>CAVSXF010000007.1:0-2648892 GCA_963731905.1 uncultured Acidimicrobiaceae bacterium | reverse complement strand
GAACGGCCCGAGGCGGCATCCAGGGTGGCGTCCGCCAGGGCGCCGAGCTCGTCGGCGGTGAGCGGGCTCACTGCGAGAGCGGCCCGTCCGTGGCCGGTCCCGACAGTGCACCTGCGGCGCTCGGTTGCCGAGCTGGCAGGCCGGCCGCGAGGTAATATCGAGTCGATGAGCTCCATCGTGCGGATCGCGTCGGTCGCCGTGGTCGGGAACGACGCACCATCCTCGACGGCGGCGACGAACGCCTCGAGCTGGAAGTCGTACGTCGCCTTGCGGCTGAAGCGCTCGCGGCGGGTGCCGAGTGTCGTCGTGACCTTCATCCGGTGGCCGTACTGGGGGCTGAAGGGGTTGAAGACCGAGACCTTGCCGTTGTCGCCGGCGGTCACCTCGACGTGCATGCGCAGGACCGAGGAGGAGAACATCGAACAGCCGATGTGGGCGCGGCCGCCGTCGGGCAGCGAGAAGTGCGCGTCCATGGCGCGGTCGACACCGGGGGAGGAGAGTTTGGCGGAGGCGTTGATCACACGGGGGCCCGGCGCGAGCAGCCGCAGCAAGCTGATCGGGTACACCCCACGTCCATGGTCGCCCCGCCGGCCAGTGCCAAACTGATACCGAATGTCGCCCTTCTTCCAGAGGGGCGCCGAGAAGGCGACGTCCATGTCGGTGATGTTGCCGAGCTCGCCGGATCCACGATTTCCACGAGGCGCTTGGCCAACGGGTGATACTCGTAGTGGAACGCCTCCATGACAACCAGACCGGGGATTATGTTGGCCCGGCGGCCACCGTCCTGGCCTCGTCGGCGTTGGCGGTGAAGGGCTTCTCGCACAGGACGTGCTTGCCCGCCTTGACCGCCTCGATCGTCCAATAGCCGTGAAGGCCGTTCGGGAGGGGGTTGTAGACGGCGTCGATGTCGGGGTCCTCGATGAGGGCGGCGTAGGAATCGAGGACTCGGGGAATTTTGTGTTTGTTGGCGAACGGTCTCGGCCTTGGTGCGGTCCCGCGCCGCGACCGCGGTGACCACCACCCGGCCGGTCCGGCTGGCTGGCTTGACCGAGGCGGTGGGGGCGATGCGGGCCGCCCCGAGGATCCCGATCCTCAGCATCCGCCTTCACCTGGGGTTTTCCGTGTTCACTCCGGCCGGGCCCCGGCCGGGCGGGCGGCGGGAACGGCGGGGAATGGGAGCGTGAGGAACGGAGTAAGTGGGAAACTGCACGGGCGTTCCCATGAGGTGGAACGGAGGAGGAAACCGGGGTGCCGGCGACAGCGGACGTCCACGCATGAGCACGGACGCTAACGCACGCGGGCGCCCTGCCGAGTCTTGGGCACATCCCGGGCTCGATGGCGTCCGCGCGCTCTCGGTGCTCGCCATCATCGCGTTCCACACCGGCCCGAACTCGGTCCCGGGCGGTTTCTACGGCGTCGACGCGTTCTTCGTCTTGTCTGGCTTTTTGATCACGTCCCTGCTGGTGAAGGAGTGGGGCTCGACCGGGACGTCCGCCTGCGCCGGTTCTGGGCCGGCCGGGCCCGGCGCCTGCTCCCGGCGCTGTTCCTGTTGATCACGGTCATGGGCATCGTGATGGCGTTCGTGCCCTCGTTGCTCCAGGCGCCCCACATGTTGGGGTACGCCATCGCGACGATCTTCTACGTCTCGAACTGGTACTCCACCCACACGAGCGCCACGTATTTCTCGCTGAGCTCCGGGCAGTCGCCGCTGCTGCACACATGGTCGCTCGCGATCCAGGAGCAGTTCTATCTGGTGTGGCCGCTTGTGGTCATCGCCGTGATGAAGCTCGGACGCGGGCGCCTGTACGCGTGGCGCTACAGCGGCGGCACGTGCGTCCGATTCGCCGAGGCAAAAGACGCCGGAGCCGCCAGCAGCGCTCGATCGAGATCCTCGGCGGCGGCTCCATGGTGCTCACGCCGGCGCCCGCACCCGCCACCGTCGACCCCGAGTGGGAGCGCCGGCGCCGGCTCCAAGCACTCTTCGGCGTGGCGTGCTTCGGTTCCTTGGCGTCCGCGCTCGTCATGGTGTTCCTGGCGCCCAACGGCTACACGACCCGCGCCTACTACGGCACCGACTGCAGGGCCCAGGCGCTGCTGGTAGGTGCGGCGATCTCATCGGGCTCACGTTGTGGCGCGAGGGAAGCCACCGCCGGTGGTTCAAGACGTTCGCCGGCGTGGCCGGCATCCTCGGCGTGGCGGGTTCGGCCCTCTTGTGGACGACGGTGCAGGAGAACTCGGTCTTCGCCTTCAGCGGCGGCTTCCTCCTCGCCAGCCTCGCGGCCGGCGGCGTGGTGCTGGCGTGCGCGGTCGCGCCGCGATCGCTGGCGGTGCGGCTGTTGGAGCTCCCGCCGCTGCCGCAATGGGGCCGCATTTCCTACGGGATGTACCTCTGGTATTGGCCCGTGCTGCTGGTGATGACCGGTCAGCGCCTGCACTGGGGCGTGTACCCCCTGTTCCTCGCCCGCGTCGGCATCACCGTCGCCATCGCGGCATTGAGTTACGACCTCGTCGAGATGCCCATCCGCCGTGGCGCGCTCAGGAACTGGCGCTCGTGGGTTGCCGCGCCGATCGGGGCTGCGGCCGCCATCTCTGCGATCTTCATCAGCACCCTGGTGCCGGTGGGCGCGACGGAGCTTGCGGGATCCCCCATCAACATCCCGACGGCCGTCTTGTCGACGTCCACGACGACGACGACTACGACGCAGCCTGCCGCGCCGGGCCAGTCGACGACGTCGACGGTCGCGACCACCACCACGACGACGACGCCACCGCGGACGTATTTGTCGCTGCCGCTGCCGCCTTCGACGGGCAAGGCCGACAAACCGGTCAAGGTGCTCATCGTCGGCGACTCCATCGCCGGCACCTTGGGGGTCGGTCTGGCCGACCTGGCCGACCGGAGCCACTACAACGTGCAGTTCGCGAACGAGGGATCCCCCGGTTGTTCGCTGTCGATGCAGCAGCAGATCAAGGTGCTCTGGTACACGGTGCCCCCGAACCCTCCCTGCAGCAGCACGAACCCCGACGCGCTCGTCACGACGTGGCGCAAGTGGGTCGACTCGTACAACCCCGACGTCGTGCTCTACGTCGCCCGCGGTGAGACCTTCGACCAAGAGGTCGGCGGCAAGTGGCAGAACGTGGGCCAGGCCGCCTTCGACGACTACGTGGCGAGCCGTTTCCGGGAAGCGGTGAACGTGCTGGGCTCGAGGGGCGCCAGCGTCGTGCTGATGACGTCGCCCTACTACGACAGCGGGACCCAGCCGGCAGGCGGACCGTGGCCCGAGGACGCTCCGTCCCGCGTCCAGATCGACAACTCGACCCTGCGCGCCGTGGCATCGACGTCGACGACGGGGTCCGGCACGGCGACGGACGGGAAGGTCTACGTGTTCGACCTCAATCAGGTCGCGGACCCCAGCGGCAAGTACTCGCCGACCATCGGGCCCTACAACATCCGCTGCAACGACGGGGTCCACTTCTCACAATCCGGCGGCGAGTACGTCGGGCTACGGCTGCTCCCGGACCTGCTGGCGCTGGGGCAGGACCACGCCACCACCTCCCCGGGTGGCGCGTGGGCGGGGACGATGCCACCATCGACCCCGTCATGGTTCCAGCGCCTCCCCTGCCAGTAGAGCCCACGCCCAGTGTGGCGCCGGGGTTGCCGCTCGTCCGGCGTGCGACCGAGGCCGATGTCGACCCCATGGCCGCCCAGCTCGCCAAGACCTTCTGGGACGACCCGGTCACGAGCCATATCTTCAAGCGCGAGGCCAAGCGCGACGCCGGACTGCGCGCCTACTTCGCGACGCAGATCCGCGCCGACTATCTCCCTTTCGGCGGCTGCTACACGGCCGAGGGCTACGCCGGCGCGGCCATCTGGGCGCCCGCCGGCAAGCCGCTGCTGACCGGCGCGAAGGCGGTCCTCACGATGATGTCGGTCTTGCCGTACGTGTGGAACCGGCTGCCCACGACGCTGCGGATCCTCAACAAGATGGAATCGATGCACCCGCACGAGCCGCATTGGTATCTCGCCTCGCTCGGGACGGCGGTCGAACTGCAGGGCAAGGGGATCGGCGGCGCCCTGATGCAACCGGTGCTCGCGCACTGCGACGCGGCGGGGCTGCCGTGCTACCTCGAGTCCTCGAAGGAGCGCAACGTGCCCTTTTACCGGCGCCACGGCTTCGAGGTCGTCCACGAGGTGCATCTGCCCGACGACGGCCCTTCCATCTGGACCATGTGGAGGGATCCGCAGCCCCAGGGGTGAACAGCGGTATTCGCGTTCGCATCGTGCAGACGCGACCGGCTGATGGAGACTTGACTGTCTCTCCACCATGGAACTCAGGCGAAACCCAGGTACCTGTTGCCAGGTCGGATTACCCTTCGGACGACGTGTCGACGGGGATTCCGCCGGTGCTCGACTTCACCCGTTCTGAATCGAAACCCCTGTGGTACCTTCGATTTCGTCGGGGCGAAACTTCAACCCTTAGGGGGTACTGACAGATGCCGCGTAACGGTGCACACGTTCGTGCGAGGCGATTCCTCGCTCCGCTCTTGTTGTTCGGCGCGCCGCTGGCATGGCTCGGCGCTTCGGCCACCCCCGCGAGTGCTCTCACGGTTATCCCGGTGACAACGAACGCCGACAGTGGGCCCGGATCGCTGCGCGCTGGCCATGACTACGGCACTGACCACGGCCGACGACGTCGAGATCGACGTGACGTCGGGGCTCGGCACCATCACGCTCGCGAGCGCCCTGCCGCCCTACAACGGTGGCGGCACGACGCACCACCTGACCGTGAAGGGTAACGGGGTGACCGTCGTCGGCTTCGCCGGATTCAACGTTTTCGACACTACGGGTGCCGGCGTCGGCGGGATGTCGTTCGATGACATCAACATCAGTGGCGGGGACTTCGGAATCAATGCCAACTTTGCCGCCACCATCACGGTGACCAACTCGACCATCACCGGGCCGACGAACGACGGTATCGATGACGGCACCGGGGCGATCACGGTGACCAACTCGACGATCACCGGCGCCGGGAATGACGCCGTCGACAGTGGTTCCGGCTCCATCAACGTCACCGGATCAGCCCTGATAAACCCCCAGAACGATGGGATTGACAACGGCGAATCCGCGACCATCGTCGTGTCCGACTCGACGATCGCCGCTGCTCAGAACAGCGGGATCGACGCGGGCAATAGCGCACAAATTACCGTCACCAATTCCACGATCACCAACGGCTTGGACACGGCGATAGATAGTGGCAACGTCTCGCGATACAACCTGGCGTACGACACCTTCACGGGGAACGGCGCCGGCTTCGGCCAGATCACCGGCGGGACGTCTCAAGTCCTCACGATGTTCGGCACGGTCCTTGCCGCCACCGGCACCGGTGGCACCGACTGCGCTTTCGGCGCCGGCGCCACGATCACCTCGCAGGGGTACAACAACGCGAGCGACAACTCCTGCTCGCTGACCCAGCCGACCGACAAGCAGACCGCGGCGAACCCCATGCTCGGCGCGCTGGGCGCAAACGGAGGGATCGGCGAGACGATGGTGCCGCAGACCGGCAGCCCCCTCATCGACGCGATCCCGGCAGCCAGTTGCCAGACTGGGCTGGCCAGTGGCATCACCACTGACGAGCGTGGCATCACCAGGCCCCAAGGGCCTGGGTGCGACATCGGTGCCGTGGAGGTCGCGGTGGCCGGGCCCAACCTCAACGGCTATCGCCTGGTGGCCAACGAGGGCGGCATCTTCGACTTCGGGCTGAACTTCAACGGCTCGTTGGCCAATAACAAGTTGAATGCGCCGATCGTGGGCATCGCCAACTCGCCGGGCTTCAACGGCTACCTGATGGCCGGGGGCGACGGCGGGGTCTTCGCCCTCGGCGGAGCCAACTTCTACGGCTCGCTCGGGGGCATGGCGATCGCCTCGCCCATCGCGGCGATCGCGGCGCCGCCGTCGGAGAACGGCTACTGGCTGGCCGCGCAGAACGGCAAGATCTACAACTTCGGTGCCGTGCCTGCCCTCCCGGCGCTGTCCTTGCCGTCTGGTGCGCACATCGTGGGCATGGCCTCGACCCAAGATGGCGGGGGCGCCTGGCTGACCGACAACTTCGGCGACGTCTACGCCGAAGGTGACGCCCACTATGTGGGCGGCCTGGGTGGGGTGCACATCAATGCCCCGATTGTGGGGATCGCCGCCGCGGCGACCGGCCAGGGCTACGTGCTCGGGGCCGCCGACGGCGGGGCGTTCAACTACGGGACCCAAGGTTTCTTCGGCTCGGTGCCCGGCTCGCTCGCTCCCGGCCAGCACCTCGTTGCCCCGATTGTCGGCATCGCGGTCACCCACTCGGGCAAGGGCTACTGGTTCGTCGGTAGCGACGGTGGCGTCTTCAACTACGGCGACGCTCCGTTCTTGGGCTCCATCTACACCGCCATCGGCAACCACCCGCTCAACGGGCCCATCGTCGGCATCCAGCACCTGGGGGCCGCACCCGCCTAGCTGTCAAAAGGGGTGACCCCGGCCGGCCCCCGGGAGGCGGTCCGGCGGTCAGGTGGGGTGGATCCCCTCGGGCATGGAAAGGACGTCGTTCACCACCACGCCGAGCACGTCGATGACGGCGCGCACGGGAGCCGAGGGCAGGCCGCGGCGGCGTTGCGCCACGCCGACCCGGCGGCGGGGGAGGCCGTCGACGGCGAGGACGGGGAAGCGGCCGCGCAGGTGGCCGGGCACCGCGGTGGCGGGGAGGATGGCGGGCCCGTAGCCGTCGAAGGCGAGCGAGGCGATGAGCCGGACCCCATCGAGCTCCATGGCCGGGGTCAGCGTGAGGCGTGCCGGCACGGTGGCGAGTCGATCTCGTTGCGCAGGGCGGTGCCGGGTGCGGGGAGGAGCAGCTCGAGCTCGGCGAGCCGCTCGAGCGGGATCGAGGGCTCGTCGCCGAGGGGATGGCCGGGAGGGAGCACGAGCACGAGGTCCTCGTCGAAGAGCTGGGCCGCCATGATCTCGTCGCCGCTCAAGGGGAAGGTGACGACGGCGAGGTCGAGCTGGCCCGAGGCGACCTCCTGCTCGAGGGGGACGCTGGAGCCGTCGGTCACGTTCAGGTGGATGTGCGGGTGCCGCTCCCGCACCTGGTCGAAGAGCTGGGGGACCAGCCAGCGCCCCGTGGTGCCGATCATGCCGAGGCGGACCGTGCCGACGACCTCGGCCCGCAATGCGGTCACGTCGGCGACCAGCGCCTCGAGCTCGTTGGTGACCCGGCGGGCCCGCTCGACGACGACCTCACCCTCTTCGGTCAGGCGGCCCGACGCCCGGTCGACGAGCACCACATCCAGCTCGCTCTCGAGGCGGGCGACGTGTGCCGAGACGTTGGACTGCACCGTGCCGATGGAGGCGGCGGCGGCCGAGAAGCTGCCGGTGTCCGCGATGCCCAGAAGTGCTTGCAGGTGTTTCAGCTCCATCGGGCGCTCCCCTCAGGAATGCTTGCCGGAGTTCTGTTACCCATCAGTATAAATGATAGCAAGTATCTCTTACAACTGCTTGACTGATTGCCGATACCCCGACAAAATGGATTGCAGACCACAGGGAATCGGATGCCCCCCCTCCTACCCTGGTGAGTCTCGAGAAGGGATCGCCCTCCCCCCCGGCGATCCCTTCTCCTAATTCCGGGCTCTTTTCCGGCGGCGGTGCTGCCGCCGGGCCGGCGATCCGGCGGCGTCGGACCTGGGCCGGACACCCTGTGGACACCCCTCACAACCTGGGCTCACTGTTTTAGGCTGCCCACCGTGGCCAAGAGCGCTGTCTTCATCGACCTCGACCGCACCCTGCTGGCACACGCTTCGGGCCAGGTGCTGAACAAGGCCCTGGTCGAGGAGGGTGTCCTGCCCGAGGGGCGGGGGGTGCCCGGCGACAAGCTGCTCTACGCCATCAACGACCGCCTCGGGGAGAACCTCTTCGCCATGGGCCTGGTCCGGGCCGCCGCCCGGGTCGCCCGGGGCTGGAGCCAGGAGCAGGTCCAGGCAGCGGGCCGGCGGGCTGTCGCCGGCCCTCAGCGAGCTCGTGGCGCCGTTCGCGCCCCAACGCCTGGCCGACTTCCGGGCCGAGGGTCACCGGCTCGTGCTGTCCACGACCACGCCGGTCGACATGATCGCCCCGTTCGCCGAGGCGTTCGGTTTCGACGACCTGATCGCGACGGCGTACGAGAGCCCGCGACGGCCGCTACACCGGACGCCTGTACGAGGGCTTCGTCTGGGGCACCGGCAAGCTGCGCGCCGTGCACGAGTGGGCGGACGACCACGGCGTGGACCTTGCCGACTGCCACGCCTGCAGCGACAGCATCTTCGACGTGCCGCTGCTCTCGAGCGTCGGCACGCCGCACGCGGTGAACCCGGACCCGTCGCTGCACGTGGTCGCGAGCGCGCGGCGCTGGTCGGTGGAGCATTGGGACCGGCCGCCGGGGGTGCCGAGTGTGCTGGGGCTCGAGCCGTATCACATGCTGCGGCCGTTCGTGCGATCGCTGTCGTTTCCCTATGCGCGCTTCGACATCGCCGGCGTCGAGCACGTCCCGGCGCGGGGGCCGGTGCTGCTGGCGGCGAACCATCGCAGCTACTTCGACGTCGCCTCGTTGGCCTTGGTGGCGCGTGCGATCGGCCGGCCGGTGCGGTTCCTGGCCAAGAAGGAGGTCTTCGACGCGCCGGTCGTGGGCCTGATCGCTCGGGCCATCGGGGGCATCCCCGTCGACCGGGGCAGCGGGAGCGGTCAGCCCTTGCGGGAGGCCGAAGCCGCGCTCAAGGCCGGCGAGGTGGTGATCGTGTTGCCGCAGGGCACCATCCCGCGCGGGCTACGACTTCTTCGATCCTGTCCTGCACGGCAAGACCGGGACGGCCCGTCTGGCCGCGTCGACGGGGGCGCCGGTCGTGCCGGTCGGGCTGTGGGGCACCGAAAGGGTGTGGGCGCGTTCGGCGCGCACACCCGATTTCACGCTCGTGCGGAACCCGCCCAAAGTGACGGTGCGGGTGGGCCGGCCGGTGCCGCTGTCCTTGACGGACGCCGTGGCCGACACCGAGGCGATCATGCAGGCGATCAGTGCGTTGCTCCCGGCGGAGTCGCGGGTGCGGCACGAGCCGACCCCAGAGGAACTGGCGCGCACCAAGCCTCCTCAGTGAGGACGGTCTCGCCAGCGCGGCGACGCGTGCGGTCAACGCGGCGTCGCGACGGCTCGGGCGCGGCCAGGGAACGGTGGCCGGCGGCAGGGCGGGCCTGCGCGTCGACCCGAAACTGCTCGAACATCTGAGCGCCGGCCGGCAGATCGCGCTGGTCTCGGGGACGAACGGCAAGACGACGACGACCCGGCTGCTGACGGTGGCCCTGGGCGCGTCCGGCGACGCGGTCGTGAGCAACGAGACGGGCTCGAACATGCCCCCCGGGCACGTGGCCGCGCTGGCGGGCACGGACGCGCCCCGCGCCGTGCTCGAGGTGGACGAGGTGTGGCTGCCGCGCGTGCTGTCGGCGACGGGGGCGGCGGCGGTCGTGCTCTTGAACCTCTCGCGCGACCAGCTCGACCGGACCAACGAGGTGCGCATGGTGGCGGGCCGGTGGCGCGCCGCGCTGGCGGCGGCGCCCCGGACGCATGTGGTCGCGAACGCCGACGACCCGCTGGTGGTGTGGGGGGCCGGCGCGGCGACCGACGTGCACTGGGTGGGGGCGGGCCTGCGCTGGCAGCACGATGCGGTGGGGTGTCCGTCGTGCGAAGGACGTATCGAGTTCGGCGAGGGTGGCGCGTGGGCCTGCCGCGACTGCGGGTTCGCCCGGCCGGACGTGGAGGTGGATCTGGTGGCCGGCGCCGGCGGTGGCGCTGGGGAGGGCGGCGGCGTGCCGACGGCGGTGTGGGCCGACGGCCGGCGCCACGAGCTCCGGCTCGCCCTGCCGGGGCGGTTCAACCAGGCGAACGCGCTGCTGGCCGCGGTGGCGGCGGAAGCGTGCGGGATCGACGCGGTCGCGGCGCTCGATGCCATGGCCTCGGTCCAGGAGGTGGCCGGGCGCTTCACCGTCCGATCCTTCGGGACGGCGCGGGCGCGGCTGATGCTGGCCAAGAACCCAGCCGGCTGGGACGAGCTGCTCGACCTGGTCGCGGGTGCGTCGTCGCCGCTCGTCGTGAGCATCAACGCACGGGTGGCCGACGGTGCGGACCCGAGCTGGCTGTGGGACGTGCCCTTCGAGCGGCTGGCGGGCCGCACGGTCGTTGCGACGGGTGATCGCTATCGAGACCTGTCGGTGCGGCTGCGCTATGCGGAGGTCGCGCACTCGACCGACCCCTCGCCCGTCGGCGCGGTGACCGAGGCCGCGGCCGGCGATCCGGACGTGCTCGTCGACGTCATCGGCAACTACACGGCCTTCCACGACCTGCTCGGGGCGCCGGCGTGAGCCCGGCGCTGCGCGTGGCCGTGTTGTTCCCCGATCTCCTCGGCACCTACGGCGACGGGGGCAACGGGCTGATCCTGGCCCGCCGCGCGCAGTGGCGTGGCGTGGAGGTGGAGCTGTTGCAGGCGGTCTCGGACGCGCCCGTGCCCGAGGCCGACATCTATTGCCTCGGTGGGGGGAGGACGGGCCGCAGGTGCGCGCGGCGCGCACGCTGATCGACGACGGCACCTTGACGAGGCGGGTCGCCGGCGGCGCCGTGGTGCTGGCCGTATGCGCCGGCTTCCAGGTGGTGGGGCGTTCGTTCCCGGGCGCCACCGGCGAAGCGCACGAGGGCGTCGGCCTGCTCGACATCGAGACGGTGAAGGGCACGGGGCCGCGGGCCGTGGGCGAGGTGGTGGCCGAGCCGGTGGGGCCGGCGGAGGCCGCGGGCCTCCCGACACTCACCGGGTTCGAGAACCACGGCGGTATGACCACACTCGGCGAGGGCACGGAGGCGCTCGGCCGGGTCACGACGGGCGTGGGCAACGGGGACGGCGGCGAGGGCGCGGTGCAGGGCCGCGTCGTCGGGACGTATCTCCACGGGCCCGTGCTGGCCCGCAATCCGGCGCTGGCCGACGTCCTGTTGTCGTGGGCGCTCGACGACGCGGCGCTGGCCCCTCTCGACGACAGCGCGGCGGAAAGCCTGCGCGAGGAGCGGCTCGGCTCGGCGCGGCGGCGACGCGCCGGCTGCGGCCGGATGCGGCGGTAGTCATGCGGACCGTGCTCAACATCTTGTGGTTCGTGCTCTCAGGGCTGTGGCTGGCGATCGGCTACGTCATGGTGGGCGTGCTGCTGTGCGTGCTGATCATCACCATCCCCTTCGGCATCGCCTGCTTCCGACTGGCCGCGTTCGTGCTCTGGCCCTTCGGCCGGGCCGTCGTGCGCAGGCCCGACGCCGGCGCACCGTCGACGATCGCCAATGTGATCTGGTTCGTGCTGGCCGGGCTCTGGATGGCCATCGCCCACGTGATGCTCGGGATCGTCCTGTGCATCACGATCATCGGGATCCCGCTCGGCCTCGGGAACTTCAAGCTGGCCGCCGTCGCCCTCGCGCCGCTGGGCAAGGAGATCGTGCGGGCGGACGACCCGCGTGCCCGGGAGGGTGCGATCGTCTTCTGAGCGCCGGCGGGGCCGCGGCGCGGTTCGGGCCGTCAGGCGCCGACGTCGAGGGTGACCAGGTCCCGGGCCACCACGATGGTGCCGTCGAAATGCGCACCGGCCCGATCCGCCCACTCCTGCTCCGCCTCGGGCCGCGGCGCGGGGACGAGATGGGTGAGCACCAGGGTGCCCACCCCGCCGCGTGCGGCGGTCTGCGCCGCGTCCTCGACGGTCGAGTGGTAGTCGAACACGTCGTTGAGGCGCGGGACGTTCAGTGGCTCGAGCAGATCCCGCCGGATCACCGTGTGGACCAGCATGTCCGCCCCGGCGCAGAGCTCGTCGAGACCCGGGCACGGCACGGTGTCGCCGGCGATGACGACGGACGCGTCCCCGTCGTCCACCCGGTAGCCGACGGTCGGGCGCACGGGCGCGTGGTCGGTCGGGGCGGCCGTGACCCGCACGGCGCCGTCGTCGAGCACGATGCCCCGCTCGCACTCGGTGACCTCGGCCGAGGGGGCCAGGTGAGGTCGTCGTGATGGGTCATGCGGTAGCGGATGTCGGGCTCGAGCATGGCCTCGGTCGCCTGCACCAGGGTGGCCGTGCCCCCGGGGCCGAAGACCGGCAACGGGTTCGGTTGGAGGGACATGATCCAACGCGTCGTGACCACGTCGTTGAAGTCCGTGATGTGGTCGCTGTGCAAGTGCGTGAGGAACACCGCGCGGAGCGCCGCCGCGCTCGCGCCGGCCGCGGCGGCGCGCATCAGCACGGCGCGCCCGCAGTCGAAGAGAAGGTCGCCCGCCGACGTCCGCACGAGCGTGGACGCACCGGCCCGCTCCGGATCGGGGAAGGGGACGCCGCTGCCGAGGATGACCGTTTGCATGGGCCCTTCCTAGTGCAGCTGGAAACGGGGCTCGGGGCGCCCACGCACTCCGAGGTCGTCGATGACCAGCAGGGCACCGTCCAGCCCGCTGCCGTCCGATCCGCCCGCGGCGACGCTCACCACGTAGAGCCGGTCGAGCCCGGGCCCGCCGAACGTCACGTCGGTCGGGTTGGCCACGGGCACGGCGACGGTGCGGTCGAGCCCTCCGGTTGTGAAGCGGGCCAGTTGGGCGCCGCCGACGAGGGCGCACCAAAGCCCGCCGTCGTCATCGAGCGTGGCGCCGTCGGGCAGCCCGTCGAGGGCGGAGACGTCACCGATCACCGTGCGCGGGCCCACCGTGCCCTGTGCCGCGTCGTAGGGATACGCGTAGTACTGCGCCGCGGTGTCGCCGATGATCAGCGTCATCGACCCGTCGAGCACGGCCACCGTCGGGCCGTTCGTGTTGGCGATGTCGGGGTCGAGCAGCCGCCACCCGTCGCGCGACGAGTACCACCACGAGGACCCGTCGGCCTTCTGCAGGTTGAGCGTGCCCGTGATCAGGTTGCCCGAGAGGTCGGCACAGGCGTCGTTGGCGCGTTGCCCGAGGCCCTCTGGATACGGCGTGAGCAGCCGCGTCGTGCCCGCGTCGGGGTCGACGCGGTGGAGGCCGTCGTCGAGGCACGCCACGAGTGCGCCGTCCTCGGTCGGCACGATGCCGGCGGCCATGGACGGCAGCCGGAGCGTCTGGAGCTCGTCACTCCCTTCCTCGAGCCAGTGCAGCGTCTGCGCCGCGCAATCGACGAAGTAGAGGCGCTGGCTGCGGTCGTCCCACACCAGCGATTCGCCCCAGCCGAGGGTGAAATCGCCGACCCGCTCGATGCGCACCGATGCAACGTAGCGGGCGGCCCGGCGATCAGTGGAAGTCCGAGGCCACCTGGCTGTATGGCACCCGGCCGCCACCGTCGTGGATCGCCTGGACCACGGCGCTGGGGATGGGAGCCCATTTTGCAGGCATGTTGGCCGCCAAGGTGGGATTCAACGTGTAGATCAATGCGAAGTTGACGACCCACAAGGCTGGGCCCATCGACATCCCGACCACGGAGCTCACACTCCCCTTGGTGTTCGTGATCAGTTCGTCCGGCTTCGATTGGATTTGTGCCTGGTTTCCGTACGCCGCCTCCGACGTGTATGCGGACCTGTAGAGCTGCGTCAAGGACTTTGTGGCGCCGTTGGCCTTCATCCAGTCGGACATGTAGCCGCCAGGCATGATCACGCTGTTCACGACGTACGTCGGGGCGGTCAGGTACGCCGGGCTCTCGAGGTAACCGTCTGTCGTGACGAAGACGCCATAACTGGCGAGGACGGACGTCCCGGTTTTGCCGTTTTCGTCCCTGTAGGGCAACGGGTGGCCCTCCGTGTTGGTGAGGATCAACACGCTCTGGTCGACCAACTTTGCTTGCTGCGGATCACCTGAGCCATGTACGCCCCGACCGGCGATGAACTTGCGGTACTGCTCCTCTGTGAGCACATCGGACTTCTTCAGTCCGATTTCCCGAGCGATCTCGTCGGCGACATGCTGCCCAATCGGTTGATCGAGCTGACCGGAGTGGGCCATCTCCGTGGGCGCCACATGCTCGTATTGCGGTGTTCCCGAGAAGGGCGCCGAAAATCCGGTGTCCTCCGAGGAGTGCGTGGCTGCGTTGGCCCCCTGCAGGCCGACGGACTGGATCCCCACGATGAAGAAGCTGGCCAGGGCCACGCCCCCGGCAATCGTCGACCTGCACCTCATCCATCGGTGTCGCCCGCGCCCTCCGAACTCCATTCTGCAGGTTCCTTTCGAGCGACAATCCTGCGACCCCTATGTGGGCAGACACGATGACACAAGCCGCAGCGGTGAGGGTGGCACTCGGTTGGACGGCCGAGGTATCGGTCGCTGCATCCCCATGCGGCCAATTCTGCGGACCGCCACGGCGGGCATCGCCCGCGTCAGTCAGGCCACTCCCGGCGCCGGTCCCGTGCGGGGGGCTCGTCCAGTGCCCAGGCACGGCGCCACGCCGAGGCCTCCGGGCCACGGTGCGCGGTGGCGGCGCCGGAGACGGGGTCGGCCGTGCTGATGGCGCGCCGGGCCTGCCACCAGTCCGAGTGAACCTCGCGCGCGAGCGTGGCCACCGCGGCCTCGATGCGCTCGGAGAAGCGCCGCGTATTCTCGCCCTCGTCGGGGGTCATGGGCGCCCCGAACAGCACGGCGATGGGGGAGCGGCGCAGACGCCCGCCGCGGCGCGACTCGGTTCCCGAGCCGCCGGGTGCGCGGGCCCCGGCCTCACCCGTCTTGGGCAGGACGTGGCGCGTCCCGTGCAGGTAGACGGGGACGACCGGACGACCGGTGCGCCTGCCCAGATAGCCGGCGCTGGCCGCGTGGAACGGCTGGGTCCAGCCGTCGGGCGAGCGCCCACCCTCGGGGAAGATGACGAGGCTCCAACCGTCGGCGATCAGTTCCGCCGCGGTGTCGGAGGATTTGCGGTTGACCCGGCTGCGCTCGATGGGGATGGCGGCCAACGCGAACGACCACAGCACGGACTTCCACGTCCGGTCGAAGAAGTAGTCCGAGGCCGCGGCCACCACGGTGCGGTGACGGAACTCGACCGGCAACGTCGTCAGCAGTAGGGGCGTGTCGATATGGCTGGCGTGGTTGGCGGCGAAGATCACCGGGCCGTCGAGGTGCTGGAGGTGTTCGAGCCCGCGGATCGTTGGTGGCGCCAGCAGCCGGGCCGCCGGGCGCGTGACGTTGTCGAGCACCATGGCGCGGGCCAGCCGCACCGGGTACCGGCGCGACCACTCGTGGTCGTACTCGAGGCCGACCCGCCGCTCGGGGTCCGGTCGCGGCACGGAGGCCGGCCAGGGCGGGGCGGCGAGCGGGAAGCGGGCGGCGCGCACCCGGCCCGTCAACGACGACAAGGAAGAGGACACGGAGGACCTCGTCACTGCACGTCCGACATGAGAATGGGCGGATTGTGCAGGTGGGTGAGCGTGGGGGAGGGGCCGACCACGTCCGTCGCGATCTCGAGCGCGTCGTCGAGCGAACTGGCGGGGGTGAAGCCGAGCCGCCGTACCGCCTTGGGGTCGCCGCCGACGACGATGACCCGCCCGACGTGCTGCAGGGCGTGCGCGCACCAGTACCACATGTAGAAGGGGTGCACGCCGTGGTACGCGTGCCCCGTGCGGTAGAGGTGGATGTACCACGGGTCGGTGGCGAAGGACTCCTCGAACTCCTTGTGGATCCGCATCGGGTCGACCGTCTGCGTGAGCACCTGCTCGTAGAAGTCGATGTAGCTCGGGTGGTGCCCCGGGTGGAACTCGGGCCGCGTCGGGTGGCGCATGATCACGACGCCGCCCTCGCGCACGAGTGGCTTGCCGCGGTACATGTTGAAGAAGTAACCGAGCCCGAGGCACGCAACCAGGATCGGGTTCATGATCGAGTTGACGTTGTAGGGGCAGATGAACGGGAGCCCCATGGTCAAGATGTCGGTCTGCCCCTCCACCGCGACGCCCTGCTGCGCCCACACGTTGGCGGTCGTCAGTTCGTGCACGGCCTCGACCTCGCCGGCCTGTACGGAGGTCAGCGCGTGGGGCGAACGGATGGAGTGGAAGATCTGGCGGGCCAGCCGGGGCGGCGTCTTGTCCAGCGCCTTCGACGTCGCCGAGAAGGTGGCCCGGTCACGCAGCGACCACTCCCACTCCCGCTTCTGCAAGAACGCGAAGTTCGTGGGGAACGTGTCGTTGTTGAGCGTCGTCTCGATCTGGAAGACCTTGACCCCCGACTCGGCGATCAGGCGGCCCATGCGCCAGTTCGAGGAGTGCAGCTCGGAGCGGTGCTGGTCCATGAAGGACTTCGAGTGGCGCATGGTCTGGGGGTTGTGGTGGTGGCGCAGGCTGCGGTAGCTGGCGAGGCCCGTGGCGACGCTCTTGTGCCCGCCGTCCATGGAGACGAGATTGATGTTCACGTACACGAGGAGGTCGGACGTGGCCGCCCGCTTGTTGATCTCGACCTCCTCGCCCTGGTCGGTCTCTCCGATGTAGAGCAGGTTGGACGGGTCCTCGGCGTCGTGCTGGGTGAGCAGGCCGTGCGGGGCGAAGGCGTCGTAGACGCGGTCGCCGAGGGCGTGACGCAACTCCTCCTCGGTCATGCGGCGGTGCAAGGCCAGCGCGGCCACCAGCACCACGTCGTCGACGCCCGCCTGAGCGGCCATGTCGAGCACGGTCTCGATGACCATCTGGCGCACGTCGGGCGCCTCCATCTGTGGCAGCGGCAGCGAGATGTCGTCGAAGCAGATCGTCAGCTTCATGCCGGGACGCAACAGCGCCGGCAACGGGTCGCGGTCGCCGACGGGGTGGAGCAGGGCGTCGCGGATGGCACGGTACGGGTCCTCGATCGGCTCGATCGGCTCGGGCGCGTAGATCACCCGGCTCCCCTCGGGCAGGGTCTCGAGCGTGAAGCCCTCGCCGTTCCAGAACAAGGTCGGGGGCGCGGACTTGTCCACCTCGAGCACGAAGCCGGGTCGGCGGCTCATCGGGTCTGTCCTTTCCGTAGGTCGAACGCGATCTTCACGGCGCCCCGCCGCCCCGCGGCGCCCGCGTGGGCCACCGCCTCTTCGAAGCGGGTGAGCGGATAGGTGGCGGAGACGAGTCGGCCGGTGCCGAGGGCCTCCGCGAGCTCGAGCGCGAGAGCGAACGTCGACACGCTCCCTCCGGTACCCGCACCCCCGCGCTCGGTCCCGTAGGCGTACGCGCCGGCGAGGCGCACCTCGCGGTGCCACAGCGGTGCCAGGTCGACTGTCACCTTGCCGGGCATGCCGACGAGGGCGACCGTCCCACGCGGGCGCACGATGGCCAGCGACTGCGCGATCGACTCGGGGCTGCCCACGCAGTCGAGGACGACGTCGGCGCCACCCGAGAGGGTGGCCGTCATCCCCGACGCGCCGCCGTAGGACAGCGAACGCGTGTGCCGCCGCACGGCGCGGGGCAGCTGATCGGGGGGCAGCGCTTCGGTACAGCCGAGCTCGCGGGCCAGGCGCTGTTGCTGCGCGTACGCGCGCGCCGACCAGCAGCGCGGAAGGGGACGGGCAACGACCCGTGGTGGCCAGGTGCGAAACGGCGGCCGTGACCAACAGGCCCAGGGTTCCGGCCCCGAGCACGGCGACCACGTCGCCTTCGGCGATCGGCGCCCCGAGCACGGCGTGCACCGCACAGGCCACCGGCTCGACGGTCACCGCGTCCTCGTCGCTCAACGCAGTCGGCACCCCGTAGAGCTGGCTCTGGTGCGCGACGAGCCCGCTGGTCGACCAGCCGCCACCGGTGTCGGCGCAGAAGCCCGTCTGGAGACCGGGGCGGATGTGCCCGAAGGCCAGGTGGCCGCAATTCCCCACCTGCCCCGCCTGGCACGCCGGACACGGCGGCTCGATGCCCCGGGCCGCGCATCCGAGGACAGGCTGCAGCACCACACGGCTCCCGGCCGCCAGCGCCTTCCCCTCGGCACCGACCACCTCTTCGGTCACGACACCGACCACCTCGTGGCCCGGCACGAACGGGAAGGAGACGATGTCCTCGAAGTAGCGCGAGCTGCGCCCGTCCAGCGTGGCAAGGTCGGACCCGCAGATGCCGGACAGGACCGGGTCGACGTGCACCCAGCCGTCGGCCGGCGCCTCGGGCGCCTCCTGCTCCACCAGGCGGAGCGGGCCGACGCCGGCCCCGCGGCCGGATCCGAACGACGACACCACACGTGCCGCGGCAAAGCGCGGCAGCGAGCGCTCGAACAACAGCGTGCTCACGGGCGCAACGCCTTCATCGCCCCATGACCGCCTTCGGTGCCTTCACGTCGAAGGGCCCCAACGGCAGCGGCCGGTGTGAGCCACCTTCCGCTTTGGCCCAATGCTCCACGTGCCAGCCTCGCCGTCGCGCTATGGCGGACAGGCGGGACTCGGGGTTCACCGCGACAGGGAACCCGACGGCCTCGAGCATGGCGAGGTCCGATGTCGAGTCGGCGTAGGCGACTGATTCCTCCAGCGACAGCGAGTTCTCTTCGGCGTAGTCCGCCAGAAGCAGCGCGCGCGCCTCGCCGATCGGGGGCAACGTCGTCAGCTGCCCGGTCAGGCGGCCGTCGCGCTCACCCATCTCCGCGCACACGATGTCGTCGAACAGCGGGCGGATCGGCTCGATGACGAAGTCCAGCGCCCCCGTGATCAACAACGTCCGGTGTCCGACAGCGCGGTGCGCCCGCACCCGCGCGAAGCCGTCGGGAAACGACCGCGTCAGGAGCTGCCGGTGGAAGAGCTCCCACGAATCCTCACGCAACCGCTCGATCGGGGCGTCCTCGAAACGACGATAGAACGAGCTCAAGAAGTCGCCCCGGTCGCGCCGGTCGAGCGCGAGCAACGCCGGACCCTGGCGCGCGAGGTCCGCCACGAAACGCGCCCGCCGCGCCGGCGGCAGATGGCGACTGGCCAGCCAGGCGTAGGTGTCGACGACGTTGGACGCCATGAGCGTGTGCTCGAGGTCGAACACCGCCATGTGCCGGTCCGCCGAGAGGATCGCCTTGCGCTGCCGGTCGGAGCGCTTCTCCACCACGGAACGCCCCGGCTTGGTGCGCACCCGCGTGTGCTCGAGCACCGACGGCAGATGGATCTCGAGGACGTAGCGGTCCCAGTCGATGACGCCGGGATCGAAACCGAACCGCTCGTGGTCCTCCTCGTCGCAGCTGTCCCACAACTCCAGCAAATTGTCGACCCGGTACCGGGCGTCGGTCTCCGTGTAGGCCCCGTACAACTCGACATACCCGAGGGCGCGCTTGGCCATGGCGTGACGATCCTCGATGAGGGCGGCCAACTGCGCCTGTCTGCCTCGGATCGGCAAGGCAGTGATCAGTCGTTCGACGAACGTCATGAGCGTGTCGGCGCGGCGGAGCTGGCGCTGCACCCGCCCGCGCCCTGGAAACGACCACTCCGGCACGCTGATGGGCTGGCCACGATCGTCGTAGAGCGGGTTGCGCTGGAAGAAGCCCGTTGCCTTCTCGACCAGTCGCCCGTAGCGCAGCGGGTTTCGCACGCCGGAAGCGACGTGGTACACCTTCGGCTTCCCCGGCTCGGGTCCTTTCGCCGCGACGGCCAGGATCGCCGCCACCACCAGGTCGACCGGGATCACGTCGACGATGCCCTCGGGTACACCCGGGAACTCGGCCAGCAGGCCCCGGGCGTACGAGATGATGATCGGCTCGGCCATCCGGAAGCCCCGGATCCACCCCGCCCGCGGCTCTGCCAACGCCGACTCGATGATCGAAGGCCGCACGAATGTGATGGGGACCTTGCCCTCCCACTGCTCGATGAGCGCCTGCTCGCCGAGCGCCTTCGTGAACGGGTAGGCGTCGGGCCAGCCGAGCGACAACGCGCGGGCGGTGCCCGCCTTCACCAACTCGCTGCTGACCCACTCCTCGCGCAGTTTCTCGGCCCGAGATGCGATCAGATGGTCGCCGGCCGCACCGACTTCGCCGCGGGCCTTCTTCTTGAACTCCTTCAGGTTGTCGGACAGGCGCGACTCGGTCTGGAAGTCGTCGCGCAGCCGGCGGCTGAACGCAACCTCGTCCTGCCAGCGCACATCGAGGGTGAAGGGGTTCTCGCTGAGCAGCTCCTCCTTGGCCTCGCCCTGGTGCGTGCTCGCGACATAGGCGGTCGACACCGCGATGAGATGGCCCTGCGATCCACACTCGGCCAAGGCGGCCGCCACCCGGGACGGGCCGAGCAGATTGATCTCGACGGCCTGCGTCAAGGGCGCGTCGAAGGACACGGTCGCGGCGGAGTGGACGACGACGTCGGCCGCCGCCAGCGCGGAGCGCCCCTCGTCGTCGAGGCCGAGGCCGTCCTGGCTGACGTCACCGGCCACCGCGCGCACCCGGCGGGCCACCTCGTCGGCGAAGCCGTCGCCGAGCTCATGGCGGAGGCGGTCGAAGCAGTCGTTCTTGATGACCTCCCGGGCCAGGCGGGCACTGGCGTCGGCCGCGGCGCCCCGGCCGGATGAGAACGGTGATCTCGGCCTCGGGCAGGCAGCGCAGGATCCGCTCGACGAGCGCGGTCCCCAGGAACCCGGTTGCGCCCGTGATGAAGAAGCGCTTGCCGCGCAGCTGCCGCTCGATGGGCATCAGAAATGTCTACCACCGCTGGCCGAATCTGTCTACCATTTGGTAAGTGCCCAGCTCCTCGACCAGTGACCGCATCCTCGATGCCGCCCTGGCCTCGTTCGCCAGCCGTGGTTACGAGGCGACGTCGCTCGACGCGGTGGCGAAGGAGCTCGAGCTCACCAAGCAGTCGATCCTCTATTGGTTCCCCTCCAAGGACGCCTTACTCGAGGCCGTCATCGCCCGCAGCGCCAACGACCTCTCGACGGCGCTCGAGTCAGCGTTGCAGCGGGCGGGGGAGGGGTGGGGCCGCGTGGAGGCGGTCGTCCGGTCGGTGTTCCGCCTGGCGGCGCGCCAGCCCGAGTTGCTGGGACTGCTCCGAGAGGTAGGTCGCCTGGGCCCGCCGGCGGCCACGCAGATGACGCTGGCTCTCGAGCCGCTCGTACAACGGGCGTCGTCGTTTCTGGAAGCGGAGATGGCCGCCGGCGCAATGCGCCGTTCGGACCCTCGGCTCTTGTTACTCGCCATCTACTCCACGGTGATCGGGATGGTGACCGAGGTCGAGGTGCTGCGCGCGTTGGGCGAGGAGCCGACGGCTCGTTCGTTGGTGCGCCGCCGTGCCGACGTGCTGCAGTTGCTGCGGTCGGCGCTGCTGGTGCATCCCGACCTCTGAACCACGCACCCACCTCTTATTGCGTGGGCTTCGGAATCTTCTTCCGTGCCGGAGCCTTCGGGGTGTAGCGCTTGCTGGCGGTCGGAGGTTTGCGGTCCCCCGGCTGTGACGACGCCTTGCCCTTGGTCGTGCTCGTGGTCTTCGATGCCGACGCAGCGGCCCTACCCCGGGGCCGGCTCGCGGCGTCCTGGCGGATTGCCTTCGCGTCCGTCGTGCCGAAGCGGTTGATCCTCCAGGCGCGCAGCATGAGCCAGCCACCGAGGAAGACAAACGCCAAGAAGATGATGGGATTGAAGAGGCTGAAGGCGAAGCCGACGAAGAAGAGGACGAAGACCACGCGGTGTCCGTCGCCGTCTCCACAGCGCCACGAAACCCAGGACGCTCAGGACAAGGATGACCGCAGCGAGCAGCCAGGCGTCCGGAGCGACGGCGTAGGTGTTCTTGCCATGCTTCGTGACCTTGTTGGTCGCGATGATGTAAGCGGGGATCGCAATGCCGGCGACCGTCGCCAGCACGTAAGCGACGAAGGCGAGCCGGACCTCTCTCGGATCGAGCGACCGCATGACATCCCGGCGCTGCTCGGGCGGGATGCGGTCGGGCTCTCCGTCCTCGCCCGGCTTTGGGGCCGGCGAGGGCCAGTAGGTCTGCTTGACCCTCAGGGTCCACGGCGCCCGCCCGCCGGTGTCTTCGTAATCGTCGTCGGTCGAGCCCATGTGCATCTCAGGGTACCGGCGCCATCTGGAACCCCCCAAAATGAACCTCCGCCGCAGGCCGGCGGGTTCCAGCGGGCTACGGTTGGGATCCGCATTTCCCCGGGGGCGCTTAGCTCAGTTGGTTAGAGCGCAGCCTTCACACGGCTGAGGTCGGAGGTTCGAGTCCTCTAGCGCCCACTTTGCAGAGCCCTGGCCCAGGCGCCCCGAGTCCTCTTGAGGCGCTGAGGACGCCGCAGCTTCAGCCTCCCAGGATCTTCGCCTTCTGGGAGGCGAACTCCTCGTCGCTGAGCACGCCGCGCTCGTGGAGGTCGGCGAGACGCGTGAGCTGCGCCGTCGGGTCTGCCGCGGCCGCCGCTTGGTTCGCAGCCTGCGCCATCATGTCGTCGACGCTCATCCCGTTGATGATGACGTTGCCGGCGCCGCCCGTGGTGACGATCGCGTCGATCACGCCCTGGCTGGCCGCGTCCTTGGCGATGGCGAACCGCTGAGGCATTCCGGGTGATCCCGCAGCAGCGACGTTGGTCGACGCTGCCTGCAGGTACTTGTTGTTCCCGCCCTCGATCGGGAGATAGAGGACCAGAAGCTGGCGGTCCGCCGGGATCCCTTGAGCCGTGTTCGCCATGTCCGGGCTGATCTTGGCCGTGAAACCCTGACGGTCCCAGGACTTGAGGACCTTGCCAGGCGTGAGCTTGCCGCCATCTTGGACATCCTCGAGCGCGTGAACCTGCCGGTCGGTCACCGCGAGGATGAAGCTCTTCGGCAACCCACCGGTCTCGAGGCCCTTGGCCATGCCGCCCACTCCGGGCATCATCTTGGAGCTGACGGACTTCATCCCCCGCATCATCCCGCGGTTGATCTTTCCGACTCCGGCCGCTTCCGCTGCCATATCCGTGGTCACCTGCTGGCACCGAGTGGCAGCCGCCACCGGCTCACCCAGCGCGGAAGCGGCCACCGCCACTGCCTGCGCATTCCACTGCAGTTCTTCGCTCGACAACTCGTTCATGGTTCCTCCTGCCGTAATCTTCGCCAATGGGAGCCGCCGATTCGCCCCCAGGGCACAGGTTGCACGAACGTCGTTGCACGGACCTTGCAAGGAGATGACACCAGGTCGCGACGGGCCCCCGGCGTCGTTCGATCTGTGCGGCAACGGCTATTGCCTGGGTTCACCGATCGCCCAAAGCAGCGTCAATGTGATGCGGCCGCGCCCGCCGAGGCTGGCGGATCAAGTCGGACTGTCGGGCCTCTGCCAGCGCAGGGAGTCGCGTTCCAGGAGATCGACGATGGAGCGCTCCGTATCGGAGACGTCCTCGAATTCGATGCCGATGCGCACGATGCCGTCTGGACCGTCCTTTGCGTTTCGAACCTCGCCCGTGAGCGTCATGTCCATGGAGACACCGATCGGAAGCCGTACGGAGACAGCTCGGCCCACGAGGTCCGATGCATCGGGGTGGCGAAGGTCCATCCCTACGCCGAGCGCCGAGAGGTCGAAGACGCCGCAGTCACGCCACAGGTCCAGCGAGTCGCCCTGGACATGGCACAACCCGATCCAGACGGCTGCTTGGCGTTCTGCCCGTCGGCGGTTCTGCACGCTCATCCATCCTCCAGATTCGGCCCGCGTCGATCGGAGGACGTAAGACCCCCTTCGACCAGTGTCGGCCAAAGTTCCGATCGACTTGAACACATCCTAAGAACTTCGGGCCGAATGTGCCTGGCCTCGGATCCCGCAGCTACGAGGGACGTGGCGTCGCTTGACTCCGGCCCAGGCCGAGGCGGAAAGTGTGCCTATGCGTGCGAAGAAGGAGGGCTGATGTTCGCCTTTCTGGCGACCGACCCGGGGGCCTGGAACATCATCGGCTGGATGCTCGTGCTCGCCGCCGTCGGCGCAGTCATCCTCTGGGTCCTCACGACACTGCTGCTGCGGGACAGCTCGGCTGGCGTGTCGGACGGGCGACAGCCGGACCGCTCGTAGGGAGTCAGCGGCCCGTCCACACCGGCGGCCGCTTCTCCAGGAACGAGCGCACCCCCTCGCGGGCATCGCCCGACGAGGAGGCCGCGGCCAAGGCAGTGCCGGTCTGCTCCCATCCGAGCTCGTCGTCCGCGCCGGCCAAGGTGTTGACGGCGGCGAGGCACGACTGCACCGATACGGGCGCGTTCTCACAGATCTCCTGAGCCAGTCGTTCCGCCTCCGCCAAGGCCGTGCCCGGTTCGGTAAGCACGTTGACGAAGCCGAGCTCGTACGCGCGCTCGGCATCGATCGGGCGACCCGTCAGGATCAGCTGCCGGGCCACGTTGAGCGGAATGGCGCGCGGGCCGCGGAACAATCCGGCGCAGGTGGGTACGACACCGATCCGCACCTCGGGCAACCCGAAACGTGCCGTCCTGGCTGCGACGACCATGTCGCACGCGAGCGCGATTTCGAGGCCTCCTCCGAGCGCCGGCCCTTCGACTGCGGCCACGAGCGGCTTGCGGCGGGTGCGCCGGATGATGCCGTACTCGCCGCCGCGTTCTGTCACGTAGTCGCCGGCAGCCGTCAGATCGCTCCCGGCGCTGAAGACGTCGGCCGTCCCCGTCAGCACGCCCGCCCAGAGTCCGTCGTCGTCATCGAGTTCGTTCAGCGCCTCGTCGAGCGCGTCGGCCAGGGCACGGTCGATCGCATTCCTCTTCGCGGCGCGCCGCATGGAGACGACCAGGACGCGGCCCTCGCGTCGACGCTCGACCAGGCTGCTCGATTCCTTGGCACTGTTGCTCACGCCCACCCCCGAATAGGACCACCGACGGAAGGACCGTTACGTTACTTCCGCGCTCGATCGGCGACTCCGGCCACGGGCTGTTGTCACGATCGACAACGACGCCTAAGGTCCGGCCATGTCCCGTCCCCGAGCGGACGTGTGCGCCCGACGCCTGCGCGCGGTGTGCGCCGAGCTGCTCGAGGTGGACGAACGCACCGGCGGGGAGGGCGGGCGGCACATCGCCTTCATGGTGCGCAAACGGACCTTCGGCTATTTCACCGACGACCACCACGGTGACGGCCGCCTTGCGCTGATCGTCAAGGTCCCTCCGGGGGGGCAGAACGCCCTCGTTGGCTCCGACGCCGAGCGCTATTTCATACCGCCGTACCTCGGGCACCGGGGTGGGTGGGATTCCGCCTTGACGAGGGCAGCGTCGACTGGGACGAGGCGCGCGAATTGCTGATCGATTCCTACTGCCTGTGCGCGCCGAAGAGATTGGCGGCTGCGGTCGCGCCGTAGGCGCGAACTGGAGGCCGGGTGGCGGGTGGGGTAGTAGCCGTCAGGTCCCGGCCATCGTGACGACCGGCTTGTTGAGTGGGTGTCCGCCCATCGACCCGTAGAACGGGGCTCTGTACGAGAAGATGCCGCCGTCGGTCGCGACGAACCGGTAACCCAGACCGTCTCGCGTTGCCTCCATGCCGACGATCGGAGCGTTGAGGGGCATGCCCCCGGTTGAGCCGTAGAACGCAGCGTTGTAGGCGAAGATGCCGCCGTCGGACGCGACCTCCCAGTAGCCGCTCGTCGCCGGGTCGGCTGCGATACCGACGATCGGCCTGTTGAGCGGGTGGCCGCCCATGGAGCCGAAGAAATGAGCGTCGCCGTAGGCGAAGATGCCACCGTCGGACGCGACGAGCCAGTAGCCCCCACCGTCCGGCGTCGGGGCCATGCCGACAATTGGTGCGTTGAGGTGCAGGCCGCCGGTACTGCCGAAGAATTGCCGCGTTGCCAAAGCTGAAGATGCCGCCGTCGGCCGCCACCTCCCAGTAGCCCGCGCCGTTGGCGGTCATCGCCATGCCGACAATGGGGCTGTTGAGCGGGTGGCCGCCCATTGAGCCGTGGAACGCGGCGTTGCCGAAGGCGAACATGCCACCGTCGCTCGCGACTTCGTAGTAGCCGCCGCCGTCCTGGGTGAGGGCGGCGCCCACGACGGGCTGCGCGAGATGGATGCTGCCGGTCGAGCCGCAGAACGGAATGTTGCCGTAGGTGAAGACACCGCCGTCGGAGGCCGACAGGATGTACCCGTTCGGCGCGGAGCTCGGAGCGTTGCAAGGCACCTCGATCGTCGGTGCCGGCGTACCTGCGTCGCCGGTCAGCTGCGGGTCGTGGTGGAACTGCGGCCATGCGCCATGCTCGTAAACGGAGGAGCCCGACCCGAAGGTGTTGTCGATCTCCCAGTGGGTGACGATCGTGCCCGACGACTCGTAGCCGACTCCTGTGAGACCGATGTGGCCGTCGGGGTCGGCGGTGACGAGGGGGGAGTTCTGGAAAGCCTCGTTCACGCCGAGGGTCGTGAGGTACGCGCCCGTCTGACCGTTGAAGATCTCGATGCCGTCGGTCGTGGGAACGATCACGTCCTGGTAGCCCCCGCCCGTCAGGTCGGCCGTCACCGGCGAGCCGATGACCTCTCCGCTCGTCGTGGCCGACCAGATGGTCCCGCCGTTGGTGCCGTTGAGCACGTAGACCGTGCTGGACGACGTGCCCTCGACCACGTCGAGTTGCCCGTTGCCCTGCACGTCGGCCAGCGCGGGGGAGTCGGCCGTGATGCCGTTGAGCGTCCGGCTCCAGGCGAGGCCACACCCCGTGTTGATGGCGAAGACCTTGTTGCTGTCCGATGCGCCGCCGTAGTAGCTCCCGTCGCCGATCACGATGCCGACGCCGCCGCCGGCGAGGATCTGGCCCACCGCCGGCGAGGAGCGGTCGATGTTCTGGTTCGTGTTGAACTGGCAGATCAGGCCGCCGGCCGGGTTGAGCGTGCCACTGTTGCCGGCGCTCGAGATGATGCGGATGTGCCCGCCGTTGCCATAGGTCTCGCCGTACGCGAGGCCGGCGCTCGAGTCGCCGCCGCTGATGATCTCGTTGTTGCCGTCGGCATAGAGGTCGGCCGTGGCGGCCGTCGAGAAGACCGAGTCGGCCGAGAACCACGGGTAGCCGCCGAAGACGGCGCCGTTGCCCGCGCCGAGCGCGTAGGTGTTCTGGCCGAGGTTGCCCGCCTCGACGCCGAGGCCGCCGGCGAAGTCGCCGACCGTCATCGAGGCCTGCACACCCGAGTTCCCGGGATCGGTTGCCGGGTTTGCCGCCGTGTCGAACCACTGGTCGGCGCCGCCCGGCGAGATGGCCTGGTAGCCGCCCGAGCTCGGCGCGGCGGCGTCGCCGCTGCCGACGTACACGGTGTCGGTCCCGCCGGCGTTGATACCAGCGACCGACGGCGACGAGTTGATCGGCGCGCCGGCGTTGTAGGGCCAGCCACCCGGCTGGCCACCGCCATTGAGGTGGAAGGCCCAGACCCGGCCCGCCTGTGTCCCGAACACGACGGAGGGCTGCCCGTCGAGGTTGGCGACGTTGGGTGACGACAACGCGACCGAACCGCCGCCGTCGCCGAGCGAGACCGACCACGTCTGGTTGGCCGAAAAGCCCACCGAGGCGTGTGACTGGGCGGCCTGTACGACGGTCGCCGCCGGCACCAGGGCCAGCACGGGCAGCGCGGCGGCCACTCCCAACGCGGCGGCACCGAGATGGCGGCTCGTCCCGCGCTTGGAGATAGGCGACACGGAAAGAAGAGAAAAGAGGCGGCCCACGGGCAAACAATCGGCAACACGGTGGGCGCCCTTGAACGGTGAGCGCATGGGCCAAGCGTGACAGCCGCGGTGTGCAACCTGGTGGCAACAAAATGGTGAACTGGTTTCAACCAGCCCACATCGGCGTGTATGGGCGGTTGCACCGGGGGTGTGACCTCAGTGCAGGTCCCTGGGCATGAAGCCGTAGCCGGGGTCGTGCCGCCTACCATGCTCGACGTGACCAGGTCGTCCACACAACGGCCAGCGGCCTGATGGGCCGCCGCATCCGCTGGCTCGGCGTCATCATGGTCGCCTGCCTGGGCCTGGTGATCGCACAGCTGGTCAACATCCAGCTGGTGAAGGCCAAGGCGCTGCAGACCTCGCCGTACAACCCGCGCATCGAGGTCCAGCGGTTCAACAACCCGCGCGGCGAGATCCTCGGCCTCCGACGGCACGATCCTGGCGAAGTCCGTCCCCACGCCCGCCGGCACCAACCGCACCGACTATCCCTTCCATTACGTCCGCCAATACCCGGAGGGCCTCGCTCTACAGCGGCATCACCGGCTACGACTCGGCGCTGAGCGGAGCGAAGACCGACATCGAGAACTACTACGACTCGTATCTCGGACCGCACCAGCAGGCGCCGTAGCACGCTGAGCCAGATCCTGTTCCGGGAGAAGCTTCCGACGACGACCGACAACGTCACGCTGACGATCAACCCGGCCCTGCAGCAGGCGGCGTGGAACGCGCTCATCTCGACGCCGGGACACAACGACGGGGCGGTCGTGGTGATCCAGCCGAAGACCGGCAACATCCTGGCGATGGTCTCCAACCCCACCTTCGACCCCAACCAGCTCGTGAGCACGTCGTTCGCGGCGAACAACCTCGCCTACGCCGCCTATACGACGAAAGACGGCGAGGGCTTCTATCCCTTGCGACCCCTCGCCGACTCGGAGACCTTCTTCCCCGGTTCGACGATGAAGGTCGTGACGTCGACTGCGGCCTACAACCTCAAGCCCTCCCTGGCGAACTTCGACTTCCCGGTGGCACCGTGCGTGACGTTCTCGGACTCGAACGTGCCGCTTTGCAACGACGGCAGCAGTCCGGCCAACTCGACGCCGTGCGGCGGGACCATGCCCAACAACATGCTCCCGGCGTCGTGCGACCCGGGCTACGCCGAGCTCGGGGTCCAGGAGGGCGTGTCGACGCTGCGCCAGCAGGCGGAGCTCTTCGGGATCAACTCGGTGCCGCCGGTCGACCTGCCCGCCGTGGGGCACCAGCCCACGGCGCGGCGTGGTCGACGTCGACGCTGGCGACCTTGCCCGACAACGCGCAGGCCTTCCAGGGCTACGCCGCAATCGGTCAGCGAGGAGGTCGCGGACACCGCGCTGCAGAACGCGATGATCGCCGCCGGCATCGCCAACGGCGGCGTGATCATGACGCCGCACCTGATGTCCTCGATCCGCGACTCGACCGGGGCGCTGGTGACCACCTACCAGGACAAGCCGATGCCCCGGTCCGCCTCCGCCGGCGTCGGCCCAGGCCGTGACGGCCCTGATGGAGAGCGTGCCGATCAGCGGCACCGCCTCGGGGGTCGGCTTTCCCGTGATATCTGTGCGCGGCGGTCAAGACGGGAACGGCGCAGACGGGGCTCAGCCTCAACCACGACTGGATGATCGGCTTCGCCCCGGCCAACAACCCCCAGATCGCCGTGGCGGTCGTGGTGCCGTTCCAGAACATCTCGTCGGACGGTGCGTCGGGATCGCCGGTCCGATCGTGAACAAGGTCATGCAGGCGGCGCTGCCGGCGGGATCGGTCCAGCAGCCGTGCAACGTGCAGTTTCCGCCGTCGTCGGCGTTCTCGCACTGAGCTTCGTGGCCTACGGCTTTCTGCCAAAAATGGGTGCAAGACGTCACCGTTCGGTTGCTCCTCGTCCTTGCGTCGGGCCTCCTTCTCTCCGCTGCCGGGCTCGGGGTGGTCGCGACGCCGCCGGCCGCTTCAGCGGCAGCACCCTGCGCCCGTTGCGACCACGACGATGACGTTCGTCGATTCGTCTCGCTCCACTGCTGCGTGGGGCGGCGTGGCGGCGAAGCCCTCCCGGACGCTCGTGACGACCATCTGGTACCCGGCATCGGGGTCGAGTCGGGGTCGGGGTCGGGCCCGTACCCGCTCGTCGTGTTCGCCCACGGTTTGGGAGCCTCGCCTCAGGGCTACCAACAGCTGCTGAGCGACTGGGCCGCGGCCGGCTACGTGGTGGCCGCTCCTCTGTTCCCGCTCTCGAGCGGCGACACGCCCGGTGGTCCCGACGGCGGGGACATCGGCAACCAGCCGGCTGACATGAGCTTCGTGATCGATCAAGTGCTCAAGGCCTCGGCGGCCTCGAGCGGACCCCTCTCGGGCCTGGTCGACGCAAATGAGATCGGTGCCGCGGGACACTCCAACGGCGCGATCACCACCTTGGGTCTGATCGGGAACAGTTGTTGCCGCGACACTCGGATCAAGGCCGCGGTCGTCATGGCCGGCACCACTGAGGGACTGGGCCGTGGCCGGTACCAGCTGGCCGATGCGCCGCCTCTTCTCATCGTGCAGGATCTCCACGACGGGCTCGTCCCGTATCCAGACGCCGTTGCCGTCTACAACCAGGCCCGCGGACCCAAGGCGTTACTGGCTCTCGATTGGGACAGCCGTCCCGACCCGACCGGCGCCACGGCCCACATGGCCGCGTCGGGTGTGGTCGGCACAACGGCTGACGCGGTAGTCCGGTCCACGACGGCCTTCTTCAATGCTTTCCTCAAGCACGAGCACGGGGCACTGCAGGCTGTTTCGGCCGACGGACGCTCCTCCCTCTCGACGGTGCATACGGCCTGGACGCCGGGCTCTCGGGCCACCCTGCCGCTGCCCAAGGTGGCCCCGGTCCACCTGCACGCCAGCGTCACCCCCGACACCGGCCTCCACGACGGTCAGGCGGTCACCGTTCGATGGAGTGGCTATTCGGCCGGCAAAGTGGTCAACATCCTCGAGTGTTCGCATGTCGAGATCGCCTCTGCCAGTTCGGCCGGCTGCAGCTTTGCTGACGCCGCCATCCTGACCCCCGACCCCACCGGGTCGGGCTCGGTGGTCATCCACGTCGGCACCGGCGCCATCGGCAACGGTGTCTGCGACGCGGCGCATAGCTGCGACGTGATCGTGAACAACGCCAGCTCCACCGATCCGGCCAGCACCAAGAAGTCCCCATTCGCTTCTCGCCTTGAGGTCTGCCGTTTCCGGCTCGGTATAGAATACCTGCGTGCCTGCGCAGATACTTACGCCTCTCGGTGACGAGGAGGTCAGCTCCGCCGTGGAGATGCTGAAGCTTCTGGGCGACGAGACGCGCCTGCGGGTCATCTGCGCGCTGCTCGAGGGCGAGCACTCCGTCAACGACCTGGCCGAGCGTGTGGGCGCCCAGCCCGCAGCCGTCTCCCAGCACCTGGCGAAGCTCAGGTTGGCGCGGTTGGTGCGAAGCCGACGCGAGGGCACGCGGATCTTCTACGTGGTCGACGACGCCCACGTCCGCGGCCTGGTGGAGGAGGTGCTGACCCACGCCGGCCACGTGGCGAGCGATGGGTGAGCGGCACGGGCGCACGTCTGACACCGAAGTGACGTCGGTTGACACCGACCGGCGCGCTCTCGTCTTGGCGCTCGCGCTGCTGGCTGGCGTTCATGGTGTTCGAGGTCGGCGCCGCGATCTTCGCCAACTCACTGGCGCTGCTCGCCGACGCTGGGCACATGCTCGTCGACGTCGGCGCCATCGCCGGGTCTCTCGTTGCGATTCGCCTCGCAGCTCGTCCGGAGACGGGGAAGCACACCTACGGGATGAAGCGGGCCGAGATATTGGCCGCGGCGGGGAACGGGCTCGCGTTGGTGATCATCTCGGCGCTCGTGACCTACGACGCCATCGTGCGGCTGCTGCATCCCGGCCACGTCCACGGAGGCGTGTTGATCGTCGTGGCCGCGGTCGGCGTTGCGGTGAACGTGATGGCCACGATGGCGGTGGCCCGTGCCAACCGCCGGTCCCTGAACATCGAGGGTGCGTACCGGCACATCCTCACCGACCTCTACGGGTTCATCGGCACCTTGATCGCCGGCATCGTGATCGTGACCAGCGGATTCAACCGGGCCGACTCGATTGCGTCGTTGGTGGTCGTGGGGCTGATGCTCAAGGCAGCCGTAGAGCTGTTGCGGCCGGCGTTACACATTTTGTTGGAGGCGACGCCCGACGACATCGACCTCGACGAGGTGCGCTCCCATCTGTTGGAACTCCCCGAGGTGCGGTCCGTTCACGACCTCCACGCCTGGACGCTGACGTCTTCGCTCCCGATCCTGACGGCGCATGTCGTGGTGACCGACGAGTGCTTCAACAGCGGTGAGGCGGGGCGGGTTCTCGACCATTTGCAGTCGTGCCTGTCGGGGCACTTCGACGTGGAGCACTCGACGCTGCAGTTCGAGTGCGCGGGACACCTCGAGCACGAGCCCGGGGGACACGCGTAGGCGTCGCGTGGCCCGTTTGCCTCGTCCTGAAGCGAGCAGGAACGAAGAAGCATTTCGTGGCCTGCGGTTCTACAATTTTCGGCATGAAGACAATGACCTGCACACAACTGGGTGGACCGTGTGAGTTCGCCCATCACGGCTCCACGGCGGACGACGTCATCAAGGCGCAGGACCGCCATCTCAACGAGATGGTCGGGGGTGGCGATGACGCCCACGGACCCGCCTTGAAGGACATGAAGGGCCGATGGAAGCACCCGATCAAAGGAATGGGCTGGTACAAGCAGGCGAAGAGCGATTTCGCCGCGCTCCCCGAGGACTGATTCGGGTTGCCCAAAGACGTCTTGCCTACGGCGGAGGCTCGAAACTCCCGACGAGCTCTACATGCTCGGTCATGGGAAAGATGTCGAAGGCCCTCAACGAGGTGAGCGTCCACCGCTCGTCGAGGAGCACGCGCGCGTCCCGGGAGAAGGACGCCGCGTCGCACGAGACGTAGACAACACGCCGCAAGGACGGGAGCAGAGCACAGAGCGCGCGCGTCACGGCAATGCCAGCACCTTCGCGTGCGGGGTCGAGTACCACGACCGACGGTCGGCCGATCCCCGTTGCGACCAGTTCGGATGTCACTTCGGCCTCATCGATGATGAGATGAGGGAGGCCGGCTCCGTTGTGCGTGGCATCAGCGCAGGCTCGTCGGTCTCGCTCGACGGCGAGCACGGTCCCCTCGGGCCCCACTTTGTGCGCCAGCGCGACGGCGAAGAGGCCTGCGCCCGCGTAGAGATCGGCGATGCTCGCTCCTTCGCAATCGCCGATCGCGTCCAAGACGGCCGCGAGGAGCGTCTCGGCCGCGCCACGGTGTGCCTGCCAGAACACGCCCGCCGAGACACGGTAGGTGTTGCCACCTACCTCCATGTGCACTGCACCGGGGTCGCGCCGCACCTTGTTCCGCACAACGAGGCCCGCCTCGACATTTGGCAGCCGCACGTCCTCGCGGCCGCGCCGGGCCACGGAGACGACCGCTTCGCCGGGCACAGTGCCCGTGATGACCTCGAGCTCGGCCGCGCCGGGCCAACGAGCCTTGAAGGCACCGGTCTGCCCAACCTCGGGCGTGGTGACAGGGCACGCGTCGACTCGTGCCAGCCGATGGGAGCGATGCCGGCGGAAGCCGACCAGGCCGTTGCGGTCCACGGCGAGGCGAACCCGTGTCCGCCAACCGAGCCCGTCGTCGTGGCCGTCGACCCGGACAGCTTCGACCACGACCTCCCGCTCGATCCCGGCGATCTGGTCGAGCAGTTCCGCGATGCGTGCCGCCTTCAACTGGCGCTGTGCGGCCAGCTCCACGTGTTGGAAGTCACAGCCGCCGCACCGTCCTGGCCCAGCGTGGGGGCACGGCGGCTCGACCCGGTCGGGTGAGGCGCTGAGCACCTCGACGGCGTCGGCCCGTAGGTATGAGCTGGTCGCGGCGGTGACCCGGGCCCGCACCCGCTCGCCCGGGAGACAGTGGCGGACGAAGACCACCTTGCCGTCAGGTGCCCGGGCGACACAGCCACCCCCCCCGGCGATCGCCCCGACCTGGAGTTCGAGCAGTTCTTCGCCGCCCCCGGTCGCCATCCGTGCAAGCGTACGACGGCCAAACTCGTCCAAGATTTCTTCGTCGGGGTGTCGTTCCGGGACCGGCCCGATCGTCGTAGGAGCGACAACCAACCCCAACCCCCGAAACCAGGAGGAACAAATGCGCTACCTGTTGTTGATTGCCGGCGAGGAGAACCCTCGCGCGGAGTTTTCCGAAACCGAGGACGCCGCCACGCTCAACGAGTACGGCGAGTGGATGAAGACGATGGCCGAGCGAGGCGTGCTCCAGGGTGGAGAGCGGCTCCATCCGACCAGTGACGCCACGACGGTCCGGGTACGGAACGGCGAGGTGCTCTCGACCGACGGCCCCTTTGCCGAGACGAAGGAGCAGCTGGGCGGGTACTTCCTCATCGACTGCAAGGACCTGGACGAGGCAATCGAGGTCGCCGGAAAGCTCCCGGGCGCTCGCTACGGAAGCATCGAAGTGAGGCCGATCTGGGAGATGTGATCCCCGAGGTCCAGTCGGCGATCAGCGATGCCTTCCAGCAGGAATGGGGCCGGATCGTCGCCACGGTCATCCGGCTCACCGGCGACTGGGACCTCGCCGAGGAGTGCGCGCAGGATGCCTTCACGAAGGCCGCCGAACGGTGGTCCCGTGACGGCATCCCGCGACGCCCCGGCGCCTGGCTCACGACAGTGGCCCGGAACCGGGCTCTCGACCGCGTGCGGCGCGACCGACTGGGCGCGTCGAAAGTCCAGGAGGTCGCGGTGCTGAATACGGCGGACGAGGCTGCGACCGACGATGTGCCCGACGACCGGCTGCGCCTGATGTTCACGTGCTGCCACCCGGCGCTCGCGCTCGACGCGCAGGTGGCACTGACACTGCGGACGTTGGCGGGCATGACGACGCCCGAGATCGCCAGGGCCTTTCTCGTGCCCGAACCGACCATGGCGCAGCGACTCACGCGCGCCAAACGCAAGATTCGCAATGCCGGCATCCCGTTCCGCGTGCCGCCGGCGCATGAGCTCGTGGACCGTACGCACGCTTTACTGGCCGTCCTCTACCTCTTGTTCAACGAGGGCTATGCGGCCACCGCAGGTGTGGATCTCATCCGCCGGTCGTTGACAGACGAATCCATCCGCCTCACGCGGACGCTGTGTGCCTTGATGCCGGACGAGCCCGAGGCGCACGGGCTGCTTGCCCTGATGCTGTTCCACGATGCGAGGATCGCGGCGCGGGTCGACAAGGCAGGCGACCTCGTCCTCCTCGAGGCCCAGGACCGCTCCCTTTGGGACACGTCGATGATCGGCGAAGCCGCTTCCGTCCTCGACGCCGCGCTTCGCCTGCGCCGCCCCGGGCCGTTCCAGGTCCAGGCAGCCATCGCGGCGTGCCATGCGGAGGCGGGGAGTGCTGCCGAGACGGACTGGATGCAGATCGCCGCGCTCTACGCCACCCTCACCGAGATGGTCCCCTCCGCCGTCGTCGAGCTCAACCGCGCCGTCGCGGTGTCCATGGCGCTCGGGCCCGAGGAGGGTCTGGCCATTGTCGAGAGCCTGACCGACAACGGCGAGCTGCGCGGCTACCACCTGCTCCCTGCCGCCCGGGCCGACATGTTGCGGCGGCTGGGCCGCTTCTCCGAGGCGGCGGCGGCGTATGAGGAGGCACGTGACCTGGCCGGCACCGAGGCCGAGCGCCGCTACCTGGAACGCCGGAGGCTCGAAGCGTCGGTTTGACACTGCGCGGCGCCATTGCAAGGGTCTCGCCCGGATTCGTGCCCGCTGCACGGGCGTGAGTGACACCGACAAGACCGGAAGGACGGCGAACAAATGTTGCAGGACAGAGTGGCGATCATCACAGGGGCGGGACGGGGCCTCGGCCGTGAGCACGCGCTCCTCTTCGCCTCGCTTGGAGCGAAGGTCGTGGTGAACGACCTCGGTGGCGCCGTCGACGGGTCTGGATCCGACGTCTCGGCCGCCCAGTCGGTCGTGGACGAGATCACAGCCGCGGGCGGGCAGGCGGTGGCGAACACCGACAGCGTGAGCTCGTTCGATGGGGCCAAGGCGATGGTGGACCAGGCCGTTTCCAGCTTCGGCGACCTCCACGTCGTCGTCAACAACGCAGGGATCTTGCGCGACCGGATGCTCGTCTCCATGAGTGAGGAGGAGTTCGACGCTGTCATCTCCGTTCACCTCAAGGGCACGTTCAACCTGACCAAGCACGCTGCCGGTTACTGGCGTGAGGCGGCCAAGGAGGGCACGATCAACGACCGGGCCATCGTGAACACCAGCTCGGGCGCCGGCCTGCACGGCAATGTGGGCCAGACCAACTACTCGGCAGCGAAGGCCGGCATCGCGGCAATGACCGTCGTCAACGGCATGGAGCTGAATCGCTACGGCGTTCGCGCCAACTGCATTGCGCCGGTGGCGCGTACGCGCCTCACCCTCCAGACCCCGGGCATGAGCGAGTCGATGCAGCAGCATGTCTTCGACCCCGAGAACGTGTCGCCGCTCGTCGCGGTGCTCGCCGCAGAGACCTGCCCGTTCAACGGCCAGGTCTTCAGCGTCTACGGCGGAACGGTCGGCATCTACGCCGGCTGGTCCATCGCTGAGTCTGTGGACACAGACGACCGCTGGTCGGCCGAGACCTTGGCTGCAGCCATGGACAAGTTGCCCCGAACGGTCGAGGTCAACAGCCAGATGACCGAGCTCGTCAAGGCCATGGGGCGCGGCTGAGCTCATTTGTCGACGGCCGTCCTCTCGGGAAGCGGCCCTTGCCCCTGCGGACGCCGTCCGCCGGTCGTGCCCGTATACGCGGGAACCCAGGCCACTTCCGTCCGGCTGCATACGCGGCTCTGTTCTAGAAACCGTCTCGTTCCATAACCCCTGCGTTGTTGATGCGAAGTTTCAGAACCTCTGGGTTATGGAATTCGACCGTGTCTAGAACGGGGACGCATAGACAACCGGTGAAGGCTTTCGCCCTGGCGCCGGATCTCTCGCATATACGGTCTCGCGTGGAACCCGGCATCCCGCGGATATACACGCGCGAGCGAATAACCGGGTCGCCGTCGGCTGCCTCACCGGCCACGGTTTCGCCCGCACAAGGCGGCGGTACGTAGGCTCTGGCCCATGGGTGGGGTCGAGGGACCAGGAGGGGGCCGTCCGGATCTCGAGGCAGCGGTCGCCGTGGCTGAGGTCCACCCGTTGCTGTGCGCCGTGGCCCAGCGGACCGGCGATCTCTCGGTGTTGCGGGACGAGTTCGCCCCGGATCAGACGCAGCTTCTGCAGCCCGGTCGTGGCCTGGGCCCCGAACAGGAGGACGAGGCGCGCCGGCTCGCCGTCGAGGCCCTAACCCGCCACCAGGAAGCTGGTGCGCCCGACCACGCGCTCGACCCGAGAGGAGCTGCGGCGGATCTACGGCTTCCTGGTCGGGACCGACTCCGTCGACCATTGGGAGCCGTTCCTCACCGAGGAGCTGGCACCGGCCGGCACAGACCCCCGTGCCCCGACCTGGCATCTCGACGACCTCGGCGGCACGTTCCGTTGCGCCGTGATCGGGGCGGGTGCTTCAGGGCTCGCGGCCGCGTACCGACTCCGGCAGGCCGGCGTCGCAGTCACCGTGTACGAGAAGAACTCCGAGGTCGGCGGCACCTGGCTCGAGAACGTCTATCCGGGCTGTCGGGTGGACGTGCCCAACCAGCTCTACAGCTTCTCGTTCGCACAGACCAACGACTGGGCGTCGCGCTTCTCGGCCCAGCCGGACCTGCTGGCTTACCTGCAGGGATTGGCCAAGGAGCTCGGGCTTGCACCCAGCATCCGCTTCAGGAGCGAGGTGACCGAGGCGCGCTACGACGACGAAACCCATGCGTGGAGGCTCAACGTGCGGACCGGCGAGGGGACCGAGACGGAAGAGGAGTTCGACGCCGTCGTGTGCGCGGTGGGCCAGCTCAATCGTCCGTCATTTCCCAGCATCGCCGGCGCAGAGAGTTTCGAAGGCCCGACGTTCCACTCGGCGGCCTGGGACGACACGATCGAGCTCGCCGGGCGTCGGGTTGCGGTCATCGGGACCGGGGCCAGCGCGGCCCAGTTCGTGCCCCTCATCGCCGGCGAGGTCGCGCACCTCGACGTGTTCCAGCGCACGCCTCCCTGGTTGCTGCCGACGGACAACTACGGCGACCCTTTCCCGCCGGAGTTCCACGACCTCCTGGCGCGACTGCCCGACTACGGCCGCTGGGACCGCCTGTGGCAATTCTGGATCATGCACGAGGGCCTTCTCGTAGCCGCACGCGTCGACCCCGAGTGGGACGGGCACACCGAGGCGGTCAGCGAGGGCAACGACTTCGTGCGCTCGATGCTGCTCGACGTCCTCCGCGCCCAGGTCGACGACGACGAGCTCTACGAGAAGATGGTCCCGCACTTCCCGCCGTTCGCGAAGAGGGCGCTCCGCGACGACGGTCGCTGGGCGGCAGCCTTCAGCCGCCCCGAGACGGACCTCGTCACCACGCCGATCGAAGCGATCACGCCGACGGGCGTGCGCACCGCCGACGGGGTCGAGCACCCGGCCGACGTGCTGATCTACGGGACGGGGTTCACGGCCTCGGACTTCGTGGCGCCGATGCGCGTCTTCGGGTGAACAAGGGGTGGAGCTGAACGAGGAGTGGGGCGGCGATGCCATGGCCTACCTCGGCATCACTGTCCCAGGGTTCCCGAACTTCTTCATGCTCTACGGACCGAACACCAACCTCGTGATCAACGGGAGCATTCTCATCATGGTGGAGTGCCAGGTGCACTACGCCGTCGAGGCGATCGGCCGTCTCCTCCAAGCAGGGCACCGTGCCATGTCGTGCCGCCGCGACGTGCACGAGCGCTACGCCGCCGAAATGGAGGAGGGCAACGCCAAGATGGTGTGGGGCGTGGCCGACGTACCCACTTGGTACCGCAACAAGAACGGGCGGGTCACCCAGAACTGGCCCTTCGACCTCCACACGTACTGGTCACGCACGCTCGAGCCCGACCTGGCCGACTACGAGCTCGCCTAGGAGCTCAGAGGCCGGAGGCGCAGGCCGGACCCGAACGGGCGGGGGACGACAAACCAACCAACCCCGTTAGGCGAACTGACCGGGCACGTAGTCACCGGCTGGCTGGCGCACGATGACGTTGAGACGGTTGTACATGTTGATCAGCGCCACGATCGCGACCAACGCGCCGAGCTGTTCCTCGTCGTAGTACTTGGCCGCCCGGTTCCAGACATCGTCGGATACGCCGGCGGAGTCGGCGATCCGGGTGCCTTCCTCGGCGAGCTCCAACGCGGCTCTTTCGGCCTCGGTGAAGACGGTGGCTTCGCGCCACGCCGCCACCATGTTGAGGCGCTGCTGGTCCTCGCCGGCGGCGGCCGCATCCTTGGTGTGCATGTCGAGGCAGAAGCCACAGCCGTTGATCTGACTGGCCCGGATCTTCACCAGCTCCTGCGTGGCCTTGGGAAGCGACGACTCGGTGACGACCTTGCCCGCCGCGTTGACGTATTTGATGAGCTTCGGGGCGATGGGGTTCTCCCACATGTTGAGGCGTACATCCATGGTTCTCTCCTTCTTCTTGGCTCTCGATGCAGTACTCATCACGTAAGACCGTCGAAAGCCCGATTGTGTGACACTTCCCGCCGAGCGACGGTCTCAGTCCTGCAGGACCGTGAGGTCGAGCCCGGCCAGGCGGACCGGGTCGGCCAGGAAGTCGATGGCCACGATCTTGCCGCCCCGCACCGTGAAGGCTCCGACCGAGAAGGCAGAGCCGTCGTCCCGCAGGGCAACGGCCCCTGCGACGCCGTTGACGATCGCCGGACGGGTGAGCAATCCCAGGCGATGGAAGGCACTCGCGTTGCGGGCGACCAGGGCGGCGCCGCGGAGTTCGCGTTCGATGCCGACGCCCGAGTCCGCCCGCACCACGACTTCGGGGTCGAGCACGGCGACAAGGGCCTCGAAATCGCCGTTGCGGGCGGCCGCCATGAAGGCGTCGACGAGCTCGCGTTGGCGGCCGAGGTCCGTGTCCGGCACGGTCGGCTCGCCCTGCACGCGCTGGCGGGCGCGGCTGGCGAGTTGGCGCGCCGCCTCGGGCGTTCGGTCGACGATCGGCGCGATCTCGTCGAAGGGCACGGCGAAGATGTCGTGCAGCACGAACGCGAGGCGCTCGGGCGGGCTCAGCGTGTCGAGCACGACCAGCAGTGCGACCCCGACGGAGTCAGCGAGCAGCGCCTGGTGCTCGGGGTCGGTCCCGTTCGGCGAGTCGATGATGGGGTCGGGCATGTGCGGCGCATAGCCCTCCTCGCGTCGGGTCTGGCGGGAGCGCAGCATGTTGAGGGACACCCGCGAGACCACCGTGGTGAGCCAGGCCCTGAGGTTTTCGACGTCGCTCGTGTCGGCCCGGCTGAAGCGCAGCCAGGCGTCCTGGACGGCGTCGTCGGCGTCGCTGAGGGAGCCCAGCATGCGGTAGGCCACGGCCCGGAGGTGGGACCGGTGCTGCTCGAACTGCTCGTTCAGCCAGTCGGTGTGCTCCATGGTCACCGACCTCCCGCGCCGCGTGTCATGGCAATTGAGACCCGCCGGGCTCGGGAAACGTGACAAGCCGCCTTGCAGCGGTCGTTGCGACCGACGACAGGACTTAGGCCACGGCCTGGTTGACGATCTCGATCGGCGTCCCCGCCGGGATCACCGACAGCTGCGCCAGGTCGGCGTCGTGCAGCCGGATGCAGCCGTGGGAGATCGCGGCACCCGTCGTCCCGATCTCGGCGTCGGCCCCGGCGTCGATCGGCCCATGGATACCGATGATCGCGTCACCCGAGTTCTCCCAGTCGGTGATCGTGTCCGAGTGGTCGGAGGTGACCAGCACGAACGGCCCGTAGCCCGGGCCCGGCGAGGGGTAGATCATCGGCATGAAGTACTGCCCGGTCGGCGTCGGGTCGTCGGGCGCGCCGATGCCGGCCGGGAAGTCCATGAGCAAGGTGCCGTTCTCGTAGACGTACAGGTGCTCGGTGGACAGGTCGACGACGATGGCGTACGGCGTGTTCGACAACGTCACGTCGCTCATGTGCACCCACACGGTCGAGCCGTTCGGTCGCTGCGCCAGCCGCACCTCGAGCCATCCCGGCAGGGAGGCGATGACCGGCAGCACCGACGGGTAGCCGTACCAGCTGCCCGGCACGGTCATCGACGGGGTGGCGTTGCCGGCGTACTCGAACCCGGGGATGTCACCCGTGGTCGTGGCGACGAGCGTGCCGGCCGGCACCGAGAACGGGTTGGGATTCGTCGTCGTGGTTGTCGGGCCGGGGGTTGACGCCGCCTCGGTGATGCGATGCGCGTGGTGCGGCGGGGTCGCCCCGAGGTTGGGCCCGGTCCGTGAGCCGCAGCCGGCGCCCACCACCGCCAGGGCCACCACCGCGACCACCGCTCCATGCCGGCGCAACAGACCCACTGAACCCTCCGTTCGGCGCACAATGGTAACGGCCGTGCGCGGCCTTTCCGGCGCGTGGCGCTGGGCTTTCGGGCCCGCCCGCCCGGGTCTGCGAGGATGCGGCCATGACCGAACGCCGCCGCATCGCCTCGGGCTCCCCGTTCGAGCCGCTCATCGGGTTCAGCCGCGCCGTGCGGGTGGGGGATCGCGTGGTCGTCTCGGGGACCGGCCCCGTCGTGGCCGAGGGCCGTTGCCCCGAGGACGCCGGCGCGCAGGCCCGCCGCTGCTTCGAGATCATCGCCACCGCCCTCGCCGAAGCCGGCGCGTTGCTCGCTGATGTCGTCCGCACCCGGATGTACGTCACCTCCGTCGATACCGCCGATGCCGTCGGCGCGGTACACGCGGAGATCTTCGGCTTTACCCGTCCCGCCGCGACCATGGTCGTGGTGGCGGCGCTGCTCGACCCTGACTGGAAGGTGGAGATCGAGGCCGAGGCCATCGTGCCCGATAGGGCCTAGGCACGACCCGCAGCCGACCAGGGGCCCGAAGGCGGCGCGCTAGCCTCGCCCCGACTATGGCGCCGTCTCCGCGCGTCTGGCGCGCCCTCGATCCCGCAGAGAAGTACTTCTGGCTCCTCGGCCGGCTCAACGGAATGACCGGGGTGTTCCTCGCCTACGCCGACCGCATCTTCGACGAGGACGAGCTGGCCGGGGCGCTCGCGGCCATCCAGAGGCGTCACCCGCTCTTGCGGGCGCGGGTCGAACCGGTGGACGGCGAGTACGCGTTCGTGAAGGTCGACGGTCCGATCCCCATTTCCGTGCGGCCGCTGCAGCCCGGCGACACCGTGCCCATCGCCGAGATGCACGTGCTGCCCTTCCCCGAGGCACCGCACCCGCTGGTCTTCTGCATCTCCTTTCCCGTCGCCGGCGAGGACCGCTCCGTGGTCGCCATCGTCATGCACCACGTCTTCCTCGATGGCAGCTCGGGCATGACCCTGATGCGCCAGTTCGCCCGGGCCCTCGACGGCGACGAAACGGCGCTCGCCCCGTCCGACGAGGTGCCGGCCGCGTTGCACTCGCGCTTCACCCCCGAGGTCGCCTCGCCGCGGGCCGCGGTCGACGTCCTCGGCGCGGTCCGGGCCGAACGCGCCGGGCAGCCGGCGCCGGCCGTCTTCCCCTTCCATGACCGCCACGCCCAGACCACGATTCCCCGGCACGACCTGCTCGTCATCAGCGGGGACGCCCTCGAGGCCCTCCTGGCGCGCGCCAAGGCGGAGGGCGCGAGCGTCACCGGGATGGTCGATGCCGCCTTCCTCGAGTCGGCCGCCGATCTCTTCGACGACGACCAGCCGCGTTGGATCTGCCTGGCGAGCGCGACCGACCTGCGCCACCGGGTCGAGCCGCCGCTGCCCTTCGACGACATGCAGCTCGCCATCGGGATGGTGGCCACGCCCTATCTCGTCTCGGGGGCGACGCACGACACGCTGCCGCGCGACATCGCCGACCAGATCGCCCGCGAGGTCGCCCGCGGGGAGAGCCATCTCTTCTACCGCTTCGCGCGCACCGCGACCTACCCGCCGACGGACGAGGGGCTCGCTTCGTTCGCCAGGTGGGTGGATTCGACGCCGCAGAACATCACCATCAGCAGCGTCGGGCGGATGGACGACACGGGCGATCCGCCGTGGCTCCGCCGTATCACCGCGACCATGGTGCCCGGCCCCAATCAGGTCTCCTTCACCGTCGCGATGACGTACCGAGGCGAGATGGTGCTGATGGTCTCGACCGACATCGCCAAGCTGCCACCGGCGAGGGCCGACCGGTTCGTCAACGGGCTCATGACCCGCCTCGGCGCGCGGTGCGAACAGACGACGACGTTCGAGCCCTCGAGCCCGTGAGCTCGAGCCCGTGAGACCCGTGAGCCGGTGAACCCCGCTCGGCGCTAGGAGAGCAGGCCGGTTATTGCGGCGGCCACGATGTTGGTGCCCCGCATGTCGCCGACCAGCCCGGACTCCATGCGGTTCATGACGTAGCAGACGGTGAACTCGTAGTCCTGGTCCATGATGATGACCGAGCCGCCGTAGCCACCCCAGTAACAGGTGCGGGGGCCCCCGGGGATGTCGGGCGGGTTGCTCAGCCCGTAGCCCATGCCCATGCGCTGGGGGACGCCGAGCACCTTGTCGATGCCCTCGGCCTGCACCTCGAAGATGGCGTCGGTGGACGCAGCCGAGAGCAGGCGGACGCCGCGGGCCTGTCCCTTGCCGGCGATGATCGACTGGACGGCCGCGACCGAGCGGGCGTTGCCCTGGCCGTTGGCGGCGGGGATCTCGGCCCGGCGCCACCACTCGTGGTGCGCCATCGACGCGTCGATGGGCGGGTTCATGAAGGTCCTGATCATGAGCTCGCTGACCTGGCCCTCCATGGCATCGAGGTCGATCGGCGGCGGCGGGATCACGTTGGAGACCCGGTGGTCCTCGCTGGCGGGGAGGCCGATGTGGAAGTCCGCCTCGAGCGGCTTGGCCACCTCGCGGGCGAACCAGGCGCCGATGGTGTCGCCCGTGATGCGGCGGACGATCTCGCCGATGAGGTACCCCTGCGTGACGGCGTGGTACCCGCTGCCCGTGCCCGGTTCCCACCACGGCGCCTGCGCCGCGAGCCGCTGCGTGCACAGGTCCCAGTCGGCCAGCTGCTCGGGTGCGAGCGGCTCGTCCCAGCCTGAGAGGCCGGCCGTGTGGCCCATGATGTGGCGGACCTCGACCTGCTCCTTGCCCGCCTGGGCGAACTCGGGCCAGTACTTGGCGACGGGGGCGTGGAAATCGAGCTCACCACGGTCGTAGAGCATGAGCGCGCAGATGAAGGTCATCGTCTTGGTCGTGGACCAGACGTTGGTGATGGTGTCGCGCTCCCAGGGCTTGGTCTTGTCGGCGTCGGCCCAGCCGCCCCAGATGTCGACGACCGGCTCACCGTGGACGAAGACGGCCACGGAGGCGCCGAGATCCTCGCCCCGGTCGAGCTGACCGGCCAGCGTCGTGCGGACGGACTCGAAGCGCGGTTCACAGGTGCCCTGCACCTCTGCCATGGGGGACCCCCGATCGGTTCGACGGCGCCGGCCGGCGCCAACGTGTGTCGACCCGGCAACCTAGTCCCGAGCGCAACGGCGGGGACGGGCCCGAGGGCGCGCTCGGCGGGGTGGACCCCAAGGGGCCGGTGATCGGTGCGGTGCCGTGCGGTGCGGTGCGGGCCCCGGGTGGGGCTCAGGCGGCGATGTCGCTCAGTGGCGATGTCGCTCAGGCGGCGGTGCCGGTGAGCTGCGCCAGCAGGCGCCAGGCGGCGATCTCGTCGGCGACGCAGGACTTGAAGTCGCCCTGGGCCACGACGTAGCGCAGCCAGCACGGGTGGATCCGCAGCGTGTTCACGCCGGCCTCGGCCGCCACCTCGATGTTGTCGACGTCGCTCGTGAGCTCGTAGCGCCACCTGGATTCGAAATGCGAGCGGTTGGTGTCCTCGATGAGTTGCCGGACCATCTGCTCTGCGTCACTCAGGCTGTGCGTCATGTCCGATTCCTCCCCCAGGTCCACAGGACCGCAATTTCGGACTCCGACTACCACTGCACAACAGTGTGTCGGGGGAGAGGTGGAGTAGCGGCGCATCCCGGTTGCGATCGCGGTGCTTGTGCGTAGGAATGGGGGTTTCCAGCTGTGATCGCGTGCACGAGGCGCTGGTATCGCGCGTCACCGCCGTTGTGGTCGTCCCGACGTCGGGGAGGCGACCCCGTCCGCCCGCCGGACCGGGTCCGGGGGTCAGGGGCGGCGGTCAGCCCAGAGGGGCCCGCCACTCGACGACGGTGCCCCGCGGCACGTTGGGACGGACATGGCACGTGCCCCCGAGCGAGGCCGCCCGCGCCTCCATGTTGCGCAGCCCGAAGCCGCCCGCCGGCGGCGCGTCCGGGTCGAGGCCGACTCCGTTGTCGGCCACCACGAGCACGAGCTCCTTGCCGTCGGCCGCCACGGTGACCTCGACGGCGGTGGCGTCGGCGTGGCGGATGACGTTGGAGAGCGACTCGCGCAGGACGGCGAGGAACTGGTCGGCGGCCTCGCGGTCGGCGATCGTGTCGACGGCGCCGTTGAACCTGACTTGGGGCCGGTAGCCCAGGCGCTCGGCCGCGTCGCTGGTCAGCTCGAGGACATCGGTGCGCAGGCCCCGGCCGGCCGTCTCCTGCGCCGTGAGGTCGAAGATCGTCGTGCGGATGTCGGCGATCACGTTGTCCAGCTCCTCAACGACGTCGCGGAGGCGGTCGCCCGTCGCGGCCGGCATGGCCGGCACCATCGACGTCAGGCGCATCCCCGCCCCGAAGACCCGCTGGATCACCAGGTCGTGCAGGTCCCGGGCGATGCGGTCGCGCTCGTTCGCCATGTCGAGCGCGCGCAGCGTCTGCTCGGCCCGCCGGACCTTGATGAGGTTGTCGGCCCGGGCGCGCAGTTCGGCGCTGTAGAAGGGCTTCAACATGTAGTCGTTCGCACCGACCCGAAGGACGTTGATGCGTGCGGTGGAGTCGTTGCGCGCCGTCAGGATGAGCACGGGCGTGGAATCGATCGTCGAGTCGGCCCGGACCTGACGGACGAGCTCGTCGCCGGTCAGCTCCGGCATCATGAAGTCGCACACGATCAGGTCCGGTTTGAGCTGCTTCGCCATGTGCACGCCCTGGCGCCCGTCGAAGGCGGCATGCACCCGGAAGGCCGGCGCGAGCGCCTCGCACAGGAACTGGTTCATGTCCTGGTTGTCCTCGACCACGAGGACCAGGGGCTCGTCGCCGTCGGTACCCGAGCCGGCGCCCGCAAACCCGTCGCGAGGCGACGCCCGATCGCGCCCGGCGGCCACGTAGGTATCGAATACCCGGTCCGGTGGCACGTCCTCGAGCATCGCGGAGCCGTCGGCGCGCACCTCGGTGCCCGCGGGCGCCCGGAGCGGCAGCTCGACGACGAAGAGCGCGCCGCCCTCGGGCGCGTCGTCGACCTCGATGAAACCGCCGTGGAGGAGCACGAGCTCACGAGCGATGTGGAGGCCCAGTCCGGTGCCGCCCGTCTTGCCCCGGGCCGAGCCTTTCGAGTTGGTGGAAGCGCTCGAAGACCTCCTCGCGGTTGTCGGCGGCGATGCCGGGACCGCTGTCGGCGACCTCGACGCGCACCGCGTCGCCGCCGGGCACGTCGCGCATCTCGATCCGCACCGTCCCATCCGCCGGTGTGAACTTGAATGCGTTGGACAACAGGTTGAGCAGCACCTGTTGGACGCGCCCCGGGTCGACCTCGACCGACACTTCGCCCTCGGGCGCCACGACGATGAAGTGCACGGCGCGGTCGACGGCGAGCGTCTCGAAGCTGTTGGCGGCGAACCGCACGAGGTCGCGCCAGGTCGAGTTCGACGTACGCGAGGTCGAGCTTGGCCGCCTCGACCTTCGCCGTATCGAGGAGGTCGTTGACGTGGGAGAGCAACACCCGCGCGTTGCGCAGGATCACCTCGAGGTCGTGCCGCTTGGGATCGCCGGCCGGCAGGTCGGCGTCGGACAGCAGCCGCTCGGCCGGGCCCAGGATCAGCGAGAGCGGCGTGCGCAGCTCGTGGCTCACGTTGGAGAAGAACTGCGTCTTGAGGCGGTCGAGCTCCTGGGAGCGCGCGTAGAGGATCTCGAGCTGCTCGTTGGCCTCCTTCAGCGCGCGTCCGGCGTCGGCGACCTCGCGGGCCCGGCGCACGATCTCGGCCTCCATCGCATCGAGGCGCGCGTGCTCGAACGGGGGTCTGCTCTCGCGCTCGCGCACGACCCGGATGAAGTCGGTGACGTCCTGCACCTGGTGGATGATGTACGCGAGCGAGCCGTCGGGATTGAGGACCGGCGAGTTGTGGGGGCTCCAGAAGCGCTCCTCGAAGCCCCCGCCCACCGTCTCTGGCCGCTGCACGTCGTACTTCTGCACGGACATGGAGTCGTCACGGAGCTCGCGCCGCACGCGGTCGAGCGACGCCTTCAGGTTGCGCACGCCCTCGGTGCTCGGATCGTCGGGGTTGTCGGGGAACACTTCGAAGATCGGCTGCCCGACGATGTCGGCGCGGCCGACAAGGTCGCAGCGAGGATACGCGTCGCTGACGGCGACGATCGTCAGGTCGGGGTCCAGGACGAGATAGCAGCCCGGGGCCGACTCGAAGAGCGTCTGGAAGTCGGGCGTCGCCCGCATCGTCGGCGTGCCCGTCGCCGCCGTGGCGACCGCCGGCGCGGGGTCGTGCGCGGTCAAGAATCCGTCGTGGCTCGCGCCAGAGCCACGCCCTCTCGAGAATCGCGCCTGGGTTTCACGGTCCTCCTGCTTTTCGGGCCCGAACCCCTGCGTCACGCTACACCTCTGTGCGGTCCGCGGCCTCCGGCTGTCCTCAGGCTTCCAACGCAGGTTCGGGCTCGGAAACGGACCGCACCTCACAGAGGCGGACCGGCGTCTTGACCCCCTTCATGCGGCGCGCCTTCATGCGGCCGAGGCGCACGCCCGAGAGCCCGTCCGCGGCGGAGGCCGCTTCGACCACCTCCGCCGTGGCGAGCACCTGGCCGCCCTTGGCCGCCTCGCACACCCGGGCCGCCACGTTGACCACGTGGCCGACCACGTCGGTCCTCGTCACCGTCGCCTCGCCCATGTGCACGCCGGCCCGGAGCCGCAGCGGATCGGGCGCGCTCGCCTGCAGCTCGATGGCCGCCCGGATCCCCAGGGCGGGCTTGGGGAACGTGCAGAGCAGTCCGTCCCCCAGGTGCTTGACGATCCGGCCCTTCCAGCGGCGCACCGTGGGCGCCGCTCGTTGATGATGCTCGCCGATCAGCGCGAGCGCCGCAGCGTCGCCCTGCGCGTCGGTGTAGGCGGTGAAGCCCTCGAGGTCGGTGAAGACGACGGTCAGGAGCTTGGCGGACCCGTCGCCCGATGTCCCGACGCCTCCGGCGTTCGTCGCCCGACGACAACAGCTGGACCGCGGTCAACCCGAGCGACGACAGCTTCGACGGGTGGCGCTCGACGGTCCGCTCGAGGAACCGCCGCATGATGTCGCCGGGCGCGCTCGACGAAATCGGCCGTTCCCCGGGCGCCTGGAGCCACTCCTCGTCGACGAGCCCGATCTCGAGCGCCGTCGCGGCGTCATCGGGGTCGCTGCGGATCAGCTCGGCGGCCTTGCGCGCCGTGGCGCGGCGCAACGCGGCGAACGTCGCGGCGCCGGCCTCGCGGGCCTTGCCGCCCCGCGCCGGGCTCTCCTCGCCTGCGGCACCCGCGGCACCCGCGGCACCCGCCGGCTTCTTCCCCGAACCTTTCCGGCACCCGCCGCACTCATGGCGGCCAAGCTACCGGTCCTCGCGCAGCCCTCTGAACGCCTGGTCACGTCCCGGAAGGACGATCCGACGCGTAACCGTCACGGACTCGAGGAGCCGCCGGTCGTGCGAGACGAGGAGGAGCGTGCCCTCGTAACTCTCGAGTGCGGACTCGAGCTGCTCGATCGCGGGCAGGTCCAAGTGGTTCGTCGGCTCGTCGAGCACGAGGAAGTTGACGCCCTTCGCAGCGAACGCGGCGAGCTCGGCGCGCGTGCGCTCGCCCGGCGAGAGCGACGACGGCGGACGGACCACGGCGTCCGCGTCCAGCCCGAACTTCGCCAGTTGCGACCGGGCCGATGACATCGGCAACCCCGTCGCCGCCATGAACGCCTCGACGACGCTCGACTGACGAGTCCGACAGCACACGCCGGTCCTGTCCGAGTTCGCCGATCACCACGCTCGGGCCGATGCGCCGCGTCCCGGCGGCCAGCGGCAGGCGGCCGAGGATCGCCTCGACGAGCGTGGTCTTGCCCGATCCGTTCGGGCCGACCAGCGCGATCCGGTCGGCCCATGCGATGTCCAGCGTGAACGGCCCGAGCACGAAGCCCCCTGGCTCGCCGCGCTCGCCGTGCTCGCTTCGCTGCCCCGCTCGAGCACCGCGTCCTCCAGGTGCACCACGACCGCCCCGGACCGGGTCGCCTCGTTGATACTGAAGCGCAAGTCCCAGCCCTCCCAGGGCTTCTCGACCACCTCGAGCGCCTCCATGGCGCGCTCGGTGCGCCGCGCCCGCGACGCCAGCCGCTCGGTGCGGTTGATGCGGAAGTCGCGCTGCGCCTTGTCGTTGTCGCGCGGGTTCTTCTTCTCCTTGCTCACGCCCGACGTGGCCCACTGCCGCTCGCGCTGGGCGCGCCGCGCCAGGTCGGTCCGCTGCGACTCGTACACGGCGTACGCCTCCTCGGCATGGGCGCGGTCGGCCGCCCGCTCGGCGAGATACGCCGGCCCAGCCGCCCCCGTACAGGCGACCCCGCCGCGTGTGCTCCTCGATCTCGAGCACGTCGGTCACGGTCCCGTCGAGGAACGCCCGGTCGTGCGACACGATCACCATGCCGCCCCGCCGCCGCGCCACCATCTCCTCCAGCCGGGCCAACCCGTCGAAGTCCAGATCGTTCGTCGGCTCGTCCAACAACGTGATGTCGAAGCGCGCCAGCAGGATCGCCGCCAGCGCGACCCGCGCCTCCTGCCCGCCCGACAGCGCACCGCTGCTCCGCTCCGCCATCGCCGGTTCGGCAGCCCCACCTGCTCGAGCACGCCCGCCAGCCGCGCCTCGAAATCGGCGGCGCCGAGCGACTCGTAGCGCGCCAGCGCCGTCGCGTAGTCGTCCTCGGCCTGGGGCCGCCCCTCGCCGAGGGCGGCCGCCGCCCTGGTCATCTCCGCCTCGGCCGCGGCGGCACCGGTCCTCCTGTACAGCGCGTCGCGCACCGTCTCGCCCGGCGTCGTGGCTGTGCTCCTGGCTGAGGTAGCCCACCGTTGCCGTCGGCGGGTCGACGCGGACCTCCCCGCCGTCCGCCGGCTCGAGCAGGCCCGCGAGGAGCTGCAGCAACGTCGACTTGCCGACGCCGTTGGGGCCGACCACGCCGAGGCAGGTCTCGGGGCCGACGGTCAGCGACACGCCGTCGAGGACCGTCTGGCCGCCGCGCTCGAAGCGCAATTGGCGGGCGGTCAGGGTGGCCGTCGTGGCCAGCGAGGTGGAAGTCGGCGGGGATGTTCGCCGGGATGGTGAACGAGAAGTGCGAGAAGGCATGGCAGAGCTCCGGGTCCGGACGCGGGACAAGGACGAGAACGACGAGGGCGCACGGCGTCGGTGGCGGGCCGGCGGGGCGACGTCAGAGCTCTACAGCACGATGACAGCGTAGCCCGCCCGACTTGGGCGCCCGGACCGCTGTTTTGTAGCGTCGCAACGCTGGCGGGCACCGACAAGGGGGCGACCAATGCCGATCGCGATCACGGACGAGCACCAGGAGCTGGGCGCCACGGTGCGGGGCGCTGCTCTCCGCCCAGGGCGCGTTGGCGGCCAACCGGGCGCTCCTCGAGTCGGCGGACGAGCCCCGGCCCTCGTTCTGGCAGGAGATGGCCGACCTCGGCTTGCTCGGCGTGCACCTGCCCGAGGAGCACGGGGGAGGGGGCGCATCGCTGAGCGAGCTCGTCGTCATCCTCGAGGAGCTCGGCCGCCAGGTCGCGCCGGGTCCGTTCCTGCCGACCGTGCTGGCGTCGGCGGTGATCGCGCAGTGCGGGAATCCCGAGCAACAGGCCGCCTACCTCCCGGCGCTCGCCGACGGTTCGGTGACGGCGGCGCTCGGCCTCGGCGGCTCGCTGACCCTCGACGGGCGGACGCTCGACGGGGACGGCGGGATCGTGCTCGGCGGCAGGGGCGCCGACCTCCTGCTGCTGCGGGCCGGCGACGACATCGTCATCGTGCCGGAGCGACGCCGACGGCCTCACGCTCGGCGCCGCGATCAGGACATCGACCCGTCCCGCCGCTCGGCCGCCGCGGCGGTCTCGTCCGTGACGGTCGCCGAGACCGACGTGCTCGCCGGCGCGGCCCGCCGCGCCCGCGCCCTGGCCCGCACGCTCGGTGCCGCCGAGGCCGCCGGCGTCATGGCCGCCTGCACGGACATGGCCGTCGCCTACGCGCAGGAGCGCGTGCAGTTCGGCCGGACCATCGGGACCTTCCAGGCCGTCAAGCACCACTGCGCCGACATGCTCGTGGCGACCGAGCTGGCCACCGCGACCGTGTGGGACGCCGCCCGCGCCGCGGCCGACACGCTCGACGAGTTCGACCTCACCGCGGCGATGGCGGCGCACCTGGCCTTCGCGCCGGCCGTCCACAACGCGCAGATGAACATCCAGGTGCACGGCGGCATCGGCTTCACCTGGGAGCACGACGCCCACCTGTTCCTGCGCCGGGCACTCGCGCTCAACGCGCTGCTGGGCTCGCCCGACGACGCCGAGGACGTGACGGCCGAGGCCGAGCGTGGGACGACGCGCGACGTGACGCTCGACCTGCCGCCCGAGGCCGAGGCCATCCGGACCGAGATCCGCGCCGAGGCGGCTCGCATCGGTGCCCTCTGCGGACAAGAAGGAGCGGCGCAAGGCGCTGGTCGATGCCGGGCTTCTGGTGCCGCACTGGCCCAAGCCCTGGGGTCGCGACGCCGGCGCCGTCGAGCAGATCGTCATCGACGAGGAGATGCGGGCGGCGGGCGTCAAGGTCCCGGGCCTCGGCATCACGGGCTGGAACATCATGACGGTCAACCAGTACGCGACGCCGGACCAGGTCGAGCGCTGGGTCCACAAGACGTTGATGGGCGAGTACGTCTGGTGCCAGCTCTTCAGCGAGCCCGACGCCGGCTCGGACGCCGCCGCGGTCAAGACGCGGGGTACCCGGGTCGACGGGCGGGTGGAAGGTCAACGGCCAGAAGGTGTGGACGAGCGGTGCCCAGTACTGCCACCTCGGCCTGGCCACCGTGCGGACCGACCCCGACGCACCGAAGCACTCGGGTATCACGGCGATGGTGATCGACATGCACGCGCCGGGTGTCGAGGTGCGCCCGCTGCGCCAGATCACCGGCAACGCGGACTTCAACGAGGTCTTCTTCAACGACGTCTTCGTGCCGGACGACGACGTCGTCGGCACCGTCAACGACGGCTGGACGGTGGCCCGCTCGACGCTCGGCAACGAGCGCGTGTCCATCGGCGGCGGCACGGGCGGCATCTTTCCTGCCGATGGACCTCCTGGCCCTGCGCAAGCGCGGGCGGCGACTCGCGTCCCCGGTGCGTCCGCACGCATCGGCGGCGATCCTGGCCAAGGAGCACGCGCTCAAGGCGCTGAACCTGCGCCGGGCCCAGCGTGCGGTGGTCGGCGCGGGCCCCGGCCCCGAGGGCAACGTCACGAAGCTGGTGCTGGCCGAGCACGGCCACGACCGGGCGCGCCTGCAGGCCGACCTGGTCGGAGAGGCGACGGCGTTCCTCGACGGCGAGGACGCACTGGCCGGCTTACACGCAGCTGGCGACCCGGGCCATGTCGATCGCGGGTGGCACCTCCGAGATCACCCGCAACCAGATCGCCGAGCGCATCCTCGGCCTGCCCCGCGACCCGCTGATCCGCTAGCGAGCGTCCGACCACTCGCGACTGCTCGCCGCTCGGCGGCACGGCTGACCCCGGGCGCGGTCAGGGGCTGCCACAATGTCCCTTCCCACTATGCGATTCCTCAAGTCGACGCGGGTGCGCATCGTGGCGGCGGTCGTGGTCGTGCTCGTCGTCGTGTTCTGCGTCATGACGGCGGTCCTGTTCGTCTATCCCGACCTCAACCCGCCGCGAACGGTCCGACGCCATCGTCGTGCTCGGCGGCCATGGCGCGCCCGCCTTCGACAAGGGCGTCGCGCTGGCGAAGCAGGGCTATGCCCCGCGACTCGTGCTGTCACTGCAGAACTGGCAGCGCTGCGGGCCCTACCAGTCGTACCTCGCCGTCCATCTGCCCAAGGTGCACGTGAACTGCTTCAAGGCCAACCCGCAGACGACGCAGGGTGAGGCGCGCGCGATCGAGGCCTTCGCGAAGCAGCTCCACTGGACCCGCATCATCGTCGTGGTCCCGACGACCCAGGCCAGCCGGGCCCGCCTGCGCATCGGCCGCTGCTACTCCGGGCAGGTGCTCGAGGTGGCGTTCTCCCCGCAGGGCATCGGCGAATGGCTGATGCAGTTCGCCTACGAGTGGGGCGCCATGTTCAAGGCGGTGGTGTTGCAGCCCAGCTGCTGAGCACGGAGCCGCTGCGCCGCAGTCGCCGCCGCTCCGTGCCCGACGAGCTACGGCTACGTGAACGCCCTGGATACAAGCCACGCGATCGCAACCGTCCTGCGACGCCGCTTTGTCGGCGCGCGTTGTACCTTGCTCCAGAGGGGCGCCGGCAGGGGGATCCGGCTAGAGGGGGGAGCAGTGCAGGCGAGCGTCCGAGCCGTCGAGACACTTCGAGTGCCGACGGCGGACGCCGCCTCCAACTGCGAGTCACCGGACTCACGGCGTCCTCCGCTCGCCACGACGCAACGGCCGTCACCCGGCGCGTGCCGCACGCGGGCGATCGAGCTGGTCGGGATCGCGTTCGGCATCGGGATCATCGCGGTCGGTCGCACTCGGCTACCAACTCTCCAACGACGTCTTCTGGCAGATGGCCTCGGGCCAGTGGATGCTCGCCCACCACTCGGTCATGGGCCTCGACCCGTTCAGCTACACCGAGGCCCATCGCCGCTGGATCACCGACGAGTGGGGCTCGTCGGTCGCGCTCGCCGGCTTGTCCAAGGCGGTCGGCAACGCCGCCTACCCGTTGTACGCCATCGTGCTCGGAGGGCTCTCGCCTCTTTGTCACGGCCGCCTACGCCGCGAGCCCTCGGCGCCCGGGGTGGCCGGGTGGCGGCGATCGTCCTCCTGCTGGCGATGGGGATCTCCGGCGTGCTTGGCGGGGGACCGCGGCCTCGATTTCTCGCTCGTCTGGCTGCCGCTCGAACTCCTGCTGCTGACCAAGGCGCGGCGCAGACCCGCGCTGGCTGTGGTGCCTGCCGCTGTTGTGTGTCGTCTGGGTCAACACGCACGGCTCGATCCTCATCGGGCTTGTCGTGCTCGGCGTCGAGCTCGGCTGGTCGCTCGTGCCCGAGCGCATCGTCGGCCGGATCGGTGGCGTGCGCCAGTCGTCGCACACGGGCCCGCTCGCGCTGGCCTTCATCGGCTCCGTGGCCGCGTCGTGCCTCACGCCCTACGGCCCCGGCCTGCTGACCTACGACATCGGTGTGTCGATGAACGGCCAGATCGGCCAGTACATCAACGAATGGAACTCGCCGGACTTCCATTCCGTTCATGGTGGTGCTCGCCTACTGCGTCCCGCTCGCCGTGATCGTCGCCGTCGTGCGGACGCAGGCGGATACCGGTGCTCGAGGGCACGCTGGCCGCGGCGCTCTTCGTCGAGGCGCTGCGCACCCAGCGCCTTGCGATCTACCTGATGGTCGTCGCCGCCGGCCTGGCCGCGACGCTGCCCGCACGGCCCGCCTGGGGCACGACGGCGCGGCGCGTGGCCGTGGCGTTCTACGCCGTGCTCGCCATCGCCCTCCTCGCGCAGCCGTCCGTGCCGGCGGGCAGCGTCTCGCCGACGCTGCCGGTGCAGGCCTTCAACTACCTCGAGGCCCATCCGGGCCGGGTCTTCACCGAGTACACCTGGGGCGACTATTCGATCGCGCGGCACCGGGCGACGTTCGTGGACGGCCGCACCGACCTGTTCGAGGGCAAGGTGCTCACCGAGTTCTTCGCAGTGACCACCCAGACCACCAACCCGGACCCCCTACTGTCGGCGTACCACGTGTCCTACGTCGTGTGGGCGCCGAACACCGGGTTGTCGATCTTCCTCGACCACGACCCACGCTGGCACGTGGTCGATCGGTCGTCGGTGGCTTTGGTGTTCGCCCGCCGCTGAGTTCGGCCGATCGCGGACGGCTCGAACCAGTTGCTGTTGTGGATTAGGACCCGGCGATCGCGTAAACAGCAAGCAGCGCATAGGGCCGGGATGGGATCCCGAATTGCCCGTGTACGGCGCCTTGAGGCAGACGGATCATGGTTCGCAGACTGATCGATGTCCGCCTTTGCGAACGAGGTGACGCCCCTGGACAACCCGGGTAAATAGAGCTACTATCCCTAGCACCATGATCTCGGTCGATATTGACCGGTCCGAGGGCACTCCGCTCCACGACCAAGTAGCAGCAGAGATCCGGCGGGCGATCGCCGAAGGTGAAGCCGAGCCCGGCGAGCGCCTTCCCCTTGCCAAAGACATCGCCTCGGTGCTCGGCGTCAACAAGAACACGGTCCTCCGGGCTTTGCGCATCCTTCGGGACGAGGGATTGCTCGACTTCCAGCGCGGGCGCGGCATCACCGTGGCCGGTTCGCCACAACAAGGCCTCGTCGTGAAGCGAATCCGTGAACTGGTCGAGTTCTGCCGCGTCCAGGGATACCGTCGGGACGAGGTCGTCCAGATCATCGAGGGCCTTCCATGAGCCCATCGCCGCTTTCAGGCCCAATGGCATGAAGGTCTTGGACAAACAGCACACCGACGTTGGCCAGCCGCTAACGGACAGGAGCGCGGCTGCAGCGCAGGCGTTGTTCGAAGAGGCTCGCAGACTGAGGCGGAGGCGTTGGTTTATCGGGTTGATTGTTTTTCTGGTCGTGTCGGTCGCGGTCGCCTTGCTCGTTTCCTTCAATACAGGCGCTCCAGGGCATAGGGCTACGTCACGTGGCGGCCTTCCGAGATGGACTCCGCCGCAAGGAGTACCAAAAGCGGCTCCGGCCCTCTTTGTAGCCGGCGACGGCAAGGGGGGCATCGGCGCATACTCGATCACCAACGGAGCCCTTATTCGGACCATCAGTCCACAAGGTCCAGGTGGGCCGGATCAACAAGCCGAGATGTCACGCAATCGTCAGTCCGTCTTCTTCACGCAACCGACGGGACCGTGCAGCGGAAACATTCTGAAGGCCCCCGTGTCGGGTGCGAGTGCTCCGGCCGCCGTAATCTCAGATCCGCAGACCCTTGCACTTTCGCCGTCTCCCAGTCCCACATCGATGGATCTGGCGTGGGTGGGTGCGACGTGTGGACCGACCGGGTCTACGACCAGTTCGACGCTCTACATCTCCAACCTCGCTACTGGCGTGAGGACTGACCTCGGAGCGTTCAGCGGCCAGAACAGTGACGATGCGATCTCTTGGAACTCCAACGGAACCCGACTGGCCGTTGAAACCGGGACAACCGTGGCGACGTTCGATACAAATCAGTCGCCTCCAAGAAATGTTGCGCTCTTGGACGTAACCAGTGGCTGCACTCTCAGGAGCCCTACGTTCTTGTCGCAGCCGAACCAGCTTGCAGTGATTCGAACGTGCTACGGCGCTACTCGAACACCGGGTACATGCCAGGTTGTCGTGTTCAATGTCTTCACGGGCAAGCCGATCGCAATCGTTGCGTCAGCGCCTCCAGGAACCACATTTCAGGGCTTGTCAGTCGATACGTCCGGCCAACATGTTTTGCTCGGAGTTGTCACGAACTTTCCGTCCGGTGCCCAAAATAGGCAGCTCGAAAGGGGGCACCTTGTGGCAGTCGGTGGAAATGCGCCCACCGGCGCCCAGTGGTAAGCGCTTTAGAGCTTTGAGCGGTTGGTGAGGGTGCCCAGTCCGCCGGTTCCGGGGTGTGGCCTCATGGCTCCCCCCGAAGTCTTTTGATTTTCACGTAATCCGCTTGTCACGTGGGGTGGCCCGTACATCAATGGGAGCCGATAACGGACGGTGATACTTTGAGGCCGGTGGGTCCTTCTTCAGTGGTGGCGCGATCGCTCGACTGAGTCGATCTTCGCCCGAAGCGCCCATGGAGGCGAGATGAAAGCATGGGTGAAGTGCCGCGGCGGTGTCGTGAATTTAGGGGCCGGCATCGCCCTGTGCGCCGGGACATTGGTCGTCGCCGTGGCAGCCCAGCCGGCAGGCGCCTTGGTGGTACCAGCCACGAGTGTCGCCGCCAACACTTACAAACTCTCGGGAGCGGTCACAGGCAAGTTGCTTGACGGTCCCAATGCGGGCTGTCCTTACGGGGGGATCAACAACAACGGCTTCGTCGACCTCAACGATCTCGTGGGCTCCGTCTCCGGGATCAAGAGCGTGGCCAGTTGGAGTCTGGACGTGACCGTGAAGAAGAATGGGACCTACTCATTCCAGTCCTCCACAGGACGACTCCCGACCGCCATACTGAGCGTGAGCTTGAAGGGGAAGAACGTCTCCGCTTCGCTCGGGCAGGGTGTGCAGGACACCTTCTATGCCCATGGTGGCACGGTGACCGTGAAGGGCGAGGCTGGTTCGATCGACGCCTCCATGAGCCAGATAAGCGGCAAGACGCTCAAGCTCGTTGCGCGGTGGAACTGCGGCGCTCCCGCCGCGCAGGCCGCAGTGTCGGGCCACGGATGGAAGTTGGCAACCTTGGTGGCGTCCAACAGGGAAGGCTCTGGTCCGGGTATCGCGACGCACACCTCCAACTTCTCGAGCGTGTCGTGCCCCTCTGCTGGGTTCTGTGCCGCCGTAGACGATACGGGTGACGCATTCACCTGGAATGGAAAGACGTGGTCCAAAGGCTCAGACATCGACCTGACTGCCGGATCCAACATGAACGACCAGTTGAGCTCGGTCTCATGCACCTCGTCGTCCTTCTGTGTCGCCGGGGACGACCTCAGCGACGTCTACATCTTCAACGGTTCGATGTGGTCTGCGGCCGACCATCTGAACCCGTCTGGCTCGACGGCCTCGACGGGTTCGACGGGCTCGACGGGCTCGACGGGCTCGACGGGCTCGACCGGCTCGACGCCGTCAGTGGCGTCGGTGTCTTTCTCGGTCTCGTGTTCCTCCACCACTTTCTGCATGGCGGTGGACGGCAACGTGAACTACTACACCTACAACGGAAGCTCATGGTCCAAACCCAAGGTGATCAACTCGAACACCTTGAATCCGACAACCATCGGTGTGGTGTCGTGCGCCAATCCATCCTTCTGCGAGGCGGTGTACAACGACAAATCGGTCACCTACAACGGGAGCGGGTGGTCGGCTCCGCAGACTGTTCCGCTGCCTCCCGGCAGCAAATCCGATTCAAATGCCGAGGTGTCGGTGGTGTCCTGCCCCTCTGCCACGTTCTGTGCGGTGGGAGGAACCACAGCGGCCAATGTGGCCTATCTGAACACGTTCAATGGCACTTCGTGGTCGAACGGGTTGATCCTCACGACAAGCCTCGGCCCCCAATCGTTCCATGGGCTTTCGTGCCCCATGCCCTCGTTCTGCATGGCTGGGGGTCTGGACGGCTGGGTCACCTACAACGGCGCCTCCTGGTCTAAGCCTCAGACCTTCGCCAATGCCGGTGGCCCGATCGGCACCGGACCGCTGTACGCCAACTCGATCTCCTGCCCATCGACAACGTTCTGCGAGGAAGTTGAGGATAATGGTTACGCCGACTCGTGGACGGGGTAGGGGTCGTATTTGGCAGCTCCAGCTCCAGACTGTCCATTTGGAGACTCCTCCACAAGAGGCAGTCCGCAGGCAGGTCGTGTACGGGCAAAGGTGCCTCAGACCGCCGGGAGCGTGGCATCCATACCTGGATCGAATCGCCAACACGCTGACCTTCGAAGCAAGAACCTAGGCTGGGACGGTCATGTAGATGCCGTGCAAGCGCCGATACATCCCAGTTTCAATCTGGGCTTCCTCTGAGCGTGGCAACAAGGCTGACCATCGGAGGTGAGCCTAGGTAGGCGTCCCAATAGCCTGGCGCGAAAGAGGAGCGCCCTTCCGGGGAGACCGTGGGCATCACCCAGTCGAAGGAGGTGAACCCAGCGACCCTGAACTCATTTTTGTACGCCTCGGTCGGCAGGTAGTAGTTATCAATCTCGAACACGGTGCCGTCCTTATTGTAAAACCGGTACGTGATTGTGCTGCCTTCCAGCGGCTCCTCCACACCGAACTTCACGAACCCGTACGGCCGGTAACGGTCGAAGTGGGAGGGCGGATTGTCCGGGTAGTCATTGCAGCCGATGACACGTCCCCCGGGGCGGAGGAGTCCAGCCACGCTCTTCACCAGCGAACGCAGTTCGTCGCGACTGCGGGCGTAGTTGAATAAAAAGGAGCAGAGTGCGACGTCGAAGTGCTCGTCGATATCCACCGCCGCCACATCGGCTACGACGTACTCCGCGCCGAGTGGCTCAGCCTCCTCGGCTTGGCGAGCAAGGGAAATCATCTCGGACGAGATGTCCACGCCGACCACGCGGGCGGCTCCTCGGCGAAGAAGCTTGCGGGAGTAGATGCCCTCGCCGCAGGCGAGGTCCACGACTGAGCGTCCAGCGAGATCTGGGAGGAGCTCGAACAACGAGTGCTCCTCGATGTGGAGCCGGAAGGGCAGCCGCTTGGACTCCTGGTACTCCCGGCCGATGCTGTCGTACTCAGCCGCCACGTGGTCGAAGTCGGACATTACGGATGGATCGTAGCCATCGGTCGATCCTCGTCCACGTAGGAGTTTTGCGCCCTTGGTTGAACAAGGTCATTCTCCATCAGTGTGCGTCGGCGGCGTGATCGATCTTCCGGAGACATCCCGTGCCACCGTTCGCCGGGAGTGGCTCGCCTCAAAGTCCGGACGAAATGCCCCTGAGTAGTTGCGAGTGCGCGATGTCCCGGAGTCGTGATTGAGCGATGAGCCAATCGCTCGATCGCTTTTCCCGACCTTCTTGTAGGACGTGGTGCAGTCCTGTTGGGTTGTCTGTGCGAGCTCCACACCGTCTACAGACTGGTATTCGACCGTTTGTTTCGGGCGCATGGTGTTCGTCGAGTTGAGCAGCAAGGTGCAAAGACTCAGAAGAGGTCATAGTCCTCCTAGGGGTGCATCCATCGGTTCGTAGCGTCCGAACGCTCATTCCGGCCTGCGGACGAGAATGCTTTGTCCCCCGCTCAGCCTACGCCTAAGGAAGAGTTTGCAAAAGGCGTGCCGCTTTGCCGGGAGGGCACCACAAGACGGCGATCCTGCAAAGTAGAGTCCCCGCGCGATCCTGTGGGGTCGGGGTCTGGCGAACGGAAGAACAGGGGCCTGACAAGTGGGAACGATTCGACGCGTAGTGGACCGAATGCAAGAGGCGCGGAAGTGGGCGCCGCGTCTGTTGGGCGGAGGTGCCCTCACTCTGGTCTGCCTCGTCGGTGCCGGGGCAGGGGCTCGAGCCGCGGCGTCTGCCCGCCCCGCTCTCCCCGATTCCATGGCTGCGATCGGCGATTCGATCACCCAAGCCGTCGACGACTGCTGTTCCCTCGGATCGCATCCTCAGGACTCGTGGAGCACCGGTGACGGGTACCCCGCCAACGGCGTCGAGAGCCACTACGCGCGCATCCTGGCGGTGAACCCCTCCATCGCCGGCCGTGTTTATAACGAATCCGTGCCCGGCGCGAAGGTTGCGGACACCGAGGGTCAGGCACAGATGGCAGTGGCCCAAGGGGCTCAGTACGTGACGATCCTCATCGGGGCCAACGACGTGTGCACGGGGACCATCGCGTCCATGACGTCGACTTCAGCGTTTCAGGCGGCGTTCCAGGCCACGATATCCACCTTGGAATCGGGCTTGCCGGCGGAGTCGCACATCTTCGTCTCGTCGATCCCCGACGTTTACGAGCTGTGGTCGGTGCTGCACACGAACCCGGTGGCGGAGGCGGTGTGGTCGGGGGCGCACATCTGCCAGTCGCTTCTTTCGAGCCGCGAATACCGAGGCGCAGCGCCAACAGGTGCTGTCCCAGGTGGAAGCTGACAATGCAGTCCTCGGCCAAGTGTGCGGCCAGTACGCCAATTGCCGGTGGGACGGCGGGGCCACGTTCGACTACCAGTTTTCGCCTTCCGACGTGTCCACTCTCGACTACTTCCACCCCAGCCAGTCCGGTCAGGCGGTGCTAGCTGGGCTGACCTGGGCTTCGTCGTGGTGGCCGCCCGCACCTGCCAGTACCGGCTATCGGCTGGTGGCGTCCGACGGGGGCATCTTCTCCTACGGCGACGCCGGCTTCTTCGGCTCGGCGGGCACGGTCGCGCTCAACAAACCGATCGTGGGTATGGCGGCCACGCCGGACGGGGGCGGCTACTGGCTGGTGGCCTCCGACGGGGGCATCTTCTCCTACGGCGATGCCGGCTTCTTCGGCTCGGCGGGCACCGTCACGCTCAACAAACCGATCGTGGGTATGGCGGCCACGCCGGACGGCGGCGGCTACTGGCTGGTGGCCTCCGACGGGGGCATCTTCTCCTACGGCGATGCCGGCTTCTTCGGCTCGGCCGGGCACGATCGCGCTCAACAAGCCGATCGTGGGGATGGCGGCCACGCCGGACGGCGGCGGCTACTGGCTGGTGGCCTCCGACGGGGGCATCTTCTCCTACGGCGATGCCGGCTTCTTCGGCTCGGCGGGCACCATCCGCTCAACAAACCGATCGTCGGCATGGCGGCCACGCCGGACGGCGGGGGCTACTGGCTGGTGGCCTCCGACGGGGGCATCTTCTCCTACGGCGACGCCGGCTTCTTCGGCTCGGCGGGCACCATCGCGCTCAACAAACCGATCGTCGGCATGGCGGCCACGCCGGACGGCGGGGCTACTGGCTGGTGGCCTCCGACGGGGGCATCTTCTCCTACGGCGACGCCGGCTTCTTCGGCTCGGCGGGCACCATCGCGCTCAACAAACCGATCGTCGGCATGGCCCCGACGTGAGGCTGTCATGCCTCCCTTAGTCATGGCGAAGCAGTCGCGGGAACGGGCCGTCGGATCCCTTCTGCTCGTCGTGGCCATCATCGCATTCGAAAGCCGCGAGGTAGCCCATAACGTCGGACTGGAGCACGGGCCACCAACTCTGACTCAGGCAGCGGAGCCGCCCGGATTTACGATGTAGGGATGGCACGACGGCAGCCACCGGGTCGCCGTCCTCGGCGGAGCTTCTGTGCACTCACCCTCGGGTTCATCCTTGTTGGAGGCAGTGTTCTTACTGCCTGCAGCGGTGCTCCGGCCACAGTCGCCTCCGATAGCGGATCGACTCCGCTGGCACTGGCTCAATCCTGGTTCCAGTCAATCAACAGTAAGGATCTAAGCCGCGGCACAGGCAGACTTCATGCCCTCAGCTCGATCGATGATGGATTGGGGAGGGGGCGATACCAGCACCTGGTCCACCTTCACGAGCCTTCATTGCAAGACCTTGCAAGAGTCAAGCCAAAGTGCCACGGTCTATTGCACTTTCAAGGAGAGCCCGTCTTCGTCCGAAGGCAACCCCGACTCCTTTTGGACGATCTCAATGCAACGTGATGGTTCAGGCCGTTGGATGATCAGCAACTACGGCCAGGGCTAGGCGTCATTCGATAGGCGCCCCGTCCGCCGGGATGGTGGGACAGTCCGCCATCATGGCGACAGGGCGCGAACCATCCTGGACGGCGCAGCGTCAATAAGGCTGGTCGGTACGTCGGTCCACGAAATCACACAGTGAGGCTTTGGTTGAAATCACTCCGTCGAGTAGGAACCGGGATCGCTGGTTGTGCCGTTGCTCTGGGGACATTGACGACGCCTCTTGCTGCGATGGCTGGTGCGGCAGCGGTACCACCCGGAGTCTGGGTGGCCCACTCTGCGTACGGCCTGCAGCTGTCGGTTCCCAAGTCCTGGGGCGTCGCCTACTTCCAGAACTGCCCCTTGCGTAAGTCCGGAACATTGCTCATCGGCCCACCCGCCTACGAGAGCTTTTGCGCCGAGGTTCCGGCAGACGCCAACATCATCTCGATGCAGCCCCAAGAGGCGGGGGCGACATTCTCCGGTCGCGTCAGGCACCTGGTCGTCCATGGCCTCGGTGTCATCTCCTATTCGACCGGAGCAGCACCCTTTCAGTCGGACGGTATGGGTTGTTCCCTCCAGGCATGTCGTTCTCACGGCGACTGGGGCTCAATCATCGGCCGTCCTGCGCACGTTGACCGTTGCAACTTCTGGGGCACTCCCGGCCCCTGGGATGCTTCGGGGGAGCGTGTATCTCATCGCCCTCATGCGGGCGCCCGTGACTGGGCCGGTTTCGGTGACGAGACTCAGCTCTCATGGCTCTGGCTCAACGACGGTCCAAGCGTATGACGCGCAATTCTCGGACACCCTTCCGCCGGGTAACTATGTGCTGACTGGTCACGCTGGCGACGCGCCATGCCCGCCGGTGACGGTGACGGTTCGCTCAGGCGAGACCACCGATGCTCCGGAAATCGACTGCCAGGGTGAATGACCACGGCCCGGGGTGCCCCCGTACGCCGCATGGGTGCGATCAATCAGCCGACGGAAGCCCTCCCTCCTTCCCGGCCTGCCTTCTCGCTCGGTCTTGCAACCGCATCTCTCGTGTTTCAGCTAGGTAGCCCTTGTGGTGCTGCACGCCCGAGACGAACTCGACGTCCTCAGACAATCCTGCGGCCTTCCTGGTTTCTATTTCCTGTCCGAGCTGCCGAAATGCTTTGTTGAACTCTCGCTTCCGAGTGAACGCAGCGACAGGCACGTAACGCCTCTCATTACGTTCTGGATCGAAACGGAACCATTGCAGGATCCACCGTGTCTTGCTGTCATCCTTGGGGTCTACTCGGGCCACACCACAAGTGTGTCAGGCACGAAATCAACAGAACACCAACCCGTCCCGGACCACCGGGACTGCCCTCGTACGCCGGAAAGGTGGGCACGTCGGGGCGCTTGGGGTGCGTGCGTTGCGATGTGAGAATGGCCGGAATGATCGTGCGGAAAGCGAGCTCCGCAGACGGCGAAGCGATTGCATCGCTCTTAAACGCCTTGCTGGCGACAACCTCGATCGAGTGGACCGATGAGCCGCGGACTGCCCAAGGCGTCGCGGAATGGCTATCCGAGCACGAGACGGTCCTAGTGGCCGAAGAAGGAGACGAGGTGGTCGGCGTCGCGGCATTCGGGTGGTTCCGTGACGTGGTCAAGTGGCCGGGCTACCGGTTCACGGTCGAGAACACCATCCACGTACGGGAGGACCGATGGGGCTCGGGTGTCGGTCGAGAACTCATGCGAGCACTAATCAATGAGGCGCAGTCCTCGGGCAAGCACACGATGGTCGCGGCCGTCGATGGCACGAACGAGGGTTCGATTCGCTTTCACCAGCGTCTCGGATTCGTCGAGGTGGCCCATATGGCTGAGGTCGGTGCCAAGTTCGGCCGGTGGCAAGACCTCGTCATTCTGCAACTCCACCTTGATGACCGCTCTGCACCTTGACTTGCGAGGTGCCCCCGTACGCCGGGTCGGTTCTAGGCCCAGATGTACTCCTCAGCGATTGCCCCGTCCCGCCATTTCGCAACGGTCACCATACGGGCGCCGTTCTCGAACTCTCCGACGACGCACGTCCATTCTCCGGAACCGAACTTGATCGGGTGGGACATGATCTGCGGCGGGGTACCTCCCCCGTTCTCTTCGACGTATGACTTCATGGCTTCGATGTGCTCCTCGATGCCGTGGGTCGTGGGCAGTCCTTGCCAGTCCACTAGGACATCATCCGTGTGATGGTGAGCGAAGACGCCGGTCCAATCGGCGTTATTCCATCCCACGAAGTCAAGGTCATCCATCCCTTGAAGGTTTTGATCAACTACGTGGTCATTGGGCATATTCAAGGAGCCTCCTGTTGTTGAGCCACCAGCGACTCACGCTGAAGGTATATATCCAAGGGTCGGGACGCCGCCCCTGCTCCAGAACGCAGGGTCGTGGGCGGTCGTCGAGCAGGGTGCGTTTTGTAGTCGGCTAACTGTCGCCGAACCGGCACTTCGGGAATGCGCCATCTGCATTGCTCGGGTCGCCCCGCATGGCACCGTTATCCAGTCAGACGTGACTGCTGGCTCGTGCTCTCGCAACGGTCGATCCCCCGGCTGCAAACAGGCTTGCCGCAGCTATCAGGCCAGTTGTCACTTCGACTCCCCCTAAACCGCCGCCTGCCAAGCCCACGACTGCCCCGGCGATCCCGGCAGCGATCAAGGCCGTCCCGAGCCAGTAGAACCCCGCAAAAAAGAGTCTGCCGAACGCGAGAAAATGTACTCCGACCACGGTGGCGAACCAGGCGATGACGTATTCGTGGTGTCCTGTCGCTCCCAGGAGCGCTGCCCCTCCAAAGAGTGCGACCACCTCCGGGACCACCACGCGTCGATAGCTCGGCGACGAGAACATATTTCCCGATCCATGCTCGCGAGCGGACCGCCGCATGTGAGCGCTCCAGAACACGATGACCAAACTGACCACGATCCCGACAATCCGGACAGCCGTTGAGACCGCTCCGGAGATCCCCGACGCACCCCATTCGGTCCAGGCCAAACCAAACACTCCCGAGATCATGGCCCCCGTCAAGGCTCCCTGGTCCGGAGCGGTCTCCATACCACTCGCATACCCATTTCTGACGGTGCTATCAGAAAGGCGCTCCGCCTCGGCTCCCCCCGTACGCCGGGAATGAGCACGGCAAACCAATGTCTCAAACTCATACGATGCTGGGATGTCGGACAAGGCAAAGACCATGTCGGACTCCGGGCGGGTCGACGCAAGACCTGAGGCGGTCATGGCCTGGTGGTTTCACCCAGATCGATGGGAAGAGTTTCGGGATCGACTTGAGCGGTCGGGAGCTCGGGATGTCTCCGTCTCTGGCTCGACCGATGGCGACACCATCGTGGTGACGACTGCGTACCGAAACCGACGCGGGCAAAAGCGTCCACCAACGTCAGGAGCGGCACCTCACGCCAGAAGGGATGGCTCCTCCAAGCGGAGATCGGTTCGTTGCGGAGTCCACAGAGATCATGACCAAGGAGACGCAGAACGGGCGCGAGATCACTCGCACTTGTTCTGGACGGATCGAATTCATCCCTCAATCCGACGGCTCGACCCAAGTGGTCTCGGTCCATCGGCACGCGCTCACCGGTGGAACGTGGACTGAGCGCCTCATCAACCGAAGGGGGGACGGGGCGCTGCAGAGTCGCCAGTTCGAGGAACTGATCGACGGCTGCCGCTCAGAAATGTCGTCGTAGCCGCCGAACCCAGCCCCCGCGCGCCGGGTTGGGGTGACACCCTGCGGCGCGTTTGGGATACGGGTGAAGGTCTCCGAATTAGACGGCAGGGAAAGAGGCCCCTCATCTAGGGGCCTAGGAGGGCGCTTCTGGGGGCGGCTCGTGCAAGGCGGCCTCCCAGACCTTGCCGGACAAGCGCACGGCCACCACTCGGGAGACGGCGATGCCCACAGCCATGGAGATGGCCCAGGTGAGAGCGGTGCCCAAAGTGACTCGCCGGTCCGCCGGTCCGCTAGGAGGGGGCTCGTGGCGCACTAGGCGCCAGGCCACGGTGAGCAGGCGCTGCGTCACGATGGCGGCCAGGGCCACCGAGGCGGCGTTGACCACCTTCCAGCCCAGGTTCTTCTGCTCGGGGCTGGCGTTGACGGGCTTGTGAGGCCTCCAGGTGTGGTGGTAGCGAGCCTCCATCTGCCCGCAATGATGCCCCCCCTACCACCGGGCTTCAACTGACGTTCGCCCGACGATCGGGGACCATACGACTTCACGCAACCGATCCTCGATGGGCACGATCTCGATCGCAATGACGCTGCCCCACTTCTCCGGGTGAGAGCGTGCTCGGTCAGGCCTCCTGAGCTGCGACCGAGCGTCCACACAGCTCGGCCAGTTCGGTGAAAAATGACCGGAACTCCGGCTCCTCCTCCGCCCTGATGGGCACGATGTAACTCTTGGCGGGAATCGTGGGTTTCTTGACGAACGAATAGAGAGGCTGTTCGGTGCTGCTGGAGCCGATCTGAATCTGGAAGCCCTTCTTGCGCATTGGGTGGACCTGAACGACGAGCCAAGCCAGCGGGATTCGCTTTGCGTCGGAAAGGCCGGCGAACATGATTTCGAGGCTGTCACCATCGACGACCCGCATTATGGCGTCGTCTCGATTCAGCTCCGGTGGCATCAGAACCAGTGTACGAGAGATGCCCCAGTTCACCGTGACCGAGCTACTTCGGCGGCAGGTCCATGAACGCCAAACCTCGAAACAGACCCGACAGGTGGTCCAGGTCGTGCCATAGGGACATCGAACTAACCGGGTCCGTTGTCAGTCCGATGACCTCATCAACATCCTCCCGGAACTCGCCGACGACAATTTCGGGTGAGGCGGCAAGCGAATACGCAGCCTCTAACTGAACCTTCCAATAGCCGGCGGGAAATTCGTCATCGATCGAAAAGTTGGATGCGAATCCGAATCGGTCCTGCAGCAGATCAAGCGGGAGGGTTGCAAGAGCGCTTGAGATCATCGATTGCCAGGACCTGTGTCATCCGCACATCTTTGCCCGCTCCCAGACCTCATGAGTGCCCTCTGCCTGCCAGGATCGAGCATTGGGTCATGCCCAGGTAAGTTCTCCCTGTGACACCACCCGAATCGATCGAGACGCTTGCCCGTCCGCCCAAACAAGAGCAGATGGATGCCTCGCCGGACATCGTCGAGGTGGTGCCCGGCATCCGGCGTCTGCAGCTGCCTATCGATTTCACCGGCTTAGGCCACGTCAACACGTACGCTCTCGAGGATGACAATGGTTTCACCTTGGTCGATCCAGGGCTCCCGGGTGAAGAGTCGTGGAAGGCGCTCCGGGGTCGCATGGACGCGGCGGAGATCCCCATAGATCGGGTCCACACCATCGTCGTCACGCACTCGCACCCTGACCATTTCGGTGGCGCGGGGCTCTTGGCCGAGGAAAGCGGTGGCGCCATTGTGGCCTCCGACCGCTTCCGTACCTTCTTTGATCCTGATGAGATCGACGACCGCGAACTTGAGGCGTCCGACGATATTGATCCCGCAGAGAGCCCGATCCTCAACGTCCGTCTCGAGCGCCCCGCACCCTGGGGCGGGTCAACCATCGGGCCACCACCCGAAGCGCGAGCCAAGATGCTCGCTCATCGGGAGCAGCTCTTTAAGTGGTTCAAGCCACCGCGTCCCACGCACCGCCTGACCGATTGTGACCACATTACGTTGGGCGGTCGGGACTGGGTTGGCCTTTTCACCCCGGGACACACTGACGATCATCTCTGTCTGTACGACGAAGAGGAAGGCGTACTCCTCGCAGGCGACCAGGTGTTGCCCACCATCACCCCTCATATCTCGGGCCTGATACCGGGCGACCCGCTCCTCATGTACATCGAGTCGCTCGACCGCTTATCCGCCTTGCCCCACGTATCCATAGTGCTCCCGGCGCACGGACAGCCCTTCGACGACCTGCACGGCCGGACCGAGGAGATCAAGCGCCACCACGACGAACGGTTGGATCGGCTGCTCCAGATCTGTGACGCGACAGGCAGGGCCAACGTCGTCGAGCTCTCACATGAACTGTTCGCCCCGCGGTCATGGGGTTCCATGGCGGAAGCCGAGACCTTCGCGGACCTGGAACACCTGCGGGCTACGGGCGCTGTGCAGCGCGACGAGGAGGCGGGCATCTTGCTGTATCACCTCTAACGCAGCGCGTCAGATAGTTCCGTCGCGTCCTGCAAGGAGGGCCTTCTGCCCGGAGTCGGGCGACACTCAGGCGGCCAGTCTTGATGGCCTCCTGCCCCAGCCGGTTGTGCGAGGCGCTACCACTAGGGAGCCAGCGGACCGCACCCTATGATCGTCCGGGGCTTAAACGAGGTTCGGACCCACAGGCGGAAGCCTGCTCGGGTCAGCTTGGGGTGATATCTCGATGAATGCCGAGTCAGACCCACATCGTCAACAGCAGTGGCTCCTAGTCGTGCGACGCTCCTTCGGAATTTCGGACCTTGTCAGCAACGAGGAGGGTAGGAACGCGCTTATCGAAACCCTTCAGGACGATCTTCAGGAGAATGGGTGGCAAAACCCCACGCGGGGGATGTGTGAGCCCCTTCTGGACGCTCTGCTGGCGATGGGGACGAGCGGAGATCTGGCTGACCGCCTGCGCGCGGCTGAAGTGCCTCAAGACGCTCCTTATCGGCTTATCGACAAGGGGATAGCGGAGGTTGACCCGATGCACCTTGTCTTTGACAAACGGTTCGAATACCCACCTGAGGCCGTCGCAGCGACTCAGCAGGTTTTGGACCGGATAATCCAGTATCTGCGCGAGCACCCGTTCGACGATTGATTCAACACACCCACTACGTCGATGCACCTGCCCCCATACGCAGGGTTGTGGCGCACCCACTCGGCGTCGGAGTGAACAGCCCCGGCTCATGCGATGTAACGGGAGCGGACTGTCATTCAAGTTTCGGTCGTTCTAACCGCCCGTCTTTCATCTCCACAGTAAGTGTGCGGAACTCCTGGCTACCTACGTTTTCAGCGAGTGCGGGGTGAGCGGTGCGCCCCAGACCGCTGCACCCAAGATCGGCGTGGATTCCGAGGCCTGGTATCGAAGAGGCCGTGGCCAGCCGAGCCGGACTGCGGTTTCCATGATTGCGGAATCGTGGTCAGCTAGACAGCAGCGTTGCCTCCATGCCGCGGACGTCGCCGTCCTCGTCGGCCCAGACCTCTACCTGCCCGTAGCCGAGCTCGCCCAGCTGGGATCCCATGACTTCGGCCTGCGCGCCCCCGAGCTCGAGGAGCAGGCCGCCCCCCGGCCGCAGGTACTTCGGTGCGTCTTTCGACTACGCGTCGCAGGAGGTCCGTGCCGTCGGGACCCCCGTGGTAATGCGAGGGCGCCTCGTTCGAGCGCACGTCGTGGGGGAGGTACTGGAGCGCCGATGTCGGCACGTAGGGGACGACGGCGACGACGACGTCCGTGGTGCCCTCGAACTGCCTCGGGACGGGCCCGAAGAGATCACCGCGCAGGGCCTCGACGCCGTTGGTGCGGGCGCAGGCCACCGCAACCGGGTCGATGTCGGTGCCGACGACGCGGGCCGAGCGCCTTCGCAGCTGGAGGACAGCCGCGATCGCACCGGAGCCGGTGCACAGATCGATCGCACTACCGGCTTCGGGTAAGCGTGCCGCCGCTCGCGCCGCGAGCTCCAGGCTCTGCCACCTCGGGACATAGGTGCCGGGCTCGATCATGACGACGAGCTCACCAAAGGCGGCTTGCCCGGTCACCCAGGCCAGAGGTTCGCCGCGGAGGCGACGGTGCGACGAGTGAGATCAATTTGGATCGCTCACCGCCGGCCGCGGCAATCAACTCGGCGGCCTCCTCGTCGGCCGCCATGCACCCGGCGCGGGCGAGCATGCCGGAGAGCCGGGTCATCGCCGTCGCTCGCACGAGAGGGCCCGCCGTTCAGTCCAGCATCGCCCCGGCGACGCGCGGCCCGGATCCGAGTTCATCCGTATCGCCCGATTGCGCAGCGTCATCCGCGGTCGGCACCGGCGCGTGGTTCGGCAGGAACAGCGTCGGGACGAAGGCCAGCAGGATCGCGAAGAAGGACCACCAGAACGTGTGGGCGAACGCGGCAGCGACCGGGTCGGCGACGGCGGGCGGGAGCTTTCCAGTGGCCCCGACGATGCCGGCCGAACCACCCGGGGCCTTGATCCCAGCTGCCGTCAGGTTGCTCACGATCTGACGCTCGAGCACGACAGCGAACAGCGCGGTGGCAACCGAGCCGCCGACCGTGCGAACGATGTTCATGACGGTCGACGCCTTGGGGATCTCGGCGTGGCTGAGGTCGAAGTAGGCGGCCGCCGTCACCGGCATCATCGTCAGTCCCAGGCCGAGGCCGCGCAGCGAACAAGGTGGCAGCGAGAAGCGCCTCGTTGGTCGAGGTGGTGACGAAGGCGAGCGGCAAGGTTGCTGCCGCCATGAGGAGGATGCCGAATGGCACCACACGGCGCGGGCCTACCCGGTCGGTAACCGCGCCGGCCCAGCGCATGATGCACGCGGCGCCGATGCCCTGCGGGGCCATCAGCAGGCCGGCCTGCCAGGCCTCCTGGCCGCGGGCGACCTGGTAGTAGATCGGCAGCAGGAACATCGAGCCGAACAACGTCGCGCCGATGACGAAGATGCAGATGTTGCCGATCGTGAAGTTACGGTTCTTGAACGGGTGCAGGTCCAGCAGCGGATGCTTCGCGTTCAAGGCGCGGAGGATGAAGCCGACCATCAGCAGGACGCCGAGAATGAAGCTCAGGAGGACCGACGTGCTCGTGAAGGAGCTGGTTGTCCCGACCTCGGAGAGCGCGTAGAGCAGGAGCGCGAGGCCCGGGGACAAGAGGCAGAACCCGAGGGTGTCGAACGGCGCCGTGGACCGCTCGTCGGTGTCGAACTTGGGCAGCCAGCGCGCGGAGAGGATCAGCGTGATGATGCCGATGGGGACGTTGATATAGAAGATCCAGCGCCAGCTGTAGTTGGACACGATGAGACCGCCGATGACCGGCCCCATGATCGGGCCCATGACCATCGGCACGCCGATGATGCTCATGACGCGGCCCATGCGCTGGGGGCCGGCGGCGCGGGCGAGGATCGACTGACCGACCGGGAGCAGCATGCCGCCGCCGAAGCCCTGGAGCACGCGGAAGAAGATGAGCGAGTTGGCCGACCAGGCGAGGCCGCAAAGGCTGGAGCCGATGACGAAGAGAGCGGTCGACATCATCCAGATCCGCTTGGCCCCGAAGCGGTCGACGGCCCACCCGCTCACAGGGGTCACCAGGGCGAGTGCGAGCAGATATCCCGTCGCCACCCACTGGATGGTGGTGACCGAGACGTGGAAGTCGCGGGCCAGGGAAGGGAGCGCGACGGCGACGATCGTCGTGTCGAGGATCGACATGATCGAGCCCAGGACGACGATGGTCGAGGTGCGCCTGAGCGCGGGCGAGAGGGTGTAGGTGGGTGTGTCGGCTTTGGCGCGGGTGCGGGGCATCGGAATACTTAATAATACTCAAAGGTATGGGGTTGTCAAAGAGTTTCGACGGTGCGACAATCGGGGGCATGGGCCTGGCCGAGGACGCATTCGAGCGCTTGCGCCGCGTGGCGTTCGAGGGCGAGCACGTCGAGCGCATGGCCGCGTTGGGGACCCGCACGAAACTGTCGCCCGGCGTGATCAAGACGTTGATGCGCCTGTACCAGTCGGACGGTGTGTCGATGGGTGAGATGGCCCGGAGCATCGGGTGTGACCCCTCCTACATCACGGCGCTGGTGGACGACTTGGACTCGCGTGGCTTGGCCCGTCGGGAGCCCGCCCCGTACGACCGGCGCGTGAAGATCATCGTGTTGACTGCTGCGGGCAGGAAGCTCGCTGCGGAGATCGACTCGGTCTTGTCGGTGCCGCCCGCGGCGCTGGCGTCGTTGACGTCGACTGAGTTGCGGCAGTTGCGCGACCTGCTCGAGAAGGTGCTGGCGGCACGGGAGGCGGAGCGGGCGGCCAAGGAAGAGGTCGCGGCCGCTTCATAGGCGGCGACTTCTTGCGTCGGGGCGGATCCGCCGTTGCGCTGAAGTGTGTACGAAGAGGACCGGGTGCTCTCGTCGGGGGTGTACGCGTGGCTCGGGTTCTCGTCTCGGCGGGATTTAGAACCGCTTCGACATAGATCGTCGGTTCTCGTCATGGAACGGCCAGGATCTAGAACGACGACGCGTATACAAGTGGAGGGGAGCGCGCCGACTTCGGCCATATATGGCCGCACGGATGTTTGGAGCGTGCCACCGAAACGTGCAGGTCTCGTTGCAGGAGCGGAAGGACGGCGGCCGAGTCACCGACTGCCTGTGTACGGCCGCTAGCGTTCGGGCCGGATGCCCGCTGTGAGCGTTGACCACCTGGCGAAGTCCTACGGCACGGCCGTGGCCGTGCGCGACGTCAGCTTCGAAGTGCAGAAGGGCGAGGTGTTCGCCCTACTCGGGCCGAACGGTGCGGGCAAGACGACCTGTGTGGAGATCCTGGAGGGGTTCCGGGCACGGAGCAGCGGGAATGTCGAGACGCTCGGTGTGGACCCCGCCGAGGTCAGCACGCAGCGCTGGCTGCGATCCCGCATCGGCGTGGTACTCCAAGAACTGGCGATCGAGCCCTACTACTCGGTGCGCCAGGTGTTGACCCGGAATGCGGGCTACTACCCGAACCCGCGGCCGGTCGACGAGGTGATCGAACTGATCGGGTTGGGTGAGAAGGCAGACGACCGGATCAAGCGGCTCTCGGGCGGCCAGCAGCGCCGCCTCGACGTCGGGCTGGGGATCATCGGCAACCCTGAGCTCCTGTTCCTCGACGAGCCGACGACCGGACTCGATCCGTCGGGGCGGCGCGACACGTGGGAGCTGATCAAGCGGCTGTCCGACGAGGGCACGACTGTCCTGTTGACGACGCACTACATGGACGAAGTGGAAGCGCTGGCGCGACCGGGTGGCTGTGCTGTTCGGTCAGGAGATCGTGGCCAGTGGCACCCCCGGATTCCATAGGGGGGCGGGACGTCGGGGCCGTCACCATACGGTTCAGGCTGCCCGAGGGCGTCGGTGTCGCGGAGCTGCCGATGGAGGCCACACCGGCGGAGGACGGGCACGTCGAGATCCACACCGAGGACGAGGTGCGGGTGCTCCACGAGTTGACGGGGTGGGCGCTGGCCGGTGGGCATCGCGCTGGCGGGGCTGTCGGTGCTGCGGGTGTCGCTCGAGGACGTGTATCTCGGGCTCGACGAGGTCGGTCAGCGGGAGTGCGGGCCGACGAGGTGGCGGCGTCGTGAGCACGGCCGAGGTGCCGGTGCGCGGCTCGTTCCGCGGCATGAGCGACCTGCCGCTCATCGGCCGCCAGGTGTACTTCGAGCAGCTGTCGTTCTGGCTGAACCCGATCGGCGCCGGCATCACGATCGTGTTCTCGCTGATCTTCGTCATCTTCTTCGAGTCGATCGAGAAGCACTCGACGGTCGGGTTCTTGCAGCACATCAATCTCGGGCAGTACTACCTGCCCGCCTTCATGGCGTACGGGATCATGGCGGCCTGCTTCAACGTCATGGCGATCTCGCTGGTGAACCGGCGCGAGATGGGATTGCTCAAGCGGCTCCGGCTGAGCCCGCTGCCGACGTGGATGCTGCTGACCGCCATGTTCCTGAACTGGATGATCATCGCGGCCATTCAGATCGTGCTGGTGTTGATCGTCGGGCTGTTCTACGGGGTGCACGGGCCGCACGAAGTTGGGCTCTTCATCCTCGTCGTGATCGTCGGCATGCTGAGCTTCACGGCTCTGGGGACCGGCGTCTCCATGTTGGTTCCCAACGCCGACTCGGCCGGCCCGATCGTGAGCCTGGTCTTCTTCATCGTGATCGCGTTCTCGGGCCTCTACTTCCCGGTGAAGCCGGGGTCGGCCGTGGCGACGGTGACTGGCATCTTCCCGGTCCGACATCTGATCCTGGCGACGGTCGACACGTTCAACGGGATCCCGGGGACGTCGGTGTGGAACGACATCTTGGTCATGCTCATCTGGGGTGCGGCCGGGTTCTATGTGGCGATGCGGCGTTGGGACTGGTCGCCGAAGCGCGGGCTGACTCGGTCGGGGATCGGGGTTTGGGGGGCAGTGCTCGTCGTCGACGCAGCCAATGTGATCGGATCCCGTCCGACGGGCTGGTGGAAGGACCGGGCCGGAGCCGCTCGGACCTTCGTCGACGGGGTGCGGGCGGCGGTGGGGGCGGGGCGGCTGCGTTCGCCGGTCGTTGTCGTGTTGGAGGGCAAGGCGCGTGAGGGAGCATCGAGCGGGTCGGCGGAGGGCGTGACGGTGGCGCACGCGGCGGGGAGCGGTGACGATGCGCTCGTCGACGTCGTCCGAGATGCGTCCGCCGCCGCCCCCGAAGGGACAGGGGAGGAGGCCGGCCAGGGGGTCGTGCTCGTCACGGCGGATCGCGAGCTGCGGCGGCGGGCCGAGGCGCTGGGGGCGGAGGTGGTGGGGCCGAAGTGGCTCCTGGAGCGGCTGGACTGACCGGCCGACGCCCCGATCGCTCAGTGAGACCGGGCCAGGGAGATGAACGCCTCGACCTTGGCGATGTCCTTGCGCCGGCGATCCGAGTCGAGGCTGGTCCGCGTCTCCGAGTCCACGCCGAAGGGCCGCACGGCGGTGATGGCGTCGCGCACGTTGTCCGGTCCGAGGCCACCCGCCAGGACCACCGTGATGTCCAGCGTGTTCACGATGTCGGCGCTGATGCTCCAGTCGTGGGTGTGCCCGGACGCGCCGACGACACCGGTGTCCGGGTGCTTCGTATCGAGCAGCAGAGAGTCACCGACTTCCGACAGCCTCCGGGCAACGTCCATCGCGCCGGGCCCGTCGACGGGCACCGTGAGCAAGAGCTGGGCGGGCTCGACCTTGGCCCGGATCCGTTGCAGGGTGCCGTCGTCGATCGCGTCGGCCCGGGCCAGATGCACGATGTCGGGCCCGATCGTCTTGACGGTGGCGAGGATCCGATCGGGATCGGTGGAAAGGGACAGCGCCGCCACGCGCACGTGCGGGAGCGCCTTGACGATGGCGCGGGCTGTGTCGGCGTCGACGGCATCCCAGGTGGGCACGCCCTCGTCGAGAACGACCCCGACCGAGTCGGGTCCCAAGCGGTCCACCGCGACCGCATCCTCGGCCGTCGTGATCCCGTAGATCTGCACGAACACGAAGGGGATCATCGCACTCCGGCGAGACAGCGGCGCCGGGTTCTCGTCGGTAGCCTCTCGTCCGTGACCGGCCAGGGCGACCATGACTACGGAGACGACATCTACACCGAGGCGGACGGGGACGACGACACGCTCGCCAACCTCGGCCCCCTTGCTCCTCTCGCCGGGGTGTGGAGCAGTGTCGAGGGCGCTGACGTCCACCCCGTGGGAGCGGGCTCGGACATCACGGGGCCCGTCGAGGACGGCAACGAGCACAACCAGTATGTGGAGCGCTACGAACTACAGCCCATCGACCCGCAGACCAACGGGCCCCAATTGTTCTACGGCTTGCGCTATCACACCCACATCGTCAAGCCGGGCGAGATCGAGACGTTCCACGACCAAGTGGGGTACTGGTTGTGGGAGCCGGCTGCTCGCAGGGTCCTCCACACGCTGGCGATACCTCGTGGGCAGGTGCTGTTGGCTGCCGGCACCGCCGACGCGGATGCCACCCGGTTCGAGGTTGAGGCGTCCCTGCGGCTCCGAGGTCTACGGCATCTTGTCGAACCCGTTCCTCGACTCAGCCTTCCGGACGGTCAGCTTCCGCATCCGCGTCACGGTGAACAAGGACGGCACGTGGTCGTACGAGGAGCACACCAAGCTACAGATGCCCGACCGTGAAGGACTGGTCGACCACGTCGACCGCAACACACTCAAGCGGATCGGCGAACCGACGCCCAACCCCCTCGCGTCTACCGGTGACTGAGCAGGAAGCAGCTGGGCCACAATCGGCCTGGAACATGTCACACAACGAGGTTCCTGGTCCGATTCGCTTCATCTGACTTCGAGTAGAGGTGGGAAAGCTGACTGCTCAACTGGTACGGGCGGTTGCCTTCACCACCCTTGACCCAGTTCGGCAAACGGGTGGATCATTGATGGGTCCCTTGGCGATGGGAGGAGTCCCGATGACCACGTTTGCTCCGGTCGTGCCGAACCTTGATGTCCCACCGACCCGAATAGCTCCGGACACGTTCGTGATCCATCAGGTGCAACCCGCCCTCGGACAACCATTGTTCGTGTACCTCAACTCCATGGTCATCCTCGGTAAGGAGCCGGTAATTGTCGACACGGGGACCCCAGCGAACCGGGAAAAGTGGTTGAATGACGCGTTTTCGCTTGTGGAGCCAAAGGACGTGCGCTGGGTGTTCGTGTCGCACGACGACGTCGACCACGTCGGCAATCTCGACGAGGTCATGACGGCATGCTCAAACGCAACGTTGGTCTGCAACTGGGCCATGGTCGAACGTCACACGAACTGCTTCGACTTTCCTCTCGAGCGATGCCGCTGGGTCATGCACGAAGAGTCCTTCGACGTTGGCGATCGGACCTTGCATGCCATACGGCCGCCGCTCTACGACTCTCCGACCACGCGGGGTCTCTTTGACTCGGCCACCGGCGTCTATTGGGCAGTCGACAGCTTCGCCACACCGCTCCCGGCACCCGAGACGCCGGTCGCCGACCTTGATGCTGAGTTCTGGGACTTCGGCATGACGCTCTTCGCGTTCGGCGCGTTGTGCCCGTGGCTGTCGCTTGTGGACGTTGAAAAGTTCGGGCGCTACGTGGACGGCATCGAGAGACTCGACATCAAGACCGTTGCAGGGTGCCATACTCCGGCTATCGAAGGCCCGTACATCAAACAGGCGTTCGACCACGTGCGTCGCCTGCCTTCAGTCGAGTGCCCACCCCTGCCGGACCAGTCGATCCTTGATCAGATCATCGCCGCGACCTCACAGCCTCTGACTTAGTTCGTCAGCAGGTCAGCCCGCCGTCGACGACGATGACCTGGCCGGTCAGGTAGTTGTTGGCCGGATCCGTCAAGAAGAGGACGGCGCGGGCGACGTCCGCAGGGTCGCCCAGGCGCCCCATCGGTGTCCGCCTGCGATCTGCACGAGCTGATCCTCGTCGAGGCCGTGGCTCATCTCGGTGCGGAGGTAGCCGGGGGCGACGCTGTTCACCGTGATACCGCGTGACCCGAGCTCACGGGCCAACGCACGGGTGAACCCGTCCAGTGCCGCTTTGGTGGCGCCGTAGACCGTGAGGCCGCGATACCCCGAGAGGCCGACGATCGAGGAGATGTTGACGATGGAACCAGAGTGCTGGCGCAGCATCACGCGGCTGGCGGCGCGGGTGACGTACACGGTGCCCTTCAGGTTGAGGTCGACCACCGTGTCGACGTCGTCGTCGCTGAACAGCGCGATGACACCGTCGCGGGCGACGCCGGCGTTGTTCACCAGTACGTCGATGCGGCCCCACCGTTTGGCCGCATCCTTCACGAACCGCTCGGCGTCGTCTCTCTTGGAGACGTCGGCCGCGGCGAAATGGAAGCGCTCCTTCAGCTCCGGGTCGTTCTCCCAGGCCTTGACCTTGTCGGTCGACGAGCGCGAGCAGGTCTCGACGCAGTAGCCCGCGTCCAGGTAGGCCTCGACGAGCCCGGCGCCCAGCCCCTTGCTGCCACCCGTGATGAGTGCGACCAGCGGCTGCGCTTCAGCCTCCGCCATCAGTCCTCCATCCCCCGGATCGTCTTGCCGCCCTTGGTCTCGATGGCGTCCACGAAGCTCACGCTACGCGGCTGCCAGGCTCGTGGCAGGTCCGCCACCGCCTCCTTGATCTGCGCCCTGATCGCCTCGACGTCGGCGCTCTCGGCGCCGCCCACCGGCACGATCTCGGCGGCGACGATGGCACCGGTCAGCTTGCTGGGGCGCCCGAAGACGCGGGCCAGCGCGACCGAGTCGAGGCCGGTGATCCGGTCCTCGACCGGCAAGGGGTGCACCTTGACCCCGCCCACGTTGATCACCTCGGACTTGCGGCCCCGGAACATGACGCGGTCGCCGACGATCTCGACGAGGTCGCCGGTGCGGCGCCACTCGCCGCGGCTCGGCGTCGGCGTTGGCGTCGTCGGCAGAAGGAACCGCAGAGGACTCGCCGGCGTACCCGAGCATGCCGGCGCCCGCCCGCACCCACAGTTCGCCGTCGGTGACGCGGACGTTGGACGTCGGGTTCGCCTCGCTCCAGAGCGAATCGACCGCGAGGCCGGGCTTGCCGTCGCGGACCGACGTGATGGACCCGAACTCGGTCGACGCGTACACCTGCGAGACCTTGGCGCCGGGGAACGTGGCCCGGATCTCCTCCAACAGGTCGCCGGGACTGGCCTCGCCTCCCAAGGTGATCTGCTCGAGCGGCGGCAGGGTGACCTTGCGGCTGCGGGCCTCGGCGAGGAGGAAGCGCCAGAACGTCGGTGTCGCGCTGACGCAGGTGACGCCCTCGGTGCAGCAGCGCGTCCAGGCCGTCCTTGGGCTGGCGCGGGAACGGTGCGACGAGCGTCGCCTGGCTCGCGGCCACGTGCAGCAGCACCTGGACGCCGGCGAATTGCTGCGGGCCGTACGCGAGGAGCCAGCGTTGCTCGGGCATCGGCCGCACGCTCGCGACCGTCTTGCCGAGGATCCTCCAGTCGTGGCGCGCCGCCTTCGGCAGGCCGGTGGTGCCGGTCGTGCGGATCATGAGCGGCTGTTCGGTGTCCTCGCCCGCCCGCAAGGTGTTGTCGGCGTCCTCGGCCACGAGCGTCTCGGGGCGGAGCACCTCGAAGGGGCCGTCGAGGTCGTCTCGATGGGACACGACGAACTTGTGGTCGAGCATTGACGCGTGGTCGGCGAACTCCGCCGCGTCGGTGTCGGGTTGGTACTGGCAGGGCTCGGCGCCGGCGAGCGCGGCGCCGGCCAGAATCCGGAGCACCCACGCGGCGTCGGGTTCCACAACGGCGAAACGCGTGATGCCCTGACGGCGCAGTGCCGTGGCGACACGACGGGCGTCCTCGAGAAGTTCGGCCGTACGTCGCCGAGCCTCCCGAAGTGAGGACCGCCGTTCCGCTCAGGTTCAGCCCTGGCCGCGGCCTCGAGGAGCAGGATCACTCGGTTGAAACGGTGACATAGAACGACACGACGTCGCCGACGGTTTCTGGCAGGTCCCCACCCTCGGAGAAGGGATCCGAACCGAACGCGTCCTCCAGCAGCGCCGAGAGCTCGGCCGCCTCGAGCGAGTCCAGCTCCAGCCCCTCGCCCCACAGGCCGGTGTCGTCGTTCCACCCGGCGGCGCCCTTGTCCGCGGACGTGAGGAAGTCAGCAATAACTGCTCGCGCCTTGTCCTGGTCTGTGGCCACTCTCAGGTCCTTTCGCATTGTTCCGTTATCGGTCGACCGGGAGCCAGGCCCATTGACGACCAAGGGGTACCGCGCATCTACCCGCCGCAGACGGTTGCTACGACGCGGCTGGCTGCGTGCTGTCGAAGTTCTCGTTCCCAATCCTCCGGCCGACCCCGCGTGTAGGGAGGCAATTTATCCCCTGGCCAGGAAGGGCCCGAACAGACACACCGGGGCGGTTGTCCACGATGGACCAACGCAGAAGGGGCGTTGGGCTTGCGGCCGTAGCTGAGAAATTGCCGTCTTGGAGCCCGTGGGTGAGCGGTGACGGTCACGCCCGGCGGGCGGCTCCGGGCTCTCAGGATTCCATGGGCCGAGCACTACAGTTCCAGCCCGTGGACAGGGAGAGCGAGCGTCGCGTGAAAGTTCGGGCTGCACCGCCGGGAGGAGCTGCCCGCAGGGTGAGCGCCGCAGGCGCGAGGGCGGACAACGGCTGAGATGCGCCTCGCCCTTGCGTATGTCTTCAAGTTCCTTCCCATGTCGCTGAAGCGGATCGTGGCGAAGTGGATCTACAAGTGGGACATTGATCCGACGGCCTACATCGGGCCGAGTGTGCTCGTCATCCGTGAGGTGTCGATGGGGCCGGGTACCCGCATCGGAGCTCGCAACGTGATCACCAACCTGAACGAGCTTCGGATGGCTGAGGGCTCTGCCATCGGGTCCGGCAACCTGATCAAGGGTTGGTGGGACCATCCGACCGATGCGTTGAACAAACGCAACCCGGCCATCTTCCTGGCGGAATATTCGCAGATCGCGTCGTACCACTACATCGATTGCGTCGACACCCTCGAGATCGGCTCGCATGCGGCCCTCGCCGGTTTCAGGTCGACGGTGCTCACGCATTCCATCGACCTCATGCGCGACCGGTACGTGACCGGGTCGGTGGTCATCGGGGAGTACTCGGGCGTCATGTCCGGGTGCATGTTGTTGGCTGGGACGCGGATCCCGCCGCGGAGCATCATCTCGGCGGGCTCGGTCGTCACCACGAGGCTGACGCAGGATCAGGCGCTGTACCGGGGCAACCCGGCGGTCATGGTCCGTCCGATCTCCGACCGGATGGCGTGGTTGCGCCGCGGCGACCGGACCGCCTGACCGCCCGCAGGCTCGACCCTTCCGCCCTCGGCCGGCTGCTCGCTACACTCGGTCCTTGTGCCCGTCGAGCATTCGAGTGAGTTCACGCGCCTGTACCTCGACCGGCACGAGCGCACCCGCACGGGCGTGCTGACGGACGTGACCGTCGATGAGGATGACGATGCCGACGGCTTCGGCGCCTCTTGGCGCGGGAAGCGCTAGGGCTGCCGCCGTGCGCCGACTGTGGGCGTTTCTCATGCTCGTCCTTCCCGCATCACTCCGCGCGGAAGTGGGACGGCGGGTCTTCGGGTGGGACCTCGATCCGACCGCGTACATCGGTCGCAGCCTCATCCTCGTGCAGCACGTCTCGATGGGCCCCGAAACCAACATCGGATCGCTCAATGTGATCCGGAACCTCGAAGAGTTGCGGCTGGCAAAGGGTGCAAGCATCGCCACCAGGAACTTCATCTCGGCCCATCCGATGGCCGATCAGGCGTTCCGGACGAAGAACCGGCGTGCCCGTCTCGTCATGGGGGAGTGGTCCAAGATCACCGTCGGCCATGAAATCGACTGCTCCGACAGCGTCGAAATCGGCGACCACGCCGGTTTGGTCGGCTACCGGTGCCAGATCCTCACTCACAGCCTCGATCTCGTCCGGGATGAGCAGGTCACCGGCCCTGTCAAGATCGGACCGCACAGCGGCGTCATGTCCGGCTGCATCCTCCTCAGTGGGACCAGGGTGCCGGCGCGCTGCATCATCTCGGCGGGCTCGGTCGTTGCGACAAAATTGACGAAGGAGCAAACGTTCTACCGCGGCAATCCGGCAGAACCGGTACGCGAGTTACCCGACCTGCCCGCGTTCCATCGCGGCGACGCCGAGGCGCGCCGTTACACCATGTAGCGGAGGGGCCCTCATGCGGCCAGGGGCACCGCACGCGGGTCCGCCTGCGCCGGCGAACGGGCCGACGCGGCCTTCGGAGTCCATTTCGGCGACTGCTATTCTGTGCCCGTGCCGGTGGAGCAGACGAGCGAGTCCACCCGTCTGTACCTCGACTTGCTCAAGCGCAGCCTGACGGGCGCGCTGGCGGAGGACAACGACAGCATCTTGGGCGGCGTGCGGACGGCGGGCTCGACCTCGCTGAAGCGTCGCGCCGCGAACACCGCCGGCAAGCTCGCCGCCCGTATGAACCTCGAGATCGTCTACAAGAAGCCGTACGACGCGGCCCAGCGTGAGGTTGGTCGGGACTGGCCGGCCCGGGCCGAGTCGATGATCGGGCTGCGGCGGATGGACAACATCCAGGACTGTGTCCAGACCGTGCTCGACGACGATGTGCCGGGCGACCTCATCGAGGCCGGGGTCTGGCGGGGGGGCGCTTGCATCTTCATGAAGGCGAACCTCGCCGCCCGGGGCGACACCACCCGTACGGTCTGGGTGGCCGACTCCTTCGAGGGCCTGCCCCCGCCCAACGCCAGCCTGTACCCGGCCGACCAGGGTGACGACCTCCACACCCGCGGCGGCCTCGGCGTCGGCGCGGACCAGGTGCGTCACAACTTCGAGCGTTACGGGGTGCTCGACGACAAGGTCAAGTTCCTGGTGGGATGGTTCAAAGACACCCTGCCGGTCGCCCCCATCGAAAGCCTCTCGGTCATGCGTCTCGATGGCGACATGTACGAGTCGACGTGGCAGGCGATCGAGGCCCTCTATCCCAAGCTCTCACCAGGCGGCTTCTGCATCGTCGACGACTTCGGGAGCCACCAGTCCCAGGCCGGCCAGGCCATCATCGACTACCGCAAAGCCAACGGGATCGACGAGGAGATCGTGGACATCGACGGCTTCGGGGCCTACTGGCGCAGGAAGGCGTAGGGCTGCCGAACCGCATGACGACGTCGGAAGTGGCCGGGAAAGAGGGGACCATCCGCACTCAGGTCACACGCGCCGTCCAGTGGCAACCGGCTCGTAACTCCCTCAAGTACGTCGCGCATCTCGCGGCCCGCGGCCGCGGCTGAAGTTCTACGGGCGCGCGGGACAATGCCCGAAGTGGCGAACATCTTCACCGGTTCGTGCCCCAAGTCGGGGAGCCAGTGGGCCAAGGCGTTGTTCGACCATCCGGTTGTCCGCTCCCACACCGGGTTGTTCACCCTTCCCCAACTGGCGTACTGGGAGCATCCGCTGCGCGGCTTCCCCGGCGGGACCTTCGTGCCGGGTCTCTACATCTCCTACGACCAGTATCAGGCGATGCCCAAGCCGCTTCCCCACCGCATGGTGTACGTCTTTCGTGATCCGCGCGACATCGTGGTTTCGGCGTACGGCTCCACGTTCACGCACCGCCGTCTCAGGAACGCGCGTGAGATCGAGGCCGCGTTGGACGGGAAATCGCTCGACGACCAGTTGCTCTGGCTCCTCAAGAACGGAGAAGGCCACCTGCGTGACATGGCGACGTGGGTCGGGGTCGAGGAAAAGGACCCGAGCGTCGCCACGTGGCGCCTGGAGGACATAGCCGCCGACCACGCCGCTGCAGTGAAAGGCATGCTGGACCACTGCGAGGTGGAGCTCTCGCAGTCCGAACTGGACCGGGTCCTTACCGAGACCTCACGTGAGGCCTTGCAGAAGAGGGACTTGGCCGAGCGCGCCGACCCGAGCTCGGAATCGCACTACCGCGTGCGCCGCCAGAGCTATCAGGAGCTGTTCAAGCCCGAGCACTACCTCGCACTCGAGCAGGTCGTGCCGGGGTTGATCGCGAAGCTGGGGTACCCACCCTCGGAGTACTGAGCGTGGGCGGGCCGGCTCAGCAGGCCATCAGCCCCAGCTGCCCGCTCCGCCGGAGAAGCGTTCGTTCAACTTGCTGGTCAACTTCGGGAACCGCTTGCGCACCTGTTCGTACGCCTCGGGGATGACGATGCGGACGCACTTGGCTGTCTCACCGATCAACCCCCGGGCGATCGGCCGCCAGGCCTGCCGGCGCCAGCGTTCGTAGGCGTCGGCCTCGGACGGCTCGAAGGGCGAGGGGAGAGGGCTCGCGCTGGTCTGCGTCTCCCGGCCGTAGGCCCGGCGAAGCTGGCGAGAGATCCGGCGACCCCGGGTGTCGAACCAGTACGGGTACGGCTCAGCCGGCGGAAGACTCTGCTCGTATCCGACGAGGATGTCGGCGTACTCCTTGCACAGCTGGAGCACCGCGCTCTCGTCCGTCAATTCGTTCTCTGTCGTGTGGCGGAAGCGCACCGAGAGCTTTTCCGGCGTGCTCGAGTCGAACGCATGGAAGTGGAACAGGCGCAACCTGTCGCCGTATCCCGCGATGTAGTACCCGTCGGCGTCCTGGGCCAGGGGGCGCTCGGACAGATTCGCGACGCCGACGTTGTAGCCCGCGTGCCGGAATGACGCTGCGCCGAACAACGTGGCGCCGATGTCCATCCACTTCTGGTCGACGAACAATCCCGCCAGCGGATCGTAGAGGCACTCGGTCCGCAGATGCCCCCACCACCAGTCGAGCATGTCGGAGGAGCGCCGATCGAACCCACCGAATCCGAGATTGTTGACGCCCACCAGCAACATGTGGCCGTCGGTGATCTCAGCGTCGCGCGGCGGTGGCCGCAGGAAGTGCGGTGTCAACAAGATGCCACCCTCAGACGCGGACAACGCGGGCGACAGCTCGGCCATGGGCGAGACCACGTACGTGTCCGGGTCCAGGTAGAAGACCTGGTCCGCGTCACGCAACAATTGCTTGAACAGGAGCGGCTTGATCGCGGTTGCGAACTCGACGAGGTCGTACGACATGACCAGTTCCATGACCGTGCGGCGGGGCAGCCCGAGGAACGCCGTGCTCAGGCAGTCGACGCCCTCGAGCTGCGGCAGGCCTTCGTCGTCCGCGTGGTCGATGAAGAGGATCTTGAGCCGGGCGCCGTCCTCGTGGCGTCGCAGGCTCTCGCCGAGCGCGAGCGCCTTGGGCAGGTAGTTCGTCGAGAGGACTGTGCAGAAGGTACGCGTGGTCACGGCGTTCGGCCGGGCGGCCGTCAGTCGCACAGCACGTGTCGTGCCGCCGCCCGCCCGGAGCGACGAGAGTACCAGACGCCGTTCGAACCCCCGGCTGTCCGAACCGTCCGAACCGTCCGAAGGATCCGAAGCACGAACCTCTGTGCGCGTCCCGCAGCCCGTCGACTAGAAGATGAGGCCGTGAGCCCCGCCCCCGCACCAGCCCCCCCACCCGACGCACCAGCGACGCGCTTTCGCCCCGGCACCTACGCCGCCACCCATCCCGACCGCCCGGCCGTCATCACCGCCGCCGGGAAGACCGTCACCTTCGCCGAGCTCGAGGAGCGCTCCTGCCGGCTGGCGCAGGCGCTCCACGCCCACGGCCTCCGCGAGGGGGATCACGTCGCCGTGCTCATGCTCAACGACGAGCGCGCCCACGAGGTGGTGTTCGGGCTCCAGCGCGCCGGCCTCTACTACACGATGGTCAACACGCACCTGACGGCGGAGGAGGCGGCCTACATCGTCGAGGACTGCGGCGCACGCACCCTCATCACGAGCGCGGGCCTCAAGACATTGTCGGCCAACATGATCCCCCTTACGCCCGCCATCGACCTCCGCCTCGTCGTCGGCTACGGGCCGGTCCCCGACAAGCACACCGACTACGACGAGTTCGTCGCGCCCCACCCCGGCACGCCCCTCGATGACGAGCTCGAGGGTTTCGCCATGCTGTACTCGTCGGGCACCACCGGGCACCCCAAGGGCGTCCGCCGCGCCCTCACGCACCAGCCCTTCGGCACCTCGGCCACGCTGGTGCCGATGCTCGACGGCATCATGGGCTTCAAGGAGGGCGACGTCTACCTCAGCCCTGCGCCCCTCTACCACTCGGCGCCGCTCGTGTGGTCGATGACCATCCAGCGCATGGGCGGCACCGTCGTCCTCATGGATCGATTCGACCCCACGCGCGCCCTCGAGCTCATCGACCAGCACAAGGTGACCCACGCGCAGTTCGTGCCGACCATGTTCGTCCGCATGCTCAAGCTCACCGACGAACAACGGGCCGCCCACGACGTCACGTCGCTGCGTTCCGTCGTGCACGCCGCCGCGCCCTGCGCCCCGGAGGTCAAGAAGCGGATGATCGAGTGGTGGGGCCCGATCATCCACGAGTACTACTCGGGCACCGAAGGCCTCGGCCTGACCTGGATCACCTCCGAGGAGGCGCTCACGCACCCGGGCTCCGTCGGTCGGTGCATCTGGGGCGAGGCGCACGTCTGCGGCGAGGACGGCGAGGACCTCGCGCCGGGCGAGGACGGCGTCGTGTACTTCGGCACCGGGAGCAGCCGGGCCGGCGTGACTTTCGAGTACAACAACGACCCCGAGAAGACGCGCCAGTCCTTCAACGACAAGGGCTGGGCCACGCTGTGGGACGTCGGCCACCTCGACGAAGATGGCTTCCTCTACCTGACCGATCGCAAGCAGTTCATGATCGTGTCGGGTGGCGTCAACATCTACCCCCAGGAGATCGAGGCCGTCCTGGTGCTCCATCCCGCCGTCGAAGACGTCGCCGTCTTCGGCGTCCCCGAGCCCGAGATGGGCGAGGAGGTCAAGGCGGTCGTCCAGCCCGCTCCCGGCATCACGCCGGGCCCCGAGCTCGAGCAGGAGATCATCGCCTTCTGCCGCGAGCACCTCTCGCACTACAAGTGCCCGAAGACGGTCGACTTCGTCGACGAGCTCCCGCGGGGCGACAACGGCAAGCTCTACAAGAAGCCCCTCCGCGACGCCTACTGGGCGAGCTCCGCGCCCAGCACGACCTGAACCGAGTCGCCGGGCGGGCGCACGTCGGCGTACCAGGCCAGCACCAGGGCCACCAGCGCGCCGAACAGCAGCACGTCCGTGATCCCCACGGCCTCGACGACGGGCCCCACGAGCAGGTTGCCGATGCCGACCGTGCCGCCGAAGCCCATCATCCACAACGCCATGACCCGGCCGCGCACCCCCTCGGCCAGGCGCGCCTGCAATGTCGTGTTCAGCGCTGTGATGAACGCGAAGTAGAACGCGCCGGTGACCGCGACGTTGATGTACGCCGGCAGCGGGCCGCGCTCCAGCGCGAACGCGCACAGCGTCAGCGCGTACCCGACCAGGCACACTCGCACCAGCATCGGCTTGGAGGTCCGGGCGAAGACAGTGCCGATGGAGATGGCGCCGATCAGTGCACCGAAACCGAAGCAGGCATAGAGGATCCCGTAGTCGGGCGATGTGGAGAGATTGATCCCGAGGTTGTGCGCCGCCACCACGGGCATCTGCCCGATGAAGGCGAGCGCCAACAGCGAGAACACGAACACCGTGACCAGGCAGCGGCCCACGACCGGGTCCTCCCGCGCCACCCGGATGCCGGCCGTCATCTGGCGCCACCGGCTGCCCTCGGCCGCCTGCGGCACCGCCGGCAACGTCACCATCAGCAGGGCGGCCACCACGAAGAGATAGGTCGCGGCGTTGCCGACGAAGACCCAGCCCGGCCCGATGAGCGAGTACAGGACCCCGCCGATGACCGGACCGATGACCCTCGACGCGTTCATCTGGGCCGAGTTCAGCGAAATGGCGCCGGGCAGGTCCGCCTTGCCCACCAACCCGGGGAGGATCGCCGAGTAGGCCGGTCCGAACATCGCGCTGCCGCACCCGACCATCAAGACCATCACCACCAGGAGGACGTGCGAAGGGTGCGGCGATGCGACGACCAGGGCGACGCCGAGCGAGAACACGAGCTGCTCGAGCGAGAGGAGGATCAGGAAGCGCCGCCGGTCGACCTTGTCCGCCAGCAGGCCGCCCACCATGGGCAGCACCAGCGTCGGCCCGAGCTGGGCGAAGATGATGACCCCGACGAACGTGGCCGAGTGGGTCAGGTCGTAGGCATAGGCGCCCAGAACCACGTTCTGCATCCAGGTGCCGACGTTGGAGGCGAACGCACCGAGAAAGACGATCCGGAAGGTGCGGTGCGAGAGCGCCGCCCGGGCCGTGCCGCTCCGAGCTGGGACGACGCTGTCCCCGTCGACGACCGCGTCCTCGATCTCCTCTAGGGAGATGCCGCCCGGTTCTGCCTCCACCCCGCCCGGCGTGCCTCCCGGTGCCGATCCACGAAAGTGCTGGTCAGGCGCGGGTAGATCGTCGGGAGAGGCGGGCACGGTGCCGCCGAAATTAACCCCTCGTTTATGCCAATGGTCCCGGGGGCGGGGCGCCCACCCCTCCCTTGAAGGCCCCCGGAGAATCCGTCGTATCGCTATATGCCTGCCCTCGCAGGTCTTCGCTGAGGATCTGTACGCGCCTGGGTTCTCAATCCCGGGTTTTCTATAACGAGGATCGAGTATTTGCCCGGAAGACGTTCTAGAGACTGCCGGATCGAGAACAAAACCGCATACACACCCAGACGGCGACCTGCCGACCGTTCTCGTATACGACCGCGAGGCGAGGGACGAACGAGGTCTCAGGGCCCCTGCGGCGAACACACGTCCCCACACGGGACGCTGAAGGCGGACACCGGCGCCAACGGCACCGTCAGCGAGGAGGCCGCCTCGGCGTTGCGTTGCACGTTGTAGATCCCGCCGAACAGGTGCGGCGCTTGGGCCAGCGACGGATACAGGTGCGGCGTGTCCCCGGTCGTGATGGTCACCCGGAGCCGCCAGCCAGCCGGTAGCTCGGTCATCGTCGGGAAGACCTGGATGTCCTCTCGCGTCACCTGCCCCGGCACGACCGGCTGTGCCGACGCTTGGGTCAAGGGATGGACCGGCCGGAGCACGGCCCCCGAAGACGTCGTCCAGGTGCTGGTCGCGTCGAGCGCCCGCATCGACCCCAGCAGCGCCCCCGACGACATCGGCAGGCTCTCGCCGGTGGGCGAGACAGCCTCGACGGTGGCCGCGAGCTCGGTGTCGGTTGTGATCGACGTCACGTACACCGTCGCGTCGATCGGGCCTGCCAGCACTTCCGGCGAGGTGAACGGCGCCGAGGTGTAGACCAGCGATCCGGGTCCCGCACCCAGTGTCACGTCGTTGAGATCGCATGGGTCGTTCGTGCGGATGGACTGGAACCCCAAGGCGAGCGCCCCCGCGCCCCACTGGTCCGTCTGGACGTCGCACGGGCTCGTCGCGCCGGTCCAGAGCACTTCGTCCGATCCGGTCCCCGACGTCGGCGCCGACAGCAACAGCGTGCCGTCGTTCTGCGACACCGAATCTGTCCCGCTCGAGCCGGCCCCGAAGTAGTACGAGGTCGGCGTGGCGTTCGGCAGTGGCCAGTCCGCGGCGTCCACCCAGCTTCCCGTGTCCGGGCCCGAGTTGCGGATGTCGAGGTGCAACGGCGTCGTGGTCGTCGACAGCGGCGTCTGCTCGCCCAACAGCCAGGTGTCGAACCATTCGAGCTCGAGGGCCGAGATGTTCACGCCCGTGCCGGTCGTCACGTGTTGCCACGGGCCCATGAGCAGCTGGTAGCGCGGCGTGACCGTCTGGCCCGCCGTCATTGCGGCCGTCTGCGGCCGCCCGTCGTAGAGGTTCTGCAGGCCGACATAGTTCATCGGCTCGCCCGACTCGAAGAGGTCGTTCCAGCCGCCCACCAAGAAGGCGGGGATGTGGTCGGCGACAACGGCCGGCAGGTCACCTGCCGGGCTGCGCGCCGGACCAGTACGTCCCGTCGTACGCCTGCGGGCCCTGGCCTGTCTCGATGGCCAGCGCCTCCTTCAAGAAGTCGACCAGAACGGGACTGTGGGCGGCCACATCCGGCGCCAGTCCCAACAACCCCATCGCCAGGAGCTGCGTGTTGCCGCTCGACGCCGCCTCGACCAGCGGCTGCAGCGCGGGGTTGGTCAGGTTGAGCCCCGACAACAACGCGATGTAGGTCGCGTCGAATTCCGCATCGGGAATGCCCCCTTGTGTCACGGTGTCGGCATAGATGTCGTTCCCCGCAATGATCGGGAACATCGCCTTGATCGGCGAGCCCTTCCCAGCCGCCGCCACGGTCTGGAACTGGTTGATGCCCATGTACGACTCGCCGAACAGCCCCACCTCACCGTTGCTCAGGGGGAGGCCGGCGGCCCAGCGGGCCAGCGTGGCGCCGTCGGTGGACTGGGTCGGGTCGAAGAGGTCGAACGTGCCACCCGAGTCGCCCGTGCCGCGCACGTCGGCGACAACCACGATGTAGCCGCGGTCCACCAGGTAGTTCACGTCGGTCTGTGCGATCGCCGCCGCGTAGACGATGAACGCCTTGCCGTACGGCGTCTGCTGCAACAGCACCGGGAAGTGCCCCGGCGCCGCGGTCGTGGTGCCGGCGGTTGTGGGGAAGTAGACGTCCGCCCTCAGCACCGTGCCGTCGGCCATCGTGACCGGCTGGTCGAGCACCGATCCGGTGCCGTACGCGGCGGGCTGAGGCGACCACGTTGCGCTACCGGAAGACGCGCCGGTCGCTGGGGCGCCGGTTTGCCCCGAGTTGCTCGCCGAGCCGCTTGCCGCGCCACTCGACGCGACGTTCGCGGCTACAGCTTTCGAACTGTTCCCCGCGCCCTTCAGGCTCCCGTGACCACCTCCACGCTCACTCGACCGCGTCGATGACGTGCGCTGCGCGGCCAGACGCACCCCGCCCGGACCGTGCTGGCTGGGGACGAACTGCCCGACGACGAAGGCGGAGAACGGAATGGCGAGCGCGCACGCCCCCATGAACAGGCGCCACGACACGGTGCCGCGCCAACGGCGCCCGCTGCGCCAACGGCGCCCGCTGTGCCAGCGGCGCGTCTCGTGCTTTCTTCGATGATGCGCCGGCAATCCGAAAACCCCCGAGCCTCCAGCCGGCCCCCGACCGGGCCGTCTCCTCGTTCCCCTGGAGAACGTCGGTTCGGGCCCTGACCTGCGGTTGCAGCCGCTGGGACACCCGGACGGGCCGGAGCGCTCCTGTTTCCCCTGCTCCGGGTGTATGCCGTGACGGCGAGCCACCGCCGGCTTCGCCGGGCGATCCCCCAAGCCGGGGGCTACTCCCGGCGGTGCTACACCCGGCGAGGGCTGATCGCGTTGACCAGCAGCGCGAGGCCGATGCCAACGATGAGGCTGAAGATGGCCGCGAGGATCACGTATTCGATCGTGTGCGGCGACGAGGGCTTGGTCGGGACGGAGGCGGAGGAGATCACCCGGCCGACTTCGGTGTCCGTGCCCTGGGTAGCCGCGAACTGGTATTCCTGCAGTTGGTTCTCCAAAGAGGACTGCTGGTTTTCGAGGTCACCGAGCTGCACTTCCTCGGCGGTCTGGCTGACGCCTGTCGGCGTCGACCTGATCGTGTTGTCCAGGTTGGAGATCGCCAGCTGCACCGTCTGCAGCTTGTTGGAGACCTGCGTTGCGGCCGAGGTGAACACGCCCTTGTCGATGCCGCGCTCGAAGTTGATGTAGGCGTTGGCGTAGGCGTTGGCTGCGGCGGCCGCGGTCTCCGGGCTGCTCGACGACGCGGACACGGTCACCACGTCGGTGGTTGCGAGCGTTCCCACCTGTGCGACCGAGACCGAGGGGGGGTTGGGGATCGTCCGGGACACGATGTTGGAGACCGACGAGCTCTGCATGACCTGGATGACGTCCTGCACGTTGACGAGCGCAGTTGTAGCGTTGTTGGCCGTTTGGCTCGAGAAGAGCGTCGACACCGGAGGTTCGAGCAGCACAGTGGCCTCCGCCGTGTACGTCTTTCCGCTGATCACGCAGTAACCGAGCACGCCGCCGACGCCGATGACGAACACGATGATGATGATCCACTTGCGGTCCCAGAGGATGCGCCCGTATTCGGCGATCCCCGAACGCTCGCTGGCCTGCACCGCCGGCTGACGCGTGCCGAAATGGTCACTGTTCTCAGTCACAATCGTCCGAACCCGTTGTGTCTCCGCTGTGGTAGGAGAGTAATCCTTTTCAGTCTTGACCTGATCCATTTGGGAGATTAACCCACAAGGTTTGGCTTCCTTGTGGTTCTCCAACTCAGCCAAACGATTGAATCATCCTCCGCCGAAGGGAGGATTCGAAATGCTACAGGGGTCCGCAGGTGGAATTCTTTGTCTTTGCCTGTGGGCCGCCATGTATTTTTAGGGGGTGCAGGTGGCCGGGGCGTGGGCGAGTTGGAAGAAGGCGTCGAAACAGGAAGACCTCTTCGTGTTCATCTCACGCGGTTTTCTGTACGTCGGCATGTTCTTCCTGCCCCTGCTGCGGTTCAAGGTCACCCATGGTCTGAACGTCAGCGACGCCATCTTCCTGCTGGGTTTCATCTTTCTCGTCCTCGCCCGAAAACCGCCGCCCCGGGCACCCCGGACGCCCGCCTGGTACGTCGGCGCGTTCATGTTCCTGCTGGCCGGCATGTTGGCGAGCACGCAGGCCGACGCGGTGCCGCAGTCCGTCATCGTCGTGTTCAACGCGGTCTACGTGTTCTTCATCCTGCAGTACCTGCTCCGCCAGCAGTTGGGCACGACGCTGCACCTCCAACGCGCCATCGGGTTCTTCATCGCCGGGAGCATCGCTGTCGGCCTTCGTCGCCATCCTGCAGGTGACGCTGCACGTCTTCCTCCCCAAAGCCGGCTCCATCGCCGCGGGGAGCGGGACGATCGGCGGCAACTCGCGGGCGGTCGGACTCAGCAACCAGCCGAACCTGGCCGGCATCGTGTTCGCCTTGGGCATCATCCTGGGCGTCGGACTGCTGCTCCAGATCGGCTGGCGCCGGCACTGGTACCTCAGCGGCTGCGTCCTCGTGATCGCCATGGCGCTCCTGCTCGCCGCGAGCGTCTCGGGCATGGGGGCCGTGATCGTCGGGCTCCTCGTGCTCTTCATCGCCCGCGGGGTGCCGCTCAAGACGGTCGTGTCCGTCGTGCTCGCACTGGCCGCCGTCTACCTGCTCGTGTTCGGCGTGATCGACCGCGGCTCGAAACTCGATCCGATCACGCGCATCGAAAAGACGACGAACTCCAACGCGGGGTCGGGCGGCGGGACGCTGCAACTGCGCATCGACACCATCGACAAGGCCTGGAGCGAGATCCTCCAGAAGCCCATCACCGGTCACGGGCTCGATCAGCAGACGCTGGCCGTCTACTTCGACAGGTCGCTCTACGTGTACTACCCGCCGCACAACCTGATTGCCCTGTACTGGTATGGCGGCGGCATCTTCATGCTGGTCGGCCTCATCATCATGGTGGGCTCCGCCTTCAGTCGGCTTCTGCACGGCCGAATACGCGCCGGAAAGAACTGGGACCCCATGCGCGACGTGGTCCTCGCGGCATGCGTCGCCGATCTGTTCTTCGCCATGCAGGGCCCGGAACTGGTCGACCGATGGTTTTGGATGCCGTTCCTCCTCGCGCTCACGTTCCGCGACTACGCACCGCCGCCGGCGCCCGCCCACGACGCCATCGCGCTCCCGGTCGAACTGCCCGAAACACCGGCACTCGTCACCAACGGTCAGCCGCGCCGGGTCCGCGGCACGGTCGGCCGGCACGCCGCAGCGGATCCGGCGCCAGTCGAAACCGACGGGCCCGCCGCGCGCGCGCCCGTGACCCGCCGGCCCTGGACACCACTGACGGCCGCGGCCGGCACGCCGCGCCCTCCCAGGTTCTCCATAAGCGCGTGCCGAACACCGAACCAAGAGGGGCGACGAGCGCGCCGCGTCGCGCCCGCACCCCGAAGTCGGCCCCGTCGGATTACCTCGGCCTCGGCGAGATGTTCGACGACCGCATCCTCGGCACCGACAGCGCCCACGTCTTCTTCGTCAGCGCCCAGGCGCTCGCCGCCCACGCCAAGCTCGTCGTCGAGGTCGGATGCGGCCGCGGCGCCGCCGTCGAGCTCGACCAGCCCGGCGGCCCCTGGCAGGACCTCCGGGGCCCGGGTCGCACCGTCATCGGCATCGACATCGAGGACGCCGGCACGGCCAACCCGGTCATCGACGAGTTCCGCCTCATCGGCGACGACGGCCGCTGGCCGCTCGACGACGCGTCGGTCGACCTGGCCGTCAGCGACTACGTGCTCGAGCACGTGACCGACCCCGAGGCCTTCGTCAAGGAGTTGGCCCGCGTCCTGCGCCCGGGCGGCACCTTCGTCGGGCGCACCGTCAGCCGCCGCTCCCTGCTCTCGGTCGTCGCCCGAGTCGTGCCCAACGAGCGTCACGCCGGCGCCGTCGCCCACCTGCAACCTGGACCGCGAAGCGCAGGACGTGTTTCACACCGCCTACAAGATGAACACGCGCGCGCGATCTGGCCCGGGTGTTCGACGCAGACTTCGACTGGGCGTTGGCCCATCGCACCGGGCTCGAGCAGTACTTCAAGCCGTGGCCCCGCCTCCGCAAGGTGATCGGCGCTACCGAGCGCTATCTGCCGACGAGCACCTGGATGGGTCTCGTCGTCTTCGCCCGCCGCCGGCCGGCGGCGTAACGGCATGACAGTGCCGGGAGCGTCGCCCTGGCCCGCGGGAGGCCTAGCGGTGGTCCGGCTGTCACCGCGCCTGCGCCCCATGTGGCCGTACCTCAAGCCGGCGTACACACAGGCGACCCGCATGGTCGCGCCGGCGACCGTACGCGCCAGTCAGTTGCGCGGTGGCTACCTGCCCACCGGGTACGTGGAGAGCATGGAGGAGGCGGCGCCACCACGGGCGGACGCTGCCTGACGGTCCGACCGCCCGAGATGCTGACTCGCACCGTCCCGAAGGGCCTCCCCGATCGCAGCGCTGACTACGTGCCGTGGCTCTCGGAGCACGTCCGCCGCGTCGCCGTCGCCGAGCTCCCGCACGGCCGCGTCCTGTCACCGCACAACGCGGTGATCACGGGCAACGACGACTCTGCTCGTCGAGGTGAGCCTGTACTTCGGGACCAGTCGCGCCCGCGAACACCCGATCTTCCTGCACCCTTTCCCCGGCCTGCCCCTCGAAGTGGGTGGAAGGCTCGGCCTCCTCGCGCTGCAGGGCGACACGAACTACTACCACTTCATGATCGATGTGCTGCCTCGCCTCGGCGTGCTCGAGCAATGTCCTGACGTCGCACCGCCCGACCTCTGGTATGCGCCGAAGTCCACCCATTTCCAGCGCGAGTTGCTCGAGATGATGGGCATCGACCTGGGACGGGTTATCGACAGCTCCGAGACCCGCCACGTCGTTGCCGAGACGCTGATCGTCCCGACGCCGGCCTCGATGACCATCATCAATCCGCCGTGGGTCATCGAGTACTTGCGCCGCACCCTGCTGCCGCCGAAGATCAAGCGGATCGAAGGCCGCGGCGATCTACGTCACCCGTGGCGGCGCCATGAACAACCGCCGCGTCGACAACGAGCCCGAGTTGATGGACTACCTCAGCGGTCACGGCTTCGACATGGTCGACCCCGGGAAGCTGTCCGCCCTCGAACAGATCGAGACGTTCGCACAGGCATCGATGATCGTGGGCGCGCACAGTGCTGGGTTGGTCAACCTCACGTTCGCGGCTCCCGGTGCGGCCGTGATCGAGCTGTTTCCCTCCGGCGGCGTCAACACCTGCTACTGGAAGTTGGCCGAAAGTCGTGCCCGGTCTCGAGTACCGCTACGTCCTCGGCAGGGGCGATCCGAAGCCGTTGTCGCTGTCCGAGCTCCTCGTGAGCGACATCGAGGCCGACATTCCGGCCATCGGCCGCACGCTCGACGATCTCGGCTGGACCAAATAGCCGAGGGCGTCGCCGCGCGCCTCTGCCTCAGGGCTTCCCGGCGGCGTCGATACATTCCACCAGCGTCCTTCGCACGTCGCCGCGGTGCGTCCCCACGTGAACGCGGACGCGTGCTTGACGCCGCGCTCGAGGTCTTCCGCCCTCAGCGAGCGCGCCACCGGTACGGCCCGCGCCAGCGCTGCCGCGTCCCAGCCGTCCATGACGGTGGCCAGTCCGCCTGTTACCTCGAAGAGCGCGGGGTCCGGAGTGACGACGACAGGGATGCCGAGGCGCATCGCTTCGAGCGCCGGGAGGCCGAAACCCTCGTAATCGGAGGGGAACACGACAAGTGACGCCCCCGTGAACTGCCGCCGGAACTCGTCGGGGTCGAGCCACGGCTTGACGGTGACGAGCTCGCCCAGGCCGCGCGCCGTCGCGTCCGCCCGCACCTTCGCCCTCTCTGCTTCCGGCAGCCCCACGATCACGAGCGGCGGCGGGTCGCCGCCATCGCGCTGCAACCGTGCCCAGGCGTCGAGCACGAGCCCCACGTTCTTGTTGCCCCACTGACCGAACGCGAGCGCGTACTCGGCGCCGCCCGACCCCGGCCGGGGGCCATCGGAGGACGTGATCGGCACCCAGCTGGGCGACGGTGATCGTCTGGCGCCGCAGCCAGGGGTGGACGCGGAGCAGGTCCTCGCGCGTGCGGTGCGAGATCGTCACGATGGCATCGGCGCGCCGGTAGCCAATGCCGTAGCTCACGCCCCGGAGCAGGCGCGTTCGGTAGCTGAACTGCTGCGGCCGCATCTCGTGGCGCACGTCCAGCGAGATGACCACCCGCGGGGCAGGGGAGGGGCCCGATCGTGCTGGCCGGTGTCACGCCCAGCATGGCGTCGGCCTGGAGGTGGCGGCAGAGCTCGGGGACGGCCCTCTCCATGGCGAGGAGGCGCTGCCCCCCGACGGGGTGTTTGGTCATGCGCTCTGGGAGCTCCAGCTCGACGCCCGGTCGGAGCACGACGTGCACATCGTCGGCCTCGTCCCAGCCCCGCAGCAGGTTCTCCGTGACCACGCCGAGGCTCGTGCCGCGGACGGGCAGGGCATTTACCAGGACGCGCACGGGCGCACGGTAGCGCGCGCCGGAAATCGGCCTGGTGCCCACCAGCCTCCGCCGCAGAGCCCCAGGGACCCTACGGCGCCCCGCAGAACGGCTGCTGCAATGCCCATTGGGACAACCCAGCAGGACAGGGCGGTATTTCGCAGCCGGACTGCAAGTTCCCTCGGCCTGGCCCGTTATCTGACGGAGGGTCTTCACCGAGGGACATAGGGGGTTCCACACGTTGCCTGCCCGCTCGTCGCGGATCGTCGTACACGACTACTCGGGCCATCCGGGCCAGGCACAGCTGAGCCGTGCCCTGTCCCGACGCGGCTACGAGGTGACGCACCAGTACTGCCCCTCCTACACGACCGGCCGCGGCTCCCTGCAGCACGAGCCCGCCGACCCGGCCACCCTCGCGTTCGAGCCGGTCGAGATGGACGGCACGTTCGCCAAGTACTCCACGCGCACCCGCCTCCGCCAGGAGCTGCAGTACGGGCGCACGGCGGCACACGCCATCGCCGTCAAGGACCCGGCCGTCGCGGTGATCAGCAATGTGCCGCTGCTTGCGCACTGGGTGCTGGCGCGCCAGCTCTCTCGCCGCGGCATCCCGATGGTGTTCTGGCACCAGGACATCTATTCGGAGGCGATCGGTGTCGCCGCCCGCCGGCGCATCCCCGTGCTCGGGAGCGTCATTGGCCGCATCGCGGACCGCGTCGAGCGGGGGATCGCGCGTCGCAGCGTCGCGGTCGTCGCGATCTCGCCGACGTTCCTCGAGCGCTTGTCGGAGTGGGGGGTCGCCGGAAGGACCACGATCGTTCCGAACTGGGCGCCCATCGACGAGATCCCCGTCCACCCGTCCGACAACCCGTGGCGCCGGAACAAGGGGCTGAGCGACAACCAGGTCGTCCTGTATTCGGGCACACTCGGCCTGAAGCACGACCCGAGCATCTTGGCCGAGATGGCGGCGGGGCTGCGCACCTCCCACCCCGACGCGCGCGTGGTGGTCGTGTCGGAGGGCAAGGGCCGCGACTGGCTCGAGGCGCACAAGGCGCAGGAGGGCGCGGACAACGTCATCCTGCTCGACTTCCAACCGTACGGGGATCTTCCCGAGATGATGGCGAGCGCCGATCTGCTCGTCGCCATCCTCGAGCCGGACGCATCCAAGTTCTCGGTGCCCTCCAAGGTGCTGACCTACCTGTGCTCGAGCCGCGCCGTGCTCGGTGCGCTGCCACCCGACAATTCGGTGGCGGAGATCCTGACCTCGCAGGAGGCCGGCGTCGTGGTCGACCCCTCCGATCGCGTCCGCGTCGTCAAGGAGGCCGCCGCGCTGCTGGACGACCCCGAACGCCGCCGGGCCATGGGCCGGGCCGGGCGTCGTTACGCCGAGCAGACGTTCAGTCCCGAGACCGCGGCCGACCAGTTCCTGGGGGCCTTCGGGGACCTGGTTGCCGACCCGCACCCGGACCCGGCCGGTGCCGGGCTTGCAGGAGGGACGACAAGGTGAGGGCCGCCGGGACGTTTCAACAAGAGTCGAGGCGGTGCAGGCCTTCTGACATGGGAAAAGGGAGAGGACAAGTCCGATGAAGAACGTGTTGGTGACGGGTGCCGGTGGCTTCATCGGCGGCCACCTGGTGGCACGGCTGCGAGACATGGGCGTCGAGAGCGTGCGCGGGGTCGACCGGGTGGCGCTCGACGAGTGGCACCAGCGTTTTGACGACGTGGACAGCCGCCAGGGCGACCTGCAGGACCTGGCCGTGTGCCAGAGCGCCTGCGAGGGCATCGACACCGTCTTCAACCTGGCCGCGGACATGGGTGGCATGGGCTTCATCGAGAACAACAAGGCGCTGTGCATGCTCTCGGTGCTGATCTCGACCCACATGCTCGAGGCGGCCCGGCAGAAGGGTGTGCAGCGCCTCTTCTATTCGTCTTCCGCCTGTGTGTACGCCGCAGGCAAGCAGGAGTCGCCCGAAGTGGAGCCTCTGCGCGAGGCGGACGCCTACCCGGCCATGCCCGAGGACGGCTACGGCTGGGAGAAGCTCTTCAGCGAGCGCATGGCCCGCCACTTCTACGAGGATTTCGGACTCGAGACCCGCGTCGCCCGCTACCACAACGTCTACGGGCCGCTCGGGACCTATGACGGTGGCCGGGAGAAGGCGCCGGCCGCCATCTGCCGCAAGGTGGCCGCGGCCGTGCTGAACGGGACCAACGAGATCGAGATCTGGGGCGACGGCCTCCAGACCCGCAGCTTCACCTACATCGACGACTGCCTGGACGGCACGCTCCGCCTCACGGCGAGTGACGTCCGCGAGCCGCTCAACATCGGCTCCGAGCAACTCGTGACGATCAACGAGCTCGTCGACATCGTCGAGGGCATCGCCGGCGTCACTCTCAAGCGCAACTACAACACCTCGGCGCCGCAAGGAGTACGTGGTCGCAACAGCGACAACACCTTGATCGCGGAGAAGCTGGGCTGGGCGCCGTCCATCTCGCTCGAGGACGGCCTGCAGAACACCTACAAGTGGATCTTCGACCAGATGAGCGAGGGTGCCACACCCATCACGCGGTGAGCCCTGGATGACGACTCGTGGAGGATAGGACGGGGGACGCAACGACGGGCTCGGTGGGCCCACCCGGCGATCCCGTCGTGCCCGCCGGCGGTCGCGAAGATCCGGTCGCCTTCCTGCTCGAGGACCGCAACCTCGTTTCCCCGTCCGCAAGAGGCAACGGCCAACGACGCGTCGACGGCCGGGCGGCGCCATCGGTGGCGCACGGGAGCACATGGTCCGAGCGCGTGGATCGGGTGCGTGCGATCCCGAAATCGCTGCGCACCACGGCGTCACGCAAACGCGTCATGGGCCTCACGGTCGTCGACCAGGGCTTCTCGAGCGCCAACAACTTCGCGCTTTCGTTCGGGATCGCCCATTACAGCCATGCCAACGTCCTGGGCGTCTTCGCCATCGTCAACACGACCTGGATCCTCACGCAGGGCCTGATCCGGAGCCTTACCAGCGACTGCCTCATGACCCGCCACGACACCGACGAGGGCGTGATGAGGAAGTACGAACGGGCGGGCTATATCTCGGCGATCGCGTGCTCGTCCATCATGGCCCTGCTGGTGCTCGTGCTCAGCGCCGCCTTCAGCCCCGAGCTGCGCCTGACCTTCGTCATCTTTGCGGTGTCGCTTCCGCTGCTCTCCGCGCAGGATTATTCCCGTTATCTCGGCATCAGCCGCTACAACCCGGCCTACGCCATCGGCCTCGATGCCTCGTGGCTGTTCCTGTCGGTCGTCGGCTACATCGTGCTGCGCCACGCACACCTCGTGTCACTGCCCTGGCTCTTCGGATCCTGGAGCGCGGCGGGTGCTGCCGTCGGCGTCTACACGTTGTGGAACCACCTGGGGAGGAAGGACCTCCTGGGACTCATTCGCTTCTGGTTCAACAGCGAGCGCGATGTCGGTTTCCGTTTCGCAGGCCAATGGCTGCTGGTCAGCTCCTGGACCTACGTGGCCATCTACATCTTCATCGCCATCTTCTCGGTCGACGTGATCGGCCAGTTCAAGCTGGCGCAGGTCGCCTTCGGGCCCATCACCGTGCTGACCCAGGGCATCGTCACGTCGATGGTCGCCCTGGCGGCGCGCTATTTCCAGGTCAACGTCGGCAAGGCGCTCCGGTTCGTCGTTCTCGCGGGAGCGGCGACGGCCGTGGTCATGCTGAGCTGGGGCGCCCTCGTCTACTTCATCCCGGTGCATGCCATGACCAAGGCGCTCGGCCCGACGTGGCCCGCAGCTCACCGGATGGTTCCGCTGATGGGGCTCGCGTTTGCGCTGACCGCTCTCTCCGGGGCCTTTGCGGCGGGGCTCCGCTCGATCCGCGCGGCCAAGGAGAATCTCCGCCTTTCGATCGTCATGATCCCGGTCCTGTTCGGCTGTTCCGTGACGGCCGGCGTTCTCTGGGGGGTCATCGCCGCCATCGCCGGCATCTGCGTCGGCTACGCCATCTACTCGGTGGCGGCGTTCGCCATGCTGGTGCACTGCGCGCGTCGCATCACGCCCGACGCGCCCGCTGTCGAGGACGAGATCGACACGATCATCCCGATCGAGGCCGACAACCAGAACGGTGCCCTTCCCGCGCCCATCGTCTTCGAGACGGTGGAGTCGGTCTAGCTGTTCGAGTCGGCTGCGGAACCCACCCGGGGGTAGGGGTAGGCGGCGGCGAAACCGGTGCCTCAGATGGGTGCGTTCGGCTACGCGCGGGTTGCCGTACCAATTTCGTCACAAGTTTTGCCCTCAAGCGGGGTTTCCGGAAGCAGGAAAGGGGCAAGCCCAGCGGCAACCTGGGTGGGAGGGACGATCGTGTCGCAATCCAAATCGCGTCGGCGCACCGCCGCGTGCGCGCTGGCCGGCTCACTGCTCTTCACCGGGCTCACGATGACGCTCGGCGTCACGTCAGCGGGAGCCGCCGCGCACGCATTGCATGCGACCGGAGCATCCTGTTCGGGTACGACGCCGCCCATCGCTTCCCCGTCGGGCCAATGGTCGTGCACCTTCGACGACGAGTTCAACGGGACGTCGTTGAACACGTCCAACTGGCAGCCGATGCTGACGAGCAACAGCAGCTACCACACGGGGCCGTCGGGCTCGTACGTCTGCTACATGAACGACCCGAGAACGATTTCGGAAACGGGCGGGTACCTCAACCTCTCCGTTGTCTCGAACGGGAAGGGGTTCCAGTGCAACGAGATCATGCACAGCTTCTGGACGAAGTACGTGGGTGGCATGGTCGACTCCATGGGCCTCTTCAGCCAGCAGTACGGCTACTTCCAGGCGAGGGTCGAATTGCCGGCGCTGGCCACCCGCGGCGTGCAGGAGACGCTCTGGCTCTATCCCTTGAACGAGACCCTCTACGGGGCATGGCCCGACAGCGGCGAGATCGACTTCGGCGAGTTCTATTCGAAGTATCCGAATCTCGACGTTCCCGTCGTGCACTACCACGGCTCCACGCGGGACCCGAACGCCACCAACGACAACTGCGCGATCGCTGGTGAGACCACCGCCGGGCAATGGCACACCTATGCGGTCATGTGGACGCCGACCACCATCACCACGTACTACGACGGCGTCGCCTGCTTCGCGGACACGTATGCGCCATACGCGACGTACCCCGACAAGCCGCCCGAGCCGTACACCCAGCCGTTCTTCCTCAATCTGACCCAGGCCCTCGGGATCGGCACCAGTAACGGGTTCCAGTCGTGGACCACGAATCTGCCGGCAACGACGAAGGTCGACTGGGTGCGGGTCTGGCAGTACTGAGAACGCGGCCGCTCGATTCGTCGAACAACTGGACTTCGCGTCCGCGCTCCCTTCGCTGGTAGGGCGTCGACCCGCGACGCTGCGCCAGCCACACCCGGGTCTGGTAAGGCACGGTCATGGTCTCGGCGAACCGTTCCCGCAGCACCGTCTCGATATCCTCGAGCAGGCGATCGCGTGCGGTCGGGCTCAAGGCGATGACGTGGGAGTGGCTCCGCAGATCGGTCAGCCAGTCGTCGACCGAGACCCGGCGCTCCCACTCGATGTCGTCTCGTTCCGGAGTGAGGAAGTCGCGATTCCCACGGATCGCACTGGCGCACCAATCGGTGTCCCGCTGCTCGCGTGACCACCCGGCGCACCGCTCCGCAGTCAGGGTGCAGTAGCGCTCGAACCACGGCTCGCCGTCCGCCCAAGGGTGGTTCCACCACGCCGCCCAGCACCCTCCCGGCTGGAGGACCCGTGCCGCCTCCCGCGCTCCCGCCTCCTGTTCGACCCAGTGCCAGCTCTGCCCGAAGCACAGCAGCTCCAAGCAGCCGGTGCGAAATGGCATCCGCGCAGCCTCGGCCGCCACCAGGAGCGAGCGAGGGAGGCGCCGCGCTGCGTGCCGCAGCATGCCCGGGCCGGGATCGAAGCCGATGACACGGGCCCCCCGTTCGAGGAGCTGGCGGGCGACGATGCCGGTCCCGGTGCCACCGTCGCCGACCAGCTTGCCGCGAAGCGGTCCGGTCCGGGACTCCAAGAGGTCGTAGACGAGATCCGGATACGCGGGTCGAGCTGCGTCGTACTCGTCCGCCGCCGCATCGAAGAGTTGCACGAGCGGACGATACGCCCCGACGAACGAGTCAGCCTGCTCCCGGCGAGCAGATCTGGCACGCGCGCATGTCTGCGATCCCGTCCGGCCCCAGGACACGGAGGTCCTCTGGGTGGTGTGCGATGACCGCGCAGTCCGCCCGGTGGTACACCGTCCCCGACGTCGTCGCGTAGTACGTCGTCGGCCCCCGTTCGCCTGTAGCCGCCGCAGCCCCTGCCCCCGCCCCTGCGACGCCCGCCGACGAGCCCAGGGAAGCCGCCGGACCGGCGCCGGCCACTGCACCGGTGCCGTCACCCCGTTGCGCCAACAAGGCCGCCGCGATGGTCTCGAGCACCCGCTGCTGCTCCTCGTGGTGCAGGTCGGCCTGGTCGTAGATCCGGTACAGCCAGTGCCCCCAGAACAACAGCCCCCCGACGATCATGCAGCCGAGCCCGATGAACGAGCCCGACACCATGTAAGGGATCTGCTGCTGCACCACCCGGGCATGCGCCGCCCCGTACCACCCCAGCAGGATGAACACGACGCCGAGCGGGATGAGGATCGCCCCGGCGATCACCTGCCAGCTGTTGCGGACGTCGTACTTCTCCGCCCAGCGCGCCATCCTGGTGTGCCCACCGCCCCCGCCGCCGCCCTCGTCGTCCCGGCGGTCACCGTCCCCCGACACCGGTCCGGCCTCGGGGTACAGCGTTCCCGGGGCTGTCGGCGGGTGCCGACATCCCCTCGCGGAAGATGTCGTCGAGTTGATTTTCCACGTCGATCGTCATGGTCGTCTCCTTCCGGCCGGGGCGAACTGCCAGCGCGCCAGCAACAAGAGCGGGTAGGCGAGCAGTGCACACGCCAGTAACGCGGTCACGGTCCAGCCCACTGGGGGCGGGATGCCGCTGATCGGGAACGCGGTGGCGTTCGTCGGCACGGCGTGCGGCGTGCGCTCGCCACCTGTGGTACCCGTCGTCGGCGCCGCCAGGCTCTGCGCCAGACCTTGCGAGCCGAACGAGCCGAATCCCGTGTTGCCCGTGACCCCGGTTGTCCCGGGCGTCCCCAGGGTCGACGGGTTCGTCGAGGCGCTGGCACCCGTGTTCCCGGTCGTGCCCGTGCTGGGCACCGGGGCCGAGGCGTTGACGCTGGCCTGGGCCAGCCCGAAGGTGATCGACGTCGTCATCGTGTAGTCGCCCGCCGGCAGCCCGACGTTGCCCAGCTCGGGGATCGGGATGCGTCGGCTCTCCCGGGATGAAGGGGACTGCGAACTGGTGGGTCAACGAGATCACCAACCCCCCCGAGTTGGCCGACGCCTGTGCGCCGCTCGACGTCTGCTGCGGGTCGAGGAGCCGGATGTTGACGCCGTCCTGTCCGAGCGTGGAGTTGACGGTCTGCTGGAGCTGCGCCAGCGTGATGCCGACGGGCGGGTTCGCGTTCTTGGCGATGTGCACGCCGGTGTCGTCGATGTACGCCGCCGTGCCGTCGACCGTTACATCGCCGAGATGCACCGTTGCTGTCGGCGTACCCGTCGTCCCGTCGGACTTCGCGACTGCCGTCGACGTCAGGCCCGCGATGTCGACGAGGCCCGCGATGTCGATCGCGCCCAGGGTCGAGGTGGCGGTCGACGTGATCGCACGAGTTGCCGACAACGACGTTGTTGGTGGCGCTGATGTTCCCGACGTCGATGGGGCTGCCCGAGGTCGACGAGAGCACGCCGCCGATGACCGGCAGCTTGCCGAGGCTGAGCAGGTTGGCCAGCGACAGGTTGGTGACCGTGCCGGCTGGCGTCCCGCCCCCGGTCGAGGTCGTGGCGGTGCCCTGGGCGACCTGCACCGGACCGGCTCGGGGCACCCTTGGGGAAGGTCACGTTGGCGGCGTAGCCCGGCGAGGTCGGGTACTTGCTCTCCGCCAGCAGCGGGTCGTTCAGCGGGAGGGCCGGTGCGCCGAACGTCTGAAGCAGGGTCCCCAGGTTGGCCGCGATGTCGCCCGGGTAGTAGGGCGCGCCGATGGAATCGACGACCGGACCGGCGCCGAGCGTGACGCGGGCGAAAGGCACGTCATCCTCGATGAGGTTCTCGTTGGGCAGGGGCACCACGCCCGGCACGTTGAAGGCGAACTGCGCGCCGATGGCCAACGCCGAGGCGTTGTACCCCACGAGCGAGGTGTCGGCGCCGCCCGACGCGGCCAGCGGGCCCATCGCGACCGCACCGATCAGCGGCGGCAGGGCCAGTGCCGGCAGCCAGCGGCGCACCGCCCATCCGTCGCGCCGCGCTCCGGGCCCCCCTGGTCATGCCGCGCCACCCAGGTACGCCGCAGCCAGGTTGCTGGACACGCATGTCGTTGGGCTCGCCGACGTCGACGATGACGCCCTTGTCCATGACGTAGACGTAGTCGGCCAGCTCGAGCGCCGTCTCCACGTACTGCTCAACGAGCAGCAGGCTGGCACCCGTCGCGGCGATCTTGCGGAGGGCCTCGAAGAGGTGTCCGACGACGATCGGCGCCAGGCCCATGGAGATCTCGTCGACCATCAGCAGCCGGGGCCGGGCCATGATCGCCCGGGCCAGAGCCAACATCTGCTGCTCGCCGCCCGAGAGGCTGCCGGCCGTCTGGCGCAGGCGGTTGCCGAGGACCGGGAACATCTCGGTCGCCTCGTCGATCGCGCTCCCGCCACTGTCCGCCCCGTTCCCGCGCCCGTGCGTCCCATCGGCCGCCATCTCGAGGTTCTCGCGCACGTCGAGGCTCGGGAAGATGCCCCGGCCCTCGGGCACGTGGACGACGCCCATGCGGGCGATCCGGTAGGCCGGCATCCGGTCGATCCGGCGGCCGAACGACGTGATCGTGCCGCGTCTCCGCCCGCATCACACCCGAGACCGTGCGCAGGGTCGTGCTCTTGCCGGCGCCGTTCGGACCGAGCAGGGCCACCACGGCGCCACGCGGCACGGTAAGCGACACGTCGTGCAGCGCGCGCACGCCTCCGTAGGCGACGCGCAGGCCTCGGATCTCGAGGGCGGCGTCAGACGACACTGGCGTCTCCCAGGTAGGCGGCCCGCACGAGCTCGTTCGTTCGGATCTCGTCGGGCGTGCCCCGCGCGATGACCTTGCCGAAGTCGAGCACGGTGAGATCGGCGCAGACGTCCATGACGAGCGCCATGTCGTGCTCGACCAGCAGGACGGCCGGCGGCAGCGTCGACCCGAGACGTCACCGTCCGGAGGATCGCGCTGAAGGTCGCCGTCTCCTGGGCGTCGAGGCCCGAGCCCGGCTCGTCGAGGAGGAGCAGCCGTGGGTCGGTGCACAGTGCCCGCCCCAGCTCGACCATGCGGCCCTGGCCCGGTCGAGAGCTCGCCGGCCAGCCGGTCCGCCAGCGGCCACAGGTCGAGCAGGTCCATGACGTCGTCGCACCCGTGCGCCGGCGCTGCTGACGGCCCCGCCCGAGCACCCCGCCGCGGTGCGAGGACTCCCACGACGCCACCAGGTTGTCGTGCACGGTCATGCGGGTGAAGAGCGCCAGGCGCTGGAACGTGCGGGCCATGCCGGCCCGGCCCCGCCGGTGCGCGCGGCCAGCGCGAGACGTCGTGCGCCCCCGAAGAGCACGCGGCCCGTGCTCGGCCTCCTGCAGTCCGGTGAGCACGTTGAACATCGTCGTCTTGCCGGCGCCGTTCGGGCCGATGAGACCGACGATCCGGCCCGGCGGCACGTCGAGACGTCACGTTGTCCAGCGCGCTCAGGCCGCCGAACTGCACCGAGATCCCCTCGGCCGCCAGAACGGCACTGGCGGCGTCGGACGGCCGGCGTCGGGCATCGTCACGGCGCTATCGGACATGGCCCGGCACGACCTTCCCGGTTCCGACGTGTACGCCGGCGCTCGGACTCCGGGCGCCCGTGGCGTGCGCCGCGGCAGCGGGCGCAGGACGCCCAGGACGTAGCGCGTCTGGCGCCGCGCCAGCGCCACCGTGCCCTCGGGCTCCTGGGCCAGGCCGATCACGCCGAGCGCCACGAGCAGCGGGATGAGCTCCTTGATCTTGGTCGGGATCTGCGGCAGCGAGCGGGATCACGTAGACCACCCCGGCGATCACGGCGCCCGCAGATGAGCGAGCGCCCGCCCAGCACGACGACGAGCAGCAGCGCGAGCGATGCGGACCACATGAAGTCCTGCGGCGTGATCGCCTGTTGCCAGGCGCCGTAGAGCGAGCCGCCGAGCGCGGCCACCATGGCGCCGACGACGAAGACGACGATCTTGGTGACGGTCAGGTTGACCCCCAGGGTCGACGCGGCCAGCGGGGAGTCCCGCACGATGTGCAGCCGCCGTCCGATGGGGCCCTGGCGCAGCGCGTAGGCCACGATCGCGACCAGCGCCGAACACGACGACGGCCAGCTCGTACATGGCGGCCCGGCCGGTGAAGGACATCCCGAAGAAGTGCGGACGGGGCACCGTGATCCCGGTCTGGCCGCCGCTCACGTCGCTGCGGTTGAAGACGACGTTGTCCATCACCAACGCGAAGGCCAGCGTGGCCAGGGCGAGGTAGAGCCCCGACAGCCGCAGCGAGACCAGGCCGACGATGATCCCGAGCGGCGCCGCGAACAGCATGCCCATCAGCACGGCGAAGAGGAAGTGCTGCCCGTGCGCGCCGGCCAGGTGCCCGGCGGTGAAGGCGCCCACGCCGACGAAGGAGAACTGGGCCAGCGAGATCTGCCCCGCCCACCCGGTGAGCACCACCAGCGTCAGCGCGATCACCGCGTAGATGAACCCCTGCGTCAGGAAGTCGAGCTTGGGGCCCGGGAACGCCAGCGGCACCAGCAGGGCCAGCACGAAGCCGCCGAGCCCGACCGCCAGCCCGCGCTCGATCCGGAGCGACCCGACCGACCACCGCAGCCGCCGCACCGTCTCCGACGGAGCGCAACGCGGACAGCCGTTGGGCCACGGCGCCCGAGCCCGCCGTCTTGAGCCGTGTCCCGAACACGACCAGCAGAATGAAGAGCAGCGAGGTAGGGGAGCGCCGCCTCGAGGTTGGCCACGGTCCCCGAGTTGGACCACTTCGACATCACGCTGACCGCGATCCCGAGCCCGAGGCCGCCGAGGTAGGCCGCCGGCAGCCCGAAGAGGATCCCGAGCACGGCCGGCGCGAACGCGTAGATCACCACCAGCACCAGCTGGTTCACGTCGAGACCCTGGGACGGGCTGATGAGGATGCCCGACCAGTGCGGCGAAGACCGAGGAGAGGATCCAGGCCACGCGGCGCACGTTGTCGCCGTGGACGCCGATCATGTCCGAGAGGTCGGGGTTGTCGACGACGGCCCGCGTCTGCGTGCCGAAGCGGGTGTGCCGCAGCAGCCCCCACAACACGGCCGCCATCGACAGGAGATGAGGAGCGTGCCCAGCTGGTCGTACCCGACGTGCAGCGTGCGAGCCCAGGCGGAACGTCGAGATCGGGAAGATCGCCTGCAGGTGCTCGTCCTGAGGCCAGATCAGGCCGGCCGCCGCGCTCAGGGCGGCCAGCACGCCGAGCGAGACGACGATCACGACCTCGATTGCCGCGCCGCTCAGCGGCCGGAACAGCCCTTCGAGGATCACGCCGATCACCGGCGCCACGATGAGGAAGAGGATGGGCATGGCCACCCAGGCGCTGAGGCCCCACTGGTCGTGGAGCTGCCAGTAGGTGAAGGCGCAGAACATCGCGATGGCGCCGTAGGCGAAGTTGAAGACGCCGACCGTCTTGTAGGTGAGGACCATCCCCATCGCGGCCAGCCCGTAGAGGCCGCCGGTGAAGATGCCGATGACGATGAACGGCCAGTATGCGCTCATCTAGGAGGCCTGCGTCGGCTGCCCGCCGCAGAAAAGCCCGGAGGCCGGTGCCTTGCGGACGAACCCGTTCCCCTTGATCTGCACGTCCACGTCGCAGTTGTACGTGCCGTGCGCAGCTCGGGGTGTAGCCACCGAGTGCGCCACCGCCGTTCCAGTTCTGCAGTGAGTTGAACACCTTGACGACGTTCGCCCTGGTCGGGTTGTGCCCGCTCTGGATCAAGGCGTAGATCAGCATCTGTCCCGCTTCCCAGGCGAGGAAGCCGAAGCCGCTCGGGGAGTCGCCGGGCTCGTAGGTCGCGAGCTGCTGCTGGTACATCTGGACCATCGTCTGGTTCTCGTTCAGCGGGATGAACGGGAGCCCCACGATCAGGCCCTGGGCGGCCGATGCGCCCGCGACCTGGATCATGTCCGGTGTGTAGGCGTCGAACGTGGCAGCGACGTAGCCGGGGATGTACTGCTGTTGCTGCATCGCCTGCAGCATCTTGGCGTTGCCGGTGACGTCCATGGTGTCGATGACGCCGTTGCAGCCGTGCTGCTGCATCGCCGCCACGTCGCTCTCGAGCGAGGCCGAGGCGGGAGACACGGAGAAGTCGGTGTAGCAGACGGTGCCGCCCTCTTCGGAGTACACCTTCTCGAACTGCTCGGCCGCCTGTGCGCTGATGGCGATCGAATAGGAGAGGAACGCCATCTTCGTCGGCAGGTAGCCCGGACTGCTTGGCCAGCCGGTAGATGCCGTCGGAGATGTAATAGGGGCCGCCGGGCGGAGTCTGGTTGCAACTGCCGCCGGCGGGGGACCAGTACGTCGGCGACTCGGAGCGGTTGCAGTTGATGGCGAACCCGACGTCGGGGACGTTGGCCGAGGTCATGTTGGGCACGCCCCCGTTGTCCCCGTCAGAGGTCGACCCCACGAAGGCCATCACCTTCGGGCTCAGGTCGGCGACGTCGGCCGCGTTGGTCGAGGAGTTCTGCCCGTCGTCCTCCACGTCGAGCGAGAGCTTGCGCCCGCAGATCCCGCCTGCAGCGTTGACGGCGGCGAACAGCGCCTGTACGGCCTGCGGTCCCTGTGGGAACGACCCCGTGAGCGGCCCGGTCATCCCGCTCACGTTGCCGAAGGTGATCGACGTCGGCGTGACCCCCGTATCCGACGCCGTGTTGCCCGACGTGCCGGTGCACAATGCCGCCTCGGCGGCAGGGGCGAAGTTGAACCCGGCTGAGGTCGCTGTCGCCGACGTCGCCGGCGCACTCGTGGCGCCCCCCGCAGTACTTGCCGCGGCGGCAGCGCTGCTCGCCGTGCGGACCCCCGACCCCGAGCCCGACCGAGCCTCCAGAACCGCCCAGCGCCTGAGCGGGGGAGTAGCACGGCGCGGAGGTGCTCGTGGTCGTCGTGGACGATGCAGCAGTCGACTTCGCTTTTGACTTGGACGTTGTGGTGGTCGTCGTCGCCCCGGCCGCCGCCGTCGAGGTCGTCGAGCACGGCACGGTGGTCGCGCTCCCTGCGGCCTGTGCAATTCCGTTCGCTTCCGTGCCGCCCCCCGAGGCCCCGAGATACGGAGAGACTCGGGCGCCGCACGCGGTCGCGAGAAGGGACAAAACCAGGACCCCGAACAGCCCCGCCGATCTCTTTTTCACTGCTGCCCCCCGCACTTAGGCATACCTAGATAACACGGGCATAGCGGCAGCCCTTCGGGGGTTCCCGCCTGTCCTTTTTCGGTTGCTTCGAGACGACCTATACCCACCGGACCGCCGTTGCCCATCCGAGACCGGTCGTCCTCATAAGACCAGGTGAACCTAGGTGCGTTGCCCGAAAGTTGATGAACCGAGCGCCGTTCACATGGTGGTCGTCGCCGGCGACAGGAGGTGGACCATCCCGCCCTCGGACCTCCTCGACGCTGGGAAGAATTCGGAGTCGCTGCCCGAACCGAGACCGTCAGGCCGCGAGAAGCGCCAGCGGCTCCCGTGACAGCCACACGACGCCGAGGCCCTCGCCGAGGGGCTCCTCGTGCTGGACAGACAACCCGACACCTTCGAACCAGGTCCGCAGCTCGTGCCACGAGTGGCCGGGGACGTTGTGGTATTCGATAACCAGTCGCTCCACCGACGCCCAATTCTCGGGGGAGGACGCCGCCACCAAGTCGTACTCGCCGCCCTCGCAATCGATCTTCACGACGTTTGGTGGACCCGGCAACGCAGCCACCGCCGCGTCGAATGTCGTCGTGGCCACGGTGATCGTCGCACCGCTGCTGCCCTGCGCGCCGACGAGACTGTTCGTGCCGCTGCCGCCTTCGTTGTCATCGAGCTCCGCGGTGCCGACGCTCGCGGCGAGCGCCTCTTCGACCACGGTGATGCGGTCACCGAAGCCGTTCCTCTCCACGTTGCCCCGCAGCACGGACGCGCTTGTCGGAGAGGGCTCGTAGGTGCGGATCGTTGCCTTGGGCTCCAGCTGAGCCAGCCGGCAGGCGAACGTTCCGATCTGGCCTCCGACATCGAGCACCTGGAGGGGCCGACCGGTCAGTGGCCCGAGAAACCAGTCGAAGTGGTAGCTGTCCTCGGCGAAGATCTCGTAGATCGGGACCCGCGCCCCCGCCCGGTTCGGGCACTCGATCACCAGTCCCGCCCGGGTGTTGAAGGTCAGCGTCTCAGGCCCGCGCCCGACCTTCTCGCGAGCCATGTCGGCGAGGACCGTGGCCCAGTTGGAGAACGTGCGCGGCGTCTGCCAGACCCGCATTGCCTGGTGCCGCGCGTGTTCGGTGCTGGCCACGTGATCCCTCCAAAGTCTCCTGCTCCGACCCGGCCCGCCAGGGGCGCGGTCGAAGTCTAGGAGGTCGAATTTCCTCGTCAGGAGAACGATCCAGGCCGCTCCGTCTTTCGTCCCCGGAACGCCCAGGCGGGGCACGGACGGAAAGGGCTATCCCTTCAACTCCGCGGCCCACAAGATGTTGTTTGGGCCTTCCAGGGTGACTTCGCCCGACGCCCCGCCCCGAACCGGCGTACGGGGACACGACTCCTCTTACATGGTCAGGTCGAGCCACGTTTGATTCTGCTCGACGCGGAGGGACGCGTGATCGCCGGGAAGCTCGCGCTGGACCACGGCTCGGTAATAGATCCGACCCTCGGGATCGTCCGTTAGAACCACGACGCCGTTGCCGGTCGACGGGCAACCGATGACGAAGTTGCTCGCCTGCCCGTTCAGCCCCCATTGCCATCCGTGGACAGGTGGACCAAGTTCGATGCCCCAGCCTGCGCCCCAGGCGAGCTCGTCATCGATGCGCCAGAGCGGCTGCCAACGCGCGTCGTCGAGCCCGAGAACATGGGCCAAGAAGCGCCCATAGTCGGCGGTGGTAGTCAAAAGCGACCGGTAGCCGTGGAAGCCGGGTTCAGGATCCGCGAGACGGCTTTGATCCATGCGGAGGGGTCCGAAGACTCGGTCTCTGGCAAGCGTGGCAATCGCCACACCGGTGCGTCGTTCGAGGTGCGTTTGGAGTAGGACGAACCCTTCGCCGGAATAGCCCCAGCGCTGGCCAGGTGGGCGCAGCGGCTCGAGGGGTTGTCCATCTGGGCGCCAGTTCGGAAGCCCAGTGGTGTGGGTAAGCACGTGGCGTACGGTGATGTCGTCGCAGACGGGTTCATCGAGGTCCTCGATGAATTCCAGCGCCAGATGCGCGATGACCTGCTTCACGAGCGACGCAGCGTTCATCACGGCCGCATCCCCATCTACCTCAACGAGCTGCCAGTTGTGCACAACGCCGACTGACCTGCGCATCCCTCTTCACGCTACGCCCAATACCGTCCGCAAGCCGGCGTTATGGGTCGCCTCTCGAATGACTTAGCTGTCGTACCCGGCTGCGGGTGTGAAGCGGCCGTGGTTGGCACGACACGCGGTCGTCTATCTGAGGGAGCATGCTGCGATGAGCGTTGATGACTTTCCCGTGCTGGACCATCTCGAGATGATCGTCGTGGTCGACAACGAAACCGACACCCTGTCGAGCATTGACCCAGGAGTCGACCAGCTGCCCGAGATGGCATGCCTGTTGCGCCGGATACCACCTACGCGCCATCACGATGGCCACCCCGGCGTCAGTGTGTTTGAGCATCTGTGCGTCGCGTGTCACGGGTTCTCGGTGCTCTTGCGAGGACGACGCGGAGAAGAGGAGCGGAGCGTGTTATTCGACGTTGGCCCCTACGGAGATACATGGCTCGACAACGCAGCTCGCCTCGGAGTTGAATTGGCTTCGATTGAGTGTGTCTTTTTGTCGCACTGGCACGCCGACCACTCCGGCGGCTTCCCCGTTGTCGTCGAAGCGATCGCAGCTGCTCGTTCGGAAGCGGGGCGGGAATGTCCGATCGTCGACCTTCATCCGGATCGGCCGGATCAGCGGGGCGTGCAGCTGCCGTCCGGGACGATTGCCCTGCTACCACTCGAGCCCACGTTCGACGAGATTACGGCCGCTGGCGGAAGGATCGTTCTAAACAGCGAACCTCACCCCGTCGCAGGACTCTTCGTCGGCAGCGGCCAGATAGAGCGAGTTACTGAGTACGAGACAGGTCTCGTTGGACACCTCACGTTCCGCGCCGACCGATGCGAACCGGATCCTTTGATCCTCGACGAGCGATTGCTCGCTACCCACGTACGAGGCCGCGGAGTGTCGGTACTGTCGGCGTGTTCGCATGCCGGAGTTGTGAACGCCTCTCTCACGGCAAAAGAGTTGTCCTCTGGGCTGCCGGTCGACCTCCTCCTTGGCGGCTACCACCTCGCTGGCGCAGCGATGGAGCAGCGGATCGATGACACCGTCCGCGACCTCGTCAAGATCGTCACCCCTCGCGTCGTTGCCCCTGGTCACTGCACCGGCTGGCGCGCTAAAGCTGCACTCGCCACGGCTTTCGCCCCAGGGCGGTACGGCCCGAGCGTCGTCGGTTCCCGCTATGTGCTCGACGCCCAGCGTTGAACGGGCCCTACAAGGGCTCGGTGCCGCTGAGCAGCAAGGCTGGCGATGGTGCAGCGCCTGCCGGCTGGCTGGGCGAGGCTCCTTGAGCGACACGGGCCTATAAACGTCACCGTCCCGGCGATAGGGGGCAGTGTGGAAGTCTTGTTGGCGTCGGCCACGCCTACCCCGCCCGACGCCCGACGCCCGACACGGCCCTGATCTGCTGCAGGTAGATGTAGTTACTCCCAGATGCGTTCACCTTGACGCTCGATCGTCAACACGGCATCGGGGTCGAGCGGCGGTGTATTCGGAAGCCGGAGCACCATGACACCGCGTTGGTCTGGCGTAGGGATCATTCCGTTGAACGTCCGCCCGGCGAGTTGCCCGCGCCACTCTTCCCATCCGAGGTATGCGTAGAACGACGTTCGGTCGGTCTGCAGGCATCCGATCTCGTAGTCGCCGATCTTCTCAGCGAGGCGCTGCATGGTCGCGCTGCCATAGCCCTGGTTCTGGTGCGACGGCAGAGTCGAGACCGCGTCGATGAACGCTGTGCGCAGGATCGGGAGTCCTTCTGGCTGGACACCGCGCGTCGAGACAACGGCGTGGCTCACGAGTGTGTCGCCGTCGTACGCGAGGAAATGTCGTGCGCCTGACTGGAAGTATTTGGTGAACATGTACCGGAAATCGTTGTTTTCGTGTGCAGCAAGGCATACGTCGATAACGGCTTGCCGCAGCCCCGCCGCGGCGAGCTCCGCACTCGTGAAGACCTGGACCGAACTGATGCAGCATTGTTTCATCCATGGGTGCGGCCCGACCAAATGAGTCTGGCGGGCCAGGCACCGAGTCGGAAACGAGTTTGAGGAACCGTGTATCACCGACCCGGCGAACGGGGCTACCCCACCCCTCGGGAAGTCAGGAGGCTCTGGTTCGTTGTTCCGACCAAAGCGCATAACCCAACCAGGCAAGAGCTAGCCCCACCGGGATCGCGGTCTTCGGCTGGGACGAGTTGGGTAGAGCTGCAGCCAACGGGGCCAATGCGGTCCCGAGGGCAAGGAGTGCGCCAGCCCACCGCGGCAGGATGCCAGCGCGGAATGTCGTGATGCCGAACAGCACGCCTCCGAGGATGTATATCGGTGCGGTCAGAGTCCATAACCCGGGGAGAGCGCCCAGATAGACATGGCTGGCGGGGCCGACCAACATTCCCATCCACGCCACCACGAACTTCGGATCCGTTGTCGCAAGGCGCGGCAAGATGAAGGCTTCCACGAAGGTAAAACCCATGATGATCACGAACCACAGACTGAATAACAAATATCCGATCAGACCGAGCCAGCCGATCTTCTTTGCCTGCCTGGCGTAGAGACCCGCCAATCCGAGCAGGGCGAAGAAGCACATGGCGCAGGCGATGACATGGACGAGTTCCCAACGCGTGGTGGTGACTGAGGAAGGAACGTTCGCTGGGTGGAATACTCCAACGAACACGTAGCAGATCCCTGCCAAAAGAGCCGATAGCCCGGCGAGTCGAAGAAGTGTGGGGGTCGTTATCGGTACTTTGGCGGGGCGACTCTCTGTCGTCTGTTGAGAGACTTCAACCGTCTGTGTCATGCGGCTCCTTATTGGTTTTGACAAATAGCGCTGGCATCTTCACCCCGCCAGGCTCTGAACTGGTTGGGTAGCAAGGATCGGTGAAGGCTTGAACCCTTTGACGATGAGGTAGATGCCGAGCGACGCTTCCCAGGCGATTTCCGGAAGCGCCAGAAGAGATGCCGGCGTGGAGCCGTTCTTGAAGGCGCCGAAGAGGATGGCGATCCCCGAAACGAAAATCAAGGGACCGCCGATGAGCCCCAGCATGGCCATGCCACGGGGCACAAGGCCGGACTTGTACATCACGTAGCCGAGCAACAACCCGTTTCCGAACCCGGCGCAGAAGCCGGGCCCCAGCAGGAACGTCCAATCGTGGATGGCAACCAGCGACCGTTCGACGAGAACAAGTGAGGCGGCATTTGCTGCTCCCGCTCCGCCAACGTCGTGGCGCAGAGTGACGACAGACATCACACTGATGATGCCGACGACGATAATGGTGGATTCGAGGGTTCGACTTGCGACATAACCAAGGCTGATGCTTTGGCTTTGGCGCTTGATGATCGGATACAGCACGACAGCGGTGGCGATACCGGAAATCGCTAGGAGAACCTCTAAGGTCGCGCCCAAGGCAATCCAGGTATGCGCGCCTGAACCCAAGATGTAGTCAGTGTGCTTTAGCAGCGGTTTGTAGAGGAACACCTCTGGAATCGAAGTCACAAAGGTGATGACGAAGAACCACCCTGCGATCCGGGCGGTTCTTCGCTGCGCCTCCGACTGCTCCGTGAGCATGGGCGTCCCGCGATCAGGGTGTGAAGCAGGTGGAACGTCGACGATGGCCATGGCACTCCCCTGGTATCGGGCGCTGCGGATCGAGCGCTACCAGGGTCCGGGGCGCACTCCCGAATCGCCTCGGGAGGCATGTTGACTGATCCGTGACCGTATCCGTCGAGGCGTGACTCCAATAGAGGCTTTAGTCCCCGCTTTGTCCTAGGTCCGCGCATTGTTTGCGGTTCGGACATAGACCCGGCGAATCAGCAGACTGCGACACTTCATCTAGCCATTTGATTCATATGGGTGGAGATGAGCCAGCCACTACCCATGTTTCGGCGGTGGGGCCCCTAGCCCGAAGGTGCCGCAGGGTGTCACCCTGTCCCGGCGTACTGGGGCAGGCCTGACCTTAGGCAGACCCGACGGTTACGGTCGGGCGATTCAGGAGGCGATGGTGGCGGTGACCCCGCTCATTGCAAAGTTGGCGGCGGCGGACTCGGTATGACCGCTGGCGGAGTACACAGAGGTCGTGAGCTGCACCCTGAAGCCCACGCCGGAAACGAGGTCAGAGCCGTCGGGGCAAGAGAACTTCAGGTCCAGAGTGCCCGACCCCGGCGGTGTGGGACTCGTGAAGGAGGTGTCGAAGTCACCACTCATGATGCCGAACGAGCCGTCCGCGCAATTGATGGAATCGATGTTGCTCGCCTCGGGTACCACGGACACGGCAGCGCCCGCGTCGTCGCTCCCGGCGGGGGTGGACCATCTCACGCCCGAAGTGGTGTAGGGAATCGCCACTTCGACCGAAGACGCAGGCGAGGTCAGCGGTATGGGGGCGCTGAGATTGACGATCGCACTGGCCTGCTCAGCGAGGAGATCGTCACCCAGAGCCTCCGAGGAGACGGTGGCCGAACCGCTCGGCGACGTGGAGATGGTGTTCGAGGCGCTGATGAGCAGCGAGAGCTCGGTGGGAGGGGAGTCACAGCCCGGGTTGAGGCTGACCGTCGGAAGGGTGAGTCCTCCAGGGCCGGGATAGCTGAGGCCGTACACGAGACTTTGCACGGGTTCGACTATCGGTGACTGAGCGCCGCCGGCGCAGCTCGGTCCGGTTGTCACGGTAAAGGTGGTAATGGGCTGGACCGTCGATGTTCCGGCCGCCGACGCCATCGAGGGAAACATCAGGAGTGCCAAGGCCATTCCTCCGAACGCGCTGAAAGCGGTCCTGGGGAAGGTAGAGACGTCTGCGCCCACAGAGTCACCCCGTTCTTGTCGTCCGCAGGTTGGCTGCGGCCTCCGCTCCACCTATCCCAACCGGGAAACGATCCCAATCCACTCTGCTTGCGGGTTCCGAGCCTGGAGTTCGCTCCAATCGGTTACCGCTCAGCGGCCAGGCGGACGGTGAGCCGTTGAACCGCTGGGTGGCGACTAGTCCCGGCGAACGGGGGCACTTTGACCATGCCCTCTAGGACCGCCACCGCGGGCACGATCCAACCGACCCCCAAGCGATATGGGCCGGCGGAATCGGCCCAGCTATCTAGTCACAGTGAAGGTGGCATAGGCCGTTGATTGCTTGCCGTGTCGGACCAACCGGTTAATGGTGCCGGTCACATGATCGCTGCCGATAGTGCCGCGAAACGTCACTCCAGAGGGTGCGGTGCGGCCGATGAGTACCGCTGTAATCGGTTGACCATGAAATGAGCCGCTGACGGAACCAAACGTAACGGGTTTGGTTGGAGGGGTGAAAACTCAGACCGGACAGCTTGAGCGTGATGGTCAGTGAAAATGCGGTTCCAGCGAGAGTTCCTTTGATGTCAGCGATCGGGTAGCTCGAAGGGATGGATGGCGTGCTCCCGGAAGGAGCCTGACCAAGACCGGGCACGGCCGGCACCGTGCCCGTTGCCTTGACGGTGAGCCCTCGTGCAGAACCGTGAATCGAATTGATGGTCGGGATGATGCCACTGTTTCCGATCCAAGTAATCGTCGCTGAGCCCTTACCGAGTGGAAGGGACCTAAGGCTCGCGACTTCCGCCATCACGGGCAATGACACCAGCCCGACGAGGCCTACCGACACGAGGCCTATAGCTGCCTTTCGGGTCCAACCGCGGGCCACGGTCCTCCTTCTGCGGTAACCGTGTCGCAGTCTATGAAGGCAGCGAGTTCTGGTCGGGAATGGGCGATCGATCATGTCCACAGTCCGGCGGTCGGGATGGTTGTGGCGTCAGTTGCTCGCCGCGGCTGCAGCGATAGCCGGGATAGAGAAGAGGAGCACCACACCAAGTCCAATGCCAGCCAGATTCAGCCAGAGCCCTTGAAATGAGCAAGCCAGCACCCTGCGAGCATCACGCAGGTGATCTAAGTGCCGGATTCTTCCTGCACTTAGGACAACCAATGTGGCTAGAAAAGCGCCCGCGGTGACGGCGACGTAGAGGCCCAACCACCATTGGACCTCAAGTGCAAACAAGAACAGCGTCCCAAGAATCCACAACCAGAAGACGACCAGAGCGGTGTTGATCAGCACTAATGGGATCGACAAGATCCATTTCACAGTGACCGGCATCCTCATCGGGATCGCACTTTCGAACGTTTGTGCCGCACCACGATTTGATCCGGGCACACGGCTGAGAGGAACCCACCGACGCACAGGGCGATCCGATCTTCAACGAGGCTATAGAAAACTCGATTGCCGTCTCTACGCTCCTCGACGAGGCCGGCGCTCCGCAGGATGCTGAGGTGTCGAGAGATGGACGGCGCACTGATTTGGAAACGGCTCACAATCTCGCCTGCGGTCAGTTCTCCGGGCTTCAGATCTTCCAGAATCTGGCGACGGGTCGGGTCTGCCAGAGCTTTGAAGACGCCCGCTTCAATTGCCTTGTCTGCCACAAGTTAGCAATTTAGCACATTAGCTAACAACTGACCCGCAACACCTTCACAAACGCCACCGAGCCGGCGTACCGGGAGAGCTCCCAGATGCTGTGGCGCAGGAGCCATCAATCTTTCTTTCCGTGACGCCAGTCATCCGGCACGCGGATGGAGCGAACAGACGCCTGAGCCCGGTCCTTCGCATCGGAGCTCAGCACGCACGCCACCGTGGTGATCTGACCTTCAAGTGCGGCGACGCGGGCGCTGAGCTGAACAGTGGAGTTGATCGGTACGGGACGCCGATAGTCGACCGACATTGACGTGGTGGCGTACCAAATCTCGGGGTTCGTCCCTATGTCTCGCCCTTCTCGCTGGTAAGCGCTCGCAATAGCCGTGCAGACGCCATGACAGTCGAGAAGCGTGGCGATGATCCCGCCATTCAGGAAATGCCGCGGCCCAGCCGCGTATTCGTCGCCTGGCATCCACTGGGCAACGGCCACCTCACCATCCCAGTAGCTCTTCAGATGGAGACCCGCGGGGTTGTCTGCCCCACAACCCCAGCAGTAGTTATCTTTCATTTGGTCTTGGATCGGCCCTAGTGTCACGGTGCCTATCTTGCCGAATACTGGTCTTCCCGTCATCCAGCGCCCTAGCCCGAAGGTGCCGAACGGCCGCACCCCAGCCGGGGTCAGAGGCAGTTGATCTCCCGCCACCTCAAACCCAACATCTTGTGGGTCGTGCAGTAAGAGAGACAGCCCTTCGGACGGAAGGTCTATTCCACCGCCGACAGTCGCACGTTCCGCAACGTCCCCGCCGAGCGGGCGGCCGCCACGATTCCCGCGGCCGCCGCAATCCCAGCCAGCACGTAGGCGGTGATCGAGAACGCGTGTGCAGCATCGGCCGCGGCACCCCCGCCGTGCACGATGTCGCCTCCTGCCACGGTGAAGATGGTTCCGGTGATCGCTAGGCCCAGGGCCGTGCCGAGCCCCCTCGTCATGTTGAGGACGCCCGACGCCATTCCCGCCTGCTGTTCCGGTGCGGCGCCCATGATCGAGGCGTTGTTGGGCGAGATGAACAGTCCCATTCCCACGCCCACACATGCCAGCAACACCAGGAAGCCACCCGTCGAAGGCCGCAAAGCGCCGAGCAGCACCAATGCGAGCGTCACCAACGCCATTCCGGCCGCGCACAACGGCCGGGCGCCCAGCCGGTCAGCCACCCGGCCGGCAATCGGCGCGACGACGCCGAACGCGACGGGGAACACCATGAGCTCCAACCCCGAACGCGCCGTCCCGACCCCCACCCCATGCTCCAAATAGAAGGGCACCACCAACAGCACTCCGAACATCACGAGGTAGGAGCCCATCCCGCTTGCGATCCCGGTCGAGAACCGGGAGTTCGAGAAGAGCGTCAGGTCGAGCATCGGCTGGGCGTCGCGCCGCTCGTGCCACACGAAAACGACGAACAACACCGCCGCCACCACGAACGACGAGACGATCAGCGGCGAACCCCATCCCGACGTCGCGCCGAACGAGATGGCGCACAGCAGCGCCACTATCGCGGGGAAGAAGAGCCCCAGCCCCGCCCAGTCGAAGCGAACCCGGGCCAGCAAGTCTCGCGAACGCGGCACGAGCAGCACCGCCGCGACCGCGCCGAACAACCCGAACGGCACGTTCACGTAGAAGATGAGCCGCCACCCGCCGGCCGCCAGCAACAACCCTCCGATCGTCGGACCCAGAGCGAGGCCAAGCCCTTGAGCCGCACCCTGGAAGCCGATCGCGCGTCCCAGCGACGCCGCCGGCACCACGAGCAAGATGATCGCGAGCGAGTTCGCCTGCAGCATTGCCGCCCCCACGGCCTGCAGTGCCCGAAACGCGCAGAGCCACCCAAGCCCCGGCGCCAGTCCGCACAGCGCGGAGGCCACCGTGAAGATCAGAAACCCGTAGACGTAGAGCAGCTTGCGCCCCCACATGTCGGCGAAGCGCCCCACCGCCGTCACCGTCGCCACCAACACCAACAGGTACGACAGCCCGACCCACGTCACGGCGCCGACCGACGCGTCGAATGTCTTCTGCAGCGTTGGCAACGCCACTGTCACGATGGAAGCGTCGAGCTGGCCCATGAAGGCGCCCACGCATACGGCGGCGACGGCGAACCACGGCGCGTTCGGACGCTCCCGGATGGACTGCGGACGGCGAGGCTCGATCAACAGCCGATCCCACGTCCACGTCCATGTGCGCAGTTCCTCCGACGTCACCGCCCGTCCCACTCGACGACGGCAGACGCCCGGATGTCCCGCGACGAGGCTCCGACGAGCAGTTCATAGCTCCCGGCATCGGACCGCCATCCGTGCGTGTCCACGTCCCAATACCGATAGGCGACAGCGTCCAACCCGACTTCCACCTGTTGACGCTGGCCGGGGTCCAGCCCGACTTTCACGAACCCCACCAGCTCTCGCGCCGGCCGCGGCACCTGCGATCCGAGGTTGCCCCGATACACCTGTACGACTTCGGTACCGCGCCGATCGCCTCGGTTCCAAAGCCGGGCGGTGACCTTCTCCGCTTCGATGTCGACGCCCTCCCACACCACGTCGCCGTAACTCAGGCCGTGGCCAAACGCGAACGCGGGCTCGATCTCATTGGTGTCGTAGTGCCGGTACCCGACGAGGATCCCCTCCTCGTAGACGACCCTGCCGTCCACGCCTGGGTACCACTCCGGCGCACCCGCGGTCGGTGTGTCCTCCAACCGCGCCGGAACCGTGACCGGCAGTCGCCCACCCGGGTCACTGAGCCCGACCACGATGTCCGCCAACGCGTCCGCCCCTTCCTCTCCGGCGTACCAGGGCAGGAGAACAGCGCCCGCCCGATCCGCCCATGGCATTTCGACCGGCGAGCCCGCATTCACGACAACGACCGTGCGTGGGTTCACGTCGAGCACCGCCTCGACAAGCTCGCGCTGGACGCCGGGCAGTCGCAGGTTCGGACGGTCGTAGCCCTCGGACTCCCATTCGTTGTTGAGACCCACGACCACCACCGCGACGTCCGCCGCCGCGGCCGCCTCGACAGCCCGTCCGAACTCGTCCTCCGGCTCAGGGCGCCCGGCCCGCACGATGGACCCCATGATCGGGCTCGAGCTCGACCGCGGCCACAGGTCGACTGTCAGCGCGTAGGACCGACCAGCCTCGAGCTCCCATCGCACGTCGATCGGTTCACTGCCCGCGCCGTAGAACCCCGTACCCCGCTGCGGGTCGCTGTTGTCGAGTACCACCTCGCCGTCCAGCCGGAGCACGGACCGACCGGCCGACTCCAAAGCCAACTGCCAGGAGCCGGTCGTGTCAGGGGTGAACGTCGCCTTTAGCCGGGCGGACCATTGGCCCGTCTCGAATCCCGGCGGCGGGCCCATCCACACGGCGCGGGAGGAGTGCGTCACGCCGATGTCCACGGGTGCCCGCATCCCTTCCTCCGGTAGATCGGGATTGTCGAAGTACTCGATGGTGAAGCCGTCCGACCCTCCGCCGGTTGGCGTGAGCAAGCGCACGTCGATCGGCGTGATACCCCGATCGATCCGGCACCCCACCTCGCAGGTCACCGTGGTGTTCGGCAGGCGCTCGGCCAGTGCGTCGGCGACACTGCGTCGCCGGTGCGGGGTGACTTCCGAGCTCCCTCCGCCCATCGCCATATGCCGCGCATTCGGTCCGATGACTGCCAAGCGTCCGACCGAAGCTGGGTCGAGGGGGAGTAGGCCGTCGTTGCGAAGCAGGACGCTGCCCTCCGCTGCGACCTGCCGCGCCAGCGCCCGCCGTCCCGGATCGTCCTCTTCAAGCTCGGGGGCCGACCCGCCTTTATGCGAGTCGAGCATTCCGACTCGGTGCATCAGGACGAGTAGGTGGCGGACCTGTCCGTTGACGACCCCTTCGTCGACCGCGCCCTCCCGTACGGCGCTGGCCAGATTCGGGCCGAGCCAGGAAGGCGGGCCGGGCATCTCCAGGTCGAGGCCGGCCAGCGCGGCGGGTCCCGTCGAGTGGGTGCCGTACCAGTCGGACATGGCGACGCCGTCGTAGTTCCACTCACTGCGCAGGATCCTGTTCAACAGCTCCGGCTGTTCGCCGCAGTAGATGCCGCCGACCTTGTTGTAGGCAGTCATCAATGACCACACTCCGGCCTCTCGCACGGCCGCCTCGAACGCGACGAGGTGGATCTCACGCAACGTGCGCTCGTCAATCTCTGCGCTGATGCTCATCCGCTCGTGCTCCTGGTCGTTGCAGGCGTAGTGCTTGATGCAGCACGCCACGCCCTGCGACTGCACGCCGCGCACATAGGCCACGCTCAGCTGCGCCGTGAGCAGCGGGTCCTCGGAGAAGGACTCGAAGGTGCGGCCGGCCAGCGGTGTCCGCACGATGCAGACGGTCGGGCCGAGTAATACCTTTACGCCCTTCGAGAGCGCCTCTCCGGCCAGTGCCTCGCCAAGTTGGCGGACCAACTCGGGGTTCCAGGTCGAGCCGACCGCCGTCCCGCAGGGCAGCGACAACGATCTCCGGCCTCCGAAGCTGTCGCCCCGTACCCCCGAGGGGCCGTCGGACACCTTGAGGGCAGGCAGGCCGACCCGCTCGACAGACGGCAGGTACCAGAGACTGGCACCCGCGGTCAGCGAACACTTTTCCTCGAGGGTCAGCTCCTCGAGCAGGCGTTCGACGGCCTCAGTCACAGCAGCTCCTTACCACGTGTCCACGAAGGGACGACTTCCGCCCCTTCGTACTCGCGTCCCGGCCGACTCGAGCGCGTGGACGACACGCGTCCGGGTGTCCGCCGGGTCGATGACGTCGTCGATCTCGAAGTACTCGGCAACGTGCAGCGCCTGGCCGTGTTGGTACGCCCGCTCGACCATGCTCTCGAACGCCGCCTCGCGCTCGATTGCGTCCGCAATTTCGTCGAGCTCGCGCCGAAAGCCGAGCCGGACCGCCCCCTCGAGTCCCATGCCACCCAATTCACCTGTGGGCCACGCCACGGTGAAGATCGGACGGTGGAACGAACCCGCGGCCATGGCCTGTGCGCCCAGCCCGTAGCCCTTGCGCAGGATGACGCAGCAGTACGGCACCGTGAGTGACGCTCCGACTACGAACATTCTGCTGACGTGGCGCACGAGCGCTGTCTCTTCTGCCTCCGGTCCGACCATGAAGCCAGGCGTGTCGCACAGAGAGAGAATCGGTAGGCCGAAGGCCTCGCACAGCTGCAGGAACCGGGCCGCCTTGTCCGCGCACGGGCCATCGATCGCACCCGCCAGATGCATCGGGTTGTTGGCGATCACTCCGACTGCTCGGCCCTCGACGCGCGCCAGCGCGGTCACCATTCCAGGGGCGAATGCAGACCGAAGCTCGAGGATCGAGCCGTTGTCGGCCAACAGCTGGAGTGCTCGGTGCACGTCATAGACGCGGCGTCGATCGGGCGGGATCACATCACGAAGGAGCGTTTGGTCCTGGGCGGTCCAATCCGTCACGTCACCCTGGAAGTACGAGAGGTAGCGCCGGGCGACGTCGACCGCCTCCTTCTCGTCCTCGACCAACACGTCGATAACCCCGTTCGGCACCTGGACCGATACGGGCCCCACGTCCTCGGGCGCGAAGACGCCGAGGCCGCCACCCTCGATCATCGCGGGTCCACCCATCCCGATGTTGGCGTCGGGAGTGGCGATGATGACATGGCAGCACCCGAGGAGAGCTGCGTTCCCGGCGAAGCAGCGCCCCGAGACGATTCCCACGAGGGGAACCTTGCCGCTGAGCGCGCCGAACAGCGCGAAGGCAGCGGTATCCAGACCGGTGACGCTCGCGGTGTCGGTGTCACCGGGTCGGCCCCCGCCTCCCTCGGCGAACAGCACAACCGGAACCCCGAGCCGCTCGATGAGATCGAAGAGGCGGTCCTTCTTCTTGTGGTTCATCTGCCCCTGGGTGCCGGCCAGCACGCTGTAGTCGTACGAGAGCACCGCGCAGCGGGCCCGCTCGGGCGGGAACAATTCGCCGTTCACCTGCGCGAGACCGGCAATCAAACCGTCCGTGGGCGTGTTGGCGATCAGGTCATCGCGGCCACGTCGTGCGCGTTGGGCCGCAATCACGAATCGGCCGTATTCCTCGAAGCTGCCGGGGTCACAGAGGTCCTCGATGTTCTCCCGAGCCGTGCGGCGACCTCGAGCGTGCCGTCGTTCGGTCGCCTCCTTGCGGCCGGCGTCCTGCGTGGCTGCGGCTCGCCGGCGAAGGTTGGTCAGCTCCGGCCGTATGTCGCCACTCGTCGCGGCGTCCTCGGCCGACCTCGCGTTTGTAACCGCTTGGACCGCGTCGGTGGCCGACGGCGTGAAATGCAGCAGTACGTCGCCGCTCTGCACGGCGTCTCCGACAGCCACTGAGAAGGTGTGCACCGAACCGGCCTCCGGTGCCTCGATGACGTGCTCCATCTTCATCGACTCGATCACGAGCAGGTCAGCTCCCGACTGCACTTCCAGACCAGGGGCGACGGCCAACCGCAGCACCGTTCCTCCGAAGGCCGCGGTCAGAACGGTCACCCCGGCCATAGGGGAGAGGGGACGGTGAAGCCCACGTCGGACCCCCAGCTGTTTCGGTAGGTCACATCGTCGACAGGGAGGCGGGCGCCGACGCCCCATTTGCCCGTTGGGTAGCCGAAGCTGACCGTGCCGGAGAGGACCCACCCTTTGTCGGTGGGCACGCCGAGGATCTCGAACGTCTCCGCGGGATGGAAGAACTGCAGCAGCGCCGTCAGGCAGCTGCCGACACCCTCGGCCCGTGCCGCCAGCATTGCGCTCCACACTGCGGGGTAGATCGAGCCGCCCGTTGGGTCGTGCTGGCTGAAAGGAAAGAGGTACAACGGGACGTCTTCGAAATGGTCGGCCAGCCATTGCGCTGACTTCTGCACCTTGAACATCTGGATCGACTCGGGTGCTTTAGGGTTGGCGGCGGCCAAGTCGAGCTGCGGCTTATAGACGACCCGCCAGAGCTCACTGATCGCGTGCTGGTACAGGGGTGCTAGCGCGGCCTTCTTCTCCGGCTCGTCCAGCAGCAAGAAGCGCCAGTTTTGCTGGTTGCCACCCGACGGTGCCCGGATGGCCGCGTCCAGAATCCGGGCCTGTACGTCGAGGGGGATGGGGTCTTTGCGGACCCGGCGCATGGCGCGCGTCGTGTAGAGCGCCTCGTGGAGTTCCATACGGCGACCTTAGGTCGCCGGACGTCGGAGACGAAGCCCGTATATCCCAGCGCACAACGGCGCTTTGTCGCGTCGATGGCTCAGGCGGTGGCGCCTTCGTTGACCCGTTGCAGCCTCTCCGTGGCCTCGATGTACTCCTCGACCATGCCGAGAACGACATCCTTGGTCCGGCGGACCGCGGTGGCCCGACCGATCACCTGCCCGCACGGGTTGAAGTTCACGTCGCGGGCCTCTTCGGGGTAGGCGTGGCCGCGGGACACGCAGTCGATCGCCACCATCATCTGCAACGGCATGCCCAGCGGCTTCGGATTGCCCGGGTCCTCCCAGGCATCGGTCCAGTCGTTCTTCAAGAGCCGGCACGGCTTGCCGGTGAACGAACGCGACCGCACCGTGTCGCGCGACGTCGCTTTCAGGTAGGACTCCATCTGCTTCGGAGGGATATCGGCCTCCTCGACGGTCAGCCAGAGCGAGCCGGTCCATACGCCGGAGGCGCCCAATACCATCGCCGCCGCCATCTGCCGTCCCGAGCCGATGCCACCGGCGGCCAGGACCGGCAACGGCGCCACAGCGTCGATGACCTCCGGCCACAGCACGATCGATCCCACGTCGCCCGTGTGACCCCCGCCTTCGGATCCTTGGCAGATCACGATGTCGCAGCCCGCCGCTTTGTGGTTCAACGCGTGCTTTACCGAGCCGGCCAACGCAGCCATCAACATTCCGTGGTCGTGCACCTGCGCGATGACGTCGTCGGGGGGCGTGCCGAGCGCGTTGGCTACCAGTTTCACTTTCGGGTGCTGCAGGATCACGTCCACCAACGGCGCCGCCGTTGCCGCGGTCCAGCCGAGCAGCTCGCGTCGCGGACCACCCTCGAGTTCGGGAACGCCGTGGTCAGCCAGGATCTTCTTCGCGAAGGTCCGGTGTTCGTCCGGGACCATCGCCCGCAACTCGGCCTCGAGCTTGACCGGGTCGATCTCGTCCATGCCTTCGTACTTGCCGGGAATGACGATGTCCACGCCGTACGGGTGGTCGCCGACGTGTTCGTCGAGCCACTTCAACTCGACCTCGAGCTCCTCGGCGCTGAACCCGACCGCGCCGAGAACGCCGAGGCCTCCCGCGTTCGACACCGCCGCGGCCACGTCGCGGCAATGGGTGAAGGCGAAGATGGGGAACTCGATCCCGAGGCGTTCGCAAAGCTCGTTGTGCACGGGGGGACCTCCTGGTCGATGGCCGACGAATTACTGCGTCCAGAACCTCCACCAACGGGTCAGCCGGTTGGCCGATCTTCCCGGGGGGTGGAATTGGAACAGATTCTACTTTTTTACGGCCGGGAGCGCAGGTCCGCCCGCGGCCTGCTCCTCCGATTCCTGGTCGGCGAACTGCGTCCGGTAGAGCTCGGCGTACAGCCCGTTGTCCGCAAGCAGAGAGGCGTGCGTACCCCGTTCGACGATGCGCCCATCGTCGATCACCAACAGTTGGTCGGCCTCGCGCACCGTGGAGAGCCGGTGTGCGATGACGAGCGAGGTGCGCCCGTCCAGGGTCTGGCGGAGCGCGCGTTGGACCGCCGCCTCCGACTCGGAGTCGAGGTGCGCGGTGGCCTCATCCAGGACGACGATGTCGGGCGCCTTCAGCAACAGCCGCGCGAGAGCGACTCGCTGCTTCTCGCCGCCCGAGAGCCGGTAGCCGCGTTCGCCGATCACGGTGTCGAGCCCGTCGGGGAGATCGGCCACGATGTGCCCGATCTGGGCCTGGGCGAGCGCCTCGTAGACCTCCGTCTCGTTCGCCTCGGGACGCGCGTACATGAGATTCGCCCGCAGCGTGTCGTGGAAGAGGTGGGGGTCCTGAGTCACCACGCCGACGACATCGCGCAGTGATGCAAACGTGGCCTGGCGCACGTCGATGCCGCTGATGCGTACGGTGCCGGCGTTCACGTCGTACAACCGGGGCACCAGTGACGAAATGGTGGTCTTGCCTGCTCCCGACGGCCCGACCAACGCCACCATCTGTCCAGGCTCGACGGTGAAGCTGACGTCGTGCAGGACCTCGCTGCGCGACCCCGCTTCGAGCACCGCCACCGATTCGAGCGACGCCAGGGAGACCTCCTGCGCCGACGGATAGGTGAAACGCACGTGCTCGAAGTCGATCGAAGCGCCGCCCCGAGGTACCTCGATCGCGTCAGGAGCCTCTTCGATCATCGGGACGATGTCGAGGACTTCGAAGAGACGCTCGAAGGAAACCAGTGCCGTCATCACATCGAGGTTCAGGTTCGAGAGCTGGGTCAGCGGCTGGTAGAGACGAGTGAGGTAGCTGGTCAGGGCGACCACGGTCCCCACCGCCAGCGTCCCATGGACGGCAGCCACGCCACCGACTCCGTAGACGATGGCCGTCGCCAGAGAGGCGGTCAGCGTGAGGGCGACGAAGAAGACCCGGGCGTAGGTGGCCTCCGCGATCCCGATGTCGCGGACCCGTCCCGCCTTGGCCTCGAAAGTCTCTGCTTCGACCTCGGGGCGGCCCATCAGCTTGACGAGCATGGCGCCCCCAACCTGGAAGCGTTCCTGCATGACCATGTTCATCTCGGAGTTGAGGTCGTACCCCTCCTTGGTGAGCGCGCCGATGCGCTGACCCACGAAGCGAGCGGGCAACAAGAAGAGGGGTACCAAGAGCAATGCGGCCAGGGTGATCTGCCAGCTCAGGAAGAACATGGCGGCGATCACGATCACGACGGTCACGAGGTTCCCCACCACGTTGGAGAGGAGGTCGGTGAAGGCCTGTTGCGCGCCGATGACGTCGTTGTTCAGCCGGCTGACGAGCGCGCCGGTCTGCGTGCGGCTGAAGAACGCGAGCGGCATCCGCTGGACGTGACGGAAGACTTTCGCCCGCATGTCGTAGATGAGGTACTCGCCGATATAGGCGGAGATCCGGCGCTCGGCCAGTCCGAGGGCGCCATCGAACAGGGCCAGAACGGCGACGAGGAGCGCCAGCCACACGACCAGGTCGGCGTTCTTCTTCAGTATCCCGTTATCGATCAGTGCCCGGAGGATCAGGGGGTTCACGGCGGCGATGACCGCACCCAGGATCACGACCGGCACGAAGACGGCGAGGATCTTCTTGTACGGGACCGCGAACGTGAGCATCCGTCGGGCGGTGCCCTTCTTGACGCGGTGCCGGAGAACGGAGCGGTCTTGGCGCATGGAGCGCATCCCGCTCCAGGCGCCTCGGCCACCCATTCCATGTCCACGCATTGCCACGAACGGCGAACCTACCGGGCGAAGGCCCAGGTGAGGGCCATCACCGTTGGGACGTGCGCCGCCGAGCGGTTCGAATCAACGAACGCACAACTTCCCAGCGCATCGGGCCAAATCCGAGCGTGGGAGGCACGCCAATAGTCCTTTGGTCCCATAGACCCCCTGCTCGGGTCCTCTTTACGATTGCAATGCACGAAACGGCCCACGGCTACGAGGAGGGGGGACCGTGACGCTGAGCCAGATGTTCACCGAGGAAGACACCCGTTCCTTCGAGGAGCGACGGGACGAAGTGATCGCGTTGGTCATTCAGGCCACCGACCTGAGCGGCGGCGAGCAGTACCTTCGCCGCGCGGTGCACCGGTGCCGCCGGGCGCACACCGAGCAGGAGTTCGACCAGGCCTACGAGTCCCTGGTCACCGCCATCTCGAGCGTACCGCTCTCGGCGTAAACGCCAGGCAGGAGCGTCGCTTCGACGCTCACCACTCCCTGCCGGCGTGGCCGGATCGGCGACGCTCGGCCGCGCGGACCGGCGGGCAAGCTGGTTACGCGGCTCGGGTTTGCGCGACCAGAGGGGAATGCAGCCGTCGGCGGATAAGCGTGACGACGAGGAAGACGAAGGCCAGCACGGCCATCAGTGCGACGAACGAGGCCATGAGGTCAGGCCCGGTGAGGTGGAGTCCCGAAGAGGCGGATCCATTGGGTGCAACGCGGGCTGTCGAGTCGGCCAGATTGGCCCGGACTCTTCCGGAGCGATAGCGAGTGGCCGCATCTGCAACGCCCGCTCCGGCGAGCAACACCCATGCCGTCGCGCAGCTGCTGGCGAAAGAACAGATCATTGCGATTCTCCGAAGATGCCGCTCCACAACCCTTGCCTCCCTGTGCGAGATCGGGAATGCCACTCCTGCAACGCCCTGGACCGATTTCGCTCTAGGTGTGAAACAAGTTCTGGGGGTAGCACTTACGCCCAAATCTGGGGGAAATCCCTGTTTTCGTTACCTTCCTGGTGGCAGGAATCAAGTGAGTGAGGAGCTCGCTACGGAGCCCTGACCTGCACAGAACAGAACTGTCATCCCCATTGCTGCGCACCGGTTCGAGCAACGAGACAGATCTGACTCATGACGTGTGCGTCACGGGCGTTGGAATTGCAACGTCTGAGCCCGCCGATCGAGCGCGCCGAGGGCTTTGGTGGCTGCCGACGACGTGGAGTCCTGCGGCCAGCGGTCAGCGGCGGCGAGAGGTTTTGCGCTGCGAGGGTCAGTAGGCGCCGGTGCCCCGGGCCATCGTCTTGGGGGTCTCGAACATGATCTTGAGGTCCCACCACATCGACCACGAGGCGACGTAGAGGTAGTCGAGCTGGACGAGGTCACTGCGGGTGAGGTCGTTCCGTCCCGAGACCTGCCAGAGGCCGGTGATGCCGGGTCGCACCTCGAAGCGCCGGACCGCCCATCCCTCGACCCGCGACTCGCTCGGAATGAACGGGCGCGGGCCGACCACGGACATGTTGCCCTTGAAGACGTTGATGAATTGGGGGATCTCGTCGATGCCCGTTCGACGGAGAAACGCACCGAACCGGGTGATGCGCCAGCTCTCGTCGTGCTTGTTCCGAAGCTCGTGTAATGGGCGGTCGGGGTTTTCGTGGTCCTCGGGGTCTTTCCCCCTGGGCCCTCCCTTTTCCGCGTCGGTCGTCATCGAACGGAACTTGGTCACCATGAAGGGCTGGGCGTAGCGCCCGAGGCGGACCTGTCGGAAGAACACCGGGCCGGGCGAGCTCAGCTTCACGCCGATCGCGACGACGAGCAGGATCGGTGAGCAGACGAGGAGCACGGCGCTGCTGATGCACAGGTCGAAGGCCCGCTTCATGAAGCGATCCCACACGCTCAGATGAGGCTGTGCGATCTCGAGGAACGGCATCCCACCGAGGTCGGTGAGACGCGAGCGCCAGCTGATCAGCTCGAAGTAGTTGGGGACCATCGCGATGTGTACGAAGTCCTCCAGCTCTCGGTACGTGTCGAGCGACTCGCTCGAGAACCGGTCGCCGGCCGCCACTAGGATCCGGTGGACCTCGAGTTGGTGGCACAGATCGGGCAGATCGGCCACGCGACCGAGTGCGCCGGTGTCGGCGAGGTCACCGTCGACCACCCGGCCGACGAGCGTCATGCCGGGGTCGCGGCGGACGTTCATCATGATCCGCTCCGCCGTCTGCCCGGCCCCGACGACCAGAACCCGAGTAGTCGTCATGGCATGGAGGAAGAAGCGAAGGATCATCCGTCCCAGCGTGATCATCCCGATCGTCACGATGACGGCGGTGACGAGTTGGGTGGCGATCGGCTCGATCGTCCCGAACGTCGCATGGAAGAACGAACCGACAGCCAGAGTCAGCACGCAGCCGCACCCCACGCCGAACGACAGCTCACGGAACTCGAGGAAAGCGCTGGGCTGGAGCTGGCGATGCGTCACTCGGTAGACGCCGCCGAAGGCCAGGGCAAGGATGACGGCCACTGGGAAGAAGGAGTCGATCTTGATGCTCAGCCCGAATTCCGCGGGTCCGTTGGTGGGCACAGAGGAGAGCGCCGAGAGAAGGACCAATGCGACGGGCAGCGCGATGCAGGCGCAGATGAAGTCACATGAGAGCTGCACCAGGGTGAGTTCGCGGTCGCTGATGCTGCGATAGGGCGACGCGTCGCGGTGTTGGCGCCGGCGGCCGTGCGGGACCCGGAGCTCCGACGGAATGGCGAAGTTGGGCTCGGCGGCAGTCCCGCTCGCCGCAGTCGGTTCAGCCGTTCCGACCTTGGATTCCGAGATGCTCATGGCTCTCCCTTGCCACCGCCCCGCAGCGCCGCCCGTTGCTCTGCTGTCCGTCCCTACAGAAGGGAAACGGCCGGAACGGCCGGGACTGTCGGCCGAGGGCAACTTCCTCGTACCAAAGGTGCAAATTTCGAACGAACGATCGTCCGAGCTGGGGTTTTTGCCGATGTCGGCCGGACGGCGAGCCGCAAGCCCGGTGACGGCGAGGTCGTCAGGCCGAGCCGCCGACGGCGTGCACCCCACCGTCGACGTGGATGATCTCTCCCGTCGTCATCGGGAAGAGGTCGCTGAAGAGCGCCACGCAGGCCTTGGCAACAGCGCTGGCGTCGTGCACGTCCCATCCGAGCGGGGCCCGGCCGTCCCATGTGTCCTCGAAGGCGGAGAAGCCGGGGATCGACTTGGCGGCCATTGTGCGCACGGGCCCGGCAGCCACGAGGTTGACGCGGATGCCCCTCGGCCCGAGCTCCTTGGCCAGGTAGCGGGAGAGGGACTCCAGGGCGGCCTTGGCCACGCCCATCCAGTCGTAGACGGGCCAGGCGACCGTGGCGTCGAAGTCGAGGCCGACGACGGAGGCGCCGCCGTGGGGCCCGGCCCGCTCGAGGAGGGGGAGGAAGGCCTCGACGAGGGCCTTGAGCGAATAGGCCGAGATGTTGAGTGCCACCGAGACGTCGTCCCAGCCGGCGGTGAACATGCCGCTGCCGAGGCAGTCAGAAGGTGCGAAGCCGATGGCGTGGAGGATCCCGTCGAGGCGGGGCCAGCGGTCGGCCACCGCCTCGCCCGCGGCGGTCAGCTGTTCGGGCGAGGCGACGTCGATCTCGAGGACCTCGGCCTCGGTCGGCAACTTGCGCGCCGTCCGCTTGGTGAGGCTCAGGGCGCGCCCGGCGCCGGACAGGATGATCTCTGCCCCCTCTTCCTGGGCCATCTTGGCGGCGCCGAAGGCCAGCGAGGCATCGGTCAGGACGCCGGTGATCAGGAGCCGTTTGCCGTCGAGGAGTCCCACTGGGCCAGTGAGGTTATGCGAAGGTGTGGCCATGAACGTCGGAATCCTTGGGGGGACCGGTCCGGCCGGGCGCGGGGTTGCGGTCCGGCTCGCTGAGGCCGGCATCCGGGTCACGGTCGGCTCACGCGATGCGGAGCGGGCCGCCCAGATCGTCGACGAGATGTCCGAGAAGGCGCCGTCGCTGGCTTCCATGCTGGAGGGAGCCGACAACACCGGCGCGGCGACCGCCGAGCTCGTCGTCGTGGCGACCCCGTGGGACGGCGTGGTGCCGACGGTGCGGGCGCTGCGGGAACCCTTGGCGGGAAAGGTGGTCGTCTCCATGGCCAACGCCCTGGTCAAGGAGGGGCGCGAAATGCTGGCGCTGGTGCCGCCGCGGGGCTCGGTGGCGGCGGCGGTCCAGGCGGCGCTGCCGGCCTCGCTGGTGGCGGCGGCCTTCCACCACCTGCCGGCCTCGGAAATGGAGAACCTCCAATCGGGGTTGGAAGCTGATGTGCTCGTGTGTTCGGACCATCCGGAGGCCACGGCGGCGACCGTCGGGATGATCGAGCAGATGCGGGGGCTGCGGCCACTCGACGCCGGGAGCCTGAACCAGGCCGCGGCGATCGAGGCGTTCACCGCGGTCTGTATCACCTTGAACATCCGGCACAAGGCGCACTCGACGTTGCGGCTGGCCGGGATCTAGTCCGTTCGGGGTTCGGGGGTGCGTCTCTACGACACGGCGCGGCGGGAGGTGGTGGCGTTCGAGCCCGGGCCGTCGGTGACGATGTACTCGTGCGGCATCACGCCGTACGACGCGGCACATCTGGGTCACGCGTCGGTCTACGTCTACTTCGACATGCTGCAGCGGGTCCTGCAGGACCGGGGGCACGAGACGCGGTGCGTGCGGAACGTGACGGACGTCGACGACGACATCTTGCGCAAGGCCCGCGAGTTGGGGGTCCACTACCTGGACCTGGCCGCCGAGGAGATGGCTCGTTTCGACGCCGAGATGGCGTTGTTGAACCTGTTGCCGGTGTGGAGCGAGCCACGGGCGACGTCGGCGATCTCCGAGATCCTGTCGCTGATCGGGGTGGCGCTGGAGCGCGGGTACGCCTATCAGTCGGGGGGCTCGGTGTACTTCGACGTGGCGAGTTTCGGCTCGTTCGGTGCGGTGAGTGGTTTCGACCGCGCCCGGATGCTGGAGCTGGCGGCGGAGCACGGCGGGAAGCCCGAGGACCCGGCGAAGAGGAACCCGTTGGACTTCGTTTTGTGGCAGCCGTCGCTGCCCGACGAGCCGGCGTGGGAGTCGCGCTGGGGGCCGGGCCGGCCCGGCTGGCACATCGAGTGCTCGGCGCTGGTGTTGCGGGAGCTCGGCGAGACGATCGACATCCACGGCGGGGGCCGTGACTTGGTGTTCCCGCACCACGAGTGCGAAACGGCGCAGTCGGAGTCGGTGACCGGCCAGCCGTTCGTGCGGCTGTGGTTCCATGTCGGGTTGGTGGGTCTGGACGGCACGAAGATGTCGAAGTCGCTCGGGAACCTGGTGTTCGTGGGGGACCTGTGCAAGGAGTGGGACCCGGCGGCGGTGCGGCTGGCCTTGCTGGCGCACCACTATCGAGTGGACTGGGACTGGAGGACGGGCGAGGACATGCCGGCGGCGGCGGCCCGGCTGGCGCTGTGGCGGAGTGCTGCGGGGTCGGGCGACGGGTCGGCTGGGCTGGCGGCGGCGCGGGCGGCGCTGGCGGAGGACCTGGACACGCCGGGCGCGTTGTCGGCCCTGGACGCGGAGGCGTCGGCCGGGCGGTCGGTTGCTGACGGGGCGGCGTTGCTGGGGATTCAGCTGTAGTCGGTTCAGCGCTTGGGCGGGGGCCGGGGGCCTGGGGCCGGGATCCGGGATCCGGGATTCCCGTGGAACCATTCGGGCGACCGCGGGAAATACTTGACCGATGGGGGGCGGTGACCAGCCAGAGCCGACAGATGCTCGGCACATCGAGCTCTCGCTGACGTCCCCGCATGCTTTTACGGCTCTTTTCGAGCGACACGCCGGATCAGTTCACCGGTATCTGGTCAAGCGCGTCGGCGCGCAAAACGCCGAGGATCTGCTCGGGGAGACCTTTGTCACGGCGTTCCGCTCGCGGGGGGCCTACGACCTCAGGCGCAGTGACGCCCGCCCCTGGCTCTTCGGTATCGCGACCAATCATTCTCGGCATTTCTGGAGGACGGAGAGCCGGCGCCAGTCCAGAAGCCTCGCACGCCTCGGTGATGCGACCGTTTCCGACTACAGCGACGAGGCAACGTCGCGGGTTCTCCTCGCCTCCCAAGAAGGAGTCGTCGCGCAAGCTCTGGGAAAACTCGACGACGCGCACCTCGACGTCCTTTTGCTCATTGCGGGGCCGGGTTTCACCTACGAAGAAGTCTCCGTCGCGTTGGGGATTCCGGTCGGCACCGTTCGATCACGGATGTCGAGGGCGCGACAGCGACTCCGCGAACTCCTCGGCGGCTCGTGGCAATACCTCGATGGGGAGCCACCCACAGAAGAGATCCGCATCGGCGCAAAGGGAAACGAATGAAGACTGAAATCGATCTCGTCCGCGACTTCATGCTGGATGCCGATGAGCCCGAGACGGACCTCGGGCGAGCGCGGTCCGTCCTCGACGAGGCGATCGCGCTCGAGCGACCGCTCATGGACGAACGGGGGAGCGTGGCTCATCGGGCGCGACCTCGTCGTCGACCACTCCGATGGGGAATCGGCGTGACACTCGTCGCAGCAGTGAGCGTCGCCGCGGTCTTGGTGGTCGTTCCGTCGGCCAGGATCCCGGGATCACCCGCCGCGGCCGCCGAGATCGCCCGGCTCGCAGAGGCCGTGCAGCCGGTCCCGCCCCTGGGAGCGGGTCAGTGGTACCAGTACCAGCTCCAGGGCCAGTTGTCGGCCAGTGTGAGCAGCGGGACGAAGGCGGCGCCCATCAACGCCACCGCGAACATCCCGGTCACGATCGGGGACTGGTCCAACTCGACCGGCGCCGTCTGCTCGTCGCAGCAGTTCGGCATCGTCACCTTTGACACTCCGGCCGATGCCCAGGCCTGGCAGACCATGGGCTTGACGACGACTCCGGCCAACCAGCCGGCAACCGGGTGCGCGGCAGGCCTCGAAGCAGCGCTTGGGGGTGGGGGAACGCCGGTGGGCCCGATCGACGTCTCGAACATCACCCACGACCCGGCCACGCTCGCGACGCAGCTACAAGCTGGAACGACAGGGATCACCGCGATCGACAACTATGCGCACGGAGATCCGGCTGGCCTCGTGGGCTTCCTCCGCCTGACGGATCTTCTCGTCGGCCCCGTCAAAGGGCAATGGTCCGGCTTCGGACAAGAGGTGCTCAACACGATGGCGCTCCTGCCAGGGATCAACGCGCTCGGGACCATGGGCACCCATTCCGGGGCAGATGGCCTCGCGTTCTCCATGCCGAAGCAGGTCACGCTCAACCCGGTCACCGGAGCCGTCGTCGACACGTACACGCCGCCGACGGTGATCTTGGACCCGCAGGACGGAAGCCTCCTCGAAGCCCTCAACTTCGACTTCCCCGTCCTTCAGTCGGCGGCTCAGGACTTCGTCGCCAGCGCGAACGCGCTCGTCTACAGCGACGGGGTCGGCTACGGCGTCACGGCCCAGTGGATCGATCCCGTCTCGGGACTTCAGGTGATCGACCCCACCGCGCTGCCCAGCTGGATCAGCACGTTCCACATCATTGAGGTGGTGCCGGCGCCGTCGGCGACCCCGTCGCAGCTGTCCGGCGTGATCAACCCGTTCCTGGGGAACGGGAACTCCGAATCCAGCGACCGCTCGCGGGGTTCGGGTCAGAGCACCGACGACATCACGATCATGGGCACGGAGGCCACGGCGCAAGGCGTGGCCAACACGCTCATAGCGTCCGGACTCTTCACGAGCGTCTCGGTGCTGCTGTAGGGGCCCGTTCGTTGGTCGCCTGACCCGAAATTGGGTCAAGTAGCCTTGAGCGATCACATCGGTGTACGGACCTGCGCTTCTGCGGGATCCGACTGAACGAAAGGGTGCACGATGCCAGGCGTCATCTCGGTTGGCCTTCCTGACGGTTCTGTCAAGGAGCTGGCCGAGGGCACGACGGCGGGCGGGTTGGCACGGGAGATCGGCTCGAGGCTCGCCAAGGCGGCGGTCGTCGCGGTGGTGGACGGGCGGGAGGTCGACCTGGACACCGAGCTGCACGAGGGCGACCAGGTCGCCATCGTCACCGCGGAGAGCGACGCAGGGCGCGAAGTGCTGCGGCACTCGACGGCGCACGTCATGGCGCAGGCGGTGCGGCGGTTGTGGCCGGGTGCGAAGTACGCCATCGGGCCGGTGATCGAGAACGGCTTCTATTACGACTTCGAGCTGCCGGGCGGGGCGCACTTCTCCGAGGAGGATCTCGATCGGATCGACGCCGAGATGCGGGTCATCATCAAGGAGGACCAGCCCTTCGTCCGCCACGAGCACTCCTTGGAGGAGGGGCTCGAGATCTTCGCCGACCAGCCGTTCAAGGAGGAGATCATCGCGGCCGTGGGCTCGGGGGTCGACGAGGTCGACGCCGGCGGCGGTGGGGTGGTGTCGACATACCGGAACTCGGATGCGTTCATCGACCTGTGCCGAGGGCCGCACGTGCCGTCGACGGCTCGGTTGGGTCACTTCAAGTTGATGCGTGTTGCCGGCGCCTACTGGCGGGGCGACGAGAAGCGTGCGCAGCTCCAGCGGATCTACGGGACGGCGTGGGAGTCCGAGAAGGCGCTGGCCGCGTACCTACACCAGCTCGAGGAGGCGGAGCGGCGGGACCACCGCCGGCTCGGTGCCGAGTTGGATTGGTTCTCGTTTCCCGACGAGATCGGTTCGGGCCTTGCGGTGTTCCACCCCAAGGGCGGGTTGATCCGCCGGCTGATGGAGGACTACTCGCGGCAGCGGCACGTGGAGTCGGGCTACGACTTCGTCAACTCTCCCCACATCACGAAGGCGGCGCTGTTCGAGGAGTCGGGGCACCTGGACTGGTTCGCCGAGGGGATGTTCCCGCCGATGTCGCTCGACGGGGACAACGAGTACTACCTCAAGCCGATGAACTGTCCGTTCCATATTTTGGTGTACCGCTCACGGCAGCGGTCGTACCGGGAGCTGCCGATGCGGCTCTTCGAGTTCGGCACGGTCTATCGCTACGAGAAGTCCGGGGTGCTCCAGGGCCTGACCCGGGTGCGGGGCATGACCCAGGACGACGCCCACATCTTCTGCACGCCCGAGCAGATGGACGAGGAGCTGGTGCGGACGCTGCGCTTCGTGCTGGACCTGCTGCGCGACTACGGGTTGAACGACTTCTACCTCGAGCTCTCGACGAAGCCACCGGGGAAGGCCGTCGGGTCCGATTCGGAGTGGTCGGTCGCCACGGAGGCGCTCCGGCGTACCGCTCTGGAGATGGGTCTCGAGCTGGTCATGGACGAGGGCGGGGGTGCGTTCTACGGGCCGAAGATCTCGGTGCAGGCCAAGGACGCGATCGGCCGGACCTGGCAGATGTCGACCGTCCAGCTCGACTTCCAGCTGCCGGCGCGCTTCGGGCTCGAGTACGTCGGTGCCGACAACGCGCGGCACCGGCCGATCATGATCCACCGCGCGTTGTTCGGGTCGGTGGAGCGGTTCATGGCGGTGCTGATCGAGCACTACGCCGGGGCGCTGCCGACGTGGCTGTGCCCCGAACAGGTGCGGGTCATTCCGGTGACAGATGGGCACCGCCCGTATGCGTCGCAGGTGGTCGCGGAGTGCCAGGCGTTGGGGCTGCGGGCCGAGCTCGACGACAGCGGCGAGAAGATGGGCGCGCTGATCCGGCGGGCCCGTTTGGCCAAGATTCCCTACGTGCTCGTGGTCGGGGACAAAGATGTTGCGGGGGGAACGGTAGGGGTGAACCGGCGGGGGTGGCCCAAGCCGGAACATGACGTGCCCTTGCGGGCGTTCCTCGACGAAGTGCGCGACGAGGTCGCCCGGCGGGGACTGCCGGAGGACCGGGCGCCGGCGTCCGACGCCTCTGGCGCGGCATGAGCCTCGAGCACCTGTGGGCGGGGTGGCGCCGCGAATACATCGTGGAGGCGACCGAGCGCGAGCGGGCGGGCGTGTCGACGCACGACGAGTCCGAGTGCGTCTTCTGCCGCCTGGCCGAGAGCGGTCCACCGTCGGAAGACAACCTCGTGGTGTGGCGCGGCGCGTTGACGTTCGTGGTCATGAACGCGTACCCCTACGCGAGCGGCCACGTCCTCGTGCTGCCCCTGCGCCACGTGGGGCCTGTGGCCGAGTTGACGCAGGGTGAGTCCGCCGCGTTGTGGTCGGCGACGCAGGACGCGGTGGCCGCCATCGAGAAGGCTTTCGATCCCGACGGGCTGAACATGGGCGCAAACTTGGGACGTGCGGCGGGCGCCGGGTTGCCTGGTCATTTGCATCTGCACGTCCTGCCGCGCTGGTCCGGTGACACCAACTTCATGACCTCGGTGGCCGAGACGCGTGTCCTGCCCGAGACGCTGCAGCTCTCCTGGAAGAGGCTCACCGACGCCTGGCCCGGGTAGCGGCGCGACGGGGGAGCCGGACGGGTCGGCCGCTGGAGCCGGCGCCGTGGGGACGCGTCCAGGCCTTGACGCGACGCCGGTCGTCGACCCCTCGCCCGACGGGAGATCGACGGTCAAGCAGCTGGCGTCGGAGCTGGCGGGCGGCGCCGTGGAGGCGGACGAGCGGGCGCGCGAGGGTCGCCGGCGTCGCCTGCCGCGGTGGGTCGTGGCCGCGTGGCCGATCGCTCGTGTCGCAATCGGCTTCGGCCTGGTGGCGGCCGCCGTCTGGGTCTTGTCGTCCAAGGGCTCGGAACTCTCCGGCTTCACCGGCGTCTTCAAGACCCTGAACTGGTGGTGGGTGCCGCCCGCGTTCGCCGCCGAGATCCTCTCCTATGTCTGCTTCGCGATGATGCAGCGCGAGCTCTTGCGGGCGGGCCACCTGCCGCCGCCGTGGTGGACCCTCTTCAAGCTCACCTTCGGCTCGCAGGCGCTGACGAATTCGTTGCCCATCGGGAACGCGGTGGCGACGGTCTACGGGTTCCGCTGGTTCCGCCGCTTCGGAGCCGACAACACCTTGGCCGTGTGGGCGCTGGCGGGGACGTTGGTCGCTGCGGTCGTGAGTCTGTCGCTGGTCGCGGTTGTCGGGCTGGCTCTGGCGACCGATGCGGGTGCGTCCCTCGACCTGGTTCCCGTCCTGATCGGCGTCTTCGCGGTCGCACTCGCCATCGGGTCCCTTTTCGTCTACGAGCGCCCCTTGCAAATGGCGGTGACGGGCGCGCTGCGCGTCTCGGTAGGGGTGACCGGGCGGCCGCGGGGCGACACCCACGAACAGATCGCCCAGATCATGGCGTGGATGACCGCGGTGCGGTTGTCGTGGACCCAGATCGGGCGCGTCGTCGCCTGGGGGGCGAGCAACTGGCTGTTGGATTGCGCCTGCTTCGCCATGATGTTCCAGGCCATCCACGCACCGATCCCCTGGGACGGCCTGTTGCTGGCCTATGGCGCCGGCCAGCTGGCGGCGACGCTGCCCATCACCCCGGGAGGGCTGGGAGTGGTCGAGGGCTCGATCACGATTGCCTTGGTGGAGTTCGGGGGGCCCGTGACGAGCACCGCGGACGCCGTCCTGCTCTACCGGATCATCTCGTTCTGGTTCATCTTGGTGTTGGGGTGGGCGTTGATCGGGGAGATGGCGTTGGAGGTGCGACGGGGTCGATGGGGCCGCTCGGCCATGGCTTCGGCGGTGGAGGCGGGGCCGGTGGCGTACCGCCCACACCATCGCCACGGTCGTCGTGCCGTGGGCAGGCGGAGAGGCGCTGAGGCGGTGGCGGCGGTCGCGGGCGGGCCGGCGCACGGAGAGGAGACGGCGACATGATGGCTTGCCGCCCGTGGCGGTCGGCAATGCTCGTTCTGTGCGGCCTCGTGCTGGCCGCGTCGGTGTTCGCCGGGTGTTCATCGGCCCGAGTCGGCCTCGGGACCACGGACGAGTCGTGTTACCTGGCCCTGCCGACGGCGGCCAAGGCCGTCGGTGGACACGGGCACCTCGAGGGGATACGCAAGTACACGGTCAGCGGGCTCAAGGGGATTGCTCCGCGGCTCTACGCCTTCTTGGTGAGCCAGGCGCCCAAGACCCAGGCCGTCTGCCTCGCCGGCTACAGCGGGTCCTTCACCAAGGGGATGGTGATGAAGCCGCTCGCCCAGCCGACGGGCAAGCTGGCCGTCGTCGTGGTCACGTCGCCGGGCAACAAATTGCTCGGGACGGTGATCCTGACGAAGCTGCCGGTGCGCTTCGAGCACACGCACCCGTTCTGAGTTTGGTGCCAGGTCCCGCAGTTTGGACCGGCTCCGGGCCTGAGGCACCGGGACTTTTCTTCGGGCGCATGCATATGCACAAACGTTCTATTTCGTGGATTTTCTAGAACGAGAAGCGCGAGTTCACGTCAAAGGGGTTCTGGGTTCCGCAGGCGTTAGAACGAGAACGCACATACACCCAGAGCGAACCATCCCAAGTGGAACTGCGCCACGCCGGCGCCGGCCTTAGCTCTCCAGCTTGGGGATCGACGACATCATGTGTTCGGGCACCGCGTCGTAGCGGTCGTGCGTCGCCGAGAACGAGCCGCGGCCGCCGGTGAGCGCGCGCAGGTCGACCGCGTAGCGGGTGATCTCGGCCGTCGGCACGGTGGCCGTCACCGTCTGGTATCCCTCGTGGTCCGCCTGGTCGGTGCCCACGATCCTCGCCCTGCGTGAGCTCAGGTCGCCCAGCACGTCGCCCTGGCAGTCGTCGGGAATCGTGACGACGAGCTTGCTGACCGGCTCGAGCACGATCGGCCCCGCCTCCGCCATAGCCGCCTTGACGGCCTGCGCCGCCGCCATCTTGAAGCTGACTTCGTTCGAGTCGACGGAGTGGGCCTTGCCGTCGTCCACCGTCACCGAGACGTCGACGACCGGGTAGCCGAGGAGCCCGCCCAGGGCGAACGTCTCGCGCACGCCCTTCTCTACCGCCGGGATGTACTGGCGGGGGATGGCGCCGCCCACGACCTCGTCGTGGAACTCGAAGCCCTCGCCGCGCGCCAGCGGCTCGAGGCGGAGGTGGCAGACACCGAACTGTCCGTGGCCGCCCGACTGCTTCTTGTGCTTGCCCTCCGCGGCCGCCGCCCGGGTGATCGTCTCGCGGTAGGGGATGCGCAGCTCCTCGCGTTCCACGTGGACGTTGCACTTGCGGTCGAGCCGTTCGAGCGTCACGCCGAGGTGCACCTCGCCGCTCACCCCGAGGATCGTCTGGTGCGTCTCGTCGTCGCGGCTCACCGTGAGTGCCGGGTCCTCGTCGCACAGCCGCTGCAGCGCCGACATGAGCTTGTCGTCGTCGGCGCGCGTCGCCGGCTTCACTGCGACCTGCAGCGTCGGTGGCACCAGTTCCGGCGGCGGGACGGAGATCGGCTGGCCCTTGGGGGCCAGCGTGTCGCCCGTGCGGGTCCCGTTGAGGCGCGGCACTGCCACGAAGTCGCCCGCCGCGACGGTGGTGGCCGGCGCCGTCGCGTGCCCGGCCATGCTCTGGAGCGCGTGCAGGCGCTCCTCTTCCCTGCTGCGCGAGTTCACCAGCACCGCGTCGGGCTGCAGCGTGCCCGAGACGACCTTGCAGAGCGACATCTTGCCGGTGTGCCCGTCGTTGTAGGTCTTGGTCACGGTGAGGACGGTGTGCGCGCTCGGGTCCGAGGGGATCTCCACCGTCTCGGTGCCCGCCGTGGCCAGCACGGCCGGCCGCGAGGCCGGGGTCGGGCACAGCTCCTCGATGAGACGGGCCAGCCGGTCCACTCCCACGCCGCTAGCGGCCGAGCAGCAGAGCACCGGGAAGACACTGGCCGAGGCCACGCCGCCGGCCAGGCTCTTCTCGAGCTCTGCATAGTCGAGCGTCTCGCCGTTGAGGTAGCGCTCCATCAGGTCGTCGTCGCCGACCACGATCCCCTCGACGAGCTGCTCGTGGACCGCGTGCTCTTCGTCCACCAGATCGTCGGGGATGGGTCCTTCGTGCCCCGCCGGCGGGACGGTCCCGTCCACGGCACCCGCGGTGGCGGCATTGTCGTAGTGCGTCGCCGTGTCGTCGAGCAGGTCGATCACGCCGTGGAACTCGGCCTCGTGGCCGATCGGCAGCTCGACCGGCGCCACGCCCGCACCGAAGATCTCGCGGATCTGCGCCAGGGTGCGGTCGAAGTCCGCCCGCTCCCGGTCCAGCTTGTTGACCACGACGACGCGGGGCACCCCGAGTCGGGCGGCCGCCCGCCAGGCGTCCTCGGTCTGCGCCTGGACGCCGTCGGTGGCGCTCACCACGACCACGGCGAGGTCCACATTGGACAACGCCGTGACCATCTCGCTGGCGAAATCGGCGTAGCCGGGCGTGTCGAGGAGGTTCACCTTGACCCCGTTGACCGTGAACGGGGCGAGGCTGGTCGAGATGGAGAGCTGGCGCGCCACCTCTTCGGGCTCGAAGTCCATGACCGTGGTGCCCTTCTCCACCGATCCTCGCCGTGCGATGGCCCCGGTGACCGCCAGCAGCGCCTCGGCCAAGGTCGTCTTGCCCGCACCGTGATGCCCGACAAGGGCAACGTTGCGGATCGCGGTCGGGTCGTGTGGCACCTGGTTCCCTCCCCTGTGCAGATACCGGGCTGACTGGCTCCCGGAACTCAGAGTGTACGACCGACCGGCCAGGCTCGCTCAGGCCGGGAGGCCCTCAGCGGGTCACCCGGGCGCAGGTGGCAGGGTTGGTGCCGTCGTTCGCGGCGACGTAGGTGGGGTCGAAGGAGCCGGGCGGCTCGACCCAGATGTGGCCGGACGAGTCCCACAGAATCACGTAGTGGTTGTCGCCCGGAGGCATCTTGAGGAAAGGGCCTGGCGGCGGCGCGTTCGTCAGGGGGGCGAAGTTGGTGGGGTAGGAGGCGGCGGTCCAGCCTGCCGGAGGGTTGGGGTAGGAACCGTTCGAGGCCTGGTACGCGGCGAGCGCGGTCTGCACGTCCGACACGTCGGACCGGCAGGCGGCGACCTCCGCCGCGCCTCCCAGCCCCGGCGCACTCGGCGCGGCGGTCGTCGTGGATTGCCCGTGGGACGTCGACTGACTCGGCGTCGTCGACGCGCTGATTGTGGTCGGCGTCGTCGTGGGGGACGGCAGCGTGTACGAGACGACGATGGAGCCGATGAGAATCACGACCAACATCGCGGCCAGGCCGAAGATGGCGCCGAGACTGCTGATGCCTGCTTCGGAGTGGTCGCGGCCCACCGGCCCTCCCGTCGCCAATCGCCCAGTGGTGCCCGCATGGTACGCCTTGCCCCACTGTCGCCCTTGCCCCTCGCCCCGAAGCTTGCGCCGACCCCCGCCCCGGCGCCGGGCTAACGCCCGGACGTGCCGGCGTCCCCTCCGGCGCCCCCGCCAAAGTCCCCGCCGGCCCCGGCCCCGGTCCCGGTCCCGGCCCCGTCCAACCGCGCCCGCAAGGCGGCGTCGTACTCGTGGCGGACGGAGTAGCGCACGAACAACCCCAGCGTGTCGACCAGCAGGCGCCACACCGCCTTCAGGGAGATCGTGCTGCCGAACCGCTCGTCTATTCGCACGGGTGCTTCGACGATCTTCGTGTAGCCCAGCCGGTGCGCCAGCACGAGCAGCTCGAGGTCCAGCGCGAAGCGGCTCTCGCGCAGCAGCGGCAGGACGTCCGCGATCACCCGGCGGTCGACCAGCTTGATCCCCACCTGCGTGTCCTTCACCTTCAGCCGGAACAAGAGGTGGATCAGGTGCTGATAGCTCCACGAGTAGAGCCGGCGCAGCGGGGGATAGTGCACGACCGACCAGGGATGCCGCTTGCTCCCGATGATGATGTCGGGCTCCTCCGTCCGCATGATGGTGACGAACGGCGCCAGGAACTCGGGCGAGATGTCGCCGTCCGCGTCGATGAAGCCCAGATAGCGCCCCCGCCCCTGCCCCAGTCCCGCCCGCAAGGCGTGCCCCTTGCCCGCGTTGGTCTCGAATTCCATGCGCCGCACGACCGTCTCGGGAAACCCCACCAGCGTGAACGGGCTCCCGTCCGTCGAGCCGTCGGACACGGTGATGATCTCGAAGCTCATGCCCGACTCGTCCAGGACGCGCACCATGTGCTCCACGGTCGAGCGCAACCGCGCGCCCGGGTTGTAGTAGGGCACGACGATCGAGACGTCGAGCGTCGGGTCCGGGAGCACCCGGCTGTGGGGCCTTTTCGCCCTCCCCGTGGCCGGACACCGCCTCCGTCACCTCACGTCCTCATAGCCCTCGCGTGCCGTCGCATGCCGTTGCATGCCGTTGCGTGTGAGCGCAGGGCGATGGCGCCCCGGGCTCGTCCCGGGGCGAGGCTAACCGAGGACCGCCGCCGCCCCCGCACGCGCCCGTCGCCGCCCATCACCGGCCGCCGCAGCCGCCAACCGGCCCGCCGACCAGCGACGACGCCCCGGACCCGTCCACCCACCCCCGCCCCGCCCGCAGCCCTCGATAAACGCCCCGCGTCAATCCGGGCCGTCAAGCGACCGAATGGTAAACTTTTGCAAACGCAGCGCAGGCTCCGTCCCCGGGCCGCGCATGACGAGGAGTCACATGTTCGACGGTCGCTGGCGCAATGGCGTCGACCGGACCACGGGTCCGATCGGCCAGGCCCTCCACCGCCATGGCATCACCGCTGACGTGCTCACGGCCACCGGCCTCGTCTCGGCCACCGCCACCGGCGTCCTCGTGGCGACCGGCCACCTGCACTGGGCCGTCGTCATGCTCATCGTCACGGGGATGCACGACCTCCTCGATGGCCCCGTCGCCAAAGCCGCGGGCACCGCATCCGTCCGTGGTGCGTTCTTCGACTCCGTCACCGACCGCGTGGCCGACGCCGTCATCATGCTCGGCGCCTCCTGGTATCTGCTGAACCAAGGGGAAGGCCACCTCGCGCTTCTGCCCATGGCCATCCTGGCGGTGACCAGTCTCGTCTCCTACGAAAGGGCCAAGGCGGAGTCGCTCGGCCTCCAGGCCAAGGGCGGCCTCATGGAGCGCGGCGAGCGGATGTTCGTCTTCGGCGTGGGCTGCCTCAGCGCCGACATCTTCGTCCCGGTCCTCTGGGTCCTCTTCATCCTGATCTCCTTCACCGCCGATCGCCCGCTTCGTCAAGGTCTGGAACGCGGCCTCCGGCCGCGACGCCGTCATCCGCCGCCGCCTCGAGGCCTGGCGCGAGGGCCGGGTCGACTCCCGCTGGCGCACCTGGCGCGAGTCCCGGGAGTCCGCCCACTCCGCCGGCCGGGTCCGCCGCGACGGCCTGCGCACCCCCCGCACCCGCACCACCTCTGGCGCCCCCGTCGGCCGCTGGCGGGCCCGCCGCCAGGAGGCGCTGAGCAGCCGCTCGGGCCGCACCATGCGCGACCGCCGCCGCGCCCATCGCACCGCGCGGCCGGCCCCGCCGCGGGCGGCCCGGCCGGCTCCGGCAACGGCACCTGGTCCGATGCGCCGCGTCGCCGCACGAACCGCCGCACCACACCACCCTCCGACGCCCGGCTCGTCCGGCGCGTCCTCCTGAACAGCCCGCCAGCCGACCGACCGGCGCCCACGGCGCCCCTCGTCGCTGGCACACTTCTTCCGTGTGCCGTGAGCATTCCGTGAACGAGCCATGACCGCGTCCCGATCCGCGCAGTGGCGGGACAAGGCGCGGTACCTCACCTACACCGGCCTCGGCGCGGCCATGGGTCACATGCCCGAACCGATGGCGCACGGCATCGCCCGCACCGTCGCCGGCGTCATGGCGCTGCGCGGCGGTCCGGCGCTCGCCATGCACCAACGGCAAATGCGCCGCGTCCTGGCCAGCGAGTGCCCGGAGGGTGTCGAGCCCGATCCTGCGCTTGTCCGCCGCCTGAGCAAGCGGAGTTTCGACTACTACGCGCGCTATTGGGCCGACGGCGCCCGCCTGCCCTACGAGACCGAGGCCGGAGTGCGGCTCCACTGGTGGCTCGAATCCGGTCGTGAACACCTGAGCAAGGCGATGGCCGACGGCAAGGGCATCGTGATGGCGCTGCCCCACGTCGGAAGTTGGGAGTGGGGTGGCTACTGGCTGGCCCTCGAGGGCATGCCGATGACCGCCGTCGTGGAGGTCCTCGAGCCCGAGGAGCTGTTCGAGTGGTTCGTCGCCAAGCGCGCCGCCATGGGGTTGACCGCGGTGCCTCTGGGCGAAGGGACGACCGCGCCCCTCGTGCGGGCGATCAAGAACAACCAGCTTGCCGGCCTGGTGAGCGACCGCGATCTCGTGGGCAACGGGGTCGAGGTCGAGTTCTTCGGCGAGCGCACGACGCTCCCCGGTGGCGCGGCGACGCTGGCGATCCGAACCGGTGCGCCGCTCATCCCGGTGTGTGTCTATTCGGGACCGGGGCGGAAATGGCACACCGCGGTCGTGCATCCGCCGATGGACACGACCCGGAAGGGGACGCTGCGAAACGACATTGCGCGTATCACCCAAGACCTCGCTCACGTCTTCGAACACGACATCCGCTGCCGGCCCGAGCAATGGCACATGTACCAGCCGAACTGGCCGAGCGATCCCCGCTGACGCGATGAGGATCGCGATGCTGTCGCCGTATGCACAGACCCAGCCCGGTGGCGTGCAGGGTCAAGTCAGCGGGCTCTCCGCGCGCCCTGCGCGGCCTCGGTCACGACGTGACCGTGGTCTGTCCCGCCGATCCCGGCGCCCGTTTCGCCGAATCACTTGGTGAGCACTACGTCATCGGCCGCCCCACCGGCGTGCATTCGAATGGGTCCGTCGCTCCCGTTGCCCTGTCGCCCGCTGCCGCCATCCGGGCTGAGCGTTTCATCCGTAAGGGGGGTTTCGACGTCCTGCACATCCATGAGCCGCTGGCGCCCATGGCGGCCTATGGACTCGTGTTCAGCGACCCGCTCCCGATGGTGGGGACCTATCACCGAGCAGGGTTGTCCAGTTGGGTTCGGCCGCTCAAGCCGTTGGTAGAGCTCGTCGGCCGGCGCATGGACGTCTGCGTGGCTGTCTCCGACGCCGCGCGCACGACGGGGGAACAGTCCAGCGGCGGCCACTTCGAGGTCCTGTTCAACGGTGTCGAGGTCGACCGATTCGAATCGGCGGATCCGTTGCGGGACGACCGTGACCCACCGCGACCCACCGTGCTGTTCCTCGGACGCCACGAGCAACGCAAGGGACTGGGCGTATTGCTCGATGCCTTCGCGATGTTGGATCGGCCCGCCGTCTTATGGGTTGCCGGCGAAGGTCCGGAAACCGAGGTACAGCGCCGGCGCCATCCGGAGTCCGACCGCGTGCACTGGCTCGGCACTATTAGCGAGGAAGAGAAGGCGGCACGGCTCGCCGGTGCGGACGTACTCTGCGCGCCGTCGTTGCACGGCGAGTCGTTCGGCATCGTGCTGCTCGAGGGCATGGCGGCGGGCTGCGCGGTGGTGGCGTCGGACATCGAGGGCTATCGCATGGCGGCCGGCGGACACGCCACGCTCGTACCACCAGGCGACAAGGCGGCCCTCTCTCGTGCTCTCGGCGTCGCCCTCGCCGACGCGGTCGAAGGCAGCGGGCGCGTCTGCGCCCGAGGCGCGCAAGGCTGCGGTCGAATACGCGCGCAACTGGTCGATGGAGTCCTTGGCTGAGCGCTACATCGACGTCTACGAGCGCGCCATCGCCTCGTACGGCCGTCGTAACCGATGACGCTCGGGTTGCCTCCATCACAACCAAGCACCGTGGCATCGGTTTCGTTCTGCCGGGCTGCGTCACGGCGTCCGCCCTCCCTACAAATTCGGAACTGAATAACGCGACGTAGGGAAATCTCGCGAAACACCCGATCAAGGGGATCGCGACTCCATTGAAAACGCCCACGTCCAGGAATAGGCTTGCCGCGGGACGAAAGTACGGACGTGCCCGCAGAGGAGCGCCATGGAGCGCGTGGAGCGGAGAACGGCGTTGCCGGCGAGTGGGGGCCACTTCCGGAATGCACAGGGCCCCGATACGCCGCACCTCGATGCAATCGTGCCAGCGGGTGTGTGCACGCCATGGTGAGGGCGCGTCCGACCGTACTGTTGTTGGTTCTCCTCGCCGTCACGAGCGTCTTCAGCGGTCTGGCCACTTTGGCCGCGGAATTGGCTCCCGCGGCAGCCGATACGTCCGGAACGACCGTCGGTGACTATTACGGCGTCCTCGTCCTCACGGGCCTCCCTGCTCTCGACACAAACGAAGAGGACATCAGTCCCGACGGACAGTGGGTGATCGCCGGCAGTTTGAACCCGACCTCCTCGAACCCGTACTACCTGTTCCAGATCAACGAGACGCCCGGCACCTCCCCGTCCGTGGTGAGCGCGAACAAGATCACCGACCGGGCCTCAGTCGCCGCCGCGGAAGCTCAGCACGGCATCACGACGGGCGGCGCGACCGCGAGCCTTGGCCCGATTCCGTCGATTCCCCACTGCGGATCGAGCGTGGCAGAAGGAGTCAACAGCTCGGGCATCGTCTCTGGGACGACGCTGCTCTCGCCGCCGAACGGCGGAGCGGCCTCTCCGGACTGTGGGGCCTTCGTGTCCAGCGCCGCGACCGGACCGGAGATCCTGGACAACCACATGGGCAACGCCAACTTCTTCGCGTACCGCGCTTGGGGGATCTCAAACAACGGGTTCATCGTCGGGGACGGCCAGACACAGCGCGGTTTCGACGTGGCCTACCTCGCTTATCCGGCGGAGCCCCCCACGGTGACCAGCGTCACGCCCGGCGCAGGGATCACCGACGGCGGAACTACGGTGACCATCGAGGGGACGAACTTCAACACGAACGGCGGCACCGGATTCGAGTTCGGAGTGACCACCGGGAACTCGCCGCAGCTTTCCCCCGGGAAGCCGGCCACGAACGTGGTGTGCACGACCACCACACTCTGCACAGCCACGGCGCCGCCGTTAGCTCAAGGGACTTTTGACGTGTACGCCGCGACCGGGGTGGGCGACAGCCAAGCCAGCCCACCTGACGACCAGTTCACCTACTTCGCTCGCCCCACGGTCGATTCGGTCGACTCCGGCGCAGGTCCGATCGACGGAGGCAACACGGTTCGGATCCTCGGCGAGGGCTTCGAGGCTCCCGGGCTCACGCTGCAGAAGGTCACCTTCGACCCGGCCGGTGACACCGATGGCTCCCAGGCTCTCCCCGCCCACGACGTCCACTTGGTCTCGGATAACGAGATCGACGTCACCGTCCCGAACGGCACCGACGCCGCCAATGGCGCCAGCAACCTCGACACAGCGGTCACCCTCGTCTACTCGGACGGCGATGACAACAAGGTCGACAGTGTGCCGTCAAGCGCCGGGGTGAACGACTACTCCTACAAGCAGACCGCGACCATTTCTCAAGCAGGCATGTACGGGACCAGCGCAAACCCGACGATCGTCATCCTGGGGAGCGGTTTCCGCACCATGCCCGACCCGGTGACCCCGTGCCCAAGCGGAGGTGAGAACTACGCGCACAACGACCTCACCTTCGTCGACCTCACCACCCTGGCCGGGACGGGCGACGTCGGGGACTGCATCGGCCTTGACGTCACGACCTTCACTGACTCCGAGATTGTGTTCACGTTCGGGGCCGGCTACGCCAACGATCCCAAGCTCACCCCCGGTGACACGTTCCAGGTCAGCGTCTCGGGCGCGGAGTACACGGGAACGGTGGCTTTCAACTCACAGACTGTGACGTTCAACACGACGCCGGCGCCGAACCCGACTCCCGGAGGGGCGACCTACACGCCTGCGGCTACGACCACTGCCCCCGGTCTCACCGTCGTCATCACCGTGGACCCGACAAGCGCCGGTGTCTGCTCTATCGCGGACGGAGTGGTCACCTTCCTGGCAGCGGGGATCTGCACCCTGGACGGCGACCAGCCCGGGGGTGGCCTCTACCCAGCGGCCCCAACGACCCAGCAAGACATCGTGGTGAATCCGGGCCCCGCGGAGATCGTGTCGTTCATCAACGGCACCGGTGGCTCGGGCGCCACCGACACCGTCACCCTGCCCACCGCTTCATATGTGGCGAGCGCCATGGGCAGTGGCGGCGGGGCGATCACCTATTCCATCGGCTCGGGCTCCAACGGCTGCACCGTGGACCCGAGCTCGGGTGCCGTCACCTTTACGCCAGCAGGTACCTGCGTTGTCGACGCGGCCGCGGCGGCCAACGGGAACTATGGCGCCAGCACGAGCGACGCCACCTTGACCATCGCCGACCTCCAATCCCAGACCGTGTCCTTCACCAACGGCACGGGTGTCTTGGGCGCCATCGACACCGTCACCCTTCCCGACACGACCTATGTCGCCAACGCCTCCGGCAGCGGCGGTGGGGCGGTCACCTATTCCATCGATGTTGTCTCCAATGGCTGCACGGTGGACCCGAGCTCGGGCGCGGTGACCTTCACCGCGTTCGGGACCTGTGTCATCGACGCCGTCGCCGCGGCCAACGCGACGTACGCGGCGTCCAGCACTGAAGCCACCCTGGCCATCACCGTCGCCCCTGCTCCCCAGGCCATCACCTTTGGCGCCATCGCTGCCCAGACACTCGCCGCCGCGCCCTTCACTGTCAGCGCCACAGCATCATCGGGTCTCCCCGCCACCTTCATCACGTCGACGCCCTCCGTGTGCACGGCCGGAGGCAACCACGGCGCCATCATCACCCTGCTCACGACCGGCACGTGCACCATGGAGGCCGACCAGGCGGGGAACGGCTTCTACGCCGGCGCGCAGCAAGTGGTCCGCAGCTTCAAGGTCACCTAGCAAGCAAATGGTGACAGTCATCATCCACAGCAGATCCTGCGGGTAGTCCAGGGGTCGCCGCGCGTGACGCCCAGCTCGGCGACGTCTTCGTTCGTGTGGCCGTCAGAAGCCGACCGGCGTTGCGGTAGGCCCGAAACGCTTACGCGGCGACTGATCCTTCCGCCACCAAGACAGCAGTTGCCTGTGGCTGGTCGACGTGCGGAGTATTCGCCAAGAGCAGATCGGCCTTCTCCGCTGACACGGTGACCGAGGTGCCGCACTCCGCACAGGTCGTGCGGTATGTCGTCGGTAGTGGCAAGACCGGCACGAAAAAGAGCCGGAATCGTGTGCGGATACTGCAGAGTTCTTGCGTGCCCCGGTCTTGACAGCCGGCACAGATCGAGCTGATCGTCCCCAGGCGCTGCGGCTTCCGGTGGAAGCCGAAAATCACGAACACTGGTCCCCCTCCCTCGTCCAGGTTCAGGCGCCTCTCACGAGAGCCCGCTTCAAAGTAACCCGAAGGTGCACAACGGAGGGTTGCGGTACCGGTGCGGTCGTGTCGCCTCGTGTTGCTCGACCCACCAACGCGCGAAAGGAGAAGGTGAAAGCGCGGAAAGCGAGGCGAAGCGCCGCCTAGCTTTCCGCCGTCTTCTTGATGGCTGCGAGGGTTTCGGGGATACCTTTTTCCGCAGCGGCCGCCCGCCCCGCGACCTGCGCCGGCCCATCGCCGGGGAAGCGTTGCTCGAAGAAGTCCTGGCCTTCGGGCGGAAGTTCCCACGTCTCGGTCACCTCTGTCCCGCCGTCGACCGGCCTGAAGGTGTACCCCCAGCGAGCGCGGGTCGGTGGTTCTGCGACAGCCCACGCGAACTCCTTGCCTGGGTCCGCGGCGAGCACCTCTGAACGCGTCTCCCAGGTCCGGTTTCGCCGGCCTCGTTGCGACCGGTGAACATCGCGCCGACCCGCGGGCCGCGCCCTCGTCCCACCAGCAGGCCTTGCAGACAGGGCTCCAAGCACCCATGTTCGACACGTCCGAGATCGAGGGCGTAGACGTCCTCGGGCGAGCGGTTGATGACGATTGACCCGGATTGCCGCAGTGTGTCCATATCGCCAGTATGGCGCCGTCGACTGCCCTTTTTCACGTGGAAGGGCAAGGGCCGAGGGCGTATGCGCCGTGCCGTAGGCTGGCGCCTTCATGGCCGACGAGAGCGACGCTTCGCGCAACTCGCCGAAGGGCGGCGGCGGTGCCGCCGGCTCCGGTGGTTCGGGCTCGGGCTCGGGCGGCGGGAGCCGGAATCGGAACCGCAATCGCAACCGAAACCGGAATCGAAACAGGAGCGGTCCCTCCGGCGCCGCGGCGGGTGGCAGTGGAAAGGGCGGACAAGGAGCGCCCGGCCAGCAGAAGAAGGGTCAGGGCCAAGGCCAGGGCGGAGGCTGGCGGGGCAGCGGTCGGGTGGCAATCGGAGCAGTAGCGGCGGCGGAGGCCAGCGAAGCGGGAGCGGCGGAGGCAATCGCAACCGCAATCGCGGGCGGTCGGGCGGGGGCCAGCGGCCGCGTGACGGACAGGGCCAACCAAGGACGGCAGTAGCGCTCGCGCCGCCGGCGCCGTCTGAGCCGCTCGACACCCAGCACACCCTGGGCGCACCGACCGTGTATCCGGAGGAAGTTGCGGCCAACCGGCGACGCGCCCTTCGGCTGTGCGCCTATCCCGCTGCGATCCCCGCATTGCTCCTGTTCGCGTTGTTGACGGTGTCGCTGAACATCGTCGCGGGGGTCGTGGCGCTGGTCGTGGCCGCCGCCGCGTTCATGTACGGCGCGTGGCGCCTCAGTCCCCGCGTTGCGCTCCGCCGCATCGGCGCCCGGCCCGCCGACGAGGACGACGACCCGCGCCTGTTCAATGTCACCGAAGGGCTGTGTGCGACCTTCGGCCTCGCCATGCCCACCCTCCACATCCTCGACGATCCCGTCCTCAATGCCTGTGCGCTCGGACGAGACGCCCGCCGGTCCGATCTCGTCGTCACCTCCGGCCTGCTGCGCACGTTGCATCTCGTGGAGTTCGAGGGCGTGATCGCGCACGAGCTGGCGCACGTGAAGCGGGGCGACAACGGCGTCTCTTGCGTGGGCATCACGCTGGCCACGCTCTGGGGCGGCGAGAGGACGCTGCGGCGGTGCGTGGGGGAGAACCGGGAGTATCGAGCCGATGTCGTGGGCGCGTCGATCGTGCGCTACCCGAGCGGCCTCCTCGGTGCTCTGTGCACGATGATGGAGTCGCCGCCACCGTCCGAGGGGTCCTTCTTCGCCTCGCCCGCCCGCTTCGGGTCGACCCGCTGGGTGTGGATCGACCCGGCCGTCGGTCACCGTGACGACCCCGTGGACCCGGGCGATCTGGACGCCACGTGGGTGAGGGCCGCCGCACTGAGCGAGTGGTGAGAAGGGGCGGTCGGCCACCCTCGTAAACTGGAGCCATGAGCGCCGAGACCACCGGGACCTTCACCGTCAAGCGGGGGCTGGCGGACATGCTGCGCGGCGGCGTCATCATGGACGTCGTCAACGCCGAGCAGGCCAAGATCGCCGAGGACGCCGGGGCCGTCTCGGTCATGGCGCTCGAGCGGGTCCCGGCCGACATCCGCCGGGACGGCGGCGTGGCGCGGATGAGCGACCCGCTGCTGATCGAGGGGATCATCGATGCGGTGACCATCCCGGTGATGGCCAAGGCCCGCATCGGGCACTTCGCCGAGGCCCAGGTGCTGCAGTCGCTGGGCGTCGACTTCATCGACGAGTCGGAGGTGTTGACGCCGGCGGACGAGGCGCACCACATCGACAAGTGGCCGTTCACGGTGCCCTTCGTGTGCGGGGCGACGAATCTGGGCGAGGCGTTGCGGCGCATCTCCGAAGGCGCGGCGATGATCCGCTCCAAGGGCGAGGCCGGGACGGGGAACATCGTCGAGGCGGTGCGCCACCTGCGCTCCATCCTGGGTGACCTGCGAGCCATCGGGCAGGCCGACTCGGCCGAGCTGTACGGCTGGGCGAAGTCACTGAGCGCGCCGATCGGGCTCGTGCAGGAGATCGCCGAGGCCGGGCGGCTGCCGGTGCCGCTGTTCTGCGCCGGGGGCATTGCGACGCCCGCCGATGCTGCGCTGGTCATGCAACTCGGGGCCGAGGCGGTCTTCGTCGGCTCGGGGATCTTCAAGTCGTCGGATCCGGCGCGCATGGCGTCGGCCATCGTCGAGGCGACGGCGCATTTTACGGACGCGGAACACGTGGCCAAGGTGTCGCGGGGGCTCGGCGAGGCGATGCGCGGGTTGGAGGCGTCGCAGTACGGCGAGCATCTCGCCGACCGGGGGTGGTAGCGCAGCTGGCGCCCGGCAGGCGGAGTCCGGACCGGGCGGATCGGCTGGACCTGGTCCGTTGATCGGCGTGCTCGACCTGCAGGGCGACGTGCGCGAGCACGTTGCCGCGTTGCACGAAGTCGGTGCGCGGCTCGAGGCTGGTCAAGCGGCCGGCGGACCTGGAAGGGCTCGACGGGCTCATCCTCCCCGGTGGCGAGTCGACCACGCTGTCGATGCTGCTGGAGTCGACGGGGCTGTTCGACGCGATCGCGGCGCGGTTGGATGGCAGGGGACCTGCCCGGTGTTCGGCACCTGCGCCGGCCTCATCTTGCTGGCGCGAGAGGTGCTCGACGGGCGTCCCGACCAGCGGATGTTCGGTGCCCTCGATGCGGTCGTGCGCCGCAACGGCTACGGGCGCCAGCGCCAGTCCTTCGAGGCGCGAGGTCGCCTTGGGCTCGGGCGAGGGGCCGCCGCTGCCGACGGTCTTCATCCGTGCCCCCTTCGTGGTGTCCGTCGGCGAGGACGTGGAGGTGCTGGCCGAGCTGGACGGTGTGCCCGTCCTGGTGCGACAGGGCGCGGTCCTGGCGTCGTCCTTCCACCCCGAGCTCACCCCGGATCGGCGGGTGCACCGGCTGTTCGCGGAGATGTGCGGGGTGCCCGAGGGTTCCGGCTCCGCCGGGGGATTGTTCGGCTAAGTCCGACGAATCCACCGCGTCGGCCCCTGAGAGGCCAGAATCGGCGGGCGAGCGGCGATAGCCCAGGGGGTCACCGGTGCGTCGCTACATCCTCACCATCACCTGTCCCGACCGGGTCGGCATCGTCGCGGCGGTCACCGGCCTGATCGCCGGCCACGGCGGCTCGGTGCTCGAGGCCGCCCAGCACGGCGACCTGGCGACGGGGCGCTTCTTCCTGCGTATCGAGATCGTGGCGGACAGCCTGCCTGAGGGGTTCGGCCCCGCGGAGCTGGCGGCGCCTTCGAGCCGGTGGCGGCCGAGTTCGCCATGGACTGGAAGCTCAGCGACACCGACGTGCCCAAGCGGGTGGTGCTGTTCGCCAGCAAGGAGGACCACTGCGTCGCCGACCTCCTGTACCGGTGGCGCAGTGGGGAGCTCGAGTGCGACATCCCGTGCGTGATCTCGAACCACGAGGACCTTCGCGGGCTTGGTGGAGTGGCACGGCGTCCGGTTCCGGTGCGTGCCGGTCGGGTCGGAGGCCGGCCGCCAAGGCGGCAGCGTTCGACGAGATGGAGTCGCTGCTGGCGCAGGAGCGCGCCGACGTGATCGTGCTGGCCCGCTACATGCAGATCCTGCCGCCGTCGTTCTGCGAGGGACGGGAGGGGCGCATCATCAACATCCACCACTCGTTCCTGCCGTCGTTCGCCGGCGCCCGCCCCTACCACCAGGCGTTCGAACGGGGCGTGAAGCTCATCGGCGCGACGTGCCACTACGTGACGGCGGAGTTCGACGAGGGTCCGATCATCGAGCAGGACACCCGGCGCATCGACCACGGCGACTCCGTGGCGGAGCTGCAGCGAGTCGGGCGGGAGGTCGAGCGCTCGGTGCTGGCCCGGGGGCTGCGCTGGCATCTCGAGGACCGGGTCCTGTTGAACGGGAACAAGACCGTCGTCTTCCCCTGACAACCGTCACGGCGGCGAACTCTGATGCCACAAGCTGTGATGGTCGACGAGTTCGAGGGCGCGCGCTTCCAGCCAGTCATCCATCTCCTCCCCGAAGGCTGAATCCGAGGCAACCCGCAACGAGGAACTGGAACTCATCAGCTCCAGGGTGGCTTTGTGGTGCGCTTGGTGCACCACCATGTCCTCGAGGGGTTCGTCGGGCACGAGCACGTAACAGAGCGTGCAGTTCAGCGCTCGAGCGGCCCGGCGCAGCGTCGCGAGGCGGATCGTCTCGTCCACTTCACCACGCTCGAGCCGGCTCGCCCGCGACTGCGAGATGCCCATACGCACGCCCAGCTGGAACGTCGACATGGAGAGGGCGACCCGGATCTCTCTCAGCCAGCCAGACGGTGGGCGTGTCCTGATCGCGGCACCAATTCCGGCCAGACGCTGGTCGAGCCGTTGACGCTTGATGCTTTTGTCGGGTTGCATACGCGGGGGAACGGTCGTCCGCCCCTGGGTGCCTCTGCGCTTTCGTTCTAGGTCGCTGAATTTCGATGACGAGAATCGCGTTCGTATGCCGTAGTCGTTCTGAATTCTCCGGGATCCAGAACGACACCGCGTAGGCTCCCGCGCGCAAGGATCCTCCGCCCTCAACGAATGACCCGTGCGACCTCGAAGGAGGCTTCAGGAGAGTGAGCTCTAGCCCTTGACGGCCCGGACGATCTCGTCGGTCACCGCGTCCGGGTCCTCGAGCGGGAGCATGTGACCCTTGCTCTTGAGCGTGACGAGCCTCGAGCCCGGAATGGTCGCGACCATCTGATCCGACTTCTTCGGAACGGTGAGCGTGTCACGTGTGCCGACCATCACCGTCGTGGGGACGTCGATGGTCGCAATGCCTTCGAGCAGGTCCATCGTGCCGAACGCCAACACGAAATCGCCTCGCACCTTGGGGTCGCAGTTGGCGAAGATGTCGCGCGTCAATTCCATGTGGGCACGCACGGGCTGTGCGCCGAAGACGCCGCGCACGAAGAGGTGGCCGTTCCTCCTCTGGAGCGCCCGGGTGACGAACGGCGACGAGATCACCGCCGCCGCGAACTCCGGGCTGGCCGGGCCCCCGAGACCGACGGTTGTGGCCGCGGTGGCAACGAGCACGACCGCCTTGGCCCGTTCCTGGAAGACCTCGGGTCGATGGGTCGCGAGCGACATGACCGTGAAGCCGCCCATGGAGTGCCCGGCAAGCACGACGTCCCGGACCTCGGTCGCCTCGAGCACGGCCGTCGAGGTCGTGAGCCAAGGTGTCGATGGCGAGCGGCGCGGTCCCGCTGCGTGCTCAGATCCGTGGCCGCGCTGGTCGTAGAGCACGACGCGGTAGCCCTGCTCGCGGAGGCGCCGGGCGACGGGGACCCAGATCTCGTGGCTGCAGCCCCAACAGTGGGGGAGCACGACCACCGGCGCGTCGGGGCCCTCGCCCGGCAGGTCCCACACGGCGAGCTCCGCGCCGTCGGCGGTGTGCACGATCCGGTGGTCGGGCCGGGCGACCCCGTCACCCCATCCGAGCGCATGACGCTCGTCGTCGGGCGCCACGGAACCCGATGCCGCACAGGCGACGCCGGGCGACGCCGGCCGCGGCCGCCGGCCGCCAGCAGGCCTCCGAGCAGCAGGACGCGCCGCCCACGAGGACGACGTTTCTTCGGGGCCGGCCGAAGACGTCGGAAGGGGATGTCGTCGTCATGATCGCCGAGCGTAGGGCTGGAGGGAGGGGTCAGCAGCAGTCGTCATGCCTGGTCAGAATAAGAGAAATAAGGGATTGACGCAATCGCTTATTTTATGAAGAATGTGGGTATGGCTTCGAGCATGGACACACAGACGACCACCCTCCAGCCCGACAGCGAGCCGAACACCCAGGGAGGCCGGGCCGCTCGCCCGGCGGCCTCGGTGGACCAGCGGATCAACCGCCTCTCGACGGCCTCCCTCAAGCGGATCATCGAGCCCGACGTCGACGTCCCCGGCGAGATCGGCGACGGCCAGGTCCTCCCCGACGAGATCCTCAGCCTGTCGAACGTCCCGGAGCTCTTCGACCGCCTGACCGACGAGCAGAAGAAGGTCCTCGCGCGCGAGGAGTTCGCCTCCATCGTCGACACCGGCGTCCGCTTCGAGTCGGTCCTGATGGCTGGATTCAGTTTCGAGATCGTCGCCCGACCCGACCTCACCGACCCCCGCGTCACGTACCTCCTCCACGAGATGGGGGAGGAGACCCGCCACTCCCGCCTCTTCGTCCGACTGCTGCAGCAAGTGAAGCCCACGGCGAAGAACCCGATCGACGGGCCGGTGGCACGCATCGCGCAACACGTGCTGATGCCGTTCCTCACCGCCATGCCGTCGCTGTTCTGCCTTCTCGTCTTGAGCGGCGAGGAAGTGCCGGACCTGATGCAGAAGCTGGCCAGCGAGCACCCCGACACCGATCCCGATGATCAAGGCGGTCTCCAAGTACCACCGCCAGGAAGAAGCACGCCACCTCGCGTTCGCCCGCATGATCTTCCCCGAGCAGTGGGCGGCGGCAGGACGCTTCGAGCGCTTCCTCGTCCGCCACCTCGGATCGCAGATCGCCATCGCGATGTTCGACACGATCGTCCACCCCGGCGTGTACGCCACCGTCGGCCTGCCCACGTGGCAGACCTGGAAGGCGGTCAACCGCTCGCCCGGCCGCACCGCCCTGCGCCACCGCGCCCTGCGGCCCCTCCTCACCCCGCTGCTCGAGGCCGGCGTCTTCGGGGACGGACGGGTTCCCAAGGGTTGGCAGCGTGCCTGCGGCGTCGACCGCCACGGGCGCGACCTCGCCCCGGTGGCGGCGGCCTGACGCCATGTCGCCGGACTCCTCGCCGACGAAGGGCGACCGCACGCGCCAGGCTCTCCTCGAGGCCGCGATCGTGCGCTTCGCCCGCGAGGGATACCGCGGCACGTCGGTCGCCGATGTCTGCCGCGACGCCGGGATGTCCACCACGGCTTCGTATCCCTACTTTCCCAACAAGGAGGCGCTCTTCGTCGCCGCCGTCGACGAAGACGTGGCGGGGCTGATCGCAGACGCCGTGTCGTTGGTCGCCATCGACGAGCAGCCCGACGCCTGGGGCAGCGTCCTGATGCAGGCCCTCGCCGACCACATGCCGGGACACCCCTTGGCGGGCCGCATCGTGAGGGGCCTCGAGCCGGAGTTCACCATGCGGCTGCTGCACATCCCAGCCCTCCAAGAGCTGCGCAAGACCGTCACCGAGCTCATCCGCCACGAGCAGTCCGACGGCCGCGTGCGCCAGGACATCGATCCGGGCCAGACGGCCAACGGCATGGTCGTGATCGTCATCTCTCTCCTCATGGCGACCATGCAGACAGGAGCCGACACCGAGGGCTACACGCAGGTGGCCGCCGACGTGGAGTCGGTTCTCCAGGCAGCCACGCGCCCGCCGGCCGCTAGCAACGAATCCGCTGCCAGGCCGGAGATTCGAACCAGTTTCCGAGCTGCTGCGTCTCTACTGCGTGCGCCCTCGAGCCGGCCGATGGGGATTGTTCGCGGCGTGCGCTCTGGTCGCCCTCTTCCTTCTCGAGGCGCCCGCGGCGGCCGTCGGGGCGGAAAGGACCTCGTCGTCCCCACGAACGATCACCCGATCAGCCCACGTTGCCTACGAGGGATGCCCCGCTTCACGTGTCCTCCTGACGGCATCGATCCAGTCAGGCGCATTCGCGCCGGATCAGCTCGTCACCTACCAGGTCACCTTGCGCAACCTTGGCAACGCGCCCTGTGGTTACTCGCAGGCTGCTTCGTTCCGGGGTGTCTTGGCTCCTGGCTCGATGCTTCTCGGTCCTTGTGCGCCGCTCGCTGTCGGCATTCAGAACGCTCGAGGAGTCGACGAGTACCCGGGCGCTGACGCGATTTCGTGCCCCGCCTTCTTCGGGCCCGTCCTGGCCGCACACGGCACCTTGCACACCACGGGCAACTGGGACCAACGCCGGGATCTCGTGCCCGGGCGCGCCCACGTGCCCGAGGGCCATTACCGCCTGGTCATCGCGGGGAAGGTCACGCTCCCCGTCACGATCGGACAGAACGTTCGCAACTGATGGGCCTTCCCTTCACCTGGGTCCCCATTTCCTAGGAGCGAAGCCTTTCGGCCGTCCGACCAGGTCCCCCGATACAATCGGAGGTCCCATCGGCCCGGAAGAGGCAGCGCAGGCGGGCAGCGAAGGAGCGAGGAACACACATGTCGGGTCACTCGAAGTGGGCGACCACCAAGTACCGCAAGGGCGCCCAGGACAAGGCCCGGGCGAAAGTCTTCGCCAAGTGCATCCGGGCCATCGAAGTCGCGGCGCGAGATGGCGGGGGCGACCTCGAGGCGAATGCGACGCTGCGGACGGCCTTCCAGAAGGCCCGTGCGGCCTCGGTGCCGCTGGACACCATCGAGAAGGCGATCAAACGCGGGTCCGGTGACCTCGAGGGCGTTCGGTACGAGTCCATCAACTACGAGGGATACGGCCCCGGCGGTGTCGCCATCATCATCGAGACCCTGAGTGACAACCGCAATCGCACGGGCGCCGAGATGCGGAATCTCTTCTCTCGCAACGGCGGCAACATGGCCGAGCCCGGCGCCGTCTCCTGGCAGTTCGAGCGCAAGGGCATCGTGACCGTGCCCCTGAGCAACGACGAGGACAAGGTCATGGAGATCGCCATGGAGGGTGGCGCCGAGGACCTGTCGAGCAACGGCGCGGCGTGGGTGGTGACTTCGGCACCGGGCGACTTGGAGTCCGTGCGCCAAGCGCTGGACGACGCCGGCATCACGCCCGAGTCGGTGGATCTGAGCCTTGAGCCGACCTCGGTGGTCCCCGTGCCGGACGAGGGGGAGGCCAAGAAGGTCCTGCGTCTGTTGGAGGCGATCGACGACCACGACGACGTCCAGGCCGTGCACTCGAACGCCGACATCTCGGACGAGGTCCTCGCCGCCTTCGAGGGATAGCCGCGACGGCCCGACCGGGCCGGGATCCGCATCCGCGCCGGGCGCACCCGGGGCCACTAGCCTACGAACGCATGTTCGTATTGGGGATCGACCCCGGGCTGTCACGCTGCGGGTACGGCCTCGTGACCCGCGCCGACGATTCGTCCCTCCAGGCCCGCGCCGCCGGTGTGCTCGAGACGGACCCCCACGACGAGCTGCCGCACCGGCTGCTGATCCTGGAGACCGAGCTGCGCGGCCTGGTCGAGGAGCTTCGGCCTGACACCGTGGCGGTGGAGCGGGTCTTCTTCCAGGTCAACGCGAAGACGGCGATGTCCGTCGGCCAGGCGAGCGGCCTGGCCTTGGTCGTCGCGGCGGCGGCCGGCTGCGAGGTGGCTCAGTACACGGCGAACGAGGTGAAGCAGGCCTTGGTGGGCTACGGGGCGGCAACGAAGGAACAGATCCAGAGGATGGTGGCCCAGGTGCTGGGCCTGCGGTCGGTCGACGGCCCGCCCGACGTCGCCGACGCCTTGGCGTTGGCGGTGTGTCACCTGACGACGGTGCCGCTCCGACGCGCCGTCGATGCCGCCCTGGAACACCCGAGCCGTGCGGGCGGGCGTGCAATCGGAGGAACTGTGAAGGACGAGTTCAGCAACGTGAGGAGCCTGAGGTGATCGGACTGCTTCGAGGGCCTGTCGTGCTTCGGACGGGTGAGTGCGAGGTGATCGTCGACGTGGCCGGCGTCGGCTATCGGGTGACGGTCACGCCATCGGCGGCAGCCACGATGGTCGCGGGCGGCGCCGAGAAAGAGGCGACCCTGTACATACACACGCACGTGCGCGAGGACGCGATCACCCTTTACGGCTTCGTGCACGACGACGAGCGCCGCTGCTTCGAGGTCTTGCTGGGATCCCACGGCGTCGGCCCGGCGCTGGCACTCGCGATCATGGCGATGCTCTCGCCGGCCGCTTTGTCGACGGCGGTGTTGGAAGACGACCTGGACACGCTGTGCGCCGTGCCGGGGGTCGGGCGAAAGACCGCGGCGCGGTTGTTGATCGAGCTGAAGAGCCGCCTCGACCTGCCCGACCTCTCCTTGGACCCCGCCTCGCGCGCCCTCGCGGGTGCCGACCCCTTGTTGCGGGCCAGCCGGACGTCACGGGCCGAGGCCCGGGCTGCCCTGAGCGAGCTCGGCTACGGCCCCGACGAGATCCGCGCCGCGCTCGACGGGCTACGCGACGATGTCGGCGTGGAAGAGATGCTCCGTCTCGCGCTGCGCGAGCTCGCGTCACGGTGAGCCCGAAGGGACGCCGGGAGGTCCTTGCCGTCGCGGCCGAGGACGATGCCGGCGTCGAGCCTGGCAGAACGGGTGACGTCGACGACGACCAAGGTACCTCGGGTCGTCGACCCTGCCGCCTCTTCGTCCGAAGAGGAGTTCGAGGAGGTCGGGCTGCGGCCGCGGACGCTGGCCGAGTTCGTCGGCCAGTCCGAGCTGGTCGAGCATCTCAGCATCGTGTTGCAAGCGGCCCGCCAGCGCCACCAGCCCGTCGACCACCTCCTCTTCGCAGGCCCGCCGGGTCTCGGCAAGACGTCCCTCGCGGGGATCGTCGCGACCGAGATGGGCGCCGGTTTCCGCATCACGGCCGGCCCGGTGCTCACGAGAGCCGGCGACCTCGCCGCGCTGCTGACCGACCTCCAAGACGGTGATGTGCTGTTCATCGACGAGATCCACCGGTTGCACCGCTCGGTCGAAGAGATGCTCTATTCGGCCATGGAGGACGGCCGGCTCGACATCCTGATCGGCAAAGGCCCGACGGCCCGCTCGATCCGTCTCGACCTGCCCCGCTTCACCCTGGTGGGCGCCACGACCCGGACCGGACTCGTGTCCGGCCCTTTGCGGGACCGTTTCGGGTTCGTTGGCCGGCTCGATCTCTACGCGCCGGAGGACCTGCGCGCCATCGTGGAGAGGTCGGCGAGGATCTTGAAGGTCGAGATCGACTCGGAAGGGGCGATCAGGATCTCGGAGCGCTCACGCGGCACCCCCAGGGTGGCCAACCGGCTGCTCCGGCGGGTGCGGGACTTCGCCGAGGTGCGGGGCGAGGGCTACATCGACGGGGCCACCGCCAGCGAGGGCCTCGAGTTGTTCGGAGTCGATGAGTTGGGTCTCGACAAGGTCGACCGCTCGATCCTCGTCGACGCTGTGCGACCGTTTCGGCGGCCAACCGGTGGGGCTGACGACGTTGGCCCAGTGCGTGGGAGAAGAAACCGAGACGATCGAGGACGCGTACGAGCCCTACTTGCTGCAGAGCGGGTTGATCCAACGAACGCGCACGAGGACGCGTGCGCGACGAAGCGGGCCTGGGCGCATCTTGGTCATGTCGGGCCGGCGACCGCGCCTGACGCAACGAATTCGCCGCCGCTCTTCTGAGCCACCCGCGCGGACCGTCTGCGCCCGACGATGCGCCGCGAGTTCTTTGCATTTTCCGTGCCGCGACGCGCTCCAATGCGCTACCTTTCACGTTGCACCACAAGACGGGAAGCGAGGTGACCCGATGGCCGGAAAGCTGACGAATGTGTCGTTCATCATGCGCGCCACCGCGGACCTGCTGCCCGGTTTTGGGGTGATCGGAGGGAAGGTCCGCATGGATCGGGCCCGACCTCTGCCCTACTGGCCACTGACGCCGGCCAGCCAACTCTCGGGGGGTTGATCGCCCAGGCGGGCCGCGGCGCAGCCGCAGTCCGCCAGCGCCGGTCGCGAACTCCCATCTCAGGGGCCTAGCCCCCCGCAGCGCACCACCGGTGCGCCCTCCGTTCCATCCGCTCGAAGCTCCCACCAGGAGACCTGCAATGGGTGAACCCACCCTCTTTCCAAATGCATCGACCAAGGACACCCTGGCGTACTGCTTGCGTCAGATGCGGCCAGACCGCGCCTCGTTCACCGGCTCCGCTGTAGCCATCGTGCTCGGGACGCTGGCCAACGCCGTCGCCGCGCCGTTGATCTTCGCGGCGCTGCTCGGGCGCATCGCCACTCTGGGTGCGCACGGGCCGGACGTCGCGTCCTTCGCGCCTCTGATCGTCGCCTACGCGCTGCGTCCTCGTGGCCGCAACCATCTTCGGCCGGATCGGCGGCTGGCTCAACTGGGGCGCCACCCTGCGCTCGTTCGGTCGCGCCATCACGAACGGGTACGACCACCTCATCGACTTGAGCCATGGCTGGCACACCGACCGTCCGTCGGGCGAGGTCATCGCGACGCTCGAGACGTCGACCTGGGCCTTCGTCGACCTGATCGACGCCATGGTCTGGGGCATCTTGCGCATCAGCGTGACCACGCTCGGGGCGGTGGTGGTGCTCGGGATCGTGGCCTGGCCGGTCGCTCTGGTCATGGCCCTCGCTCGTCGCGGTCTTCGGGATCGTCCTGCAGCGGCGCATGTCCCGCGTCGTCGCGGCGGAGAAGGAATTCTCCGATGCCCACTCACGCGCCACCGGCGTCATCGCGGACACGATCATGAACCTCACTACCGTCCGCTCGCAGGCCGCAGAGAACCGCGAGAAAGGCCATGTCGGCGGCCTGGTCGGCGACTCGCTGACGGCCGACTTCCGGGCCCGGCGCATCTTCACGGCGACACGGCTGCAGATGGAGTCCGCCATGGCGTTCTTCAACTGGGCCGCGGTGGCGGTCGGCGTCGTCCTCGCCCTCCACCACGTCGCGGCGGCGGGCGTCGTCTACCTGATCCTGTTCTACGCGACCTTCGTCGGCACCAGCCTGGAGGAGTCGTTCGAGTTCATCCGCCTGATCTCCCGCGCCATCGGCCGCTGCGCCAAGTTCGCGGGCATCGCGGCGACGCTGCCCGACATCGTGGACGTGCCGCACGCGCCGGACCTGGTCGCGTCACGGGGACGAGTCGAATTCCGCGACCTCCACTTCGCCTACCGCGACGGCGCGCCGCTGTTCGAGGGGCTCGACCTGTGCATCAGGCCGGGCGAGCACGTTGGGCTCGTGGGGCCCTCGGGGTCGGGCAAGACGACGTTGACGAAGCTCCTGTTGCGCTTCGCGGACCGCGACGGCGGCGCCATCGAGATCGACGGGCAGGACATCGCTCGTGTCACGCAGCACTCGCTGCGCCGGCACATCGCGTACGTCCCGCAGGATCCCCAGATGCTCCACCGCACCATCGCGGAGAACATCTGCTACGGCCTCGGACCAGGGCCAGGGCCGCGTCGACATGGACCTGGTGAAGGTCGGTCGGCCGCGCCGCGTACGTCGACGAGTTCGTCGAACGCCTGCCGCTCGGCTACCAGACGGTCGTGGGGGAGCGGGGCCTGAAGCTCTCGGGCGGCCAGCGTCAGCGGGTGGCGATCGCCCAGGCGATGGCCAAGGGGGCCAAAGTCCTCGTCCTCGACGAGGCCACGTCGGCCCTCGACTCGGAGTCGGAGTCGCTGGTCCAAGAGGCCCTGTGGAACCTCATGGAGGGCACGACGGCGCTCGTCGTGGCCCACCGGCTGGCGACGATCGCCCGGCTGGACCGCATCGTGGTTCTCGACCACGGCCGGATCGTCGAGCAGGGCACGCACGCCGAGCTGCTCCGACTTCGGCCAGGACGGGCGTCTACAGCCGGTTGTGGGCGCACCAGTCGGGGGGCTTCCTGGCCGCCTGACCCCAAGATCCCAAAGTCAGACCAGGTCGCCGGACGCCCCGGGGTGCTGGGGGCTGCCCCCCCGCCCTCACACCCCGGGCCCGGCCAGACGGAGCGGGCGCTCTACGCCGGCTGGGAAGAAGACGACCGACGTGCGCAGCGGCAGGAAGACGCGGAACGTCGTCGACCACCCCGGCGTGTCCACGATGTCGACGAACCCTTCGTGGGCCTCGGCCACCGACTTGGCGATCGCCAGCCCCAGGCCGGTGCCCGGCACGCCCATCTCCGTCGACGACGCCAGCCGGTAGAAGCGCTCGAAGAGCTGGTCCCGCTCACCCTCGGGTATCCCCGGGCCCTCGTCGAGCACCTGCACCCGCGCGTAGGCGTCGACGCTGTCGACGATGACGTGCACCCGCCCCCCGCGGGGCGAGAACTTGATCGCGTTCGACAGCAGATTGCCGAGCAGTTGGTGCAGCCGGGTCGGGTCCCCGAAGATCGGCACCTGGTCGCCCGGCTCGATGCTCAGTGCGATCCCCGCCACGGTCGCCGACGTCTGGATCGCATGCACCGCCTCGCCGGCCAACTGGTTGAGGTCGAGCTCGATGAACGCGACCCGCAGCCCCCGCCCGGCGCCCGGGTCGGCCAAGAGGTCCTCGGCCACGCGCTGGAGTTGCTCTGCGTTGCGGTCGATCGTCTGCAGCATGCGCATCTGGCTCTCGGTCAGATCGCTCGAGGCGTCGAGCAGCAGCTCGATGAACCCACGGATCGAGGTGATCGGAGTGCGCAACTCGTGCGAGACCGTCGCCACGACGTCGTCCTTCATCTGCGTCAGCTCGCGCAGTCGGTTGTTCTGCTCGATGAGCGACTGCGTGACCTCTTTCTGAATGGCGAACAGCCGCTCGCGGTCGGCCGCCAGCTCCTCCCGTTCGGTCACGTCGATCGCCACGACGACGTAGCCGCCGTTGGACTGCGGCGCCGCGGCAGCCGGACTCGGCCCGGTCGGGCGGGTCGGCGAAGCCCGAGTTCCCGTTCGCGTGCACGGACCCGTCGGGCTCCGATTCCATGGGCAGCTCGGGTGTGGGCACCGGGAGCGCCCGGACCCGCACCACACAGCGCCGCCGCTGGCCGTCCTTGCGGGTGGCCGTCCACGGCACCTCGGCCGCCGTTTCGGCGTCGATGGGCTCGAGGGTCGTCCGCATGGCGTCGATCGTTTGGCGCCGTTCGTCGATCTGCGCCGGGTCGATGAAGTCCGCGATCGAGCGGACGCCCACCACCTCGGCCGCCAGGTAGCCGAGCATCTGCTCCGCGCCGGCGGAGAAGAACGTGACCGTCCCGGCCGGGTCGACGCCCATGATGGCGCTGCCGGTGGCGGCACGCAGCAGGGTCTCGAGGCGGTCCCGCGCGTAGTCGGCCTCGCGGGCGTTGTGGCGGGAGATCCGTGACTGATCCGCAAGATCGCCGAGCACCGCGCGGTCGCGCGAGACCATCGTGTAGACGGTCGACGCGATCAAAGTCGTCACGGTCGCCATGACGAGCACCTGGCGCCACTCGAGCGTCGGGTAGTTCGGCGGACCGACGATCAGCAGCGGTATGAGCAGCGCGAGGTCGAGGCAGAACAGTCCCACCAACAAGTGCAGCCGCCGCCCGTAGAGCGACAGCCAGACGATCGGCAGCAGGTAGACGACGACCAACCCCGAGTTGGTGCCACCCTGCGCGTCCCGGATGATCGCGATGACGGCGATGTAGCCGATCGGGATGATGAGCCACGCCCACTCGGGGAGTCGCTCCCACGGAATGAGGAACGCGGCGGCGACGAGCGCGAAGAAGAGGACGCCGGCGATGGAGATCTCCCGGTGGGCGTCGTGGGGGAAGGGAATGACGGCGATGAGCACCGTCCCGACGCCCACGAGGGCAAACACGGGTAGCCGGACGCGCATCGATCCCGAGAAGCCGATGGGTAGGGCTGCGCCGGGCGTCGTCTCTTCGCGACGCCCTTGCTTCGTGTTGCGGGTTCGCAGCTGCTCGTTCACCGCGCCTTGGTGCGGTAGCGGTAACCGAAGCCCCGCACGGTCTCGATGGGGGTGTCGTCACCTTCGTCCCACCCGAGCTTTCGCCGGAGGCGCAGCACGGCGTACTTGACCCGAGAAGGGGCGAGGCCACTCGGGTCGTCCCAGGCCAGCTCGATGAGCTGGTCGGAGGACAGGACTTGGCCCTGGTGGCGCGCCAAGGTGGCAAGCAGGCGGTACTCGGTCGGGGTCAGCACGATGGCATTCCCGTCGATCGTGACTTCCTGGTGAGCGAAGTCGACGTGCAAGGTGCCGTCGTCAAAGGTCGTCACCGGGTCGCTCCTCGACACCTGCCGCCGACTGATGGCCTGGAGCCGGGCCAGCAACTCCACCCGGCTGAACGGCTTCGTCAGGTAGTCGTCCGCACCCGCATTGAGACCCCGCACCTTGTCTCTTTCGGTCCCTAGGGCCGTGAGCATGAGGACAGGTACGTCGCTCATGTCCCGGATCCGCTCCAGGACCTGCCAGCCATCGAGGTCGGGGAGCCCGACGTCGAGGATCACGATGTCGGGGTGGCTCTGGTGGAACTGGCGTACCCCGTCGCGGCCTTCGGACGCCTCGGACACCGAGAAGCCTTCTCGCTCCAGGAGGGTGCGCAGGAGCTGTCGGATGTCGACTTCGTCCTCGATGACCAGCACCGAGATGTGGCCGTCTCGCATCAGCACGCAACTGTACTGGGGAAACGGGCAATTGGAAGGAAATTGAGACGAACTGTCTGCCCGCGAAGGCCCAGGTGAATCGGGCATTTGTGACTCGGTTTGCCACTTTGGCGTTTCAGGCGCCCGATCCGGCGCCCCCCGTGTCTGGTTCGCAGGCATCCGGCGCCCGGAGGCGGACCTGGGCCCGGGCGGAGCGAAAAGTGCGCCGGCCTGGTCGTCGGTTCCCCCCGGATTCCTCCGACCGACGCTAGGCCGGCGCACCTGTTCGCTGCTCCGTTCCCCGTGGTGTTCCCCCGAGCAAGAATCCGCTCCCCCTCTGCGGACTCCCACCTGGCCGTCCCCCTCCGAACCGGCCTCACCATGGGTACTGCACTGATGGGAAGTACTTTGACCAAGCGCTGTCGCAACCGGGACTGATTTAGGTTGCGGTTCGGTTGCCTCGACCAGATTCTTGGCGGAATCCGCCATAAGGAGATCCTTGGAGCGTTATTCCCGCCGGGAGGCGACTGCGCGCCATCGGCCTGGCGGTAGGGGCCGGTACGTCCGGACGGCCCAGTCAGCGGGGAGTTGGCGGGAGCGCGCTGCGTGGCAGCCCTCCCGCCGCGCCCCGATCTCAGGCCTTCCCGACTGCAGTGGCTCCCAACCGGACGGGCCTTGCGAGCGGGTCCTCCACACCGGCGGACGACCCTCGTGGCCGGGCAATTTCACGCCACCAGCGCCCGGGAGATGGTGATTACACGCACTAGGGTGGCGCTTCGCAACCGAATCAGTCCAAGGATCCCCAATGACACAGTCCCTGGCGCTGGCCCATCTCCTCCTGACTGCCTCGAAGTCATCGTCGAGTTCCAGCGCGTTCCTCACACTCCTGCCCCTGCTCGCGATCGGCGTGCTCGGATACTTCTTCTTCATCAAGCCGCAGCAGCGCAAGGCCCAGGCGGCACGCGCGGCCCAGGGTTCGGGCATCGAGGTGGGGGACGAGGTGCAGACGGTGGGCGGCGTCATCGGCACCGTCCTCGAGATCCACGGCGATCGCTACACCCTCTTGACCGGCGCGCTCGGTAACGACGGGAACCTCGACGGGCCGCAGCCAACCCGCATCGTGTTCGTCCGCCAGGCCATCGCCAAGAAGATCGAGCGCGTCGAGGACGCTGGGGTCGGCGATGATGAGCCGGTCACGGACGTTCGTCCCAGCACCAACGGCAGCGGCGCCAGCGCCGACGAGGACATCGACGACGTCGGCGGCGACAGCGCGCCGGCGAGCGGCGAACACGGCGGGGAGGCTGAAGAGGCGTGAGCCCCAAGTCGGGGGGGCGCGCACAGCGCCGTCAACGACGCCTGCTGCTGACCAGTGTGCTGGTCGTCGTCGGGATCTCTCTGGCCTCGTTCGCCGCGGTCTTTGCGGCGCAGTGGTCACCCCGTCTGGGCCTGGACTTGGCGGGCGGGGTCTCGGTCGTCTACACGGCTGAGGGCAATCACATCTCGACGGCCGACTTGAACGAGACGGTCAACATCTTGAACCAGCGGGTCAACGGCCTGGGCGTGTCCGGCGCCGAGGTGCAGACGACGGGAACGAACCAGATCTCGGTATCGATCCCCGGCGTGACCAACGCGCAGGAGGTGCTCAAGCAGATCGGCCAGACCGCTCGCCTGTACTTCCGGCCGGTGGAGTGTTACGCCTACCCCGAGTCCGTGCCCAAGCACGCGCCGAAGAACTACACCCCGCCGCGGGGAATCGGACCGGTGCCCGCCTGCTCGCCCTCGTACGCGATCAACGCGTCGAGCCTCAACGTGCAACCGAACAGCGCAAACCCCAACGGGTTCACGTCGAACAACGTTCCCCCTGATCCCAGTTACGTGGCCGTGCCGTCCACCGCCACGGAGAAGCCGAACTACGCCGACAGCACGGTCCTCGTGCCGGGCGTCGGCACCAACTGCTACACGAACGGGTTCCGCTGCGTACTGGGTCCGAGCGTGCTCCAGGTATCGCCGTGACGAGCGCCCAGGCGACCCAGGACCAGACGGGGAACTGGGTGGTCAATTACGGCCTCTCCAATTCTTCCAAGGGGTTGCCGGCCAGCTGCAAGGGCCAGTCGGGCTCGCAGTGCTGGGACGCCGTCGCGTCCGAGCAATTTCCACCTGCCCTTGGCCATCGAGCTCGACGGCCAGGTCTATTCGGCGCCGCTCATACAACCGAGCCAAGGCAGCTTCACGTCGTTCCAGGGCCAGGGTCAGATCTCGGGGGGCGGCCTCACCCAGCAGGACGCCAACAACCTCGCGCAGGCCATGAACTACGGCGCCCTGCCGGTCGTCCTCAAGGCAGCGACCTCCGAGACCGTCTCGGCGACACTGGGCCACTCGGCGCTCGTGGCGGGCCTGGGTGCCGGCATCGTGGGGCTGCTGCTGGTGCTGCTCTACGTGCTCTTCTACTACCGGGCCCTGGGCCTCGTGGTGATCTCGGGTCTCGTTCTCACGGCCATGATGCTGTGGGCGATCATCTCGGCCCTGGGGCATACCTCGGTCGCGCCGAGCTTCGACCTGGCCGGTATCACCGGTCTCATCGTCTCCATCGGCATCACCGTGGACTCGTACATCGTCTATTTCGAACGATTGAAAGACGAGACCAGATCGGGCCGCTCCGTCCGCACCTCGGTGGACCGCGGCTTCAAGAGCGCGTGGCGCACCGTGTGGGCGGCTGACTTCGTGTCGCTGATCGCCGCGGTCGTCCTCTACTTCTTCGCCGTGGGCAACGTGAAGGGCTTCGCGTTCTTCCTCGGGCTCTCGACGATCATGGATATGGCGGTGACGTGGTTCTACACGCGGCCGCTCGTGATCCTGCTGGGCCAGAGCCCCCGTTTGCAGGGCACCGGCGCGTTCAGCATCGCCACGGGGCTGCAGGCACCGACCGCACCGCAGCCCGAGTGGACCGGTGCCGGTGGGCGCCGGCGGGGGAGGTGGCGCGTGAGCGACGACGAGAACCGCTCGGGTGAAGACGGCAGCGCGCTCGACGATGTGAGCGAGGAGGACGTCGAGGACCTCGAGCGCGACGTCGACACGGAGGACCTCGACGAGGACGAGCTGATCACCGTCGACGACGCCGCCCGGGCCATGCTGGCCAAGCCGAGGCGGGGTCACGGCCCCATCGCGCGTCTCTATCGGGGTGAGACACGGTTCGACTTCGTCGGAAAGCGGCGCATCTGGTTCGCCATCTCGACGGCGATCATCCTCCTGGGGATCGTGTCGATCATCCTGCGCGGCGGGCTCAACCTGGGCATCGAATTCAAGGGCGGCACGGAGTGGACGATCGCCGCGCCGGGGGTCACCCAGACCCAGGCGGTCGACGCCCTGAAGGGCACGGGCGTGATCGACCCGACCGTCCAACTGCTCGGCAGCGGGGGGCGAGCAGACGCTCAACGTCCAGGCCGACCTCAACAAACTGTCCCAGGCCAATCAGCAACAGGTCAGCCAGAACGTCCAGGACGCGATGCTGCGCCTGACCGGGCACCACCCGGCCTCGTCGGCACAGGCCACGAGCACGACCGACGACCAGCGCGGCGACGACGACCACCGCCAAGGCGGGTGCGACGACAGGTTCGACGTCGACGACGACCACCTCGACCACGGTGCCCGCGGACAAGGTGAGCGTCACCACGGTCGGTCCGACGTGGGGATCTTCGATCACCAACGACGCCATCAAGGCGCTGATCATCTTCTTCATCGTGGTCGGGATCTACATCAGCATCCGGTTCGAGCCGAAGATGGCGCTGGCCGCGTTCATCGCCATGGTCCACGACGTGGCGGTGGCGGTCGGGATCTACTCCATTTTCAACTTCCAGGTCACTCCGGACACCGTCGTCGCCATCCTGACGATCCTCGGGTATTCGCTCTACGACACCGTCGTGGTGTTCGACCGCGTGCGCGACAACACGAGGGGCATCGGGACGAGCGGGCGCCTCACCTACCCGCAGCTGATCAACCTGTCGATGAACCAGACGCTGGCCCGGTCGATCAACACCTCGGCCGTGGCGATCCTTCCTGTGTTGGCCGTGCTGCTCATCGGCGCGCAATTCCTCGGGGCCTCGACGCTGCAGTCCTACGGGCTCGCCTTGTTCGTCGGCCTGCTCTCGGGTGCGTACTCGTCGATCTTCATTGCGTCGCCGGTCCTTTGCATGATGAAGGAACGCGAGCCGCGCTGGATCGACATCGCCAACCGGCTGGCGAAGCGCGGCGACTCGGGCGCGTTCTACTCGGCGGTCGACGCTGCCACGCTGAACACCCAGATAAGCGTGGCCGCCGCCGGCCAGACGGGCCGGGGCGCGGGGGTGCGTCTGCGGCCGCTCGGTCGGGCCCGTCCAAGCGCAGCGGCGTCATCCGGCCGGGCTCGGGCAGCCGACCGGGGGGAGCGGCGGGACGGGGAGCAGCGGTGGTGGCGGCACCGGCACGGGCGGAACGGAGACCGCCGTGATGGACCGGCCGTCGGGTGGGGACTCCGGGTCGTCGGCGCAGAGCACGCAGCGGGCCGCGGCCGCGCAAGAAGAGCAAGGGCAAGCGGCGGCGCTGAGGGGAGCGTGCGGGCGCCGGGTGGGTCGGCGGCTGTTAGCCCAGGCGGGTACCCTGGATGGATGGTGGCCCTGACCCGGGTGACTCCCACGAACGAGCAGGTCGCGGAGGGCGCGGACGGGCAGACAGAGGCGCTGGCCGACCTGCTGGCGCCGCTGCTGGCCGAGTTCGCCGCTCACCGGCCTGAGGACGACACCTCGGCGATCGTCGAGGCGGGGCGGAGCGCGCTCCGGGCGCACGAGGGGCAGTTCCGGCGTTCCGGCGAGCCCTACATCACGCACCCGGTGGCCGTGGCGACGATCGTGGCGGAGCTGGGGCTCGACGAGCAGACCGTGGCGGCCGCGCTGCTGCACGACGCCGTGGAGGACACGGGGCTGACGCTGGCGGACATCCGCGCCCAGTTCGGCGACGGGGTGGCCGGGGTGGTCGACGGGGTCACGAAGCTGGACCGCCTGCAGTTCGACTCCAAGGAGGCGCAGCAGGCGGCAACCATCCGCAAGATGCTCGTCGCGATGGCCGACGACTGGCGGGTGTTGCTCATCAAGCTGGCGGACCGGCTGCACAACATGCGGACGCTGGCCGTGATGCCCGAGTGGAAGCAGCGGCGGACGGCGCAGGAGACCTTCGACGTGTACGCGCCGTTGGCGCACCGCCTCGGGGTGCAGCAGGTGCGCTGGCAGCTCGAGGACCTGGCGTTCGCGACCCTGCACCCGAAGCGCTACGCCGAGATCGAGCAGATGGTGGCGGCCCGGGCGCCCCAGCGTGAGGAGTATCTCGAGAAGGTGCTCGTGCACGTGCGCGAGCGGCTGACCGAGATGGGGATCGAGGCCGACGTCACCGGCCGGCCGAAGCACATGTGGTCGATCTACGAGAAGATGGTCGTGCGCGGGAAGGAGTTCGACGACATCAACGACCTCGTCGCCATCCGGGTCGTGGTGGAGTCGGAGAAGGACTGCTGGGCGGCCCTGGGCGCCATCCATGCGATCTGGGCGCCGGTGCACGGGCGCTTCAAGGACTACATCAACACGCCCAAGTTCAACATGTACCAGTCGCTGCACACGACGGTCATCGGGCTGGAGGGCAAGCCGGTCGAGGTGCAGATCCGCACGTCGGAGATGCACCACCGGGCCGAGTACGGCATTGCGGCGCACTGGGGCTACAAGTCCAAGGAGGACCACTCCTCCGAGATGGCATGGCTGCAGCGCATCGCGGACGTCGACCGGCAGACCGACGACCCGATCGAGTTCCTCGAGGCCCTGAAGCTCGACCTGGAGCAGGACGAGGTCTATGTCTTCACGCCCAAGGGCAAGGTGATCGCCCTGCCGGCGCGGTCGACGCCGGTCGACTTCGCCTACGCCATCCACACCGAGGTGGGGCACCGCTTCATCGGGGCCCGGGTCAACGGCCGGCTGGTGCCGTTGGAGACGCCAGCTCTCGTCGGCCGACACCGTGGAGATCATCACGTCCAAGGCGCCGACGGCGGGGCCGTCGCGGGACTGGCTCCAGATCGTCGCCTCGACCCGGGCCCGCAACAAGATCCGCCAGTGGTTCTCCCGGGAGCGGCGCGAGGACGCGATCGAGAACGGGCGCGAAGAGTCTGAGCCGGGCGCTGCGGCGCGAGGGCCTCCCCCTGCACAAGTTCCTCGGGTCCGCCGCCCTGTCCCAGGTGGCCGAGCAGATGAACCTCGCCGACATGGACGCGCTGTACGCGTCGATCGGCGAGAGCCAGGTGTCCGCGCAGTCGATCGTCCAGCGCCTGACCAAGGTGCTGCGGAGCGGCGAGGCGGCGGACGACCAGCTGCCGACGACGGTGCTCACCGGGGTCACCCGGACGCGGCCCCAGGGCGGCCGGCGAACGGGAGCGGGCGTCTTCGTCGAGGGGCTCGACGACGTCATGATCCACCTGGCCCGTTGCTGCACGCCGGTGCCGGGGGACCAGATCGTGGGATTCGTGACCCAGGGGCGCGGGGTGTCCGTGCACCGGGCCGACTGTGCGAACGCCGCCGCGCTGGCGGACCGTTCGCGCGAGCGGCTGATCGACGTCGAGTGGGACCGCGGGAACGACGGGGTCTTCGTGGCCACGATCGAGGTGCAGGCGTTCGACCGTTCCCGGCTGCTGGCCGACGTGTCCCGCGTGGTGAGCGAGCACCACCTCAACATCGTCGCGGCCCGGACGGCCACGACGCCCGACCGGGTCAGCCGCATGGCCTTCGACGTCGAGCTGGCGGACCCGACACATCTGCACTCCTTGATCAGCGCGTTGAAGCATCTCGACGGTGTCTTCGACGCCTATCGTCAGCTCCCTGGCAAGAAGGCTTAGGTCCCCGGCCGTGAGGCGTTTTCTGTGACGGCGGGATCTGTCGCGCCCGAAGGCGGGCTCCGCACGCCCAAGGGCATGCACGACGTGCTGTGGCCGGAGTCGTCGCGTTGGGAGGCGACGGTGGCGCGGTTCGCGGCGTTGGTGCAGGGCGCCGGCTACGGCCTGGTCCTGACGCCCGTCGTCGAGCATGCCGGCGTGTTCCTGCGCGGGATCGGCGAGGGCAGTGAGGTCGTGGGCAAGGAGATGTACGTCTTCGAGGACCGCGACGGCCAGATGATGGCGCTGCGCCCGGAGGGGACGGCACCGGTCGTGCGCGCGTTCGTGCAGCACCACCCGGTCCCGCCCTGGAAGGCCTGGTACACCGCGCCCTCGTTCCGCCACGAGAACCCCCAGCACGGGCGCTATCGCCAGCACTCCCAGCTGGGGGTGGAGGCGCTCGGGCCGGCCGACGCCGACCTCGACGTCGAGGTGGTCTCGCTGGCGCACGACTTCTTCGCGGGTCTCGGTCTGCGTCAGGTCGAGCTGAAGCTGCACTCCATGGGCGACGGGGTCTGCAAGCCCGGCTACGTCGCGCTGCTCGGGCGCGTTCCTGGCCGAGCGCGCCGATCTGCTCTGTCCGGCCCACCGGGCGCGGCACCTCGAGAACCCGCTGCGCGTGCTCGACTGCAAGACCGACGAATGCCGGAAGGCGACCGAGGACGCGCCTCACTTCCTGGACCACCTGTGCGACCCGTGCGCGGCGCACTTCGCGCGGGTGCGCGCCGGCCTGGAAACGCTGGGCGTGCCGTATGTGATCGACCACCGCCTGGTCCGGGGCTTCGACTACTACACGAGGACGACGTTCGAGTTCGCGGCGCGGGCTCTCGACGCCGCGCAGAACGGGGTGGGCGGGGGCGGTCGTTACGACGGCCTGGTCGAGATGCTCGGCGGCGAGCCCACGCCGGGGATCGGCTTCGGCATCGGGGTGGAGCGGGTGCTGCTGGCCTGCGACGCCGAGGGCGTGTTCCCCGTCGCCGCGCCGCCCCTGGACGCCTACGTCATCGACACGGCCGGCGGCGAGTCGGCGGTGGCGTTGACGGCGGAGCTGCGACGGGCCGGGTTGCGGGCGGACCGGGCGTTCGACGGGCGCTCGATGAAGTCCCAGATCAAGTCCGCGGACCGTTCGGGTGCCCTGGTGGCGCTCGTTGTCGGCCCCCAGGAGCTGTCGGAAGGGACGGTCGGGCTCCGGCCGCTTCGCAGCGACGAGGAGCAGCGGACCGTGCCCCGCGCGGACGTCGTCGACGAACTGAAGAGCTTCCTCGCCAACGCCGCGTTTGCCGAGGGGGACCACAGCGACGTCGACCGTCACCTGCATCCCCACCTGCAGCCGGCTGACCCACCGATGATCGACGACAACAGGGAAGCCCCTTGACCGCGACCCGAGGAGAACCGGCCCACCGCGTTGCGCACCCATCTCTGCGGGGTCCTGCGCAAGGAGGACGTCGGCAGAGAGGTCCGCGTGTGCGGCTGGGTGAGCCGGCGGCGCGAGCACGGCGAACATCTCGCGTTCGTCGACCTGCGCGATCACACCGGCATCGTGCAGTGCGTGATCGACCACGCGACCGATGTCCGCTCGGAGTGGGTGCTCGCGATCAGCGGGACGGTGCGCGCAGCGGCCCGAGGGCACGGTCAACCCCGGCATCGGCACCGGGGAGGTCGAGATCGGTGACTGCACCGTCGAAGTCCTCAACGAGGCCGAGGTCCCGCCGTTCTCGGTCGACGAGCGGGCCGAGTCCGACGAGCCCGTGCGCCTGAAGTACCGCTACGTCGACCTGCGCCGGCCCCGGATGCAGAAGAACCTGCGGCTGCGGTCCCGGGTGAACGCCGCCATCCGGGCGGCCATGGACCGGCACGGCTTCGTGGAGATCGAGACGCCGCTGCTCTGGGCGCCCACCCCCGAGGGCTCGCGCGAGTTCTCGGTGCCGGCGCGCCTGCACCACGGGTCGTTCTACGCGCTGCCGCAGAGCCCCCAGCTCGCCAAGCAGCTGCTCATGGTGGGCGGGTTCGACCGGTACTACCAGATCGCCCGTTGCCTGCGCGACGAGGACCTGCGGGCCGACCGCCAGTTCGAGTTCATGCAGCTCGACATGGAGTGTTCCTTCGCCAGCCAGGACGACGTCATGGGCTTCGTGACCGACGCCGTGCTCGATGCGGCGGAGGCCGCCACCGGCGAACGGCCCCCGCCCATCGCGCGGATGACGTGGGCCGAGGCGCTCGACCGCTACGGCACGGACAAGCCGGACCTGCGCTTCGGCATGGAGCTGGTCGACCTCTCGTCCGTGTTCGAGGCGACGGAGGTGAAGGCGTTCTCCTCGCCGACCGTGAAGGCGCTGCGCGTGGAGGGCGGCGCGGACTTCTCGCGCTCGAAGATCGACGACCTGACCGAACAGGCCAAGAAGGCCGGCGCGGCGGGCTTGGCGTGGTTCCGGGTCACCGACGGCCCGGCCCCGCTGGACGGCCCGTTGGCGCGCCACCTCTCCGACGAGGAGACGGTCGGCGTCCTCGCCGCGACGAAGGCGGAGCCGGGGGACCTCGTGCTCGCCGTCTCCGACGAGTACGCCACGGCGTGCCTGGTGCTCGGCACCCTCCGCACGGCCATCGGCGGCCCGCCGGTGAGCCAGGGGCCGCACCGCTACGTGTGGGTCGTCGACTTCCCGATGTTCGAACCGTCGGCCGACGGCACGCCGACACCGGCGCACCACCCCTTCACCATGCCCTACGCCGAGGACCTGCCCTTGCTCGAGACGGATCCGTTCCGGGTTCGTTCGCAGGCCTACGACCTGGTGCTGAACGGGTGGGAGTTGGGGTCGGGGAGCGTCCGTATCCACCGCAGCGGCATCCAGGAGCAGGTGTTCGCCGCGCTCGGGATCGACGCGGACGAGGCCGAGCGCCGGTTCGGCTTCCTCCTCGGCGCGTTCCGCTACGGCGCGCCGCCGCACGCGGGGTTCGCGTTCGGCGTGGACCGCCTCGCGGCGATCCTGGCGGGAGAGGAGAACATCCGCGAGGTCATCGCGTATCCCAAGACGCAGTCGGGCGCCGACCCGCTCACCGGCGCGCCGACGCCGTTGCCGGCGGCAACGCTGGCGGAGTTGGGGATCCGGGTCGTGCTGCCGCCCGCGGACGCGCCGGCCACGTCGCCGCGCCGAGCGCCCACCGCAACAGGTGACGATGAAGAGGCCAACCCCTCCCCGAGTTGAGACGGAGCCGGCGCCGCGAGCCGGCGTTCGGCGCGCCCTCGTGAGCCTCTTCGCCGACGCCGCCGACCGCCGCCTGCGTCGTCAGGCCCCGCTGGCCGCGCGGCTCCGCCCCCGCACGCTCGATGAGGTCGTAGGGCAGGAGCACCTCGTCGGCCCCGGTGCCCCCTTGCGCCTCCTCGCCGAGTCGGACCGGGTCGGCTCGGCCATCCTGTGGGGACCAGCCGGCACCGGCAAGACGACGCTCGCCCGCCTCCTCGCCGACGCCAGCGCGAAGCACTTCACCACGCTGTCAGCGACCGGCGCCGGCGTGAAGGACGTGCGCGAGGCCCTCGCCGACGCCGGGCACCGCCTGGGTGAACACGGCCAGGGGACCATCCTCTTCATCGACGAGGTGCACCGCTTCTCCAAGTCCCAGCAGGACGTGCTGCTCCCCGCCGTCGAGGACGGTCTCGTCGTGTTCATCGGCGCCACGACGGAGAACCCTTTCTTCGAGGTCAATCCGCCCCTGTTGAGCCGGGCCTCCCTGTGGCGGCTGCACCCGTTGTCGCCGGACAACCTGCGCACCCTGGTGCGGCGGGGCTTGGACCTGGAAGACGCGGACGCTACGCAAGAGGCGATCGACGCAGTGGTCGCGGCGTGTGAGGGCGACGCCCGCGCCGCGCTCACGACGGTCGAGGTGGCGGTGGCGCTCACCCGGCCCGCGTCGGGGGACACGGCGACCGAACAGCGGGTCGAGCTCACGATCGACGACATGGCGCGTGCCCGCGACGGCCGCCTGTTCCACCAAGGGGCCGACGAGCACTACGACCAGATCAGCGCGCTGATCAAGAGCGTGCGCGGGTCGGACGCCGACGCCGCCCTCTACTGGATGGCCCGCATGATCGAGGGTGGGGAAGACCCGCGCTTCTTGGCCCGGCGCATGGTGATCCTGGCCAGCGAGGACATCGGGCTCGCCGACCCGCAGGCGCTGCTGGTGGCCGAGGCGGCGGCACGGGCCGTCGAGTACGTCGGACTCCCCGAGGCAGCGTTGAACCTGGCCGAAGCCGTGATCTACCTGGCGGGCGCACCCAAGTCCAACGCCGTGCTCGTGGCGCTCGGGAGGGCCCAGGCCGACGTGCGCTCGGGCGTCAACCAGGAGGTCCCGACGCATCTCCGTGACGCCCACTACAAGGGAGCTGCCCGGCTCGGGCACGGCGAGGGCTACGTGTACCCGCACGATGACCCATCCGGGGCGGCCGACCAGCAGTATCGTCCTGAGGCGCTCGAGGGTCGGGTGTATTTCGAGACATCGGACCAGGACCGGAATCCGGGCGGAACGGGTACGGCTGACATGAGCGAGATCGAGACAGATTGAGGCAGAGAGCGCGGTTCGTGAAGCGTCGAAACGGCGGCGGGCCGCTGCTTGCAGCAGTCCTGTGCGCCGGGGCTCTGGGGCCCCTGGTGTTCGCCGGCCTCGGGCTCGGGACGTCCGGCGTCGCCGGCGCGGCTCTGCAGCCGAAGGTCACGCTGCCCCAGGCCGCGCCGAACCTTCCGGCCGGCACGGCGCACCTCGGTGCGGCGCCCTCGAACCAGGTCCTCAACCTCGACGTCGTGCTGGCGGGCCAGGATCCGGCCGGCCTCACCCAAGCGGTCGCGGCGGTCTCCACGCCGGGCTCGCCGGAGTACCACCACTACCTGACGCCGGCGCAGTTCGCGGCGGCCTACGGCCCCACGCCGTCGACGGTGGCGCAGGTGTCCTCGGCGCTGCGCAGCGAGGGGCTCACGGTCGGGCTGCCCGAGACGGGCAGCATCTTGCTGCCGGTGAGTGGCACCGCGGCCGTCGTGTCCGCAGCGTTCGGGACGCCGCTCGAGCAGGTGCAACCTGCCGGTCAAGCGAGGGCCCTGGTCAACACGACGCCGCCCGAGGTGCCCTCGTCGCTGACGGGACTGGTGACCGGCGTGGTCGGCCTGGACGGCCTCTTCGTCGAGCACTCGATGCTGCGCCGGCACGGGCCGACGTCCGGCACCGCCGGTCCCAACGCAACCGGCAACGCCTCGAACGCCCCGAGCGGGCACGACCTCGTATCGCACGCGGGTACGCCGCAGGCGTGCGGCGCGGCCGCGTCGCAGGCATCGCCAGGCTCGGGTATGTACACGTCCACCGAGCTCGCCGACGACTTCGGGCTCAACCAGCTCTTCGCGCAGGGACGCACCGGGTTGGGCCAGACGATCGGCATCGTCGAGTTCGAGAAATATCTGCCGAGCGACTTCGCGGCGTTCCAGACGTGTTACGGGCTGACCAATTCCATCCGCAACGTGAGCGTCGACGGCGGCCCGGGTGGGTTGCAGTCCGGCGGCGGTGAGGCCGCGCTCGACACCGAGCTCGCGGCCTTCAACGCGCCGTCGGCCTCCCTCGTCGTGTACCAGGCGCCCAACGTCGCCGGCGATGCCGTGTCCTTCGACGTGTTCAACCGGATCGCCAGTGATGACACCGCCCATGTGGTCACGACGAGCTGGGGGAACTGCGAGGACATCGTGCCCCAGAGTGACCTCAATACCGAGAACTCGATCTTCCAGCGCATGGCCCTGCAGGGACAGACGATGATCGCCGCCGCCGGCGACTCGGGCTCGGAGGACTGTTTCACCCGGTTCTCCATGGGCAGCACGCAGCTGGCCGTCGACGACCCGGGCGCCCAACCCGACGTGATCAGCGCCGGCGGGACGACCCTCCCCATCACCGGCGTAGGCAGCCAGACCGCCTGGAACGACTGCCAATCGCAGCCGGACTTCCTCTGCGCCGATGATGCCAGTGGGGGCACGCTGAGCCATGGAGCCGGCGGCGGCGGGTACTCCGTGCAGTGGCCGAAGCCGTCCTATCAGCCCATCTTGAGCGCCAATCGAGCCGTCCCGGACCTCTCGTACCCGTCCGACCCACAGAACAGCAGCGTGGTGGTGTACTTCGCAGGGTCGTGGGGTGGTGTCGGCGGCACCAGCGTCGCGTCGCCGACCAATGCGGGGCTCTTCGCCGACACCGACCAGGGTTGTTACCGGTCCCTCGGGATGGTCGGCCCGAACCTGTACGCCAACGGGAACAGCGCGAACTTCACCGATATCCAGTCCAAGAACAACGACTTCACCGACACGAACGGCGGGGACTACTCCGCCGTCGCCGGCTACGACCCCGCCACCGGCCTCGGCACCGCCATCGACCAGAACCTCGCCATCGCTCTGCAGGGTGCATTCGGCTGCCCCTCGGTCGCGTCGGTCAGCCCCTTCACCGGGCCGGTCAGCGGCGGCGGCGCCATCACGATCTACGGTGGCGGGTTCGCCAACGCGACGTCCGTCACGTTCGGCTCGGTCGGCGCCGGCCAGATAGTCGCCGAGTCCGAGAACTCCATCACCGTCATCCCACCGAACGCCTCCATGCCGCTCTGCGTCGACGTCACGGTCGCCAACTCGCAAGGGATCTCCGCTACCTCCCCGGCCGACCACTACGGGTTCGGGGGCAACCTGAACTGTGGCGGGGGCTACCGCTTCGTCGCGTCCGACGGGGGGATCTTCGACTTCGGCACCGCCAGCTTCTGGGGCAGCACCGGCAGCATCACCCTCAACAAGCCGGTCGTCGGTATGGCCTCAACCCCGAGTACCAACGGGTATTGGCTCGTCGCCTCCGACGGCGGCATCTTCACCTACGGCGACGCGCGCTTCTTCGGCTCCATGGGAGGCCACCCGCTCAACCAGCCGATCGTGGGCATGGCGAGCACACCCGACGGCGGCGGCTATTGGCTCGTCGCGTCCGACGGCGGCATCTTCAGCTTCGGCAACGCCCGCTTCTTCGGCTCCACGGGGGCCACGCACCTCAACCGGCCGATCGTCGGCATGGCGCCCACCCCCGACGGCGCCGGCTACTGGCTCGTCGCGTCCGACGGCGGCATCTTCGCCTACGGCGACGCGCAGTTCTACGGTTCCACCGGCGCCATCACGTTGAACTCGCCCATCGTCGGCATGGCTCCCGGACCGAATGGCGCCGGCTACTGGCTGGTCGCCGCCGACGGCGGCATCTTCGCCTACGGCAGCGCACAGTTCCACGGCTCCGCCGGCGGGATCCGTCTCAACAAGCCGGTCGTCGGCATGGCCGCCACCCCCGACGACGGCGGCTACTGGCTCGTGGCCTCCGACGGCGGCATCTTCACCTACGGTGACGCGCCCTTCTTCGGGTCGACCGGCGGCATCACCCTGAACAAGCCGATCGTCGGGATGTCCTCCAGCTGACCTGACCTGATCTGACCGGATCTGACCTGAGCGGATCGGCCCAACCGGGCCGCCTCAAACCGCCTTTTCACGCCGGTAAGCTGGGGCGATGGACGCCAACGGATTGAGGGCGGCCTTCACGCGCTTCTTCGCCGACCGCGGCCACGCCATCGTCCCTTCCGCCAGCCTCATCCCGCACGACCCCTCGGTCCTCTTCACGATCGCGGGCATGGTGCCGTTCAAGCCCTACTTCGTGGGCGAGGAGCCCGCACCCTGGCCCCGCGCCACCAGCATCCAGAAGTGCTTCCGCACGCCCGACATCGAGATCATCGGCACCGACACCTACCACAACACCTTCTTCGAGATGCTGGGCAACTTCAGCTTCGGGGACTACTTCAAGGCCGACGCCATCCCGATGGCCTGGGAGCTGCTCACCGAAGTCCTCGGCCACGACGGCGACCGCCTCTGGATCACGGTGCACGACTCCGACGACGACGCCGAGCAGATCTGGATCGACAAGGTCGGCATCCGGCCCGAGCGGGTCCAGCGCATGGGCGACGAGGACAACTTCTGGGCCATGGGCGAAACCGGACCGTGTGGCCCCGACTCGGAGATCTTCTTCGACAAGGGCGAGGCCTACGGACACGACGGCGGCCCCAAGCACGGCGGCGACGACCGCTTCGTGGAGATCTGGAATCTCGTCTTCATGCAGTTCGACCGCGACGCCGACGGCGTCCTGAGCGACCTGCCGCGCAAGAACATCGACACGGGGGCCGGCCTCGAGCGGAACCTGCCCGTCCTCCAGGGCGTCGATTCGGTGTTCGACACCGACCTGTTCGTGCCCATCATCGACACGGCGGCGTCCATCCTCGGCACCGCCTATGGGACCGACGTACGCACCGACGTCGCGCTGCGTGTCCTCGCCGACCACGGCCGCGCCTTCTCGATGCTCGTGGCCGACGGCGTCCTGCCCGCCAACGAGGGCCGCGGCTACGTGTTGCGCCGCGTCGTGCGCCGGGCCGTCCTCGCCGCGCGCCGTCTCGGCATCGAGAAGCCCATCGGCCCGCCGCTCGTCCAGGCCGCCACCGACGTGCTCGGTGACGCCTACCCCGAGCTGCGCACGCAGCACGATCTGATCGTCAACGTCATCGCCCGCGAGGAGGCCGGGCTTCGACCGCACCCTGCGTGCCGGCCTCGGCCGCCTCGAGGAGGCGATCGCCAGCGGGACGAAGGTGCTCGGTGGCGACGTGGCCTTCACGCTCCACGACACCCACGGCTTTCCGGTCGAGCTGACCGAAGAGCTCGCCCGTGATGCCGGTGTCGAGGTCGACCGGTCAGGTTTCGACGCCGCCATGGCCGAGCAGCGCGAGCGGGCCCGCGCCGCCGCCAAGTCGGTGCGCGCCGGCGACGAGGCGGCCTACCGAGCGCTCCTCGAGGCAGAGGGCCCCACCGCCTTCGTCGGGCGGGGCATCGAGAGCTACGAGGCACCGGCCCGGGTCTTGGCCGTGCTCGAGGGAACGGGCGACCACCGCGACGGCGCCAACGCCGACGAGACCGGTGGCACCGGGCGGCAAGGCGGTGGGCAGGCCGCCTCGGGCCGCTCCGTCGAGATCTTCTTGGACCGGACGCCCTTCTACGCCGAACAGGGTGGCCAGGTCGGCGACACCGGGACGATCGTCACCGAGGGCGGCATCGCGGACGTCTACGACACCCAGTACCCCTTGCCGGGATTGGTGGCGCACAAGGCCCGTCTCAGCGGCGACATGACGGCCGGCCAGGACGCGCTGGCCACGATCGACGTCGAACGCCGGGAGGCGATCCGTCGCAACCACACCGCGACCCACTTGCTGCACTCGGCCTTACGCGCGGTCCTCGGCGAGCACGTGCGCCAGCAGGGCTCGCTGGTTGGACCGGACTATCTCCGCTTCGACTTCTCGCACCATGCGCAGCCGACACGCCAGGAGCTCGACGCGGTGTTCGATGCGGCCAACGACGCCGTGCTCACCGACGTCCCCGTGGAGACGAAGGAAACGACCCGACTGGAAGCGGAGCAGATGGGCGCGATCGCCTTCTTTGGCGACAAGTACGGCGAATCGGTGCGTGTCGTGCGCGCCGGGCCCGACGTCCCTCGAGTTCTGCGGGGGCACCCACGTCGACTCGCTTGGGCCAGATCGGTCCGATCACGCTCCTCTCGGAGGGCTCCATCGGCTCGAACACGCGGCGCCTCTTCGCCCTGACCGGCAAGGCGTCCTTGCAACGGGCGAAGGAACGCGAGGAGTTGGTCCGTTCGGCTGCCGAGGCGCTCCGCACGGAGCCCGACGAGCTGGTGGCCGCCGTCACCAGACTCTCGGAGCGCCAGCGCGAGACCGAGAAGGAGCTCGCGGCGCTACGCCAGCAGTCGAGCGAGGCCGAGGCGAAGACGCTCGCGGCGCAGGCCGGCCAAGACGGTGTCGTCGTGGCCCGCCGCGACAAGGTCGAGGGCAAGGATCTCCAGTCTCTGGCCGAGGCGGTCTTGCGCCACGACGGTGTCCACGCGGTGGTCCTCGGCGGCTCCTCGGACGGGGCCAAGGTGTCCATCGCGGTGGCGAGCGAGGGCACACCCGACGCGGTCGAGCTGGTCAAGACCTTGGGACCCCTCGTGGGCGGTGGCGGTGGCGGCCGCCCGGGCTCGCCGTCGGCGCTGGCCGGCGGCAAGGACCCGTCGAGGCTCGACGATGCGTTGGCAGAGGCACGGCGTCTCCTTTCCCAGTCCGAGTGAGCGGGGCGGCGGGGCACTCCGAACGCGCTGATGCGTCCCGGGCGCGCGCAACCGGCAGGGTCGCGGCACTCGATCTGGGGTCCCGGCGCATCGGGGTGGCCTACAGCGACAGCGGGCGCACGATCGCGAGCCCGTGGGGGACGATCGAGCGCAGCGGCGACGCCGCCCGTGACCGAACGGCCATCGTCGACGCCATACGGGAGATCGAGGCCGCGGTGGTCGTCGTCGGCCTGCCCCTCAGCCTGTCGGGTGCCGCCGGGCCGGCCGCCCGCGCCGCCCTCGAAGAGACCGAGGCGTTGCGAGCGTCGCTCGAGCCGCTCGGCGTCGCCGTCGAAACGGCCGACGAGCGCTTCACGACGACCGAAGCGCAGCGCGCGCTCTCGGCGTCGGGGCGCAAGGGCCAGGCGGCCCGCAAGGTGATCGACAGCGCGGCGGCGATGGTGCTCCTGCAGGCTTGGCTGGATCGCGCGTGAACGGTCCCGAGGACGAAGATCTGCCGTGGCCGCGGCCCGATCCCGAGGCGCCCGCTCCGACTCCTGACGGCGACGACCAGAGCCAGTACGAACGAGCGGAACCGGGGTCAGCGGAGGAGCCCGCGTCGGACCGGCACGAGCGGCGGGCCCGCCGCCGGGCCCAGGTGCGGCGGCGCCGCCGGATCGTGGCACTCGTCGGCGGCGGCGGTGCTGGTGGTCGTCTTGGGCTTCGTCCTCTGGTACGAGCTCGAGTCGCAACGCACTCGGCCCACCCGGCAAGCAGGTCGTCGTCACGGTGAAGCCGGGGGAGTCGGCCGGCTCGGTTATCAGCGCCCTGAGCGACAAGGGCGTTATCGGCAGCTCGTTGGCGTTCCAGATCTCCGACTTCTTCCACGGCACCCCCACCGTGCAGCCCGGGCAGCTACGCCCTACACCAGAACCAGACCTTTGCGGAGGTCCGGGCCCTTCTCGCGGCGGGGCCGAACATCTACCCCGTCGACGTGCGCCCCGGGAACACGCTCTCCGAGGTGGCGACGGAGGTCTCGGCCATTCCCGGGCCACACCGCGACGAGCTTCGAGAAGGCGGCCTCGAGCGGCGCCGTGCACTCGATCTTCTCCCCGCCGGGCTCCGACGACCTCGAGGGCATGCTCGGGATCGGGCAGTACCTGATCCTGCCCGGCGAGTCGGACGTGACGATCGTGCAGGACATGGTCACCCGCTTCGACCGCGTACGCCCAGGGCGCCGGCCTGAGCACGGCCTCGGCCGCCGCACTCGGGATGACGCCGTACCAGGTCATCACGGTGGCCTCGATCACCGAGAAAGAGGGCTACTACACCTTCAACATGCCCAAGGTCGCCCGGGTCATCTACAACCGGCTGGCCCAGGGCACCGCGCTGCAGATGGACTCGACCGTGCTCTACGCGATCGGCCAGGACGGCGGCCCGGTGACGTCGGAGGACCTCAAGATCCAGTCGCCGTACAACACCTATCTCAACAAGGGCCTGACGCCGACCCCGATCTGCATGCCCTCGGTCACCGCATTGAAATCGCGCCCTCAACCCTCCGCCGGGTGCTTGGCTGTATTTCGTGCTGGTGCAGAAGAACGGCGTCATGGCGTTCTCCGACACGTTCGCCGAGCAGCAGGCCAACGAGCAGCTGGCGAAATCCCGTGGCCTCCCCTGAGCCTGGCGGCGGCTCAGGGCCCGAGCCGCGGACGATGGAGGCGGCTCGGGCCGAGTGCGGTCCGGACGCCCGCGTCGTCGGGGTGATCGGCAGCCCGGTCGCCCACTCGCTCTCGCCGCTGCTGCACAACAGTGCCTTCGACGCGCTCGGGCCTCGGCGAGCGCTGGCGCTCGTTCGCCTTCGAGGTCGACGCCGGCCAGGCGCCCACCGCACTCGATGCCATGCGCCGGGCCGACATCACCGGCCTCTCGGTCACGATGCCGCACAAGGCTGATGTCGCCGGACTTGTCGACGAGTGCAGCGACGTCGCGCGCCAGCTCACCGCGGTCAACTGCGTCCACCAGCAAGAGGGCCGGCTTACGGCACCAACACCGACGGCGAGGGCTTCCTCGCGTCGCTCGCCCGCGGCGCGGCGTTCGAACCGACGGGCAAGCGCTGCGTTGTCATCGGTGCCGGCGGCGCGGCGCGGGCGGTCATGCTGGCCTTGGCCCGGGCCGGCGCCTCGCGACGTCGCCGATCGTGAACCGCACACCAGAGCGGGCGTTCGAAGCGGCGGGTCTCGCCGGCAGCGAGGGGACGGTGGTGCCGCTCACCGAGGGAGCGATCGCCGACGCTGTCGCGGTTGCCGACCTCGTCGTCAACGCAACGCCGATCGGGATGGACGGGCGTCGCGGTGGCGGGAGGTGGCCCCGACGAATGGCTGGTCGCGCCCGACCTGCTCGGAGCCGGGCCAGGTGGCCGCCGACCTGGTGTATTTCCCCGTCAGACTCCCTGGCTGGTGGCGGCGGCTGCCGCAGGTGCGACCACCCTCGACGGCCTGGGCATGCTCGTCCACCAAGCGGCGGCGCAGCTCGAGATCTGGACCGGAGCGACTCCTCCCGTCGAGGCCATGTGGCACGCGGCCGAGGCGGCCAGTCCCTCCGAGGCTGACGCCGTACAGGCCGCGTCGCCCGCCGCGCCCAGCGACCGTCAGCGGTCAGGCCGCGTGCGGCGCAGCACGGAGCGGCCGCGGCCGGCGCCGGATCGGCCGGCCACAGCCCCGCTCGAGCCAGCGCTTCGATCGCCGCCTCGCGCAGCGCCCGCGTCAGCGGGTCGCGCTGGGAGGGCACGGTCAGGAGCATGACCCGCATCGTGATGGTCGCCGCGTCGGCCGCGAACAGCCCGACCACCTGCGGCGGCTCGGTCACATGAGCGGCGAACTCTGGCCGCTGCGCCACTTCGTGCGCCGCCCCCGCAATCACCGAGCGCACCGTGTCCATGCCAGCGGCGGCCGCGCCCGGCAGGGTCAGATCGCACGACGGCACGCGCCCAGCCGCGTGACAGGTTCCCGACCAAGCGGATGTCGCCGTTGGGGATGACGTAGAGCGTGCCGTCGACACCTCGGAAACGGGTCACACGCATGGTCACGTCCTCGATCACACCGGTCACGCCGCCTACGGTCACCGAGTCGCCGACGTTGTACTGGTCCTCCATCGTCATCAGCGCGCCCGAGAAGTAGTCGCGCACGATCTGCTGCGCGCCGAAGCCCAGCGTCGCGCCGATGATGGTCGCGCTGGCGAGCAGCGGGGTGAGGTTGATGCCGAGCATGCCGAGCACGATCGCTCCCGCCACGACGAACACGAAGAGCCGCCAAACATTCGCGGCGAGACCCGACATCGTGGTGACTCGGGCGCCGGCCCGGCTCGAGCCCGAGCGTGCGGCGGTCTTGTCGGCGACCCGCGTGAGGAGGCGGCGGATGAACTTGGCGCCGTAGCGAGCGACGAGCGCCGCCACCAGGACGACGATCAGGATGCTCAAAGGCCGAACGATCAGGTCCGTGACGGTCGACGCGGTGTCCGGGCTCACCCCGGCCTTCACCAAGAGGTGGTAGAGCCAGCCGCCGCCCTGGTCCACCGTCGCGGCCACCTGGTTGGCCTGCCCCAGCACCCCGGAGTTCCCGGTGGACGACGCCGGCGAGGTCGTCGTCGTCGTGCTCGATGACGTCACCAGGGCCTGCACCGGCGCCAGAAGGGCTGTGCTCACGGCCGGTATTCTGTCCCGGTTCACGCCATATGACCACACTCGCCCGAACACACGTTGCCGCCCGCCGCAGCGTGCCTCCGTTCGACTTCATCCTGGTCGTGGCGACACTCATGGTCTCCGCCATCGGCGTGATCATGGTGTACACCGCCACCCGCGGCGTCCTCCTGGCGCACGGTGAGGACCCCAAGACCTTCCTCAAGAAGCAGGGCCTGTTCGTCGTCCTCGGCTTCATCACCATGGTGGTCATCGCAATCATCGACTACCGCCGCTGGGAACCCCTCGCCAACGTCCTCTATTGGCTGATCGTCCTCTCCTTGCTGGGCGTGTTCGTCGTGGGCTCGAGTGCCCAGGGCGCCGCCCGCTGGTTCAGCCTGGGCCCGCTCCAGATACAGCCGTCAGAGTTCGCCGTCCTCGCCCTCATCCTGGCGATCGCGTCCTACTCCGCCGCGCCGTGACGAGGAAGGTCTGGCGTGGAGGGATGTCTTCCGTCTCTTGATCATGGCGGGCATCCCGATCCTCCTCGTGCTCCTGCAGCCCGACCTCGGCACGGCGATGGTGATGGTGATCGTGCTGCTCATCATGCTGGCCGTGGCGGGGCTCCCCGTCCGCATCCTCGTGATGCTCCTCATCGGCACCGCGCTCGTCGTCCTCGTGGCCGTCGAGAGCGGGATGCTGCACCACTACCAGATCGCCCGGCTGACGGCGTTCCTCAACCCGAGCACGCACAGCAACAACCCCTACGTGCAGTCGGCCATCTACAACAAGACGCAGGCCGTGAACGCGATCGGCTCGGGCGGCATCTTCGGTTCGGGCATCGGCCACGGCGCGCAGACGAATCTCGGCTACGTGCCCGAGCAGCAGACGGACTTCATCTTTACTGCCGTGGCCGAACAGATGGGCTTCGTCGGCTCCGTCGGCGTGCTCGCGCTCCTCGGCGTGGTCGCCTGGCGTGTCCTGCGGGCGGGGACGCACTCCCGCGACTCGTTCGGCCGCCTGGTCTGCACGGGCCTCTTCGCCTTCATCGCGTTCAGCGTGTTCCAGAACGCCGGGATGACGATGGGGATCATGCCGATCACCGGCATCCCGCTGCCCTTCGTCAGCTACGGCGGGACGGCCGTGCTCGTCTTCTTCAGCGCCATCGGCTTCGCCCTGAGCGTCGGCGCGCGCCGAAGACGCATATGACCGACCTCCAACCCGACGCCGCGGCCGACGCCGCGGCTGCCGCCGAGCCCACCGAGCCAGCGACGCCGGACCCCGCACCGGCAGCTGGACCGCCTGCCTCCCCGGTCGGCCCGTCGTTCCGGGTCATGGCCGTCGAGGACGTTTCGCTCGAGCTGCCTGCCCAGTTCCCCTCGGTCACCCTGGTCGAGACCGAGCCGCCGATGCGCGCGCTCGTGTTCCCCGTCGGGATCCCCGAGGGCACGGCGTTGGCGCAGGCCCTGCGGAGGATCCCCGGCCGGCGTCCGATGACGCACGAGCTCTTCATGGAGGTGTTGCAGCGGGTGCACATCGACGTCGTGTCGGTGCGCCTGACCGGACGGGAGGAGGGCAACCTCCTGGCCGAGATCGACCTCATGACGCCCACCGGCCGCGAGCTGATCGACTGCCGGCCGTCGGACGGTCTCGTTCTCTCCCTGCGCATGCCGGTCCCGGCGCCGGTCCTCGTCGACGAGCGCCTGCTCGAGGAGGGCGGCGACGTGGAGCCATGGTCCGAGTCGGGCCCGTGACCTGATCGGCCGCAATCAGGTCGCCAACGCGTAGGCGTTGTTGCCGATCAACCAGAGGCCGAGCGCGGTCGCGCCGACGATGACGATCAGATCGGTGTGTCGGTGTATCCACCCGTCCAGACTGTTCAGTGCCTCCGCACTCTGCGCCGGGCGCACCGCGGCGTAGATCTCCATGGACAGAAAGGTCGACACCGACAACAGGCCGAAAACGGCGAGGGCGACATAGCTCGCCGCCGTGGAGAGTTTTGCGCCGGTGATCATCGAGGCGGCAGTGACGACGAGCACCGTAGGTTGGAAGAACGCGCCGAGGCCGACCGCAAAGATCGGCGACATCTCGTCCAGCCGCGCCCGCCAGGCTGGCTCTGCCTTCGGCGGCTGGGGCCGGCCCATCCGGCGCCGCTGGCGCTCAGCGATACCCAGGAGGACGAGGCCGAGGACGATCTTGGCCACCACGATGACGGTCGCCGGTGCGGTGCTGGCGGCCGGGGGCGAATTCCCCGTGGCCGCGATGGTGACGGCGGCGACCGCTGCGAGCGTCGCGAGCCAGCCGGCGATGAAGGCCGCACCCTTGCGCAGGCCGCGATTCGACGCCACCAGGAGGATGAAAATGGTCAGCGCCACTGGATACAGCGCCATGGCCAAGCCGATGAGGACGAGGTCGATGGCCATGCGAGGTCGCGCTCCGTCCGCTCAGGCCGGCACGGTTGCGCGAGCGGGCACGGTGGCCGCGGAGCCGTCTCGGCGACTGGTGTACGGGCCGAACCCGCTCGTCGGTCCGCCGGTGCATGGTGGGAGCTGGACAGAAGCGTGATTCATTTGGGTGTGATGCTCGCACCTCGAAGCCCTGAAGGGGAGTCCCCGTTTCAGGAGATGGCAAGATCGGTACCAGTTCGCTAATCCAAATGAGGTGCTCGATGTCTGCTGCTGCAACGCCGACCGTGATCAAGATCAACGCCATCACTGTGCCTGAGGACAGCGGCGACGAGCTGGCTCGCCGCTTTGCCGCCCGCGCCGGCGCCGTCGACGACCAGGACGGCTTCGAGGGCTTCGAGCTGTTGCGGCCGACTGACGACCGGCGCCAGTGGCTCGTCGTCACCCGCTGGCGCGACGAGGCGTCCTTTCAGGCGTGGGTCTCGTCGCCCGCGTTCGCGCACGGCCACGCCGGTGCCGACCGTCCATCGCCTCATGGCGGCCCGGTCTCGGTGTCGTCCGAGCTGTGGTCCTACGAGGTCGCGGGCGGATCGGCCGGCCAAAAGGGCTAGCTCCGGGACCCCAGCGGACCAGCCATGGCGGGCCTGACGATCCCATCCGCCCTCGGCGGAGTGGCGCGGGTTGGTCGGGTTCGTCTCGGTCGTAGTCGGCGCTCGGACCGAAAGTCACGCACGGCCGTCCCAACCCGGTCCGCACCGGATTGGGACGGTCTGCGCACCTATCACCAAGGTCCTGAAGGTCTGTCTTGGACCGACCCGCTTATGCGTCCGTTGGCCTGGGAGGCAGCACCCCCATGCGAGAACTGCCATATCTTCGAAGGTCCAGAAGGTCCGTATTGGACTGAGCCCCTTATGTGTGCGTTGGCCTGGGACACCCTGATCACGTGCGAATACCGCGGCACCTTCAGATCCAAGGAACGGCTCCACGGTTTCCGTCGGGAGTTCATCAACGCTGATCGGCCCCGTCTGTTGCCAAGGAGGACAACAGGAGTCGCTCGAGGTCAACGGGCTCTACTCCGGGAAATTGTTCTCCACCGCCGTCGAAGAGCTTGTCGTGGCGTACGTGGTCTATCGCCTGACAGTTGGCCGCGGCGATGTCGCTCCGGTCGCCGCTGGGTGGCGCGCCGATCGCCATCGCGCGAGCGAATTCGCTCGAGGTGCCCGCGAGCTCCATTGCCCTTCCCCTTCCAGCAGCCACAACAGTGAGCCGCGGGGTCCGGGCGGCGGAGTCAAACTCACTATACGCCCGTTCGAACGAGAGTGGAAGGTCTTGCAGCGTTCGTCATCTGTCGATCGAGAGCCATGCGTCTGCTGACGGCTGTATGGCCCTCTGCAGGGCTTTTGTGCCTGGCATGCCTCGCAGTGCGCGTGCCCTGTTGGCAAGCCGGTAGGGGCGAGCAAGGGGCTGAAATCGAAATCTCGGGATCCGGTGGAACGCAGGGCGGCCGACAATGGGGTCTTTCAAAATCCCACGGGCCGCGGAAAGATGGCGGCCATGACAGCCGGAGAGGACGCCGCCAGGCCGCTGACCACGCAGGAGATCGACCTGGCCAAGGACTCGATCCTCGGCGACCGCTTCATGCTCCGCTTCAGCGAGGACACGCTCAAGCACCGCCCGCTCGGCATTCGGGTCATCGTCGAGTTCATCGGGACCTTCATCCTCGTGACGGTGGCGGCCGGGTCCGGTGTGATCAACCACTACGTCGGGGGTGGTCCGATCAGCCGCAGCGCCGCGGTGATTGCACCAGGCGCGGTCGTCATGGCGATGATCTACGCCCTCGGGCCGCTCTCGGGTCTCCACATCAACCCCGCGGTGACGCTCGCCTTCACGGCCCGGCGGGTGTTCAAGCCCATCTGGGCGGTGCCCTACCTCGTGGTGCAGTTCGCCGGCGCAATCTGTGCCGGCCTCTTCCTGCAATTCATGTTCGGCGACGTGGCCGCGGGTGGGAACTACCCGATCGCCAAGCCGGGCGGGGAATGGCGGTCGTTGGTGATGGAGATGCTCCTCACCGCGATCTTGGTGACGGTCATCCTCAACACGGCGACGGGGTATCGCAGCATCGGCCACAACGCGGCCCTCGCCGTGGGCTCCACCGTGGCGCTGCTGGGGCTCTTCGCCAGCCCGATCAGCGGGGCGTCGATGAACCCCGCCCGCACGCTGGGCCCCGACATCGTCGGATGGGACTTCACCGGCTGGTGGGTCTACGTGGTCGGCCCGGTGGCGGGCGCCGCCATTGCGGTCATCATCATCTCGCTGCTGCGCGGCCTTCCCGGTGCCGCCGAGCGCGAGGCGGCCGAGGGTGGCGCGCTGCCACTCGAGTCCTAATCGGACGGCCGGCCCTAGCCGGCGGGCACCATGGGACGCTCACCCGGACCGCCGGCAGCGCCGGCCGCGAGCATCTCGCGCTGCGCCTTGGCACCCTCGTCGGAGATCCGCAACAAGAGCGCGATGAGGATGTAGTTCGACACCAGCGACGAACCCCCGTACGCGACGAAGGGGAGCGTGACCCCGGTGAACGGGAGCAGCCGGACGACGCCCGCCATGATGAAGAAGGCCTGGAACCCGATGATCAGCGTCAGGCCGGTCGCCATCAGCCGTGAGAAGTCCGAGCGGGCGGTCTGGGCGATCCGGAAGCCGGCGCCGACCAGCAACACGAAGGCGAGCACGACGGCGATCGCGCCGACCATGCCCATCTCGGTCCCGATCGCCGCGAAGATCATGTCGCTCGTCAGCTCGGGGATGTAGACGGTGAAGTTGTCGAGGCCGAGGCCGGTACCCCCGACACCGCCGGTGCCCATGCTGTACCAGGCCTGGCTGCAGCTGGTAGCCGTTGTTGTTGGGGTTGGTCGCCGTCGGCCACGGGTTCTGCCACGCGTCGACGCGGATATGCACCTGCCCGAAGTAGTGCGCCGCGATGAAGGCGCCCACGCCGAAGAGGACGAGGCCGAGGACCAGGTAGCCCACCCGTCCCGTGGCGACCCACAGCATCCCGATGAAGAGGACGAACAAGAGCGCCGCGAAGCCGATGTCGTCCTCCAGTCCGATGATCGCCATCGCCGCCCCCCAGGCCACCAGGATCGGCAACAGCGGCCGGGGGTCCAGGAAGAGACGGTTGCCGATCTGGGCCGTCGGGATCGTCAGCAGCTCCTTGTTCTCTGCGAAATACGACGCGAAGAAGATGCAGAGGAGGATCTTGGACAGCTCGACCGGCTGGAACCGGATGCTGCCGAGATGCACCCACAGCCGGGCGCCGTTGATCGGCGAGAAACCGAGCGGCAGGACGAGCAGGAGGCCCGCGAGCAACAGCAGCAGGTAGCGGTAGCGCTCCAGGTCGCGGGAGTGGCGCACGATCAGCAGGGTGAGGACGTAGGCGCCGACGCCGATGGCCGTCCACAGGGCCTGGTTGCGTGCCTCGCCGATGTACGGGTGCACGTGGTTCCATCTCGCGATGACCACGTAGCCGATGCCGTTGAGCAGCGCGGCCACCGGCAGCACCACCGCGTTGGCAGTCGGGGACCAGCCAGCGGTTCGCCATGTGCGCGACCAGCGCGAGGCCGAGGACGATGCCGAGGAACGGGCTGATGTCGGCCGGGATCTTCGAGTTCTGGCCGAGCGACGTGATGATGTAGAGCGCGACGACGATGCCCGACCCGAAGAGGAGCAGCACGAATTCGGTCCGGCGCTTGGGTTTGGGGCCGAACGCGTAACGCAGGGAGCGGGGCGCGGCGACGTCCCGCGCGTCGGCGGTCGGTTCTGGACGCGGACGCCCGCGACGGACGCGGGTCGTTCGGTTCCGGGGCCGGTTTCGGCTCCAGAGGGCACGGGCGAATGGTAGTGGTGGGGGGTAGAGTCGAGGGTGACATCCCTGTCGCTGTCGTCGCTGTCGTCACGTCCCGTTTTCGGCGCCCGAACCGGGCCGAACAGCGCTTTTCCGCCCATGACCCAGACCCGACCCGAACCCCAACCCCAGGCGCAGACGCCTGACGCGGCTGGCAACGAGGCCCAGGGCTCCCGCGTCACGATCGGAGGCGGCGCCGGCCCCGAACGCCGGCCGCCCCCCAATCCCGACCTACCAGCAGATCGAGGCCTTCGGTTACCAGCGCTTCACCAACCGGGAGCAAAGCCGGCTCGACTTCGGCGCCCGCCTGTTCGACCTCGCCGAGGACGACGGCCTGCCGCTCATGGAGCGGGCGAAGTTCCTCGCCATCTTCTCCGAGCTGCTCGACGAGTTCTACCAAATCAGGGTCGCCGCGCTCGAAGACCAGGTCGCCGCCGGCGTGCGCACCCGATCCGTCGACGGCCTGCGGCCCGGCGAGCAGCTGACCATGATCCGAGGCAGGGTCGAGGAGCTCGTCGCCCGCGAGGACCACATCTTCTTGGACCTCATCGCCCCCGCCCTCGCCGACGCCGGCATCCGCCTGTCCGACTGGTCCTCCCTCGATGACGACGACCGTGAGCACCTCGTCGAGGTCTTCGAGCGCGAGATCTACCCCGTCCTCACCCCTCTCGCCGTCGACCCCGGCCACCCGTTCCCCTACATCTCCAACCTCTCGCTGAACCTGGTCGTCGAGGTCCAGGACCCGACGACGAGCGAGCGGCGCATCGCCCGGGTCAAGGTCCCCCCGGCGCTGGACCGCTTCGTCGTCATGCCCGACGGCGAACGCTTCGTACCCCTCGAACAGGTCATCGCGGCCCACCTCGACTCGCTCTTCCCCGGCATGAAGATCGGCTACCACCATGCCTTCCGGGTCACCCGCAACGCCGACCTCGCGCTCGAAGAGGACGAGGCCGACGACCTCCTGGTCGCGATCGAAATGGAGCTCCGTCGGCGCCGGTTCGGCAAGGCGCTCCGTCTCGAGATCGAGCCCGGCATGAGCGACGACCTCGTCGACCTCCTCGCCACCGAGCTCGAGGTCGGCCGCGACGGCGTCTTCCGCGTCGGCGCCCCTCTCGACCTCAGCGGACTGTGGAGCGTGTACGCGCTCGACCGCCCCGACCTCCACGCCGAGACCTGGACGCCGATGACGCCACCTCGTCTCGCCTCGGCCGCGCACGATCCGAACGAGTTCTTCGCCATGCTCCGAGAGCGCGACGTGCTGGTCCACCACCCCTACGACTCGTTCGCCACCTCGGTCGAGGCCTTCGTCGCCCAGGCGGCCGACGACCCGGCGGTCCTCGGCATCAAGCAGACCTTGTACCGGACCGGCTTCGACAGCCCGATCGTCCAGGCCCTCATCCGGGCGAACGAGAACGGCAAGCAGGTCGCGGCCATCGTGGAGCTCAAAGCCCGATTCGACGAAGAGGCCAATATCGGATGGGCCCGTGCGCTCGAAGAAGTCGGCGTGCACGTCGTCTACGGCATGGTCGGCCTCAAGACCCACTCGAAGACCGCGCTCGTGCTGCGCCGCGAGGACGACGGCGTCCGTCCCTACTGCCACGTTGGCACCGGCAACTACAACTCGAAGACGGCACGCATCTACGAGGATCTCGGCCTGCTCACCTCGGACCCCGTCATCGGTGCCGACGTCGGCGCACTGTTCAACTACCTGACCGGCTTCTCCAAGCACGCCGACTACCGCGAGATCCTCGTGTCGCCCGTCACCGTCCGCAAGCGCATCTTCGCCATGATCGAGGAGCAAGCCGACGCCGGCCCCGCCGGCCGCATCGTCATGAAGGTCAACGGCCTCACCGACGCCGCGATGATCGACGCGCTCTACCGCGCCTCGGGCGCCGGCGTGCAGATCGACCTCGCCGTGCGCGGCCTGTGCCGGCTGCGCCCTGGCATCCCCGAGCTCTCGGAGAACATCCGCGTCCGTTCCATCGTCGGCAGCTTCCTGGAACATTCGAGGATCTACCGCTTCGGTGGCGCCCCCGTCGACCCGGCGGCCGGACCCGGTCTGCCGCTCAAGATCTTCATCGGCTCCGCGGACCTCATGGGCCGCAATCTCGACCGCCGCATCGAGGTGGTCGTGCCGGTCCACGACCCCGAGCTCCAGGGCCGGCTCTTCGAGGTGCTGGACCTCGTCTTCGCCGACGACACCAACGCCTGGGAGCTGGGCTCGGACCGGCGGTGGCGCCGCGTGCCCAACACGCACGGTGTCAGTTCGCAGGACCGCCTGAAGGAGCTCGCCCTTGAGCGTGCCCGCCGGCAACGTGATTCCGAGCTGCGCGTCGGTGACGGCGAGGACGCCCGGCCGCCGTTGTCCCCGTCGGCCGACTGACGTCCGGCATCCGAGGAACTCGCAGTGGCCGAATCCCCAGGCGCACTGCTCGTCGAGTACCGGGCTGCGTGTGACGCCTTCGCCGATGGACTTCGTGCCATCGGCAAACGATGGGACGCCCCCACGCCTGCGAGGGAGGGGAACGCAGGCCAAGTGGCCGACCACGTCTTCGGGTTCCACGAGTCGCTCTTGCTTCGGCCTCTCGACGTCATGCCGCCCGACCAGCCGAGCGACGAGCGGGTGCAGCGTTGGGCCGCCATCGTCGGCGCCCTGATCCCCGAGCTCGAGCGTCCCGGTGCCCTCGACAAGCGCGAGCTCCTCGTCGGCGTCCTCGCGACCGACGTACTTGTCCACAGCTGGGATCTCTGTCGCGCTGCGGACGTGACGGCCTCCCTCGACCCCGGGCTCTGCCAATCCGGCTACGAGAGGGCGCTGGCGAACAGGGAGGTCCTGGAAGAGGCGGGTGCGATCGAACGGCACAACGCCGTGCCCGACGATGCGCCGATCCAAGAGCGGTTGCTGGGCCTTTTCGGCCGGAACCCGGATTGGTGCTACCCGGCGTCCTAGGGCACAGCTAGCCGGTGTCCTAGGCCCAAATGTGCTCGTACCGGCTTGGTGCGCCGGTACGATCCAGCGCCATGGCGAGCGATTTGGCTCTGCGCATGCGCGGGATCGCGGCAGGCCGTGGCTGGGGCTGGCCGGCGCTGTCCGGAGCGTTGGCGGTCGTCGGGGTGGTCGTTCTTGCCGTCGTTCACCAACAGATCGACCTGAGCACGTACCTGCTGGGCGGCCAGCACGCGTGGACGAACAACCTGTTCTCCGTCACCTTGCCCAAGGACGGGCTCGGATTCACCTACCCGCCGTTCTCCGCGTTGCTTTTCGCGCCCGCGGCCCACGCGCCGTTGGCGGTGGCGGAGATCGCGTTCTCGTTGCTCAACCTGGCTGCAGTCTTCGCTCTCATCGCGGTGTCCCTGCGCGCCGTGTGCGAGCAGCTCGACAAGCGGACCATCGTGTGGTGGGCGCTGATGCTGCTGATCCCCGTCGTACTGCTCGATCCGGTGCGCCAGACGTTCCTGCTGGGACAGGTCAACATCATCCTGGCCCTCATGGTCGTGGCCGACTTGACGCTCGACCTCCCGCTGCCGCGGGGGATCCTGGTGGGGCTGGCAGCAGCGATCAAGGTGACGCCGATCATCTTGATCCCCTACCTGCTCCTCACCCGCCAGGGCCGCGCCGGCCTCCGGGCGGCGATCACGTTCTGTGTCGCCGCACTCGCTCGCTGCGGCCGTCAACCTCTCGACCTCGTGGGCCTACTGGACGCACTACATCCACGATCCACAGCGCGCCGGGATGCTCTCGTGGATCGGCAACCAGGGCGTCCTGGGCGCGCTCGAGCGCATGATCGGCCACACCGTCAGCACACCGGTCACGTTCGGGATCGTCCTCACCGTGGCGGCCCTCGGCCTGGCCGTTGCCGCGGCGGCGTATCGCCGTTCGTCGCCGCTGCTCGGGCTCCTCGTCGTGGCGGCCGCCGAATCGCTGGCGAGCCCGGTGTCGTGGTCGCACCACTTCATCTGGGTGGTGCTGCTCATCGCCTGGCTGGCGCTCGCACCCGACCGGCCGCGCTATGGGGAATGGCTCGCGCTCGGCGTCGCGGTGCTCTTCTGGGCGGCCCCTCCGTGGTGGGCACCGCACGGACCGGGGATCATCTTCGCCGGCCGGGGCTGGTTGATCCCGCTCTCGGATTCGTACGTGCTGCTGTTCATCGGGTTGGTGGTCGGCGCCGGTGTCCGGGTCTTCCGCGCGCCGGTGCGCCGGCCTGCGTTCCGCCGGCGTGGGACGGTCGCACCGTCGGGGATGAGTACCTGATCACCTTGGCTCGCCCGCCAGGACGAGCATCCGGGCCGCGCGGTCGACGCGGCTTGCGTGCCCGCTCTTCGAACGGGCGACCCTCCACCCCGTGACGACGTAGAGCTTCTCGGGGTCGTCCGGCAGGTAGTCGCTCCGGCGTGGCTCGCCGATCATCCGAAAGAAGACTTCCCGGGCGCGGTACCACGCAAGAAGAACGTCGTTCGGTTCAGGTGACACGAAGAAGGTCGCGACGAGAACAGAGCCGGCCGCCGCCCGGGTGCGCAGCGCCTGGAACATCGTTGCCGTGGCATCGAGTGTGAGATACGGGACGAGGCCCTCGGCGATGAAGAGCGTCGGGGTGGTGGCGTCATGGCCGGCGCTCCCCAGCGTTTGCTCGAGGTCGCCGCGCATGAGGTCGATGGGCACGTAGGTGACGCCCATGGGCGAGACGCCCAGGGCGGCAAGCCGGCGGCGTTTATCCGCCTGCGTGCTGGGAAAATCGACCTCGAACCAGCGGGTCGGAGTTCCGCCGAACCGCAGGGCCCGGCCGTCGTAGCCGGCGCCCAGGATGACTACCTGCTCGACCCCACGGCCGATGGCGTCGGCAACTTCGCCGTCGATGAACTGCGTGCGGTGGTTCACACCGGACGGACGTGCGAAGTTGAAGGTCAGGTTGCCGCTGACATCTCGATAGAGCGCACTTTCGCCTTCCAGGTCCCCGGTCGGCGTCGACGAACGCGTCGATCCAAGTTGGGCGCGTCGAGCCGCCACCCAGCGTGCTGTCAGCGAGGGGCGGTTGGCGCGCATGGGCCTCGGTCGTCGGTGCTAACCGGGGTCAGGACGTCAAGGCCCCGCCGGCCCGGTTGGTGCGCGAGCGGAACCCGGTCGACAACCGCGCGCGCCCGAAACGCAGGGACAGGTACGACACACCGCCGAATGGGATGGGCAGCCAGAAGTTGACCAGTCGCCAGCTGAGGACACCGGCTGCCGCGACCCCGGCCTCTACGCCGAAGCCCTTCAGCACGGCGATGATTGTCAGCTCGATCACGCCGAGGCCGCTCGGCGTGATCGGGATGACGGCGAGGATGTTGGCGAGGCCGTAGGCGACCAGGACGTCGATCGGGTCCACGTGGGCGCCGAAGGCAAAGAGGAACACCCAGAGCGAGGCTGCGTCGAGTATCCAGTTGGCGGCCGCCCAGATGCCGGCCCGGAACAGGAGCTCGGAGTTGGTGGAGAGGATCTTCATGCGGTCGGCGACCTTCTGGACCAGCGACGTCAGGTTCTCGGTGCGGACGAAAGGAAGGCGGTCGCCTACCCGCTTGACGAAGAGCGAGGCCTGCCGTTCACCTCGTGTGAGCAGGAAGACGACGCCCGCGAAGATGCCGAGCAGGAGCACGCCCAGCAGCGCACCGAAGCCGTAGGCCGGGTTGTAGCCCTGCAGTGGGATGGAGATCAGTAGCGCGAGAAAGAAGATCAGGTTCAAGACGACCGCCGAGCCCATGCCCTGCGCGGCCAGCCCGAAGGCGGCCGTGCTGCCCGGCACGTTTGACTCGGTGAGCAACCGATAGCTGGTGGCGGTGCCCGGCACCGTGCCGCCCGGGAGGGTGTGGCTGATGGCGAGCGCCCACATGTTGATGCGAAAAATGCGAAACCGCGAGGGCGCACCGGGCGAGAGGACGGTACGGGTGAGCTCCGCGTAGGCCAACAACGCGCCGAGCTCGAGGATGGCGCCGAGGATCAGCCACAGGAAGTTCAGGTGGCCGATCTGATGGAACTCCCGGCGCGCGTTGGCGAGCTCGGGGAGCAGGATGTACTCGAGCACGAAGAACAGCGCCACGATCATCAAGGTGATCTTCACGTTCCGCGGCATCCAGTGCCGCCGCCGATTCGGCGGCGGAACCGACGCGTCGACGCCGGGTGCATCCTGGGAGTCGGATGAGGAAACCGCGGGAGCGGTGGGAGCGGCAGACGGCTCTTCTCGGGGCTGCGCCCCGGATTCCTCCGGCCCGACGTCCTCCATCCGCCTCATGCTTCCACGTCCGTCACCCGAGTAACCGCCTTTTCGGGGGTCCCACCTGCCAAGCTGGGTTCACTATGCCGGCGGAGCACCACGACACGTGGCGGTCCAAGCTGACGGGAACTGCGGAACGGCGGGGGATCCCTCTCGCGACGATCGTCGTGACGGTGGCCGTCGTCGTCGGGCTGTTGGACCTGAACGCGGCCCTGATCCTCGGCATCTGGGTGCTCCGGACGATCCTGCTGTACCTCGTCGTCGCCTTCTTCATCACGCTGTTGCTCACGCCCGGCACCCGGTTCCTGAAGAAGCGGGGGATGTCGCACGGCGGGGCCACCGCTCACGGTGTTCCTTCTCGGCGCGCTCATCTTCATCGGCCTCGTCTACCTGTTCGCCTCGCCGCTCGTGACAGCGGTCACGCACTTCGCCAACCAGCTGCCCACCCTGGTCAAGCAGGCCAAGAAGGGCCACGGCTGGCTCGGCCACCTGGTGTACCGCCTCCACCTGCAGAAGTACCTCTCGGAGAGCTCCTCGAAGATCACCTCGCAGATCACCAAGGTGCTCAAGCCCGCGACGGCGCTCTCCGTCGGCGCCGCCGCCTTCTCGACCATCGTCGCCATTGCGACGATCGCCGTGCTGACCTTCTTCACCATGCTGGAGGCGCCCCGGATGTGGGTCGGCTTCCTGCGCCTCTTCAAGCCGACGACGTCCGCCCGTCTGAGCCGAGTGATCGACGAGACGATCCGCTCCATCACCGGCTACATGGGCGGCAACTTCTTGACCTCGATCGTCGCCGGAGTGATCTCCGGTGTCACATTGGCCATCCTCGGCGTGCCGTTCGCACTGCTGCTCGGCGTCTTCGTCGCCCTGGTCGACTTGTTGCCGTTGGTCGGCGGCCTCATCGCCGGCGTGCCGGTCGTGATCATCGCGGTGATCCACTCACTGACGGCAGGGATCGTCATGCTGATCGTCTTCCTCACGTACCAGCAGATCGAGAACCACGTCCTCAACCCGATCGTCATGAGCAAGACGGTGCGGCTCAACCCGTTCTGGGTGCTGATCGCCGTGCTGGTGGGAGCGACGCTGGGCGGTCGCGTGGCGGGCGGATTGGGGTCGTTCGTGGGCGCACTCGTCGGCATCCCATTCGGCGGCGCCATCCAGGTCATCATTCGTGAGCTTCGTAAGGGGCCCGACGCGGAGGTATCGCCCGAGGAGCTGATGGGCACGGGCGCGCCGAGCTTCTCCGAGCCCACGGACATTTGAACCCCTGCGACACCCGGGGGCGTCCGAGCAGCGGCCGTGTCCGTCAGAGTGGCTTCGATGCCGCAGGCCGAGCGCAACGGCTATCCAAATCGACAACGATCCTGGTCGGGGACGGTAGAGGGCCGCCCGCCGGAAGGGCTCCGATCGAAGCCGGGGCGGTGGCCTCACCTAAGCTGGCTCTTCTATGCGTCCACTGGTGGTCATCCCGACCTACAACGAGGCGGAGAACGTCGAGCGGATGTTGCAGCGAGTCGGCGAGTGCCTGCCCGAAGCGGGCGTGCTCGTGGTCGACGACGGCAGTCCCGATGGCACCGCCGAGCTGGTCGAGGCGGCGAGCGGTCGCTATCGCGACGTGCATCTGCTGCGGCGGAACGAGAAGTCCGGACTGGGGAGTGCGTACCGGGCCGGCTTCGGCTGGGGGCTCGCGCAGGGGTACGACGCCTTCATCGAGATGGACTGCGACTTCTCGCACGACCCGGCGGCCTTGCCGGGGTTGGTCGCGCCGATCGCCGAGGGGTGCGAGGTCGTCATCGGGTCCCGCTATGTCGAAGGCGGTTCGATCCCGAACTGGGCGTGGCATCGTGAGCTGTTGTCGCGTGGGCGGCAACCTGTACGCGGCAGCCGTGCTGGGGTTGGGTGTCCGGGACTCGACGGCGGGTTTCCGCTGCTATGCGGCGTCGATCCTGCAGCGGATGGACCTGGGGCGGATCCGGGCCGAGGGCTACGGCTTCCAGATCGAGATGACCTATCGCTCCAAGCAGCACGGGGCCGCGATCACCGAGGTGCCGATCTCGTTCGTGGACAGGGCGGCGGGTGAGTCGAAGATGTCGTCCTTCATCGTGGTGGAGGCGCTGGCGCTGGTGACGTGGTGGGGCCTGGGACGGCTGTTCGCGCCGCTGCGGCGGTTGGGACGTGGTGGGAAACACAATGCGCGGCGTCGGGCCCGGGGACGGAGCGGTGGGAGCAGGTTGGAACGGGTCGTCGGGGTCGTCGGGGTCGTCGGATACGGATTCAGGTGAGCCGGACGAGGTGAGGGTGCGATGACGGTCGAGGCCGGCGGCGCAAGGATCCTCGTCGTCGACGACGAGCCGAACATCGCCGAGCTCTTGTCGGCGGCGCTGACGTTCGAGGGGTATCAAGTCGGCGTGGCCGGCACCGGGGCGGAGGCCCTGGAGCAAGTGCGGTCCTTCCGTCCCCACCTGGTGATGCTCGACGTGATGCTGCCGGACTTCGACGGCAACGAGGTGTGCCGGCGGTTGCGCAACCAGGGCGAGCAGGTGCCGATCGTGTTCCTGACGGCGCGCGATACGACGGAGGACAAGGTCGAGGGCCTGTCGATGGGCGACGACTACGTGACGAAGCCGTTCTCGATCGAAGAACTGACGGCGCGGGTCGGGGCGATCCTGCGGCGGGCTGGTGAAGCGGCGGCGGCCGATTCTTCGGTCCTGCGGTTCGCCGACCTCACCATGAACGTCGACACCCACGAGGTGTGGCGGGACGAAGTCTCGATCGAGCTGACGGCGACGGAGTTCAACCTGCTGCGCTACCTGTTGGAGAATGCCCGCCGGGTGATCTCCAAGTCCGAGCTGCTCGACAACGTGTGGGGCTTCGAGTTCCGAGGCGACCCCAACATCGTCGAGACCTACATCAGCTACTTGCGCAAGAAGATCGACGACCGGGAGCCGGCGCTGATCCACACGATCAGGCGAGTCGGCTACACCCTGCGGTTGCCCAGGGAAGGATGAGCCTCCAAAAGCGGCTCGTCGCGGTCGTGGCGCTGCTGCTGGTGGTCGGGCTCGTGGTCGCCGACGTCGTCACCTACGCCTCGGTGCGCTCGTTCCTGTACGGGCGGGCCGACTCGACGTTGGCCCAGGACGAGGGGCTGGCGTTCAACTACCTGGAGTTCTCGTCGGTCCATGGGTTGCCGTTGAGCGTGACGGCGATGTCGCGGCGGGTCACGACCGACGTGTACGTCATCGTGGAGAACCGCCAGGGCCAGATCGTGGTGCAGCGGCCTTCGGGATCGCCGACCCGACCCGACCCGGCCCCGATGCTGACCAAAAGCATCCCGGTGCAACAGGTTCCCGACATCTACCGGCTCCACAACGCGGTGCACGCAGGGCGCCACGCCGGCACGTTCCGTCCTGACGCCGACGCGGTCGTGCTGGGGGCGACGGGCGACCCCGACGGCCAGTACCGCACGATCGCGGTCACCGTGCCGCAAGGGACGCTGATCACGTCGCTGTCGTTGAATCCGACCAACGACACGCTGAATTCTCTGCGCAAGGTCGAGTTCCTCGCGAGCTTGGCGGTGCTCCTGGCCATGGGCGTCCTCGTCTTGCTCGTGGTGCGGCGCGGACTGCGACCGTTGCGCCAGATGGCGGGGACGGCCGATGCCATCGCTTCGGGGGACCTGACCCGACGCGTCCCCGAGGAGCGTGCCGGCACCGAGGTGGGCCGGCTGGGGTCGGCGCTGAACGAGATGCTGGGCCAGATCGAAGCCGCCTTCTCCGAGAAGTCGGCGTCCGAGGAGCGCCTGCGCCAGTTCGTGGCCGACGCCTCGCACGAGTTGCGCACGCCGCTCACGTCGATCCGTGGGTACGCGGAGCTGTTGAGCCGGGGTGGGTTCGCCGACGAGGAGGGGCAAGCGAAGGCGCTCAAGCGGATCGAGGAAGAGGCGACCCGGATGGGTGGCCTGGTCGAGGACCTGTTGCTGCTCGCGGAGCTTGACCGGGGGCGGCCGTTGCGCCACGAGCCGGTCGACCTCCACCGCATCAGCGCCGACGCCGTGGGGGACTCGAACGCGGTGGCGCACGAGCACTCGCTGCTGCTGGTGCCGGGCCCTCCCGTGGTGGTGCTGGGCGACGACGAGCGCCTCGCGCAGGTCGCACACAACCTCGTGCGCAACGCGTTGGCCCACACGCCGGTCGGGACGACGGTGCGCGTCTCGACCGGGGTCAGCGGCCGGATGGGCTTCGTGGAGGTCGCGGACGACGGGCCGGGCATCCCGTCCGGGGAGGCCGACCGTGTCTTCGACCGCTTCTACCAGGCCGACCGTTCGCGCTCGGGTGGCGGGACGGGGTTGGGGCTGGCGATCGTGCGGGCGATCGCGGAGGCGCTGGGCGGGTCGGCCGAGGTCGTCGCGCCGCGGCCGCGGCCGGGATCCGACGAGGGCGCTGGTGAGAGTGGTGCGACGCTGCGGGTCAAGATCCCGCTGGCGGCGAGCCATGTCGCTGCCAGCGTGGCCTCGCCGTCACCGCCGCCGGCGGCACCGACACAACCGGCGCGTTCACCGCAGCTCCACTGAGGACCCCGGGATCACGGTGTCGAGCACCGTGGCGAGCTTGACGTTGGTCTCCTCGGCCTCCGACGCGGGGTCGGAGTCCGCGACGATGCCCGATCCGGCCCGCAGCGCGAGGACGGCGCAACCGGGTGCGGCGTCGTGGGCGTCGAGGAGCGCGCTGCGGATGCCGATCATCCACTCGCCGTCGCCCCGCGCGTCGGTCCAGCCGACAGGCCCCGCCCAGTAGCCCCGGTCGTTCGGCTCGCCGGCTGCAATTGCGGCGAGCGCGTCGCTCCGGGGCGTCCCGCCGACGGCGGGTGTCGGATGGAGGCGATCGAGGAGCTGGAGGACCGTCGGCAACGGTGGCTTGAGGCGGCCGACGATGCGGGTCCCCAGGTGCGCCACCGAGCGGAACGTGACCAGCGAGGGCGTCGCCGGGACCGTCAGCTCCTCGCAGAACGGTGCCAGCACGCCGGCGATGTCGTCGACGACGTAGCCGTGCTCGGCACGGTCCTTGTCCGAGCCGGCCAGCCGGCCCTGGGCATCGGCGTCGGTACGGGCGGTGGTGCCCCGTGGGACGGTGCCCGCCAGTGGGTGGCAGGTCACGCGGGAATCGTTGCGCGCCACGAGGAGCTCGGGGGACGCGCCGAAGAACGTGCCGTCGGGTGTGGGCATGGCGAAGACCGCGCAGGTGGGTTCGGCGGCGCGCAGCCGGCGCAGCACCGGCGTGAGCACGAGGCGGCCCGAGAGCTCGACGGTGAGCGGGCGGGAGAGGACCACCTTGCGCAAAGTGGCGCCGGGCGCTTGCATCGCAGAGACGGCGCGGGCGACCTCGGCGCGGTAGGCGGCGCTGTCGAGCGCGCTGGTCACGGCCCTGACGCTGACGGGCTCCTCGCCGGCCGCCTCGGGCGCGGCGCCGTACTGCCAGATGACGGCATCGAACAGCTCCTCGGTGCTCGGGAGTGCCTCGTCCGCCGGCCCGACGGCCGTGGCCCAGCGCCGTGTGACGCCCTCCGCATCGCTCGCGATGCCCATCGTGAAGCGGGGAATGACCAAGAGACCGGACATCGCGTCGGTAAAGGGGAGCGCGCCGAGCGCGACCACGCCCGACCCCGGACCTCCGACCTGGTCGTCGCACGGGATGGCCCGCAGCGCGGCGTCTGCCTCGGCGGCGGCGACCAATTGGGACGTGCCCCAGCCGACCAGCGTGAGGCCGGGCCGGTCGAACAGCGCGGTCGGACCGCCGTCGAACTGGAGGGCGTCGGGCCCGTACTCGAGGGGCACGGTGCGGGCGTGGAGCTCGCCGGTCGTGGCGCTCACCGTGACGTCGACGGTGAGGGCGACGGTGGTGGTTGCGGCGGAGAGCCGACGCGGGTCGCCACCACGAGCTGGCTGAGGCCGCCGGCAAGGGGCCGGATGCCGACGGCGGAGAAGCCGGCGTCGAGCAGCATCTGGCGCAGGACCGGTGTGGGAGGAAGATAGGCCACGGACGCGGGCAGGTAGCGGTAGGCGGCGCGGTCTGAGAGCGCGCCGCCCAGGACGGGCACCACCTTGTTGAACCACACGTCGAAGCCGAACCGCCAGAGCCCCGAGGTGGGCGCGTCGACCTCGAGCACGGCGAGACGGCCACCGGGACGGAGCACCCGGGCCACTTCCCGGAGCGTCGCGGCGAGGTCGGTGAAGTTGCGCAACGCGTACCCGCAGACGAGCCCGTCGAACGCACCGTCGGCGAAGGCGAGCCGTCCCGCGTCGGACTCGACGACGGGGACTTCCGCCCGGTTGGCGGCAAGCATCCCGGCGCTGAGGTCGGTGCCGACGACGGTGTGGCCGTGCCGGGCCGCGGCGCGTGAGAGATCACCGGTCCCGCAGGCCAGATCGAGAATGCGGGCGCCGTCGGGCAGCGCGAGCGCGTCGACGGTGGTGCGGCGCCAGCGCTGGTCGAGCCCGAACGTCATCAGCCGGTTCACGAGGTCGTAGCGCGGCGCGATGGTGTCGAACATGGCCCGGACACGGGCCGTCTTCTCCGAATCGGCCGGCAGCGCGGAGGCCGTGGCGGTGGTGGGAGCGGCCCCGCCCCCGGGACCCGGTCCGGCGTTCCGACGGGGCGCCATCAGGATGGGGGAGGAACGCGTCAGCGGTAGTAGCGGTAGACCACCTGGGCCACGCACGCGGGCTTCGGTGCGTCCTTGACCTCCATCACCATGTCGTAGGTGACCTGCACACCGCCCTCCACGTCGTCGACGGCGGCGACCGTCACGCCCATGCGCAGGTCGGAGCCGACGGGAACGGGCGAGGGGAACCGCACCTTGTTGCAGCCGTAGTTGACCCCGAACTTCATGTTGTCGACCCGGATGATCTTGTTCAGCAGCACGGGGGCCAGGGACAGCGTCAGGTACCCGTGGGCGATGGCGACGCCGAAGGGACCGCTCTTGGCCCGCTCGGGATCGACGTGGATCCACTGGTGGTCGTCGGTCGCTTCGGCGAAGAGGTTGACCCGGTCCTGCGTGATGGGCTGCCATTCGGAGTAGCCGAGATGGTCGCCGACGAGCTTGTGGAAGGCGTCGACGCCGTCGACGGTGGTGGTCATGCTGCGCTCCTCGCTGGTCCAGGTTCGATTTCCGGTCTGGCACGCTACCCCCAGTGGCGTGGGGTGCCTTACTACGCTGATCGGAGTGACCGTCCCCCACGAGCACGACCACCACCCGCCGCATCAGCACCGGGACGTCGGCGGGGGCGGGGCGCGGGCGGCCGTGTTCGGGGTCAGTGACGGGCTGGTGACGAATATCTCGCTGGTGCTGGGCATGGCGGGCGCCAATCCCGGCGGCGCGATCGTGCGCCTGGCCGGCGTGGCCGGGCTGATCGCCGGGTCGTTCTCGATGGCGGCCGGGGAGTACCTCTCGATGACGGCGCAGCGCGAGCTCATGGAGCGCGAGCTCGAGGTCGAGCGGCGCGGCGCTGGAGCGTCATCCCAAGGGCGAAGCCGCCGAGCTGCGGGGCATGTACGTGCGGCGCGGCATCGACCCGGCCGTGGCCGAGGACATGACGAACCAGGTGATGCGGGACCCCGACTTGGCGTTGGAGACGCATGCCCGTGAGGAGTTGGGGATCTCGATCGGGCGTCTGGGCTCGCCGTGGCAGGCGGCGGCCGCGTCGTTCGTGACGTTCGCACTGGGTGCCTTCATCCCCTTGTTCCCGTGGCTGATCGGCTCGGGGACCGCGGCGATCGTGGGGTCGATCGTGCTGGGGACGGTGGCGTCGCTGGTGGTGGGGGTCGTGCTGGCGTCCTTCACGGAGCGGTCGAAGCTGCAGTCGGCGCTGCGGCAGCTCGCGGTGACGGCTGTCGCTGCCGCCGTGACCTTCGGCGTGGGAAAGGCGATCGGGACAGGCGTCAGCTGACGGGCGTGCGGGCCCGCCGGTACGAGCGGTCGACGTGGTCGACCGTGAACCCGAGCCGGCCATAGAGCGCCACGGCGGCTTCGTTGGTGTCGTCCGTGTAGAGCATGCCGGTGCGGACGCCCCGATCGGCCATGGAGTTGAGCCCGGCCACGGTCAGGGCCCGCCCGAGGCCGCCGCCGTGGTGGGCGGGGTCGACGCCGATCACGTAGATCTCGCCGAGGACGGGGGAGCGCGTGCGGTGGATCTTGGTCCAGCAGAAGCCGATGAGGCCCTCGCCGTCCGGGTCGTCCGCCACGAGGAAGCCCGCGAGGTCGACCCAGTCGGCGGCGAGGCGTTCGTGGAGCTGGGCGAGCGTCCACGACCCCTGTTCGGGGTGGCCGGCGAACGCGCGGTTGTTCACCTTCAGCCACGCCTCGTCGTCCTGTCCCGGCACGAACGGGCGGGTCACGAGCGGGTGCGTGGCCCGCAGGACGTCGCCGGCCAGGGGGAGCGGCACGCGCATCTGGATGACGTCGCGCTCGGGAACGAAGCCGTGCCGCCTGGCCCGTTCGTCATCGGCCGGGCCGGCCTGCATCGCCCAGAGGTGCAGCGGCGTCGAGCCGTCCTTGTCGGCGAGGGCCACGGCGGCGCCGACGAGTTGGGAGGCGAGTTCAGAGGGGTCTTCGGACGGGCGCTCGGAGGCGAGTTCGGGGGCCGTCACGACGTGGATCGAGGTCGATCCGTCTCGTCCGGGCGTGAGGAGTGCGAAGCCGGCCAGGGACCGGTCTGTGTCGCCGGCACTCGTGCCAGCGCGCTCGGCCAGAACGAGCCGGCCATCGTGGGGCGGGCCGCTGTCGGCTAGCGCGTGGAACTGGGGCTCGGGGAGGGGCGGGTGGTCGTCGGCGGCGTCGGCCCGTTGCAGCAACGCGGTCACGGCGTCTCGGCGCGGGGCGTCCAGCTCGTTCAGCGCCACGACGTCCATGGCGGCCAACGTAACCCGGTACTTTGAGCCGGTGGCGCGACCGAGGACACCAAAAGGCCGGGCGCGGCTGGTGACGGAACGCCTGGCCGAGCTCTACCCGGGCACCGCCAAGGAGCTCTGCGCGCTCAACCACGAGAACGCATTCGAACTCCTCGGGGCGACGATCCTCTCGGCGCAGAGCACCGACGAGCGGGTCAACATGGTGACGCCGATCCTCTTCGGCAAGTACCCCGACCCAGAAGCGCTGGCTCGGGCCAACCCGGAGGACGTCGAGGAGATCATCCACTCGACCGGCTTCTTCCGGTCCAAGACCAAGAGCCTGATCGGCATGGCGTCGGCGGTGGTCGAGCGCTTCGGCGGTGAGGTGCCCTCTGCCCTCGAGGACCTGGTCACGCTGCCCGGCGTCGGCCGCAAGACGGGCAACGTGGTCCGCAGCGTGGCGTTCGGTCTTCCGGGTCTCCCTGTCGACACCCACGTCCTGCGCTGCTCCGAGCGGCTCGGTCTGACCGAGCAACTCACCCCGACCGAGCGGCGCGATGCGGTCAAGGTGGAGCACCTCCTCAACTCGTTCGTGCCCGCGGGAGAACGCGGCGCGTTCAGCCTGCGCATGATTCTCCACGGGCGGGCGACGTGCGTTGCGAGAAAGCCGCGTTGTGAGACGTGCATCATGATAGATTTTTGCCCGTTTGTGCGTTAAACGTCACAAGGGGGGTCTTTTGGCCCCTTTTTCGGCAATTCCCGTGTCACAGGCTGAAAACTTGGACCTTCGGCGCTACGATGACGACTGGAACCGGTTCCCGCCACCTGGTTCCAAATGAACCGTTGCTGGGATCCGCCTCCTGGCCGGTTCCACCAGTGCCGGCCTTCGGGCCGGCATTGGTGCATCAAGCGTTCGGGCCCTCCTGTCGGTACTACTCCAGGTGCTACCATCGATCGTATGGTGACCAAGCGTTCGGTTTCACTGGACGACGAGGTGGCCTCGAGTCGTCGAAGAGGCAGCCAAGCAAGACGGGGTCTCATTCAGCGCGTGGTTGTCGACCGCGGCCGAGCGCCAGCTGCGGGTGCGCCAGGGTCTGCGGGGCGTCGCGGCCTGGGAGGGTGAGACGGGCTCGTTGAGCGCGGAGGAACTGGCCGCCGGCGAGGCGTTGCTCGCCCGGCTGCGCTCCGGGGTGTCCGGCGTGGCCTCGCGCGTCCGGAGACGGTGACCACCAAACGCCGAGAGGGCCTCGTCTACGGACTGGGCGCTCTGCACGCCGCGGCCAGCGGCGACCGCATGATGTGGGCGCTGCACCGCGCGGCCCTGGCCAACGGGATCGTGCCGCTCGTGCCCGCCGTGACCGTGGCCGAAGGATACCGCACGGAAGCACGCAACGACCGCATCGCCGAGCTGCTGGCCGGCACCGAGGTCGAGTCCTTCTCCGGGGAGGCGGCCCGGCGCTCCGGTGAGCTGGCTGCCCGCTGCGACACCTCGGACCTCAGCACGGTAGCCGTCGTGGAGCTGGCCGAGCGCCGCAACTGTGCCGTGGTGGCGCAGCGCCAGCCGGTGCTGCGCACGGCCTCGAACCTGCTGGGTCACGAGCTCGTCCTCTACGCGGTCTGACACGCCTTCGGCTCAGGCGGGTCTCCAGGCGGGGGTCGGGGTCGGGGTCGGGGGTCGGTAGGTGTCGCTCAGTGCCGACCCTGTCCCTGCCCGAATCGCCGCAGCCGCCGGAGCGCGCCGCCGAGTGAACGCTCGACCGCGATCAGCTCGTGCGCCATGTCCTCGTCGCCCCGGGCCAAGGCGCCCTCGGCCATGGCCGTCACGCGCTCGTGCAGTTCTTGGAGGGTGGAGGACAGGGAGGAGATCTCGGCGGCGGTCGACATGACCCCGATGATGGCGCATGTGCGTACGGTCCGTTCGGGAAGTGCACCAAGGGCACCCCGGTAGCCTTGTGTGCTCATGCCCCTCCGTGTGCTGGACCTCCGCGGCTCCCCGCCGCCGTACGACGCGGCGTTGCCGCGCCCGGAGTCGCCCGGCGCGGACGTGCACGATGCGGTGGCCCGCATCCTGGCCGAGGTGCGCGCCGGCGGAGACACCGCGGTCATCCGCAGCACGGCGGCCTTCGACGGGGTGGACGTCTCGGCCGGCCTCCGGGTCGCCTCCTCGGAGATCAAGGAGGCGGCGGAACGCCTCGATCCCGACCTGCGCAACGCCCTGGAGGTCGCCTTCGAACGGATCGTCGCGTACCACGCGCACGAGGGCACGCCGCCAGGGGAGTACGAACACGACGGGATCACGGTCGGCAACCTGACGCGCCCCGTGGCGCGGGCGGGGATCTACGCCCCCGGGGGACGGGCACGCTATCCGTCGACCGTCCTGATGTGCGCCGCGCCGGCCCGCGTCGCGGGCGTCGGCACCCTCGCGCTCTGCGTGCCTCCCGCAGCGGATGGCAAGGTCGACGACGCCACGCTGTGTGCGGCCGGCGTCGCGGGGGTGGACGAGGTGTACCGCATCGGCGGCGCGCAGGCCATCGCCGCACTCGCCTACGGCACGGAGAGCGTGCCGGCGGTCGACGTCGTGGCCGGGCCCGGCAACGCCTACGTCGCCGAGGCCAAGCGCCAGGTGTCCGGCGTCGTGGGCGTGGCGTCCGCGTTCGCGGGGCCGTCCGAGATCGTCGTCGTCGCCGGCCCGGGCGCCACCCCGGAGTTCGCCGCCATCGATCTGGTGGTCCAGGCCGAACACGGCCCGGACGGCCTGGCCTGGCTGGTCACGTGGGACGCCGCGCTGCTCGACGCCGTGTCCACCGAGGTCGATCGCGTCGTCGCCGCCTCACCCCGCCGTGCCGACCTCGAGGCGACGCTCGCCAGCGCCGGGATCGCGTGCCTCGTCGACGGCCCGGCCGAGGCGCTCGCCGTGGCGAACACCGTGGCCCCCGAGCACCTCCAGCTGATGATGCCCGAGCCCGAAGCCGCCGAACTGCTCGATCTGGTGCAGAGCGCGGGCGCCGTCTTCATCGGCGAGTGGTCGCCGGCCAGCATGGGGGACTACATCGCCGGGCCGAACCACGTCCTGCCGACCAACCGCACGGCGCGTTTTGCCTCGGCGCTCCGCGCGGACGATTTCCGCAAGCACGTCCACGCCGTGCGCGTGTCCCCCGATGCCCTGCGTGCTTTCGGCCCCAAGGTCATGGTGCTGGCAGAGACCGAGGGTCTGCCGGCCCACGCCGAGTCGGTGCGGCTGCGCCTGGCCGCGCTCGATGCGGAGGGGGAGACCGCACCATGAGCGCGGTGCCGCCGGTGCGGCCCGACCTGCAGCTGTCCGAGGGCTATCACTCGCCCCAGGTGCAGGCCGAGGTGCGCCTGAACACGAACGAATCGCCGTTCGCCCCGCCCGATGAGTGGCGGGCGGAGCTCATTGCCGCGCTCGAGGAGATCTCGTTCCATCGCTATCCGGACCGTCCGGCCACCGAGTTGCGCCACGCGGTCGCGGATTTGCACGGTGTCACGCCGGCCGAGGTCTTCTGCGCCAACGGCTCGAACGAAGTGCTGCAGAGCGTGCTGCTGGCGTTCGGTGGCCCGGGCCGACGCGCCCTGTTGTTCGAACCGACCTATGCGTTGCACTCGCACATCGCGCGGATCACGGGCACCGAGGTGGTGGAGGGCACGCGAGACGACGACTTCTTGATCGAACCCGGCGACGCGGCCGCCCTGATCGGTGCGCAGCGCCCCGACCTGACCTTCCTCTGCTCGCCCAACAACCCCACCGGACGGGCCGAGCCACCGGAGACCGTGGCCGCAGTCGTGTCCGCCGCGCCCGGCCTCGTCGTGGTCGACGAGGCCTACGGCCAGTTCTCGCCGTGGTCGGCGTTGAGCCTGCGCGGCCCCGCCTACCCGGGGCTCGTCGTCACGCGGACCTTCTCGAAGACGTGGGCGCTGGCCGGCGCCCGCCTCGGCTATCTCGTCGCGGACCCGGCCGTCGTCGCCGCCTGCGAAGCGGTCGTGTTGCCCTACCACCTCTCCGCCCAGACCCAGGCGGCGGGGCTCCTGGCGCTCCGCCACGTGCCCGAGATGGAGGCGCGGGTTGCCCGCATCACCGAGGAACGCGGCCGCGTGGCCGCGGCGTTGGGCGATCTGCCCGTCGACAGCTGGCCCTCCGATGCCAACTTCATCCTCTTCCGCCCCCGCGACCGTGACGCCGACGAAGTCTGGGGCTCGCTCCTCGCCCACTCCGTGCTGATCCGCAATTGCGCCAGCTGGGAGGGCCTGAAGGGCTGCCTGCGCGTGACGATCGGCACCGCCGAGGAGAATGATCGCTTCCTGCACGCGCTGAAGGAGAGCCTGTGACCGCCGCAACCGGAGCACCCGCCCCCCGCCAGTCCCGGCGCGACCGCGCCACCAAGGAGACGACCATCGCCGTGGCGCTCGACCTCGACGGCGCGGGCCGCGCCGAGGCCTCGACCGGACTGCCCTTCTTCGACCACATGGTCGAACAGCTGGGCAAGCACGCCTCGTTCGACCTCTCGGTCGAGGCGCAGGGTGACCTGCAGATCGATGCGCACCACACCGTCGAGGACGTGGGCATCGTGCTCGGCGGGTGCCTGGCCGAGGCGCTGGGGGACAAGGCGGGCATCCGGCGCTTCGCGTCCATCCTGCTGCCGCTCGACGAGGCGCTGATCGAGGTGGCGCTGGACCTGTCGGGCCGCCCGTATCTCGCCTACGGGCTCGACTTCGCCCCCGACACGCCCGGGCTCGGTTCTCCGCCCTTCGACCCGCAGCTGGCCGAGGAGTTCTGGCGCGCGCTTCGCGACGGCGGCCAATCTCACGCTGCACATCCGGCGCCTCGAGGGGAAGAACACCCACCACATGTTGGAGGCGAGTTTCAAGGGCGTGGCGCGGTGCCTGCGCGACGCCGTGCGTGTCGAGGGAGGTGGCGTCCCCTCCACCAAGGGGAGCCTGTGACGGCAGCGCCGCGGATTGCCGTTCTCGACTACGGCATCGGCAACTTGCGCTCGGCCGAGAAGGCACTGCAGCACGTCGGGGCGGCGGCGCGGCTGGTGACCGACCCCGCCGACGTCGCGGCGGCCGACGCGGTGGTGCTGCCGGGCGTGGGTGCGTTCGGCGCCTGCGCCCGCGCCTTGCGCGAGAGCGGGCTGGAGGGCCCGGCCCGCGCGGCGTTGGACGACGGCGTGCCCTTCTTCGGCGTGTGCGTCGGCTTTCAGCTCCTCTACGAGGGTTCGGTGGAATCACCGGACGCCGAGGGCCTCGGGGTGTTCGCCGGCGTCGTCGCGACGCTGCCCTCCGGCGTGAAGCACCCGCAGATGCAGTGGAACCAGCTGGAGGTGACGGATCCCGACGCGGGCGCGCCGGCCCCCCTGGAGGGCCTGGGCCCGCGGCCGTGGGTGTACTTCGTGCACTCCTTTGCGCCACCCGTCGGCGAGGAGACCGTGGCCGTGTGTGACTACGGCGGACCGGTGGCGGCCCTGGTCAGTCGCGGCAGGCTGTGGGGCGCCCAGTTCCACCCGGAGAAGTCGGGATCGACGGGCCTGCGGCTGTTGTCGAATTTCGTCGACCTCGCGGGGGCGGCCTGATGGACCTGCTCCCGGCGATCGACCTCCGCGGCGGCACGGCCGTTCGTCTCACGCAAGGCGACTTCGACCGCGAGCAGCGCTACGGCGATCCGGCCGCGCTCGCGACGAGGTACATCGACGGCGGCGCTCGATGGATCCACGTCGTGGACCTCGACGCGGCGCGTACCGGGGTACCGCACGAGCGCGTTGCGCTGGGCGAGATCGTGAAGCTGGCGGCACGGTCGGCGGTGCGGGTACAGGCCGGCGGCGGCATCCGCAGCGACGACGCCGCGGAGGAGCTGCTCGAGTCGGGCGTGGCCCGCGTGGTGCTCGGGACGGCGGCGCTCGAGGACCCCGGTCTCGCCGGGCGGTGCGCGCGGCGCTGGCCCGGACGGGTGGCCGTCGGCCTCGACTATCGGGTGAACGACGACGGGGTGGCCGAGGCGCAGGCGCAAGGCTGGCTGGCCGGGTCCGGGTGGTCGGTCGTCGACCTGTTGGCGCTGTGGTCCGCCGAGCCGTTCGGCGCGGTCGTGGTGACGGAGGTCGAACGGGACGGCACGCTCGAAGGGCCCAACGTCGACGCATTGGGTGCGCTCTTGGAGCAGACGGCGCTCCCGCTCGTTGCCTCCGGAGGCGTCGGCGCGACGCAGGATCTCTCCCGGCTGGCGCACTTGAAGGTCGGCGAGCGCGGCCTGGCGGGAGCGATCGTGGGCAAGGCGTTGGTCGAAGGCCGGTTCAGCGTGGAGGAGGGGATCGCCGCGTGCGCAGCGTCCGCCTGATCCCCTGCCTCGACGTCACGGGCGGCCGGGTGGTCAAGGGCGTCCGCTTCGTGGACCTCACCGACGAGGGTGATCCCGTGGAGCTCGCCGCACGCTACGACGCCGAAGGCGCCGACGAGGTGACGTTCCTCGACATCACGGCGTCCTCGGACGGGCGCGACACGATGGTCTCGGTCGTGGCGCGCACGGCGGAGCAGGTGTTCATTCCCTTGACGGTGGGCGGCGGGGTCCGGGCGGCTGAGGATGCACGCCGCCTCCTCCGGGCCGGGGCGGACAAGGTCGGTGTCAACACCGCGGCGGTGGAACGACCGGCGCTGGTGCGTGACATCGCGGACGAGTTCGGGGGCCAGTGCGCGGTCGTGGCGATCGACGCGCGGAAGCGGCAGGGCGCCGCCGGGTGGGAGGTCTACACCCACGGAGGGCGGACGCCCACGGGGCGTGACGCGGTGGCGTGGGCGGTGGAGTGCGCCGGGCACGGGGCGGGGGAGATCCTGCTGACGTCGATGGACCGCGACGGCACCAAGGACGGGTTCGACCTCGCACTGACACGGGCCGTGGTCGACGCGGTCGACATCCCGGTGATCGCGTCGGGCGGCGTGGGGCGGCTGCAGGATCTCGTCGACGGGGCCGTTGACGGCGGGGCTGACGCGGTGCTGGCCGCATCGATCTTCCACCGCCGGGAGTTCACCATCGGCGAGGCCAAGGGCTACATGGCCGAGCACGGGGTGACGGTCCGCCCGCTCTGACCGGGAGGACCGCATCGGTGCGGTACCGTGCCTAGGTGCCCACGTCGACGACGAAAAACGGATCGAGCCTGGCCAAGGCCACAAAAGCCGAGAAGGACGAGGCGGCCGCGAAGCCTGAGAAGGCCGAGAAGGACGACAAGGCGGCCAAGCCGGCGCAGCACGAGGTACGGCGTCCGGGCGCGGGGCTCAAGACCGAGGACAAGCAGCCCATCACGGTGCTCTTCGACCGGGTCATGGTGCAGATCTCGCAGACGGACGGGGAACGGCGTTCGCGGGCGGGCATCTTGATCCCGGCCACCGCACAGATCAGCCGGCGTCTCACCTGGGCTGACGCCGTCGCGGTGGGACCCCACGTCCGCACCGTCAAGGTCGGCGACACCGTGCTGTTCAACCCCGAGGACCGGTTCGAGGTCGAGGTGCACGGGGAGGAGTACGTCATCTTGCGCGAGCGCGACATCCACGCGATCGCATCGCCGCGCAACGACAGCGGGACGGGGCTGTATCTATGAACGCGCCCTCGTCGCAGGCTTCCGCCGTGCCCGAGGGCGTGGCGCTGACGTTCGACGAGGACCTCGTCGCCGCCATGGACTTCGGCAAGGATGCCGACGGCCTCGTGCCGGCTGTCGTGCAGGACGCCGCCGACGGCACCGTGCTCACCGTCGCCTATATGGACGCGGAGGCGCTGCGCCGCACCCTGGCGAGCGGCCGGACGTGGTTCTACAGCCGCAGTCGCCAGGAGTACTGGCAGAAGGGCGAGACCTCGGGGGACCGCCAGTACGTGCGCGAGGTGCGCATGGACTGCGACGGCGACGCCCTCGTGGTCCTCGTCGACCAGCACGGGCGCGGCGCCTGCCACACCGGTGCGCGCACCTGCTTCTACCGCACCGTCGGGACGGGCCCGGGGGTGCCCGCGCCGTGACGCCGGCGCCGGCGCCGGCGCCGGACGGCGGCTCCGGAGGGGGTGCGACGCTCGCCTTCAGCCCCGACCCGGCCGAGTTCGCCGCGCTGGCCAAGGAGCACGCGATCGTGCCGGTGTGGTGCGAGGTCGTTGCCGACACCCTGACCCCGGTTGCCTGTTTCGCCAACGTGGTGGGCGACGGGAACGGGTTCCTCTTCGAGTCGGTCGAGGGCGGCGAGCGGTGGGGCCGCTACTCGTTCGTGGGCCGGCGCCCGCTGGCGACGCTGACGGCGCGGGGCCGCCACGTCGAGGCCACGGGCCGGCTCGGTCTCGGCGCGTCCGACGACGGGATCCTCGCCGCCGTCGAGGCCCTGGTGACGCGGTTCCAGTCGCCGGCTCTCGCCGGGCTGCCGCCGCTGCACGGCGGGCTCGTCGGGTATCTGGGGTACGACGTGGTGCGCGAGGTGGAGCGGCTGCCCGACCCGCCGGTCGACGACGCCGGCCAGCCCGACGCCGCGCTGGTGGTGATCGGGCAGTTCTGCGCCTTCGACCACTGGCGCCAGCGCATCGTCCTCGTCGAAAACGTCGTCGTCCCCGACGCGCCGGACGGGGGGGTCGACACCGAGGCGGTGGCCGCGGCGTACACGTCGGCCTGCACCCGGCTGGAAGAGCTCGCCGCCGACTGCGCGGGGCGGGGCTCGGCGCTGCCGTCCGGGGCGGGCCGGCTGCTGGCGGCGCCGCCACCGGGCCTGGAGAAGGCCGAGGCGGCGCGGACGATGACGTCGGAGCACTATCAGGCCTGCATCGCCGCGGCCAAGGAGTACATCAGGGCGGGCGACATCTTCCAGGTCGTGCTCTCGCAGCGCTACGACCTGACGCTCGAGGCGGAGCCCTTCGACGTGTACCGGGCGCTCCGCCTGTTGAACCCGAGCCCGTACCTCTACTTCCTCCGCTTCCCCGAGGTCACGGTCGTCGGCGCGTCGCCCGAGCCGATGGTCCGCTTGCGCGACGGCGTCGTCATCTCGCGCCCGATCGCGGGGTCGAGGCCGCGGGGCGAGAACGAACAGCACGACCGGTTGCTCGAGTCCGAGCTGATCGAGGACCCGAAGGAGCTGGCGGAGCACATCATGCTCGTGGACCTGGCCCGCAACGACGTGGGCCGGGTGGTGCGGTTCGGGACCGAGAAGGTCGACGAGCTCATGACGATCGAGCGCTACAGCCACATCATGCACATCACGTCGCAGGTGTCGGGCGAGCTCGCCGAGGGCAAGGGCCCGATCGACGTCCTGCGGGCCACGTTGCCCGCCGGCACGTTGTCCGGGGCGCCCAAGGTGCGGGCGATGGAGATCATCGACGAGCTCGAGGTGACCAAGCGCGGCGTCTACGGCGGCGTGGTCGGCTACATCGACTTCTCGGGCAACGTGGACACCGCGATCGCCATCCGCACCATGGTCGTGATGCCCGACGGGCGGGCGAGCGTGCAGGCGGGTGCCGGGATCGTGGCGGACAGCGACCCGGTGTCCGAGGACGAGGAGTGCGCCAACAAGGCCGGCGCCCTCTTGGTCGCGGTCACGGCGGCGCGGCGCATGAGCGCGGCCGCTGTCGCGTCTGCGTCTGCGTCTGCGCTGCGTCTCGCTGAGCCGACGTGGACGCGCTCGCAGCCGACACGGCGGCGCTGCGCAAGGGCGCGGGCGCGTTCCGTTCCGCACGGGACGTGCTGGCCGTGCGCGGCCCCGACGCCGAGGAGTACCTGCAGGGACAACTGAGTCAGGACGTGCTGGGCGCTGGCCGTGGGGGCTTCGGCCGACTCTTTGTTGCTCGAGCCCGACGGCAAGCTGTCCGCCCTGCTCCGGGTCACGCGGACCGACGGGCAGGGTTTCGTGCTCGACGTCGACGCCGGGTACGGCGACGCCGTGGCGGCGCGGCTGCGGCGGTTCCTGCTGCGCGCCAAGGTCGAGTTGGCGCGCGCTCGACTGGCGCTGCCTGTCGTTGCGTGGCGCCGGCGTCGACGAGGCGGCGGGCGGCTTGCTCACGGTCCTGGCCGAGCGGGGCGTGCTCGCTTTGCCCTTCGAGTGGAACGGCTGGCGCGGCGTCGACCTGCTCGGGCCGTCCGACGTCGTGCTCGGACCGGAAGGCTCGGACCTCCCGCCGGGCATCGTGGCGTGCGGCGCCGACGCGGTCGAGGCCTGTCGCATCGTTTCGGGCGTGCCGGCGATGGGTGCCGAGCTCACGGCCGAAGACCATTCCCCACGAAGCGGGCGTGGTGCGCGCGGACGGTGAGCTTCACCAAGGGGTGCTACACCGGCCAGGAGCTGGTGGCCCGTATCGACTCGCGCGGGGGCAACGTGCCGCGCGCGCCTGGTGGGGATGGTGGCTCCGGCCGGTCCGCCGGAGGTCGGAGGAGCTGTCGCCGGGCATGACGCTGCATGCCGGAGAGGTCCCCGCCGGCGACGGTGCCGCCGACGACAAGGTCGTGGGCACGCTGACGTCCGCAGCCTGGAGCTGCGAACTCGGGGCATGGGTCGGCCTTGGGATATCTGCATAGGAACGTCGCTGCGCCGGGGCCGGCCCGGGTGCGCTCGGGAGACGGTATCGGCGGGTCCCGTCCAGTCGAGGTAGCCCTGCTCCCGCTGAGCGGCTGAGGGCGTCGTCCGGTGCCCGAAGCCGCGCGCCAAGGTGCTGGAGCGACCGGTAGCCCGGGCGGCGAGCATCGTCGTGCTGGCGGGCTACGCGCTGTGGCTCGCGGCAACGACGCCGTTCAGCTCGCCGGCCAACATCCTGACTGCGATCGCGATCGTGGCCGTGGTGGTCATGGCGATCATCCGGTGGCCGGCGCGCCCGACCCGTGTGATGATCGCCGAGGAGGAACGACCGCGGCACCCGTATCTCGGATGGGTCGTGCTGTTCGGCGTCATCGTCGCCTGGGAGCTCGTCATGTACCTGGTGCGCGGCAGTAGGAGCGCCCATCCGACCCTGAGCTCGATGGCCGACGCGTTCGACCGCTACAACTACGGGCTGAAGGCCGTCGCGTGCTTCGCGTGGTTGTGGCTCGGTACCGCGATCGTCCGGGCGGGCACGCAGAGCAGTTCGCGTGCAGCGGGCCGAGGAGCTGTGCCGTCGTGAGTTCGACTCCGAGCTATGCCGTGTGGGCCGTGATCGGCGCGTTTGCGGTCGCGCTGTGGGTCGCATCGCTTACCACGGCGGGACGGCGCGTCATCGTTCGTCCCGCTGCCGTACTGAGGCGACTGGCGACCGATCCGTGGCTGCGGGTACTGCTCGTGCTCGGCTGGGGCTGGGTCGGCTGGCACCTGTTCGCTCGCTGAGCCGGCCGAGCGATAAGAGAAAGAGGCAGCCCAGAAGTGCACCCCATTTGCAACCGACTGTCACCGGACATGACACAACCGGGGCGCACGCTGCCTTCATGGGGATGGGGCGTCAAGGTACGGGAGCAGCGTGAGGCGGACTCCGCCGAGCGTGAGGCGCTGCCCGAACTGAAGCCGTGGCGCGAGGTCGGCTGGATCTTCCGGGACGGGGGATGCGTGGCCATCGAGCGCCGGGGCGACGTGACCCGGGCGCGGGAGCTGGTGGACTGATGGTCAAGATCATTCAAGTCGCCGACGACGGGACCGAGAAGGCGGCGGTGGAGCTCGACGACTTCACGGTGGAAGTCATCTACTCGGGCATCGCGGACATGCTGCGCGACGCGGAAACGGCGCAGGCCGGCCACGTCGTGCCCGTCGTTCGACCTGTCGCGCGAGGAGCGGCAGCGTCGCGAGAAGGTCCTGACCAAGATTCGCGGCTGAGCCACCGTCGCCGTGCCGGCGCTCGTCGCCGGGCCCGGTCTTTGCATCGCTGCTGCACCGTCGGGCGGATCGCGGATCCCGTTTGCTACGTTCACCCTGGCGCCGGGCCAGGTGGCCGGGCCGTGACCGGAGCGGCGGAGCTCCGGAGACGGTGGTGGGGTAGAGCAAGGTGCAGCGACGGCGGGTCGGTGGCGTGCTGGCCGCGTCGTGTGTGGCCGCGGGCGCGTCGGGCGTGCTCGCCATCGGCTTGCTCGCCCCGCCGAACGGCGGGCATCCGTCCATCCGGTCATCCGCTCCGCCGGCACCGACGCCGAGCGGGCGCCATCGGCGCGGCGACGCAGCGACCGGACCCGTCGACCGCCCTGCCGCCGGAGAGCTTCGTGACGCAGACCTCGGGGCTCCCGGTGGCGGGGGAGGCGACCACGTCCGGCTGCAGCGCGGCGCTCGAGTACCTCAATGCGTACGCCGCGCCCGGGTTCGCGTTCGAGTGCCCCGGCAACGCGCGACGGACACCAGGCCATGACGACCTGTATCTCGGAGGCCTCTCCGTGCAGCGCCATGCGCCTCATCGTGATCGCCGACCCTTGCCCGAACGCCTACATGAACGAGGCCTCGAATTCGTGGGCGCTCATCGGAGCGTCCGATGCTCCCATCGACCCGTACGGGTCCTGCGGCTGACGCAGACCATGGGCCGAGGCGCAAAGGAGGCGCCGCTACGCTGAGTCGCTATGCCCACCTATTTGGAGGAGATCCTTGCCTCCCATCGGGCCCGCGCCGCTGCCGACGACCGCGTGCTCGACTGACCTGGTGGAACAGGCGCAGGCAGACCCCGCTCCCAGGGACTTTGCCGCCGCTCTCGGCGGCGACGGGCTGTCGTGCATCGCCGAGATCAAGCGGCGCTCGCCGTCCAAGGGCGACCTGGACCCCGACCTGCAGCCCGACCTGGTCGCCAAGGAGTACGTGGCGGGCGGCGCGGCCTGCCTCTCGGTCCTGACCGACACCGACTTCTTCGGTGGATCTCCGCGCCGACCTGGCCGCGGCCCGGCAGGCCTCGGGCCTTCCCGTCCTCCGCAAGGACTTCACCGTGCAGGAGGCCGACGTCGTCGACGCCCGCCTCATGGGCGCCGACGCCGTCCTCCTCATCGTGGCCGCGCTCGACGACGAGCTGCTCCGCCGCTGCGCCGCCCTGGCCGACGAGCTCGGTCTCGCCGCGCTCGTCGAGGTGCACGACGAAGCGCGAGCTCGACGCGGGCCCTGGCCGGCGGGGTCGCGCATCGTCGGCGTGAACCAGCGCGACCTGCGGACCTTCGAGGTGGACCACGAACGGGCGTGCGCGCTGGCCGCGAAGATCCCGGCCGGCGTGCTCGCGGTGGCCGAGTCCGGGATCCGCGACGCGGACGACGCCCGGCGGTTGGCGGATGCCGGCTACGACGCCATCCTGGTCGGCGAGACGCTCGTGCGCGCCGGGCGACCGGGCCGGCCAGCTCCGCGACCTCGTCGGACACCCGGTCGGACGGCGTTGACGGCGTGAGCGACCAGCTGTTCGTCAAGATCTGCGGCATCACGTCGGAGGCCGACGCGCCTGCTCGCCGTCAGCCTCGGCGCGTCGGCGGTCGGCTTCATGTTCGCCCCCTCGCCGCGGCAGATCCCCGTCCAGCTCGCCGGTGACATCGCCAAGCGCCTGCCCGAGCACATCCTCACGGTCGGGGTGTTCCGGAACGAGGCGCCGCAGCGGGTGGTCGAGGCCGTGCACGCCGGCGGGGCTGGGTGCCGCGCAGCTGCACGGGCAGGAGACGGCTGAAGACACCCAGTGGGTCCGCGCCCGGGTGCCGTTGGTGATCAAGGCGTTCCGCGCCGGCGAGCGCACCATCGCGCGGTTCGAGGAGTTCGGCGCGGACTACCTCATGGTCGACGGGGACAATCCCGGGATCGGGCCAGGTCTTCGACTGGCGCCTGGCCGAGGGGGTGGTCGACCACCACCGCCTGATCGTGTGCGGGTGGCCTGCGACCCGACAACGTGGCGCAGGCCGTCGAGTACCTGCGGCCCGCCGGCGTCGACGTCTCGACCGGGCGTGGAGTCCGCGCCCGGGCCGCAAGGATCCGCTGTTGATGCGCGACTTCATCACGAACGCCCGGCGCGCCGACGCCGACGGCGGCGCGCGCGACCCGGTCGAGAGCGAGACGACGAGGAGCCCTACGACTGGAGGGAGGCGTGACGGAGGTCAGCCGCATGGAGCCGTCCCGGAGCCGACGGCCGCTTCGGTGAGTTCGGCGGCCGCTTCGTGCCGGAGTCGCTCATGCCGGCGTGCCTCGAGCTCGAGAAGTGGTTCGACGACGCCTGGGCCGACCCCGCCTTTCGCTCCGAGCTCGACGGCCTGCTGCGCACTACGGCGGGCGCCCGACGCCGGTCACCGAGTGCGCCCGGCTGTCGGAGCGGCTCGGGGTCCGCGTCCTGCTCAAACGGGAGGACCTCGCCCACACGGGCTCGCACAAGCTGAACAACGTGGTCGGCCAGGCGCTGCTCACCAAGCGGATGGGCAAGAACCGCATGATCGCCGAGACCGGCGCGGGCCAGCACGGCGTGGCGACGGCGACGGCGGCCGCGTTGTTCGGGCTCGAGTGCACCGTCTTCATGGGCGAGGTCGACACCAAGCGCCAAGAGCTGAACGTGTTCCGCATGGAGCTGCTCGGCGCCGAGGTCCGCCCGGTGAGCGTCGGGGAGCCGCACGCTCAAGGACGCCGTCAACGAGGCCATGCGGGAGTGGGTCGCCACGGTCGACACCACCCACTACTGCATCGGTTCCGTCATGGGCCCCCACCCGTTCCCCTACATGGTGCGCCAGTTCCAGCGGGTGGTCGGCGAGGAGGCGCACGCCCAGTGCCGGGCGCTGCTGGACGGCTCGGATCCCGACGTCGTGGTGGCCTGCATCGGGGGCGGCTCGAACGCGGCGGGGACGTTCGCGGGCTTCGTCGACACGGAGGCACGCCTGGTCGGCGTCGAGGCGGCCGGCGGTGCCGCGGTGACCAACGGGATCCCCGGCGTCCTGCACGGCATGCACTCGCGTCTGCTGCAGGACGAGGCGGGCCAGATCGAAGAAGCGGAGTCGATCTCGGCCGGGTTGGACTATCCCGGGCTGGGGCCCGAGCATGCCCACCTCGCCGCGATCGGCCGGGCCGAGTACACCATGGCGAACGACGCCGAGGTGCTCGACGCGTTCCGCCTCCTGAGCCACACCGAGGGCATCATCCCGGCGCTCGAATCGGCGCACGCGGTGGCGTGGGTGGCACGCAGCGCCGGCACCGACGCGTTGCCCGCGGGCTCGACCGTGCTGATCACGCTCTCGGGCCGCGGCGACAAGGACGTCGCCCAGGTCCGCGAGATCTTCGGCCGCGACGCGATGCCTGACCTCGAAAAGGAGCTCCGGAGCCGCGACGCGACGGTGGCCGCAAGCTGCTGATTCCCGTACCTCATGGGCGGCATGACCGACGACTGGGGCGAGTCCCTGGCGGCGGTCGTCGCGGCCGGGGCCGACGCCGTCGAGGTCGGCATCCCCTTCTCGGACCCCATGATCGACGGGCCGGTGATCCAGGAGGCGGCACTGCGCGCGCTGCAGAGGGACACGGTGCCCGAAGAGGTGCTCGACGGCATCGCCCGCGCCGAGGCGCCTGTCCCGATCGCGGTGATGACGTACTACAACATCGTGTTCCGGGCCGGCCACAAGCGCATGGCCCGCTCCCTTGCGGCCGCCGGCGTCGGCGGCGCCATCCTGCCCGACCTCCCGATCGAGGAGCTCGATCCCTGGGCAGTCGAGGCCGACGCGGCCGGCGTCGACACGATCCTGTTGGTCGCACCGTCGAGCCCCGAGGATCGGGTGGCGCGGATCTGCGCCCGGGCGCGCGGCTTCGTCTACGCCGTCGCCCGCATGGGCGTGACCGGAGAGCGACAGAGCCTCGGTGGCGATGCGGCGAAGGTGGTCGAGCGCGTCCGCCGCCACACCGACCTGCCCGTCTGCGTGGGCGTGGGTATCTCCACGCCCGAGCAGGCCGCCGAGATCTGCGAGGTCGCGGACGGCATCGCCGTGGGTTCGGCCCTCGTGCGGCGCCTGATCGAAGGCGAGGGACCCGAAGGCGCGGCCGCGTTCGTCGGCGTCCCTCCGTCAGGCGATCGACTAGACCGCGTGCCTCGCAGCGCCTGTTCGACGTCTGGCCGCGAGCGCCCGCTGCCCAGCATCGTCGGATGCGCGGTTCGCCAGACGTGATCCCTCAGGGTCTGCTCCGCCTGGTCCGACCGCGCCACCAGCGAGGTGCACGCAGAGCCGTCGTGCAGCGCAGAGCCGGCTGCCGAGCATGCCTTGGCCGCCACGATCTCCGCGGCGTCGGACGCCAGCGTGGCGTCGGAGATCGGTTCGGCGGAGAAGACCCACGGGTCGGCGGTGCACATGCCATGACCGTCCATCGCACGGGCGACGTCCACGAGGACGACGTTGCGCACACCGTGGCCACGCGCGTCGGCCACGGCGCCGGCGATGGAGTCGTTGAGTGCGGTGAGCACCACCTGTGCCGCCGCGGCGGTCGATGACGCGTTCGCCTTGAGGCCCGTGCAGACGAGATTCGTCCCCAGGCCGGAGGCCCCGTGTCGTCGGCGATCGCCGTTGGGGCTGGAATGGGCTGGTAGTAGTCGAGGACCGCCACGGTCCCGGCGTCCGGTGCGATCTCCTCGATGGCCGACGACGAGGCCGCGAGCGCACGCGGGAAAGGTCGGCAGCGATCGCCGGCGTCACCGCTCCGTTGGCGACGCAGTTCGTCCCGATGCCGAGGCCGGCGCCGAGCACCCGGGCCAGTTCGTACTCGAGACAGGCGCCGAAGTGGATGTCGTCGGCGCCGTTTTGGAGCAGGACGAGCCGTGCCGGGTGGGCCTTCAGGCCCGACGCGGCGATCTCGTCATCGAGGTCGCGGTCTGCTGCGGGAGGCACTGGCCGCTCGGCTCCGTGTTGTCGGCGGCACTCGTCGACCGCTCCGCTGATGGCGAACTGGTCACCGACGAGCTCGCAGTTGGTCGGCCGCACGTCATGGTGAGCCCGAAGTGGGTCGCCACCGTGCTCGGGTAGGCCAGCGACGACGGGCCCTGGGAGACATCGCTGCTCGGGAGCCCGATCTGCGGCGTCGGGTAGGGGTTGGCCAGCCCGTGGCCGTAGGGGACCGAGTCGCCCAGGGCGACGGCGCGCACCGAGGGCGGCGGTGACGGGGCGGGGCCGGGCCTGTGCCAGCAGGACGCCGCCGGCGACCAGCGCGCCCACCACGGCGACGGCGGCCAGCCCACGCCAGGGAGATTGGCGCAACGACGGCGCTCCAGGTGCGCAGCCTTCCCACGGAACCGACCTCGGACCTCTGTGCTCAGGGCCGCCGGCCGGGTGCCAGCGGAGCAGGGACGATACCGCCCGGGCTCCGCCGATTGCCTTCAGGCGCCAGGGCCCTCGTGTCCGTGGCCGGCGGTGCTCAGCCCGGAGGCAGCAGGACCAGGCAGCCGTTGTGGCCGCCGAAGCCGAACGAGTTGGAGAGCACCGCTGCGGGCTCCCACGGCGTCGGCTCGCCGTGGACGACGCGGATCGTGATCTCGGGGTCGGGCTCCTCGTACCCCGCGGTGGGCGGGATCGTGGCGTGGTGGATGGTCAGGACCGCCGCAACGGCCTCGATCGCACCCGCCGCGGCCAGTCCGTGGCCCGGTCACACCCTTGGTCGACGTCACGAGCGGCCCCGGCTCGCCGAACACCTTGGTGATGGCGCGGGCCTCGGCCAGGTCGTTCAGCGGGGTGGAGGTGCCGTGCGCGTTGATGTGCCCGACGTCGGCGGGGTTGATCCCGGCGTCGGCCAGCGCCAGCTCCATGCAGTTCACCGCGCCCGACTCCGTCGGGCGCCGGCGCCGTGATGTGGTGCGCGTCGGCGGTGCTGGCAGCGCCCGCGATCTCGGCGTAGATGGTTGCGCCCCGCGCCACGGCCCGGTCCCACTCCTCGAGGACAAGGGCCGCGGCACCTTCGGTCATGACGAACCCGTCCCGGCGGGCGTCGAAGGGGCGCGAATGGCCCGAGGTGGAGAGCGCCGTCATGTTGGCGAAGGCCGCGAGCGCCACCGGGTGCATGCCGGCCTCGGAGCCTCCCCCGATGGCGACGTCGCAGCGGCCGGATGCAACGAGGCGGGCCGCGGCGGCGATCGCGTGGGTGCCGGCCGCGCAGGCCGTGCAGATCACCTCCGAGGGCCCACGCCACCCCAGCCGCATGGAGATGCCGGCCGCGCCCGCGTTGACCATCATCATGGGGACGAGTCGCGGCGACACGCGATCGGCCCCCTTCTCGTTGTAGAGCACCACCTGCCCGGCCAAGGTGTCGAGCCCACCGACGCCTGTCGCGAACACGACGCCTGCCTTGGCGGGGTCCACGTCCAGTTCCCCGGCCGCCTCGACGGCCATGTCGGCCGAGACGATGGAGAACTGGGCGAAACGGTCGAGTTGACGCGCCTCTTTCGGCCCGAAGAAGTCGGCCGGGTCGTAGCCGCGCACCGGCCGCCCACCACTGAGGGGTGGAGCAGGCCGTCCCAGAGCGCGTCGACGCCGACGCCACAGCAGGTCACCGCCCCGAGGCCGGTGACGGCAACCCGCCTGCCCCGGATAGGTCCTTCGGCGCCGATGCCGATTTGCATCAGAGCTTTGACGAGATCAGGTCGAAGGCCTGGCCGACGGTGGTGATGTCCTCGAGCTCCGTCTCCTCGACCGTGATGTCGAAGGACTCTTCGAGGGCCATGACGAGCTCCACCAGGTCGAGGCTATCGGCGTCCAGATCGTCGGCGAACTTCGCCTCCTTGGTGATCTTTTCGGCCGGCACCTGCAGTACTTCCACGGCGCACTCGCGAAACTTCTCGAACGCTGCGTCGCTGTCCACAATTTGCTCCTTCTGTTTTTGGATTCCTGAACGCTACAGCCCCATGCCCAGCCCGCCGTCGACCGGAACGACGGCTCCCGTCAGGTAGGCAGCGGCATCCGAGGCGAGAAATCCCACCACGTTGGCGACATCCTGGACGCTGCCCGCCCGGCCGAGAGGTACCTGGGCCGTCATCAGCTCGACCCGTTCGGCACCGAGGGCCGCGGTCATGTCGGTGTCGATGAGCCCAGGCGCAACGACGTTGACGGTGATCTGCCGGCTGCCCACTTCGCGGGCGATGGCCCGGGCCATGCCGACGAGGCCTGCCTTCGATGCCGCGTAGTTGGCTTGGCCGGGCAGCCCGACGAAGGCGCCCACCGAGGACACGAAGATGATGCGCCCGGTATGCAGGCGGAGCATCTTCGCCACGGCCCGCTTGGCCACACGGAACGAGCCGGTGAGGTTGGCGTCGATGACGTCGTGGAACGCTTGATCGCTCATGCGCAGCATCAGCGCGTCCATAGTGATGCCGGCGTTGGCGACGAGGACCTCGACGGGCCCCCAGTGTTCCTCGATGCCGGCGAACGCCGCTTCGACCTCTTCGCCGTTGCGCACGTCGCAGCGGACCGCGAAGAAGCGATCGGCGTCCGATCCCTCCGGCGGATCCGGGGGCGTCGTCTGACCGGTACGTCGTCGCGACGCTGGTGGCCGTTGGCCAAGAACCATTCGACACAGGCCGCGCCGATGCCACGCGTCCCGCCTGTCACGAGGACGACCGCCATCAGGTGGCTTCGGGCACCCGGAGCCAGACCAGTGGCTGGCCCTCTTGGACGCGCTCGCCCTCCGCCGCCAGCCAACCGACGACCTGTCCCGCGAACGGCGTGCGGACCTCGGAGACACCCACGCGTCCGACGAGGTCGCCCACCTCGACCGCCGACGACGGGTCGGTCGGGTTCCCGGCGGTGCCGGGCAGCAAGCCCGTTCCGGGGGCCTGGAGCGACGTTTCGGGGGAGAAGATGCCGCTCGAAGGGCTGACCACCACACGGTCAGACATGTAGAGATGCTCACCCTGGTGGAGGGCGGGCTCGGCTCGCCAAGTGCCGGCCGCACTGATCTGGTCCATCAGCGTGTCGAGGTCCTCGGGCTTGGAGACCGCGAGCGACTGGATCTCCGGGAGGCTGCGCTTCGCCAGTCCACTGAGGACGCCACCCGGGCCGAGCTCGACGAGCGAGGTGAGTCCCAGGCCGGCGAACGTCTCGAGCGTCTGCCGCCAGCGTACGGGTGAGCACAGCTGCGCAGAAAGGAGGCCGGGCCATTCGGCCGGGTCGTCGTGCACGTGCGCGTCGACGTTGGCGACGACGCGCACCTCGGGCGTGAGGAAGGTCACCTCGGCCAGGGCCTTGCGAAGGTCGGCCCGCGCCCCTTGCATCAGCGGCGTGTGGAACGCGCCCGACACCGCGATCGGCAGCACCCGCTTGGCGCCCAGACCCTTGGCCAGCTCGCCGGCGCGGGCCACGGCTTCGACCGTGCCTGCGATGACGACCTGGCCCGGCGCGTTGTAGTTCGCAACCCACACGTCGCCTTCGGCCCGCATGCAGGCGGCCTCGGCGTCGTCGTCCGCGATGCCGAGCAGTGCGGCCATGGTCCCCGGGGCTTCCTCACCCGCACGTGCCATCGCATCGCCGCGTGCCACGACGAGACGAATGCCGTCCTCGAAGCCCAGGGCACCGCTCGCCACCAGCGCGGTGTATTCGCCGAGGCTGTGCCCGGCGCAGGCCGCCGGCGTCAGGCCGATGCGCTCGACCGCGTCGAGCACGACGAGGCTCAGCACCGTCGTCGCCAGCTGCGCGTTCTCGGTCTGTGTCAGCTCCTCGATGGGGGCGCTGAGCAACAGCCGCGCCAGGTCACGATCCGCGGCGACCGAGGCCTCCTCGACCACCTCCCAGGACGGGTGGTCGACCCACGGTTCCCCCATGCCGGCGCGTTGTGAACCTTGACCGGGGAAGGTGAAAACCAACACGAATGCGACGGCTCCCATCGACGTCGGGCTTGAAGAACCCACAGTGTGGCATGCCGGCCGCGACGCGGACCCAATTGCGGCGACACTTCGCACTCACGGTGCGAAGTCCAACGGCTTCGACCAGGTTGTCGCTGGTTACTCGCCAGAAACTAGGTGGGATCCGCGGTGCGACGAAGTGGCCGGCGCCGGGCTGCTCGTCGCATGGCCGCACCGAAGTCGGGTGCGGGCGACGCGTCAGGGGTGCGTCTTACGCGCTCGGTGGTCGGCGCGAGGGCGGTGACGCAGCCTTGGAGGACCTGGAGCCCGGACGGGTTCGCAGTGGGCACCGGCGCGGCGCTGGTCCCCGAGCCGGGCCCCGCCGGCGCTGTCGTCGTGGTGGTGCTGGTGGCCGGCGCCGTGGTGGTCGTGGTGCTCGGGGCCTCTGTCGTCGTCGTGGTGGTCCCCAACGGCTTGACCAGGCTGATGCCGCCCGGCACCGTCGTGGTTGTCGTCGTGGTGGTCGAGGACGTCGTGGTCGTCGTGGGAGCGACGGTGGTGGTCGTCGTCGTGGTCGTGTTCGGCGTCGCCGGCGCACCCGGGGTGGGCGACGGCGCGGTTCCGCCCGGCGTGCTCGGCGCTGCGGCAGGCGTCGGCGCGGTGATGACCGCGGTCGTGCAGGCCCCTGCCTTCTGCAGCGTCTCGACGTCGGCGACCAGTCGCACGAGGGAGTGGCTCTCGGTGGCGTTGTCCCCCGTCAACGTCGCGACGTTCGCTTGCAACGTCTTCTGGACGCTGTTGCGCTGCGCCGACGCCACCTTCACGGCTGCGGTCGCAGCCTGGGACTGCGCCAGCAGGTCCGACGCGACGAACGTGGCGTACTGGTGGGCGACGACACCGTTCTGGCTCTGCGTCTCGAGTGCAGGGGTGTTCGGTCCGCTTACGAGGGGACTGCTCTGGTAGAGGCCGCTGTTCACGTACTCGTTGACGGCGAAACGCCGGAGCGCCGCCTCGGCACCCGCAGCCCGGTTGCGCGCCGACGTGAGGATCGACTGGGCTGCCGACAGCTGTTGGTTGGTGGTCGCCACAGCCAGTTGAGCCAACGTGTCAGCAGTCACCGCGTCTTGATAGGAGTGCAGGTCCGTTCGCACGTTGCCATAGACGTCGAGAGCCGATGACGCTGCTCAGCACGGCCTTGGCCAGGTCTCCGGTGGTCCCGCCGATCATGCCGGAGTAGCACGGGGTCCCGTCAGGGGACGGTGCGCACCACTGGCTCTGGTCGACGACCGCGAGGAACGCGGGCGGGGGCGAGACGTTGCCGGCCAGTAGGCCTGCGGCCACCGGGGTCATGTTGGGCTGCAAGATGGTTGCCACCGTCGCCGCGCAGCCGGAGATCCAGTCGGTGAACGCGGGAAAGCCGTTGCCCGGGGTCGCTTGCGGGAGCGGCGTGTTGTTGACGTCCGTCGTGCGCGCCGTGTTGAAGGGGTTGTAGGCCGCAGTGTTGTTGGTGGAACCACCCTCGGCCAGCTGCCACTCGTCGAGGTCGGCGACGTTCGCCTGGGTGGCGGGCGCACTGACCCCCTGCAGGATGCAGAGCTCCCAGCCGGCGGGGAGCGGCGTGTCCGCCGTTGCCGCGACCTTGATCGATGCGCCCGAGACCGCCGGAAGCGCGCAGACGCCCATGACGGCGGACGCGGCAGCGAAGAGCAGTCGGACGCTGAGCGGATGGGCTTTCATGAGGTGGTCGGGCAGCTCCCGCGGTGGAGTGGCACGGGTGTCAGCTGGCGGGCTGCGGAGCCGAGAACGGCCGCGCCAGAATGGCATCTCGGCCCGGCTCCCACCTTCAAAAGGTATCGGCCCGTGCGGCCCTTCCTAAAGCGCGAGTCTGAAACTTCTCGATGACCTGGTCAGAGGGGTAGACCGCTCGGTGTTGTTCACATCGCAAATGGTCGCTCACGTGGCCTTCAAGGTCGGCAGCTCAACAGAGCAGTTGCACGTGCTCGATCCGGACGGGAAGGAGATTGCGCTCTCCGTCGCCAACTCGGACGCCTGCCGTCCTGGGGCTCAGAACGGGGTCAAGCGCACCGCGTGCCCGGAGTGGGATTCGAACCCACACGCCCTTTCGGACAGCGGATTTTGAGTCCGCCGCGTCTACCATTCCGCCATCCGGGCCGAACGCCAGAGCGTACAAGCTGCGTTCTACGGTGAGGGCGTGGGAGCACGCCGGACGTGAGGCTCACGGGCGTCGAGCTCGTCCGGGTCGAGCTGGACTTCTCCGGCCCGATCGGTACCGCCGTCGGGCGTGCACCGGGTACGGCCCGTGCTCTACGTGCGCGTGGTCGCCGACGAGTCGGAGGGCTGGGGTGAGTGCGCCGCCCTCGGCGACGCCACCGCCGTGGACCCGGCCCTCGGCGAGGTCGAAGAGGCTGGCCGTCGACCGCGGCGGTGCCGCGGCTGTGCGCCGCCAGCGCGGCCCGACGCGGACAACTGCCCGCGCTCCGCGGAGATGGCGCAGCTCTTCGGGAGCTCGCCGGCCGACCGGATGCTGGCCGCGGCGTTCGAGATGGCCGTCGCCGACGCCGAGCTGCGGGCAGAGGGACGTTCCCTGGCGGCGTCGCTCGGCACCGGACCCGGTTTCGAGGCGCTGCCGGTCGGGGCGGTCGTGGGTATCCCGGCCGGGCGTGACTTCGACACCGTGCTCAGGGAGGTCGGCGCGGCCGTCGCTCGCCGGCGCCACCCGCCTGCGCATGAAGATCGAGCCGGGGTGGGAGCGCGAGCCCGTGCAACGGGTGCGGTCGGCGCACCCGGGCCTCGTGATCCAGGTCGACGCCAACGGCTCGTTCCGCGACACCGACGAAGACGTCGCGGTGCTCTCCGCGCTGGCCGACTACGACGTGCTGTGCGTCGAGCAGCCACTGCCACCGGCCGACCTCGTCGCGCTCGCGCTGTTCGCCCGGAAGCTGCCCGTGCCGGTCTGCCTCGACGAGTCGCTGACCACACCGCGCCGCGTCGTGGACGCGCTCCGCAACCAGGCGTGCGCGATGGCCTGCCTGAAACCGGGCCGCCTCGGCGGGATCGGGGCCACCCGGCGCGCGGCACGCGGCGTGCGCGGAGGCGGGTGTGCCCGCGTTCATAGGTGGCTTCTTCGAAACCGGCCTCGGAAGGGCGGCCAATCTGGCCCTGGCGTCTCGGCTGAGTCAGGACGCGACGGGGCTCGTGAGCGATCTCGGCGACCCCGCCGGCTACCTGTCGGTCGACCCCTGCGGCTACCCCCCGGTTGTGGACGGCTGGGTGCGGGTGCCGGACGAACCCGGGGTCGGAAAGGCCCCCGACGCAGGGGTTCTCGAGCGCCTCGAAGCGCGGCGTCGCTGGTTCCCGGCCACGTACACTTGACGCTCCATGCATCGCGTCCTGCTCGAACGGAGGATCCGAGACACCCACGCCCGGCTGGTGAAGGCGCGGGAGGAATTGGCCGTGCTCGATGAGCAATTGGCGGTGGTCCAGGAATCCGCGGACGAGGCCCGGGTCCGGGCGCTCGTCTCCGAGACGCCTCTCGCGGCCCGCGAGCACGACGAGGCGTCGCGTCACGCCGACGCCATGGCGCGCGCCCGGGACGCGCTCTTCACAAGACCGTCGTCGACCTCGAGCACCGCCAAGACGAGCTGTTGGCCGCCGTGACGTCGGGCAAGCCATGAGCGCGGCGAAGGCGGGTACGGAGGACGAGGCGCCCGCGGCGCGGGTGGTCATCGCGGAGGACGAGGCCATCGTCCGCCTCGACCTGAAGGAGATCCTGGTGTCCGCCGGCTACGAGGTCGTCGGCGAGACGGGACGGGGCGACGAGGCGGTGACGCTGGTCGAGGAACACCAGCCGGACCTGGCCATCCTCGACATCAAGATGCCCGGCATGGACGGCCTGCGTGCGGCCCGTGGAGATCACCTCGCGGCACCAGGTCGCCGTGCTGCTCCTCACCGCGTTCAGCCAGCGGGACCTGATCGAAGAGGCGCGGGACTCCGGCGTCTCCGCCTACCTCGTGAAGCCCTTCCAACCCCGGGAGCTGTTGCCGGCGGTGGCCGAGGTGCTCTCGAAGGCCCGCCAGGATTGGGCCATCGACGCCGAGCATCCGGGCGACGGTGCCGAGGACAAGATCGCCACGCGGCGGCTCGTGGACGAGGCCAAGGCCATCCTGATGGAGCGCGACGACCTCCCCGAGACCGAGGCGTTCGGCTTCATCCAGCGCACGGCCATGCAGAAGCGGGCCCGCATGCGCGACATCGCCCAGCAAGTCGTCGACGGCACACTGACCCCGTAGTCTCGGGAGGATGGCAGAAGGGCAGGAGCGCCGGGGACCTCTGCTGCTCCTCGACGGCATGTCGCTCGCCTTCCGGGCCTACTACGCGCTGCCCGACACGCTCGCCACGAAGTCCGGCGTGGTCACCAACGCGGCGCACGGCTTCACGTCCATGCTCCAGTACCTCATTCGGGAGCAGAAGCCCTCGGCGGTGGCGGTCGCCTTCGACGCACCGGGTGACACGTTCCGCGACGAGATGCTCGAGGACTACAAGGCGGGCCGCGCCGCCACCCCGTGGCTCCTGCCGGCCCAGTTCGACATCATCCGCGAGATCATGGACGCCCTCGCCATCCCGGTCATCGAGGCGCCCGGGTTCGAGGCGGACGACGTCATCGCCACCCTGGCCACCCAGGCCGCCGGCCGCGAGTGCGAGGTCGTGATCGTCACCGGGGACCGCGACAGTTTCCAGCTCGTGCAGGACCCGTACATCCGCGTGCTCTACAACAAGCGCGGCGTCAGCGACTACACCCTCTACGACGAGGCCGGCATCGCCGAGCGCACCGGGGTCACGCCCGAGAAGTACGTGCTGCTCGCCTCGCTGCGCGGGGACCCCTCGGACAACCTGCCCGGCATCCCGGGGGTGGGGGAGAAGACCGCCGCGAAGCTGATCAACAAGTACGGCGACCTCGACGGCGTCTTCGGCCATGTGGCCGAGCAGACGCCCAAGCTGCGCCAGAACCTCGAGGAGAACGAGCACCTCGCCCGGAGCAACGCGCGCCTCATCCCGCTCGTGCGCGACGTGCCGCTGGACGTGGACGTCGGCCAGCTCGAGCTCGGCGGTTGGGACCCGGCGCGGGCGGAGGCCACCTTCGAGGAATACGAGATGAAGACGGTCTGGCAGCGGCTCGTCGAGCTGCTCGACGCGGGCGCCCTCGGCGAGCCCCTGGCCGGGAGCACGCCGCGCACCCGGGTGGACGCGGCGACCGCGGGTGACGCCGAGCCCGCACCCGGGCCGCTCGAGGTACGCGACGTCGCCCTCCCGACCAGCGCCGACCGAGGCGGCGAAGCAGCTGGGCGAGCTGGGCAAGGGCCAGCTGGCCGTGGCCGGCCGCTGGAACGGCCTGCCCGGGCGGAGCGACCTCGTGGCGGCTGCTCGTGCTCGCGACCGAGGGCGACGAGGCCGGGCTCGGCGTGCTGCTGCCGAGCGACCAGCTCGACGACGAAGCAGTCGTCACGAAGCTCAACGCGCTCCTCGCCCAGCCCGTGCTCGGCCACAACGTGAAGGAGCTGATGCGCTCCCTGCTGCCCCTCGGCATCGACGTCACCGGCCTGGAGATGGACACCGCGGTCGCCGCGTACCTGCTCGATGCGTCGACCGGCGAGTACCAGCTCCAGCAGCTGCGGGAGCAGACGGGCCAGCTCTCCCTCGAGATCGTCGAAGCCGGCGAGACGGCGGCCGACCTGGCCAAGGACGCGGCCGGCGAGGCCGCCGACGTGTTCGCCATGGCGCACAGCTTCCGCACCCGGCTCACCGCAGACGACATGGTCGAGCTGCACGATGACATCGAGCGCCCCCTCGTCCGGGTCCTCGCCAAGATGGAGGTCGCCGGCATCGCCGTCGACCGCAACGAGCTCCAGTCGATCGCCGACGAGCTGAAGGCGTCCGCCGCCACGCTCCAGGACGAGGTGCAGAAGATCGCCGGCCACGAGTTCAACGTCAACTCGACCCCGCAGCTGCGCACCGTGCTCTTCGACGAGCTCGGGCTCACGCCCGGCAAGAAGACGAAGACGGGCTACTCGACCGACGCGCAGACGCTGGAGAAGATGCGCGACGAGCACCCGATCATCGAGACGCTGCTCAACTACCGCGAGGTCGAGAAGCTGCGCTCGACCTACGGCGAGAGCCTGCTGGCCGAGGTGCAGGACGACGGGCGCATCCACGCGTCGTTCGGCCAGACCGTGGCGCGCACCGGTCGCATCTCCTCGGACCGGCCCAACCTGCACAACATCCCGGTGCGCAGCGAGCTCGGCAAGCAGTTCCGCAAGGCGTTCGTGCCGGCCGCCGGGAGCACGTTCCTCGTCGCGGACTACGACCAGGTGGAGCTGCGCTGCATCGCGCACCTGTCCCAGGACCCCGGGCTGATCGACGCCATGACGAGCGGCGCCGACGTGCACCGCACCGTCGCGGCGGCGGTGTACGGCATTCCCGCCGACGAGGTCACGCACACCCAGCGGGAGTTCTGCAAGATGGTCTCCTACGGCCTCGCCTACGGCATGGAGGCCTACGGCCTGAGCCAGCGCCTGGGTGTGGCCGTCGAGGAGGCGGCGGCCATCATGGAGAGCTACTTCGGCGCCTTCCCTCTCGTGAAGCAGTACATGGACGACACGGTCGCCGAGGCGAAGATCCGCGGCTACACGCGCACCATGTTCGGCCGCATCCGGCCGCTGCCCGACCTGCACGCGGCGAACTACCGGGTGCGGCAGGCGGCCGAGCGCCAGGCCATGAACGCCGGCATCCAGGGCCTGGCTGCGGACATCTTCAAGCTCGCCCTCGTGCGCCTCGACCGCGACATCGAGGAGGCGAAGCTCGAGAGCCGCCTCGTGCTCCAGGTCCACGACGAGGTGATCGTCGAGGTCGCGAAGGGCGAGGAGGAGGATGTCATCCGCCGCACCGAGTCTGCCCTCACCGGCGCGGCGGACCTCAACGTCCCGCTCACGGTGTCGATGGCGACGGGACCGAGTTGGGCGGCCGCCAAGAGCTGAGCCGGCGCCTGACGCGAAGGAGCCCTTCGGGTCCGGCCGTACTGAACGTCTCGGCCGCAAACCCGCGGCACATTCTCTCTCGCGCGAGTGCCTACGCGGTTTTGTCATAGATCCGACCAGATCTACAACGCCAGCCGCATAGGTCGTCCGATTGCTCGTTCTGGATCGTCCGAGGATTTAGAACTCGGGCGCGAATACACCCAGCAAGGAAAGCGCCCGTTCCCATCCGCATCTACGGCTCGACGAATACTCATCGGCCCGTGAGCTTTGACCGGCCCCAGAGGCGGGGAGCGGGTGGGCTGCGCCGACCCGTGAGCGCGCCGGAAGAAGGCGTCTGAGCAGGTGGTACGCTGGCAGCCCTTGCCCGCCGGCGCCGTGTGGCGGAGCGAGCCCATATCCATCGAGACACGACCCCGGCGCGGTCCTGCGGTTGCAGATCGCAACCCAGCAAGGAGCAGCACAACCATGGCCGACACGGCTGAGCGCAGCGAGCGCACCTCCCTCCTCTCCCCCGAGCAGATGGGGACCTTCGACGCCGAGGGGAACTACACCCCCCGCACCATCGTCGACGACGACCTCGGGGACGCCGACCTCGAGCAGGCGATGGGGGACTCGATCATCTCCTTCGACGACGGCGACGTCATCGAGGGCACGGTGGTCAAGATCGACCGGGACGAGGTCCTGCTCGACATCGGCTTCAAGTCCGAGGGCGTCATCCCCTCGCGGGAGCTGTCCATCCGCAACGACGTCGACCCGAGCGAGATCGTGAAGCTGGGCGACCACGTCGAGGCGCTCGTCCTCCAGAAGGAGGACAAGGAGGGCCGCCTCGTCCTGTCCAAGAAGCGGGCGCAGTACGAGAAGGCCTGGACGACGATCGAGGAGAAGAAGAACAGCGGCGAGATGGTCAGCGGCCCCGTCATCGAGGTCGTCAAGGGCGGCCTGATCGTCGACATCGGCCTGCGCGGCTTCCTGCCGGCGTCGCTCGTCGAGCTGCGCCGGGTGCGGGAGCTGCAGCCGTACGTGGGCAAGGAGATCGAGGCGAAGATCATCGAGCTCGACCGCAACCGCAACAACGTCGTGCTGTCACGCCGGGCGTGGCTCGAGGAGGCGCAGAAGGAGCAGCGCGGCGACTTCCTGCAGAACCTCAAGCCGGGCGAGCGCCGCAAGGGCGTCGTGTCGTCGGTCGTCAACTTCGGCGCCTTCGTCGACCTCGGCGGCATGGACGGCCTCGTGCACGTCTCCGAGCTCAGCTGGAAGCACGTCGACCACCCGTCGTCGGTCGTGTCGGTGGGCGACGAGATCGAGGTCGAGGTGCTCGACGTCGACCTCGACAAGGAGCGCATCACGCTTGTCGCTGAAGGCGACGCAGTCCGACCCGTGGCAGGAGTTCGCCGATTCGCACGCCGTGGGCCAGCTCGTCTACGGCCGCATCACCAAGCTGGTGCCGTTCGGCGCCTTCGTGCAGGTGGGCGACGGCATCGAGGGTCTCGTGCACATCAGCGAGATGGCGGTGCACCACGTCGACCTGCCCGAGCAGGTCGTCACGCCCGGCGAGGAGCTCTGGGTCAAGATCATCGACATCGACCTGCAGCGCCGCCGTATCTCCTTGTCGATCAAGCAGGCGGCCGAGGGCGGCGAGGTCTCCGAGGAGTACCGCGAGGCCTTCGGCGAGCACGCCTACGACGAAGAGGGCAACTACATCGGCTTCGACTACGCCGAGGGCGAGTTCACCCCCGAGACCGAGGCGCAGGCGGCGTGGGCCGACTTCGCGCAGGAGGTCGGGACCCAGGTGCACCCGCCCGAGGACGGCGAGGGCGCTGAAGGTGCCGAGGGCGCTCCTGCTGCAGCGCCGACCGCCGAGGGTGAGGCTGCGCCGGCGGTCGAGGTTGAGGCCACTGCGCCGGCGGAAGCGCCGGAATCGGCGGAGGCCGCGCCGGCCGAGTAGCCGGTTCAGTTGGTGGGGTCGCCCCGTGACGGGGTGGCGTCCCACCTCGAGCGCGGCGCGGTCCCATTTGCCCGAATCAGCGGCGGCCTCGTAGGTCGACTGAAAGAACGCAAGCAACGTCGCGTCGGGGTCCTCCGCCTCGCGGACTGCCGTGTAGGGCAGGACGAACTCGCCGAGGTTCTTGTCGTACGCGGCGGCCGCCGGCTCGACGGTGTGGCCTGCGAAGCCCGGCGGCTCGGGGTAGGCGTAGGAATAGAACGTCCCCTCGTCTGACCCTCCCGGCCAGTAGCCGCAGCTGCTCACCTCGTGGCTGTAGGCCATCTGCTGCACCCAGTCCGGGCAGTTCGGGACGCCGCCGGCGTGTTGGGGCGCGGTGCGTCCCGAGAAGCGGGTCACGGCGAGGTCGTCGGCGCCCCAGAAGAAGTGGACGGGGCTGACCTTGCCCTGGAAGCGCGCCCGGAAGACGTACATGACCCGAGCGATCTGCACGAGCGCCAACCAGAAGCGGTGCACCGCGTCCGCGTCGTAGGGACGAGAAGCCGTGTCCTCGGGGAAGGCGACGGTGGACGGCAGCTCGTTCGGGTAAGGCCGGATCGCGGACCGGGGCGCCAAGGTCTGCGAGACCCGCCATCGGTCGCGGCGTAGAAGTCGGCGACCGACCCGGGTGCGAGCGGCACGCTCTCTGGTCGCACCTCGGGCGGTGCGGATCTCGAGCCGGTGGTCGATGAAGTCGAACTCCATCTCGAGGCCGAGGCCGCCGGCGTGCATGAGCGACGTGGTCAGCCCCCGCGCCGAGACGTACAGCGGCACCTGCCACCAGTGGTTGACCATGGGCTCGAGCTCGAGGCGGACCTTGCCGACGATCTGCGTCCAAAGGTGGAGCGCCTCCATGGTCTCCTGGGACGTCGGAGAGGGAGAGCACGGGCCAGTCCGCGGCGGCCATGGCGGTGAGGGTAATGGCGGGCGCCGGCCATCGCGCCGGCTCGTGTCGACGAGGCCGGCCCGTAAGCTGGCGCGCTCGCGACCGTGGGCTCGGATGCGCACGGGGGACGGGAGGGCGGCATGGACGAGGCACGAGCACGGCAACTCCTCGGCGAGGAGCGAACGCGAGTCGAGGGTTTGCTCCGGGACCTGACCGAGGCCGCGGCGGAGGACCGAGCGGCGACGAGGGAGACCGGGGACATCGCCGACCCGGCCCAACCACTGACCGACGAGCAGGGGGACGACGCCGTCGCCGCCGCCCTGCGGGACCGCCTGGCCGCTATCGAGCGGGCGCAGGCCCGGCTCGGAGCGGGCACCTACGGACGTTCGGTGCGGAGTGGGGAGCCCATTCCCGACGAACGGCTCGAGGCCGACCCCGCGGCCGAGCTCACGGTCGCAGAAGAGGCCGCTTCCTAGGGGTCAGGTCGTCTCGAGGAGGCGTTCGGTCAGCGCCCGGGCGTAGGTCGCCGCGGCGTCCGGGTGTTGCGGGAAGAAGAGCACCGGATCGAGCAGTTCGAGCTCGAGCACGAACGGTTCGTCACCGGGCCCGGCCACCATGTCCACCCGGGCGTACGTCGTGGGCCCGAGCAGCTGTTCCGCCGCCGCCACGGCTCGGCGGCCGAGCACGAGCTCCGCTTCCGACACCGACGCCGCGGTCACGACCTGATTGTCGATGAGGCTGTCGAGCGGTCCGGCGCCGCGCCGGATCATCGGCGCCTTGTGGATGGCATGGCTGAATTCCCCTGCCAGGAAGATCAGCCCGCGTTCACCGCGCGACGTCGACCGATTCCTGGTACGGCTGGATCATGGCCACTCGTCCCGCCGCGACGAGCTGGCGCACATGGGAGCGGGCCGCAGTATGCTCGGACGGCGTATAGCGCGCCGTCTGGTGCCCGCCTCCCGAGATCGAGGGTTTGACCACGATCTCCGAGGCAGGCAAGGCCAGGCCGGCCATGGGGTCGCCGGCCGCGCCGTCCGGCTCCACCCATGTCGTGGGCACGACGGGAACCCCGGCCCTCTCGAGTTCGCGCAGGTACCGCTTGTCGAGGTTCCAACGGAGCGTCGCCGGGGAGTTGACCATCGGGACGCCGAGTTCGACGCCGACGTGGTCGACCCATTGGAGGAACGCGTCGGGGTGGTGGATGTTGTCCCAGGCCCCGCTGGCCACGACGAGGTCGAAGGACGACCAGTCCGCCGACGGGTCGCTCCAGACGACGGGGAGGCTGTCGGCTCCCGCCCGCTCGAGCGCGGCGTGGACCAGGGGCCAGTCGTCGTGCAACTCGGGAATCGCGGTGGCGCCGTGAAGGCCACCGACCGGGCGGCGGGGGCTCAACTCCCGATGGGGAAGTGGCAGGCCACCTGGTGCCCCGCGGCGACGTCTCGCAACTCGGGGACCTCTTCGGCGCAGCGGGCCTCGGCCCGGGGGCAGCGGGTGCGGAACCGGCAGCCCGACGGCGGGTTGATGGGGCTGGGCGGCTCGCCGGCGAGCGGCACCGCGGCCCGGTTGGCCTCGGGGTCGGGCTCGACCGCCGAGGAGAGCAGCGCCGCGGTGTAGTGGTGGGCAGGCGCCTCGTAGAGCACGTCGGACGGCGCGATCTCGCACAGCCGGCCGAGGTACATGACCGCGACGCGGTCGCTGACGTTCTTCACCACGGCCAGGTCGTGCGCGATGAAGAGCACCGTGAGGTTGTATTCCGCCTTGAGGTCTTCGAGCAGGTTGAGGATCTGCGCCTGCACGGAGACGTCGAGGGCGGACACGATCTCGTCGCAGACGAGGAGCTTGGGCCTCAGGACGAGCGCGCGGGCGATGCTGATGCGCTGACACTGACCGCCGGAGAATTCGCGCGGCCGCCGGCTGCCGTTGAGGTCGGGGTCGATACCGACCCGGTCGAGCATCGCGTTGGCCGCCGCTTTGCGCTCGTCCTTGCCGCCGATCTTCCAAATCGTCAGCGGCTCCGCCACGATGTCGGTCACGCGTCGCCGGGGTTGAGCGACGAGATGGGGTCCTGGAAGATCATCTGGACCTGCGTGCGCAACGTGCGGAGGTCGGAGCGGCTCAGCGTCGTGATCTCGGTGTCGTTGAAGCGGATCCGGCCCGACGTGGCCTGCTCAACCTGCACGATGGCTCGGCCCGTCGTCGTCTTGCCGCAACCGGACTCCCCGACGAGACCCAGGGTCTCTCCCTGCCGCATCGTGAAGCTGATGCCGGCGACCGCCTGGACGGCCGTGTTGCCCTTCTGGAAGGTCACGTGGAGGTCTTCGACCGACAACAGGGGGTCCGAGACGCTCTCGTACGGGGGATGTGCCGGGACCTGGACGGCGGCGTCGGTCATGGTGTCGCGTCACCCGTTCCGGCGGCATCCGTCGCCACGGCTGCCACGGGCTGCGCCTGGCGCGATGTCGTGAGCGGATACCAGCACGCGTAGCTGTGCCCCGGTGCCGCCTCCACCAGAAGAGGCTTCTCCTTGTGGCATTTGTCCTGTGCGTAGGGGCAGCGCGGCGAGAACGGGCACCCGGGAGGCGGGTGGAGAAGGTCCGGTGGCCGGCCGTCGATCGCGAAGAGCCTCGTGTGACTGGGGTTGGCGATACGCGGCATGGAGTTCAGCAGTGCCTCGGTGTAGGGCATGGCCATGCTCTTGAAGAGCACGTTGGTCGGCGCCCGCTCGACGACGTTGCCTGCGTACATGACGATGATCTCGTCCGTGCGGGTGGCCACCACGCCGAGGTCGTGGGTCACGAGGATCATGGCCATGTCCCGGTCGGTCTGCAGCTTGCTGAGGAGGTCCAGGATCTGCGCCTGCACGGTGACATCGAGCCCCGTCGTGGGCTCGTCGGCCATGAGAAGCCGGGGTGCGCACGCCAGTGCGATCGCGATCATGACGCGCTGGCGCATGCCACCCGACAGCTGGAAGGGGTACGCGTCGAAGCGCTCGACCGGCGAGGGGATCCCGACCTGCATGAGGAGGGAGAGCGCCGTCTCCTTCGCCTCGTCCTTCGGCAGCTTCAGGTGGATCCGCAGCGGCTCCATGATCTGCTTGCCGATCTTCTGCACGGGGTTGAGGGAGGTCATGGGGTCCTGGAACACCATGGCGATATGGGTGCTCCAGAGTTCGCGCAGTTCGTCGAACGGCGCGTTGAGGATTTCCTGGGTGTCGTAACGGACAGACCCGGTCTGGGTGGTCGAGGCCCGGGGGAGCAGCCCCATGACCGCCCGTGACAACACCGTCTTGCCCGAGCCCGACTCGCCGACGATGCCCAGCGTCTTGCCCTGGTCCAACGTGAACGAGACACCCTGGACGGCTTCCAGCTGGCCGCGGCTCGTGGCGAACGACACGTGGAGGTCTTCGACTTCGAGGAGGGTGTGGCGCTCGCGTTCGCTCACAGCTTGATCTCGGTCACGTCGAAGTAGGCGCGGAGCTTGTCGGCCACCACGTTCAAGGCGAAGAGGAGCAGGAACATCGCCGTGGCCGGGAAGATCACGAGCCAGACGTTCGTCTGACCCTTGGCCCCGATGAGCAGCTGGGAACCCTCGTAGAGCATGTTGCCCCAGCTCGGTGTCGGCGGTGAGACCGACAGCCCGAGGAAGGCCAGCGTGCCCTCCAGCACGATGATGGTCGCGACCGCGATCAGGGAGAACGAAATGATCGTCGGCATGATGTTGGGCAGGATCTCGCGGGCGAGGATGCGGGAGTCGCTGGCCCCCAGCGCCTTGGCCGCCAGCACGAAGTCGCGGGTCGCATAGGACAGCGTGGAGGCGCGCACGATGCGGAAGATCAGCGGTGCGCCGAAGATGCCGATGATGAGCGTGATCTTCCACACGTTCGTCGGCTTCCAGAACGAGACGATGGCGATCAACGCCACGAGAGCCGGAAAGGCCAGGAAGACGTACGAGCCCGTGTTGAGGATCGTGTCCACCCGCCCGCGCCGGTAGGCCGAGAGCATGGCCGGGATGCCACCGATGATGAGGCCGATGAGCGCACCGCCGAAGCCCACGACCAGCGAGACCCGGGCACCGTAGATCAGGCGGCTGAAGATGTCGCGGTAGAGATCGTCGGTGCCGAGCAAGTTGGTCGCGCTGGGGCCGCCGTTCTGCGGCCAGTTGTAGTTCCCGAGGGTGGGGTCGTGCAGCGGCAGCAGTCCGGCGGTGATCGCGAGGGCGGCCACGAGCACGATCCATCCCGTGCAGATCCAGAAGAAGACGCCGAGCTTCTTCTTGGTGACCTCGGATCGCGGCGTCGGCGACCAACTCCTCCTTGAGGTCGGCGAAGGCTTCGTTGGTCGGCTCGACGAGGCCGACGCTACTCACGGGCGATCCTTGGGTCGACGATCGTGAACAGGAAATCGAAGATGAAGTTGATGAGCACGATGGCGATGGCCACGACGAGCGTGATGCCCTGCACCACCGTGTAGTCGTCCTGGTTCACGCTCGAGACGAGCTGGTAACCCAGGCCCGGCATCTGCAAGAGGAGCTCGACGACGAACGTGCCGGCGATGAGCGTGCTGATCGTCACGCCGGCGGAGGCGAGCATGGAGATGGAGGACGGCCGCAGCGCATGGCGCCACATGATGCGCCGGTCACTGAGGCCCTTCGACCGGGCCATCGTGATGAAGTCCTCCTGCAGGGTGGAGATGAGATCGTTCCGGAGCAGCCGGAAGTACACGACGATGCCCCCGAGCGCGAGCACGATCGACGGCAGCAGCATCGTATGGATGTTGGACCAGAAGTTCTGTGTCAAGGGGACATAGGAAGCCGGACCCGGGAACACGTGCCAGTGCACGGCGAAGATCAGGACCAGGACGGGCGCGATGACGAACGGGGGTAGCGCCAGCATGGCAAAGGTCGTCCCGTTCGACGCCTGGTCGAAGAGCTTGTTCGGACGGCGGGCCGAGTGCATCGCCATCGGGAAGGCAATGGCGAACGCGATGATCTGCGAGAAGATGATGAGCTCGAGGTCGATCGGGAACGATTCCGAGATGATGCTCGTCGTCGTCTGGTGCGTCGTGAACGACTGGCCCAGGTTGCCCTGCATGACGTGGCCCATCCAGATGAAGTACTGCTGCCACAGGGGCTTGTTCAGGCCGAGTTCTTTGTTGACCGTGGCAACGTTCTGCGCGGTCGCGTTGGGGCCGAGGATGGTGGTCGCCGGGTCGCCCGGCAGGAGGTGGACCAGGAAGAATGCGGCCACCGACACGAAGAGGATGATGACGATGAGCAGCGCCAACCTCTTGGCGATGTAACGGGCCACGTTAGGTCTGTCCCCCCTTTCGTCCAGCCTCTAATAAAGCAGTTCCGAGGCGCCCCCGCCTTGCGGCGGATGATCCTAGACCGCGACCCGGTGTCCTACCATGCGGCCCATGCCTGACGAGGTGCCCGCCCTCACCGGCCGCACGCGCGCTGTGGTCGGGGTCGGCGTCGCCGTGGTCGTGGTGGCCGGGCTGCTGCTCCGCTTCTGGACTCGCTCGGGGCTGTGGCTCGACGAGGCTCTCACGGTCGACGTCGCCCGCCTGCCGTTGCACGAGCTCCCGAACGCCCTCAAGCACGACGGGGCGCCGCCGCTCTACTACGTGCTGCTCCACTTCTGGATGGGCCTGTTCGGCCAGTCCAACGACGCTGTCCGCGCCCTCTCGGGACTCTTTGCCGTCCTCACCCTCCCGGTGGGCTATCTCTGCGGGAGGCGCTTCGGCGGGCGGGCGGTGGCGTGGACGATGGTGGTGCTGCTGGCCAGCGCGCCCTTCGACGTGTACTACGCCACCGAGTCGCGCATGTACGCGCTGGTCATCCTTCTCACCGGTCTCGGGTTCCTCGCCATCGAGCGGGCCGTGCGGGCGCCCCGCCCGGGCAACCTCGTGGCGGTGGCCGTCGTCGCGGCCGCACTGCTCTATTCGCAGTACTGGTCGGTCTACCTGGTGGCGATGGTCGCACTCTGGCTCGTCGCGTCCATCTGGCGCACCCGCCATCTCGGCCACCCCGAAGATGCGCCGTGGGCAGCGCTCATCGCGTTGGCGGCCGGGGTCCTTCTCTTCGTGCCCTGGGTCCCGACCTTCCTCTACCAGGCCAAGCACACGGGAACCCCTTGGGCCGCGCCACCGAACTTCTCGGCGGTGATCAACGCGCTGACCGGCTTCACCGACAACCAGGGTTCGACACTGCAGACCGGGACGAACCAGGGGCGGCTGCTCGCCGTCATCTACTTCGCCATGCTCGCCCTGGCTGTGTTCGGCATCGGGAAGAGCGGACGCTTCATCGAGCTCGACCTGCGCACGCGGCCCCATTCGCGTGGCGTCGGCTTCGTCGTGCTCGGGACGCTGTTCGCCGCCATCGGCGGCGGCATCATCACCTCCAGCGCTTTCTCGTCGAGGTACGCGGCGGTGGTGTTCCTCCCTTTTCTCCTCCTCGTCGCCTACGGCACCACCACGCTCCTCAACCCGAAGGCACGCGTGATCATGGTGGGGCTGGCCGTGGCGGCCGGGCTGGTGTCGTCAGCCCAGAACGTCACCACGCAGCGCACGCAGGCGAATGCGGTCGCGGCGGCCATCAACGCGCAGGCCAAGCCGGGCGACGTCATCGCCTTCTGCCCGGACCAGCTCGGGCCGGCGGTCTCCCGGCAGATCAAGGACCCCTCGCAGTACGACATGATCACCTTCCCCGCGAGACCGCTCCCGCGATCGTCGACTGGGTCGACTACGCGCAGACGGTCGGTGCGGCCAGCCCGTCCCATTTCGCCGACGTCGTGGCCCAGCGGGCGGGCACGGCCCATCACGTGTGGCTGGTCTGGCAGCCGAGCTACCAGACCTTCGGCATCAAGTGCGAGCAGATCGCGAGCGACCTCATCACCGCGTCCACCAAGACGGGCGGGGGAGGCCGCAACGTGGTCACGACCCATCCGCGCCTCTACTACGAGCCGATGAACCTGACCGAGTACGCCTTCGCGGGAGCGTGACCCGGTGGCCGAGGTGACGGACACCGTCGCGCCCCCGACATTCGGACTCGCTCGGCGCGACCGTGCAGCACGGCTGGAACCGGCTGCCCCTGTCCGTCCGGGAGGCCGTGCTGCCCTACGTCGTGGCCCGGATCGTGGTCCTGGGCGCGCTCGGTCTGGCCCACTTCATCGTCGACCGGACCCACCCGGCGACGGTCGGCGTGGCGGCCCGGGTGCACGCCGGCCTTCTCGGCTGGGACGCCGGCTGGTACGAGACGATCGCCCGCGTGGGGTACGGCCCGCTTGGCCGCCAGTCGCTGCGCTTTTTCCCGGCCGTCCCCGTGCTCACGCACGGGCTGGCCTGGCTGGGCCTCGGCGACGGTCCGGCGCTGGTCCTCTTGGCCAACGCGGCGGCCTTCGCGGCGACCGCGATGCTGTTCGTGCTCGTGCGCCGCGAGACGGGGAGCGTGTCCGTGGCGCGCCGGGCGATCTGGGTGCTCAGCCTCCTGCCGGCGGCGTTCGTTCTCGTCATGGGCTACGCCGAGGCGGTCTTGCTGGTCTGCGCGCTCGGCTGCTTCCTCGCATTGCGGCCGCCGACCACGAACCCGGACAATCGACCGCACTTCGCCGTCGCCGGTGCGCTCGCCTTCGCCGCGGCCCTGACCCGGCCCGTCGGGGTGCTGCTGTTCCTCGCCATCGCGTCCGAGGTGATCCGCTGGTGGCAGCGCCTCGGGCGCAACGAGCGTGCTGCCGGCCTCGGGGCCGTCGCCGCGCCGTTCGTCGGGCTCCTCGCTTTCCTCGCATGGTCCGAGCACACGGTGAGCGACTGGTGGGCGCCGCTGCGGGTCCAGCTCCAGAACGCACACCACGGCGGGTTGGCCGACCCGTTCGCAACCCTGTACGACGACGCGGAAGGGGTGCTGCACCACCACGTGGGCACGGCGTTGCACGTGCCGTGGGTCCTGTTGGCCCTGGCCATGCTGATCGTGTGCTGGCGCCGCCTGCCCGCGCCGTACACGCTGTTCGCCGCCGCCGCCCTCGCCGTCGCGGTGTCGGGCGCCAACCTCGATTCGTTCGAGCGCTACGCCCTCAGTGCCTTCCCCCTCTCGATCGCCGCGGCGCTGTTGCTCGCGCAGTCCCAGGTCGAGCGCCTGGTCCTGTCCCTCCTCTCTGCGGGCCTGGCCGGCTACGCGCTCCTCGCCTTCCTCAACATGTCGGTGCCCTAGCCCTCCCCGGACCCGCTCGGGGGGTCCACTAACCTGCCCTCCTCGATGGCCACAACCGGCGAAGCACCCGTCGTCATTGCCGGCGCAGGGCCGGGTGGCCTCACGGCGGCCTACCTCCTGGTCAACCGGGGGAAGCGGCCCCTGGTCCTCGAGAAGGACGATGTCGTCGGCGGCATCAGCCGCACCGTGGAGCGCGATGGCTGGCGCTTCGACCTCGGCGGGCACCGTTTCTTCACCAAGGTCCCGGAGGTCGAGGCGCTCTGGCACGAGATCCTCCCCGACGCCGATTTCATGCTCCGGCCGCGCATGAGCCGCATCTTCTACGAGGGCAAGTTCTACGACTACCCGCTCAAGGCGTTGAACGCCCTGCGCAACCTCGGCGTGTGGGAGGCCATCCTGTGCGGCTTCTCCTACCTGTGGGCCCGCATCCACCCGCCCAAGGACGAGTCCAACTACGAGAACTGGCTCGTCAAGCGCTTCGGCTGGCGCCTCTACCGCACGTTCTTCAAGACCTATACGGAGAAGGTCTGGGGTGTGCCGGTCGCGGACATGCCTTCCGACTGGGCGGCACAGCGGGTCAAGAACCTCGACCTGCGCAAGGCCGTCATGAATGCGATCCTGCCCAAACGAGGCCAGACCGAGATCACCACGCTGATCGAGGAGTTCCAGTACCCCAAGTACGGCCCCGGGATGATGTGGGAGGTCTGCACGGAGAAGGTGCGGGCCGCCGGCGGGACGGTGGAGATGCAGGCGCCGTTGGCCGCCATAAAGGTCGAGGGCGGTCGCGCCGTCGAGGTGACGTACCACCAGAACGGGAGCGAGCACACCGTGCCGGCGTCGCACGTGATCTCGACCATGCCGATGCGCGAGCTGGTGCACACGATCACGCCGCCTCCTCCCGCCGAGGTCACCGCGGCGGCCGACGACCTGCACTACCGCGACTACCTCACCGTCGCGCTGGTCGTGCCGCAGTCGCGGAGCTTCCCCGACAACTGGATCTACATCCACGCCACCGACGTCGAGGTCGGGCGCATCCAGAACTACGGTTCGTGGTCGCCCTACCTGGTGAAGGACGGGCGCACCTGTCTCGGCCTCGAGTACTTCGTGTTCGAGGGCGACGACATGTGGAACAAGCCGGACGAGGAGCTGATCGCGCTCGGCACGAAGGAGCTCATCAGCCTGGGCCTCGCCGCCGACGGCGATGTGGAGCAGGGCTATGTCGTACGCGTGCCCAAGGCGTACCCGTACTACGACTTCAGCTACAAGGCGAACGTCGAGACGATCCGCAAGTGGCTCGATGCCGAGGCGCCCAACATCCACCCCGTCGGGCGCAACGGCATGCACAAGTACAACAACCAGGATCACTCCATGTACACCGCGCTGCTCACGGTGGAGAACATCTTCGGCGCCGACTACGACGTGTGGACGGTGAACGTCGAAGAGGAGTATCACGAGGCGGGCTCGACCGGCCGGGACGCACCCGTGCTGCCGAGGCGGGAGCACACGCACGCGCATTCCGCCGCGGCGGGCACGCTCGACCCTGGCTGAGCACGCGCCCGCGGGGGCGCTGTGGTGGTGGCCGAGCCGGTCCGCGCGCTCGTCGGCGCGGGCGGGATCGACGGAATCGACGGCGGATCTCCTGGTCGACGACCAACTCGACTCAGACGCCGGCACCGACGCCGACCCCGACGCCGAGCCCGACACGGACCTGCTGGACGCCGGCACCGGCACCCACACCGACACCGACCCCGGGCCCGGAGCCAGACCCCGTCGCCGCACCTGGCCGGTCCTGGCCGGCGCGGGACTGATCTACCTCCTGCTCGGCTTCGTCCTCTGGATCCACGCCTGGGCCGACGGCGCGTCCACGCACACCCTGTGCGGTTGCGGCGACCCCGCGCTGTTCCTGTGGTTCTTCCAGTGGCCCGCCACCGCGCTCGCCCACGGGCAGAACCCCTTCTTCTCGACCGCGCTGTTCCACCCCGGCGGTATCAACCTGCTGGCGCAGACCTCGGTGGCAGGCCTCAGCCTGCCGCTTGTCCCCGTCACCTGGATCTGGGGACCCGTGGCCTCGCTCAACGTCGCCTCCACGCTGACGCCTGCGCTGACCGCGTTCTTTGCATTCGTCGTCATCCGTCGCTGGGCCCCGTGGACACCGGCCGCTTTCATCGGCGGGCTGCTCTACGGCTTCTCGCCGTTCGTGCTCACGAGCCTCGAGTTCGGGCACCTGATGACCGCCGCGCTGATGCTGCTCCCGCTCATCCTCGCCGCCCTCGACGAGATCCTCATCCGCCAACGCCACAGCGCGGTGTGGTCGGGCGTCGCGCTCGGCCTCCTCGTCTTCGCACAGTTCTTCCTCTCCTCCGAGGTCCTTGCCATCTGCGCGCTTCTGACCGCCATCTGCCTGATCGTTGTGGTGGTGGCCGCGCTGGTTCTGCAACCGGACGAGCTGCGGCGGCGTTTCCCCCATGCCGCCCGAGGACTCGGCGTCGGCTTGGTCGTGAGTGGCGTGCTCCTCGCGTGGCCGGTGTGGTTCGCGCTCGACGGGCCGGCGCACCTCCCGGGCCTGTTGTGGAAGATCCTGCCCCTCATCGGGGGCGTGCACGCCTCGAGCTTCGTGTCGTCGTCGGCCCCCACCGGGAGTGCCAGCAACTACCTCAAGCTGGGCGGTTACGAGGGCACGCCGTTGGGGTCGGCCGTGTACCTCGGGTGGACCTTCATCGGCGTGCTCATCGTCGGTGTAGTGGCGTTCTGGCGCGACAAGAGGATGTGGTTCTTCGGGTTCCTGTTGCTGCTGTGCGTCGGGTTGTCCATCGGTCCCACGCATCGGGAATGGGTGCCGGAGCGCGTCCTGAGCAAGCTGCCGCTGATCGAGAACATCGCCGTGCAGCGTTTCATGGCGGTGGGGTACCTGGCCGCCGCGGTGCTCCTGGCGCTCATCCTCTTCCACGTGCACGAGCGCGCGCCGGATTGGCGCGGCTGGCTCGGCGCGCTCGCAGTGAGCGCGGTGGCCCTGTTCCAGATGGTCGCGGTGTTCGCTCCCCAGCTGCCCTACGTCATGACGCAGGTCACCGTTCCACGCTGGTACGCGACGGTGGCGCCGAATCTCCCTCCGGGCCGTGTGTTGTTGTCGTATCCGGCCTTCTCGGGAATCCAGGAATCGATGTCGTGGCAGGCCGTCGGCCGCATGCACTACAGCCAGGTCGGCGGCGGCGGACCGGAGGACCAGGTGTCACTCGCCGGGAGTGCGGCGCCGCGGGTTCACCGTCCTCGGCAACCTCTCGTTCCCGGTCGGCGTCCCGATACCGACGGGCACGGCCGGCGAGTACGCCGCGGTGCGCCACGCGCTCAAGGTGTGGGGGGTGACCACGGTCGTCGTCGCGACGAACCCGGCGGTGCCGGCGCTCCAGCAGGGGCACGACCCGACGTATGCCGCGGCCTTCATGACCGGTGCGCTGGGTCGCCTGCCTTCCCTGCAGGCGGGTGCATGGGTGTGGGACGACGTCCAGGCCGATACGCGTCCGCCTCTGCACCTGGGGCGGAACACCATTCAAGATTGTGTCAATCAGGCCGAAGGCCCTCGCGGCCGGATCGTGGCGAGCCTGAGAGCGCCCGTCTGCGTGGGACTGCACGGCTTGGGCGCAGCGGGGACCGCCGTGCGGGCGTCGTAGTGCGGCCCCATCCGCAGGGCGTGCACGTCGTCGGCTCGGGCAGGAAAGTCCGCAGACTCCATGGGTTCGGCTGGGTTAGTGCCAGAGTGGTGCCGGTCACCATGTCGTCCCTTCACCCCACCGTGCGTCGGAGCGATCTCGTCGACGCGCGCAACGCAGCTGGAGGCAGGAGGTCGCTGCGGGTGAGCGACCAGGACGCCGCCGAGACCCCGGCGGCCGAGGTGGTGGTCGAGTCCGTTCCCGCCGCGATGTCGCTGGCGCCCAACGCGGTGGGGCCCACCCTCGGCGCAGAGCTGATCCTGGACACCGACGCGCGCCCGGGCGTCGAGTCCATGCGCGCGGGGCTGCTGCAGGCGGGGCCGCTCGCCATCGCCGGCGTCGTGGCCAATGGCGCCAGCGTGGTACTCACGATCGCGCTCGCCCGGCTGCTCGACCCGCACAGCTACGGCGTCTTGAACCAGCTGACCGGCCTCTACCTGATCCTCTCCATGCCGGGCTCGGCCGTCGTGGTCGCGGTGGTGCGCCGCGTCACCATGTGGCACGAGGACGGCAGCGGGCACCTCGTGCGGCGGTGGGCCGGCCGCGTGCACAGGCAGTGCACGATGCTCGTCCTCATGTGGGCGGTCATCGTCTTCATCAGCCGTCACGGGATCGCTGTGCTGCTCAGGCAGCAGAGCGGCATCGGCATCGCAGCCATCCTGACGGCGGCCGCCTTCTTCGTCCTCCTCTCGCTCGACCGGGGCCTCCTGCAGGCGCACCGGTCCTACAAGCCGCTGGCGGTCAACCTGCTCGTCGAGGCCGGCGTGCGGGTCGTCGCCGTCCTGCTCCTGGTTGCGGCCGGCTTCGGGCCCTCCGGCGCCGCCGTGGGCATCCTCATCGGCGAGGTGCTCGCAGCCGCGCATGCCCGCTATGCCGCCGTCAGTGTCTGGTCGGGTGGCCGGGGGTTCCACGTGCGGGCGGCGAGCGGCTGGGTCGCGGCCGTGCGTCCCGACCCCGAGCTCGGCGGTGCGTCCGCCGAGCGCCGGACCGTGGGTCTGGACCTCTTCGTGGCCTCGGTCTCGCTCTCGATGGTCGCGGTCCTGCAGAACATCGACGTGCTCGTGGTCGGTCGTGACAACCCGTCGCACAGCGGCGCCTACGCCGCGGTGTCGGTGACGAGCAAGGCCATCGTCTTCGGCGCAGTCGTCCTCGGCGGTTACCTGTTGCCCGAAGCGGCCATCCGCTGGCGCCAGGGCGGGCACGCGCTGCGCCAACTCGCGGTCGTGCTCGTGCTGCTCGCCATTCCGTCCGTGTTCCTCTTGGTGGTCGCCCTCGCGGCACCCGAAGTCTTGCTCCAGCTCGTGTTCCACCACGCGTATACGTCAGCCGCCAATGCGTTGGCACCGCTGGTTCTCGCCATGATCCTCCTCAGCGTCTCGGTCGTGCTCACCATGTATCTCCTCGCCGTCGGTCGGCGCTGGGTGGCCGGCGTGCTCGTCGGGGGAGCGCTCGCGCTCACGCTGGCCGTCCTGGCCGTGCACGGTGCACCTCGGGCGACTGCATTAGTGGATCTCGCTGTCCAAGCGGGCGTCCTGGTCGTCATCGGAGTCGGGTTCGTGGTGGTGCACCGAGTCAGGCTCGGGCATGTCCGGGCAGGGCTAACCTGACCCGGATGGGGAACGACTCGGGCCCGGTCGTTCCCGCCCCCGGGAGACGCCCCCGCCATCTGGAGACCGAAGCGGAGGCAACGCCGCGCGACGAGCGCGACATGTTGGCCTCGATCGCCGCCGACGCCGGACTGCGCCGCATCCATTTCGTCGCATGGCGCGACCTTGACGATCCGGAAGCGGGCGGGTCGGAGCTCCACGCCCACATGGTGGCGTCACTGTGGGCGGCCGCCGGGCTCGATGTCACCTTCCGGACGTCGGCGGTACACGGCGAGTCCGAGACCCTGACGCGCGACGGGTACCGCGGTCCTGCGCCGAGCCGGCCGCTACGGGGTGTTCCCGGGTGCCGCCTGGGAGGGCGTGCGCATGGGGTACCGGCCGGGTGACGCACTCGTCGAGGTCTGGAACGGCATGCCCTTCTTGTCACCGCTGTGGTACCGGGGTCCACGGATCGTCATCCTCCACCATGTCCACGCAGAGATGTGGGGCATGGTCCTGCCGCCCACCCTGGCGCGGATGGGCGACACGATGGAGAGGCGGATCGCGCCGCGCTTCTACCGCCGGAGCCAGATCGTGACCTTGTGCGAGTCCTCCCGCGCCGAAATCGTCGAGATGCTGCGCCTCCGTCCCGAGCGCGTCACGATCGCGCCTCCCGGGGTGGACGAGCGTTACGGCCCCGGCGGCCACCGCTCCCCGACACCTCTGGTGGTCGCGGTGGGCCGCCTCGTGCCCGTAAAGCGATTCGACGCGTTGCTGCGAGCCTTGGTCCCGCTGAAGGCTGACCACCCCGACCTCGAAGCCGTGATCATCGGCGAGGGCTACGAGCGGTCCGCTCTGGAGGGACTGCGCGCCGAGCTCGGCGCCGCGAATTGGATCCACCTGCCGGGGCATGTCAGCGACGACGAACTGGTGGACTGGTACCGCCGGGCCTGGGTCCTCGCCGGCAGCTCACAGCGAGAAGGCTGGGGCATGACCCTGACCGAGGCCGCAGCGTGCGGGACGCCCGCGGTGGCAACGAACATCGCAGGCCATGCGGACGCGGTCGTCGACGGCGAGTCGGGCCTGTTGGTCGATGACGTCGAACAGCTCACGGACGCGCTCGGACGCGTGCTCGGCGACGAGGTGTTGCGCAGCCGCCTCTCGAAGGGCGCCCTCGAGCGCGCCCGCTGGTTCACGTGGGACGCCACGGCCCGCCGCGCGCTCGAGGCGCTGGCGGAGGAGGCGGCGTCCCGGCGGTGACGCCGCGATCCCTCTGAATGATTAGCTCGCGATCCCGACGATCGGCTTGTTCAGGGTGGTACCGCCGGTCGATCCGTAGAAGGTCGGGCCACCCGGACCGCTCGGGAAGCTGAAGACCCCTCCGTCGGAGCCGCTGAGGTAATAGCCGCCCTGCACCGCCGTCATACCCACGATCGGCTTGTTCAGGGCGATTGCGCCGGTTGACCCGTGGAAGGGCGGGCCGGCGGCTCCGGTCGGGAAGCTGAAGATGCCGCCGTCCGACGCCACGAGGTAATAGCCCCCGGCGGTGGGCACCGACATCCCGACGATCGGCTTGTTCAGCGTCGTGCCGCCGGTCGACCCGGAGAACGCCCGCGTCCCCGTAGTTGAAGATGCCGCCGTCGGAGGCCACCAGGTAGTACCCCTTGCCGTCCGGCGTGGTCGCCATCCCGACGATCGGCTTGTTCAGCGGCTGTCCGCCGCGTGAGCCGTAGAGCGGCGCGTCGCCGTAGTTGAAGATGCCGCCGTCCGACGCCACGAGCCAATAGCCGCCGCCGTTCGGCGTGACCGCCATGCCGACCACCGGCTGGTTGAGATGGATCGACCCGGTTGACCCGTAGAACTTTGCTGAGCCGTAGTTGAAGACGCCACCGTCCGAGGCGACCAGGTAGTAGCCGTCACTCGCGGGCATCACGCCCATGCCGACGACCGGCGCGTTCAACGGCATGCCGCCCGTGGAGCCGAGGAACGGTGCCCCCGGACCGTAGGCGAAGACGCCGCCGTCACTGGCGACGAAGCGGTAGCCCGAGCGGGAAATCGGTGCCCACGCCGCGTAGGCGTTGAACGACGGGCCCGCGACTGCATAACTACCGACCGTCATGCAGGCCCAGTCGGACACGCAAGATTCGCCCTTCACATTCGTGTTCACAGTGCCCTGCACCGGAGGGCTCGACACAGGCGACCATGAGGCGCCATTCCATTCGAGCGCCGAGGGCACCGGCGAAGGCCCGGACGTGGGCGTCTGTGTGCCCACGGCGCTGCACGATGTGGCGCTGAAGCAGTCGATCCCGCGCAAGAGCGCGTTACCGCCGCTCGGTTGTGGGACGCCGGACTCGATCGTCCACTGCGTCCCGTCCCAGCGCTCCATCAAATTCTGCGCCGGGCTCCCGGCGCTCACGCCGACGGCCTGGCACCACGAACCCCCGACGCACGACACTGCGTAGAGCTCGCTGCCGAGGGCCAAATCAGCGCCGATGCCGGTGTCCGCCAGCGACCACGACGAGCCGTTCCACTGTTCGGCGAAGGGCTCGCCGCCGCCCCGGTTGTCGGTGGTCCCAACGGTGATGCAGTCCGACGCGCTCACGCAGTCCATCCCGTATGGCGTGATGGCTTGACCGGCGAACGGGACGGTGGCTGCGCTGACCAGACTCCACGACGAACCGTTCCATTGTTCACCGAAGACCTCCGGGGTGCCGACGATGTCCCCTGCTCCGAAGGCCTCGCAGAGGTTGATGGCCGGGCACGACACCGCCCCGAGGACCGAGAACGTCGTGCCAGCTGGGAGCGGCACGCTTTGCGCCGACCAGGTCGACCCGTTCCACATGTAGCTCAGCGCCGAGCTGGCGCCGCCCACAGCGAGGCAGAACGTCGGACCGGCACACGAGACACCGGCCAGGCTGCTGTGATCGGCGGGGATCCCTGAGGCCACGGACCATGTCGAGCCGTTCCACTGTTCGATGAGCGAGTCGAAGCCGGTCGACGAGTTCTGGATGCCCACGCCGACGCAGAAGGACGACGTGGGGCAGGCGACGGCGTCGAGCTCGTTAGCGCCGGACGCAGGTGCGGCGTTCGCGTTCGTCCAACTCGAGGCCGACACCAGCGGTGGGCTGGTCAGGCCCGCGCCGGCCGGCGCGGCCAGCAGGCCACCCACCGTCGCTGCGACCAACATGCCCGCCGCCGCGGTCAGAAACAGTCGGAACCGAGTCACTGCACCCCTCCTCGTCTTCACGTCCGTTGCGTGAATGGTGACGTGACCGTAGTGCCTGGAGGATCTCGCTGTGGAGGATGTGTTGCGCTACGACGGTTCGCCGGCCGGAGAAGCGGAGCCGGCCTCCTCATCGCCGCCGTCGCTCACCGCGTCCACCCCCACAGTGACCGCCACCGCCCGCAGCTCCCGCCGCCGCAGCGGCTTGCGCACCCGCAGCCCGAAACTCGAGATGACCGCGTCCGCCACCAACAGCACCACCCCGATCCAGATCAGGTTGCCGGCGTGGACGAAGAAGCCGTCCCAGTTCGAGCCGGGCAGGTAGTGGTGGACCCGCTGACCCTCGACCATGTTGAGGCAGCCCGTCACCACGAACGCGATACCCGCGATCACCGCCGCCGCGCGCGCCCACGGCAGCACCAGGCCGAGTGCGACCAGCACCGCCACGGCCAATGCGGCCAACGGTGGTGCCACGAGCAGGGCGACCCCGCCCGTCGCCGCGCCCAGGACCAGCGCGCGCGGGAAGCGCAGCCAGCCGCGCCGCGGCTCGCCGAGTGAGGGGACCGAGTAGGGCAAGGTCAACGACGGTGCGTCGAACGGGTCCGATGGCCGCTCCGGCGCGTCCGGGCCGGCCGGGCCGCGCAACCGACGCGGCAGGACGCGGGCCCGCAGCCACCGCCGCCACCGCACCGGGAGGAAGCCCAGGACGAGGCACAGCAGCAACGTCGCGCCCGACACTGCGAGAGCGAGCCACACCAGCTGCTGCGGTTGCCAGGTCAGGGCCACCGTGAAATTCGGGCCGCCGAGCGCGTGCAGGTCCTCGGCGGTGACGTGCCAGCCGTTGGCGAACCCGTCGACGAGCTGGGGCGGCCCGAGGTCCACCGAATGGGAACCCGCCGGCGCACCAGGGCCCGGCGAGGCGACGGCCTGCCAGCCCTTGTTCACGCTCTCGCCGAGGACGAACTCGAACGGTTGCGTCGCCCCCGTCACCTTTGCGCCGAGATTGTCGATGTGCGAGGAGGTCTGTGTCACCGTCGGCGCGGCCCCGGGCTGTGTGGCCGGCAGCGACGGCGTGCCGGCCGCGGTCGGCGACGCCGCCGGCCCCGCGCCGCCCCCACCAGCGGAGTCGAGCACGAGCTGGTCGAGGTTCCAGCCCGTGCACGTCGTCGGTGCGCTCGCGCACGGTCCGTTGTGGCCGATGGCCGTCTGCACCACATGGCTGCCCGCCCGCAGGGCGATGCCCTTGGCGTCGGGCCCGCACGGCACCAGCTGGGCCTCGCCGCCGTCGAGCGCGCTCGACGTGGAGCCGGTGATCGCCACGGAGATCGGCTGCCCGTCGATCGTCAGCAGGTTGTTCACGCAGTTTCCCGGCAAGGCCGGCGGCGTGGGGGCGGAGGAGACGCCCGGGATGCCGATCTCCGCGATGCCGAGCGGCAGGGCGAGCGGCCCGGCCGAGTAGTAGTTCGCCGCGTACTCGGGCCGGATGGCTGTTGAACGTCACGACGAAGTGCGACCCGGCGATCGCCGGGAACGTCAGCGGCACCGTCGTCACGGCCCCCGGGACGGCGCTGTCCGCGAGCGGCGGGATCGTCACGTGGCGCACCTGGAGGCCCGACGCGATCGTCAGCGCCGTCGGCACCGAGTGGCGCCCGTCCGCGATCACCTGGAGGTTGAGGTGATTGAGGATCTGCGGCTTGGTGAGGTCGTAGGTCAGGGAGACACCGAGCTGCGCCTTCGTCCCCAGCCCCGGCTGCCAGGCCGTCGCGCTGTTCCCGTCCACGGTGGCCGACGCCGTTGCCTTCACGTCCCCGGGCAACCGGCCCGACGAGTACGCGTCGCGCACGCCGCCCGCCCCGTTCGTCGAGCGCCCGACGAGCCGGTCGATCTCGTCGTCGGGGATCAGGGACGACAGCGACGCGCTCCCCGACAGCGTGAACGTGCGCGCCGTGGGCAGCGTGAACGAACGAGCGATCGTCGTCTCCGGGTCATCCCGTGGTGGGTACCCCGACGTGCGGCTACGCGTCATCACGAGGCTCACGCGGTTCGCCGCCGACGCCGCCCCCAGCGAAGAGAGCATCTGGGTCGGCATCTGCAGCACCTGGTGGACCGACTGCCCCGGGATCTCGATCTCCGAGAACCCCACTGCCGCCGCCGACAGCGGCGGCACCGTGTTGTCCGTCGTCCCGTCGAGGGTCACCCGGAGCGTATGGAAGCTCCGAAGCGGGAAGGTCAAGGTCTGTCCGGTCGTCAGGTGCGACGCCGGCGTGAGGTCGTAGCGGACGCGGTCCTTGCCGTCGAAGGTCACTGTCACCCCGGACACCCAGCGCGAGCGGTCGCCCCGCTGTGGCTGCGCGACCGTGATGTGGTCGGTGGTGACGGGGTTGGTGAACTGCGCCTGCCACCACTCGCCCTTCGGATTCGGAACGAAGGTGCCCGTGATCCACGCCGAGTCGAAATTGCCGTCGATGGCGCTGTAGGCCTGGTCCTCGGGCGTGTAGGAGACGCCGTTGCCATAGCTGCTGGCCGTGACGTTCACCGCGCCGACGTACGTCGCGTATGTCTTCGACGTGGTCCCGGTCCCGGGGAACAGCTCGATCGGGCTGTCGCTCAGGTCGGTCTTCGCCGGGTTCTCGTCCGGCGTCTCGGTGTAGCCCGCGTTCGCCGTCAGCGTGTCCCAGCGGAAGGCCTGCTTGCGGTTGGTGTCGGTCACCACGAGTTGCGCGCCCTGCGACGCCAGCTGCTGGAGCCGGGTTGGCTTCGTGGCCAGTGTTCCGGCGTAGTAGATCGCACTGTTCGTGTTGAGCAGTCCCAAACCGGCCAGGTTGTTCAGGCCGGTGGCGTCGCCCTCCATGACCACGGCGCCGCCGTCGGACTCGCCGCGCAGCAGCGCCCGGGGGTTGGCCACCGTGTACGTCACGATCGGCGAGGGCCAGCCCACGTTGCCCTGCACCGAGAGGTCCTGCTCGTTCAACGTCGAGACCGTCGAATCGTTCGGCCGCGGCGACCCGAAGGAGGTCGGGTCGGACAATCCCTGCGGCGTCTGGAGGAGCTGGAGCGAGAGGAGCTGGGGCTGGGGGATGCCGTAGTGCTCGTAGCGCTGGTCGTACTCCACCATGACGTCCCCCGCGCCCATCAGGCGGGACATCGGCGCCAGCGCGTTCCAGTTGGCGACGCCGTCCTGGAGGGGACTGTCGATGGCGTACAACGTGTCGGCCGTCGCGATGGATCCCATCACCTGTTGCTCGCGCGTCACGAAGTTGCGGTTCAGCAGCGCCGATTGCGGGGTGTCGACCGTGTCGCCCCAGTCGTAGGAGGCGAAGTCGTTGCCCGGGATGGCGAAGACCCGGGTCCCCGGGTGCGTGGCGTTGAGGTGATTGATGGCGGCCAGCTCGTAGGACGGCAGGGACGCCGGCTGCGTGAAGTTGTTGGCGATGGTGTCGCCGTTGAACAGGGAGGGGATGTTGGCGATGACGAGGCCCGCCACGCACACCGCGGTGGCGATGCCCACGAAGGAGAAGCCGCAGCCACAGCGCGGTCAGCGCCGAGCCGAGCAGCATGAACAGCGCCAGCAGGATCAGGGGCGTGGCCCGGTCGGTCGAGCGCAGCGCCAGGCCCGCCGTCGTGTCGGTCATGAAGGACTTGAGCCAGCCGCCGATGCGGGTCGGGTCCGAGTAGGGGAACGGGCCCACCGAGAGGACCAGGCCGACGAACAGCAGGACCAGGAAGTAGGCCCGCTCCTTCCAGCGCACGAACGCCGCCGCGACCAGCGACACCACCGGCATGGCCAGCGAGGTGCCGATCAGCCAGACGTTCTGCGTGTAGCGCACCGCGGCGTTCGTCCACGGGCCCGAGGTGGTCGGTGCCGTAGAAGTACCAGTAGCCGAGGCCGCGGAGGATGTCCGCCGGGTTGGACGTGGCCGACGTCGAGGGGACCGTCTCGGTGAACTTGAGGACGTTGACGCCGTAGGCCGCCTCGACTTCCAATCCCGCGATCCACCACAGGCACGCGCCCAGTGTCAGCACCGAGATACGCAGACCGGTCGCCAGGGCGTGGCGCCAGGTCGACTCGCGCAGCACCACGACCGCGTAGAACAGCCAGAGGATCGGCGCGACGCCCGACGTAGATCGACGGAGCTCGCGTTGATGCCGCTCACCAGGGCCACGACGAAGGCGAACAGCGCCGGCTCGCGCCAGCCGCCCCGGCGCAGCGCCACGATGGTCAGGCCCAGCATGAACGGCAGGCCCGCCCACGGCAGCAGGATCACCGATATCCGCCCGGCGTACTGCAGGAAGTAGGGCGACAGCATGTAGGCCAGCGCCGCCGCCACCGGCCCGGGCCCCTTCATGCCGAGGATGCGGCACAGGTACAGGACCCCGAGGCCGGCCCCGAAGAGGATTGTGCCCAGCCACAGGCGCTGGGCCACCCAGACCGGGACACCCAGCAGATGGAAGACCGCGTAGAACGGCCCCATCGGGAACAGGTAGCCGATGTACTGGTGGTTGACCGTCCCCAGCGCGACGGTCGGGTTCCACATGAACGCGACCTGGCTCAGGAACTTGGTCGGATCGAGATACAGGTAGGTCTTCGTATCGGGGGTGACCACCCCCGGGCGCACCGCCAGCAACGGGACGTAGGCCATGCCGGCCACCGCCGCCAGGCCGCCGATCCACCACCAGCGGCCTCGCTTGACGACCGCGCCGCTCAGGCCGGCCGGCGCCACCTCGGCAATCGCCCCGTTCCCACCATTCCCGCCGTTCCCGCCAGCCCCGCCGTTCCCCCCGTTCCCCCGCCGGCGGCACCAGCCGCGCCCTTCTCCTCGCCCGCGGCAGCATCGCGATCGCCGCCGTTCCCCCCGCCTCCGTTCTCACCGTTCTCCTTCTTCGCGCCGCGTTTGGCGGCATGCCGCCCCCGGGAGCGCCGGGAGGCGGTGACAGTGAACGTGGAGGTCATCAAGGGGCCAAGAAGTCGCCCGGTAGTGTAAGCAGGCCCGGCCACCAGGGGCCGTCATGCATTTGGAACGCGAAGGGAGCGCCCCGTGGCCACCAGCACCAAGAGCCGTCTCACAGGGGAGCGGCCCCAGCAGGGGGTGACCCCGGACTCCCTGCTCGCCCTGCATGAGGCGGGGTATCGGGCCGTCCTCGAGCGCATCGGGTCGGGCCGCATCCTCGATGTGGGTTGCGGCCAGGGTTCGAGTCCGCCCGCTTCCTGGCGCCCGACCGCACCGTCCTCGGGGTCGACTATTCCTCCGACGCCACGACGACCGCCGCCACCCGCTACGAGCCCGAGGGCCTCAAGGTCGCCCAGATGGACGCCCGGGCGCTCGGCCTCCAGACCGCCACCTTCGACGGCGCCTGCTCGTCGCACCTGATCGAGCACTTCACCGACCCCGAGCGCCACATGGCCGAGCTCGCCCGTGTCATCACCGACGACGGCGTCCTCTGCCTCGTCACGCCCAACGGCCCGACCGACTTCGAGAACCCGTTCCACCTCCACCTGTTCGACCGCGCCGAGCTCAAAGCCATGCTCGACCGGCACTTCGACGACGTGTGGCTCGGCGGCGTCGACGCCAAACCACACGTCAAGGCGGACTTCGAGGCCCGACGGATGAAGGGCAACAAGCTCCTCCGCCTCGACGTCTTCGACCTGCGCCACCGCATGCCGTACTCCTGGTACGTGTGGGCCTACACCCGCCTGCTGCCGCTCGTCTACAAGGTGTTCGCCCGCGGTGACAGCGGCGGGCTCACCGGCATCACGGCCGACGACTGGTTCGTCACCGACGAGCCCGACGACACGACGCTCGTGCTCTTCGCCGTCGCCCGCCGGCCTCGCCGCCAGCCCGACCCCCCCGGGAACGGCGCCGCCTAGATGATGTTGGCCGTCGGCCTCACGGGAGGCATCGGCTCGGGCAAGTCCGCCGTCGCCGACCTGCTCGTCGAGCGGGGCGCCGTCCTCATCGACGCGGACCAGGTCGCCCGCGACGTCGTCGCCCCCGGCGGTCCCGCCTACCAGCCGCTCATCGATCGCTTCGGCCAGGGCATCGTCGCCGCCGACGGCACGATCGACCGCCAGGCCCTGGCCAACGTCGCCTTCGCCGACGAGGAGTCTCGCCTCGCCCTCAACGCGATCACCCACCCCGCCATCGGCATCCGCATGATCGAGATGCGCGACGCCCTCGCCGACACCGACCACATCGTCGTCCTGGCCATCCCGCTCCTCACGGCGCTGCACCGCGAGACGGTGAAGCTGCACAAGGTGGTCGTCGTCGACACGCCGACCGACGTCGCGCTCGAGCGCCTTCTCTCCCAGCGCGGCTTCGACCGGGCCGACGCCGAGGCGCGCATCCGCGCGCAGATCTCCCGTGAGGAGCGCTGCAAGGAGGCCGACTACGTCCTCGACAACTCGGCCGACCGCCCCGCCCTCGAGCGCGAGGTCGCCAAACTCTGGGACTGGCTGCTCGCCGCCCAGCAGGAGCTGCCGCAGGACGCACCCGAGGAGGCGTCGGCCTGACGGCCGGCCACGCCGCGCTCCCGCCGGACCCCAACCCGGCGCCTCCCGTCGGGCCCGGCACACCCCCCAGGTAGCCTCGGAAAGCCATGCCCGAGTTCGAGGTCGTCTCCCCGTTCAAGCCTTCGGGCGACCAGCCGCAGGCCATCACGTCGCTGGCCCACGGGGTCACGCGCGGCGACCGCTACCAGACCCTCCAGGGCATCACCGGCTCGGGCAAGACGGCGACCATCGCCTGGATGATCGAGCAGGTGCAGCGCCCGACCCTGATCATCGAGCCGAACAAGTCGCTCGCCGCCCAGCTCTCGTCGGAGTTGCGCGACCTGTTCCCGAAGAACCGGGTCGAGTTCTTCGTCAGCTACTACGACTACTACCAACCCGAGGCGTACCTGCCCTCGACGGACACCTACATCGAGAAGGACTCGTCCATCAACGACGAGATCGACCGGCTCCGGCACGCCACGACCTCTTCGCTCCTCATGCGACGCGACGTCATCGTGGTCGCCTCGGTGTCGTGCATCTACGGGCTGGGCTCGCCCGACGAGTACGCAGATCGGATCCTCGGGCTGGCGGTGGGGGAGCAGGTCGACCAGCGCGAGGTACTGCGCCGGCTCGTCGACCTCCAGTACGCCCGCAACGACGTCAACCTCGTCCGTGGCACCTTCCGGGCCCGCGGCGACACCGTCGAGATCCACCCCGCCTACGAAGAGGCCGCGCTGCGGGTCGAGATGTTCGGCGACACGATCGAGCGCATCGTGCCCTTCGACGTCCTCACCGGCGAGATGGGCGACGAAATGGAGGACGTCGCCGTCTACGCCGCCACGCACTACGTGACCGGCGACGAGATCATCCAGCGGGCCGTCGGCACCATCGAGGTCGAGCTGCGCGAGCGCTCTGCAGGAGTTCGAGAAGCAGGGCAAACTGCTCGAGGCGCAGCGCCTCCGGGTGCGCACCGAGCACGACCTCGAGATGCTGGCCGAGACCGGCATCTGCTCGGGAATCGAGAACTACAGCCGCCATCTCGACGGCCGCAAGCCCGGTGAGACGCCGTACACGCTGCTCGACTTCTTCCCCAAGGACTAGCTCTGCGTCATCGACGAGAGCCATGTCGCCGTCCCGCAGCTGCACGGGCAGTACGCCGGCGACAAGTCGCGCAAGGACGTGCTGGTCGAGCACGGCTTCCGCCTGCCGTCGGCCCGGGACAACCGGCCGCTGCGCTTCGACGAGTTCGTCGAGCGGGTGTCACCAGACCGTGTTCGTCTCCGCCACGCCGGGCCCATTCGAGCTCGAGCAGTCCGAGAACAGGTCGCCGAGCAGGTGATCCGCCCGACCGGCCTGGTCGACCCCGAGGTCACGATCATGCCGACGAAGGGCCAGATCGACGACCTGCTGGCCCGCATCACCAAGACGGTCGGCGCCGGTGGCCGCGTGCTCGTCGACGACGCTGACCAAGAAGATGGCGGAGGACCTGACCGACTACCTGTCCGAGGCCGGCGTGCGGGTGCAGTACCTGCACTCCGACATCGACACCATCACCCGCATCGAGATCCTCCGCGAGCTGCGCCTCGGCTCCATCGACGTGCTCGTCGGCATCAACCTCCTGCGCGAGGGCCTCGACCTGCCCGAGGTGGCGCTGGTCGCCATCCTGGACGCGGACAAGGAGGGGTTCCTGCGTTCGGCGTCGTCGCTCATCCAGACCATGGGCCGGGCGGCCCGCAACGTCGACGGAATAGTGGTGCTGTACGCCGACACGATCACCGACTCCATGCGCGAGGCCGTCTCGGTGACCCAGCGCCGGCGCGAGGTGCAGACGGCCTACAACCTTGAGCACGGCATCGACCCCCAGACCATCCGCAAGTCGGTCACCGACATCCTCGAGCGCATCCGGGGCTCCGGCGGGGTCGGGAGCGACGGCCGCGCCACGCGTGCTGGACGCAGTCGCGCCGAGGTGCGAAAGCAACGCGGCTGTACGCGGCAACCGGCGAGCACCGGCCGAGTCTGCTCACCGAAGGTGACGCGTCGACGCCGGCCGAGGCGGTGGAGCTGATCACCCAGCTCGAGTCGGAGATGAAGGCCGCCGCCGCCGACCTCCGCTACGAGGAGGCGGCACTGCTCCGCGACGAGATCGCCGAGATCCGCTCGGCCATTCCGGGCTGAGCGGAGCGGGTTGTCGCCGCGTTAGAGCGTGGCGCTGCTCGTTGAGATAACCGTCATGGTGGCCAGGCCGGACGCCCAGCCCGAGCAGATGAAGTCCCAGCCCGGGCACCCGCGGTCTGCCCTCTAGCGTCTCCGGCCATGCCGACGACGACCCAACTCCGCGACGCCATGGCCCGCTACGCCGAGGCCGCCAGCTCGCGAGACGCCGACAAGTACGCCGCGCTCTTCACGCCCGACGCCGTGCAGGTCGACCCGTACCCGTCCGGCGTCCACAACGGACGCGACGAGATCCACGCGTTCATCAAGCAGTCCTTCGACGCGTGCGAGTCCATGACCTTCGAGGTGGAGGAGTGCCACCCGGTTGCGGACAAGGCCGGCATCCGCTTCCACATCACGCTCGGCCTTGAGGGCGGCGCGACCATGCACATCCGCGGCGTGGAGATCTTCACGATCACCGACGACGGACTGATTTCGGCCGTCGAGGCGTACTGGGGTGACGAGGACGTGACCCTCGAATAGGAGAGCGCGCTGAGCCCGTTCGGCGCCGGTGCCCTGTTCGGGTAACCCTGCATCGTGCTCAACAAGCCGGTGGGGGGCATGGCCGGCTCGCCGAGCGGCAAGGGCTACTGGCTCGCCGCCTCCGACGGGGGGGGTCTTCAACTACGGCGACGCCCGTTCCGGGACCCGGCCGGCGCCCTCCACCTCAACGCGCCGGTGGTCGGGATGGCCGGCGCCTGAGTCTCGGAGACCGCCGCGTCGGTTCTGACCGGACCGGCGCGGTGGCCTGACCAGGAGCAGCCGGAGGTGACACAGGGCGCCGGTATCCTGCCCGGATGGCCGACCGTCTGGTCATTCGCGGCGCCCGTGAACACAATCTGCGTGACGTCAACCTTGATTTGCCGCGGGACGAGCTCATCGTCTTCACGGGGCTGTCGGGGTCGGGCAAGTCGTCGCTGGCCTTCGACACGATCTACGCCGAGGGCCAGCGCCGCTACGTCGAGTCGCTGTCGGCCTACGCCCGCCAGTTCCTGGGCCAGATGGACAAGCCCGACGTCGACTTCATCGAGGGCCTGTCGCCGGCCATCTCCATCGACCAGAAGTCGGCCAGCCGCAACCCGCGCTCGACGGTCGGGACCATCACCGAGGTCTACGACTACCTGCGGCTCCTCTACGCCCGCATCGGGCACCCGCACTGCCCCAACTGCGGCCGGCCGGTCGCCCGCCAGACGCCCCAGCAGATCGTCGACCGGGTGCTCGAGCTGCCCGAGGGGACCCGCTTCCAGGTCATGGCGCCCGTCGTGCGGGGCCGCAAGGGCGAGTACAGCTCGCTGCTCGACGACCTGGCCAAGCAGGGCTTCGCCCGGGTGCGGGTCGACGGCGTGCCGTTGGAGCTGGCCGACCGGGCCGAGGTCGCACTGGCGCGCTACGAGACCCACACGATCGAGGTGGTGGTCGACCGCCTCATCCGGCGGGCCAACATCCGCCAACGCCTGACCGAGTCGATCGAGACGGCGCTCGCGCTGACCGGCGGCACGGCCGAGGTGCTCGTGATGAACGGCTCCGAGGGTGGCGAGAGCGACGAGGCGATCACCTTCTCCCAGCATCTTGCCTGCACGCACTGCGGGTTCAGCTTCGAGGAGCCGGCGCCGCGCAACTTCTCCTTCAACTCGCCCTACGGGGCCTGCCCCTTGTGCGCCGGGTTGGGGACCCGTTTCGAGGTCGACCCCGAGCTCGTCGTGCCCGACGACTCGCTCTCCCTGGCCGAGGGCGCGCTGGCGCCGTGGGCCGGGGCGCGGAGCGAGTACTTCGTGGGGCTGCAGGCGGGCGTGGCCGAGGCCGGCGGCTTCGACTTCGACGACGCCGTGGAAGAAGCTCAAGGCGAAGGACAAGAAGCTCATCTTGTACGGGACGGGGAACCGGGCCGTGCGGGTGACCTACAAGAACCGCTTCAACCGCACCCGCTCGTACGACGCGCACTTCGAAGGCATCATCCCGTGGCTGCAGCGGCGCCACGGCGAGTCCGAGTCGGACTGGTCGCGCGAGCAGATCGAGCAGTACATGCGCGAGGTGGACTGCCCCGAGTGCCACGGGGCGCGGCTCAAGCCCGAGTCGCTGGCCGTCACGGTGGACGGGCGCAACATCTACGAGCTGTGCAGCCTGTCGATCGAGAGCGCCGTCGACGCGATGGCCAAGCTCGAGCTCAGCGACCGCGAGCACATGATCGCCGACCGGGTGCTGAAGGAAGTGCGCGAGCGCATGCAGTTCCTCCTCGACGTCGGGCTCGACTACCTGTCGCTGGCGCGCTCGGCGGGCACGCTCTCGGGGGTGAGGCGCAACGGATCCGGCTCGCCAGCCAGATCGGCAGCGGCCTGGTCGGCGTCCTCTACGTGCTGGACGAGCCCTCCATCGGCCTGCACCAGCGCGACAACCAGCGGCTCATCGGCACGCTGGAGCGGCTGCGGAATCTGGGCAACACCGTCATCGTCGTCGAGCACGACGAGGAGACGATCCGCGCGGCGGACTACGCCGTCGACATCGGGCCGGGCGCGGGGGAGCACGGCGGCAACATCGTGCACGCGGGGCCGGTGACCGGGCGGGGCGGGCTGGTGACGAACAAGAACTCCATCACGGGCCAGTACCTCTCGGGCAAGCGGTCGATCCCGGTGCCGGCACGGCGCCGGCCCGGGACGGGCGAGGTCGTCACCGTGCGCGGCGCCCGCGAGCACAACCTGCGCGACATCGACGTCTCGTTCCCGCTGGGGTGCATGATCGCGGTGACCGGAGTGTCGGGCTCGGGCAAGTCGACGCTCGTGAACGACATCTTGTTGCGCTCGCTGGCGCAGACGCTGCACCGGGCCAAGGCGCTGCCGGGACGGCACCGCAAGGTCGAGGGCATGCAGTTCCTGGACAAGGTGGTCGACGTGGACCAGGCGCCGATCGGGCGCACCCCGCGGTCGAACCCGGCCACCTACACGGGCGTCTTCGACCACATCCGCAAGCTCTTCGCGCAGACGGCGGAGGCGAAGGTGCGCGGGTACCAGCCCGGACGGTTCTCCTTCAACGTGCGCGGTGGGCGCTGCGAGGCGTGCGCCGGGTGACGGGACGATCAAGATCGAGATGCACTTCCTGCCCGACGTCTACGTGCCGTGCGAGATCTGCGGCGGGGCGCGCTACAACCGCGACACGCTCGAGATCACGTTCCGGGGCAAGACGATCGCCGACGTGCTCGACCTGTCGTGCGAGGAGGCGCTGACCTTCTTCGAGCGCCAGCCGCCGATCGCCCGCCACATGCAGACGCTGGTCGACGTCGGCCTCGGGCTACGTGCGCCTGGGGCAGCCGGCCCCGACGCTGTCGGGCGGCGAGGCGCAGCGGGTGAAGCTGGCCAGCGAGCTGAGCCGGCGCCCGACCGGGCACACCTTCTACATCCTCGACGAGCCCACCACGGGGCTGCACTTCGACGACACCCGCAAGCTGCTCGACGTCCTGGGGCGGCTGGTGGAGCAGGGCAACACGGTCGTGGTGATCGAGCACAACCTCGACGTGGTGAAGACGGCCGACTGGATCATCGACCTCGGGCCCGAGGGCGGCGACAAGGGCGGCACCGTGATCGCCGAGGGCACGCCCGAGCAGGTGGCCAAGACGGCGGGCAGCTACACCGGCGAGGTGCTCAAGCCGGTCCTGGGGCTGGCGAAGTAGCCGTCAGCGCGGCCGGACGATCCGGACCGGCACCGGATTCGTCAGGGTGTTCCCGGGCGGGCCGGCTCCCGTGACGCCGGGTCCGCTCACCAGGCCCACCGCGTCGTAGCGCCCGGGCGGCGCGGTGGAACCGATGCCACCGTCGCAACGGGCCGTCCCACCGACGATGGCGACCGTCTGCGTCTGACCCGGAGCGAGAAGCGGCGCGTACCCCGTGCCGGCAATCGCACCGGCATAGCCGGCCACGACCCGGTGCGTCCCTGGCTTGACCAACTCCACGCTGATCGGCTGCACCGTGAGGACCCGGACGGGGCTCGTGCCCACGTCCCGGAACACGATGTGTCCCTCGAGGTTCGACCCACTGGCGACTTTGGTGGCGTCGAGGTGCAGCGTGGCCGTGATGTCCCGCTGCGGCCGGGCGTCAGTGGGGAGGGCCGGACACCGCGGGCTGCGGCCCGGCTTGCCGTCCCAGACCGTGAAGCCGACCATGATCCGCACCGAGGGACCGAAGCGCGCCCGCACCCGTTGCGCCACGTTCTCGCTGCCGGGCGTGAGCATCAGGAACAACAGTCCGTGGGCGCATTGCCCGATGCCCTCGAAGCGGGCGCCGACCAGGGCCCGCACGGCGTTCTCCACCACCGGCACCTGCGCCGCCGGGACCGCAGCAATGGACGTCCGGGTCGAGGTCAGACAGGGGCCCGGGTACTGGCTCGAGGACACGCTCTGGCCGGACCCACGACTTGCGGCGCCCGCCGTGGCTGCGAACGTCACGGCGCCGACGGAGAGGCCGAGCACCAGCACCAGCGTTGTTGCCAACCGCCGCACGGCCCCATGGTGACGCGCTCCGGAGCTGGATGTCACATGGTGAGGGACGCTCGGTGCGGCGAATCGGTTCGCGGACGCTGCGGCCGCGTCGGGGGCTTGTGGGAGCGCCCTCCTATGTCGCTGCCCCCAGGTAGGGCGCGTTGTAGTTGAACAGCCCGCCGTCCCGCGCCACCAGCCAGTAGCCATCGAGGCCGTCGGGTGCCATGCCGACGACGGGCTGATCGAGCGCCATGCCCCCCGCCGAGCCTTCGAAGGGCAAGCCGTAGCAGAACACGCCGCCGTCGGACGCCACGAAGCGATAGCCGGAGCCGTCGGGTGCGGCCTCCATGCCCACGATCGGCTTGTTGAGCCTGATGCCGCCCGTCGAGCCGAGGAACGGGGCGTGGAACGAGAAGATGCCGCCGTCCGCGGCCACGAGCCAGTAGCCGCCGGTCGCTCCGTCGAGCGCCATGCCGACGACCGGCTGGTTCAAGGGGGTGGCACCCATGCTGCCCTGGAAGCGGGCGTCGCCGTAGGTGAAGACCCCGCCGTCGGACGCGACGAAGTAGTAGCCCTTGCCGTCGGGCGTCGCGGCCATGCCGACGATCGGCTTGTTCAGCGTGATCGAGCCGGTCGACCCGTAGAACGGGGCGTCGCCGAAGCTGAAGATGCCGCCGTCGGACGCGACCAGCCAGTACCCGCCACCGTCGGGCGTCGCGGCCATGCCGACGATGGGCTTGTTCAGTGCTTGCCCGAACATGGAGCCGTAGTCGGCGGCGTCACCGAAGGCCGAGACGGAACCATCGGAGCGGACGATCCAGTACCCACCGCCGTCAGCGCGTCGCCGCCATCCCGACGACCGGGTACAAGGTCCCGCCGACGGTGATGGGAGTGCGGACCACGGGTCGACGACCCGTAGCCGCCCGCCGGATCCTCGTACGTCGCGGTGAAGGCGTTGGTGCCAGCCGGGAAGGCCGAGGTCTGACAGGTGGCGACGGACTAGCTGTTCACCTCGGCGACGCACAGGGGGGTGCTGCCGGAGTCGAAGGCGACGAAGCCGACAGGGCCGAGGACCGGGTCAACGTACGCGCTCACGCCCGCGCTCAGCGTCACGCTCTGCCCTTCGACGGGCGACGTGGGTGACGCGGTCACCGAGGAGATGTTCGTGGGATCGGGGACGAACGATGGCGAGACAGGGGAGGACGACGAGTCCGCCCAAATTGGGGTCGCCCGAGTAACTGGCGACGATGGGGCCGCGGAAGTCCTCGGGGTTGTCGTCGGTACAGGTGGCCGACCGCGGGGACGTACCGATCACCGTAAGGCTGCCCGAGCACGAAATGGTCTGGCCGCCCTTCGTGAAGGTGATCGATCCGTTGAGGATGGGGCTCGATCCGGACGCCGTGACGGTGGCCGTGAAGGTCATCGAGTAGGCGGTCACACCGCTCGGCAATTGGATCGACGGGATCGGGTTCTCCACGACCGAGGTGATGGCGGTCATCGTGGGCGACTTCTGGACGTCGATGGTCGTCGAGCCGAAGGAGTTGCTCCCAGCGGAGTTGGCGTAGGTGGAGTTGCCCTGGTAGTTGGCGGTGATGACGGTCTGGTTGCCAGCCCGCGGTGAAGGTGTGGTTGCAGTGACCCGTTCCGCCACTGAGGGTGATCGTGCAGATCGTGTTGTTGCTGGCGTCTGTGAGCAGCACGGATCCGGTCGGTGTGGCACCGGAACCCGACACGGTTGTCGAGAGCTGTACGGATTGGTTGAGCATCGCCGTGGCGGGAGCGGAGACGCTCACCGTGGCGGGCAGGAGCACGTTCTCGGCTGCGATGGGCGACGTCGATCCGCCCCAGTTGGAATCGCCCGAATAGACGGCCGTGATGTTGTTGGTGCCGGTCGACGCGTACGTGATCTCGCACTGCGCCTCGCCGTCGACACCGGTCCCGTTGGCAAAGACTTGAGCGCTGCCACAACCAGAGATGGTGATCCCGCCGTCTTCGAAGTCGACGGTCCCGGTGATCTGGTTCGTGCCGGATCCGTTCGGGACGATCGTGGCGGTCATCAGGCTCGGCACACCGACGGCGGCCGGCACGACAGGGAGCGAAGTCGTTGTTGGCGTCGTCGTCGCGGCGGCCGGGGTGGCCGAGAGTGTCAAGAACCCGCACATCGACGCGAGGCCGACGCCAGCCGTCATCAGAGCCCGTCGCATGCCGCCTCCCTATTCCGCCTTACCCGCGTGGCGCGAAGTATATGGAGCGGCCTTTCTCCGAGCGAAGGGTTTCGACGAGGAGATGCGCAACGGCAGTTCGAACGCGCGCCCCCCGGCGACGTTGCCGTCAGCGCGTGCGGGACATTCCGGTTTCTGGTCGCTCGAGCCGGACGCCGTCGAGGAAGATGTCGATCTTCTCGTTGTAGAACGCGATGAGCCCGGCGAGGGGGAGGACCTCGCGGGCGGGGAAGTCGTAGGTCCACGCGACGTCGGGGTGCGTCCGACCGTCGACGACCGCCGACCAGTAGCCGGTGGTCGTCCCCTTGTACGGACACGACGTCACGGTGTCCGACGACACGAGCTTGGTGAAGTCGACGTCGGTGCGGTTGAGGTAGTAGCGGGTCGGAAGCCCTGTCTCGAAGCAGAGCACGGGCGACGACGTCTCGGCGAGGACGACCCCGTGCGACTCGACGCGCACGGTGCGGGTGGAGCGCAGAGTGTCCACCCGCGTGTACGGGTTGCGGGGATGGACGAAGACCTGCTCGTCCTCCTCGTACCAGGCGTCGAAGGCGGACCACTCGAAGCGCACGGTGTCGTCGAGCCCGTCGACCTTGGCTGCTCCGAGGACCTTGGCAGCCTTCGGACGATGGACGTCGCCGACGCGCACGCCGAAGACCTTCACGTCCCCACGCGGTGTCTCCTCGGTACCCTCCTCGTCGACGAGGGCGTCGGCCCGGACATCGGCGAGCGGGATGTAGTACTGCGGGAAGCCGGCCCACTCCCACACGTAACGAGCTGCGGTCGTGTCGACGATGGTCTCGCCCGCCAGCACGGCACGAATGCGGCGTGGAACCGGTTCGACGTGATTGGTCTCGGAGAGGAAGGAGGGATAGTCGGGCATCGGTGCGGCCTCCGGATCGACGCGTGGCGCGTTGCTCGGGACCCTACCGGCGCGAAGGCGGGATCGACGCGGTGCCGGCGTGCACCGATGGATCCGACTCAGGTGATGGCGAGCATCCGCTCGAGCGCGACCTTCGCCCACTCGGCCGTGTCGGGGTCGACCACGATCCGATTGCGCACCTCGCCCGCGACGAGGCCCTCGAGGATCCAGGCCAAGTGCTGCGGGTCGATGCGCGACATGGTCGAGCACGGGCACACGAGCGGGTCGAGGCAGACGACGGTCTTGTCCGGCGACTCGTTGTCGAGCCGGTTCACGAGGTGGATCTCGGTGGCCACGCCGATGACCGAACCTGCGGGAGCTGCGTCGACGGCCTTGATGATGGCGTCGGTCGAGCCGGTGATGTCGCCCAGCTCCACGACCTCGTGCGCGCACTCCGGGTGGACCATCACGATGCCGTCGGGGTGCTCGGCGCGGAAGGCCTCGACGTGCTCGGGTCGGAAGCGCTGGTGCACCGAACAGTGCCCCTTCCACAGCAGAAGCGTCGATTCCTTCGCCTCGCGGTCGGTCAGGCCGCCCAGCGCCTGGCGCGGGTTCCAGACGCGCATGTCGTCCGGCCCGTAGCCCAACTGGTAGCCGGTGTTCCGGCCGAGGTGCTGGTCCGGGAAGAACAGGACGCGCTCACCACGCTCGAGCGCCCAGGTGAGGACGGCCCGCGCGTTGGACGAGGTGCAGACCGCCCCGCCCTTGCGGCCGACGAATGCCTTGAGTGCGGCGGCGGAGTTCATATAGGTGACCGGTATCAGGCGGTCCACGTCGATGATCTGGGCCAGCTCGTCCCAGGCCTCCTCCACCTGATCGATGTCCGCCATGTCGGCCATCGAACAGCCGGCGTTGAGGTCCGGCAGCAGCACCTGCTGGTGCGCGCCGGTCAGCACGTCGGCGGACTCCGCCATGAAATGGACGCCGCAGAAGACGATGTACTCCGCGTCCTCCTGGCCGGCCGCGATGCGGGAGAGGCCGAAGGAGTCGCCTCGGGCATCCGCCCAGCACATCACGTCGTCCCGCTGGTAGTGGTGGCCGAGGATGAAGAGCCGGGAGCCGAGCGCAGCCTTGGCGGCGCCGATCATGGCGGCCAGCTCGTCGTCGTTCGCGGCCGTGTAGCGCTCTGCGAGGGGCGCCTGGAGCCTGAGCATTCTGTATGCCCCCTTTTCGGGAGAGAGCATCGATCTGGCCGGCGGGGACAGCCTGGTCGCCCATCCGCGGGTATGTCGGCCTCGATGCGAGGTTGTCTGCCGGATACCAGGCCGGCTCCACCATTGTACCGGCCGGTACCAGCGCTGCGCGAGAGTGGGATCGATGCAGTACCGGCCGCCTACGGGCTCGATTCCCGACGCCCCGGGGGTCTACCAATTCCAGGACGCCGAGGGCCGGGTCCTCTACGTGGGCAAGGCCAAGTCCCTGCGCCACCGCCTGCCCAATTACTGGCAGGACTCGGCCAAGCTCATGCCTCGCACGGCCCAGATGGTGGCCCAGGCGGACCACGTCGAGTGGGTCGTGGTGGACACCGAGGTCGACGCGCTGATCCTGGAGCACTCGCTCATCCAGTCCCACCTGCCCCGCTACAACGTGCGGCTCAAGGACGACAAGAGCTACCCCTGGCTGGCCATCACGCTGAACGAGGAGTGGCCGCGGCCGGCCGTGGTGCGGGGTCGCAAGCGGAAGGGTGTCCGCTACTTCGGCCCCTACGGGCATGCCTACGCCATCCGCCAGACCCTCGACCTCCTCATCCGGAGCTTCCCGGTCCGCACGTGCTCGGACACGAAGTTCGTGCGGCACAAGCGACTGGGACGGCCCTGCCTGCTCTTCGACATCGACCGCTGCTCGGGGCCGTGCGTCGGCGCCGTCGATCACGAGGCCTACGACGGCTACGTCAACGACCTGATGCGATTCCTGTCGGGGGACACCGAGCCGATTCTCGCCGGCCTCGAGGCGGAGATGCTGTCCGCCTCCGACGCCCTGCAGTTCGAACGGGCGGCGCGCCTGCGCGACCGGATCACCGCGGTGCACAAGGCGGCGGACACCCAACAGATGGTGTCTGATCGCTCGGAGGACTTCGACGTCGTCGGTCTCGCCGAGGACCCGCTCGAGGCTTCGGTGCAGATCTTCCGGGTGCGGCGGGGCCGCGTCGTCGGGCACCGGGGCTTTGTGGCCGAGAAGGTGGAGGACCTGTCCGGGCCCGAGTTCATGTCGACGATCGTCTCGCAGGTGTACGGCGCGGATGGCGCCGAGGTGCCGCGGCGGGTGTTGGTGCCCGAGGAGCCGAACGACCGCGAGCCGATCGAAAGTTGGCTGCGCCATGTGCGCGGCGGGCCGGTCGACATCGCCGTGCCGCTGCGCGGGGCCAAGCGTGCGCTGCAGGAGACCGTGACGCGCTCGGCGAGCGAGGACCTGGCGCGGCATCGGCTCCGGCGCGGCGTCGGACCACAACGCGCGGTCGAAGGCGCTGACCGAGCTCCAGAGTGAACTGTCGTTGCGCGAGGCGCCGCTGCGGATCGAGTGCTACGACATGAGCCACCTGCAGGGCACCGACTACGTGGGCTCCATGGTCGTGTTCGAGGACGGACTCGCCAAGCGCTCGGACTACCGCCGCTTCAAGGTCAAGACCGTGGGCGGCAACGACGACTACGCCGCCATGGAGGAGGTATTGACCCGGCGGCTGACCGCGCTGCGGGTGGCCGAGAAGCAACCGGTGGGTGAACGGCCCAAGCGCTTCGCGTACAAGCCCAACCTGCTGCTGGTCGACGGGGGCAAGGGGCAGCTGCACGTGGCCGAGCGGGTCGTGCGCGAGCTCGGGCTGGAGAACGAGATCGAGTTGGCCGCGTTGGCCAAGCAGTTCGAGGAGGTGTACCGGCCGGGATCGCCGGACCCCATCCGCCTGCGCCGGGGCTCGGACGCGCTCTACCTCCTGCAGCGGGTACGCGACGAGGCCCACCGCTTCGCCATCACGTTCCACCGGGAGCGCCGGGGCAAGCGGATGACCAAGAGCATCCTCGACGACATCCCGGGCCTCGGGCCGGCCCGCAAGGCCCGGCTGGTCAAGGAATTCGGGGGCGTCAACGCCGTGCGGGCGGCCTCCCTCGAGGAGCTCCTGTCCCGGTCATGGCTGCCCGACGAGGTCGGTCTCGCCGTCTACGAAGGTGTGCGCAAGGCTGGGGGGCGATGAGCGAGTTCGCCGTGGTCACGGGGATGTCGGGCGCCGGCCGGTCGACGGCGGCAGCCGCGTTGGAGGACGTGGGCTGGTTCGTCATCGACAACCTGCCGGCGGCGCTCATCATGAAGATGGTCGAGATGGCCGACCGGCCCGGGTCAGGCATCGAACGCGTCGCACTGGTCATCGGACGGGGTGGCTCCGACACCGGGCCCGAGTACTTCGACGACCTGCCCGACGTGCTCGACGAGCTGCGGGGCACACGCAAGCGTGTGCGCGTCGTGTTCCTCGACGCGCCCGATGACGTGTTGGTGCGCCGCTACGAGGGCACCCGGCGGCGTCATCCGCTTCCCGCCGCGGGGTGGAGGCGTCGATCGCCCGGGAGCGCGAGCTGCTCGAGCCCGTCCGGGCGCGGGCCGATCTGCTCGTCGACACGGCCGAGCTGAACTCCAACCAGCTGCGGGCCCGCATCCTCGAGGCCTTCGGGTCCGAGGACGTGCCGAGTATGCAGACGTCCGTCGTCTCGTTCGGGTACAAGCACGGCATCCCGCTCGACGTCGACATCGTGTTCGACTGCCGTTTCCTGCCGAACCCGTTCTGGATCGAGGAGCTGCGCCCGTACAGCGGCCTCGACGAGCCGGTGCGGGAGTGGGTGCTCGGGCAGCCCGAGTCGGCGTCGTTCCTGGAGAAGCTCGACGACCTCCTCTCGAGCATCCTCCCGGCCTTCGTGCGTGAGGGGAAGTCGTACCTGACCATCGCCATGGGCTGCACGGGTGGGCGGCACCGCTCGGTCGCGCTGGCCGAGGCTTTGGCGGAGCGCCTCGGCGGGCACGGAGAGGGCGTGTCCGTCTTCCACCGGGACATCGATCGTGACTGAGGCACGGCCGGCGGTCGTGGCCATCGGCGGGGGGCACGGCACGGCCGTGACGCTCAAGGCGGCACGGCGGTACGCCGGCCTGCTCACCGGGATCGTGTCGGTGGCCGACGACGGCGGCAGCAGCGGCCGCTTGCGCGAGTTGCTGAACGTGGTCGCGCTCGGCGACATCCGCAAATGCCTCGTCGCGCTGGCCGAGGAGGACTCCGCGCTGGCCGTCGCGTTCGAGCGGCGCTACGACGAGGGCGAGCTGGCGGGGCATGCGCTGGGCAACCTGATCCTGCTGGGGCTGATCGACGCCACGGGCGACCTGGTGCAGGGCGTGCGGGAGGCGGCGCTGCTGTTGGGCGCCCGGGGCGACGTGCTGCCGGCGACGACCGAGCCGGTGGTGCTCAAGGCCGAGTCGGCCCAGGGCACGGTCGCCGGCCAGGTCGCGGTCATGGGAACGGGCGGCCTGTCGGCGGTCTCGCTCGTGCCCGACGACGCCCAGCCGCCGCCGTTGGCCGTCGAGCGGATCCTCGAGGCGCACCAGGTGGTGATCGGGCCCGGGTCCTTGTTCACCAGCGTGCTGGCCGCCGTCTCGGTGCACGGCATCGCCGAGGCGCTGGCCCAGTCGGACGCTCAGGTCGTGTACGTCTGCAACCTGCGTCCACAGGTCCCCGAAACGGAGGGTTTTGACGTGGCCGCGCACGTTGCCGCCCTGGCCAGGCACAATGTCACTGTGGATGTGGTCGTCTGTGACACCATCCAGGGCATGGGGATCGGTGCGACGGATGTACCCGTCCACGACGTTCCCCTGACGGGCGAGAACCGACTTGTCCACAGCCCCGCCAAACTGGCGCAGGCGCTGGCGGGTCTGCTGGCATAGACGCCGGTCGCACCGAGAAAGAGGAAAATGACATGACCGTGCGGGTCGGGATCAACGGCTTCGGGCGCATCGGGCGCACCTTCCTGCGCGCCGTGCTGGCCACCGGCGCCGACGTCGAGGTGGTCGGGGTCAACGACCTCACCTCGCCCGACACGCTCGCCCACCTGCTGCGCTACGACTCCACCCAGGGTCGCCTGCCCGTGCCGGTCGACGTCGAGGGCAGCGACCTCCTCGTGGGCGACCGCCACATCCGGGTGCTGGCCGAGCGCGAGCCGGCGCTGCTGCCTTGGGCCGAGCTCGACGCCGAGGTCGTGCTCGAGTCGACCGGGCTCTTCACCAGCCGGGAGGCGGCGGCCGTACACCTCGGGGAGACGGTCAAGCGGGTCATCATCTCGGCTCCGTCGTCCGACGCCGACGCCACGTTCGTGATCGGCGTGAACGACAAGGACTATGACCCCGTCCACCACGTCGTGGTGTCGAATGCCTCGTGCACGACGAACTGTTTCGTGCCGATGGTGAAGGTGATCGACGACGCGTTCGAAGTGGTGAGCGGGCTCATGACCACGGTGCACGCGTACACGAACGACCAGAACCTGCTGGACCTCCCGCACAAGGACCTGCGCCGGGCGCGGGCCGCGGCCGCCAACATCGTGCCGGCGTCCACCGGCGCGGCACGGGCGACCGGGTCTCGTGCTCGAGGCCATGAAAGGCCGCCTCGACGGGACCGCGCTGCGGGTGCCGGTACCGACCGGCTCCATCACCGACTTCACCGCCGTGGTCAAGGGGAACCCGTCCGTGGCGGAAGTCAACGCGGCGTTCGCCGAGGCGGCGGCCAAGCCGCCTCTCGACCGGGTCCTCGAGTACACCGAAGACCCCATCGTCTCGAGCGACATCGTCGGCTCGCCGGCCTCGTGCACGTTCGACGCCGGCCTCACGATCGTGATGCCGATCAGCGCCGAGCTCTCGCTGGTGAAGACGAACGGCTGGTACGACAACGAGTGGGGGTACTCGAACCGGCTGGTCGACCTGGCGGTCCTGGTCGGGGGCAAGAGCTGAGCGGCACCCGGATCCGGAGCAGCTCGTGACGACCGACCCGCTCTCCGGCATCCCGCTCCTCACCGACCTGCCGCCCCTCGAGGGCAAGCGGGTGCTCGTGCGGGTCGACTTCAACGTCCCGCTGCACCTCGGCGTGCGCGGCAAGGCCACGGTGGCCGACGACTTCCGCATCAACGCCGCGCTGCCGACGCTGCGACGGCTCCTGGAAGAGGGCGCCGACGTCACGGCGGCGTCGCACCTCGGCCGGCCCTCGGGCGCACCCGACCCGCGGTGGGAGATGGACCCGGTGCGCGAGCGCCTCGCCGCACTGTGTCCGGGTGTTGCGCTGACCGAGAACCTGCGCTTCGACCCGGGCGAGAAGGCAAACGATCCTGCGTTCGTACAACGGCTGATCGACGGGTACGACGCCTATGTGGACGAGGCGTTCGGGGCGGCCCACCGCGCCCACGGATCGATCGTCGGTCCGCCGCAATTCCTCCCGAGCGCGGCCGGCCTGCGTTTTGCACGGGAGATCGAGGTGCTGGGCGGGATCCTCGAAGCGCCGGCGCGGCCGTTCGTCGCCGTCGTCGGCGGTGCCAAAATTGCGGACAAGCTCGAGGTTCTCAAGGTGCTGGCGACCAAGGTGGACACGTTGATCGTGGGCGGGGGCATGGCGTTCACGTTCATGGCGGCGCGCGGCCAGCACGTCGGCAACTCGCTCTTCGACGAGGCCCACCTCGAGGACTGCCGGACCTTGCTGGAGTCCGGTGCGCGCATCTTGCTGCCGACCGACACGCGGGCGCTCGAGCCGGGCGGGTCGTTCGGGCCGTCTCCGCAGGGGGAGGGGCACAAGGGGAGCGTGAAGGTGGTCGAGGGCGACCTGCCCGACGGCTGGACCGGGCTCGACATCGGGCCCGACTCGGCCGCCGCGTTCGCGACGGCGGTCGGTGAGGCGGGCACCGTGCTGTGGAACGGGCCGCTCGGGGCGTTCGAGGACCACCGCTTTGCCGAGGGCACCCGGGTGGTGGCCGAGGCGGTCGCCCACGCCTCGGGCTTCTCCGTGGTCGGCGGCGGCGACAGCGCGAGCGCGCTCGAGGAGCTCGGCCTCAAGGACAAGGTGGGCTACTTGTCGACGGGCGGCGGCGCTTCGCTGTCCTTCATCGAGTCGGACGGGCACCTCCCAGGGATCGACGCACTGCGCGCCGCTCCGAACGCGCCGAAGGGGTGACGACCAGGCGCCCGCTGGTGAGCGGGAACTGGAAGATGCACCACGACCACATCGAGGCGCTGCACACGGTGCGCGACCTCGGGCTGCGGGTGAAGGCCGACGATGTCGCGCGCCTGGACGTGTCGGTCCACCCTCCCTTCACCGACCTGCGCACGGTGCAGACGCTTGTCGAGAAGGAGCACCTGCCGTTCGCGCTGGGCGCGCAACATTGTTCGGCCGAGGATGCCGGCGCGTTCACCGGCGAGGTCAGTCCCCGCTTCCTGGCGCGGCTGGGGATCGGGTACGTGATCGTCGGGCATTCGGAGCGGCGCACGCTGTTCGGTATGGACGACGCGGCGGTCGCCGCCACGCTGCGGGCGGTCCTGCGCCACGAGATGACGCCGATCGTGTGTGTGGGGGAGAGCGAGGAGCAGCGCGAAGCGGGCCGGACCGAGAGTGTCCTCGAGGCGCAGGTGCTGGCGGCGCTGAGCGGGCTGGCGCCCGAGGTGCTGGCGGGGTTGGTCTTGGCCTACGAGCCGATCTGGGCCATCGGGACCGGCAAGGCGGCCACCGCGATGGACGCCGAGGACGCCTGTGTGTTCATCCGTTCCCTCCTCGGCAAGCTGGGCGGCGACGAGGCGGCGGCCGGCGTGCGGATCCAGTACGGCGGCTCGGTGAACGGGGAGAACGCAGCCGACCTGATGGCGGAACCCGACGTGGACGGCCTGCTCGTAGGGGGTGCCAGCCTGGATGCGGCCAAGTTCACTGACGTCATAAGGGCCAGCGCCGCCTGCTACCGTTCCTAGCCCGAGCAGGCGATTCGCTCGTCCTGGGCTAGCCCGAGCTGGAGGATCCTCCGTTGTTGGCAACAACCGTGAATGCCGTCACCTGGGTGTACATCGTCATCGAGGTGTTGAGCGCGCTCGGGCTGATCTTCCTGATCCTGATGCACAGCGGCAAGGGAGGCGGCCTGTCCGACATGTTCGGCGGCAGTGTCGGAGCGGCCGCGCAGGGCTCGACGGTCGTGGAGCGCAACCTTGACCGCATCACGGTCACGGTCGCCATCATCTTCGCTTTCACGACAGTCACCCTGGATCTCCGGCTGCAGTGACCGGCCGGGGCCGACGCCCCCGGCGCTGGCGCGGGCTGGTCCGGCTGACCTCGGTCCTCGGCGCGTTGGCCGTGGTGGCTTCCGCCTGCGGTGGTCCCGGAGTGGGCAGCACGACGGTCACCTACGTCGGGGTGTCGGGTGGCTCGATCGCGTTCGGGATGACCGGGAGCCCGACCGGGTGCAACCCGAACACGCCGTCGGGTGACTCGCCCGCGACGCTGACGGTGCTCGGGGGCGTCCTGCCCAGCCCCTACGTGGTCGATGCCAACGGGACGCCCATGGCCAACGCGGACCTGATCGTCTCCGCAGAACCGCTCAATCTGAACCCCCTCACGGTCGTCTACACCCTGAACCCCAAGGCGGTGTGGTCGGACGGGGTGCCCATCACGGCGGGCGACTTCCGCTACGCGTGGCAGCAACAGCGCGGGGATCCCGACGGGACGTCGACCAACGTCGTCACGATCGCCGGCTACCGCGACATCACGTCAGTGACAGGTACGAACGGGGGCCACACGGTCACGGTCAAGTTCAAGACCCCGTTTGCGGACTGGCAGATGCTCTTCTCGAATCTCATGCCGGCGCACGTCATGACGAAGGTGGGCTGGGATCCGAACTGTTCCACCGTGAGTCCGAGCATCGACCTGTCCGGGGGGCCGTTCGAGATCGCTTCGGTCTCGAACTGCGGCCATCAAGCTGGTGCAGAACCCGAAGTGGTGGGGGACGCCGGCCAACTCGAAGTCCATCACGGTGCATCTGGCGTCCTCGACGGAACAGCTGGCGTCGTGGATGGCCAGCGGCGCCGTGCAGGTGGCCGAGCCGACGACCGTCACGCAGTCGTTCCTGACCACCGTGACGGGGTTGCCGAACGCACAGAGCGACGTCGACACGTCGAATACCTTGCTGCAGCTCGACATGGCGAGTTCTGTGGACGCCCGTCTGTCGCCCGACCTGCGCACGGCCATCGCACTGTTCATCAACCGCCAGCAACTGCTGGACCAACAGGTGAGCTGGGCGATCCCGGGGGTCACCGTGGCCAACAGCCACGTCTATGTGCAGGGACAGCAGGGGTACAAACCGGCTCCGAGTGCCACGGTGCCGACGACGACCATCCCGGTCCCGACGTCGTCGACGTCGACCACGGTGATCGGGGCGGGCGGCAGTGTGAACTTCCCGGTTACCCCGGTGCCCGATCAGGCGGATGCGTTCCTCGCCGCGGCGGGGCTGGTGAAGACAGCTGATTCGCCCTATTACCACTCGGCCTTCGGCGTGCCCTTCACGCTGCACATGATCGTCGACGAGAACGACCCGTGGGCGGCATCGGCGGCTGGGACGATCCGCGCGGACCTGCTGGCGGCCGGGCTCGACACCGACATCCAGACGGCGAGTTCGGCCACGGCGGCCGGGTCGGCGCTGGCCGGGGGGTACGCCGACATGGCGTTGCTTCCGGTGACGTTCAGCCCCTACCTGAGCCAGACGCTGGCCTGGTACACCACGCTGCTGGGCGCGCCGGGCAAGAACGGTTCGCAGGACTGGACGGCGTACGACAACACGGCGTTCGAGCAGCTGGTCGAGACGGCTTCGCAACAGCTCAATGCGGACACCGCGGCGGGGATGTACCAGCAGGCGGACATGCAACTGTGGGACCAGATGGTGTCGCTGCCCTTGTACGCCGAGCCGGCAGCCCTGGCGTGGAGCCGGTCGATCGGCGGAGTGGTGCAGGAATCCCGGAGCACGAGCCTGCTGTGGTACGCGCGGTACTGGGCAGTACGCCAGGCCGAGTCGACCAACAACGCGACACCGACCCTGCCCGGCCAGTAGCGGCGGCTTTGCAGGGGCGCGCTACGATCATCGGACGCTGATTTTCAGCCGTTCGCCCGTCGGAGTGGCGGAATAGGCAGACGCGCCAGCTTGAGGGGCTGGTGCCCGCAAGGGCGTGGGGGTTCAAGTCCCCCCTCCGACACTGCAGGTCAGCCGGAGCTTCCTGGCGTGTTACGCCGTTCTGGAGCAGGCCCTCTATCCGCGTTTCACCCGGGCCGCGTCGGTACGGTTTGGTTCTTGCGCAATCCGCCAGATCCCACCGATCCGAGCACACCGTGACACCACAGCTTTTTCAGCGCCATAGGCACTGGTGGGTCGTCGTGCTCGTCCTTGCTGCGGTCGTCGGATGCGCCACCTTCGGCATTGTTGAGTCGTTGCACAGCTACAGCGAAGCGACCTCCCAAACGTCGTCGTCGTCGTCGATCAACTGTGAAGGCAACCAAAACGCAACGAGCGGCGTCAAGATCAACGCCACCATCATCGCTGTGAACACTGACGCGCTCATTGCGACCATACGCCTGGATTTCGTCCCGATTGGGAGCCACCTAGCCGAGCAGGACACGAGCCGCAACGAGTACCTCACGCTCAAACAAACCTTGACCTTGACGACCGCAGGCCTTCTGGCTGCACCACCTGGCACGTCGTCAGCGACCGCCTCGCCCGGAACCCCTGAGTCTCAGGGCTCGCCGAACTATACGACCTCGTCGTCGTCGTTCGTGTTCTTCAAGGGTGACTACATGCAGGACGTCGATGTCGCACTCCCTCTGGTACCTGGCACGATCGGCAACAACCAGACGCCCTCAACGTCTACAGCGAGATATCCCTGGGACACCTATACGGACGCTTCTCCGTTCTCGTTTCAGATTCGTGGGGGTGCCGGTACCAGCGGTGGGTACGTCCCTTCCTGTGTCTTGCTGGGGTATTCGGTGGGGGGATGGAGCATCAACGAGACTTCGGGGAACGGCAACGCGTGGCTCGTCGACTTTGGCCGGTCGCATCCGATCAAGTTCTACTGCTATTTCGTCATCGCCATGCTATGGGCGCTCGCGCTCGGTGGCGTGGGGATGGCCACAATTCTGATGATGCGGAGGAAGGATGAGATCGACACTGCCGCCTTCGCCTACCTTGCCGCGTTGCTCTTTGCCTTCCCCCTGATCCGCCAGACGCTGCCGGGGAACCCGGGCCCGGGCACGCTGATCGATGTCGTTGCGTACTACTGGACGGAAGTCATCGTGGCGGCGACGTTGGTGGTGCTGCTGATTCGGTGGATAGGCCTGCAGTCCCGGCCTGTCCACAAGGACCCACCCGCCGACCCGGAACGAGAGAAGGTCACGGTCCCCACACCCTGAGCTGGCGCCATCTGGGTCGGGCTGCCCGGATTTGGACCGGGGACCTCTACCCATTTTGCACTTCTATGGCCGGCCGACGTTCGAGCGGGCCCTTGCCGAGTTCGCCGAGACCTACGCCGACCAGAACGAGCGGACTACGAGGCTCTGCGACGCAGCCTCCACGGGCAGGATCGCGGTCGAGTCGGGTCTGTAGGTCCGTGCGGACCCTCACCAGTTAGGACCAAAGTCCCTCACCGGGCGGCTGCTTTGTCGATAGCGTCCGGTTCATGAGTCAACCGAACATTCTTTTCATCATGACCGACGAGGAGCGCTACGCGCCTCCGTACGAGGTTGACAGCGTGCGCGCCTTCCGCAACAGCCAGCTCGCGGCGCGGGAGTCAATCCGGTCCCGTGGCCTCGAGTTCCACCGGCATTACGCAGGCTCGACGGCGTGCACACCCAGCCGGGCCACGTTGTTCACCGGCCAGTACCCGTCTCTGCACGGAGTGACCTCCACCGATGGCGTGGCCAAGCAGAACACCGACCCCGGTATGCAGTGGCTCGATCCGAACACTGTGCCGACCATGGGGGACTGGTTCAGGGCTGGCGGCTACCGGACCCACTACAGGGGCAAATGGCACGTCTCGTTCGCCGACCTCACAATGCCGGGCTCGCACGAGGGGCTGAAGGCCTCCGACGACGACGGCAACCCGTTGCCCGAGGCGATCGAGGCGTATCGCAAGGGCGACAGGCTCGATCCGTTCGGGTTCTCGGGATGGATCGGGCGCGAGCCTCACGGCGCCGACAAATCCGATTGCGGGACCGTACGCGACGGCGTCTTCGCCGAGCAGGTCGTGGAGCTCTTCGGCGACCTGACGGCCTCCCGGGCCGACGGCCCATGGTTGACGGTGGCCTCCTTCGTCAATCCTCACGACATTGCCTTCTCGGGCTTCGGGTGGGAGCAGATGCTGCACTTCGGGCCGCCCGACGACACCGTGCCCGACGTGCCCGAGGCGCCGTCCCAGTCAGACCCGTTCACCGGCCGCCCCGCGTGCCAGGAGGCGTTCAAGGCCATTTGGCCCAAGATGATCTTCGAGACGGCCACGGATCTTGGGTATCGGAGGCTCTACTACTACCTGCTGAAGTTGGTGGACAAAGCCATCGCGCGCATTCTTGAAGCGCTCGAGCAGTCGGGTATGGCTGACGACACCATCGTTGTGTTCACGTCCGACCACGGCGACCTACTCGGCGCCCATGGGGGCTTGATTCAGAAGTGGTGCAACGCGTTCGACGAGGCCACCCGCGTGCCGCTGCTCATCGCCGGTCCGGGCATCGAGCCCGGGCGTGGAGGCATAGACGTGCCGACCAGCCACGTGGACTTGATCCCAACACTCCTCGGATTGGCCGGAATCGACTTGGAACGGGCAACCGCTGGCGTCGGCGCCCATCACAACGAGGTCCAGCCCCTGCCCGGTCGGGACCTGAGCCCGGTGGTCCGAGGGAAGATCGACCCAGCTTCGTATGCCTCGCCGATCTACTTCATGACCGAGGACGACGTCACCCGCGGAATGACCGAGGTCAACATCCTGACCGGGGCTGCGTTCGAGCCGGTTACACCGCCGATCAACATCGAGTCGGTGCTGTCAACGCTCCCAACCGGTGACGGTGGCGCACCCGAGCTGTGGAAACTGAACCACTATTACCAGCGTCTCGACGACTGGTACGCCGCGCAGGGGGTCGCGCCGAACCCGTTCCTGGGGCCGGCCGCCGAGTCCGACTGGGAGCTGCACAACCTGACCCTGGACCCCGAGGAGCGCCACAACCGAGCCTCCGACGATCCTGCGGCCGCATCGAGCATGAAGTCCGTGCTCGAATCGGAGCGTGACGCCAAGCGCCGGATCCCGAAGCTACGGAACGCCACCACATAGACCACTGGTTGGGAATGCCTTCTGTAGTGCTATCGAGTCGGATGCAACCTTGGCACGCGCCATGAACAATCCTTGATGCTGTTCGAGGGTGCGGCGTTGCGGGGACCGCACCCTGCCGGCCGCCGTTCGGCCTATGGTCCCAGTTCCGGGGCTGGATCCGCCGGTCGGGACTGGCGATCGTCCAAGGTTTCCCGGAGGACAAGCGCCCAACCACCGGGCGTCCCTCGCTATTCGGGGGGAGCGCCGCCGCCCTCGATCTTTGACTTGTGCGTGACCAACGTGCGGTCCCGATCCTCTGGGATCGAGCACGCCTGATCCGAGGCTGCCACTTTGGCCGACGCACCGCAGCAGTCGCCTGACGCCGCTTAGACGCGGCATGATCACTGTGACCGCGTAACGGCGATTGCACAAAGAGGCGCCTCCGACCAGATCCGGTCCTTTCCGGCCGGCACGGACGGGTGTCCATACAGCGAATGGAAGCTCCCCCATGAAGAGGACGAAGAGGTTGGCCTCGACGACCGATCCGCTTTGGGGCATGTGGCGTCTCCTCGCAACACTGCTGTTCGCGGCGGCCCTCATCGCCGCAGGTGCCGGCCTCACCACCGAAGCGGGCGCGGCAGGCACGCCTCCCGCCGCCCCTACCGGGCTGAAAGCCTCCGTGAGCGGCACAACCGTCACGCTCAATTGGACGAACGGCACAGGAGCACTGGGCGCAAATGTGTACCGTGACACGACGACGAAGATCTGGGCCGGCGGTTGGCCCAATCCGACTCCGGCCACCTTCACCGACACCGGGGTCTCCACGGGCACCCATACGTATGCGGTGGCGGACTACAACAGCTCCGGCGAGGGAACGCGCTCGAGCGTGACCTCGGTCACGGTGGGCGGGACTTCGGCCCCAACGGTGACCCTCGTCAACCCCATCTCGGGACCGAGCGGAACCACGGTCACCGTGAGCGGGACCAACTTCACCGGCGCAACCGCGGTCGTCTTCGGTGCGAGCCCGGCGACGACCTTCACCGTCAACAACGCCACCACCATCAGCGCCACCGCACCGGCCGGTTCGGGAATCGTCGACGTGCGGGTCACCACGCCCGAAGGCACGAGCGCAACCAATGCGAACGACCAGTTCACGTACAGCGCCGGGACCTCGCCGGTGGTGATCCCGTCACCGACGGCCGGAGGATGGCAGCTCAACGGGTCGTCGACCCTCGTGTCATCGTCATCGCCGCCCAATCTCCAGCTCACGGCGGCGACGGCGAACGAGGCGGGGTCGGCCTTTTGGCCGACTGCGGTACCCGGGGTCGGGATCTCCGCCGCCTTCGATGCGTCCATCGGATCGGGCACCGGCGCCGATGGGCTCACCTTCACCCTGGCCGACGCCAGCGCGACGACCCCGACGGCGCTCGGGTCGCCCGGGGGTGGCGAGGGCTACGCAGGGATCAAGGGCATCGCCGTGTCGCTCGACACCTATAAGAACTCGGTGAACCCTTCCAACAACTTCGTGGGCATCGCCACGGGTCAGGGTTCCTCGGCCGGCACGCTGCAGTACGTGACGACGAACTCTTCGATCCCCTCACTGCGCAACACGGTCCATCACTTCGTGGTCACGACCTTCTCGACTGGACTGACCGTCACCATGGACGGCTCCCAGGTGCTGACCTATGCGACCACTCTGCCCACGTCGGTCCTGGTCGGATTCACGGGGGGGACGGGCGGCTCGACGGATGTCCATGCTGTCCAGAACGTCTCGATCACCGCCGGCGCTCCGCCCCCGGCGCCCGCGGTGACCGGAGTGAACCCCAACACAGGTCCGAGCGCAGGCGGGACGTCGGTCACCGTGAGCGGCACCAACCTGACCGGCGCGTCGGAGGTCGACTTCGGGGGAGTGGCGGCCTCAACGTTCACGGTGAACAGTGCCACCTCCATCACCGCCTCCGCTCCTCCCGGTTCGGGCACGGTCGACGTCACCGTCGTCACTGCGGGAGGGACCAGCACCACCAACACGAGCGACCAGTTCGCCTATACGGGCGGGACGCCCCCGCCGACGGTGGGCGGCCTCGCGCCGAATACCGGCGGATCGTCCGGCGGAACCACCGTCACCGTGAGCGGGACCAACTTCACCGGCGCAACCGCGGTCGTCTTCGGTGCGAGCCCGGCGACGACCTTCACCGTCAACAACGCCACCACCATCAGCGCCACCGCACCGGCCGGTTCGGGAATCGTCGACGTGCGGGTCACCACGCCCGAAGGCACGAGCGCAACCAATGCGAACGACCAGTTCACGTACAGCGCCGGGACCCCGCCGGTGGTGATCCCGTCACCGACGGCCGGAGGATGGCAGCTCAACGGGTCGTCGACCCTCGTGTCATCGTCATCGCCGCCCAATCTCCAGCTCACGGCGGCGACGGCGAACGAGGCGGGGTCGGCCTTTTGGCCGACTGCGGTACCCGGGGTCGGGATCTCCGCCGCGTTCGATGCGTCCATCGGATCGGGCACCGGCGCCGATGGGCTCACCTTCACCCTGGCCGACGCCAGCGCGACGACCCCGACGGCGCTCGGGTCGCCCGGGGGTGGCGAGGGCTACGCAGGGATCAAGGGCATCGCCGTGTCGCTCGACACCTATAAGAACTCGGTGAACCCTTCCAACAACTTCGTGGGCATCGCCACGGGTCAGGGTTCCTCGGCCGGCACGCTGCAGTACGTGACGACGAACTCTTCGATCCCCTCACTGCGCAACACGGTCCATCACTTCGTGGTCACGACCTTCTCGACTGGACTGACCGTCACCATGGACGGCTCCCAGGTGCTGACCTATGCGACCACTCTGCCCACGTCGGTCCTGGTCGGATTCACGGGGGGGACGGGCGGCTCGACGGATGTCCATGCCGTCCAGAACGTCTCGATCACCGCCGGCGCTCCGCCCCCGGCGCCCGCGGTGACCGGAGTGAACCCCAACACAGGTCCGAGCGCAGGCGGGACGTCGGTCGCCGTGAGCGGCACCAACCTGACCGGCGCGTCGGAGGTCGACTTCGGGGGAGTGGCGGCCTCAACGTTCACGGTGAACAGTGCCACCTCCATCACCGCCTCCGCTCCTCCCGGTTCGGGCACGGTCGACGTCACCGTCGTCACTGCGGGAGGGACCAGCACCACCAACACGAGCGACCAGTTCGCCTATACGGGCGGGACGCCCCCGCCGACGCTGGGCTACCGCGGAGACCTTGGTCGCAGCGGCTTCTACCCGTCCGAGACGGCGCTTACCACCGCCAATGCGGCGACCCTCAAGGTGCACTGGACCGCCAGCGGGGGAGTGGACAGTTTTGCCCAGCCGATCGTGGCCAACAACATGGTCTTCTGGTCCGATTGGAGGGGCGAGCAGCACGGCGCCAACCTCAGCGGGCAGGACCTGTGGACGACCAATATCGGCACCACCACTCCGCCGGCGAGCGACAACTGCGCACCTGCCACCGCCGGACCCACGAGCACACCCACCCTGGCAACGGTGGGGGGCGTCCTCACGCTGTTCGTCGGCGGCGGGAACGGCGTGTTCTACGCGCTCAACGCGCAAACGGGAGCGATCATCTGGCAGACCCGGCTCGGGACGTCACCGAACAACTTCTTGTGGGACTCACCTGCGCTGTACAACGGCACCATCTACATGGGGGTGGCGTCGTATGGCGACTGCCCACTCGTGCAGGGACAGCTCGTAGCAATGAACGCAACGACGGGGACCATCAGCGCGACCGCGAACATGGTTCCCAACGGTTGCATCGGAGGGGGTATCTGGTCGTCACCGACTGTCGACACGAGCGCGGGCACCATCTGGGTCACCACCGGCACCCCTCACGCATGCAGCAACGGGGTGGGCATGGCTCCCGCCATCGTGGAACTCAAGGCGAGTGACCTCTCCGTGCTCGGATACTGGAATGTGCCCGTCTCGAGCCAGTCCGCCGGCGATCCAGACTTCGGCAGCACCCCGACCCTGTTTACGGCGACGATCAACGGCCAGGTCCGATCGCTCGTGGGTGCGGTGAACAAGGACGCCATCTTCTATGCATGGGACCGCACGAACCCAGCGGCGGGGCCTGTATGGCAGTCGACGATCGCCACGGCCAGTGGGGATCCCGCGGTCGGATCCATAGTCTCGGCGTCGTGGGACGGCACGAATCTCTACGTGGGCGGCGGGAACACGACCATCAATGGCTCGAGCTGCCAGGGGAGTCTCGACGCGCTGAGCCCTTCGACCGGAGCGTTCGTCTGGCGCAGCTGCCAAACGAGCGAGCTCTTCGCGGGCATCACCGTTGTCCCCGGCGTCGTCGTCGAGGGAACGTTGGGTGGCACGGTGCTCTTCCTGAACGCAGCGAACGGCAGCACGCTCTTCGCCTACAAGACAGGCGTCAGCGAAATCCAAGGGGAGTGCACGGTCTCGAACGGGATCGTCTACATACCCCTCGACAACGGCTCGCTCGTCGCCCTGGGGCAATAGGGTACGGCTCGTGAACATCTCGATCAGCGACCGACTCGTCGGAGTGAGAGAGCTGATGCGAGACCTGGGTTTGTCCTGAGACCAGCGGTGCAACGGCAGGGCTGGTCTGTTCGATACCCCCTCCGAGGTTGATCACCGGCGCGGTCAGACTGCGGTGTCCGTGCGCGGTGCTCCTTTGAGCCACACACGCATTGACAGGTACCATCGCACGCGCATGAGTGATCCGTCCTCGGTCGTCGGACGCGAGGTTCTCGTTCCGAAACAATCAGCGGTCGACGGGAACGGGCTCCCAGCAGGGAAACGGATCGATGGCGTCATGTACCGCCAGGTGCGGCCCGTCCCGCACGAGGACGGGACCCTCGTGGAGATAGCCCGGGCCGAATGGCCCGAGCTCGCCCAGCCGATCGTGCAGGTGCACCTGACCACCACGCTCCCGGGCCGAAAACGGGCTTGGGGGCTCCACCAGCGTTCGACCGACCGGCTGTTCGTGGTCAAGGGCCTTGTCTCACTGGTCGTCTACGACGGCCGACTCGACTCGCCGACCGGGGGTCTCGTGAACGAGTTCAAGATCAGCGAACGGAACCCCAGTCTGGTCGTCGTCCCGCCGAACCTCTTTCACGGATGGGCGAACATCGGGACCGACGAAGCACTGATCGTCAATATGCCCTCAGTGCAGTATGACTACGAGGGTCCCGACGCACTGGACCTTCCGTACGACTCCGAGCAAGCTCCGACCATCGTCCCGTTCCGCTGGTGAACTCGTGAGACCGTCCCGCTCGCAACCTCGGCGGGTCAGAGTCACGGTCATCATCCCGACATTCAACTGGTCGACCGTGCTGCCGTACTCGATAGCGAGCGTCCTGGAACAGAGCTGGCGTGATTTCGAGCTCCTTGTCATCGGTGACGGCTGCACCGATGACTCCGAATTGGTAGTTGGGCAACTCGCCGCCTCCGATGAGCGGATTCGGTGGATGAATCTCGCTGCCACCGGTCACCAAGCCGGCCCGAACAATGAGGGTCTGCGGCGCTCTCGAGGCGAGCTGATTGCATACCTTGGCCACGACGACCTGTGGCTCCCTCGACACCTCGAGCGCCTTGTCGGGGTGATCGATGCCGGAGCTACGTTCGCACGCTCGACGATCTTGCTGGTGAACCCGGGGCACGCGCCGTTCGTCTTCCCATCAGCCGGGCAGGACCAAGTATGGGTACCCCCGACCTCGATGATGGTCAAAGCCGACGCGTTGCGCGAGGTCGGCGGCTGGCGCTTTCCGACCCAGACCGGCAACCTCGATCCCGAGAGCGATCTCACCATGCGCATCGCGCAGCGGTTTGGCCCGCCGGTCCTGCAGCCGATCGTGTCGGCCATCAAGCTGCCGGCGTCGTACCGGCGCAACGTCTACCGGACGCGTCCGTGTCATGAGCAGGCGCACTGGCTCGAGCGCATCCGTGGCGCCGACGACGCGGAGGCGATGGTGTTGTCGGCCTGCGCCGAACCATCCGGATCCCTCACCGATGAGAACGATCCCGTCGCTCTCCTCGCGCCCGTGATGTCTTCGTCCGTGGGTGCGGCCGAACGTCAACGTGTGCTCAGGTTCCACAAGGGGCTCGAGGACGGACCAAGCGAGCGGACATGCGACGACGGCCGCCTGTAAGCGTGCGAGGCTGCTGCACGGCAGTGTAGGGACAGATTTCCGTGTGGCGACTTGCGGGACGAGGGCAACGTCGCGGTTCAGGTCCGCTGGCGTGTAGTGAGAGATGGAGGAAGCATGGCGATTCGGGTGGTGCAGTGGACAACAGGCAACGTCGGCAAAGAGTCGCTCAAGGCGATCGTCGCGAACCCGACCCTCGAGCTTGTGGGGTGCTTCGCATGGTCGTCGGCGAAGGTAGGGGTCGATGTGGGCGAGCTGGCCGGCATCGATCCTGTCGGGCTGGCCGCGACCGACGATGTCGACGCCCTGCTCGCACTCGCGCCCGATTGCGTGGTGTACAACCCGATGTGGCCGTCGGTCGATGAGCTGGTTCGCATACTCGAACGCGGTGTGAATGTGGTCACGACAGCGGCCTTTATTACGGGCGCAAATCTGGGTGCCGAGCGTGATCGGCTGGTCAACGCCTGCGCACAGGGCCGGTCGTCATTGCTCGGCACCGGTGTCAGCCCCGGCTTCGCCGAGTTGGTGGCCACCACCATCGCAGGCATGTGCAGCCGGGTGGACAAGGTAGTCGTGGCTGAGACGGCGGACACCACCTTCTACGATTCCCCCGACACTGAACGGGCGGCGGGCTTCGGCCACCCGATCGACCACCCGGGCCTCGCCGACATGGCACGGACAGGAACTGCGGTGTTCGGGGAAGCCGTCGCGATGGTCGCCGACATGCTCGGAGTCGAGTTGGACGAGATCGTGTGCGAGTCCGAATTCGCGCAGACGACCGAGGATCTCGCTATGGCGTCCTGGACGATCGCCGCCGGTCACGTTGCTGGTGTCGCGGCGAGCTGGCAGGGCCGAATCGGCGGCCGGACGGTCATCGACCTCAATGTGCGCTGGAAGAAGGGTCCGACCCTCGATCCCCCGTGGGTCATCGAGAAGGACGGATGGGTGATCACCGTGGAGGGCCTCCCGACGGTCATCGCAGCCCTCGATTTCCTTCCGCCGCCGGACTTCCAGGCCGAGACGATCGAGGAGTTCATGACGATCGGGCACATCATCACGGCGCTTCCCGCGCTCAATGCGATTGCGCCTGTTGTGAACGCACCGCCAGGCCTCATCACCTATGCCGACCTGGGGATGCCCCTACCGCGTGGCTGGGTCAGAAAGAGCGGTTAGTCCTCTCCAACCCTGTTGCAAATCCCCGGACTCGGTACCGAGCGGTCTTAGTCAGCGCCGAAGAACGGTGCGTGATACGAGAACACGCCGCCGTCGGCGCCCACCAGCCAGTAACCGCCCGTGGCATCGTCAGCCGCCATGCCCACGACCGGCGCCACGAGACGGAGGGCACCGGTGCTTCCCCAGAACGGTGCGGTGCCGAACGCGAAGATCCCGCCGTCGGACGCGACGAGCCAGTAGCCGGTGGCGTTGCCGGATACGGCCATCCCGTTGACCGATTGCTGCAGGTGGATGGCGCCGGTTGATCCCATGAAGGGCGCTCCGAACGAAAAGATCCCGCCGTCTGACGCCACCAGCCAATAGCCGCCGGTTTGTGCGTCGGCTGCCATCCCGACGACCGGCGCGTTCAGGTGTCGGCCGCCCATGGAACCGGAGAAGTGGGCGTCGCCAAAGGCGAAGACGCCCCCGTCGCTCGCGACAAGCCAATACCCGCCCCCGTCGGGTGTCGGCGCCATGTTCACGACCGGCGCGTTCAGCGGCTTCCCTCCCATGGAACCGTAGAAGCGGGCGTCGCCGAATGAGAAGGTCCCGCCGTCCGCAGCGACCAACCAATAGCCGCCTCCGTCGGGCGTCGAAACGATGTGGCTGATCGGCGCGTTGAGCGGTGTGCCCGCCATGGAGCCGTAGTTGGGCACGTCATGCGCGGAGACTGCTCCCTCCGCATCCGAGAGCCAGTAGCCGGAGCCGGAGGGCGGCGCGGCGATCCCCGTGACCGGGCCCGGGAACGATTTCGCCTGACCTGAGTCTGCGCTCACCATCAGCGACGACTCGTCGACCGCCTCGAAGGCGCTGGCCGGGATCTGCTTCAGCTCGTCGACGAGGGCCAGCGGCCACGTCGGGTCGGCGCTGCCCCCGAAGTACCAGTTGGAGCCGTTGTCGGCGACGATGAGCCCGTACTGCTGCATGGCCCGCAGCACGACTTGGGCCTGCGGAGAGAAGCCGCTGATGTCAAAGCTCGCCTTGAGCCTGAATCGGGCTCCCATGGGGGGCAGGTTCGGGTCGGAGCGCGCGCCGGCCTCGTGGCGGGCCGGCCAGAGGTAGCTCGTGTCCGTCGTCTCGGCGGTCATGCGGATGGCGTGGGTGATGCTGCCGGATACCACTTCGTCGTAACGGACGAGGCCGGGCAGGATGGGGAGCCCAGCGGCGTCGGCAGAGGTCCACCCGGCGGGCCGCAACGCGTTCGAGTTGAGGTTCCAGATGGCGCCCGAGCCCGCCGTCGAACCGCCCGCGCTGTAGTGCGCGTCGTAGAGCTCGTAGAGGGTGCACGTTCTGGGGTCGACCATCAGCGCATGACGGTCACCGGTCGCGCTCTGCCCTCCTTCTATCGGTGTGTCCGGACCGAAGGGATAGGGGCCCGGGTCGCTCTCGGTCGCGTACTGGAACGCGATGCTGACGAACTGATGGCCGGCCGGCACGACGGTATACGGCATGCCGTACGGGTTGGAAGGATCGCCCGACGGGCCGAAGTCCGGGTGCAGGTTTGTGCTGCCCGCGTTCATACTGGCCAACCACGCCGCCGAATGGGAATCGACAGGCAGGTTCGTGATCGGGGTGTTCCAGATGTTGTCCGCCGGGAACATCGGACAGTTCGCTGCACCCGGGAGCGGGGTGCCCGCCGAGGCAGCGGCATTGGCGCCCAACGACGTCATCAGTGCCAACGAGCCGGCGAGGATCGCACTCGCCGCAAACGCCGAGGTCAACCGCGCGGTCATCTCTCCCGCCCCCCTCCCCTGATCGGAATCTTCCCATCCTCGCGCAAGCCCGAATGGATGGCGATCATTCCCTGCAGTGTTGTCTCGCCACCACGTTGTTGTGAGATCGTTGCGCCCCCTTGTCGGCATTCCGAACGCGGCCACGCGAGAAAAGCGGGACGCGGGTGTAGCCCCACCAGCGAGCCCGCCTCCCTCGATCGGGACAAGACTGGTGTGGGCCCAGCAGCGGACGGCGTTCGGGGTGTCTAACGTTCGTCGGCCGTCCCCTACATGGTCGACCGACGGTGAAGGAGCCGGTACATGCAACACAGCCAGGGATTGCTCGAGCGCCGGTCCCTGCGCCGCGACGTGCCGACCGGGGAGTGGCTCCTCGCCGTGCTGCTCTTCGGTCTCCTGCTGCTCGCCGCCGTCCGCGAGGGGGGCTTCTGGCCCACTGACGCGTTCGTTGCCGCCGCAGGCGCGGTCGTCCTGCTCGTTGCCGCCGTGGTGGCCCATCCACTCGATCGACGCGCCCTGGGCGTCGTCGTCGCGCTCATCGCACTCGCTCTGTGGTGGGGTGTGCGTGCCGCCACGGCCGGGTCGCTGGGAGCGCTGCTTCCCCTCGGTGCGAGCTGCCTTGCGTGTGCGAGCGCCTATGCCGTAGTCCGTTCACTACGCGGGCGTATGCGGCAGCTTGCCGGCCTGGGCATTGCGTGTCTCGGCGCCGCCGGGAGCCTGGTCGGGTTCGCGGGTCTGATCTGGCGGTGGTTCCCCCTGGCGATGCCGGCACAGGGTCTGTGGCGCCTCTCGACGACCTTGACGTACTCCGACGCCGCCGGCCTGGCGCTGGGGATGTGCCTGCTCGTGGCGCTCGGTGTCGAGCGGCACCCGGCGTTGGTGCGCGTGGCGGTGTGCCTCTGCGGCGCCGGCCTGGTGGCGACGCAGAGCCGGGGTGCGTATCTCGCCGTTGCCTGCGCCTGCGCGCTCGTTCCGTGGCGGCGCTACGTCCGCGTTGTCGTGCCCCTCCTCGCAGGCTTCGTCCTCGGCGTGGTGGCCATCGCCACATCGCCCGACGCAAGCACGGTGCCGTGGCTCGGTGCCGTGCTGATCCTCGCGATCGGGATCTCAGCGCTGCCGGTGTCGAGCTTGCGTGCGGCGGCGCTTGACCCTCGGTTCCGGATGTTGGCGGTGTGCCTGCTCCTGGCGGGGATGTTCGTGTCGGTGATCCTGCTGCGCCACGAGATCGGCCTGCGTGCATTGGCGCCGAGCGACCACGATCGCTCGACCGAATGGTCGGTCGCATGGCACCAGTGGGGGAGTGCGCCGGCCTTCGGCGTCGGCCCGGATCGCATCTTGCTCTTCCACACGGTGGACGGGACCTATGCCAGATTCGTCCACAACGAGTATCTGCAGGTGGCCGCCGACGCGGGCGTGGTCGGTTTGGCCTTGTTGCTGGCCGCCCTGGTCGCGATGATCAGAGCCGTGCGACGGGTCGACGTTCTGTCGTCGTGTGCGTGTGCCGCGTTGGTGTGCTGTGCGATCGGCGCAGCATTCGACTTCGATTGGCACCTGCCCTTCGTCGGCTTCCTCGCCGGATCGTGCGTCGGGTTGGCGGCGAGGGTGGAACCCGCAGCTGGCCGGAAGCTCCGCCGCAACGAGGTGGCGTAGGTGGCACGGGGTTCACTGCGCAAGGAACTCGTCGAGCTCGTCGGCAGCCTGGAGGGTTGGCGCCTGGAGCCGCGGACGACGCCAGGGGCGAGTCCGCTCTGGTGCTACCTCTCCGACGGAAAAGTCGAGTTCTCCGTGTCGGTCGAGGGTCCGGCCATCGTGCTCTACGTGATGGACACCGACGAGGAGGTCTCATTTCCCAGTACCGACGCGCTGGTCGCCTGGCTGGGCGAGCACCATCCCGACACCGTGCGGGCCGCCCCGGCTCGCGCCGATGGGAAGAAGAGGTTTCGCAAGTTCTTCGAGTGGGAGTGACGGGCCCGCCTCCCAAGCAGGAAGTCCGATGACCGCGGGACGAACGGATTCGAAGTGGAAGAACCGCGGCGAGCGCCGGAGCTCGTCAGGCGCCGAGCGCGGCGTCCTCGGCCTCGGGCGGCAGCTCGTCGATCACCAGGCCGCGCCACGCTCTGCACCGAACGCCCGGACATCGACGCGGCGCGGCGCAGCAGGTCGCCCACGTAGCCGACGAGGTTGAGGACGTCGTTGCGCGGCGAGCGCCCGACCAGCGGGACCGGCTCGGTGGCCCCGTCGAGGCCGCACACCTCGATGATCAACTCCCGGATGTGCAGGAGCCGGCCCCGGGCCGCCAGCAGCGGGGTCCCGCTCGTGCGGAGCCAAACCGAAACCCCCAGCTCAAGGGAGAGGTCACCGGAGAACGGGTCGACCGGGCCCAACTCGGCCAATCCGCTGAGCAGGGCCGACCCGAAGCCCTCCGGCACACCCGAGATCATGGAATCAGTGTGGCGAATCGCTGTAACAAGGTGGTGGACCAGGTCTGGGCTGGTAATTTGTTGCACGTGCCACGCACCATTTGGAAGGGCGCCCTCAGCTTCGGTCTGGTGAACATCCCTGTCGGCCTGTACCCGGCGACCTCGGACAAGAGCATCCACTTCAACCAGTTCGAGGAGGGGACCTCGGACCGGATCCGCTACAAGAAGGTGAACGAGCGGACCGGCGACGAGGTCGCCAACGACGACATCGTTCGCGGCTTCGATCTGGGTGGCGGCGAGTACGTCATCATGACCGAAGAGGAGCTCGAGAGCGCCGAGCCGAAGAAGTCGCGGCAGATCGAGATCTCCGACTTCGTGAGCCAGCCCGACATTGACCCCGTCTACTTCCGGTCCAGCTACTTCCTCGCCCCCGAGGGCGCGGGCGCGGACAAGGCCTACGCACTGCTCCGCAAGGCGATGGCCGACGCGGACCGCATCGGCATTGCCACCATGGTCATGCGTAACAAGGAGTACCTGGTTGCGATCCGGCCCGAGGACGACGCATTGGCCCTGCACACCATGTATTTCTCCGACGAGGTGCGGGTCCCCGGCAAGGAACTGCCCGAGCTGCCCGATGAGGGCGAAGTGAGCGACCGCGAGTTGTCGATGGCGCAGTTGCTGATCGAGTCCATGGAGTCGGACTGGGATCCCGATCGCTACCACGACACGCACCGCGAGAAGGTCGAGGCCCTCATCGAGGAGAAGCGTCAGGGCCACGAGATCGTGATCCAGGAGCCGGCCGAGCCGGCCGCCAAGGTCGTCGACCTCATGGAGGCGCTCAACGCCAGCATCAAGGCGGCGGCCAAGCCCGGGACCAAGAGTGCCCGCGCCGGCGCGCCCGCCAAGCGGGCTCCGGCTGGCCGCACCACGGCGGCCAAGAAGAAGGCGCCCGCCAAGACGGCCAAGCAGCCCGCTCGGGCCAAGCAGCCCGCGTCCCGCCGCAAGGCGTCCTGAGATCCCGGCGCGCCCAGCGGCGCGCCTTCCTGAGTCGCTTCTGCGGCCGTCCCACGCGGCCCCTTTTCCACCTCCGCCGACCTTGTGTTCGACCGTGAACAACCATTGCGCCGTAGCGGCTATTAACGCATGAAAACCGTGTAAACCTCCCGATCTGACCTGATATCCCGCTCCATCCACCCAGAGTGTGGTGAGATTCAAGCGTCGAGCGTTGCTCCGATGCCATGGGAGGGGAGTCCAGATGGCCATTGCGCAGCTCAAGGTTCCAGCTGACAGGCTCACCGCCTGGACCGGCTACGACGGCCTGGTCCAGCTGATCTCCGTGGACGGCCAGCGCACCGTCGGCTGTCCGCACTGGGACCTCGTCGCCGACGTGGATGCGCTCCAGTTGCGTGACCTCTATCGCGACATGTCAATCGTCCGCCGGCTCGATGCCGAGGCGATGGCCCTCCAACGCCAAGGCGAGCTTGGCCTCTGGGCCCCACTGCTCGGCCAGGAAGCCGCCCAGGTTGGTTCGGCCCGTGCGCTGCGGCCCGACGACTTCGCGTTCACGAGCTACCGCGAGCACGGCGTCGCTTACTGCCGCGGCGTCGACCCGACGGCCATGCTGCGGATGTGGCGGGGGAGCGGCCTGTCGGGGTGGGACCCCGCCCGCTACAACATCGCCACCCCGGCGATCATCGTGGGCTCTCAAGCGCTGCACGCCACCGGTTACGCGCTCGGACTGACGCTCGAGGATGCGAAGAGCGCGGTCATCACCTACTTCGGTGACGGCGCCACCAGCGAGGGCGACATCGCCGAGGCGTTCGGCTTCGCCGCCAGCTACATGGTCCCGGTCGTGTTCTTCTGCCAGAACAACCAGTGGGCCATTTCCGAGCCGGTCCGCCTCCAGGCGCACGCCAGCATCGCCCAGCGCGGGCAGGGCTATGGCATCCCGGGCGTGCAGGTGGACGGCAACGACGTGCTCGCGGTCCTTTCCGCCACCCGCTTGGCGCTCGCCCGCGCCTACGCCGGCCAGGGCCCGACCCTGATCGAGGCTGTGACCTACCGCATGGGCCCGCACACCACGTCGGACGACCCGAGGCGCTATCGCAGCCGCGACGAGGAGGAGGAGTGGCGCGCCAAGGACCCGCTCGTCCGCCTGCGCGCGCTGCTGCACCGCGAGGGGGTCGCCGACGACGAGTTCGAGCTCGAGGTCGCGGCCGCTGCCGGTGACGCGGCCACTGCGCTGCGCTCAGGCGTGCTCGCTATGCCCAACCCGGAGCCCGCTGCGCTGTTCGAGCACGTCTACGCCGGGCCCCATCCCCTCCTCGATGCCGAACGCGACGCCTACCTGCAGTACCTGGCCCAGTACGACGAGGTCTCGTGATGGCCATCGCCACCGCCACCACCGAGACGGACCTGACAACCGCCCTCGACACAACGCCGGGCACCGGGCACGTCGAGACCATGACGCTCGGCAAGGCGCTCAACGCGGGCCTGCGCCGAGCGATGACGAACGATCCCAAAGTCGTCCTCATGGGCGAGGACATCGGCAAGCTCGGCGGCGTCTTCCGCGTCACCGAGGGCTTGCAGGAGGACTTCGGTGAGCGGCGGGTGATCGACACTCCGTTGGCGGAGTCGGGCGTCATCGGCACCGCGGTGGGCCTCGCGTTGCGCGGCTTTCGCCCCGTCTGCGAGATCCAGTTCGACGGCTTCGTCTACCCCGCCTTCGACCAGATCGTCTCGCAGGTCGCCAAGTTCCGTTACCGAAACGAAGGACGCGTCGGCCTGCCCATCACCATCCGCGTCCCCTACGGCGGCGGCATCGGCGCCGTCGAGCACCACTCCGAGTCGCCGGAGGCCTATTTCGCCCACACGGCCGGGCTTCGCGTCGTCACGCCTTCGAGTGCCTGCGACGCCCACGGCATGATCCAGCAGTCGATCGCCTCCGACGACCCGGTCATCTTCTTCGAACCGAAGCGCCGTTACTGGGAGAAGGGCGACGTGGACACTGACGCCCCGCTCGATGCCATGCCGCTGCACCGTGCCTGCATCGTCCGTGAGGGCACCGACGCCACCGTCGTCGCCTATGGCCCGATGGTGGCCACCTCGCTGGAAGCCGCCGGAATCGGCGCAGAGGAGGGAATTTCTCTCGAGGTCGTCGACCTGCGCTCGTTGTCACCGATCGACTTCGAGACGGTCGAGGCTTCGGTGCGCAAGACCGGACGACTGGTCGTCGTCCACGAGGCGCCGGTCTTCTGCGGCCTCGGCGCCGAGATCGCCGCCCGTGTCGGCGAGAACTGCTTCTACTCCCTCGAGTCGCCCGTGCGCCGGGTCGGCGGGTTCGCCACGCCGTACCCGCCGGCCAAGCTCGAGCGCCATTTCCTGCCCGACGCCGATCGCATCCTCCACGAAGTCGACCGATGCCTGGAGCCGTGACCGACGTCCGCAGCTTCCTGCTCCCTGACCTGGGCGAGGGTCTGACCGAGGCGGAGATCGTCGCCTGGCACGTCGCAGCCGGCGACACCGTCGGGCTCAACGATGTCCTCGTCGAAGTGGAGACCGAGAAGGCGGTCGTCGAGCTGCCGAGCCCGTTCGCCGGCACTGTGGTCGAGCTCTTTGCAGCCGCCGGCGACACGGTCGAGGTCGGCCGGCCGCTCATCTCCGTAGAGACCGCGGATCCCGGCCCCGCAGTCGCCCCGGATGTCGACTCCGTTCCCGCCTCGGAAAAGGTCTCGGTGCTCGTCGGCTACGGGCCCTCGGACCCTGCGCCGAGCCGCCGGCGGCGCCGCGGCGGCGGCCGCGCCCGTCACGACCGTCCCGAGCACGCTCCGGCAACGCCGTCGCTGCCGCAGCCGAGCACACCGGATCCCACTGGATCGCGTCCGCTTGCTGCGCCGCCGGTCCGTTTCATGGCGCGCCAGCAGGGAGTCGACCTGGCCGATGTCACCGGCAACGGGCCCGGTGGGATCATCACCCGCGAGGATCTCGCAGCCCATCTGGCCACCAGCACCTCGTCACGGCCAGGGGGGCGCGAAACGCGCTCGCCGGCGAAGGGCGTGCAGAAGCACATGGCCGAGGCCATGGTCCGCAGCGCAACGACCGCACCGCAGGCCTGTGTCTTCCTCACCATCGATGTCACCCCGACGACAGACCTCCTCGAGCGCCTGCGCACGAACAAGCGTTTCGAGGGCGTGAAGCTGACCATGCTCACGGTGGCGGCACGGGCGGTCGTGCTGGCCCTCCGGGATCACGAGTCCCTCAATTCGTCGTGGGACGAGGCAACCGACGAGATCGTGACGAGGCACTACGTCAATCTCGGTATCGCGGTGGCCGGACCCCGTGGCCTGGTCGTGCCCAACGTCAAGGATGCACACGAGCTCCCCTTCCGAGACCTGGCAACCGAGCTGGCGATGTTGACCGAGCAGGCGCGGACGGCGCGTTCGACGCCCGCCGACCTGAGCGGCGGCACGATCACCATCACCAACGTCGGCGTCTTCGGCGTTGATGCAGGCGTTCCGTTGTTGAATCCCGGCGAGGCCGCCATCCTTGCCCTGGGCGCAGTGCAGCGCCGGCCTTGGGAGCATCACGGCGAAGTCGCCCTACGCGACGTCGTGACCCTGAGCCTGGCCTTCGATCACCGCTTGGTCGACGGCGAGGGCGCGTCTCGCTTCTTGCGGGCGATCGGCGAGATCCTCGCCGATCCGACGAACCTCATCGCCTTCAGCTGACGGTACGGTCCGCAGCTGCGCTCATCCGGTATCGGAGAGCAACTCCTGCAGGCCGCGCCGAAGCGTGCGCAGTTGGCGTTCGAGGACCTGGAGCTCCCGCACCAGCCGCATCGCCTCTTCTCGGTCGAGCGCGGGAGCACCCGGACGGAGCATGGCGAGCGATCGTCGCAGCGTCTCAAGCTCGTACCGCCGTTCCATGAGGCTACGAACATACGTTCGCTTCGGCCGCTGAGCAAGGCTTCACCGTCGCGGGCCTGCTGAGGGACCTTTTCGGTGGGAGCCGTTGTCGTGGGGCTGCCCTGGCGCGAAGGTAGACGGGACGCCTCGCTGACGAACGCGAGGCTGCAAGGAGGGTGCATGCGGACCGTCCGAGACGTCATGAGCGGGCACATCGAGGTGTTGCGGACCAGCGAGACGGCCGCAGATGCCGCGAGCTACCTGGCGTCGCATGTCGACGATTCGGTGACCCTCTGCCTCTCTGACGGCAGCCTCGCCGGGACGGTGAGCAGTCGCGACATCGTGAGCAAAGTCGTGGCAAAGGGGCTCGACCCGCGAGAGGTCCGCCTCGAAGAGCTGACGGAGCCGGGCGATGTCCTGGCGCTCGATGCCGGCACCACGGTGGAGGATGCGGTGGCCTACATGTGCCTGCATCACCGCGCCCGCCTGCCGGTGACCGACGGCAACCGGGTTATCGGTCTCGTCACCCAGCGCGACGCGGCGCGATCGGTTGCGTTCCGCCCGTCCTGGGTCGACTCTTGAGTCCCTTGCGCGACTGAAGCAGCTTGGCAAGGCGCCGCCTGTGTCGCCGCCGCGCCGGCGGAGGTAGGTGCGCTAGAGGGCCGATTGGAGCATCGACAGGCTCACGGTGTTGGCCATGACTTGGTAGCCGGCCAGGTTGGGGTGGAGATGGTCGGGCCCCGCGTAGGCCGGATTGAGCACGCTGGGATCGGATGGGTCGCGGAGCGCAGCATCGAAATCGACGACCCCGTCCGCGAGGTGCTGCGTCCTGATCCAGTCGTTGACCTGTTCGCGGTAGAGCTCGCTCTTGGGGGCGGTGATGGTCCCGTCGAAGAACGCGTTGGATGCCGGCAGCAGGGTGCCCAGCCAGACCTTGACTCCTTCGGCATGGGCCATGTCGATCACCTTCTCGTAGCCCGCGATCAGGTCGGCCGGCGTGGTGGTCTGCGGCGGCAAACCGAAGTCATTGATGCCCTCTTGGAGCAGGACGCCTGTGACCCCCGGGACGTCCAGGGCGTCTTCTCGGAATCGCTGGACGCCGCTCAACCCCAACATCAGCGGCTCTCCGTCGGTCACGAGGCGGTTGCTCCCGATGCCGGCGTTCGCAACCGACAGAGCAATGCCGGCATGGTCGAGCCGACGCTGCAGATCGTCGGGATAGCGGCCGTTCTTGTCCGCGACCGCAAGGCTCACCGGTTCGCTGAGCGGCGTGGCCGCAACGAATCCATCGGTAATCGAGTCCCCGAACGCAACGATGGCGTCGGTGGCGATCGGTGCCTCGACGTCGATGCCGTCGACGTACAGCCACGCCTCGGTGTGGAGAGAGAACCTGGCATCGGAATTCGCGGCCGAGAGATCGCCGCTCGCGGGTGGCGAGTACCACGACGTCGCGTTGGCGTTCCAGTGCTTCGTCGGAGAACTCTGGACGCCAGGTAGGTACATCGAGACCGCGAGCTTCGTGAAGGCGCCGAACGGCAATGAGGCGGGATCACTCACGACGTCGTCGCCCGCGGGCACCGTGACGGCTTCGTGTCCGCCGAAGGTGACGGGTGTCAGTTCGGAGACTGCGTCTGTTCCGGCGATCCCGATCGTCACATGTCCGAAGGTCGTCGCCTCTTTGCCGAAGCGATTCGACAAATGGATGCGCAGCACTGACCCCGCGAGGTGCGGCGTCACCATCATGCGGAGGGTCTGGTCGGTAAGGATCTCAGGGACGGGGAGGCCCGTTGCATCGATCGGCACCAACGAGTCTGTGGGGCTGGACGTCCAACTCGCCACCCAGTGCTGATCCGGCTGCCCCGCCGCGCTCGAGGTGGCTGAGGGGACGGCCGCGAGAGCCGTGGCCAGAAGCATCGCGGTCATCGCCCCCCGCACACCCCGCACCCGCATCTCGCCCCTTCTGATCGCCGTCGTTCGTCGTGATGTTGCGGACTGATAACGGACCGGCAGCATTCATCGGACGGTTGCTGCAGGATCCGCAAGTCGCGCACCCTCATGTGGTTTCCTGGCAAAGAGCTCCAAGTGGGCCCGGGGGGTGCCGAACGGCGAGGGCTACGTCGTAGCGGCCCGGGGACGGTTGGGAGGGGAATTGGCGTAGGCGGCCTTCCACCCTGACGGCAGCGATGCCGTCGGTGCCGTCCGCGGTCCGGTTTTCCTCCTCGTCCCCCTCTCGAGGTTGCACGGGGGCTCGCATTCCGGCCGGCGGGGCGATTGCACCCCCGCCGGCCGTCAGGTCGCCGGGTTGCCTCGTCGCCCTTCGCCAAGGCGGCGGGGCACTCGGAACTCGGCACGCCAGCGGAAGGTGCCGCGACGTCGATGGTTAACCTCGGCGATCATGTGGCCACCACCCCCTGGAGGCACTTGGGTCCTCGACCTCGATGGAGTCGTCTGGCTGACCGGACGTCCGATCCCCGGCGCCGACGAGGCGGTGGCGTGTTTGCGCGGGGCCGACGTCCACGTGGTCTTTGCTACGAACAATTCAGCGCCCACGAGGGCTGAACTTCGGCGCCGGCTGGAGCACTGCGGCATCGGCGCGGCGGACGGGGACCTCCTGCGCTCGTCGGACGTCGCAGCCGGGCTCCTGCAGCCCGGAACGACGGCGCTGGTGTTGGGGGACGACGGGATCATCGAGGCGCTGGCCAGCCGCGGTGTCGCCGTGGTGCACGAGGGACCGGCCGACGCGGTTGTCGTGGGCTGGACCCACGGCTTCACGTTCGACGCGGTGGACCGGGCGGCGCGGGCGGTGCGGGAGGGGGCTCGCCTGATCGGCACGAACGAGGACCCGACGTTCCCGACGCCCGAAGGGTTGGTGCCGGGTGCCGGCGCCCTTCTGGCCGCCGTGTCGACCGCGGCGGAGACGACGCCCGAGGTGGCGGGCAAGCCCCACCGGGCGACGGCCGACGCGCTCGCCGCCATGGTGCCCCAGGGGGACCTCCGGGTGATGGTGGGGGACCGTCCGGCCACCGATGGTGCGCTGGCCGCCCAGCTTGGTATTCCGTTTGCGCTGGTCTTCTCGGGCGTGACCAGGGAGGGTGACCCTCCTGCCAAGGGTCCGGCGATAGAGGCTGAGCCCGCCGTCACGGCGAAGGACCTCCTCGCGCTGGTGAAGGCCACGGCCAAGGCTTGGTGAAAGTGCTTGCTATCAGCTAGCACTTTAGATACTCTTGGCTAATGGCAAACAATGAGCGGATTCGCAAGTACCTCGATGCGGGCTCGGTGTTCGGCCAGGTGACCCGTGGCCGGGCCGAGGAGATCGTGCGAGAGTTGGTGAACTCGGGAGACATCCAGCGCAGCCAGGCACAGGAGTGGGTGGACACTTTGGTGGATCGAAGCAGGAAGACCAGTGAGCAGATCATCGAGATGGTGCGCCACGAGGTGGCCGCGCAGCTGAGCCGGGTGGACGGCAAGGCGATCGAGAACCTGTCCAGGCAGGTCGCGGACGTCCTCAAGAAGTCGGCCGACGCCGGGCGCCGGGCGACCCACGACGCCACGCAGCGAGCCGAGAAGACGGCGACGGCCGCTCGCGAGCGGGCCGGCAAGACGGCTTCAGCGGCGCGCAAGCAGGCGGGGAAGACAGCGTCGTCCGCCCGCAAGCAGGCCTCGCAGACGGCCGGGCGGGCCCGGGCGGCGGCCGAGAAGGCGGTGCCGACCCGCAAGGCGGCCAAGAAGCCGAAGCCGGCGAAGAAGACAGCGGCTTCCAAGAAGTCGGCCGGCACCAAGAAGAGTGCCTCTGCCAAGAGGGCTCCGGCCAAGAAGGCCGCCAAGTCCACGACCGCGAAGAAGTCGGCCGCCAAGAAGGCACGCTGACCAGCGGGGGCAGCCGCCGCCGGCTCGACACCGAGCTGGTGCGCCGGGAACTCGCCCCCTCTCGCAACGACGCGCGTGCTCTCGTCGAGGCCGGGTCCGTCTTGGTCTCCGGCGCCCCGGCCGACAAACCGGCGCGCCTCGTCGCGCCGGGTGAACCGATCGTGGTCCTCGGTCCGCCGCCGCCCTACGTGTCGCGGGGCGGGCTGAAGCTCGCGGCGGCGCTCGCTCGATTCGGCGTATCCGTCGCCGGCCTTCGAGCGTTGGACGCCGGCGCCTCGACCGGGGGCTTCACCGATTGCCTCCTACAGGGGGGCGCGACCCAGGTGTACGCCGTCGACGTCGGGCACGGACAGCTGGACCCGTCGCTGCGGGCGGACCCGCGCGTGTGCGTGCTGGAGCGGGTGAACGCGCGCGGATTTGAGCCTGGCGACGATGCAGCACGCGGACCCCGCGTTCTCTGCGTGCCCGCTGGTGGTGGCCGACCTGTCGTTCATCTCGCTGCGGACGGTCGCTCCCGCGCTGTGCGGCGAGGTGGCGGCGCCGGAGGCGGACCTCGTGCTCCTGGTCAAGCCACAGTTCGAGGCCGGCCGCGCCGTCGTGTCGCGGGGGAAGGGGGTGGTGCGTGACCCCCGGGTCTGGGAGGGGGCGCTCGAGGGCGTGGCGTCCGCGCTCGTCTCGGCCGGAACCGGCATCATGGGGGCGATGGCCTCCCCTTTGACCGGCGCGTCCGGCAACGTCGAGTTCCTGTTGCACGCCCGGAAGGGCGCGGGCGGAGGGCTTGGCGGCGCGGTCGACGCTGGCCCGGTTGCGTCCCTGGTCGCCGGAGCGGTTTCCGAGGCGGAAGGCCGTCTGACGACCGCCGATCCGGCCGGCTGAGCGGGCCGGACCACATGGCTACCGTCACGTTCTTGGTGCACCCCGAACGCGCCGACGCATTGGCGCTGGCGACCGACACCGCCGAGTGGCTGAGGGAGCGCGGGGACGTGGCCCGCATTCTGCAATTCAGCGGGCCGGACCGTGTGGCCGAGGCGGGCGTGGACGCGGACCTGGGTGCCGTAGACGTCGCGGGGACCGACGTCGCGGTGAGCCTGGGTGGCGATGGGACGTTCCTGCGGGTCGTGCGACTTGCGGCTCAGGCTGACGTCCCGGTGCTCGGCGTGAACTTCGGGCGACTCGGCTATCTGCCCGACCTCGGGCCGGACCAGGTGCGCGGCGCATTGCAAAAGGTCCTGGAGGGGAAGGCGGCCATCGAAGAGCGCTGCGCGCTCGAGGTGAGCATTTCGGACCGTTCGACCCCCGATGACGTCTCGACGCTCATGGCACTCAACGAGGTGGTGATCGAGAAGATCGACTTCGGCCACACCGTGCGCCTGGCCACCACGATCGACGGCGAGCAGGCATTGACGTACTCGGCCGACGGTCTGATCATCGCGACTCCGACCGGCTCCACCGCGTACAACCTGTCGGCGGGTGGACCGATCCTTGCGCCGACGCTGCGTGCCATGGTCGTGACGCCCGTGGCCCCGCACTTCTCCCTTGACCGCAGCCTCGTGCTGGCCGATGACCAGTGTGTGGCGGTGGAGGTGGCGCCCGACCGCAGCGGCGTGCTCGTCATCGACGGTCAAGAGGTGGGTCGGTTGCAACCGGGTGCGGTCATCACCTGCCGTGTGGCGCTGCACCCGGTGCGGGTGGTGCGCAACGAGCCGCACACGTTCGGGACGATCTTGCGGTTCCGTCTTCTCGCCGACCGCGAGCCGTGAGGGTCTGGCGCAGGCGCGGGTTGGCGCGTTCGTGCTGACGGAACTGCGCGTGCGCGACCTCGGAGTGATCGAGGACCTGGCGCTGACCTTCGGGCCGGGCATGACCGCCCTGACGGGCGAGACGGGGGCGGGCAAGACGTTGGTGGTCGAGGCGTTGCAGCTCCTGTTGGGCGAGCGGGCCAACCCGGGCATGGTGCGCGCCGGCGCAACGGAGGCGTTGGTGGAGGCACGCTTGGTCGTTGATGCGGCAGGCGAAGAGCGCGAGGTCATCCTGGCCCGGTCGGTGCCGGCGGAGGGCCGTTCGAAGGCTTGGATCGACGGGCGCATGGCGCCGGTCGGGGCGCTCGGCGAGGCCGCTGCCGAGCTCGCTGAGATCCATGGCCAGCACGAGCACCGCGCCCTGGTGACCCAGGCGGCGCAGCGCAACGTGCTCGACGCCTTCGCCGGCACGGACCTGTCGGTCGTGCACGCGCTGCATTCGGAGCTGCGGGCGCTCGACGGCTCGCTGGCCGCGCTCGGCGGTGACGAACAGCAGCGCGCTCGTGAGGCGGACGTGCTGCGTTATCAGGTGCACGAGATCCAAGTGGCGCAACTGGAGGACCCCGACGAGGAGGCCGGCTTGCGCGGCGAGGAGGACCGGTTGGCCGACGCAGGTGCATATCGGGAGGCGGCGTTCGGCGCCGCCGAGTTTCTCGACCCGGTGGGCGGTGAAGGGGGCGCGGCGGAACCGTTGGGAGGGGCGGTGTCGGCCCTGAGCGGCCGGGACGCGTTCGACGCGTACCGCAACCGGATTGCGTCTGCAGCGGTCGAGCTCTCCGACGTGGCGCGCGCGCTGCGCGACGAGGCCGAAGGGTGGGAGGACGACCCGGGTCGCCTGGCCGAGGTGCAGGAGCGCCGTCGCCTGCTCGCCGAGCTGCGGCGCAAGTACGGGGAGGACCTAGCCGCCGTGATGGCCTACGCCGAGGAGGCCGCGGCGCGGCTTGCCGTCCTCGAGGACGCCGAGGGCGAGGCCGTGCGGCTGACGGCCCGCCAGCAGGAGCTGTCCAAGGAGCTGCAGGAAGCAGAGACCGCCGTACGGGCGGTGCGGGTTTCGGCGGCCGGCGACTTCGGGCACCGGGTCGAGGCGCACCTCGCCGACCTGGCTATGCCGGGGGCACGGCTCGAGGTGCGGCTGTCGCCGGAGGGCGCAGGCGAGCCCGTGGAGCTGTGGTTGGGTGCCAACGTCGGTGAGCCGCTGCAGCCGCTGGCCCGGGCGGCGTCCGGTGGTGAGCTGGCCCGGGCGATGCTGGCGATCCGACTGGTGGGGTTGGGCGGTCCGCAGACGATGGTGTTCGACGAGGTCGACGCCGGGGTGGGTGGAGCGGCAGCGTTGGCCTTGGGCGAGGCGCTGCACGCGGTCGCGTCCGATCGCCAGGTCCTGGTCGTCACGCACCTGGCGCAGGTCGGCGTCGCGGGCGGATGCGCAGATCAGCGTGGTGAAGCAGGAGTCCCGAGGCCGGACGGTGACGGTCGCGTCTGCGGTGGCAGGGGAGGAGCGCGTCACCGAGCTGTCGCGCATGCTGTCGGGGCATCCGGGCAGCGACGCGGCCCGGGCCCACGCCCGCGAGTTGCTCGGCGTGGGGGATCGCGCGCCGGCGTAGCGAGGCTTGGTCTGGCGGGCAGGACGCCCGCCCCCCGGCGAGGCGTTGGGGCTGTATTCGGGGCGGCCCCCGATGTGGACACCCCCGAGGTGGACGTGTGGCTGTATGCGGGGTGGTGTTCTAGGAATCGCCAGAATCAGAACGTCAATCGGCGATCTATGCCGACGGCGTTGTGGAAGAGGGAAATTGTAGAACTCGGACACGTGTGCAGCCGCAGGTGACCTCCAGAATGGATCGATCTCGTTCGTGCGTAGAGGGCGCTCTGCGTTCGCACGAGGTGGCGGTCCGGGGTCCGCGCCGGATGTCACGCCGATCGATTATCGTGGTCGGGTGCACCGATCATGCGAGGCGGCGCTCGGCGCCCCGAAGGCGGCGTGAGCAAGTTCATCTTTGTCACCGGCGGAGTCTCGAGCTCCCTCGGCAAGGGCCTCACTGCCTCCTCGCTCGGCCGGCTTCTCAAGTGCCGTGGCTTGCGTGTGACGATGTGCAAGCTCGACCCCTACATCAACGTGGACCCGGGGACGATGAACCCGGGCGAGCACGGCGAGGTGTTCGTCACCGAGGACGGGGGAGAGACGGACCTCGACCTCGGGCACTACGAGCGCTTCATCGACGAGAGCCTGTCGAAGCGCTCGAACACCACGACGGGCGGGATCTACAGCTCGGTCATCGCGAAAGAGCGCCGGGGTGACTTCCTCGGGCGCACCGTGCAGGTGATCCCCCACGTCACCGACGAGATCAAGGACCGTATCCATCGCCTGGCCGACGAGGACATCGACATCGTCATCGTCGAGATCGGCGGGACCGTCGGCGACATCGAGATCGTGCCCTTCATCGAGGCGATCCGGCAGTTCCGCCGGGACATCGGCCGGGACAACGTCTGCTACGTGCACCTCACGCTGGTGCCATACCTGGTGTCGGGGGAGCAGAAGACGAAGCCGACGCAGCACTCGGTGACCGAACTGCGCAGTCGCGGTATCCAGCCCGACGTGATCGTGTGCCGCAGCGACAAGCCCATCTCCGAGGGCCTGAAGCGCAAGATCTCGCTGCAGTGTGACGTCCCGATCGACGCCGTGGTGTCCGCAGTGGACGCACCGAGCATCTACGAGATCCCGCTGGTCCTGCACGAGCAGGGCCTCGACGCGTACGTGTGCCGGACGCTCGGGATCGACGATGCGGAGCACCGCATCGACATCTCCGAGTGGGAATCGCTGGTACAGCGGGTCGAGGGGCTGACGCGCCGAGTGAAGATCGGCATCGTCGGCAAGTACGTGAACATGCCCGACGCCTACATGTCGGTCGTCGAGGCGCTGCGGCACTCGGGCTTCCACCACGGCTCCGAGGTCGAGCTGGACTGGATCGACGCCGAGCTTGTGCCCGACCTGCTCGGCACGGACCGCCTGCGCGGCCTCGATGGCATCGTGATCCCCGGCGGGTTCGGCGAGCGGGGGATCGAGGGGATGGTGGCCGCGGCAGGCTACGCCCGGGAACAGGGGATTCCCTGCCTCGGGCTGTGCCTCGGCCTGCACGTCATGGTGATCTCGGTGGCCCGCGAGCTGGCCGGGCTGGACAACGCGAACTCACGCGAGTTCGACAGCACGTCGCCGCATCTCGTCATCGACCTGATGCCGGACCAGGCGGAAGTCACCGAGAAGGGCGGCACCATGCGGCTCGGCTCGTACCAGGCCGTGCTGCTGCCCGGTTCCAAGGTGGCCGAGGCGTACGGCACCCTGGCCGTCACCGAGCGCCACCGGCACCGCTTCGAGTTCAACAACAGGTACAAGGCGCGGCTCGAAGCGGTGGGCCTCGTCTGTTCGGGCCACTCGCCCGACGGCCGCCTCGTCGAGTTCGTGGAGCTGGAGGACCACCCCTACTGGGTGGCCACGCAGGCGCACCCCGAGTTCAAGAGCCGGCCGGACCGGGCGCACCCGCTCTTCCGCGAGCTTGTCGGTGCTGCGCTGGAGCGGGCGGACGGCCGCGAGCCGCACCTGCTCGATCTCGACGCCGTCACCTAGTTCCGTGGCCGCTCCGGACCCGGGCTTCCGCCGTGTCTCGGAAGAGGAGCTCCTGAAGGCGTGGCTGTTCAAGGTCGACCGCTTCCACCTGGTCGATCCCGACGGCAACCCGTTCGACCGTTTCGTCATCCGCCATCCCGGTGCGGTGACCGTGGTCCCCGCCCACGACGACGGCACCGTCACGCTCGTGCGCCAATACCGGGCCGCCGTCGACGCCATGGTGCTCGAGATCGTGGCCGGCACGCGTGACAAGGACGACGAGTCCGAGGAGGCCACCGCCCGGCGCGAGCTGGCCGAGGAGGCGGGGCTCGAGGCGGCGACGTTGGAGCGGCTGATCGGCACGTGGAACACGCCGGGCGTGAGCGACCAGCACACGACGATCTTCCTCGCCACGGGGCTCACGGTGGTCGAGAGCCGGCCCGACGGGATCGAGGAGCGGTTCATGACGGTGGAACGGGTGGCGCTGGCCGACCTCGACTCGTTGATCGCTGACGGGACGTTGAAGGACGAGACCACGGTGCTCGGGCTCTACATGGCTCGAGAGCGTCTGGCGTCGTCGGGTCGGCTGCCGTGAAGGCGTCGCCGTCGCAGTTGCCATTGCCGTTGTCCCGGGGCGCCGAGGAGTACCTCTCGTGGCTCGAGGTCGAGCGGGGGCGCTCGCCGCGCACGCTGGCCGCCTACCGGCACGATCTGGCGGCTTTCGGTGCTGCCCTCGGGGAGGACGGCCGGCGCGAGGTCGACACGGCGTCGGCATCCGAGGTTGCGGCGTATCTCGCGTCGTTGCGCGCGTCGCACAGCAAGGCCTCCGTGGCACGTGCCCATTCGACCATCCGCGGCTTCTACCGGTTTCTCGTCGAAGAGGGCCGACGCGAGGACGACCCGGCCGCCGACCTGCCGTCGGTCTCGGTGTCCGACCTGCTGCCCAAGGCCCTGAGCGAAGAGGAGACCGAGCGGCTCCTCGGCGCGGTCGTCGGGACCGGTCCGGCCGTGCTGCGCGACCGCGCCTTGCTCGAAGTGCTCTACGGGACCGGGGCCAGGGTGAGCGAGGTGGTCGGGCTCAACCTCGGCGACGTGGCCGACGCCACGGACGCGTCGGGTCGTGGCATGCCCCTGGTGCGCGTGCTCGGAAAGGGGGACAAGGAGCGCGTGGTCCCGCTCGGGCAGCTGGCCCGGCTGGCCCTGGCGGACTGGCTGTCGGGGGAAGGGCGGCCACTCCTCGTGCCCAAGAAGTGGCGGCAGCGCAGTGACGCCGAGGCCGTCTTCCTCAACGTCCGGGGCGGTCGTCTCACCCGGGTCGGCGCCTTCGGTGTGGTGAAGAAGTACGCGGCCCGGGTCGGCCTGGAGGAAAAGGTCAGCCCCCACGTGTTGCGCCACTCCTGCGCCACCCACATGCTGGGCCGCGGGGCCGACGTGCGGGTTGTGCAGGAGCTCCTGGGCCACGCCTCGATCGCCACGACCCAGCGCTACACCAAGGTTTCGCCCGAACACCTGCGCCGCGCCTACGAGGGCGCCCACCCCCGAGCGGGAACAGAGGGGGGGAGGGACCGCGTAGCATGACCCCATGCCGAACGAGGCCCCCACGGCCGAGACCGCCGATGTCGACTTCGCCGAGCTCCTGCGCAACGAGCGCGCCCACCTGCAGTCCCAGCTGACCGAGCTGGGCTTCGCGGACCAAGGAAGTGGCCTCAACTACGACTCCAACTTTGCGGACTCCAGCCAGGTGACGGCGGAGCGGGGCGAGGCGGAGCGCCTGGCGACGGAGCTGCGGGAGAGCCTCGACGAGGTCGAGGCCGCGTTGCAGCGCCTGGCAGACGGGACCTACGGCCTCTGTGAGGTGTGCGGCAAGCCGATCGGCGAGCCCCGCCTCGAGGCGATGCCGGCGGCCCGTCTCTGCATCGCCGACGCCGCCAAGCACTAGGTCATCGGTGCGTTCGCCCGGAGCCTCCCCAGGGAGGCGGCCGATGGATCAGCGGACCAAAGCGACGCTGTGGACGATAGCGATCGCGGTTTTGATCCTGGCACTGGTCGTCCACCACAACATCACCAAGCAGGAGGTCATCATCTTCTGCGTCGTGGTGCCCTCGATCATCTTGCACGAGGTCTCGCACGGCTTCGTGGCCAACGCGTTCGGTGACGACACCGCGAAGCGGGCCGGCCGCCTCAGCCTGAACCCGGTCGTGCACGTGGACCCGGTCGGCACGCTGATCGTCCCGGCGCTGTTGTCGTTGAGCGGGATCGGGGTGTTCGGGTGGGCCAAACCGGTACCGGTGAACGTCGGGCGGCTGCGCAGCCCGCGCAACGAAGGGGTGGTGGTCTCGCTGGCCGGGCCCTTCGTCAACGTGGTGCTGGCCGCGGTGTTCGCGTTCTTGTTCATCCACTTCGCGCGGCCGGACCTGCTCCCCGATACCTCGCTCGCGCAATGGTCGACGTCGGCCCAGATCCTCTTCTTCGCGGGCGTGGTGAACGTGGGCCTCTTCGTGTTCAACATGATCCCGGTGCCGCCTCTCGACGGCTCCGTCCTCTTCGAGCGGCTGCTCCCGAGAAGCTGGTGGCCGACCTACCTGCGCTACCGCCAGTACACGATGCCGATCCTCATGGCTCTCGTGGTCCTCAACTTCTTCTTGGACAACAACGGGCACACGGGGCCCGATCACCTGGCTGTTCAACGAGATCTACCGCTGGTGGGCCGGCGTGCTCGGCATCTACCATCCTGTAGGGAGCCGGGCCGAAGTCTCAGCCGGCCCGGCCATGCAGCAGCCCCATTGCGTCGGCGGCCCGCGCGTACGTGGCTGCCGCCACCTCGTGGGCGTGCGCCGCACCGCGGCGCCAGCACGTCGTCCACGTAGGACCGGTCCCCCTCGAGAGCCGTGCGCCGCTCGCGGATGGGGCGCAGCAGCTCGATCAGTGCCGCGGCGACGTCGTTCTTGAGGTCGCCATAGCGGGAGTACTCGGCGGCCACGCCCTCGGCGGTGCGGCCGGTGGCCGCCGCCAGGATCTCGAGCAGGTTGGCCAGGCCGGGCTTCTTCTCCCGGTCGTAGCGCATCTCGCCGTCCGTGTCGGTGACGGCCTTGCGCACCTTGCGCGTGATGTCGCCGTCGGAGTCGAGCAGGCCGATCGTGCCAAGCGGGGAGTCGGCCGACTTGGACATCTTGCGCTCGGGGTGCTGGAGGTCCATGACGCGCGCCGCCGTGCCCGGGATCGCAGCCTCGGGGACGACGAACGTCTCGCCGTAGCGGTTGTTGAAGCGGTTGGCCAGCTCGCGGGCCAGCTCCAGGTGCTGACGCTGGTCCTCGCCGACGGGCACGGCGTCGGCGTCGTAGAGGAGGATGTCGGCCGCCATGAGGCACGGGTAGGTGAAGAGCCCGACACGTACCGCCTCCTGGCCTTTCCCTTTGTCCTTGAACTGGGTCATGCGGCGGAGCTCGCCCATGGCCGTCGTGCACTCGAGGAGCCAGGTGAGGCGGGTGTGCTCGGGGACCTGGCTCTGGATGAACAGGGTGGAGCGGTCGGGCTCGAGCCCGATGGCGAGCAGGTTGAGGGCCGCGTCGAGCGTGTTGGCCCGCAGGTTCACCTCCCCGACCTCGGTCGTCAGGGCGTGCAGGTCGACCACGCAGTAGAAGGCGTCGTGGCCGTCCTGGAACGAGACCCAGTGGCGCAGGGCCCCGAGGTAGTTCCCCAAGGTGAAGCTGCCCGATGGCGCGATGCCGGAAAGGACCCTGTTCATGGCGCCATGGTAGGGGTCCACCAGGGGTGCGCCGAACCCGGCGCCCCGTTCGATAACGTCGACGAGTGGCCTACGCGGTGTCCACTCCGGTCTTCGAGGGCCCGATCGATCTCCTGCTCCATCTGGTGTCGTCGCACGAGGTCGATGTGCTCGACGTCCCTCTGCTGCCGGTGGTCGACGCCTTCGTGGAGATCCTCACCCAAGAGCGCGAGCTCATCGACTTCAATCAGTTGTCGGAGTTCTTGCTGGTGGCCTCGATTCTGATCGAGCTGAAGTCCCAACGGCTGCTGCCCGGTCCCGAGTCCGTGGAAGACGACGAGGACCTGATCGGCTGGGAGGAGCGCGACCTGCTGCTGTCCCGGCTCCTCGAGTGCCGGGCCTACGCCGCGGCCGCCGATGTCTTCGTGGCCCTGACCGAGCAGGCGTCGCGGTCGGTGCCTCGCGAGGTCGGGCTGGACGACGGTTTCGTCGTCCATGCGCCGGATCTGCTGGCGGGCGTCACGGCCGAGGACCTCGCCCAGGCGTACCTGCGCGGCTCGGCGGAGCGGCCGGTGCCGCGGGTCGACCTGTCCCACGTCACCGTCGACACCGTCTCGGTGTCCGAGGCTGTCGCCGAGCTCCTCGCGATGCCCGACATGGACCGGACGTCGTCGTTCCGGGAATTGGTGCGGGACTGCCGCACCCGTATCGACGTGATCGTGCGCTTCCTCGCCCTGCTCGAGCTGTGCAAGATGGGCCGGGTGAACCTGGGCCAGGGATCGACGTTCGGCGACCTGCAGATTTCGTGGCTCGAACGGGACGAGCTGGCGGGCGTGGCGAGCGGACGCGGACTGGCCGAGCTGGGCGGGCACGAGATCGACGACTACGAAGGATGAGGAGTGGGACTCGTGGAGCGCGCTGAGCTGGGCCGGACGATCGAAGCCATCTTGTTGGTGGCGGTGGAACCGCTGCCGCCGCAGCTCCTCGCGGAGCTCCTGGAGGAGCCGGTCGGTTCCATCGAGGAGGCCCTGACCGAGCTTGCGCAGGAGTACGAGCAGGAACGGCGCGGCTTCGTGCTGGCCCGGATCGCGGGCGGCGCCCGCTTGGCGACCCACCCGGACCTCGCACCGTACGTCGAACGCTTCGCCAACCGCGAGGTATCCCACCGGCTCTCCACCGCGGCGCTCGAGACGCTGGCCATCGTCGCCTACCGTCAGCCCGTCTCCCGGGGCCAGATCTCGGCCCTGCGCGGCGTGAACGTCGACGGCGTCACCCGCCTGCTGGAGCAGCGGGGCTACATCGAGGTGGTGGGCCACGCCGACGGGCCGGGTCAGCCGGCGCTCTTCGGTACGACGGATCTCTTCTTGGAGCGACTCGGCCTCGACTCGTTGGCGCAACTGCCGGCAGTCGAGGACTTCCTCCCCGGCCCCGAGGTGGCGGGCGACCTCGAGAGCGAAATGCGCTCCGCGCTGGGCCTCGGCGTCGAGGCGGTCAACGACGACGGCTGACGCGAGCGCGTCGCCCGGAGCAACGGAGCCAGCGGGGACTGACGGGGAGCGCCTGCAGAAGGTCCTGGCCCGCGCCGGTCTCGGCTCGCGCCGCTCGTGCGAGGAGCTGATCGCGGCCGGCCGGGTCACCGTCGACGGCGAAGTGGCCATCTTGGGGCAGCGCATCGACACCGCGACCGTCCGGGTGGAGGTCGACGGGAACCTGATCCCGGTCGCGCCGGACCTCGTCTATTACCTGTTGAACAAGCCGGACGGCGTCGTCACGACGGCCGACGACCCGCAGGGCCGCCCGACCGTCGTCGCACTGGTGCCGACCGAGCCGCGCGTGTTCCCGGTCGGGCGGCTCGATCGCCACACCGAAGGACTGCTGATCCTGACGAACGACGGCGCGTTGACGCAGTTGCTCACCCATCCCTCGCACGGCGTGGCCAAGGAATACGTCGCGGAGGTCGCGGGCGGGACACCGACCCCCGGTGCGCTGCGCGCCTTGCGCCAGGGCGTGGAGCTCGACGACGGGCCGACGGCGCCGGCCGAGGTCGGTGTGCTGGCGGAGGGCGTCCTCCGCCTGGTGATCCACGAGGGGCGCAACCGCCAGGTCCGTCGCATGTGCGAGGCCATCGGGCACCCGGTCCAGCGATTGGTGCGCACGCGGATCGGCCCGGTGCGCGACACCAAGCTCGCCCCGGGGCTCTGGCGCGCCTTGAGCGCCGAGGAGGTGCGGGCCCTCGCCGCCTCGGCCCGCTAGCCCGGCGGCGACGCGGGTGTTCCACCCAAAGAAGACCATGTCAGCAGGGGAGACGCCGTGACGGCCGGTAGAGTGGCCGGTCATGGCACCCGCTCTCTCGGTCAGGGGCCTGCGCGGGGCCACGACGGTCGACACCGACACGGTGGCCCAGGTCACGGAGCGCTCGCAGGAGCTGATGCGCGAGCTCATGGCCCGCAACGAACTGGCCGAAGACGACATCATCAGCGTCCTCTTCACCGCGACGGCGGACGTGACGAGCACGTTCCCGGCCACGGCGATCCGCGCCATCGGGTTCGGCGCCGTCCCCCTGCTCTGTGCCGCCGAGATCGCCGTGCCCGGCTCGATGCCCAAGTGCATCCGGGTCCTGCTCCACGTCAACACCCCCAGATCCCGCGACGAGATGCACCACGTCTATCTCCACGGCGCCCAAGGGCTCCGCGATGACCTCCCCGACTGAAGGCGGGACGCGTCGCCGGGCGCTCGTCGTCGGAACCGGGCTGATCGGGGGGTCCATCGCCCTGGGGCTCCGACGGCGAGGCTGGCACGTGTCCGGGCTCGACAACGACGAGGGCCGGCCGTTCGAGGCCAAGGAGCGGGGCGTCATCGACGCCGTGCAGGACGACCTCGACGCCGAGGTCGTCTTCGTCGCCGTCCCCGCCACGGCGGTCCCCGAGGTTGTCGGCCGTCTTCTGGCTGACCCCGGTCGGCGCAAGGACGCCGTCATCACCGACGTCAGCGGCGTGAAGTCCGCCATCGTCGCCCAGGCGGACCATCCTCGATTCATCGGCGGCCATCCGATGGCCGGGTCCGAGCAGATCGGCCTGCACGGTGCCGACGCGGATCTGTTCGAGGGTGCGGTGTGGGTGCTCACGCCGACGGCCGCCACCGATCTCGAGTCGTTCGACCGCATCAAGAGCGTCGTCATGAGCCTCGGCGCGGACGTCCTCGTTCTCTCGGCGGAGGACCACGATCGGTTGGTCGCTACGGTGTCGCACGTCCCGCACCTCGTCGCGGCAACGCTCATGAACGCAGCCAGCGCGGGAGCTGCACAGGACGGCGCGCTCCTGCGCCTCGCCGCCGGTGGTTTCCGCGACATGACCCGCGTGGCTGCCGGCCACCCGGGTATCTGGCCGGACATCTGTGCCGAGAATGCGCCCGCCATCGTCCGGGCTCTCGACGCGCTGGTGGGGGACTTGTCCTCGATCCGCGACCAGGTGGCGGCCCAGGACCGCGTCGGGTTGCTCGATGTGCTGCAGGATGCCAGTGCGGCTCGCCGCAACCTCCCGGCCAGGATCGCCCGGCCCGAACACCTTGCCGAGCTTCGCATTCGGGTGCCGGACCGACCCGGCGAACTGGCCGCCATCACCTCGCTCGCAGCCGAGGCGGGGATCGGCATCTATGACATCGAGATCGCTCACTCCGCCGAGGGCCCCAGTGGTGTCCTCATTCTCATCGTCGACGGCGCGGACGCCGAGACCCTGGCCGCCGCGGTCCAGGCCGAGGGCTACCGCTGTCAGGTGGCGCACCTGTCATGACGACGCCGCGCATCCTGGTGGTCGAAGGTGGCGTGCCGTGCCGCGGCACCGTGCGCACGCCCGGTGAGAAGTCGATTTCGCACCGGTCCCTGCTGCTCGCGGCGCTCGCCGAGGGTACCTCGATCGTCCATGGGCTCAGCGACGGCGCCGACGTGGCCGCGTCTCTCGCCGCGGTCGAGGCCATGGGCGTCGAGGTCGAGCGCCCCGAAGAGGGCACCCTCGTGCTGCACGGGGGCCGCACCCGTTTGCACCGCGCGACACTGCCCCTCGACTGTGGGAACTCGGGCACGTCGATGCGGTTGTTGTGCGGCCTTGTCGCCGGATTCGCCTGGGCCACCGAGCTGGTCGGTGACGAGTCGCTGTCGCTTCGGCCGATGGACCGGGTGGCAGAGCCGCTCGCCCGCATGGGGGCATCGGTCAGCGGACAGGGCGAACGCTGTTTGCCGCCACTGCGGGTCGAGGGTGGAGAGCTGCACGGCATCGACTGGACGTCGAAGATCGCCAGCGCGCAGGTCAAGTCGGCCATCCTGCTCGCCGGCCTGTCCGCGAGCGGCGAGACCGTCGTCCGCGAGCCGGTGACGACACGGACCCACACCGAGGAGATGCTGTCCGAGGCCGGCGCGGACATTTCGGTGGAGCCGTGGGGCGAGGGGCGTGTCGTGACGGTCCGCCCCTCGGCGCTCAAGCCGGTCGAGCGCACCGTCCCGGGTGACCCGTCGGCCGCCGCGTTCTTCGCGGTGGCGGGCGCAGCGGTCCCGGACAGCGCGATCGACATCGCCGACGTGTATTCCGGCCCGGCCCGGCTCGGCTTCGTGAGCGTCCTGCAGCGCATGGGTGCGGACATCACGCTCTGAGCCCCGACGGGAATGCAACCGGCACCAGCACCGCGACCATCCGCGTGCGGGCGACGACCCGGCCACTCAGGGCGACCGACGTTCCGGCGGCGGAGATCCCGTCCCTCGACGAGGTCCCCGTCCTCGCCGTAGCGGCGGCCGTTGCCGAAGGGACGACGGTCTTCTCCGACGTGGGCGAGCTCCGGGTCAAGGAGGTCGACCGCCTGGCCGCCGTGGCCGAGATGGTCGAGGCGTTCGGTGGCACGGCTCGGATCGAAGGCGACACCCTCGCCATCACGGGGCGCGGCGGACCTCTGCGCGGCGCCCGCTTCGACAGCCGGGGGGACCACAGGATGGGGATGGCCGCCGCGGTCGCGGGCCTCGCGGCCGCACCCGGCGAGCGCAGCATGGTCACCGGCTTCGACGCGGTCGCGACCAGCTACCCCAGGTACGCGGACGATCTGCGGCTCTTGACGACGTCGGGACCCGGCGACGAACGCACCCACGACCGCGCCCCCGCGGCCTGCTGGTCGCCATCGACGGCCCCGCCGGCGCGGGCAAGTCCACCGTCTCGACCGCGGTGGCCAGCCACCTCGGCCTCGAGCGGCTCGATACCGGAGCGATGTACCGCGCCGTGGCCGCGCTGGCCCTCGAGCGCGGCGTCGCGCCCGACGATGCCGCCGCCGTGGCCGCGCTCGCCGCCGCCGCTGACATCGTCGTCGGCCCCCAGGTGAGCATCGACGGCATCGACGTCACGAACAAGATCCGCTCACCCGAGGTCGGGCGCGCCGTCTCCGTCGTGGCCGCCAATCCCGATGTCCGCACGCAGCTCGTGCGGCGCCAACGCGACTGGGCGGCGACCCACGGGGGTGGGGTCGTGGAGGGCCGCGATATCGGCTCGGTGGTGTTCCCTTCTGCCGAGCTCAAGGTGTACCTGACCGCGTCCCCGGAGGAGCGGGCGCGGCGCCGCCACGACGAGGCCCCCGAGGGCGTCGCCCGGCGGGACCGGATCGACTCCACCCGTGACGCATCCCCGTTGCGGCAGGCCGACGACGCGCACCACCTCGATACGACCGGCCGCACGGTGCAGGATGTCGTCGAGGAGGTGTTGTCGTGGCTGTGAACGCCAGCGGGCCCGCGTCGGGCGCCGGACCAGAACCCGAGCCGACAGATGCTGCCAGTGCGGCTGCCGCGCCCGGCCGCCACCAGCCCTTCGAGATCAATCCGCGCTACACGCCGCTCTACCGGGTCGAGCGGACGATCTTCGTGACGGCGCTGTGGACGTGGTTCCGCCCGAAGGTCACGGGCAGGGAGCACATCCCGGAGACGGGCCCGGTGATCCTGGCCCCCGTACACCGATCGTTCGCCGACTTCGGGTTCGCCGCCTTCTGCACCGACCGCAAGCTCTTCTTCATGACGAAGGACGAGATGTGGAGCAACAAGTACCTCGGCAAGCTGCTGCTCTCGGTCGGCGCGTTCCCCGTGCACCGCGAGTCCGCCGACCGCGAGGCCCTGCAGCGGGCCGAAGAGGTCTTGCGCAAGGACAGCCCTCTCGTCCTCTTCCCCGAGGGCACAAGGCGTGAAGGCACGGTGATCAAAGACCTGATGGAGGGCGCCGCATTCCTCTCGGCCCGCACAGCGGCGCCGATCGTGCCGATCGGCATCGGCGGTTCCGACCTGGCCATGCCGAAGGGATCGGCGATCCCCAAGCCGCGAACGATCCAGGTGGTGATCGGCCCCGCCATCCCGCCGCCACCCCGGACCGGGGGCGGGCGCGTGTCGCGCTCCTCCGTGCACGCCGCCACCGAAGCGCTCGTGCCGAAGTTGCAGGCCGTCTACGACGAAGCGCGGGCGCGTACCGGCCGTTACTGAAGCCCGGCAGCCTGCCCCATTGCGGCACTGGTGGGCGTGTGGACAAGTCTGCCGATGTTAGGTGGGTCGACCGCGATCTTGATCGCAGCGGAATCGCCCACTGTCCGATTGTCAGGGTTGCTACTTGGCGTCCGAGTCAATCGCGAACTGGCGGCGCGATGCCGGGAGCACACGCCAGAGCCGACCGACGAGAATCGCCAGCCCAAAGACGCACACGTAGACGAGCGGCAGCAACGTGCCACCCACCTCGGTGGCCTTCCCGTTGACGAACGTGAACGTCGCATCGGTGAAGACATAGGCGACACCGTGCCATTGGTACAGTCCGGTGGAGTGCGGATTGGCCGCGATTACGCCCCCCTTGAAGGCCTCGATTCGGGCACTTGACAACCAGAACATGAGCACGAACGCCGGTAAGGCAACGCAGATTGCTGCCCACCAGGAAGGTCCCGGTCCGCCCTTCTCAGCAATGATGTAATCGGCGGCCATCGTGCGGACGTTGCCCAACCGACGCACGGCTTCCTTGGTGCCGACGTCGGCGGAGGCCGCCCGCAGGTTGCCTCGCAGCTCGCGGCGCTTCGCGGCTTGGGAACGCCTTGGCAGAGTCTGCAAGTAGCTGTTGAGAGTCCACACAGCCCGCTCGATACGGAGCCGGTCTGTCCAGATCAGGGTTCCACTCATTTCACACTTCCTTTGTAGGTTGAACTGGTTGGGGCGGGTATGGGAGTGACAACACCGAGGTGACCACGTCGGCAAACGAGAGCCAGGAGGACACGCCATCGGTGAGTGCCGCATAACCGGCCTTGGTGGGTCGGTAGTACTTCCGGGCCGGACCCGAACTCGACGAAACCAGACGGGCGCTGACTCGGGACTCGCGTTCGAGCCTTGCGAGGGCGGGATAGACCGTGCCGTCGGAGATATCGGATAATCCGAGTTGATGCAGGCTCTGAACGACCTCGTAGCCGTAGGACTCGCGGTCGGCGAGCAAGCGCAGCAACAACAGCGACAGGACGCCTTTGAGGAGCTGGGGATCGTGAGTCGGGGGCATGCATTCACACTACGCCAGGTACTATGTATAGTCAAGTACTAAGCTAAACCAGGTTAGGGATGACTCGCTCAAACATCCGAGGCGACCTTGGGGGAGCAACGGCGTGACGGAGAGGGCTATGCCCTCCGTGATGGCGATTGGAGGAGCCGCATCGAGGCGCACTGCACCGTTGGTTTGACCGATTCGGCTCTAGTCCAGAAGCGATCCGTTCGGATATCCATGGTGGCGTGTGGTTCCGTATTCGCTGGCCGGTGCTCGCGTGATTGCCCCTCCGACGCGCCATGCAAATATGTATCTCGTCTCATTGATATTGGACGTGCCCCAAAACGCCGGCTCGGTGTCACTTACCTCATGCGGTGTCGATGGCTGGCCGAGCCGCCGGACTACTCGATGACCAGGTGGCTTCGGATGGCTGAGCCATACGTGCGTTGGGCCTCGTTAGCAACGGAAGCCAACCGTTCCACTCGGCATCGTTGAAGTACGCCACATCATTCCCGCCCTCCAGCTCACCGCCCGGCTCATGGTCAGCTTCCAATGGTCAGGCTGCGCCGCCCGCCGGGTTGGCGTCAGCCCGCGGGGATCAGCGTGTAGTCCAGCGTGGTCGGCCCGCCGACAAAGTGGAGTGTCAGGCCGGTGCCGACGCAGCTGTAGCTGCCTTGCGTCGTCGCCGGCTTGACGGGTTCTGTGACCCCCCCGGGATAGCCGACGGTGATGGTGAGTGAGGTGGCCACGGTCGAGGATATGAAGCTGCCAGAACGAGCGGTCGTGTTGGCCTGGAATCCGTAGTGGTCGGTATCGACGCCGTTGAACTTGATGGAGCCGGTGGGACCGACGAGCGCAGCACCCGGAGTGAAGTTCCCCACGGCGGTCCCGTTGTCGCTGATGTCGACCGTGATACCCGCACCACCGGACTGGGCACCTCCCGGGTTGGTCGTTAGCGTGAAGTTCGTGACGACCCAGTGGCCGACCAGACATGCCCCGCAGGCTTGGTTCACGCCGGCGAGGGTGTAGGTGGCACCGGCGGAGTCCCCGGTGACGGCCAGCCAGTTTGGGCCGGGCGGAAGTTTGGGCATGGCCTGCATCTGCGGGCACATGGAGCAATGGCTCACGCAGAAGGCGTTCGGAGCCGTGCTGAGGTTGTCATGCTCGGTTCCGTTCGCCTCGTGCAGGCGGCTGTAGGGGGTGCTGGCCGAGATGTCGACGACGTTTGCGGTGGCCTTGAACTCGACCAACTTGTTTGTGTATGCCGCCACCATGCCGCCGAGGTCCGACCCGTTGGCTAGGACCTGGAGGCCGGGGTGGACGGTGGCACTCGTGATGCCGGGTCCTGTGGTCTGCCAGCCCTTCCCGAATCCGGACTGGCGGGCCAGCGAGGACGCCCAGGTCAGGCGGAGCGTCTTGTTGGCCGCCACGTTGTAGGCGGCAGCGCTGCCACCCGCCTTGAGCATCTTGTCGAGCAGGTGCCACGTGTCTCGCCCGCTGTTCGTCATGTGGGCGTAGAAGCCGATGGCGTCGTAACTGCGCGCGAACAAGCTGGTGCTCAGACGGGTCAGGTAGTCGTCCCACACCGGGAGCTCGGTGGGTGCGAGGGTGGCGCCCACCCACTCGGCCTCCCCTTCGATGAGCCACGCCGGGGCGCTTATGAAGGCTGCAACGGTCGGATAGTCCGCGGCTTCGTAGCAGTGGAAAACCTCGTGAATGAGCGCCAGCGTCTGATACTCGGTGTCCTCCTTGGGGAAGCTGGGATTGATGAAGGTCTCGCACTTGGCTGGCGCTCCGGCGGTTCCCCCGCTGCTGTCGTAGGCGAAGGTGTAGGCCGGGCTGTTTCCGTAGAGCTGCTTGGTGTTGACGACAACCTTGATGGGGAGGCCCGGACCGTGGCCGATGTGACCGGCGATCTTCCTGCTGACGGCCTGGACCTCGGCCTGGTACTGCGCTTGCGTCGTGCGGACGGGATCGGCGTGTCGGTAGGAGGCCAGGTGCGCCTGGGCGGGGGTCGCGGACAAGAGGCCCACGACCGCTGCGCCCGCCAGCGCGAGTGCGCACAGCGTCATCCTGCGCCCAGATCGTCCGCGGTCGAAGTGCGTGACGATCCCCACCTCTGGAGGGTGAACCTTCCCCACCTCGTTGTCCAGCCTCCCTCCGTGCGTTTCGACGCAATCGTCCCGATGCCAACGGTGAGCTCGTGGCGCTGTACCACGACCCGAGGCCGACCTCCCGCCTGTTCCGTATGACATTCGTCAAGAGCAAGTTGACACTGATGCGGCAGGATCCTGACTTTCACCAACGTTTCATCGCCACCGTCACGCCAGCGCGCATCGATGGGCACTGGGACGCCCCCGATGTGGTGGCGCAACGTGGCGAAAGGATTTCGACGTGATTCTCGAAAGAGCCGAGATATGACTCCTCGCGCCAACTCAGAGGCAGTGCAACATGCCTAGCCCAATCCGCCGGGAGCGGGTCGTTATTTACCCTTGGCTGACCGGCATTTGCGGCAGAAGGCGACGTGCATACAGCAATCTAGGGTGCCGGGCACCTTCGCCCGCTCGCCCTTCCGAATCTCGTAACTACAGTGTGTTCCATCGCGTCGAAGGGTCACCGAAATGAGGGACGAAACATGAATCCACCGACGTTCGACGACGCCGTCGAGGCGGGCAGAATGGCGCTTGGTTCCATGGCAAAGGGTGACGCGGGCCCGAGCACTGCGCTGTGGTCGCAGCGCGACGACGTTGTCTTGGCGAACCCCCTCGGTCCACCGATCGTCGGGTTCCCTCTCGTTGCAGACGAAACAGCTCGAGTCGCCTCGATGTTCGTTGGCGGTGAGCAGCCTGAGTTCGATGAGGTCGTCCGGTGGGCAAGTGACAATCTCGGCTACGTCGTCGCCCTCGAACATGCACAAGTCCAGCGCGCTGGCAGCGACGAACGTCGTGTCCTTGGACCTCCGAGTCACGACAATCTTCCGTCGCGAGGACGACGGGTGGCGTGTCTGCGTCCGCCACGCTGATCGCGTTACCGCCGCGGGACGACCGCCTCCGCACTCCTGACCGATCCCACTGGTCCGGTAGTGCCTCCGAACCTTCGGCGACCCTGTCGGAGCACCACAGGTAAAGATCCGGAGTGCCCCAAACGCCGGGTACGTGGGACAGATTGGCAATTCTGGATCGTTCTAAACGCTAACTGAGTTCCGCTCGGTAGCCGGCATCTGCGCCATTCACCGAACCTGCCCTACGGTATTTCCGTGCACCCTGATCTCTTGGGGCCGTTCAGACGACTGGTGGGCTAGTCGAGCCAATGCATCCTCCTCCAACAAAACGGCGTAGTGCCATGTGGCACTACTACGACCGACGGATCGTGTATCGAAAACCTGGGGCAAACAACGTGCTCAGCTACTTTCTTGGCCTGGGTGCGAGCGCTGACCTCGATGAAATCGAAGATGAGCTTGACGCGGTCCGTCGCTTACTTCGAGGCCTGCCCGCAACGGATTACCTCGACGTCGGCTGCGGTCCAACAGGCGAGTTCACGTCTCAACTTCCCGGTACTGGCTTTGCAACAGACCAGAGTGAGGCCGCCCTGCAACAGCTCGGAAGACGACTTCCTCGGCTTCCGCTGCTGAGGGCCGATGCATTGCGTCTCCCCATCGTGGACAAGTCAATCGGTCGTGTCTTCATGTCGCACCTGTACGGGCTTCTGCTCCCTGATGAATCCGCCGAACTCCTCGCTGAAGTCCGGCGAGTGGCATACGAAATGGTGATTCTCGACTCCGGTCGGCCACCTGGCACCGAACGCGAAGGATGGCAAACGAGGTCTCTTCCAGACGGAACGAGCTACCCCATCTTTAGACGCCACCTCCATGTCGAGACTCTGGCCGACGAAATAGGCGGCGACCCCCTGTTCAGTGGCCAATACTTCGTAATGGCCACCGCTCCCTGCTAGTTCGATAAACGAAACCAGGCCATGAAATGGCCGCGGGGATTTGAGTTGTGGGCCATGCACGACATGCCAATACCAGAGGGCCCAAGGAGCTCCACTCCGCCGGGGCAGAGGCAAACTTGTTTCGTCAGCGGATCGAGATGTTGCTCCAACAACTCAAGACGGCGCGATTCGTCCTCGCCAGAGTGCGGAAACGCGTAGTCAGGTGCCTCACTCACGATCCAGAATGGTAAGTCGTAGCACCTTCCTGCGCTGCGCGGCTGACGCCCAGACCGCTCGCCAGACCTGCTCCTTGGACGAACGCCTTGGGGCTCAAATCGCCGGAACGGCTGGTAGCTCAGGTGCCAGAGGAACGGAGTGGGTAGTCGCGCCCCTGGTACTCATAAACAGGCACCACGCGTCCATCCGGGAGGGCCTGCACTCTGGGGCACGCGACGTACAGGTGCCTGGCTCCGTCGTCCATCACGACGAGAAGCTCGGCAGTCCCGGCTTCGACGTGATGCTCCCTTCCGTCTAAGGGTCCACCGTCGAGTACGGCGTTCCCCGCCGTTTCATTCACAAAGTGATCGTATCCAGCGGCCCCTGCTCCCTTACGCCGGGATGATGGCGTTCTTGGCCACCCTGAGCATGGCAGTCCAACAAGCACCGGGCAGAGACTCCGACCGGAGCCGACGGACAGCCTTGCCTATGGCGAGAGCGGGTTTGACCATCGTTCAGACGAGGATCGACCGTCATTGCTCACTCTAAGTGTCAATGCCTCGTTCGTGAGAGGGTCTGGCGACGGAAAAAGGAGAGCTGGATGAGCGATATTCAGATACCGAGGCCGGTCAAGACACACCACCACATTGGCCAAGCGATCAGTATTCGCGGGTTGCGAGCCGAGGTAGAGAGAGCGGACGGAGTAAACGCCAAGATTGCCGTCTTCCTCACCAACATCGTTGGATCGATGTGGTGCGCTTATGTGTTTGCGGTCATTGCTTTGATTGGATTACCGCCAGCATTGAAGCCGGGCGGTGAGGGAATAATCGCTTGGATCGCACAAACGTTCCTCCAATTGGTGCTGCTGTCGGTCATCATGGTCGGCCAGAATGTGCAGAGTGTTGCAAGTGATGTCCGATCACAGCACACCTACGATGACACCGTTCAGATCCTCGATCGTCTTGACATCCACACTGATGGTGGGCTCAAGGATCTCGCCGATCGAATCGACACATTGGAAATTGCCATGAGGCAGCAAGGACCATGACCGTATAGCGAAGGCTGGGTCGTGCCCACTGCCCCGTTCGCCGGAACAGGGGAGACGTCGGTGCCACGGTGATGTCCAGGTCTGATTCCAAGCTCTCAGACGATCGGCTCCTCCCAGGAGTGCTGATTGCCTTCGCTGGGAGTGATCCACAGCATCGTCACTCCGCTGGGTGCGTTGTTGGAGTGCCAATGACCCCTCGGAACAATCGCAAGATTGCCTGCTGAAAGGGTCCATACTCTGAGGAATCGTCCTTCTCTAGGATTGTAAGTTCCGACTCGCCCGCCAAGATGAAGAGGAGCTCGTCTCCTTGGCTGTGGTACTCCCAGGGAGGCCGGCCCTTGAAGGCGGCGACGCCACCCGTGCATCCGTGGAATGAAAAGTCCCCGATCGGACTTTCCGGTTCTCGGTCCAAATTCGCAAGGTCCAACCGGATCATCTTGGCAACCGATTCGTGATCAAGGTTGTGCACCGTCACCATTGGCCACCTCACAGCCGTCAGATCGACCCTTACGGAACGATAGTCACCTCTGCCAATGAGTCGCCGACAGTGCCCGACAGTGCCCGAGTCCTCCGCCCTGGAGTGATTGGCCGAACCCTCTGCCTGACTGGACAGCCTGGTGTACGGTCCAGGCGTGCCGAGCGCCCCACAGACTCGATGGGAACGATTCAAGCTGTGGTTGGCCAGGCACATTTCGAACCGAAAGTACTGACGCTGATCCCAGGTGACCCGTTGGCCGGAAGGTCGACAGAGCCTGTGTACCTAGGACATCCGCTCCGATGTCACTGACACTGTGCTACTTGCACTCATGAGATCTTTTCGGACTAAAGCGCCAGACGTAAAGACCGAAGGTGATCAACCAAATAGACACCGGATACGCCGCGATCCTCTCCATGGTCCCACGACCAATCCCAAAGGACCTGTGGGAAGCGAAACACAACAGTGCGGCCAGCGCCAAAGAACTGAACATCAGCATGGAGCGGCGTATTGACTCGGGCAGGGTGAGCACGGCTCCTAGGACAAGAATCGCAACGTTGCCAATCGCGATAGCGAAAAACGCGCCGATGATATGCATCGTCCGGTTCTCGTTCTCAGGGAAGAATCCCACCAGGATCGAACCGAGGCCTCCAAACGCAATCAGACCGAAACCGAACATCGCGGCGCGCCGTTCTCGACGGACTCTCTCGGTGAACTCGTGATAGAGCAGAGCCGATCCGACCACCATGACCAGGCCGAGCACGAGGAACCCGACGTAGTCCATCAGCCACCAACGGGGTGAACAGATGGCCGGAGAGCCGTAGCTGCCGCAAGTCGTTACACCCAGATCGCTGATCGAGTTCGAAACCAAGCTGTAGCTGGGGATGAAGACCCACGCCACGATGAGCTGGATGAGAAAGTAGACCGCTGCGACCGTGAAGATGACAGGCCCAAAGGAGGGATGAGAGTCGTGGATCTTGCCGATCCTTCTGACAGCCCGAAATTTACTTTCGTAGATATTGTCGACATCCGAGGGATCGAGGTCTCCCTCGCCTGGTCTTTGGTCATGCTTTCGCATGGATGAATTCTGGCTCGCTGGGGCGCATATCGAAGAATCGGATAGTCACAGGTCGCTGGCACGGTAGGACACCCCGGAACAACAGAGGCGAGTGCGTGGATCTCTCACCTATGGCCGCTGGCCCGCTTGAGCAGGCAGGTAGGCTAGCCGTATGGAACACCGGCAGACCAAGATTTTGCGACCCGATGGACGATGGGAAGTCCGGTGCTCGGTCCATGACAAGCCGGGTGGTCCCTATCCAGAGACGTTCCCAAACGAAGTAGCAGCAGACCAGTACGCAGAGTTCCATCTGCGGGCCTACCGTGGGGACGCCGTGACCACGCATAACAGCTCCGGCAACACAACGAAGTAAGGAGGGGTGTCCTCTCCGCCTCCGCGGCGGCTGAGGGTGGGGGGCGTCGAACGATGCATTCTTTCGGTTCGACCCGCCACTAACGCCCATCGGATTCGGTCATCGATCCCCCATTTGTTGAGCGCGTCTGACTCGAGCGCTGACCGGCACCGGACCGGTCGACCCGTATCCCACTTCGCCGGATCTGAGACGTCCGTCGCTGGCCTAAGAACATCTTCACCGCAGTGTTCTTTATGGCGGGAACCTGACGGAAGGAGAGATCCATGGTTCCACGGAATGCATACCTACTGGGGCTCCTCGGCAATAGCGCTCGCACCACCCGGTCCGCCTTGTTGAGCCGATCTGGCCCTCGACCGGGAGAGTAGCGGGGGGCGTCCAGCGTGCCCCGGTTCGTCGGCTCTAGGGCGCGCTGGCAGTCCATCCACGTCGGCGAAGCTCCCCGGCAAGCTGTTCCGACGGCAGAGAACTCAGCATTTGCTCCTGGGCGGATTGCCGCCACGTTGGCGTGGCGGTGGCAGTGCTCCCGACAGACTGCGCATCCAGTAGCTGGTCTATGAACTCCGTCGCTTCATCCCGTGTGAACTTTCCAGCAGCCTGGCGCTGAGTGAATCCCATTGGCCCACGGGCATCGCGGAAGTCGGAATGTCCTGCCTCTTTGAGGAGGTCCATGAGCTCTCGCACCTGCTTTGCTGAGGCCGGTGGACCTGACTGTTGGCCAAATGCCATTGCGGACATTCTTGCCCACTTGACGAGAGGCAGAGTGAGTGCCCCAGATCGCCGGATCTGAGAGCGCGAAGTGCCTAGAGATGAACGTCGCATACAGGCGGCGGTATTGACTCGAAGAGAGATTGGATGGAGTAGACAGGGTCCTGAACGTCGCAACTGAGCTGAAGAACTATCTGCTCAAAGCCTGGGGCCGCAGTGGCGTTGGAAGTTGCGGCAGCGCTCGGCTCCGGCAAGACCCCAAGCGCCATGGGGATCGTTGCCATACCAATCCGAGAGCGCTCGAAACCTTAGCAATACGTCGCCGTCGTCCCCCGGCACAGCGCCGACTCCGCCCTCTTGTAATCACTCGTCGCCAGCACCTGACTGCCGAACTATTCGGGTGCTCTCCAGAAGAACTCGAGTTGGATGTTGTCCGGATCCCGAAATGTGATCATGGCGTTCGTTGTATACGGCGGCTCTTTCACGCCAGAATGGGCAATCCCCAGGGAGTCGAGACGTTCTGCCCAATCGTCCAAATCCGTCCTCTCCGCGACCAGGAACTCAAGGTGGTCGAGGCCGGGGAGGAATTCGCTGAACGGCCGCTGCGGCCCACTCGAGTACTCGACCAGGCAGATTTCGAGCCCGGAGCGTGGCTCTAGGAGACACGCGTCGCGCTGATGTTTATCGTCCGGCTCATACTCACGGCGGATCGCCAGATCCAGGAGTTGCCGGTACCAGCTAACGCTTTTTTCCAAGCTCGTAACCGTGAGAGTTGGGGACAGGTAACCCGTAATCGATGCCACGGATATGAGTCTGCCAACCGGAGAGACCCGACGCTCGTCCATCTCGAGAGGCGACGAGTAACGAATGATGAGCGGGTCGCAGGGTATCCCCATGCGCCGGAACGGCGGGTAGATCAGGTGCCAGAGGAACCGAGTGGGTAGTTCCGGCCGCGGTAGTCATAAACAGGCATCAGACTTCCATCCGGCAGGGCCTGCACTCTGGGGCACGCGACGTACAGGTGCTTGGCTCCGTCCGCCATCACAACGAGAAGCTCGGCCGTGTCGGCTTTGACGTGATGCTCCCTCCCATCGAAGGGGCGAACGTCGAGGCCACGTCACCGGCGCCATCACCCCGGGTCGTCCACCATGGAAGCACGACCACGGGATACGCCACCTTCGACGTGACCCGGTGACGGCCCTAGCAGCCCAATAGTGGTCGTAGCGGCAGCCAGTTCGAGTGCCCTGTCCGCTGGGTGCATGGCCTGCGGCATCGTCAGATCCACGTTCTGGCGTTGGTCGACACCTTTGCACCTGCCGGCATGTCCGCAGGCGGGTCAGGTCATCGCCGCCGTCTCCGTGTCAGCACACCGAATCCGGGCCGAACTGAGGGACCTGCGGCTAAACCACAGGGCATTTCGCTGGGCGCGTACTTTTGCAAGCACTTTCCGAGGGAGGATAGGCTTGTGAACATACGCACAAGCGGAATGGATTTGGACCCCTGGAAAGGAAGACGGAACGATGGCGACGCTAGGCAATAAGGGTTGGATGCTGATGTGGGCTGGAGTCTCCGTCTTCGCTGTCCTCTGCGTCTATGCGGCGGTGTGGAACTGAGATTCATCGCCTCGATGCGAGGCGTGCCGACTCTGCCGAAGCGCTTAGCCCGAAGGTCCGGAGTCGATCCCTACGCCCACTATCGAACGGGTCGGCGCCTTCTACCGGCGGGCCAGGACTCCCTCTGGCCAGGATAAACCAGCTGACGCCCTATCGATCACTCTGCCCAGTTGAGACAGCGTCAAGGGCGACGCGTGCAGCCGTCGCCCGCGGATATCCGGCGTAGGCGGCGAAATGGATCACGAATTTCGCGTAGCTCCTCTATTGAAATCTCGCCCGAGCGCAACGCAGCACCGAGATGTGTCTCCATGGCGACGGGGGCTCCGGTCATACAGGCGCACGTGATCGAGATCCAACGCCGCTCCTTGCGCGTCAGGCCCGGTCGGGTCCAGATCTCCGCAAAGACGTGGTCGATGACAACGTCGGCGACGTAGTCGTCACCACGATTGGGTGCCGGAAACCCAGTGACGTCGGAGAAGGTTTCCGCGCCGCGTGTCCAGCGTTCGTCAGCAGTCACCGGTGTGCCTCCAGGTATTGGATCTGCGACGCCAAGAACTCGTCCGAATCCGCGGCGTGACGCTGAATCATCGTTTCGGCCAAAGGATCGGTGAGGACCAGGAGTCTGTTGGCCAAGATCCCCTGCACCACTAGCTCAGCGGCATCTTCGGCGTTCAGAACCGGAAGTTGCGGCGGCTGAACTCGCGTTGGCGGTCCATATTGGCGGATCTGTTCGATGATGTTGGTCACCACGCCTGCCGGGCAGAAACAGGTCACACCGATGCCGCGAGGTAGGGCATAGAGCGCGAGCGATTCGGTGAGCGCCACGACGGCTGCCTTCGTCGCCACATAGGGGAGCCTGTCGTAGGCGTATGGAAACAGACCCGCCGTGGACCCCGTGGTGACGATGTGTCCGGAGCTCTGATCGAGGAGGATGGGCAGGAAGGCCTGTAGGACGCGCACGGTTCCTAACAGGTTGATGTCGATGATCGAGTCCCAGGCTTCCATTGGAATCGCCAAAGGGTCACCCTTGGCGATTACGCCGACGTTGCTCATCACGATGTCGACGCGACCAAACTTATGAAGCGCCGCCTCGGCCAACGCCGCTACATCCTCAGGAAGCGACACGTCACATCGAACACCCAGTGCCTGGCCGCCTTCCGCCTCGATCTCCCGGGCGACATTCCTGGCTCGCTCCTCGTCGATGTCGCTGACTACCGCCCTCGACCCGCGACGAGCCAGAGCGATAGCGGTCGCCCGTCCTATTCCGCTGCCCGCTCCGGTGAAGACGGCCACCGTTCCCTCGACGGTTTCCATCACCGAACGATATCGATCGGGAGGCTGAGATGTGGGCGTGACGATAGGGCCGACCGACGAAGTCAACTGTCATGAGATGTGTCCCCAACGCTGGCTCGGGAACTTTGCGATTCGGCGCGGAGTCGAGGTCCAGCAGTCAGAGCAAGAAGTCGTTCACGTTCATCGGTTCGCACCGGCTTGTCCGACGTCATCAGCCGGAGCACCGTCACCCCACATGACATCCATCGGGGGCCCCTCCGACGGCTTGCCCCGATCGCCGAGTAGGTGGCAGTGGGGTGCCATACTCTCTCGTACTGTTCGTGACCGACACCCCGCGGCCAGGTCGCCGACCATTAAGGATCCCTGTGCCCTCCGACCTGAGACGCGCTGGAGTCGTGATGGCGTTCGTCGTAGCAGTGCTCTGCGGGATTCTTTCGACGGCCGTCTCTGCTGCGGAATCGAGCAAGAGCACGTCATCACTTAGGTCGGCACTCCAGGGTTTGGTCCTCAGCACTGATGGGCCGCCGGGCGCGATCGCCGTGGTGCAACACGGGGAGACGGTGTCCGTGATCACTTCTGGTGTCGCAAGGACGGGCACCTCGACGCCGCCTTCGGCCAACGACCACATTCGAGTTGCCAGCGTTGCCAAAGCCTTCAGCGGGGCGACCGCCCTTGCTCTGGTCGCACACCACGTGCTTTCGCTCGATGACACCATCGGACGTTGGCTACCCGACCTGCCCAAGCCGTGGGATCCCGTCACATTGGGAGAGCTGCTGCACCATACGAGCGGAATACCCGACTTCAGTGGGTGTTCCACGTTCCTCGACGCGCTCCGAGCGTCGCTCCAGAATCCCCCGTCACCCGAAAAGCTCCTGAGTTACGTTGAGGAGCCCCCGTGCTACAACGCTGACAAACCGCTGTTGTTCACACCCGGCAGTACGTACGAGTACTCGAACTCGGACAACGTGATTGTCGCCTTGATGATTCAAGCGGCGACGGGCCAGAGCTACAGTGATGTCCTCTCCCAAGAGGTCTCGCAGCCGCTCGGGCTCTCACAAACGACACTACCTTTGTCCGCACTCATGCCCGAGTTCTACATCCACGGCTACACCCCGGATTCACCCAACGCGTCCGAAGATGTGAGCCAGTTGGTCGCCGCCGGCTGGTCATGGGCCTCAGGTGGCGTCGTGTCCACGCCCGCCGATGCAAACCGGTTCGTGAGGGCCTACGTCAAGGGCACGCTCACCAACCCGGCCACTCGCGCGAAGCAGTTCCAGTTCGTCGATGGCACTTCTGAGCCTCCAGGTCCGGGCACCAACGCGGCTGGTCTGGCCATTTTCCAGTATCGAACGAGCTGCGGCACCGTCTTCGGGCACACGGGAAACACGCTTGGGTACACCCAGTTCATTGCCGCCTCGGCCAATGGAGCAAACTCGGTCAGCGTGACCGTGAGCGAGCAGATCACGCCCAAAACGCACCCGGTCTTGTTCGAAAAACTCCGGAACGTGTTCGAGCTCAGTGTGTGCGCCGCGTTGAAGGGTTCCTGAGCTAGGACTTCTCGTCATCGGCTGGGGGCACACCCGTCGATACGTAAGCGCCAGATTTGAGGCGCGTCATCACCTGCGTGCGGTATCCGCCTCAGACCAATGGCGGATGCTGCTGGGCGCGGCGGTACTTCCACCATGTGTCCAACACGACGCGCCCGTAGCGGACGCCGAAGAGCCAGTTCTTGCCCTTCTTGGTCGTGCCGGACGCACGGGGCAACCAGACGGTGGGCCGCTCCGTGACCCGCCAACCGCGCTTCATTGCGATAATGAGGAGTTCCGCCGTTTGGTACTGCGGCTGGATCAGCCGGTGCGCGACGTCGTCGAGCATGCTCACGCGCAGCGCACGGTAGCCGTTCGAGGTGTCGGTGAGCTTGGCGTGGCCCATGACGCTCATGGTCCAGGAGAAGACCCGGACGCCTGCTTTGCGAAAGCGATCCGTGGTGGTGTCACGCCCGAGAACACGCGAGGCGACCACGAAGTCCGCCTCGTCGTCCACCAAGGGCTGGAGCATGACCGGGATCTCAGATGGATCGTTCTGACCGTCGGCGTCGAGGGTTACGACGTACTGCGCTCCCTGTTCGATGCACAGGGCGTAGCCAACCCGAAGTGCGTAGCCGTGACCAAGGTTCTCGTTCAGCACGAAGGTCACCGCGCCGGACTCTTTCGCGATGTCGTCGGTCCGATCAACCCCGCCGTCCACGACGACGAGCGTGGTGACCGCCAATCCGCAGGCTTCCTTAGGGACAGCCGACAGGACGGGACCGATGTTGGCCTCTTCCTCGTAGGCGCAGATCAGTGCGACGACAGGGGAGAGCTTCAGGTCGCGGTACCGCGTCTCGAACTCTTGCCGAGAAGCCTCGATGACGCGACGTGCCGTTGCAGGATCGGTGTGAATGCTGGCGCCCGAAGTGGCACCACGTCGGGAGGTCAAAGCGAGTGTGGCGTGGCGAAGACTTGGCGGACCAGGGGCTCGAAGTGCGAGAGCGGTTTTGTGGGGTAGTCGGGGTCGAAGCTCGTCTGGTCCCATTCGTCGGCGAACTGTTCGGCCAGCGTGTACCAGGACTCGCCCACGTACTTATCCCGCGCGTTCGGGTCTTGGCCGAGGTACTCGTAGTAGTGCCTGCCCTGGAAGTCCTGGTGGGCCCGGATCATCTGGTAGGTCTCGTCATGGACGTAGGGACGGAGGATCTCCGCGGCGATCATGGGGTGGTTCATCACCGAGACCGCCTTGCCGATGTCGTGACACAGTGAGGCGACGACGACCTCGTCACTGGCGCCGGCCTCCTCGGCGCGTGTCGCCGTCTGCAGCGAGTGGACGAGTTGATCAACCTCGAACCCGTCGGTTATCTCCTCGAGCGAGGCCAGCATGGCCAGGACGCGGTCAGCCACGCGAGGCTGGTTCTGGATCGACTCGACGACGATCGTGTCCCACTGCTCTTTGGTCGACTGGTCCATTCGGGTGAACGTCATGCTCTGATTATCCTCCAAAGGATGGTGAAGGGTTCATGAGGCCAACAGGTCGAGGACGCCCGCGGCGGACACGGCACGGTCCTGGCCCGCCGGATCGGCTCGGTCCGAACCGGGGCGGCCGGACAGAAAGGCCAGCGTAGACCCCACGGCTCGCAGGAGCTCGCGGAGCTCGGGTGGAGGCGGGAAGTACTCGTCCTCGGTCGTCACGGTGACTTCGGTGACGCCCTCGGCGGGGGCAAGGCGCCGGATGACCGCTTCGACGAGGGCCTCGGGGGCCGAGGCGCCCGCAGTGACGCCGACAGTCCCGGAGAGGTCGTCGGGGAGCTCGTCGGCCTCGTTGACGCGCAGGACGCGTGGGCAGCCGCCGACCCGGGCGACCTTCTCGAGCGCCACCGTGTTCGAGGAGTTGGCCGAGCCGATCACGACGACGGCGTCGGCCTTGGAAGCGATGGCCTTCAGCGCAGCTTGGCGGTTGGTGGTGGCGAAGCAGAGATCGCTGCGATTGGGCATCCAGAGATCGGGAAAACGGGCGCGGGCGGCCTCCATGAGCCCTCGCCACTCGTCGTGGCTGAGCGTCGTCTGGGCCAGGAGCGCGACCGGGGCTTCGGAGGCATCGAGGTCGTCGAGCGCGTCGAGGTCGTCCTCGCGCTCGAGCAGACGGACCGACTCGGGGGCCACCGCCATGGTGCCGACGGCCTCCTCGTGGCCGGCATGACCAACGTAGAGCACCGTGTACCCCTTGCGACTGCGCACCTTCATCTCGTGGTGGACCTTGGTGACGAGCGGGCAGACCGCGTCGACGACCACGCCGTCGCGGGCGCGGGCCGAGTCCACCACCGACGGGGCCGAGCCATGGGCGCTCAGCATGAGCGGCGCACCCTCGGGGACGTCCGCGACGTCGTCGACGAAGATCACGCCCTGGGTACGGAAGCGCTCGACCACGTGCCGGTTGTGCACGATCTCGTGGTAGCAGTACACGGGCGGCTCGAAGACCCGCACCATCCAGGCCAGGGCCTTGATCGCTTTCTCGACCCCGGCGCAGAAGCCGCGGGGCTGGGCGAGCATGACTCGATCGACTCCGGGCACAAAGTCCAGGTTATCGGCAGTAATCTGGTTCCCATGTCAGCACCCACGGTGACTTCGGTCACCGCGGCGTCGCCGGCGGCCCGGGCCGGCCTGGCCGTGGGTGACGAGCTCCTCAGTATCGATGGGCACGAGCCGCGCGACGTCATCGACTTCCAACGCCTCAGCGACGGCGCGGACCTCGGCGTCCTCGTCCGGCGGTCGGGCGCGCCCCTGCCCAGATTGGTTCGGGTCGACAAGGCGGTGGGGGAGCCGTTGGGGGTGGAGGTGTCCTCGGCGGTCTTCGACCGCATCCGGACGTGCGACAACCACTGCGCGTTCTGCTTCATCTACCAGTTGCCCAAGGGCATGCGGCGGAGCCTGTACCTGAAGGACGACGACTACCGCCTGTCGTTCCTGTACGGGAACTTCACGACGCTCACCCGCTTCACCGAGCTCGATGCGGAGCGGATCCTTACCGAGCGCCTCGGACCGTTGTTCGTGTCCATCCACGCGACGGACCCCGAGGTGCGGGCAGAGATGCTGCGCAACCCCAAGGGCGCGACCAGCCTGCGCTGGCTGTCGGTGTTGCTGGAGGGTGGGATCGAGGTGCACGGCCAGGTGGTCGTCTGCCCGGGAGTCAACGACGGAGCGGTGCTCGAGGACACGTTGGCCGGGATCTTGGACCGCTTCGGGCGCCTGGCGAGCGTCGGTGTGGTGCCGCTCGGAGTGAGCCGCTACTCGAACGAGCCCGACATGCGCCCGCACACGAGGGACGAGGCGGCGGCCGCCGTCGACACAATCGAGGAGTGGCAGCGGGTGTACCAGCGGGCCGTGGGCCACCGGATGGTGTTCGCCGCCGACGAGTACTACCTGTTGGCCGGGCGGGCGTTCCCGCCGGCCCGTCGCTACGGCGGTTACCCCCAGCACGAGAACGGGATCGGCATGGCGCGTGCTTTTGCGGAGTCGTTCGCGTGGCCGGCCTCGCGAGGACCTGGTGGCGTTCGGCACGGGTTCTTCGCGTCGGTCGACGCGGCGCCGGCCGAGGGGTACCGCGGCGGCGCGCCTGCCGACGGTGCCGGCAGGCGTCGACAACCGGCCGGTCACGGTGTTGACCGGGGCCTACGGGGCCCGTGTGCTCGCGCCATTGGTGGCGGCCCTCGGGCGCAACGACGTGGCCGTGTGGCCGGTGGCGAACGAGTTCTTCGGCGGCAACATCGGGGTGGCCGGGCTGCTCACCGGGGAGGACGTCGGGCGGGCGCTGCGCGCCGTGCCGGGGGGCCGGCGCTGCCTGTTGCCCGACGCGTGCCTCAACGAAGGCCGCTTCCTCGACGGGCTCACGCTCGCCGACCTCCCCCGCGAGGTGGAAGTGGTGCCCTGTGACGGCGGGTCGCTGCGGCTCGCGCTCGAGGGGACGTCCTTCCGGCCGGCGTGCGCGGCATGAGGCTCCCGATGGTCGTGGTGGCCGGCCGCCCCAACGTCGGCAAGTCGTCGCTCGTCAACCGCATCGTGGGAACTCGGGCCGCGGTGGTCGAGGAGGAGCAAGGCGTCACGCGCGACCGCAAGGTGCTGGCGGCCGACTGGGCAGGGGTGCCGTTCTCGATCATGGACACCGGCGGCTGGCTTGCCGCGGGCGACGCCCTCGAGGCCAAGGTCAGTGAGCAGGCCGAGCGGGCCTTCGAGGAGGCGGACGTGGTGCTCATGGTGGTCGACGTGACCACGGGTGTGACCGAGGAGGACATGGCGGCGGCCAAGGTCATCCGTCGCGCCGGCGCGCCGGTGCGGCTCGTGGTGAACAAGATCGACGACGCGAACCGCGAGGCGGAGGCGTGGGAGTTCGTCGCGCTCGGGCTCGGCGACCCCTTCCCGGTCAGCGCACTGCACGGGCGGGGGACCGGGGACCTGCTCGACGAGGTGGTGGGTCTGTTCCCGGGAGAGGCCGCGGTCGTGCGCCACGGTCCCGAGGCCGGGCACGAAGGGGCCGAGACGGCCGACGCCGCGGACGTCGCGGTGAACGGCCCGCGGGTGGCCATCATCGGCCGCCCCAACGTGGGCAAATCGACTCTGTTCAACCGGCTCCTCGGCGAGGAGCGCTCCATCGTGCACGACATGCCGGGTACGACGCGCGACGCCATCGACACCGTGGTGGAGACGGAGGACGGCCCCATCTGCTTCATCGACACCGCCGGGCTGCGGCGCCCGTCCAAGACCGACCGCGGCACGGAACAGCACGCCACCCTGCGAGCGCTGCGCGCCCTGGAACGGGCCGACATTGCGATCCTCGTGATTGACGCCACGGTGGGCGCCTCGCATCAGGACCAGCGCCTGGCCGAGCGCATCGGTGTGTCAGGGTGCCCGGCCATCGTCGCTCTCAACAAGTGGGACCTGGTGACGACGGACGATCGGGACGACGTGCTGGCCGGCGTGGGCGACCGGCTGGCGTTCCTGGGCGCGGCGCCCGTGCTCAAGATCTCGGCGATCTCGGGCAAGGGGGTGCGCCGGATCCTCCCCGCGCTGCGCGACGCGGAAGAGTCGTACCACCAGCGGGTGCCCACGGGCGCGCTGAACCGCACCCTGCAGGAGCTGCAGGGGCGCCAGCCGGCGCCCCGGGCGCGCATCCGCTACGGGGTGCAGGGGGCGATCGACCCACCGACGTTCACGCTCTTCAGCAGCGGGCGGCTGCCACAGACGTACCTGCGCTACATCGAGCGCGGGTTGCGCGAGAAGTTCGAGTTCGGCGCGACGCCGATGAAATTGCGCGTGCGTGTCGGTGGCAAGTGAGGCGCAGGCGCTGATGCCGTGGTGCGAGGAGTGCGATGCGCTCGTCGAAGACGAGGAACTCGGTGAGGAAGGCGAGTGCCCGAAGTGCGGCACCATCCTGGCCGAACAGGAGCGCATGCCCATTCCCTGGTACTTCAAGTTGATGATCGCGGCGAGCATCGTCTACCTCGGGTACCGCGGGTATCAAGGTGTGACCTGGGTCGCCGCGCACGTGTAGCGTCGGCGTCCGTGCCCGTCTACGAAATCGACGGGGTCGCGCCCCGCATCGACCCCGAGGCCTACATCCATCCCGACGCGGTCGTCATCGGCGACGTGACCATCGGCCCCGAGTCCAGCGTCTGGCCGCACGCGGTGCTGCGCGGCGACTACGGCACGATCACCATCGGGGCGGCGACCTCGATCCAGGACGGAACGGTGGTCCATGCCGGGCCGGGCTTCCCGACCGTGATCGGCGACGGCTGTGTCATCGGCCACATCGTGCACCTCGAGGGCTGTCTCCTCGAGGACGAGTCACTGGTCGGGTCGGGGAGCGTCGTGCTCCACCACGCGGTCATCAGCCACGGGGCGACGGTTGGCGCCAACGCCGTGGTGCCCAACAACATGGTCGTACCCGAGGGCGCGCTGGCGCTCGGGGTGCCAGCGAAGGTGTTCGATGGCCGCTCCGACGTGCCGATGATCAAGCTGTCGGCGGCCCAGTACGTGATGAACGCCAAGCGCTACCGCGAGGGACTGCGCCGGCTCGACTGAGCGGGAGGTCTCCCTCCTACTTGCCCCCCCCGCTCAGCCGATTGAAGACGTCCTTGCCGAAGGGGGTCAGCCCCTTGGCCGCGGAGAAGCCGAGGTGGCCCGCGCCGTCTGCGCCACCGGTCGTCAGGCCCAAGACGTCCTCGTAGCTCCGCAGGGCCGAGTAGTGGTTGTACATGCCCGTGATGTCGACCGAATCCGGGGTGATGTACTTGGCGTTGAGGAGGAGCGCTCCGATCTGGCCGCCGCCGGTCGCCGTGGTGTTCGGGCCAGGCTGCTCACCGCAGCAGGCCGCGTTGGCGTTGGTGCCGCCAAGTTCTGCCTCGTCGAAAGTGACGACAACGAGCATGTCCCCATGCTTGTAGGCGGGAGAGTCGAGGACGAGGGGCATCCAGGCCTTGAGGAACTGGTCGGCGGCGGTGAGTCCGCCGACGTTGCCGCCGGTGCTGTTGGGCCCGGCACAGGTGGCGTCGTGCCCGTCGTTGCAGAGGTTGGGCGTGACGAAGCCGAAGCGCGGGGTGGTGCTCTCGCTCTTCAGGTCGTGGGCGAGGTGCCCAGAGGGCGACGGCGTGCCGCTCGCGGACAGAGTGCCGAGCGGCACCTCGTTGGCATTGCACTCGGCGGTGCTGTCTATGACCGAGTGGAACCAGATGAAGGGGTTGTGCCGCGCCGCGTACTGGTCTGCGGCGGTCGCTCCGTTCGTGTTGTTGGGGGTACCGATGGCCGGGTGGGCGCAGTCGGTGCCGCCCGTCGGGTCGGGCGTCCCGCCGTCGCGCGAGGGCGTGTTGCCCATGTCCTGCTCGTAGGCCCGCCAGGCCGCCACGTGGGTCTTGTGGTTGGGCGGGTACTTGGCATCGAGCTGCGAGGCGATGGTCTTGACCGAGGCGGGGTAGACACAGCCCTGCCCGTCGACCTGGCCGGGGTTGGACGTCTGATTGGCGTCGGGCGTGCCGGGGGTGACGTCGGAGAAGGCAGACCCGTTGGTCAGGCAGTCGGCCGTCGTGTCCTGGTTGGGCGCCTGGCCGGAGACCTGGGCGATGTAGTTGTCGAGGCTGACGTGGCCGATGGCGTAGTAGTTCTGGAGCAGCTCGCCCTTCTTGCGCAGGGTCCCGTTGAGGTACGTGGCGGGGGAGTTGGCGCCGAACGTGGTGTCGAAACCCTCGTTCTCGAACTCGATCACGAGGACGTGATTGATGTGGCCGGCGGGCACCGCGGCCCGCACGACGTGCGTCGAGCCGTTGGTGGCGGCCCCGGCGAGAGGCGTGCCGGCGAGGAGCGTGAGGGCGAAGCCCCCGGTCAACAGGGCCGCGAGGGCGCGGCGAGGCTTGAGAGCAAGTGGGGTTCCGTTCACGGCGGGGCAGCGTAGCGGCGCCGCCGGGCCTGCGTGGGTCAGCCGGCGGCGAAAGCGGCGATGTCGCGGGCGGTGTCCCGGCTGATGTCAGGGCAGGCAATGGCGAAAATCTCGGTGCCGTGCATCGTGCCCATCATCTGGCGGCAGCGGGCGGGCACGTCCGCCGCCAGGAGGAGGCGATAGAAGTTGATGCCTTCGTCCCGAAGGGGGTCACACTCGTTCACGCTGATGACGGTCGGTGGGAAGCCGTGCACGTCGTCGACCTGTGCGAAGCCGGGCCAGGCGAGCGGATTACGGGCCTCGAAGGCCTCGATGCCGTAGCCCATGGCGCCGCGATTGTTGTGCAGGCTGAGCAGGATGCCCTCGTTCTCGATGCTCGAGGGGGAGTTGGGGGCGGGCCACTGCCCGGCGATGTACGGGCACAGCGCGTAGAGGCCCGTCACGAGACCGAGGTCACCGTCGCGCTTGAGGGCGAGGCCCGTGGCCAGGGTGAGGTTCCCGCCGCCGCTCTCACCGGCCACGATGATCTTGCCGGGATTGATGCCGAACTCGTCGGGGTGCGTGGCGACCCAGCGCAGACCAGAGAGGCAGTCGTTGAGCCCGGCGGGGAAGGGCGCCACTTCGGGGGCGGAGGAGGGGACGACACAGTTGCGGAAGTCGGGCATGACGACGGCGACGCCATTGGCCGCGATGATCCGGCCCCAGGCGCGGTACATGCCGTAGAAGCAGGACATCGCCGCCATCCCGCCGCCGTGGATGTAGTAGACGCAGGGAAGAGTTTCGTCGGTCTCGGGACGGATGATCTGCAGCTTGATGGTGTTGCCGTCCGGCTGTGAGGTGAACTCACGTGTCGTCGTGATGAGCCCGGTGGAGGGGGCAACCTCCTCGGAGTCGGCGAGCTCGAAGAACTGCTCCATGCCCTCGCGCATGGCGACGGCCTCCGGCGTGGCGGCCTCGGCCAGCAACTCCTCCCGGGAAGCCACGTCGCGCGGCGGCTCGGCCGGAATGAACTCGAGGAGGCGGCGAATGCGAGGGTCCAGACGGGTGTCAGCTGCGATGTCGATGGCCATGTACCCATTGGATCACAGCTCGATAGCGAGTTCCCCGGGACCGTCGGGTGGGGTGGCCTGGACTACGATTGGCGGGTCGTTGCCAAGGGCATCCCGCCGATGAATCTGCTCTTTGTTCGGCAAATGCAATTGGTGGGCAACCACGACACACGGGCTGTGGCGCAGCTTGGTTAGCGCGCTTGACTGGGGGTCAAGAGGTCCCGGGTTCAAATCCCGGCAGCCCGACTCTTTGCGGTTGACCCCATTGGGTGGACCGCTTTTACGAGAATGCGGCCTGGGTTTCTTTTGAGTGTGGAGCTTCGTATTCGTTCGGGGTGAGGTAATCCAAAGAGCTGTGGCGCCGGATCGGGTTGTAGAAGTCCTCGATCCATTCGGCCATGGCGGTGGAGAGCTCGGTGACGGTCTTCCAGCTCTGTCGGTTGAACAGTTCGATCTGCATCGAGCCCCAGAACGACTCCATGGGCGCGTTGTCGTAGCAATCGCCGACGGTGCCCATGGAGCCCAGCAGCCCGAGCCGGCGGACGTTCTCGGTGAAGGCCCACGAGGTGAACTGGGAGCCGTGGTCCGAGCGGATCACCGTCTGCGCGGTCGTCACCCGAGCACCCGCCGCCATCGAGAGCGCGTCGTTGACGAGCACCGACTCGCAGCGCCGGTCGATGGCCCAGCCCACCGCCTTGCGTGAGAAGACGTCGAGGACGACGCAGCAATAGACCTTGCCCTCAGCGTCGGGTGTTCGGTGACATCAGTCAGCCACAGCTCGTTGGGGGCACTGGCAAGGAACCGGCGCTCGACGAGGTCTTCTTCGGTGGCCTCGTTGGCCGGGTTCCACGACCGCGTCTTGGGCCCGGGCAGGCCCTTTAAGCCCAGCTGGCGCATGAAATTCCATTCCACACCAGCTTCTTGTTGACGATGATGCCTTGCTCGATCTCCAAGGCGGCGCGGATGCGCAACATGCCATAGGTGCCCCGAGAGCGCTTGTGGGATGTCGGCGATCAAATCGGCCAAGAGGAGATGGCGGATCTCGCGATAGCCCGGCTGATGGATGCCCCGACTGTGGGTACGAAGCAGCCTTCGCAGACTTTGCCATCGTGATCGACGGGAGCCGACTCGTCTCAGTCGTTCAGGCTCCGCCCGGCCAGCGTTTTCAGGGGGCGAGTGGCGTTGTTCAGCTGAACGGCGAAGATCAGCCTCAGTGGGAGCCGGACCCTCGCTCAACATAGTGGCCTGGGTGTCCCCGTACGCCGGCCCGGTGGCACGTTGGTAGAGGCCGAACAAGAGGAACTAAGCGGCTGATTGCCGTATCTGTTCGACTTTGGGAGGCGCAGCGACGCGCAGATAGCGTCTGCCATCAATGAGGGTGCCGGATCAATGCTTGTTGGACCTGCGGGAGAGGGGCCACCTCGTGTTCGAGGGCTTCCTCGACGCCGACGAACTGGCTGCGGCTCAGGAGGCCCTATGGCTGCACTACCCCCGGCCCGAGGAGTACTTCGCCGACCCGGCAACTCACGCCTGGTTGGGAACAAGCCAGTTCGCCGGCATCATCGGGGGACCGTGGCGATCCTGGGATCTGAACCGGCTGACCTTTCATCCCGACCTCCTCGACCTGGCGGAGCGTTTCTTGGGATCGAACGACCTCCGTCTCTACGAAGCCGAGTTGTGGGCCAAGTACGCCGGGGTCGTCGACTACGACCAGAGCCACCACCGCGACTTCGGCAACCACACGCTGGTCGTCCCCAAGAAGTCCGACCTACCCACCCAGATGCAGAGCTTGATCCTTCTTTCGGACGTTGCCGAGGAGCATGGACCCACAAGGGTGGTCCCGCTGTCCGTTGGGGAGAGCGTTCCCTACTGGCCGAGCTCCCTCGTCGATGGGGGCAGTAACTATGCCTGGACCTACCTTCCGGCCGGGACCTTCGCTGAGGAGGAGATTTCGGTGACCGGGCCGGCGGGGACCCTGTTCTCCTACCGGCCTGACGTACTGCATCGTGGGTCGCGCATGACTGGCGAGCGCTCAGCCCGATTCACCGTGTCTGCTCACTACGACGTGTGGGCGCCACGCTGGACCGGCAGAGTCGCTTGGCCCGCCAACGCACTCGGCCCCGACTGGTGCGAGCTGATCGAGCGGGCGACGCCCCGAGAGCGCTCGGTCTTTGGGTTCCCGGCACCGGGCGATCCGTACTGGGAGGAGCAGACTTTGGCCGATACCCAGGCGCGCTACCCCCGAGCCGACTTGACTCCCTACCGCTGAGGGCGTTTATCAGGGCCGCGCCAGGAACCCCCCCCCACTGCCTCGCCCATATTCGGGCTGAGTGCCCCAATCCGCCGGCTGCGGGCCACAGGCTTTGAAAGACTGACGCCGTGCGGAAAGCAAGCCTTAGTGGGCGAGTCGCCCGGCTGTCCGAAGCGCTCCCTCTCGACAGCATCGAGTTAAATCCACTGAGCGTGGATGGCGGCCGAAAAGAAGGTCTCGACCCACTGGTGGTCTGGGGCAAGGACCAAGACAAGGAGAAACACAAGGAGATCGACCTATGACGAGCAGCCTCCTCGCCGGCCGCACGGCCCTGATCACCGGCGCCAGTCGTGGGATAGGAATGGCGATCGCGGAGCGCTTCGCCGCAGAAGGTGCCACGGTGGCGGTGACCGCCAGGACGGTCGAGCCGGGAACCAGCCAGTTCGAGGGCAGCCTTGAAGAGACCGTGCAGGCGATCATCAAGGACGGTGGGCACGCGGTCGCCATCGCGGCGGACCTGTCGAAGCCGGCGGAGCGGGAGCGGTTGATCCAAGAAACCGAAGCCGTCATCGGACCCATCGACATCCTGGTCAACAACGCGGCCGTCACCTTCTTCACCCCGATCGCCGACTTCGCACCGAAGCGCCTGCAGCTGATGTTCGAGGTCCAGGTCTACGCCACTGTTGACCTCGCGGAGAGGGTCCTCCCTGGCATGGCCGCGGCCGGCCAGGGGTGGATACTCAACATCTCTTCGGGCGCGTCGCGCCACCCTTCGCTTCCGCCGGATCCGATGGGTCGTGGAGGCGGCACGGTGTACGGGATGGTCAAGGCCGCCCTGGAGCGGTTTACGACAGGATTGGCGGCGGAAGTGTGGGAAGCGAACGTCGCGGTCAACTCGCTCTCTCCGAGCAGGGTGGTGCCCACGCCGGGCACGGTCTTTCACCATCTGGTCCGCCCCGATGACCCGAACCAGGTCGTCGAGCAACCCGAAGTGATGGCAGAGGCAGCGCTTGCGCTTTGCAGTCGCCAGCCTCGGAGCCTCACCGGTCGGGTCGCCTACAGCCAGGATCTGCTAGCGGAGCTGGCGGCTGCGGCCCCCTAGCCACGCCCAAACTGCCCCCCAAGCCGACGGCCGAGACGGCCCCATAACGCCGGGCTGGGGTGCAGCTGTCCGGCACACCGGGGATACTCGCAGGGCGCCAAAGAAGCGCGACCGATCCGGACACCTTCGCTCGAGGTCGTGCATTTCGTTCGGGACTCAGCTGTCGGGCGTGACCGCATCCAATCGGCGCCGAACCTCCGACGTGTTCACGCCGAGAACGTCCAGCAGCACCGCCGAAGGATCTGGTGGTTGGAGTGTGAGGATCTGGGCCAGCACCTGCTGGGCGGTGAGCTGGAGCTTCCGGCGATTTGGTTTGGCCGCATTCTCAAGCACTTTCTTTGCCGCGGGCGTCATGCGGAGGCGATCTTTTCTCATGACGTCTCTGAACGTCGGCTTCTTCGGGACGGCGCGCATCGGCAGTGGGGGTGCGTCGGTACCGGACCCCATGCCCAGTGCACCCAGGGCTTCCTGATCGAGCGACTCAAGGGCGCGGCGAGCTTGTTGGAGGCTCACGCCCAACGCGACTTCGATCGAGGGATCGTCCAACAAGGCGAGCAAGACGTGATCGGTGCCAGTTCGGCGATCGCCTCGGCGTCGAGCTTCCTCACCTGCCCGCAAATAGATGGCCCAGGCGTGATGTACCTCTGGAACAACGGACTCAGTGATCATGATGTCTCCTTGTATTTCGTGTGCACGGATTGGCGGGTGATGCCCAATGCGTCGCCGATCTGTTGCCATGACCAGCCTTTTTCCCGGGCGGACGTGACGTGGTTGGCTTCGACCCTCTCGGCCAGGCGATGGAGCGCCAACGAAGCGCGAAGCCCAATGGCCGGGTCATCCGACGAGAGATTCGCGCTGAGCTCCTCGATGTCCATCCTTGTCAGCCTAGGCTGACATAACCCATTTGTCAATCTAAACTGACACAGCCGATTGTCGCACCGGAGTGACACAGTCCGCCGGATTGGGGTGGCACGTCGGCAATAAGGGCGATGCCGCTCCACTCAGGGTGTTTGGCCCGGGTAACCGTCGCCCCACCACCACACTCCATTACCGTCCTCAACCAAGAGATACCAATAGCTACCGAGCGGTTCGGCCATGTCGTAGTGGGCGATGTCATACGCAAAAGACTCAGCCAGTGTCTTGCCCTGCATGTCTGCCAATGGCCCTCGGTTGCCGAGTTGGCGACGGAGCCCGATTCGTCGCTGATGGTACGAGTGGTCATAGATAGCCCGGAGGAAAGCCACGCCGTCCGCATCCCGTTCAAGGTCGGCAGCTATAAGAGTGACTGTCTGGAGTTCGGCGTCACGTCGGTCACTTGTGAGAAACGTGCGAAGCGCCGACACCACCTGCGGCGCCCATTCGGGCGTACCGAACTCTTCACCCCGCTGGACCTCTGACCCGTCCATGCTGAAATCATGCCTCGCAGGTCAGTGCCCCAGATCGCCGGATCGGAGCCGGCACTCCGCTATAGCCACGTCTCAATTCGGCTCGGTCGTTACGTCTGATGACTTCGTAGCGCCGTGCTCTCGCAGCCAGGTCACGAGTGACTCACGGCCAGTGTCTTGAGAGTCCGCTGCGTCCAAGGGTGTGCCGCCGCCCCACGAAGGAGTGCCGTTGATATCGGCACCGACACTCAACAGGAGTTCAGCCATCCGTCGCTGGCCGCCATGACAGGCCCCCCAGAAAGCGTCCGCAAGCTCTTGCGGCGAAGGAGGATCTGTTGCCAGCAACTCCTCGACTCGTGCCTTGATGCCCAAGGCCGCCGCTTGCCCCAGATCAACGCTCGCTCCGCGTTCCACCAAGAGACGGGCCACTTGCCAACAGCCGTAGCCCACGGCGTCATCGAGCGGTGTGCCTCCTCCGAGTGATGCGCCGGTCGCCTCGAGGTTTGCCCCGCCATCGATCAGAGCTCTGGCCACCTCGACGTCGTCGCTACTGGCCGCCCAATGCAATGGCGTCTCGGCGTGCCAGCTCCCCTCGACGGCGACGTTGGGATCGGCGCCTAAACCTATAAGGATCGAAACGATCTCTGGCCCATTCGGGAAGTATCCGGGCCAATCCGTCACAGCGTGGAGAGGGGTGCCGGAACCACCCTTGTCATCCACAATGCGGGCGCAGGCGAGATCTGGGTTCTCCGCCACCAAGTCTCTTACCCGTGCGACATCGCCGGCGTGTATTGCGTCCACCAGCATCCGGGCAAGCCGTCCGTCTTTCGGAAGCCTCAGCGCCACAAAAAACGGTACCAAGGACTAGATGGGTATCCCAGTTCGCCGGGTAGGGGCGCATCTTGAATCGAACCCCCATGTCATCATTGGCGTGGGAGTCGAGGCGGGTCGACTGCTCTACCGACGAGCGGGGCTCCAATGGATGCCACCGTCATAAGTCCGGTAGAACTCGCCTGAATAGAGGACGGCCCATCCCGTCAACGGGTTAGAGAAGGTCAGCTGCTGGAGGTTTCCCCCCGGGAGGTCCGACTCGGTCCAGCTCTTGCCGCCGTCATGTGAGACATAGACCGGTCCCCGTACGAGGATGACGACCAGTTCGTCGCGACCGACCGATGTGAAGTACGAGACGATGCCTGACGTGGGCAAACTTCCGGCGACGATCCATTCCGAGGGCGTCGTTGAAACCAGACTCCACGCCGCCCCTGCGTCCCGCGATCGGTACAGCTCCTTCACTTGGCTGTTCGTTGCGGATGCACTCAAGCAGAGCGCCCAGAGGTCGTCATGTGTGTCGGCGCTCAGGCGGAGGAGCTGTCCACACAGTGGAGGCATTGAATGGTGGTCCCACAAGGATCCTCCATCCTTGGTGGAATACAGCAGCCCTGCATTTGCCTGTGCAGCCAGGTAGGCACGGTTGACCGAGGGCCGCAGCAGAGCCAGATACGGATAGCTGAGCGCGGGTGCAGAGGTCACGATGTCCCACGAGCCCCCTTGGACTGGCGCGGAATAAAGACGCGAACCGCAGGCGGGGTCACTGGGCGGACAGGGCCGAACCAGGGCCCACACGTTCCCGCCCACGATCGACAGGTTCGAAACCAGCCCTGCAAGGGAGTCCCTGGTCAAGGTGGCCCCCCCGTCGTGGGTGACGAACGTCTCATCCCCGTAGATCCACCCGTCCTTGCCGTTGGTGGTGAAATCGATGAAGGGATAGGAGGCTCGACTATTCGGGTAGGTGACCCGCAGGTGCTGGCCGACGGCCCTCCAGGTTGCTCCGCCATCGTCGCTTCGGACAACGGCCAGAGTGCACGACGTGTCCTTGGGGGGAGCCGTCGAGAGGACGCAATCGCTGCGCAGGGCGATACCTTGTCTGGCATTCGCAAAGTACGGATCCACGATCGAGTTGTCCGTTGAGACGCCAGCCGTTTGGGAAGAGTCCGAGACGAGTCGAGAGAGCGACGAGATGCTGAGGTACTGACCGGACTGTGATCCTCCGCGTTGGCCACCCACCGACGTCCAGGCCACGATTGCGAAGCCCAGAACCGCGAGCGCGGTTACCGCTACCTCGAACTTGTGAATTCGTGCCCTCCTTCGGCCGCGTGACTTTACGGCCGCTAGCACTGCACCGTTGTCGTCCGGCGTGTAAGTCTCGGCTGCTCGTTCGAAGAGTTCGGTCATCTGGTCATCGCTCATCATCGACCTCCCGTGTCTCGAGTAGGGATCGAAGGTTTTTCAATCCCGCGTGCACGGTTGCTTTAACGGTGCCCTCGCTGCAGCGCATTGCTCTCGCGATGTCACGGTTGGTCAGGTCGCCGTAGAAGCGAAGTACAGTCGCGAAGCGCTGGCGGGGCGGCAGCCGGTCAAGCGCAGCGGCCACGGTAAGCCTGTTATCAAGTTCTGCCGACCCGTCCGCACGTGTCGCTTCTTGCGCGAGAGTCGGAGGTAAAACTCGGTTCTGCCGACGGTTCTGTCGGGTCGCCTGGCGGAACGCGACGACGTAAACCCAAGTTGCGGGCCGATTGAGTCGGGACACCGCCCGCCACTTCTGGAAGGCCTTCGCAAAGGCTGCTTGGGCGGCATCTTCGACGCCTTGATCGTGGCTGCCAAGCGACAGCCATAAGGCGCGACACACCCTGGGGTAGTGCTCGGCAAAGAAAAGGTCGAACTGGTCATCCGCCCTTGCCATTGCCATTGCCATTAATCATGCGTCGCGGCTGGCCAGCCCCATACCCCTATAGAGTCTCAGCCTTTGCGAAACGTTTAGTCGACTGGGAAAGATCCAGGGCGATCCAGAATCCACCGAGTGAGTCCCTGTCCCCGTTCGCCCGATTGGAGCACCACCTTTTGACAGGGGCGATAGCGCGGCTTGGGTTGATTCGCCACGGCTACGCAAGGCCGCCCCCGTTTCGGGTGCCTGATGGAGTAATGAACTGACCCCGCTTTTGTTACAAGCGGTTACTCCCCGATGTAGGCGAAAATTGGACCCACGGCGTCGTCAATCTTGAGAACTGGAGTGACAGTGAACGTCATGTACTCGGAGTACAAAAGGACATCTGCGTAGGCCGAGGTCAGGTCGTCGTTCTCGGCGATGGTGAAGCCTCCAGTCCCATCGGCCCGTACGTAGTTCGCGATCTCACCTTCTACGGCTCCACGCTTGCCAAAAACGTCCATGAGGCGCTTGACCTCGTCCTTGGTCAAATGAGGCTTGAGCTTGTACTCGCTAATGAAGAGCATGGCTCTACCTGTCCTTTCGGTGCTCGGTGACCGACCTGCAGTCAGACTGCGAGCCCGGCACCGCTGGGCGAACTCTACCCCGGTTGCATATGCGTTACTTCGGCGAATTTGGATATAGAAGCTCTCTTCCGCTTCGAGGCGACCCGTGGGTCGGGAATCGAAAAAGGGCCCTGCCCCCGTTCGCCGGGAAGGGGTGCCACCGTTCGGCCCTGGGGCAGCCCGGCCGAATGCGAATGTTTTGAAGGTGTGTTTACTCCGCTGCTTCTGCGATCGCCTTTATTCGAGCCAAGGTCATGCGCATGGCCTCCTGGCGGCGTCGATCTCGGTTACGCATTCGGAAGTCCTCGGCAATACGAGCTCCGAAGGGTAACCACACGACTTCGAATGACTCTATGACCTCCGTACCGCTTTGAGTCTTTTCGAGTTGGTAGCGCCAGCGCACGCCCTCCCGACCCTTGAGGATCGTTGAGAACGCCAATTCACGGCCAGGTATTGCGGACTTGACCGAGCAGGTCACTGACCAACTCATCCGGTCGAACTTGTTCCAGCCTCTGAACCGGGCCCCGGGCGTAGCGGGAGACTTGGCGCCATCGAGCCATTCGACGCCGTAACACTCGGGACTCCACTCACCCATCCTTTCGAGATCCGCGAGCAGCTCCCACACTCTTTCTGGCGCGGCGTCGATATGCGTATTTACCTGGCCCTGGCGTGCACTCGCCATCTCTACCAGCCTCTCTGAGTCTGGGCCTCCATTATGACTTTGAGCGCGACGCCAGGCTCGGCCGACTCAGGACGCTTGAGGGGACCCACCGGCGACGCAAAGTCTTTGCCGATGCCGGGCGGGCGGCCCCGGCTGCCCCAATTCGCCGGCACCGCGAGTCATGTGGCACTACGGGCGCCGCCGCCTGGCCTTACCCCCGGGAATCCCGAGCAAAATCGGCGGGTGTACCTTGGACACGGCTCAATCAGAGAACCAGCGTCCCCGCTTTCGGTGACAGATCGAGAGTCCTAATGGGTCCCAATGTCACGCTTTGGGTTTGCCCGGCCTCGTATCGCGACCCATGTCCAATCACGCAATGACGGGGGCGAACGACACAGGCATGGAACTTCTCATCGAGTCTGCCAATGTGCTCGATATGACAGGCGGGGCTTGTGAGAGCTCAGAGGATGCGGCGAGCCTCTATGCACTGGCGGACCGGATCCGTATCTACCTGGCGGCGAGCCGCCCTACCACGACTCTTGGAATGCCCCGGATTATTTCCGACACTGCCCGGCTTACGGATGAAGACGTGATTCATCGGACGGAAGACTTCAACAAGTCGCACGTACGAATCTTGTCGGATTGATATCCATTTCGAACTCCGGCTCATGAACTTGGCGCACATGCGCCCGCCAGTCGGGTATCCCCGTTCGCCGGCCCTGAGACACAGCCAGCCGGCTTCAGATGACGTGACTAGCGTGCGAAGCAGTTGGCCAGAAAGCTGTTGAGCACCGCCGTATCGTTCCTGACCGTCAATTCACCGTCCGTAGTTCGCGAGATGTCGAGCGAAGGACAGAATGCGTCAAAGTCTCCGCAGTAGAAGTGCGGAGACCCCTTGACGCCCCGTCGAACCCCATCCTCCCAGTCTTTGCGTACCGCCTCGTCGTCGGCAGCACCATATGGGGCAACGTTGAGTGATGCGGCAACGTCAGCGAGCACCCCGGGTCGCGAGATGTCCAGGCCCTCCTCAAAGAGGGCATCACGAAGAGCAAAGCTCATGGTCTCGCCTGTCTTCGGATCTTGGCGATATGCGGCGTGTACATACGCGAGGGCCGGCAGCGAGGTGCTGGGGAAGTGGTTCGGGTCAAAATGGGCAAAGAGGTGCGGGGCCACTTGGGACCGTAGTTCTCGCACATGTGACGCGGTGAGATCCGGATCAAGCGGCGTTCCGTTGACCAACTCGAGGGGCCACGCTCTGATGTGCAACAGAACGTCTTCACGTCTCAGCGCAGACCGGCGCTCAGCGACGCAGTGGAGGCCCACATGTGCAAACGGGCACCAAACATCTGCGTAGACCTCAATTGCACTCATATGTCGAGCCTACGTTCCGCACCGTCCCCGTTTTGCTGCCGCTCATAGGGGTGATCCGCCTGCCCCACTTCACCGGGACTGTGTTGCCCCGCCCTCCGTCTACTCGCCTCGCAGCATTTGCGACTGCGCGATGTCGCGGAGCCGTGATTGAGCGATGAGCCAATCGCTCGATCGTTTTTCTCGACCTTCTTGCAGCACGTGGCGCACCCCTGTAGGGCTGTCGGTACGCGCTCCACATCGTCTGCAGACTGGTATTCGGCCGTTCGTTTCGGGCGCATGGTGTTCGTCGAGTTGAGCTGCAAGGTGCAGCGACTCAGAAGAGGTCATGGGTGCTCCTTGGGGGCGTATCCGTCGGATCGCAGGATCTGGAACGATCTCCACGGCCTGCGGACGAGCATGCTTGTCCCGCATCCACCCTATGCCGATGAGAGTGCCTCAGTTCGCCGGGTCGCGGGCGCTCTGTGCTGACGCCGCGGCTCTTTGAAGCGGCTCGCGGAGTTCAACCGTCAGCACTACTGGCCGTGTCAGACTTCCATCGATGGCGCATGACCTGCCCGTACTCACAATTTCAGACGTAGCAGGGTGGGCTCGCTGGCTCCAGGATCACGGCGAAACGTCCGACGGCGTCTGGCTGGTCCTGGCTAAGAAAGGTACGTCCAAGCCGACAAACCTGATCTACGACGACGCTCTCGCTGAAGCGATCTGTCACGGCTGGGTCGATGGACAACTCGCCTCTGGTGACGAGAAGACATTTCTCCGGAGGTTCACACCTCGAAGACCCAGCAGCCGATGGTCGAAACGGAACGTCGCGATCGCTACGAAAATGATCGAGGAAGGTCGGATGCGATCGTCAGGGATGGCTGCTATTTCGAGTGCCCAGGCAGACGGTAGCTGGGATGCTGCCTACGCCAGCCAGGCCAACATGGAGGTTCCGCCCGACTTGGCGTCAGCCCTGGCAGCCGCCCCTGAGGCGAAGACCATGTTCGCCAGACTCAGCGCCGCTAACCGGTACTCGATCCTCTATCGAATTGCGACCGCCAAGCGAAGCGACACTCGGCAACGGCGAATCGAACAGTTCGTTGCCATGCTTGCGCGCGGTGAGACGATCCACCCAGAGCGCTAAGTGGGCTTGGGATCCGAGGCTGCATCCCCCCGAACACCTGTGTCCGCAAGCGGTCATTGCAACACCAGCCTGATTGGCGAACGGTGATGTCGCCGATCGGGAGGTGGGCAGGAGTGGGGCGGGAAGCTTTTGGGCATGGTGGCATCCATCCTTCCGCGGGACGATGTCCCACAAGAAGAATGGCAACCAAACTCACAGCAGTCCCAAAGCGTCAGGTCACGCACTTGGGGCGGGTCTCATCGGGTTCCGACCCAAGACGACCTACTGCTCGATGTTCGCCACCTGCATGATGTCTCGCGTCGAAGGCACGATTCCGACGTCTTGAAGGACGGGCATGAGGAACTTGCCAAAAGCGTCGTAGTTCTCCTGGGAATCCCAGATCTCGAAGACCATGAGCTGCCCGTCTTCGCCAAAACAGGAGTGGTGCTTGCGGCCCGTCATATCTGCACCAGAGGCTTGAAGGCCCTTGCGAGCATCGTTGTACTGCTCGATCGTTAGCGTCTCAGGCTTTACATAGACAGCGATCACTGGGAACTCCTCTGACTAGGTGTTTCTCGCGCCGTCTTTGGCGCCATGCGGGTGAACGCACACACGTCAGCCAGATGACAGGGCCCGCCCTATCGAGATGACATCAAAACGAAGCACCGCGCGGCGGCATCTCGTCCTGGAATGGCCAGTGACCGAAACGGTCAGGAGTTCTTCGACACCTACGACCAGACGATCGCAAGAATGTGTGGATCCTCTCTCGACCCACCATAACAGGTGCTATCTGAAATACCGTTAGGCCCGCAATGTGATCCTTCGCCGAGATCGCTAACGCTGAAGTGTGTCCAGTCGGTCCTTGAGCATCCGCCGACGGTCCTCGGCTCCCAGGCGAGCGGGCTCCGTGGCATCCACGAAGTCGACCACAGCAGCGACGAACTGTTGTGGCGCTTCGATCTGAGGGAAGTGGCCGACGCCTTCGATGATCTCTAGTCGGCACCCGGGAATGGCCTCGCACGCGGCATGCGCATGACTGACGGGGATGATGTCGTCCTGATCGCCCCAGATGATCAACGTCGGCATCGACGACGCAAGGTAGAGGCGATCGAGGGCGCTCACCGTCTGGCCACCGGGGTCGATGACGGACCTGATGGTACGGGCGAACGCCTTTCGATTCTCCGCGTCTGCGAGCGACGCGTAGGCGCTCCACATCTCGCTGATCCGACCCATGCGAACTCCCCGGTTGTTGATCGCCCGCAACAGGCCGTCTCCCCAGTCGCGTACGAAGCCCGGGAAGATCACGGGCATCAAGTACTCGCTTCCCGGCAATGTGAAGAAGCGAAGCATCCAGTTCACTTCTCGCCCGAGGCCACCGCTGGCCACCAGCACGAGACGATCGCACAACTCCGGATGTTGGTAGGCGAGCTGCATGGCCACGCCTCCGCCGAACGACTGACCGACGACTGTCGCATGGTCGATGTCGAGGACTTCGAGGAGGTCACGGATCCCGCTGGCGAAGGCACCGAGCGAGTAGTCGCCGACTGGCTTCTCCGACAGGCCGTGACCTACGAGATCGGGCGCAATCACGGTGAAACGGTCGCTGAGGGGAGGGATGACGTCCCGCCACGTTCGAGAGCTGCCGGCAATGCCGTGGAGAAGCAGGAGCGCAGGCCCCGTGCCCTCCATGCGGAACGCCATGTCGTGACCATGGATCGAGACGTGCCGAGTTTCACCTTCCATGGGGTCATCTTCCCTCATCTGGACGAGCTGAGTTCCCACAAAGGGTCTCTGGAGGCAAGGTCGTCGTCAGCCTTTGGGGAGCCTTTGGGGAGATGACGTGAGATGCGGTCCACGCCACCGATCCTCCGTCGACGAGTGCATCGCACCCGCGAGGCATCCTCGATGCGATCACGCGATGGCTCAGGCCCCGCCTCGCGCAGATAATCGACCTTCAGCTTCCGAGGGACCAGATGGTCAACAGGCGAACGGGCCGAGCCTCGTCTGCTCGGTTCGCCGGGGCAGACGCGTGTCGGAGCCTCAATCAACCCGCAGGTTCAGGGTGACAGAACCACTGGGATCCGCCAGAAACCGACCCTCGCCGCCCGCAGATTGCAGTTCGCCGGAACCGGCCCCGGTCACCACGTCCAACGCTCCCTTCGCGGCGCCTCCTTCATACGACCCCACATGGCGGAGCACCAAGGTGCCTTTTCGTCCCTGTACCGACCCCGAGATGCGCTCCAGCCCGACGAATCCCGCGGAGCCGTCGTCCGCATAGGCCATCAACCATTGCGTGGTAGATGTCCCCTCGATCTCACCGGCATACCGTTTCGTCACCAGGGCTCGGGTGAGCTTGGGGCCGTCCGCTCCCTCGTCGAACGGAGATTCGTTCCACTCCTCGATCTGAAACGTCGCAGACACCTGGATATTCATCTGTCCTCCTCAGACAACGTCGAACACCTCTCAGGAAATGATGCCCACGATCGGCCGGAGAAAACCCGTGCTCCTGCGGCGAGGGTTCAGCGACCTGGATATTCGCTGTCTGATGACGCTCCGGAAGCTGATCGGGGCGTCGGGGCACGCCCGTCGCTACTCTGCTGGGCGGTGACGATCGACCTCCGCACCCGCGACGACGTCGATGTCGAGACCATCGACGTCGCGGGGTTTTTCGCGGACGAGCTGCCCGTTCTGGCGGCGGAACGCTCGGCGCTCGCCGTCCCGGGCGCGCGTGAACTCGGCGTCCGGCCTCTCACGGTCGAGACAGCGGCCGGGACCTGGACCCTGTCGGTCGACGGGGAGACGGTGCGCGTGTGCGCCGGCGATGGCGGGATAGCCAAAGTGCGCCTCGACGAGACAGAGATCACCGACATCGTGCACGACAGGCAGACGCCCATGACGCTCTTGGCGGCGGGGACGCTCGACATGCCCGATGGCGAACTCGGCGACTTTCTGGACTGGTGGGTCGTCCTGCGCTCCGTGCTCGATTCCCGCACCGTGCACACCGCCGGCGCCGTCGAGTTCTCCGACCGCGACGGGGGTGATCTCGATCTGCAGCGCTCGTTCTCCGTCGACGACGATCCTGCCCGGCTGGCGTACTACCTCGGCCAAACGGGCTACCTGCATCTGACGGAGGTCTTCACGCCGGCCGAAATGGCCCAGGTCTCTGCCGACATCGATGCAGCCCTGCCGCGGTACCACGACGGCGACGGGCGGTCCTGGTGGGCCACCACTGCGGCCGGCGAGGAGCGGGCGGTGCGCCTCCAGCGGTTCCAGGAGGAGAGCGCGGCAACGGCGGCCCTGCTCCAGGACGACCGGCTCCTGCGCCTCGCCGCCCTCACCGGTGACGGCCACGTGCCTCGGCAGCAGGGTGGCAACAAGATCGAGGCGCTCGTCAAGCCGATCGGCGTCGTCAAAGGCATCTCCGACCTCCCTTGGCACAAGGACTGCAGCCTCGGGCGCCACTCCTCCCGCTGCTGCAGCCTCACCGTGGGGATCTCGGTGACCGGCGCCGATGAGCGCTCCGGGCAGCTCGGGGTCGTGGCCGGATCGCACCGCGCGCTGATCCAGCCCGCATTCTTCCGGGATTCGTGGGGGCTGCCGGCGGTCCCGCTCCCGACCGGCACTGGCGACGTGACGGTGCATTGTTCGTGCACGATGCACATGAGCCAGGCGCCGGTCGAGCGGGAGCGGCGGGTCATGTACACCGACTTCGTCCTGCCTCCCCGTCCGGGCGACGACCCCGCGCCCAGCAGCGCGGGCGTGGTCGACAGGGTGCGCGAGCGGGCCTACAAGGTCGTCAGCCAGGTGCCTTCGTCGGTTCGTCCGGGAGCGTCCGGAAACCACTAGGGCCGGCGTTGGCGCGGTCACCCAGGGATTCGCCGACCGACCGCGACGGCCCGGGGTGCGGCCCAAACGATCGGAAGCGGAGGTGCGTCACGTCCCCTGGGGCATGCTGTCCGCATGACGGTCGCTCCCGATGACGCGGCGGAGGTCTTGACACTCTGGCCGGATGGCCCGCCGACACGAATTTGAGAACGTGCCGCCCGAGGTCGCCTACGAAGTCCGAGCCGGTGTCGCCGCGGGCACGACCTTTCTGCGCAACATCTCCGAACCGACGCTGACCGTGTTCACGCCAGCGGGCGCCGCCAACGGGGGAGGGGTCATCGTCGTCCCCGGCGGCGGTTGGACGATCAACGCGTGGACGCACGAGGGTCTCGACGTGGCCCGCTGGCTCACGACGCTCGGGTTCACCGCCTTCCTCCTCAAGTACCGGGTGCAGAGTTCGGGCGCCGATCAGGGCGCCTTCGAGGCGAGGATGGCCGCCGTGGATGCCACCTTGGCCGCCGGTCTGTCGGCGGGGAAGCTGCCTCGGCGCATGGACGAGCTGATCGCGACCGAGAGATATCTCGAGGCCAGAGCGGCGTGCGCGGACGACGGTCGCCGGGCGATCCAGCTCGCGCGCGAGGAAGCCGGTCGGTTCGGCGTCCACGCCGCATCGATCGGCATGGTCGGCTTCTCGGCCGGAGCCTTCCTCGCCGTCGACGTCGCGCTCGATCCCCGCGCCAAACCCCTCGCCTTCATCGCGCCCATCTACGGGGGCGAGACGGGCGGTGTCCCCGTTCCCGAGGATGCGCCCCCACTCTTCGGCGCCGTCGCGCGCGACGACATCTTGGTCGGGATCGTCGAAGGCCTGCACGCCGACTGGTCGGCGGCTGGCCGGTCGTCGGAGCTCCACGTGTTCGCCCGGGGCGCACACGGCTTCGGCATGATTCGCCAAGGCCTGCCGTCGGACCGCTGGACCGATCTCTTCCTGGCCTGGCTTGAGGATCAGGCGCTCACCCGCGCGTGAGCGCGGCGTTTCGGTCGGCGACGCAGCTCGTCAGAGGTCCTTGTACAGCGCCGCCACCATCTGCGCCTGTTCGTCCGTGACCTCGAGCACCCCCGACGCCGAGGCGATCGGCACGTTGCCGGCGACGATCATGAAGGTCACGTGGCGCCCCGATTTGGTCTCGAGGTAGCCGGCCAGGCTGTTGCCGAGGAGGATGAGCTGGTTCGTCGTTGAGCCGACCGCACGGTTGCCCGTCTTGACCTGGGCATGCCCCGCGACCGCCGCGTGGGGGAGGACGTTGGCCAGCGTCCCGTTGCGGCCGAGGACCGGCAGCGCGTCGGAGAGCGTCGGTCCGTAGCCGGTGCTCTCGGCCCGGCGCAGGAACGTCGCCATCGCCGCAGCCGTCGTGCGACCCTGGTCGTCGGACCCTGCCCCGTCGAAGGGGACGACGCTCTCCGAGGAAATCCCGAGCTTCGTGATCGTCGCCAGCTCCGGGACCAAGCCCTGCTCGCAGTCCGTGCTGCCCACCCTGACCGCGGCCAGACACGTCATGAGGTCGGCGCCGCGGTTGTAGCTGACCTTCAGGATCAGGTTGATGAACTGCGAAAGGGGCGGGGACACGTAGTCGCCGACCATCTCGCTCGGCTGATAGCTCCCCTTCGCCGGGAGCAAGCTCTCCGGGTTCGGACCTGTGGGCGGCGCGGTCACCGTCACGCCGGCCTGTTGCAACGCCTCGATGAAGGCGGAACGGGCGAACGCGGCCGGATCGTCGACCTCGTGCACGACCAGGGTCGGGGGCGCTGCCGGCGGCGATCTGCCCCGTCACGACGAGACCTCCGGGGGTGGGTTCGGTGATCTGGAGCGACGTCGACCCCTTGGCGTCGACCGTTGTGACGTTGTCGGCGACCGTGTATTGCGCGGTCATCGGTCGCCAGTTGACCGTGGCGTCCGTGCCGACCGCGCCGGGGAGACCAAGGCATCGACGAGGTTCTCGTTCACCCAGATCGGTGAGATCTCCCCGTCGGGGAAACCGTCGTAGGGGGTGAAGAGGCGGTCGTCGACGACGACGTTGCCGTCCACCCGGGTGATGCCCGACGCACGGACCTTGGCGGCGATCTGGTTCAGGCCGGCCAAGGGGTTTCCCCGCGGCTCGACTGCGTCGGGGAGGCCGATGTCGGCATAGCTCTGGTCCAGCTTCGGCAGGCTCTCGTAGTACAAGGTGCCGTTCGGCTCGTCGCGGAGCCCGAGGCTCAGGTCGCCGGAGCCCACGAGCACCATGTTCCCGTTCAGCGTGCCCCCGCTCATCGTCCCCTGACGGTAGGCGGGGGTGGTGAAGCGATAGTTCGGCCCGTAGAGGCGGAGTGCGGTGGCGCTCGAGTAGACCTTCATCGTCGACCCGGGATCGAACATGCTCTCCGCGTTCTGCGCCGCCAGGACCTGGCCGCTCTTTTGGTCGACGACTTGGTAGCCCCAGGTGGAGTGGTCGTAGCGCGGCCGGTTTTCGATCGCCGCAAGTGCCGCCGTCAGGTTCCGAGGACCCGTCGCCGCCGACTCTCCCGACGCCCACGCAAGTGGCGAGGACAGGAACAGCACCGCCATCGCGGCGCTCAGGCCCGCCGGGAGCATCAGGCCTCGCCGCTTCGCGGCCCGCGGCGTGGGCGCGGTCGTGCTCCAGGGCGCGGCGTGGTGCAAGGGCTGCTCATCGGGATCCATGCCGATCGTAGGGCCTACCCTGGTCATGTGGGGCTCTTGGCGGACAACGCAGCTGTTCCCGTGGGGTTCGTCGTCTTCTTCGTCATCTTCTTCATCGTCGGCATCGGGTCGTTCGTGATGCTCATCGTGGCGTTGGTTGACATCGTGAAGCGCCCCGATTGGGAGTGGAAGTTGGCACGACAGGAGAAGGTCCTCTGGATCCTTCTCGTGGTTCTCGTCAACTTCCTGGCCATCCCGGCCCTCATCTATTGGTTCAACATCCGCACGAAGCTCATCGCCGTGCGGGAGGCGGCACAGCGGGGCGCCTACGGCCCCGGTCACATGACCTACGCCGGCTGGGAGCCGAACCTGGGCCCGGTCGCGTACACAGGAGCTGCAGCCCCCGGGTGGTATCCCGACACGGCCGCCCCCGGCCTGTTGAGGTGGTGGGACGGGACCCGGTGGTCGGAACACACGTGGAGCGCGCAGTCGCCGCCCGTCGACACTGCCAATCCGTAGCGAGCGTTTGGGCGGCTACCGCCAGGGGGTGAGCGTGAACTCCATCGCGGCGTCGACCGTGTGGTCGCCCTGCCGTCGCGGCACGAGCGAGGGCGTCGGTCGCACGAGGTCGTGGTCGTCGAGCTCACCGAACGAGTGGACCGCTTGCTGGTGGCGGAGGGCCTCCTCGAACTCGCCGGGCGGGAGCGGAGCGCCGAGGAAGAAACCTTGTCCGAGGTCACAGCGCGCCGCCCGCACGTCGTCGAGCTCGCTCTGGGTCTCGATCCCCTCGGCAACCACCGTCAGGCAGAGGTCGTGGCCGAGCCCGACGATGGAGCGGACGAGCGAGCGGGCCTGCGGGTTCGACGAGGTCCCCAGTTCGCTCACGAAGGATCGGTCGATCTTGAGGACGTCGATCGGCAGCCGGCGCAGGTAGGACAGCGAGGAGTAGCCCGTGCCGAAGTCGTCGATCGCGATCTTGACGCCGATTTCCCGGAGCCGGGCCAGACGGTGGTGGACCCGGTCGGTATCGGAGAGCAGGGCGCTCTCGGTCAACTCGAGCACCAGGCCGCTCGGCGGCAGTCCGCTGTCGACGAGCGCCGCCTCGACTTCGCCGACGAACCGGTTGTCATAGAGCTGGTACGCGGACACGTTGACGGCGACGCTCATGTCCTTGGCCGCCGGCAGGAGCCGCCAGCGCACGACTTGCTGGGTTGCCTCGCGCAGGACGTAGCGGCCGATCTCGCTGAGGAGGCCCATCTCCTCGGCTACGGGAATGAACTCTTCGGGCGAGATGAAGCCCCGTTGGGGGTGGTTCCAGCGGACGAGCGCCTCGGCATAGACCGGCCGGCCCGTCACCAGGTCGAAGACGGGCTGGTAGTGGAGGCTGAGCTCTCCGTAGTCCCGCACGGCTTGGCGCAGATCGGCGTGCAGGGCGTGCCGGGCGGCCATGGTGCTCTGCATCTCGGGTTCGAACGTCATGAGGCAATCGCGTCCGCTGGCCTTGGCGGCATACATCGCAATGTCCGCCTCGCAGAGCAGCGCATCCGCTTCCATCGAGCCCCCGCTGGTCAGCGTCAACCCGATCGAGGCTCGGATGCTGATCTCTCGCCCGTTGACGTTGAACGGCTCTCGGAGCGCCTCGAGCACGCGGTTCGCCGCGGCGACGGCATCGATGTGGGTGGTGCCGTCGAGGATGATGGCGAACTCGTCACCACCTAGCCGTGCGACGGTGTCGTCCTCACGCAGGCAACCGTCGATGCGCTGGCCGACCTCCACGAGAATGAGGTCACCCACGTCGTGGCCCAGCGTGTCGTTCACCATCTTGAAGCCGTCCATGTCGCAGAACAGGACGCCCACCGCGATACCGGTGCGATGGGACCGCAGCAACGCGTGGTCCAAGCGGTTGCGCAACAGCGAGCGGTTGGCCAGGCCGGTGAGGCCGTCGTGAAAGGCCTGATGCTCGAGTTCTCCGAGGAGCCGGTGGTGGTCCGTCACATCGCGGAAGCTCCACACGCGTCCGACGACCTCGCCGTCGATCTTCTGGGGGAGTGAGTGCCGTTCGAAGACTCGTGCGTCCTTGAAGAGCAGGATGTCGTCGCTCTCCGCCTCGGGGTGGGCGTAGAGCTCTTCGACCTTCGAGAGAAAGGCCTCGGGATAGCGGAGCTGGTCGAGAACGAAACCGACGGCGGCTTCGTCGTTCCGGCTTGCCAGGATGGCGTCGGGGATGCACCACATCTCCGCGAAGCGCGTGTTGAACTGCGCGATCTTGCCGGCGTTGTCGACGACCAGGATGCCGTCAGCGGTCGAGTCGAGCGTTGCCGTGAGCAGCGACAACGTGGAGCGGACGTCGTTGGCCGCACGGTCACGCTCGGCGAGCGCCACCTCGCTCTGCCTGACCTTGCCACCCAGGATCCACGTCACGAACCACACTCCGAGGACGCTGAGGACGGCGAGACCCTGGACGGACGGTGTGGGTACGTACGTGTGGACGAGTCCGACCCCGATGGCGATCTGCCCCGCCAACGTTGCGATGGCGGTCCAGATGACGACGATGGGCCAGACCCGGGAGCCCACGACGTCGAGTGCTCGGGCGGCGATGAAGAGGAAGCCGATGGCCAGAGTGGGACCCCAGCCGATGGCGTAGATGACGGCGGCGACCCCGAGGCACTGGAGCCCGACGCCGGCGTGCAGCTTCCACCCGTTCGGGTCGGCCGCCAGGAGGCGGCTCATCGATTCGCCGATCACCGCCCCGAGGGCGAGCAGGACCAGGATCACCCAGACCGGCTCGTCGCCGATGACGTGGTACCGGGACATGACCACGAACGCCAGGGCCGTGCCGGCGCTCGGGAGTGCCACCGCCGCGACACGACCCGAGCCGCGTCGCGAGGAACACACGCCCACCCCCCACTTCCCCCATTCCTCAAATATCGGACGTCCCTGTGGATTACTTGATACTGGGCTGTCTTGCCGCCAACGGCGCTGGTCAGGTCCCTAGGGCCGAGGCGAGATCCCGCACGCCGCCGTCACGTAGCAGCGGAGGGGCGGCTCGCTCGTGATCATGCCGACCGTCGCCCGCTCGACCGACGAGCGCCACCAGCTGCGCCTCGTGCACCACGAGCGACAGCGGCGTGACGTAGGGCATCAGGAGTCTGCGGGCAGACCGTGGCGCGGTCGATCGCCGGCCAGGTCCGGCAGCTGCCCCGGCGTGGCCAGTGCCGCCATGGCGACGGCGTAGGCCACGCCGTCCGCCGGGATCGTCAGGTGCTCGTCGACCTGGAGCGGGCAGAGCGACTGCGTCGACACGTCGAGCACGTTCGGCGCCGGCGGCAGCGGCGAGACCTTGTCCGACCCGAAGTTCCAGCCCGCCACCTCGTCGAGCTCGCTCCAGATGTCCGTGTACGCGATACCGGGAAACGTCTGCTCGTCCGAGTTCATCGCGGCCATGAAGCTGGACTCGCCACCGATGAGCCGGTGTGTCTCCTGCCACGCGGCCGGGAAGCACTCGTACGCGCAGACGCTCTCGATCGCCGGGTCCGTCGTGCCGTACTCGTTGTCCGGTGCCAGCCCGACCAGCGACGCCACCATCGGCCGGATGTCGGGCCACCACCGGAGCGCCCAGCGGGGGAGCGTGCTCGCACCCTGGCTCCAGCCGAACAGCTCGACCTGACGGCCGGAAGAGGCGTAGAGGAGACGGACGGCGTTGACCACGTACTCGGCCGCCACCTGGATGTCCCCGTCGGAATGGTCGGGCACCGTGAGCTCGCAGTACGGCCACCCCCGAGCCGCGAACGCCGGGAGGTAGTTCCACCCGTACGCCTCACCAGGGTCGAACAGCGTGGGTGGCAGCACGAGGATGATGTCCCGCGTCGGTGCCGCCGCCGCGGCCGAACACGTCAGCGCGGCGTCGAGCTGGCTGGCGGGCACGTCGAGCGGCGGGCCCGGGCGTGTCCGGTGGCGCGTACGACAGCGGCTGGGGCGAATCGCGATTCCGCAGCTGCTTCGGCACTGCGGCCGGGCGGGACCGCCGAGCACAGCGCGAGCAGGGCGGTCACCAACAATGTCCACCGACTTGCCGCGCGCCATCCTGCGAACGCCGCGCCCGCCCTCGTCCGCTGCATCGCCGCACTCCCTTCCCGCCCGGTCGTTGCGTCGCAGGGACGACACTAGCGGCCCGTGCGGCCGTTGTGGCAGTAGTCCTCTCAGACCTATTGCCCCCAACCGGGTGACAACTTCGGGTCGGAACCCTCGGACTCAGAAGCCGAAAATGTTACGTTGCCCCGGCTGATCAGTTCCAGGAGGGGGCTCGGGGAAGCGTGATGCAGCGGGCGGGGCGCACGCGTCCAATCCAAGAGGTTCGTGCGGGCCGTCGCGGGCACCGTCGCTCGTTGTGGCGTCCACCGTCGCGCTCGTCGTGCTGCCACAAGCCGTCGCCGGCGCGAGCGGCATCGTCCCGCCCTCGAATCCCTCGGTGAACGTTCCGCCCCAGGTGATGCCGGTGTGCACGCCGCCGGTCGACGACAACACGCGCAGGCTGCATCGACTCGGTCCTGCACAACATCAACTACGCGCGCTCGCTCGAAGGCCTCGGCCCCCTCGTGTTGCCGAGCAACTACGCCAGCCAGTCCGTGCCGATGCAGTTGCTCATCCTCACCGACGAGGAACGGGGCGACCGTGGGCCGCTCTCGCAGTACGCCGGCCTCGACCACAACCTCAACATCGCTGCGGCCAGTCGGTGCGGCTGCAAACAGCGGACCCTTCGCCGCCATCGGGGTACAACGGGCCCGGCGGCTCGATCTTCGCGCAGGACTTCACGCCGATCGGTGCCGACTTCGCCTGGATGTACAACGACGGCCTCGGCGGGCACGAACCTCGACTGCGCCTCGGCCGACCCCGACGAACTGCTGGGGCCACCGCGACGCCATCCTCGGGCGCCTGGGGTCCGACTGGGACGCACCACCGCACTGTTGGGCGTCGGAGAAGCCTCGGGCGGACAGTACGCCGAGATCTTCGCCAACCAGAACAACCCCGCCGATTCCCCCCTCGACGACCCGCTGGACCCGAGCACACTGCCGACGCCCGCGAGCGCGAATGCCCCTGACGTCGTGCAGGTGTCGCCGGCCTCGTCGTCGAGCACCTCGGCGGGCACGCCGGTCACCATCGAGGGCAACTACTTCGGCACCGCGACGACACCCACGGTCACCTTCGGCGGCGTCGCCGCCACCAACGTGCATGTCAATTGGAACGGGGAGCTCACGGCGGACGCGCCGGCGGACCCGCTCGGCACTGCAGCCGACACCGTGACGGTCACCGTGACCACGACCGCCGGCTCGTCGAGCTCGACCGGGGTGCCGGAGGTCAACGAGTTCACGTACGCGCCGGCCAACAGTCCGACGATCACGTCCATCTCGCTCGGGCTCGGGCCCCGAGATCCCGGTCGCGAACAGCACCATCACCATCCACGGCACGAATTTCGTCCAGGGAGCGAACCCGATCGTCGACTTCGGGAGCGTCGTCAGCCTCGGGATCAGCGGCAACTCCACATCGATCACGGCAACGATCCCCGAGTCGGTCACCCCGGGCACGGTCAACGTCCGCGTCACGACGCCGGTGGGCACCACCCCGGTCGTGGCGGCGGACCGTTACACCTACACGGGCAGCGGGAGCACGACAGCGCCGGCCATCACCAGCGCCAACGCGGCGACGTTCGCCGCCGGCTCGGCCCACACGTTCAACATCGCGACGACGGGCACGCCACCGGTCAGCTCCGTCACGGACACCGCATTCGGCGGCTGCACCCCCTCGGCCCTGCCGTCGGACATCTCGCTCGTGTACACCGGCGGTGACACCGCCACGCTGGAGGGCGACCCGAGCACCAGCGACAACTCGAGCTACACGATCTGCCTCGATGCGTCGAACGGCATCTCGCCCGATGCCACCCAGGCCTTCACGTTGACGGTCACCGGCACATCGCCACCGCCTCCACCCCCGCCACCGCCGCCACCCCCGCCACCGCCGCCACCGCCTCCGCCCCCTCCGCCGCCGGCGACCCACGGCTACTGGCTGGTCGGCTCCGACGGTGGCATCTTCTCGTTCGGTTCGGCGCAGTTCCACGGGTCGATGGGCGGCGTCGCCCTCCAACGCCCCGTGGTCGGCATCGTGCCGACGCCCGACCGCGGGGGCTACTGGCTCGATGCGTCCGACGGCGGTGTCTTCGCCTTCGGCGACACCCAGTACTACGGCTCCATGCCTGGCCTCGGCTTCAATCCCGCCGGATCCGGCAAGCCGCACAGCCTCAACGCGCCCATCGTCGGCATGGTGGCCAGCCATGACGACCGCGGCTACTTCATGGTGGCCTCCGACGGTGGGGTGTTCGCCTTCGGCGATGCGACGTTTGCGGGGTCCTGTCCCGGCATTGGCGGCTGCAGCGGCGCGGCCGTCGCCGTCGTGCCCGATGCCACGGGCGGTGGCTACTGGGTCGTCACGAACACCGGCAACGTTTACGCCTTCGGCGATGCCGTGAACCACGGATCGCCCGGACGTCAGGCCGCGGCCTTCACTTCGGCGGTGGCGACGCCCGACGGCGGCGGGTACTGGCTTCTGGACTCCAACGGCCAGGTCTTCCCCTTCGGCGACGCGGCCGGTCTGGGGAGCCCACCGCCCGGTTCAGCCGGCGGCCTCGACCCGGCGGCGTCCATCTTCTCCACCTCCGACGGCAGTGGGTACTGGGTCGTGACCGGCCAGGGCGCGGTCTACAACTTCGGTGATGCGCCGAGCGACGGTGACATGGGCGGTACGCACCTGAACGGCGCGATCATCGCCGCCTCCGGCTCCTGAGCCGGCCCCGGCCCTCTTCCGCTCGATTTGCTCCTCCTGGTCGCGGGCTCACGCCGCGGCTTCATGTCCGGAGAATCGAACCTATGGTGGGACCACAGCACGAGATCAGGTAGGGAGGTAGCGCATGGCTGGCATCTTTCAGCGGGCACACGAGATCGTCCAGGCCAAGGCGAACAAGGCCCTCGACGCGGCCGAGAAGCCAGACGAGATGCTCGACCTCTCCTACGAGAAGATGCTTGAGCAGCTCACGCAGGTTCGGCGCGCCCTCGTCGACATCGCGGCCTCGAAGAAGCGACTCGAGCTTCAAGAAGAGCAGCTGCAGCACTCCGTCGACCACCTGCAGGACCAGGCCAAGCAGGCCCTTCAGGCCAACCGGGAGGACCTGGCCAAGGAAGCGCTGGCGCGCAAGGCGACGGCGCAGCAGCAGATCGACGAGATGGAGCCTCAGCACCAGCAGCTGGTCGAGGAGGAGCAGAAGCTCACGCAGACCATGAACGTGCTGCAGAAGCGGGTGAACGACTTCCGCACGCAGAAGGAGACGCTCAAGGCCGAGTACACGGCGGCTGCCGCCGTCTCCAGCGTCGACGAGAGCACGGCAGGGATCTCGAAGTCCTTCAAGGACTCGGGCCAGACCCTGCAGAGGGCACAGGACAAGATCGCCACGATGCAGGCGCGCTCGGGCGCCCTGGACGAACTGCTCGAGTCCGGAGTCCTGGAGGACGTGGGCGGCGGAACGGACGACATCCAGAAGGAGCTCGACCAGGTCGGCAAGGACTCGGAGGTGGATAGCGAGCTCGCGGCGCTGAAGGCACAGCTGGGCACCGCGACGCCCGAGCCCGACGCGCTGACGGCGGCGCCGGCCTCCGACGGCGGGGACGCCAAGCCCGCTTCGTAGCGGGTGCTCTCTTTCAGTCTGCTCGCTGGGTCGGCGAATCGCCGACGACACGGATGACGACCTCGGCCAGCTCGGTGCCGCGGTCTTCTTGGAGGAAGTGGCCCGCGGCCTCGATCGTGACGTGATCGCGCCCGTGCGCGGCCGGTACGCGTTCCTGCAACACCTCGGCCCAGCCACCGGTGCCCGGGTCTCGGTCGGAGAACGCCGTGACGAACGCGCCGTCGAAACGAGCCAGTGCGTCGAACGTCTGGCGATTGAGCCGGGCACACTCGCTGGAGGGCGTCAGACCCATCAGCAAGGGCAGCTGACGCGGCCCGGCGCAGAAGGACTCGTCGGGAAACGGCGCGTCGTAGGCCGCCAGGACGTCGTCGGGCACGTCCGTGACGGTGGCGCCTTGCAGGAAGAGACTGGGCCGGAACGGCATGAGCTCCTGGGTCAGGCGCTGGTAGTCGAGCAGCGTCTGACTCACCGTCACGCTGTCATCGTCCGCCGCGTGGACCGGCCAGGCCAGACGACCCTCGAGGTTGCGGTCGGCCGTATGCAACACCGTGTTGGCGGCGACGACTCGCCGCACGAGCCCGGGCCGTTCCGCCAGCATGCCGAGCCCGATCGGTCCGCCCCAGTCCTGGACGACGAGGCTGACGTTGCGGAGTGCGGTGGCGTCGGCGAACTGCGCCATCCAGGCCACATGTCCCCGCACCGAGTGCGCCGTGCGGGCCGTCGGCTTGTCGGAGCGCCCGAAGCCGACGAGGTCGGGGGCGACGACCCGCAGGCCGTGCGCCTACGAGACGATGGATCACCTTGCGGTAGAGGTACGACCACGTCGGCTGACCGTGGAGCAGCAGGACGGCTTCGGCGTCACGTGGGCCCTCGTCGACGTAGTGCATCCGAAGCCCGTCGGGGAGCTCGACGTAGTGCGGACCGAACGGGAACCCGGGAAGGTCGCCAAAGCGTTCGTCGGGTGTGCGGAGCACTTCCACCGCCTCAGTGTGCCGCACCGCTGGCGGGGCAGGGCCAGGCCTGATGGACTCGTGGTGTGACCGGGGAGCGCAGCGACGTGGCCGTCGTGGGCGCCGGGCTGGTCGGCCTCTCCCTCGCCTACGAGTTGGCGTGTCTTGGCCTCTCGGTCACCGTCGTCGACGCGGCGCATCCGGGGCGCGCGACCGACGCAGGCGCTGGCATCCTCTCGCCGGCGACGAGTCACGACACCGACGGCGCACTCTGGCCTTTCCTCCAGCAATGCGGGGCGCACTACCCGCAGCTGTTGCGCCGGTTGGAAGACGAACGGCGGCGACGTGGCGGCGACGGGCTACGGCGTGTGCGGGTTGCTCTCGTTGGGCCTGCCGCGAGCACGAGGACTCGTGGTTCTCGCCCTTTGCCGAGATCACGCTGCGGCGGGATGGCGGCGAGGTCGCCGAGATCTCACCCGACGAGGCGCGCCGGCTCTTCCCGCCGCTCGGGCCGATGCACCGGGCGCTCTATTGCCCCTCGTCGGCGCGGGTCGACGGGCGCGGCATGGCGGCCGCGCTGCGGGCGGCCTCGGCGCACCGCGGCGTCAGGTTCGTCGCCGGGTCGGTGCACGGCGTGGCCGCCGGGACGAACGGCGTGCGCCGCGTCACCTCGATCTCGATCCAGGGCGAGCGCAACGTCGACTGCGCGGCGCTCGCCGTCGCGGGCGGCGCGTGGACGGCGGCCATGGGGGAGTGGCTCGGCCACGAGCTCCCGGTCGGTCCGACGAAGGGCCAGATCGTGCACCTCGGAGTCGACGCAGAGACGGGGAACTGGCCTATCGCGCAGCCGCTGCTCACGCACTATCTCGTGCCGTGGCCGGGCGGGCGCGTGGCATGCGGCGGGACCTTCGAGCCCGGCGCCGGGTTCTCGGTCGACGCAACCGCGGCAGGGTTGCACGAGTTGCTGCGCGAGTGCCTCGCCGTGGCGCCGGGGCTTGCCGACGCTACCTACGGCGAGACGCGGGTCGGGCTGCGGCCAACCTCCCCCGACGACCGCCCGCTCGTTGGGCGCGTCCCGAGCTGGTCGAACGCCTGGGTCGCCACGGGACACGGTCCGAACGGCCTGCTGCAGGGCCCCTACTCGGCCCGTGCGCTGGCGCACGCGATCGCCGCAACGGAGTTGCCGGCTGACGAAGCGCCGTTGCCGGACTCCTTCGAACCGGCCCGCTTCGGCTGACAACCCCGGTGCCCGCCCATCCCACCGCGGCGCTTGGCGGGACGTGAAACTGAGGCTGTGCTCAAAGGGACGCTCCGCCTGGATGGCCGCGACCAACCGGCCACGACGGAGAACGTGCTCTCCGCGTTGGGGAGCCACGAGTTCTTCTGGCTCGACCTCGACGACGAGGCCACCGACGGCACGGTCTCCGAGCTCCTGAGCGTCCACTTCAAATTCCACCCGCTGGCGGTGCAGGCGGCCGAGCGGTTCAACCAGCGTCCGCGCATCGACGACTACGACACGTTCATGTACCTCGTGGCCCGAGGCGCGGATCCCGAGCGCACCGGGCAGGCGGAGGTCCATATCTTTTGGACCGATCGTTATGTGGTGACGGTGCACCGCGGAGAGGACTGCCCGTCCCTGGCGCAAGTACGGGCGCGCATCGAGCAGCACCACGCCAAGGACGCGGCGTCGCCACAGATCGTGATCGTCTACCTCATCGTCAGTGCCCTGGCGGACAGCTTCTTCCCGGTGCTCTCCAAGTTCGACGACCGGATCGACGCGCTCGAGGATGACATCTTGAAGGCACCCACGGAGGAGCAGCTTGGTGAGTTGTTCGACATGAAGCGCTCACTCATGGACATGCGCAAGGTGATTGCGCCCCAGCGCGACATGATGGCCAGCATCAACTCCGGCGTGGCCGAGGTGCCCGGCATGACCGACGAAGCGTCGCGCTACTTCCGGGACCTCTACGACCATCTCATCCGACTGGCCGACCTGGTGGACAACTACCGGGACCTCTTGAGTGGGGTGATGGACACGCATCTTTCCACCGTGTCGAATCGCCTCAACGTCGTGATGAAGCAGTTGACCATCATCGCGACGATCTTCCTGCCCCTCAGCTTCCTGACCGGGTTCTTCGGGCAGAACTTCGCCTACATGGTGCGCGTCTGGCTGCTGCCGACGTGGAGCTTCTTCGTGCTCGGCATCGGCCTCGAGCTGGTCACAGCCGTCATTTTGGTGTGGATCTTCCGCAAACGCGGCTGGCTCGGCGGCCCGACCGTCTGAGCCCTCAGGCGCGCGGCGCCAGCCGGCTGGGCAGGCGGGCCGGGCGTTCCCCGGTGTGCCCCTCGTACTCGGTCCACCAGGCCTCGCAATCGTCGGGCACTGGGAAGCCCAGTTGTTTGCGCCGCTCGACGAAGCCCCGGACCCGCTCTTTTTGCTCTCGCACGAGCGCAAGCGACCCTGCTTCGGAGTCGGGGTCTCTCTTCTGTTCAGCGGCCCAGAGCGCCTCCTCGAGCCGCCAGGCCACGCAGCGCGCTTCGATGAGTTCGTGGCTACCCGCGGCGATGTCGGCCAGGAGGTCGGGGTCGCCCTCGGCCAGCACGTCGGCGGCGCGCAGCCAGCCGTAGTCCTTGTTGATCCGCAACAGGCCAGGCTGGATCTCGAAGAGGCCGACGACGTCGACGACCGGGTCGATGACCGTGAGCGTCGAGCCGGCCGGGAGGACATTGGCCAAGGTTCGAGATCTGGCGCTCGGCGACACCGATCATTCCCATGGAGCGCAACCCGATGTAGCCCGCCGGTGCCGTCGCGTAGTCCCGATCGTCACGGGGCACGGCGAGCGGGACCGCCACGACGGCGAAGATGCGCGTCGCCCCCAGCTCGACCGCGGCCCGCACGGGGATGATCTCGACGACCCCGCCATCGACATAGTCGTCGTCGGCCAGCGTGTGCGGCGGGAAGATCATGGGCACGCTGGCCGAGGCGATGGCCCCGTCGATCAGGTCGACCGGGCCGGCCGCCTCGCCGGGTGCGGGGGTGCGCGCGTCCGCCTCCACGATCGTCCCGTCCTGAGTCACGTAGCGCACGACGCCGGCCCGGAGCGCCGTGACGGCCAGCCGCAGCTGCAGACCGGGCCGCGCCACGAGGTCAGGGTCGACGGCGCGGACCCCTTCGTTCGAGCCGTGGCGGAGCGCCTCGGCCAGAGGCTCGAGGTTGAGGACAGAGCTGCCGCTCGTGCGGAACCGGCGGCGCACCCGGGGGAGCCGCAAGCCGGCCCCGGCGACGAGCCGCAACAGGTGGCGCTGGCGCCTCCGCCGGGCCCGCCTCGCCACGCGTCGTTCCGACTTACCTGGCGCGGCAGGTGGGGGCGTGCCCCCGCTCGTGGCCAGCACGGCGGCGGGGTTGAGCGGGAACGGGGGGCGCGTGCCTTCGGTGAGCTCGTGGTGGATCTCGCGACCGAGCGCGGTACCGTCGAGCGCACTCAACCACGCCTGCTTGCCGAAGACGTTCTCGGTCTGCGTCCACGCCAGCACGTCGTCTCCGATCTCGTCGACACGCGCGGCGAACTCGTCCAACGTCCGCGCCTGCGCGAGCACCGTCGCCGCGATGGCGCCGGCAGACGTCGCGGTGATGACCTCAGGTGCGATCTGCTCGACGCCCACGAGGTACTGCAGCACGCCGACCTCGAACGACCCCTTGGTGCCGCCCCCGGCGAGGACGAACGCGGTCGGGCCGGGATGAAGGGACTCGGGCATCCGGGGATTCTGGCATCGCTCGGCCGGCAAACTCAATGGGTCACCCTCCGGCGGCCGCGCTCACCACCTCGACCAGGGATCCAGCCCGGGCCGGGGTGGTCGCCCACTCCGAGCGCGGCACGACACTGCGATCGACCGCGACAGCGACCCCCTTGGGGTCGTCCTCTTCGGTGAGACGGGACACCAGATCGGCGATCGTCGACCCGACGGCGACGCGGACCGGCTCGCCGTTGACGCTGAGCGCGATGTCGGTCACGCCAGGGCCAGTGCTTCGAGCGATGGAGCCAGCGGGCGCCGCCCGAGCAGGTCGACGACGGCGGCCGCAGTGAGCGGCGCGAGGAGAATGCCGTTGCGGTAGTGGCCCGTCGCGACCGCAACGTTCTCGAGGCCGCTCCACCCGATGCGTGGCGTGTTGTCCGGGGTGCCGGGGCGCAACCCGGCTGCTGCCTCGCGCAGCTCCAGCTCGTCGATTCCGGGCACGATGGCGCGCGCGTCGCAGAGCAACTCGTGCACGGCCCCGGCCTGCACCGTGGTGTCGGTCCCGCGTTCTTCGACGGTCGCACCGACGACGAGCGAGCCGTCGCGCCGGGGCACCAGATACACGGAGTGGCCGCGCACCAGGCCGCGGACGGTGCGGCGGAGCAGCGGGACCGTGGCGCCGGGCGCCGGGCCCAGACGCAAGATGTGTCCCTTGACCGGACGGACCTCTGGCATCCGCGCCGCGTCCAGCCCGGCGATGGCCGGCAGGCCGACCCCGGCCGCCAGGACGACCTGGTCCGGACGAAGGCGGCGGCCGTCCGCCAGGACGATCTCCGGGCCGGCCGCGACGGCAGTGACGGTCGCCCGGTCGAAGGTGACGCCGGCCGCTCGGTTCGCTTCGACGAGGGCGGCCAGGAGCGCACGGTTGTCGACCTGGTGGTCGCCGGGCACCTCGATGCCGCCGCGCAACGAGGGGCTCAGCGCCGGCACGAGGTCGCGGCACTCGCTCGCGCTGCGGCGCACGGCATCGAGCGCGAGGGAATGCTGGTAGGCGAGGAGGTCGTCGAGGCTGGCGCGGTCGGACGCATCGAGGGCAACGGTGAGTGTGCCCGTCGTGTCGTAGCCGATGGATTGGCCGCTCGCCGTTTCGAGCGAGCTGGCGAACGCGGGCCAGCGTCCGGCGCCTTCGAGCAGCAATGCGGTCAATGCGGACTCGCCGAACTGGGCCTCGGTCACGGGTGCGAGCATCCCGGCCGCCACCCACGACGCGCCGTCGCGGCCGGGCGTCGGTGACACGACCGTCACTTCATGACCGTTGCGTGACAATTCCCACGCGGTCGAGAGGCCGATGACCCCGCCCCCCACGACGTGTACCTGCGTGGCCATGCGTCAAGCCTACGAGCGGCGTCGTGTATCCTGGTCATTCACCTTCGGGCCAACGTCGTCCCGGTCACCCGTTCAACTTCTCCCCTCGGAAGGACGCCGATGGCCTTTGGCCTCTACGACCCCAGCTACGAGCACGACGCCTGTGGTGTCGGCATGGTGGCGGATCTGCACGGGCGGCCCGATCACGACATCGTCGACAAGGCGCTGACCGTCCTCGAACGACTGGCCCACCGTGGCGCGTCCGGGGCCGAGGTGGAAACGGGAGACGGTGCCGGGATCTTGGTGCAGATGCCGCACCGGTTCTTCGTGGGTGCGGCCAAGGAGGCGGGCTTCTCGCTTCCCGACGCCGGCGGATACGCCGTCGGCTTGGCCTTCCTTCCCGTCGACGCGGACGACGCCCACAAGGCCCGGACCGTGGTGGAGCAAATCGCCGGCGAGGAAAGCCTCTCCGTGCTGGGCTGGCGCCAGTTGCCGACTGAGCCCGAAGGTCTCGGGAAGACCGCCCTCGGTGCCATGCCGCGGATCGAACAGCTCTTCGTCGCGCCGGCTGACGCTGCGGTCGACACGATGACGCTCGAGCGGCGCGCCTTCGTGCTCCGCAAGCGGGCCGAACACGCAGTCGACAACCTGTACTTCCCCTCGCTCTCTGCGCGCACGATCTGTTACAAGGGCATGCTCACGTCCGAACAGCTGCGTGAGTTCTTCCCCGACCTGCGCGACCCGGCCTTCGAGTCGGGCCTGGCGCTGGTGCACTCGCGTTTCTCGACGAACACGTTCCCGAGCTGGCCGCTGGCGCACCCGTACCGGTATCTCTGCCACAACGGGGAGATCAACACGCTCGCCGGCAACCGCAACTGGATGCGGGCCCGAGAGGCGCTGCTCGAGACGTCGCTGATCGAGGGCGACCTGTCGCGCATCTATCCGATCTGCACACCGGGGGCGAGCGACTCGGCCAGCTTCGACGAGGTGCTCGAGCTCCTGCACCTCGGCGGGCGCTCGCTGCCGCACTCCGTGCTGATGATGATCCCCGAGGCGTGGGAGAACCACACGCTCATGGACCACGACCGCCGCGCCTTCTACCGGTACCACGCGTCGCTCATGGAGCCGTGGGACGGGCCGGCAGCGATCTCGTTCACCGACGGCACCGTCGTGGGGGCGGTCCTCGACCGCAACGGCCTGCGCCCGTCGCGTTACTGGGTCACCGACGACGGATTGGTGGTCCTCGCCAGCGAGGTGGGCGTCCTCGACATCGCTCCCGAGCGCGTCGTGCGCAAGGGCCGCCTCCAGCCAGGCCGCATGTTCCTCGTCGACACATCGATTGGCCGCCTGGTCGAGGACGAGGAGATCAAGGCCGAGCTGGCGGCCGAACACCCCTACGACGAGTGGCTGGCGACCGACCAGGTGCGGCTCGACGAGCTCCCGGCCCGGACGATGCTCACGCCGCAGCACGGGCGCGTCGTCACCCAGCAACGGATGTTCGGGTACACGAACGAGGAGCTGCGGATCATCGTCGCGCCGATGGCCAAGATCGGTGCCGAGCCGATCGGCTCCATGGGCTCGGACACCTCGATCGCCGTGCTCTCGGATCGCTCGCGCCTGCTGTACGACTACTTCACCCAGCTCTTCGCACAAGTCACGAACCCACCGCTCGACGCCATCCGCGAGGAGCTGGTGACGTCGCTGGCGGCGACGATCGGGCCCGAGGCGAACCTGCTCGAGGCGCGGTGCGGTTCGTGCCGCCAGATCCTGCTGCCGCTGCCGGTCATCGACCGCGACGACCTGGCCAAGCTCATGTATGTCAACGAGCACGGTGAGACTCCTGGCTTCAAGGCCTTCGCGGTCGACGGGCTCTTCGACGTGCGCGAGGCCGGCCGAGCCGGCGCACCCACCGAGGCAGGCGGTGAGGCCATGCGCCGGGCCATCGACGAGGTGCGGCGCCGGGTCTCGGCCGCCATCGCGGAAGGGGCGAACGTCATCGTCCTGTCGGACCGCAACGCGACGGCCGACTGGGCCCCCATTCCCTCCTTGTTGCTGACTGCTGCGATCCACCACCACCTGGTGCGCGAGAAGACGCGCACGAAGGTGGGGCTCGTGGTCGAGACCGGCGACGCCCGCGAAGTGCACCACATGGCCCTGCTCATCGGGTTCGGCGCGGCGGCCGTCAACCCGTACCTGGCCCTGGACTCGATCGACGACATGATCTCCGAGGGACTCCTCGAAGGCGTCTCGCCCAGGCAGGCCCGGCGCAACTACATCAAGGCCGCGTGCAAGGGCGTGCTCAAGGTGATGTCCAAGATGGGGATCTCGACGGTCGCCTCCTACACCGGCGCCCAGGTGTTCGAAGCGATCGGGCTCGACGCCGGCATCGTCGACGAATACTTCACGGGCACGTCGTCGCGTATCGGTGGCGTCGGGCTGTCGGTGTTGGCCGCCGAGGTCGCCGAACGCCACCTGCGAGCGCACGAACCGCGGCCCACTGAGCTGGCCCATCGCGAGCTCGAGGTGGGCGGGGAGTACCAGTGGCGCCGAGAAGGCGAATTCCACCTCTTCAACCCCAAGACCGTGTTCAAGTTGCAGCACGCGACGCGTTCCAAGCGGTACGAGATCTTCAAGGAGTACACCGCGGCCGTGGACGATCAGGCCGAGAAGCTCGGGACGCTGCGCGGACTGCTGCGTCTCAAGCCGGCGGAGAGCGGGCCGGTGCCGCTCGACGAGGTCGAGCCGATCTCCTCGATCATGGCCAGGTTCTCAACGGGCGCCATGTCGTACGGGTCGATTTCCAAGGAGGCGCACGAGACGCTCGCCATCGCCATGAACCGCATCGGCGGGCGTTCCAACACCGGCGAGGGCGGCGAGGACGCGGACCGCTACACGCCCGATGCGAACGGCGACCTGCGGCGGAGTGCGATCAAGCAGGTGGCATCCGGGCGTTTCGGGGTGACGGGGGAGTACCTCGTCAACGCGGACGACCTGCAGATCAAGATCTCGCAGGGTGCGAAGCCGGGCGAGGGCGGACAGCTGCCGGGCTTCAAGATCTGGCCCTGGATCGCGAGGACCCGGAGGTCGACGCCGGGTGTGGGGCTCATTTCCCCGCCACCGCACCACGACATCTACTCCATCGAGGACATCGCACAGCTGATCCACGACCTCAAGTCGTCCAACCCTGCAGCCCGGGTCCACGTAAAGCTCGTCGCCGAGGTCGGTGTCGGCACGGTGGCGGCCGGGGTGGCCAAGGCGCACTCCGACGTCGTCCTGATCTCGGGCCACGACGGGGGGACGGGCGCGGCGCCATTGACCTCTCTGAAGCACGCTGGCATTCCCTGGGAGATCGGCCTGGCCGAGACGCAGCAGACGCTGCTGGTCAACGGCCTCCGCGACCGCATCGTGGTTCAAGTGGACGGCCAGCTGAAGACGGGACGCGACGTGATCGTCGGCGCGTTGCTGGGCGCGGAGGAGTACGGCTTCGCGTCGGCGCCGCTCGTGGTGTCCGGGTGCATCATGATGCGGGTCTGCCACCTCGACACGTGCCCGGTCGGCATCGCCACCCAGACGCCCGCCCTACGCAAGAAATTCAGCGGCAAGCCGGAATTCGTCGAGACCTTCTTCGAGTACATCGCCGAGGAGGTGCGCGAGATCCTGGCTTCGCTGGGCCTGCGCTCCTTGGACGAGGCCATCGGGCGGGTGGACCTTCTGGACACCGAGGCGGCGATCGGGCACTGGAAGGCGTCCGGGCTCGACCTGTCGACCGTGCTGGCCCAGCCCGACGTGCCCGAGACGATGGGCCGGCGTCAGCTGCGTCTCCAGGACCACGGTCTGGAGAAGGCGCTCGACCACGCGTTCATTGATGCGTGCGCCCCCGCGCTCGACGGCCGTGGGCCGGTGTCGATGGAGCTGCCGATCAGCAACGTCGACCGCACGGTGGGCACGCTGTTGGGCTCGGAGATCAGCCGTCGTTTCGGCGCGGCCGGGTTGACCGACGACACGATCTCGTTGACCTTCTTCGGCTCGGCCGGCCAGAGCTTCGGCGCCTTTGTGCCGCAGGGCGTGACGATGCGGCTCTACGGCGACGCCAACGACTACTTCGGCAAGGGGCTCTCGGGCGGCCGTCTCATCGTGCGGCCGCCGCTGGAATCGCCCTTCGTCGCTGAGGAGCAGATCATCGCGGGCAACGTCATCCTCTACGGCGCCACCGGCGGCGAGGTGTTCATTCGGGGCCAGGTGGGGGAGCGCTTCTGCGTGCGCAATTCCGGGGCCACCGCGGTGGTCGAGGGCGTGGGCGACCACGGGTGCGAGTACATGACGGGTGGGCTCGTCGTGGTGCTGGGGCCGACCGGCCGCAACTTTGCCGCCGGCATGTCGGGCGGTATCGCCTACGTCTACGACCCGACTCGCAGTTTCGGACAGCGGGTCAACCTCGAGCTCGTCGACGTCGAGCCGCTGGACCCCTCGGACAGCTTCCGGGTGCGCTCGCTCGTCGAGCGCCACGGCGTCGAGACGGAGTCCGCGGTGGCGGCCCGACTGCTCGAGCACTGGGAGACCGACGTCCTCGAGTTCGTGAAGGTCATGCCGCGCGACTATCGGCGCATCCTCGAGGCCACCCGTCTCGCCGAGGCCGAGGGACGCTCCGTGGACGAAGCCGTGATGGTGGCTGCGCATGGGTGACGTACATGGCTTCATGGAGCACGGACGCGAGCTGCCGCGCCGCCGGCCGGTGCCGGTCCGGTTGCGCGACTGGAAGGAGGTCTACGAGCCCTTCCCCGAGGAGTCGACGATGCAGCAGGGCGCTCGCTGCATGGATTGCGGCATCCCCTTCTGCCACGACGGGTGCCCACTCGGGAACCTGATTCCCGAGTGGAACGACCTCGTCTACCGCGACGATTGGCCGGAAGCGATGGAGCGACTGCACGCGACGAACAACTTCCCCGAGTTCACCGGGCGGCTCTGTCCGGCGCCCTGTGAGGCGGCGTGCGTGCTCGGGATCAACGAGGACCCGGTGACGATCGAGCGGATCGAGTACGAGATCGTCGAGCGGGCGTGGGACGAGGGCTGGGTCACGCCCCAACAGCCGACGGTGCACACGGGCAAGTCGGTGGCCGTCGTCGGGTCGGGGCCGGCCGGGCTGGCGGCGGCGCAGCAGCTGGTGCGGGCGGGCCACCTGGTGACGGTCTTCGAGCGCGCCGAGAAGCCGGGCGGTCTCCTGCGCTACGGGATCCCCGAATTCAAGATGGAGAAGGCGGTGCTGGACCGTCGTCTGGCCCAGCTGGAGGCCGAAGGCGTCACCTTCGTGTGCTCGACCTCGGTCGGTGGCGCGACGGAGGCTGCGGGCCCATCCGGCAACGGCGGGGTCGAACCCGGCGAGGAGCGTGGCCTGGGGACGGCATGCGCGCCCGACGTGCGGGTGCGCCCGGCTGCCGAAGTGCTGGCGGAGTTCGATGCGGTCGTGCTGGCCGGGGGAGCCACCCTGCCGCGCGACCTCCCGGTACCGGGAAGAGGGCTCGACGGCGTGCACTACGCACTCGACTACCTGAAACCGGCGAACCTGGTCCAGGAGGGCGCCCTCGCGTCTTCGCCGATCACAGCGGCCGGCAAGCGCGTCGTCATCATCGGCGGCGGCGACACCGGCGCCGACTGCCTCGGCACGGCGCACCGCCAGGGTGCCGCCTCGGTGCACCAGTTCGAGATCATGCCCGAGCCTCCGAGTGACCGGCTGGCCGAGAACCCGTGGCCGGTGTGGCCGCTCATCCTGCGCAGCTCGGCCGCGCACGAGGAGGGCGGCGAACGCCTCTTCTCGGTGACGACGACCGAGTTCGTCGACGACGGCTCGGGCGCGGTGCGGGCGCTGCGGGGCCACACCGTCGAGATGCGCACCGAGGACGGACGCCCGGTCTTCGAGGCGGTTCGGGGCACAGAGTTCGAGCTGGAGTGCGAGCTCGTGCTGCTGGCCATGGGCTTCCTGGGCACGGAGCGTCGCAACGCGGTCGGCGAGCTCGGCGTCGAGGTCGGGCCGCGGGGCAGCGTGGCGGCCGACACGGGGTGGGCGACCAACGTCGACGGCGTGTTCGTCTGCGGGGACCAGACGCGCGGGCAGAGCCTGATCGTGTGGGCCATTGCCGAGGGGCGCTCGTGCGCGGCGGCGGTCGACCGCTGGCTGATGGGGACGACCGCGCTGCCGGCACCGATCGTGCCCGGCCAACTGGCGATGCGCTGATCTGACGTCGTGGCCTTCGTCCGCGCCAACGGAATAGAGCTCTACTACGAACTGGCCGGCGCGGGAGAACGATTGCTGTTCATCTCCGGCACGGGCGCCGATCTGCGCCGGACGCCGCGCCTCACCGACGCTCCCGGCTTCGCCGACTTCGAGCTTCTCCAGTACGACCAGCGCGGGCTGGGCCAGTCCGAGGTGCCGGAGGGGCCCTACACGATGGCCGACTACGGCAACGACGCCGCAGCCCTGCTCGACGCCATGGACTGGGAGGAATGCCTCGTCTTCGGCGTCTCTTTCGGCGGCATGGTGGCCCAGGAGCTGGCGATCCGGCACCCCGAGAGCGTCCGACGGCTCGTGCTGGCGTGCACCTCGGCCGGAGGGGCCGGCGGCGCCTCCTACCCGCTGCACCAGCTCGCCGGCCTGGAGCCCTCGACCTTGCTCACCCGGCGGATCGCGCTGCATCGACACCCGGTGGGATGCGGCGTGGCGGGAGGCCAATCCCGACATGGTCACGATGATCGCCGAGGGCTTTGGTTTGGGTGAAGACGGCGAAGGACCGTTGCGTCAACTCGAGGCCCGGAGCCACCACGACACGGCCGCCCGACTCGGACAGATCCGTTGCCCGACGCTCGTCTGTGGAGGGCTCCACGACGGGATCGCGCCGCCGGCCAACAGTGAGTTCCTGGCCAAGACGATCCCGGGCGCCAGCTCGCGCTCTTCGACGGCGGCCATGGCTTCTTCGCGCAGGACCCGGCGGCCATGCCGGCGATGCTCGGATTCCTGCGCCGCTGAGCGCACCGATGTGAGGGCAACGCGCACGCCATAGATTCGGCGTATGGACCTGACCGCGACACCCGAGTGGAACGCGCTGGCCGCGCACTACGAAGACATCTCGCCCCGGCATCTGCGCGACCTGTTCGCCGGCGATCCCCAGCGTGCCGAGCGGATGACCGCCGCAGCGGCAGACCTGGTGCTCGACTACTCCAAGCAGCGGGCGACGGACGAGACGCTGCGTCTTCTCGTGGCGCTGGCGCGGGCCGCCGGTGTCGAGGAGCGCCGGGACGCCATGTTCCGCGGCGAGCACATCAACACCACCGAAGACCGGGCGGTTCTTCATGTCGCCTTGCGCATGCCCCCCGGTACCGAGCTGGAGGTCGACGGGCAGAACGTCACGGGCGACGTCCACCGGGTGCTCGGGAAAATGGGCGAGCTCTCCGAGCGCATCCGGAGCGGCAGCTGGACCGGAGCCACGGGCAAGCGCATCGCGGCGGTGGTCAACATCGGCATCGGCGGGTCCGACCTCGGGCCGGCCATGGCGACGCTGGCGCTGGCCGACTACGCCCAGCCCGCCCTCACAAGCCGCTTCGTCTCGAACGTTGACCCGATCGACCTCTATGCCGCCGTCCACGATCTCGATCCGGCCACCACGTTGTTCGTCGTCAGCTCGAAGACCTTCACCACGCTCGAGACGCTGACGAACGCGGCGGCGGCGCGTGGTTGGCTCTTGGACGGCCTCGGCGGAGCGGCGGGTGACGACGCCGTGGCCAAGCACTTCGTGGCCGTGTCGACCAACGCCAAGGCCGTCGCGGAGTTCGGCATCGACACCGACAACATGCTCGAGTTCTGGGACTGGGTCGGTGGCCGCTATTCCTACGACTCGGCCATCGGCTTTTCGCTGATGGTGGCCATCGGCCGGCAAGCCTTCGGCGAGATGCTCTTCGGGTTCCACGCCATGGACGAGCACTTCCGGACGGCGGCGCTCGAGGAGAACCTGCCGGCCATCCAGGGCATGTTGAACGTCTGGTACAACAACTTCTTCGGCGCGCAGACCCATGCCGTCCTGCCCTATAGCCACCGGCTGGCCCGTTTTCCCGCCTACCTGCAACAGCTCACGATGGAATCGAACGGGAAGTCCGTGCGTCTCGACGGCAGTCCGGTGGAAGGACAGACCGGCGAGATCTTCTGGGGGGAGCCGGGGACCAATGGGCAGCACGCCTTCTACCAATTGATCCACCAGGGCACGAAGCTGATCCCGGCCGACTTCATCGCCTTTGCCGAGGCGACCCACGACACCGGGGAGCAGCAGGACCTCCTCATGGCCAACTGCCTCGCCCAGAGCAAGGCGCTGGCGTTCGGGAAGACGGCTGAGGAGATCGCCGCCGAAGGGACGCCCCCTGCGGTCGTGCCACACAAGGTGATGCCGGGCAACCGCCCGAGCTCGACGATCCTCGCGCCGAAGGTCACACCGTCGGTGCTCGGCCAACTTGTGGCGCTCTACGAGCACACCGTGTTCGTGGAGGGCACGATCTGGGAGATCGACTCGTTCGACCAGTGGGGGGTCGAGCTGGGCAAGGTGATGGCGAAGGAGTTGGCGCCGATTCTGACGAGCGCATCGGCGCCCGACCTGTCGGGACAGGATGCTTCGACGGCGGCGCTGGTGCGGCAGTACCGGGGGCTGCGCGGCCGGCCCGTGTAGTCCTGCCGTTCGGCGCCTATTGCGGTCCCGAGAGGCCGTGCAGCGGCTGGTGTGGCATCAGGCCGCGCCACACGCCGGGCAGCTTGCGGGCCAACCGTTGCAACTCTTCGAGGTGTTGGGCCGAGAGGGCCTCGAGCCGCTTCGTGCCGATCGCAGTGAGTTGGAGCCGCACCAGGCGGTGGTCTTCGGGGTCGCGGACCCGTTCCACGAGGCCGGCCGCATCCGCCCGGTCGATCAGCCCGACCGCGCTGTGGTGCCGCAGCAGGAGGTAGTCGGCGACCTCTCCGATCGTGGGCCCGCGCGGGTCGTTGTGCCCACGGATGGCGAGCAGCAGTTGGTGCTGGGCAGGAGTGAGACCGGCCTCCTCGGCCTGTTGCTCGCTCCAGCGCAGGAAGCGCCGCAGGCCGGTCCGTAGCGTCAGGAGGTCCTCGTAGTCGGCATCCGTCAAACGCATCGTCTTACGATAGCATCGTTGCACGATGGATAAGGAGGATGGTCGGGCCGGAAGGGAATTCGAGGAGGAACGGGAACCATCGTCGGGAGCCGACGTCGTCGGTCCCGACCTCCGGCCAGAGACGTCCGCCGAGCGGGCACTGGGTGACTTCACCACGACCGTGGCCATCCTGCGCCTCGTGCCGCTCGCGGTGCTCCTCGGTGCGCTGTCGGCAGGCATCGCTCTCGTGCTGCTCGACATGATCGGGTTTCTCACCAACTTGCTCTACTACCAGCGCCTGAGCGTGCGGCTCGTGTCGCCCGACGCCAACACGCTCGGTGCCGCTGCCGTCCTCATCCCGGTCGTTGGCGGCCTCGTGGTCGGCCTGATGGCGCGCTTCGGCTCCGAGCAGATCCGGGGCCACGGCATCCCCGAGGCGATGGAGCGCATTCTGATCAACGGCAGCCGCGTCCAGCCGCGGCTTGCCTTTCTCAAGCCGATTTCGAGCGCCGTCAGCATCGGGAGCGGAGGGCCCTTCGGTGCCGAAGGCCCGATCATCCTGACTGGCGGCGCCCTTGGTTCGGTGATCGGTCAGTTGTTCCGGTTCACGGCGGCGGAGCGGCGCGCGTTGCTCGTGGCCGGCGCCGCCGGAGGCATGAGCGCAGTGTTCGGCACTCCGGTTGCGGCAACGCTGTTCGGGGTCGAGCTGCTCGCGTTCGAGTTCAAGCCGCGCTCGATGGTCCTGATCGGCCTCGCCGCGGCGACCGCGGACGGCATCCGCATGGCGATGGCGCACGCTGGCTTGTTGTCGCCCCAGCCCATCTTCCCGGTCCCGACGCATCCGCCGCTCGGAGGGATCGTGCTGCTCGGTGCGTGCGCGCTCGGCATTGCGACCGGGCTCTCCGCCTGGCTAATGACGCAGGCGGTCTACCGCGCCGAGGACGCGTTCAAGCGCCTCACTGGGCATCTGCACTGGATGTGGTGGCCGATGATCGGCGGCCTCGTCATCGGTATCGGCGGGCTGATCGAGCCGCGGGCGCTCGGGGTCGGGTACAACACCATCCACGCCGAACTCCTGGGGCAGCTCGGTCTCTCTGTCCTCAGCCTGCTCTTCGTCGTGAAGCTGACCATCTGGGCGACGGGGCTGGGCAGCGGCACCAGCGGGGGCATCCTGGCGCCGGTTCTCATGCTGGGTGCCGCGGTGGGCGGCATCCTCGGCCAGGGGCTGCCCGGGACTACGCCCGGCGTGTGGGCCCTGATCGGGCTCGCCGGTGCCATGGGCGGGGTCACTCGGTCGCCGTTCACCGCCATCGTCTTCGCCTTCGAACTGACGCACGACGCCAACAGCCTTCTCGCACTCCTCGTGGCCGCCACCGTGTCCCACCTCGTGAGCGTCCTCGTCTTGAAGCGGTCGATCCTCACCGAGAAGGTGGCGCGCCGCGGCTTCCACGTCATGCGCGAGTACGCGGTCGACCCGCTCGAGGCCACGTTCGTGCGCGAGGTGATGGACACCGATGTGCTCACCGTCGCCCCGGAGGAACCGTTGTCCGAATTCTACGCCGCCCTCCCGGAGGGCTCACCGCAACGGCGCCAGCGCTTGTACCCCGTGTTGTCCGACGACGAGCGGCTCGTCGGCGTGCTCCCGTGGTCGGCCGTCCTCGAGGGCAAGGACCGGCCGGGCTGCACCGCGGCCGACGCCATGCTGGCACCGCTCGGATTGGCCTATCCCGACGAGATCCTCCGCACGATCGCGGACCGGATGGCCCACGTGCGCCTCGGTGTGCTGCCGGTCGTCGACCGGGTCGATGCCACCAAGTTCGTGGGACTGGTGACTCAGTTCGACCTGCTCGACGCCCGACAGAAGCTCCTCGAAGAGGAGCGAAGGGCCGAGAGGGTGCTGCTCCTGCGGCGCCCGTCTGACCGGTCCGCCCGGGACGCGCCCGCCGAGCTACCAGACTGAATCCTGTGCGGCGCAGCATGGTCGGCTTCGAGCAGGACGAGGTGGGGGACTGGGTGGCACTGCTCGAGTGCGGCCACCGTCAGCACGTCCGTCACCGTCCCCCCTGGCAGGAACGCGTGTGGGTCCTCACGGCGGCGGGGCGCCAAGGAAGGCTGGGCTCGCCGCTCGAGTGTGCCGACTGCGACAGGCTGAGCGAGCAGGGAGGCGACCCGGCGTGCTGGGCGCACCAGGTGTGCCCGGATTGCGGCGCCGTCGAAGCGGAAGGTCACCGGGCCGGCTGTGCGGTCGATCGCACCGCGAAACCCTCGTAATACGAGAGACTCGCCTTACGAGGGTCTTGTCGCCCCGACGAAGTCGAGGCCGCCGAACGGCGCACCGACGGTCGCCGGAAACCCTTCAGCCCGCACGTCGGCACCCGTATGCGGCGCGTCCACCATCACGCTCTGGCCATCGACCACACCGACGTACAGGCCGACGTGGTCGATGGAAGCGGGGCCACCACCGAAGAAGACGAGGTCACCTGGCGCAAGCGGGGAGTCCGCCGGCAGCTTGGGGGTGCTGTCGTACTGGTCCTGCGCGACGCGGGGCAAGCGGATCCCCGCGACCGCATAGGCGGCCTGGACCAGGCCTGAGCAGTCGAAACCCACCCCGGGTGTCTCGCCACCCCAGATGTAGGGCGTGCCGATCTGGGCCAGAGCCCATTGCAGTGCCACGGCGCCGGCGGTCGAGATGGAGACGTCGACTGCGGCCGCCGTGACGCCGCCGTAGGACTGGGCCAGGGTCAGTACCTGCTGCACGTAACTCGCGGAGTGGTCGTAAGTGAAGATCGCACCTGGAATGTCAACACCGCCCTCAGCGCCGTTGGCGCAGAGCAGACGGGCGGCCGCGTAGGCGGCGTCGGCCGGGTCGTAGGGGCTGGGTGGGTCGGCTCCGCCGGACGGCACCGGTTCGGCGTATTCGGCGAAGGTCGCCGGCTCGAATTGCATCGGCCCCTCGGCGCCGGCGGCGTTGGCGCCGCTGTGGACGCCGGGTAGCGTCGACTGTCCGTTGTCGGACTCCACCGTGCCGATGGCGGCAAGGACCGTCCAGGGCAGACCGGTGCAGGTGGCGGCCGCCTCTTGGTACAGGGTCAGCATGGCGGGCGGAATTGCGGCGGTGGCCGCCGATGTCGCGGCCGGCTGAGCGCCGACACCAAACATCGCCGTGGCAGAGCCGACCACCACGGTCCCCAGGAGTCCCAGCACGCCGACGGTGCCAGCCACGGCGGCTCCAGCGCCTTTCACCCGTCGCCGCCGACGACAGCCGGGCTCTGCGTGTCCATGCCGGTGAACGGTTGGGGTTTCCCGACCGCGGGGAGGCCGAACTCGTCACGTTCTTTCGTGTGTCACGAAAGATCCACCCGTCAGGGAGTTCTTGTTTCAACAGAAATCCGTCACACCGCGGACCGTTGAGAGGTGTCGAGCCACCAAGCACGGGGTTTGGCCATGGCTTCAGTCCCGAGCGGACGGTCGAAGCGGCTTGTCTCGGCCATCGTCCTCGGGCACCGTCAGGCGTCCCCGCTCGGTTCACGCTGGTGGGCCGGAAAGGATCCTTAGGTCGTAGCTTCCACGTGGGAGCCACTCGACCACGCCAGGTCCCAGTCCGTGACCCATATATCGAGACCAGTGATCTCCAACAGACGAAGGACAGCCGGTTTGGGGCGACAGACGACGAGGTTTCCTCCGTCCTCCATGACCTTTCGCCTTGCGGCGTGAATGGCCCCCAGACCGGATGAGTCAATGAAAGTGAGCCCGAAGAGGTCGACGACGACAAGCGAACCGGGAGGACCGATCAAATGGTCGGAGAGCCCTCGCGAGGTCGAAGCATCGAGCTCCCCTCGTAGAGCGACGACGCGACCTTTGTTGACGCTGTAGGAAGTAACGCCAAAGAGTTCCACTATCACGCGCCCCTGCTGTTGCCGATTGCCGCGGGGGCCGTCTCTTCCGCACGCATGGGCGGGAGAGGGCCGTCCTTTCGTAACGTCCGTACCTGTCGGATCTGTCTTCGATCTACCGTGCCGCCAGCATGGTTGAGAGAGCCGTCCTGGTCAATCACCCGATCGGGTGATTATCAAATTCAAAGGCCCACTCTTAGAGTAAACGTCATGTCAAAACCCATCCGGGTCGCACTGGTCAACGACTACATGATCGTGCTTGAGGGTCTGAGAGGCCTGCTCCGCTCAAGCGAGCCCGAGATCGAGATCGTCGAAATCGACGTGAGGAAGGGACCGAGACGCACGGTCGATGTCACGCTGGTCGACACCTACGGGGAATTTGAATCGCTCGGAGAAAGAGTGCGAGCGCTTGGCGCCGACTCGAGCAATGGAGCGATCGTGGTGTTCAGCTTTTCCGATCGGCCTGAGGCCGTGGAGCAGGCGATACGAGCCGGTGCCCAGGGATTCATCTCGAAAACCGTGCCGCGACAGCACATCATTGCCGGCATCAAGGCAGCCGCGGGCGGCGAGCGTGTCGTCCTGACGCAAAGGTCGCAGCGCTCCCAGGTCGACGAGGCGCTGCGATGGCCGGGACGCGATATCGGCCTCACCGAGCGAGAAAGCGAGATCCTTTCTCTGCTCTCGACCGGCATGACAAACCGCGAGCTTGGGAGGAATCTCTACGTCAGTGAGAACACGATCAAGACGCACTTACGCAGCCTGTACGCCAAGCTCGGGGTTCGCAATCGTGCCCAAGCTGCTTCGTTAGCTGGGCAAGGCATCCTCGGAGATCATCGCCCTCAGACAAGACCCGTGGCCTGACTGTCCGGTCACTCGGATGAAGTCATGCCGTAAAGGTGGTCGCCCCAACTCAGCGACGTAGGGACCCGCGGCTCGCGCCTCGCCCGCGGCCGAGCGCATAGCTCGCAACCCAGACGATCGCGAGGACCACCGCAGCAATCCACAGGAAGTGAATCGCAAATCCCGCGCCGAAAAGAATCAGCACCAAGAGTGCCAACAAAATGATTGCCATGATCGTTCCCCAATCTTTATTGTCTTTGCCAGATTTGATACGTGGACCGCGACATCGGTTGCGAGCGCCCGCCTCGAGCCCTCCAGGATCGGGGCCGGGCGCTGCAGCGACCTACTTCTTGACGGCGTCCTTTACCTTTTCCCCCGCCTGCTTCAGGTTGCCCGCCGCCTGATCTCGCTTGCCCTTCGCTTGCAGAGAGCGGTCGTCAGTGGCCTTTCCTGCGGCCTCCTTCAGATGCCCCTTTGCTTCTTGGATCTTGTTCTTGGCCTTGTCTGTAGTTGACATGACATTTCCTTTCGTTCTCGAGGTGGGTGTTCAAATACAGCCCGCTGAGTCTGGGTCAGAGACGTTGTTGTTAATACGTCGAATCAACTCGACGCACGACGTTTCCCTCTCCGTCGTCAACGACAGTCCGGCGGCGCCGCGTATTGGCCGCCACCATGGCGATCAGGGACAACAGTGCTCCGACCGCACCGACGACCATGAGGATGACACCGACCTTGTTCACGTTGAATCCGTGTTGGTCGGGATTTACGGTTACGGCGAAGTCCAGAATGGCCCCCACAGCAAACGCGATGATGCTCGCAACAAGTCCTCCAGCTCCAACCATTTGAATCTCCTATCAGGTTGCAATAGGGCTACCCGAGTAAACGGCAATGAAACGGCAGATACCCAGGACGCGGGATACAAGCGTTTTGAAAATCACCCGAATGGGTGAGGCGAACGAAGCGCAGCCTTACTTGAGAGGAGTTCGGCGGCAGGATCGCATCAGTCCCCCTCGCCGCCGCTGCGTTGGCGCGGAACGTCGGTCCGGCGACGCTTTGGGAAAGACAACGTCACACCGTGAAACATTCATCGAAGGTGACCGCGATTACAGACGCCGTTATGGCTACCCGTACGTCCCGTCTTGAATGTGACTCCGCTGCTGGTGTGCGGCCAGGCGGATGTCGGTCACCTTCATCCCGTTCCGAGCAGGACCAGCATGCCCACCGCAGCCGCCAGCGACAGCGGGACCGCAACGAGACCGATGCGACTGGCCTGGGCCAGTGACGGTCGCGCTCCAGCTCCTCGTGCGGCTCGGAGCCACAGGAACCAGGCCAACGATCCGGTCACCAAGAGATTGGGGCCCACGTTCAGGCCGATCAGCAACGGGTAGACGTGGAGTGGACGGTGGGCGGCAAGGAGCGACGCCGCTGGGAGGTTGTTGATCGCTACGGCAGTGACGGCTCCGAGCCCCGCCGTACCCCACACTCCGAGATGCGACAAGAGCGTGGCCGGACCCGTCCAGGTTCTGCCGAGGGTCCCCACGGCAACCGCGACACCGAAGAGACCGAGCAGTACGGGTAGGCCCAGCGCAACGACCGCGTGCGCGAAACGCTCTCTCCCAGATGCGATGCGCACCCCGATGGCGACGACGCCGACGGCAGCGACGGGGAGCGCCGGATTGCGCAGGACAACAACCAGCACGGTCGCAACAGCGACCGAAACGAGACCCAGACCCAGCTCCGGACGACCCGGTGCGGAGAGGTCTTCGCTACGAACCCGCAGAGCCCGGTGCTCGAAGGCAGCGATCACCCCGGCGGTCACGACCAGTGCGGCCAGAGCGGGCGCCCACATGTGCGCCAAGAACTGCCCGCCGGTGAGGTGGAGATGGCCGAGGACGATCAAATTGGTGAGGTTCGATCCGGGCAAGAAGAGCGACCCGGCGTTGGCGAGCAGGAGGCAGCCGTACAGGAGCGGGGCCTCGCCCTCGCCCCGACTTCGTGCGGTATAGACGAGGACGGGCGTCAGAAAGGCGACGGCGGTGTCGAGGTTCAAGAGGGCCGTAACCAGTCCCACCATCACGACGGCGCCCACGAAGATGCCGGTGCCACTTCGTGCCGTTCTCCCCAGTCGATGTCCCGCCGCTGCAAAGAGCCCGTCCTCATCGGCCACCAAGCCGATGAGGAGCAGACCCACGACCAACACGAACGGCGTCCATACCTCGGAAGCTGCTGCTCGAGAATCGGCTGGCCGCAGAAGAACGGCGACGACCACACCCACCAGTCCGATCCCGGCCAGTGCCCACTCGTGGAGAGCCAGCGACCGGGTCCCGGAGGGCGCGGGTCCCGTCGCCTCGGCGGTTCTCACCCACATGCTGTACCCCCTCGTTGATGCCTGACACCCCGGTGGGCATCGTGGCGAGTGCGACGCGGACCAGACCCGTCCGAACGGGGACCGCGCGCCGTCAGCCGGCAGCCCGGCTGCGAAACACCCCCCTGTGGGCGCGCCCAGGGCGCACTCGCCATACTTGGGCCATGAAAAGCACCATGCAGGACGCTCCGCTCCTGATCACCGACATCCTTCGACACGGCCAACTCGAGCACGGCGACAGCACCGTGATCACCGTCGAGGCCGGCGGCTACCGTTCGGCCACCTTCAACGAGGTGGCCGAACGAGCCGAGAGGTTGGCGGCCGCACTGACCCGGCTCGGGGTCGAGGCGGGTGACCGTGTCGGCACCTTCTGCTGGAACAACCAGGGCCACCTCGAGGCCTATCTGGCCATCCCCTGCATGGGCGCCGTGCTCCACACGCTGAACATCCGCTTGCCGGCCGAGCAGCTGGCCTACGTGATCAACCATGCCGAGGACCGCGTCATCATCATCGATGCCTCGGTGATCCCCCTGTTGGCCGCCATCAAGGACGACCTCAAGACCGTCGAGACGATCATCGTGGCAGGGGAGGGGGACACCTCCTCGCTGGGTGAGACCTTGTCCTACGAACGCCTCGTCGCCGCCGAAGAGCCCGGCTTCGCCTGGCCGGCGCTCGACGAGAGATCGGCGGCCGCGATGTGTTACACGAGCGGCACCACCGGCAACCCGAAGGGTGTCGTGTACTCGCACCGCTCGACCTGGCTGCACACGATGGCGCTGCAGTCGGCCTCTTCGATCGGAGTCACAGAGAAGGACCGCATCCTCATCATCGTGCCCATGTTCCACGCCAACGCCTGGGGCACTCCCTACGGCGCGTGGCTGGCTGGCGCCGACATGGTGATGCCACAGATGTTCTTGATGGGCGAGCAGTTGGCCAACGTGATCAACGAGCACCGTCCGACCTACGCGTGCGGCGTGCCGACGATCTGGAACGGGCTCCTCGCGCTCGACACTCCGATCGACTTCTCGACGATGCGCGGCATCACAGCCGGCGGCGCCGCGGTCCCGCAGTCACTGATCGAGGCGTTCGAGCAGCGCTTCGGGGTGACGATCGTCCAGGGGTGGGGGATGACCGAGACCAGCCCGCTGGCCGCGCTGGCGTTGCCGCCGGCACGCAAGAAGGACGGGCACGACGACATGTACTACAAGGTCAAGGCTGGCCGGGTCGTCGCCGGCTGCGACGTGCGAGTGGTGGCTGAGGACGGCACGATCCTGCCGAACGACGGCGACGGCATCGGCGAGTTCGAGATCCGCGGGCCGTGGATCACCGGCTCCTATTACAAGGACGAGGACCCCGCGAAGTTCCATGACGGGTGGCTCCGGACCGGTGACGTCGGGACGCTGGACGCCCAGGGGTACATGACCATCTCGGACCGCACGAAGGATGTCATCAAGTCCGGCGGGGAATGGATCTCCTCGGTCGAGTTGGAGAACGCGGTCATGGCGCACCCGGACGTCTTCGAGGCCGCCGTCATTGCCATTCCCGACCCGAAGTGGTCGGAGCGGCCACTGGTGGCCGTGGTGCCCAAGCCGGGCCGCACCCCTGCCCCAGCGGACCTGGTCGAGTTCCTGAGCACGCGTGTGGCGCGGTGGTGGTTGCCCGACCAGTGGACCTTCATCGGCGAGGTGCCTAAGACCAGCGTGGGCAAGTTCGACAAGAAGGTCATGCGCGCCGCCTACGCCGAAGGCGACTACGAGGTGCAGAGCACGCCGCTGCCCAAGTGAGCGGCCCGAGTGAGGCCATGGAGCGCATGGCCGAGCGGCTCGAGGGCATGCTCGAGGAGCTCGGTGACATGGCGATGGACGCGCTCAGCCGTGCCACCGCGGGCGACCCTGACTCCAGTGAGACCGGCGAGGCGCTGGCCGAGGAGCGGCGGATTCTCAAGGCCCGGCGGGCCCTCGAGCGCTCCGTCTCCGCGTTGCTCGAGGGCTCCGACGCCCGGCGTCAGCCACTTGACGACGGCCCCTGAGTCGGGGCCCGCCGCCCATGCGCCTCTTCGTGGCCGTGTGGCCCGACGACGAGACGCGCCGGCGTCTCTCGGGCCTCGAGCTCGAGCTCGGACGCACCAAAGGATTGCGTTTCGTCGGCCCGACGCGCTGGCACGTCACGCTGCGTTTCCTCGGCGAGCTGGCGGAAGATGCCGTCGGTGCGCTGGGTGACGCCGTCGTGTCTTGCGCCGCCGGGTTCTCCGGGCCGCTCCAGTGCCGGTTGGGTCCCGGGACCGGTTGGTTCACCGGCGTGCGCGTGCTCCATCTCCCCGCCGCGGGGCTCGATGGCCTTGCCGATGCCGTGCGGACTGCCACTCAGTCCTTCGTGCCGCAACCGACCGAACCCGAGCCCGGGTTCAACGGGCACCTGACCCTCGCCCGCTCCAAGGGGCGGCGGCTGGGCGTGTCGGCGCTCGGCGAGATGGCGGGGGTGCCCTTCGAGGCCGCCTTCCCTGTAACGGCGATCGACCTGGTGTCGTCGGTACCGTCGCCCCAGGGGCACCGGTACACCACCGTGGTGCGCGCCCCTCTGGGCGGTGCGCAGTGATCAGGCGGGCCCGTTCAGGAACTCCGTGATCGCCCGGGTCATGGCGTCCGCCGCGGCCTGCTGGAACGACGGGGTGACCTGCAGCGCGGCGTCGCCGGCGTTCTGCATGTTCCCGCACTCGATGAGCGCTTTGGGCACGGTCGTGAGGTTGAGCCCGGCCAGGTCGTCGCGGGGCACCAACCCGTCGACGGCACCGCCGTAGTCGGCGACAGCCATCCCCGTGCCCGCAGCGAACGCGTCGCGCAGTTGATTGGCGAAGGTACTCGACGACGCGATCACGCCGTCGTTCGGCCCGTCGGCCACCGGCTCGAGGACGGTGAAGCCGCTGCCGCTGGGCGGCGCACCGTCCGCGTGGATGTCGATGGCGACGTTCGCGCCCGCGTCGTTGATGATGGCAGCCCGGGTCGTGACGCACGGTCCTACGCCTTCGTTGTTCGTGCGGGTCATCACGACCGTGGCACCCTCGGCCTCCAGGTCGGCTTGGAGGTCGGTGGCGACGTTGAAGTTGAATTCCGCCTCGGTGTACCCGCCGGCGGTCTCCGTGCCGGTCGTGTCGCACGGCTCGTCGCCGGTGCCGTTGTACACGGGCTGGTCGATGAAGCCGGGATCATCGCCGTTCAGGCCGTTGTGGCCCGGGTCGATCCCGACGACCTTGCCCGCCAGTGCCCCGGAGCCGAGCACCAGCCAGTACCCACCCCCCGACGGCGTGGCCGCCATCCCAACCACTGCGGAGGGCAGCACGGTCCCTCCCAGCGATCCGAGGTACGGAGCAGTGCCGTAGGTGAAGATGCCGCCGTCGGAGGCCACCAGCCAGTAGCCCCCGCCCGGAGCGGCCGCCATGCCGACGACCGGCCTGTTCAGGTGGAGCGCGCCCGTCGAGCCGTAGAACTGCGCGTCGCCGTAACTGAAGATGCCGCCGTCGGACGCCACGAGCCAGTAGCCGCCCCCCGATGGCGTGGCTGCCATACCCACAACCGGGGCGTTGAGATGGGTGCCGCCGGTCGAGCCCCAGAAGCGGGCGTCGCCGTAGCTGAAGATCCCCCCGTCGGTAGCGACCATCCAATAGCCCCCGCCGTCGGCGGTCGCGGTCATGCCGACGATCGGCGCGTTCAGATGCAGTGACCCCGCCGACCCGAAGAAGCCGGCGTCCCCGTAGTTGAAGATCCCCCCGTCGCGGGCGACCAGCCAGTAGCCGCCACCCGAGGGCGTGGCCGCCAGACCGACGATGGGGGCGTTGAGGCGGAGGGCGCCGGTCGAGCCGAAGAACCGGGCGTCGCCGTAGCTGAAGATGCCGCCGTCGGACCCGACGAGCCAGTAGCCGCCGCCGTCGTGCGTGGCCGCCATACCGATGATCGGCGCATTGGGATTCGACACGGCGTTGGCGCCCACCGGCGTCGTCCCGAACGGCACGGCACCGTCTGGTGACACCGCCGAAGAGGAGCCGACGGCCATGGGTGATGCACCCAGTGGTGCCGCGATCGCCAGTGCCAGCACCACCACGGTCGCCGCCAAGCACCGACGCGTCAGCATCACGCGGGCAAACGTAATCCTCTCACCAGGCGGACGTCACCCGGTGCATTCGTTGATCGCGTCGATCAGCATTCGCAAACGGGCGTAGTGGAACCGGTCGAAGCGGAAGGCGAGACGGGGGAGATCGGGGTGGTCGTTGCGCTCGGGCGGGAAGGCAGAGGCCGTGCGGATGGCGCCCCGCGCCACGATGTCGGCGAACTTCGTGTTGAGGTCGGCCAGCTCCTTCTTGCTGGGCTGTATCTGTACGCGCAGCACGAGCAGGTCGCCGACCCAGCGGATCGAGTGATAGTTGCGGTAGAAGCCCAGGACCTCCGCACTGGCCTCCTCCATGGTGTTCGTGACCTTGAAGAGGGCCGTGTCCTCCGGCGAGACCCACCCGGCACCGATGGCCTCCTCCCTCAAGAAGCGCAGCCAGGTGTGCCAGTAGGTGCCGCCCGGCGTCTCCACCATCACGACCGGTGCAGGCTCGGCTTTGCCTGTCTGCAGGAGCGTCAGGAGCTCGAAGGCCTCGTCCTGGGTGCCGAAGCCGCCGGGGAGGATCGCGTAGGCGTGCGACTCCTTGATCAGCATCAGCTTGCGGGTGAAGAAGTAGCGCATCTCGACCAGCTTGGGGTCCTGCGCGATGAAGGGGTTCGCCTCGTCCTCGTGGGGGAGCCGGATGTTGACGCCGAACGCGTGCTCGCGTCCGGCCCCCTCGAGCCCGGCCGCCATGATGCCGGGCCCCGCGCCCGTCACCACCATCCAGTCGGCCGCCGCAAGTTTCGCCGCCAGGTCGCGGGCGAGGATGTAGACGGGGTCCTCGGGTTTCGTCCGCGCCGAGCCGAACATGGTGATCTTGCGGATGTGCCGGTAGGGCCGGAACACCCGGAAGGCCTCGGCCATCTCGGCCAGCGCGGCGCTGGCGATCTTCAGGTCGCCGACCGAAGTGCCCTCGCGGGCCATGTCGTCGAGCGTGCCGATCATCGCAGCGAGCTCGCGCGCGCCTGGGCGGGGGAGAGCGGCCGGTCGACGAAGAGATCCTCGAAGGCGTGCTCGCGCGCCTCTCTTTCCGCCCCGTCCGCGGCGTCGCTCACGCGCCCGCCGGCGCCCCGGCGAGCGCGTAGAGGGTGGAGCGCTGCACCAGCGGGCGCCCGAGTGGCGCCACGATGGCTTCGAGGTCCTCGACGCCCATGCGCTGCCCGTGGCTGCGCCCCGGCCGCCCGCGAGATGTTCTCGTCCATCAGCGTGCCGCCCAGGTCGTTCACGCCGGCGCGCAGCACCTGGCGGGACCCCTCGGCCCCCATCTTCACCCAGCTCACCTGGATGTTGTCGATGTCGCCGGCGTAGGCGATCCGACCCACCGCGTGCATCAGCAGCGTCTCACGGAAGGTCGGGCCCCGCCGCGCCCTGCGCTGGAGGTAGATCGGGGTGGCCATGTGGACGAAGGGCAGCGGCACGAACTCGGTGAAGCCGCCCGTCTCGCGCTGCAGCGCACGCGTCGCCACGATGTGGCGGGCCCAGCTCACCGGCTGCTCCACCGAGCCGAACATGATCGTGACGTTGGAGCGCAGCCCGACGGCGTGCGCGGTGCGGTGCGCCTCGAGCCACTCGTCCGTCGAGATCTTGTCCGGGCACAGCACCGCGCGCACTTCGTCGTCGAGGATCTCGGCTGCCGTCCCGGGCAGCGTCTTGAGCCCGGCGTCGCGCAGGCGGGTCAAGTACTCGACCAGGGGAACCTCCGAGCGCCGCGCCCCCTCGGTCACCTCGAGGGCGGTGAAGGCGTGGATGTGGATGGTCGTCGAGGCCTCCCGCACCGCCTCGAGCACGTGCAGGTAGTAGTCACCGTCGAAGCTCGGGTGGATCCCACCCTGGAGGCACACCTCGGTCGCACCCTCCGCCTCCGCCTCGGCCACCCGCCGGGTGATCTCGTCGAGCTCGAGCAGATACGGCGCGCCGCGCAGGTTGAGCGACAGCGGGCCCTTGGAGAATGCGCAGAACCGGCACTTGAACGTGCAGACGTTCGTGTAGTTGATGTTGCGGTTGTGCACGAAGGTCACGGCCTCGCCCACAATCCGGCTCCGCAGATCGTCGGCCACCTCGGCCACCCGGCGCACTTCCGACCCGCGCGCCCCGAAGAGCGTGACGATCTCCGCGACGCCGAGCTCTTGTCCCAGGGCCACGCCCGCCAGGACCTCGTCCACCGCCCCACCGGCCCTCGCACCACCCGCCCCAACCGCCGGCGCCGGGACGTCGAGCAGCGCCGGTGGCGCCTCCTCGCCCCCCGAGCACCACTCGGCATCGCGGGCCAGGCCCTCGGCGTCGGACGCATCGAGCACCGGGAAGCGCATCGCTTCGTCGAGCCACCGCGCCGGGTCCAGCGCGAACGAGGGGTAGACGGTCAGCCGGGGCGCCAGCGTGTGCCCGGCTGCCTCCGTTGCCTCCCGCAACACGGCCAGCGCCGGCCACGCCCGCTCTGGGTTCACGTGATCGGCCGTCACTGGGGAGACGCCGCCCCAGTCGTCGATCCCCGCCTCGAGCAGCGGCGCCAGGTCGTCGGAAAGGTTGGGCGGCGCCTGCACGTGCACCTCGGCGGGCAGCACCAGCCGGGCCGCTGCGATCGCCCAGACGAGGTCCTCAGGCGGGCACGGCGCCGCCTTGGCCATGGCCGTCCCGGTCTTCGGCAGGAAGTTCTGCACGATCACCTCTTGGACGTGGCCGTACTGTTCGTGCGACGCCGCGATCGCCCGCAACGTCGCCAGCTGATCGGCTCGGGTGTCGCCGATCCCGACCAGGATCCCCGTCGTGAATGGGATCGCCAGCTCGCCCGCTGCCGCAAGGGTGGCCAGGCGCCGCGCCGGCTCCTTGTCCGGTGCGCCCCGGTGTGCTGCCAACCCTTCGGCCAGCGACTCGAGCATCATGCCTTGGCTCGCCGTCACCGGCCGCAACGCCGCCAGCTCCTCCGCGTACAACGCGCCGGCGTTCGCGTGGGGGAGCAGCCCGGTCTCCTCGATCACCAGGTGGCACATCGCGGCGAGATAGTCGACGGTCGACGCGTATCCTTGCGCCGCCAGCCACTCGGCCGCCACCGGGTAACGCAACTCGGGTCGCTCGCCCAAAGTGAACAGAGCCTCGTGGCAGCCCGCGGCCTGGCCCGCCCGCGCCACCGACAGCACCTCCTCGCGGCGTCAGGTAGGGCGACTCCAGCCGGGCCGGTGCCTTGGCGAACGTGCAGTATCCGCAGCGGTCGCGGCACAGCATCGTCAGCGGGATGAAGACCTTGGGCGAGAACGTGACCCGCCGGCCATGGGCGCCGTCGCGCACGACGCGGGCCAACGCCGTGAGATCGGGCAGCGGCGAACGGAGGATGTCGGCGTCGCTCAGCATTGGCGCCAATCTAGGGGGCTGCGGCGCGGGCCGGACCATCCACCAGCCACAGCGTGTGACCGGCGTGGACGCGGGCGGCCGGGATGTCATCGCCCCGCAACAATGCGGCGACCGCGTCGGCCTTGGACGCGCCGGCCACGGTGAAGACGGCCAGGCGTGCCGAGTTGATCACGGGAAGTGTCAGCGTCAGCCGCGGGTGGGGGTTGGTCCCGCTGGGGTCCTCGTTCTCGGCCACCAGCTCACCCGGTTCCGCGTCGAGCGCGGCCGAACCCTTGAACAGCGATGCCGTGTGCCCGTCGGGCCCCATCCCGAGATGGATCAGGTCGATCCCCGGACCTGTCACGAGGTCACCGATCACCCGTTGGTACGCCGCCACGCACTCGGCAACCGGCAGCGTGGTGTCCCACGGCCGGAAGGAGCCCACGCCTCCCACCGGGTCGAGCAAGGCTTCGCGGATCAGCCGCTGGTTGGCGTCCTCGTCGTCGGGCGGCACGATGCGCTCGTCTCCCACGTAGATGTCCACCAGCGACCAGTCCACCCCGCCGCCCTCGGCCAGCACCTCGTAGCACTCGCGCGCCGTCGGGCCGCCCGACAAGACGAGGGCGAAGCGCGGCCCCGGACGCGACGCGAACGCCTCGACGACCGCGTCGGCGAACGCGCGAGGGACATCTTCGACGGGCGTGAGCACGGTGGTGCGTCGCTTACGCGGTCGGGAGTCTCGGTCTCCATGCCCAGACCGCCCGATTCGAGCGTCACGGCATGGCCGCCGAACTGGTTGCGCAGTGCTGCGACCATCTTCAGTTGGAAGGAGTCCTTGTCCTGGGAGGCGAAACGGGTGAACAACGACGTCGAGATCACCGGCGCCGGGACACCGCGGTTGATCGCCTCCAAAGCCGTCCACCGGCCCTCTCCCGAATCCACCGCTACCGGCGCGATCCCGTCGAAGCCTGCGTCCGGCCGCAATGCGCGCTCGGCCAGGTCCAGCAGCCAGCTGCGCACGACCGAGCCGTAGCGCCAGATCGACGCGATCTCGTGGAGGTCCAAATTGAACTCGTCGGCGCGGGCCATCACCTCGAAGCCTTCGGCGTAGGCCTGCATGATCCCGTACTCGATCCCGTTGTGGACCATCTTCACGAAGTGCCCGGCGCCGACCGGCCCGACGTGTGCGTACCCGCCCTCGGGCGCCAGCGTCAGTAGCGCCGGTTCGACGACCGCCACGGACTCCTTGGTGCCACCCACCATGAGGCAGTAGCCCTCCGTCAGGCCCCACACGCCGCCCGACGTGCCGGCGTCGACGAACCCGACACCCTTCTTCTTCAGCCGCTCGGCGATGACCTCGGCCTCGTTGAAGTTGGAGTTGCCGCCGTCGACGATCACGTCGCCCTTCTCGAAGAGCACCGCCAGCGCATCGATCGTGTCGTTCGTCGGCCTCCCGGCCGGCACCATCACCCACGCCGCCCGCGGCGGGCTGAGTTTCGCTGCCAGCTCGTCGAGCGTCGTCGCCGTCTCCGCTCCCTTCGACGCCGCCTGTTTGAGCGCGTCGGCGCTCAGGTCGTAGGCGACGACCTCGTGCCCGCCCTTCAGCAGGCGCTCGGTCATGTTGGCGCCCATCTTGCCCAGGCCGATCATGCCGATCTTCATGCGTGCTCCTCTCGGTGGGACAGCCGGGCGATCAGAACGTCGCGGCCTTGTCGTTCAGCATCTGCAACAGTTCGTCGAAGGACTTGGCGAAGCTGTGCACGCCCTCGTCCTCGAGCGTCTGCTCGACGTCGAGCATGTCGATGCCCGCATCCTTCAGCCGCGCCAGCGCCTGGGTCGCTCCGTCAGGGTCGGCGTCGACCGTGCGCTTGAGCGTCCCGTGGTCATCGAACGCCGAGAGGGTGCCTTCGGGCATTGTGTTGACGGTCGCCGGCCCGATGAGGCTGTCGACGTACAGCAGATCCGAATAGCTCGGGTTCTTGGTCGACGTCGACGCCCAGAGCGGCCGCTGCACCCGCGCCCCCTTCTCTCGCAACGCCTCCCAGCGGTCGCCGCTGAAGGTGTGGTGGAAATGCTGATAGGCCGACTGCGCCTGGGCGACCGCGGCGGTTCCCCGCAGGCCGAGGATGGCGGGGTCACCGCCCTCGCCTCCGGCCAGGCTCTCGAGGCGGTGGTCCACTTCGGTATCGACCCGGCTCACGAAGAAGGAGGCGACGCTGGCCACGTGCGCCAGGTGGTCTTCGCGCCCGGCCGCAACGAGCGCTTCGAGGCCGCGCAAATAGGCCTCCATCACGTCGTCGTAGCGGTCGAGACCGAAGATCAAGGTGACGTTGATGCTGTGGCCCTCGCCGATCAGTGTCTCGATGGCCGGGACGCCCTGCCGCGTCGCCGGCACCTTCACGAAGAGATTCGGCTGTGCGATGCGTGCGTGGAGCTCGCGGGCCGACTTGACCGTCGACTCGGTGTCATGGGCCTGGGCCGGAGAGACCTCGAGCGAGACGTAGCCGTCCTCGTGGTCACTCTCGTCGTAGAGAGGCCGCAGCATGGCGAGAGCGTCGTTGATGTCGGTGATCGCCATCTCCCAGTACGCACCTTCGACAGTGTGGTCTTTCATCAGGGCCCGGAACTGCTCGTCGTAGGTGTCCTGCCCCGAGATCGCCTTGGCCAAGATGGTCGGGTTAGACGTGATGCCGCGCACCCCCGTCTCGACCCATTTGGCCAGCTGGCCGTCGTGGATCCAGTCGCGGCGCAGGTTGTCGAGCCATGGGCTCTGGCCGCCGATGTTGTACAGGTCCTGGAGTCGGGTCACTGGTGCAACTCCTTTCGCATAGGTTCGATCTCTTTTCTCGTGCTCACGCGCGTCGTCAGCCCGCCTGACGTGCCAGCAGCGCGCGCGCCCGCTCGACGACGTGCACGGCCGTGAACCCGAACTTCTCCATCACGACGTCGGCGGGCGCCGATGCACCGAAGTGGTCGATGCCGATGGCGTCGTCGGCGTAACGCTCCCAGCCGAGCGTCACGCCGGCCTCGATGCTGAGCACCGGTACCCCCGGCGGGAACACCTCGATGCGGTAGTTCTCTGGCTGCCGTTCGAACAGGTCCCAGGACGGGAAGGACACCACCCTCGCCTGGATGCCCTCGGTCGCGAGGGTCGATGCGGCCGCGACGCAATGCTGTACTTCGCTGCCGGTCCCCACGAGCACGATCTCGGGCCTGTCGCCGCCGTCGGCCAGGACATAGGCGCCGCGTGGGACGCCCTCGGCCGCCCCGCCGGCTGTCTCGGCCAACACCGGGATGTTCTGGCGGGTCAGGCACAGTCCGACAGGTCCGTCGGCCTCGACGGCGAGCTTCCAGGCCTGTGCGGTCTCGTTGGCGTCGGCGGGCCGGATGAGACACAACCCCGGCATCGCACGCAGGGACATCAGGTGTTCGATCGGTTGGTGGGTGGGGCCGTCCTGGCCGAGCCCGATGGAGTCGTGCGTCCAGGAGTACATGACGTGGCTGCCCGAAAGGGATGCCAGCCGAACTGACGGGCGCATGTAGTCAGTGAAGACGAAGAAGGTGCCGCCTATGGGCAGCACGCCTCCGTGCTGCGCCAGACCGTTCATGACCGCACCCATGCCGAACTCGCGGATGCCGAAGTGCACCTGGATCCCACCGGGGGACTCCTTGGCTTGGATCACTGCGTCTTTCACCTTGACCCCGTTGTTGCCGGTCAGGTCGGCAGAACCCGCCAGGAGGCCCGGAATGCGATCGACGGTCGCGTCGATGACCTGGTTCAAGGCGTGGCGTGTCGCCAGTTGGGTGCCGGTTTCGAACGTGGGCAGGTTGTCGGCGAATCCCGGCAATCCGTGCCCGGCTTGCGCGGCATCCCAGCGCAGGCGATCGCCCGACCAGGCTTCGAAACGCGCCGTCCACTCGGCATGCTCCTTTGCCCCGCGGGCGACCTCGAGCTCGTAGAAGTCGCGCACTTCGTCGGGCACCCAGAAGGTCTGGTCCGGCGGAAGCCCGAGGAGCTCCTTCGTGAGCCGGATCTCGTCGGCGCCGAAGGGATCGCCGTGCGCCTTGGCGGAGTCGGTGAGATGAGGAGAGGGCCAGCCGATGTGGCTGCGCAACACGAGCAGGTTCGGCTTGGCGTCCGGAGTGTCTGCGGGGTACTCGAGCGCCTGATGGATCGCCGCCTCGAGCGCGTCGACGTCGTTCGCGATCTCACCCAGGTAATGCACCCTCCAGCCGTAGGCCTCGAACCGCTTGACCGGGTCGTCGTTGTAGGCCAGCTCGGTGGGGCCGTCGATCGTGATGTGGTTGTCGTCGTAGAAGGCGAACAGGCGCCCCAGCCCAAGGTGTCCGGCCAGCGAGGCCGCCTCGTGCGAGACGCCCTCCATCATGCAGCCGTCGCCCAAGAAGACGTAGGTGCGGTGGTCGCATACCTCACCCCCGAACGTCGTGCGTACCCAGCGCTCGGCGAGAGCCATGCCAACCGAATTGGCGAAACCCTGCCCGAGAGGCCCGGTCGTCACCTCGATTCCCGGCGTGTCGCGAGACTCTGGGTGGCCGGGAGTCCGGCTGCCCCATTGGCGGAATTGGCGAAGGTCGTCCAGTGACAGGTCGTAGCCGGTGAGATGGAGCATGGCGTACTGCAAGATGCACGCGTGCCCGTTGGACAGGATGAAGCGATCTCGGTCGGGCCACGCCGGGTCGTTCGGGTCGTAGCGCATGATCCGGGTCCAGAGCACGTGCGCCAGCGGCGCCAGCGCCATTGCGGTCCCGGTGTGGCCCGACTTGGCCGCTTCTGGGGCGTCCATGGCGAGGCCACGAATGACGTTGATGCCCAGCTCGACGAGCCTGGGGTCCTGCACGACCGGAGGAGATATCTGCACCGTCACGTGGTCACCCTAACCCTCCGCCCAATCTCGTCGGCAGGGCCTTCACCTACTATTCACCCTCCATGGCTTCCCGCATGCAAGTGCCGCCAAACAGCGACCTCACGCTCGGCATGACCTGCGTCGACAAGGCGACTCCGGGCCGCTGCGTCTGGCGCATGAAGGCGGATGAGCGCTTCGCCAACCCGGCCGGGATCATGCAAGGGGGCTTCATCGGTGCCTTCGCCGACTCTTCCATGGGGGCGGCGGCGGTCACCTACGCCCAGAGCCGCAAGGTGTTCTGTTCCAACGCGGAGATGAAGATCAGCTTCCTTGCCGCGGTGGACCCCGGTTCCGAACTCGAATGCACGGCCGAGGTGGTCTCCGGTGGCCGCCGCGTTGCCTTCGTCGAGGCGAGCGTCGTGGCACGCCCCCCCGGAGACGCCGCCGAACGCCTGGTCGCCCGTGCTTCCTCGACCTACATCTTCAAGGAGCGCGAATGAGCCGAAATGATGCGGCCGGACGAACAGGCGCTTGGGGTTGTTGCGCCGCACCGGTCCAGGCACAAGGATTGTCCGCCACATGACACCACCGTCTGACAACGGCAGCCACGGGCTGCGTAACGCTGGCGACGATGCGTTCCAGCTCACCGTTGATTACGTCAAGCAGGAGACCGTCGAGCCCCTCAGAGGCCTGGGCCGCTTCCTCGGCGTTCGGGATCATCGGCTCCTTCGCCCTTGCCTTCGGCATCCTGTTGCTGCTGCTCGGCGTGCTGCGCCTGCTGCAGACCGAGACGGGTACCTCGTTGACGGGGGACTGGTCTTGGGTGCCGTACGCTGTCGTCATTGTGCTGGGCATCGGCGTGATCGGCGTCGCCGTCTGGCGGATCACCGCCGGACCAGGGAAGGCCAAGCTGCCCGCGGTCGACGGCGAGGCGCCAAGCCAGAGAGCAGGAGTCACAGGAGGGAGCCAGCTGATGCCGGGAACGACCACCAAAGCCGGGAGCAACGGGCGGCTGATCACCCGCGAGGACCTGCAGGCCGCCTACGCGCAGGTCATGGGAGAGGGCGAGGCGACGGTCCGCGCCGCCGCCCCGCGCGGGTTGGCTGTCGGTGGCGCCATCGCCATCGTGATTTTGGCGCTCGCCTTCCTCGCCGGGCGGCGCCGCGGCCGGGCGCGTTCCGCCGTGGTCGAAATCCGGCGGCTCTGACATGGACCTCCTCCTGCGGCGTTTTCTGCGCGCCGGAGTGCGCCGGGGCATCGGAGGCAACTGGTACTGGTTCTTCCTGGCCGGCGCGACCTGGTTCTTGCGTCGCGTGCTGAACGACCGGACGAGCGCCGTGTCCAGGGTGACGGTCGCGCCGGGTGAGCAGGTGCTCATCACCGTTCGCGATCCCAAGGCAGCTCCCGCCGCCGTCGACGCCTGACGCACGTGCCCGGCCCCTTGGTGGCAGGGGAGCGCGTCCTCCTCGTCGATCCCAAGGACCGTCGTTACCTCATCACGCTGGTCGACGGCGCCACGTTCCACACCCACGCCGGCATCGTCGCCCACGACGACCTGATCGGCAGCTGCGAAGGACGGACGATCACCGGTTCCACTGGCCGCTCGTTCCTTGTCCTGCGCCCGACACTGAGCGACGTGGTCCTGAAGATGCCTCGCGGGGCGCAGGTGATCTACCCGAAGGACCTCGGCGCCATCCTCATCGCAGCGGACATCGGACCGGGCCAACGCGTGCTCGAGGCTGGCGTCGGATCGGGGGCCCTCTCTATGACGGTGCTCCGGGCCGGCGCATCGATCGTCGGCTACGAAATCCGCGAAGACTTCGCCGAGCGGGCGAAGGCCAACGTCGTGGCAACGCTGGGGCCCGATGCGCCCTACCGAGTGGAGATCCGCGACGTCACGCTCGGGATCGAGGAACGAGATCTCGACCGTGTCCTGTTGGACATGCCCGAGCCGCACAAGGTGGTCGCCGCCGCTGGCGCGGCTCTGCGCCCAGGAGGGATCCTGCTGGCCTACCTGCCGACCATCAACCAGACCGCGCTGCTGCGTCAGGCTCTCGCCGAAGGCGGGCGCGCCGTTCGGTCTGGCCGAGACGCAGGAAATCATCCGCCGCACCTGGCACGTCGAGGCGCGCTCGGTGCGTCCGGACCACCGCATGGTCGGGCACACGGGCTTCCTCACCACCGCACGCCGCATCGAGCGTCCCCTTCGATGTGAAACCTGCGGCGGCCGAGCCGGAGGCTGAATCGGATGGGGGCTAGCGGAGACCGACATGGATGAGCGGATCTCGGAATACCTCGATGCCATGCCGCCGGAGCACCGAGCCCTGTTCGAGCGCCTGCACGGCATCGTCTTGCTCAGCGCACCCGGAGGCCCAGGCCGACTTTGCCTACGCGATGCCGACCTACCGCGTCGGCAAGCGGCGCCTCAACATCGGAGTCTGGAAGCACGGCGTCTCTGTTTACGGCTGGCGTCGTGACAACGATGGGGGTTTCGCGGGACGGCATCCCGACCTCTTGAGCGGCAAGAGCACCATCCGGCTGCGGCCGACCGATGCCGACTCGATCTCGGACAAGGAATTCAGTGGCCTGCTCGGGGGCGCACTGGACAACTGAGGACCGGCGTCGCAGGCCCTCCTGGCTTATGCGCCGGCTTCTTCCATCTGCTGCACCAAGTCGGCCGGCCAACGCCCACCGCAAAAGGCCGTGTCGCGAGAGACCCTGCCCTCGGCTACCTGGAGGATGTGTGCCTGGTGGACACGATGGGGCACCCCCTCCTCCATCCAAGTGAGCGTGAACTCAACCAGCTCGCCACCAGGTATCGCGGTGCGCTCGAGGTCGAGGAATTGGCCGGGATCGGCGTACCAGTCTGGCGAGCTCGGCGCGGACCGCCGCCCCGCCGCGGAGCCCGAAGCGCCAATTCGGCACAGTCGCATCGAGACTCGCGTCGTCGGCGAACACATCAGATGGCATGGCGCCGGTTTCGACGCCTGCGAGGAACCGGTCGACGACAGATGTGGACAACGGTTGACTGGAATGCGTCACGATCACCCCTTTACGTACGACAGCTTCTCTGCGACCTTGCCATCCCGCACCTTGAAGACGTCGACGCCTCGGACGTGCCCACCGTCCCACTTGTAGCACCAACGCTGGACGATCCGGTCGTCGGCGACGATGGTCTCTTCGGTCTCGAACTGCGAACCGGTGTCAGAGAAGATGTCGCTGCCAGGCAGTTCCGGATCGCACCTGGACCGACGTGACGGACGCCGTCGGGCGCCGGCCCGGTGGCCTCGAACACACAGTCTTCGGTGATCAACGCGAGCGTCGCGTCCAGGTCGTGGGCCACCCACGCCTCTCCAAATGCGGAAACCACCGCGAGAGGGGAGTGCTCCCTCTGCTGGGTCATAGTCGCCTCCTGATCCGCCTGGGACGGGTCTGGTTCGAAAGATTCAGACCTTGCAGTCATGCTTCCGCTATGCTTACTTATTGATAGGTAAGTGTCAACAGGCATTGGGAGCGGTCGACGCGTAGCGGCGATCGGGGAGACTGATAGCGAGTGGCAGCAGGACGGGTGCGGGAACGCACTGACACCCGAGGGGCAATCCTCGACATTGCCGAGCAGCTGGTCCAAGTGAGGGGCTTCAACAGCTTCTCTTACGCGGACATCTCCTCGGAGCTCGGCGTTTCCAACGCCGCGCTCGCACTACCACTTCCCGGGCAAAGCCGAATTGGGGCAGGCGCTGATTTCGCGATACAGCGAGCGCTTCGCTGAGTCGTTGGAAGCCATCGATCATGAAGAGTCGTCTCCGCTCGAACAGCTCCGCGGGTACGTGGACCTATACCGGGGCGTGGTCGAGGCTGATCGCATGTGCCTCTGCGGGATGTTGGCGGCTGAGTACCAGACCCTGCCCGAACCAATGCGCAAGGCGGTGGTGCAGTTTTTCGACGCCAATCACGATTGGTTGACCAACGTGCTCGAGGTTGGCCGCGCTGACGGGACGATCCGATTCGTCGGCCGGGCCCGAGATGCGGCCGAGTTGATCGTGGGAACGCTCGAGGGGGCCATGCTCGTCGCCCGGACCTACGAGGAGACCGCTCGCTTCGATGCAATGGCCGAACAGCTGATCGCCGAGTTCGAGGGGCCCCTGGGGTCTCCATAAAGCCTCTTTGCACCTTTCAGGTGCTCGAAAGGGGTGACCACAGCTGGCCGGAGATTGATCGTCCGGGCCCGGCCGCCGTGACGAGTCCGGCGGAAGCGGCGCGGTCGGCTACGCAGAAGGAGGCGCTCGAGGCGGGAAAGAGAGAAGGAGAAGGAGGAGAAGCGGAGCGGAGCTAGTCGCGCTCGATGAAGATGCACTCGCCGGGGCACTCTTCCGAGGCCTCGACGACGGCGTCCTCGAGGTCCCCGGGGACGCCGCCATGCCGGCGGAGCCGCCGGGTTCGTTCTTGATGGAGTCGCCTTCCTTCACGTAGGCGAGGCCGTCATCGAGAAGGGTGAAGACCGCAGGCGCGATCTCTTCGCACAGCCCGTCGCCCGTGCAGAGATCCTGGTCGATCCAGACCTTCATGAACCCGATTCTCTCCTTATCGACCCTGTCGTCACCGCCCGACGGGCCAGGTGGACCGTAGTGAGGCGTCCCGCGCGCCGTCCAATCCGGCTGCGCAGACTCCATAAGCCTACCTGCCCTGCGTCGTCCTCCTGGTTCATGCTCGTCGCACTCAAGTTGCTGGCGAATGCCGGCAAAACCGCCCAAGGCGAGGGCTAGGGTGACGGTCAGTGACGGCAACTCCCGAGGAAGCCGCAGCCCAGCTCGAAGCGATGAAGGCCGAGCTGGCCGACGCCGAGGACGAGATCCACGCGCTCCGTCGGCGGTTGCAGGAGAGCCCGGGCCGGGTGCAGGCGCTCGAAGAGCGGCTGCTCGAGTCCAAGGGCCAGCTCGCCCAGGCGACGTCGCAGAACGAGAAGCTGACCTTCACCTTGCAGCAGGCCAAGGAGCAGCTGGCCGCGCTTGCGCGAAGAGGTGGAGAAGCTCACGCAGCCGCCTGCGGCCTACGGGACGTTCCTGGGGGTGAACGAGGACGGCACCGTCGACGTCTTCTCCTCGGGGCGCAAGATGCGCGTCAGCCTGCATCCCGACATCGACCCCGGCCAGATCAAGAAGGGCAACGAGGTCGTCCTGAACGAGAGCCTCAACGTCGTGCTCGTGCGCGAGGGCGAGTTCGCGGGCGAGGTGGTGACGCTCAAGGAGGTGTTGGACGACAAGAAGCGCTGCGTCATCTACGCGCGGGCGGACGAGGAGCGGGTGGCCGAGCTGTCCGAGGAGATGCTCGGGGTGCGGCTGCGGGCCGGTGATTCCTTGTTGCTAGACGTCCGGACGCAATTGTTGATCGAGAAGCTGCCCAAGCTCGAGAGCGAGGAGCTCGTCCTCGAAGAGGTCCCCGACATCACCTACGCGGACGTCGGTGGGTTGGACACGCAGATCGAGGCGATCACCGATGCCGTCGAGCTGCCCTACATGCACCGGGAGCTGTTCGCCGAGTACTCCCTGCCGGCGCCGAAGGGGATCCTCCTGTATGGGCCGCCCGGGTGCGGCAAGACCCTGATCGCCAAGGCCGTGGCCAACTCGCTGGCCAAGAAGGTGGCCGAGAAGACGGGCAACGACAACGTGCGGTCGTTCTTCTTGAACATCAAGGGCCCCGAGCTCCTGAACAAGTACGTCGGCGAGACCGAGCGCCAGATCCGCCAGGTCTTCCAGCGGGCACGGGAGAAGGCAGACGAGGGCATGCCGGTCATCGTCTTCTTCGACGAGATGGAGTCGCTGTTCCGGACCCGGGGGACGGGCATCTCGTCCGACATGGAGTCGACGATCGTCCCGCAGCTGCTGGCCGAGATCGACGGGGTGGAGTCGCTGCGCGACGTCATCGTCATCGGGGCGTCGAACCGGGAGGACCTCATCGACCCGGCCATCCTGCGGCCCGGCCGCCTGGACGTGAAGATCAAGATCGAGCGCCCCAACGAGGAGGCGGCCGGGCAGATCTTCAGCCGGTACCTGACCACGGAGGTGCCGCTCGACGCCGACGAGGTCTCAGCGGCTGGGCGGCGGCGACGCCGCCAAGGCCGTGCAGGCCATGATCGAGCACACGGTGGTCGAGATGTACCGCGAGGACGACGAGAACCGCTTCCTCGAGGTCACCTATCAGAACGGTGACAAGGAGATCCTGTACTACCGCGACTTCGCGTCCGGGGCGATGATCGAGAACATCGTGCGGCGGGCCAAGAAGCTGGCCATCAAGCGCGGTATCGCGGGAGAGCCCGGGGGGATCCGCACCGTCGGACATGCTGGAGTCGATCCGCCAGGAGTACAAGGAGAACGAGGACCTGCCCAACACCACCAACCCCGACGACTGGGCGCGGATCTCGGGCAAGAAGGGCGAGCGCATCGTGTATGTCCGCACCCTGCTCACCGAGGACCGGGAGGTACACGGCGGCCGCTCGATCGAACGGGTGGGCACCGGCCAGTACCTCTAAGGGTTCGAGGCTCCTTCGAGGTTTAGGGTTAGGGTCGCGTCGTGGCCACGATCAAGGTCTGCGGCATCGAGACGGAGTACGGGATCCATTCGCCCGGCCCCGAGCAGAACCCCATCGCGGCGTCCTCGGTGCTGGTGAACGCCTACGCGGCCGACGTCGAGCATCAGATCGGCTGGGACTTCGAGGACGAGACGCCGGGCAACGACGCCCGGGGCTTCGCCCGCGAAGGCTCGCTGGCCCCGATGGTCGAGACGCATCTGGCGAACACCGTCCTGACGAATGGGGCGCGCTTCTACGTCGACCACGCCCATCCGGAGTATTCGATCCCCGAGTGCCTGACGCCGTTGGAGTGCCTGCTCTACGACAAGGCCGGCGAGGAGATCCTGCGGCGTTCGATGGTGGCGGCGGCGCTGCGGATCCCCGACCAGCCGGCGCCCGTCGTGCACAAGAACAACTCGGACGGCAAGGGCAACTCCTACGGCTGCCACGAGAACTACATGATGGACCGGGCAGTGCCGTTCGCGAAGGTGATCGACGGCGTCGTGCCGCACTTCGTGTCGCGGACCTTGTACACGGGCTCGGGCAAGGTCGGGGTGGAGACGCCGGCCCTGGATGTGGAGACGGTCGAGTACCAGATTTCGCAGAGGGCCGAGTTCTTCGAGGAGATCGTCGGGCTCGAGACGACCTTGAAGCGCCCGATCGTGAACACCCGGGACGAGCCGCACGCGGACCCCAAGCGCTTCCGGCGGCTGCACGTGATCGTCGGGGACGCCAACCTGTCCGAGATGGCGACGTTCCTGAAGGTAGGCACGACCGCGATCATCCTGTCGATGGTGGAGGACGACGCCGGCCCGACCCGGGACCTGTCGCTTTCGGACCCCGTACGGGCGCTGCACCAGGTCTCGGCGGACCTGACGCTGTCCCGTCCTCTGGCGCTGACGGACGGCTCGACGGCGACGGCGCTGGAGCTGCAGTGGGAGCTGTTCGGCGCAGCCCGCAAGTACGCCGAGGAGTACGGGCTGACGTCGTTGGGCGACGACGGCACGGTGGGCTCGTCGGTCATGGAGCGCTGGGAGACAGTGCTCGAGGGGCTCGAATCGGACCCGTCGAGCCTGGCCGATTGTGTGGACTGGGTGGCCAAGCGCGAGCTCCTGTTGGCCTACATGGACCGGCACTCGTGTGGTTGGAAGGACCCGCGGGTGGCCGCACTGGCATTGCAATATCACGACCTGCGGCCCGACAAGTCGGTGTTCCGGCGCCTGGACATGCAGACCTTGGTCGACCCGGCCGATGTGGCGACCGCGGTGTCCGAGCCGCCTTTCGGGACGCGGGCCTGGTTCCGCGGCAAGTGCCTGGCCCGCTGGCCCGACGCCGTCGTGACCGCCAACTGGGATTCTCTTGTCTTCGACATCGGCACCGACCCGTTGCGGCGCGTCCCTATGATGGACCCCCTGAAGGGAACAGCCGAGCACACGGGCGAACTCCTGGCCATGAGCACAGGGCCGGCCGACTTGCTCCATAGGCTCAACTCCTAGGCGAACCAGGTCGAGAGAAGTCGAGATCCCAAGAGGTACTGGCGATGGCAGAACAGGAACAGAAGAAGAAGGGATCGGGGTCCAGGACCACCGAGACCGAAACCGAGGTAGAAGAGGCCGCCCCGGCCACGTCGGAGCGGGGCGAGAAGATCAAGGCGGAGCTCGACGACCTCCTCGACGAGATCGACGAGGTCCTCGAGGACAACGCAGAGGAATTCGTCCGCAACTACGTACAAAAGGGTGGGCAGTAGGCCCCGGTGGCCCTACCTCTCTTTCCCCCGGAGCGCGATCCGGGTCCTGACTTCGTCGGCCTCCTTCGCCTGACGGCGGAGCGGCCCGACGGACGCCGGCAGCGTCGCGGGGGTGGTCCGCGCCGCCGGCGGCGCGCCGGCGGATGAGCGATCCGACTGTTGCAGGTGCCGCACGGCACAACCGTGGTGGCCATGCGGACCGCCGACGGCGTCATCATGGCGGGCGACCGCCGCGCCACGGCCGGCAACTTCATCGCCCACCACGCCATGGAGAAGGTCTTCCCGGCGGACCGGCACTCGGCCATCGCGATCGCGGGCTCGGCCGGCATGGCCATGGAGATGGTCCGCCTCTTCCAGGTCCAGCTCGAGCACTACGAGAAGGTCGAGGGCTCGATTCTGTCGCTCGAGGGGAAGGCGAACCAGCTGGCCCAAATGGTGCGCTCACAGCTCCCGATGGCGATGCAGGGCCTCGCCGTGGTGCCGCTCTTTGCCGGCTACGACACGGCGCGGGGCACGGGTCGCATCTTCAACTACGACGTCACGGGCGGCCGCTACGAGGACATCGACTTCCAGGCCACTGGCTCAGGCGGGCGCGACGCCCGCAACACGGTCAAGCTCGGCTGGCGTGCCGATATGCCGCTGGATGAGGGCCTCGATCTGGCCATCCGCGCCCTGTGGGACGCAGCGGACGAGGACTCGGCCACCGGCGGTCCCGACCCCATCCGGGGCATCTACCCGATCGTGGCCGTCGTCGACGCCACGGGCTACCGCGAGGTGCCCGAGGCGGACGTGGCCCAGCGCTTCGGTGCCCTGGCGAGCCGACTCCAGGCGGAGCGTGCACGATGAGCATGCCGTTCTACGTCGCGCCCGAGCAGGTCATGAAGGACCGGGCGGAGTACGCCCAGAAGGGCATCGCCCGGGGACGTTCGCTGGTGGCCACGACCTATGACCTCGGCATCGCGATGGTGGCAGAGAACCCCTCGCGCTCGTTGCACAAGATCAGCGAGATCTACGACCGCATCGCGTTCGGCGGCGTCGGCAAGTACAACGAATACGACCAGCTGCGGGTGGCCGGCATCCGGCACGCGGATACCAAGGGCTATGCGTTCTCCCGGGAGGACGTCGACGCACGGTCGCTGGCCAACCTGTACGCCCAGTACCTGGGGAACGTCTTCACCCACGAGATGAAGCCGCTCGAGGTCGAGATCCTGGTCGCGGAGCTCAGCGACACCGAGAACCAGCTCTACCACATCGCCTACGAGGGCACGATCACCGATCAGGACCGTTTCGCGGTGCTGGGCGGCGACGCCGAGACCATCACCGAGCGGGTTTCGGCGGCGTGGCAGCCGGACTGGGACCTGGCTGCGGCAGTCAAGGCGGCGACCGCCGCGCTGGCGGGCCCCGACCGCAGCCTGGGCGCCGGTGACCTGGAGGTCGCCACGCTGAGCCGGGGCAACGGGCGGCGGACCTTCCGCCGCATCGACGAAGAGGAGATGGCTCGGCTGCTGGCATAGCCGGCAGTACGGTTGATCCCGGTGGAACGGCGCATCTTCGGGATCGAGAACGAGTACGGGGTGACCTTCACCCTGCGCGGGCAGCGCCGACTCAGCCCCGACGAGGTGGCGCGCTACCTGTTCCGGCGTGTCGTGTCCTGGGGCCGCTCGTCCAATGTCTTCTTGGAGAACGGGGCGCGCCTGTACCTGGACGTCGGGAGCCACCCCGAATACGCGACACCCGAGTGCGACAAGATCAGCGACGTCGTGGTGCACGACAAGGCGGGGGAGTGGATCTTGGCGCAGCTCGTCACGGGCGCACAGGCCCGGCTGCGCGAAGAGGGCATCCGCGGCGAGGTCTACCTCTTCAAGAACAACACGGACTCGGTTGGCAACTCGTACGGCTGCCACGAGAACTACCTGACCGAGCGCAACGACGAGTTCAACCGCTACACCGAGGTGCTGATCCCGTTCCTGGTGTCGCGGCAGATCTATGCCGGGGCCGGGAAGGTGCTGCAGACGGCGCGGGGCGCCGTGTTCTGCCTCAGCCAGCGGGCCGAGCACATCTGGGAGGGCGTCTCCTCCGCCACCACGCGGAGCAGGCCGATCATCAACACGCGGGACGAGCCCCACGCGGACGCCGAGCGTTTCCGGCGGTTGCACGTGATCGTGGGCGACTCGAACATGAGCGAGTACGCGACCTTCCTGAAGATCGGCACGACGTCGATCCTCTTGGCGATGCTCGAGGACTCCTCGACCGTGCTGCGCGACCTCACCCTGGAGAACCCGATCCGCGCCATCCGCGAGATCAGCCACGACATCACCTGCCAGCGGCGGGTGCGGCTGGCCAACGGGCGCGAGATGCGGGCGCTGGACATCCAGATCGAGTACCTGGAGCGCGCGCTTGAAGTTCCGCGAGCGACGAGGACTGTCGCCCGAAGAGGATCGCGCCCTCGACATGTGGGAGCACTGCCTGAAGGGCCTCGAGGCCGACCCGACATCGCTGTGGCGCGAGTGCGACTGGGTGTCCAAGTACCGGCTGGTCGAGCAGATGCGCCGGCGTCACGACGTCTCGCTGTCGCACCCCAAGGTGGCGATGATCGACCTCATGTACCACGACGTCGACCGCTCGCGTGGCCTGTTCTACAAGCTGCAGCAGCGCGACCAGATGGACCGGACGTGCACCGACGAGGCCATCACCGAGGCGATGACCAAGCCCCCCGATTCGACCCGGGCCCGGCTGCGGGGTGCCTTCGTCAAGCGGGCCAAGGAGCGGCGGCGGGACTTCACGGTCGACTGGGTCCACCTGAAGCTGAACGACCAGGCCCAGCGCACCGTCCTGCTCAAAGATCCGTTCAAGTCGCACGACGAGCGGGTGGAGCGGCTCATCCAGTCGCTCTGAGGTCTGATCCGGGCGGGCCGTGGTGCCGAATACCTGGTACCCGGCCCCTGGGGCCCGGAAGAGGCACCGTAGAGTGAGGGGACATGTTCAACCTCGACCCAGGCAAGCTGATCGTGATCGCCGTGGTCGCGATCATCCTGCTCGGGCCCGACAAGCTGCCCCAGTTCGCCCGCCAGGTCGGAGGCGCCTGGAGGACGTTCAACGACTTCCGCCACCGCATGGAGTCGGAGGTGCGCTCCACCATGCCCGACCTTCCCCCGACCTCGGAGATCGCCCGGCTGGCCCGGTCGCCTTCGGCGTTGCTCACCCACCTCTCGAACATGTCCTCCGAGGAAGACGAAGCCCCCGACGGGTCCTTCCAGCCGCCGGATGTCGCGGCGGCGGCTGCGAACGGGGCGGGGGAGGGGCACACGGCGACCGCCGACGGGCGTCGACGCCGGTGTGGCCGACGACGCAGCGCCGCCGAGGTCGCGGGGCCGGCGAGCGCTCGGCGGCGCCGTCTCTGGCTCCGGCTGGCCGGCGACGAACGGCAAGCCCGCGGTCGCGACCCCAACCGGCCGACGTTGCGGTGCCGGCCGACCCCACGCTGAACTGACGCCCGCCATGGTGACGCTCCCCTTCACGGCCAAGCGCAAGAGCAAGCCGTCGCCTGACAACATGACGCTCGGGGAGCACCTGGGCGAGCTCCGCCGGCGCGTCATCATCTGCGTCGTCGCCTACCTCGTGGCCGCCACTGTCTGCGTGTTCCTCTATGAGCCGATCCTGGACTTCCTGTTGCGGCCGCTGTGCAATGTGGTGGCGACGTCGGGCCCGCACCACTCCTACATCGTGAAATCCGGCAGCACCTGCAACCTCTTCGTGACGTCGCCGCTCGACGGGCTGTCCCTGCGCGTGAAGATCGCGCTGTTCGGCGGACTGGTCCTGGCGTCCCCGGTGATCCTCTTCCAGCTCTGGCGCTTCGTGACGCCGGGGCTCAAGGCGATCCGAGCGTCGCTACGCGATCCCGTTCGTGCTGAGCTCTTTCGCACTCTTCCTCGCCGGTGCGGCCACCGCCTACATCGTCCTGCCGCACGCTTTGGGCTGGCTGCACTCGGTCGGCGGGCCCAACCTCCAGGCGATCTATGACCCCATCCCGTACCTCGGGCTCATTCTGCTGATGATGACGATCTTCGGGTTGACCTTCGAGTTCCCGGTCGTGCTGGTCTCGCTCGAAGTTGGCGCACGTCATCACGCCGGCCCAGCTCCTCAAATGGTGGCGCTGGGCCGTGATCATCATCGTGGTCGTCGCCGCCGTGTTCACGCCCAGCTCCGATCCCTTCTCCATGTTCGCACTTGCGATTCCCCTCGTGGTCTTCTACTTCCTCTCCATCGGCATCGGGAAGCTGCTCGGGCGTTGACGGCGTTCCCGTGGCCCGTCCAGGAGACGGCCGGGGCGTCGGAGTTCGAGGCCGACCTGCCGTTCGCGCTCGACGACTTCCAGCGCGAGGCGTTCGCCGCCCTCGACGCGGGGCATTCGGTGCTCGTCTCGGCGCCCACCGGTTCGGGAAAGACGCTCGTGGCGGCGTACGCGGTGCACCGTGCGCTGGCGGCCCGAGGCAAGGCGTTCTACACGACGCCGCTCAAGGCCCTGTCGAACCAGAAGTACGGCGAGCTGGTGGCCTCGTACGGCGAGGACCACGTGGGGCTGCTGACGGGAGACACGACGGTGCGGCCGCGGGCGCCCGTCGTCGTGATGACCACCGAGGTGCTGCGCAACATGCTTCTGGCCGGCTCCGACCTCCTGGAGGGACTGCACACCGTGGTCCTCGACGAGGTCCACTTCATTCAGGACCCCTACCGGGGCGGGGTGTGGGAGGAGGTCCTGGTCATGTCGCCGCCCGAGGTCCGCTTCGTGTGCCTCTCGGCGACGGTCAACAACGCGGGCGAGCTGGGTGGGTGGCTGCGCTCGGTGCGGGGCGACACGGCCGTGATCGTGGAACGGGAACGGCCGATCGTCCTGCGCCACCACTTCGCCGTGCACCGGCGCGAGGACGGCGAGCACCTGTTGCTCCCGCTGCTGCTCGACAACGGCCGTCCCGGCGGTGAGGGGCTGCGCATCGACCAGGCGGTGCGCCGAGCGTTGCAGGGGGGCCGCGGTGCCCACTGGCAACCCCGCGGCCGCGGGCCGCGCCTGCCGTACCGCCCACCGCTGCGGACCGAGATGATCGAGGAACTGCGTCAGCTCGACATGCTCCCGGCCATCGTGTTCATCTTCAGCCGGGCCGCATGCGACGACGCCGTGCGCCAGGTCATGCGCGACGGGGTTCGGCTCACCGACGGGCAAGAGCGCAAGGCCATCCGCGAGATCGCCGAGCGCCGAGTCGAGCTCGCTCGGCGACGACGACCTGCGTGTCCTCGGCTACGACGAGTGGCTCGAGGGGTTGGAGCGGGGGCTCGCCGCCCACCATGCCGGCCTGGTACCGGTCTTCCGAGAGACGGTGGAGGAATGCTTCGAAGCCGGGCTCCTGAAGGTCGTGTTCGCCACCGAGACGCTGTCACTCGGCATCAACATGCCGGCCCGTTCGGTGGCGATCGAGCGCTTCAGCAAGTACGGGGGCGCAGGCCGGGCGACGCTGACATCGGGGGAGTACCTGCAACTGACCGGCCGGGCCGGCCGGCGCGGGCTCGACGAGGAGGGCCACGCCGTGGCGTGCTGGTCCAGCGAGATCACCTTCGCCGAGGTGGCCAGGGTCGCCTCGGCCCCGCCACCCGACCTGCGTTCGGCCTTCCGTCCCACCTACAACCTGGCGGTCAACCTGGTTGCCCGCTTCGACCGCGAAACCGCACACGTCGTACTGCATCGCTCGTTCGCCCAGTGGCAGGCCCGGTCGCCCGACCTGCTGACCCGCCAACTGGACCACCGGCTCGCCGTCCTCGAGAAGATGGGGTACGTCGAGGGCTGGGCGCTGACACCAGCGGGCCGGCAGCTGTCGCGGATCTACCACGAGTGCGACCTGCTGATCGCGGAGGCGCTGCGCGAGGAGCTCCTGGCAGAGGCCGAGCCCTCCGTCCTGGCCGGGGTGCTCTCTTCGGTCGTCTTCGAGCCGCGACGGGCCCGGCGCGTCGCCGGGCCAGCCGCACGCACGGCCATCGCCGGGGGAAGAAGCGGGCTCCGCTGCAGGACCGGCTCGGCGACAAGCGGACCGCAGACCTGAGCCGGCGGGGCGAGGCCCTTTCGGCGCTGGCCGAGCGGATCCGCGCCACCGAAGAGGCCCACGGCGTGCCGCGCACCCGCCAGCCGGCCCCGGGTCTCGCCACCGCGGTGGCGTCGTGGGCCCGCGGGAGCATCGTTGGCGGTGGCCATGGGAGTGGCGAGCCGCGACGTCGGCGAGCTGGCCCCCGGGGACTTCGTGCGCACCATGAAGTCGGTGGCGGACCTGGCCCAGCAGGTCTCGCACACGGCCGCGCGATCCCGCCGTGGCGGCGGCGGCCAGGGAGGCGGTGCAGCTCCTGCTCCGCGGCGTCGTGGCGGGCGGGCTCCCGGGCACCTAGGCCCATCTTTCCGAGCTGCCGTGGGGCCGTTCTCGGCCCCGCGTTCGCCCGTCCCTCGGCGTTCTCGCTGGCGCTTCCTCCCATCCGCGACCGCCGAGTCACCCTCGTTCTAGGGTTAGCCGGGCAATGTTCCCCTACTCCGAAGAGCACTTCACCGCGGAAGAGGAGACGGTCCTCCGCCGGTACTTCACGCAACCTCGATCTGCCGGTATTCGCCCTGGTCAACCTGCCCGAAGTGGTCAAGGGAGCCCTCTTCGCCCGCTACTCCCGCTCACCCAAGAACCTGCGCCGGCTCTTCCTCGACGAGTTCGTCGGCGACCTCGACGTGTCGGGGGACGCGTCCGTCGACGCCACCGTCGGCCTGGCCCGCGCGGAGCAGCTCTACGAGCGCGTCTTCGTCGAGTACGGCGACGATTCGGTGGCCCAACTCGGCGGCGTCCACCTGGCGTGCGAGCAGGCGTCGAACGTGCTGTCCAAGGTGCTCGAGTGGGGCCGCCTCATGGCGTACCTGGAGCAGTCGACGCGCTACATCGCATACAACCATCGGCTCGACAACGGGCAATACCGCTATTACCGGCCGCCTGAGATCCTCGAGTCGTCGCACGGCGCGCGCTACGTGGGGGAGATGGACCGGGTCTTCGACACGTACGGCGAGCTGTTGCCGGTGATGCAGGCATGGGTCGCCGAGCGATTTCCCCAACAAGCGGGTGACAGCGACTTCGTCTACCGGCAGGCGACGCGTGCCAAGTCGCTCGACGCGCTCCGCGGCCTCCTGCCGGCGTCGTCGCTGTCGAACATCGGGATCTACGGGACGGGCCAAGCCTACGAGCAGTTGCTCTTGCGCATGCGCGCGCACCCGTTGCCCGAGGCGCGCTCGTATGCGGACCTGATGCTCACCGAGTTGCGCAAAGTGATCCCCTCCTTCTTGCAACGAGTCGACGTCGCCGAGCGCGGGGGCGAGTGGTCCGCCTACCTGGCATCGAACCGCGAGCAGACGCGGCGGGTCGTCGACCGACTGTGGCCCGACCTGACCGAGACCGTCCCCGGTGCGCCGGACAAGCCCGGTTCGGACGGGGACGACGAGGAAGTGGTCTTGCTCGACTTCGACCCGGAAGGGGAGGAGAAAGTCCTCGTCGCGGCTTGTTTCTCCCAGCTCGGCTGTTCGGAGCACGAGGCGGCGCGACGGGTCCGCCTGCTCGGACACGACGACCGGGTGGCCCTCCTGCGCGCCTATGTCGGCGATCGTCGGAATCGCCGACACCGTCCGGGCCGTGGCTTCGAGCGGACCGACTATCGCTTCGAACTCGTCACCGACTACGGCGCGTTCCGCGACCTGCAACGCCATCGCATGTTGACGATCGAATGGCAGCGCCTGGGTGTCTCACTCGGATACGACATGCCGGACCTCGTGGCCGAGTCCGGGCTCGGTCGATCGCTACGACGAAGCGATCTCGCGCGCCGAGGACCTCTACTGGTCGCTCGTGCCCGACTTCTCCGAACAGGCGTCCTACGCGGCCGCCCTGGCGCATCGCATTCGTTACGTCCTGCAACTCAACGCGCGCGAGGCGATGCACCTCATCGAGCTCCGCTCCGGCACCCAGGGGCACCCGGCCTACCGGCGGGTGGCACAGCAGATGCACCGCGCGATCGCCGAGGTCGCAGGCCACCGCGCGCTGGCCGAGGCGATGTCCTTCGTCGACCACGGGGCGACCGACCTCGAGCGCCTCGAATCGGAGCGCCGGGCCGAACGCCGGCGGGCGGAAAAATCTGCAACGCATTGACCAGGAAGTAACCGCGTTCTCCCTGGTGACGACCGTCCTAGAACTAGTTGACGCACCCACCCCCGCCTTGCCTAATGTACGGCCCAGTCCCCGACGCCCCAAAAGGAACACTGCAGCAGGGAACAGCTGATGCAGACAGGGGGGGATGTGCTGTGAGAGGCGGTGGTAGGCCCTGGGGGTCGAGTAGAGAACGTGTTGCTTGCCTGGCTACCCCGGGCCTGCAAGATGGCGCCAAAGACCCCAGGGCTTGCCCGCCCGAACCTCCTCACATGCGAGACCCAATTTCGCCGATCTTCTCCTGCCGCGCCGCTCTCACAGCGATTGAACGGTTGCACGGACCGTCTATGCTCCGGCGGCAAATGGCGACCAAGAAGAAGGGCAAAGTCGAAGAGATCGAGGCCGAGAGCCCTGACGCGGGCGAAGAAGAGGGCCTCGAGGAGGAGGAACTCGACCTCGACGACGACGAGCTCGAGGACATCGAGGACGACGACGAGAGCCTCGACGACGACGATGACGACGACTGTCGCCGACACCGAGGAGGAAGAAGAGGACGAGGTCGACGAGATCCTGACCGCCTCGCCGGCGTCGGTCGTGGAGCGCTCCGGAGAGGGCGACGACGAGGAGGAAGAAGAGGAGCCCGACGACGAGGACGTCGAGGCCAGCCTCGACGTCATCTTGAAGGAGCGCCTGGTCGTCGAGGACGAGCCCGAGGACGAGGAGGCGACCGACCAGGAGGACAAGACCGAGGGAAACGAGCGGGTCCTGCCCAAGCAGCCCGACGAGTTCGTGTGCCGCTCGTGCTTCCTGGTGAAGCACCCCAGCCAGCTGGCGGACAAGAAGAACATGCTCTGCCGGGATTGTGTCTGACGAGACGGGTCGCGGACGATGTCGGCGGCCGAGAAGGGCCTTTGGCGCCGCACCCTGGACGCCTGCGTCTTCGCTCCGGTGGGCGTGGCGATGAACGTCAAGGAAGATCTGCCCGGCCTGATCGGCAAGGGGCGGGACCGCGTCGAGCAGGAGATCAGCAACGCCCGCGTGGCGGGGGAGTACGTCGTCGGCCGCTTCCAGCGCCGGGTGGTCGGCGCCGCCTCGACGGCCTGTGGCACAGCGACAACGGCGCCTCGCCCGCGACGCCCGATGAACCGCGGCCCGGCTGCTCCGGTGGCCGCCGCTCCTGCCGCGAGGCCCGCTCCCGACGCCGCCGACGCGGCCACGCTCGGCGCCGCGCTGGCCGATTACGACACGCTGAGCGCCTCGCAGGTCGTTCGCCGGCTGGAGAGCCTGGGTCCCGAAGAGCTACGGGCCGTCCAGCGCTACGAATCCGCCACACGCCACCGCCGCACCATCTTGAACCGCGCCAGCCAGCTCCTCGAGGAGGGGCCGGCCGCGGCGTCCTCCGGCTGAACGCCAGTGGAGCTGGCCCGTCCGGCGACCGACGCGGACCGCGCCGTCGTGCGCGCAGCTGCTGGGAGACGGCGCTGTCCCATGCAACGATCGATGCGCGGCGGCCCGGCACTTGTCGGGAGCGCCACCGCCGAAGAGCCTGCTCGGCCGGCTGGGCCGACCGGACCGAGGACGAGCCGGCCGGATTGTTCGTGGGCGAGTACGAAGGGGCCGTCGTCGGGCGTGCTCGTCGTGACCGCGTCAGGACGCCGCGCGGTCAGCCGCCGGGCCCGGATCGACTGCTGCTATGTCGAAGAGGATGCCCGCGGCGTGGGCGTGGGCACTGCGCTCATGGACGCGGCGGTCGCACTGGTGTGAGGCGGCGGGGTGTGCGGAGGTCGATGCCCTGGCGCTGCCCGGCGACCGCGCCACGAAGCAGCGCCTCGAGGCGGCCGGCTTCACGGCGCGCCTGTTGACGCTCAGCCGCCGGTTGGGCTGAAGCGGCGCTCGGTGTCGACTCGGCGCGGCGGTGGCGGCGGGATGCGGAGCCCGAGCAACTTGGCCAGTGCCGGCACCGCGCCGGCGGCGTGCCGGGCGGCCTGACGGGCGACCTCGTCGTCGGGGATCCCCGCGGGCTTGACGTTGCGCCGCACCGGTGAGGCGACGACTGCATCGAGCAGCTGCATCCACTCCTCGGGCGCCTTCTCTGCCGAGAGGGCCTCGCCGGCGGCGCCGGCCAGCCGCACGGCCAGCTCGGCGGGGCAGCGCGTGCCCGGCTCGGGCGGCCGGATGGAGGCCTCGACGGCCTGCTGGACCCGCCCGTCGTTCAATGCGTTGGTGATGCGGGCGAGCCATTCCTCGCGCAGAGCCGTGGTGCGCTGGTCGAGGGACTCCTGCAGGGCCTTCGCCATGGCCCGGCCCTCTTCGTCGAGGTTCACGGTGCGCGACGCCGCGACCACGGCGCGGAGCTCGCGCAGTCGGTAGTCCTTGCCGGCGGTCTGGGCCACCGAGGCGCGGTCCTTCCATTCGGCCAGGCGCACGGTCGGGCTGAGCTCGTCCGCCATGGCGAGCAACGCGTCGCCCGCGACCGGCGGCTTGCCGGCCGCCTTGGCCGCTGTGTTCTGGGTCTCGATGGCCTGGCGCACCGCCTGCAGGCCGCCCCGCAGGAGCTGCTCCGCGACCGGGATCTGCTCGGGACGCAGCGTGGCGAGCATGGCGTTGCGGTGCACCGTGGACGTCGGCGCGGCCGGGCGCTCGCCGCGGGCGGGCCGTCCGTCGCGCTCACCGGGCCGCCGGCCGCCGGGCCGACGCGGCCCGCTCGCGCCGCGGGACGGTCGCCGCGCTCGCTCGCCTCGATCGTCCCGAGCCGTCGCCGTCCACCTTCGCCACGGTCCTCGCCGGTCGCGCCGGTCGCGCCGGTCGCCGGCTCTCGCCGTCGTCGCGCCGCCGCTTGGAGGACCCGGGGGCCAGGATCGACCGAAACGTCCGGTGCACGCTTGGGCGTGCCGCGCACCTCGATGCGGCCCTCGGTCTTCTCGGGCGAGTGCTGCGGCTTGGCCGCGGACAGTGCCAGGACCTCGATTCCCTCGAGGCCCACCTCGACTTCGGCGCGCAGGACCGAGCCGACCTTCTCGCCGGCGGGCACCAGCGACGCCTCCACGACGCCCTTGGGCTGGCGCGCGCCCGCGGCGCGCCAGGTCCAGGACCCATCTGCGGTTTGGCTGGTCAACTCGATGTCGATCCGGCGTGACATGCGGCGGACACGCTACCGCGCTCGGCACGGGCCCCCGATGCCGGCGTCCGACGGGCATCCCGTAACATGGGACCGGACGTCCGCAGGAGGGCGGGAACCGCCGGGACGGGCGACCACCCACCGCAGACGCGGTGCGGCGGACCCGTGCCCCTTCAGGAGGATCCAGATGAGTGACGACACCGAGCAGCGAGAGCCTGCGCCCGCTGCCGGAGCGCCCGATGATGCGAACGCCGACGTCGGACCCTCGCCGTCGACAGGCGCGCCGGTGAGCGCACCACCCGCACCTCCGACGCGACCCCTCCGCGGTCGGACGCGTCGCCGACCGAGCGCTGGCGCACCACCCACCGCGAGCTACCCGCCTCCGCCATGGCCGCCTGCGGACCCGACCGAGCCTCCGACCGGCTCCGAGCCCCCGCTGTCTCGGCCGCCCCGGCCAGCCCGTTCACCTATCCCGCGCCGCCGGTGGACCCGACGATGCCCGGGGGCGCCACCGCCTCCGCCCGCGGCGCCGAAGGCGCCCGGACGCTTCCGCTCCTGGCTGCCCGTGGCGCTCGTCGCGGCACTCATCGGTGGCGGCGTCGGCGCCGGGGTGACGGCGCTGGCCGACAACAACGACAGCAACAGCACCGGCAACGCCGTCATCCACGAGAGCAACGCCGCACCGGGCGCCGCGGTGCTCAGCGGCAACGTGACCATCCCGCAGCTCGTGGACAAGGTCATCCACGCCGTCGTCTCGATCGACGTCAAGTCGAACGGCAACGAGGACGAAGGCACCGGGATGATCATCACCTCCGACGGCGAGGTGATCACCAACAACCACGTGATCGAGCTCTACAGCCGAGGGCGGCAGCACGGGCTCCATCACCGTCACCGAATACGGACAGACGAAGCCGCTGCCGGCGACCTTGATCGGCTACGACCAGACCAAGGACGTCGCGCTGCTCAAGATCAACAACGCCTCGAGCCTCCCGACCGTCACGTTCGGCAACTCCGCCAAGGCCGTGGTCGGCGACTCGGTCGTCGCCATCGGCAACGCGCTCGGCCTCTCCGCCGGGACACCGACGGTCACCCAGGGCATCGTGTCGGCCCTGGGCCGCACGGTGACGGCCGGCGGCATCGGCACCCAGACCGAGACGCTGCAGAACATGATCCAGACCGACGCTGCCATCAACTCGGGCAACTCCGGCGGACCCCTGATCGACACCGCCGGACAGGTGATCGGCATGAACACGGCGGTCGCCGGGACCTCGAGCGACGGCACCTCCTCGCAGAACATCGGCTTCGCCATTCCGGCGGCCTCGGTCGAGTCACTGCTGCCGGAACTGCAGAAGGGCGGCCAGACCGGCAACGGCGGGGGCTACCTCGGGGTGGACATCACGACCCTGACGCCGGCGCTGCGCCAGCAGTACGGGTTCACGCCCGACCTCGGGAGCCGTGATCCTCACCGTCGTCGCCGGTTCGCCGGCCGCCAAGGCGGGCCTCGTGCAGGGTGACGTCATCGTGAACATCGACGGCACCGCGATCACGTCCTCCGAGGACCTGCAGAAGCTGGTGCAGAAGGACAAGCCCGGGCAGACGATCACGATCACCTACTACGTCGGCAACAGCAAGCGGACCACGACGGCGACGCTCGGGAACCAAGCGCAGGCCCAACAGCAGCAGTCCGGCTCGGGCTCCGGATCCGGTCCGGATCCGGCAGCACGAACCCGTTCGGCGGGGGAGGGTTCCCCGGCTTCGGGAACTCCGGGACGACCGGAGGGACGCCCTAACTACCAGGCGGCGGCGCGCCGGGAATGTCGAAATTGCGGTCCGGGTGGGCCGGAGGGAAGTTCATCTGCCCGCCGCGCGGCTGCCAGCCGCTGGCCTCGACGTCCTCGAGGACGTGGGCCATGTTGTACGTGTCCTCCTCGTAGGAGAACTTGCCGTCGCCGGCGTAGACCAGCCGGGAGTAGCCGGACTGGCGGTACGGCGTCCCGTCGGGCTTGTTGCGCGGCAGGATCTGCGTCCATTTCACGACGACGTCATCGCCCTCGATCGCCGTGAACTCGATCGGGAACTTCCAGTCCTCCATGCCCAGCATGGAGTCGACCAACCAGCGCGCGATGGTGTCTCTTGCCCTCGAGCCGGCCCCAGGCACCGTCGACGTAGACGGCGTCGTCGGTGTAGAAGTCGGCCAGCGCGCCGAAGGCGTTGGGCTCGAGACCCTCGTCGATGCGCCGACGGAGCTCGTGGTACCGCTCGATCGTGGCGCGGACCTCGTCGCGGGGGAATGCCATGTCGTTGCGTGTCCTCTCTTCGTTGCTCGCTCGGCGGTCGGGCGGTCAGGCCTCGGCGGCCTGGTAGGCACGCCGTGCTGCTTCCAACTCGGCCAGCGCCTCCTCGCGGCCGGTGAAGCCCTGCACCTCGGTGGATTTCTCCGGCTCGAGGTCCTTGTAGATGCTGAAGAAGTGGGCGATCTCGTTGCGAAGGTGCAGTGGGACGTCCTCGATGTCGGTGGCTCCGTCCCACTGGGGATCGTGCTCGAGCACGGCGATCAGCTTGGCGTCGACCCCCTTCTCGTCGCGCATGGAGAACATGCCCAGGATCCGCACGCGCACCATGCAGCCGGGGAAGGTCGGGTCCGCCACCAGCACGAGCACGTCGAGCGGGTCGCCGTCGCCGGCCAGGGTGTCGGGCACGAAGCCGTAGTCCGCCGGATAGGTCGTGGCGGTGAAGAGGCGGCGGTCCAGGCGGATCATGTGCCGACTCGTGGTCGTACTCGTACTTGTTGCGGCTCCCCGTGGGGATCTCGATCACCACGTCGATCGCCTGGACGGCCTCGCTCATGTCGGCGACGGGGGCTCACTGCGGGTGGCCGGGTCGATCGGGCTCATGATCCCCACGCCGTTGCCGTCGGGGTCGCTGACGACCGCGTAGCGGGCGCCCCAGAAGGCGTCGAAGGGCTCCTGCTGCACCGGGATGCCCTCGGCGACGAGGGCGGCGACGAGCTCGTCGACCTCTTGGCGTGAGTCGACCTTGAAGCCGATGACGAGGCCGGTGCCGCCGGGCCAACCGGTGTCCCACTTCTGGACGAATGACGTGCTGTCGAGGTCGACGTCGATGGGTGCGTGGTCCCCGTGCTCGGCCCCGACGTGATGTTTCGCCCAGACGGGGTCGGGTGCGTCACCGAAGTCCAAACCCAGCCGGCTGTAGAAGGCACGGCTGGCCTCGACGTCGCGCACGACGAGGTTCACCTGATCGAGCCGGACCGGGGCCACGGGCCCACCGTACCGCTCAGGATGCCGAGAAGTACGCGTTGGACGGCGCGTGCCGGGCCGACAGGGCCTCACCCACGAACGGGCGACCCTCCTTACCCGCCCGCAGCGCGCCGAGCGTCGCCTCCTTGTTGTTCTCGAACACCAGTCGTTCGTCGGCGGCTTGTGGGTTCACCCACACGGCCGCGATCAGCAGCAGTTCGGTCGCGTCGGCGGCCGCGACGATGCCGTCGGCCACCGCTTCCATCACCCCGGCCGACACCCCGGCATGCGCGGGGCCCCAGGTGAGCTCGGCGTGTCGGTCGCTCTCTATCGTCGCCTTGTTGACGAACAGGGTGAAAGGACGCACCGCCGTGCCCGGCGTGACGGTGGCCACGAAGGGGACATGGCCGGCGCGGGGTGTGGCCAGGGCCGTCACCCATGCGGTCTCGACTGCCCCACCGCTCTCGCCGAGCACCGTGTTCACGTGCGCAGCGTTGGCGCCCTCGCCGACGAAGGACTCGCCGAACTGGGTCTTCATGCCGGCAGCGGCCAGGTCTGCGGCGGCGCAGCGAACGCCTCCGTGCGCCCGTAGCGATCGGCCCGGAGGAGGTCGCTTCCCATGGTGCCCGGCTGCGTGTCGTAGGCGAGGAGGCCGACGTGGCGCCAACGGTTTCCCTCGATGGGGGAGACCCGATGCAAGGAGTAACGGCCTTCGAACACGAGCAGGGTGCCGGGGCGCATCGGGAGCGTGTCCACGCGGGTGCGGTCGCCGGACAACACCGCCGCGACGTCGTCGTACTGCTCGTCCTGCGCGTTGCGGATGCGCGGCACGACCTCGAAATCGCCCCCGCGCTCGGCCGACTGGATCGCCAGAGATACGACGAAATCGGTCTGGTCGAAGTGCCACTGCAGCTGGTCACCCTCGCCCATGACGGCGAGGTTCAGCGCACCGAAGGGGTCGGCATAGCGATAGACAGGGCCCCGGTCGAGGACGGCCTCGATCAGGTCCTTCATGGGTCCCACTCGTAGAGCAGGCGGAGGGGCGAGTCGAGCGGGGTGATGTCGTACGCCACGGCGCGCACCGCGTAGTCGGCGAAGTGCAGCCGGGGATGGTCGGCCGGCAGAGAGAAGTCGGGGAACTCGAGGTAGGCCGTGCCTTGGCCGCCCGAGGCGTGCGCACCGTGCGGCGAGCTCGTCGGCGTCGCGCACCAGGGCGTCGACGCCGGCAGGGGAGACGAAGCCCTCGAGCTCTGCAGCACCCCCGTCACGGAGCTGCTGACGGGCCTGCGCCACGACGACGGCGGTAGGCGTCTGCCTCCGGGCGCTGGAGCGGGTAGCGCTCGAGGTCGACCAGCTGGGCGGGATCGCTCACCGGCGGGGACACGATGCAGCGACGGTACCAGGACGGACCGAGTCGCTCGGGTGCGCTGCGCGCGCGGAAACGATTAGCCGCCCGTGAACCCGCCACCGCCCGTGCTGAGGCGTTTGAACTGGAACGCTCCACCGCCACCGCCCGGGAAGAAGCCGCCACCGCCACCCCGCCACCACCGAGGACGGTGCCGAGGTTGGTATTGGTATTGGACGAGGGGACGGCTTCGGCGTAGTCGACCAAGACGACGCTCTGGCCGGGGGACAGGCCTGAGTCGACCTGGATGTACGTGTCACCGACCATCCCCACCTTGATCACCTTGCGGGTGAGTTGGCCTCTGGAGAGCTCTGTGACGTAGGAGGTCGTCCCGAACGACTGCACGGCCGAGGTGGGGACGGCCACCACGTTGGACACCGCTCCCGTGGTGATCGTCACGTTGCCCGTCGAGCCCGAATGCATGGCCGACGACGAGGAGGCCGGCAGCGCCACGATGACCGGATAGCTGTAGCCGGAGCTGCTGGACTGCACCGGGCCCACTTGCGACACGGTGCCGTTCAGGGTTTCATCGACGCCGTCCACTTCGACGGTCGCCGCCTGACCGACCTTGACCGAGGGAATCTGCGAGCTGTCCAGGGTGGCCTCGATCTCGTACGAGTTGGTCCCGAGGATGGTGATGATCTCGGTGCTCGATCCGGCGCTCACGGTGTCGCCGGTGCTGATCGCGACCGATACCACCGTGCCGCTGATCGGGCTGGTCAGGGTCGCCTCCTTGAGAGACTGCTGCGCCTCGGTCAGATTCGCCTGCGCGGTGTCGATTGCGGCCTGGTCGGATGCGATCTGCTCCGGCGTGTCTGTGTTCCCCGAGGTCCGAGCCGCTGCCGCTGCTCGATGGGCTGGTCGAGCCGTTGCCACCGGTTCCAGGCGAACTGCTCGAACCGGTGTTCCCAGCGTTGCCTGTGAAGGCGGCCTGGCTTGCCACAGCATGGGACCTCGAGCCGGAGTTGCCCGTCGAGGCAGCGCCGGGACTCGAACCACCCGACGACTCGGCTGCGAGGGCCTGGGCCAAGGCCGTCTCGTCCTTGGACACCGTCGATTGGTCGGTCGAGACCGTCTGCTCGTCGGCGGAAACGGTCTGCAACGCGCTCTCGCAGGCTGCCTGGCCGCTCGGAGTGCTGGTGTTGGCGCTGGTGCAGTCGGTCTGCGCCTGAGCCAGATCAGCGGCCTCCTGCTGCTGGTCCTTCGAGAGCGTCGCCTCGTCCTGCGTCAGCGTGTTCTGGTCCTTCGAGATCGTGGGGCTCGTTCGTGTTGCCCTGTCCGCCCGAGCCCGACCCGCCGCTGCCCGGCTGACGTTGTCGTTGTCGTGGTGGAGCCCTTGGCACCGGACGAACCGTTCGAGCCGTTCGAAGAGGACCCCGTTCCCGACTGGTTCGCCTCGTCTTCGGCGAGCTTCGCCTCGTCGGCATTGAGGGCCGACTCGTCAGAGGCAACCGTCTCGCTCAGTGCGGTGGTGTCAAGGGTGCCGAGCGTTTCGCCTGCTGTGACCTGGGAACCGGGCACGACCGAGACCGACGTCACCTTGCCGCCGACCTGGAACGCCGCGGCGGCCTGGCTGACGGGAGCGACGCTGCCCACCACGGTCAGCGTGTCGGCGATGTCGGCCCGCGTCACGGTGACCATGCGGTAGCCCGGCGGAGCTGCCTGAGCCTCGGCCCACGCCGTGACTCCGCCACCGATCACGATCGCGAAGGCGAGCGCGCCGATCAGGACTGCTCGCCGGTGCCCAGCCCGGCCCCAACCCGAACGAGCAGTGCTAGGCACCGCCACCGCCCGGGCCCCCGAAGAATGCGCCACCGCCGCCTCCCGCGAAGCGGTCGGTGCAGCTCGCGTCCGCCCGTCGACGTGATGCGGACGGTCGTGGCCGTCACCGAGCCGTTGGTCGCGGCGGGGCCGAACGCCGACACGCAGTCGCCGACGGCGAGGTCACTGGAGGTGACCGATTGACGTCGTGTTCACCGGTGTCGAGCTCGTCGTGGTGACCTTGAGGGTCTCGGTCTTGGGTTTCGTGGGCTTCTTCGTCTTGTTGCTCGACTTGCCGGGAGCGGCGAAGCTGCCGGGCGAGAACGAAATGCCCGAGATCGTGAGCGTCGATCCGTTGACGGCGGTCACCTTGCCCGATGCGATGTCCAAGTTGGCGAGTTGCTTACGGAAATTGCTCCCAGCCGCTCCGCCACCGGGGAAGTTCCGCGGACCGCCTTCGGGAAAGTTCCGCGGACCGCCGCCGGAGCCTCCGCGGAACTGGAACCCGCCGGCAGGCGGCCCTCCCGAATCCGTTGCCCGCGCGGAAGGTGCCGGCGCCGCCAGTTGTGCCACAGGTGCCGCTGCTGTTCGCCATCGAGAGCGTGATGCTCCGCGCCGAGAGCGTGGTCTTGGACTTCTTCGACGCCGACCCGGTCGCCGTCACGCAATCACCGACGCTCACCGCGCTCACCGTCTCCGTGACGCTCTTGGAGAACGTCGTCGTCGACGTCCAGCTCACGGTGGTCTGGCCGCTGCTCGGGTTCTGGACTTCCATGCTCGACGCGCTCAGCGCGGCCACGCTGCCTGTGGCGCCAATGGGCCTGTTCGAGGTCGTGGCGGCGCCGGCAGAGGCACTGGACCCCAGAATCCCGGCGGCCAACAGTGCGGCGGCTCCGGTTCCGAGAAGGCGTGCCCAACCCCTGCTGGGAGTGCGGCGGTCGGTCGGTGTCTCCATGGTTGTTGTTGCCTCTTTCGTAGGTGGGTGCTGGTGCTGTCAGAGCTGATGTCGAGCTACTCGGTGCGCAATGCGTCGATCGGAGCGAGCGAGGCGGCCCGGCTGGCGGGGTACACGCCGAAGAGGACGCCGATGGCCAGGGCGATGGCGAGCGCGCCCACCGCTGCGGTCGGGCTGGTCGATATGGGGTCGCCGATGAGCCCTGGGAGATATGCCACGCCGAGAAGGCCGGCGATGACGCCGACGGCGCCGCCGATGAGTCCGAGGACCGAGGCCTCGACGAGAAATTGGCGGCGGATGACTCTCGGCGTCGCCCCCGAGCGCTTTGCGCAGCCCGATCTCACGGATCCGCTCGGTAACCGAGACCAACATGATGTTCATGACACCGATCCCGCCGACGATGAGCGAGATCGCGGCGATTCCCCCGAGGAGGATCGTGAGCGTGTGGTCCACCGAGGTGTTCGCCGAGATCAAGGAAGCCTCCGAGGTGATCGTGAAGTCGGCGTTGGTGGGTTGGTGATGCCGTGCAGCTCGAGCAGCAGGTGATCCGCCTCTTGGTACGCCCCCGTCAGGTCGGCGGACGAACGTGCCTGCACGGCGATGGAGCTCGAGCGAGTTCCGCGAGGTGCCGCCGAAGATGCGCTGCGCACCAGTAGTGATGGGCACGATCAGGGTGTCGTCCGGATCACTCGTCGAGCTCGACGACGAGCTCGAGGAGCCCGTCGAACTGAGCACACCGACGATCGGTCACGGGCACGCCGTTGACTTCGACGGTCTGGCCGACCGGATCGCCTCGGGTGAAGAGCTCCGATGCGGTGGTTGCGCCCAGGACTCCGACGGCAGTGTGATCTTGGACGTCCTGATTGTCGATGAAGCGACCCTCCGCAAGGGTTCGGCCCCGCACGGGCAGCCACGATGCGGTCGTTCCCTGCACGCTTGTCGTCGCGGTCTGGCTGCCAGCCGTCAGGACCTCGGTGCTCGACGTGATCGCCGCGACCGCCTTGATGTCTGGTGCGTCGACACGAGAGGAGAGGGCGTTGGAGTCGGCCATTGTCAGCGTCGAGGATGAGCCGAGGGCTCGCTCGGACGCCGGTGCTCGAGGTCGAGCTGCCGGGCGTGATGGTGAGCACGTTCGACCCGAGCGAATTGATCTCCGACGTCACCTGGCTCGAGGCACCTTCGCCCAGTCCCACCGCAATGATCACGCCCGCGATGCCGATCAGAATGCCCAACACGGTCAGGAAGGAGCGCATCCTGTGGCTGCGCACGCCGTTGATACCCGTGCGCAGCGTTTCGAGCCAGCTCATCGGACGCTCTCCAGATAGCGCCGGTCGTTCTCCGTGAGGAGGCCGTCGCGAATGCCGACCACGCGATTCGCAGCCGAGGCGACATCGGCGTCGTGCGTGATGAGGACCAAGGTGCTGCCTGACTCGTGCAGTTCGCTCATCAGGCGGAGCACGTCGGCCGCCGAGACGGAGTCGAGATTGCCGGTGGGCTCGTCCGCGAGGATCAGGTCCGGCTCAGTGACGAGCGCTCGTGCCACTGCGACGCGTTGCTGCTGGCCACCGGAGAGCTCGCCGGGCCGGTGGTGGACCCGGCCGGACAGGCCGACGCGGGCCAGTGCCACCATTGCCCGCTCCTTGCGCTCGGCCCTGGGCACCCCGGCGTAGACGAGCGGGAGCTCGACGTTCTGCCAGGCCGTCATGGACGCGAGGAGATTGAACTGCTGGAACACGAAGCCGATGCGCCGGTTGCGCACTTCCGCCAGAGCCGTCTCGCTCATGTGACTGACGTCCTCCCCGGCCAAGTGATATTCACCGGCCGTCGGGATGTCGAGACAACCAAGGATGTGCATGAGGGTCGACTTGCCCGAGCCGGACGGCCCGATGATGGCGACGTACTCGCCTTCGTCGATGGTCAAGCTCACCCCGCGGAGCGCAGCCACGGAGATGGATCCGGTGCGGTACACCTTGGTCACCCGATCGAGTTCGATGACCCGATCGCGTCGAGGGTTCGACCGGCGGGTTGCCGACAGGCGGTGTTGCGGTCACGTGCGATCGCCCTTAGCTGCCGCCGGTAACGGGGAAGCTTCCGCCTGCGCCCCCGCCGGTGCCGCGACGGAAGAAGCCGCCCCCACCTCCTGGGAAGCCTCGGGTCCCGCCGACACCGTTGCCCCCGAATAGGCCGCCTGTGCCGCCACCGGGGGCGTTGAACTTGATCTCTCGCTCAAGGACCTTGGCGCCGGACGCGACGCCGCTGACGATCTGCGTCTCGCCGTTCTCGGCAGCACCGACGGTGACGTTCTTGGTCACGTGCGCGCCATTGACAACCTCGGTCACGTACGCCTGACCGTTCGCGTTGTAAGAGATGGCCTGCGTTGGCACCTCGGTCACGTTGTTCAGTTGCTTCACGATGATGCTGACGTCGGCGGACGCGCCCGCGTAGAGTCCGGGAGGATTGCCCGTGACGTTGATCACCACAGGGAACGTGGTGACGTTCGAGCTCTGGCTACCGATGAGACTGATGGAGCCAACCGTGCCGTACACCGTCGTGGACGAGCCGCCAGCGGTCGACGACGAGCTCGATGGCGTGATGTTCACCTGGTCGCCGTCGGTGATCTGACCGATCTGTGTGTCGTCCACCGTGGTGTTCACGATGTAGGCGTCGGTGCCGATCACTTCGATCTGGCCCGAGCTGCTCCCGGTGCCACCGGTGCCACCGGTGCCGCTCGAGCCGGTGCCGCCGGCGCCAGTCGCGCCGGACCCGCTTCCGGTTCCCGAGACCTGTTGACCAACCGTGAGGTTGACCGAGGCGACAGTGCCGGCGATGGTCGACGTCAAGGATGCGTCGTTCAGGTTCGTCTGCGCGGTCGAGAGGGAGGACTCGGCAGACGTGATGGACGACTGGTCGGAGTCGATCTGGCTCGTGGAGGCGCTGTTTGCCTCGTCGCTCGCCAGGCGGTCGTTGGCTGCCGTCAATTCGGCCTGCGCCGCGTTGACTTGTTCAGTCAAGGCCGTGGTGTCGACCGTCGCCAAGGTCTGACCGGCCGCAACCGTTTGGCCGGCCTTGACGTCGACCGCTGTCACAGTCCCCGACACGGCGAAGTTGAGGCTGGCCTGGCTGGCGGGCTCGATGGTGCCGGAGCTGGTCACGGTCTGTTGGATCGTCCCGGTCGTCACCGGCACGGTCACGGTCGTGACCGAAAGCCCGACGGGGGTAGAGGACCCAGAGGTGAGCCAAAGCGGGAGAGCGATTGCCGCCGCGATCGCGACAACGCCGATCAGCCACCAGGGGCCACCGATTGCGACGCCAGAAGGAAGGAGGGGGTTCGGCGAGGACGTTCTCGTCATCGAGGGGTAGTTCCGCGGTGAGATCCACCGGGCTTTCCTCGGCCCGGAGCGCCCCCGTTTCGGTCATGCCCCCCAGTTGACGGCATCGATTTCACAGTGAGCCAAACATCAGCTGTGAGCCCGCTTAGGGTTCTGCCGAGCCAGGCGAGAAAGAACCAGGCCACGGCCTTTTGCACCGCCGGCGCAAACTGTAAAGATCCTCACAGCTGGGTCCGCACCGGCTCCTAGGTGGATGGCGCAGGATGGAGCCAACACCGCAGCCCGATGGGATGGTCGCTTCCCCCCTCGATCACTCCCGCCCCGGTCGGACACGCGGTTGGGCCTCCGGGGCGTGCGGCCGTGAGTCAGCCGTACGCCCCGTGAACGCCCCCTGCCCGTCCGGCGGCGGGGTAGGGGGTGCCCTCTCTACTCCTACGGCGTCCTGCCAGTCCCCGCCCGAGCGCGCCTCCACATCGTGCCGGGCCCGGACTTCATCGAATCCGACGACCTGGCCAAGGACTTCGAGGTGCTGCAGTCCGCAGGGATGATCTTCGTGGCGGCCGCGTCGACGCCGTACTCGATCCTGACGGCAACTGCGCCGATCTCCGCCAACCGAATCAGTGTTGGGGTACGAAGCTGCGGCTCTTCCGTTTGACCAGGCCGTTTTCCTGGGTCAACCGCCGATAAGGTTCATTATGTTAAGTCTCATACGAAAGGGCCCCAGGCGCCCGACCAACCGGTTCGTCCGCTCACTCCCCTCTGGGCTCGGTGTCGATGCGACGAGCGGCCGGCTCGGGACGCCCGTCGTTAGGGTTGCGCCGAACCGTCACAGCATCAACGAAGGAGGCGGGAAATGCCGCAGCAAGAGATCAACCCTTGGGAGTGGTCCAAGGCCTTCGGATTTTCTCAGGCGGTAAAGGTGAGCGATTCTCGGGAGCTGCTTGTCTGCTCGGGTCAAACGGCCATGGGTCCGGATGGGTCGCTGCCGGCTTCAGCGGACATGGGTCAGCAGGTACGGGTGGCTCTGGAGAATGTCGTCACCGTCCTGTCGGCCGGGGGCATGAAGCCCGCCGACATCGTCAAGTCGACGATCTACACGACGGACGTCGATGCTTGTATCGGCGTGCTGGGACAGACGGTGCAGGAGGTCCTGGGTTCGGCCTTGCCGGCGAGCACCCTTCTCGGGGTGGACCGGCTGGCCTTCCCGGAACTCTTGGTCGAGATCGAGGTGCTCGCGGCGCGTTAGGACGAGCGTTCCTTGGAGGTGGCAATTGACGGACACGCAGATCCCGACGCACTCCGGGCCAATGCCCGGCTATCTGGCGGCGCCCGACGGCACGGGTCCCTTTCCGGGCATCGTGGTGCTTCACGACGCGCTCGGAATGAGCCCCGACGTGCGCCAGCAGGCGGACTGGCTGGCCTCCGAGGGCTTTCTCGCGGTGGCGCCCGACCTATTGCATTGGGGCAGCAATTTCAAGTGCCTGCGCTCGGTCTTCGCCGACCTCCGGGCGCGGAAGGGCCGGGCATTCGACGACGTCGAATCGGCACGGGCCTGGCTCCTCCGACGGCCCGATTGTTCCGGGAAAACGGCAGTTATCGGGTACTGCATGGGCGGAGGGTTCGCGCTCCTTTTGGCTCCCGGTCACGGCTTCGCCGCATCCAGCGTCAACTATGGGCAGGTGCCGAAGGACGCTGAGGCCTTCCTCAAGGGCTCCTGCCCCATCGTCGGCAGCTTCGGCGCCCGAGACCGCACGCTGAGGGGTGCGGCGACCAAACTCGAGACCGCGCTGCAACACGATGGGATCCCCCACGACGTCAAGGAGTACTCCGAGGCGGGCCACTCGTTCCTGAACAACCACGACAGCGTGCTATTTGCAGTCTTCGGCCGGCTGATGGGCGGTGGATACCACGAGGCCTCGGCGATTGATGCACGCCGACGGATTGCCGACTTCTTCCGGACCCATCTGTCCTCGGGCTGACGACCGTGGCACTGGTCTCTCGCCGGGTCCGTCGAAATATCTCAAAAAGGTCTTGATTTGAGTTTGCATATTCAGTAAAGTGACAGCCCGTAAGGCCCCTGGTTAAAGGTTCAAGGTCCGGACAGACCAGAAGGGGAAATCCCAGCTAGAGGCCTTGTTTGGAAGTCTAAATAGAGGTACTATCCCCGGAATGTCCGGGGATTTTTACGCGCCATCATTGGCGCGCTTTTTGTCGTGGTCTGTGCCGTGGTGAGCGTGGCCCCTCCCCTGCCCGATCCGGAGCTCCAGGCCGAGCAGCACTACCTCGAAGGCGCAATGACCTCGTTGGCGGCCATGCGCCAGCGAGCCGAGCGCTTGCTGCACGAACTGATCGCAGCAGGCAATCCCGATCTCGACTACGTCGCGGCGCTCTCGAGGCGAGTGGCGCTCCTGGCCGACAGCCCTCGTCCACTCCTCTTCGGCCGGATCGACGAGGAGAATGGTGGCACCTGGCATATCGGCCGTCGTCACGTGGAGGACAAGAAGTCTGACCCCGTCGTCGTCGATTGGCGAGCTCCGGTCGCCGTGCCGTTCTACCGAGCCAGTGCCCGAGAGCCACTCGGGCTTGTGCGCCGGCGCCAGATCATGGTCGATCGACGGTCGGTGGTCGCCGTTGCCGACGACCTCTTCGACGGCACTGACAACGAGACCGGTACGACTCGGCTGCGAGGCGGCGACGCACTGTTGGCCGAGCTCGAGCGGGCGCGCACCGGTGAAATGCTCGACATCGTCGCGACGATCCAGGCCGAGCAGGACGAGATCATCCGTGCTCCCCTCGAACAACTCCTGACCGTCCAGGGTGGTCCCGGCACCGGGAAGACAGCCGTGGGGCTGCACCGCGCCGCCTTCCTGCTGTACAACCATCCATCCTTGAGCCGCGATGGCGTGCTCGTCCTCGGCCCGAGCCGTGCCTTCCTGCGGTACATCGCGCAGGTGCTCCCCTCACTCGGTGAGGAGGCCGTCGTCCAGACCACGGTGACCGACGTCGGCGCCGAAAGCCAAGGTGCGCGTCCACGAGCCGATGGAGGTTCGCCGGCTGAAGGGCGATCTACGGATGGCCGAACTGTTGCGACGAGCTCTCGAGGGCCGCAGAACCCAGTTGGACGCATGACGTGAGCTTGCGGGTGCGCTTCGCACGGGCGACGCTGAACGCGCAGCAGAGTCAACGAACTCGTGAGCTCCATCACCTCACGTCCAGCGCCCTACAAGGCTGGGCGCCTTGCGCCTGCGCGCCCGCTTGGTGAGCGAAGCGCGCCGCGCCTTTCGCTCCTCGGGCCGCTTCGGCGCGGACGAGCCCTGGTTCGAGCGCGAGCTCACGTCCACGGAGGAGTTCGGGACCCTTCTCGACACCTTGTGGCCGACGGTTTCCCCCGCAGCACTGGTGCGCGACCTCCTCGCCTCTTCCGATCAGCTGGCACGCCACGGCAAGGGTCTTCTGGAACCTGGGGAATGGGCGCTGCTCTTGCGCAAGAAAGCGGCCAGCGTCTCAGGCACGACCTGGAGCGTCGACGATCTCGCCTTGCTCGACGAGGCGAGCTTCCTCACGGGTGGCCGAACGAGGAGCTACGGCCATGTCGTCGTCGACGAGGCGCAGGATCTCACCCCGATGCAGTTCCGCATGATCGCCCGGCGAACGCCAAGCGGGTCGGTCACCGTCCTCGGGGATCTTGCCCAGGCGACCGGACCGTGGTCATACCGGGACTGGAGCGAGGTGCGCGAGATCCTGACCGCCGGCTCTGCCGTGCCGCAGCACGCGGAGTTGAGCCTGGGATACCGAGCACCGGGTCGCGTACTCGATCTGGCCTCGAAGCTCTTGCCGGCTGCTGCGCCCGGGATCGCGCCCACCTCGTCGATCAGAACGGGGCGTACCGAGCCCACGATCCGCACCGTGCCGACGGAGGAGGTCGCCGGCGCCTCACTGGCCGAGGCGTACGCATTGATGGCGGATCACGCGCTCATTGCCGTGATTGCGCCCGATGAGCTGGTGCCAGAGCTCGTTCGGCTCGCTCGGCGCCATGAGGAGGTCGGCCTGCTCGAACGCGACGCCATGAGCCGTCCGGTCACCATCGTTCCCGCCCCTGCCGCCAAGGGCCTCGAATTCGATGCCGTCGTGGTGGTCGAGCCGGCATTCATCGCTGGTGCAGATCCACGGGGCCTGCGGCTGCTTTACGTCGCGATGACCCGGCCCATCCAGCACCTGAGCATCGTCCACGGCCTCCCGCTCCCCGCTCCCCTGCTCGACTGATCGTCCCGGCTCTCCCCTCCCCTACGATCCTCTTCATGGACGTCACCGGCAAGGTCGCACTCATCACGGGGGGAAGCAACGGCATCGGCGAGGGCGTGGCCCGGCATCTCGCGGCTCAAGGCGCACGCGTCGTACTGGCCGACATCGACGACGCCAGAGGCAAGGCCGTCGCCGAGGAGTTGGGGGGCGTATTCGTGCACACCGACGTGGCAGACCCCGCGGCAAGCCGGGCCGCCGTGGCCGCTGCTGTCGATGCTTTCGGCGGCCTGCACATCGCACATCTCAATGCGGGCGTGACGTCGTGGTGCGGAATGGGCGACGATTTCGACCCTGAGGCGTACCGCCGCTCCATGGCCATCAACCTCGACGGCGTCGTCTTCGGGATCGCGGCGGCCCGTCCGGCCATCAAGGAAAGTGGCGGCGGCACCATCGTGGCCACCGCTTCGATGGCAGGCCTCGTGGCTGTGCCGTTCGACCCCATCTACAGCGCGAACAAACACGCCGTTGTCGGTCTAGCCCGTTCGTTGGGCGAGGTCTACGCGCCAGACGGGATCAAGATACACGCGCTGTGCCCGTCCTTCGCGTACACCAACATCATCAAGGGCTCGGAGCAGACCCTGCTCGACATGGGGTTTCCCATCATCGATGTCGCCCACGTGGTCGACGCTTTTCAGCGGATCCTCGATTCGGAGTCGACCGGTCAATGCTGGTTCGTCGTGGCGGGCCGAGACAGCGAGCCCTTCGAGTTCCGACATGCCCCAGGGCCCCGGCTCGACTGAATCCATTCGGCTTTCGCGCCTCTGAGGTAGATTGAGAGTGCGCTGTCGCAGGCGCGCGGTGATGGATCCCGCCGGGGGCACGCCCCAAACCGCCGATCGACAAGGCTGATGGCTCCTGACTGACACCGCTGAGGGCAGCCATGGAGACACCAGCGACGCACGAGACACCCGACGGCCACGATGCTTTTTCCGCCGCCCACGAGCTGCTGAACGAAGATCGTGAGAGGGACCTTCTCGACGAGCCGGTCCTCCCGCTGCTCGGCCTCTCTGGCGGGACTCTCGCGGCTGTCTTTTTCGGCGGCGCACTGGGAACGGTCGCGCGCTACCTCCTCGAAGCCCACCATCCGAGCGCCCCGGGTGGGTTCCCCTGGGTCACGCTGCTCGTCAACTTGACGGGGTCGCTCGTCATCGGCTTTCTCGTGCCGCTCACAGAGCATGTTGCGCCGCGCGCGCCGCTGTTGCGGCCACTCGTTCTCATCGGGTTCCTCGGCGGCTGGACCACCTATTCGACCTTGGCTGTCGAGGCCACGTTGCTCGGCAAGAACGGTGATGTCGCCACCTGCATCGCCTATCTCGTGGCGACGGTCGCCGGCGGATTGGCCTTCGTGGTCTTGGGCCACGCGGCAGGCCGAAGGATGACATCCGCATGAGTGCGCCCTCCCCTACTCTCGGGCTGGCGCTCCTCGTCGCGATGGCCGGTGGCCTCGGAGCGGTGCTCCGTGCTCTTCTCATTCATCACGTCGGGCAACGGCGAGCGGACCCACTTCCCGTCGGCACGCTGATCGTCAATGGCTCCGGTTCGCTGTTACTCGGGCTGCTCACCGGGCTGGCGATCTATCACGGCGTGGGAGGGAGCTACCTGGCCGTCGTCGGTGTCGGACTGTGCGGGGGGTACACCACATGGTCGACAGCCAGCTGGGAGACGGTGCACCTCCTCCACACGGGGCACCGAACCGAGGCCGTCGTGTACACGTTGGGCAGCCTCGTGGTGTGCATCGGCGCCGCGGCTGCCGCAATCGGATTCATGGCGCTCGTCTGAGTCCACCTCGGCATTCCGGCCGCGGGTAGTTTCGGCGCAATGAAAAGCCCCGGACCACTTCTCGCATCAGGTCGCGATTCGGACATCTTCGAATACGGTCCAGGCCTCGTCTTGCGCAGGTCGCGCGAAGGACACTCCATGGCGATGGAAGCGCGCATCATGTCCTTCATGCGGACGCAGGGTTATCCCGTGCCCGCTGTCGAAGAGTTGAGCGACGACGGTTTCGACATGGTCATGGAGCGGATCGAGGGTGTCACCATGGTCGATGCAATCGGCAGGGCCCCTTGGACGATTCGGCGACAGGCTGCGTCGCTGGCCGACCTTCATCGAAGGTTGCACGACATCGAGGCGCCCGAGTTCCTCCCGGCCTCGCCAATCGGGACGGGGACGAAGGTTCTCCACTTGGACCTGCATCCACTCAACGTCATGGTCGGGCCGAATGGTCCCTGTGTGATCGATTGGCCGAATGCTCACCGGGGCGACCCAGACGTCGACGTGGGCCTGGCGTGGGTCCTGATGGCGGCGGGACAGCTTCCCGGAGGCGGTTTGAAAGAAAGGTTGATGGGCTTCGGCCGGTCCCTGCTGGTGAACGGCTTTCTCTCCCACTTCGACCGGCGCACCGTCGCCGGCCTGCTTCGGCAGATCGTCGAGATGAAGGTGCAAGATCCCCACATGAGCGAGGTCGAAGTCGCCGGGATGTGGAACGTGGTGGAGCAAGCCGAAGCCCGCGCCTGACAGTTCAGGTCGCGAACACCTCGATGGGCGGGCAGCTACAGACGAGGTTCCGGTCGCCGTACGCCTGATTGATCCGTGCCACCGGGGGCCAGTATTTCCAGGTGTGATAGCCGGCCGGGAATACCGCCGCGCTCCTGTCGTACGGGCGATCCCACTCGGCGACCAACGCTCCCGCCGTGTGCGGGGCGCGCCGCAACGGGCTGTCCTCGACTGGCCATCGACCTCGTCGCCACGTCTTCGATCTCGGCTCGAATGGAGATCATGGCGTCGCAGAAGCGGTCGAGTTCCGCGAGGTCCTCGCTCTCCGTGGGCTCCACCATCAGCGTCCCGGTGACGGGGAAGCTGACCGTCGGCGCGTGAAAGCCATAGTCGATGAGGCGTTTTGCGACGTCGTCGATCGTGACGCCAGTTGCCTTTGTGAGGGGCCGGAGGTCCAGGATGCACTCGTGTGCCACAAGGCCGTGTTTCCCCGTGTAGAGGACGGGAAACGAGGGACCCAACCGCGCGGCCACGTAGTTCGCCGCCAAAACCGCGGACTTGGTCGCATGGGCAAGGCCCGCCGCGGAGAGCAACCGGATATAGGCCCAGCTGATGGCGAGGATGCCGGCACTTCCGTAGGGAGCCGCGCTGACGGGACCGATGCCACTGCGCTGTTCGAGGTCCGGGTGCATCGGATGTGAAGGCAGGTAGGGAACGAGGTGCGCCGCAACGGCCACCGGGCCGATGCCTGGCCCGCCCCCACCGTGGGGAATACAGAACGTCTTGTGCAAATTGAGGTGTGAGACGTCGCCGCCGAAACGACCCGGCTTGGCAAGACCGAGGAGCGCATTGAGGTTGGCGCCGTCGATGTAGACCTGACCGCCGTACTCGTGCACAAGAGCGCACATTTCCCCGATGCCTTCTTCGTACACGCCGTGGGTCGAGGGATACGTGACCATGATCGCCGCCAATGCCTCGGCATGTTCCCGACACTTTGTGCGAAGGTCGTCGAGGTCGACTGTCCCGTCCGCGTTGCTGGCAACCACTACCACACGCATACCGGCCATAACAGCCGAAGCGGCATTCGTGCCGTGCGCGCTCGAGGGGATCAGGCAGACATCGCGCTGCGGCTCGCTGCGAGCCCGATGGTACGCATGTATCGCCATGAGGCCCGCGAGCTCACCCTGGCTTCCGGCGTTAGGTTGTACCGAGACCTTGGCGTAGCCCGTCAGGTCGGCGAGCCAACGCTCGAGCTCGTCGATGAGCGAGCGATAGCCGGGCGCCGTGTCCGCCGGCGCAAAGGGGTGGATGTCAGCGAATCCGGGCAAGCCGACCGGTTCCATTTCGGTCGTCGCATTCAGCTTCATCGTGCACGACCCGAGGGGGATCATGCCCCGATCGAGCGCAAAGTCCCGATCTGACAGCTCCCGCAGATACCGCAGCATCGAAGTCTCCGAGTGGTGCTGGGAAAATACGGGGTGAGCGAGGATCGGGCTGCGGCGGCGCAATTCACCCGGAAGAGCGTCTTGTCTCTCCGTTCCTCCATCGATTTGCGCCCCGAAGGCCGCGAGGACGGCAAGCACATGGTCCTGGGTCGTCGTCTCGCCACACGAGATCCCGACGTGGTCGTCGTCGACGAGTCGTAACAGCACTCCCCTGTCGCGCGCCGCGGTGACGATGTCGGACGCTTTGCCGGGAGCCAACGCCATGACGGTGTCGAAGTACGCCTGGTGTTCGAGCTCAAAACCCGAGTTCTCCAGGCCCTGGGCGATGGCAACCGTGCGACGATGCACCCGATGGGCGATATCGCGCACACCGTCGGGGCCGTGGTACACGGCATACATGCCGGCCACAACCGCCAGGAGCACCTGCGCCGTGCAGATGTTGGAAGTCGCCTTTTCCCGCCGGATGTGTTGCTCGCGGGTCTGCAAGGCGAGCCGGTAGGCAGGGCGATCCTCTGCGTCGATCGACAGGCCGACCAATCGGCCGGGTAGGTCGCGCTCGAGTCCGGCTTTGACCGCCATGAATGCGGCGTGGGGACCGCCGTACCACAGCGGTACACCGAATCGCTGCGACGAACCGACCACGATGTCGGCTCCCCACTCCCCCGGAGGTCGTAACAGTGCCATGGCTAAGAGGTCCGCGGCGGCAGTCACGAGTGCGCCGCGTGCGTGTGCCGACGCTGTGATCTCTGCGAAGTCGCGGATCGCGCCCGAAGATCCCGGATACTGCTGGACGATCCCGAAGAAGTCCCCTTCGGGTGGCTCAGCACTCAAGTCGGTGACGTCGAGCTCGATCCCGAGTTGGGAGAGGCGCGTCTCGAGGACGGCAACGGTTTGAGGATGACAGTCAGCGTCGACGATCACCCGGTCCGAAGCCACCTGGCTCCGACGCCGCATGAGCGTGACCGCCTCGGCTACGGCGGTGCCCTCGTCGAGCAGTGACGCATTTGCTGTGTCGAGTCCCGTGAGATCCGCCACCATCGTCTGGAAATTCAAGCAGGGCTTCGAGCCGGCCCTGACTGATTTCCGGTTGGTACGGCGTATATGCGGTGTACCAGGCCGGGCTCTCCAGGACGTTGCGACGGATCACCCCCGGGGTGACCGTGCCCGAATACCCGAGGCCGATCATCGGTTCCGCCACGACATTCGACGATGCCAGGCGCCGAAGTTCGTTCAGAACCTCGCGTTCGGATGCGGCCGGCGGCAGCTCGAGCTCGTCGAGGTCACGCACACCGCCCGGCACCGCCGCGTCGATCAGCGCGTCCAGGTCCGGATAGTCGAGGGCTTTCAACATGACCGCCTGATCCGCCTCGGAGGTGCCGACGTGGCGATGGAGAAAGTTCTCGAACGGCTCGAGCTCTTCAGCTGTCGGCGATGGTCGCTGTCCGTGCACGGAGGCCTCCTGGCGTGCCCCGCACCTCATGCGGAGCTAGTCGGATGTCCTCCCCGCTCTGTCACTGGACCTGAGAGCCTCGCCGCCACGTGAGCGGCTTCCACCTTCGGTGCGAGTGTCTGGCACCCGCTTTCCAGAGTTGCCTCGCCGGAGCGGTATGTCGGCCTGAGAGTTTCTGGGGAGAGTTGCTCCTCCGGCGTCCCCCCGAAATGCGTGCTGCGGGGACTCTGGCGCTCCGGTTCGATCGGCGTATTCAGTTGTCCCGCGATATTAGGTCACCGGCCCGGCTCGCCCGGCCCCCTATTCGGATTCTTCTCGAATCGGCCAGAGCGGCGGGCGCACGAGGACCGCGCTGAGTTCGCGTCCCCGTTGCACCACGCTGATGGGGTCTCCGTCCAGGAGCTGCGCATCCGCGTCAACGAAACCGAGGCCGATGCCGCACTCCCGCATGGGCGAGAAGTTCCCGCTGGTCAGGATCCCGACGTGGTCAGAACCGTGGTGGATGGTGGACCCGTCGCGCAGGGGTTGGCGCCCATCGGCGACGATGCCGCGCAGGCGCCGGGCCGGGCCCATCGCCCGTTCCTCCTCCAAGGCGGCCCGTCCGGTGAACTCCGGCTTGTCCCACCCGACCACCCAGCCCAGGCCGGCCTGGAGCGGCGTGATGCCCGGGCCCAACTCGTGCCCGTGCAGAGGCAGCCCGGCCTCGAGCCGCAGCGTGTCGCGGGCCCCGAGACCCGCAGGCGCTATCTCCTGCGAGAGGATCGCTTCCCAGAACTCCGTGGCCACGTCGGCCGGCACCGCACACTCGACTCCGTCCTCGCCGGTGTAACCCGTCCCTGCGACGAAGCATGGGGCGCCGTGCCACTCGAAGCGCTCGACGCAGAAGCGGTGCACGGCTGCCGCCTCTGGCGCGATGTTGGACAAGCGTGCGCGCGCGTCGGGCCCCTGGATCGCCACGACGGCGCGTTCCGCCGTCACATCCTGGCCCCCGAGCGCGGTGAGCACATCGCTGGTGTTCGACGCGTTGGGCATCACATCGAACCGAACCTCGTCGACCCACCACACGATGAGGTCGTCGACAACGGAGCCGTTCTCGTCAAGGAGGTGCGTGTACTGCGCCCGCCCGGGATGGACGCGGCGAAGGTCGTTGCTCAGCGCATGCTGGAGCTGCTCGAACGCGTCCGGCCCCGTGACCCGCACCGTTCCCAGGTGGGAGACGTCGAAGGCCACTGCATCGGCGCGGCAGCTGCGGTGCTCCGCCACCGTGCCCGACGGATAGGCGACTGGCATCTCCCATCCACCGAAAGGAACCATCTTCGCGCCGAGTGCGACATGTGCGGCGTGCAGCGGTGACACCCGCAACGCGGAAGTGCCGTCGATTGTTTCACCGCTCATTTGGCCAGACTACGCGGCTCCGGCGGTGACGAGCGGAAGGCCATGGGAGGCAAGCAGCGACGCGAAGTCCCGTTGGTAGACGATACAGATAGGCACCTCGGGATAGAGCTGGCGCATACGCCGCACCTTTCGGTTCTTGCGGGTGACCAGTCGTTGGTCCGCCGTCGTCAACTCGATGAAGACGCCACGTCCAGGCAGGTAGAAATCGGGGCGGAAGCCGGATACCGGCGAACCGTTCACATCCCATTCGAGGGGGAACTCCACAGGTTCGTACTCCCAGTGCTCGCCGCTCAGGTCGAGCAGCACCGCGAACAGCCGCTCGGAAGGATGCGCGAAGCGGACGTGACCGGCGGGCGCACAGGCCGGATGGCGCGTGCGCCCACTGTGCGCGGGGTCCGTAACGCTCACTCCCCGGCGGCCCGCTTGGCCGGAACCCGCACCGGGCGGACCTTTGCAGATGCCGGCTCGGCCGTGTCCAGCCGCACGATGTCTGCCTCGAGCTGCTCCACGACGCCCGCGAGAGGAACGATGTTGAAGACACCTTGACCACCGGCCAAGAGGTCCACGACTTCGCCGTTGGTGCGAGCCAGCACCGAGCTGTTACCGGTGAGCACGAGGTTGGCGGATGCGACCTCTGTCCCGAGGTCTTCGCGCAGACACTCCACGGCGCGCCGCGCGGACTGCAACGAAACGCCGGCGTCCAGCAGTTGCTTGATCACCTTGAGCTCGAGAACGTTCGAGTACGAATAGACCCGGCGCGATCCGCTGCCCTTGGCCGAGGCGACCGACGGCTGCAGCAGACCCGTGCGGGCCCAATAGTCGAGTTGCCGGTAGGTAATCCCCACCAGGCCGCAGACCTGCGGCCCGGAATACCCTCCGACACGGGTTGAGGCCTCCGCCGCCATCTCCACTACCTCCTCGCGCTGGATCTCCACCTTCAACTCTAGTGGACCCAGGACGACATCGCAGTAGTTACGGACGCGTCATTCGCGTGAATTTTCTGGCCAGCCGGGATCGGCAGGCCAGGCCACGACGGGACCCCGCACGGAGAGCCCGACCCGCAGCCCGGCCGCCAGTGGCGGTCCCCCGGTGATCCTCACGACCAGCTCGGGTATCCCAGGCTCAGGGACGCCCATCCGCTCGAGCCGGATGCGAACCACTGCGTCGTGCCCGTAGTACTCGTAGCTGGCCACGATGCCGTCGATCCCCTCCCCCACGTCCCCCAGCTCGATCTGTTCGGGCCGCACCATGACGCGTGCCTGGCCCGATGGTGGGCCGGACCACGATCCCACCGGCAGCCGGCCCAGCATCGTCGTGGCCATGCCATCGCGGATCTCACCCTCGATCAGGTTCGCCTCGCCGAGGAACCGGGCGACCCCCGCATCACCTGGGTGTCCATAGAGGCCGGCCGGCGTGTCCAGCTGGGCCACGACGCCGTCGCGGAGCACCGCGACCTGGTCGGCCATGGAGAGGGCTTCGTCCTGGTCGTGGGTCACGAGGACCGACGTGGCGCCAGCCCGGCGAAGAACACCCAGCACGTCGGAGCGCACCGATGCCCGCAGCGCCGCGTCGAGCGACGAGAAGGGCTCGTCGAGGAGGACGACTTCCGGCTCGATTGCCAGTGCTCTCGCCAGGGCCACTCGCTGTTGCTGGCCCCCGGACAGCTGATGGGGATAGCGGCGTCGATAGCCCGCGAGCCCGACCAGTTCGAGCAGTTCGTCGACCCGCGTGCGCCGTGCCGCCTGTCGGGAGAGGCCGAATCCCACGTTGCGACCGACGCTGAGATGAGGGAAAAGTGCACCCTCCTGCGGCACGTAGCCGATACGCCGCCGCTCGCAGGCCAGGTAGCGCGAACGGGCGTCATCGACCAACTGGTCGCCGAGCCACACTTCACCATCGTCGGGTCGCTCGAAGCCGGCGACGATGCGCAAGAGAGTGGTCTTGCCGCTGCCCGAAGCGCCCAAGATCGCGGTGAACGATCCGTCAGGCACCACGAGGTCGACCCCGCAGAGGACCGACTGTTGTCCGAAGGCCTTGGTGACCGCCTTGACGGTCAAACCTCTCATGCCGCCACCAGTGCCGGAGGTGCCGTTACCGGAGCGGTGCCGGCCTGTGCCATCCGTTCGGGCTGACGATCGAACCAACGACCGAGCACGTACCCGGGCACCGCGGCGATCAACACCATCACCAACGCATAGGGCGCTGCCTGGCTGTACGACCCGTTCGACTGATAGGCCCAGAACTGCGTAGCCAGCGTCTCGACGCCCGTTGGGTGAAGCACCAGCGTCGCAGTCAATTCAGTCGCCGTCTCCAGGAACACCAAGGCGAATGCTGCGGCGAGGCCAGGTGCGACCAACGGCACCGTGACCCGCCACATCACCGAATGGCGGTGGACGCCCAACGAACGACCGACCTCCTCGAGTCCCGTCGGAGCACGCGCGATCGCCGCCCGCACGGACACGATGGCGAGAGGGAAGAACATGATGGCGTAGGCGATGACGAGCAGAGGGTCGGTCAGATAGAAGCGGCCCTGGAGGAAGTGCTCGGTCAGGTACGTCAGGCTCAGAGCCACGACCAACCCCGGCACCGCCAGCACGAGCATGTTCACCCGTTCGAGGGCCAGGATCCCGGGCCGCGGGAAGCGCACAGACAACAGGGCGATCGGCAACGCGGCAATGGTGGCGACGATGCCGGCCGCGGCCGCGAAGGCGAACGTGTTCCCCGTGGCGATCCCCAGTGACGCAGGCGGCAAGGTGCTCTGTCCGCCCTGCACGATCAGAGTAGAGGATTGCTCCGACCGGGACACCGAGGGCCAGGACCACGAGCAGCGTCAGCCCGACGAGCGCCGCCGGCCGAGCCCGTCCGAGCGTGACCCGTTTGGCTGCGCCGCGCCGCGCCCGACCCGAGCCGCGCCGTTCGTCCGCTACCCCGCACGAGTTCCTCGCTGGCCAACAACAACCCGCCGAGCAGGACGAGGATCAAAGACAGCGCGCACGCGGCCGGTTCGTTGAAGCCGACCTGGAACTCGTTGTAGATCTCGGTCGTGAGGGTCTGGTACCCGAGGATCTCGAAGGCGCCGAACTCAGCCAGCACGACGAGCCCGACCAGGATGGCGCCGCCAAGGATGGCGACTCGCGCTTGTCCGACTGTCACTGTCCAGAACGTGCGGATCCGCCCCAAGCCGAGGCTGCGTGCGACCTCCTCCTGCGCCGGGTCGGCCGAGCGAAGGCTGGCAGCCACCGGGAGGAACACGAGCGGGTAGACGGCCAACGACATGACGAGGACGGCCGCCCAGAACCCGCCGATCGAAGGAAAGATGGCGCGCCAACCGAAGCTCACCACGAAGTCGGGGATACCGAGCGGGATGACGACGAGGACGGCGAACCAACGCCGGCCGGGCACATCCGTCCGCTCGACGAACCATGCCGCCAGTGTCCCGACGACCGCGCAGATCGCGGTCACGACCACGACCAACGAGACGGTGTTCCACACGAGCACCGCAGTGAGGTGACGGAACAGCAGATGCTGCAACTCGGCCCATCCGACCTGCACCGCTTGCACGACGAGAAATGCGAGCGGCACGAGCACGACCGCCGAGACGAGCACGGCGACCACGGTCAGCCCGATTGGCCTGTGCCCACCCGGACGGTGATGGCGATCCCGCCATGCTCGCCTCACAACAGCTGCGCCTCCTGCAAGAGCTTTATTGCCTCGGCGCCGGTGCCGAGCTCGGCGATCGTGATGTCATTGGGCTGCAGCGCCGCGAACGGCGTCTCGGGCTGGGCCGTCGTCACGCCGGACGCGATCGGGTACTCGAAACTGTCGCTGTGGGCGATGATCTCCTGCCCCTGCGCCGAGGTGAGAAAGGCGAGGAACCGCTGCGCGGCCTTTTGATGGGTCGACGAGCGCAGCACTCCCGCCCCGGAGACGTTCAGGACGTAGCCGACGTCGTGCGGCGCAAAGTATGCGATCGCCGAGTGCATGCCGGCCGTACCGACCTGCGCCCGCTCCCGGTACCAGTAGTACTGGTTGATGACCCCCAACGCGACCTGCCCTTGTTCACTGCGGACGTCACGGTCTCGTTGCTCGGGATAGTTGTGGCCGCCCGCGTTCGCCTTGACGGCGTTCAGCCAGTTGAGCGCCGCATGCTCCCCGTAAGCCCGTTCGATGCTCGTGACGATGGGCTGGAAGTCGGTTTCGCCTCCGGCGATGGCGATCTTGCCGCTCCACTTGGGGTCCGCCAGTTCCATCGCTGAAGCTGGGCAGATCCTGACGCTGCCAGCAGCTTCGTGTTGTAGACCATCACGCTCACACGGGCCGACACGCCCACCCACTTGCCCATCGGGCGAGTTGAACCGTGACGGCGTGTTGTGGAGGGTGGACGGCGTCGACCGGAGCGAGCAGGCCCTTTCGAGGCGAGGTACTGCAGTGGCGGTGAGTTCTCCGTGAAGAAGACGTCGGCCGGGCGATCGACTGCCCTCGGTCACGATCTGGTCGGCCAGGACGTCCTCGTCGTCCGAGCGAAGGTTCACCGAAATGCCGCTCTCGCGCTCGAACGCAGCAACCAGCGCCTCCGTCGTCTGCACGTGCTGCCCGCTGTAGACGGTGAGGCTTCCGGCCGAACCCGCTCCCCCACCCTGGGCGCACCCAGCGAGGAGGAAGGCCAATGGGATCGAGCAGGCCACGGCGGCGCGACGCAACCGCCGACCCCGCCACCGCCTCCACTCGCCTCGCATCGGACCGCGGCACCTCGCTGACCTGCACCACCGAAAGTTAGGGTACGCCTAACTTTAGGCTGACCTCAGTTACAGGTCAAACAGGGTCCGCCCAGGTCGGCCCGGCCCTCGAGCGGGCTGGAGGGCTCGGCGTGGAACCGAACGGGGATGCGGCCGGCCCGGCGGGCGAGCCATCCCGCCTCCACGGCCAGGCGCATGCTCCGCGCCATGGCGACCGGGTCGTGCGCTCGGTTGACCGACGTCGCGACGAGGACGCCGTCGCAGCCCAACTCCATGGCCAGCGCAGCATCGGACGCCGTCCCGATGCCGGCATCGAGGATGACCGGGACGTCGACCGACTGGCGGAGCAGCGCGATGTTGTGCGGGTTCCGAATGCCGAGACCGCTCCCGATGGGCGAACCGAGGGGCATCACCGCGGCACAACCGACCTGCTGGAGGCGGAAGGCCAGGACCGGGTCGTCCGTCGTGTAGGGCAGGACCACGAACCCGTCCTCGGCGAGCTGCTCGGCCGCCTGCAGCAGCTCCACGGCGTCGGGCAGCAGCGTGCGGTCGTTCCCGATGACCTCGAGCTTCACCCAGTCGGTGCCGAAGGCCTCGCGGGCCAGCTTGGCCGTGAGCACCGCCTCCGACGCGGTGGCACAGCCGGCGGTGTTCGGGAGGACCCGGATGCCGAGTTCGTCGAAGAGCGTGAGCAGAGAGCCCTGGCGTGACGGCTCGACCCGCCGCACCGCCACGGTGGCGAGGTTCGTGCCCGATTCCTCGAGCGCGGCGCGCAAGGCGTGGAGGCTGGTCATGCCGCCCGTGCCGAGCAGCAGCCGGGACTTCAGCACCTCCCCGGCGATGCAGAAGGGATCTGGCGCATCGGCGCTGGTCACATCGGTGCGCGGCGGTGTCGTCACCCGAACGACCCTACCTCCAGTGCCCGCCTATCGTGGCCCGGATGTCGCAGATCCGCCACGCCGCCGACCGCGTTGACGATCGCGGGCTCGGACTCGGGAGGTGGTGCGGGCGCGCAGGCCGATCTCAAGACCTTCGCGGCGTTGCGCGTCCACGGCACGAGCGCGCTCACCGCGGTCACGGCACAGAACACGACGGGAGTCCGTGGCGTCGTGGCCCTCGATCCGGCGTTCGTGCGGCTGCAGGTCGAGGCCGTCCTCGACGACTTCGACGTCCGCAGCGTGAAGACCGGCATGCTGGCGAACGGCGGCATCGTCGCTCGAAGTGGCCTGCCTCGCCGAGCAGGGTCGCCTCCCGAGCCTCGTGGTGGACCCCGTGCTCGTCTCGTCCACCGGCCACCCGCTCTTGGAGCCGGAGGGGATCGCGGCCTACCTCGAGCGGCTGCTCCCCCAGGCGCTGGTGGCGACGCCGAACCTGCGCGAGGCCGCCGTGCTGGGCGGCACGACGGTGGAGGCGCTCGTCTCGCTCGACGCCCGGGTCGCCGTGGCCGAGCAGACTCCGGGAGCGGGGCGCCCGCTGGGTGGTCGTGAAGGGAGGCCACCTCACCGATTCGGCGGATGACGTCGTGGTCGGCCCCGAAGGGGTCACGGTCCTGCCGAGCGCGCGGGTGGAGACGGGCAACGACCACGGCACGGGCTGCTCGTTGTCGGCCGCCATCGCCGCCCGACTCGCCCAGGGCGACGAGATGCTCGATGCCATCAGCGGCGGCCAAGGACTTCGTGCACCGGGCCCTCGTCCGGAGGGGCAGGCTGGCGCCTCGGCGCAGGGCACGGGCCGGTCGACCATTTCGGGTGGTCGGCCCGGCCGTAGGCTGGATGGGCCATGACGCTGCACGACGCCGACACCCGGCTGGCCGAGCCGGCGGAAGCCGAGCCGCTGCGGCCGCCGACTCCCGGCGGGTTCTCCATCAGGCCGGCCATGATCGTGCTCGGGCTCGCGGTGCTGATCCTGGCCGTCTTCGTCACCTTGGGCATCGTCTCCTCCCAATCCCCTGCCCCGGTGAAGACGTCGGGGCCACCGAGCGCCGTGCCGGGGAGCCCGCTCCGGGCCGAGCCGGCCGGCCGACGCGCTGAGGCCGATCGTCGGGTCTGGGCGAGCCTCCCTCGAACATCATCAACGCCGTGACGGTGCCGGTCGGGTCGATCCGGATCTCGCACCAGAACAACGCCGCGGGTGCCGGGCAGTTCGACGCGCAGGTGACGCTGCGCTCCACGGACTCACAGGGTGCGCTGCTCGCGTTCTTCGCGGCCGACCCTGCACCAGCAGGGCTGGCAGGTCTTCGACAAGGGGCCAGCCGCCAACAACCCCGGCGCGCTCGAGGTTCTCGGGAAGCTGGCGGGCACGGACGGCTACTACTGGGAGATGGGGGCGACGATCCCGCCGACAAAGTTCGGCCACGGTGCGCCGGCCGTCGGGCGAAACGGACTTCACCATCCGCCTGCTCCAGCAGAACGACGACCAGAGCTGATTCGAGCGACGGGACGTCAGGCGGCGATCGCCGCGGGTGCGACCTCGTCCTCAGTGCCGCCGGTCGGCAAGAGCTCCAGATCCTCGGGGCGTGGCGCCAACAGGTAGGCCCAGACGAAGAAGTTGATCGGGTACAGCAGGTAGCCGACGCGTGGGTTGGGCGCGAGCAGGATGAGCGCGCACATGACGACGGCGGTGATGTTGCACACCTGCGACACGGTGCTGGGCCGTGTGCTTGTAGAGGTAGCGGGCGAGGACCAGCGCCAGGACGAACCCGACCGAGACCGGCAGCACGCGGCTCAAGGCCGGGAAGGCGAGGACGAGCTCGTGCCCGGGGAGTGCGCTGGCTGCGGTCGACGGGATTGCGCTCAACCCCAACGGGAAGAGCACGACGTCATCGATGAGCGCGATCGGGCCGCGCAGCGCGAACGGGAAGATCGTCGGGATCGCGACGACGAGCAGGCCCGCCAGCATGGTGAGCGGCTTGCGCTCGCCCTTGCGGTTCCGGGCGGCGAACAGCGCGAGCAGCGCCAGCGGCCAGGCGGTGAACTTCATGGCCGACGCGATGCCGAGCACGATGCCGGACGCGAACGGTCGCCGACGCTGCGCCAGCACCATGGCGAGGAGCAGGAAGGCCACCACCGGGATGTCGTCGCCTCCGGTGGCCAGCGGCAGTGAGGCGAGGGGCAAGGATGATCAGGGCCTGGAGCGCGCGGAACTTGCGGCGCCCGTTCGCACGGCAGAGAGAGAGCGCGACCGCGGCGGCCGCGAGCGTCGTGACGCAGAAGAAGATGCGGGCGTCGCTGAGGCCGTTGTTGGGCCAGATGTCGCTCGGGATGCCCGAGCACCGCCATGAGCGGCAGGTACGGCAGGAAGCCCGGGGTGTCCGGTTCGCCGGGCGCGTGGTACTTGACCGGGTGGTGCAGGTCGACGATCTTCTGGTACGGGTCCTGCCCCTTCACGAGGTCCTGGCCGCCGACCTCGACCGTCGGTCCTTCGGGCTGCACGTGCGAACCGGCCACGCCGTCGAAGCGCCACAGGACCTCCATCCCGAGCGGGATGGCGAGCGCGCCGGCGAACACGCAGACGGCGACGCCGATGCGGGCGGCCCAGGCCCGGCGGTGCTGCACCGTCGTCAGCCTCTGTCCGGGCTGTCGGCGGCGGGCGCGCCGGAGGAACAGCGCGAGGCCGGCCGAGGCCACGGCGCCGAACGCGAACGGGGCCAGCGCCATGCGTCCCCACACCTGGTAGAGCCCGTTGGTCGACGTGTAGATGGTCACGAGCGCGAAGAGTGCGCTGATGGCGTAGAGCAAGGCGTCGCCGTTCACCGGTGAGATCCTCCGCACCCGGTCGAACGCCGTGCCGCGCCACGGCGCACGCAGCGATTGCCCCAATCGGTGATGGTCAGAGCGGTCATCGGCATGGCGTCTCGAAAATCCTCGCGCAGAGGCTTTGGCGCAGGCGGAACCTGTCCCCGATCCTAGAGGTGCAGCACCTCCAGATAGAACGCCAATTCCGCCTCGAGGCATGCGGTCAACGTGTCCGCCCGGCGGAAGCCGTGGCCCTCGCCCTCGAAGAATCGCAGGTCGCACGGGGTTCCCGGCGGCGACGAGGGCATCTCGCATGCGCTCCGCCTGCGCCGGAGGCACCACGGCGTCGTCGGTGCCCTGCAGCAGGAGCACCGCCCCCTGTCATGGCGGCGGCCCGGCTCACCGGCGACCGCTCGACGAAGAGGTCGCGCGCCTCGGGGAGCGGCCCGATCAGGCGGTCGTTGTAGTGGGCCTCGAAGTCGTGCGTGGTCGCGGCCAGGCTCAGCAGGTCGGTCACCCCGTACGAGCGCGGTGCAGGCCTTGAACCCCTCCCCCGCCGCCAGTGCGTTGAGCGCGGTCATGCCGCCGGCGCTGCCGCCGCGCACGGCCATGCGGTCGGGGTCGACGTCGCCGCGGTCGGCGAGGTGGCGGGCCGCATCGAGGCAGTCCTCCGCGTCCGCCACGCCCCATTGGCCCCAGAGCGCGCAGCGGTAGGCGCGGCCGTAGCCCGTGCTCCCCGCGTAGTCGACGCACGCGACGGCGAAGCCGCGGGTGGTGAAGAACTGCAGCGTCAGGTCGAGGCCCGGCTGGCAGGCCGAGGTCGGGCCCGGAGTGGCACCACGTGACGAGTGGCGGCGGGCAGACTCGGTGGGCGGTGCGTTCGCTCTGTGGCGTCGGAGGGCTCGGGGCGGCGGGCCGGTACAGCGTCCCGTGCACCGGCCCGGCCGGTGCGGCCGGTCACCGTGAACGGCTCACCGTGTGCGAGGTCTTCGGGGCGGAGCTCGGCCGGCGAACGCCGGCGCCGGTTCGCAGGGGCTGCGGTGGCTCGGCCCGCTCGATCGACCCACACGTTCGTAGGTGTGTCCGGGGTGCTGCCGATCAGCGCGACCCCGTCACCGTGGGCGCACAAGCCGGCGATCGACACGCAAGGTTGCGCGAGCACGTTCGGGTGCGGCTGCCTGTCTGAAGGCGCACGACGGCGTCGCGGCCGGCCGACGTCCGCCGTGCCACGACCGTCCCGTCGGGCAGCTCCGCCATCGTGCGTCTGGCCCAGGACCCAGTCGGGCCGTGGAACTCGGCCGCAGCGTCGGTGAGCGGCTCGGTCCGCGGCCGTGGCGTCGGGCGTGCCGGGGTGGACGTAGGGCTGCCACCACCCTCGCCGGTCCGACACGAAGCGCAGCCTGCCGTCGCGTCGCCAGGCCGGCTGCCCGATCGACTCCTCCGGTCCGCCGGCGGCGACCCAGGGCGTGCCCGCAGGTACCAGCGCGGCGTCGTCGGGGTTGGAGGAACCGGCGCGACCGAGCGGGACGACGACGAGCGACGAGGCGTCCCACTGGCATGTCCGGGTGCTCCCAGACCACGACGGCGAGGCGCGCCGTCGTCGCGTCCACCCGAGGGGCGCCGAAGAAGTCGTGCCCGTCGAGCAGAGTCGACTCCATCGGCTTGCTGCCGGACGTGGTGAGAGCGACGATGCTGCGTTGCGGGCGGCCGCCCGGTCGTCCGTGTGTGCCTCGCGGACGGCCAGCACCCAGCGCCCGTCCGCCGTTGCGCTCAGCCCACCGTGGCGGTAGGCCGACCCCTCGGGCGCCGGAGCCGACAGCGGCCGCGGCGCCGCACTCCCCGGTGCAGCGGACGGGCCGTTGCAGAGCCACACACGCTGGTCCGACTGGTCCACGTAGGCGAAGGCAGCCCGGCGGCCCCACCCGGCACGAGGCACACAGCGCCGCCGCCGTATTCGTGCACCCGGCTCCGGATGCTCACGCTCGCCGGGGAATGGTCGCGGGGCTCCGTCGGCGTCCGCCCGCACGAACACGACGCGCCCGTTCTCCTCGGGTCGGGACTCGAGCCAGTACAGCGCGGCGCCGTCCGAACACAGCTCCGCCAGTGACACCTTGCCTCGGGCAACCTCACCCGCGGTCAGAGGCGACGGCCAACGCCCGTAGTCTCCAGTCGTGAGCACCACCGTGCGAACGTATCCGGCGGAGACCGCCGTGGCGGAGACCGCCGCCGACGGCCTCTACAGTGAGTCGGTGCGCTTCCCGGCCTATGTGCTGTCGAAGTCGGGGGAGGTGATCCGGCCCGCCGTCGTCGAGCTGACCGAGGGCGACCTCCCGGCGGGCGATGTCCTGATCCGCGTCGAGTGGACCGCCATCAACTTCAAGGACGCCATGGTCACCCGCCCGGGCAACCGGGTCGCCCGGAAGTTCCCGCTCGTGCCCGGCGTCGAGCTGACCGGCGTCGTGGAGGAGAGCTCGAGCGCCGAGTTCAGCGCCGGCCAGCGCGTCCTCGTCCAGGGGTACGACCTGGGCGTGGCGCACCACGGAGGGTTCGCCGCCTATGCCCGGGTGCCGGCCGACTGGGTGGTGCCCCTCCCCGATCGCCTGAGCTGTCGCAGCGCCGCCATCATCGGGCTGGCCGGCTTGACCGCGCTGCTCTCGCTGCGCCGGCTGCGCCAGCACGGGACGACGGCCGACGACGGCCCGATCTTGGTGACGGGTGCGTCGGGTGGCGTCGGCAGCGCAGCGGTGGCGCTGTTGGCCAACGCCGGGTTCGAGGTGGTCGCGTCGTCCGGCAAGACGGCCGAGCAGGACTACCTGAAGGAGCTCGGTGCCGCGCAGGTGGTGGGCCGCCAGTTCACCGAGGACGACGGCCGCACGCTCGGGCCGCAGTTGTGGGGCGGCGTCGTCGACTGCGTCGGCGGCATGGCGCTCGCCGAGGCGCTGCGGACAGTGCGCTACGGCGGGGCTGTGGCCGCCAGCGGCCTGACCGGTGGCAACGACCTCTCCACGACGGTGTACCCGTTCATCGTGCGCGGCGTCGCTCTGCTCGGGATCGACACCGTCGCGACGCCGATCGAGGAGCGCCGCGAGCTCTGGACCGAGATGGCCGACGCGTTCCCACTCGGCCACTGCGAGGACATGGTGAACGAGGAGATCGGTCTCGACGGCCTCACCGCGGCCCTGGATCGTGTCCTCGACGCCGCCGTGCGCGGCCGCATCCTGGTGGCGCCCGGGCCGCTAAGACGTCTTGTAGACGGGCGACACCCTGATCGTCCCGTTGTTGCACGGGGCGATGGCCAAGGGCGAAGTAGGGCGACGACGCCGAAGCTCCCGGCATGGTCGTCGTCGCCTGCTCGGAGGCGGGGCAGCTGGTCTCGGCCCCCACCGGCACGTCGGAGATCTGGTAGGCGAACTGTGCGCGTCGCCGACGGCGCGATCGTCACAGACGAGGGTGGCGCGCTCGCCTGGGGCGAAAGGCTGACGGTCAGCCCGTTCACCATCGTGACGGTGAGGGGGGCGCCGCTCCCCGAGTACAGAGCCACCGTCGGGTATCCGTCGACGGTGCAGGAAGTGGTCCCCGTGTTCGTGACCGTCACCACGCCGGTGATCGTGCCGGCGGCGCCCTGCGACTGCCCGGCCGAGGCCGAGATGTGGCTACACGCCGGCATGGCGGCCGCCGTCGAGCTCGTCGTCGAGGAGCTGCGTCGAGGTCGTGCTGGAGGACGAGGTCGACGTGGCGTGGTGGGTGGTCGTCGTCGCATGCTTCGGGCCCGGGCTGTTGCTGCACGCCGCCAGGCAGAGGCCGGCGCCCGCCAGTAGGGCGAGCGCCCAACGAGGTTGGGTCACCCCTCGAAGTCTTCCGGCCGTACCGAGTCGAGGAACTGGCGGAACTGGCCCACCAACTCGTCGGGCGTCTCCTCCTCCTCGTCGTCGGCATCGAGCGTCAGGATGATCCCTTCCGACTCCATCAACTCGTCGGACACGAAGATCGGCGACTCCGTCCGCACGGCGACCGCGACGGCGTCGGAGGGCCGGCTGGACACGATGGTCCGTTCCTTGGCGCGCAGGAGGTGGAGCTCGGCGTAGTAGGTGGACGCACGCAGCTCGGTGATGATCACCCGCTCGACGGTGATGTCCAGAGCACCCAGCATGTCGCGCATCAGGTCGTGGGTCAGGGGCCGCGGCATGGTCACGCCCTGCAAGGCGTAGGCGATGGCGGTCGCCTCGGGACTGCCGATGAAGATCGGGAGCGTGCGCCCCTCACCTTCGGTCTCCTGAAGCAAGAGCACGGGGGTGTTCGACTGCAGATCCACCCGGACCGCACGTAGGAGCACACGGACCACGTACAGAAATGTAGCGCCGGATCCCGGCCTTGCGTCACCCCCCCAAATGCTGCCGGAGGGCCTGGCGGAGCAACGAGGCTCGCATTGACTGGCCCAGGGCTGCCAGCTGGTCCGCCCCTTCGACGGCCCGCTGCCGGGACTCGGGGTTCCGCTGGCGCAAGAGCGGGATGATGACCTGCTCGATCAGGCCCATCTCGCGGTCGGCCGCGTTGCGGTACAGCCGCAGGTGGCGCGGCTCGATCCCGAAGCCGCGGAAGGCCGCGGCCAGGTTTGCGACCGCCAGGGCCTCCTCGTCATAGGTCTGCATTCCGGCGATACGCATCGAGGCGATCAGACCGAAGCTCTCGAGCCCGTCCAGCTCCTCGGCCGTCAGCCCGGAGGCGGCGCAGACCTCCTGGGCGGTCAGGCTTGCCCCCGTGGCCATGCTGTTCGTGGCCGCGGCCGCCGCCGCGGGACCGCCGGCGCCCGGGGACGCAGGGGAACGGGACGGAGCCTCAGAAGGTGCGGATGGACCAGGCGTCCGCGCCTTTCCGGCGTGCGGCGCGGCATCGTCGGACTCGGACGGCGCGGGAGTGGCCGCCTTGCTTGCGTGCGCGGCTTGTGCTGGCCCGGGCCCCGTCGCCGCGGCGTCGGCGCTCTTGTCGCGTGCCGGCGCTCCCGCCGGATTCGCCGCTTCCGGTGCCCCCTCCCCTACGACCTGCAAGCCGCGCCGAACCTGTGCCGTCTCGGGCATGAGGGCGGCGCGGCGCGACGCATCGGCCAGGATGCGCGCCATAGCCTCCTCGTCCGCCTTCGTGGGTTGCTCGTCGACGGCGGTACCGATGGAGTCCGCCGCGTGCGACGTGGGGCCCGCCGGCTCGGCCGGCTTCCCATTGACGCCGCGCTGCGGGGCATCGTCGAGATCGCCGTCCGCCAGGCGGTCGCGGATCACCTTCAGCGGCAGGAAGTGCTCTCGCTGCTGGCGCAGGACCCAGCGCAGGCGCTCGACGTCGTGTTCGAAGAATTTGCGGTAGCCGGACGGCGAACGCTCCGGATTGACCAATCCCTGGCTCTCGAGGAAGCGGATCTTCGAGATCGTGACGTCGGGGAACTCCTCCCGGAGGAGCGTGAGGACGTCACCGATGGAGAGGTACGTACGGCTGCTCACTCGTTCCCCGCCACCAGGTAGACGAGCTTGAATTTGCCGATCTGCAGCTCGTCGCCGGGTGCGAGCTGCACCTCGTCGATCCGCTCCCTGTTGACGTATGTCCCGTTCAGAGAGCCCACGTCGCGCACCACGTAGGCGCCCCCGTCCTTCGGCACGATCTCGACATGACGCCGGGACACCGTGATGTCGTCGAGAAAGATGTCGCTCTCGGGGTGCCGGCCGGCCCGGACCACCTGGTCCCCGAGCAGGTAGCGGGCGCCGATGTTGGGGCCCCGGGTCACGACGAGCACCCCGGCCCCGTGCGGCACCTCGACCTGTTCGACGTCGAGGCGGACCTCTCCGGACTCGGGGTCGTCGCCCGGACGGAGCGTGATGGTGGCCTCGTCGCCCTCGGCCAGCAGCGCGTGCCCGCACGAGGAACAGAAGTTGACGCCCTCGGGATTGCGGTGCCCGCAGTTGTTACAGAACACGGCGTCCACGGTACCCCAACCCCCGACCGGGTTCTCCGGACGGCACGGGCTGCCAGAACATGGGTTCAGTCCGCCGTCAGGTCACCGTACGCGGCCGCGTCCAGCAGGCCTGCGAGGTCCGCATCGGACGCGAGCTCGAGCTCGCAGATCCAGCCCTCGCCGTAGGGATCCTGATTGATCCGTTCGGGGTTCGACGTCAACGCGTCGTTCACCGCTGTCACCGTGCCCGACACCGGGGCATAGATCTCCGACACCGACTTCGTCGACTCCACCTCGCCGAACTGACCACCCTTCTCCACCGTGCTGCCGACGGACGGCAGATCGACGAACACGATGTCGCCCAACGCATCTTGCGCGTAGTCGGTGATGCCGATGCGGGCACGCGTGCCTTCCACGCGCACCCATTCGTGCTCGGGCGAGTACCGAAGGTCATCGGGGATGTTCATGGGAGGCGACCATACCGGACCGGCTGCGCATTCGCCGCCGGTGTGGCGTCGTCGATGGAGCGGAACGCGCTCAGGTGTCGGACAGCGCGGTGATGCGCTCGACGTAGGTCGTGGCAAGCGCCACCGAGCCCGGCAGGTCGATCCCTTCCGCCCACACGTGGGTCACCGGGTCCTCGGGGTCCGGGACGACGAGAGCCCATCCGTCGTCGGCCTGCACCTTGATGCCGTCCACCAACACCAGGTCCGCTCCCTGCTCGGCCAGCTGCTCCATCAGGGTCCGCATGATCAGGCCTTTCTGCTCCCCGGGGGTCGCCACCTCCTCGTGCACGATGGGCATGGCCGGCATGCCGTCCACGAGGTCCTCGAGGGAGCTCGACCCACCGCCGAACAGAGACAGAAGGCGCGCCAAGGCCGCAGCCGCGTCGAAGGCAGGCAGGAAGGACGGGAACACGTAGCCCCCACGGCGGTCGGACGCGAACGAGACGCCACCGGCCGCCGCCGCCTCGAGCAACCCCGAGGCGGAGAGGGGCGAGAGCTCGACCTCGATACCGCGCTCGGCGCAGTAGCGCAGCGTCGCGCCGCTCGCCGTCACCGGCAGCACGACCTTGCGCGTGTCGCCCGCCTCGGCGCCCAGTCCGATGAACGCCATGATCGCCTCGTCGTCGGTCAGCACCCGGCCGCGTCCGTCGATGAGGGTGAGCCGCTCCCCTCCCGGATCGATGACCGCGCCGAGGTCTGCGCCGGACCCGCGCACTGCCTCCGCGACGCGCGCTTCGCTCACGACGCGGTCGATGGCGATCACCCCAGGCGTCTGCGCGTAGGGATTGATGCTGAGAACGTCGGCGCCGACCTTCGACAACAGGTTGGGCATGACGAAGCTGGCGGCGCCGTAGGAGAGATCCAGCACGAGCTTCACCTGGACGGCCTCTCCGCGGTGCAGCCCGAACGCCTGAACCACGTCACCCGTGTAGTGCTCGACGACCCGGGGCGAGAAGTCGATGTCGCCGATCTCCCCCGCGGTGACCCGCCGGAACTCCTCGCGGTGGTACATGCGTTCCACGCGCCGCTGGTCTGTCTCGGAGAGGTCGATGCCGCGGTCGTCGAAGAAGCGAATGACCACCGACTGCGGGTCGTCGGGGCTGAGGCGCACCGTCAAGCCGCCCCGGCTTCCCCGCGCCCGCACCTGATGGCGCGTCACCGGCACCGTGGCCAGCTCCAGGTCCGCCACATTGACGCCGACCGCGTTGCACCCGACCATCAGGGCGCGCTTGAGCACCCGGGCCGCCCGGCTGGTGTCCCGGGAGGCGGTGATGGAGGAGCCCTTCTCGAAGCCCGACGCCCAGGCCTTGGCCAGGCGCACGGCGAGCTCAGGGCTCACGTCGACGTTGGCAATGCCCATCACGCCCTCGCGGCCGAAGAGGGTGCGCGCGCCGCCGGACTCCCACACGATCGAGGCGTTCACCTGCGCACCTGCCTCGACGACCTTGGAGGGATAGACCTTCACGCCGCTGCGCACCTCGGCATGCGCGCCGACAAGGCAGCCTTCGCCCAGCACGGCGCCCGGCTCGATCCGCGCGCCGACCCGCAGGTCGCACGAGCGCCCGAGTACCGCGCCCTCCACCCGCGCTCCCGGGCCGAGGTACCCGTTCTCACCGATCACCGAACGCTGGACTTCGGCGCGCTCGGCGACGCGGGCATTCGCACCGAGCGTGGTGTACGCCCCCAGGACGGCGTTGCGCTCGACGGTGCAGTTCTCGGCGACGTAGGTGGGCGAGTCGAGGCGTGCTGTCGGGTCGATCGTCGACCCCTTCCCGACCCAGATGCCCGGGCGCAGCTCGAACCCCGAGATCTCGACGTCGACCTTGCCATCCAAGATGTCTTCGTGCGCCTTGAGGTAGGCCGCGCTCGTGCCCACGTCCTCCCAGTACCCATCGGCCACGTAGCCGTACAGTGGCCGGCCGTCCTCGAGCGCGTCGGGGAACACTTCGCCGGAGAAGTCGACGGGCCTGCCCCCGGGGATCCGCTCGAAGATCTCGGGCTCGAGGACGTAGATCCCGGTGTTGATGGTGTCGCTGAACACCTGGCCCCAGCCCGGCTTCTCCAAGAAGCGCTCGATGCTGCCGTCCTCCCGGGTGATGACGATGCCGAATTCCAGCGGATTCTCGACCGCGCTGAGCGCGATCGTGGCGAGGGCCGCGTTCTTCTCGTGGAACGCGATGACCTCGGTCAAGTCGATGTCGGTCAACACGTCACCCGAAATGACGATGAAGCGCTCGGTCAGCTGCTCCATTGCGTTGCGCACCGAGCCGGCCGTGCCGAGCGGCGACTCTTCGGTCGCGTACGCCATGCGGACCCCGAGCTCACTGCCGTCGCCGAAGTAGCTGCGGATCGCATTGGGCAGGAACGCGACCGTGACGACGATGTCGGTGATCCCGTGCCGCCGCAGGAGGGACACGATGTGTTCCATCATCGGCCGCCCGACCAACGGCAGCATCGGTTTGGGCAAGTTCGAGGTCTGCGGCCGCAGTCGGGTGCCCTCGCCGCCGGCCATGATGACGGCCTTCACACCGGGCTGCCCTTCACGTGTCGTGCCGCCCTGCCCTCGCGCAACGCCGTCCGGGCGGGGGCGATGTAGCTGCCCGCGGCGATCCAGGCCAGCACGAGGCCGGTGATGCCGGTCACGTAGGCGATCACGGTGATCGGAGCCTGCCAGCTGGCCCCGCCGTACGCGAGAAGAAAGGTCGGGTACGCGAACATCAGCCCGAATGTGCCCGCCTTGCCGACCCACAACACATCGATGCGCGCCGCGCCCAAAGAAGCGAGCAGGACAACCATGACCGAGACCAGGACCTCACGGACAATGGTGGCGATGCCGAACCACAAGGGGACGGCGCCGTAGACCATGACCGAGATCACCGCCGTCCCGACCAAGAGGCGGTCGGCGGTCGGGTCGAGCACCTTGCCGAAGGTCGACACCTGCCCGAAGCGCCGGGCCACGTAGCCGTCGACCCAGTCCGTGGCGCCGAGAACGGCGAGCAGGATGGCGGCCGCCGTCTGCTCGTGCAGCCCGAAGAGGAGCCACAGAAACACCGGGATGCACAGCAGGCGCACCATCGTGATGAGGTTGGGGACGGTAAGGATCCGGTCGAGGCCCTCGTCCTGGTCCTCCGAAGAGGGCGGCTGCGCGAGGTCCGGCGTGACGTCATCGGTGACGTCCCGCACACCGTCGAGATCGTCCACATCCTCCACACCGGCCACGCAGCGAGTCTACGGAAGCCGGTGTCCCGGTCCCCGCCCCCGTGTGCCAGAGTGACACGGTGCCTCGATTCGAAGCGTTCCGCGGTCTGCGGTACCAGCCGGAGTTGGCGCCCCTGGCCCAGGTCATCGCCCCGCCCTACGACGTGATCTCGGCGACCGAGCGGGTGCATCTGGCATCGCGTCACCACGCCAACGCCGTCCTCGTCGAGCTGCCCGGGGCGGACCTCTCCGGCGGTCGGGACCGGTACGCGGTCGCCACCGACCTCTTCTACCGCTGGCTGAACGAGGGCATCCTCGCCGCCGACCCGGAGCCGTGCCTCTATCCCTACCGCATGACCGACACGGCCGGACGCGCCACGACCGGTGTCATCGGGCTGCTCGGACTCGCCGACCCCGGCGAAGAGAGCGACATCCTTCCCCACGAGCAGACACTGCCCAAGCCGAAGAGCGACCGCCTGGACCTGCTGCGCGCCACACGCGCCAACCTCTCGCCCATCTGGGGCCTCTCCATGGCCGACGGCGTCACGGCCACCTTCGACCCGACGGACGACGAGCCGGTCGGCGACGCCTACGACGACGACGGGGTGCGCCATCAGCTCTGGGTCCTGAGCGACCCCGACGCCATCGGCGCCGTCACCGCCGCGATCGGCCGGGCCCCCATCGTGCTCGCCGACGGCCACCACCGCTACGCCACAGCGCAGACCTACCAGGCGGAAGCCCGTGACGCGAGTGCCAACGCGTCCGGTCCCCACGATCTGGTGCTGGCCCTCGTCGTGGAGCTCTCGGAGGACCAGCTGACCGTCAGTGCCATCCACCGCACGATCAGCGGCCTGCCCGCGGACTTCGACCTCGTTGCGGCATTGGGTGAGTGGTTCGACCTGGTGCGCGCCGGCGCGGCAGACGAGCGCACCCTGGCGGCGCTGGCCGACTCCAACTCACTGGCGTTCGTGACAGGCGGGCAGGCCTTCTTGCTGCTGCCCCACGCCGACCTCGTGGAGCAGGAAGGCAACGACCTCGACTCCAACCTCGTGGCGACCGTCCTGGCCGGCCTGCCACCCCACGAGGTCATGCATCGGCACAGTCCGGGCGAGGCCCTCGAGGCGCTCTCGAACGGCGACGGTCAGGCGGCCTTCCTGCTGCGGCCGCCGACGGTCAAGCAGATCGAGAATTGGGCGAACGACCGACGGCGGATGCCCCCCAAGACCACGTACTTCAGCCCGAAGCCGCGCACGGGCATGGTCTTCCGGTCCCTCGACATCTCCTGAGGTCCTGAGGTCGCCGCGGGCGTCCCGCTCGCTCGACGGGCGGCGTCCCGCGGGGCGAAGACATAGAGTCCCCGCCCATGCACGACTCTGTCACCGTCCATATGGCCGCGCCTCCCGATCGCGTCTGGGGGCTCGTCAGCGACGTGACCCGCATCGGCCGCTACAGCCCCGAGACGTTCGAGGCCGAGTGGATCGACGGCGCGACGGGGCCCGCGCTGGGGGCGAAATTCCGTGGCCACGTGAAGCGCAACGAGAAGGGCCCCGTCTACTGGACGACGTGCACCGTGTCGGCCTGCGAGCCCGGCCAGACCTTCGCCTTCGGGGTCGGCAACAAGCCCGGCGAGCCGCTCAACGTGTGGCGTTACGACATCGTCGCGGCCGGCGACGGCTGCGACGTGACCGAGTCCTTCACACTGGCGCCCACCTGGTGGCTGAAGCTCTACTGGACATGCCTCGGATGGGCGCGCGGCAAGACGAACCGAAACGGCATGCAACGGACGCTCGAGCGTGTCCGCGATGACGCGGAGGCCGGTCCGACCCCGGAGTAGCAACCGGGGCAGGCGGTTCTGTCCGCTCGCGCTACGCCGAGGGATTCGGCGGATTCGGGACCGGGAGCTGCGACGCGGCGGCAACCACCTGCGCATCGGGGGCGTCGACGACGAGCGGGCCACCGGAAAGCGGGGCGAGCCAGACGTGGATCATCGGTTGGGTGACGTGATTCGAGGATCCCGCGGCGCAGGCGCCGTTGTGTTCGATTCCCACCACCACTCCGCTCGTGTTCGAGAAGCACAGGTTGGTGTGCACGTGCCATTCGGTGAGGCAGCCGCCGGGCATCGGGGGCGTTTGCCCGACCTGGTTGTTGGCCATGGCATACATCGCGGCAACCAGAATCGCACCGTGTGAGGTGTTGGCGTAGACCAGCGACTCGATGGCGTTGGGGTCGAGCGTCTGGGGAGAGTTGAGGTACGCAGGGTTGGCGTAATGGACCACCGCGGCCCCGGTCGGCGTGATCGGTACGTATCCGGCGGCCTTGGCTGCGGCCAGGCTCTCGAAGGGAGCCACGGCGCTCACCGTTTGGTCGACCAAGGAGACGGCTGCGCCCTGCTGGGCCGCCGTGGGCTCCGTCGTGCAGTTCGGCGTCACCATCTGCATACCGGGCCCCATGCTTCCCATGGGCAGGGGCCACGTGATGTTGCCGGCCGGTGAGGTCGTGGGCAGCGACAAGGCGGGGTTCGAGCCGCCCCCACCGCCCATCCCGCTCATGGATCCGGAGTTGCCGGAACTCGAGGAGGGCGAACCCATCGGCATCCCGGCTGCCGGGCTCGAACCCGTCGTGGGCATCGTCATCCCCGGCGCGGTCGGGGAGCCGCCACTGCCCGCCATTCCTGGCATCGCCGAAGCTGTGCCGCCAACCCCGTTGGTCGTCATGCTCGGCATCGTCGTCGACGATGGTGAGCTCGCCGCATCCATGCCCGTCATCGAGCTCGAAGAGCTCGATTGCAGGCCGTGCGACTTCGTCATGCCCATGGCGGCCATCGACGACTTCCCCGTCCCTGGGGTCGATGCGGAACCCGTCGCCGCAACCGTTCCCGTGGCGGCGACAGTGCCGACAATGCATGCCGCTGCCACTCCCAGGGATGTGACGGCAAGACGACCGCGCCGGGTTGGGTCGGTGAACGCCTGGTGTCCCGCCAGTACCACGAAGAAGAACCCGGCCAACTCGATCAGCGACACCGTCATGCCGACCGGGTCCCCCGTTTCCCAACCCTTGGCCAGGTAGAAGGCATAGCCCGCAACCGTTCCGCCGAGCATGGCCGCAGCGGCAACCTGCCAGTAACGACGTCCGGCGATTGTCCACATCGACGCGGTGAGGAAACCGAGGGTGTCGACCACGAAGAGGATCGCCAGCACACGGTCGTCGCTCCAGTGGGTCGGGATGATGGCCGCGTGGACGGTTGCGCCCATCACCATGGCCACCACCGCGGCCTTGGCAGACAGGGACATTGCGCCGAGACGCCCCGAGAGCCGCTGTGCCGTTGCGGCTCCGTTGTTCGCCGCCCATCGGATCACCCGCACCACTACCCACAAGAGAACGGGGGTGGCGATGAGTGCGATCAACCCGGGCACGTGTTCCGCGGGAACGACGAAGATCCCATTGCTGCCGGTCATGTTCATGTCCAGGTTCCCCTTGCTCGACTCTCGGCGTCAGTATGAAGGCCAGCTGTGAGAGAAGTGTGAGGGTGCACGAACACCCGGCGCGTGCTCGTGGGCGAAGCGGGAAGTCAGACCGTGCCGCGGGCCCGAGACTAAGAAACTCATAATTCCCTCCGGAATCTGAAGGGAATTACGGATCCCGAAGATCACCTTGTGCATCGGGCCACCTGATGGGCCACGATGACGGAGATGACCGCGCCTCGCGATCGACCGTCGGCACGTGTGATCGTTGTCGACGAGTCCAGCAGCGTGTTGCTGTTCCGGATCGAAGACCCTCGTGACTGCAAGCCACCGATCTGGATAACTCCCGGCGGAGGGATCGAGCCTGGAGAGACGCTCTCCGAGACCGCAGCACGCGAACTTGGTGAAGAGACCGGACTGATCGTTGCTGCAGCGGAGTTGGGCGACCCTGTCGCTGCCTGCAGAGGCACGTGGACGTTCCGCGGCCAACTTCTGTATTCGGTCGACTCCTTCTTCGCCATGCGCACCGAGCGGTTCGAACCCTCGACGGCGGGATGGGAGCCTCTGGAGCACGAACTTCACGCAGCATGGCGATGGTGGTCGATCGACGAGCTCGAGGCGACGAAGGCTGCGGTCCTTCCGGCTCTTCTGAGCACTGTGGTCCGGTCGATCGCGCTGGGCACACTCGGGCCATCACCGATTGAGTTGCCCTGGATCAACTTCGACGGAGACTGACTGTTCCGCGAGCAGTGCAGAGGGCTGACTCTCCGAGCCGGTCAATGGTGACGACAACCGTCTCGATGCTCCCGGTAGCGTGCGCCGTGATGCGCTCCATGGTGAGGGTGAGCTCAGCCGTCGCCATCCTGGCGATCGTTACCACAGCGCTTGCGGGCGACGCGGCGGGTTCGCATTCCCTCGAGAGCGCGAACTCGAGCCCTCATTCCTCGATTCCGGTCCAGTCGGGATCCGGCTCCGACCAGACCTTCTGCGCGCAGCCCCCGCTGAAGGGAACCATCAGCTACGAAGTGCTCTCCGGTCAAGCATCCTTCGGTGTTGCCGTCAGAGGCCTTCCACACCACGCTCTGGTTGGCATCGATTGGGCGAACAACACCGTCCGTGGTTACCTCGTCGGGAACTTCCGGACCGATCGACGCGGTGGGTCCATGGCCGACACAGCCCGGATCTACCGCACCGGGGAGACCCGCGGCTACAAGCTGGTCCTCACCACCCCCACCAATACTCGGGCCATTGGGACCCTGTGGCCGTGCGGGCCACCACCCCTCAACCCTCCAGCCGTCGCTGTTGACCCGAACATCGCCGTGTCGCCCCGGACCGGCCTCGCCGACGGGGCGAGAGTCAGGGTGACGGTGAGCGGCTTCGGCGTCGCCGAAAAGGTGTTCCTGTCCGAGTGTGACAGCGTGGAAGATGCCAACGCGTTGGGTTGCGGCCCTCAGTTGGCTGCCCAGCCCTTCTTGCTCACTGGTGAGCATCGATCGGGGTCCGCAACCTTTGTCGTGAGCGTCCGTGCCCCCGCGCTCCCCTACTCCACCGCGCCAGCAGTGACGTGCGCCGAGTTCTGCGTGATCGTGGCGACGCAAGGCGGGGGCGGTGCATGGGCGGTCGCCCCGATCGCCTTCGGTTCGTCGGGACCGGCCGGTGCGTCCTCGGGCTCATCGACGACGGAGCCTGCCGCCTCCGGGACCTCCCCGGCATGCACGAACGGTCAGATCGCGGTGTCCGACGCCGGCGGTGGCGCCGGGCTCGGCCATGAGGACCAGGTGCTGGTCTTCACGAACGACAGCGCACGGACCTTGGCCGGATACCTCGGCGGCCTCTTGCCCCCGCCACCCAACCTGACGACGTCGACTCGTTTGACGGTGACGGGATTGGGGACCACACAGGCAGACGGATTGCCGGGGTGTTCTGCGATCGAGATCCATCCCGTCGTGCCCTGGACAAGCGGAGCGGAGTCCCCGATGTAATGCTGGTTCCACGGTCCGGGCGGCAGGAAGAGCCGTCAGCGTCTGCGTGCGCGCTCATGCAGATCGTTCCCAGTGGTCGGCGTCCATCGTGAAGAGAATCCTCTTTCGCTCCCCTCGCCATGTTCGTGCGGGGTCTGTCAGTCCCCGGTTGACGAGACCGGTCTTTTCCAGAACCCGGATCGATGCGAGATTCTCTGGGTCAGCGGTTGCCCACATGGTGGTTCGGTTCACAACCGAGAAACCGAAGCCCAGCAAGAGGCGGGTCGCCTCGGTGGCGTAGCCGCGACCCCAACGATCCGAACGGAGGTACCAGCCAAACTGAGCGCTGGCGGTCTCTTCAATGATCCTGTCGATGCCGGCCCAGCCACAGAAGCCGGCACCATCCTCAACGACGAGGTTGTAGTTCGGTCTGGGATCGAGACCCGACTCGTCGAGTAGGCGTGGCAGCAGGACGGATTCAGCGACATCCCGGTCTATCCGGAACTTCATGTAGGTGAACATTGCGCTGTCCGAGGAGAGAGCGAGGAACGGATCCCTGTCGTTCGGAAGGAAATCCCGAAGCACGATCTTGTTCCCCTCGAGCCTCAACATGAACCGACAATAGGCGTCGCTCGGAGAGCGTCGAAGCCCGGCGCTCGGTGGCAGATCTCAGTGGCACACTCTTGCTGTGCGCATTCCAGTGGCTGTGGGCGATGGAAGTGTGACGAATGCCGTTCTTGTGCTGTTCGAGCAGCTCCATGATCAGCTGCGCGATGAGATCACCGGGCTGGACCTCGAAGGTCTCAATTGGGCCCCGATGGAAGGTGCGAACTCGATCTCCACGATCGTGACCCATCTCGTGGGCTCCGAGGCGGAGACCATTCGCACCGTCGCCGGCCTGCCGAGCGGGCGAATTCGAGAGGCCGAGTTCTCCGCCGCGATGCGAACGAGCGGCGAACTGTTCGATCTGATCGACGAGGCAGACGACCTCATTGCCGTGGCGAGGGGGCACATCAACGCGGAACGTCTAGAGGCAACGCTTGCTCTTCCAACCCTTCCCCCGACCGAGCTGCGCACGGGATTGACGTGGCTGGTCGGGAACTACGGTCATGCTCGCGAGCATCTCGGGCATGTCCAGCTCACCAAGCAGCTGTATCTGAGCGGTCGATCTTCGGATTTGTGACGCTGACGCATGAAGAGCAGACGTCAGATCAGACGTGACAGGTAGAGGACGGCGTCTTCCCTCTTGAGGACACCGTCGTCGAACTCCTCGCTGATCATCCGTTCCAGCGCTTCGTATTCCTCGGCTGATCTCTGACCCCCGTAGGTCTTCGTCACGGCGACGTACGAAGCGCCGTCGAGGGTCCGCTCGAAGGGGTGGTGAAACGGCCGAAACTCCCCGTAGCGGGGATCGGCGCGCAAAGGCTCCAAGGATGCCTCGACGTGCGGCTGTGATTTCGGCCACGGAGCACCGAAGAAGTCGGCCAGGCGCTCCTCGAATCGTGGCGGACCCCAGCTGACCACCTCTGTCCAGACCAGACCGAGGAAGCCTCGTGGCTCGAGCAATGCGGCGGCCCGCTCGAGGCCGGCGGCGGGTTCCACCCAGTGCCAGGAGTTGAACGCGGCAACGAGGCGGGCGTGTGGCGGGAGCCGGCAGTCCTCGAATCGGCCGGGTATCAGCTGCGCCTGTCCTCGGAGTTTCCCTCGGGCCCGCTGGGCCAGCTCCGGAGCTGGTTCGACGGCATGCACGGCGAGCCCACTTTCGGCAAGGGGCTGGGTGGCAAGTCCTGTGCCCGCGCCGATCTCCACGACGACGTCGCCTGGGCCGAGTTCGGCTTGTCGCAACAAGGTGACGAACAGTGCGGCCGGGTAGCGAGGACGGAAACGGTCGTACTGGTCGGCCTGAGCGGCGAAGCGCGCCGATGCCGCAGCGGCGCGCGTCCAAGGTTCGGCCATGGACCAAGTTCGCAGGGACGGGCAACTTCACCCGGTGAGCCGCCCTGACCGCTCCGGGCGGGGCCGCGTCTATAAAGGGCGGATGGCAATTGTGATCGTGCAGGGAGAGTTCTCACTCGACGCCGAGGAGAGGGACAGGTTCGTCGAGGCGAGCGTGGAGGCGGTGCGCCGATCGCGAGGGGAAGAGGGCTGCCTCGAATACGTGATCGCTGCGGACCCGGCCGATCCGGAGCGCGCCGTTCTCACCGAGCGGTGGGAGTCGATGGACCATCTGGAGCAACATCTCGCCCAGGCCAGGAGTGCCGGTCAGAGCGGTGGGAGCCGGCCCGCCCCCCGGAGCGCCGAGATCACCGTTTTCGAGGTCGCGACGTCACGTCCTTTGCGCTGAGGGCCGTTACCTCGGGTGGGCCGATCCGAACAGGAACCACCGGGTCGCCTGCAGGTCGGACGTCCAGCCGAGGTCGTCCAATTGCGCAGCCAGCTCGGCCGGCTCGTACATCACCTTCACCACGTTGTAGGCGCGACCGTCGTCGAGCCGCCTGACGTGTCGGTCCGGCTCGTACTGCAGCACGTAGGGATCCTTGAAATCTCTTCCCAGGACCGGGTCGTGGAGCGGATCGTTGTGGTTGTCGATGAGAAACACGCGGCCGCCCGGTGCCAGGCACGACCCCACCGCCGACCAGAAGGCAGCACACCGTTGCCGCGGCACGTGTGACAACCAGAACGAGAAGAAGACCACGTCGTACGTCCGAAGCGGCGCCCAGTCGAAGAGGTCGGCCACCACGTAGTCGACGTCGGGTCTGGCTGTTCGTGCCCGGTTGATCTCGAGCGCCTCGGGCGATGCGTCGACGACGGTCAGGTGACCGGCCGATCGGGCGAGGCGCTCGGTCCACCACCCCGTGCCGCCCGCCATCTCCAGGACCTCGCCCCGCACCGAGAAGTCCCGAAGCGCCTGGTCGACCTGATCCAGCTGGCGATCCCATTCGGCTGCCATCTCGGGACCCCGGTCATAGGCGCCACGGCGTTGCCACCATTCGTCGTATCGGGGTGCTCGTGCCCGGTAGAACGCGACCTGCTCGGCGAGGAGCGCTTCGACGTCCACGAGCCCAGCTTCGCGCCCCCCGAAGGTCCACCACCCGGCCGTCGGGAACCGGTCAGCGAGGGGCCCGGGGCATGCCCAATCCGATCATCGCGACGATGTCGCGCTGGATCTCGTTGGTCCCGCCCCCGAAGGTGAAGATGGTCTGGCTCCGTGCCTGCTGTTCCAGGCGGCCCCGGAGGACGGCACCGGGAGAGCCTTGGGGCAGGTAGCCCGCCTGCCCCACGACCTCGAGCAGGGCTCGATAGACCTCGAGCGCGAGCTCGGTCCCGTAGACCTTGGTGGCAGACGCATCCGCGGGGTTCAACCCCTTGCCGGAAGCCCATGCCACCTTCCAATTGAAGAGTTTGAGCACCTCGATCTTGGCGTGCACCTTGGCCAGGCTGATCTGGACCCACTCGTGATCGATCAGCGCGCGTCCATCGCCGAGCGCCTGCTCCTGAGCCCAACGGCGGACCTCGGACAGACTGCGGAGGAGTCCCGAACTCGGGCAGATCGCCACCCGTTCGTGATTGAGCTGATTGGTGATGAGCTTCCAGCCTTCGTTCTCGGCTCCCACCAGGTTCTCCGCCGGAACCCGGACGTCCTCGTAGAACGTCGAGCTCGTGAACTCTCCGGCGATCGTCGCCAACGGCACCCACTGGAACCCAGGGGTGTCCACCGGCACGATGAAGACGGAGAGCCCTTTGTGCTTCGGCGCATCGGGGTCGGTCCGCGCCGCCAGCCAGACGTAGTTCGCGTACTGGATCGCGCTCGTGAAGACCTTCTGGCCGTTGATCACGTACTCGTCCCCGTCGCGTACCGCACGTGTCTGCAGGGACGCCAAATCCGTTCCTGCCGACGGCTCGGTGTACCCGATGGAGAAATGCACCTCGCCACGGAGGATGCCGGGCAGGATCCGCCGCTTCTGCTCGGCGCTGCCGAGGGCCATGAGGGTGGGTCCGACGCTGTTCAGGGTCAGCAGCGGCAAGGGGACGCCCGCCCAGTGCGACTCCTCGACGAAGATCATCTGGTCGATGGGTCCTCTCGCTTGGCCGCCGTACTCGACCGGCCACCCGATCCCCAGCCAGCCGTCCTCGCCCATGCGGCGGATGTAGTGGGTGTAGGCCGGCTCCTCCGAGCCGGAGGCCTCGACCTCCTCCACCAAGGCCGCGAAGTACCCCCGGAGCTCGTTCTGCAGACTCCGTTGCTCTGCGGTGAATTCCAGGTGCAAGGGTTCCCTCCGGTTGACGCGCTCGTGTCGCTCCCGGCGACCACTATCGCAAGATTCTCTCGCCCGGTCATACCGCCGTGCCCCGCCACCGTGTGCACCCGGCCCTTGGAATCCGTAGGGTTGCCGGCGTGTCATCGGCCCTCATGCCGGCAGCGGTGTACGTGGGCGACGGCAGAGATCGCCGTCGAGGAGGTGCCCGCGTCCGGAGCCGGGACCCGGAGAGGTGCTCGTCGAGATCGCCGAGTGCGGCATCTGTGGGTCCGATCTGCACATGGTGCTGGAGCGCTACGCCAAACCGGGCGCCATTCTCGGCCACGAGTGGTCGGGCATCGTGGCCGCCGCGCCGAGCGGCTCCGGCTGGGCTCCCGGCGATCGCGTCGTCGGGAACCCGACCCCGGGGTGCGGCGAGTGCCGGCCCTGCCGACGGGGCCGCCCCTCGGTGTGCCTGCAACCGTGCCCCGGCCGACTTCGCTCGGGTACCGCGGCGCGTTCTGTCAGTACAAGACCGTCGCCGCCGACGGCCTGATCCGGATCCCCGATTCCCTCCCGACCAGGGTGGCCGCACTGGCCGAGCCCACGGCGATCGCCCTGCACGCGGTACAGCTGGCGGACGTCGCACCCGGACGATCGGGTGCTCGTCACCGGGGCGGGCCCGGTCGGCCTGCTCATCGTCGCCGTGCTCCGGGCCGCAGGGGATCTCCGACATCACCGTCAGCGAGCCTTCACGCGGTCCGCCGCCAGCAGGCGCTCGACGTCGGGGCCACCCGGGTGGTCACGCCCGACACGCTGGAGCAGCCACCCATGGCCCTGCCGGTCGCCGAGCCCTATGCCGTCGTCTTCGAGTGCTCCGGACACGCCAGCGCCCTCGAGGCCGCGCTCGGCCAGCTCGACTACGCCGGCACGCTGGTGGTCGTCGGTACCGGCTTCGAGCCCCCGCGGATCAACCAGAACCGCCTCATCATCTTCGAGCTCGAGATCGTCGGGGCGTACAACTACAACGACGACGGCTTCCAGCCGGCCGTGGACCTTCTCGACAGCGGCACCTGCCGCTCGACGCGTTGATCGAACCCGACGACATTCCGCTCAGTGAGGTGATGGAGTCGATGGAGCGGCTCGCCCGAGGCGAGATCCCGAGCAAGGTGATGGTCCAACCGGGCCTGTCGTCATGAGCCCGACCTCGTTCGCCCCTCGGATCAACCACGTGGCGATCAGCGTCGATGCCGACGTCATCGACGAAGCAGGACCGGGCCGCGCTTGCTCGACTTCTACTCCGAGGTCTTCGGATGGACCGAGGGCGACAACAGCACGGAAAAGGGCAACCCCCTGATCCTCTACACCGGCTCGTTGGGCCAGTTCCTCTACCTGCTGCCGGCGAAGGACGAGTTCATGGTCACGCCGAACATGGACCACTTCGGCATCGAGGTGTCCTCCAAGGAGGAGTTGCTCGAGCTCCTCGAACGGGTCAAGGCGTACCAGGAGCAAGGACGACCGCGTCCGCATCACCGACGTGGGGGCGATGGTCACCCATTACGACGACAAGCGAGTACACGCTCACCAACGTGTACATCTGGTTCCTGATCCCGCTGTGGATCGAGCTCCAGCACGTCGAGCGGCTCGAGGGATCCCGTGGATGATGATCTTGACCTGCTGGACCTGTACACACGGGCGAGCGCCTGGACCCTGACCAAGGTCCGGGGCGCCGCCTCCCGGCTCGATGCGCTCACGACGTGCGAACCCTGGACGGTGCGCACCCTCTTGAACCACATGTTGCTCGTCCAGAGTGCCTTCGTGGCGCACGCACGCGGCGGGGAATTCTCGCTCTCACTCGAGGAGGACCCGCCGGACGTGCTGACCGACGATCCCTACGCGGACTTCGAGCGGGCGCGGGCGGAGGCGCTGCGCGTCTTCGGGGAGCCAGGGGTCGTCGAAAGTACGGGCACCAACCTCGGCAACATCTTCGGCGACCAGCTGATGCACGGGTGGGACCTGGCGGTGTCGACGGGACAGGACCCGACGATGCCCGAGGGTCTGCCCGAGGCGGCCTATGCGCTGGTGCACGGTGCCTTCACCGAGGAGGGGCGCAAGGGCGTGCTGAAACCAGAGGTCAGTGTCGCGGCCGACGCGTCCGCCCAGGAAAGGCTCCTCGCCTACGCGGGCCGTGACCCGTCGCGACGGCTCTGAGTCGGGCCGTCTGTACGGCGCCCGCTGGGGCTACTCGACCGTCCAACCCCCGGCGGAACGCAGCAGTGCGCCGAGGTCCCCCAGTCCGCGCTTCTCCTGCGCGGCCGTGACCTGCTCGGCCATCTGGGCGCCGTACTCGGGGCGCTCGACGGCGCGGAACACGCCGATCGGCGTCGGCTCGTAGGGGCCGTTGGCCAGCCGCGACAGGCGGAACGCGAACCCGGGGTCCGGGCGCTTCTCGTCGTGCACCAGCACGGCGTCGAGGCCGACGTCGGCCACCGACTGGATCTCGAGCTTGCCGTCGGGGCGCTGGACGACGCCGCGCTCCTCGCCCTCCGGGCCCGAACACGATCGGCTCGCCGTGCCGCAGCGGGATCAGCATCGTCGAGCGGGCGTCCTTGGCGGTGATCTTCTCGAAGGCGCCGTCGTTGAAGACGTTGCAGTTCTGCAGCACCTCGACGAAGGCCGCGCCGCTGTGCTCGTGCGCACGCCGGAAGGTCTCCTGCATGTGGGCGCGGTCCATGTCGTGGGTGCGGGCGACGAACGTCGCCTCGGCGCCCAGGGCCAGCGAGACCGGGTTGAACGGCGTGTCGACCGAGCCGAAGGGCGTCGACTTGGTGACCTTGGCCACCTCGGAGGTCGGCGAGTACTGCCCCTTGGTCAGCCCGTAGATCTGGTTGTTGAACATGATGATGTTCAGCCGCACGTTGCGGCGCAGCGCGTGGATCAGGTGGTTGCCGCCGATCGACAGCGCGTCGCCGTCGCCCGAGATCACCCAGACGTCGAGGTCCGGACGGGTGGTCGCCAGCCCGGTGGCGATGGCCGGCGCGCGCCCGTGGATCGAGTGCATGCCGTAGGTGTTCATGTAGTACGGGAAGCGCGCCGCGCACCCGATGCCCGAGAGGAAGACCGTGTTCTCCCGGCGCACGCCGAGGTCGGGCATGAGCATCTGGACGGCGGCCAGGATCGAGTAGTCGCCGCAACCGGGGCACCACCGCACCTCCTGGTCGCTCGACCAGTCCTTGCGGGTGGTCACCGGCACCGCCGTGGCCACGGCCGGCCGTTCCCGAGCCGTTCGAACCGTTGGACTCGCTCATGACTTCCCTCCGAGCAGCGCGGTGATCGCCGCTTCGATCTCGCCGACGCGGAACGGCACGCCCTGGATCTTGGACATGGTCTGCGCGTCGACCAGGTACTCGGCCCGGAGCACCCGGCTCAGCTGCCCGAGGTTGATCTCGGGCACGAGGATCTGGCGTGTAGCGCCCGAGCACCTCCCCCAGGTTGGCCGGCAGCGGGTTGAGGTGGCGCAGGTGGACGTGGGCCGCCTTCATGCCCCGGGCCCGCACCCGCTTCACCCCCGCCAGGACGGCGGCGTAGGTCGAGCCCCAGCTCACCAGAGCAGCTGCGCGTCGCCGGACTCGTCGTTCACCTCGCACGGGCGGGATGTCGCGGGTGATGCCGCTGATCTTGTCCTCGCGCAGGTGGACCATCCGCTCGTGGTTCACGCTCTCGTAGGAGACGTTGCCGCTGCCGTCGGCCTTCTCGAGGCCGCCGATGCGGTGCTCCAGGCCGGGGAGGCCCGGCGGCGCCCAGGGGCGGGCCAGCGTCTCGGGGTCGCGGATGTAGGGCCAGAAGTCCGGGTTGCCGTCGGCGTCGGTGTGGTTGGGCTCCGACGCGAAGCCCGGGTCGATCGGCTCGAGCGCGTCGAGGTCGGGCAGCCGCCAGGGCTCGGCGCCGTTGGCCAGGTAGCCGTCGGAGAGCACGATCACCGGCGTGCGGTACTTCACCGCGATGCGGGTCGCCTCGATCGCGATGGCGAAGCAGTCGCTCGGCGTCTGCGGCGCCAGGATCGGCAGCGGCGCCTCGCCGTGGCGGCCGTACAGCGCGTGCAGGAGGTCGGCCTGCTCGGTCTTGGTCGGCAGCCCGGTGGCCGGCCCGCCGCGCTGGACGTCGACGACGATCAGCGGCAGCTCGAGGCTGATGGCGAGGCCGATCGTCTCGGACTTGAGGTCGAGGCCCGGGCCGCTCGTCGTGGTGACGCCCAGCGCGCCGCCGAAGGCGGCACCGAGGGCGGCGCCGACGCCGGCGATCTCGTCCTCGGCCTGGAAGGTGCGGACGCCGAACTCCTTGCGGCGGCTGAGCTCGTGCAGGATGTCCGACGCCGGCGTGATCGGGTAGCTGCCCGAGGAACAAGGGCACGCCGGCCAGGCGGGACGCCGCGATGAGGCCCCAGGCCAGCGCCTGGTTCCCCGTGACCTGGATGTACTCGCCCTTTTCGAAGGTGGCCGGCTTGACCTCGTAGTTCGACTCGAACAGCTCGGCCGTCTCGCCGAAGTCGTAGCCGGCCCGGAACGCCCGGGTGTTGGCGTCGATCACCTGGGGCCGGCCGCCGAAGCGCTCGGCGATCCACTCGATCGTCGGCTCGATCGGCCGGGTGTAGAGCCAGCTGATCAACCCCAACGCGAAGAAGTTCTTGGAGCGCTCGGCGTCGCGGGGCTTGACGCCGGCCTCCTTGCAGACCTCCTGGGTGATGGAGGTCATCGGCACCTCGTAGACCGTGTAGGCGGCGAGGGAGCCGTCCGTCAGCGGATTCGACGCGTACCCGGCCTTCGCCAGGTCGCGCTCCTCGAAGGAGTCGCTGTTGACGATGAGGACGGTCCCCTTGGCCATCATGTCGATGTTCGCCTTGAGGGCGGCGGGGTTCATGGCCACGAGCACGTTCGGCGAGTCGCCCGGCGTGAGGATGTCGTGGTCCGAGATGTGGACCTGGAACGCCGACACCCCGTTGACCGTGCCGGCGGGCGCCCGGATCTCCGCCGGGAAGTCCGGGAAGGTGGACAGGTCGTTGCCGAGCAGCGCACTGCTCGTCGTGAAGCGGTCGCCGGTCAGCTGCATGCCGTCGCCGGAGTCCCCGGCAAAACGCACGATGACCTGGTCGAGCTGCTCAGTTGCGTGTTGCGTTCCCGATGCCACGGGCTGCCTCGTCTCGGTTGTCTCGGTCGCGGAGAGCCCTGGCTCACTGCCACGCTCGGGGCCCGCGGGCAGGGCGCGCGGCGCTCTCCGTCCGATATTTCGTTCGTGTGAATCCTAATCCCGCACCCCACCATGCCCATCTCCCCCTGGTCGGCGGGGTGCGACGCGCCGGATTGACCGAGCCCGGCCTCCGGAACCGTCCCGGCGGCACCGGCGAGGCGGTGCCCGGCAGGGCCTCGAGGCCTATGCGATCGTCACCTCGGCGTCGAGGTAGACGTCCTGGATGGTGTGGATGAGGGCGGCGCCCTCGTTCATGGGGCGCTGGAACGCCTTGCGGCCGACGATGAGGCCCATGCCGCCGGCGCGCTTGTTGATGACCGCGGTGCGCACGGCCTGGGCCAGGTCGCTGTCGCCCTTGGACTCGCCGCCCGAGTTGATGAGGCCGATGCGGCCGGCGTAGCAGTTGACGACCTGCCAGCGGGTGAGGTCGATCGGGTTGTCGGTCGTGAGCTCGTCGTAGACGAGCGGGTCGGTGCGGCCGAAGCCGATCGCCGTGTAGCCGCCGTTGTTCGTCGGCTGCTTCTGCTTGATGATGTCGGCCTCGATCGTGACGCCCATGTGGTTGGCCTGGCCGGTGAGGTCGGCCGAGATCTCGTAGTTGACGCCGTCCTTCGTGAAGGCCGGGTTGCGCAGGTAGCACCACAGCACGGTGAACATGCCGAGCTCGTGCGCCTCGGCGAAGGCGTCGCTGACCTGCTGGAGCTCGCGGTCCATGTCGTCGGAGCCGAAGTAGATGGTGGCGCCGACGCGCGACCGCGCCGAGGTCGAAGGCCTGGCGCACGGACCCGAACATGATCTGGTCGTAGGTGTCGGGCACGTGGAGGAAGGCGTTGTGGTTGAGCTTCAGATGAAGGGGATGCGGTGCACGTACTTGCGGAGGCCAGTCCGAGCGTGCCGAGCGTGGTGGCCACGGCCGATGCACTCGCCGGCGAGCGCGAGCTCGAGGAGGTTCAGCGGGTCGAAGTAGGCGGGGTTCTTGGAGAAGCGAGGCGGCGGCGGAGTGCTCGATGCCCTGGTCGACGGGGAGGATGGAGATGTATCCAGTGCCGGCGAGCCGGCCGTGGTTGAACACGCTCCCGAGGTTGCGCAGGACGTTGGGCGAGCGGTCGGAGTTGGCGAAGACGTCGGCCAGGTAGTTCGGTCCCGGCAGGGTCAGGTTCTCCCTCGGGAAGGCCTTCGCGGTGTAGCCGAGGAGCGCGTCGGCGTCGTCGCCCAGCAGGGCGTGCAGGTCGGTCGTCATGGCTTGCCAGCCTACCCCAGGGCCTGGGTCGGCCCCCGTGCCGGTGGCGCCGGGTTGGACGTCCGTGCATGCCCCGGTGTGCGGCCTGTCGTGTGGCCGTGTCTCGTGTGGCCCCGTCATGCGGCCCCTTGTGTGTCCTCTTGTGTGTGGCCTGAGTGCGGCGTCGCCCCTGACGCATATCCGAGCGATCTCGCCCATACGCTGCAGAGCGGGTTGGGGTGTGAGGCAACCGGGTTTGCGTCGAGCGGAGGACGCCTGTGAGTGGAGCGCACAATTCCCAGGGAAGGCGGCCACTGCGTTCCCTGTCCGTGCCCCTGCGCCCGATCTTGCTTGCCGCCGGCATCGTCGTGCTCATCGTCGGTGCCATCGTCGTGTTCAGTGGCGGCTCGTCACCGCCGTCGCACTCCCCGCACGCGCACGCCTCGGGCCACACGGGGTCATCGGGGTCCAGTGACGCGTCGCAGCGCGTCGCTGACCGGCTTCTTCGTCACGTCGTCATCCCCGGCGGCCGGTGCACAGGACGTCGCGTCGAACACGACCGATCTCGGTGACGTTCTCCGCACCGGTCGCCCTGGGCAAGGTCACGCCCCAGCTGTCCCCCGCCTTCGGCGGCAAGTGGGTCCGCTCGGGCAAGGACACCCTGACGTACCAGCTCAACTCGCCGCTCGTCCCGTCGTCGCACGTGGTGGTGACGATCCCCGGCGGCTCGTCGGGGGTCCGGGGTGCGAACGGCGCCACGCTGTCGAGGTCGACGACCGTCTCCTTCAACGTCGTGGCCGGAGACGAGCTCCGCCTTCAGCAGCTGCTGGCCGCGCTCAACTTCCTGCCCCTGAGCTTCACGCCGAGCGGCCCCGCGCCGACCAGGCCGAACCTGGCCACGGACCAGCCCGGCTCCTTCGCCTGGCGCTGGCCCAACATGCCCTCCGACGCTCACCTCGCATGTGGACCCAGGGCACCGAGAACGAGATCACCCGGGCGGCGGTCGAGGCCTTCCAGACCCAGAACGACCTCACCGTCGACGGCATCGCCGGCCCCGCCGTCTGGACCGACCTCATCAACGACACCATCAACGGCAAGTCCGACTCGACGCCCTACGTCTACGTGTTGGTCAACAAGGCGGTGCCCGAGAACCTGACGCTGTGGAACAACGGTGCCGCCGAATACGTCGGCATCCCGGTCAACACCGGGATCCCGGGCGCCGACACGACCGACGGCTCCTATGCCGTCTTCGAGCACGTGCGCTACTCGGAGATGAAGGGCACCAACGTCGACGGTTCGACCTACGACGATCCCAACGTGCCGTATGCGAGTTATTTCAACGGGGGCGATGCCCTGCACGGGTTCATCCGCTCCTCCTACGGCTCGCCGCAGAGCAACGGCTGCGTCGAGATGAGCTACGCCGACGCCGCCCTGGTGTGGCCGCTGACCCCGGTCGGGACCCTGGTGACCGTCGTCGGCCCGAACTACGGGTCTGCTCCCCCGCCGACGACCACGACGACTGCGCCGCCGCCGCCGCCAGACCACAACGACGACGACCGCGCCGCCTGCGCCGCACAACCACGACGACCGCTCCCGCGCCTCCCGACGACCGGGAACACACCACCGGCGGGCTAGTTCCGCCGTGGTCGGCGGCTGAGGACGGGCCCGGCTCTTAGCGGGTGGCCTTCCTCGGTGGTCGTCTGTGGCCGCCTCCGGCACGGCGCTCGGGACCCAGGCTGCGCAGCCGCTCGGTGACGTCGTACGCCTCGGGGTCGTTGTGGCGGACCCGCTCGAAGTACTCGCGTGCCCGTGGGATGTCGCCGGCCCGCTCGTAGAAGTCGGCCAGGACGTACCACTGCCGCAGGTGCCGCTCTGCGGGGTTGCGCAGGTTCTTCGACGCGCCGGCCGTGGCCAGCATGGAGATGGCGCCGTTGAGATCGCCCGTCTCGGCGAGTGACGACGCCGCCACGATGCGCCCCTCGGCGAGGACGTCGGGGTCCGGCGAGCTCTGCCGCAGCTCGGTCCACAGCTCGGCCACCTTTTTCGGCTTGCGGAGCGCGCGTTGGCAGTCCATCAGCTCGGGCAGGTGGGCGGTCGAGTCGCGTCATCTCGCCGAAGGTCTGGAGGTGCCTGGCGGCTTCCCGCCACCGCCCGCTCCGGTAGGCGGCGAGGCCGGTCAGCTCCTGGACGGCGGCGACGCTGGGGGTCTCGGCGACGACCTGTTTGATCTGGCGGAGCGCATCTTGGAAGCGGCCCCGCTCGTAGGAGCTGAAGGCTGCCTCGGCCTGCTCGACGAGCCGTTCTCTGTGCGCTGCGGTGGCGATGTCGGCGGCGTTGCGGATTTCGGTGGCGACCTCGGGTGGGAGGGTCGGGCGGCTCGAGAGTGCGGCGAGGGCTCGGGTCGTCGAGGGGCCGGTAGGGGCCGCGGTTGGCTTGGTCCGTGGGCGCGTCGGCTTCGGTGCCGTGGTGCGCGCTCGGGCTGGTGCTGGTGCTGGTGCTGGTGCGGCGGCTGCTGCGGGGCCGTCGTTGCTTGGGCGGGGCGTCGGCCCACTCGTTCCGGCCGTCGTCACGGCTCCAGTCGACCTGCCGGCGGTTCGTCGGCGCGCTCCGGGTCGGCTCCTTCCGGCGTTGCGGGCGGGTTTCGTCGCCGTCGCCGCGGTTGCGGGTGACGTCGCGTGCGCCACGCCGGGCCACGTTCCCCCACTGCTTCGGTTTGGCCGGCAGGGGCTGCTCTCCTCGAAGGTGTCGTCGCGGCGCGGGCGGGGTTGTCTCGTGGTGGCGGCGCCCCGAGCGGGCGGTCGCCGGGGCCCGCGGTCGGGCCGCTCGTCGCGTCCGGTCGGCTGCCGCGTGTCCGGTCCTCGGCCTGTCGCCCGGACTGGGCGCCCGTCGCCCGCGCGGGGCCGGCGTTCGTCGCCGTCGCGGCGGGGTCGGCGCTTCCTCCGGTCCTTCGGGTGGTCGACGGGGAGCGTGATCGGGAATCCGACTGGGTCCGGTCACGGGTGCCGGAGGGGCGACCCCCTCGAGACGACGCAGCTCGATGATCGCCCCGGCGACGATCCGCTCCGTCCCTCGCCCGTCCGTCCGGCATGCTACCCGAGCTCGACCCGCTCGATCGCCTCGGACTCGACGTGGTGCGGCCGCCAGAGCCGCTCGACCTCGACGCGCTCGCTCGCTTGGGACGCCTCCGTTCGCGCGTCCGCCGGCTCCGGCTCGCGGTCGGACGGCCGTAACGGCTGCGAACCGCCGCTTCGGCCAGCCCGACTCCCCTGGCTTGCGCCGCCTCGTCCGGCTTGGCTCGGACGGCTCGGCCGCGCCGAAGAGGCGCGACGGTTTGGCCGAGGCGACTCCGCGGGCATCGGGCGATTCTAGATGTCGCCTTCTTTGTGGGAGGTCGGCGCCGGTGCGCGATATGTGGCGACTGGGTCCGTCGTCCGCACTTCTCCCGAAAACGACAAAGTCCCCTCGAGCCGGAGCTCAGAGGGGACCTCGTCAATGAGAAATCCCGGCGGCGACCTACTCTCCCAGGGGGCCTCCCCCCAAGTACCATCGGCGCGGGCGGGCTTAACTGCCGTGTTCGGAATGGGAACGGGTGTTTCCCCGCCGCTATGGCCACCGGAAACCTTGCGCTCGGCGGGCGTTGTATTCGGTTCGTTATAACCGAAATAGCGCCGCACCTGGCTGCGAATATCGCAGCCCCTGAGCGTTCCAAAGCGAGCACGAGCGACGTATGTCTCCAAGCCCTCGGCCGATTAGTACCGGTCGGCTGAATGCATTACTGCACTTACACCTCCGGCCTATCAACGTGGTCGTCTAGCCACGGGCCTTACCAGGTTAACCCTGTGGGAGATTTCATCTCGAAACGGGCTTCGCACTTAGATGCTTTCAGCGCTTATCCCACCCGTAGGTCGCAAACCAGCCGTGCCCTTGGCAGGACAACTGGCACACGAGAGCTACGTCCGTCCCGGTCCTCTCGTACTAGGGACAGCCTTTCTCAAATCTCCTACGGCTGCATCGGATAGGGACCGACATTTCTGTTACCACTGACCTCTCGGTCAGGGGCCAGGACATTTCTGCCTGGCTCTGCATGTCGCCATGCAGATCGGACCATCTCTTCACGCTCGCAGGCTTGCGAGTGTGCTTGGCATATGGTCTCTGAGGATTCTGGAATCTGAGCCTCGGTAGAGCCGACGATATCGACCACCACCGTTCATTCGAAGGGCCTTGGCGGCAAGCCGCTCAAACCCATCGGTTACAAGGTGCTCTCCACGTTCCATCGCTTTCACGATCGTTGCGAACGTAGCGAACTCTTCTTGTTTCGAGCTCAGTAACGGATTTCTTTCGAAGAAGGCGATCACTCTCTCGAGCAGATCCTTTCGCCGCCGAACAACCAACACATACGTGTGGTCGTTCGATCTGCGGTGATTCTCTCGTAGCGCCCCACAACCCAGGAGGTCTTTCGCCAAGGTCAACACCTTGGCTCGAGATTCATCCTGACTAATTCGAAACTCTGGCACGAGTTGCCAACCGCTCCTCGTGCTCGGGTTCCGCTGGATCGCTACGTGGAAACATCCTTCTCCATCTACAAATCCGGCTATGTACGACTCCAGTCTTTCCTGCTGATTGGCCGCACCTGACGCATTGTCACTTCTCTTTGCGTCCATGCCCGCATCGTACGTAGCGGGTGTATCACGACCTTCAAAGAGCGAGTAGCGCAGGATGCAAACGGCTTTTCCAGCAAATAGCCAAGTTTATAGACGAGCGCGGTTTCATCCACTGTCTCACGACGTTCTAAACCCAGCTCGCGTACCGCTTTAATGGGCGAACAGCCCAACCCTTGGGACCGGCTTCAGCCCCAGGATGCGACGAGCCGACATCGAGGTGCCAAACCTTCCCGTCGATATGGACTCTTGGGGAAGATGAGCCTGTTATCCCCGGGGTACCTTTTATCCGTTGAGCAACGGCGCTTCCACAAGCAACCGCTGGATCACTATGCCCTGCTTTCGCACCTGCTCGACTTGTAGGTCTCGCAGTCAAGCTCCCTTTTGCCATTGCACTCGACAGCTGATTGCCAACCAGCCTGAGGGAACCTTTGGGCGCCTCCGTTACGTTTTAGGCAATCTGTTAGCCCGACAACTTGTACCGCATGCTCGGCAGCATTTCTCGTGTGATGAAGGCAGTCAGCGTCGGCGCGGAGGGCGCCGGCACGTAGATCTGCAAGCCATCACGCTGCTTTCGCACTGTGGTCCGCACGCCGACATCGCGTCGCATCACTTCCTGCAGAAGCATGACTTCTGATTCGGTGAAGCTCTGCGTGTTGAGGTACAGCCCACGACACTGGCTCGACTTTCTTGAGCCATCGTCCATGAACCAAACGGCCATGCTCAAAGATGTGAGTCCGAGGTCCTCCGGGATCACCTTTCGGCGATCCCGATAGAACGCCAACCGGAATCTCTCGAACTCGACGTGCGAAAGGGTTGTAAACCCAACGTTTGTCGAAGAGGTTCCGAGTCGGTTGTGCCGAACCCTGGCCTTTGGTGGCGTACGGACCCAATCTCGCCACTCGACGTATTTCCAGTTGACGTATGCCTTCTGGGCCATCGAGTGCTCGATCTTGAGCCTTGCCGTCAATGCGCCTGCCTGTCGCTCGAGATGCGCATCGCCGAGAAGCATCCCAACGAGGATTTGCTTCTGACGATCCGTCATCACCAACGACGCCTTCTGCTTGCGCAATGCCAGCGTATTCATGGACGGAGTTGTCGACTCGAGGTCATTTCTGCCTCGATCTGCATGTCGCCATGCAGTTCAGACCATTCCATCACCCGTCTTTCGACGGGGCTCTCGTTGTGGTCGTTGAGGTAGGTGGCGAACCACCCAACCTGCTGATTGTCCGCACTGGTCAGATTGTCACTGCCCACATCAACGCAACCCTAAGGATGCGTTGTGACATGGACGAGTACTGCCAGATACTCGGGTGTCCCAGCATACGCCGAGAGTTTTATTTCACATGGTTTCCCATGATTCGCCCCATTTTGTTAAGGCGACCGCCCCAGTCAAACTACCCACCTGACGCTGTTCCTGATCCGGATTACGGACCGAGGTTAGAGCTCCGGCACTAAAAGGGTGGTATTTCAAGGTTGACTCCACACTGGCTAGCGCCAATGCTTCAAAGTCTCCCACCTATCCTACACAAATAGTACCAAAACTCAACATCAAGCTGTAGTAAAGGTCCACGGGGTCTTTCCGTCCTGATGCAGCTAACGAGCATCTTTACTCGTACTTCAATTTCGCCGGGTCTGTGGTTGAGACAGTAGGAAAGTCGTTACGCCATTCGTGCAGGTCGGAACTTACCCGACAAGGAATTTCGCTACCTTAGGCACTGTTGTTACTACTCAAAAGAGTGGCATCTGATACCTACCATTCAGCTTTAAGCGGCCAGGTCATTTCTGCCTAGCTCCTCATGTCGCCATGAGGGTCGGACTGTATCTTCACTCCCGGCCAGCTCTCGCTGGACGTGGGTGCCTCGCGTGCAGTCTCTGAGGATCCTGCAAGTCTTCTGCAGTTTCCTGCTGATTGTCCGCACCGGTCGGATTGTCACTGTTCGCACACACCGCATGGTGCACACAAAGCAGTACCGCCGGATACTCGGATGTTCCAGCATATAGCGGGGTTTTAAAACAGCCAGGTATTAACTAACCGTTATAGTTCACTTATTCCCCATGTCGCCATGAGGTGTGGACCATATCTTCATCCCTCTGCTTCATAGAGGGAGCTCTGCATATGGCCTCTGAGGATTCCCAATCCCTCAACGTCGCGATGATTTCGTCATCACTACGCCGACGCTTCCCTCCACGGTTCATCGGAGCTCTCAATTCGAGAGCTTGCTCGATGCCCGCAGCTGAAAGGTGCCGGCCTGACAGGACAAGTTCAGTGATCGTACGGAAGACCACCAGGTCGTTGCCGCTTTGGACTGCGCAACTCGAACCGATCGAAGAACGGGAATACCCGCTGCTTCAGGTCAGTCGGCTTGGTGACCTCGAAATAGAAGACACCGTCACTGCGTCCTCGCACCGTTCCGAGGCCGAAGACAGTGCGAAGAAGCTCTGGCGCCTCGTCACCTATCTGCGACACGTTGAACGACAACGAGACTCGCCATGGCAATCCACGATCACGCTCTCGACGGATAGGGACGTTGAAGCTTCCCTCACCATCGACGAATCCGGCGACCCAGTTGCCCAGGTCATATGGGATTCGATCCAGCCAGTTAGAGGAACTGGGCCTTTCCTGCTGATTGTCCGCACCGGACGGATTTTCACTGCCCACGAAACAACCAAATCAAATGGATGTGACATGAACGAGTACCGCCGGATGCTCGGAGTTTCCAGCATTTAGCAGAGTTTGTTTCAAGGGATTACTCCCCTGAAGCCGCAACTTGTGCTTACGGCCGCCGTTTACCGGGGCTTAGGTTCAGAGCTTCGCCCGAGGGCTAACCCTTCCCCGTAACCTTCCGGCACCGGGCAGGCGTCAGAGCGTATACATCGTCTTACGACTTCGCACGCTCCTGTGTTTTTAGTAAACAGTCGCTTTCCCCAATTCTCTGCGGCCCCCTTGGGCATCAGGACGCGAAGTCCGTCACCCTATCGAGGCCCTCCTTCTCCCGAAGTTACGGAGGAATTTTGCCGAGTTCCTTAACCACAGTTCTCCCGATCGCCTTGGTATTCTCTACCCGCCCACCTGTGTTGGTTTGGGGTACGGGTACCGTGTGAGCTCGCTAGAAGTTTTTCTTGGCAGCATAGAATCAGTGACTTCGCCTGGAACGGCTCGGCATCGCGTCTCAGGATTAATGGGACCCGGATTTACCTAGATCCCTCCCTACACGCTTACCCCAGGACAACCAACGCCTGGGCTCACCTATCTTCCTGCGTCACTCCTTTGCTATCCGCCCCAGGGTTTGTCGGTTCGACCCGAAGGTCATCCCCTTAGTACCCCTGGCTTGGAATGGGCGCGCACACGGTAGTACTGGAATATCAACCAGTTGTGCATCGACTACGCCTTTCGGCCTCGCCTTAGCTCCCGACTTACCCTGGGAGGATTAGCCTTCCCCAGGAACCCTTGGGCTTACGGCGGAGGAGTTTCTCACTCCTCTCTCGCTACTCATACCAGCATTCGCACTCGACCACGCTCCACGACGGTTCCCACCGCCGCTTCTCAGCGAGATCGACGCTCCCCTACCACTCCCGTCTAATGACGGAAATCCGCGGCTTCGGCTCTTGACTTGAGCCCCGTTACATTGTCCGCGCAGGACCACTCGACCAGTGAGCTATTACGCACTCTTTTAAGGGTGGCTGCTTCTAAGCCAACCTCCTGGCTGTCTTTGCGTTCCCACATCGTTTTCCACTTAGTCAAGAATTTAGGGGCCTTAGCCGGCGGTCTGGGCTGTTTCCCTTTCGACCAACGAAGCTCATCCCTCGTGGTCTCACTGCCGGAATCTGGAGCATCGGCATTCGGAGTTTAGTTGGGGTCAGTAAGCTTGTAGGCCCCCTAGCCCATCCAGTGCTCTACCTCCGATGCTGAACTTCCGACGCTGCACCTAAATGCATTTCGGGGAGAACCAGCTATCACCGAGTTTGATTGGCCTTTCACCCCTTGCCACAGGTCATCCCCCCAGTTTTCAACCTAGGTGGGTTCGGCCCTCCACGAAGTCTTACCTTCGCTTCAGCCTGCCCATGGCAAGCTCACTCGGCTTCGGGTCTACAGCATGCGACTCAACGCCCTATTCAGACTCGCTTTCGCTTCGGCTACCCATCACTGGTTAACCTCGCCACACACCGTAACTCGCTGGCTCATTCTTCAAAAGGCACGCCATCACGGCTGACACCCGCCATATGCCATCAATCTCACCCGAAGGGATCATGATGACGACGGGGCAACGACGCTTTGACTGTTTGTAAGCCAACGGTTTCAGGTACTATTTCACTCCCCTCCCGGGGTACTTTTCACCTTTCCCTCACGGTACTAGTTCGCTATCGGTCGTCTAAGAGTACTTAGCCTTACGAGATGGTCCTCGCAGATTCACGCCGGCTTTCCCGGATCCGGCGCTACTCGGGTGCTCAAGCGGAGTTCAATGCCTTTCGTGTACGGGACCATTACCCTCTACGGTTCAGCTTTCCTGACTGATTCCACTAAACATTGAATTTGTAACTCCGTGATGGGTCTGGTGCCCCATCTCTCGAGTCCCACAACCCCATACCGGCAGCGCCACCAGGCTCGTACACCGGCACGGTTTAGGCTCTTCCCATTTCGCTCGCCGCTACTCAGGGAGTCACTGTTGTTTTCCTTTCCACGGGTTACTTAGATGTTTCAATTCACCCGGTTCCCTCGCCCCGCCCTATACATTCAGGCGGGTGTAGCACCTCATGACAGGTGCTGGGTTGCCCCATTCGGATATCCACGGATCGACGCTTGGTAGACAGCTTCCCGTGGCATTTCGCAGTCGCCCACGTCCTTCTTCGGCCTTAGACGCCAAGGCATTCACCGTTGGCTCTTTGTAGCTTGGAGAACAAAGATGCTCGTGCTCGCTTTGGAATTCTCAAGGGGCTGCACAGTGCACTCCTGGGCCGGCACCCCCCACCGCGCACCGCATCGTGCACTGATGGAGAGCAAAACCCCGGCCGGGGCTTGCACGGGGTGAGCGGTCCACACGCCGGCGCAGCAGACGAACAACGAAGCACGCACGTACGTACCGCATCCAACGCCGGACAGAAACGAGGAGCGCACATGGGCTCGACTCGGAAAGATCCGGCAGCGGCACCCGCGCGACCACGCTGATCAGCAGGCCGGCAAGGACGTCACCAGGGATCGACCCGCCCGGCCCACAAAGGCCGGGCCAAAGGGCCGCTCCCTCAAAACGAAATAGTAAGAGTCCAATCGCATCCGCAGGGACCGATCCGTGAAAGGCGGGCTTCGACTACCTGTGAAACACAGCAAGCAACAAAGGTTACGTACTGCGCTTCTCGTCGAAGGCGGCCAAATCATCTGCCGGTGATGCGAGAGCGACCGAATAGCCAGTGTTCAACTGGGTAGTGATTGGCGATTTCTTTCAAAAGAGAATCTTCCGAAAGAAGCCAATAGCACTCCTTAGAAAGGAGGTGATCCAGCCGCACCTTCCGGTACGGCTACCTTGTTACGACTTCACCCCAATCACCGATCCCACCTTCGACGGCTCCCTCCTAAAAGGTTGGGCCACCGGCTTCGGGTGTTACCGACTTTCGTGGTGTGACGGGCGGTGTGTACAAGGCCCGGGAACGTATTCACCCCGGCGTTGCTGATCCGGGATTACTAGCGACTCCGACTTCATGGAGTCGAGTTGCAGACTCCAATCCGAACTGAGACCGGCTTTGGGGATTGGCTCCTCCTCGCGGATTAGCAGCCCGTTGTACCGGCCATTGTAGCATGTGTGCAGCCCTGGACGTAAGGGGCATGATGACTTGACTTCGACCCCACCTTCCTCCGAGTTGACCCCGGCAGTCTCCTACGAGTCCCCGCCATTACGCGCTGGCAACATAGGATAAGGGTTGCGCTCGTTGCGGGACTTAACCCAACATCTCACGACACGAGCTGACGACAGCCATGCACCACCTGTGTAAGGCCCCGAAGGACACCGTATCTCTACGGCTTTTCCCTACATGTCAAACCCAGGTAAGGTTCTTCGCGTTGCCTCGAATTAAGCCACATGCTCCGCCGCTTGTGCGGGCCCCCGTCAATTCCTTTGAGTTTTAGCCTTGCGGCCGTACTCCCCAGGCGGGGCACTTAATGCGTTAGCTGCGGCACGGAAACCGTTGAATAGTTCCCACACCTAGTGCCCAACGTTTACGGCGTGGACTACCAGGGTATCTAATCCTGTTCGCTCCCCACGCTTTCGCTCCTCAGCGTCAATGTCGGCCCAGACCACCGCCTTCGCTGCTGGTGTTCCTCCTGATATCTGCGCATTTCACCGCTACACCAGGAATTCCGTGGTCCCCTACCGAATTCAAGTCATGACAGTATCGAGTGGCGGCTCCAGGTTGAGCCTGGAGGTTTCACACCCGACTTATCAAACCGCCTACGAGCTCTTTACGCCCAATAAATCCGGACAACGCTTGCACCCTACGTATCACCGCGGCTGCTGGCACGTAGTTGGCCGGTGCTTCTTCTGCAGGTACCGTCACAATCGTCCCTGCTGAAAGGAGTTTACAACTCAGAAAGCCTTCGTCCTCCACGCGGCGTTGCTGCGTCAGGCTTTCGCCCATTGCGCAAGATTCCCCACTGCTGCCTCCCGTAGGAGTCTGGGCCGTGTCTCAGTCCCAGTGTGGCTGATCGTCCTCTCAGACCAGCTACCCGTCGATGCCTTGGTGGGCCATTACCCCACCAACTAGCTGATAGGCCGCGAGCCCCTCCCGAAGCGAAAAACATTTCCTTATTGGACCATGCGGTCCGATAGGGATATCCGGTATTAGCACCGGTTTCCCGGTGTTGTCCCAGTCTTCGGGGCAGGTTGCTCACGTGCTACTCACCCGTTCGCCACTCGCTCTTCATCAGTATTGCTACCGAATGGAGCGCGTTCGACTTGCATGTGTTAGGCACGCCGCCAGCGTTCGTCCTGAGCCAGGATCAAACTCTCCATCGAGACTCACGGCCGGCCAGACCACCTCAAAGAGGCAATTCGACCAACCAAGAATCAGAGAGTCGCCATGCTCTGACTCGATACATGGCAACAACAGGCCAAGAACCTTTTACAAGATTCCAAAGCCTGCTTACTTCTTTATTTGACAGTCAACCCTTCCCTTTCCCGGCGAACCGGAACAGAGAGGATTGCCCGCACTGGCTTTTGGCTCTCACTATTTCGTTTTCAAGGAGCGACCGGGCACACACCGATCAAGCCGGAGTTGGTGCCGGGTTTCCCAAAGGACTGTTCCAGACGTACTACAGCTGCCGGAAAGTCTCCTTCGGGCGCCGGAAGACCAGAGGGCCTACCCGGCGGGCGTGTCACCTTATCAGGTGCGTGCCTGACCGTCAACGCGTTCAGGCACAGAAATGACCGTCCCGGGACGCCATCCCGGGCTGACCGCTGTGCGCGATGGTACCGGCGACCCAACGCCCGGTCGCGGATACCCCAGAGCGCCACTGAACAGGGTTTTCCTCCACCCGCCGGCCCGCTGCGTACACCCTTGGTGGCGTGCGGTGAGCCACTCCGGCCCTCCGCACGCCACCCGGTGTCCGGGGCACAACAGGCTTTCCGCCCCCGCTCTGCGCCAAATCAGAGCCGCCTAAGAGGGCGTGCGCCGCCTGTGGACCACCTCGACCTACCGCTCGGCACTTCCGTGCGTTGAGAAGCATTTTGCACCGCCGGTGTTGCATCGCCGTGACATTCCGTCCAACTTCGTCCCGACCTGCCTCCGGCCTCCCCGTTTCCGTCCAATTCCGCCCGGTTCACGCCGCCCCGCGAGCCCGGGAGACGTTGGGGTCGTCAGGCACCCAAAAGCGCCACCGGCGCTCCGTTGCCTCCTTGATGCCGACCCGCGTCCCGCGCGCCGGACGTTTCGGTGGCGGGGTCCCGTCGTCCCGCAACCGGACGCCGCCTCCCCGGGTGGCCAGTAGGTCGGTGCCGTTGGCCGCCCCCTCGATCCCGAGGGCCTGGCAGAGCTTGGCCGGCCCGTTGCACAGGTCGCGGTCGTTCCGGGCCTTGGGCCGCGCCGCCCGGATGGCCTCGACGCCGGCCACCGGCGCCATGGCCCGGATCAGGACTGCGGCCGCTTCCCCGTCGGGACCGCAGACGACGTTGGCACACCAGTGCATTCCGTAGGTGAAGTAGACGTAGAGGAAGCCCGGCGGCCCGAACATCACCGACGTCCGCGGCGTAATGCCCCGGTATGCGTGCGAGGCGGCGTCGTTCGCCCCGTGGTACGCCTCGACCTCGACGATCCTCCCCGCTCGGTCACCCGACACGAGGAGCTTGTTCAGCAGCCACGGCGCCACCTCGACGGGATTGCCCTCCAGGTCCGCGCGCTGCACCGGGCCACCCTGGCCCAACCGGGCGCCATGTCGCCATCCGGCGGCACTGCCTCGGCGGCCGGCCCGCCGCACCGCCGCAGGTTCAGCTGGGCGTGCCGCTCCGATCACGCGCCCGCGCCGACGCTCCCATTGGTACCGGCCCATGTCCCGAGGCCCCGCCGTATCGGTGATGGCGAGCCGACGCAGCCGTATTCTGCCGCCGGGCCCGCCCAGCCATCTTGCTCAGCAGATCGAGCTCGTCGACCATGGCCGCCGACAAGGACGGCAGCTCGGGCACGGCGGTGGCGCACGCGTTGATGCCGACGAAGAGTGAATCGCGGTAGCTCTGCACGGTGACGTTCAGCGCGACCCCGTCGACCACGGGTCCGAGCGGATAGACCTCGCAGAGCTCCATGCCGGCGAAGTAGAGCGGGAACGACGGGCCGGGGACGTTCGACACCATCAGGTTGCCGGCCCGCAACTTGCGCAGGATGCCCGAGTGCACCCCGAACTGGATCAGGGGCTTTGCGATTGCCGGCGGCATCGCGTCGGCCAGCAGCGTGGCCATCGGCCCGAAGCCCACGGCGCGCTCCTGCCCTTTGCACGAAGAGCTGGCCTCACTGACCGTACGCAGCCGCTCCAGCGGGGTCTGCAGGTCGTTCGACAGCGGCACGAACATGGCCGAGAGGTGGTTGCCGTAGGCCGCGTGCTCATCAGCCCGGACCGAAACCGGCACGATCGCCACCAGCGGCTGTTCCGTGTCCTGGCCGCTGGCCATGAGGTGCGTGCGCAACGCGCCCGAGCACACGGCGAGCACCACGTCGTTGATCGTCGAGCCGTAGCGGTCCTTCAGCGTGCGCACCTGGTTCAGGTCGAGCTCGGCGAACGAGACCGCCCGTTGCGCGCCCACCGGCAGCTCGAACGTGTCGGGTGCCCCGAGCGGGATGGAGATAGGGCCTGCGGCCTTGTCGAGCGCCCGCCGCGCCAGCCGGAGCGACGTCCGGCCCATTTCGCGAGCCGCCCGCATCAGGCGCAACGGGCTCTGCACCACGCTGGGCAACGCATCGGTGACCAATTCGGTGTGCGACGGGAGGCGCGCCGGCAGCCAGGGCGGACAGGTGTCGGTCACCGCCCGGCCTTCGGGGCTCAGGTCGAGGAGCTGGGCGAGGAGCTGCGCACCGGCGACGCCGTCGACCACGGAGTGGTGCACCTTGGCGATCAATCCGACCCTGCCGCCGGCGAGGCCCTCGATCACGTGCATCTCCCACGGGGGCTGGGCCGGTATGAGGGACCGCCCCATGACGGCCGCGACCATGGCGCTGAACTCATCGGGCCCGCCGGGAGCTGGCGAAGCAACCCGGTGCAGATGGTTGGCGATGTCGAAATCCGGATCGTCGACCCAGCGCGGGTGGTCGAGACCGAGCGGCACCGCCATGAGGCGGCGACGGAACGAGGGCAGCGTGGGGATCCGCTCCTCGAGTACCGCCCGCACCTTTTCGAACGCGTAGCCGTCCGGCGCGGACGAGGGATCGAAGACGCAGGCGTAGGCGATCTCCATCGGCGTCTCCGGGGTGTCGGAGTAGATGAACATCGGGTCGATGCCGGTCATTCGCTGCATGTGGCTCCTCTGTGTGGTCGCCTGTCCTTTGGAACTGATCCCAGCTCCGGCTTTGCAGCTCTCGCGCCGTCCGCAATTCTCAAACCCGGCGGCTCTCCGTCAGCTCGATCCGGCGATGCTCGTCGTCGAATGAACTCCCTCTCTACAACCTACGCCGTCGGGCCGCCGAAGCAACCGGGTCGCGCCCTTCTTCATGCTCCGTTCACCCACGTGCCGCTTCAAACCCACGTGTTGCCGCGTAACCGCCATTGTTGGGGCGTTTCACTCCGTCATCGCACGCAACAGATCCCCGATACCCGGGTCCGCAGGAATCAGCGGCGCCGAGACATGTCGGTCTACGACGAGGAAACGCCCGAAACCGCCGGCGGCCGCCACTGCGCCAGCCGGGTCCGGTCCACCTCGAGGCGCCGCGCGAAGCGCTCGGACTGCTCGACGACGGGGCCCGGACCCGCCCCGCCCGGCGTCCGCCGCCGCGTCACCGCTACACCGGGCTCGAGCAACTCCACCGCCGTCTCACCGAGTTCGGGGTGTGCCGCGACCAGCTCCACCAACGGCACGTGGCGCTCCAACGACTCGCGCACGATGCCCCCGATCAATGCGTGGGCCTGGCGGAAGGGCATGCCCTGCTCGACGAGCATCTCGGCCAGGTCGATGGCGGAAGCCGCCGGCCCGTCGGCGGCCGCCCGCATGCGGTCTTCGTTCCAGGTCGCCGTCTCGTAGACGCCGCGCAACGCGGCCAGCGCCAGGCTCACCTGCCGCACCGAGTCGAACAAGGGCTCCTTGTCCTCCTGCAGGTCCCGGTTGTAGGCGAGGGGGAGACCCTTCAGCGTGACCAGCACCGCAGTGAGGTGCCCCACCAGGCGGCCCGTCTTGCCCCGGGCGAGCTCGGCCACGTCGGGGTTCTTCTTCTGGGGCAGCATCGAGCTGCCGGTGGCATACGCGTCGTCGAGGGTGCAGAAGCCGAACTCCTCGGTCGACCACAGCACGATCTCCTCGCCCATACGCGACAGATGCACCCCGAGCAGCGCCAGGTCGAACAGCGACTCGGCGACGAAGTCGCGGTCGGAGACCGCGTCGAGGGAGTTTTCGAAGCGCCCGTGGAAACCGAGCTCGGCGGCGACGTAGTCGGGGTCCAAGGGCAAGGACGATCCGGCCAGTGCGCCCGCCCCCAATGGCGACGTGTTCAGCCGGTCGACGGTCGTCACCAGGCGGTCGACGTCGCGGGCGAGCGCCCAGCCGTGCGCGAGCAGGTGGTGGGCCAAGAGGACCGGCTGGGCCCGCTGCATGTGCGTGTACCCGGGGAGGTAGACGTCGCCAGCCTCGCGGGCCCGCTGTGCCAACGCCTCTTGCAGGGCCATGATCTGCTCCGCCACCGCGATCAGTGTGCGCCGGCACCACAGGCGCAGGTCCGTCGCGACCTGGTCGTTGCGGCTGCGGCCGGTGTGCAGCTTCGCGCCGACGTCGCCCGCGACCTCCGTCACGCGCCGCTCGATCGCGGTGTGGATGTCCTCGTCGCCCGGCGCGAACGCGAACGCGCCGTTGGCGAGCTCCTCCTCGACGATGTCGAGCGCATCGATGAGCTGGGCCACCTCGCTGTCGGTGAGGATCCCGGCCTTGCCGAGCCCCTTGACGTGCGCCCGCGACCCGGCGAGGTCGTCCAACGCGAGCGCCTGGTCGAACCCGAGGCTCACGGTGAACTCCGCCACGGTGTCCGCCATCCCCGCCGCGATCCGTCCTTCCCAGAGCGTCATCACCCGCCCCCCTTCCCGACTCCGACGACGGCGAACGGGACGCTAGTCGGCGGCACCGGTCCCGCCGTCCGCGCCCGGGCCCTGGCGGGACGACCACGTCGCCACCCCCAGTCCCCACAGCCGCACGAAGCCCTCGGCGTCCTGGTGGCGGAACGTGTCCGACGCGTCATAGGTCGCCAGGTCGTGGTCGTACAACGCCACCGGGCTGCGGCGCCCGACGACGGTGCAGGTCCCCGGCGCCGCGAAGCGCAGCCGTACCTCGCCCGTCACATGGCGCTGGCTCTCGCCGATGAACGCCTGCAGCGCACCCCGCAGCGGGGAGTACCAGAGCCCGTCGTAGACGAGCTCGGCCCACCGCGGCTCGAGGCGCGCCTTCTCGTGGTGGAGGTCGCGCTCCAACGTCAGGTCCTCCAGGTCGGCGTGCGCCACGATCAGCGACAGTGCGGCCGGGCACTCGTAGATCTCCCGGCTCTTGATCCCCACGCGCCGGTTCTCGACCATGTCGAGTCGGCCGAACCCTCGACTCCCCGCGACCCGTCCCAACTGCGCGATGACCTCGTACGGCGACAACGACGCAGCGTCCAGCGATATCGGTACGCCGGACTCGAAACCGACGACCACCTCGACCGGCGACGTCTCCGTGACCCGCGTCAACGTGTACACGTCGTCGGGCGGCGCCGCCCACGGGTCCTCGATCTCGCCGCACTCGATCGCCTTGCCCCACAGGTTGTCGTCGATCGAGTACAGCTTCTCCTTGGTCACCGTGATGGGGATCTCCCACTTGGCCGCGAGCTCGATGCAGTCCTCGCGCGTCAGCCCCCACACCCGTGCCGGTGCATAGATCCCGAGGTCGGGCGCCAGCGCGCGCACGCCCACCTCGAAGCGCACCTGGTCGTTGCCCTTGCCCGTGCAGCCGTGCGCGACCGCCGTCGCGCCGTGCCGGCGCGCCTCGGCGACCAGGTGCCGCACGATGACAGGGCGCGACAGCGCAGAGACCAGCGGGTACTTGCCCTCGTAGCGGGCGTTCGCGGCCAACGCGGGCATGCAGAAGTGCTCGGCCATCTCGTGGCGGGCGTCGATGACGACGGCCTCCACGGCGCCCGCTGCGAGCGCACGCTCGCGCACGGCGTCCCAGTCCTCGCCGCCCTTGTCCGCCGCCTGGCCGACATCCACCGCAACGGCGACGACCTCGACGCCCTCGTGCTCGATGAGCCACCGCACCGCCACCGACGTATCGAGCCCGCCGCTGTAGGCGAGCACAACCCGATCAGACATGTTCAGTCCTCGTCCTTCCCGTTCGATGTGATCCTGTGCGCCGCGCCGATGCCGGCGATGTCGCGCAGACGTTCCGCCATGGCCGCCCCGCCGACGTCCTCGGCGGCGACGACGAGCACCGTGTCGTCCCCGGCGACCGTGCCCACGACCTCTTCCACACCACTGCGGTCGAGCGCGGAGCCGACCACGTGCGCGGAGCCGGGCGGCGTCCGCAACACCACGAGGTTCCCCGAGTGCGCGACCTCCACCACCCACTCCCCCAACACCCGCCGCAGATGATCCTCCGGCGCGATCTGGTGCACCGGCAACTCCGGCAACGCGTACGCCGTCTCCCCGCCCGGCAGCCGCACCTTCACCGCGCCCAGGTCCTCGAGGTCACGCGACACCGTCGTCTGCGTCGCCTCCACCCCCTGCTCGGCCAGCAGCGCGACCAACTGCGCCTGGCTCGTGACGGGCTCCGCCTCGAGCAGTTTCGTGATGCGGTGCTGGCGCTGGTTCTTGGTGAGCCGCCCCGGTGCGGTCGGACCGCTCTCGACGGTCTTCGTCTCGCCCCCGGAACCGTGGGCGCTCATGTCCCGACGACCCAGGACAAGATCCCCCGCATGGCGGTACGCCGGTGTGCGGCCTGCTTCCACACGACCGAGTGCGGTCCCTCGAGCACGGCTTCGGTGATCTCCTCGCCCCGGTGCGCCGGCAGGCAGTGCAGCACCACGGCATCGGGCGCCGCCAGCTCGACCAGCGCGTCGTCGATCGTGTAGCCGGCGAACGCAGCGAGACGCTGCGTTCGCTCGTCCTCCTGACCCATGCTCGTCCACACATCGGTGTAGAGCGCGGCGGCGCCCTTGGCCGCCTGGGCGGGGTCTTCGGTCAGCAACAGCGCGCCGCCACGGCCGGCTGCGTCGCCGAACGCCTGCAGCGCGGTGAGGTCGTCCGCAGAGAACGCGTAGCCGGACGGTGACGCGATGCGCACCTCCATGCCTTCGAGCAGCGCTGCCTTGGCCAGCGAGCGCGCCATGTTGTTCGCATCGCCGACGTAGGCCAGTGTGCGGCCCTCGAGCGGCCCGAGCGCCTCGCGCATGGTGAGCACGTCGGCCACGGCCTGGCACGGGTGCGCGGCATCGGAGAGGAGGTTCACCACCGGCACGTCGAACCCGCTCCGTGCGAGCGCCGACGTCATACGGCCGAAGAGCCGGTGGTCGAACACCCGGGCGCACAGCACCCGGTGGTAGCAGCCGAGGGTCCGTGCGACGTCCTCCGCGGTCTCCCGCGTGTCGAGGCCGACTTCCACGCCCTGGATGTACACCGGGTGGCCGCCCAGGTCGACGACCGCCATCTCAGTCGAGTTGCGCGTGCGCGCCGAGGGCTTCTCGAAGAGCAGGGCTACGCCGTGGCCGCGCAGCGGCTGCGGAGACGGCGTCGCGAGCGCGTCCGCGAGGACGCGGTCCCAGTCCGCCGGCGTCAGGTCGTCGATGTCGAGCAGGTTCGCCACCACGGGAACGGTCTACTCCCCCGCCGCGGCCGTGCCGCCCACGAGCTCACCGAACACGACGCCGAGGATGGCCAGCGCCTCGTCGACCTCGTCGTCGCTCACCAACAGGGGTGGCGCCACCCGCACGGCGTCCGGGCGGACCGCGTTCACGAGCAGGCCCCGCTCGAGCGCCTTCGCCGACGCCTCTTTGGCGACCGGTACGGCCAGCTGCGCGGCCAGGAGCAGACCGGCACCGCGCACCGAGACGACGCCGGGCAGCGCGGCCAGTCCCTCGGCCAGGCGCGCCCCGGCCCGGTGGGCGCGCCCACAGACGTCCTCGGCCTCCATGACGGCGAGCGTCGCCTTGGCCGCGGCGAGCGCGAGCGGCTGACCACCGAAGGTCGAGCCGTGGTCGCCCGGCCCGAACGCGGCGGCCACCTCGGCCCGGGCCCAGCAGGCGCCAACCGGCATGCCGTTGCCGAGTGCCTTGGCCATGGTGACCACGTCGGGCTCGAGGCCCTGGGCCTGGAACGCGAACCAGTGACCCGTGCGGCCGAGTCCGGTCTGGATCTCGTCGAGCATCAGCAGTGCGTTGCGTTCCGTGCACAGCTCGCGCACCGCGCCGAGATAGTCGGAGCTCGGCACCATGACACCGCCCTCGCCCTGGATGGGCTCGAGGAGGACGCCGGCCACCGTCTCGGCGTCGAGCGCCTTGTCGAGCGCGGCGACGTCGTCGTAGGGCACGTGGACGAAGCCTTCGGGCAACGGCAGGAACGGTGCCTGCTTCTCGGGTTGGCCGGTCGCCGTCAGCGTCGCCAGCGTGCGGCCGTGGAAGGCATTGTCGGTGCTGATGACGACGTGCCGGCCGCCGCCCGCCCAGCGCCGGGCCAGCTTGAGCGCACACTCGTTGGCCTCGGCCCCCGAGTTGGCGAAGAAGACCTGGCCCCCGGCCTGCCCGGTTCCGCCGTTGATCAGCCGGTCGATCGTCCTCGCCACCTCGGGTGCCAAGGTGTTGCCGTAGAGGTTCGACACGTGCGCGAGCGTGCGCGCCTGCTCCGCCACCGCATCGGCGACCGCCGGATGGGCGTGGCCGAGCGAGACCACGGCCAGCCCGGTGATGAAGTCCAGATACGCCTTGCCGTCCGCGTCGTAGAGCACGGTGCCTTCGCCGCGCACGAACGTGGCCGGTGGCTCCGCGTACGTGCGCATCAGCGCCTCGCGCCCCGCCGACGAGCTCGCCGCGCTCACGGCAACACCATCGTCCCCACCCCGGCGTCGGTGAACAGCTCGAGCAAGAGCGCGTCGGGGACGCGCCCGTCGAGAATGTGGGCACGGCTGACCCCGGCGCGCACCGCCCGGGCGCACGCCTCGACCTTGGGCAGCATGCCGCCCTCGGCGTTGCCGCTCCGGATGATCTCGTCGATCACCTCGAGCGAGGCCTTGTGGATCACCGTCGTCGGGTCGTCGGCCACGACCCGCAGCCCTTCGATGTCGGTCAGGAAGATCAGTTTCTCGGCGTCGAGCGCCTCGGCCAGCGCGCCGGCCACGGTGTCCGCATTGATGTTGTACGCCTGGCCCGACGCGTCGGCGCCGATCGTGGCGACCACGGGGATAAGGCCCTGCGCCACGAGGCGTTGGAGCATCGTCGGGTCGACCAGCGACACGCTACCGACGAAACCGAGGTCCACATCGCTCTGCGCCGCCGTGATGAGCTTTGCGTCCTCGCCCGACATCCCGACCGCCAGCGGCCCGTGCACGTTGATCGCCGAGACGATGTCCCGGTTCACCTTGCCGACGAGCACCATCCGGGCGATGTCGAGCGTTTCGGCGTCGGTGACCCGCAGCCCGTTACGGAACTCGGTCTCCTTGCCGAGCCGCTTCATGAGCGCGCCGATCTGCGGACCGCCGCCGTGCACGACCACCGGCAGCAGGCCGACCGCCCGCATGAGCACGACGTCCTGCGCGAAGGAGGCGAGCGGATCCGCGTCGCCGGTGCCGTCGTCCGCCGCGTGCCAGCGCGTTGCCGCCGTACTTGACGACGACGATCTTGCCCCAGAAGCGGCGGATGTACGGCAAGGCCTCGACCAGCACCGAGGCCGTCTTGGCCGCCGCCGCCCGCTGCGCCCGGGTCACCTTGGGCGGGATCTGCCCGAGGGGATCGGCCGCTTCGGCGCTCACGACGTCGTCCTGTTCTCGTCGATGTAGCCGTAGCCGAGGTCGGTCCCGAGCACGACAGCCTGTCCATCCCCGAGCCCGAGGTCGCAGTCGATCAGGACGTGGCGTCCGGCCATGTGGGCGGCCACCGCCGCCTCGTCATGCGGCACGGCTATCCCGGCGGCACACACCACCGTGCTTCCATAGGCGACCGTCACGCGGTCGATGTCGAAGGGCGTGCCTGCCGAGCCGAGCTCGGACACGATGCGCCCCCAGTAGGGGTCCTCCCCGAAGAGCGAGCACTGCACGAGCATGGAGTCCGCCACCTTGCGCGCCGCGAGATGGGCCGCCTGGTCACTGGCCGCACCGCGCACCGTGACGTGCGCGACCTTCGTGGCGCCCTCGGCATCGTTCACCATTTGCTCGGCCAACGACCGGCACGCTTCCGTGAGCGCCGCGGTGAGGGAGTCCGGGCTCGGCGCAGCGCCCCGGCCGCTGGCCAGCACGAGCACCGTGTCGTTCGTCGACGTGGCGCCGTCCACCGTGATGGCGTTGAACGACACGGCGACCGCCTCTTGCAACGCCTTCTGCAAGGTGGGCGCATCGACGGCGGCGTCGGTCGTGCAGAGGGCCAGCATCGTCGCCATATTGGGCGCCAGCATGGCGGCGCCCTTGGCCATGCCGCCGACCGTGAACCCCGGGCCCGCAACGACCACTTCTTTGGGCACGGTGTCGGTCGTCATGATGGCGCGCGCGGCCGCTGCGCCGTCGTCGCTGCCGCCGCCGCGGGCGTCCACGATGGCGGCCAGGCTCGGTTCGACGGTACCGATCGGGAACGGGATGCCAATGAGGCCGGTCTGGCAGATGAGGATCTGCTCGAGCTGACGCGCCGATGCCGCCGGCAACTGCCGCGCACACCCGCTCGGCGGCGTCGCGGCCGGGACGGCCCGTCGCGGCGTTCGCGTTGCCCGACGTCAGCACCACACCGACCGCGCTGCCGTTGGTGGCGGCCAGATGGGCACGGCTGACCTGGACCGGCGCCGCCGCCGCCAGGTTCGAGGTGAAGACGCCGGCACACGGAACGGGTTGGCCGTCGGCGGTCGCGACGACGGCGACGTCGAGCGCGTCGTTCGCCTTGATCCCGGCGGAACCACCTGCGGCGACGAAGCCCTTTGGCGCGGTGACGCTCACGGGTAGAGCCCTGCGATCGGCAGCCCCGTCGTCTCGGGCAGCCCGAGCGCGGCGTTCGCACACTGGATGGCCTGGCCCGAGGCGCCCTTGACGAGGTTGTCGAGCGCGCACAGCGCAACGACCCAACCGGTGCGCGGGTCGACACGGGCAGTCACGTGGGCGACGTTCGAACCCGACGTGGCCTTCGTAGACGGCGGATCCTCCGTCACGATGACGAACGGCTCGGCATCGTAGGCGTCGTGCAACGCCTCCATGACCCCGGGCGTGGTGAGCGCGGCGGTGGGACGGGCGTAACACGTGGCAAGGATGCCGCGGACCATCGGCGCCAGGTGCGGGGTGAAGAGGACCTGCGCGCCGAGGATCTGCTCCATCTCCGGCGTGTGGCGATGGGTCAACAGCCCGTAGGCGGTGAAGTCCTCGTCGACGGTCCCGAAGTGGAGGTTCTCCTTGGCGCCGCGACCGGCGCCGGACACACCGGACGCTGCGTCGACGATGATGCCGGTCGGCTCGACGAGGCCGCACCGCAACAGCGGCGCGAGAGCCAGTCCGGCCGCCGTCGGGTAGCAGCCGGCGGCCGCGACGAGCGTTGCGCCGCGGAGGTCGTCGCGGAAGAGCTCGGGCAGGCCGAAGGCCGCCGTCGAGAGCAGCTCTGGCGCGGCGTGCTCCTCGCCGTACCACTGCGGATAGAGGGCACGGTCCTTCAGCCGGAAGTCGGCCGCCAGGTCGACGATGCAGCCCACACGGGAGCGCAGCTCGGGCACGAACTTCTGGGACTCTCCGTGCGGCAGAGCGCAGAAGACGAGGTCGAGTCCGTCGAAGACGGCCGGGTCGGTGTCCTCGTAGGAGAGGCCCGGATAGGCGGCCTGGAGGGACGGCGTGTGCCCGCCGACGGGCAGTCCGGCATGGGAATGGGCGGTCGCCACCCCCACTTCGAACTGCGGATGGGCGCTGAGCAGGCGCAACAGTTCCGCCCCGGTGTAGCCCGACGCCCCGGCGATGCCGACTTTCATCGCATCAGTATACATATTTCTGCATATTCATGCGGACATCAGCTGCGGGTAGGGATCGGGCGGTGCCACTCGGTCGAGTGAGCCTCGACCCGGAAGCCGAGGTCCTCGTTGACGGCGATCATCGGGGCGTTCTCCTCGGCATTCCAGGTGTTGATCCAACGGACCTCGGCGTGGCGCTCGTGCACGGCGAGGAGGTTGGCCAGCTTCATGGCGAAACCGAGTCCGTGCCCACGGTGCTCGCGCATGACGAGGGTGTCGTGCTGCCAGGCCGACTCGGGCGCGCCGAGCGGGATCGCGACTTCAGTGAAGCCAATCAGACGGCCGGAGGCATCGTGGCGCGCCACCGTCGTGACCTTCGCCCGGTTCTGGGCGACCAGCGAGGCCTCGAGGGCCCGCACGCGGGCGGCATCCCACGCCTGCTCATCGAGCTCCTGCTCGCCCATGGGAATGTCGGTCGACATGCGGCGGCCGAGCTCGCAGCGGTCATCGAGATATTCATCGGGCCAGTGATTCCCGAACGTCAGCAACGTGTATCCGGCCGGTGTCGCCCTGGCGTCGCGCCGCAGCGCCGCGGCATGTGCCGGCTCGAGCGGCAGGTCGATGCAGCGCCGCACCGTGCGCTGCACCACCGTGAAGCCGAGATGGCGGGCGAACGGCTCCGCACAGTCGACGTAGCCGGGACGGAGCGGCGTCTCGTTCTCCGCCGCCAACTCGGTGCGACCGACGGCGGCGGCCATCCGCTCGGCCGTCTCGACCAGCGCCGTGCCGACGCCGCGGCGCCGGTGCTCGGGAAGGACGCGCAGATCGACGCGAGCGAGGTGGAAGTTCTCGTGCCGGGTGGTCTCGAGGCCGACCACGCCTGCGATCACCCCGGCGCGGCGCGCGACGAGCGGGCGGCGCACGTAGGCCCCCTCGGTGTCGAGCGCCATGGCCAGCAGCTCCTGGTATTGCCAACCAGGCCGCCCGGGCCAGCGCTCCTGGTCGATGGCGGTCCACACGGCGAACCACGCGTCGAAGGCACGTGTGTCGTGGGGGTCGATGGCGTCGACTTCTATGTCAGCGTGCTCGACGGTCACGAACCAGGACTGGTGAGGTGCTTCTGCCAGAACGCACCTTCGCTGACAACCTCGAAGCCCATCATTTCGTTCACGCCGATCATCGGGTCGTTCACCGATGCGTTGCCCGTCTGCACGAAGCGTACGCTGGGTGCCCGTTCGGCCAACAGGTCGAGGTTCGCCAGCTTGACGGCCAAACCGAGGCGGTGGCCCCGGTGCTCGGGGTGCACGACGGTGATCATCTGCCACGACTGGTGCGGCGCGTCTTCGGCGACCAAGAGCTCGGTCATGGCGACAAGATGTCCCGAGGGCACATGCTCGGCCACCGCGGCGAGCCGTTGGGTTCCGCGCGCCGCCAGGAGCTCCTCGTTCTCGCGGAGGCGCTCCTCGTCCCACTGCTCGGCCTGTCGCTCGCCGTCTCCTGCCGGCTCGTCGGTCGACATGACACCGAAAAGAGCGCACGCGTCGTCGATGAACTTCAGGCGGCCATGGAGTCGCAAAGGTGTGCGTTCGGTAGTCAGCGGCGTCCCGAGCGCCCGCAACGACCCGGCGGAGGTCGGCCAACCGCTCTTCGTCCAGAGGGAGATAGAGGTGGCGCAAGTTGCCCGTCAGCGTCGACTCGAAACCCACAGCCGTCGCGAACTCGCGCGACACTGTCGTCGTGGACGCGGGTGAGCGGCACGTCCACAATCGTGTTGAGGGCGCGCCGGCCGTCGGCGACGGCACGCTCCCCCATCTTCTCGACGATCGCGGTCCCGACGCCGCGCCGCCGGTGTTCCGGATGGACGGCCAGCGTGATCTCGCTGCTGTGCGGGTTCTCGAGCATGGGGAACTCCATGAGGCCGATCCCCAGCACCGGCGCGGTGCCGCCTCCTTCATAGGCGGCCAGGAGTTCCCAGCGACGGCTCTTTCCCCTGAAGCGTGCGAAGGCGCTGATGTCGATGCGCTGGTATCCGCACAGATCGGGCCACATCTCTTTGTCCGACGCCTCGAGGACGGCGGCGAACGCAGCCAGGCCCTCTTCGTCGCCGGGATCGATCAGTCGCACCTGCACGTTCCAACCATGCCACGCTGGTCGGTTTCCGTGGCGGCGAGATCTCTCAGCGCAGGACGGCGCCGTACTCCGCTTCGATGGCCGCGATGCACTGGGTACGCAACTCACCGACCTCCTCGTCGGTGAGAGTGCTCACGGGCGAACAGAACCGAAGCCGGTAGGCCAGACTCCGCGCCCCTCTGCGATCCCGGTCCCGCGATAGACGTCGAAGAGCCGCACCGACTCGAGCAGATCGCCCGCCGCCGACCGCAAGGTGTCCGCGACGACGTCGGCCCGGTAGCGGTCGTCGACGACGAAGGCGAGATCGATGTCCGAGGAGGGGAACCGACTCACGGCGCTGGCTACCACCTGGCGGCGCGGCACCCGCTCGTCGTCGAAGAGGAGGCCGAGATCGACTTCGAGCCAGCCGATACGCCGGGCCTCGGAGGTGTTGCCGGACGTTCGGGTGAGACCGAAGGTCGTCGCGACGGCGGGGTCGATCTCACCTACCGAACCGATGACCACGGTGCCCTGTTCACCGTTGCCATCGCCATTCTTCGGCGTGACCACGAGGTGCGCCGAACGGGTCGGGTGCAGGCCCGGCAACGCCGGCAGCCCGTCACCCGCCGGGACGAGATGAACCCGGTCAACCCGGAAGGTGTCGGCGAGCACATGCCAGGAGGCGACGGCCAGACGAGCGTCGTCCTCCTGTTGGGCGAACACAGCGCACAGCAGTTCACGTTCTCCGGGCAACGCCGCCGTTTCGCGACCGCCCGCACCGGCTCGCTCGACAACCCGTGGCGCTCCCTCGTCGGGATGCGAGAACACCACACCGACCTCGTACAGGCGAACGTCGGGCTGGCGGCGGTCTGCGTTGTACGCCAGCGCGCCGAGCAAGCCGGGCATGAGGCTGCGGCGGAGATACGGCTTCTCCGTATCGAGCGGGTTGGCGACGCGCACGGCCGAGCCGGTGAGCCCGACGTCGCTGTGTGCCGCGTCCGAGACGAAGCTGTCGGTCCACCCCTCCGACGCGCCCAAGCCACAGAGCACGTCCTTGGCCAGGCGCCGCGAACGCTGCAGCACGGTGAGCCAGCCCGGCTGCGGCCAGGTCGGCATGTGGCGCGGCACGTTCGAGTACCCGAACGTCCGTGCGATTTCCTCGATCACATCGTCCACCCCGAAGGGCTCGGGACGGACGTCGGGACGGTTGGTCGGCACCTCGACGACGAGGCTCTCCTGACCGAAGCCCGAAGCGCCGGGACCACCGGGAAGTCCCGCGCCGACCTCCTCCATCACCTTGAACCCGATGGGCTCGATGAGGCGGGCGATGTGCTCCGCACTCAGATCGACGCCGATCTGACGATGTACCCGGGCCAACGGCACGGAGACGACGAAAGGCTCGGGAACGTCCCCCCGCACGTCGAGCATGCCGTTGGCAACCGTGAGGCCGGGACTGCTCTCCGCCAGCAGCTGGCAGAACCGCGCCACCGACGGCTCGATGCCCCAGGGGTCACACCCGCGTTCAAAACGCGCCGACGCCTCCGTGCGCAAGCCGAGACGACGGGAGGTGCGGGCGATCGCCATCGGCATGAAGTAGGCCGCCTCGAGCAGCACCTCTGTCGTGGAAGGCGAGATCTCGGAGGACGCGCCGCCCATGACGCCGCCGACGCCGACCGGGGTGCCTTCGGCATCGCAGATGAGGCAGTCCGCTCCCGTGTCACCCAGACTCCGGCCCGGCACGCCGACGGTGCGCTCGACCCCGTCGAGGGTGACCACCTTCTCGCCGGGCTCGGCCCGACGGACCCTGAGCCCGCGGCCCGGGAGCAGCGCGATGTCGTAGGGGTGGGTGGGCTGGCCGAGCTCGAGCATGACGTAGTTCGACGCGTCGACCACGTTGTTGATGGGACGCATACCCGCCATCAGCAGCCGGCGGGTAATCCATTGGGGCGACGGCCCAACCTTGACGTTGTCGAGCACCGTGACCGTGAGCCGTGGGCACAGGTCGAGCGACTCTACGACCGCGGTGGCGGCCGACTCGACGGGGCGCCCGCTCGCGGTCGGAGCGGGCGGTTCGGGCTCGATGAACGGGAGACCGAGGCGGGCCGCCAGGTCCCTCGCAATGCCGGCCATCGACCAGGCGTCGGGACGGTTGCCCTCGACCGTGATGTCGAAGACGACGTCGGGTTCCAGGCCGAGAGCCCGGGTCAGCGGCGTGCCGGGGTCGCCCGGCACCTCGTCGCCAAGGACGAGGAGGCCGGCACTGTCGTCGGAGAGACGGAGCTCCTTGCCCGAACAGAGCATCCCGTTGGACCAGACGCCGCGCATCTTGCGCCGCTCGATCTCGAAGCCACCGGGGAGGATGGCGCCCACCGGAGCCAGCGGGACCCGGTCGCCCACGTCGAAGTTCCAGGCGCCGCATATGACCTCGAGTGGCTCGGCACCGGCGTCGACGGTGATGAGTCGGATCTTGTCCGCGCCCTTGATCTCGTCGATCTTCAGCACTTTGGCGACAACGACGTCGCCCAGCCCCTCGCCGATGTGCTCGATCGCTTCCACGACGAGGCCCAGATCGTCGAGCGCGGCGCGCAGCACCCCGATGTTGTCGGGGAAGGGAGCGAAATCACGTAACCAGCTCAGCGGGGCGCGCACGGTCGTCGGGGGTGTCTTTCCGTTCGTCGGTGTGGTCAGGTCAGAACTGCGAGAGGAACCTGATGTCGTTCTCCACAAAGGAGCGCATGTCGGGCACCTCGTGGCGCATTTGCGCCAGGCGGTCGATGCCGAACCCGAAGGCGAAGCCCGACCACTCGGCGGGGTCGATCCCGACAGCGATGAACACGGCGGGATCGACCATGCCGCAGCCACCGAGCTCGATCCAGCCGGTGTGCGAGCAGGTGCGGCAGCCCTCACCGAGACAGATGGTGCAGGTGATTTCGAATTCGGCGGACGGTTCGGTAAAGGGAAAGTAGGCCGGCCGCAGCCGCGACTGCATGCCCGGCCCGAAGTAGGCCTCCGTGAAGATCTGGATCGTGCCGGCGAGGTCGCCGAAGGTGATGTCACGGTCCACCACGAGTCCCTCGATCTGGTTGAAGACCGGCAGGTGTGTGGCGTCGGGTGTGTCCAGGCGGAAGCACTTACCCGGCATGACGGCGTGGATCGGCAACGTCCCGTCGCGGACGGCCGCAACCATGAGGTGGATCTGCACCGGGGAGGTGTGCGTGCGCAACAGCACCGTTTCGGGCTCGCCCACTTCGAGGTACATGGTGTCGTACATATCGCGCGCCGGGTGCGAGGGCGGGATGTTCAATGCCTCGAAGTTGTACCAGTCCGACTCCGCTTCGGGGCCCTCCGCAACCGTGAAACCCATGCCGACGAAGACGTCCTCGAGCTCGGCCCGCGCCTGGGTCACGAGGTGCAGGTGGCCGCGCGAGGGCGGCGCGAGCACCGTGCTCGGGATGACCTCGGTCAGATCGAGACGGTCCGCCAGGAGCGCCTGGGCGCGCTCGGCCTCGGCCAGCTCGGCGCGGCGGGCGGCGACCTGGTTCGTGAGTCGCTCTTTCGCCTCGTTGATGCGGCGACCGGCTTCCTTGCGCTCCTCGGGGCTCATTGAGCCGAGCGTCCGGTGGGCCCGTGTCAGAGCCGATCGCTTGCCGAGCAAATCCGTCTCCACCTCGGCCAGGGCGTCGGTCGACGCGGCGGCCGCGATCGCCCGTTCGCCCTCGCTGGCGATGGCTTCGATGTCGAGATCCACGTTGTCGGTCACCATGTCGTTCCGTCCCCGCTCCCCGAAATGCTACGTGGCCCGGGGCCTCCCCCCCGGCGTTGCCGGAACGCCTCGAAGGCGATGACGGCGCTGGCCACGCCGACGTTGAGCGACTCGGCCCCGGCCGACATCGGAATGGCGACGGCGCCATCGAGCTGGGCGGTCAAGGCGGGCTCGAGCCCTGACGACTCGTTGCCGAAGAACACCGCCGTGGGGGCCGACCAGTCGACGGAGGCGTAATCCTCGCCGTCCCGTACGACCGTGGCCAGCGTGCGAAAGCCGGCGGCGGCGAGTGCGGTCGCGAGGTCGGCCAGGTCGGGGCGCACGGCGAAGGGCACGTGGAAGAGCGAACCGGCGGAGGCCCGCACTGTCTTGGGGTTGTAGGGATCGACGGACTCGGCCGCGAAGACAACCGCCGTGGCGCCTGCGGCGTGGGCGGCCCGCAGCGCCGTGCCGGCGTTCCCGGGGTCACGCACGTCGACCAGTACCACGAGCAACGCACCGGGATCGGGTGACCACGACCGGGCGCTGGCGGCACCGCTATCGGCGGTCAGGTCCACGTCGGGGTCGGGAAGCATCGGCAGCACGGCGAGCACCGGCTGGGGCGTCACCGTGTCGGCGACCCGCTCGAGCACACCGGTCGCGAGGGGGAACACCCGCGCCCCCGCCGCGGTGGCTCGGCGGCAGATCTCCTGGGTCACGGGGTCGTCACCGCCGTCTGGCGACACGTAGAGCGATTCGACCGGGACCCCGGCGTCGAGGGCAGAGCGAATCAGTTCGGCACCTTCGGCTACGAAGGCGCGCTCGCTCCAACGCGCCGATCGCTTCTGCAGCAGCCCGCGCAGCCGGCGGACCCGCCGGTGCGTGAAGGCCAGCCGTTGGGTCAGGAAGCGACCTCGGCCACGGGCGCGTTCGCCAACGCATCTTGTGCGGTCTTGACGAGCGCGGTGAAGGCGTCCGGCTCGCTCACGGCGAGGTCGGCCAGCACCTTGCGGTCGACCTCGACGCCGGCGACGTGGAGGCCGTTGATCAGACGGCTGTAGCTGATGCCGTTCTGACGGGCTCCAGCGTTGATGCGCTGGATCCACAACTTGCGGAAGTCGCCCTTGCGCGCCCGCCGGTCGCGGTAGGCGTACTGCATCGAGTGCATGAGCTGCTCATTGGCGGCCCGGTAGGAACGGCTCTTGTTCCCGTAGTACCCCTTCGCCTGCTCGAGTACGGCGCGGTGGTGTTTGCGGCCGTGGACGGCCCGCTTCACTCTGGCCATTGGGGTGCTCCTCTCTTCAACATCTCTTCGGGGGTTCGGATCGGCGGCGAGGTCGCGGGACTGCCGCGGATGAGGGGGTGATTAGGTGGTCGGCTGTCGGTGCGGGCTCAGAGGCCAAGCATCCGGCGGGTCGCCTTCTCGTCCGCCTTGGCGATCTCCGTCTCGCGGCCGAGCCGGCGCGTGCGCACGCTCGACTTGTTCTCAAGCAGATGCGAACGGAACGCCTTGCGGCGGCGCAACCGGCCGGTGCCCGTCACCTTGATCCGCTTGGCCGCACCACGGTCTGTTTTCATCTTCGGCATTGCGTCATCCCTCTTCGGCTGACGTCACGACGTCGCTGACTGCACCCGCATCCCCGTCCGGAGCGTTGCCGTTGCCCTCCGCGGCCGGCGGGTTCTCCCCTGTCGGCGCGGCGGCCTTCTCGGCTCGCTGCTGGTTCGAGGCCCTTGACTGCGCGGCCTGGCGGGCCCGCTTGTCGGGGGCGAGCACCATGATCATGTTGCGGTTGTCGAGCTTGGGCTCGGCCTCGACCTTGGCAATGCCCTCCATCTGCTCGGCGATGCGGTCCAAGATCCGCTTGCCGTGCTCGGGGTGGTACACCTCGCGGCCCCGGAACATGATCGTGATCTTGACCTTGTACCCCTCGGAGAGGAATTTGCCGACCTGACGGGTCTTGGTGTCGAAGTCGCCCGGACCGATCTTCGGCCGGTACTTCATCTCCTTGATACCGACGTGGACGGCCTTGCGCCTGCTCTCCTTGGCCCGTTGGGCCTCGTCGAACTTGAACTTGCCGAAGTCCATGATCCGGCAGACGGGAGGGTTGGCCATGGGGGCCACCTCGACGAGGTCGAGGTCGAGCTCCTTCGCTATCGCCAGGGCCTCGGGCAACGGCTTGATGCCGAGTTGCACACCATCGGGGTCCACGAGCCGGACTTCACGGGCACGGATTCGGTCGTTGATCCGGTGCTCAGTTGTGGTTTCAGCGACGATGCGGCATCACACCTCTCACTCGGGCTCGCGGTCCTTCCGCAGGCCAATTGGTGGAGCGAGGCCGCACGACGGGCAGCGCCCGTGTCGGAGACGTTCGACCTGGCGCACGGGTGCTCACCAAGACGGCGAGGTGGTGGCCAGGTGGAGGCCCCACAGGTGGAGGCCCCGCTTCCATGTAGTCAAGGGCACATACAGTACCAGCATGAGCAGCCTGTGGACACCGTCCGGTGAACATTTTCCCAAGAAGGAGGGGGCCGCAGCCGCGGAAGGCCCGCCTTCTCAGCCGGGCGCCTCCGACGTCACGGAACCGTCACCGGAGGAGGCGCAGGCGGCCGTCGACGCCATGCGGGCCCAGCTGGCCGACACGCCGGCAGAGGTCGTGATCGCCAACCACTGCTACGGCCTTTTCGAGCTGGCCGCCATCTACCTCTCGCAATCCCCGCCGATGCTCTTCCAGGCCAGGCTGGCGATCGACGGCCTCGGCTACCTGCTCGAAGGGCTGAAGGGTCGCCTCGGCGAGGCCGAACCCGCCCTACTCGAATCCCTCTCCCAGTTGCGGCTGGTCTATGTGGGCCTCGAGGGCGTCGAGCAGACGGATGCTGAGAGCTCAGCGAACATCGGGGACGGCGGACCGGGTTAGCGCTTCAGGCGGCCCGGGCTGGTTCGGCGGCGGCGGCCGCGAGGCCCTGCACGCACTGCTCGATGAAGACCCCGAGCTGGCGCCGGTAGAGCCCACCCGTGCCTGGCACCTTTGCGGTGAAGGTTGAGCGCCAGTTGATCGTCGTGCCCCCGTCCGCGTTGGGCGCCAGGGTGACCACGGCCTTGTAGTCACGGAGCGCGAGTCCCGCCTCCAAGACATAGGCGAACGACTCGCTCGGGCGGCACTCGACCACCCGTTCACGGCTCTTGTGCCGGCCTGTGGTGAACAGGCGGACCGCACCCAAGCCTTCGGGGCTGCCGTCACCCGGGGCCAGGAGCTCGAACGATCCGATCGGCGACCACGTGGGCCAGAGCGACCCGTCGGCCAGGAGCTCGTAGACGGAGGCCGGATCGCCCGTCGTCGTGGCCGTCTTGTCGATCACCTGCAGTGCCATGGCCGCTCCTTCCGAATGGGTTGGCGGTGCTCAATGTACCATTTGGTACATGCAGAGTCCAAAGACGATCGGCGTCGAAATGCGGGCAGACGACACTGGAATCGATCAGTCGCCCAAGGCACGGTTGCTCGACGCGGTCATCGACCACTTCACGACGGACGGCTTGGCCGACCAGAGCCTGCGGCGCATCGCCGAAGCCATCGGGTCGAGCCACCGGATGCTGCTGTACCACTTCGGGTCGAAGGACGGCCTGCTGCTCGAGGTGGTGCGCGAGGTCGAGGCGCGCACCCAGGAGCGGCTCGCCCAGGTCGCTGAGAACGCGGCGATGCAGAGCGACGTCGTCATCCGACGGATGTGGTCGTACCTCACCGATCCCGAACTGGCCGACTTCGAGCGGCTCTTCTTCGCGCTCTACGGCCGGGCGCTGCAGGGCGACCGGGCGACGCTGCCGTTGCTGCGGGGCGACATCGAGCACTGGCTCGATGCGAACGTCGCGTTGGCCGCGGAGACCGGTGTGCCGGCCGAAGTGGTGCGGACACACAGCCGGCTCGGGCTGGCCGTCATGCGCGGCCTGCTGCTCGACCTCTTGGCCACGGACGACAAGGCCGGTGTCGACGCCGCGCTCGAAGTGTTCGCAGACAGCTACGAGGGCCGTTGGTGGGGCGCCAGTGCGGACGTCCGCTAACCGGTTGCGTCGTCCGATGTGCTGACCGACGCGATGAGCTTGCGGGCTTCGTACCGTCCCCCGTGCCCGGCCGCGAGGGAATAAGCCACGCGGGCGCCGGCGTCGATGCGGCGGGAACCATCGGCTATCGCCGTGGCGTGAAACGCGTAGACCGCACCCTCGTCATCGGTGACGGTGCCGAGCCCTCGGGTGGGGTCGAACGAGGCGACGCGCCCGAGATGTGGTCCGGTGGTATCGACCGGGGCGGGCACGTCAATGGACGATCTTGGACAGCGGGAGCTCCAGGATGTCCGTGGCACCCTGGTCGCGCAGCGCCGGGATGAGCACGTTGATGTCGGCCTTCGGCACCACCGTCTCGAGCGCGAAGGCGCCGCCGCCCGACAGCTCCGAGACGGTCGGAGCGCGCATGGACGGGAGGACGGCGAGGACCGCATCGAGGTTCTCGGCCGAGACGTTGAGCTTCACGAGCACCTTGCCCCGGGCCTCGAGCGTGCCCTGGAGGAGCGTGAGGATCTGCTCCATCGCGTGGCGCTTGTCCGGGTCCTCGGCCGCTTTGGGGTTGGCGATGAGCTCGGTGTGCGAGACGAGCAGCGTTTCGATGACCTTGAGGCCCGCGGCGCGCAGCGCGCTGCCCGTCTCGGTCATGTCGACGACGGCGTCGGCGATGTCGGGCACCTTGGCCTCCGTGGCGCCGTAGGAGAGGGCGATCTCCGCTTCGATGCCGTGGGCCTCGAGCGCGCGGCGGGTGAGCTCCGGGTACTCCGTGCTCACGCGCAGGCGTTCCGGACGGTCGCGCACGGATTTTGCAAGCTCGGCGAGCGTGCGTGACGGGCGAGTCGGCGCCGACGGCAAGCACGATGCGGGCCGGATTGGCGGTCGCCTTGGAGTAGGCAAGCTCGCCGAGCGAGACCACCTCGCTCCCCCGCTCCTCGATGCAGTCGCGGCCGGTGATGCCGAGATCGAAGAGGCCGTCGGCCACGTAGATCGGGATCTCCTGGGGACGGAGGATCCGCACCTCGTCGATGCGCGGGTCGTCGATGCTGGCGCGATAGGCCACGTCCGAGGCGCGGTTGACGGCCAGGTCGGCCTCCTCGAACAGCTGCATGGTGGCGCGTTCGAGCGAGCCTTTGGGCAGGACGAGGCGGAGCATGGCCCTAGATCTTCGCAGACCGGCGCAGGTGCATGGGGCAAGCTGGGGCCGTGCCGCCACCGTACGACGTCTTCAACTTCTTGAATCTGCTCGGTATCGAGCTCTCACCGCTCGACGAGGACCACTACCCGATCGCCCGGTTGACAGTGACCCACGACCTGATCGCGGGCACGGGCTTCCTGTGGGCGCCCGTCGTCATCACCTTGGCCGACGCCCTGTGTGCCTTCGGGGTGAACCACCACTGGCCCGAAGGGGCCACGATCGTTCACGACGGTGGACTGCTCGACCAACTTCATTTCGAGCGCGCGGAGGGCGACTTGGTCGTGGCGACCGCGTCGCCGCTCCACACGGGACGCACGACGCAGGTCTGGGACGCCAAGGTCACCAACGAGACCTCGGAACGGTTGATGGCCTCGTACCGCTGCACCCAGTTGATCCTGTACTAGCGCCTTGTGAAGTCGCCGGCAGAGCCGACGACCGCAGCTGCCCGACGGCCCATAATGGTTTGTTACGTCAGAGGACTGCTGCGCAGCAGCCGCACCATCTCGATGCCGGTGAACGCCGCTTCGCGACCCTTGTTGGTCTCGTCGGGCTCCGAGCGATCCAACGCTTGTTCGAGCGTTTCGGTCGTGAGGACGCCGAAGACGACCGGGACGCCGGTATCGAGCTGGACGCGCTGGATACCTGAAGCGCACTCCCCTGCGACGAAGTCGTAGTGGCCGGTGTCGCCGCGGATGACGGCCCCGAAGCACAGGACGGCGTCGACCTTGCCGGCGTTGGCGAAGGCGCGGGCCACGAGCGGGAGCTCGAACGCACCGGGTGCCCATGCCACCGTGATGTCGCGCCGATCCGCGCCGGCTTCGGCGAGTGCGTCGAGTGCTCCGTCGAGGAGGCGCAGCGTGATGCCGCCGTTGAACAGCGCGCCGGCCACTCCGATTCGCAGACCCGTGCCGTTGTGCTCACCTCTGAGCGACGCACCGACGCGGGCTGCGACGTCGTCGAATGCTCCCTCGGGCATCCCTACGAGATCGGAATCCGCCATCAGTCGCTCCGGGGGGTCGTCAGGCGTGTTGGGCGCTCACCCGGCATGAGGGTCACGCCCTCACTGTGTCACAGGACGTCGTCGAGACCGTGCAGCAGGTGCCCCATGCGCTCGCGCTTCGTACGCAGATAGGCGATGTTCTCCGGGTTGGCAGACGTCTGCAACGAGACGCGCTCGGTGATGTCAAGACCGAAGCCCTCGAGCCCGCCGTACTTGACCGGGTTGTTGGTCATGAGACGCATGGTGGTCACGCCGAGGTCGACCAGCATCTGGGCACCGATGCCGTACTCGCGGCTGTCGACGGGCAGGCCCTGCTGCAAGTTGGCGTCGACGGTGTCGTGCCCCTCCTCCTGGAGTTGGTAGGCCCGGATCTTGTGGCCGAGGCCGATGCCGCGGCCCTCGTGACCACGCAGATAGATGAGAACACCCCGACCTTCGCTCTCGATCATGTCCATGGCGGCGTGCAGTTGAGGGCCGCAATCGCAGCGCAGCGAACCGAACACGTCGCCGGTGAGGCATTCGGAGTGGACTCGGACGAGCACGTCCTCTGTCCCGGCAACGTCGCCCATCACGAGCGCAAGATGTTGCTCGTTGTCGAGCACCGACTCGTAGACGAGAGCACGGAACTCGCGGCCCTTGGCCGGAATGCGGGCCTCGGACACCAGGCGCACCAACTTCTCGTTCTGGCGGCGGTACCGGATGAGGTCGGCGATGGAGATGAGCGGAAGGTCGTACTTCTTCGCAAAGCGCTCGAGGTCGGGCACCCGGGCCATCTCCGACTTGTCCTCGCTGACGATCTCGCACAGCACGCCGGCCGGTGCGAGGCCGGCCGCACGACTCAGGTCGACGGTGGCCTCGGTGTGGCCTGCCCGCTTGAGCACTCCACCGGGGCGGTAGCGCAACGGGAAGATGTGGCCCGGCCGGTTCAGGTCGTTCGGACGGGTGTTGGGATCGGTGAGCGCGGCGATGGTGGCGGCGCGATCGGCCGCAGAGATGCCCGTCGTGGTGCCATGGCGGTAGTCGACGCTCACGGTGAACGCGGTGCGCTGCGCCTCGGTGTTGGCCGAGACCATGAGGGGCAGGTCGAGCAGGTCGGCCCGCTCGGGCAGCAGGGGTGCGCAGATCACGCCGGACGTATGGGCCAGGAAGAAGGCGATCCTCTCCGGCGTGGCCGCTTCTGCGGCCATAACCAGGTCACCTTCGTTCTCCCGGTCCTGGTCGTCGACCACGACGACCATGCCGAGCTTGCCGATGGCCTCGATGGCTTCTTCGACGGTCGAAAATCCCATCAGGCCGCAACCTCCACACGCAGGTCATCTCCGAGTTGCTCGACCGAGACCAATCTGCCTCTCCACACGTCTGCAATTGTGCCAGCCCCGGGTCCCGCGAAAATCGGACGCCCGTCGTCGCCCCCGAAGAGCGCGGGCGCGAGGTACAGGACGTAGCGGTCCACCAGGCCGGCAGCGTGGAAATCATGGGCCACCGTGGCACCGCCTTCGACGAGCAGCTGAAGGACGCCCCGCTTCCCGAGCTCGTCGAGGACCCCGTCCAAATCGCCCTCGAGCTCGAGGGCCGGCTGCACTTTGGCGCCTTCGGGCGCCCGGCCGAGCACGACGCGGAGCGGCTGTTCTTCGCCGCCGGTCTCGCCGTCGAGCCGGACCGTCAGCTCCGGGTCGTCGGCCCGCACGGTGCCGGCCCCGACGAGGACGGCATCGGAGCTCTCCCGCAGGCGGTGGACGTCGCGGCGGGCGGCCTCGCCCGTGATCCAGCGGCTGGAGCCGTCGGGCGCGGCCGTGCGGCCGTCGAGGCTGGCCGCCATCTTGAGGACGACCCACGGGTGGCCCGTGCGGCGGTGCTTGATATAGGGCGCCAACTGCTCGGCCACCTCGTCGGCGGCAATGCCCTCGGTCACCTCGATCCCTGCCGCGCGCAACGCGGCGGACCCGCGTCCCGCGACCCGGTCGTCGGGGTCCTGGATGCCGATGACGACCCGGGCCACCCCCGCCGCGATGATGGCGTCGGTGCAGGGCGGTGTCCTCCCGTGGTGGACGCAAGGCTCGAGCGTCGCGTAGAGGGTGGCACCCTGAGCGGCCTCGCCCGCGTGGGCCAGGGCCGTGGCCTCGGCGTGCGGGCCTCCGGGGGGTGCGGTCGCGCCCTCGAAGAAGGTGGCGAATCCGGTCGCGTGGCGCGGCGGGGAAGATCACGCAGCCCACCCAGGGGTTGGGTGCGGTGCTCCCCCGGACCGTGGCGGCCAGCGCCATTGCACGGCGCATGTGCTGCACATCGTCCATGGTCACGTCCTCACGTGGGTCGGAGTCCCGCCCTGTCGGTGCGCAATTATAGAACAGGTTCTAGTTTTTGTCGACATCCCCTGCTGGGGGCCTATGCGCACTCGAGGAGCCCGATGAGGCCGGTGATGTCCGACAGGATCGCCGTGTGGGGGGCGGCCGTGAGCGTGGACTCGTCATGGGCACCGGAGAGGACGCCGACCACGGCGCGGGCGCCGGCGGCGGTGCCGGCGACGAGGTCGCTGACGGTGTCCCCCACCACGGCGACAGCGCCCGGATCCTCGATCCCCAGCCGGGCCATAGCGCCCAGGATCAGATCGGGCGCCGGCCGGCCCCGCCCCACGTCGGCCGGCGAGAGCGCTAGGTCAATGTCGTCCCGCCACCGCAGCGCGTCCAGCAGGGCGTCACGGGTCGAAGGAGCGAAGCCCGTCGTGAGACAGATCCGGACGCCGCGGGCTCTGAGATCGCGCAGCACGTCGACCGCGCCGGGCATCGGTTCGACCCGGCCGGTGGCGACGAGCGTCTCGTAGGCCGAGGCGAACCGGGCGGTCGCACGCTCGGCCTCGGCGGAGTCGAGAAGCTTGGCGAACACGTCGGCCTTGGACCAGCCCATGGTCTCGCGCACGAACCGGTGCGCCTCGTCGTGGCGCGGGGTGCCCTCCGTGACACCGACGGCGGCCAGCGCTTCATCGAATGCGAACTCCACCGCGCCGTCATCGCGCACCGTCGTCCCGGCCATATCGAGACAGGCGAGCGCATAGGGGCCGATCACGCAGCCACCCCCGCCGCCTCGAGCGTGTCGTGCGCGATCGCCGGCGAGCAGGTCATGCCCCGCCCGCCCGGGCCTGTCACCAACCACACCCGGTCCTCGATCTGCTCGCGCAGGCAGACGGCACCATCTCGACACTCCGCGTACACGCCTTCCCATCGCCGCCGGATCGGTGGCAGATCGCCGCCGAGGATGCGGCGTGCCCGGGACAAGAGCTCCTGGGTCGGTTCCTCGGTGAGCGCGAAGTCGAACGGCTCGTCGTAGGCGTGGGTGTCCCCGATCGTGAGGCCACCATCGGGTCGCTGGACCAAGAGCAGCTGGAGACGGTGCCGCGCCGCGATCTCGTTCTGGTCTCCGAGCTCGTGGCGGGGCGCATGCTCGTAGGCCGGGTAGTAACGCAGCGAGTCCGCGTCAGCGAGGGCGGTCGTCAGTCGTCGCGGGTACGGATCCGTCTCGAACATCTGGAGCCGGACGCGCCGGAGCCGGGACGCAAGTGGCGTGGCGGCGGGAAGGTGGTCGTAGGCCGCACCGGTCGCCACGATCACGAGGTCGCCCTCCCAGCGGCAGCCCGGCGGCGTCGACCACCGCACCCGGTGTGGTTTCCGTGACGCGTCGGCCCGGGTGAAACCGGTAACGCTCCGGCGCCAGCGTGGCCAGGTGGTCGCGCAGCGCGTGCGGGGCCTGGCGGGGTTCGACGACGGCGTCGAGCTCGCAGAAGAGCGCGCCGGTGATCTCACCACAGACGACGCGATTGCACCGGCGCACCTCATCCGGCTCGAGGAAGTCGATCGAGCGCTCCTGGGCGTCGGGGCTGTGCGAGAACTCCTGCATGACGAAGCGCTCGGACTGCGTCATCGCCACAGTCAGCGAGCCGACGGGACGGAACCCGATGCCGGGCAGACGCGCACCGATCTCCTCCCAGCGGTCCCGGGCGCGGCGAGCCAGCTCGAGCTCAGTTCCGCTTCGCCGGCCGCTGACCCACACGAGCCCGAAATTGCGCACCGACGCGCCCACAGGCGCCTGGTCGGCGTCGAGATGGTCGACGGCAAACCCCGCCTCGATCAGTTCGAACGTGTGCCACGTCCCGATGATGCCGGCACCGACCACGACTGCCTTCGGTGTCCTGTGCGTCACGTCCAGGTGTGTGCGGTCTGCCCGATGGCCATCCTGATGGCATCCGCCGCCTCCCAGGGCCGAGGATGCCCGAAGACGGCGCTGCCGGCGACAAAGACGTTTGCACCGGCCCGGGCCGCCACGGGTGCCGTTTCGGGGTCGATGCCACCGTCCACCTCGATGTCCAGTGCCAAACCATCGGCTTCGACGGCGGCACGCACCTGGCTCACCTTGTCCATGACGTCGGCGATGAAGCGCTGGCCTCCGAAACCCGGGAACACGGTCATGCACAGCACGAGGTCGACTTGGTCCAGATACGGCTCGACGGCCGCGAAGGGCGTGTCGGGGTTGAGCGCAAGTCCCGTCCGCAATCCGAGCCCACGCATGTGTGCGACGAGCTCTTCGGTGTCGCCCACTTCGACGTGCACCGTGCAGCCGTCCGCCCCCGCCCGTGCGAAATCGTCGAGGTAGCGGCCGGGATCGGTCATCATCAAGTGGCAGTCGAAGAACAACGACGTGTGGCGGCGCAGCGAGGCCACGACCGGAGGCCCGATCGTGACGTTGGGGACGAAGTGGCCGTCCATGACGTCGACGTGCAGCCAATCCGCCGAGGGCGCGACCTCGCCGACCTGTTCGGCCAGCATCCCGAAGTCCGCCGACAACACCGATGGCGCAATGCGCACGTCACCCGGTCGCCCCGCGTCGCGATTGTCTGTGGGTGGACCTACCGTCACGGATCAGTGCCGCCGCTCAGCTGAAGCGCGCCCAGCAGAGAATGCGCTTGAAGCCGTAGAAGTACGGCTCCCGCTCCCCCAACTCCTCGATCAACCGTTCCCGGTAGCGCTCGACGAACTCCTCGAAGAGTTCGGGGCTCAGCTGCTTGCGGTAGGGCGTGAGGAGGGTGCCCATCACCCACTCGACCACCTCACCCGTCGACTCGAGCTCGTGACCATAGACCTCCATCCGCACGACCTGGTCCTTTGCCCCAAGTTCATAAAGGAGATCGGCGTAGAGCTCGGGCGAAAGCACGAACCGGCCGCGGTCCTCGGGGATCCCTCCGTCGAGTGCGTCGATAAAGGGGGTCTCGTTGGCCAGCGCATGCGCGAGGACGTGAGAAGGATGGCGGAAGTTCGCAGGGACCTGGAAAGCGAGCTGCCCGTCGGCTGCGAGCGCCGTCCGCATTCTGGCCAGAAGATTCAGGTGGTCGTCGATCCAGTGCAACGACGCGTTGGCGAACACGAGATCGAAACCTTCGTCCAGCCAGGTTGCGATGTCACCAGACGCGAACGAAAGACCGGGCACATCTGCGTGGACGGCCTGTGCGCGCTCCAACATGGCCGGCGAGGAGTCGATGCCGATCGTCTCCTTCGCCTCCATCTCCTGATGCAGGATCTTGGTGAGATCGCCCGTTCCGCATCCGAGGTCGACGACACGACCGCCCGGCACGGGATGACAGAGCATGAGGAGATCGTCGAAGGGTTGCTGGCGCTCCGAGCGGAATCGCTCGTATTGCTCAGGGTTCCAACCGTCGATCGGCGTCACTGTCACCGGTCACATTCTTAGTCCGTCCCGAGACACTCATTCGTCACGGGCCGCACACCGCGCAGCCACTCGTCGGCTGACATGGGGGAACGGCTCTCGGGCTGCACGCGTCGCAACTCCAGAATGCCCGCACCCGTCACCACCGAGGAGCCGACGAGTGTGCCCGGCGCTGCGTTGCTCTGATCCGTCTGGGTTTCGGCCACCGTCGCTTCCAGCACACCCATGCGTTTGCCGCGGAATGTCGTCCAGGCGTGCTCGAGGCGCACGACCCGGTGCAATTGCACCGCCGGCAGCGCCCAGTCCAGGTGAAGATCCTCTTTGGTGATTTTCTCTGCCACCGTCACGTCGCCCTGTTGTGGCTCGGCGTGGGGCAAACCCTTCAGGCCGCCCTCGAGCGTGTCGACCAGGAGGTCGCAGGCTGTGTCCACGAGCCGAGCCCTCAGATCGGTCAACGTGATGTCCTCGTCCATAGGCACCGAGCGGACGGCATAGACGTCGCCGGTGTCCAGCCCCTCGGCGACCTTCATCAGGCACACGCCCGTTTCCGTGTCGCCCGCGAGGATGGCGCGCTCGACCGGAGCGGCGCCGCGCCAACGAGGCAGGAGCGAGAAGTGGATGTTGACCATGGGGAGCTCGTGCAGGACCGAGGTCGGGATGATGCGACCGAACGCGACGACGACGGCCAGCTCGGCGTCGATCCCGATGAGATCGTTCATGTCCTGGCTGACCGGGATGCCGAGGTCGAGCGCCGCCTCCTTTACCGGGTTCGGTGATGCGTGCGCGCCGCGCCCGCGGCGGCGATCCGGCCGGGTGACGCACAGCACGACGTCGTGCCCCGCCTCGACCAGGGCGCGCAACGGCGGCACCGCCATCTGCGGGGTGCCGAGGTAGGCGAGCCGGGCCACCCGATCACCGTAGGACAGGCGGAGTCGCGATGGTGGCGCTCCGAGAGCGGAAACGAGAGGGTTACAGCGAGAAGAGGCTCGAAAGGCCGTCGGGGTCCGACGGAGCCAAGTCGAGCGTGCGGCTGCGAAGGATCTTCAGGGCGTCCTTGCGCTGATCGTCGTTGAGCCGCTCGACCAGCAGGATACCGTCGAGGTGGTCGAGCTCGTGTTGGAACACGCGGCCTTCGAATTCGGTGGCCTCGATGGAGACCTCGTTGCCGTCGAGATCGAGGCCGACGAGGTGCACGGCGTTCGGCCGCACGATCTCCCAACTGAGCCCGGGGATGGACAGGCAGCCCTCGTCGAAGGCCCACTCGCCGTCGCTTTCGAGGAGGCGCGGATTGATGATCGTCCGGGCCCCATTGCCGGCGTCGTAGACGAAGATCCGGCGCTGCACGCCAACCTGGTTCGCCGCCAGGCCGCTGCCGGGCGCGGCATACATCGTTTCGATCATGGATTCGACCAGGCTCGCCACCGCGCCGTCGATCTCCTCGACCTCGCGGGTGCGCTCCTTGAGCACGGGGTCGCCGTACTGACGGATGGTGAGCTCGGACACATCGTTATTCTACCGGCGGCTCATTTGCTCCTCGGCAGCGCCAACGGTCGTGCCCAGCCGCCAAACGGCTGCTAGAGAGCAACCGGGTCGACCTCGACGCGGAGTCCACGTCCAGGGGGGCGGGGCGAGGCCGCCAATACGTCACACAGCTCCCGATGGTCCGGCGCCTGGACGAGGAACCTCGTGTCGTCCAACGGGGAGACCGAGATCCGGGGGTTGTCAGTCGCAGCGGTCACAAGTGCCTCGGCGTACGTCCCGGCGAGCGTTCCCGACAGCAACGCCAACGCAGAGAATGGCGGAAGGTCGGCGGCTCGTCTCATCTCCGCTTCGGCGTGGAGCACCTGGGCGGGTTCCCCCGCTGCGGCCGCAACGAGGACGGGGTGGTCGGGCACGCGTGTCTGCGCCTGCACCCGGGCCCATGGGGTCCCGCTCCCCCGCGGCCCGACAAGCCGGCCGGCACGCACCAGGAGGGAAAGCGTGTCTTCGGTGGCGGAGAGCCGGGGCGCGAGGAGATGGAGGTCGATGTCGAGGAAGGACACGGCCGCGGCCCGGCGGACGCGATGGAGGACCGCTTCAGTGCCGATGAGCACCGGCTCAGGCGGTGCGGCGGTGGCTGCGGCATCGTGGGTGTCCGGAGGACCGGCGGGCCGAGGTCCCGCGACCTCGCCGACGTCGACGCCGAGGAGGGCGGCCAGCTCTTCGCGCAGGCGGCTCACGCCCACTCGTAGGGCTTTCATCCTGAGGCGGCCACAGTGCGGGCACACAACGGGTCGCGTCTCGCCACAGCGCGGGCAGCGCAACACGTCCTCGTCCTTCGGGCGAACGACTGCGGCGCCACAGCGAGCACACTGGGCGAGCGCACCACAGTGGGCACAGGCAAGCAACCTGGCCCCACCAGTGCGGTTGTAAACGCAGACCAGCGGGCCACGCCCGGCGGCTGACGGATCGTCGAGCACCGAGCGTGCGAGCCGGACGAACTCGTCGGAGAACAACCCGCTGCGGGGGTCGGCCCCGCGGCGATCGACCGGTTCGAGGGCGGGCCATCCCGCACGCTCCTCGTGGGGTGTGAGGGCGAAGGTCTCGGTATCGCCGGGCGCAGTGACCACGACCGGCGGAATGGGTGAGACCAACAGGCACGGCGCGCCGGCTCGATCGGCCCGCTCGCGCAGCACATCGACTGCGCTGTAAGTCGGTGCGGTCTCCTCTTTGTACGCAGGGTCGTGCGCGTCGAGCACGACCGCGGCCGCCAGGCGCGGCACCGGCGACCAGGCACCGCTGCGGGTCCCAACGACCACGGGCCAGCCGGCACGCGCCTCCGTCCAGCTCCGGCTGCCCACAGCCGGCATGCCGCGTCGGACCAACCGCGTCACGAGCCGCTCCGCCCAGCCGGTCGAGGGGACGAGCACGACGACGCTGCCGCCGCGGGCGCGGACCCGCTCGTCGCCGGCCACCGAGAGCACGAGTTCGATCAGATCGGTGGCGGGCGGCAGCCGCAGCACGGTCGTGCCCGACTCATCGTCGAGCGCCGGGGTCCAGAGGTGCGTCGTCGTCGTGGGCGGCCACGCGGTGGGTGCGGGGGCAGGGGGCAGCGCGCGCACGATCGTGTCGGGTGATGCGGCCCGGAGGAAGAAGGCCGCGGTCCCGGCCCAGCGCCACGCCGCCCACTCGGCCAGGTCCACGACTTCCTCAGGAGGGCCCCAGCCGAGCCACGACTTCAGGGGGAGAAGATCGACTGCTGGTGGCGCTGCGCCGGGAGCGTCGCCGGTCGAGACCACCCAGCCGCGCACTGAGCGCCCGTGCAGCGGGACGCGAACTCGGGTCCCCACCCGCACGTCGTGCTCCCAGGTGTCGGGCACCGCGTAGTCGAAGGTCTTCGAGAGCGCCGAGACCTCGGTGCGAACGCGCACCGTCCGAAGTGCGACATCGGCGTCGGTCACGGCGCCGCCGGCGCCGCGTCGGCTCCCCTCAGGGGAGCGCCCGCACGCTCAGAGCCCGAGCGCAGCCCGAAGGTCGTCCACGCGGGGCGTGGCCTCCCAGGTGAACTCCTTCTCGGAACGGCCGAAGTGACCATAGGCAGCCGTCTTCTTGTAGATCGGCCGACGTAGCTCGAGATCGCGCGCGATGGCAGCGGGGCGGAGATCGAACAGCTCGCGCACGGCGTCTGCGATCTTCTGCGGCTCCACCCTCTCGGTGCCGAAGGTCTCGACCAGCAACGAGACGGGATGCGCGACGCCGATCGCGTACGCGACCTGCACCTCGCAGCGCTTGGCCGCACCGGCGGCGACGACGTGCTTCGCAACCCGAGCGCGCTGCGTAAGCCGCCGAGCGGTCGACCTTCGAAGGGTCCTTGCCAGAGAAAGCACCGCCGCCGTGGCGGGCCATGCCCCCGTAGGTGTCCACGATGATCTTGCGCCCCGTGAGGCCCGTGTCTGCGTGGGGCCCGCCGAGCTCGAAGATGCCGGTCGGGTTGCAGTAGATCCTGAGGTCCGAGCTGTCGAGGTCGGTCGGCAGCAGCGGCGTGATGACGTGCTCGATGAGGTCCGGCCGCAGCTGCTCCTCGAGGTCGATCCCGCTGGCGTGCTGCGTCGAGATCAGCACCGTGTCGATTCGCACGGGCCGGCCGTCCTCGTAGACGACCGACACCTGGGTCTTGCCGTCGGGACGCAGGTAGGGCACTGCGCCGGCCCGCCGCACCTGGGCGAGGCGCTCGGAGAGGCGGTGCGCCAGCCAGATCGGCATCGGCATCAGGTCCGGCGTCTCGTCGCACGCGTAGCCGAACATCATCCCCTGGTCGCCCGCGCCCTGGGCGTTCAGTACGTCCTCGCCTCCCTTGCCGCTGCGCAGTTCGAACGCGGCGTCGACACCTTGCGCGATGTCGGGCGACTGCGCGTCGAGCGAGACGAGGACGCCGCACGTCTTGCCGTTGAAGCCGTACGCGTCGTTGTCGTAACCGATGTCGCACACCGTCTCGCGCACGAGCGCGGGAATGTCGACATAGGTCTCGGTGGTCACCTCACCGGCGACGACCACGAGGCCGGTAGTGAGCAGGGTCTCGCAGGCGACTCGGCTGTTCGGATCACCCTCGAGGATGGCGTCCAGGACGGCGTCCGAGATCTGGTCCGCCATCTTGTCGGGATGGCCCTCGGTGACCGATTCCGAGGTGAAAGTCGTCTTCACGTCCTGCTCCGCTTCTCGTCGAGGTGATCGATCACCCTATCCAATACGGCATTTGCCACTGCATCCTTGGAGGTCAGCGGGATTTCTGTGGCAGTCCCATCCGCGCCCAGGATCATGACCGCATTCGTGTCATGGTCGAAGCCCGACGCCTGGCGCGCTCACGTCGTTAACGACGAGAAGGTCGACTCCCTTGCGCTCGAGTTTGCGCCGGCCCCGCTCGACGACGTCGTGGGTCTCGGCCGCGAAACCCACGATGACCTGGCCAGGGGTGCGCCGACGGGCCAAGCCGGCCAGGATGTCGGGCGTCGGCTCGAGGAGGATCTCGGGAATGCCGTCTTCCTTCGACAGCTTCGTCCCCGCCTTCGCCTTCGGACGGAAATCGGCGACCGCCGCTGACATCACGACGACATCGGCACCTTCAGCCGCCGCACCTACCGCCTGCTCCATGTCCGCCGCGGTCTCGACGTCGATCCGGCTAACGCCGCTGTCGGTGGGCAGGGCCAGCGGGGAGGAGGTGACCAGCGTGACGGCGGCGCCACGCCGTGCGGCAGCTACGGCGATCGCATGGCCCTGTTTGCCCGAGGAGCGGTTGGTGATGAAGCGCACGGGGTCGAGCGGCTCCCGGGTCCCGCCGGCGCTCACGACGACCCGCCGGCCGAACAGGTCACGAACGGCGGTCTGGCCGAGGCGCTCGAGCACCCGGGCGACGATCACGGCGGGATCGGCCAGACGCCCCTCCCCCGAGTCGCCGCCCGCAAGGCGTCCGGACTCGGGCGGCACGATCTCGACGCCGCGGCGTTCGAGCGTCGCCAGATTCTCCTGCACCGAGGGGTGCTCCCACATCTCGGTGTGCATGGCGGGACACACGATCACCGGCGCCCGGGTCGCGAGGAGCGTAGCCATGAGCAGATCGTCGGACAGCCCGACCGCGTAGCGCGCCAGCGTGTGGGCGGTCGCCGGCGCGACCACGACCAGGTCGGCGCGTTGGCCGAGCTTCGTATGGGGGATCGGCGACGCCTCGTCCCAGAGGGAGAGCTGGGCGGGTTCGGACGCCAACGCGGAGAACGTCAGCGCGCCCGACGAAGCGGGTGGCGTCGTGGGTGAGCACCGGGGTCACGTGAACGCCCGCGTCAACCAGGCGGCGGCAGATCTCGACGGCTTTGTATGCGGCGATCCCGCCGGACACCCCCAGGACGACTCGGGGCGGGCCCGCCGGGCCGTCATCCAGAGGCTGGTCCGTCGGCCATGGGCGGCGACCGCCGCGCCTTCGCCCGCCTAGCTCGCGGTCGGGTCGTCGCCCCCGACGTCGAGCGTCTCGATCACCTCGGCCTCGCCGCTGGCCTCGCTCAGCAGGCCTGCCTCGGCCGCGTCGGCCATGGCGGCGGCGAGCGCAGCCTCTTCCTCGGGGTCGGGGCGGGTGTAGGTGGCTTTGCCGGCAGCGATCTCCTCGAATGCGATGGAGACAGGCTTGCCCGACACCGACGCCACCTGGGGCGGCACGACCTTGCCGAGGCCCTCGCCGAGGCTGTTGTAGTAGGAGTTCACCTGCCGGGCCCGGGCCGAGCCCAGCGCGACCAGGGTGAACTTCGAGTCCACCTTGTCGAGGAGCTCCTCAATAGGGGGGTCCATGAGCGTGTTGCGGCCTTGGGCCATCAGGATTCCTCCGGGCTCGCGGCGCAGGGAGCGCCCGACCGAGTGCCGTCAACTATAGCCGTTAGCTGGGAGATGGCCCGTTCGAGGTCGTCATTCACGACCGTGTGGGCTGCGATCTTGGCGCCGCGCTCGACCTCGGTGCGTCCGAGTTCCACCCGACGGCGGATGTGCTCCTCGTCGTCACCCCGGGCGGCGAGGCGCTCGGCCTGGTCCTCGTCGGACGGCGGCAGCAGCAGGATCACGGTGGCGTCTGGTCGCAGCTGCAGGACCTGCTCGGCGCCCTGCACGTCGATCTCGAGGAGGATGTCGGTCCCCGGAGGCGGGTCGGGGACCGGGGTGCCCTGGAGGTAATCGAGGAAGTGCGCCCATTCGAAGAACTTGCCTGCCTCGACGGCGGCCTCGAACGTGGGGCGGTCGACGAAGACGTACGCGCCACGCTCTTGTTCGCCCGGGCGCGGCGCGCGGGTCGTCCAACTACGGCTCAGCCAGATGCTGGGGTCACGCGCGACAAGCTCGCTCGCAATCGTGCCCTTGCCAGCCCCACCGGGGCCGATGAGGACGAAGATGTGCGGCGCGCCCGCGGGGGGTTCAGCGCGCAGTCTCTTTGAGCAACGCCTCGCGCTGCTTGGCCCCGAGCCCCTGCAGTCGCCGGCTGTCGCTGATGCCGACGGTCTCCATGAGGCGCCGGGCCTTCACCTTGCCCAGACCGGGCAGGGATTCGAGGACCGAGACCACCTTCATCTTGCCGATGGTCTCGTTGGAGTCCGCCTGAGTGAGGAGATCCGCCAACGAAAGGGAGCCCATCTTGAGCTTGTCCTTCACCTCGGCCCGCTCACGGCGAACCCTGGCAGCCTTCTCGAGTGCAGCGGCGCGCTGCTCTGGTGTGAGTGCGGGAGGTTGCGGCATGGGCGAGACCATAGCGCCTCTTCCCGACGCCTTCACAACCATTTTCCCTCTTCAGCCCATCGCCACCGAGAGTTCACGCACAAGCGAGCGGGCGTGGGAACGGAGCTTGTCGGGGTCCGGGCCGTGCCGCAGCAGTCCCCGGGAACTGCTCGGCAGGACGCTTCCGGGCGCGCAACCGGCGAAGCGCTCCGCCACGTCGGCGGGACCGGCTCCCTGGGCGCCCAAGCCGGGGGCGAGAATTACCCCTCTGAGCTGGTCTAATGGGAACTCCGAGCGCGGAAGCGTCGCCCCGATGACGGCGCCGACGGTGCCGGCCGGAACCTCCGCGGACCCGTTGAGGGCGGCGATCTCGGCGAGCAGCGTGTCCTCCACCGAGGTTCCCGTGGCCGTCACCGCCTGCTGCAGGCCGCGGCCTTCGGGGTTCGAGCTGCGGACCACCACGATCACGCCCCGCCCATTGCCGGCGGCGAGGTGGACCAGTGGCAAGAGCGCGCCGAGCCCGAGGTACGGGTGCGCGGTGACAGCGTCGCCCGCCAGCGGGCTGGTGTCGCCAAGCCATGCGTCGGCGTAGGCCTGCGCCGTCGAGTCGATGTCGCCGCGCTTCGCGTCGATGATGACGACGAGCCCGGCGTTCCTTGCGTCTGCGACGAGCCGCTCGAGCTCGGCCATGCCCGCCGCACCGTGCCGCTCGAAGAACGCGGCCTGTGGCTTGACCACGCCGACCTCGCCCGCGAACGCTTCGATGCACGTCTGCGCAAAGGAGCGGAGGCCGAGCGCGTCGTCGGTGAGACCCCAGTCGTGGAGCAGTTCGGGCGAAGGGTCGATGCCGGCACAGAGTGGACCTGTGGCGCGCACCGCCGCGGCGACCCGGTCACCGAATGCGTCAGCCATGTGCGTCCTCCTTCACGTTCGTTGTGGCATTGGGTACGGAGTTCTTGTCCGGCGCCGCGCGTTCGCTCGGCACGCCGGAGGTCGGCCACCGTCGTGTCGTGGGTCTGGCACCACCGCGCCAGCTGACGCAGCACCTGCCACGGTGCGCGCGGGTCGCGGAAGGTGGCGGTGCCGACCTGGACCGCATCGGCCCCGGCCTGCAGCAACTCGACGGCGTCGCGGCCCGACTGCACACCGCCGACCCCGACGATCGCCGTGTCGGGGAACGCCGTCCGGCATTCCCAGACGGCGCGGACCGCCACCGGGTGCACCGGGCCTCCCGAGAGCCCACCGCCTCCGGCCCCCAGGACCGGCTGGCCCGTCTCGGTGTCGAGCGCCATCCCGAGCAGCGTGTTCACCAGCGTGAGGCCGTCCGCACCGCCCTCGAGCGCTCCCGTGCGCGATCTCCACGACGTCGGGCACGTTGGGGCTGAGCTTGGCCCAGCGCGGCAGGCCGCATTTGGTGGCCGCCATGACCCGCGCCGTCGCCTCGGCCTGAGTGGGCGAACATGCGCGAGCGGTCCTCGACGTTGGGACAGCTGACGTTGACCTCGAGCGCGACGATGCAGCGACCGGGTTCGGTGTTCGCCGCGGCGACGACCAGCTCGGCGGCGCGCTCGTAGTCCGCCACAGTGCGTCCCCAGATGCTCACCACGACGCGCGCGCCGGATGCGGCGAGCGCCGGGAGGTCGTGCTCGGCCCACGCGGCGAGGCCGGGGCCCTGCAGTCCCACGCTGTTGAGCATCCCCGCACCGACTTCGTGCACCCGGGGCGCCGGGTTGCCCGGCCAAGGCTCCGCTGAGAGAGACTTCACGACGACCGCGCCGAGTGCGGAGAGGTCGCCGTAGTCCGCCAGCTCGGTGCCGTGGCCGGAGGTCCCCGACGCCGTCATGATCGGGTTCGGCAGTCCGAGTGCGCCGATTCGCGTCGCCAGCACCCCCGTGCTCTCGGCGTGCGGTCCGCGACGTGCCGCGCTCACGGTCGCGGCCCGCCGCTCCCTTGCCGTGTGCCGGAGCTGGGTGCAGGTCCTGGAGCGGCCGCACCTCGAGCGGGTGCGACCGCGCGTCCGCCATGCCGGCGGCTGCGGCACGGGCCGCCGCAAGTGTGGTGAGACACGGGACCTTGTGGACCACCGCGGCGGTGCGGATGTGCGCGCCGTCCGCCCTCGGGCCGAGCCCCGCGGCGTGTTGACGACGAGCTGCACCTTGCCCTGTGCAATGAGCTCGACCGCGTCGGAAGCCACCCCCTCCTCCCCCACCTTGGCGACGAGCGTGTCCACCGTCAGGCCCTGCGCACGGAGGAAGCCAGCCGTCCCGAGTGTCGCCGCCAGCGAGAAGCCGAGTTCGTTGAACGCGCGCGCCACCTCGAGCCCGGCGGGCTTGTCCCGGTCGGCCAGCGACAGGAAGACCGTGCCCGAGTCGGGCAGCCGTGTCCCCGCCGCCATCTGGCTCTTGGCGAAGGCGAGGCCGAACGTGATGTCGACGCCCATCACCTCGCCCGTCGAACGCATCTCGGGCCCGAGCAGGGTGTCGACGCCGGGGAAGCGGTCGAAGGGCAGCACCGCCTCCTTGACGCTGACGTGGTCGAGGACGGGTACCCGGCCGACCGCCTCGGGCGACCAGCAGGCCCTCTTTGCGCAAGTCGGCCAGCGTCTGGCCGACCATGACCCGTGACGCCACCATGGCCAGCGGCACGCCGGTCGCCTTGGCCACGAAGGGCACCGTGCGGCTCGCCCGCGGGTTGGCCTCGAGCACGTACACCTGCCCGTCCTTCACCGCGAACTGGACGTTGAGCAGCCCGCGCACGTCCAGCGACTCGGCGAGGGCGCGGGTATGGCGGTCGAGTGGTGTCGATCACGTCGTCGCGACAACGTCTGGGGCGGCAACGCGCAGGCCGAGTCGCCTGAGTGCACCCCGGCCTCCTCGACGTGCTCCATGATCCCGGCGATCAGGATCTCGCCTTCGCCGTCGCGCACCGCGTCGACGTCGACCTCGATGGCGTCCTCCAAGAAAGCGGTCGACAAGCACGGGACGCTCGGCCGTGACGCCGCCTTCCCGCGCCGAGCGCGCCGGTCGTCATCGCCTGCATCACGCGGCGCACGCCGTCGTCGTCGTACACGATCTCCATGGCGCGACCGCCGAGCACGTAGCTCGGCCGCAGCAGCACCGGGTACCCGACGCGGCCCGCCACCGCGAGTGCTTCCGCGGTGGTCGTCGCCGTGCCGCCCGGCGGCTGTGGGATGGACAGTTCGTGGCACAGCGCGTTCCAGCGCTCTCGATCCTCGGCCAGGTCGATCGACGCCGGGCTCGTTCCGAGGACGAGCTCGGGAGGAAGCGACCCGGCCAGCTTGAGCGGTGTCTGGCCGCCGAGCGACACGATCACGCCCGCCACCTCGCCGCCCGCCGCCGTCTCGGCGTCGAGCACGTTGGCGACGTCCTCATCGGTCAGCGGCTCGAAGTACAGCCGGTCCGACGTGTCGTAGTCGGTCGAGACGGTCTCGGGATTGCAGTTGATCATGACGGTCTCGTAGCCGGCGTCGCGCAGCGTCATGGAGGCGTGGACGCAGCAGTAGTCGAACTCGATGCCCTGGCCGATCCGGTTGGGGCCCGAGCCGAGGATGACGACCCGCGCCCGCTCCGACGGGCGGACCTCGTCCTCCTCCTCGTAGGTCGCGTAGTGGTAGGGCGTGAAGGCCTCGAACTCGGCGGCGCAGGTGTCGACGGTCTTGAACGTGGCGCGCACGCCGCGGGCCAGGCGGGCGGCCCGCACGTCCGACGTGCGTGGTGCCGCGCAGGAAGGCCAGCTGCGCGTCGGAGAAACCGAGCCGCTTGGCCCGCCGGTAGTCGGACGCCTCGAGGGTGGCCGCGCCGGCCAGGCGGGCGCGCTCGGCCGAGATGCGTGCCACCTGCCGCACGAACCAGGGGTCGATGCCCGTGACGCGCCACGACCTCGTCCACGCCGACCCCCCGCCGGAGTGCCGCCTCGAGCTCGAAGACGCGGTCGGGCGTGGCCACGCCGATGCGTGCCAGCAGGTCGGGCGTCGTGACGTCGTCGAGCGCGGCCTCCGCCGGGTCCCCGTTGAGGCCCGGCCCGGCCCTGCTCCAGCGAGCGCAGCGCCTTCTGCAGCGACTCGCAGAAGGTGCGGCCGATGGCCATGACCTCGCCGACGGACTGCATGCGCGTGCCGAGGCGCACCTCGGCGCCGGGGAGCTTCTCGAAGGCCCAGCGCGGCACCTTGGTCACGACGTAGTCGATCGTCGGCTCGAACGACGCGGGCGTCGCCTTGGTGATGTCGTTGGGGATCTCGTTGAGCAGGTACCCGACGGCGAGGCGGGCGGCGATCTTGGCGATCGGGAAGCCGGTCGCTTTCGACGCCAGGGCCGAGGAGCGCGACACGCGCGGGTTCATCTCGATGATGACCCGGCGCCCCGTCGCAGGGTCGACCGCGAACTGCACGTTGGACCCGCCGGTCTCGACGCCGACCTTGCGCAGGCAGGCGAAGGCGTCGTCGCGCATCGCCTGGTACTCGACGTCGGTCAGCGTCTGGGCCGGCGCGACGGTGATGGAGTCGCCGGTGTGCACGCCCATGGGGTCGAAGTTCTCGATGGAGCACACGACGACGCAGTTGTCGGCGCCGTCGCGCATCACCTCGAGCTCGAACTCCTTCCAGCCCGCGATCGACTGCTCCACGAGGATCTGGCCGATCGGGCTGGCGGCCAGGCCCTCGGCGGCCAGGTGGCCGAAGTGCGCCGCGTCCTCCGCGATGCCGGTGCCCTTGCCGCCGAGGATGAAGCTCGGCCGCACCATGATCGGGTAGCCGATCTCCTCGGCGATCGTCTCCGCCTCTTCGAGCGAGTGGGCGAAGCCCGAGCGCGGCACCTCGAGGCCGATCTCCTCCATGGCCGACTTGAACCGGTCGCGGTCCTCCGCGGTGGCGATGGCCTCGGGGCGGGCGCCGATCACCTCCACGCCGAAGCGCTCGAGCACGCCACGCTCGACCAGTTGCATGGTGAGGTTGAGCGCGGTCTGGCCACCGAGCGTCGGCAGCAGCGCGTCGGGCCGCTCCTTCTCGATGATCGCGCTCGAGCACGTCCGCGTCGAGCGGCTCGACGTAGGTACGGTCGGCCGTGGCGGGGTCCGTCATGATCGTGGCCGGGTTGGAGTTGGCCAGGACGACGCGGTAGCCCTCCTCGGCCAGCACCCGGCAGGCCTGGGTGCCCGAGTAGTCGAACTCGCAGGCCTGGCCGATCACGATCGGGCCGGACCCGATGACGAGGATCGTGTGCAAGTCGTCGCGGCGTGGCACGGTGCTGCGCTCTCCCCTGCCGCCCTCAGCGCGCCCCGGCGGCGCGGGCGGCTGCGGTGGGATTGGCCAGCATGAGGTCGCGGAACGCGCCGAACAGGTAGCGGGCGTCGTGCGGACCCGGCGCGGCCTCCGGGTGGTACTGCACCGAGAACGCCGGCGCCTTCAGCGAGCGGAACCCCTCGACCACCCCGTCGTTGAGGTTCACGTGGGTCGTCTCGGCGTCGGGGATCGAGCCGGCGGCGACGGCGTAGTTGTGATTCTGGCTCGTGATCTCGACGACGCCCGTCTCGAGGCGTTGCACCGGATGGTTCGCGCCGTGGTGGCCGAACGGCAGCTTGTAGGTCGTCCCGCCGAGCGCCGTGGCCAGGATCTGGTGGCCGAGGCAGATCCCGAAGATGGGCACGCGCCCGACCAGGTCCGCGATGGCCGCCGCGGGTCCGGGCAATGCAGCCGGGTCGCCGGGGCCGTTGGAGAGGAACACGCCATCGGGTTCGAGTGCGAGCACCTCGTCGGCCTTCGTCGCCGCCGGCACGACCGTCACCGTCCCGAGTGTCGTCAGCAGACTGCACCATGGTCGTCTTGACGCCGAAGTCGTAGGCGACGACGCGCAGACCGGCGTCGCGAGCGCCTCGGCCACCATCGCCGCTGTAGGCGTGCACGCTCGGCTCCGATGCGGTCACTGCCGCTCACCAGGTCCATCCCGTCCGTACCAACGGCGGTGGCTGCGGCCTCCCGGAGCTCGCGCTCGGACGCGGTGCCGAACGCGCACGGCACAGCGCCCGCGACGCGCACGTGGCGGGCCAGCCGGCGGGTGTCCACGCCCGGTCATCGCCGGCACGCCGTGGCGGCGCAGGAACGGTTCGAGGCCCTCGGTGGCCCGCCAGTTCGACGGCACGTCCGCCAGGTCGCACACCACGACGCCGCGGCAGTGCGGCACGAGTGCCTCGTCGTCGGCCGCGTTTGTCCCGTAGTTGCCGATGTGCGTGCTGGTGAACGAGATCACCTGCCCCGCGTACGAGGGTCGGTGATCACCTCCTGGTATCCGCTCATCGCCGTGTTGAAGACGAGCTCGCCCGTCGCCACCGGCACGTCCGCACCCGCGGCCTCGCCGGCGAAGACCGCGCCGTCGGCCGTGACCAACAACGCCGGCGTCCGCAGCTCCGGCCCGGTGACCGCCGTCATCGCTGCGCCACCGCGTCGATCACGGTCGGCTCGCCCTCGCAGCACGGTGTGGCGCACCGCACCGTGGAACGTCCGGCCGGCGTACGGCGTATTGCGGCTGCGGCTGGCCAGCCACCCCGGTTCCACCACCGTCGTCGCGGCGGGGTCGAAGACGCAGAGGTTGGCCGCCGCGCCCACCTCGATCGGGCCGCCCTGCGCGCTGTGCCCGCCGACCGCGGGTCGGTCGCCGTCAGCTTTGCGATGGCGGCCGGCTGCGCGCTCATCAGCGCGAAGACCCGCTCGGGCCCGAGTTGCGAGCGACAGCACCTCCCAGGCGATCGGCAGCGCGGTCTGCAGTCCGAGCATGCCGGGCGGCGCCTGATCGAACGGCACGTCCTTGGCCTCGGGAGCATGCGGCGCGTGATCAGTGGCGACGGCGTCGATGGTGCCGTCGCACAGGCCGGCCACGACGGCGGCGACGTCCTCGTCGGTGCGTAGCGGCGGGTTCACCTTGAAGACCGGGTCGTAGCCGGCGACCAGGGCGTGCGTGAGCAGCATGTGGTGCGGTGCCGCCTCTGCCGTCACCGCCAGGCCTTCGGCCTTCGCCCGTCGCACCAGGTCGACCGAGCCCGCCGTCGAGAGGTGGAGGAAGTGGACCGGCGCGCCGGTCAGGCGCACCAGCGCGATGTCGCGCGCCACCATCGCCTCCTCGGCCGCCGACGGCATGCCGGGAATGCCCAGCCGGCTCGACCACTCGCCCTCGTGCATGGCGCCGCCGTCGGCGAGGCAGCTGTCCTCGCAGTGCTGGGCCAGCGTCACACCGAGACCCTTCGCGTAGTCGAGCGCCCGTCGCATCGAGCGCGCCGTCCTGGACGCCCGCGCCGTCGTCGGTGAAGAGCGTCACGCCCAGCGCGGCCAGCTCCCCCATCGGCGCCAGCGCTTGTGCCGGCCCGGCCGAGCGTGATGGCGCCCGACGACGGCGACCTCGGCGGCGCACCCGTCGGCGAGCTCGAGGATCTCGCGGACGACACCGGCCGAGTCGATGGGCGGCTCGGTGTTGGGCATGGCCACGACGGCGGTGTAGCCACCGAGCGCGGCCGCCCGGGCCCCGCTCTCGATCGTCTCGGCCTCCTCGCGCCCGGGCTGGCGGAGGTGCGTGTGCAAGTCGACCAGGCCCGGACCCACCAGGCACCCGCTCGGCGTCGAGGAGCGTGACGCCCTTCGGCGGGTCGATCGACTCGGCCACCTCGACCACGACGCCGCCGCCGACGGCGATGTCGGCCACGGCTGAGTCCCTCGGGGCCGACAACCGATCCGCCACGGAGCACGAGCGTGACCTTGGGCTCAGGCAACGGCCGGCACCTCCGACGCGCCGGGCAGCTCGCCGCCGAGCAGCAGGAAGAGGATCGCCATGCGCACGGCGACGCCGTTCGCCACCTGCTGGGTGACCACCGTGCGCGGCAGGTCGGCGACGTCGGACGCGATCTCGACGCCCCGCACCATCGGTCCGGGGTGCGTGACGATGGCGTCGTCGCGCAGGCGTGCAACCCGGCGCGCCGTCAGCCCCCAGCCGGCCGTGTACTCGCGCAGGCTCGGCACGAAGGAGCCGCTCCCCCGCTCGGCCTGTAGGCGGAGCAGAGAGACGACGTCCGCGTCGCCGAGCGCCTCGTCGAAGTCCGCCGCCACCTCGACGGGCCATCCCTCGAGCGACGGCGGGAGGAGGCTGCCCGGTGACGCGAGGGTGACGCGGGCGCCGAGCTCGCTATAGGCGAGGACCTCCGAACGAGCGACCCGGCTGTGGCGGACGTCGCCGACGATCAGGACCCGCAGACCTTCGAAACAGCCGATCCCGAGTTCCTCGGGCGCCGCCCCCTTGCGCTCGGCAAGCACCTGGCGCACCGTGAAGCAGTCGAGCAGCCCCTGGGTCGGGTGCTCGTGCCAGCCGTCCCCCGCGTTCACGACGTGGGCCCGCTCGACCCAGCGAGCGACCTGGTGGGGCGCCCCGGCCGAGGAGTGGCGGATGATCACGGCGTCGATGCCCATGGCCTCGACCGTCTCCACGGTGTCGCGGAGGCTCTCGCCCTTCTTGACCGACGAGCTCGCGACGGCGAGGGAGAGCACGTCGGCCGAAAGGCGCTTGGCCGCCGTCTCGAAGGAGAGACGGGTCCTCGTCGACTCCTCGAAGAAGAGGGTGGCGACGACCTTGCCGCGCAGGGTCGGGACCTTGGGGACCGAACGCCGTTCGACCTCGGCGAAGGACTCGGCGACGCGGAGGACCTCGGCGATGCCGTCACGGCCGAGGTCGGCCACCGAGAGCAGGTGCTGGGGCCCGCTCACCTGTCCTCCAGGGTGCCGATCCAGACGCCGTCCTCACCGACGTCGACCATCTCCTCACGGCGGGTGGGCAGGTTCTTGCCCACGAAATCGGGACGAATGGGTAGCTCGCGATGGCCCCGGTCGACCATGACGGCCAGCTGGACGGCCTTGGCGCGGCCGTAGTCATTGAGGGCGTTGAGCGCGGCCCGGATGGTGCGCCCGGTGAACAGCACGTCGTCCACCAGCACGACGATGCGACCGGCCAGGTCGACCGGGACGTCGGTCACCGCCTCGGGCAGCACGGGACGAAGCCCGATGTCATCCCGGTAGAAGGCGACGTCGAGGCTCCCGACCGCAAGCTCGTCGGATCCCTCGATCTGGCGGAGGATCTCGGCCATCCTCTTGGCGAGCGGCACGCCGCCGGTCTGCAGGCCGATCAGGATGAGGTCGGCCAGCCCGCCGTTGCGCTCGACCACCTCGTGCGACATCCGGGTCGAGGGCGCGCTGGACGTCCGCAGAAGTGAGAACCTGGGAATGGGCCACGAACACACCCCCGAGGGGCCGCGTGTGACTGCGTTCGCGTTCGGCCACTGTTCCTCCTGCCGTGTGAGCCTCACTGGACCCACTTCACGGTCAGACCCCAACTCTAGCGCGGACCGGGCCCGGCTCCGACAGGGGCAACCCCGTCAAGAGAGGGTCTGCTCCGTGGAAAGAGCCCGCCCGGCCCCTCTGGAGGTGAAACGGCCATGCTCTAATGGCGCATGTTCTACGTCCTGATCTTCAGCATCCTCGCGGTCGTCTTGATCGTGGCGGGCGTGGGTGCCTGGTCCCGGAGCCGAAGAAGGTACGAACTCGACGAGGTGGAGCACTCGACGCACTCGACCCACGCCGCGCACGCTCATGACGATGCGAATCGGCACTCCCGCAAAGCGAAACGGGCACAGTCGCGCCATGACCGGCGAAAGCGCTGAACAGGGCTCAGGCTGAGGGCGGCCGGAGGTCAGGGGTGATGGCGGCGAGGATGCCGTTGACGAAGCGGCCCGAATCGTCCGTCGAATAGGTCTTGGCCAGCTCGACCGCCTCGTCGATGACGACGGCCGGCGGCGGTCCCGTCGGGATCGAGCAGCTCGGCGACGGCCAGCCGGAGCACGAGCCGGTCGATGACGGCCATCCGGTCGAGGGGCCAGCCGACCGAGGCGGCGGCGATGCGCCGCTCCGCCTCTTCCCTCGTCGACGACGGCGCTGCTCGAGCAGCGTGCGCACGTACGGGTCCGGTGGGACGGCCAGCGCGTCCGCCACCGCGACGGGGTCTTCGCCCTTCAGTTCCGCCTCGTAGAGCAGCGACAGCGCCCGCTCGCGCTGTTGGTGGCGAGGGGCGGCGTCGGCGTCGGCCAGGTGAGGGCGGGGGTGGGGGTGACACGGAGGGCGCCTCGGACGAGCGGTCCGGCGGAGACGACGAGGCGACGGGCCGTCAGGCCCGGGTCAGGTACTCGCCCGAGCGGGTGTCGACCTTGATCACGTCGCCGGTGTTCACGAAGAGCGGCACCTGGACGACGAGGCCCGTCTGCAACGTGGCCGGCTTGCGGGCGCCCGAGACGCGGTCGCCCTGGATGCCGGGCTCGGTCTCGGTCACCGTCAGCTCGACGGCCGCCGGAAGGTCGACCCCGACGATCTCGCCGTTGTACATCTGCAGGTTCGCCGCGTCACCTTCCTTGAGGTAGCTCGGCGCGTCGCTGAGCGAGTCGGGCGACGCGGTCATCTGCTCGTAGCTCGTCGTGTCCATGAAGACGAAGTCGGCGCCGTCGCGGTAGAGGAACTGCATGTCGCGCTTGTCGATGATCGCCTGCTCGAGCTTCTCGTCCGCCCGGTAGGTGCGCTCGATCACCGCACCGCTGCGGACGTTCTTCAGCTTGGTGCGCACGAACGCGCCGCCCTTGCCGGGCTTGACGTGTTGGAACTCGACGACGCTGAACAGGCCCTCGGGGAGGTCCAGGCTCATGCCGTTCTTCAAGTCATTGGTCGAGACTGCCATGGATGTCCTTCGTGAATCGGGTGAGTGCGCGGGCGCCGTCCTCGGTGACAACCAGCGTGTCCTCGACGCGGACGCCGCCGTGCCCGGGAACATAGACACCAGGCTCGACGGTGACGACGAATCCGGGAGCGAGGATAGCAGTGCCCAACTGGGACACCGTCGGCGCTTCGTGGATATCGAGCCCGACGCCGTGGCCGGTGCCGTGCTCGAAGCGGTCGGCCCAGCCGGCCTCCGCGATGATCCGGCGGCAGACGTCGTCGACCTCTTTCACGCTGATGCCCGGCTTGACGGATTGGGCGCCGGCGGCTTGAGAGGTTTGGACGACGTTGAAGATCCGCGCGAGCTCGCCGGTGGGGTCCTCGTTGACGCAGAACGTGCGCGTCATGTCGGAGCGGTAGCCCTCGAACGTGGCGCCGAAGTCCACGACCACCGGGTCGCCCTTGGCGATGGTGCGGCCGCCGGGGTGGTGGTGTGGCTTGGCCGAGTTCTCGCCGGCGGCGACGATCGTCTCGAAGGCGGTGCTCTCGGCGCCGTGGCGGCGCATGGCCGTATCGAGCTCGAGGGCGAAGTGCTCCTCGGTCACGCCCTGGCTCATGAGCGGGAGGGTGTCGAACGAGCGCGGCGTCGGCGATGGCGGCGGCACGCTCCATGCGGGCTATCTCGGCGGCGTCCTTCACCTCACGGAGCGCTTCGACCGCGTTCGAGGTGGCGACGAGCTCGTCCTCGCCGAGGAGGTCGGCCCACGTGCGCTGCGCGCGACCACGACACCTGGTCGGCCTCGAGCCCGATGCGGGCGGGTGCCTTGGCCACGTCGGTGAGCAGCGACCGCGCCGCCTTGCGCTGCTCCGCCGCCGGGCCGATCGTGATGTCGACCTGCGCCGACGCTCCCGATCTTGTCGACCTGCTCGGCGGACTGGGTGCGGTAACGGCCATCGGTCGTGAGCAGCGCGGTGTCGCGTGTCACGGTCAAGACGCCGGCCGAGCCGGCGAACCCCGTCAGGTAGCGGACATTGGCCAGCGTCGTCACGACGAGGGCGTCGATCTCGTGGTCGCCGAAGGCGGCGCGCAGACGGTCGAGGCGGCCGGTCACGGTGAGCGGCGGGAGGGCCGTCGTGGACGGCGTGTAGGGGTTGGCGGTGGTCATGCCTCGGCTCCCTTCAACAGTGCGGCGACGGCGTCGACGGCCAGCTCGTAGCCCAGTCCCCCGAACCCGGCGACCACGCCGTTGGCGACGGGGGCCAGCACCGAAGTGTGGCGGAACGGCTCGCGGGCAGCAGGGTTCGAGATGTGCAGCTCCACGACGGGACCGTCGAAGGCCGCGACGGCATCGTGGAGCGACCACGAGGTGTGGCTGAGTGCCCCGGCGTTGACGATCAGGGCATCGGTGGTGCCGCGGGCGGCATGCACCGCGTCGATCAGCTCGCCCTCGTGGTTCGACTGGATGTGCCGGAGCTCGAGGCCGTGACGGGCGGCCGCCGCCTCGGCCCGCTTGACGTGGTCGTCGAGCGTGGCCGTCCCGTAGACGTCGGGCTCGCGCTCGCCGAGCAGGTTCAGATTGGGGCCGGAGAGAAGGAGGACCTGGCTCATCGGCATCGGCTGCGGCGTTGGTTGCTGTCGTCCACGTTCACCGGCGCGCACCCATGGCCGCCAGGGTAGCGACCACGTCGGGGGCGGCCACGCCCTTCACGGGCTCCACGCCGTTCGGGCCGTCGAGCACGAAGGTGAGGTCCTGCTGTGCCTTCTTGTCGCGGGCCATGAACTCGAGGAGCTCCCCCGCGTCGGCGTCGGGCGGCAAGTCGGTCGGGAGGTCGAAGCTGCCGATCACCCGGCGGTGCTCCTCGACGCGTGCCTCGTCGATGCGACCCAGCCTCCGGGCCAGGAGCGCGGCGAAGAGGAGGCCGATGGCTACGGCCTCGCCGTGCCGCACGTCCCACTCGTGGTGCTCGGACAGGGCCGCACCCTCGAGCGCGTGCGCCAATGTGTGGCCGTAGTTGAGGATCATGCGGCGACCGCCCTCGCGCTCGTCGTCGGCCACGACGGCTGCCTTGATGCCCACGCACCGGGCCACCTGCTCCTCGATCGGTTGGTCGGCCGTCGGCGCGTCGCCCAGGAAGGCGTACTTTGCGACCTCGCCCCGGCCGCAGGCCCACTCCCGGGGCGGGAGCGTGCTCGAGTGTCTCGGTGTCGCACAGCACGGCGTTCGGCTGCCAGAAGGCGCCGACCAGGTTCTTGCCCTCGGGCAGGTTCACGCCGGTCTTGCCGCCGATGGCGGCGTCGACCTGCGCGAGCAACGAGGTGGCGACGTTCACGTACGCCGTGCCGCGGTGATACGGTCGCAGCGGCGAACCCGGCGACGTCGGTGACGATGCCGCCGCCGACGGCGATGACGACGTCGGCCCGGGAGAGGCCGGCGTTGGCGAAATGCCGCGTGAGTGTCTCGACCGTGGCGAGCGTCTTGGCATCCTCGCCGTCGGGGATGAGGAAGAGCTCGGAGGGCACCCCCGGATCGAGGCCGTCGACCCAGCCCGCCTGCTTGATCGCCTCCTGGGTCACGATCACGGCCGACTTGGCCGACGGCGGGAGGAAGCGTCCGACCTCGTGGCGCGGCGCCGGGCCCGACGAGGACCGGGTACGAGCGCTCAGCGAGGTCGACAGAGAGGGCGCGCATGACCGGATCAGTTGGAGGGTGTCGCCAGAGGGGCGGATGCCGGCGGCCTGCGAGCACCCGGTCGGCGACTTCGTCGGGTGTGAGCTGGTCGACGTCGATCACCGCGCCGGCCACCTCCGCGTAGTGGGGGCTCGTTCGGCGAGGAGGCGGGCCATGATCTCTTCTTTGTCGCCTTCGAGCAACGGGCGTCCGACGCCGTCACCGACCCGCTGGGCGAGCCTCTGGGGCTCGGCCCGCAGCCAGACGACGGTGCCGCAGGCGCGGATCAGCGTGCGGTTGTCGGGGTTCAGCACCGCACCGCCGGCGACCGCGATCACGGCGGGCTGCGTGCTGCTGCACGCCGTTGCGAGCACCTCGGCCTCCGCCTTGCGGAAGGCGGCCTCGCCGTCGCTCTCGAAGATCTCGGGCACCGTGCGACCGGTGAGTGCCTCGACGTCGGCGTCGGAGTCCCGGTACTCCCAACCCAGGCGGCGGGCGACGAGCCCGCCGGTCGTCGTCTTGCCACAGCCCATCATCCCGACGAGCAGGATGCGGGGGGTCGTCACTGTGCAGCGCTGCCGGACCCGGCGCTGGGTCGGCCCGTCGCCGACGACGGGGTCGACCCGAGCGACGCAACGTACCCGTCCCGGTTGCGGACGATCTCGGCCAGCGAGTCCCCCCGAACTTGCGGAGGGCCTCGTTCGCCAGGACGAGCGCCATCATCGACTCGGCGACGACGCCCATGGCCGGCACCGCCGTGACGTCGGTTCGTTCCTTGAAACTGACGGTCGACTCCTTGGTCACGACGTCCACCGTCTGCAGCACCGGGCGGTTGAGCGTGGCTAGAGGCTTCATGGCAACCCGGGCGACGATCAACGCGCCGTTGGACATGCCGCCCTCGATGCCACCGGCCCGGTCGGTCGGGCGCACGTACCCCTCCGACTCCTCGTAGAGGATCGCGTCGTGGGCCTCCGAGCCGCGGCGTGACGCGTTGTCCCAGCCCTCGCCGATCTCGACGGCCTTGACGGCTTGGATCGACATGAAGGCCTGGGCGAGGTTGGCGTCGAGCTTGCGGTCCCAATGGACGTGGCTGCCGAGGCCGACCGGCACCCCGTAGGCCAGGACTTCGGCCACGCCGCCGAGCGAGTCGCCGACCTTGGCCGCCGCCTTGACCGCGGCGATCATCGCCTCTTCCGCCACGGGATCGAAGCAGCGCACCGCGCTCTCGTCGACCTTTTCGAGATCGCTCGGCCCGGGACGCGGGCTGTCGGGCGAGGTGGCCGCGTCGCCCAGGGCCACGATGTGGCTCAGGGTGGACGTGCCGAGCTGCTCCAGCAAGAGCTTGGCCAGGGTGCCGGCGGCGACCCGGGCGGCGGTCTCACGGGCGGAGGCGCGCTCGAGCACGTCGCGGGCGTCGTCGAAGCCGTACTTGAGCATCCCGGGCAGGTCGGCATGCCCCGGCCTGGGTTGGGTGAGCACCTTGCCCGGGCCCGGGGTGCCCGGTTCGGGCGACATCTCCTCGGTCCACTTGGGCCACTCGGTGTTGGCGATCTCGATGGCGACCGGAGAGCCGAGCGTGCGGCCGTGACGGATGCCGCCCAGCGAGGGTGACCTCGTCGGCCTCGAAGCGCATGCGCGGGCCGCGGCCGTAGCCGAGGCGTCGACGGGCCAGCTCGGCGGTGACGTCGGAGGCCTCGACGGGCAGACCGGCGGGCAGACCCTCGACGATGACGACGAGGGCTTTGCCGTGGGATTCGCCGGCGGTCAGGAAGCGCAGCACGTTGCAACGCTACCGGACGCCTGTCGAGCGCCCGGTGCCCCGATCACCGTGCTGACCAGGTGAATCCGGTCGCTCAGCTGTAGAAGGGGTTCTCGCCGCTGCCGTGGTCGGTGACGTCGAGGATCTTGGTGAGCTCGGGGACCTCTTCGAGCAACGTCGTCTCGATCCCCTGCCGCAGCGTCATCTGCGACATGGCGCAGCCCTGGCACCCGCCGGACAGTCGCAGGTATGCCGTGCCGTCCTCGTCGTTCAGCGCGACGAGGTCGGCCCGCCCGCCGTGGCTGGCGATGGCGGGGTTGACGGACTGCTCGAGGACGGCGGCCACTCGCAGCGCGAGCGGACCGGTGATCCCCTTGGCCAAGACTTCGGGCGGCACGTTCGGCGCGACCTCTTCGGGCGCGGGCGAGTTCGGGTTGACGAGAACGAGGCCGCCCCCGTTCTCTTCCGACCACTCGAGCCGGGCGCCGCGGAGCCGGTCGACGCTCCCTTCGGGGACGACGATGTCGAGCTCCTCCTGGGCGACGCGGGCGTCGCCCTCGTCGGCGTCGGACAGGGCCTGGAAATAGAGGTCGTAGACGAAGACGCCCGCCTGAACGCCGCGGACCTCGAGCCACAGGGCGAGCGAAGCGGGGTCCGGCTCCTGCCCGATCGCCTCCGTCACCACCTTGTACGCCTCGGGGGTCAATGTGACGACGGGCGGGGCTTCGCCGACGGCACCTGGAGTGGTCTGGAGATCGTCGCTGGTCGTGGCCATGGGTCAAGTCTAAGGCCCCGGGGCTCGCTCCGGCCAAGCTCGCCAAACCTGGCAACGGGAACCCAGAAGGGAGACGAGCGAGGTCCCCGACCTCACTTCCCAACTTCTCGGGCACGCAGGTCCTGGTCGCACTACCGTTCGGCGTAGGCGTCCGGCGTTGGAGGTGGATGAGGTGCGAATCGTTACGGCGGTTTTTCGCAGGCCTGGCACTCTTGATCTTCGGAGCAAGTGCCGATCGCGGGGTCAGCATCATCGCCCCGACGACAGCCGGAGCGGCAATTTCGATCACCGTCAACGACGCATCCGACAACGCTCCGGTCCCGGGCAATTGCATAGCGACGGGCCCCTGCACGCTTCGGGCCGCCATCGAAGAGGCGAATGCGTCCGCCGGTGACACGACCATCACTCTCCCCGACGCGCACAATGTGCCGAACAACCCGAGCTTGAGCCACATCTACACCGTCCTCGACTCCAACGGGGAGATCGACTTCCTCGACAGCGGTCACACGATCACACTCAACGGCGCGGGGGCGTCAGCCGCCGTCGTTCAGATGCAGAGTGGCGGCACGATCACACACCGGGTGTTCCTTGTGGGCTCGGGCACTACAGCGACCATCTCCGGGATCTCCGTCGAGGACGGCAACGTGGCGGCTGCAGGCGGCGGCATCCTCGACAACGGCGGGTCCTTGAACCTGTCGTCGTCGTCCGTGACCAACAACACGGGTCAGTCCGGCGGCGGGATCGACGTCGTGTCCGGTTCGGCAACACTGACCAACGACACCATCGACAGCAACTCCGCAACGTCGACGGGTGGCGGGGTCTTTCTCACCGGCGGGACCACCACGATTTCCGGTGGATCGATCAGCAGCAACACATCGGCCTCGGCCGGTGGGGGCATCTACATCTTCGATGCGAATCCGGGCGATTCGGCCACGCTGGATGGTGTCACCGTCGACAGCAACACGGCGTCCGCTTTCGCTGGGGGTGGGGCCTATGTCGAGAACGACGCAGGGAGCCCCACCACCGTCACGCTCACGGACGACCGACTTCGACAGCAACACGGCCAGCGGGTCTGCGGAAGGCGGGCGGTCTCTACCTCGAGAACGACGGCATCGGGAACACCACGACGATGACGGGGGGGTCCGTCAGCTTGAACACGGCCGGTGGTAGCGGGGGCGGCATCTACGACCAGAATGACGGCACGAACACCACGGTCACCGCGACGAATGTGGCGGTCAACGAGAACACGTCCACCAGCAACGACGGCGGGGGCATCTACGCGCAGAACGACGGCACCGGGAACACCACGACCTTGACGGGGGGATCCGTCAGCTTGAACACGGCCAGTGGTAGCGGGGGCGGCATTTACGACCAGAATGACGGCACGAACACCACGGTCACCGCGACGAATGTGGCGGTCAACGAGAACACGTCCACCAGCAACAACGGCGGCGGCATCTACGTGCAGAACGACGGCACAACGAGCACGACCACGTTCGCCGGCGGCAGCATCGACCTCAACTCGGCGACGCCCTCGTCCGACGGCGAGGGCGGAGGTGTCTACGTCCAGAACGACGGCGACCCCAGCATCGCGACCTTCACCGGTGGGAGTATTTCGAACAACGATCGCCTACGAGGGTGGCGGTGTCTTCGTGGCGTCGGAGGACACGAGCGCCTTCTCGAAGGAGACCGTCGCCGGGAACTTGGCGACGGAAGCCGGCGGTGGATTCGCGTTCGACACCGCCCAGAGCGGATCGACCAGCATCTCTGCCTCGACCATCAGCGGCAACGTGGTCGGAAGCTTGGTCGGCATCAGCGCAGTCCTCGGCGACGGCGGCGGCATCCTGTCCGACACCTGCAACGCCATCGCGCTGACCAACGACACGATCACTGGGAACCGGCCGCTCAACGGTGGCGGCTACTTCGGCACGGCCTGCCCCGAGTCGCCGACCGTCACCGACGGCGTTCCAATTCGACACCGTCTCGGGCAACACGGCCACGGACGGCGAGACCGGCGCAGGGAACGTCCAGACGATCGACGACTCGACGCTGACCTTCGCCCAGACCATCATCGCCAATGGTTCGGCGACGTGGCGGACCCACGCACGAACTGCACATTCACCGGGCCGGGCACGGTCACGTCCCTCGGCTACAACCTGATCGACAACACCAACTGCGGGACGCCGGCGGCGACCGACATCATCGGCAAGAACCCGCAACTCGGGCCGTTGGCGAACAACGGAGGCCCGACCCAGACGCTGTTGCCGGCGGACAGCGCGCCCGAGGTCGGGGCCATTCCCGATGCCACCTGCGTCGGCACCGGGGTGGGAACGGACCAGCGCGGCTTGGCCCGCGGCGCGGGCGCCGACTCGAGCTGCACCATCGGGTCGGTCGGAGGTCGGCCAGAACTTCAACGGTTACCGCCTGGTGGCCAACGAGGGCGGCATCTTCGACTTCGGCCTGCTGTTCAGCGGGTCGCTCGCCAACAACCACCTCAACGCCCCCATCGTGGGCCTGGCCAACGCGCCCGGACCGGCCGGGTACCTGATGGTGGGAGGCGATGGTGGGGTCTTCGCACTGGGTGGGGCCAACTTCTTCGGCTCGCTCGGGGGCCAGATGATCCCCTCGCCCATCGCGGCCATCGCGGCACCGCCGAGCGAGAACGGCTACTGGCTCGCGGCCCAGAACGGCAAGATCTACAACTACGGCGCCGCGCCCGCCCTGCCGGCGATCCAGCTCCCGGCGGGCGCTCACATCGTGGGCATGGCCTCGACCACCGACGGCCAGGGTGCCTGGCTGACCGACCAACTCGGTGACGTCTACGCCGAAGGCTCGGCGCACTACGTCGGCGGCCTCGGCGGCGTCCACATCAACATGCCCATCGTGGGCATCGCCGCCGCTGCGAGCGGACAGGGCTACATCCTCGTCGCCTCCGACGGCGGCACCTTCGCCTATCGGGACGCAGAACTTCTTCGGCTCGGTGCCGGGCTCGCTCAAGCCGGGACAGAACCTCAATGCGCCGGTCGTGGGGATCGCGGTCACGCACTCGGGCAACGGCTACTGGGAGGTCGGCTCCGACGGTGGCGTCTTCACCTACGGCGACGCGCCGTTCCTCGGCTCGATGGCCGGCACCCGCCTCAACGGCCCGGTCGTCGGCATCCAGCACCTCGGGTCGGTGACCGCTCCGGGCTGAGTAGGGAGGGAGAGGGCCGGGTCCGGCGCGTCCGGGTCCGGCCCCCGCCGCCGACGGGGCACGTCACCGGGGGGCACACGACGAGGATTCGTCGCGGAATGGTGCGGGAGTGACGGAGCGCGCGCTGTAACGTCCACGTCGTGGCCCGCACCCCGACCGACACGCACGAGTGGCTCAGTTTCGAGGACGAGGACGAGGAGAGGACGTGGGTCTTCGACGCCACGTTCTTGACGAGCAACTGGACCTGCATCTTCGGCAACGGTTGCCAGGGGGTGCTCACCGGACCCGCGCCCGAACTGGTGCAGGGCTGCTGCAGTTACGGGGCGCACCTCGTCGACAAGAAGGACGCCCGCCGGGTCGAGAAGGCCGCCGCGACCCTGACGCCCGAGGAATGGCAGAACCACGGCGTCAAGAAGAACGTCATCCATACGAACAAGCACGGCGAGACCGTGACCCGTCTGGTCGACGACGCCTGCATCTTCCTCAACCGGCCCGGGTTCCCGGCCGGCGCCGGCTGCGCCTTCCACATTGCGGCGGACCGGCGGGGCGTCAACTTCATGGAGCTCAAGCCCGAAGTGTGCTGGCAGCTGCCGCTGCGCCGGGAGGATCACGTCGATGACGACGAGGGCCACGTCATCTCCGTGATCCGCCAATGGGACCGGCGCCACTGGGGCAAGGGGGGCCGGGAGTTCCACTGGTGGTGCACCGAGTCCCCCGAGGCCTTCGTGGGAAAGAAGCCGGTCTACCGCGAGATGCAGGCGGAGCTCACCGAGATGGTCGGCGCAAAGATCTACGACCGGTTCGTGGCGTTGGTGCGCGAGAAGGAGCGGCTGCGGACCAAGGGCGTGCCGCTCCCGCACCCGGCCGTGCGCGGGCGCAAGAGTCGGAACGGGACGGGGACGACGTCAGCTGTTTCGAGCGCGGAGGGCGCCGGCGACCTGAGGTGACGGGTCCGGGGCCGGCTCGGCGTCGGTCGCCGCGGTCCGGAAGTTGCTCAGTCGTTCAGCGGGTCGTCGTCGGCTGCGTTCGACGTCGTCGGCATGGAGCCGAGGATGCGGTCGTACTTGTCCTCTTCCGCCAAGCACCAGGAAGCGTGCACGTCATCGGGCTCGGCCCCGCACTCGGGGCACCGTCCGGTCGATTCTGTCGAAGACCGCTTCAAGCTGCGCGCTTCCTCGAAGCGCCGATGGCGTCCCTTTTTCACGAGAACTCCTTGTCACACCCGGTCCGCACCTTGGCGTTCCGCCCCCTTGCGGCCGACCGCACGGGCCATCTCGACCGCCTGTCCATTGTAGTGGCTGGCGTCACAGGAACGGCCGGTGCCCAGCTCAACGGGTGATTTCGCCGGGCCTTCGACACGGTGGCGGGCGGCGCACGGTTCCGGTGCGGCCAGGCGCTCAGCGCCGGTGCAGCATCTACGCTGACCGCCGTGCCCGGCTTCGACCCGAAAGAAATGGTGGCCCGGTTCCGTCAGAGGGCCGAGGCCGTCCGCACCCGGGGCATGCCACCGATCGAGGGGCCCGAGCGCCAGCGGTTCCGCCAGCAGGCCCAGCAGGATTTCGCCGACTTCGCCATGATCGGCGATGCCGAGGCCGAGCTCGTCGACGGGATCTTGACGCTGCGCATCGACCTGCGACCGAAGGATTCGGGGGAGCGCCGGCCAGGGCTGACTGGACGCCTCGCGGAGTCTCAGCCCCCGTAGTGCATGCGTGTGTCCTCCATACGCAAGACCTCTGAGGGCTCACCGCCCACCTCGACCACCTCACCGATGCACAGCACGTGGCTGCCCAGCTCTTCGGTGTGCGTGAGCGGGCAGTACAGGAAACCGACCGCGGAGGCGAGCACGGGGAGGTTCTGCGGTCCGACCTCGTTGACGTCGTGGCCGGACATGGCGACGACGGTGTCACCGGAACGCTCGACGTCGGCCACCGGCTTCACGAAATGGCGGACCACGGCGCGCTCGGTGCGCGGGAGGATCGAGACGCTGAACGCGCTTCCGTTGCGGACGAGACGTAGGGTCATCGCCTCGCGTTCGATGGCGACCGCCACGAGCTTCGGCTCCATGCAGACCTGCACGACCAGATTGGCCGTCATGAGGTTGACCTCGTCCCCGGCACGGCTGCCGATCACGTAGAGGCCGGTCGGCATGGCCCACAGCACCCGGCGGCGGTGGCGATCGAGCTCGTCGCCGGTGTCGGTGTCGGAGTCGTTCGTCTCCCCGGTGTCCGTCATCAGAAAATGCCTCCCGAGTTGCCCGAGTTGCCCGCCGTCGTCGTGGTGACGGGCACCTTGCCGTCGATGGCCCGGATGCGCTGCAAGACCTCGTTGTAGATGCGCCTCGGCCCTGATCGCGTTGCGGGCGGACTCGGCGAGGAGCTTCTTGTTGGTGGAGCCCGCGTGGTAGCACTCGTTGCCCACCGTGCCCTCGAGGCCGTAGGCCTGCGTGAGGAGATCGGTCACCTCGGGGTCGGGCGAGGGCAGGTTGGTGTTCGCCATCTCGGCGTCCGTGACGAGCGTGCCGCAGGCGGCGTGCACTGCGCCGGAGCCGTTCGGGACGACCTTGGGGATGCGGGCGTTGTCGGCGACGAGGGTGCCGATGTCGGCGCCGAAGTTCGTGCCGTTGACCCAGACCGACATGCGGTGCGCGGGCGAGCCCATCTGGTCCTCACCGGCGCACGACGTGAGGGTCACCGCGGCGGCCGTCGTGAGGGCAAGGGTGGTGAGCAGGAGCCGCCCGTTCACGCCGCGCTCATGCGGTCTGCAGGATGTGGACGTCGCGGCGGCCCTTGCGCAAGACGACGTAGCGGTCGTGCAACAGGTCGTCCTGGCCGAGCGTGCGCGCCGCGTCCGGTCTGGCGGACGTTGTTGACGTAGGCGCCGCCCTGGTCGATGGTCCGGCGCCCGTCGGCTCTCGACGTGGCCAGGCCCGTCCGTTCCAGCGCGTCGACCAGCGTGAGGCCGCCGTTCAAGAGGTCCCCCCGGGGAACGTGTGTCGTGGGCGCGTCTGCGGTCACCGCGAGCAGCATCTCCTCGCTCAAGCCGGCGATCTCCTCGTTGAACAGCGCGGCCGACGCTTCCTCGCACTTGGCGACCTCGCCGGGGCCGTGCACGAGCTCGACGACGGCATGGGCCAACGCCTTCTGGGCGGCGCGCTGTTGGGGGTGGGTGCGGGTCGCCTCGTCGAGCTGCTCGATCTCCTCGTGGCCGAGGAAGGTGAGGAAGCGCAGCAGCTCCCCCACCTGCTCGTCGGCGGTGTTGACGAAGAACTGGTACATGGCGAACGGGCTCGTCCGTTTCGCGTCGAGCCACACGGTGCCCGTCTCGGTCTTGCCGTACTTGGTGCCGTCCGGCTTGACGATGAGCGGCGTCGTGAAGCCCCAGACCTCGTCGCCGCACACCTTGCGGATGAGCTCGATGCCCATGGTGATGTTGCCCCACTGGTCGCTCCCGCCGAACTGCAGGTCGCAGCCGTGGTCGACGTGCAGCCGGAGGTAAGTCGTAGGCCTGGAGCAGCATGTAGCTGAACTCGGTGTAGGAGATGCCCTGATCCGGGCGCTCGAAGCGGGTGCGCACCGACTCCTTGCCCACCATCTGGTTGACCGTGAAGTGCTTGCCGACGTCGCGCAGGAACTCGAGGGTCGAGATCGATCCGAGCCAGTCGGCGTTGTTGAGCAGGAGCGCCCGGTCCATGTCGAGGAACTGGCGCGAGTTGCGGACGGATGCCCATCCAGGTAGCCCTCGATCGTCTCGAGGGTGAGGAGCTGGCGCTCGTCCTCCTTGCCGCCGGGGTCCCCGATCATGCCCGTGCCGCCGCCGGCGAGCGAGATGGGCCGGTGCCCCGCCTCCTGGAACCGGCGCAGCGTGCAGAGCTGCAGCAGGCTGCCCACGTGCAGGCTGTCCGCGCTGGGGTCGAAGCCCGCGTAGACCGTGAGACCCGGCTCGTCCAGCCGCTCGGGCAACGCCGGGTCGGTCACCTGGTGGATCAGGCCGCGGAAGGCGAGGTCCTCCGAGAGCGTGGGCATGCCTCCGACTTTGCCATACGCCAGTAGGTTGACCGGCTGCATGGCCGGACCGCGTTCGTCGATCGTCCCAGGTTGGCTTGGTGGCGAGGGGTTGGCGGAGGTGCGCCCGGGGAATGCTCCCGGCATCGTCGTGGTGATCGGGACGTTGTGGTAATCGGCATCGAGCAGGCGTCGCTCCCCATGGAGGGGGCATTGCCGCCTGACCTCCAAGGGACTCTGTTCCGCATCGGGCCACGATCGCCCTGGGCGCACCGGTCCGCCGGGCCGCTTGGGGACGAGAAGCCCGCCGACGGGGCTCCGGCCACAGCCACCTCCGGGGAGGCTGACGCGGCGACGGACGCAGTCGGGGGCGGGCGTCTCTCCGATTCCGGCCTGCCTGTTGGCGCCCTCCACGCAGTCGAATTCCGCGACGGCAAGGCCGTCACCTATCGATGGTGTGCATCCGACGCGGATGCCTCGGTGTTCTGGCACGCCGGCTCCGTCCTGGCCCTGGCCGAAACCGGCCTGCCCTCGCAGTATTCGCGCGAGCTCGAGCCACAGGACTTCACCGGGACGTTGTCGGTGCCGATCGCGTCCCACGTCCACCGGGTGGCCTCGGACGGTACCCGCGTCGCTGTTCGCGGTCGACGACCGCGGGCGGACCGATTCGCTCGCGGCTCTGGATCTGGCCGAAGGCCAACCCGAGGGCATTTGGCTCCGTATCGGCGAATGGGCGCCGGGAGGTGCGCTCCAGAGGGCCCAGGCCGTGGAGCTCGAACGGGCCACGTGGCAGCACGACGTCGCGATCACGTCGAAGCACGTGGTGTTCATGGAGTCGCCGACCACGCGGCTGGACGATCCGGCCGGGCACGCCGTTCCGTTCGGTTGGGTGCCGGGGGCCGAGGGCTGGCTCGGTGTGGTGCCTCGTGAAGGTCAGGGCACCGATGTGCGCTGGTTCCGCCTGGATCCGTGCCTGGTGACCCATGTGCTCGGCGCCTGGGAGGACGAGGACTCGGGCGAGATCGTCTTGTTCGTGTGCCGCTACGACGTCCTCGAAGGAGGACGGCCCTTCGACCCCACGGCAGTCGGTCGTGGGACCCGAAGGGGTCGGACTGACCTCGATCGGCGGCAGCCTCGGCGTGCTCGAACGCTGGCGGGTCACGGCGGATCGCGTCGAGCGGGTGCAGGTCGACGAGCGCTCGTGTCGAGTACCCCCGGATGGACGCGTTGCTCGAAGGCGCGCCCTTCCGTTACGGCTACGCGGTCGAGCTGGAATGGGCGGACACCGGTACCGGGACGAGGGCGGCGCGTGGGAGCGCCGACTTCGACCCACACGTCGTCATCGAGCGCGGCGCGGCGCCGACCGGCCTCTTGAAATTCGACGTCGCCAACGATGAGGCGGTGGCCTGGCACCCGGGTCCCGGGCGCCGGCCGAGCGAACCCCTCTTCGTGCGTGCGGCCGACGGGCACGGCGACGACGAGGGGTGGCTGTTGAGCGCCGTCGACGACGTCAACCGGGGCACGAGCGACATCTACGTCCTCGACGCCTCCTCCATGGGTCGCCGGGGCCCTGAGGCCGTGATCCACCTGCCGGTTCGCCTCCCCTTGCGGAGCCACGGGGAGTGGGTGCCGGCGGATCGCTACCGCTGAAAGGGCGGCGGGGCGTATTCCGGACGGTTGCCACCCACTTCCGCGCCGCACCGCGACCATTCTCCGGTCGCATGACACCTTCGACGATGCGAGAGGGGCCCCGCCCCGACTCGGTTTCCCGGCGCACGGACCGCCTCGTGGCGAGCGTGATCCAGCACCACCGGGCCATTTCCGCCCACCACAGCCAGCTGTTGGCGGCAGTGGTCGAACTGGACCGCCGTAAGGCCTGGCGCGTCGACGGCGCGACGTCGATGGTCGCCTGGTTGGTGCAGCAGTGCGGCGTCGCGGCCGCCACCGCCCGCGAATGGGTGACCGCCGCGACCAAGTTGAAGGAGCTCCCCAAGATCTCCGATGCCCTGTCGCAGGGAAAACTCTCCTTCGACCAGGTCAAGCCCCTCGTCGAGGTGGCGAAGCCCGAGACGGACGCCACGCTCGCCGAGCAGGCCACGCACTGGTCGGCGAAACAGGTGCGGGAACTGGCGATCGCGGCGCGCCAACAGTCTGAAGAGCAGGCCACGGGTTCTTACGGCCGGCGCTTCCTCCGTTTCGACGACCGGAGGCGGATGCTCACGGGTGCCCTACCCGAGGACCAGTACGCGGTCGTGAAAGGTTCGCTCGTCGCCCGGGCCAGCCGCAGGCTGCAGCAACGGGTTCCCTTCGACCAGCGCATGGCCGACGCGCTGGTCGCGCTGTGCAAGCGGGACGTGGCCGGCACCGGCAAGGAATCGGCCGACGACGGCGGCGCTCCGCCGCGGGCGGGAGGCATGCGGCGCAACCGACCGACCGTCGTGGTGCACGCCGATCTGGCGTTCCTGGCCGGCGGCGAGGGCGGCGCAGAGCTCGACGTGCTCGGCCCGGTGTCGCGGGAGGTGGCCCGCCGGCTGGCCTGCGATGCCAAGGTCCTGGTGTCCGCCGACGGACCGTCCGGGCAGAGCCTCAACCTCGGCCGCACCCGGCGCGATCCTTCCGACGCGCAGCGGATCGAGATCCGCCGGCGCGACAAGGGCTGCCGCTTCCCCGGCTGCACCCACACCGAGTTCACCGACGTCCACCACGTGCTCCACTGGACGAACGGCGGGGCGACAGACCTGTCCAACCTCGTCGAGCTGTGCGATCAGCACCACCGTTTCGTCCACGAGATGGGATGGAAGATCTCGGGTGATGCGAACGTCGAGCTCACCTTCCGGAGCCCGACCGGGCGCCTCACGACCTCGACGCCCTCCCCCGCGTTCAGGGGCTCAGCGCGCGACGGACCGCCTGGTTGATTTCGTTGTGCACGGCCACGTTGTCGGCGCGTGACGGCACGCGGACGCGCACCAGGGCGGGCGTGGGCGGAGCCGCGGCGAGGGCCGGCTCCAACTCTGAGAGCTTCGTCACTTCCTCGACCGGAAGGCCGAACCCGCGCGCGACCGCGCCCAAGTCGCTCGTGGGTGGCGTGGCGAACAAGGCTTCGAACGATTCGGGACGCAGGGCCTCAGCCTGTGGCAGGAACGAGAAGATGCCCCCGCCGCCGTTGTCGACGACGACGAAGGTGCACGGCACCTCGGGCAGGTTGACGAGCCCGGACACGTCGTGCAGGAACGCGAGGTCCCCCAGGAACGCGAGCGTGCGCCCGTTCGGCGCGGCCGAGGCGGCACCGAGCGCGGTGGACACGACGCCGTCGATGCCGTTGGCGCCTCGATTGGCGAGTACACGCGGCGGCCCCGGCAGTGCCGGCGCGTACCACTCGAGGTCCCGAATCGGCATGGACGCCGAGACCACGAGGGTGGCGTCGACCCCGGCCGCATAGCGGTAAAGCATCCGAGCCACCGCTGGCTCGTTCAGGTCGCTCGAGAGCAGCCCGTCGAGCACCCGCTGCGCGCGCTCCTCCATGGACTGCCAGGAGCCGAGCCACTCCGGATCGGCCGGTGCGCCGCCCTGGGCCGCGGCCGGCAGCCACACGTCTGCGGGTGCATGGACGAACTCCGTCGCCAGCCTCTGCGGATCGGGCCTTCGCCGCCACGGGTCGATGACGACGATCCTGGCTCCGGCCGCTGCCGCCTTTGCCACGTACGCGCCGAGCGCCTTGGAGAGCCAGGGCGCACCGAGCAGCACGACGACATCGGGCAGCGCGGGCTCCGTCCGCGCAATGGCGTCGACCGCAGCGATCGTGCCCTCGACGCGGCAGCGGGACAAGGGATCGGCGAAAACCGGCCACCCCAGACGCGCCGCGAAGGCGAGCACGCTCTCCGGATCGGTATCACCGAATGACGGCCCACCCGCGACGATGATCCCGCGCCCTTCGAGCGGCTCGCTTGTCGCACCCGACGTCGAGCGGTCTTCGACGGCATCGTGGTCCAGACGGGGCGGCAGCTCGCCCGGGTCCTCGGTCAACGGCTCCCGGAAGGCCAGATTGAGATGGACCGGGCCCGGACCGCCCGGGCCGTGCAGCGATTCCGTGACGGCCCGCGCCGCCAGCGGTCGCCAGGACCCCTCCTGGCCCGCGGCCGGCACCCCGGGGTCGGCGCTCCAGCGAGTTTCGACGGTGAAGAGCCTGTCCTGTTCGATCGTCTGCGAAGCGCCCGTGTGGTGGAGCTCCGGCGGCCGGTCGGCCGTGCAGACGATGAGCGGCACGCGAGCGTGATGGGCCTCGACGACGGCCGCGTGAAGCTCGGCCCCGGCAGTGCCGCTCGTCACGCAGACGATGACCGGCCGTCGTGTCCTCTTGGCGAGGCCGAGGGCAAAGAACGCCGCACTCCGCTCGTCGAGGCGGACGTGGGTGCGGAGTCGCTGGGCGAGCGGCATCACGAGCGGGGTGGAGCGCGACCCGGGACAGATGACGGCGTCGGTCACACCGAGTCGGGACCACTCGTCGACCAGGGTGGCGCTGAAGGTGGCCTGTACGCTCACCCGACGTGGCCCTCCAAGTCGAACTGCGGGGCGCGGGACCACCGTTGGCCCTGTTGCACGGCTTCACGCAGACCGGGCGGCTCTGGGGTCGGTTCGGCGACGAGTTGGCCGGGTCGTACACCCTTGTCGCCGTCGACCTTCCCGGCCACGGCGGTTCCGACTCCGTCCGGGCCGACCTCCCGACGAGCGCTCGACTCGTGGCGGACGCCATCCGTGGCGCCATCGGTGATGTGCCCTGCGGCCTCGTCGGGTACTCGTTGGGTGCCCGCGTCGGCCTGCACGTGCTGACCCAGTCCGACCTGCACGTCAGCCGGGCCGCATTCATCGGCGCCACCGGCGGGATCGAGGACCCCGAGGCCCGCGCCGCACGGCGCCAGTCGGACGAGTCGCTGGCCGACGAGCTCGAGAGCTCGGGCGACGTCGAAGGCTTCCTTGACTCGTGGCTGCGCGGGCCGCTCTTCGAACGCTTGGGTGGCGAGGCGGACCAAGGGGAACGCCTGCGCAACAGCGCCGCCGGTCTGGCGTCGAGCCTCCGACTGTGCGGCACGGGAACCCAGGAGCCGCTGTGGGACGCGATGGCGGCGATTCGATGCCCCCTCCTCGCGCTGGCGGGCGCGGACGACAACCGATTCGCCGCACACGCGCTCCGGGTGGCGCGCCTGCGCCCCGTCGGGCGTGGCGTCGCTGGTCCCCGGTGGCGGACACGCCGTGCACCTGGCGCAACCTGATCAGACGCGACGGATCGTGGGGCACTGGCTCCAGGCCGTCGACCCGTCTCCGGCCGGGTGAATCCTCACACAAACAGCCCGATGGTGAGGAGCGCCCCGACCGCGATCTGGAGGCGGGCCGTCGCGGCCAGCATCGGCAAGAGGCCACGTCCGTTCCGATCGCTCAAGGCCAGGCGGAGCGGGAGGATGGCGAGCGGCGTGGCGAGGAGGGCGAGCAGCGTCCAGGGATGCGATCGATACAGGAGTCCGATGGCGAGGGCCACGCCCATCAACGTGAAGCAGTAGAAGAGTCCGGCGCGACGGCGCCCGAGACGGACAGCCAGCGTCCGTTTGCCCGCTTCGGTGTCCGTCTCGATGTCGCGCAAGTTGTTCGCCTCGAGAAGAGCGGCCGCCAGCAATCCGACGGGGACGCCGGCCCAGAGGGCCGAAGCCCCAATTGAAGGTCGGAATGATCTCAATGCTGCCGTACAGGAACCCGAATGGCGCGTGTTGCACGTAGGCAGAGCCCGCCGTCGCGACCAGGCCGAAGAAGACGAAGACGAAAAGCTCTCCGAATCCGTAGTAGCCGTACGGCTTGGGACCCCCCGTGTACGCCCAGCCGGCCACGAAGCAGACGGCCCCGAGAGGTATGAACCACCAGGTGACCCGAGCCGCCAGGACGAGCCCGGCGACGGCCGCAACCGCGAACGACGGCGGCGGCGGCGATCTTGACCTCTCGTACGGTGGCCAGCCCGCCGGCGACAAGGCGGACGGGGCCTGCCCGGTGCTCGTCGGTGCCGCGCTGCCCGTCGGCGTAGTCGTTGACGTAGTTGGTCCCGATCTGGACAGCGAGCGCCACGACCAGAGCGAGCAGGGCGTTGGGCCACGACACCTGATGGTCGAGCGAGGTGCACTGACTGACCGTGCCGTGGCAAGTCGGGTCGATCAAGGAGCCGGCCGCTGGACCAGTACCCCGCCGCGGTCCCGACGAAGACCGGCACGACGGCAGCGGGAAGCGTGCGCGGCCGGGCCCCGGCGACCCAGACCTTGAGAGGAGGGCTCACGAAGCCCGAACGCCACTGACCATGGTCTGCACGGCGACCTACGCTACTGGCCGGTGCCCGAGCTCGTCGCTCTCGATCTGCCTGGTGGCCTGGGGTTTGTCGACGCCCTCAGGGCGATCTGGGACACCGGAGACGCCGCGGCACCGTTAGACCCTCGCCTGCCCGCGGCCGCCCGCCGGACCATGTTCGACGCGCTGCGGCCAACCCGGATCGTGGGCTCGGACGGCGAGCAACATGCGCTCCCCGACGGGGTGGGCGTCGAAGAGGGCGATGCGCTCGTCGTCGCCACGTCCGGCACGGCGGGTCAGCCCAAGGGCGTGGTGTTGACCCACGAGGCCGTCATCGCGTCGGCCCGAGCGACGACCGAACGCCTGGCGGTCGACCCGAGCCGCCACTCGTGGCTCGCCTGCCTGCCGCTCGCCCACATCGGGGGACTCGCCGTGGTGGCGCGGTCGATCGTCACCGATACCCCCCTGCTGGTCATGCCGGGCTTCGAGGCCGAGACCGTCGAGGCGGCAGGCCGGACCGGGCGGGTGACCCATGTCGCTCTCGTGACAACCGCCCTGGCCCGCCTCGATCCCGCCGCCTTCACCTGCATCCTTCTGGGCGGGAGCGCGGTGCCTGGCTCGCTGCCTCCGAATGTCGTCTCGACGTATGGGCTGACCGAGACGGGCTCGGGCGTCGTCTACGACGGACGGCCGCTCGCCGGGGTCGAGCTGGCGCTGCGGACAGACGACGGCACATTCGCAACCGTTGACGGCGACACGGGGGCGTCACCGCTGGGCGAGATCCTCATCCGAGCCCCGATGTTGTTCCGCAGCTACCGCGATGGGACGACCGGCACGGTTCCCGGACCGGACGGCGACACGTCGTGGTTCGCCACGGGCGACGCCGGGCGCTTCGAGGAGAACGGGAACTTGGCTGTCGCCGGCAGGATCGACGACGTCATCACGACCGGCGCGGAGAAGGTGTGGCCCGACGTCGTCGAGCGCGTGCTGAGCGCCAACCCCAACGTGGCCGAGGTTGCGGTGTGGAAGCGCTCAGACCCTGAGTGGGGCGAACGCGTCGTGGCCTGGGTCGTGCCGACGGGCGATGCCCCTTCCTTGGAGGAGCTCCGCAGGGTCGTCGCCGACACCATCGCTCCGTGGGCGGCACCGAAGGAGCTCGTCATCGTCGACGACCTGCCGCGGACCGCGTCGGGGAAGGTCAGCCGGCGAGCGCTCTCGTGACCAGTACTAGGACAGCGCTTCGAGGTGTGCGCTCAGCCGAGCAAGCTTGTCGGGGTTGCTGACGACGCGGACGCCCACGATGCGGCCCTCCAGGATGTCCAGCACCAACGCGGACAGCACGGTGCCGTCCTCGACGAAAACGGTCGCCGGCTGACCATTCAAGACAACCGACCGAGGCCACCCCTGGACTTTCTTGGCCACATTCATCAAGAAGCGCGACGCGCGGTGCGAGGCCGATCACCGGCCGCATGGCGGCACGGACTTTGCCGCCGCCGTCCGTCCACACCACGACGTCCTCCGACAGCATGGCCAGCAGGCCTGAGAGGTCGCCCGTCGCACAGGCGGTGACGAAACGGTCCGTCAACTCGCGCCCGTGCTGGAGATCCGCGTCGAAACGCCGACGGCGCTCGTCCACGTGCTTGCGCGCGCGAGCACCGAGTTGCCGGCACGCGGCGGGCGTGCGGCCGAGCGAGACAGCCACCTCATCGAACGAATAGCCGAAGACGTCGTGCAGGAGGTAGGTGGCCCGCTCGAGCGGTGTGAGCTCCTCGAGAAGCACGAGGAACGCCAGCGACAGGGAATCTGCACGCTCGATCGCGGCGATGTCGTCTTCGGCGACGGGCTCGGGCAGCCAGGGACCCGCGTACGTCTCGCGCTGGGCCCGGGCCGAGTCGAGCTGGTCGAGGCAGAGCCTGGTCACGATCGTGACCAGGTACGCGCGCACCGATTCGACCGCTGGTGGACCCCGCCGCAGCCATCGGATACAAGCCTCCTGCACGACGTCCTCTGCGTCGGTCGCGCTACCCAGCATGCGGTACGCGACGCCGAAGAGCAGCGAACGCCACTCCTCGAACGTCGCCGTGTCGGCGTCGAGATCAGGCAACGGCATCCGGACGTGCGTCCGTTGCAGGACCGAGCTCGCCCATTGGAATGGCACAGGATTCAGAGAAGCCCTGGCTGCGAAGACCGAGCCCGGCGTTGAAGCGGGAACGGAAGTTCTCGAGCGCCACCCAGGCGGCGAGTTCCACGAACTCGGCATCGCTCAGGTGGGTGCGGATGCGTTCGGCCAGCTCGTCCGATACCTCACCCGGGCACCCCGTCGCCACCTCGGCGTACTCGAGGACGGCACGCTCGCGGTCGTCGAAGAGGTCGCTCGACCGCCATCCTTCGACGACCGCACGCACCTTGGCCGGATCGATGCCGTCGTGCATGCCCTCGTAGTACCCGTAGTCGATACACCAAGAGCAGCCGATGCGGGCGGACGTGGCTTCGATGGCCAGCCACCGAAGCGTCGGGTCCAGTTTCTTCCAGCCCCGTTGGACCGCGGTCTCGAGGCTACCCATTGCCACGAGGACGCCTGGGTGGTGCGAAGCGACGGCTGTGGGCTCGACCATCTGACCGAAGCGGCGGCGGGAGTAGGAGCGGGCTAGGCGGGCGACGTTTCCTCCACCCTCGTACAGCAGCGGGACATGGGCCATGGGGACCTTCCATCCTTTCGTCTCTGGGGTCACTCAGAAAGACGGGCCAAGGCCCCCGGGTGTGACATGACTGAGGGAGACGAGCGAGACCCCAGGTCAGCCCACGCCCCCCGAGGGTTGTGCCGTCGTCCCGCCGTCGACCACGAACGTCTGACCGGTCACCCACGACGAGGCTTCCGAAGCGAGGAAGAGCGCCGCGGTTGCGATGTCGTCGGGCATGCCCAGACGGCGCAGGGGAATGTGGGCCGCAATCCGCTCTTCGCCCTGGCCCTCCCAAAGTGCCGCCGCCAGCTTGGTCTTGACCAATCCGGGGGCCAACGCGTTCACGCGCACGTCCGGCGCCAGCTCGAAGGACAGCTGCCGGGTGAGATGCAGCACCGCAGCCTTGGTCACGTTGTACCACCCGATGTTCGGCTCGACCCCGAGGCCGCCCACCGACGCGACGTTGATGACGGAGCCTCGCAACCCGGCCTTTACCGCCGCAGCTGTCCACATCAGAACGGAGAGCTGGTTTACCTCGAACGTCTTCTGCGCCCGAACCAGGTCGATGTCGATCATGGGTCCGAAGTAGGGGTTGGTCCCGGCGTTGTTGACCAAGATGTCGAGGCCTCCGAACCGGGCGACCGTGTCAGCCACGCAGGACGTCGCGTCCTCGGGGTGGCCTACATGGGCGGTGCGCCAGGCCACCCGATCTGCGTCCGCACCCGACGCAACCAGGCCTGCCGCCGCCTCTTCGAGGTCCACTGCCTTGCGCGACGCCAGCATCACGTTGGCGCCGGCCTCGGCGAAACGAGCCGCCACGGCCAGCCCGATGCCGCGACTCCCGCCGGTGACGAGCGCGGTCCTTCCCTTCAATCCAAGATCCATTGCACGAGCCTTGCACGGACGGCGCACCAGGGAATTCGGCACTCGCCGGCGTGGCGGCTGTCTAGCATCGCCTTTGGTGAACCGCCTGGCCGACGAGACGAGCCCCTATCTGCGCCAGCACGCCGAGAATCCGGTGGAGTGGTTTCCCTGGGGTGACGAGGCCCTGCGCCGGGCCTACGACGAGGACAAGCCCATCTTCTTGTCCATCGGCTATGCCTCGTGCCACTGGTGTCACGTCATGGCCCACGAAAGTTTCGAGGATGCCGAGACCGCGGCCGATCTCGCTCGCTGGTTCATCTCGGTAAAGGTCGACCGGGAGGAGCGGCCCGACCTCGACACGGTGTACATGGCGGCCACGCAGGCCCTGACCGGATCGGGCGGCTGGCCCATGTCCGTCTTCTGCACACCGGACGGCCGTCCCTTCTACGCAGGCACCTATTTCCCTCCGGTGGAACGACACGGCCTGCCCTCGTTCCGCCGTGTCGTGCAAGCGCTGGGACAAGCCTGGATCAGCGAGCGCGACCAGGTCCTCGAACAATCCGATGCGCTCGTCGCAGCGGTACAGCGAGAGCTCAACCTCACGGCCGTCCTCGGGGCGGAACGTGCGGGCCCCGACGCGGATCCGGCAACAGGCACCGACGCGGGTCCGGCAGATCTCGGCGGTGCCGTGCTGCGGGCCAAGCGCACCGGCGCCGACATCGATGCCGCCTCGTGCATTGCCGCCGTGGTCGACGGCCTGCGCCCGGGCTTCGACCCCCAGTGGGGCGGCTTCGGTCCCGCTCCCAAGTTCCCCCGTCCGACTCTCGTGGAACTGTGCCTCCGGTCGGCGCGCACGTCCGGGCCGACGGAGGAGGGGGACGCCGCACGCCACATGGCCCACCGCACTCTCGACGCCATGGCCGCGGGCGGCATCTACGACCACATCGTGGGCGGCTTCTGCCGGTACTCGACCGACGCCCGCTGGCTGGTGCCGCACTTCGAGAAGATGCTGACGGACCAGGCCCTCCTCGCCCGCGCCTACCTCCATGCCTGGCTGGATGGCGGCCGGAGCGACTATCTCGTCGTCGCCACCGAGACCTTGGATTGGGTCTTGCGCGACCTCTCGACCCCCGAAGGGGCGCTGTACTCCTCGTTCGACGCGGATGCCGGCGGCATCGAAGGGGCCCACGCCACCTTCTCCCCGGACGACCTCGCCGCCGTGCTCCCGCCGGAACTGGTCGTACCCACCGCCGACTGGTACGGCATCACCGAGGCCGGGAACTGGGAAGGCCGCTCCATACCGGTCCGCCCGGTGGGGCAACCCTTGGAGCGCCCACCCGAGATCGAGCAGGCCCGAGCGCTGCTCGCCGAAGCGCGAGCCTGGCGCGTCCAGCCCGCACGCGACGAGAAGGTCCTGACGGAGTGGAACGCCATGGCGGCGGCAACCCTGGCCGAGGTCGCCTCCGCCATCGGCCATGCCGAGTACGGACGCCGGGCCGAGGAGATCGGAACGTTCCTCTGGGAGTCCATGTACCTCGACGGGCGCCTGATGCGCAGCTGGCAGGGCGGGCGGGCCCGGCACCTCGCCGTGGCGGCCGACTACGCGTGGTTGGCCGAGGCCTGTCTCCGCCTGTCGGAGTGGACGGGCCGCTCGGTATGGCGCGAACGCGCGCTCACTGCCGTGCGGCAACTTTGCGAGCTGTTCTGGGACGAGGAGTCCGGGGGTTTCTTCACCACCGGTTCCGACGCCGAGGCGCTCGTGGTGCGGCCCAAGGAATTCCTCGACGGCGCGCTCCCGGCCACGAACTCGATCGCGCTCGACGGCCCTGCTCCGCACGAACGCACTCGTCGAAGACCCTGTCCTCGCCCGGGCCGCGGAACGCACGATCGGCCTGGCCCGGCCGCTCCTCGAAAATCACCCCGGTGCGGTCGCCGACCTCGCCGCCGCGCTGCCCATGTGGAACGGCCGTTACGAGATCGTTGTCACCGGGGACCGGCCCGACCTCCTCGCCGAGGTGCGCCGGCGCTGGCTCCCCTCTGCGGTCACGGCCTGGGGCCAGCCCGACGACGGTCCACTGTTTGCCGGGCGGTTCTCGGAGCCCGGGCGGGCCTATGTCTGTCAGGCTCGTTCGTGCCGCATGCCCGCCGAAGACGCCGCTACCCTGGCCGCGCAGCTGGAGGCCCTGGTCGCATGAACGACGACGTCCACGGCCGACGCAGCGACCGCGAGAACGACACGACAGTCCTCGCCGAGCAGGGAGACGAGAACGAAGCGGTGAGCGAAACCTCCACCTACGAACACATCACCGACGAGACGCCCGCCGTCTCGCCGCGACCCGAGGCCGATCTCCTCGAGGCGGAGCCCGGACAGGAGCCGGAGCTGGAGCAAGAGGCCCGACGCACCGCCCGCGCGACCGACGCGTCGCATCTGGTCCGTCGTTCGGCCCGACGCCGCGACCGGGTCCCCACCGCCGGCGGTTCGACCCTGCACCTGTTGGTCCTTTCTTCGACGCTCGAGGACACGACGGTCGTGGACCTCGCCACCCGCACCGTCATGCGCGTCCGGGTGCCCTGGCCCGAGGGCTACGAACCCGACATCAGCACCTTCGACGTGGTGGAGGTGACCCTGGCCGACGACCCGGAACGGGATGACCTTGCTCAGCCCGAGGCCACCACCGTCGCCGACCTGCCACGGCATGTGGGCACCCTCCGCGGGCGGCACGTGCGCAAGCTGCTGCGGAGGATGGTGGCCACGCCGGACGGACCCTTGCTCGGCTTCCCAGGTGCGTCAGCGCCTTATTGGGAGTTCCGCGGCTTTCGACCATCTGTCGCGCTCATCGAGCCGACGAGGAGCCCGCAGCTCATCCGTCGCAGCGCCGACGGGACGACGTGGGTGCGCTTCGGGTGGGACCGAGAAGACGTCTGGTTGCCTGTCGAGGATCGCCACGCGGCACGAGCGCTCGATGCCGCTCGGCGCGAGCGCCTGAGTGGCAAGAGCCTCGCCAGCGCGCTCGGTTTCGAGCCGCAGTACCTGCTGGTCACCGTGAGCCCGCCACGGGACGGCCACTGCTACAAGGTGTGCGCGGCGGTGCTCCCCCGCGGCTGAACCTCAGCGGCCGAGCTTGCCCCCGGCGAGATCCTCGGCCATCGCCCAGCCGAAGGTGACCAGGCGGTCGCCCTTCTCGGGGTCGAAGGCGGTGAAGTGCTGGTCGACGCCTTCGGGGATCTTGACCTTGGCGGCGAAGAAGTCGAGGCCCCCTGCCACCGAGCCGTCGCCCTTGAGGACGAATGTGCGGTCGTCGAGGCGGCTCTCGCAGCCGAAGCGCTTCGAGAGGCGCCTCGCCCACGCCCGCTCCTCACCCGACGACTTGTGCTCGGGGAACGGCACCACGTCCTGGAGCCCTGTGAAGGCACGGAAGCCCTCGGGCGACATCAGCCGGGTCCCGAGGAGCACGTCCTCGTCGGGGAAGGCGAGCAGCGCCCGACGGTACTGGTCGGCCATGATCGCCTTGAGGGCGGCCTCGGCCCGTGAGGTGCGGTCGACGAGGGCCAATCCCACCAGGAGCGAAGGCGTGCCGCCGATGCGCTCCAGCGTGCAGAACGAATACCCCCGGAGCTTGTTGCCCTCTCGGGCCTGGGTGATCAAGACCCACGCCTCACGCTCCTTGGAGAGGAAACCGATGTCGAAACCGGGCGGGCGATCCGCACACAGATCCGCCATCTCGACGAGCTCAGCGTCGCTGAGCGCAGTGCAATCCTTGGTGCTCACTACGATCGGCATGCACTAAGTCTACTGGCTCGCTTCGGTGCCTTCCCAACCGGGTGCCCTGTTCAGAGCTGGCGCAGTCGGGCCAAACGATCCTGTTACCCCAGGTCAAGCCCCAATTCTCGCGAGAAAGGTCACCGCCGTTCAGGAGAGAACGGCGCTCTGACCCAGGAGCCGCTTGAGCTCGCCGACGAGGCCGTTGCGGCAGTCGACGTTGAATTCGGGCGGCAGCTTCAGCACTTTTTCGCCGACGTGCAGGAGCACCGCCGAGGGCCCGGGATGTCCGCTCAGCACCTCCTTGAGACCGTCGACACGCCGATCGGTCAGCACTCCCAGCGGCAACTTGATGTGCAGGTCTTCCTCGCCCCGATGGAGCAGGGGCCGCGAGACCTCCATGCAGACGATCTTGGGCTCCTCCTCGCGGGTGTCCAGCCGCCCTTTCACGACCAGGATGACGTCGTTCTCTATCAGTGCCCCGTACTCGGCCATGGTCTTGGGGAACACGAAGACTTCCATGGCGGCCTGCAGGTCTTCGAGGACGAACCGGGCCATCAGGTCGCCCTTCTTGGTGTAGGACCGCCGCAGGTCGGTCACCACGCCCCCGACCGTGCGCACGGGTGAGCGGTCGCCGGCGACGGTGTCCTCCTCGCGCATGTCCGACAGGGTGCTGTCGGTGTGCCGGCCCAGGGCACCCTCGAAGCCCATCAGCGGGTGGTCGCTCACGTAGAGGCCGAGCATCTCTTTCTCGAAGGCCAGGCGCTGGGACTTGTCGAACTCGGTGTCCGGGATCGTGACCTTGGTGCCGCCCCAGCCGGGGTCGGCCTGTTCCTCCTCGAACACGGCGAAGAGGGACGTGATCCCGAGGTCTTGCTCACGACGGCGCTCAATGGTGCGGTCGACGACGTCCTCGAGCACCAGGCAGAGCCCTTGGCGAGGGTGCGCGAGCGAGTCGAAGGCACCACCCTTGGCCAACGACTCCATGGTCCGCTTGTTGAGCACGACGGGGTCGACGCGCGCGCAGAAGTCGAAGATGTCCTCGAAGGGCCCGTTGGCTTCGCGCTCGGCGACGATGCGCTCGACCAGTCCCTCGCCCACGTTGCGGACGGCCGCCAACCCGAACACGATGGCGCGTCGGCCCTCCTCGGCGGTCCTGTCCGGGGCGAACTCGGCTACCGAGCGGTTCACGTCCGGCACCAGCACATCGATCCCCATCGCCCGGCACTCGGCCAGGTACACCGCGGTCTTGTCCTTGTTGTCCTTCACCGAGGTGAGGAGTGCCGACATGTACTCGACCGGGTAGTGCCGCTTGAGCCAGGCCGTTTGGTAGGCCACGAGCCCGTACCCGTACGAGTGGGACTTGTTGAACGCGTAGTCGGCGAACGGCTCGATGATGTCGAACAGCTGCGTGCCGAGCTCTTCTCCGTACCCTTCCGACACGCAGCCGGCGACGAACTTCTCGCGCTCCGCCGCAATCATCTTGCGGATCTTCTTGCCGCACGCCTTCCGCAGGTTGTCGGCCTCTTCGAGCGAGTAGCCGGCGAACTTCTGGGCGACACGCATCACGGACTCCTGGTAGAGCATCAGTCCGTAGGTGTCCTTGAGGATCGGCTCGATGTCCGGGTGCAGGTACACCAAGGGCTTGCGGCCGTTCTTGAGCTCCGGGTAGTCGCGGTGCATGTTGGCCGCCATCGGCCCGGGCCGGTACAGCGCGACCAACGCGGCCACGTCGTCGAAGCTCGTCGGGGCCAGGGCGCGCAGCGTCTGGCGCATGGCCGCACCCTCGAGTTGGAAGACGCCAACCGAGTCAGCCCGGCGCAGCATCTCGAGCGTGGGCTCGTCCGCCAGGTCGACGGCGTCGATGTCGGGCCGCTCCCCCGTCGCCTCCTCGATCCGGTCGAGCGCCCGTTCGATCACCGAGAGGTTGCGCAGCCCGAGGAAGTCCATCTTCAGCAGGCCCAGCTCCTCGACGCCGTGCATTTCGTACTGCGTGACGATGGGGGCGTCCTCGGGGGCGCCGCCGGCGTCGGGCTTGCGCTGGATGGGCAGATAGTCGGTCAGCGGGTCCCGGGAGATGACGACCGCGGCGGCATGGATCCCGTCCTGGCGGCGCAGGCCCTCGAGGCCCAACGCGACGTCGATGACCTCCTTGGCCTCGGGGTCGGTCTCGTACATGGTGCGGAGCTCGCCCGCACTGGCGAAGCCGTCCTCGTGGCCCTCCGTCTTCGCGAGGCACGCCTTGAGCGGCGTGTCCCTGCCCATGATGAGTGGGGGCATGGCCTTGGCGATCTTGTCCCCCACGATGTAGGGCTTGCCGAGGACCCGCGACGCGTCGCGCACGGCGGCCCGCGCCTTGATAGTCGAGAACGTGATGATCTGCGCCACCCGGTCGCTGCCGTACTTCTCGGAGGCGTAGCGCATGACGTCGGCCCGGTAGCGCTCGTCGAAGTCCATGTCGATGTCGGGCATCTGCTTGCGGCCCGGGTTGAGGAAGCGCTCGAAGAGGAGGTCGTAGCGGATCGGGTCGAGGTCGACGATCCGCAGGCAGTAGGCCACGCAGCACCCGGCCGCCGATCCCCGCCCCGGTCCCACCCGGATGCCGCTCTCGCGGGCGAAGCGGATGAGGTCCCACACGACGAGGAAGTAAGCGGGGAAGCCCATGTCCCCGATGACCGAGAGCTCGAAGTCCAGGCGTTCGGTGACCTCAGCCGGCAAGGGGTCCCCGTACCGTTGGCGCGCGCCCTCCATCGTGAGGTCGCGCAGGTAGGCGAGCGCCCGGTCCTCGTAGGTCGCACCGGTGAAGCGATCGGGAACCGGGAACTCAGGCAGGCTCGGCTTCCCGAGCTCGATCTGCACGTCGGCCCGCTCCGCGATCAGCAACGTGTTGTCGCACGCCTCGGGCACGTCACGGAACAGATGGCGCATCTCGTTCGCCGACTTCAGGTAGTGCTCGGTGCCATCGAACTTGAACCGGTTCGTGTCCGCGAGCAGTGCGCCGGTCTGGACGCACAACAACGCGTCGTGCGCCACGGCGTCCTCGCGGTGCGTGTAGTGGCTGTCGTTCGTGGCGAGCACGGGCGCGTTCAGGCGCCGGGCGATCTCCAGCAACTGCGGGTTCGTGTGGTGCTGGTCGGCCAGCCCATGGTCCTGCAGCTCGACGAAGAGGTTGTCGCGGCCGAAGATGTCCTGGAGCCGTGCGGCCCGCCGCTCGGCCTCCGCCGGATCGCCCGACAGCAGCGCTTGGAGGACCACCCCACCCAGGCACCCGGTCGTGGCGATCAGGCCGTCGTGATGGCGCTCGAGCAGTTCCCAGTCCAGCCGTGGCTTGTAGTAGTAGCCCTCGAGATACGCCGCTGACGAGAGCTGCATCAGGTTGCGGTAGCCGCCGATGGTCTCGGCCAACAAGGTGAGGTGGTAGTAGAGCTTCTGCCCGCCCTCGACGTCGCCACCCGTGTCGTCGACCCGGCCGCGGCGCACCGGTCGCTCGTGCCGCGACTCACCCGCCATGTAAGCCTCGGTACCGATGATCGGGACGATCCCTTGGTCCCGGCACGCCTTGTAGAAGTCCAGGACCCCGTACATGTTGCCGTGGTCGGTGATGCCCAGAGCGGGCTGCCCGTCCGCTGCTGCCGCGGCCACGAGATCGCCGACCCGCGCCGCACCATCGAGCATGGAGAACTCGGTGTGGGTGTGCAGATGCGTAAACGACCGCTCCGACACCGGCCCTCCTTTCGCTACGTCAAACTTACACCTGTGTGATTCTGCCCTGGGTCTCGCAATCTATCCCCCTCCGACGCCTCCCCCGACGATGCGCCGTCAGCCGTTTCCGGTTGCAGGCCCCGCCGGCCGCTGGCCTCCGCCACGCCACGCCGAACGCGGCGGTCTGCCTCACCACCAGCCCGCCCGGCTCAGAGATAGGCCCCCGTTCGCCCGGAGTCGCCGGCTGCGGGCAGACCCCGTTGGCGCATCTCATCGAGCTGCGCGCGAGCGGCCATCTGCTGCGACATGAGCGTCGCTTGGATCCCGTGGAAGAGGCCTTCGAGCCACCCCACGAGCTGGGCCTGGGCGATGCGGAGCTCGGCGTCGCTCGGAACTTCGCTGTCGAAGGGCAAGGCGAGGGATTCGAGCTCGGCCACCAGGTCGGGTGAGAGCCCCTCGGAGAGGTCGCGGATCGATTGCTCGTAGATCTCGCGGAGTCGCACCCGGCTCTTGTCGTCCAGCGGCGCCGCACGCACCTCGTCGAGAAGCGTCTTGACCATGGACCCGATGCGCAGCACCTTCGCCGGCTCGTTGATCGATTCGGTCTTCTTCTCGTCACCGTCCTCCGCGCCGAGGCCGAGCACCTCGTCCGGTGCGATGGCCGGAGCAGAACCGTCCGAGGGGTTGCCTCCCATGGTGTCGTTCGTCACGTCATCCACTCCGCTCTTCGTACCCGGATTCTCCCGGGCCGTCGCAGCTCGCCGCGACGGGGGTCGTTCCTATGTTGCCACCGTGCCCGGCACGCTCAACCGGCGCGCCATCCGAGCAGCGGAACCAGCATTTCGTCTGGCGTCAGCGAACCGTGCCTGGCCGCCAAGCGCAGCTCGCCGGTGTCGGCAGGATCGAGGAAGGCGATCGGCTCGAACGGGATCAGGGCCACATCCCCCAACCGCGCCGCGATCTCCGGCGACGGGACACCGCCCAGCCACCCTTCGTCGATCACCTGCTCCTTCGTCCGGATCCACGCCACGTCCCCGTGCAGATGGGTGGCGGCGTCAACCACGTCGTCGATCGCGCCCTGACGCGTGTGCAACCAGCGGAAGCGCCCTTCACCACTGATCAGGGTGAGCCCCTCCATGATCTCGGGTCCGAGCACCACGACGGAGTTGCCGACGTTCACCTGACCATGATCGGCGGTCACGACCAGGACGGCATCGGCCGGCAGGACTTCGAGCACGTCGGCCACGAGGCGATCGACAAAGCGCAGTTCGTCGTCGTAGTACTCCCCGATCCCTTCGGCGTGGGCGACCTTGTCGATCCCCTCGTAGTAGGCGTAGATGAACGGGCTTCCTGCAGCGGCCAGACGCCTGACCGTGGTGACGAGCCCCGCGGGCGTGTGCCAACGGTGGAGATCGACACGGCCGAGGTGGGCCGCGGTGAATCCCGTCGGCCCGTAGTCGTGGCGGGTGACCACAGGGACCGTGCCCATTGCGCCGGGAAATGACGGGAACGGCTGGAACATGTGCGCGGGCACACGCATCCGCGCGTCCGTTCCGTCGAGTGACCATTGCAGGACGTTCATGACCTCGCCGTCGAGGGCCACCCGATAGCCGAGCACGCCGTGCTCGGCGGGCACCCTGCCTGTGACCAGGGTGGTCAGCGCGCAGGCCGTCGTACTCGGGGCGACCGACGTGATCGACCCGCCCGAACCCGACGTCAGCACCGGCGCCAGCCCGCTGCGCGCGCGCAGCTGCTCGGCACCGAGCCCGTCGATGACGAGTAGGACGATCTGCCGCGCCTCGGCGACCGGCGCCGGCAGCCACGGCGCCGGAACGGACCGTCCCGGTTGGGCCAGCTGCTCGAGCAAATCCGGTACGACCCGGTGCAGACACCCACCCTCCCAGTCCGGCAGGAGCGGCAAGGGACCCTCCGTCCGAGACGTCCTCTGACCTGCAGTTGCCACTCCAGCCTGAGCCGCCACACCGTCGCTCACATGGCCACCCTACGACCCCGGCACCCCCTCCAGCGGGGTTTGGGCCGGTAACATCCGTGGTCGTGAGGGTTTCCACGCGGGGTGACTACGCCAGCAGAGCACTCCTCTCCCTCGCGCTCCACGGCGCAGAGACTCCGACCTCGGTGCGCGACATCGCCGAGCGCACCGGCCTTCCGCAGCCGTATCTGGAGCAGATCCTCCTCGCCCTCAAGGGAGCCGGGCTCGTCCGCTCCAAGCGTGGGGTCGGCGGCGGCTACGTACTGGCGCGGGCCCCCGAGGAGATCTCGCTCGCCCAGATCGTCTCCGCGGTCGACGGGCCGATTGCGGCCGGAGACTTCGGTGAGCCCCACGAAAACGGTGCGTGTGATCACGAGGGCCAATGCGTGCTCTTGGCCGTCTGGGCCGACGTGGGCGAGGTCATCCGCACCCATCTGCAGTCCTACAGCCTGGCCGACATGGTCGACCGGGCCCAGGGCAACGTGGCCGCCACGGTCTGAACCTCCCGACGTCCGCCCCGTTCTTCTCATACCGGGTCGGGCACGAAGTTCCACAGCTCCACCGCTGCCGCGGTCCCCTCCCATCCGAGCACGCACACGGCGCCGACATCGAGGAGGAACAACCGTCCGGCGACGGGGGGTAGCCCGAGCCACCTCGCGGTGAGGACGCGCAGCACGTGTCCATGGGCCACACAGAGCGTGTCGCCGGCCTGACCCCTGGAACGGTCGATCACACGGTCGGCCCGGCGTCCGACGTCCGCCGCCCGCTCCCCTCCGGGTACGCCGTGCTCCCAGAGGTTCCAGTCCGGCTGCTCCTCGCGGATCTGACGCGACGCGATGCCTTCGTAGGCGCCGTAGTCCCATTCCATGAGATCGGGCTCCGCCTCGCCCGCGAACCCGGTCAGCCTGCAGGTATCCGCGGCCCGCTGCAGCGGGCTGGTGAGGACCAGGTCGAAAGCCCAGCCGGCGGAGCGGAGGTAGGCGCCCGCGGCGGCCGCCTGACCCTCGCCTTGGGGGAGGAGGGGAATATCCGTTCGCCCTGTGTGTTGACCACTCATGGACCACTCGGTCGCGCCGTGGCGTACGAGCACCAATCGGCCGGCCATGGCGGTAGATGACCACGACCACTCCCGGGGTCGCAAGCCCAAGGGCGAACACCCCCGTGGAATGATCCGCCTTTGGTCCTGGTTGTACCTGGCAGGTTCATCCCCGGAGGCCCGGGGTACGTACGACAGAGAGCGAGCGGAAAAACGGCTGGAGTGAAGATGAAGAGCGCAGTGAACACATCGGACACCTTGGGGTTGATGCTGCGCGACCTCGACCAGTTCCCGATGCCCGACCACGAGCAGCAAGTGGAGCTGGCCAAGCGAGTCGCCGCCGGCGACGACGCGGCCCGCAAGCAGATGGTCGCGGCCAACCTGCGCCTCGTCGTGCACTGGGCGCGCCGCTACCAGGACCGGGGCGTCGACATGGCCGATCTGGTCCAGGAAGGGACCTTCGGTCTCATGCGCGCCGTCGACAAGTTCGATTGGGAGCGCGGCTTCCGCTTCTCGACGTACGCGACCTGGTGGATCCGCCAGGCCCTCCAACGTGCTGTGCAGCAGCACGGCCGCACGATCCGTATTCCGCTCGAGGTCGGCGAGCAGATCCAGCGTCTCGAGCTCACGAAGGCGGAGCTCGCCAGCACCCTCGGGCGTGCGCCGACTGAAGAGGAGCTCGACGAAGCGACAGGCATGACGGCCGACGAGCGCGAGTCGCTCGAGGACGTGGCCCGGGTGACCGCCTCACTGGACCAGCCGGCCGCGCTCGAGTCCACCACCACGCTGGGTGAACTCGTGGCGCCTGACGACTCGGATTTCGTGGTCGACGTCGAAGAGACGATGATCTACGAGCGGGTTCGCGATGCCGTCGAGCGGCTGCCGGGCCTCCAGCGCGACGTGCTGCGCCTCCGCTTCGGCTTTGGAGGGGATTCCCCGGCGTCTCTCCAATCCACGGCCGAGCGTCTCGGCGTCGGCGTGCGCCGGGTCCGCCGAGCGGAGGAAGAGGCGCTGGCGGCGCTCTCCGGCGACGTCGACGTGCTCGGAGTGCACCAAGCAGCCTGAGCGCTCGCTACGCCTCAACCGAGCCGTCATCGCTCCCCACGCGCCCGGCTGAGAGCTCAGGACTCCGCAAGATAGCGCTGCAGGTCGTCCGGCAGCGGCGCGTCGAACTCCGAGCGCTCACCGGTCCTGGGATGGTCGAACGCCAGCCGGGCAGCGTGGAGGAAAAACCGCCCGGAGCCGAGTCGCTTGTCGGGGGTGCCGTAGCGCGCGTCACCGATGACGGGATGACCGATGGCCGCCATGTGGACGCGTATCTGGTGGGTCCGGCCGCTCTGCAGCGTGAGTTCGAGCAGGGTGGTCGGCGACGCCGAGCTGGTGCCCCGCCGTTCGACAACGCGGTAGGCCGTGCGGGCGGGCTTCCCCCGTGGCGTGATCGCCATCTTCGTCGGCGTCCGGACCGATCGTCCGATCGGCGCCTCGATCTCACCCCGGTCGTCGGTCACGAGCCCCGCCACCAGTGCGCGGTACCTGCGCTCCATGCTCCGGGTGGCCAGCTGGCCCACGAGAGACCGGTACGCGTCGGCGCTGCGAGCGACCGCCAGCAGTCCCGAGGTGCCCCTGTCCAGGCGGTGCACGATGCCAGGCCGGTCCGGGGCACACACCCCGGCGGTGACGAGATCGGCCAGGTCGGGAAACACCGCCAGCAGCCCACCGACAAGGGTGCCCTCCGTATGACCCGCGCCCGGATGCACCACAAGGCCGGCGGGTTTGTCGATCACCGCCACGTCGTCGTCCGCGAAGACCACTGAGAACCGCACCGCCGGCTCCGCGCCCGGCGTGGCCGGAGCCTCCTCGGGCAACTGCACGGTGAGGAGAGCGCCTTCTCGGAGCGGCATCCGCCCCGATGTGACCGGCGCACCGTCCACGAAGACCCGGCCCGCGTCGACGAGTTCCGCCGCTACGGCACGCGAGACGTCGGCCACCATGGCGACGCCACGGTCTACCCGGACCCCCGAGAGGGTCGCCGGAACCTCGACCGTCACGCCCTCTGCCGGCCCGGAACCTCCTGCATCGCTCACCCGGCGTCCTCGCCCCGTTCTGCCATCACATCTGATCGCCCGAACAGCAGCGAGATGACAACGATGACCACTCCCACGGTGACGCACGCGTCGGCAAAATTGAACGTTGGCCAATAGTCCAGCGTGATGAAGTCGGGCACCTGGCCGCTGTGTCCCCCGACGATTCGCTCACTCAGATTCCCCACAGCGCCCCCCAGGACCAAGCCCGCTCCGATCGCCATCGGCACCGTGCGCGCCTGCCCGACGACCCACGCGAGGACGAGGACGCCGAGGCACAGCAGGACGGTCACGATCACGGCGCGTCCACTGAAGAGGCTGAATGCGAAGCCGGAATTGAAGGTCAGCGCCAGACCGATCGGGCCCCAGAGGTGCCGGGCGTCGTGGAGATGGTCGACGGCCAGCGCGGTGGTCACGCGGTCCACCACCACCACGACCACGGCAATGGCGAACGCCACCACCCGTGGCGTGGTCAGCGCCGGGACAGTCCCCCGCTCTTGCACGCCACGCAGAGGCGCGCGTATGGCAGGGCACGCAACCGCGGTTTCGGGATCGGCTGGAAACAGCGCTCGCAGTATCCGTACGTCTTGTCTTTGACCCGACCAAGCGCGTCGTCGATCTCCTCGACGGCCAAGGTCGCCTGGCCCGACAGCGCGAGGTTGCGCTCGCGGTCCACCGTGACCGTGCCCCCTTCGCCGGACTCCTCGTCGAATTGGACGTCGCCGGGCTCGCGCTCGAGGGCGAGCGAGTCGGCCTCTGCTCTGAGCGAGGTCGCCTGTTCCTGGTAAATCGTCCGTTCGTTCCCGAGGAGCTCCCGCACCTCGTCGAGGAACTTGGCATCCTTGGCGTAGGGGCCCGTCTTCGGCCGCACCGGTGCCGGAGGCTTCGGCTTGGGCGTGAAGGCCGTGCGGGACGGTGTCGGCGCCGCGCCGGCCCCGTTCCCGGCACGCGCGGCTGCGCTGGTTGCGGCCTTCTTGGTCGCCGGCGCCGCCTTCTTCGTCGTGGGCGTCGCCTTCTTGGTCGCTATGGCCTTCTTCGCCGGTGCCGCCTTCTTCGGCGCAAGCGGGGCTTTCTTCGACGCTGGAGCCTTCTTCGATGTCGAGCCGACCGCCTTCTTGGCGGCCGTCGAGGAGACCTTCTTCACCGGCGCGGACGCGGCCTTCTTGGCCGTCGACGTGGCCTTTTTCGTAGCGGTGGCTGCTTTCTTCACAACGGGAGCTGCCTTCTTGTTCGTAGGGGCGGGACGTCTTCCAGCGCTAGCCCCAACCCGGGCGGCGTTCGATTTGTTCCCGGAACGCGAGGCCGCAGTCGAGCGCGACGCAGACCCCCGCTTGGCCGGGGAGCCTTTGCTCGCTGGGGTCATCCTGCCCTCCTTCGGACCACCTGGCGTGGCCGCGTACCCCTGCAGGCTCGCCCTGGGGAGCGGGTGACGATAGCGGACAGCGCAGAGGTGGGCAATACCACCCGCGGGCCGGGCTGCCGGAAGATCAGAGCGAGTGCGTCGCTCCCGACACGGCGCCCGATGCGTTCTGGAGGTTCAACGTCGGCGGGCCGTCGTCTGCCTCGGGCAGCTCCCCCGAGCCCATCGGGTCGCCGGCCTTGGCCCTTGGGCTTCACGCCCATGAGCGAGTTCGCCGGCTGAACGTTCTCGTCCACCCACTTGAGAATCTCGGTCAGCGCGCCGCGCAGGCGGTTTCGCTCCGAGTCGAGGTGGCGGGCCATGGTCTCGACGTCAGCAGCGAGCTCGGTGCGGGTGGCCTCCAGTCGCGTCACCTCTTCGCGCAGCTTCTGATGCGACTCGGCCTGGAGTTGTGCGGCCGTCGCCTCTGCTTCGGCGATGGCCGTGCGAGCCTTCTCCTCGGCCTGCGAGACAATCGTCGCAGCCTCGGCCTCGCTCTCGCGCTTGGTCTGGTCGACGAACTTCTGCGCCAGTATCAGTGTGCGCTGGAGCGTCTCGTCCGAGAGGGCGGCGGCGTCGGCCGCGGCTGCGCCTTCCCCGTCGTCCGCCACCGCTGCCGGCGCGGAACGCTTCTCCCGTTCGAGCTGAGCGATGCGCTCGCTCGCCTGACGCAGACGCTCGTTGAGCTGGCGGACGTGCTCTTGGAGTCCCTCGGCCTCCTGGGCTGCCTTGTCCAGGTACTCATCGACCTCGTCGACGTTGTAGCCCTTCAGCCCGAGGCGGAACTCCACGGTACGAAGCGTGTCGAGGATTGATGCAGATGCCTGGGAATTGTCCATGGAGGCCGAGTCTAACCATCCGCTTCCAGGGTTCCAGGGACCGGAGTCGGCTCTTCGGTCCGAAAGACCTAGGCCCGCAGGACCGGGATCAGGACGATCTGCGCGACGAGGATGACGACGAGAAACGACCAGTCCAAACCCCCCATGGGTCTGATGATCCGACGCACCGGGCGTAGGACCGGCTCCGTCGCCCGATAGAGGAAATATTGGATCCGGGCCAACGTGGTTCCCGGCTGGACACGGAACCAGCTCAAGATCGCGTACGGGAACATGATCAGCCAGATATAGGCCTCGATCAGCCACGCGAGGATTTGGAAGATGTTCACCAACCAGCGAGGGTAGTGGGCCTAGCCGCGCCCGAAACCGCGCTCTGCCAACCGCAGCCTCTCTTCGTCCGAGACCTTGACGTTGGTGGGCGCCAGGAGGAATACCTGGTCGGCGACCTTCTCCATCTCGCCGCTGAGCGCGTAGGTGACACCGCTGCAGAAGTCGATCATGCGGCGTTGCAGGTCGCGGTCGGCCATCTGCAGGTTCACGATGACCGGACGGTTGTCCTTCAGCCGATCGGCGATTTCTTTCGCGTCACCGAAGCGTGATGGCGCGACGACGTGCACACGGGCGGTCGACGGCGCGGCGGCGACCGGCTGAATCGTCGAGTCGACGGGCACGGCACGCACGGCCTGTGGCCGCGGGGCCACGTTGCTCGCGGCAGGCCGGGGCTGGCTGGGGACGGCCGACTCGCGGGGAATGGTCCGCACCCTGCTCATCCCGCCGCTGAACTCGTCCGCCTGGTCGTATTCCGGGGCCCGGGGCTCAACCCGCGTGGCCGCCGAGAAGCCCGCGCGGGGCGCGGTCCTCGAGGTCGTCGTACTCGTCGTACTCGTCGTCGAGCAGGCCGAGGTAGACCATGGTCTTCTTCATGAACGAGGGTGACATGCCTTCTCCTGTCGAATCACAGCGTAGTGCCTGCTCGCACGCCCCTGGCGGGCCAATGAGCCCTGGCGGGAGGGCCGATCGGGCCATCAGCCTGCTGCTCAGGCTCACGTCAGCCTCCCGTTGAACTTCCCGGTCATGCCGGTCTCTTGGCGGGCCGCTCACCGAACAACGCCCGGCCGATCCGCACCATCGTGGTGCCGGCACGGACCGCGGCTTCGAGGTCGTCGGTCATCCCCATCGAGCGCTCCTCGAGACCGAGTTCGTCGGCCAGCGAGCGCACCGTCTGCGAAGGATCGCGCCGCCTCGAGACCCGGCGCCGCGACCGTCATGAGCCCGCGTACGTCGAGACCGGCATCGCGCAGCCGGGGCACGAGCGCGCGCACGCCGTCGGGCGGGCAGCCGTTGCGCCCGGACAGCCCGGTGGTGTCGACCTCCACGAGAACCGTGGCGCCCGGAGCGAACCGGGCGATCCGCGCGCCCTCTTCGACCCGGGAGACGCTCTGCCACAGGCCGACGATCGGCGCGAGCCGCGCCACCTTGTTCCTCTGGATCGCGCCGAGGAAATGCCACCGCAGCGGCGAGGGCGAGGACGGGTCGCCCGCCACCTCTGCCGCCTTTGCCACGAGCTCGTTCGCGTAGTTCTCGCCGATGTCGTCAAGGCCGGCGGCTCGTGCTGCGACAACGGCTTCGGGGCCGAAGCCCTTGGTGACGCGCGACGACGCGCACGGCGGACGGGTCACCGCCCGCCTGCTCGATGCGCAGCCGGACGGAGTGCAGCCTCTCGGCGACCCCGTCGCTAGCGGAGGAAGGAGGGGACGTCGAAATCGTCGTCACCCAGGTCGAGCTCTTCGTCGGACCCGGTGGCGTCGGCGAAGATGTCCACCGGCTCGGGCGTGGCGAAGATGCTCGAGGCCAAGTCGTTACTTGGCGCCCGGCGCCCCCTCCTCCCAGCGCTCGAACCCGGCGGCGATGACCGTGACCCGCACCTCGTCACCCATGTTGTCGTCGATGACGGCTCCGAAGATGATGTTGGCGTCCGGATGCGCCACGGCGTGGATGATCTCGGCGGCCTCGTTGACCTCGAACAGCCCGAGGTCCGAGCCCCCGGCGATGTTGAGGACCATGCCGCGCGCCCCTTCGATCGACGCCTCGAGCAGAGGCGACGTGATGGCCGCCCGGGCGGCGTTGGCCGCCCGCCCCTCGCCGATGGACGAGCCGATGCCCATGATCGCCGTCCCGGCGTTGGTCATCACCATCTTCACGTCGGCGAAGTCGGTGTTGATCAGACCCGGCACCGTGATGAGGTCGGTGATGCCGCGGACGCCTTGGAGGAGCACCTCGTCCGCCATCTTGAAGGCGTTGACCATGCTCGTCTTGTCGTTGGACACGGTGAGCAGCCGGTCGTTCGGGATGACGATCAGCGTGTCGACCTTTTCTTTGAGGATCTGGATCCCCTTCTCCGCCTGCATGGCGCGCCGCCGTCCTTCGAACGTGAACGGCCGCGTCACGACGCCGATCGTCAGCGCGCCGACGCCCTTGGCGACCTCGGCGAAGACGGGCGCAGCGCCCGTACCCGTGCCGCCGCCCTTGCCCGCGGTGATGAAGACCATGTCGGCACCCTGCAGCGCCTCTTCGATGTCGGCCCGGTGCTCCTCGGCAGCGAGGCGTCCCACCTCGGGGTCGCTCCCCGCCCCCAGGCCGCGGGTCAGTTGGCGACCGATGTCGAGCTTCAGGTCCGCGTCGCTCATGAGCAGCGCCTGCGCGTCCGTGTTGGCCGCGATGAATTCGACGTTGCGCAGCCCGGAGTCGATCATGCGGTTGACGGCGTTCACTCCGCCGCCACCCACTCCAACCACCTTGATGACTGCCAGGTAGTTGCCCTGGGAAGGCACGGTCGTCATGATTCCCCTTGTCTTCGGGTCGATCGCCGACCGGTAGCTCGCTGGTACGTACCGCCCACCGTCACCGTCGACGTGAGACAGATCACCGATCCCTGAACCTTTGGGGAAGGTTGATGTTCACAGTTCGGCAACGTGGTCCCACCATACGGGGGGTGTTCAGGCAGGTCAAGCATCCTACGCCACGCGGGACAGACCCGGTGTCACGGGCCTGTCACCGTCGGGGCGTCGGGAACGCTGACGTCGATGACATCCCCATTGTGCAGGGTCGCGCCGGCCAGAATCGACGAGACGTCCTCGTATTTCGCCGTCAGCTGCGTGGCCGTCCCGATGTCGACGGCGATCGGCGTCGTCATGGACAGCTGGACCCATCCGGCGGGCTCCACCGTCACCTCGGTCACCTGCGCCGCGAACGACGCAGGCAGGGTCGATGCCACGTTCAGCCCGGCGTCGTCACGGGCGGGCAGCACAGACCCCGGAGCGCCCGGTGGCTGCGGCACCGTCAGCAGCATCAGCCCGTCCTCGCGGGCGACCGACACCGCGAGGACCCGGCCGTCGGCGCTCAACGTCGCCCAGTGCCCACCCGCCTCGCTCACGGCGAAGCGCGGCGTCTCCTCGGTGACCCTGATGTGCACGCCGTCGGGCCACGAGACGCTGACGGACGCGGATCGCACCCATGGCAGCTGCTCGAGGCGCGCCGCACTGGCTCCCGCGTCCACGTCGAGCAGCGGCGGCTGGCTCGCCAGACCGGCCTGGCCGATCACCTGCGCCGCCGACTCGTGGGCGTTGCCCGTCACCGTCACCGAGCGCGCCCCGAAGAGCGGCGTGTGGAGCAGGAACCATGCGCCGATGACCACCGCGGTTCCCGCCAGCCCGATGACCAGGATGCGCAGTCGGCGCCGTCCCTGCTCCCGGATGACGGCGGACCGGCGGGCCGAGATGCGCGGGTCCATCCGGCCCGAGCCACCTCTGGCCACCCTTCGGTGCTGTACCGCCACCACCTTGGCCGCCCCGGCCCCAGAGCTTCCAGCGGTCCCAGCGGTCCCAGCGGCCACTAGCGCCACGAGACTCGCAGTGCCGCGCCGCCTCGCGGGCGCCTCGACGGGGGTCACGTCGTCTCCTCCGTCCGACCGACGTCGGCGCCCGAGACCGTCGGGAGCTCGGGCTCGGGCACGGCACCAGTCTCCCCGCCCCCGAAGCCCGAGAAGGCGGACCTCGGTGCGCAGCGTGATCCCGCAACGCTCCGCGACCACGGCGCGCACGTGCTCCATGACGGCTCGGACGTCGTCCGCCCGACCCCCCCGCTCGGCCTGGATGAAGTTGGCGTGCTTCTCCGAGACGTGCGCCGTGCCGATGCCGAAGCCCTTCAATCCGGCCTCGTCGATCAGCCGGCCGGCCGAGTCCGTCCTCGGGGTTGGTGAAGACCGAGCCGGCGTTGGACCCGCCCGGCTGGTTCTCGCGCCGCCACCGGACGATGGCGGCCACCTCCGCCTGCTCCTCCGCGGCCGATCCCGGGGCGACGCGCGAGGTCCGCCCCCAGCACCAGCTGCGTCGCGGTCACCGACGACGAGCGGTACCCGTAGTCGAGCTTGGCCACCTCGTCGGTTCCTCCGCCTGGGCCGAGCAGGTCGACCCAGCGGTAGCGCACGAGGCACGACGCCATGTCGGAACCGTGGCCACCCGCGTTCATGCGCACGGCGCCGCCGACCGAGCCCGGCACACCCACCGCCCAGGCCAGTCCCGTCCAGCCGGCGTCGGCCACCCGCCGGGCCAGCACGGGCAGCGCCAGTGCGGCGCCCGCCCGCACCACGGCCGGCCCACCTCCGCTCCCTTCGACCCCATCGGCGACGTCCACCCCATCGGCGCCTCGACCCGTCGGCGCTCGAGCCCGGCAGGTCGAGCGACGCGAACCCCGCCCCCAGATGCACGACGATGCCGTCGAAACCTGCGTCGGCGACCAGCAGGTTGGATCCGCGTCCGATCACGAAGAGCGGCACCGAGCCCGCCCCCTCGGCCAGCACCGCCCGGACGGCATCGAGGTCCGCCGGGCCCGTCGACCTCCACGAACAGCGCCGCCGGCCCCCCCACGCCATACGTGGTCAGCGGCCCCAGCGGCTTCATCAGCGTGGCCCGCGCCCCGAGGGTCTGCGCCAGTGCACGTAGCTGCTCGCTCGGCATGATGCTCACCACTGCGGCGCGTCGAGCAGCTGGTCGGGCAGCACGGTGAGGTCCCCGGCCCCGAGGGTGAGACAGAGGTCGCCCGGTTGCAGCACCGACGACACCGCCTGGCGCAGTTCCTCCCATCCCGGCGCGTACAGCGACCGGCAGGCGCGGGTCCTGGGCGGATACGGCGTCGGCCACCAGGCGCCCGGAGACCCCCGGCACCGGCCGCTCCCCCGCGCTGTACACGTCGGTGACGACGAGGACGTCGGCGTCCGACGAAGGCGGAGCCGAACTGGTCAGCCAGCGCCGCCGTGCGCGAGAACCGGTGCGGCTGGAACACCGCCACGATGCGGGACCAGCCGCCGCTGCGCGCCGTCGCCAACGCGGCCCGCACCTCGGTTGGCAGGTGCGCGTAGTCGTCGACGAACGTGACGCCGTTGGCCTCGCCGCGGAACTCGAAGCGCCTGCTCACACCGGCGAAGCGCGCCAGCGCCGACTCAGCCGCCGCGAACGGTGCGCCGGCCCGGAGTGCGGCGACCGCCGCCACGGCGGCGTTGCGTGCATTGTGCAGCCCCGGGACCCCGATGCGCAGGGCCCCGAGCACGCCGTCTGGACCGCGCAGCCGGAAGGAGACCGAGCTCCGCAGCAGTGACAGCTCCTCCATCACGTAGTCGGACCCGGCCGCCTCCCCCACCAGGGTTGCCCCGTGCGCCCGCCCGATGGCGGCGGCGTGCTCGTCGTCTGCGCACGCCACGGCGCCGAGCGTGGCCCCGGCGACGAAGTCGGAGAAGGCCTCTCGCAGCACCTCGAACGTGCCGTAGTAGTCGAGGTGGTCCGGCTCGACGTTGGTCAGCACGGCCAGATCCGGCCGCAGCGCCTTGAAGGTGCCGTAGCTCTCGTCAGCCTCGACCACCAGCCACTCGCCGCTGTCCCAGACCGCGTTGGTGCCGATCTCGTTGACGTCGGCCCCGATGACGAAGGAAGGGTGCAGCCCCGCCTCCACCAGGATCAGCGACAGCATCGAGGCGGTCGTGGTCTTGCCGTGCGTCCCGGAGACGGCGAGGCACCGGCGGGTGGCGCAGATCGGCCGCCAACATCTCCGAACGCGGCGCGACGTGCGCGCCCGCCTCGGCGGCGGCCACGAGCTCGACGTTGTCGGGCGCCACCGCGGGCGAATAGGTGACGACGTCGGCGCCCGCGACGTTCTCCGCCCGGTGCCCGAGAGCGACGGTGATGCCCTGCGAGCCCAGCCGTTGGGCGACCGGCGAGTCCTTGAGGTCGGACCCCGACACCGTGTGGCCCATGGCCCGCAGCACCAGCCCGATGGCGCTCATGCCGGCGCCGCCGATGCCCACGACGTGGATGCGCCGCGGCTCGCGCAGGTCGAGTGGCTCTTCAGCGGGCATGGGCATCGACCAGCTCGGCGATGCGGGCGGCGGCGTCCGGGTGGGCGTGTCGCCGCGCCGCCTCCCCCATGGCCCGCAGGCGGCCGGCGTCGGTGAGCAGCGCCTCGAGCTCCTTGGCGAGCCGCTCCCCGTCACACTCGGGGTCAGGCACGTGCACTGCCGCGCCCAGCGCGACGACGGCCTCGGCGTTGCGGGTCTGGTGGTCGCGGGGTGCGCCGGGCAGCGGGACGAGGATCGCCGGCACGCCCGAGATCAGCAGCTCGGCCACGGACATCGCCCCCGCCCGGGACACGCAGACGTCCGCCGCGCTGTAGAGCTCGGGCATGCGCTCCTCGAAGGGGACCACGCGGTAGCACAGCCTCCCGTCGCTCCCGGGCTCGCCGCCGGCGTCACCGGCGTCACCGGCGTGACCCCCGGCGAACGAGTCGTAGTCCCGCCGGCCGGTCACGTGGTACACGGTGCGGTCGCCGCAGGCTTCCCACGACCCGGCCAGCGCCGCCACCGCCCGGTTGATCCGGAGCGCACCGAGCGAGCCGCCCATCGCCGTGACGGTCTGGCGATCCGGCGGGAGCCCGAGCGCGGTGCGCCCGGCGCGCCGCCCCTCGAGCGAGCGGTCCAGACCCGAGAGCTCGGGACGCACCGGCGTGCCGGTCACGTGCGCCCGCGGCAGTTCCGTTCCCTCGAAGGCGACGGCGTTGGCGGCGGCGAATCGTCCCAAGAGCCCGTTCACCGCGCCCGGCACGGCATCGGTGTTCACCGAGACGAGCGGGACACGCGTCACCACCGCCGCAAGACCGGCGGGGAAGCTCGCGTAACCGCCGACGATGACCACGACCCGGGGACGACGCCGGAGGAAGGATCCCAGCGCCCGGATGCAGGCCCAGACGAGGCCGGCCACCGCGCCCAGGTTGGCCACGACGGCATCCGGCGAGAAGCTCCGCCTGATGCCCCGCCCCGGCAACAACGTGTAGGGGAACTCGAGGGTCGGCCACGTCGTGGCCTCGTGCCCGCGCCGGGAGCCGAAGAGCTCGATCGTGCTCGGGTCGTGGCCCCGTTCCACCATGGCGCGTGCGACCTGCAACGACGGGACGACGTGACCACCGGTTCCCCCGCCGGCGATGACCGTGCCGCGCCTGGCGCTCACCGACTCCGGCGGGCGCCGACGGCCCTCAACGCACGACCACTGCTCGCCGCCTCGCCCTGTCTCGCCACGTTGATGAGCACGCCGGCGGCCGCCATCGTGATGACGAGAGAGGAACCGCCGAACGAGATGAACGGCAGCGGGATCCCGGTGACCGGCAGCACGCCGACCACGGCGCCGACGTTGATCAGCGTTTCCGCCGCCACCCACGCCACCAAACCGAGCGCCAGCAAGCCCGCCGAAGCGGTCGACCGATGCGGTGGCCGCCCGGATGCCGAGCCAGAGCAACGCGCCGAGCAGGACGAGCACGAACACCGCACCCACGATGCCCAGCTCTTCGCCGATGACCGAGAAGATGAAGTCGGTGTGCGCGTTGGGCAGGTACCCCCACTGCGCCTGCCCGCCCCCGAGCCCCATCCCGAAGAGATGTCCCGAACCGAGGCCGATCTCGGACTGCAACGACCTGGTAGCCCGAGCTCGAACCGTGGGCCGACGGGTCGAGGAACGAGAGGAGCCGCGTCCGCCGATATGGCGAGGCGACCGCGACGATCAGTGCGAGCACCGCCACGGCGGCGATCACCTTCATCACCGGACCGAGGCGCACACCCGAGACGAAGAGGAGCGTCAGTGCGATGCAGCCGAGGACCATGGCGGTTCCCATGTCCGGCTGGGCGAGGATGAGCAGACAGGCAAACCCGGTGACGAGGATGACCGGGCCGATGATGCGACGATCCGTGGCGTCCTCGTCGAGGCGGCGGGCGATGAAGTCGGCTGCGAACAGGGTGAGGGCGAGTTTCATCAGCTCGGAGGGCTGCAGACGGAACTGACCGAAGCCGATCCAGCGGCTCGACCCCATGGCGTGCACACCGAGCCCCGGCACCAGGACGACGAACAGCAGGCCGAACGTGGCCACGAGCAGCAGGGGGCTCAGCCGGCGGAGCTTGCGATAGTCGAAGCGCAACGCCACGCCGAGTGCCACAACGCCGATCGCCATCCACATGCCCTCGCGGATGAAGATGGCCCAGGGACTGCCGTAGGTCGAGATGGAGATCACCGAGGACGCCGTACCCACCATCACCAGGCCGATGATGCAGAGAAGGGCCACGTCGACCAGCAGGAGGGTGGAGAGCGCCACCTGCCGACCGGCGATCTGCACCTTTCCGTTCGGCGCGCCGAGCGCAGTGCGTGCGGAGAGGGTGGAGCGCCGCGTTGGTGCGGTCGCAGTGCGGGCGGGAGTCATCAGTGGTGCGCCGTTTCGCGCCGCTCGCCCGCGGGCGCGCCCGCCTGCCCCGTCCGACACCGGTTGCATGCACCAATTCTCCCCACCGCGCGGCCGAAGTGGCGGACCAACGCCACCGTCGACTCGTCGAAGAAGAGGGCTGACCCGAGACTGACGAGTCATGTGAGCTTCGACACCGTGAGGAAGTCGCCGTAGAAGATGCCGAGGCTCAACGCGCAGAAGAGGCCACCGAGGATCCAGAAACGGATGATCACTGTCGTCTCCGGCCAGCCCGCCAGCTCGAAGTGGTGGTGGATCGGCGCCATGCGGAAGATCCGGCGGTGGAACATCCTGAAGCTGATCACCTGCATGATCACCGACACCGTCTCCATCACGAAGAGCCCGCCGATGATCACCAGCAGGAGCTCGAGGTTGAGCAGCAGGCACAAGGCTGCCAACCCGGCCCCGATGGCCAGCGCGCCGGTGTCCCCCATGATGATCTTGGCGGGCGCCGCGTTCCACCAGAGGAACCCGATGCACGCACCTGCCAGCGCCACGGAGACCAGCGAGAGATCGATCGCCGAGGCCGGGAGCACGTGGTAGATCGAATAGTGCCGGAAGATCCAGTAGCCCATGATCGACAACACGGCGAAGCAGAAACCGCCCGAGCCAGCGGCCAAACCGTCCACGCCGTCGGTGATGTTCACGGCATTCGACGACGCCGACCATCACGAGGACCGCGAAAATCACCCAGAGGACTGGGCCCATGTTGATCCCGATCGCCTCTGACCGGGTAAACGAGAGCGCGGTCGACGTGTGCGCCCAGTTCACGGCCAAGAGCGCAAAGGTGAGCGCACAGACGAACTGAGCGCCGGACTTGGCCCGTTTGTTCAGCCCGAGACTTCGCCGGTGGTGAACCTTGATGTAGTCGTCGAGGTACCCGATGAGGCCGAAGGCGACGACGGCGCCGATCGCCAGGTACCCGGTGCGGGAGAATCGGACCTCCGTCCCGATGTGGCCCACGGCGTAGCCGAACACCACCGACCCGACGATGGCGATGCCCCCCATGGTCGGCGTACCGGCCTTGACGCTGTGCGTGGCCGGTCCGTCCTCGCGGATGTGTTGGCCGATCTGACGCTTTCGGAAGTAGCGAATCAGGAAAGGGGTCGAAAGGATCGCGCCCCACAGCGCGATGCCACCCGAGACAAGGAGTCCGAGCACCGAGGGTCAGCCTTCCGCGTGGATGCGGCGGGAGCCCGAAGCAGAGAGTGGGCCGTCGGCCGCCTGTGCCTCAAGTCCCGGCGTCACCCATGTGCCCGGATCCGAAGCGAAGCGGGCCGAGAGCGCATCCCGCGCTTCCACCGTGTCGTCGAAAGGCAATCGGCGTCCGGCGATCTCCTGGTAGGTCTCGTGCCCCTTGCCGGCGATCACGACGACGTCTCCCGGTACGGCGGCATCGAGTGCTCGCCTGATCGCGACGCGCCGATCGACCTCCACGGCGATGTGTGGGTTCTCCCGTCCGCCCGGGACGCCCGCCAACACCTCTTCGATGATGGCTCCGGGGTCCTCGTCGCGCGGGTTGTCCGACGTCAGGATGGCCACGTCACTGGCCGCCGCGGCCACCGCTCCCATCACGGGGCGCTTGGCCCGGTCCCGGTTGCCGCCGCAGCCGAAGACGGAGATCACCCGTCCCGTTGGGCCCGGGCCCAGCCGGCGCGCCTCGGCCAGCACGACCTCGAGGCCCGCGGGCGTGTGGGCGTAGTCGACCAGGACCGTGAACGGCGGCCGGGAGAATCGCTTTCCCGCCATCCCCGGCGCTGCCCACCCGAAGGCCTCTCGGCATCCGGAGTGGCCGGGGCCGCGATGACCTGCAGCCGTCCCGGGACGGGTCGCAGGTGCGCCATGGCGGCAGCGATCTCGCCGGGCTCGATCTCGAGGTCCAACGCGAGGGCCGCCTCCGCAGCGAGCAACGCGTTGTCGACGTTGACCCCACCGGTCAATGGGGTCGCCACCCGGTGGCCCCGCCAGGTGAACTCTGTGCGCCCCGGGCGCAGGACCACGTCCCCGGCGTCCGAGTGGTGCACTGCGGTCATCGGGATCTTGCCGCGATCGAGCAGCACTCGTCCCCACCGGTCGTCGGCGTTCACCACCGCCCGCAGGGCGTGATTCGGGGTGAAGAGCTTCGCTTTCGCCTCGAAGTAGTCGTCCATCGTCTTGTGGTAGTCGAGGTGGTCGTGACTGAGGTTGGTGAAGACGACCACGTCGAAGTGGATGCCGTCCACCCTCGACTGCACCAGCGCGTGGCTCGAGACCTCCATGGCAACCGCATGGCGGAGCCCGTCGGCGCGCTGCCTGTCGCGTACCCCTGCGAGGACGCGCTCGACCTCCGTCGCTTCCGGCGTGGTGCGCGCCCCCGACAACGTGCCCATTACGTTGGTGGGGCGACCGAGAGCCGTCAGGAGATCTCCTAGGAGTTGCGTCACCGTCGTCTTGCCGTTCGTTCCGGTCACGCCGATCATCACGAGGTCCCGGGCCGGGAAGCTGTAGAAGGCCGCAGCGAGTTGCGCCATCACCGGTCGCATCGTCCCGGGCGCGATCCGCGCCTGCGTGATGTCGCGGCTCAACAACTCGGGGATGAAGTGCTCACAGAGCACGCCGATGGCGCCACGCTCGACCGCCTCCGCCGCGTACCGGTGCCCGTCGCTGACTAGCCCCGGAACACAGCAGAACAGGTCGCCAGGAACGACCCTTCGGCTGTCGTGGGTGATGCCACCCACCTCGACGGCTGAGGGGTCGCCCACGGTCTCGAGCACCTCGATGTCGTCGAAGAGGAGGTTCATCGGCACGGTTCGCATGGTCGACCCGACAGCGTTGCATGCCGCGGACCCCCCTGCGTCCCGGCCGCAATGGGTGTGTAACCACCGGTCACGTGATGTCCTGGGCCTGGTCGCTGGACGGACGGGTCGACGGAGTGGTGTTCGTCCCGGCGCCGGGGGTGGTCGGGATGTCGTAGCGGTGCAGCGCGTAGCTCATGATCTGCGAGAAGACAGGGGCGGCGACCGTGCCACCGAAGATGGGAGTGGGCCGGTCGAGGACGACGATCATCGACAGGGTCGGGTTGGCGGCCGGAGCAAACCCGACGAATGTCGCCATGTAGGCACCTTGGACGTAGGAGTCCTGGCCTTGGGTCGGAATCTGCGCCGTCCCGGTCTTTCCGGCGACGGTGTAACCCGGAACGGCGGCACTGGTCCCCGTGCCCTGGTTCACCACCTGCTCGAGCATCGAGGTGAGCTCGGAGTTGACCGAGGGGGACAGCACCTGGTGGGTCGACGATGGAGCCGTCTTCGTGACCGTGCCCGACGGGCTGACCGTGGCCTGCACGAGTTTCGGCGCGACGTAGATGCCGCCGTTGGCCACGGTGTTGTAGGCATCGAGAACCTGCACGGCGTTGACCGCGTCGACCTGGCCGATCGGGAGCGAGACATAGTTGGTCGGCTCCCACTGCGCCGCCGTGGCCAGAAGGCCGGGCGATTCACCCGGGAAGTTGAGCCCGGTTGACTGCCCGAAGCCGAGCAGCTTCACCTGGGCGAGCAACCGCTGCTCCCCGACTCCCTGGGCGATCTCCGACGTGCCGATGTTGGAGGACTGGGCGAGGATCTGCGTCGCATTCAACTGCTCTGTCGGATGCGTCTCGGCGTCGTGGAAGGTCGAGCCGTCGAGCTTCATCTGGTCCGGGACCGTAAAGACGCTGTTCGGGTTGATCAGGGCGTCCTGCAGCGCGGCCGAGAACGTCACCAGCTTGAACACCGAGCCCGGCTCGTAGAGCTGGGTCACGGCGAGGTTGCTCGGCGCCTCGTTGACGGCGTCGTTGGCGCCGATGGGCACCACACCCCCGGGTGAGCTGGCCGCCGCCGTCGGCGCACCGATCGGGGCGGGATGTGTCGCCACCAGGTTCGCCATCGAGAGGATCTGGCCTGTCTTGACGTCCATGACGACGGCCGTCCCGCTGACCGAGTTCGACGATTCGATCGCCTTGGCCAGGGCCTGCTCGGATTCGTATTGGAGCTGGGTGTCGATCGTGAGTTCCAGCACCAGTCCCCGGTGTCGTCGCCACCTGGTTCGTCACGGGTGACTGCGGCAGGGCCACGCCGCCGGGTGACGCGAGAATCGTCTCTTTGCCGTTGGAGCCGGCCAGCAGCCGGTTGTCCCCGTATTCGAGGCCACCCGCTCCCTTACCGGCGCCGTTGGTGAAACCGACCACCGGCGAAGCCAGATCGCCGTTCGGCACCTCTCGCTTCGAATCGGAGATCAGCGTGATTCCTGGAATGGAGTCTGCAGCGATCTTCTCGCCGGTGGACTGGGACAACTGTCGCGCCAGGACGACGTACCCAGAATGCTCGTGCAACTGCGCAGCCAGCGCCGCCACCGGAAGATGCAGCATCGGCGCAAGGGCCTCAGCAGTACGCACCGGATGGGCGATCTGAAAGTCGTCGGCCACGACATCGTCGGTCGGGACGGAGAGCGCGAGCGGCGACCCGTCGCGGGCATAGATCCCGCCCCGCAGCGAGGGCAACGAAACCGTGATGGCCGACTCGCCCCGCGCCTGCGCCCCGAATGCATCCGCGTGGAGCACCTGGACGTCGACCAGGCGCGCCACCAGCAGGAGCATCGCGACAATAAGGATCATTCGGACGATCCGTACGCGTCGCAAGAACGTAACGCCCATCCAGTTGCGGCCGCTCGCTCGCCGAGATGCCGTCGGCGACCGGTGCCGCTGCGACCTCGTTCGGTGTCCCTGTGACGGCGCGGGAGGCCGGCGGGCCGGCCGCGGGGTGGGGCGGGCGCTCGGCTGCGGCCGAGCTCGGGTCGTCTTCGCACCGGCGCTCCGACTCGAAACAGCGCGCGCGCGCCCGCCTGCATGTCGCGTGCGTGGTGCTCACGGCTTCGTCGTCGCGGTCGTCGTCGAAGAGCCCGTGCCGGTACCGGCCGTCGCCCCGCTTGCGGCAGAGCCGGCGCTGGTTCCTCCGGAAGCACCCGCCGAGCCCGCAGTACCCGCCGAGGACGTCGAAGACGACGAGGTGGCCGGCGTTGTTGGGGCGGGTGGCGGCGCGGCGGGTGCGGGAGTGACCTTGGGGGTCGCCACCGGGACCGGTCAGGGAGACGTAGGGCAGCTCGACCACGCTGGCCGGGTGCACCATGCCTTGACTCGTTGCCCCGCTGACGATGCGAGGCGGCGTCTCGAGTTCGGAGACGGCAAGCTCCGCCTGGCGATGCGCACTCTGCTCGAGCGACAGCTGCGTGGTGCAACGTGGACAAGCGCACCTGTCCGTTGGCAAGCAGCGCCTGCGCGACGACGACCGCCAAGAGCGACGTAACCACAATCGACACCGAGGCGATATTGAGCAACGCGGCGCTGGTTCGCCAACAGTGCGCGGATGCGGCCGATCTGACCCTTCCGGGACGGGAGCGCTCGCAGCGGCGCCCAACGTCGGGGCGAGGTTGAACCCCCGCCGTGCCGGCGTACGGGCGCAGCCGTCGCCGCAGGAGGTGGCGGCATCAGCCCTCGACCGTTCGGACGATGGCTCGCAGCCGGGCCGCTTCGGCCCGAGGGTTCGCGTTCACCTCGGCGGCAGACGCCTTGCGGGCGCCCCGGAAGACGAGGCGATGACGCGCCACGGCGCCGCAGACGCAAGGCAGGCCCGGCGGGCACACACATCCACCCGTTGCCGCGTCGGCGAACGTCTGCTTCACCAGCCGGTCCTCGCCGGAGTGGTAGCTGATGACAGCGAGCACGCCCCCGACCGCCAGGCTCGACAACGCCACAGGCAACGCCGCACGCAGTTCGTTCTGCTCGTCGTTGACTTCGATCCGGAGCGCCTGAAAAACCCGGCGCGCCGGATGACCCTTGCGGCGCGCCGCCTGCGGTACGGCGGCGGCCACGACTTCGGCCAGTTGGCCCGTAGAGGTCAACGGCCGGGCCCCCACGATTGCGCGGGCAATGCGCCCGGACAGTCGCCCCTCTCCGTTCTCGCGGAAGAGCCGCGCCAGCGCGTCCTCGGGCAGCCCGTTGACCAGGTCTCCCGCGGTGACGCTGGACGCTGGGTCCATCCGCATGTCCAACGGGCCGTCGGAGCGATACGAGAATCCGCGTCCGGCCCAGTCGAGTTGTGGTGAGCTCACACCGAGGTCGAACAGCAACCCCGAAAGCGGCGCTACCGACGCCGCTTCGATCACCGACTCCAAAGCCGAGAACGGGGACCGGATCAGTGAGACCCGGTCCCCGAACTGAGAAAGCAGCTGAGCCGCCGCCTCGAGAGCGGACGGGTCCCGGTCGAGACCGAGCACGCGCATGCCGGGGAAAGCCTCCAGCAACGATGCAGCGTGCCCGCCTCCGCCGACGGTGGCGTCGACGATGACGCCAGGAGGCACCGCAGCGAACAACGACACCACCTCGTCACGCAGCACGGGAATGTGGTCGAACGAGTGGGCCATCTGCAGCTCCTCGGCCGGTTGGTCGAGGGGGAGGTGGAGATCCAGACGACCGAGGTGGAAGTGGGTGGAGTGGACTTCCATTGTTCCGGTCGAGGAGCTGCACATGGTCCAGTGCGTTCCACAGGATGTGGCGCGCCCGTCAGTTCTTCTTTCTCTTGTTGCGTCGTTTCCTTCTTTTCTCCGTTCTCTCTGTGTTGTTGTCCAGTTCGGGCTCAGTCGTCCTCGAGGAGCCAGCTCTCCTCGGGCATCACCCGTGACTCCCATTCCGTGGGGTTCCACAACTCGACCCGGTCGATGACACCGTGCACCAAGACCTCCGTGTCGAGGTGTGCGAACGTCCGCAGATGTAGGGGAATCGGCATGCGACCTTGGCGATCGATCTCGACCTCGGCCGAGTTCGACGCCCAGATTCGTGCTCGGTTGCGATCCGACCGTCCCGTTTCCGTCTCTCTCCTGCATCACCTCCATTTGCCGCTCGAACTCGCCGGGTGTCCAGAGCGCCAGGCACCCCTCGGTGTGTTGGGTGAGATAGCCCCCTCGTTCGAACTGGGCGCGGAACTTCGCCGGCAGGATGACCCTGCCCTTCGAGTCGAGCGAGTGCTCGTATCTCCCGACGAATCCCTGCTGCCACCAGCCGTCTCTCCCACGACACTCCCTGGCCTGCGCCTGTGACGCTCTGTCACTCCCTTTCACGCCACTTTACGCCACTTTCCCTCCACTGCACAACTACTTCCCTCCCTTTGCAACCCAAATGAAACCCTTTGCCCCCCCCGGACGCGTCGGCGCAGTGCGGAGGCAAGCGAAGGACAGGGCCGCGACGGAGCTGCATCGGGCGAGGAAGAGGAGTGGAAGACGACCGACGGGGGCAGACCGACGAAGTGGGTGGGTCCGACGACCCACCCCGAGCGACCATCCAACCGATGGCCCGTACCGATGTCCGGCAACCTGCCGGCGGCTCACCGCACCCGCCGGCGGCCGATCCCGGCCTATGTCCTTCCGGTCCACCCCGATCCCGGGGAAGGTGCCGAACGAGACGGTCACGCACGCCGCCCAGCTCGCTCACGGGCAGGGACAACGCACCGACCCCCACGGCGACGTCGCGGAGCCCGCCAGCGAGCTCCGACCGCGTCCTGGTCGTCGAACGACAAAATGTCCAGCAGCGGCGCCGCATCCCATTCGAGATACGCGCATGACGAGAAGAGCGCACCCTCGCGGCTGCGCCATTGCGAAAGCCCGACGATCTTGCGATCGTCGAGGAACACCTCGCCCGGGCCGCGCCCCGCGAAGCAGACCAAGTCTCCGAACGCCCCGGGAGCCGAGCGCCCGGTGTGCACCGACAGACGCGCCCTCCGACCCCGACACCCACCGGCGCCCCCACACCAGCCCCCCAACCTCGGCCAAGGCGTCGATCCACCATTGCCCCACCCACTCCGCCGCGATCGAGACGTCGTGCGACCAGAGCACGTCGTCCCTGGGGATCCACGCGTCGACCCAAAGGTGGCCGCCCGGGTTCGAGATACACCGCACCTCCCCCGCCGCGCCGTCGCACGAGCTCCACGGACCGGTCCCGCAACGCGACCGGCGACACCAGGTCGGCCGGCTGGGTGCTCCCCAGCACCAAGGTGGGATGGGCGCACCTCGCGGACGACCGCGACGCGTCGGCGTTCCGGGCGGAACCGCTCCACGTCGAAGAGAGGTTGAGAGGAGGAAGAGGAAGGGAGGGGGGAGCGGCCAACCCTCAGGAGGCGGCAGCCAGATACGGCTCCCACAGAGGATCGACGTCCGAGAGGTGCCGCAACCGCCAGAGGTGCCCGTCGGGAGGCGCCGGCTTGACCCGCAGCGTCCACCCGAGCTCGGAGAGCAACTGGTCGGCCTTCACCAGGTTGTCCTTCTTGCACGCCGCCACGACGTTGGACCAGTCGTGTGTGCCGCCGCGGCTGCGCGGGATCACGTGGTCGATCGTGTCGGCCGGCTGTGAGCAATAGACGCAGAGCCCGCCGTCGCGCCGCAGCACCGAACGACGGGTTACGGGCGGTGTCCGGGCCCACCGCGGGATCCGCACCATGTGGCTCAGCCGGACGATCGACGGGACCTCGACCTGCATCCGGGCGGAGTGAAAGACCTTGCAGTCCTCACGGATGGCGACCGGCTCGGCCCGCCCGGCCAGCACGAGCACGACGGCACGCCGATCGGAGACGAGGGCCAGCGGCTCGTAGGTCGCATTGAGGAGGAGCACCCGCTCCATATCCCGAGAGGCTATCCGCCTTGCGGGCGCGACCTTTGACACCAGCGGAGGTAGGCCACGACGTCGGCCGGCTGGAGCGGCTCGGAAACGCCGTCGCCGCCGTTGGCCGTCACGAGCCGGAAGCGCCAGTACGCGTCGCCCGGCACGGGTAGGAAGGGCGGCCGGCGCCACCACCCCCGACGGGCCAGCCGCCACAGCGCCGCAAGCGCCACCCACCACAGGCCCGGATGCGGCAGCACGGCCCGCACCACCACGAGGCCGTCCCGGCCCCATCCCCCGGCCCTGGCCGCTGCTCACCCGCCACCCGCTCACCCGTCCCACCCGCTCACCGCTCACCCCGCCAGCCCCATCCGGTCCAGCCCGACCCGCGCCGCGCCGACGAGCGGGCCCGCGTCACCCAGCCCGCCCGGGCACCACCCTCGCGCCCCGGGCGAAGTCGAGCCTGCAGCGAAGATCCATCTCCGCCTGTGCCGCGGCGAAGAACGGAGCGCCGTACCCGAGCGCCACCGAACCGCTGACGACAGCCAAGGGCAGGTCCAACAAGTTCACCACCGACGCGATCGCGCGCCCGACCAAGGTCCCGACACGCTCGACCAAATCCGTATCCGCGTCACGCGGCGGGCGGCCCGTCATCGCAGCGATCGCCGTCCCCGATGCCTCCGCCTCGAGGCAGCCGCGTCCCCCGCACGGGCACGCGCGACCCGAGGGTTCGACGACGACGTGGCCGATGTGGCCTGCGTTCCCCAACCGCCCGTCCAACAACCGCCCGTTCAACACGATCCCGCCACCGACGCCCGTCGACACGACCATCGCCAGGAAATCGGCGCACCCCGCAGCAGCGCCGATCCACCCCTCCCCCAAGGCCAGCGCCTTGGCGTCGTTGTCGACGAACGTCGCCAGACCCGTCAGCTCCGCGAGCCGCGCCCGCAACGGGAACCCACGCCACGCCTCGATGTTCAACGGCGACACCTCGTCGCCCCCGGCACTCATCGGCCCGCCGCAGCCCGCCCCGCACACCACGAGCCGGTCGCCCGGCGCCGACGCCGGCCACCACCCCCTCGACCAGACCAGCCAGGTCACCCCATAGGAGCTCGTCGCTGCCCGGCGAGCACCGCAGCGTCGTTCCGGGTCGGCACCGTACGCCCGCTCGACCAGGGTCCCGTCCAGCGCGACCAGCCCGGCGGCCAACTTGGTCCCCCCGATGTCGACCGCCAGCGCAAGGTCAGCCACGAGCCGACCCGGCGAGCCATCGACCGTCACGAAACGCCGATCCGCAGACGAGAGCGCCGGGACGAACGTCCCGAGAGGTTCGGTTCAGTCCTCGCGCCGATGGAACCGCGAGCGGAACCAGTCCCGCGCACCGCTGACCGCGCCCTCGATCCCGCTCGATCCCCCACTGGCGGCCCTCGCCTCGCCGTCCTTCGGACGCGTGAGGTCGTGCCAGCCGGCCTTGCCCATGCGCCGCAGGTTCCGCTCGAACCACACCGCGGAGGCGAACATGATCACGACACCGACGAACCCGGCCACGACGGACGTCGAGTAGAACGCGACGAGGATCACGACGCCGAGCACGAACGTGACGGCGGCCCACTTGCAGTACCGGCCGGCGTGCCGGTAGACGGTCTCCGACCGGACGCGCTCGGCGAACTCGGGGTCCTGCTTGACCAGTGACTCCTCGAGCTCGGCGAGGATCCGCTGTTCGTGATCGGAAAGCGGCACTACCACCTGCCCCCTGGGATCTCCACATCCATCTGCAAACCATGTTGGCACGCCCGGACGGCGCGGACAACGAGAATCCCGCCCCTCGATGCTGCCTCGAGCAGTGGTCTCCACCAGGCGTCAGCTTAGAGCCGCCCCGTCGAGCGTTGGACGCGGTCACGGACTTGTAACGACCCTGCCTGCCCACCTGCCACATCCTCCGGGCTGTCGGTCCCCCGGCCTGCCGCCGGACCGGATCCCCGGGGACCGGACCGCCTACTCCCCGACCTTGTCCCGTCCCCTGCGGCGCATGACCAGCGCCGTGATCAGGGCGCCCAACAGGCCCGAGATCACGATGACGAGGATCAAAGGCGCTTGGCGGTTGAACAACCAGAAGTCGATCCTGACGTCCCGCAAGTTGGCCAGTGCGAACCACCCCAACAACGCTCCCGCGATCGCGACGCCGATCAACGCCGCCTGTTGCCGGCGGTCGGGGCCCTTCCTGTCGTCCTCGGCGACGTGCTCCGTCAACGGATCACGGTGCACCGGCTTCCTGGCCATTCGTTCATTCTGCCGCTTCCCCCGCCGGCTTGTAGTCACCCCGTGCCCAGCTGCTATGGAAGGGGCCGGAAAGGAGCGCAATGAGCCCGAGCCCAAGCCCGAGCGAGATACTCACCGGCGCCCGCACCATGTGGGAGCTCGTCGACCGGCGCGCCGATGCTTCGCCCGACCACCCCATGCTCATCGCCGCCGACGGCGAGACGGTCACCTTCGGCCAGTTCCGCGACCGGGCCGAGCGCGTCGCCGCCGGCCTGCACGACATGGGCATCACCACCGGATCCGTCGTCTCGTGGCAGCTCCCGACCGCGCATCGACACCGTCGTGCTCTCCGCTGCGCTCGCCCGCCTCGGCGCCGTGCAGAACCCGATCATCCACCTCTACCGCGAGCGCGAGGTCGGCTTCGCCCTGCGCCAGACCGGCGCCTCTCTCTTCGTCATCCCCGGCACCTGGCGCGACACCGACTTCGCCGCACTCGCCGACCGCGCGCTCGCCGACGCACCGACGCGGCCGACGATCCTCAACCTCGAGGCCGGCCTTCCCGAAGGCGACCCCGCCGTCCTGCCTCCACCTCCCCCGGGGACCGCACCCGAGGACGCCCCGATTCGCTGGATCTACTACACCTCGGGCTCGACGGCCGACCCCAAGGGCGTCCAGCACACGGACCAGACGCTCATCGCGGGCGGCTGGGGCCTCGCCCGGGCGCTCGACATGAAGCCCGACGACGTCGGCTCCATCGCCTTCCCCTTCGCGCACATCGCCGGGCCCGACTATCTCGTGTGCATGCTCACCATCGGCTTCCCGGCCATCCTTCTCGAGGCGTTCGTTCCGGCCGAGGCGCTCGACGTCTTCCGCACGCACGGCGCAACCTTGGTCGGCGGGAGCACCGCCTTCTACGTCGCCTACCTCGCCGAGCAGCGCAAGAACCCCGGCCGTTCCGATCCTTCCCGACGCTCCGCCTCATGGCCGGCGGCGGCGCCGCCAAGCCGCCCGAGGTCCACTTCGAGGTCCGTGACGAAATCGGCGGGCGCGGCGTCGTGCACGGCTACGGCATGACCGAGGTGCCGATGATCTCCAACGGCTCGCCGCACGACACCGACGAGCAGCTCGCCAACACCGACGGCAAGCCGGTGGAGGGCGCCGACGTGCGCATCGTCCGGCTCGACGGCGCACCGGCTGGGCCCGACGAGGAGGGCGAGGTCCGGGTGAAGGGGCCGATGGTGTTCCACGGCTACACCGACCCTGCGCTCACGAAGGAGGCGTTCGACGAGGACGGCTACTTCCGCACCGGCGACCTCGGCAAGACTCCGGTGCCGACGGGCACATCACCCTCACCGGGCGACTCAAGGACGTGATCGTCCGCAAGGGCGAGAACATCAGCGCCAAGGAGATCGAGGACCTCCTCTACACCCACCCCAAGGTCGTGGAGGTCGCCGTGGTCGGCCTGCCCGACCCCGAGCGGGGCGAGCGGGTCTGTGCCGTCGTCCAGCTCGCAGACGAGGCGGGCACCCTCGAGCTGACCGAGATCGTCGCCTTCTGCCGCGACGCCGGGCTCATGACCCAGAAGATCCCCGAGCAGCTCGAGGTGCGCACCGACTGGCCCCGGGCGGGCACCGGCAAGATCGTCAAGAAGTCACTCCGCGACGAGTACGCGTCCGGCATGAGCCCTCCCGTACCGAGCCGTGTCGTGCTCCCGGGCCCCATCGGGGACCGGCCCTATCGCATCCTCTTCATCTGCACCGGCAACATCTGCCGCTCCCCGATGGCTGAAGTGATCACGCGGTCGCTCGCGCAGACCGACGGCCCTCGCCGACGGCTCGACGTTCGGCGACCACGTCGAGGTCAGCAGTGCGGGCACCGGGCCCTGGCACGAGGGTGAGCCGATGCACCCCTCCGCTGCCGTCTCACTGGAACGTGGCGGTTACCCGCCAGAGCGCCACGTCGCGCATCAGATCGTCCCCGTCCGACCTCGGCCGTATCGACCTGATGGTCGCGCTCGACCGCCGGCACCGCCAGATGCTGCTCGGGCTCGGCGCCGATCCCGACCGCCTCGTCCTGCTGCGCTCCTTCGACAAGTCCGCCGGCGCCGCCGCCGACGTGCCCGACCCGTACTACGGCGACCAAACGGTGTTCGACGAATGCCGCGACATGATCGCCGTTGCCTGCACCGGTCTCGTCGCCTTGCTGGCAGCCAACTGGGACAGCCTCTGGGCCGCGTGAGACCGGCGCCATCCGTGCCGTCGACGCACAAAAGGGCTGGTCAGCGACCCGCCTGCACGGGACCGATCGCAGCCTGTGTGACATAGTGCCCCGTGGTCTCACGCAGAGTCAGGCGCCGGCGCACCGAGTTCGCGGTCGGGGGCTTCCTGTTTCTCGTGCTGATCATCTATCTCGCGGGATTCTCCGGCGGTTCGGGCAAACCGACCGCGTCGACCTCGACCACCACCTCATCGTCGTCGTCCTCGGGCCACACCGCCACGCTGACCGATCAGCACTTTCCCAAGAACTCGCCGCTCAATCCCGACTGGAAGGGCAGTGGGCACACGGTCACGCTCGCTTTCGGCGGTGACGTCCACTTCGAGGGCGCGGTCGGCCAGAAGCTCGCCCAAAATCCCTCCACAGCTCTCGGCACCACGATCCCCCAGCTCTTTGCCGGATCGAACTTGAGCATGGTGAACCTCGAGATCGACGGTGACCGATGGCACATGCCCCGAGCCACAGAACAAGCAGTACATCTTCGACGCGCCGGCCTCAGCCGTCACGGCTCTGAAGAGCGCCTCTATCTCCCTGACCACCGAGGCGAACGATCATGGCTTCGACTGCGGCCCGCAGGGCCTTTCGCAGAACCTGACCATCGCGAGCCAGGACTCCTTCCCCATCATCGGCATCGGCAACACAGCGGCACAGGCTTTCACGCCCTTCCGCGTCACCCTCGACGGCCAGCGCATCGCCGTCATCGCCGCCACCCAGGTGATCGCCAACAACCTCGCCGCCACGTGGACGGCCTCAGCCTCGCAACCGGGCGTCGCCTCGGCGATCGACCCGACCGAGCTGGTGCGCGAGGTGCAACAGGTGCGCAAGACGGCGGACACCGTGATCGTCTACGTGCACTGGGGCACCGAGACCCAGACCTGCCCCAACCCCCAGCAGGAGCCGCTGGCCCAACAACTCGTGAACGCCGGTGCCGACATCGTCGTGGGCGCCAATGCGCACGTGATCTCGGGAGCGGGCTACCTGGGCAGCGCCTACGTGGACTACGGGCTGGGCAACTTCGCCTTCTACGACACCGCGGCCCCCGAGACCGACAGCGGGTCACTCATCGTCTCGACGCAGGGCCGGCACATCACTGGCGCCGTATGGAGACCCGCGACGATCGTGTCCGGCCTGCCCCAGCCACTGAGCGGGCAGCCGGCAACCGCCGCCATCGACAGCTGGAACAGCGCCCGCAGCTGCACCAACCTCTCGGCGAAACCCTCCACCAGCGTCGTCACGTTGAAGGGAGAGACGAAGGCGTTCGTCGCCCCACCAACGACGACCACCACGAGCACGGCGACGGGAACGTCCGGCAACACCGGCGCCACGACCACGACCACGACTTCGAGCTCCGGCGCCTCCACGACCTCGAGCACCCGCGCCACCACCACAACGACGCGGGCGCCGACCACCACCGCGCCCACCGACAACGCCGGCGGTTAGCCGTCCCGATTCACCAACCTCTATGGCGAAGGAAAGAGGGGCAGCCGGTCCTCAGAGGCGGGCAGCAAACTTCGCAAGCGCCCCGAGCTGTTCAGCCGTACCCACGCTGATCAAGACATCGCCCGCCCCAATCACGTCTTCGGGAGATGGATTGGTGACGAAAAAGCCATCGGGTCTTCGGATGGCGAGTACCAATGCCCCGGTACGGTCGCGCAGCTGCGCCGAACGCAGGGTGCTACCCGAGAGGGACGATGCGGCTGAAACGGCCTGCTCTTGCAACCGGAATTCCAGCGTTCCATCGTGCATGACGACGTCAACGAAGTCAACGACGAGTGGCTGGGTCACGAATGACGCCATGCGGTCGCCACCGAGCTGCTGAGGGTTCACCACCCGATCGGCGCCGGCGCGTAACAGCTTCGGCTCCGAGGACTCGTTGCGGGCTCGGGCGATGATTTGCAAATCAGGTCGCATCGACCTTCCGGTCACCGTCACGTAAAGATTGTCCGCGTCTGTGTCGATCGCAGCTACCAGCGTCGCTGCTCGCTCGATGCCAGCCTGGCGAAGGGTTTCGTCATCGGTCACGTCACCGTGTACCGATGCATAGGGCACCACCGCAAGCCGGTCGAGATCATGGTCGATCACAACGACCTGCCGACCGGCGCTCACGAGGAACCGGGCGACCTCACGCCCGACCCGACCCCAGCCGCACACGATCACGTGCCCGGACATCCGTGCGATATCGCGCTCCATTTTTCTCCTCCTCACGAGGTCTCGCATGTGGCCCTCGATGAGCACCTCCAGCACGGCCGAAAATGTGTACAGCGCCGTACCGACGCCCACCAAGATCAAGACGATGGTGAAGGTCTTGCTGCCGGCACCCAACGGTCGCGGCGACGTGAACCCCACCGTCGTAACGGTCGTGACGGTCTGGTACAGAGAATCGAGGAAGTCGAAACCGAGCAGCAGATATCCCGTGGTGCCGGCCACAAGTACGAGCGCCAGGGCAACGAGGCCAATTCGCACTCTCCGAAATGGGTCGCGCATCGGGTTCATCATGCCTGAAACGACGTGAGCAACAGACCCGCAGCCACGGGAGGCGGCGTACGGCTGAGGGAGGCCTCAACCAGTGGTGACCCGGTTGGCCGAGGCGGCCGGGTCGCTCACTTCGCCAACATCGCTCGGGCCATGTCAGGTAGAAGTCCAGACGTACCGAGCATGGTCGCCGTCACGCAAGGACACATGTGTCTCTTGGTTGCCGTCGTTGTCCGGAACGTGATGCTGTCTGTGTTGGCGGGTAGGGATAGGCCGGTCCGGCTGTCGTCATCGGAGTCGTGCTTGCTGCGGATTGTGATCTGGTGCGCGCTATTCCGCGTCACCGCCCGTCCGCCGATCCCCCACCTTTTGTCGACTACCAGGGCAACTGCACGTACCGGACGCCGAGCGATAGTCTGGTAAACGGAAAGCCGGGAAGTCTGGTCGGCACATCGAAGGTTCGTGCTGAGGAGCTGACATGTGTCACCTGGGACCGTCCGCCCGAGCCGTCCTTCCGGTCATACCAGGGCTCATGCGCGCCGTTCAGAACAGAACCTGAGCCGCAATGGATGTAGAACTTTCCGTCGCAGCGTTCGTCATTGGGGCAATCGCGAGCCTGGGAACGAGTTGGGTACTCGTGTCACGACTCGAGCGAGTCGGCGAGCGGCTCGGGCTTTCTGAAGCTCTGCTGGGTATGTTGGCTGCTTTGGCGGCCGATTCGCCCGAAATCACGGCCGCCATCACGGCGTTGGTGCATCACCAAGCAACCGTCGGCGCCGGGGTTGTCCTAGGTTCGAACGTCTTCAACCTGGCGGCGCTACTGGGTCTGGGAGCCGTCGTGGCGGGTCGTATCACACTGCACCGTAAGGTCGTGGTCTTCAGCGGGGCGGTTGCCATGCTCGTCGGCGCGGCTTGCCTCTTGAGCGTAGGCGGCCAGCTTTCGGCTGGAGCGGGCCTGGCCTTCGTCCTTGCCGTCCTGGTCCCCTATGTCGTCCTCTTGGGCGCACACCAAAGAGTTCTCGCACGGCTTCGACCGCCGACGAGATGGGCGGCGTGGATCAACGCTGCCATCGTCGAAGAGGAGAGCGAGCTCGAAGAAGCCATCCACCCGAAACGAGGGACCGGCATCGACGCGGTCGAGGCCGTAGGCGCACTGGCGGTCGTCATTGTGGCCAGTGTGGCCATGGAACGCGGGGCATCCTCGTTCGGAATGCATTTCGGCATCCCCGAAATCGTCGTCGGCGGCCTCGTCCTCGCCGCGGTGACCAGCCTTCCCAACGCGGTGTCAGCGATCTACCTGGCCCGTCGGGGGCGTGGCGCGGCCACGTTGAGTGTTGCGCTGAACTCGAACTCGCTCAACGTGACCGCCGGCCTCTTGATCCCGGCCGCGGTGATCGGTCTGGCCGAGCCGTCTGGATCGGGCCTGCTCGTTGCTGGCTGGTACGTGGGCCTCACCGCTCTGACCTTGATGCTCGCCTACGTCGGGCATGGACTGCGCCGCAGCTCGGGTGGGTTGATCATCGCGGCCTACGCCCTCTTCGTGGTCCTGCTCCTGGCCACCAGCTAGAGCCAAGGCCGATTCAGGCAAGCAGCTCCCTGGACACGAGAGGCTCGCCACGATGGCCCGAATTGGTCAGCGGATACCTACCGCAATGCCCCGTTGCTCGTACGGGCCCTCCCGCTGCCCTCGCCCCGACGACGACGACGACGACGACGACGACGCTGCCTAATCCAAACCGGCAACCGACCCCGTACCGGCACCAGTACCGGCTCCCGCGGGCTCCCGCGGCATGGCGTCGGCCACCAGCCTCTCGTCGTCGGCGAGCAGCGAGTGCGCCAGCCGCTTCACCAACTCGATCACCTCGGGGTGCTCCTCGGGGTTCCAGCCCTCGAGCAGGTCGGTCAGGCCGCGGCGGCGGGCCTCGGTCAGCTTCTCCAGGGCCTGGGTGCCGGCGGCGGTCAAATGGAGGTCGCAGTCGGCGGCCCGCTGGTGCTCCCGGATCATCCCCGCCGAAACCAGGCCGTCCACCCCCGGCTGGATGATCGACGGGTCGACGTGCAAGGCGTCGGCCACCTCCTCCACCGTGCAGGCCGGACGTTCGGACAGGCGGTAGAGCAGCCATACCGCGCGAGGCGGCAGGTCGACCCCGGCCCGCTGCGCCAGCGTCTCGTAGAGCTCGGCGCGGTTCTCCCGGGCCGACACCCGCTGCAGCGCCAACTCGATCTCCTGCAACGACGTCCGCGCCTGCATTGCCCCGTGGACCTCGCCCGTGTCGACGGTCTGGACTGTTTTGCGCAACGGCACCTCGGGCAACAAGAAGCTCAACAAGAAGGCGACGAACGCGATGGGCACGGCGACGAGGAAAACCGTCTGCACGGCGTGGGTCACCGCGGCGGTGTACTTGTCGAAGAAGAGGAGGCCGGCCGCCGTCGACTTGAGCTTGGCCAGCAAGGACGGGTCGAGTGCCTGCGGGTTGAACGACCTCAGGATCGATGCCGGCACCTTGGCCAGCGTCGGAGCGAACGTGCGGCTGAAGACGATCGCATAGATCGCACCGAAGACCGCCGTCCCGAAGGATCCTCCGATCATGCGGAAGAACGTGGCCGAGCTCGTGGCCACACCGAGCTCCTTGTACGACACGGCGTTCTGCACCGCCACGACGAGCACCTGCATGATGAGGCCCATGCCGACGCCGAAGATGAACATGTAGGAGGCGAAGACCCAGCTGTTCATGGAGGCGTCGATGAAGGAAAGGAGGTAGGCGCCCAACGTCATCAGGGCCGAGCCGACCACCGGGAAGATCTTGTAGCGGCCCCACCGGGTCACCAGGCGTCCCGAGATCACGGACGCCCCGAGCATCCCGAGCATCAAGGGCAGGATCCGGAGGCCCGACACGGTCGGGCTCACGCCCTTTACGTTCTGGAGGAACAAGGGAAGAAAGGTCAACGCGCCGAACATCGCGAACCCCATGACGAAACCGATCGCGCTGGCGGCCGAGAAGACGCGCACGGTGAAGAGGTGCAGCGGGATCACCGGCTCGTCGGCGACGCGCTCGACCAGCACGAAGGCCACGGCCAGTACGACGCCGAGCACCGCGGTGAAGTAGCTGGGTGCCGACGCCCACGGCCACGAGATCCCGCCCAGGCTGGCGAAGATGATCAACGACGTCGCCGACCCCGCCAGCAGTAGCGTGCCGGCGTAGTCGATGGTGTGGTGCACCCTGCGCAGATGCCCCGGCAACACCGCACCCGTGACGAACAGGGCCAGGATCCCGAGCGGCAGGTTGATGTAGAACACCCAGCGCCAGGAGAGATACGTCACGCACAGCCCGCCGATGAGAGGCCCGATGACGGTCGCGACGGCGAACATGGCACCGAACAGGCCCATGTACCGTCCCCGGTCGCGCGGCGAGACGACGTCACCGATGATCGTTTGCGCGCCGACCATGAGGCCACCGCCACCGAGGCCTTGGAGCGCACGGAACGCGATCAGCTCGGTCATCGTGTGGCTGAGGCCGCACAACGCCGAACCCACGACGAAGATCACGATCGACGCCTGGAAGAAGATCTTCCGCCCGTACTGGTCGCCGAGTTTGCCCCACAGCGGAGTCGACACCGTCGAGGACAGCAGGTACGCAGTCACGACCCACGCCAGATGCGACCCACCGTGCAGGTCTCCCACGATGGTCGGCAGCGCGGTCGAGACGATCGTCTGATCGAGCGCGGCGAGCAGCATCCCGAGCAGAAGGGCGCCGAGAATCAGCCACAGCCGTCGACCGGTGATCCGCTCCACCACAGGAGGTGCCGTGTCGACGCTCACACCCAGCTCTCCGACATCGGACACGATCGGCTCAGAGTAGGAACGTCCTGGTCGGAATGCAACCATGGGCGACCGACCGCCTCGGCCCGCCGGAACCGTCGCGGCGGTGCCGGACGTACCCGGCCCAACCGTGCGCCCGCGCCACCCGCGCTACGGTCGCCGCGGCGGATGCGGCGCACAGTCGCTCCACGACACCAGGAAGGCTCAGAATCATGCGTACCCGCCTCACCGATCTGCTCGGTATCGAGCACCCCGTCATGCTGGCCGGCATGGGGGGCGTCTCCTACTCGGCCTTGGCCGCGGCCGTCTCGTCGGCGGGCGGGTTCGGTTGCCTCGGCGCGTCCACCATGGGCAACGAGAAGATGGTCGAGGAAATGGCCGCCGTGCGAGCCTCCACCGACAAGCCTTTCGGCGTCGACCTGCTGACGGCCATGCCGGGTGGGATGACCGAGCAGGTGAAGATGGTCATCGAAGGAGGAGCCTCGGCGTTCGTCGCCGGGCTCGGCGTGCCGACAGAGGTCGTCGACCTGTGCCACGAGCACGATCTGGTCGTCGTGAGCATGTGCGGCAAGGTCGAACACGCCGTGCGCGCCGTCGAGGCGGGATGCGACCTCGTCGTGGCCCAGGGCACCGAGGCCGGCGGCCACACCGGCCAGGTTGCGTCCTTTCCCTTGGTGCCCCAGATCGTCGATGCGGTCGGCGCGCGCGTCCCGGTGGTCGCTGCGGGCGGCATCTTCGATGGCCGAGGCCTGGCCGCGGCGCTGGCGCTCGGAGCCGACGGCGTCTGGGTCGGGACTCGCTTCATCGCCACGCCGGAAGCGCGGGGAGTGATGGGCTACAAGGAGAAGCTGGTTGCCAGCCGGGAGGACCAGACCACGGTCAGTCGCGCGTACTCCGGTAAGACGATGCGGGTCGTGCGGAACAAGTACACCGACTATTACGACGCGCACCCCGACGAGCTCAAGAAGTTCCCCGAACAGCTGGCGGTCTCCTACGGCGGGGGTGCCATGCATTTGGGAGGCGACTCGTTCAGCGAAGGCGTCGACGTGGACAAGGAGTGCTATCCGGCGGGCCAAGGCGTCGGCGCGATCTCCGAGCTCGTCCCGGCGAGCGAGCTGGTGCGTCGATTCGTTGCCGAAGCCGAGGCAGTGCTCGACCGCATGGCGACGCTTGCGCTGATCCGGCTGACCAACGGGCGTGACGACGGGATCCAGCGGGCTCATCGGACCGAGCGAGTCCTCCGCACCTGAACGCCGGGTCGCGCTCGTCACCGGGGCGAACCACGGCATCGGCGCCGCCACGGCGAAGGCGCTCGCCGCACAGGGGCTCGGCCGTGCTATGCGCCTACTTCCGCAGCGAACGGCATGGGCGGGCTCGACGACCCCTCCCTTCCGGCGGCCTACCGCGCCACCCGCATGGCCCGGGCCGACTTCGTCGTGGAGTCGATCCGCGCCGAGCGGCGGCCAGGCGGTCGCCGTCGAGGCGGACCTCTCCGATCCGGCGGCCGTCCCAGCCCTCTACGACGCGGCGGAACGAGAGCTCGGTCCGGTGCAGATCCTGGTGAACAACGCATCGGGTTGGGTCGGCGACACCTTTGCCCCCCAGGCGACCGATCGCTTCGGTCGGAGCCAGAACGCCGTGACGGCGCGCACCATCGACCAGGTGTTTGCCGTCGACGCCCGGGCGGCCGCCCTGCTGATCGCCGAGTTCGCCCGTCGCCATATCGCACGACGCGGCCAATGGGGCCGCATCGTCGGCCTGACCTCGGGCGAGGCAGACGGTTTCCCCGAAGAGGTCTCCTACGGCGCCGCCAAGGCGGCGCAGGTCAGCTTCACCCTCGAGCGCGGCCAGCGAGCTCGCCCGCCACGGCGTCACCGCCAATGTCGTCCATCCCCCCATCACCGACACGGGTTGGATCAACACCCAGACCGCGATGGCGGCGCGCGCAGTGGGACGGCGGGTGGCCACACCGAAGGAGGTCGCCGAGGTGATCGCCTACTTGGCCTCCGACGAGGCCGCGCTCATCACGGGCAACGTCATCCGGCTGCGCTGACCGCGGCCTTGTCTCAGGCGATGCGATAGGTCTGCAAGCCGTGCGCGAGCATCCGGCCCGACTCGTCGGTCGCGGTGATCTCGGTGAAGATGAGCTCGCGGGCACGACGGACCGTGTGCGCTGCACACAGAAGATCTCCGCCCGAGCTTCCGGCGACGTACTGGAGAGCCATAGAGACGGTGGAAGCCCGGACGCCCCGATCGAAGTCGTGATTCGACCACGCCGCGAGGGCGCCCGTGGTGTCGATCACCGCACCGACGACGCCCCCGTGGTACGTCGAGCCGTCGTTGCTCAGTTCGAAGCGGAATGGCAGACGGGTTGCGACGTCATCGGGTTCGTAGCGCTCGACGACGAGGCCGAGCCACGACAAGAAGGGTGTCTTCGCAAAGACCGCCGGCATGGCCGCCCTGCGTTCTCGTTGTTCGGCCTCCGAAAGGCTCTGCGGGGGTTCGTTCATCGGTCCCCGCGCCGCTCGACGCGACCCGTGGTGGCGACAATCGGTGTGTCCTGCGAGGTCACCAGAACCACTGCCCTCCCCTGAGCTGCGCCAGAGCGGATTTGCCCGCCCATCTCAGCACGAGCGTCCCGCCCGCCACCTCCGTCAGCCTCCCGCGGAACACGACGCGGCACGATCCGAAATATTTCGATATATCATTATCGTACGTTACATAGCGGGGACGATCGAGAGCCCGTTGACCAGGAGGAAGAGATGCCCCACGACCACGAACACGACCACGGACCCGACCACGAACACCTGCACGAACACTTCTTTGCCCACGCCATGCGCGGTCCCGGCATGCGCTGGGGCGGCGGCCGCGGTGGGTGGGGTGGCGGGCGCCGCATGCGACGAGGGGCGATCCGCACGGCCATCCTCCTCGCCCTGCGTGATGAGCCTGCACATGGTTACGAAGTGATGCGCCGACTCGAGGAGATGAGCGGAGGCCTCTGGCGGCCAAGCCCGGGGTCGGTCTACCCGCACCTGCAGATGCTGGAGGACGAGGGACTGGTGCGCTCGTCGGACGTCGACGGAAGCCGGACCTACGCCCTGACGGACGCCGGCCGGGCCGAAGCCGAGAAGAACGAGGGGCCACTGCGGGGGGTCGGCGAAACCGACGACAAGGTCAGGACGCTCCGCGAGGCCCTCGGACAGCTGGCCAGCGCCGCCAAACAGTTGGCCGGCGCCGGCGAAACGACCCAAATTGACCGCGGCATCGCCATCATCCAGCGAGCGCGCAAGGAGCTCTACCAGATCTTGGCCGAGGACTGAGCCAAAGGCCCGGTACTGTGCCCAGGGAGCTATGACCTCGACCGCGACCGCAACGACGCTCGATGACGACAGCCCACAAACCGCGCCGATCATCGAGACTGTCGGCCTCACGAAGACTTATCCCGGGACGGACTTCCGTGCCGTCGACGAGTTGAATCTCCGGGTGGGCACGGGTGAGGTCTTCGGACTGCTCGGCCCGAACGGTGCCGGAAAGACGACCACCGTCGGCGTACTCACCACGCGCGTCATCCCGACGAGCGGCAGCGCGTTGGTGGGCGGCATCGACGTCCTGCGGCACCCGACGCTGGTCAAGCAGCTCATCGGCGTCGTGTCACAGCAGAACACTCTGGACCGACAACTCACACCTTGGGAGAATCTGTACTTCCATGGGCGGCTGTTCGGGATGGGCGCGAAGGAGTGTCGTCAAATAGCCGACGAACTCTTGGAGCGCTTCCAGCTCAGCCGTTTCGCCAAAGCATCGGTCTACGCCCTTTCGGGCGGCATGGCGCAACGTCTCATGGTGGCCCGTGCCATCTTCCACCGGCCGGCGGTCCTCTTTCTCGACGAACCAACGGCGGGCCTCGATCCTCAGGGCCGCCTGGCACTTTGGGATCTCCTCGGAGGACTGAACGCCGAGGGACAAACCATCATGCTGACGACCCACTACATGGAGGAAGCAGACAAGCTGTGCGATCGGGTTGCCATCATGGATCACGGCAAGATCCTGGCTCTCGACACGCCTACCGACCTGAAGCGCAGCGTCGGTGCCGACACCATCGTGACCGTGAAGGCAACGGGTGATCCGAGTGCGTTGGCGGCCGCCTTCGAAAGCAGGCTCGAGGGCTTGACGCGCACTCGCCCGATCTCCGACGGGGTCGAACTGCAGGTCCGAGGTTCGGACCGCCTGGTTCCCAGGATCGTCGAGGCGGCAGAGGCAGCAGGGATCTCCTTGGCCGACCTCTCCGTCGCAGAGCCGACGCTCGAGACCGTGTTCATCGGCTTGACCGGTAAGGAATTGCGCGACTGATGGCGGCCACGACGTCGACCTCGGACCTGGAATCAAAGACTTTCGGCGCGCCCGGCACGCGCCATGTCGACCTGACGCCCACCCGATCCGCGGCGGCGGCCAGCTGGACCTCCCTCAGGGCCTTGATCCTGCGCGACATGGTCGTCGTGTGGAAGCACAAGATCGAGTTCACGGTCCGGACGCTGGTCCAGCCGTTCCTCTTGTGTTTCGTGTTCCTCTACGTCTTCCCGAAGATCGGCCAGGGTATCGGCGCCGCCAGCGGTGTCCCGGGTGCCGAGTCGGCGTTCGCCACCGTGCTCGTCCCAGGTGTGGTCGGGCTCTCCATCATGTTCCAGGGCATCCAAGCCGTGGCCATGCAGCTCGCGCAGGAGTTCGGCTTCACCCGCGAAATCGAGGACCGAGTGCAGGCGCCGTGTCCTATCTGGCTCGTCGCGATCTCGAAGGTGATCTCAGGAGGTGCCCAAGGGTTGATCTCGGCGGCCATCGTGCTCCCAATCGCGTCGGTCGTGCACGCCGCTGGTGTCCAAGCCGACATCAACCTGCACTGGCTCTTGATCGTGACACTGGTGCCGCTGTCGTGCATCTGCATGGCCTCGCTCGGGCTGTTGCTCGGAACGGCGTTCGAGCCCCGCAACCTGGGGCTGATGTTCGGGTTCATCGTGCTGCCCATCACGTTCCTGGGCGGTACCTATTACCAATGGACGCGGTTGGCGCCGGTCAAGGCCGGCCCGATCCACTGGCTCCAGATCATCGTGCTGATCAATCCACTGATCTACATCAACGACGGCATGCGGGCTGCCTTTACGGACGCCGCGCACATGCACCTCTATGTGATCTACCCGGCCATTGCCGCATTCAGCGTGATCTTCCTTACGCTGGGCCTCAAGAATTTCCGGCGCAAGGTCCTGGCCTAGGCGGCTTGGTCAGAACACGCGGAGGGCGTCGGGAATCGCCCGCTCGGCCGCGTGCAAAGGCGCGGAGCGACTCGAGATCACCCACCCGGGCCTGGGCCAGCTCCAGGCACACCTCCAAACAGACCGCGACAGCCGCAGCAGGGGGGTCCGGGACCTGCAGGCCCCGCACACTGCTGACGACGTCGTCACCGTGCACGATCGCCTCGAGGATCCTCGTCGGCAGGTACTCCGACAAGGGTGCCTGCCCTCCCACCACCCTGATAACGGGGACGGCCCGCGTCGCCGGAGCCACACTGAGCAAGGTCGCCAACTCGTCACGCGACACCGTCAGAGCAGCGGCGACGATCCGCGCGCCCGTTTGCGCGAACGCCTCCGCCGCTGAACGCAAGGTCGCGCCAAACGGATCTTCGCTCTCGCCTTCCACCCGGTTGAGGCCGAGGTACTCAGGGATGCTCACCCTCTTCAAACCGTCGGGCTCTGGATCCTTCAGGACCTGCTCCAGCCAGAGCACTCCGTGCACGGCATGCGCCGCGATACCACCGACCGTGTAATGGGCGACGGCGCTCGGCTGCTCCCAGGCGTCCACCACTTCGGCATGGGCGAGGATGCGCCTCAGCCAGTCGACTGCCCCCAAGTACACATCGACCTGTTCGCGTGACAAGGTCGGCTTCTGCATCGATCGACAGTACGCTACCGGGCAGTTCTGAACTGTGATCGGTCGCACACGGCCACACCGGATCGCTCGTGGGCCGGGCGAAACCGGGTCTGGCTCGGGGGCCGCTCCACCGAGGTACCGCCTGGTCCGTTACGAAATTGCGTACCGGGCGCCTGATTGTCACAACATCTGGGTAGGGTGGCCCGCAACCGTGCGGCCAGCATGTGCGGCCGCTCCTCGAGGGATAGCGAAGGGACGGGATCCCATGACGATGAGCGGTCCCGGCGCCATCCGACCTGCTTGAGGATTACGTCCGGATTCGTGCGACGACCGAGCGATTGGCCTCGGTGCTCAGCGCCGAAGACCAGACGGTGCAGACGATGCCCGATGTCAGTCCGACGAAGTGGCACCGGGCCCACGTCACCTGGTTCTTCGAGACGTTCGTCCTCGGCGAGTACGCCCAGCGCTATCACGCGTTCGACGACGCGTACGCGTACATCTTCAACTCCTACTACGAGGCCAAGGGTGCACGGCATCCGAGACCCGAGCGCGGCCTGTTGTCCCGCCCCGGGATCGACGAGATCGCCAGGTATCGGTCGTACGTGGACGGCCAGATGGACGCCCTGCTCAGGGATCCAGCGCAACCCGGCCTGGTCGATCTGATCACGCTCGGGCTCCACCATGAGCAGCAGCACCAGGAGCTCCTGTTGATGGACATCAAGCATGTGCTGTCACGCAACCCGCTTCATCCCGCCTATCTGTCGGGAACGCTCCCCCGCGCCGAGGGCCACCCGCCGAAGGCGGGTTGGCTCGAACACGACGGCGGCCCGGTGGAAATCGGTCACCGAGGCGTCGGATTCGGCTTCGACAACGAGTATCCCGTCCACACCGTCCACCTCACTCCGTTCGGGCTGGCGGACCGGCCCGTGACCTGTGGTGAGTGGCTCTCGTTCATGGAGGACGACGGGTACCGGCGTCCCGAGTTTTGGCTCTCCGACGGTTGGGCCATCGTCAACGCACAGGATTGGGATGCGCCCCTCTATTGGTCCCGCGACCCCGACAATCCCGACCGGTGGCTCCAGTTCACGCTGGCTGGGCTCCGGCCGGTCGATCCCGACGAGCCGGTCTGCCATGTGAGCTATTACGAAGCCGACGCCTTCGCTCATTGGACCGGCATGCGTCTGCCCACCGAATCGGAGTGGGAGACTGACGGCGGCCCTCCACGGCGAAGGCGACAATTTCCTACGAGACGACTTCGGGGGACGAGGAGCGCCCCATCCGCTCCCCGCCGTCACCACGAACGGCATGTACGGCGACACGTGGGAATGGACGTCGAGTGCCTATTCGCCGTATCCCGGGTTCCGCGCCGCGCCGGGGGCCGTGGGTGAATACAACGGCAAGTTCATGGTCAGCCAGTACGTCTTGCGGGGCGGCTGCTGCGCCACACCGCAGGGCCATACCCGCGCCACGTATCGCAACTTCTTCCCGCCCGGCGCCCGCTGGCCGTTTGGTGGGGTCCGGCTCGCACAGGACCCCTGAGCGCATGTCCTACACAATCGACGTACATCTCTCCGAGGAGGACGTCCGGGCTCAAATGCGGGCGGACGCCCTCCGGGGGCTCCAGGGAGTGCCGAAATCGATTCCGCCCGTGTGGTTCTACGACGAGCGCGGGAGTCAGCTGTTCGAGGAGATCACGCAGCTGCCCGAGTACTACCCGACGCGGGCCGAGCGAGCGCTTCTCGAGACCCACGCGCCGGCAATCGCCGGATTGGCGAAGGCGGACACCCTCGTCGAGCTCGGTGCCGGCGCCTGCGACAAGACGCGCGTGCATCCTTTCCGCGCTCCAGGACGCCGGGACGCTCGTTCGCTACGTCCCCTTCGACGTCAGCGACGAGTTCCTTCGCAGCGCCGCAGACACCCTGTCGGACGAGTTCCGCGGTCTCGACCTGCACCTCGTGATCGGAGACTTCCACCACCACCTCGGCGAGATACCGGACGACGGCCGTCGCATGGTGGCCTTCCTCGGTGGCACCATCGGCAACCTCGACCCAGCTCAACGGGCCCGATTCCTGTTCGATCTCAACTGCACGATGTCGAGTGACGACTCGCTCCTGCTCGGAACGGACCTGGTCAAGGACCGAGCAAGACTCGTGGCTGCGTACGACGACACGGCCGGCGTGACAGCCGCCTTCAACCGGAATGTCCTGCACGTACTCAACCAACAGCTGGGCGGCGACTTCGACCCGGATCGGTTTCGCCATGTCGCGCTCTGGAACGAGGACGAGCAGTGGATCGAAATGCGCTTGCGGGCCGAAGGGGCGCTCGACGTGTCGCTCGCCGATGCGGGCATCACCGTCCACTTCGAGGATGGCGAGGATCTCCTGACCGAGATCAGCGCCAAGTTCACCCCGCCACGCGTCGAAGCTGAGCTCGTCCAGGCCGGGTTCGTGGTCGAGGAGATGTGGGGCGCTGCAGAGGGCGAGTTCTTGCTGACACTGGCCCACCCGTACTGCTAGCCACTCCTCGGGTTGGCGGCACCCCGTTGGCTTCCCGGCCACCCTGAATCAGACCGTGACGGCTTCGGCTTCTCTCTCTGTGGCGTGCGCCGACGCTGCGTCCGGCAGGTGACGCCGACGGCGCACGACCACCCAACCGACGAGGAGTGCGAGAAGCAGGCCCAGCGCGCCGATGCTCAGGACGCTCGCCACGGTGAGGTGGGGCGGTCGGTAGTGGAAGCTCACGACCACATGCCCGGCCGGGATGTACACCCGCTGGACGAGGTCGAAGGAATGCACCGTCACGGCATGTGGCGACCCTCCGTTGACCGAGATGTCGGCTTGCCATCCCGAGTCCCAGGCCACGGAGCGGATGACCGACGCCCCCGCCGGCGCATCGACACTGATCTCCTCGGACTTCGTGGTGCTTGCCAGCACCTTGACCGGGAGTGGACGTCCCGCTGCCGTCGACGCGGTGATCGGCGTTGGAGGCTTGGCGAACGTGTAGACGACATAGCCCTGCGCCGTACCTGCCTGGCTCCACGGTCCCGGCACGACGGCGGAAGACAGGGAGCCGGCGATTTCGTAGGAGTGGTCGCCCACCGCGATGACGGCCTGCTGCGCCGGCAACGAACCGACCACCTGGACGGAGAGACCGATGGCTGACCCCCGCGGCACGTGCCCGGCGACCCGGGTCGCGCCCGACGCCGACCGACACTGTCGAGCCCCACGAAGTCGAACCGTCAGCCCTGAGTAGCCCGAACCGGACGAGCGCGGCGGAGCTCGTGGCGTGGGTGAAGAGCAACGATGCCGAAGCCGGTTCGAGTGACTCCCCGAAGAACCACGACTCGGTGCTGCCGGTGTGCAAGGGCGGCCGAGGGCCCGGATAGAAGGGGTATGCCGTTCTCGTTGTAGTTCGCCCCGTAGCCCTGGACGAGGACGGGGTCGGTTCCGAAGCCCTCGGACGCCTGCTGCAACGAGGACAAGGACCGGGGAGCCGAAGCAAGCGGCACGAGGAAGTACTCGGGCACCGTCACGAGTTCCTGCAGGTTCAACCTGTCGAGCGTGCCCGAACCGAGCTGCCCGATGTCGAGGTCGTACTGCTCGTGCGTGTGAGTGACGGACTCGTAGTTGCCGTTCACGATCGATGCGTAGCCCGAGATCGACGGCATGGCGGGGATGATGTTCAGGTCCGGGACCCCCTGGAGGCTGCTCGCCGAGCTCGAGTACGACTGCGGGTCGTAGTTGATGAATCGTCCCCCTGGTAAAAGGTGGGATGCCATCAACTGCTGAATGGGAGTCGTGCCACTCACCAGGTCGTTCGAGGGCGACTGCACGAGCTGGCTCGTGAGCGCCATCAGTCCGAGGTCGACGGCGACGAAAGCCGCCGCAGCTGCCGCCCATTGCTTCGCGCTGAGCCGGGGGCGCAGCCAGACGATCGCGGCCGCGCCGGCAGCGAACGCGAGCGCGATGATGGTCGCCTCTCGCACTGTGTGGGTCACAGCGGGGCTCGCCGAGTTGCCAGCGAAGACGTGCACGAGTGATCCGGTTGCGGTCAGCGCCCAGACGACGAGGGCCGCGACCAGTGCAAGCGGCACGAACGCAATGATGCGGTCGTAGCGACGCCAACGTGTGTCGACCGGCGGCGCATCTGTGCGATCGAGCCATCCTGCGAACAGCACGCAGACCGCCGTCGCCACGATGACCATGTTGCGGCTCTGCAGGCGCTGATGCCCGTAGAGGGGTATCCGGTTGAAGAAGTGCTCGAGCGGCGTGTTCCCACCGAGCGCCAACAGGTACCCGAAAGTGCCGACGGCGTACCACGTCAGGCGGTCACGTGGCGCGATCTTGCTCGGCCAACGCGGGTGCAGAAGCGTCACGAGCGCAATCAGCGGGAGCACACCCAGGTAGATCCCTACCTCGGGCAGGTTGTATTGGCTGAAGAACCCCGCCTCCCCCAGGCGCCCGTACCCACCATCGAGGTACGGCACGAGGGCAAAGATGCTGAACGGCGTCGGATAACTCCCCGTGGCGGCATCGAACCCGAAGCCCGCGTTGCGAATTGCGGATCGCTTCGAGTCCGGGCAGCCATTGGATCGCGGCCAAGGACAGGGCAAGCGCCGCTCCGGTTGCGCCCCGGCTGAGTACCCGCCACCAGCGCTCCCGGCTCAGTCCCGCCGACATGGCGGCGTACGCAAGGACGAGGAGCGCCTCGTCCAGCATCGCCTCCGGCGCCCCCCCCAGAATGACGGTGGCATAGGCGATCCCGAGGACGATTGCCCATCGCCATCGGCCTTCGCGCACGATGTGGTGGACCGCCAGCAGCATCCAGGGGATGGCGGCGAAACCCTCCGTCATGTCCACGTGATTCACCTGGCTCAGCACCGGTCCGGCGAACGCGAACGTGGCCGCACCCAAGAGACAGGCGACCGTCGAGAGCTTCAGCGCCCGCAGGAAGGCGTACATCCCGACGGCGATCACAGAAAAGAGGACGACTTCCGTGGCGATCCAGGCGGCCCGGTCCGGAAGCGCCACGAAGAGGCCCATCAGGGGATAGAAGGCGCCGGCGTTGAAGTCCGCCAAGAGTGGCGTACCGCTGAAGATGTACGGGTTCCAGAACGGCAACTGCCCGTGCCGCACCATCGAGCCCACCAGCACGTGCAGCGGATAGTTCTGCTGCAGGTTGTCACCGGTGATGAGGAGGCGGCCCGAAACGAGGTCCGGCAACACGAACCCCACAGAACGGGATGGCGATGAGCACCGCGTAGGGCCACAGGGGTCCGATGTGTGCTCGGAGTCGGTCCACTATCGAGGGCTGCTTTCCGGAAATCTCAGGCGTGCGACCAGCACCGGGGTCCGGCGTGGCGCAACCAGGCGACGCTAGCCCCTCGGTGTGAATCCCCCTCAGACGGGTCGTTCCGCGGACGACTCTTCAGGCTTGGAACGCCCCGTCCGAGTAATGCTGCTCGACGTCGAGCGCCACTGCACCTTGGGCTCGAGCGCGGCGCGTTCCAGCCGATCGAGATGGGTGCGCGCGATGGACAAGAGGTCGGCCAACAACTCGTCACCCAGCAGGAAGGGCATCAGGCCGAGGTCGAGAAGCTTGGTGTGCGCCGCCCGGTAGTAGTGCTCTTCGGCCTCGACCCGGGGATCCTCCAGATGGACGATCTCTGCTCCGCCGACGGCGTCGGAGACCTTCTGCGCCAACTCCCTCACGGAGAAAGACTCGGTGAATTGGTTGAATACTCTGAACTCGCCCGCCTTGGCCGGGTGCCGGATGGCCAGCTCGATGCAGGCAAGCGTGTCCCGGATGTCGAGGAAGCCGCGTGTCTGGCCGCCCTTGCCGTACACGGTCAGCGGCTCGCCGGCAGCAGCCTGGATCACGAAGCGGTTGAGCACGGTCCCGAACACCGCGTCGTAGTCGAACCGCGTTGCCAAATCGCGGTGCAATGTCGTCTCGGGGGTCGACTGTCCGTAGACGACGCCCTGGTTGAGGTCGGTTGAGCGAAGACCCCAGGCGCGGCAGCAAAAAGCGATGTTGTGGCTGTCGTGCACTTTGGACAGGTGGTAGAAGCTTCCAGGTTGTTTGGGGAACGGCAGGACGTCGGTCCGTCCTCGGTGGGTGATCTCGATGTAGCCCTCTTCGATGTCGATATTGGGAGTGCCGTACTCACCCATCGTCCCGAGCTTCACCAGGTGGATCGAGGGGTCGATCTCAGCGATGGCGTACAGCAGGTTGAGTGTGCCGACGACGTTGTTGACCTGTGTGTACACGCAGTGCTTGCGGTCGACCATCGAGTAGGGCGCACTGCGCTGCTCGGCGAAATGGACGACGGCGTCCGGACGGAAGCTCCCCACCATGTCGTAGACGAAGGACTCGTCGGTCAGATCGCCGATGAAGGTCTCCAGCCGCCTTCCCGAGACGTCCTCCCAGCATTCCACCCGTCGGTGCAGCGACGCGATCGGCACGAGCGAGTCGACGCCCATTTCGAGGTCGTAGCCACGCCGTGCGAAGTTGTCCGCCACGCCGACCTCGTAGCCGGCCCGGGAGAGATGCAGCGCCGTCGGCCACCCCAGATACCCGTCACCACCGAGGACCAGAATTCGCATCTGACACCTTCCGTTTCCGTGACAGCCAGATTTCACGTAAATGTCAGAATCAGTTTCTCCCCGTAACCTGGGACAACCCTGAGAATCCTGTTAAGGAAGGTTTCGGGTTCCCAATTTCGCCCTCACCTGTGACAAAATCAATGCAGTTCGATGACGATTTTTGCTCCCGCGGTCCCTCCCGTCGGCAGCCCAACTAAGGAGTCTCCCCTGGAGCTCGCGTCACGGGCGCTCTGACTCATGCCCCCACTCGTTTCTGACACTGCCCAGCCCGAACTGCCGGTGCAACCAGCACCGCAGATCGGATTGGCGCGCACGGCCCTTCTCGGGGCTCTCGGGACCACGGCGATCGTCGTCGGCGCGCTCCTCGGCGGCCCGTCCTTCGAGTCGCATCTACCGGGCGCCTGGTTCTTCGGCATGCCGGGCGGCCCTCTCGGTTGGCTCGGCACGGGCGACACGCTGCCTCCGGTAACGGCGCTCGCGTTGGTCTTCGGTGGGCTCATCCTCTTGACCCGGGTTTGGCTCGGATTCTTGCGCTACCTGAAGGAGAACGAGGGCTTTCCCGTCAAACGCGTCGTCCTCGTCGTGGTGGTCTGGGCCGTGCCCCTCCTCTTGGCCCCCCCGTTGTTCAGCCGGGACGTCTACACCTACGCCGCCCAGGGCGAGATGGTGAGCCACAACATCAATCCGTACGTCTACGGGCCCAGCGTCCTCGGCTCCACGCCCTTCAACAGCTTCAACGACTCGTTCTGGGCGAACAACGCGTCCCCGTACGGTCCGAACTTCCTCGCTCTCGACGGCGGCGTCGACCGGGCCTCGGGCCACAATTTCCTGATCGACCTGACCCTGCTCCGCCTGGTCGAAGTCGCCGGCATCGCCCTGATGGTGGCGGCGACACCCACCTTGGCCCGCTGGGCCAAACGCGACCCCGCCCACGCGGTGCTGCTCGGTGCCGGGTCCCCGCTCGTCCTGCTCTCGCTCGTGGCGGGCGACCACAACGACGCCTTGATGGTCGGCCTCTTGATGGCCGGTCTCGCGGTCGCGAGACGTGTCGGCACCGTGCCCGGCGTGATCCTCTGCGCGCTCGCGGCAGGAGTGAAGTCTCCCGCCATGCTCGGTGTCCTCTTCCTTGGGTGGGTGTGGGCCGGTCCAGACGCATCGACGCGACGGCGTATTGGGCACACCGCGCTCGCCGGGCTCATCGCGCTGGCGACAATGGAACTCATGGCGCTCGTCACGGGATTCGGATGGGGCTGGGTCGGGACCACGACGACCGCCGCCGCGGCCTTCACGGGGGTCACCCCGATCAATCTCGTGGCCCGCGCCGTCTCCATACTGACCCATGTCCTGCAGGTGCCGGTGTCGACCGCACACCTCCACCCCGTCTTCGAAGTGCTCGGGCTCCTCGTCGCGGCGTACGTCGCCTTCCGCCTCCTACGCCGCGCTCCCCAGGACGGAGTGGTGCGTTGCCTGGGGCTGGCACTACTCGTGTTCGCGCTGCTCGGCCCGATCGTCTGGGCCTGGTACGTCACGTGGGGCGTGGTGGTCGCGGCGGCCGCCGCGACGTCTCGCATGCGCAACGCCCTCATCGTCATCATTACGTTCTGGGCCTTTGCCGGCGTGACCTCGGTCCACAACATCTACGTGCGAATGTTCCACACGTTCGTGCTGACTGACCTACTCCTGGTGACCTTGCTGTTGGCCATTGCCATCATGCCGCTGGGGCAGTTCGCCCTCGCCCGCCCCGACAGGTCCCGGCTCCCGAGATTCGGGACGAGGCTCGCCGGCGCTGGAGCCGCCACCGGCTGAGGCGGCGCGGACCGCTTCCTCAGTCGGCCAGGGCGGACGCGGAAACGACATGCTCGGGCCGAAGGCGCGCCACCAGTTCGCCGGCGACCCCGTTGCGAGCGCCGTACTCCTCGGCCCGGTCCGGGCCCATGTAGCGGCCGCCGATCCTCGTCGCCCACTCCCGCACGTCGTCCAGGTCGTCACTGAGCTCGACGACGCCTTCGACGAGCACGAAGCTGAACGGTGGCCGCTCGTCGTCGATGCAAACCGACGCTCTCGGATCGCGCCGCAGGTTTCGCCCCTTCACAGTGGCCTCGCCGGTGTTGAACACGATGGTGCCGTCATCGTCGACGTCGTACCAGACAGGTGCCACGTGCGGCCGCCCGTCGGAGCGTACCGTTGCCAGCTTGGCCGTGTGCGCAGGAGTGCCCGAGAGGAAAATGCGCATCTCCGCATCGTCCATCGGTTGGTACGGCACTAGGCGGGTTGGCCGCCGTGCGCGGTGTACGCCTTCAGCCAGCCCTCGATCATCGGGCCGAAGGCGGCGGGGTTGTAGGCGTCCTCCTCGTAAGAGAACTTCATGTCGCCTGCATAGTGCAGCACCGTGATGTTGTGAGCCTGGTGGACCGAGCCGTCACCCGGATCGCGCATCCGGTTCTCGATCCGGCAAATCCACCAGCCCCGCTCTTCGTCACAGACGCACCACGAGTGCGGAAAAGAATCCATGGCCCGGTTCGGCCACTCCGCCATGAGCGGCGCGATCCAGTTGTAGATCTCCTCGGGGCCGCGGAACGTGCCGAAGGTGTGCTCGAGATAGACGGCGTCCTCGGTGAACAGATCGGCCCAGTCGCGCCACTCTCCACTGGCAGCGCAGCGTGCGGCTGTCTCGGCGTAGTGCCGGTGTGCCTCCTCGAGCTCGTCGCGGCTCCACTTTGCGGTCATGACTTCAGGATCCATTCACTCATGGTGACACTGCGGAACGTGCTGAGGTCGATGAATGCGCTGATCTCCTCCACCATCTGCGTGACATGGGCATTCATCCGCTCCGAATCGCCCTCGGCGCAGTAGAAGAGCATGGGATCGGTCACGTGCTCGAGGGATGGCCACGCTTCCTCCACGATGCCTGCCAGCCGTGGTGCTCCGTCGGTGAGAGGGCGGAAGACGGCGTTGCGCACGTAGCGCATCCTCGGCTGGATCGCCTCGGTGATGGGCGAGATGCGGGCATGCCAGCGCGTCATCCACTCCTCGAACGATTGGTCCGGGTGCTGCTGGAGCAGGGCGACCGTCAGGACGCCGGGCGAGCGGACCCCATCCGGCCAGTAACGCGGCACCGACCATTGATTGCCTCCGTAGTCGCGGTACAACGACTCCACGACCGAATATCCGGCCAACCGACCGGCGGCGGCGCCGAGCACCTCCTCGTAGGGTGCCCGCTGGTCGACCGCGTCGACCCACAGCGAGACCAGTGCGTCCGCGGGCACCTCGCCCTCCGGCGTGGGCACCGGCGCGGGGATGTCGCTCTCGGGATCCCGCACATCGATGGACAGACGGAGCGGACCGAGGCGGAGCAAGTCCTTCGCCAGGTCGCCCAACACGGCGTCGGCCGCATCCGCTCGGCTGCGTGGCCCATCCGGCCAGAGGAGATACATCAGCTTCTCCACGGCACCTCACGGACGCACTCGGCAACGATCACGCGGCGCCTCACCACGTCAGTCCGAGCGCCGCGCGCATGGTCGTCTCGAACTCGGGATCACGCAGGTTCCGCCGGAGGTCGAGCACCATGGCGGCATCCGCGCCCACTTCGACCCGGAGTGGCGTGTCCGGGTCTTCGATGGCGCCCGCCACCGCCAAAGCGACGATCTCGGGCCCCGGGCGGCCCCCGGATCCCACCAGCGCGCTGTCCGTGCCGCTCCACTGGGCGTGCAGCTCGGCATACGCGCCCGGTCCGGCGTGGTCGGCGCCGTCGTGCTTCATGCCGGGTGAGATATACCCCGGCTCGATGATGACCACGCGGATCCCGAAATGGCCGAGTTCGAAGTACAGCGACTCCGACATCGCCTCGAGCGCATGCTTCGACGCGGCGTACGGCCCCTCCAATGGCGTGCCGATCTTGCCCTGCACCGAGCTGATGTTCACCAGCACGCCACTCCCCCGCTCGCGCCACCGCGGCACCACCGCCTGGGCCATCCGGAGCGGGCCCACGGTGTTGACGTCGAGCACCTGGGCGAAACGCTCCACGGGATAGGTCTCGAGCGGTCCGGTGCCGGTCAGCGCGGCGTTGTTCACGACCGCATCGAGCTCGCCGGCCGCCGCCACTGCCCCGCGCACGGAGGCGGTGTCCCGCACGTCGAGCGGAAGGACGAGCGCCGCGGGCAATCCCTCCAGCAGGGCAACGTCCCGCGCGGTGGCCACCACCTCGTGCCCACGCTCGGCTAACACCTCGACGGTTGCCCGACCGATGGCGCGGGCCGCACCCGTGATGAGCACGCGCATCGATCAGATCAACCTCGAGCCGGCGCGCCCAAGCCGACCAGCTCCGCGCTCACCTGCCACAGCCGCTGCGCCGCCTCGGCGTCCTGCGCCCAGCGGCGGGACTTTGCCGGTTCGCACTTGTCGAAGTACTGGCCCGTGATCCCGTCCACGGCAGGGGACGAGGCCAGGTAGATCGACGTGCGCGCCCCCTTGGCCGGGGAGAGGAAGAACGGCTTGGCGATCTTGATGCCGACGGCGAGGAAACCGCGCGCATCACCGTCTGCGCCGTACCCGGTCCGCACCGTTCCGGGATGCAACGCGTTTGCCGTCACCCCGGTGCCCGCCAGCCGACGGGCCAGCTCCAGCGTGAAGAGGATGTTGGCCAGTTTCGACTCGCCGTAGACGCGCATGCCGCGGTATCGCTTCTTTGTCGTCTGCAGGTCGTCGAAGGAGATCCCCTTGCGAGCAGTGTTGTGCGCCGTCGACGCCACGTTCACGATGCGCGACGGCGCCGACTCGCGGAGGCGGTCGAGCAGCAGGTTCGTCAGGAGGAACGGGCCAAGGTGGTTGGTGGCGAACGTCGCCTCGAACCCGTCGACCGTCTCGTGACGCTCGCTGAGCACGACGCCGGCGTTGTTGACCAGCACGTCCAGTCGGGGCGCTTGCTCGAGGATCTCCGACGCCCCTCGCCGCACCGACGACAGGTCGGCCAGGTCGAAGACGACGAGCTGGACCGGCGCGTCGCCGCCCAGCCGCTCGACGATGCCCGCCACCGCGGCACGGCCCTTGTCGGCGTTGCGGGCCGTCACGATCACCCGCGCGCCCATCCCGGCCAAGGCCTCTGCCGTCTCGAGCCCGATGCCGGAGTTGCCGCCCGTGACGACGACCGTCTTCCCCTGCATGTCCGCCACCAGTTCTGCCTCCCTCCTGATGAGAAGGCGTCAGCCTTCCACACCGCCGGAGGACGGACCTCCGTGCGCCGGGAGAGCTACCGCCAGTCGTCGCGGGCCTGCACGAGGCCTCGCTCGGGGTCGAGCAGGCTCCCGCTGAGCGTGCGCTCGGCCGAACGCATCTGCCACCGCAACAGCTCCTGCGCGCCCTGCAACGCCGCGGCGCCGATGTCGTCGCCCTCCGCCAGGAGATTGCAGGTCTGCCCCGGGTCTTCGGAGAGGTCGAACAGCAAGGGCGGCATGACGGAGGTGTCGGCCGCGAACTGGACGTACTTGTAGCGGGGGCCGCGCCCGACCGCGAGCGCACAGTGGCTCATGGGGATGCCGAACGCCCTTTCGGCCCGTTTGTGCACCGGGTCGGCGAAGTTCCACTCGTAATGCGCCGTGTCGCGCCAGTGCGCCGGCGCCGGCTCGCCACGCAGGAAGGAGGCGAGTGACCAGCCGTCCGCCTGCAGCGGCACGTCTGCCTCGAGGAACTCGCAGATCGTCGGCAGCACGTCCACCGACTCCGTGACCGCCTCTACCACCGTGCCCCGGCCTCCGTCGGCCTCGGGCCGGGGATCCATCACGATCAGCGGGACGTGGTAGCTCTCGTCCCAATAGCCGAGCTTCTCGAGCAACCAGTGGTCACCGCCCATCTCGCCGTGGTCGCTGGTGACGACCACGAGGGTGGATTGCGCCAACCCGCTCGCCCCCAGGTACTCGAACAGCGGAGCCAGCCCGTCGTCGACCTCGCGCTGCGCGCCGTAGTAGGTCGCACGCAGCTGCCGGCGTTCCCGTTCGTCCTCGGGCGCACCGACGGCGGGAACGTGCATCGCCATCGATGCCAGCGGATGGATGGCAGCCTCGTCGTCCCGGCGTTCGCACCCTGCGAACGGCCCCACCGCCTCGGCGGGGTACGCGGTCGTGGTACCCGAGAGGGTTGCGGCGCGGCGGATGCGGACGGATGAACGAGGCGTGGACGAAGAAGGGCTCGTCACCGTGCCGATCGAGCCAGTCGAGGAGCTCGGTGCGGATGAAGGCGGTCTGCGAGAGCTCGGGCGGGAAGCGAGCTGGCGCCCACGTCGAGCCGTGCGCATCGGCCCCCGGGAACCCGTCCATCGGTTGGTAGAGGTCGTGGGGGTTCGAGGGCACGTCCACCCCACGCGCGGCGAGCCAACGGCCCCAGGCCGGACTGCCCTGCTCCCACGGGTCCACGACCAAGGCACGGAAGCCGGGAAGAACGCCTTCGTAGGTGTGCAACCGAGGATCGCCGGGGGGCACCGTGCGTGGGTCGACCGACGTGTCGGTATACCCGAAGAGCACCGGGTCGTAGCCGAGTTCCCGTGCCACCAACGCCACGTTCGTGAAACGCGCGTCGAGGGGCGTCCCGTTCAGGATCGAGCGGTTTCGGTGCAGGTACGTGCCGGTGTAGAGGCAGGCCCGTGAGGGCCCGCACGGCGCCGCGTTCGCCCAGTGGTTGGCGAACAGCACGCCCCGCGACGCCAGCGCATCCAGGGCCGGGGTCTCCACGACCGGATGGCCGAGCGCCGAGAGGCAGTCACCGCGCCATTGGTCGAGCGTGATGAACAGCACGTTGCGGGGCCCGGGCACTGGGCCACTCTTGCCGATGGCTACCCGCGGAACCGGTTTCTCGCCCGCCCGAGGGGATGCGACCGGGCTCGGTTCAGCCGACCGTCAGCTCGACGTCCGGACCGTCGCTCCCCCGAGCCTCGTGCCGAAGTCGATGAGCCAAGCGCCGAAACGCGGAGCCACGGCCCGGCGCACCGCTCGGCCACCGGTAACCGGGAGGCCGGCGGCCGAGCGCTGCGTCGAGCTGTGCTGCGTCTTCGAAGAACCCCGCCGGGACCGCACCGATCCGGCCTGGCTGATCAGCTCCTGCCGATGCAGGTCGACCAGCGATTCGACTCCTCGGGTCTGGATCATGAACGCACCTCGCTTGACCTATTCCGCTCCCGGTCAGCGGTTCCATGTCCCCCCTCGGATGTCGCCATCTATAAAGGAAGTTTGACACATAATCAAGAATATCCTAATATAGGCGTATGCCTATTCTCAGTACTCAGAATGCGCCGGCGACGCCGTCGGTCCTGGCCGACGCCATCGCTCGCCAGCGATCTGGCCTGGCTCCTGTTGACGGCAGCGAGCCCTTCGGTCCGGACGCAGTACCTCGAGCAGGTCGACTGCGACCCCGCCTCCGGCCAGCATGTGCGGCGCCGCGGCAATGGCCTTCGACGAGCGCCCGGACCTCGCGGAACGTGTCCGCACCTTCTGGGACGACACCGACGACGAGACGTCGTTCACCGAGATGCACATCCTCGCCCACTACGCCGGCGCCCTCCACGCCACCGATCCCGATGTGTTGTGGGCGGCGCTCGAGCGGGCCGTCCCCACCGTGCCCCTCGACCTCGACATGCCCTCGGAGTCCGACGAGGAGCTCGCGCTCTTCTCCGATCGCTTCCGTCGCCTGAAGGAGTCCCCCGGGCTGGTCCGTTCGTACCTGGACCTGCTCGCGGAGGTCTGGGCACCCGTCAACGACATGTGGCAACAGTGGCTGCCGGCTATGGAGCAGGCCGGTCGGCACTTCGTCTCGCAATACGAGCGGAGGACGTCACTGGATGTACTCATAACTCCGGGGTGTGACATCTTCCGGGAGCGCCTGCCCCGGATCGCTTCGGACATCGAGGGCGGCAAGCCCGTGGCGTTCGTCCCCTGCCTGTTCTTCGGGTCGAGCCTCTACCTCGACTTCCCCGACCTCGTGGTGATCGGGATCGGCGTCGGGCCGGGTGACGAGCAGGCTCGGGCGCGGACCGAGTCGGTGGCGCGGCGCCTCAAGGCCGTCGCCGACCCCACGCGCCTCGCCATCCTCCACTCCCTCGCCGCAGCCCCGAGCAGCGTCGGCGAGCTCGCGACCCTCTTCCGGCTGGCCCAACCCACGGTGAGCATGCACGTGAAGGTGCTGCGCCAGAGCGGGTTGGTCCACTCCGAGCGCCAAGGCGGCCGCCTGCGCCTCAGTGCCGACCCCGGTGCGGTCGAGGCGCTGCTCGGCGACCTCCGCGAGGCCGTGCTGCGGCCGGCGCCACCCCCGACCAGGCGCCTGCTCACAGCCGCCGGCTGAGGCGCTAGGGCGCCAGCACCACCGGCAGCGACCGTATGCCCGCCACCGTCGTCGAGAGCACCCGCTCGACCGGTCCCGTCACCTCGTAGCGGGGAAGCGCGCCAGCAGCTCCTCGTAGAAGATCCTCGCCTCGAGCCGCGCCAGGCTGGCGCCGAGGCAGACGTGCTCGCCGAAGCCGAACGCGAGATGCACCGGCACCGTCTGGCGGCGCACGTCGAACACGGCCGCATCGGCCCCGAAGACGCGCTCGTCCCGGTTCGCCGACGCGTAGAGCATGCACAGGTAGTCACCGGCGCGCACCGGTGTGCCCGCGATCACCGCGTCCTCCGTCGCCGTGCGGCAGAACGCGTGCACGGGCGTCACCCAGCGCAGGCACTCCTCCACCGCCCCCGGCAACAACGCCGGATCCCCGGCCAACGACGACCGCTGGTCCGGGTGCTCCGCCAGCACGATCGCGCTGCCCGACAACAGTGTCCGCGTCGTCTCGTTGCCGGCCACCAGCAGGGTGAGGAGGAACATGAACAGCTCCTCCTTGCTGAGCGGCTGGCCGTCGATCTCGCTGCCGACGAGGAGCGACACCAGGTCCTGACCCGGCCGCTCCCGCTTGACCCGGATGTGCTCGACGATGAACCCCGACAGCTCGCCCAGCGCGGCCATCGTCTCCTCGGGCGGCAGATCCGGTGACTCGATCGCCGCGTCCGACCACCGGCGGAAGTCCTCCCGGTCCGCCTCGCTCGATCCCGAGCAGCTCGGCGATCACGGTGAGTGGGAACGGCGCCGCCAGCTCGGCGACGAAGTCGATCTCAGCCCGCAGCGTCGACCGCGTCGAGAAGCCGGCTGGCACTCTTGCGGATCGACTCCTCGAGCCCCGACAGGGCCCGTGGCGTGAACTGACGGTTCACCAGCTTGCGGAAGACGGCGTGCTCGGGCGGGTCCATGTGGAGGATCGAACGGGCGAGCGTCGGCGTACCGCTCGACCGGATGGGGTCGTTGACGAGGGCACCCCGTCCCGAGCAGAAGTGCGCGGGGTCGCGGCTGAGGTCCCGGATGTCCTCGTAGCGGGTCACCACCCAAAAGCCGGGGCTGCACGCATGCACCGGGTCCTCTGCCCGCAGCCTCGCCAGGACGTCGTAGTAGTCCTCTCGCACGAAGAAGGCCGCGTCGCGTGGGTCGATGGGATCGCCACTTCGTGTTCGTTCGGCTGCTTCGATCGGCTGGTCGGCCGCCACGGCGCGAGCGTACTGTGCTCCCGCATGCCCGACCCGACCGATCTCCCCGACCCGACCTGACCGACCCAGACCAGAACGACGCTCAAGGGCCCGGCGCCTCCCCCTACCCGGCCGCAGCCGAGCACGCGCCGCTCAGCGGGCTCGATGAGTTCCTCGTCCACAACGCGCCCTATCCGGTCCGCGTGATGTGGACGCCCGACGCCCAGGCCTACGAGCGAGTCTGGTTCACCTGTCAGGACAAGGTCGGCGACCTCCTGGTGGTGATCGGCCTCGCCTTCTACCCGAACCTCGGCACCGCGGAGGCCTTCGCGATCGTCAACGTGCGCGGCCGGCACACGACCGTGCGGGCCCACCAGAAGCTGCGCAACGACCGCATGGACATGCGGCTCGGTCCCTTCAGCTTCGAGGTCGTCGAGCCCTTCCGCCATTGGCGGCTCCGCCTCGACCCCGGAACGGACGCCACCGGCGCGGACCTCCCGGTCGCCTTCGAGATCGACTGGCTCGATACGAAGCGGCCCGTCTTCCGCCAGCTGGGCGCCGGCATCATCGTCGGCGGCCGCGCCATGAGCCCCATTGCGGGCTACGACGGCTTCGGCCGCCAGCAGGGATGGGTCGAGGCGCACGGCGAGCGCTTCGAGCTCGATACCGACACGCACCTCGGCACCCGCGACCACCACTGGGGAACGCGCGACGGCGTCGGCGGGCCCGGGCGCTACATGGGGATGCAGCACCCGCACAGCGGTGAGTGGGTCGAGTTCGCGGACTTCGGCATCTGGGGCGACCACGTCCTCTACAACATCGGCGACCCGCGCAAGCGCAGCGCGCACGCTCACCAAGCGCGTCCACCGCATGCGCTTCGAGCCCGACACCCACTTGTTGCACAGCGGCGAGGTCGATCTGCATTTCGCCGACGGCTCGGTCAAGACGATGACGTTCGAGCGTCTCGGCAACCAGATCGCGTTCCTGCGCTGCGGCATGTACGGCGGCCCCAACGGCGGCACGCCCGACGGTGACCTCTGGCACGGCATGGCGGTCGCCGAGGGCGACGAAGTCGTCGTGCACGCCGAGACCTTCGACGTCAACGACCCCGACGTTCGCCGCCGCCTCGCCGGACAGGACCAACACCACTGCCGCGTCACGTGCGACGGCGAGGTCACCTACGGCCTCGTCGAGCCCTACGACACGCTCTGCTACGAGGTGGCCAAGGCCGGCGTCATGGGCTTCTCGCTCCTCGACGGAGGCTGAAGCGCCGCACAGCCGAAGATCGTTCTGGTTGTGTCCACCGCCCGGTTCCGCCGGAATCGTCCCGGCGGGACCCACCGTGCTCCCCGCGCACGCGATCGTCAGACCGCGTCGCCCACAGGCCCCGGCTGCGTCTGAGCCAGTACTTCGGGCACCTGCCACGACCGAGTCCAACGGAACCCGATGACGGCCAGCGCGATTATCCCGCCGAACCAGACCAGCGGACCGAAGGGCAGCACGCTCCAGGCCGCCATGGCGCACAGAACTACGAGCGCGGCGCGCTGCACGCCGCCCGTCGACGAAGGTGCATGCCACGAGCGGCACCGCCCACAACAGGTACCAAGGTTGGGGATTGGCGGAACAAACCGCCATCACGGCGAAGCCGATGGCAAGGGCACCGATCCAACTCCGGCCGCGCGGCACGGCGAGAACCAGCACGATGGCGACGACGATGCCCATCGTCTGCACGAGGTTCACGGGGCCCGACGAGATGCGTGCCCGCAAAACGCACGAGCGAGAACGCGCTGGCGACCGTGCCGATCGACGCGGACTTCAACCAGCTGAAACCCCCGCCGCTGAACAACCCGGTCATGACCGAGCGCCGCCAGGGTCACGGCGACACCCGCAGCGACCGCCAACGCACGCCGGAGCCACGAACCCTTCCAACACCACCAGGCGACGGCCAGGACCGCGAGCGCGGCCGGCGCCTTGACGGTGACGGCGAGGGCGAGCACGGCCAGCGCCCACCACCGTCTGCCCGGTCACGGCGAGGGCGATACCGGCCACGACCAGTCCGATCATGACGGCGTCGTTGTGGGCACCGGCAATGAAGGCGATGAGCACGGCGGGGTTGGCAACGCCGGCAACGACCGCCTCCACCGGGTTCGCGCCGCGAGCCGCAGTGATCTTCGCCACGCCCCATCCACACAGGACCATCGAGGCGATGACCGTGAACCGCCAGCCCTCGACCGCTGATCCACGGGTGCCCGCCGGAAACGCTCGCGAACAATGCGGAGAGGTCGTTGGCGCCCGGTCCGTAGATCGACCCGCCCTTCAGGTACTTCGGGTCGACACCCGAGAGCCACGCCGAATGACCGAGCGCGTGCAGCGGGCGTCGCCGCACTCATGCCCGAGGTCACCACCTTGCCCTGGGCCGCGTAGACCCAGACGTCCTGGCTGGCAAAGGGTGCCGCGAGCAGCAGCGGTGCCACCCACGCGGCGGCGACCCACCACACGTCGCGCAATCCGAGGCTCGCGATCGGCTCGCACCGCCCGCCAGAGGCGGACCCAGGCAGACGCCGAGGAGCGCGACCCCGAACAGGGCCGTCGCCAGGACGAGCACGTGTCCCGTGTGGCACGCCGGGGCCGCTGTTCGCCGGGGCCGCCCACGCCGGCACCGACGGGCCCCTCCCACGATCGTGCCGGCACCGACGGCAGCCAGCGGCCACGCACCAGCGGCATGAGGCCCGAACGGGGAGGCAGGAAGGTCGCTCGACAAGCGCCAACAAGGCCGAGCCGCCGGCCCCCAACAATGCCGTCCAGGCGAACCCATGACGTCGCCGGTCGTTTCGGCCCGGCACCGAGCCTGCCGACGGTGCCTCGACGCCCGACACCACCGCACTCGTTGCCACGAACGAATTGTTCGGCCATTGGGCCGCGATCCGCATGGGCCATTCGGCCTACTCGGCTGGCGTCGTGGGCCCCGTACAACCGATGTGCGACCGGTCCGCCCCCGGAACGTCAGTATCAGGTCGAGGAGCTGGCGCCTTCCAGACGCGGCGAGCAGCACCGAACCCATCGGGTTGTCGCGCCGGCGAGGATCACCGGTGATGCGCTGATGGCGGTCGTTGATGGCCAACGCCCGGGTCAGCGCAAAGACCTCGTGCCACGCGAGGTCGCGCACCTCGTGGCCGGACTCTTGCTCGTAGCGCTCCAGCGCTTCGATCCTCGACGGGAACCCGGTCACTCGCTGGCCGAACAGCTCCTCCATCATGAAGTCGAGCCCGAAGATGCCAGCCGAGGTCCATCTCACGGGGACCGGCGCGGCGAGATCCCAGTCGAGGACGGCGACGACGTGACGCGACTCGTCGAAGACGAGGTTGCCGAGGCGGACGTCGCCCCAGAGAAGCACCGCGTCGCGTTCGGGCGGGCAGTGACGCGCGCACCAGTCGAGCGCCTCGGCGAGCGCCGGGAGCGGGTCGCCCTCCGACGACCATTCGACGTAGCGCGGCCCACCGCGCGACGGCGTCGCCGAGGCGCGGTCCGGCCAGCACCGCCGCCAAGCCCGCCGCCTCCCACGGCACCGCGTGGATCGCGGCCAGCACATCGATGAGGCCGTCGTGCATGACACGCTGGAGCGCCGGACCGGCGTCCCGGACGTAGGGATCGAACGCAGGCGCCGGTCCGGCAACGTCCCCATGCACCCGCGGCATGGCGAGGAACGGCGCGCCGACCCAGGCCGGATCAGACTCGACGATCGCCGGGGCCGGCGCGGGCACCCCGGCCGCCGCGACCGCGTTCTGCACGGCCGCCTTGGGGGGCGAGGTCGTAGTCGGGAAAGGTCGCGTCGAGAGGCGGGAGCCGCACGACCATGCCGGCATGGCCCGGCCCGAAGTCGACGAGCACCGTCTCGTTCGCCATGCCCCCCTCGGCGTGGACCAAGCCGGCGATCGTCACCGGGTCCGGGCCCGAGGACGCGCCGGGCACCGTCCCGGCGCGCGCGGCCACCCATCGTCCGAGCCCGTCGGCGAGCGCCGCGTCGTCGCGCCGCTCCCCCGTCGCCATCGAACAGACCCGGACCTACGGCAGGTACACGACGGCCTGCCACTGGCCCGTCATGTCGACGAGGCACAGGGCCGTGCCGGCTCGTACACACCACCGCACGATGTCCGCCGGGGTCGGCGTCCGGTGCCGTCCGCAACACCAGCCCGCGCCGTGGGTGATCCTGGCGTACCACCCACCCGGTCGGGCACCGCGACCCCTGCCTCGGCCAGGCGGGCGACGGACTTGCCGCCCGTCGGGTGCATCAGGCCCACCGACATTCCCTCGACGTCGCGCTTGTCCAGGCGCGCCGGCATCACCGTCGCCATCGTCACGGGCGGCTGCCGGGTCCCGAAGAAGGCGAACAGCCCGGCGGGCTGGCTGAGTCCGGCGATCGTCCACGACGCCGGGCAGCAGGTTGAGCCATCCGTCGCCGGCGTCGCGCAGGGCGGCCAGCTCGCCCCCGACGCCGTCGATGTCGGGTGGCGTGAACTCGATCGTCTTCGTCTGCCGGCGGCTGGTCACCGGCGCCATCCTGACACCAGCCGCTCGACCACCTCCGCCGCCGGGACGGGCCTCAGCCCGTTGGAACCCCGTGCCGGCGTAGAGGCTCATGTGCCCGGCGTCGCCCGCTCGTGCGGCCGCGGCGCGCAGCGGGCGGGTGGCGTTGTTGATCTCGGGATAGGCCGCCGGCGCGTCCGGGTGTTCGTGCACCATCGCGTTGACGAGAGCGCGGGCCCGCCGCCCGCTGAAGGCGCGGGTGACGCGCCGTCTCGGTGAAGACCGAGGCCGGCCAGCGCGTCCTTGGCCGCCGGCTGCGCCCCCGACTCAGGACAGCGAAGGAACGCCGTCCCCGCCTGGACGAGGGCGGCGCCCCGGGCAAGAAGGTCGGCCACGTCGTCGGGTCCGGCGACGCCGCCGGCGGCGACGAGCGGCACCAGCGTGCGGCGCCGGACCGCGGCCAGGAGTGCGCGCACGGGCCGGTCGGCGTCGGGGCGATCGACGTTGGTCAGGCTGCCCCGGTGGGCGCCGGCCTCCGCACCCTGCAGGCACAGCGCGTCGGGTGCGACAGACAACGCCGCCTCGGCCTCCTCCGGTGTCGTCACGGTCACCATGACGAGCGAGCCTGCACGCTCGCAACGCGCGCACCGCCTGCGGGGTCGGGCAGGCCGAACGTGAAGCTGACGACCGCCGGCCGTTCGGCGAGCACCAGCGTCGAGCTTGACCGGGTAGTCGTCGTCGTCCCACACGCCTGCGCCGAGCTCGGCGCCGAGCGACTGGGCGAGCGGCCGCAGCGACGCCAGGTAGGCCTCGAGCTGATCGGGCGTCGTCCGTCGGCCGCGCCCGGCACGAAGAGGTTGACGCCGAACGACGTCCACGCCCGCCGCCCGCACCGCCGCCATCTCGGCAGCGCAGGTCCTCCGCCTTCTTGTAGCCGCCGGCGAGGAACGCGAACGCCCCCGCCTTCGACGCGGCGACGACGAGATCCACCGTGGACGGGCCCACCCGCCATCGGTGACACCACGAGGGGTGTGTCGGCGAGCCCGCGAGTCGCGCCACGCCCGCGACCCCGGTGGCAGAACCTCCGTGCCGTCCGCGCCCTGGATGCCGTCACGCCCCAGATAGAACCAGCGACCGCTACGGTGGGCAACTCGTGGACCTCGATCTCCTCACCACCCTGCGCAGCACGGGCGCCGTGCGCGACTACACGGACGAGCCGGTGTCCGACGAGGTGCTCGCCCGCGTGCTCGAGACGGCGCGCTTCGCCCCGAACGGCGGCAACCGCCAGGGCTGGCGCGTCATCGTCGTGAAGGACCACGCCGCGCGGACCGCGCTGCGGGACCTCTACCTCTCGGGCTGGTACGACTACATGGCACTCGCCGCCGCCGGGCTTGACCCCGTGGTCGCCGCTGACCGACCGCGAGCGAAGAGGCGCGCGGCGCTCGCCCACGCGGGCCAGTTCGCCGAGGCCGGCGCCGCCGCACCCGGGTTCGCGGAGAAACTCGATACCGCGCCGGCACTCCTACTCGTCCTGGCCGACCTCGGCGTGCTTGCCACGGTCGACCGCGACCTGCCCGCGCTACACGATGGTCGGCGGCGCCTCGATCTACCCCTTCGTCTGGAGCCTGTTGCTCGCCGCGCGTGCCGAGGGTCTCGGCGGAGTGATGACGACCGTGGCGGTTCGGCGGGAAGCCGAACTGCGCGCGCTCTTCGGCCTCCCCGAGACCGTGGTCGCTGCAGCCCTCGTCGTACTGGGCCACCCGGTGGCCGCGGCACGGCGGTTGAAGCGGGCGCCGGTCAGCTCGTTCGCGTGGATCGACCGCTACGAGGGCGCACCCGCTCCCCAGCTCGTAGGCAGAGGGTGAGCCAGGCGGCCCGACGGCGCCGTGCTCAAATGGACCATGGCACAGAACGTCCTGGGCGAAGATCTCCAGCCCTGCAACTTCGACCCGGTCACCGGCTTCTTCCGCGACGGCTGCTGCAACACCGGCGCCGAGGACATCGGCGTGCACACCGTCTGCACGCGTGTGACGGCCGAGTTTCTCGTGTTCTCGGCGTCCGTCGGCAACGACCTGTCGACCCCCCATCCCGAGTTCGGCTTCGCCGGCCTGCAGCCGGGCGACCAGTGGTGCCTGTGCGCGTCCGCGCTGGCAGGAGGCACTCGATGCCGGGATGGCGCCGCCGGTCGTTCTGGCGTCGACCCACGCCGCCACGCTCGAGTGGGTGCAGCTCAGCGACCTGGTCGCCCACGCCCTCTGAGGAGCGCCGGGCGCCCTAGGTCGTCGCCCGGGGAACGGCCCGATCGGAGGTCGCAGCATGGGAGACACAGTCGTCAGCGTCGAGCGGGTCATCAACGGCACCGGCTGCACGACATCTTTGCGATCGTGGCCGACGCGTCGCGGCACCCCGAGATCGACGGCTCGGGATCGGTCAAGCAGCTCAAAGAGGGTGCACCCGAGCAGCTGGCACTCGGCACGCACCTTCGGCATGTCGATGAAGCTCGGAGTGCCCTACTCGATGTCAAACACGGTGATCGAGTTCGAGCCGGACAAGCGGATCGCCTGGCAAACGACGTTCGCCGGCCCACTGGGTCGGCTTCATCGGCGGGCGCATCTGGCGCTACGAGTTCGAAGCGTCCGGCGGCGGCACCCTCGTCCGCGAGACCTGGGACATCACGCAGGACAAGACAGCGCTTCATGCTCAAGGCGGGACCGGTGGGCAAGCAGACCAAGGAAGCCATGACCAAGACCCTCGAGCGGCTGGCCGAGATCACCGAGAGCCCCTCCTCGTGAACCGTCGTGCTCAACGTCCATGACTGACGCCATCGACGCCGCCTGGGAGGAGCGGATCCTGCCTGCGCTGTCCGAGTACACGCGCATCCCCTGCCTCTCCCCCGCGTTCGACCCGGACTGGGCCGAGCGCGGCGCCATCGCCGCCGCGGCCGAACTCCTGCGTGACTGGGTGCGCGACCAGGACGGAGGCGCTGACGACCGAGATCGTCCAACTGCCCGGCCGCACGCCGGTGCTGCTCGTCGACAACGGCGGCGCCGGCGACCCCATCGTCATCTACGGCCACATGGACAAGCAGCCGCCGCTCGGAGAGTGGCGCCAGGGTCTCGGTCCCTACGAACCGGTGCGCCAGGGCGACCTGCTCTACGGGCGCGGCACGGCCGACGACGGCTATTCGACGTTCGCCGCCGTCACGGCTCTGGCGGAAGCGGGCGGTGGACACGGCCGCGTCCTCGTCCTCATCGAGGCGAGCGAGGAGAGCGGCAGCCCCGACCTCGCCGCGTACCTCGAACACCTGGCGCCGCGCATCGGGACACCGCAGCTCGTCGTCTGCCTCGACTCGGGCGGGCTGAGCTACGACCGCCTGTGGCTGACGACGTCGCTGCGCGGCATGCTCATCGTCACCGTCACGGTCGACGTGCTGACCGAGGGCATCCACAGCGGCCAGGGCGGCGGGGTGGTGCCGTCGTCGTTCCGGATCTTGCGCGCGCATCTTGTCGAAGATCGAGGACGAGGCCGACGGCCGCATCCTCCTGCCGGAGCTGCTCGGGGCGGGGATGCCCGACGCGCACCGGGCCAATCTCGAGACGCTGGCCGCGGAGTTCCCCGACAGCGGCTATCCGATCGTCGACGGGCTGCACCTGCTCGGTGCCGACCCGCTGGCTCGGCTGGCGGCGCGCACGTGGGGCGCCGCGCTCGAGGTGGTCGGCGCCGACGGGCTGCCCAGGCCGCGCGACGCCGGCAACGTCCTGCGGCCGTCGACGACCCTCAAGCTCGCTGTGCGGCTGCCACCCGACGTCGACGTGCAGGCGGCGTGCGACGCCCTTATCTCGGCCATCCGCACCGACGAAGGGGCACACGTCACCATCGACGTCGAGGGCGTCGCCCAGGGCTGGGTGGCCCCGCCGCTCGACGCCGGCGTCGCGGCGACGCTGGACCGGGTGTCAAAGGAACGCTTCGGGCATGTGGCGGGCGCGGTCGGCGAGGGCGGCTCCATCCCGTTCCTGGCCGACCTGCAGAAGGGCTTCCCCGGGGTGCAGTTCGTGGCGACGGGCGTGCTCGGCCCGCACTCCAATGCGCACGGGCCCAACGAGTCGCTGCACATCCCGATGGCCAAGGCGGTGACGCACTTGGTCGCGGAGCTGTTGCGGGCGAACTAGCGATCGGAGGAGAGATGGCAGAGGAAGGCGCACTGAGCGGAAAGGTCGCGCTGGTGACCGGCGGGAGCCGCGGGCTCGGACGCGAGATGGTGCTCGGCTTCGCGGCCGCGGGCGCCGACGTGGTGATCGCCAGCCGCAAGATCGACAGCTGCAAAGACGTCGCGGCCGACGTCGAAGCGATGGGCCGCCGGGCGCTGCCGGTCGCGTGCCACGTGGGCCACTGGGACGAGCTCGACGGCCTGGTCGAGCAGGCCTACGGGAGTTTCGGCCGGGTCGACGTGCTGGTGAACAACGCCGGCATGTCGCCGCTCTACCCGGACCTCCCGTCGGTGACCGAGGAGCTGTGGGACAAGGTGCTCGGGGTCAACCTGAAGGGCCCGTTCCGGCTCACTGCGCTCGTGGGCACGAGAATGGCGGCAGGCCCGTATGGTGGATCCATCATCAATGTCTCGAGCACGGGGTCCATCCGGCCGGCGCCGCACATGCTGCCCTACGACGCCGCCAAGGCCGGGCTGAACGCGCTGACCGAGGGTTTCGCCAAGGCGTTCGGGCCGACGGTGCGGGTGAACACGATCATGGCGGGGCCGTTCCTCACCGACATTTCGAAGGCGTGGGACCCGAAGATCCTCGAACGTGGCATGCCGCACCACGCGTTGGGCCGGGCCGGTCGAGCCCCCCGAGATCGTGGGCGCGGCGATGTTCCTGGCGACGGACGCCTCGTCCTTCGTGACGGGCACCGTCGTGCGGGTGGACGGAGGCATCCCATGACCGACACCGCCGACTTCTGGTTCGACCCGCTGTGTCCTTGGGCCTGGATCACCTCGCGCTGGATGCTCGAGGTGGAGAAGGTGCGCGCCATCCACACCGAGTGGCACGTGATGTCGCTCGCCATCCTCAACGCGGACCGGGAGGGACTGAGCGACGAGTACCGCAAGCGCATGTCGCTCGCCAAGGGGCCGGTACGGGTCTGCATCGCGGCCGAGCAGCTGAAGGGCCGTGACATCCTGCTGCCGCTCTACACGGCACTGGGCAACCGCATCCACGTACAGGGACGGATGCGCGACGAGAACGAGCGGCCCAAGATCGTGCCCGAGGCGCTCGAGGAGCTCGGCCTGCCGGCCTCGCTCGCCGACGCGGCCACGTCTGAGGAGTTCGACGACGCGCTGGAGGCGTCGCACCGGGCCGGGATGGATCCAGTGGGCTACGACGTCGGCACCCCGGTCATCCACTACAACGGCCAGGCGATCTTCGGGCCGGTCGTCACCCCGGCGCCCAAGGGCGAAGCGGCCGGACTGCTGTGGGACGGCGTGCTGCTGTGCACGCAGACCGAAGGGTTCTACGAGCTCAAGCGCTCACGGGAGCACCGGCCGAGCTTCGAGTAGGCGCAGAGCACCGGGCCCACGCCGCCGCGGTGAGCGGAACGGACGTCACTCGGCGGACGCCGCCGGCGCTCAACAGGCGGCGGTCGACCCTTGACCGAAGTCGGCCTGGAACGCCGCCAGGGATTGGGGGAACGAGTTCCCTGTGATCTGCGTGTTCCAGTCTTGGTACGAGGTGTTGGAATAGCTCTCCCAGGCAACCTCATTGGCCGGGTTGCTCATGAAGCAGTACATGCCGTTTACGTAGCCGGGGTCGTCGCCCATGCCGGGGAAGACCGGTCCCTTCGACATCACGCCCCACTCAGGGAAGGCCAGCGGCACACCTTCGCTCGACGCGAACTGTAGGGCGCCCTGCAGTTGCGGTTGGATGAAGTTCGCCCAGTTCTCGGCCGGCGTGTACCCCGTCTCCATCGTGGGCTGCCAGTCGTAGACGTCGGCGCCGACGTAGTCGACGTATTGCTTTCCGGGCCACGCCGCAGACACGTTGAACCCACCACTTTTCAGGTATTCCTGGTCGTTCGCTCCCAGGAAGGCGTAGCCGTCCGGGTTCCACACGAACTTGAAATTCTCTCCGGGCACCGCGGTATCGTCGCCACGATCTGCTGCCAGTACTGGGCGAAGTACTCCTCCTGGGTCGTGCTGTTCCCGGTGCCCCACGGGCTCGAGGGGCCCTTCAACCCACTGTTGTCGAACTCGTAGCCCAGGCGCAGCCAGGTGTTCCCCAGCCCCTCGTCGATGAGCGACGTCGCCATCTGGCGGAAGTACGCGTTGTAGTCCCCGTGGGCGCCGTTCTCCAACGAGACCCCGCCGTTGTTCTTGGGAAGGATCGGCACCCCGAGCACCAGTTGATAGCCCGGGATCGGCAGGTTGTTCGGCGTCGACCAGCCTTCTCTTTGGAGAAACGCCAACGTGCCCCCGTATCCGTCGATCTGGTTCCAGGTGTTGCCGGAGGCGTACGCAGTACCGAGCGCCGGCTCCGTGTCGGTCGGCACTCCGAAGAGGCTCTCCAGATAGGTCGGGGACGAGAGATCCAGATTGGGTGTGGCGGCGCCATCGGGAACCGCACCCTGGAGCAGGGCCAGCCTGGCCGTACCGATCGAGTAGCTCACACTGACGGGCGACGGGTTCTTCGACGTCGAGAGGGTGAGGGTCCCCTTCGACGTCGAACCCGGCGACGTGGTCGGGTTCGTTCCTTCGGCAAGGATGGTCACCGACTTGCCGCCGTAGATTTCAGTGGTCCCGACCGTGACGACAAAGGCATTGGTGGTCGTGCTGCCGGCGGTCGCCTGGACGGAGACCCGCGGGTACTTCTTGTAGCTGCCTGCTTGGGCGATCGTGTAGGAGGGGCAGGTAGCGGTACACGGCGAAAAGGCGGTGCCGGGAGCGGCGGCGATGGAAATCGTGCTGTTCTGGCCCAGGGTCGTGGCGGGCGTGAACGAGATCGGATAAGACGCCGGAGCCCCGGGGGTCGGAGGATTCACACCGAGCATCACCGCCGAGACGCTGGTGGCCGACGCCGGGCTCTGCGCCGCCACGCTGGCGAGCAGGGCCAAGGGAGCCACCGCGAGGGCGACGCACGTGAGATGACGACCGTCGTGCGCGTGCAGCATGCGCCGACCGGCGAACGAGTGTCGTTATTCCCCGCACCATGCTGCCCTCCCACCGGACATGCGCACTGGACCCTGCCCTCAGGGGAGCGGCAAACGGGGTGGGTAATCCCCGTTCCATGAGGGGGGAACGGGGAAGGCCGGGTGAAACTATGAATTTCCCTCAGGTGAACCGCTAGGTCTGGCCGACCTGACGGAACGGCGGCACCCAGGGAGAACAGCCGGTCTCCCGTATCCAGCTCCCGGGCCCGACGTCACTGTGAGGCAAGGATGGCGGCGACGTCGGCCACGGGATCGTGAACGACCGGGCCCGTGGCGGACACCTCCGCGCGCCAGATGGTGCCGTTGAAGGAGAACGGCGCCTCGTAGCCCGAGCCGACCGCGGGGCCCCACTCGTACCCGCACGTGAGGCCGACACCGACCTCGTTGAAGGCGACGGGCGTGAACTTCGGGACCTCGGCCTCGCCGACCGGGTCGCCGTCGACGAAGAGTGCGGCCGTGCCGCCCGCACCCTGGTCCTTCTCGAAGCGGAACTCGACGGTGTGGCGCCCCGGTGCAAGCACACCTGCGGCCGCCACCTCGTAGTGGGCCTGGCCGTGCAGGTTGTGCACGTAGCGCAGTCTCCCCTCGAGCACGTGGAACGACCAGCCGCCGAGCGCACACCCGAGGGCCAGCAATGTGCCGTCCGGAACGAGGCCGTCGGACGTCTCGATCTCGACCTTCATGGCATGCGATCGGTTGCGCACGTCGACCGCCACCCACTCGGGGACCTGGGCGCCGCCCTGGAAGTAGCGGTATGTGTCCTGGTAGCGGCGGCGGTCGTGCTTGTGCGCCATCGCCTCGAGGACACGGTTGTCGAGGGGCAACACGTCGTTGCGCCGGGCCTCCTCCCACCACAGCGCGACGAGCTCGTCCACCTTCTCCGGGAACTCGGCGGCGCGGTCGTGCACCTCGGACACGTCCTCGGCGACGTGGTAGAGCTCCCAGACGTCGTCGTCGAACGGTGCGTTCGAGCGCAGCCCGTCGTCGTAGAGGGGACCGACGGGGTGGAACGCGACCGCCTTCCAGCCGTCGTGGTAGATGGCGCGCGAGCCCAGCATCTCGAAGTGCTGCGTGCGGTGACGACCGGGAGCACGCTCCCCCGCGTCGTCGAGGACGTACGCAAAGCTGGTGCCGTCGATACGTGACTGCTCGACGCCGTCGATCGCTGCGGGCGCCGTGACGCCGACGAGCTCGAGCACCGTGGGCAGGACGTCGATCGCGTGGGCGTATTGCCGGCGCAGCCCTCCGGCGGTCGCCGAGGCTCGGTGCTGTGGGAGCCTGACGAGGCAGGGGTCGGCCACGCCGCCTTCGTGCACCTCGCGCTTCCAGCGCTTGAAGGGCGTGTTCCCGGCCATGGTCCAGCCCCACGGGTAGTTGCTGTGGCTGAGCGGCCCGCCGATCTCGTCGATGCGCCGGTACATCTCGTCCACACCGACGCCTTCGAAATTGGAAAGTCGTCCTTCGTTGATGGTCCCCTCCTTGCCGCCCTCAGAGCTCGCACCGTTGTCGGACACCAGGATGACCACCGTGTTGTCGCCGTCGCCCGTCTCGTCGACGAAGTCGAGGACGCGACCGATCTGCTCGTCCGTATAGGACAAGAACGCGGCGAAGCACTCCATGAAGCGCTCGGACAACGCGCGCTCCCGCTCGTCGAGGTCGTCCCAGGCGGGCACCCACGGGGGCCGGGGTGAGAGCGTGGTCCCCCCGGGGACGACACCGGTCGCGAGCTGGCGGGCGAAGATCTCGTCGCGCCAGCGGTCCCAACCCTGCGAGAAGTGTCCCTTGTAGCGTTCGATCCACTCGGCCGGGGCGTGATGCGGTGAGTGGCAGGCCCCGGTCGCGAAGTAGAGGAAGAACGGCAGCTGGTCGTCGACGGCGCGCAGGTCACCGAGGTACTCGATGGCGCGATCGGCCAGATCCTGGCTCAGGTGATAGCCCTCCTCGATGTGGCGCGGCGGCCGGACGATGTGATTGTCGTGGTAGAGGCCGGGCACGAACTGGTGCGTCTCACCGCCGTGGAAGCCGTACCAGCGGTCGAACCCGCGACCGAGCGGCCACGTGCGGCGCGAGCGTGCCATGTTCGTCTCGTCCTCAGGGGTCAGGTGCCACTTCCCCACCGCGTAGGTGGCATAGCCGTTGGCCCGGAGGATCTCGGAGAGGAACCCGTTCTCGCGGGGCGGCCGCCCCCAGTAGCCGGGGAAGCCGGTGGCCAGGTCGGCGACGCGTCCCATCCCGCTGCGGTGGTGGTTGCGGCCGGTCAGCAGGCAGGCGCGGGTGGGCGAGCACAGCGCGGTGGTGTGGAAGTTCGTGAGCCGGACGCCCCGCGCGGCGACGCCGTCGATGACCGGCGTCGCGATGTCGGACCCGTAGCAGCCGAGCTGGGCGAAGCCGACATCGTCGAGCACGATCAAGACGACGTTGGGCGCGCCCGCCGGCGGCGTGGGAAGCGGCGGCCACCACGGCTCCGAATCCCTCCAGTCGTTGCCGATCTTCCCTCCGAATTCCACCCAGGACACGGCGCACCCCCGAACAATGCTTGCGTTGCGGGACACCGTACCGGTGGGCGCAACGGGATGCGGCGGGTCATCGACCCCGGCGCTACCGCCCGTTTCGGAGCCGGGCCATGAGAAAGAGGGGCACGTCGCGCCACCGCACATACCGCGACGACGGTCCGGCCGGCAACGGTTCACGCATCGCCTCGACGGTCAACCCCGCCTCGGCGAAGGCCTCCATGTAGTCCTCCAGGGTGTAGGTCCACCCTCGGCAGGTGATCTCGAATCCCTCGACACCGACCGTGTCCTCCACGCGGCGTGATTCGAAGTAGGACGGCCGGATCGTGAAGACGGTGCCGGCGTCGGTCTCGACGAAGCGACCGAGGTCCATGGCGGGGTGGGCCACGGTCAGGCAGAGGTGGCCGCCGGGCCGCAGCAGCCGCGCCGCCTCCTGCACCGTGCCGCGCATGTCGGCGACCACTTGCAGGGAGTTGTACGCCACGACCAGCTCGAACGCGTCGGATGCGCACGGGACCGCGGCGCCGTCGGCGACCACGTACGAGCTGGCCGCATCGGCGTCGCGAGCGTGGCGCGCCAGCGTCCGGGCGGGCTCCACGCCGATCACACGGTGGCCGCGCTGGACCAGGTCACGCGCCACCCGTCCCTCGCCACAGCCCAACTCGATCGTCCGCGCGCCAGGGGACGGCACGAGCTCGAAGAACGCCTCGCGGTAGTACCAGTACGCGTCGTGGCCGGGTGTCCGGGCCCAACGCACCCAGTTCTCGGCCTCGGGCTCCCACTCCGTGACGCCGGACACACGCCAAGGATAGGCAGTGCCGTGCGGTGCGGTGTCCGGCGTGCTGCTCGGCCGCGACCTCGACCCGACGACGCGGGTGGGTACCGGGCTACCTTGACGCCATGCGGTCGGCGCGCCGGGTTCGGGAGGGCGACCACTGATCCGGACCATCACCGCCAACGAGTTGCGCCGGCGCGTCCGCGACCGCTCGGCCGTGCTCACGGTGCTCGTGGCGCCTTTGGCCATCGCCGCCATCCTCGGTTTCGCGTTCGCGGGCAACGCGTCGACCGGGCCGATCCCGATCGGCGTCTCGGGCTCCACGCCGGCCCTGGTCCGTGCCGCGGTACACGCCAGCCAGTTGCCGCCGAATGTGTCCGTGCACCTGGTGACCGGTGAGGACGTGCTCAAACGCGAGGTGGCCGACGGCACCCTCGACGGCGGGATCGCGGTCCGGCGCGGCCACAAGAGCCTGAGCCACCTGCTGATCCCGATGGTGGCGCCCGGCGCGACGCCCTCCCCGGGCTTTGACGTCGTCGACCGCGGCAACGCGCTCATCGGCCAGGAGTACGCGGAGTCGCTCGCCGCGGGGCTGGCGAGCCGGTTGTACGCCGGCCGCCTGTACCGGGGGACGGCCACCGAGCCGGCGGCCATCACCGTCGCGACCAGCATGGTCGGCAACGGAGGCAAGGCGGTGCTCGACTACTTCGCCCCGTCCATCGCCGTCGTGTTCCTCTTCATCGGCAGCGGCCTCGGCATGCGCTCGCTCCTCATGGAGCGGGCGACCGGCACGCTGGCCCGGTTGGCGGCAGCACCGATCCGCCCGCGCACGATCGTGTGGGGCAAGCTGCTCGCCATCGCGCTGACGGGGCTGGCCTCGATCCTCGTGATCTGGGGAGTGACGGCCGCCGTCTTCGGCGCCGAGTGGGGCGCACCGCTGGGGGTCCTGTTGATGTGCCTCGGCGCCACCGCCGCCACGTGTGGCCTCGGGACGTTCCTCACCTCGTTCGCGCGCTCGCCGCAGGAGGCCTTCGCGGCCTCCTTGATCGTCGGCCTCGTCCTGGCCCTCCTTGGCGGCAATCTGCTGCCGCCCGGCGCGCTCCCCGAGTTCCTCCAGGTGCTCAGCCTCGGAACGCCGAACGGCTGGGCACTGGTGGGGTTCGGCCGCCTCGCCCTGTTGCACGACCCCGCCTCAGCCGTCCTCGGCCCGTTCGCCGTCCTGTGCCTGATTGCGCTCGTGACCGGTGGGCTCGCCATGCTCCGGGTCCGCCGGATGGTGCTGCCGTGATCGCCATCCTGCGCGTCAACCTGCGCCGCGCCGGCGGTGACCGCCGGTACGTCTTCGTGGCCACGGTCTTCCCCGTCCTCTTCATCCTCGTGACCGGTCTGCTGGCGGGCAGCCCCAAGGAGCCGGTCGGCCTCGTCCACCCTTCGGCGCGCCTGTTGCAACTGGTGCACCACACCGGCGACCTGAAGGTCCGGGTCGAGCCCGACCGGTCGCAGCTGTCCGACGACATCTTGCGCGGGCGTGTCGTGGCCGGCCTCGTCATGCTGCCGTCCCCGGCCGGGTCACAGCGGGCGGAGTTCGTGAGCCAGTCGGCCTCGACGGGCGCGGTCCAGGCCCGCACCGACGTTGTCGCCCTGCTCGCTCTGATGGCGGCCGAAGGCCATCGCACCGCGGTGACGGACGTGACGCTGGCACACACCGACGTGCCGGCGGCGCTCAGCCCGTTCTCCTATGTGGCGCCGGCGGACCTCGTCCTCTTCCTCGGCATCACGGTGCTGCTGCTCGCATCGGGGGTCGTCGAGACGCGCCGGCTCGGCCTCATGGCCCGCATCGCCGCCGCGCCGGTGCGCCGCCGCTCCGTCGTCGCCGCGCTGATCGCGACCAGCATCTGCGTCGCGGCCGTGCAGTGTGCGGGGCTACTCGTCGTGGGGGTGCTCATCTTCGGCGTCCACTGGGGCAATCCGGCCGGGGTCTTCCTGGTCCTGGCGATGCTCTCGCTCGCCTATTCGGGCGCCGCCGCGCTGATCTCGCTGCGCTCGCGCTCGGAGGAACAGGCAATTTCGGTGGCCGTGGTCCTCGGCATCGTGTGCGGGCTGCTCGGGGGGTGCATGTATCCCCTCGACGTCGTGGGACCGGCTGTCCGCGCCGTCGGCCATGTCGTGCCACAGGCCTGGGCCATGGACGCGTTCGTCAAGCTGATCTACGGCCACGTCGGGCTGGCCGCGGTGTTGCCCGAGATCGGCGCCCTGGCGGTCTTCGCCGTCGTCCTGGGTGCGCTCGCGCTGCGCGCCTACGCGTGGACGGTGTACTCGCCCGGGTGAAAGCGCCGGGTCAGCCGGCGGAATTTCCAGGTGTGGTCGGGCCAGAGGGTGGTGTTGCGGCCGCGGTGATCGAGGTACCAGCTGCCGCAGCCGCCCTCCACCCACACCGAGTGCTCGAGCCGGGCCTGCAGCCGCTCGTTGTAGCGGCGCTGCACGCCCTTCTTGACCTCGACGGTGCGCACCCCGGGCCGCGCCATGAAGGCCAGGGCGCTGGCGATGTAGTTGATGTGGGACTCGATCATGTAGATCATCGAGTTGTGGGCCAGCGTCGAGTTGGGCCCGATCATGAGGAAGAGGTTCGGGAAGCCGGCCACGGTGGAGCCCGCGTACGCCTCGACGCCGTCGGCCTTCCAAAGCTCGGAGAGCCGGATGCCGTCGCGGCCCACGATGTGCTCCGCGTACGGGGGCTCGGCGGCCTCGAAGCCGGTGCCCATGATGACGACGTCGACCGGGCGCGCGATGCCGTCCTGGCCGACGACCTCGTGCGCGGTGAACGAGCGCGACCGGTACGTCCACCACCTCGACGTTGGGCAGGCTCAGCGACGGGTAGTAGTCGTCGGAGAGCAGGAGGCGCTTGCAGCCCGGCTCGTAGTGCGGCGTGAGCTTGGCCCGCAGCGTCTCGTCGGGAACCTGCTTGGACAGATGGTCGAGCGCGCGCTTTCGCACCACCGCCTTCGTACGCTCGCGCTGTCCCACGAAGACCCCGAGCAGCGACTCGAAGATGGCGTAGATGCGCAGCCGCGACAGGCGTTGGAGCGCCGGCACCTTGCGGTAGGCCAGCTTGCGCAGTCGTGAGACCGGCCGGTCACGACGGGGCGCGATCCAGGGCGGTGTCCGCTGGTGCAGGTAGAGGTGCTCGACGGTCGGCGCAATCTGGGGCACGAACTGTATGGCGGACGCGCCCGTGCCGACCACGCAGACGCGCTTGCCGCGCAGGTCGAAGGCGTGGTCCCACTTCGCCGAGTGGAACACCTTGCCGCGGAAGCCGTCGAGGCCGGGAAAGTCAGGGACCTTCGGCTCGCTGAGCGAGCCGGTCGCCCACACCAGCACTTCCGCGACGTACTCCTCCCCCGCCGCGTGCACGACCCAGCGCTCCGACTCCTCGTCCCAGCGGGCCTCGTCGACCGCATGGTCGAAGCGGAGCTGCCCGCCGACGTCGAACCTGTCGACGCAGGAGCGGATGTAGTCCCAGATCTCGGACTGGGAGGAGAAGGAGCGAGACCAATCGGGGTTGAGCGCGAAAGAGAACGAGTAGAGGTTGGACGGGACGTCGCAGGCCGCACCGGGATACGAGTTGTCGCGCCAGGTTCCGCCGAGATCGTGGCCGCGGTCGAGCACGACGAAGTCGTCGATGCCCATCGAGCGCAAGCGGGCCGCCATGCCGATGCCGGAGAACCCGGCGCCGACGACGACGACGCGGTGTGCGGAGGTCACGGAGTGGCGCGCACGAAGTCCGCGACGACCTGCGCCAGCTCCTCCCCGCAGTCCTCCTGGAGGAAGTGCCCGCCCCCGACGATGGTCGTGTGCGGTTGCCCCTTGGCGCCGGCGATGCGCTCCTTCAGGTTGCGGTCGGCCCCGCCGGTGATGGGGTCGCTATCGCTGAAGGCGCACAGGAACGGCCGGTCGAAGGCCGCCAGGCCCACCCAGGCGGCCACGTTGTCGTCGTGGGCGGGGTCGTCGGGCCGCGACGGGACGAGCATGGGGAAGGCGCGGGCGCCGGCCTTGTAGGACTCGTCGGGGAACGGGGCGTCGTAGGCGGCCCGTATCTCGGCGGTGATCCCCTTGGCACAGCCGCCCTGCACGATGCCGCCCGTCGGGAACTCCTCGACCTCCTGGGAGAACTTCTGCCAGGCGAAGAAGGCCTCGCCCGGGTTGGTGTCCCCCGTCGGGAGGAACGTGTTGGCCGCCACGACGCGGGCGAAGCGCTCCGGGTGCTCACCGACGAGGCGCAGGCCGATGAGACCGCCCCAGTCCTGGCCCACCAGGGTGACGTCGCGGAGGTCCAGCCGGTCGAACAGGAGCTCGCGCATCCACTCGACGTGGCGGGCGAACGTGTAGTCACCGCGTTCGGTGGGCTTGTCGGAGCGGCCGAAGCCGACCAGGTCCGGGGCCACGATCTGCAGCCCGGCGCCGGTGAGGACGGGGATCATCTTGCGGTAGAGGTACGACCAGGAGGGCTCGCCGTGCATGAGCAGCACCAACGGGGCGGCGGGGTCGCCCTCGCGCAGGTAGTGCACCCGGAGGGTGCCGCCGTCGCCGTCGGCGACCTCGGCGTAGTGGGGCTCGAAGTCGAAGCCGGGCAGGCCGGCAAAGCGTGCATCGGGTGTGCGGAGGGTCAACATGTGGGCGGGAGCCTACGCGGTCACGCTCGGGGCCGCCGTGCCGGCGGGGGTGGTGCGGCAGCGGGCGGCAGACCTAACCTGACACCAACGTCACACCGCGCCATGCGGGGAGGGAAGCTGCGCCATGACCACGTCCGAGGCCCAGGAGTACGACCCGTTCGCCGCGTTCGACGACGTGGTCGCCGGCACGTCGCGGGACCCGTGGCCCGCGCTGGCGGAGAAGCGGCGGAACGAGCCGGTGAGCAAGGGCTACACCATGTCGCCCGACGTGCTCCCTGAGGGCTTCGACGCCGCAGAGGAATGGATCGCCTACCGCTACGACGACTGCTCGCGGATCTTGCGCGACGCCAAGACGTTCTCCTCGACGGGCTACGACTCGTCCATCGGCATGGTCCTCGGCCACGTGATCCTGGGCATGGACGACCCCGAGCACCGCACCAACCGCAACCTCGTCGCGCACGCGTTCCGGGAGAAGGCGCTGGCCCGCTGGGAACCCGAGCTCATCGCACCGATCATCGACGAGCAGATCGACCGCTTCGTGGGCGACGGCGAAGCGGACCTGGTGCGCCAGCTCACGTTCGAGTTCCCGGTCCGTGTCATCGCACGGTTGCTCGGGCTGCCCGAGGAGGACTTCCCGCAGTTCCACCGCCGGGGGATCGAGCTGATCGGGCTCGTGGCCGACATCGACCGGGGCCTCGCGGCGTCCGAGTGGCTGCGGGAATACTTCGCCGCCCTGTGCGCCGACCGACGGTCGCACCCCGCCGACGACCTCATCAGCGACCTGGTCGTGGCCGAGATCGACGGCGAGAAGCTGACCGACGAGGCCATCTGCTCGTTCCTGCGCCTCCTCCTGCCGGCCGGGGCCGAGACGACCTACCGCTCGTCGGGCAACCTGCTGTACCTGTTGCTGACCCACCCCGACCAGCTGGCCGCGGTCCAGGCCGACCGCTCCCTGCTGCCGCAGGCGATCGAGGAGGGTCTGCGGATCGAGCCGCCGCTGCTCACGATCACGCGCACCACCACATGCGACGTGGAGGTGGGCGGGGTGCAGATGGGCCCGGGCGAGCAGGTCACCACGCACATCGGCTCGGCGAACCACGACGAGACCCGCTGGGACGACGCGGACACCTTCGACATCTTCCGCCCGGCGCAGCCGCACATCGCCTTCGCACACGGGCCGCACATGTGCCTCGGCATGCATCTGGCCCGGCTCGAGACCCGGGTGCTCCTCAACCGCGTCTTCGACCGCCTCGGAGATCTGGCGCTCGACCGCGCCGGCGATCCCTACATCCGGGGCGACGTGTTCCGCGCGCCGACCGCGCTGCCCGTCGTCTTCTCGGCCGCCTGAGCCCACCCGGGCCGCCGGGCACCCGTGTGCTCAGGAGACCTGTCGTGCCTCCACGCTCGGCACCGCGCGCGATGAGGACGGTGCCGACCATCGACGGCGGGAACAGGCCGTGCGACACCAGGCCCGGGACGGCGTCGAGCCGCTCGGCGAGCAGGGCGGGGTCGCCGACCTCGCCGTGATAGTCGGCCAGGACGCCGCCATCGGGGGTGTGGGGGGCGTCACGGAGGACGGCGCCCGGCAGCGCGTGCAGCGTGGCGGCCAGGCCGAACGCAAGCAGCTCGAGGGGCACGGGCGGACGGAGGCGCGGCACCGGCTTGTCGGACGACACGATGACGACGAAGCGGTCGGCGGCGGCGGCCACGATCCGCTCGCGGGTCTGCGCGCCCCCACCTCCCTTGACCAGCCAGCCCACGGGATCGACCTGGTCCGCCCCGTCGATGGCCAGGTCGAGGCGGTCGATGTCCGTGAACGGGCGCACGTCGAGCCCGTGCGCACGAGCCAGCTCCTCGGTCGCGGGCGAGGTGGCGACGCAGGTGATCGGCGAGACCGCGGCGACCGAGCGCGGGGACCAGCTCGGCGACCGTCGTGCCCGTGCCGAGGCCGACGCGCATGCCGTCCTCGACGAGGGCGGCGGCAGCTGCGGCGGCGGCGCGCTTCTCGGCCGGGATGTCGGGTGTCACCGCTCCGGAGTGTTCAGCTGCGCGGCACGTCCTTCCAGGGCAGCTCCTTGTCGGTGCGGACGTCACCCGGAAGGCCGAGGACCCGCTCGCCGAGGATGTTGCGCATGACCTCGGATGTGCCCCCCTCGATGGAGTTGGCGCGGACGCGGAGGAACATCTTGTGCACGTCGGGCGAGCCCATGCCGACCAGGTCGGGACGCACCATGGGATATCCGGCGGGGAAGAGCATGGCGTCGCTGCCGAGGAGGTCCATGCAGAGGTCGTAGACCCGCTTGTTCTCCTCGGCGAAGGCCAGCTTCGCGACGGAGCCCTCGGGACCGGGCGTGCCCGACTTGCGCGTGGCGGCACGCCCGGGCGTTCGTCATGTTCAGCGTCTCCATGCGGATGTAGCTCGACATCAGCCGGTCGCGCAGCGCCAGGGCGTGCGGTGAGGTGTCGCCCTGCCAGCGTTCCTTCCAGATCTTCAAGGCCTCGGCGATCGGCCCGCTGTTGCGCCGGCCGACGGCGCCGCCGATGGAGACGCGCTCGTTCATGAGCGTCGTGAGGGCGACGGCCCAACCCTCCCCCTCGCCGCCGAGCCGCGCGGTGTCGGGCATGCGCACGTCGGTGAAGAAGACCTCGTTGAACTCGGCCTCGCCGGTGATCTGGAACAGGGGACGCACCTCGACGCCGGGCGCATGCATGTCAACGAGGAACGCAGTCATCCCCCGGTGCTTGGGCACATCGGGATTCGTCCGGGCGATGATGAGCCCGTACGAGGAGATGTGGGCCAGTGTCGTCCACACCTTCTGTCCGTTCAGGATCCACTCGTCGCCGTCGCGCTCGGCCCGCGACGAGAGGCCGGCCACGTCGGAGCCGGCACCGGGCTCGCTGAAGAGCTGGCACCAGATCTCCTCGTTGCTGAAGAGCGGCCGGAGGTAGCGCTCCTTCTGCTCGGGCGTCCCGTGGGTGGAGATGGTCGGTGCGCACATGCCGTAGCCGATCGGGTTGCGCACGCCGGCTGCCGGCGCGCCGCCGGCATGGAGGCGGGACTGGACGCGCTGTTGGTCCTTCGGCGTAAGCCCCAGGCCACCGCTGTCCTGGGAAAAGTGCACCCAGGCGAGGCCCCGGTCGAACTGCTCCTCGAGGAAGCGTTGCGCCGGCGTGGACGCCGGCGGGAAGTCGGCCAGGAGGCCATCGACCAGGTCGTCGACGTTCGCGCTCATGCCTTGACCCTATAGCGTGACCCCATGGTGGCTCCCGCAGACGTCGTGCGCCCGCACGCGCGGCGCCGCGGTCGCGGCCCGGCAGGCGGACGGCGCCGGCGTGACCGAATCGGTCGGGCTGCCGGACGGGCGCGTGCTGGCCTACGAGGACTACGGGGACCCGGCGGGCTTCCCCGTCCTGAGCTTCCACGGAGGCCTCAGCTCCCGGCTCGACGCCGAGCACGCCCACGAGGCGGCCGTCGGCGTCGGGCGTGCGCCTCGCTCTCGCCGGACCGGCCCGGCATCGGGCTCTCGACGTTCCAACCGGGCCGCCGTCTGCTCGACTGGCCCGACGACGTGGCGCACCTGACGGAGGCGCTCGGCATCGAGAAGTTCGCCGTCATGGGCTGGTCGGCCGGCGGCCCGTACGCCGCAGTCTGCGCGGCGAAGATGGGCGGGCGGGTGACCGCGGCCGCCCTCCTGTCGAGCGCCGTGCCCCTCGACCAGTACGGGACGACGAGGGGACTGACCGCCTCCGACCGGGTGCTGTTACTCCTGACCCGACGGACACCCGGGCTGGCGTCGGCGGCGCTGAAGGCGAGCATCGTGCAACGCCAGCAACGCGCGGTTGCTCCGGGCCGCCATGCGCTCGTTCCCGCCGGCGGACCGGACCGTGTTGCGCGAGTGGGGCCCGCCCGACCTCGCCCTCGCCTTCGTGCGCGAGGCGGTGCGCCAGGGCACCGAGGGGTGCGTCCAGGACTACCGCATCTTCGGCGACCCGTGGGGGTTCTCGCTCGAGGAGATCGATGTGCCCGTCCAGATCTGGGAGGGCTCGGACGACCGGACCGGGCCGCCGGGCTACCGCGCCTTCCTGCAGCGGCACATCGCGCACGCGACGGTCACGGTGGTGCCCGGTGAGGGCCACCTCTCACTGCTGCCCCATCAGGCCCCGGCGATCTTCGCCGCGTTGTTGGGGGACCACAACGCCGAGTCCACCGCACGGTGGAACGTCGGGATAGGCGAAGATCATCGTCCGCAGGGTCTCGAGCGTGAGCCTCGGCGTGCACGGCGAGCGCCAGCATGCTGAACACCTCGCCGCCGTAGGGGCCCACGGCGGTGCCGCCGACGAGCACGCCGTCGCGGGCCACGAGCTTGACGAATCCCTTCGGCGCCGTGGAGCCATCCCCGCGCCGAGTCGGCGATCGAGTCCTGCAGCACGACGACGTCGCCGCCCTCGCGCCGGGCCTGCTCCTCGGTGAGGCCGACCGAGCCGATCTCGGGATCGGTGAAGGTGACGCGCGGCAGCGCCCGGTAGTCCGCGTCGGGCCGCGGCCGGCCCAGGATGTCGGCCACGCAGAGGCGGGCCTGGTACACCGCGACGTGGGTGAAGGCGCCCTTCCCGGTCACGTCGCCGACCGCCCAGACGCCGGGGACCACCTGCATGCGGCCGTCGACGGGAAGGCTGCGGGCATCCTCGTCCAGGCCGAGCGCACCCACGCCCAGCGCGTGCAGGTCGCTGCGGCGCCCGGTGGCCACGAGCATGCGTTCGCCCTGCAGGACGCGGTCCCGTCGGCCAGCTCGACCTGCGCGCCCGCCGGCCCGTAGGCCTCCACGTGCTCGATGGCCATGCCCGTGTGGATGTCCACGCCGTCGTGCCGCAGGACCTCGGTGATCAGCTCAGAGGCCTCGGGCTCTTCGGAGCCGGCCAAGCGAGGCGCCGCCTCGACGATGGTGACGGCAGCACCGAAACGCTGCATGACCTGACCCAGCTCGAGGCCGATGGCGCCGCCGCCGATCACGAGGAGGGACGCGGGCACCGACTCGGACTCGATCAGTTCGCGGTTCGTCCAGTGCGGCACGGACTCGAACATCGGCGGGACCCAGGCCCGCTGCCCCGTCGCCAGCACCAGCGCCCGCCGCGCCGTGATGGTGGTGCCATCGACCTCGACGCTGGACGGGCCCGTCGACGCGGCGCGTTCCCTCGCACGAAGCGCGCGCCCTTGCCCTCGAGGCGCTCGACGGCGACGCGGTCGTCCCACGAGTCGGTGACCTCGCGGACCCGGCGCGCCACCGGCGCCCAGTCGGGCGTCGATGTCCGCCGACCCGGCCCGGCCGGGGATGCGCCGCCCCTCGGCCAGCAGGTCGGCCGCTCGCACCATCGCCTTCGAGGGGATGCAGCCCCAATAGGGGCACTCGCCGCCGACGAGGCCGGCTTCGATGCCCACGACCTCGAGCCCGGCGTCGGCCAGGTCCTCCGCGACCTGCTCCCCGCCGGGGCCCAGACCGACGACGATGGCATCGACCTCCATCGGGCCTACAGGCCGCCCCAGTTGGTGATCTGCACCGGCGCCACGATCGGCGTCCCTACGTCGAGCTGGATCTGGTAGTGGTCGCCGAGCGGCAGGTTGCGCGGGTCGCCCGTGTAGAGCTTGCGGGCTCTTGCCGGGCGAGGTGAAGAAGACGGTGACCTTGCCCGTCGCCGGGCCCACCTGGGTCGAGCTCAGGGGCACGCCCCAGATGTCGAAGAACTGGCCCAGGGTGAAGCCCTGGGTCTTGCTCGGCGACTCGATGTGGACGATGCCGTCGGTGGTGTGGACGTGCAGCCAGTAGAAGCAGGTGCCGGTCTCCACGAAGGGACCAGGTCCCGCCGGTGCGCGGGGTTGATCTGGTCCGCCTGGAAGCCGGGGATGCCGGCGCCGTAGGGGATCACCCGGGACTGCCCGTTGACGAAGATCGTCAGGTGCGTGTGGACGTGCGAGACCGTCTTCTCGCCGGTGTTGCACTGCATGCCGTCGACCGTCTGTCCGCTCGCCGTGTTGACCAAGCGTGGCCAGCTTGGGGCCCGTCGGTCAGCGGGATCACCTCGGGACCCGGCTTGCCGGCGGGCGGCTGCACCCAGCTCGCCTTCATGGAAGCCGGGATGGTCTCCAAGCGGGATCTTCGGGTTCGTGAACACGGCCGGCGTGCCGCTGCTGCCGCCCGACACGACGACGATGAGCACGATGACGGCGGCCAGCACCGCCACGACACCGCCGATACGCACGCCGAGGCGGGTGCGCTTCTTGCGCTGCTCGGCGGCCCGCTGCTCGGCGGCGCGGCGCTGCGCCTCGGCCCTGCGCTGGGCTTTCGACTTGCTCTCTGGGCTCATTGGGGCGTCAGCGTAGCGAACCAGTCCCACCGAAAGGCATCAACCCGTTCCAGCGGGCCCGCCCACTCCGGTGTGGTGCCGAGGTCCGCTGACGGTGCTCCCGAGCGTGTCCGCAACCCGCCAGAGGTCCCCGTCGACGAAGGCGACCGTCACCGCGCGCTCGCCGTCGGCGAACTGCCACACGCCGGCCACACCCGGCGTCTCGACCAACGCCGCGCCGTCCATCCGGGGACCCACGACGGTGTAGACGCCGTGTGAGGGCCGGAACGGAATGGCACCGGCCGACACGGCCACACGCGGTGCGGCCCACGAACCGACGACGTCGAAGGGCCCCGAGAGCACGGCACGCCGGGCGGCGAAGAACCGGTCCTCGTCGTGCAGCCGCTTGCCCAACGCGAAGAAGGGCGGCACCACGTCGCGGTCACGCAGCAGATAGAGCGTCATGTAGTGGAACGGCTCGAGCAACGAGCCGCTCGCGGCCTCCGCGGCGCGGCAATGGGGCGAGCGGACCCAGCGCTGACCGAACCGCACGCCTTCGAGCGTGAACTGCTCGGGCAGGTGGTCGAGCTGGTGCCACGCGTTGTAGGCCTCGTGGGCGGACGGGTCGGTGATCTCGGTGAACGAGAAGAAGCCGAGCACCAGATGAGGGTATCCGCGGACGGGAATGCAAGACTCGGCGCCGATGAATCCGGCGCTCCTCTCCGGCCTGCGGGTCCTTGACCTGAGCATCTGGCGTCCCGGCCCCTACGCGACCTCGCTGTTGGTCGCGCTCGGCGCGGACGTGCTCAAGGTCGAGCCTCCGGGCGGCGACCCCATGCGCCAGTACGCCGGGCTCTTCGAGTCGATCAACGCCGGCAAGCGCAGCATCGAACTCGACCTGAAGGACGGCGATGACCGGGAGCGCGCTCTCGAGCTCGCCGATGGAGGCCGACGTCCTCGTGGAGGGATTCCGGCCCGGTGTCATGGCGCGGCTCGGGCTCGGACGCCGCCACCGTCCGCGACGCGAACCCCGCACTCGTCTACTGCTCCATCTCGGGCTACGGGCAGGACGACCCTCGTGCCGTGCTCCCCGGCCATGACGTGAACTACCAGGCCTGGGCCGGCGCGCTCACACCCGAGGGCGGCACCGCCAGAGTGTCGCCGCTCCCGATCGCGGACCTGGCGGGAGGGATGGCCGCAGCGTTCGGCATCTGCGCCGCCGTGTTGGGCCGACAGCGCCACGGGCGAAGGCACGTACCTCGACGTCTCGATGACCGACGTGCTGGCGACCTGGACGGGTCGCGTCGGAAGTACCGATGGCGACTCGGCCGGCGGCTCGTCGACGACGGGCCCGGTCCCGGGCTACGGGATCTTCGACACGGCAGACGGCGGGACAGATCGCGCTCGGCGTCATCAGCGAGCAGCACTTCTGGTCCAGCCTGTGCACAGAACTCGGATTGGACGACCTGGCGCCGTTGAGCTTCGCGGAGCGCTCGGCGCGTGGTGCCGAGATGCAGCGCGCCGGTCGCCGGGGCGATCGGCAGGCGGTGCCGCGACGAGTTAGTCGCCGCGCTCACCGCAGCGGCCGTGCCCGTCGCACCCGTGCTCGACCGCCAAGGCTTGGTGGCCAGCGCACCGTTCCCAGCGTTCCCGATCAGGCTCCCACTGCCCGAAGTGGCCGTCGGCGGCACCCGGCCTCGATCAACACCGCGGCCAAGGCTTCCCGGCGCGATGACACTGCTCGACGATCTCCTGGCCGCCAACGAGGCAGCGACGCGGCCCGCGGCGCTCGACCAACGCCCCACCCGCCGGCTGGCGGTCGTCACCTGCATGGACGCCCGCATCGACGTGTTCGCGGTTCTCGGGCTCGAGCTCGGCGACGCACACGTCATCCGCAATGCGGGCGGCCGACTCACCGACGACGTGCTGCGCAGCCTGGCGCTGTCGAGCAGCGTGCTCGGGGTCGACACCGTCGTCGTCATGCAGCACACGAAGTGCGGCCTGGCGGGTGCGAGCGACGCCGAGCTCCGCGCCCGGACAGGAGCCGACCTGGACTTCCTGCCGATCGCCGACCACGAGGCCTCCCTCCGGGCCGACATCGAGCGCCTCTCGGGCACGCCCTACCTCTCCGCACTGCGGACGATCGCGGGGTTCGTCTACGACGTCGAAACCGGGCGAGTCGATGACGTGGTCCGCTGGGAACGACCCGGCTGAGGGCCACGCCGGAAAACCCCCGATGTAGGGTGAGCCGAACTTCGACCCGCCCGCCGGCGCCCCGACCCCCTGCACAGGACAGGCGGTGCCGCCCTTCCGGTACCAAAGGGAGTGCAGCGATGCCGCTCTTTGACCGCGCACGACGTGACCGGCCTCGCCCGCCACGCGGGCACTTCTCGGCTGCGCCGGCGATTCGCCGTGGCGCTGGTCGGCGGGCTCGCCCTGGTGCCCGCGCTCGTCGCCGTCGCACCGGGCACGGCGGGCGCCGCGTACCCGGACAATCCCGCCCAGCCCGTCAACTTCGGCAGCGCTGGATTCTTCGGGCCCGCGGGCGGCCTGCAGCTGAACGCGCCCCCGGTCGGCGATGGCCTCGACGCCGGACGGCCAGGGCTACTGGATGGTCGCGAGCGACGGCGGCATCTTCAACTACGGCAACGCCGGCTTCTTCGGCTCGGCCGGGAGCATCCCGCTGAACAAGCCGATCGTCGGCATGGCGGCGACGCACGACGGCGGCGGGTACTGGCTCGTCGCCTCCGACGGGGGCATCTTCAACTACGGCGACGCCGGCTTCTTCGGCTCGCGGGGCGGCCAGCCCCTCAACGCGCCGATCGTGGGCATGGCGGCGACGGCGGACGGCCAGGGGTACTGGCTCGTGGCCTCCGACGGGGGCATCTTCAGCTACGGCGACGCGGCGTTCTACGGGTCGCGGGGCGGCCAGCCCCTCAACCAGCCGATCGTCGGCATGGCGGCGACGCACGACGGCGGCGGGTACTGGTTCGTCGCCCGCGACGGCGGCATCTTCAGCTACGGCGATGCGCCGTTCCTCGGCTCGACGGGCGGCACCCCGCTGAACGCGCCGATCGTCGGGATGGCCAGCGCGCCGCAGGGCTATTGGATGGTGGCGGCCGACGGCGGCATCTTCAACTACGGCACCTCGTTCTTCGGGTCGATGGGCGGCCAGTCGAACCCCAACCCGATCGTGGGCATGGCGGCGACGCCCGACGGGACCGGCTACTGGATCCTGCCCGCGCCGTCCCCCGCCGGCACCGCCGACGCTCAACCCGGGTGCCAGCGGCGCCGCGGTCGTGCAGTTGCAGCAACAGCTCTACGCGTTGGGCTACTGGGTCGACACCACCGGCGGCTCGTTCGACGACAGCACCGAACAGGCCGTGTTCGCGCTCCAGAAGGCGGCCGGACTCCCGACGCGACGGCGTGGTCGGGCCCCAGACGTGGGCCGCGCTCCAGTCCGGTGTCGTCCCGCATCCAGCGCCCCATGGCGGGCTATCAGATCCAGATCGACCTCGAAGACGACCTGCTGATGGTCGTGAACAACGGGCATCTGGAGTGGACGCTCAACACGTCGACGGGCGGCGGCTACACCTACACCCAGGACGGAGTGACTTCGGTCGCCAACACGCCGACCGGCGTGTTCCAGACCTTCCGCGTGGTGGACGGGACCGTCGTCGACTCGCTCGGAACGCTGTACAGGCCACGCTTCTTCTACGAGGGCTTCGCGATCCACGGTGACACCGACGTCCCGCCGGTGCCTGTCTCGCACGGCTGCGCGCGCATCAGCAACGAGGCCATCAATTGGGTGTGGGCCAACAACATCGACCCGATCGGCACGACCGTCTGGGTGTACTGACGACGACTAGATGTCGTAGTAGAGCATGAACTCCCACGGATGCGGCCGGAGCCGCACCGCGTCCACCTCGTTGGAGCGCTTGTAGTCGACCCAGGTTTCGATCAGGTCCGGGGTGAAGACGCCCCCCGCCTTGAGGTAGTCGTTGTCGGCCTCGAGCGCGTCCATCGCCTCTTCGAGTGACGACGGCACCTGGCCGATCTTGGCCAGCTCCTCGGCGGACATGTCGAAGAGGTCGTGGTCGACCGGCGCCGGCGGCTCGATCTTGTTCGCCACGCCGTCGAGACCCGCCATGAGGATGGCCGAGAACGCGAGGTACGGGTTGCAGCTCGGGTCCGGGCAACGGAACTCCACCCGCTTGGCCTTCGGGCTCGGCGAGTACACCGGGATGCGGCACGCGGCCGACCGGTTGCGCTGGGAGTAGACGAGGTTCACCGGCGCCTCGAAGCCGGGACGAGCCGCTTGTACGAGTTGGTCGTCGGTGCGGCGAAGGCGAGCACCGAGCGTGCGTGCCTGATGATGCCGCCGATGTACCACCGCCCGAGGTCCGACAGCCCGGCGTAGGTGCCCTCTTGGTGGAACAGCGGCTCGCCCCCGTTCCACAGTGACGAGTGCACGTGCATGCCCGACCCGTTGTCGTCGAAGAGCGGCTTCGGCATGAACGTCGCCGTGTAGCCCGGCCTGTGTGGCGACGCTCTTGACGATGTACTTGTAGAGCATCAGCTTGTCGGCCATCCGCAGCAGCGTGTCGAAACGCATGTCGATCTCGGCCTGGCCCGCCGTCCCGACCTCGTGGTGCTGCACCTCGATCTCGATCCCCATCCGCTCCATGGTGAGGATCATCTCGGAACGCAGGTCCTGGAAGTGGTCCATCGGCGGGACCGGGAAGTAGCCCTCCTTGTAGCGAGGCTTGTAGCCGAGGTTCGGGCCCTCCTCGCGCGCCGAGTTCCAGATGCCCTCGACGGAGTCGACCTGGTAGAAGGCCGAGTGCTGGTCCTGGGAGAACCGGACGTCGTCGAAGATGAAGAACTCCGCCTCCGGCCCGAAGTACGAGGTGTCGGCGACGCCGGTCGACTTCACGTGCGCCTCCGCCTTCTTCGCCACGTAACGCGGGTCGCGGGTGTAGGGCTCGAGCGTCAGCGGGTCGTGCACGAAACAGTTGAGGTTCAGCGTCTTGTGCTGCCGGAAGGGGTCGATGACCGCCGTCGACGGGTCGGGCAGCAGGATCATGTCCGACTCGTGGATCTGCTGGAACCCCCGGATGGAGGAGCCGTCGAACCCGAAGCCCTCGCTGAAGCCGTCCTCGGTCAGGCCGTGGGCCGGGAATCGAGAAGTGCTGCATGAGGCCGGGGAGGTCGCAGAACCGAAGGTCGACGACCTCGACCCCTTCGTCCTTCACGAGGCGGACGACCTCGGCGGGGCTGCGCTCTTGCATGATGGACGTCTCCTCTGCGATCTCGTCGAGCAGCGCCTGGCGGCCCGAGGCCATTGAGAGTCGCCTGGGTACTTAGCACAGCGCCTCGTTCAAATGCGCAGCTGAGGGCCAGTTCATCAATTATTCACAATGCCGGACCGGCCACCCTCATCGTGCACGTGCAGTCGACGATGCGCATGGGCACCTCCGAGTCCGACTCTCGGTCCTCGACGAGAACGCGAAGTCGCGGTTCGTCGACGGGCTCTACAGCGCGGACAACTCGGCGCTGGCCAACGCGTTGGGCGGGGCCGAACCCCCCGATCACCGGCCAGGCTCTCGCCACCCGGACCGCTGCGAAGATCCTCGTCAACGAGTTCGGCGGCGCGCCGTTCGCCGCCACGGGATCGGGGACCGTCTGCACGGACCCGTCGATCACCGCCGCTTGGCGTCGGTCGGGCTCTGAGGTCCACCGCAGCACGAGATCCCGGTCGCGGCAAGACTCGACGCCGTGCCGTACACCAAGGGGCTGCACGAGGTCGCCGACGGCATATGGGCCTACCTGCAACCCGACGGCGGTTGGGGGTGGTCCAACGCAGGTCTCGTCACCGGCGAGGGCACTTCACTCCTGGTCGACACACTCTTCGACCTCCGGCTGACCGGAGAGATGCTCGAGGCGATGCGCCGCGTGACGCCGGCGGCCGAACGGATCGACACGCGTGGTCAACACGCACGCCAACGGGGACCACTGCTACGGCAATGCGCTCGTGGCCGACGCGGACATCATCGCGTCCGCCCGCTGCGCCGAGGAGATGGCTGCAGCTGCCGGCCTCCGCGATGGCGGGGGTGCTGCGCGCGGCGCCGACGCTCGGTCCGGCGGGAGCGTTCCTCACCCGCATCTTCGCACCGTTCTCCTTTGACGACATCGACACTGCGCTCCCGACCGCGACGTTCGAGGGCCGGCTCGACCTGTCGGTCGCCGACCGTCCGGTGACCTTGTTGGAAGTAGGCCCGGCCCACACCGCAGGTGACGTCGTGGTCCACCTCCCCGACGACGGGGTCGTCTTCACGGGCGACATCCTCTTTCACGGCGGCCACCCGATCGTGTGGGCGGGTCCGGTGGCCAACTGGGTCGCCGCCTGCGACCGCGTGCTCGGGCTCGACGCGTCCGTGATCGTGCCGGGCCACGGGCCGCTCGCCGACACCGTCCGCCGTTGCCGACCTCAAGAGCTATTTCGAGTTCCTCACGACCGAGGCGCGTCTCCGCCACGACGCCGGGATGTCGCCGCTTGGACGCGGCGCTGGACATCGACCTCGGCCCCTACGCCGGCTGGGGCGAAGCCGAGAGGGTGGTGGCCAACGTCCGTGCCCTCTACCGCGACTTCGGCGACGAGTCGCCGGCGGACGTCGTCACCGTCATGGGCGAGATGGCGGCCCTGGCCGAACGGCGCGCAGGCACCCTCTGAGAGACACGTACGGCCGCATACTTCCTGGTCGGTCCCGTAGACGCTCGACGAATCGAGCCTAGGACTAGTCCCCGTTGCCCAGGGGTAGACAACACGGGTGGAGGCGCGCGCGGTCGTAGGGATGATCGGAGGTCGTTACCGCCTCCACGCGCTCCTGGGGGAAGGCGGGATGGCGAGGGTCTTCGACGGCTTCGACGAGCGCCTCGAGCGCCCGGTCGCCGTCAAGATCCTGCGACCGGAGACCGAAGCACTGCCGGGCATGCGGAAGCGCTTCCAGCAAGAGGCCCGGATCTCGGCGCGGCTGGTGCACCCCAACATCGTGGCCGTCCTCGACTACGGAGAGGACGGTGCGGCCTCATACCTCGTCATGGAGCGTCTCTCCGGCCGCACGCTGCGTGACGAGATTGCCCGAGGTCCGATGCCACCAGAGCGCCTCACCGCACTCATGAGCGACACGCTTGGTGCTCTCGCCGCCGCCCACCGCTTCGGCGTGCTGCACCGCGACATCAAGCCGAGCAACATCCTGATCGACGACGACGCTCAGGCGCGCCTCACCGACTTCGGCATCGCAAAGAGCTTCGACGCCCGGGCCGCCTCCGATGCGACGTCGGACATGACCATGACGGGCGTCGTGCTCGGCACTCCCGGTTACCTCGCCCCGGAACGGAGAGCCGGCCACGCGGCCACGGTCCAGTCCGACCTCTATTCGGTCGGAGCGGTCATGGTCGAAGCGCTGTCGGGTCGCCGCCTGGTGCCCGGAGAAGAGCAGCCTCTCGACCTCCCGCCGGACCTCCGGCCCATCGCGACGAAGGCGCTCGCCACCGACCCGCAGCAACGCTTTTCTTCGGCGGCGGAGATGCTGCACGCGCTGCAGACACGCGAGAGGTCTCTGCCGTTCGGCGCTGCACCGCGTCGCGGCGACCGAGCCCATGAGGACGCCGACCGCGGTGCTCCCGGCGCCGCCCCGCACGTCGATCCTCCAGTCCCCGCCCGCGCCGAGTGCTCCGGCTGCACGCCGGTGGCGCCGCTACCTCCTTCCGGGTGTCGCCGCCGCAATCGTCCTTGCACTGCTCCTCCTCTTCCTTCTGACACGAGGCCAATCGGCACCGCCGCACGGAACGTCTTCTCGGACGACGGCGGTCCACCACCAGGCCAAGGCAGGGCGAGACCCACAGGCCACGGCCATCCGCCAGCTGGCCACATCGATCGCCGGCGGCGGGTTACCGGGTGACGCGGCGCTGGCCACTTCCCTCGACGCCACCGCCGCCGCCAAGGCCGGGCGTCGCACGAGACACGGCTGCGCAGGCGACGCTCACCTTGGCGGGCGTGTTGTACGCGGGCGGAGGCATCAGCGGGACACAGCTCCAAGACGTCGCGAACGCGCTCCAGTCGACCGGCGCCACCGTCCCGACGACCACGGTGCCGACGACCCAACCCACACCGCCGGGTCCCGGCGGCAAGGGCCCCGGGCACGGTCATCGTGGCGACGGAAATCAGGCCAACACCGGTAACAGCGGGTTCACGGGTAACAGCTAGAAGTCGCTTTGGAAGTCCGCGGTCAGCGGACCTCGCCGGGTGGTCGTTGGTACGCTGCGGCTCCTGAGCACCATGACAACCGAACACCGAGGACCCAGCCGCATGAGTATCGACGAGCGGACGGACCTGACATCGGCGCCGGACTTCGATTCCGACGCCCTTCGCGAGAAGTACCGCATGGAGCGCGACAAGCGACTCCGCCCCGACGGTAACACCCAGTACATCGAGATCGCGGGCCGGTTCGCCCCCTATCTGCACGACCCCTACGTCGCCCGTGCCGAGCGACCCGCGCTCCACGACGACGTCACCGTCGCGATCATCGGCGGTGGCTTTGCAGGCCTCATCACCGGTGCCAGGCTCCGGCAAGCCGGCATCGACGACGTGCGGATCATCGAAAAGGGCGGAGACTTCGGCGGCACTTGGTATTGGAACCGCTATCCGGGCGCCCAATGCGACGTGGAGTCGTACGTGTATCTCCCCTTCTTGGAAGAGACGTCGTACGTCCCGACCGAGAAGTACGCCCACGCCCCCGAGATCCTCGACCACTGTCGTCGTATCGCCACCCACTTCGATCTCTACGCCGGCGCCTGTCTCTCCACGGAGGTCATCGGCATCGAGTGGGACGAAGTGCGGCAACGCTGGACGATCCGGACCGATCGCGGCGACGCCATGTCCGCTCGGTTCCTCGTCATGGGAAACGGCCCTCTGCACCGCCCCAAGCTGCCGGGCATCGCGGGCATCGAGACGTTCGATGGTCACACGTTCCACACCAGCCGCTGGGACTACGACTACACGGGCGGTGATGCACACGGCGATCTGGTCGGGCTGCGGGACAAGCGTGTCGCGATCATCGGGACCGGTGCGACCGCAGTGCAGGCGGTTCCACACGTCGCGCGAGTCGGCCGCGCAGCTCTACGTCTTCCAACGGACGCCTTCATCGATCGACGTCCGGGCGAACCGCCCGACCGATCCGGAGTGGGCGGCCTCGCTAGAGCCGGGGTGGCAAAAGGAGCGGATGGAGAACTTCACCCTGTTGACGTCGGGTGGGATGGCAGAGCAGGACCTGGTCATGGACGGATGGACCGACATCATCGGGAAGCTCCTCACGAGGCTGCGTGACACGAACAGCGCCGAGGCGCTGAGCGGCGATCTGGCGGCGGTGCTCGAGATGGCCGACTTCGACAAGATGGAGCAGATCCGCTCACGCGTCGATGCGCTCGTCGCTGACACCGCGACGGCGGAGGCGTTGAAGCCGTGGTACCGGCAGTTCTGCAAGCGACCCTGCTTCCACGACGAATACCTCCAAGCCTTCAACCTGGACACCGTGTCATTGGTCGACACCGACGGACAGGGTGTCGAGAGGATCACGGCCAAGGGTGTCGTCGCCGCCGGGCAGGAGTACGAGGTGGACTGCATCATCTTCGCCACCGGCTTCGAGGTCGGGACCGACTACACCAGGCGGGCGGGCTACGACGTCGTGGGGACCGGCGGGAACACTCTCTCCGAACGCTGGAAGGACGGCATGCGGTCCGTACACGGCATGCACGTCCATGGATTCCCGAACATGTTCGTCCTCGGGCACACGCAAGGCGGCTTCACGGTCAACTATCCCCATCTCCTCGACGAAGCCAGCCGGCACACCTGCCACGTCCTCGGCCACGCCGCTCGAACACGACCTCGTGGTCGAGGCGACGACCGAGGGTGAGGATGCTTGGCTCACCGCGTTGACCGAATCGGCCCGCGACTTCCGCGCCTTCCAGGAGCAGTGCACCCCGGGCTACTACAACAACGAAGGGCAGCCGGCGGCCGGGGGGTTTCTCGGGACGTCGTACGGCAACGGCCCCATCGCCTTCTTCCAGCTGCTGGCGGATTGGCGCGAGGCCGGTACCTTCGACGGTCTCGAGTTGCGCGCCGAGGGCGCGGCACAGTCATTCTCGCGATGAGCGTCTCGGCCATGGTGCTCGAAGCGCCCCGCACGCTCCGCCGCCGCGAGTTCGCGCGACCCGACGTTGGCGACGACGATGCTCTCCTGAAAGTCGAGGCCTGCGGGCTGTGCGGCACGGACCACGAGCAGTTCTCGGGTCATCTCTTCGGTGGATTCGCCTTCATCCCGGGCCACGAGAGCGTGGGCGTGATCGAGGAGATCGGCGACGCGGCCGCGGAGCGGTGGGGCGTGACGACCGGCGACCGGGTCGCCGTCGAGGTCTTCCAATCGTGCCGCATGTGCGAGCGCTGCAGTGCCGGCGACTACCGCCACTGCCGCAACCACGGCATCGGCGACTCTTACGGGTTCGTGCCCGCAGACCGGAGCCCGGGCCTCTGGGGCGGGTACGCCCAATACCAATATTTGAGCCGGGACAGCATGCTGCTGAAGGTCCCCGACGGACTCGACCCGCTCACTGCGACTCTGTTCAACCCGATGGGTGCCGGAGTGCGCTGGGGAGCGACGGTGCCGCAGACCGGACCGGGCGACGTCGTCGCGGTTCTCGGCCCCGGGATCCGCGGCCTGTGCTCCCTGGTGGCGGCCCGCGCCGCCGGCGCCGAGTTCGTCATGGTGACCGGAGCCGGGCCGCGTGACCGTTCCCGGCTGGACACGGCACGCGCCTTCGGGGCGGACCTCGTCGTCGACGTGACCGAAGAGGATCCGGCCCGCGCCCTCCGTGCCGCCACCGGGCGGGGTGCCGACGTGGTCGTGGACGTCACCGCGAAATCGCCTGGCGCGTTCGATCAGTCTCTCCAGATCGTCCGCGGCGAAGGAACCGTCGTCGTGGCGGGCATTCGAGGCGGCCCGATGCCGGCCGGCTCGAACATGGATCTGATCGTCTACAAGGAGATCCGCCTCCTCGGCGTCCTCGGCGTGGACGTCACCGACTACAAGACCGGGCTCGATCTCCTGGCGCGGACCGAACTGCCGCTGTCGTCCATCGAACGGGGCGTCGTGGGCTTCGACGATCTGCCGGCGCTCCTCGAATCGCTGTCGAATGGCGACCTCGGCACGCCGATGCACGCGGTCTTCGCCCCGGAGTGACATTTGTTCCATACTGCTCACTCACAGCCATGACCGCCGGTTCGGCGCGGCGATTCGAAGGAGGGCAATGCAGAAGGTAGTGATCCTCGGTGCCGGGTTCGCCGGCCTGCAGCTCGCTGCGCGCCTCTCAGAGGACGTTCCAGGCGAGGTCGACATCACGATCATCGACAAGAGCGACGCTTTCGTGTTCGGGTTCTCGAAGCTCGATCTCATGTACGGCCGCGCCGACCTCGACGCCGTCCGTCTGCCTTACTCCGCGATCGACAAGCCCAGCGTCCGCTTCGCCCGTGAAACCATCCTTTCGATCGACCCCGAGAATCGGCGCGTTATCACCGACGGCGCGACCTACGAACCCGACATCCTCGTGGTGGCGCTCGGAGCGGACCTCGACCCTGCCGCCACACCGGGCGTCGTCGAGGAGGGAACCGAGTTCTACTCCGTCGAAGGAGCGAACCACGTCCGTTCCGTGCTGCCCACCTTCGAGGGCGGCGACGCCATCGTCGGTGTGCTCGGGAATTTCTTCAAGTGCCCGGCTGCCCCCTTCGAGACGGCCATCATGCTTCACGACTACCTCGAGAAGCGGAACCTCCGCGACGCCTCGACGATCAAGGTCATCAGTCCGATGGCAAAACCCATCCCGATCTCCGACGAGGCGTCGGAAGGCATCCTCAAGGCGTGCGAGGAGCGAGACATCGGTTGGTGGCCCCAGCTGAAGACCACTGCACTCGACCCCGCCTCCAAGACCGCAACCCTTTCCGACGGACAGAGCATCCCGTACTCCCTCTTCCTTGCCATTCCCGTCCACCGGGCGCCCAAAGTCGTCGAGGAGTCGGCCCTGGTGGAAGAGGATGGCTGGATCGCCGTCGACCACCGGACCTTCGCGACGAAGTTCGAGAACGTCTACGCGGTCGGCGACGTGACCAGTGCTCCCGTGCCGCGGGTCGGCGTGATCGCGGAGGGGGAAGCCGACACCCTTGCCGACGTCCTCGTGCACCAGGTCCGGGGCGGAGACACCCCGGAGCCCTTCAAGGGCATCGTGAAGTGTTACATCGAGTTCGGCGGGCCCAAGGTGGCGCAGTTCGAGGCGAACTTCCTGAGCGGACCGAAGCCGGTCGGAACGTTCATCGGGGCCTCGGAAGAGATCGCCGCATTGAAGGTCGAGTTCGGGGCGAGTCGGCGCCGCCGCTGGTTCGGGATGGCCTGAACCCGACTCGTACCGATCCGTCGGCCCGACGACGGGGAACCCTACGATCGTTCGGATGGACTCTCCGCTGTCGGCCTGGGAGGCCGTGGGCCCGACCTGGCAACTCGCGATCGACCAAGCGTGGGAATCTTGGACGGCGGGGTCAGCCGGGGTCGGTGCCGTCCTAGTTGATCAGGCCGGGACGGTCGTAGCGACCGGGCGCAACAGGACCGCCGAGCAGACAGGTTCTCGCCTGTCGGGAACGATCATGGCGCACGCCGAAATGGACGCCCTGTCGCAGGTGCCCTTCGGAACCCGGGTAACCGGATCGCTCTACACCACCTTCGAACCCTGTCTCATGTGTGCCGCAACGATCGCGTTCTACCGCGTGCCCGAGGTGCACTACGCGGCCGCCGATCCTTTTTTCGACGGCCTCCACGAATGGCTCGGGAGCTATCCCTTCGCAGCCGAGCGCCTGCCTGATCGACGCAGGCTCGGCGGACCGATTGGTGCGTTCTGCCACGTCTTGCACCTGGCCTGGCTGGTGGCGTACCCCGCGCCGCCTCCGGTCGTCGATGCCCACCGGCGCCTCACACCCGCCGCATTGGACTGTGCGAACTCGATCGCCGAACGTCATCGCCTCCGTGAGATCGGCGATCTCGGGGCGACGTCCATCGATGCGATCGAAGAGCTCTGGCCCGACTTGATGACCCTGAGCCAGTGAGCCCAGCCAACCGAAGCCGATCTCCGACGATCGGGCCTCACACGTCCTCGAGCGCGGGATTCCACAGGACCTCCCACAGGTGCCCGTCGGGGTCCTGGAAGTAACCGCTGTAGACGCCAAAGGGACGGTCATAGGCATTGACGGTCACTGTCGCGCCCGCGGCCCGAGCAACGTCCAAGAGCGCATCGACCTCCTCGCGGCTCCCTACGGCATGCCCGATACTGAACAATCCCGAGGTCGGCGGTGGCAACGGCACCTTGGCGTCCTTGGCGAGTTCGCTCCGAGGGAACACGCACAGCATGAGACCTTCGAGTTGGAACAGCGCGATCGCTCCGGCCGCCATCTCCTCATCGCCTGGGAACTCGCCGGCGATGATGCCTTCAGACTCCAACCCCAGGCGCCGGTAGAACGACAACGACCGTTCGAGGTCCTCGACTGCGAGCGTGATGACGTGAACTCGAGGTTTCACTCGCCCTCCTTCTCGAGATTCCGATACCCGGTCATCTCGTGAACTAACAAGACCACACGGCTGTAACGGTCAGCGAAAAGGGGCTCGAGCCAGAGGAACAACGGGTGGGCCGTAGAGGACTCGAACCTCTGACCCCTTGCGCGTCATGCAAGTGCGCTACCAACTGCGCCAACGGCCCGTAGGGACAGACCCTACCACCGGGCCATTTGCCCACTTCTGAGTGCCCGTGCGCCACCGGAGCCCCCGACACGCGTCTTCCGTACACTTGGACCGTGACACCCAGCGACACAGAAGCGACGGCCACCAGTCCCCTCCCCGACCTCCAGGACCATCTCCGGCGCATCGCCGAGGACGGCTACACCGTCCTCCCCGACGCCATCGAACCCGAGTTCGTCGACGAGATCGACGAGGCCCTTCTCAAGCTGGAGCACGACCTCGGCACCGTCCCTGCCGAGAACCTGTTCGAAGGGCTGCACACGTGGCGCGTGTACAACCTCCTGGTGCACGGAGAGACGTTCCAGAAGATCCCCGTCCACCCCAACGTGCTGCCCGTCGTCGAAGGTGTGCTCGATCCGGGCCTGCTCATCTCCTCCCTCTCCTCCATCGCCATCGGGCCCGACGAGCAGGCGCAGCCGATCCACGCCGACGACCAGCTCATCCCGCTGACCCGGCCGCACGTCCCGATCATCTGCAACACCATGTGGGCCATCACCGACTTCACCGAGGAGAACGGGGCCACGCGGCTCGTGCCGGGCAGTCACCTGCGCGACGAGCCCCCCAACCCGCTCGAGCTCTACGAGACCATCCCCGCCGAGATGCCCAAGGGCAGCGTCCTCGTCTGGGTCGGCAGCCTCTGGCACGGCGGCGGCGCCAACAAGACCAACCAACGCCGCGTCGGCATCGCCATGAACTACTGCGCCGGCTACATCCGCCAGCAGGAGAACCAGCAGCTCGGCGTCCCGCCCTCCCTCGTCAAGACGTTCCCACGGCGTCTCCAGGAGCTCGTCGGCTACTCGGTCTACAACGGCCTCGTCGGCCACATCGACAAGCAGCATCCGGCCAAGGTCGTCCTGGCCGAGAACGAAGGGGTCGACATGGTGTGGGACCTGCTCAAGAAGTAAGCGCGCGACCGCCGCTGACCGTTCGCGGTCACGCCGCCGGCGGCAGTGCCTCCGGCGCCACCGGCCACACGTAGTCCCGGGGGTCGATCGGTGGCTTGCCCTCCCCCGACCGCCACGCCTCGCAATCCTGCGTCCATTGCCGGTGCCAATCGATCTGTGCCTGCGTGCAGCCGCGCCACGTCCGCCCCCCGTAGCGCTCCGTAACGATCCGCCAGGGCGAACAGCACCCGGACCGAGCGCCACGGCGTCTGCCCACGCGTCGTGGGCACCCTCGAGCTCCACCCCGTAGTGCGCGCACAGGTCGCCCAACGTCCGCCGGCCCTGGCGGGTCGCCGTCGAAATGACGGTCGAGCACCCCCGCGTCGAGCACCGGCCCGCGCCAACCCCGTGCCACCAACCCGCGACCGCAGAACCTGCTGCCCAGGACGTCGAGGATCGTGAGGTCGTAGTCGAGCTTCATCCCGACCAGGGGTACGCCCGCGCCGCCCGGCGGCGACGACGGCGTCGGTCACCAGCGCCGATCGCGGCGTCGAGCGGCATGCCCTCGGCCCGAGCCCGCTCGGTCGTGATCCCGTGCACCGCGGTCGCGTCCGACGGGATCTCCCGGCCGGGGTCGATCAACCCCGACCAGCTGCGCACGGCGACGCCATCGAGCACCGACACCAGCGCGTACGACACGGGGACGTCGGTGAAGCGGTCGACGCCCGTCGTCTCGAAGTCGAGACCGAGCACCTCGCCCTCGGTCCAGTCACGCACGTGGCCGAGCATGGCAGCGGGATGTGACAAGGGCGCGGATACCCCGAACGGCTCCGACGCTGCACTTTCTCACCGCCCGACGGCTACCGTCGCCACGCATGATCGGTCGCCGCCCGCCGCGTCCGACGGCGGCCCGGCCTCCGCGATGGTCCTCTCCGCCACGCTCCTGGTGCTCGGGACGGCCATCGCCGGTCGGCGCGACCGCCGCTGCCACACAAACCCGAGCCTTGCCGCCACTTGCCACCGACCCCGCCGCGCTCGTCCATCCCGTTCGACGGCACGGGGACCGGACCCGTCTCCCCCGGCACGGTCGGCGAGTTCCCCGGCGCGGACACACCCTTCGGCATGATCCAGTGGAGCCCCGACACCACGCCCAATGCTGTGCAGTCGGGCGGCGGCTACGCCTACTCGGACACGCACGATCAACGGCTTCAGCCTCACCCACCTCAGCGGCACCGGGTGCCCTTCGTATCAGGACGTCCCGATCCTGCCGACGGTCGGCCGGGTCCCCGCCGCCCCGAGTACCACACAGGCAGAGTTCTCCCACGGCGACGAGACCGCGACCCCCGGCCGCTACCACGTCACGCTGCAGGGACCGTCCCCCATCGGCGTGACCCTCGCCGTCACGGAACGCACCGGCATCGCCAGCTTCGCCTTCCCCGCCGGCACTGAAGCCAACGTGCTCTTCAAGGTCGCCGACAGCGTCAATCCCGTCTCTGCCGCGAGCGTCAAGGTGGTGGGCCGCGACGAGATCGAGGGGCAGGTCACGAGTGGCCAGTTCTGCCAGACCGGGACCAACTACACGCTGCACTTCGTCGCGCAGTTCGACCACCCCTTCGCCGCGTCCGGCACGTTCGGCAATGCCGGGCAGCGTGCCCGGTGCGGCACAATGCGTCGGCACCATCGTGCGGGGCCTACGTCACTTTCGACACCACCCCGACCACGCGCACCGTCCTCATGAAGGTGGGCATCTCTTTCGTCAGCACGGCCGACGCGGCCCAGAACCTCGAGGCAGAGGACCCAGGCTGGTCCGTGGACCGCGTCGCCGCCACCGCGCACGACGAGTGGAACCGCATCCTCGGCCGCATCGCCGTCGGTGGCGGCACGCCCGCCGAACAGCACATCTTCTACACCGCGCTCTACCACTCGCTCCTGTTCCCCAACGTCGTCTCCGACGTGAACGGCGACTACGCGGGCAGCGACGGCAACGTCCACACCGACCACGGCCGCCAGGAGTACGCCAACTTCTCCGAGTGGGACATCTACCGCAGCGAGATCCAGCTCGAGTCCCTGCTCGACCCCCACGCCGTCGGGCGACATGGTCCAGTCGCTCGTGGACGACGCCGAACAGGGCGGTTGGCTCCCCAAGTGGGCCATCGTCGGTGGCGACGAGTCCCAGATGAACGGCGACTCGGCCGACCCGATCATCGCCGACGCCTACGCCATGGGCGTGCGCAACTTCGACGTGCAGGCCGCGCTCGATTACATGGTCAAGGGAGCCACACAGGAAGAGTCGAACCACGGCCTCGAGATCGAGCGCCAATACCTGAGCCAGTACCTCTCCCAGCACTACGTGAACGCGGCCTCCCCCGACCTGACCTCCATCGACTACTCCATCGGCGGGTCGGCCACGCTCGAGTACGCCATCGACGACTTCGCCATCTCCCGCATGGCTGACGCCCTCCACAACACAACGCTTGCGGCCACCATGCGTCAGCGCGCGGCCAACTGGGAGTACGAGTTCAACCCGGCAACTGGATACATCCAGGCCCGCGGCCCGGACGGCAGCTTCCCTCCGGGCCAGGCCTTCGAGGCCTCACAACTCGAACCGGGCGGCCAGACCGGCTTCGAAGAGGGCAACGCGGTCCAGTACACCTGGTCGGTCCCGCAGGACCTCGCCGGACTCGCCACGCTGATGGGCGGCGACCGTGCGGCGACCGCCAAGCTCGCGACGTTCTTCACGCAACTCAACGCAACCCGCAATGCTCCCTACGACTGGTCGGGCAACGAACCGAGCGAATGGGCCCCGTGGGAGTTCGACTACTTCGGCGCTCCCTCGCAGACCCAGCGCGTCGTCCGTGCCATCGCCGACACCGAATATGCGGACGCGCCGGCCGACGAGCCCGGCAACGACGACCTCGGCGCCATCTCGTCGTGGTACGTCTGGGCCGCCCTCGGCCTCTTCCCCGTCACGCCCGGTACCTCGGACCTCGCCTTGGCCAGTCCGCTTTTCCCGAACGAGTCGGTCTTGTTGCCTGACGGCCACCGCCTCGTCCTGCACGCCCCGGGTGCGGCGGCCTCCCGGCCCTTCATCCATGCCCTGACTGCGACCGGCATCGCGCATCCTCCTGCCGCGTCGACCCCGGGCGTCTGCGCCTCCCCTGTCCAACCCTCAAGTGCGGACGCGTGGAATCTGCCGTGGCTGCCGGCGTCGGTCCTTCAGTCGGGCGGCACGCTCGACTTCTCCCTCTCGACGACTCCCGACGCCTCGTGGGGTGCGTCACCCCAGGACGCTCCGCCGTCGTACGGCAGCCGGCCAGTCGGCGGCGGTCGGCTTCTCGTCTCCGAGTGGTGCGATGACGGTCACCGCGGGCCAGTCGGCGGCGGTCGAGTTCGGTGTGGCGTCGGCCGACGTCGGACCGACCACCGTGACGTGGCGGGCCACCACCGGACCAGGCGGGCCGCAGCTGACGCCATCGTCAGGCACGCTCGGCCTGCGCCCAGATGACAGCTCGAGCAATGCAGCCGGCTGTACCGGTGCGCCGCTGGTCAGCTCGCAGTCCCTCACCCTGACGGCGGGCGTACCCGGCAGCTATGCGGTCCACATCGACCTTCGCACCACCACCGGCCTGACCTTGCCGTCCGTCGTCCTCGACGTGGCGGTCCAGTCCTAACCCCACCAAACTGGTCAGGTCATGCACTCCATCGAGATCGACGTCGACACCTCCCGACGACGCCTGGTCGACCTGACCCCCGAGCTCGAGCTGTTCTGTTCCGGCCTCGGCGACGGCCTGGTCAACGCCTTCGTCCCTCACGCAACTGCCGGGCTCGCCCTCATGGAGACGGGATCTGGGTCCGAGTCCGACCTCTTCGACACGCTGGAGCGCCTCCTCCCCCGCGACGACCGGTACGGCCACGCCCACGGGTCTCGGGGGCACGGTGCCGATCACCTGCTCCCCGCGCTGCTCAGCCCCTCGGTCACGCTGCCCGTTATCGACGGCCGCCTCTCTCTCGGCACCTGGCAATCCCTCGTCCTGGTCGACCTGAACGTGGACAATCCCGATCGCCACGTGCGCTTCAGCTTCCTGTCATAAGCACGATGGATCTCCCGAGAATCGCAGACGAGCTGTACGGGCTCCCTGTCCGAGAGTTCACCGTTGCCCGGGACGCTCGTGCCGCCGAAGCTCGCCGCACGGGGGAACGCGAGCTGGCGGTCTCGGTGAAGCGTTTGCGCAAACCCTCGGCCGCCGCCTGGCTGGGGAACATGCTCGTGCGCACGCGGGGTACGGACGTCGAGCGCCTGATCGCCCTCGGTGAAGACCTGAGGTCGTCTCGGACTCTCGATGGAGATCAGATCCGCGTGACCACGAAACAGAAGCTCGACGCCGTGCGCCGGCTCCTCCGGCACGCACAAGCGATCGCCGAGAAGGAAAAGCAACCGGTGTCACAGTCTGTACTCCTGGAACTGGAAGTGACCCTCGACGCCGCATTTTCCGATCCGCAGAGCGCAGCGGCACTCCGCTCAGGCCACCTGACAGGCGCGCTCCACTATTCGGGGCTCGGTTTCGGAAGTGATCGCGCCCCGAGAACTCCGTCGACGGCGAAGCGGCCCACCGACGGAGTTGCCTCAGCGGCAAAAGGAACCACGGCAAAAGCCCGTAAGGCCTTGGAACAGGCGACGCGTGAGGCGGCGCATGCCGATGCCGAAGCGGACAAAGCCAAGCAGGCGGTCGTTGTGGCCGAAGCCGACCTGAAGCGCTTACGTGCTGCCTTGGCCGTCGCCGACCGCAAGGCCAAGAAGGCTCGCCAAACGGCATTGACCGCCCAAAGGAAAGCCGAAGCATTGCAACGCCGGGCCAAGCCCTGAGAGCACGAAAACCCCGGGTGGCAAGCGGAACGAGATTGCCCCTCGCTCCGCCACATCTCGAACACCGCGGCCACGGGAAAGGTGGCACGTCGCATGTGCTCACCCTTCCCGTCTATGACCGCTGAGCTGACCTGTCCTCGACGGGGTGCGACGACGGATCAGCTGGTCCAGCCATCGGTGGCAGGGCTCGTGGTCGACGTTGCCGCGCCCCCGGTCGCCGTGATGCCGGTGAGAGCAGGCAGGGAGAAGAAAGTATTGGCACAGGCAGATGGGGCCGCCGCCGTCATGCTGGCGTCACTGGTGAGGGTGACGGCCAGTGGGTTGTTGGCCTGACCGCTCGCCCCGACCGTGAGCGGGCTGGTGAGCGTGTGCGAACTCCCTGAGGTCGCGGTGGAGAAGTTCCAGATCACGTCGCTGGGAGTTGCGGCGAGGCACCCGACCTGGGTGGTCGTAAGAGCGCTCGACGTGTAACCGGTGGCGTACGTGGTGTTCGTGGGCAGCTGCAAAGCCGTAATGGTCACCGGGTACGGGTTGGGGTTCGAGATGGTGACTACAACGTCGCCAGTGCCACCCGGATAGAGCAGGTTCGTCGCCGCCGGCGACGCCACTGCGCTGATCGTCAAGTTCGAGATCGCGGCGGACTGGCCCTCACCCGAGGACCCCGAGTTCAGTCCGACCAGCCAGTTCGTTGCGGCGTAGGCCCCCACACCGGCCAACAGGACTCCGAGTGCAATGGAGACGACCTTCAGCCTCGATGCTCGAAGCGGCCTGACGACGGCATTCTGAGTCGCGGCGCTCTGTCGTGTTCGATGTGGGAAGTGCGCTTCCCCCCAATTGTTCGTTCCGCCCGCGCCGTAGCCAGCCGATCGTCACCTCACACCCCCTCTCCGAATGTCCACCTCAGGCTTCGGTCGTCCCTGCTCACCCCTTGACGACTTCCCGTACGGGTTTTCCCTACGTATCTACGGAATATTTCTCCGTAAGGTGCTGTACCATTCCGCAGTTCCGTACGTGTCACGATGACGAGCGGCCATCCTTGGCCGAACTGGCGAGTTGGCGAGTTGGCGAGTTGGCGATATTGGATACGACCGAGCTTCTGAGCGAGCTCCCGGATTGTGTGGTCGTCCTTGACGGGTCGGGCCAGGTCCAGTGGGGCAACCGAGCGGCCGAACGACTCTTCGGCCGGTCATTGCGCGACTCCATCGGGCTGCCAGCGTTTGACCTCGTGCATCCAGACGATCTCGAGCTCGTCCTCCGTTCGTTCGAGAGCGTCCAGCGGAAAGAAGTCGGCACCCTGATCGAGGTACGCGTGAAGACTCCCTCGGGCTGGCGGTTGCTGGAGGTGCTTGGCGCCCCCATCTGCTGGCCTGGTGAGTCGGATGCGGTGTTGTTCTGTATGCGTGATCTGACGGAGCGCCGGCGGTTCGAGGTGGCGCAAGGGCAGGATGCGACATTCCGCACCGTTGTGCAGAACTCTCCGGACATGACGATCTTGCTTTCAGCATCCGGCGAAGTGAATTCGGTCTCTGGCGCACTCAGCCGGATCCTCGGGCACGACCCGGAGGCGATCGAAGGTCAACCACTCGTCGGCTTCATGATCAAAGAAGACCACGACGACTTCCTTGCATCGCTTCTGACCGCATCACAGGGTGCCACCGCATCGAAGCCTCTGAAGATTCGTGTGCGGCTGACGCATCACGACTCTCGTGAGCCGGTGCCCTTCGAGTTCGCGCTCGTGAATTTGTTGGACGATCCATCCGTTGCTGGCTTTGTCGTCTCCGCGCGTGACATTACGACGCAAGTTGCCGCCGAAAGGGAGCTGCGCCAAACGGAGCAACGGTTTCGCCGAGTGTTTGATCAGAGCCCGGTCGGGATCGTGCTCACGGATTTCGAGCAAACGATTATCGATGCCAACCACGCCTTTTGTGACCTGGTCGGGCAGCCTTCCGAAACGGTGATTGGCTCAAGGTTGAGCACTTTTGTCCATCCTGACGATCGCGAGGAGACAAACCTGGGCGGCCAGGAACTAGTCGGGCGGCCAAACGCGAGCCACAAGAGCGAGGTTCGACTGGGCTCCGTCGACAACGACCTCGTTCTTGCCAGTATCACCGGGTCGGTCATGTTGGCCGAAGACGGCTCCCAGCTTCATTCTGTCTGGGTGATCGAAGACGTGACAGAACGCAGCATCCTCGAGCGGGAGCTCCTCGACCATGCAAGCACGGCGAGCAAGCTCCTCGCGAGCTTCACGACCCGCGAGAGGGAGGTTCTCGAACTTCTCGAAGTGACGTCATCCGCTTCGCAGATTGCGGATCGACTCACCTTGTCGGTTCGAACCGTGGAGACCCACCTGGCCAACGTGTACCGCAAACTGGGCGTCCACAATCGAGCGGCTGCGGGAGCTGAGTATGCGCGGCTCACGCGCGCTGTGTCGGGTGCTCCGCCTCACTTGACCGGGCCCAAAGTCTCCTAAAGAGGCGACGCGCGGAATCGACATTTCGTGACACCCCGAAGCGTTCATGCCGAGGCATGTTCTGGCGCACGAGACAGATTGGTAACCGTGTCGGGTCGCCCCTACGCTGCGCGTGGCGTGAAGAGAGGGTGTACGGTCCCATTTGCGGACCCCGACGACGGGGTCGTCATCGACGACGCCTTGGCAAGAAGCCGCCAGGGAAGGAAGAGGTCATGGCGACGAGTCTCACTGATGCGGGAACCACCCCGCCGACCACGCGGGCCGCACCTGGCTGGGAACGGTATGCCTGGGTGGCAGGCATACTCTTCGTACTTGCCGTCTTGGCGGAGTCCGCGATCGGGCTCGGAGTCGGCATAAACCAGAACGACTCCGCCGCGAAGATCGCGAAGACGCTGGCCGACCACAAGAACCGGCTTGTGGTGGTCGAGGGGTTCTGTGTCGTCTACGCCGCCATGTTCCCGATCTATCTGTGGAAGCTCTACGACCGTCTTCTGCGCATAGGAGGCGATGGCGCACGCGCTCTCGGATCCTTGCTGCTCGTCGGTGGTGTGCTCTTCGTCGCCCTCCACGCGGTCAGCGACGTCGGGATATACGGCGTGCTCGACGGGAAGCTCGCGTCCTTCGGGGCGCATCATGACCACAGCGTCTCCTACACGCTGTACTTGTTGACCTACGCCGTGGACAGCGTCGCCGACGTCTTCGGCAGCCTCTTCGCCTTCGCCGCGGGCGTGCTCGTGTTCAGGACTGGCGTTTTGCCGCGCTGGCTCGGGTGGGTCGCGATCATCGCGGCGCCTCTGCTCTTTCTGCAAGCGTTCGGCCTTGGCGGTGTGATCGCGTCGTTCGGTCTGGTTCTCGACCTGATCGGATTTGTCTTGCTCCTGCTCTTCGTCCTGACGAGCAGCGTGATCTTGCTCAGGCACGAAAACGCCGCTCGGTAATGGCTCGACGAGCAGTCAGGTCAGCGGGACCCGATGGCAACCGGGAAGCTGATCGACGAGGTCCTCTAGCCCCTCCCGCTTTCCAGCGCGATTGCAGAGATCGGTGAGGATGCGCACAGCGAGAGGGTCACAACCAACACTGGCGAGCAGTTCACGCAGAAGGTCGGCGGCTCGACTGAGGTTGCCCGTGGCGGCGGTGCGGACGACCTCTACATGATGACGCTCCCAGCCCATCTGGCGACCGCCAATTGGGCTCGGCGGTGCTGCGGTCATGGCGTCGAGATCGGCGACCGCGAGGCCGAAGGTGGGATCAGCTTCAATCGCGAGGCGGAGCGCTCTCACCGCATTGCGTAAGTCGACGGCCTGTTGCGCCTGGCGGTAGAGGGCCGCGGCTTGTGCGCTTGCAGTGACAACCCGGCCGTGAACCTCGACCGCTGGCCTGCTTTTGGCCGTTTGGTCGCCACGGCCAGAGGGTTGATCTGGAACTGGGGGCATGCCTCATAGGTTGAGCCTCCGACCTGAGGCCGCTCTGAGGTCGGTGCTGAGGCCTTTCAGCGCCAAGTCTTGAGGTGGTCTGTCCGAAGTTGCTCGAGTTCCGAGTTCTCGTGGGAGACCCAAAGGCCGATCGGAGTGACGCTCAGCTCGCCACCGGTAGGAGGCGAGCCGCGAGCGCCACCAGGTCTGGCTCGTCAGTGAGGGCGCGATGCGACGGACCCATGGTTCGTCGTTCGACGAGCTCGATGAAGTTGCTGGTGTTGTGCTGTGTCGGTTCTGCGATCGACTTCGCTGCGGCCAGGGCGGAATCGGCGAGCAGTTGGCTTTCTGGATCTCCGCTTGTGGCAGCGACGTTGACGGCATCCAGCGCGTAGATGACGGCGGCATCGGGTTGACCTGCGCCGAGTGCCCACCAGGCCAGTCCCGCCAGCACCCTGGGTTGGCCTAGGGGAAGGTCCGCGTCTCGATACCGGTCTCCCGCGGTATCGAGCAAGGCTTTCGCCCGGGTGAGATCACCCAGGCGGCGGACAGCGGCGGCTTGGCCGACGATTGCGTCGGCCGAGAGCCATGGGTTGAAGCAGCAATCGATCGCCTCTTGGTACAGATCGTCGGCTGCGTCGTCGTCACCGAGTCTGGCTCGTAGCGCCGCCAATGCGACGAGGGCGAGGTTCAAATAGGGATGCTCCTCCAAGCCTCTGCACCGTTCCAGGAGCGCTTCGTACGCCGCTGCCGCGCCCTCGAGATCTCCCTTGGCGGCAGCGACGCCGGCGAGAGCATTCAGCGAATTGACGACCAGCAACACCTCTCCGATTGCGTCCAACCGTTGAATGCTGGAACGGGCGGCGGCCTCGGCTTCTTCGAGACGTCCGAATGACGCCAAGTTCCAGGTGAGCAGCATGTCGTGGGCGCCGAGGAGCCAAACATGCTCATCTGGGTCGAGCAACCCGTGTGCTTCTTCCAAGGCTTCGAGAGACCGGGAGAACTCGTAGGCGCGCACGAGTACCGACGCCCGCAGCAGGAGCGCCTCGGCGAGGTGTATCCGATCGCCTCCCGATCTCAGGGTGACGATCGCCTCTTCGCATTCGGCGAGTCCCCTCGGTAGGTCAGACGACATGCCGACGCAATAGCCGTGCCACACGTGAGCGGTCGCCTGCAGCTCGGGACGGTGCTTTCCCTCGGAAGCGAGCGCAGCTGCGAGCCACCGCGCTCCCTCGGAAAAGTCGCTGTTGACGAACCATAACCAGGCCATCCCGGAGGCCATGGTGAGTGCGGCGTCGGCGTCGCCGGCCGCCAAGTGCCAATCGAGTGCGACCTTGAGATTGCCCAACTCTTGGGTCAGGCGGTCGCGCCACGCCGGAGCGATGGCACCTCGGAGTCGTTCGTTGGCATTCGTGGCCATCTCGCGGTAGTAGGCAGCATGTCTGGCGCGAAAGGTGTCGGTCTCGCTCGACTCGTCGAGTCGATCTCGGCCGTATTGCCACAACGTCTGCAGCTCGGTGAACCGGGTCTCGCCGGCGATCGGCGCCGAGACGAGAGATTTGTCCACGAGCCGGCTCATAACGTCGACGACCTCGGCTTTCGGGACCTCATCGTCGGCGCACACGGCCTCGACCGCATCGAGCTCGCACCCGCCGACGAAGACCGACAGGCGATCGAAGAGGCGCTGCTCGTCATCGAAGAGCAGGTCGTAGCTCCAATCCACGACGGCACGGAGCGTCTGCTGCCGAGGTAGCGCCGTGCGGGCGCCTCGTGTCAGTACCGAGAATCGGTCATCGAGTCGATCGGACAAAGTCGACAGAGGCAGCGCGCCGGAGACGTGCTGCCGCGAGCTCGATAGCTAGAGGTAGACCGTCCAGCCGATGACAGATGCCATCGATCGCATCGCCGGCTGCTCCGTCACTGTCGAAGCCAGGGACGACGGCACGCGCGCGATCAACGAAGAGTTCGACAGCAACTGAGGGTGCGAGTCCGGGAACGGAAATGACGCGTTCGCCGGGCACGCTGAGCGGCTCCCGGCTGGTGGCGATCATCGAGAGGCCAGGCACCGCCGCGACCAGGGTATCGGCCAAGGACGCTGCCTGGTCGATGACGTGTTCGCAGTTGTCGAGTACCACGACCAGAGAACGGCCGGCGAGATGGTGCACGATGTTCTCCGCCGTCGACTCGGGCGGATGGGTCCCGGTGAAAGTTGACGTTCCAGCCCCGAGCGTTGCGGCCGCGACCGGGACGACCCTGTCGGAATCGGTGACACCGGCGAGGTCGATCAACCAGGCACCGCCGGGATAGCGCTCTCGAAGACGGGCGGCCATTTCCGTCGCGAGCCGGGTCTTTCCCACGCCTCCCGGGCCGATCAGTGTCACCAGCCGGCTCGAACGGACAGCCTCGCCAAGCTGCTCGAGCTCGAAGTCGCGACCGACAAAGCTGCTCAGTGGTTCGAGAAGGTTGCCGGCGAGCGTGGGCGTCGCAACCGCGCGAGGAGGTGGCCGCTCGAGAACGCTGAGCGAAGGGTCCTGATTGAGGATGCGTGCCTCGAGGTCGCGCAGGGCCGGACCGGGATCGATCCCGAGTTCGTCGACGAGTCGGTCGCGGATCTCGGCATAGGCCCGCAATGCCTCGGCTTGGCGTCCAGCTCCATAGAGGGCCAGCATTCGCAGTTCCCAGAGCCGTTCGCGCAGCGGGTGTTGGAGACACAGGGATTCGAGCAGATCGACCAACTCCCCGTGGCGGCCCAGGGTCAGATCTGCTTCGGCCCGGGCCTCGACGGCCACCGCTGTCAGTTCCTCGAGGTGTGCTCGCTCGGCGCGCGCGAATTCTGCGTACGCGAACTCGGCGAGGGGCTCGCCGCGCCGCAGCTCGAGCGCCTCGCCCAGTACGGCCGAGCCTTGCGTCGCGTCGCCTTCCTCTATCAGTCTCTGACCTTTTGCTACCACCTGTTCGAAGCGGACGACGTCGATCTCCTCGGGCCTGACGGCGAGGGCATATCCGGCCTCGGAAGTGACGATGGAGTCCGCTCCCAGGGTTCTGCGCAGCTGGCCGATCTGGGCCTGCAGTGCGTTTGCCGGTTTCGCTGCCTGGCCGTCCTCCCAGAGCTGGTCGATCAGCCGGTCGGCGCTGACCGGAGCTCCTCGGTTCAGCGCGAGGAGGGCCAGTAGGGCCCGTTGTTTGCCACCCCGAACGGGCGTCGGCACACCCGCCCTCGCCACCTCTAACTCACCGAAGAGGTTCACCTCCACCACCCCACCGTACGACCACTGGGGATGGGCAGCCCTTGGAGCTGCGGCCGGACCGTCTCAGCGCCACGGCAGTCCCACCTCAGGCTCCGAGCGCAGGCTGCCCGGACCGAGAACATCGAGGAAAGGACGCACAATGATCGAGGCGAAGCACCTGACCAAGCGCTACGGCAACACAGTTGCGGTCGACGAGGTCTCCTTCACCGTAGAACCCGGGCGGGTCACTGGCTTCCTCGGCCCCAATGGGGCCGGCAAGTCGACCACCATGCGCATGATCTTGGGCCTGGACACCCCGAGCTCGGGCGAGGTTCGAGTCCAAGGCAAGCCCTATCACCAGCTTGACGATCCTCTTCGGTCGGTCGGTGCACTCTTGGACGCCGGTGCCATCGTCGGCGGCCGGAGTGCGGCCAACCACCTGACGTGGCTCGCCGACAGCAACGGCATCTCCCGTCGTCGGGTCACAGCTGTGCTCGACGTCGTCGGACTTAGCGACGTCGCGGGAAAGCGGGTCGGCACCTTCTCTCTCGGAATGAATCAGCGGCTCGGCATCGCCGCTGCCCTGCTCGGCGACCCCGAAACGGTGATGTTCGACGAGCCCATCAATGGTTTGGACCCCGAGGGCATCCTCTGGATCCGCAACCTCATGAAGTCGTTGGCATCGGAGGGCCGCACCGTGTTCCTCTCGAGCCACCTGATGAGCGAGATGGCCCAGACGGCAGACCACTTGATCGTGATCGGCAAGGGCCGCATCATCGCCGACGCCGATACCGACGAGTTCATCAACCGGCACACGGCGCAGAGCGTCCGGGTCCGGGCAATTCAGCAGACCGATCTCGCCGAGACCCTGGCCCTGCATGGCGCCTTGGTGGAAGAAGGATCCGACGGCGCCCTGGTCGTGAGCGGCATGGACTCCGCCGCCATCGGAGGAGCCGCTGCCGCCCTTGACATCACCCTTGTCGAGCTGGCCCCGATCGGGTCGTCGCTCGAGGAGGCCTATTTCGACTTGACCCGAGATGAAACCGAATTCAACGCCGGCCCGCTGGTCGGCTCGACCAAAGGAAACTGACATGACCACGACGATCACCATCGACCCCGTCCTCGACTTCTCTCCGGCTTCGCCGGTGCGGACCCCGATGATCAAGAGAGCATGCAAGGCGGAGTGGACGAAGCTTCGCACGCTGTCCTCCACCTGGCGGACAGCGGTCATCGCAGTCGCCGTGTCCATCGGCCTGGGTGCGATCCTCTGCATTTCCCAGGCCGGCCAGTGGGCCACAATGACTGCTCCAGAACGTCGACTGTTCGACCCGACGTCCTGCTCGTTGTTCGGTGTCGTTTTCGTCGGCGCCGTCCTGCTCGCAGCGCTTGGCGTTCGCAGTGTGACGTCCGAATACTCCACCGGCATGATCCGGTCCACATTCTCGGCCACACCGACAAGGCGCCGGGTGCTGTCAGCCAAGGCGTCTGTTACCGCCGCGTTCGTGTTCCCGCTTGCTCTGTTCGCAGATGTCGTCAGTTTCGAACTCGGCCAGCGGATCTTTGCCGCCAAGCACATCCAGGTGTCCTTCACGCATCCTGGAGTCCTCGAAGCGGTGGTCTTCGGCGCCGTCGCCGTCAGCCTCATCGCCGTGATCGGGGTTGGTCTCGGCGGCCTCATCCGACACACAGCGGCCGCGACCACAGCATTGGTTCTGGTCATCGTGGGAGGGGTCACCCTCGGCCAGTTCGTTCCCGCCGGCCTCCGCGAATACCTGCCGGGAACGGCGCTGCAGGCTGCCGTGACGGTCAACCATTCGGCGGGACTCCTGAGGCCTGGAACGGCCGTCGCGGTTCTGGGCATCTACGCCCTGATCGCCCTGGCCGCTGCCTCCATCCGGATGGCCCACAGCGATGCCTGACGTCGGGCGCAGCTTCGCTCATCCTGCTCAGCAGTGGATGCTGAATCTCTCCCTTGACATTTCCATGGGCAATGTTATCTTGAGATCAAGATATCAGGCCTCAAACTAATGGGGACGACGAGAGAGGTGAACACATGGCACAGGCAACATTGCTGGTACGACATGAGGTCGAGGACTACGGTGCTTGGCGCTCGGTCTATGAGAGCGTCGACGGGCTGCGCAAGGAGCACGGCTGCACCGAGGCCGAGGTGCTGGTCAACCCGGTCGACAAGAACGACGTGTACGCGGTGCACCGCTTCCCCACCGTGGAGCAGGCCCAAGCCTTCGCCGGCAGCCAGGAGCTCCGTGAGGCCATGGGTCGCGCCGGGGTCAAGGGTGCTCCCCGCATCGAGATCGCCGTGGAGGCCTGAGCTGAGCCCGTCGCCGACGTCCAAGAGCCGAGGTGGTGCCCGGAAGGGCGCTGCCTCGGCTCAGACGCCCGAGGCTGCGGCATTCGAAAAGGAGTTTCCCGGTGCGTCTTGGCTGTCTGCCCAGGTCTTCCGGAATCTTGAAGTAGTCGGAGGCCACGCCGAAGCGCTGATCGCGTCAGTGGCACGCCGTCACGGCCTGTCGCACGCGGCACTTAACGCCCTAGCCGTCATCGAGGGGAACGGAGCTCCGATGAGCTCCGGCGCTGTCAGTGCGCAGATGCACATCACGAGCGGAACCATGACCAGCGTGCTCGACACCTTGGAGCGCAACGGATACGTCAAACGGCTCACCGATTCCAACGACCGCCGCCGAGTCCTCGTCGACGTCACACCTGAAGCCCAAGCCGTGCTCAATCGGCTGCTCCCCGAGGTCGTCCAAACCACGACCATGGTGATGGCCGGGATCGCCGACACCGAGCTCCGCAACTTCTTGGGCACCCTGGGTCGTATCCGCGACGCGATCGCTGAGGCCCCGGACGACTTGGCGCCCCCTGCCCCACGTCGGACGCCCCGTGTGTTGAAGCGTTCGTAAAGGACCACAGAAGAGCCCCACGTCGCCGACCTGGCGATTGGGGATGCCCGTTCGAAGTTCGAAGTCGGCACGACTGGGAGGGCCTTGGGTCCCCCTGGTCTTGACGCACCGTGGCGTCGGCCGTGCTTTGCAGGGCTGACCTTGCGAAGCCGGTAGGCAACGCAAAACCATCCTCGATGCATGGAGACCACCACATGACGCCGGCAGCTTCCATTGCCCTTGTCGAGTCCTTCTGGGATGAAGTTTGGGCGGCCCGCAACCTGCTGCGATCGACCGCTTCGTGACGGAGGACTTCATCATCAGCACTGCAGGTGTGGACGTCGGGGGCCCGTGGACTTCAAGGCGGGGGTTGCCCGATTTCAATCGACCGTCGCCGAAGAGCGGTGCCCTCAACAGGACGAAACAACAAGAGGCGGCGGGCGGAATCGAACCGCCGTACGGGGCTTTGCAGGCCCCTGCCTAAACCACTCGGCCACGCCGCCGCGCCTGTCTGCGGCAGGGCGGCCAGCCTAACGGCCTCCCTCGCCCGGCCCCAGCCTGCCGCCGGTCCGGTGAAATCTGGCTCCCGGCTGGTGGCTAGTGGTGCCGAAGACGGGAGACAACCCAGAACACCACCGCGACGGCGACGATGATCACGGCCACCTTCACGAAGAAGAGGAAGACGCCCGCAAGGCTGCTCAAGATCCAGAAAGCGATGAGGATCCCGACCACCCCCACCACGGTCATGGCGACCGCGTGCGTGAAGGTCATCGGGGTCTTGCCCTCTCCCCTGGTTTCTATGTCTCTGCTCACAGACCCGATGCTACGTTCCCGCCATGCCCGCTGATACGTCACTTCGTGACCGGCGGAGCCCGACTGCTCGCCCAACCAGGGCTGATGGGCGAGGACTTCTGCCGGAGCTACGCCGCCGAGGCCGACGTCTGGCTCTCGGACCTCGCCGATCGGGCGGCCGGCGAGAACAAGCGGCATCTCGCCCTCGTGGCGGTCGGTGGCTACGGGCGCAGCTCCCTGTGCCCCTACAGCGACCTCGATGTGATGCTCGTCCACAGCGGCTATCCGGGACGTCAAAGAAGTCGCCGACGGCATCTGGTACCCGGTCTGGGACGAGGGCGTGCACCTGGACCATTCGGTGCGCCGGCCCGCCGAGGTGCTCAGCGCCGCGGCCGAGGACCTGCGCGTGGCACTCGGCCTGCTCGATGCCCGTGTGGTTTGGGGCGAGCGCAGGCTCGCCGAGCCTCTCATCGAGAAGGCCAAGGCCACCTGGCGCGAGAAGCTCGGCACGCAGTACCTGCCCGTCATCGAGGTCCAGATGGCGGAGCGCCGCGCCACGGCCGGCGACGTGGCGTTCCTCCTCGAGCCCGACCTCAAGGAGAGCCACGGCGGGCTCCGCGACGTCAGCGTGCTGCGCGCCCTGTCCGCGTACGCGCCGCTCCTCGCCGACTACGCCGACCTCGCGTCGCTCGATGAGGCCACCGCGCTGCTCACCTCCATCAGGGTCGAGCTCCACCGGATGGCGAAGCGGGCGCACGAGCGCCTGCTGCTCCAGGACCAGGACCAGGTGGCCGCCGCGCTCGGGTTCCCCGACGCCGACGCGCTGATGCTCGCGGTCTCCACCGCGGGCCGCCAGATCGCGTGGGTGGCCGACGACGTCTGGCGCCGCCGCAAGCTGTGGGACCCGACGCCGCCGCCCAAGCGCTTCTTGCGCCGCCGCGCGCCCGGACAGCGAAGAGTCGCCCGTCCCCACCGACCTCGCTCCCGGACTTGATCGAGCTCAACGGCGAGGTCGCGCTCACCTCCTCGGCACCCGTCTCCGATGACGCGTCGCTCCCCCTGCGCCTGGCGGCCACCGCCGCCGAGATCGATCGCCCGATCGCGCGGGGCTCGCTGCATCGCCTCGCCGACCGCATGCCCCCGCCGAGCGACCCCTGGTCCGACGCCGACGCGGGACGCCTTCGTCGCGCTGCTCGCCCTCGGCCGGCCGGCCGTCGACAAGATCGAGTCGCTCGATCAGCACGGCCTCTTCGTCCGGCTCCTCCCCGAGTGGGCCGCCGTGCGCAACAAGCCGCAGCGCAACGCCTACCACCGCTTCACCGTCGACCGGCACCTGCTCGAGGCCGCCGCACTGGCCGCCGAGCTGACCGACACGGTCGAACGGCCCGACCTCCTCTTGGTCGGTGCCCTGCTGCACGACATCGGCAAGGGCTTTCCCGGTGACCACACCGAGGTCGGCATGGAGGTCGTGCACACCATCGCGACGCGCATGGGCTTCCCGCCCGAGGACGTCGAGGTCCTGGTCGACCTCGTGCGCCACCACCTCCTCCTGCCGGACACCGCGACCCGCCGCGACCTCGACGACCCCACCACGATCGACCGCGTCGCCCGCGCCGCCGGCAGCCGCACGACCCTGCACCTGCTTGGCCGCACTCACCGAAGCCGACAGCCGTGCCACCGGCCCGTCGGCCTGGGGCGCCTGGAAGGCCGGGCTCGTCGCAGACCTCGTCGAGCGCGCCGACAAGGTCCTCCAGGGTGAGGCCGCCGCGCCGGCTGCGCCGGACCTCCTCCTGGCGGCCCACCGCGAGCTGATCGACGAGGTGCGGGCCACCGGGCTGCCCTCGGTCTCCCTCCAGCCTCCGCAGGTGATCGTGGCTGCACCCGACCGTCCCGGCCTGTTCTCCTCGGTGGCCGGCGCGCTCGCACTGAACGGCATGGACGTGCGGGCCGCCAACGTGGCGGGCGAGGAGGGCGTGGCTGTCGAGGTCTTCACCGTCGAGGTGGCCCGAGGAACCTGGCCCGACACCGCCAAGCTGCGCGAGGACCTGGCCGCCGTGCTGACCGACAAGCTGGCCATCGGCGAACGGCTCTCCGAACGCGAGCGGGTCTACCCCCTCCGCCGCCGGTCGGCGGCCCAGCCGCCGGTGAGCGAGGTGACCGTCGACAACGACGCCTCCGAGACGGCCACCGTCCTCGAGGTCCGGGCGCCCGACGAGATCGGACTCCTCCACCGGATCACCCGTGCCCTCTTCAACGCCGGGCTCGACGTGGTATCAGCCCGGGTTTCCACCCTCGGGGAGATGGTGGTCGACGCGTTCTACGTACGGGAGTCCGGAGGCCGGAAGCTTACCGACCCGGCCCGGCTCAGCGCAGGTCACAGCCGCCATTGAGGAGGAGATTGGGCCCTTGGGCCCTGCCGGACCCCGGTAGAATCCTTCGAGTCATGAGTTCGGGAGAGCACGCGGCCAAAAGGAAGCGGCCACGCACGTGGGTGGTGGTGACGGTCTGTGCCGTCGTCGTCCTGCTCGCGGCCGGTGGCTTTGTCGCAGTCGAACACTACGGGACCAAGGCCGGCGCGAACCCGACGACGCCCCCACCGGCCCTCACCGTCACCTCTGTCTCCCCGAGCGGGACCAACGTCGACTGCCGGCTCGACGATCTCGGTGCAGTTCTCGACCGACCTCGCGCCCAACAGCCCGATGCCCACGTTGAGCCCGCCGGTGGCTGGATCGTGGGCCGTCCTTTCGCCTTCGCTGTTGCAATACCAGGCGAGCGGACCGCTGGTGCCCGGCGCAACCGAGACCATCACGGTGCCCGGGGGATCGGCTGGCGTCATCGGTTCGCTGGGACAACACCTGGCGCAGAGCGTGACCACGCCGTTCACCGTCGCGCCTGGTTCGACGCTCCGTCTCCAACAGCTGCTGGCCGAGCTCGGCTATCTGCCCCTGGCGTTCACGCCCGCCGCGCCAGTGACCTCGCCGGCGCAGCTCGGCAACGACCAGGTCGGCTCGTTCTCTTGGCGGTGGGCGTTCCAACCGGCCGCGCTCACCACGCTGTGGACTCCGGGCACGAACAACGTGATCACCCAAGGCGCGGTGATGAACTTCGAGAACCAGCACGGCTTGAAGACAGACGGTCTGGCCGGACCGCAGGTCTGGACCGACCTTCTCGCTGACGTCGAGAGCGGCAAGAGCAATGCCCAACCGTGGGACTACGTCCTCGTGAGCCAGACGAGGCCCGAGACGGCGACCGTCTACAAGGACGGCGCCGAGGTGTACAGCACGCTGGTCAACACGGGCGTCGCCGGCGCCACCACCGAGAACGGCACCTGGCCGGTCTTCACCCGCTACACGGTCACGACGATGAGCGGCACCAACCCCGACGGCTCCCACTACAGCGACCCGGGCATCCCCTGGGTGAGTTACTTCCACGGCGGTGACGCCCTCCACGGCTTCATCCGAGGGGGCTACGGATATCCCCAGAGCGACGGATGCGTGGAGATGCCCATCTCGAACGCGGCTGTTGTGTACCCGTTGACGCCGCTCGGCACGCTGGTCACGGTCCAGGCGTAAGCCTGAGGGACCTCGGGCGTTAGCAAGGGGGGCTGACCGGGTGCCCATTCCGGCTGGCCCTAGGCTCTTTTTCCAATGTTGCGGCAGGCGGTTTCCATCACAGGCAAGATCCTGATCGGGGCGGGAATACTCGTCCTGCTCTTCACCGCGTACCAAATCTGGGGCACATCGATCCAGGAATCGCACACCCAGAACGCGTTGCGCAGCACCCTGATCGCGGAGACGAACGACCAGGAGATCCGCCACGCGCTGGCCGAGGCATCGGCTCTCGACAAGCTGCCCAAGGGCCCGCCGGTCACCGCTCCCCGCAGCGCCGACCCCAGCGAGGGCGAGCCCGTCGGCGACATTCGGATTCCCGCCATCGGGATCAACCAGGTCGTCGTCGAGGGAACGAACACACCCGATCTGCGCAAGGGCCCGGGCCACTACATCGGGACGCCCCTCCCCGGCCAGAACGGCAACGCGTCGATCGCCGGCCACCGCACGACCTACGGTCACCCCTTCTACAACCTGGACGGGGTCAAGGTCGGAGATCCCATCGTCTTGACGACGCTGCAGGGCATCTTCGTTTACGACACGACCAGATCCTGGGTCGTGTCGCCCAACGACACGACGGTGATCAAGAACGCCTTTGACAACCTGCTGACGCTCACCACGTGCAATCCGCGCTTCAGCGCGTCGACCCGGCTGGTCGTCCAGGCCAAGCTGGCGCACTCACAACTCTTCCCGAACCAGGGGCTCCCCGCCGGCCGGCTGCACGCGGACCCGAAGAGCGGCGATCTCGCCGGCAACACGAACGTGGAACTCACCCAGACGCTGTTCTGGGGCTTCCTCGTGCTCGTGGTCTTGGGGGCTGTCCTCTACACAGCCTGGCGCTTCCGGAGACAGCGTTGGATGATCTGGGGCGTGGGCGTGGTCGGCATGCTCGTTCTGCTCTGGTTCTTCTTCGGCGCCATCAGCCCACTCCTGCCAGCCAGCTTCTGACCGCGTGCTGGTCGAGCTCCCGCTGGCCGACCACTTCCGCGGCCTCGCCGCCACGGTCGAACGCGACGGTGGCGTCATCTACCCAGCCATCTGCAGGGGCGTCGCCGACGACCCTCGAGTGCTGTCTCTCCTCGACGACACGCCCCTGCCGCAGCGTCGCCCGCTCCTACTCCTCGCCGCCGTGCACTTCCTCCTTCTCTCCGGAGTGGACCACCCCTTAGCCGCCTTCTACGACACGGTCGCTGACGTACGCGGCACGCCATTCGACGGCTCGGCCAAAGATGTCACCGCGGTGTTTACTGCCTTCTGCGAAGAGCACCGTGGCGAGCTCGAACACGTCATCGCCAATCGCACCACGCAAACCAACGAGGTCGGCCGCTGCTCGGCGCTGCTCCCCGGCCTGTGTCACATCGCGTCGCTCTATGACAATCAGGCTCCACTCTCGCTGCTCGACCTCGGAACCTCGGCGGGACTCAATTTGCTCTTCGACGACTACCGCTACACCTACCGGTCTGCCTCTGACGTCGGCGTCCGCACGGCGGGGACCCTCGGATCCACGGTGTCGATCGACTGCTCGGCCCGCGACGATGTCAGCTCGTTACCTGATTTGCGCCTGCCCACGATGATCGAGCGTGTCGGCCTCGACCTTTCCCCGGTCGACCCCTTTTCCGATGACGCCGCCCTGTGGCTGCTCGCGTGCCAATGGCCCGACAACCCGGCCCGGTTCGGTCGCCTGCGCGGCGCACTGTCGAATGTCCGCTCCTCGGGCAACCCGCCACGACTCGTACAGGGCGACATGGTCACCGATCTCCCCGCGGTGGCGGCGTCGATCGCCGGCACGACTCCCCTCGTCGTCTTCCACTCGTGGGTCGCCGCCTATCTCGACGAGGACCAGCAGCGAACGCTCGCGGAAGAGGTCTGCGCCCTCGGCGCCGCGCGGCCTGTCCACCACCTCTATTGCGAGACACCGTTCGAGACGCCGGGTCTCCCCACTCCGCCTTCACCCGTGCCGCGCGAGGGACCCGACCTCGCCACCGCCCTCGTGCACATCGGCCCCGAGGGCGAGCCACAACGGCTGGCCGACACCCACCCGCACGGTTACTGGATCCGCTGGTGGCCGACTACTCGTCCGGGCCCCATGGAGCGTCCCGACGGGCCGGCACCTCTATCCCCTCCTCGGTGACACGGCCGGCTGAGCCGACCGACGTCGTGCCGAAGCGGTCCCGGATGGCATCGACCGCGACCGTCACGTCGTGCCACGACTGTTCGGTGGCCGTCGCGCTCTGATTCGCCTCGGTCATCCCGTCGCCGAGGTCGAAGGACAGCTGGTCCACGCCGGAGGTCGTGAGCCCGGACGCACTTACCCCGAGGAGCCGGATGCCATCACCGGGGTCCACGCTTGCGAGTAGGGCAGCTGCCATCTGACCGATGGCGCCACCGGTCGAGATCGGGCGGCTGAGCGTGTGTGACCGGCTGACCATTGAGAAGTCCTTGAACTTGATCTTCACGGTCACCGTGCGGCAGGCCGCCGACTCATTTCGCAACATGGTCGCCACCGACTCGGCCATGCGCAAGGCGTTGCGCTCCAACTCGACCGGGTCGACGAGATCCCGGCTGAAGGTCTCCTCGTGTCCCAACGACTTGTTAGGACGGTTCGGATTGACCGGATCGGGGTCGTCCCCCCGCGCCAACGCGGCCAGATGGGCACCGCTCGCTCGTCCGAGCCGCCGAATGAGCGTGTCGGGTGGCAGTGCGGCCAGGTCCCCCACCGTGAGGACGCCAATGTCGTGCAACCGTTTGGCGGTCGCCGGCCCGACGCCCCACAACGCCTCCACATTGTGGGCATGGAGGAACTCGAGCTCGATATCTGGTTCCACGAGATACACGCCGGGACCCGGTTGCAGCCCAGTGCGGCTGGCCCGCGGCTTGGCTGCCCGGGAGGCGAGCTTGGCGAGCATCTTGGAACGCCCGATGCCCACGCAGCAGTCAAGCTGCAGATCGTCTCGGACTCGCTGGCGCAGGGCGCGGGCGATCTGGTCGGGCGGCCCAAGCAGTCTGAGCGCGCCGACGACGTCCATAAAGGCCTCGTCCAGTCCGACGGGCTCGACCATGGGCGTGACGTCCTCGAGGATCCTGCGCAGCTCGCCGCTGACCTCTCCGTAGCGGCTGTGCCGGCCGGACAGGAAGATGGCGTCGGGACACAATTGGCGGGCACGCACCGAGGGCATCGCCGAGTGCACCCCATAGGCACGCGCCTCGTACGTGCAGGAGGCGACGACGCCTCGAGCCCCGGCACCTCCCACGATCACGGGTTTGCCGGCCAGCGTGGGATCGTCGAGCACTTCTACGGACGCGAAGAACGCGTCCATGTCGACGTGAAGGATCGTCGGGACGGAGCGGCGCTCAGGCACCGAGGGTCAACCGTCGGAAGCCCTCGGCGAATGCGACGCCCGCCCTCCGGCCCTCCTCGGCCGCCCGTTGGCGTACTGCCTCACCGGCCCACCCGCTCTGACCGGCGAATTGGCTGCGGTGGCACTCCACGGCCGCTGCCTTCGTCTCGATGGTGTCGCTCACGTCGACCCAGTCATCGGGCTCCAACGTGCCTGAGAGCAACACCGTCGACACCTGGTGCGGGGGCCCGGCGTCAGGGAAGTAATGCGGGAGCGCCGCCGCTGGCGCAACGGCGTCCAGAAGGGCGAGCCCCGTGATCCTGTGGTCGCGGTGATTGAAATAGTCCTGCCCGAAGAAGATGGCCGTGGGGTCGTGCCCACAGACGACGTCGGGGCGCCGGCCGCGCACGCTGGCGACGAGTGTCCGGCGGAACTCTTCGGAATCGGTCAGCTCGCCGTCGCGGAAGCCCAAGTTGTCGACGCTCGTGAGACCGATGAGCGCCGAGGACGCCTCGAGCTCCGCGGCTCGCTCAGCGGCGAGCTTCTTCGGCTGCACCCCGGGATCGCTCGTCCCCTTACCGCCGTCGGTGCAGACGATCAGGTGCACGGCAGCACCACCCTTGGCCCAACGCGCCAGGGTCCCGCCGCACCCGACGTCGGCGTCGTCAGGATGGGCATAGACGGCCAGCACGACACCGGGCGTCTCGTCGATCACTTCCGCTTGGGCTCCGTGGTCTTCGTGAGGATCCTCGCTTCGCGCTGGAAGTCGCCCGCCTCCTCGAATCCCTTGTAGACGCTGGCAAAGCGGAGGTAGGCAACGTCGTCGAGCGCTTGGAGGCGGTCGAGCACGGCCACGCCCACCTGCTGGCTCGTGGGTTCGGTCGTCTCGGCCCGCAGGGCGTCCTCGACACTCTGCGCCAACTCCTCCATCTCGAGATCGGAGACCGGCCGGTTCTTGCACGCGGAGCGGACTCCCTCGACGACCTTGTTGCGATCGAAGGGCTCGCGCAGGCCGTTGCGCTTCACTACCCAGAGCGGAACCTCTTCGACCCGCTCGAACGTGGTGAAACGGCGGCCGCAGCCCAGGCACTCACGGCGCCGGCGGATGGCGCCACCTTCTTCGGCCTGGCGTGAATCGACGACGCGATCGTCATCGACACTGCACCAGGGACACCGCACACCGCCGACGATAGTCAGGGAATGAAAACGTGCTCCCCCGGGACCACGACGCTCGAGCCGACCTCGTGCGCGAGCTCCTGGGTGAGCATGCTCGCCCCGGCCGGGTTGGCCCGGGCGGCGATGGAAGCCGAGCGTGTCGCCCGCCTTCACGACGTAGACCTGACCCTTTAAGGGAGGCGCCTGGGCCAAGGTGCTCCCACCAAAGGCCCGGACTGGCAGGGCCAGTAGGACGAGGAGCCCCAGCACCACGGCTGCCAGGACCACCCGGCGGCGGCGCACCTGGGGGGTAGGTGCGGTCCGCGCCGGCTGGTCGGAGAGGGCGTACAGCCGGGGGCGGCACGCCTCGAATTCGAGCTCAAATGCGACCGACATGGCGTCCTCCTGGTCCGAACACCTGTTCGCTACGGTGCCATTGGAACACGAACACCTGTTCGCTGTCAATCGCGGAGGCGAACGGCTGTTCGTGCACACCGTCACCGTAGGGATCCGGTGTGACAGCCGTTTGGCCTGGGCTTTCTTCGAGCGTTACCCGCCCCGTACGCCTATGACTCGACCTCGGCGGAACGGCGGCAGCGTAGGGGCGCCGCTTATCCCGCGACACTCCCGACATTGCCGCGCTCAACGGCCCTGACCAGTTGCCCGTGGTCGAGTTCGACCTGGTCGGCATAGCGGCGGGCAAACCGGACCATCGATCTTGTGAACGCGTCCCCCGATCCCAGGTAGGCGTCGATGGCCATTGGGTCTCCCGAACGCGCATGCGCACGGGCGAGGGTCGCTCCACAGGCCGCCGCGAACCGGGCGAGACGTGGCGTGATCAGCTCGGTTGAGGCGATGAGCTTCATGTCGCGGTACTGGCGGACGTAGAAGTCCTTGCCGCCAAGAGAGCCCCAGCCCACGAACATGTCCGTGGCTGATTGGACCATCCGTTTGCCCGCCACCACTCGCTCGCCGTGGTTCGCCTGCACGGCGCGACCCAGAAATGGCTCGTAGACCGAGGCACCGGCTTGCTTGCACTGGAGGAACAACGGATCGGCTCCGGAGCGACCTTCGAAGAGAACGAGATACACGACCATGCCGACGCTGCCTACCCCGACCACCTGCCGCACGACGTCCGCCTCGGTAAACCGGTCGAACAAAGAACGTCGGTCCTCTTGCAACGTCTGGCGGTACCCGGCCAACAACACGTCGACGACTTCCCGCTGCTCTTCGTCGGACAGTGTGACGCGGATCGGTGGGTGCGCGGTGATCCGCGGGCGACCGTGGGCCATCGAAGTCAGCTTCGGGAAGCTACCTCGACTTGTCTTCTTCGTCTTGCGCTTCTCGATGTAGACCTTGACCTGACCGCGGTCGGCTCGCTCGAAGTGCTCGACGAAATGGTCGACTCGCATGCCGTCGTACCAAATGTCGAGCTCATGAGCGCCGGCGTAGCGACGCATGCGCCGCCGGTAGGCATCCACGGCAGCTTTCACCGCGGCATCGGCTCGCGAGGGCTTCACCTTGTTCATACGCGCCGCCACGACGAGGCTGGTGGCCAGCCGCACCACGTCCCACTCGAAGGGCCCGGGGAGGGTCTCGTCGAAGTCCCGCAGGTCGAAGTTGAGATTGCGCTCCGGTGTCGCCCACAGACCGAAGTTCAGGACGTGTGCGTCACCGCAGAGCTGGACCTCGAGCCCACTGTGCGGTCGGGACGCCAGGTCGGCAGCCATCACCGCCGCCGCACCCCTGAAGAAGTTCCAGGGCGAGCGGGCCATGCGGTAGTGCCGAAGCGGCACGACCTCGGACAGGCGATCGGCGCTCTGCGCCAAGACGGTCGTGAGCGCGTCGTGACCACGTCCACGCTCGTTCCACTCGCCCAACCCGGAGCGGGGGGCACGGTTGCGGGCCGACCGCCCCGCCGCGCGCCGTTCGCCCGCCGTGGCAGGGAGGTCGCGGCAGGACCGTCGCCGCTGGCGCCAGGCGTGGATTCTTCTTTGGCATGACTCACCTCTGCCGTGGGTTGGCTCCCATCATCCCTGGTTGGAGAGGCGAGCACCGAGGATCCAGCGCCTACACGAAACGAACAAATGTTTGCTTTCCGGAGTCGGCCGTCGGTATGGTGGTGGGTCACGAACTGATGTTCGCCCCTGGGAAGGGGCCCGGCGGTAGGCCGGGGTGGACACCTAAAGGAGAAGCCGATGGCCGAGGTGCTGAGCGGAAAACGGCTGCAGATCCTCAACTTCATCGCCGACAGCCAGCGCGAGCAGGGCTATCCCCCGTCGGTGCGCGAGATCGGCGAGGCCGTGGGGCTCGCGTCGTCGGCGACGGTCCACACGCATCTCGCCGTCCTGCAGCGTGAGGGCTACCTGTCCCGGGACCCGAGCAAGCCGCGGGCCATCCAGGTGCACTTCGACCCCGACACCACGAGCAAGCTCAGCGCGGCGGCCGTCCACAACGTGCCGCTGCTCGGCGACGTGGCGGCCGGGACGGGCGTGCTGGCCGAGGAGAACATCGAGGAGCTGCTGCCGATGCCGGCGCAGTTCACCGGGAGCGGCCCGGCCTTCATGCTGCGCGTGCGGGGGACTCCATGATCGACGCGGGGATCTCTCGACGGCGACTACGTCGTGGTGCACCAGCAGCCCGACGCACTGAACGGCGACGTGGTGGTCGCCGGCATCGGCGAGGGCGAGGCGACGGTGAAGACGTTCAGCCGCAAGGGTGACAAGGTCGTGCTGACGCCCGCCAACGAGGCTTACGAGCCGATGACCTTCGACGGGTCAGCGGGCGATGTGACGATCTTCGGCAAGGTCGTCACGGTGGTGCGCTCGCTTGAACTGATTGGGGTGTCGGGTAGATTCTCCCCTCGTCATCCAGAGGACCCGAGGGACCTGGCCCGAGGACGGTCCGGCAACCTGCTGACGCAAGGTGCCAACGCCAGGATCGATGAGGAGGAGTCCCCGTGGCGCTGCCGGCCAACCTGACCATCCGACGCGGCGGCCCGGCGGACGCCGAGGTTATCGCCAGCCTGCATACCGACAGCTGGCGCAGGCATTATCGAGGCGCATACTCCGACACCTACTTGGACGGGGATATCGGCGCCGAGCGGCTCGGCGTTTGGACGCAGCGCCTCTCGTCTCGCGACGGGTCGACACAGACCCTCCTCGCCGAGGATGACGGTGCGTTCGTCGGTTTCGTGCATGTCGTGTTCGACGAAGACCCGGTTTGGGGCTCCCTGGTGGACAATCTGCACGTCGTGTGGGCGCGTCAGCGCTCCGGGGTGGGAAGTTTGCTGATGTCGGCGGCCGCGGGAGCCGTGGTCGAGCGTGGCGGCGGCGACGGCGGCGACAGCGGCGGCCTGTACCTCTGGGTGCTCGAGCAGAACACGGCGGCCCAGGCGTTCTACGGCGCCCGCGGCGGACGCCGTGCCGATCGCCGGCCGTTCCACCGCCGGGAGGGCATTCCGACCGGTTGCACGGATCGCCGGTGGGATTGCGGTACGTGTGGACCGGACGCGTCCGTCCTGCTCGTCTGATGCGAGGTCGGCGCTCGGACGGTCGCGCGAATCTTCTACTTGAGCAGCCGCGACAGGCGGCGGTCGGCCAGCTTCTTGCCGCCCGTCTGGCAGGACGGGCAATAGGCCATCTCGTAGGACTCGAACGAGACGCGCTCGAGCTTCGTGCCGCAGCCGGGGCACGGCTCGCCCACCTTTCCGTGGACTTTGAAGCGGCCGCCGAGGCTCGATTCGGAGAGGCCGCCCTTGCGTTTGCGCTCGAGGTCGAGCGCCTCGCGCCATGACGTCGTTGGCCGCGGTGATGAGCGCCTCGCGCTGCTCGGGCTTGAGCGAGCGGAGCGAGGCGAAGGGTGACAGGTGGGCACGCTGGAGGATGTCGTCGCCCCAGCCGCGCCCGATGCCCGAGACGACGCGCTGGTCGCGCAGGTCGGTGGTCAGTTGGCGCTTGGAGTCGCTGGTGCGGATGAACTCGGCGAACTCCTCGGTGCCCGGCTCGGGGCCGAGTCCGGCCAGCGGACCGTCGTCGCCCGGAGCCAGCACCCACCAGGAGGCCTTGCGCTGGGTGCCGTACTCGCGCACGAGGATGCCGATGCCCGGCCCGTCGAGCCCGGCGTCGCCCTGGCCGAAGACGAAGCGCGCCACCGCGCCGCGGGGTTTGGTCTTCTTCGGGGGCTCCTCGATGTCGAGGCGGCCGGCCTGCGAGAGGTGGAGGACGATCCGGTTGCCGTCGTCGAAGTCCCATACGAGGTACTTGGCTCGGCGGGTGACGTGCTCGAGGCGGTGGGCCTTGGAGGTCGTCCGGTGCCGGGGCGTACGTCTTGAGCGACGAGAAGCCGAGGAGGTCGGCTTTGCGGAGGGTTGCGCCGGCGAGGAGCGCATCGAGACGCTCGGACAGCGCCTGCATCTCGGGCAATTCGGGCACTGCCACAATGTAGCGATGACCTATACGCACGGGCACCACGAATCCGTCCTGCGCAGCCACACCTGGCGCACGGCCGAGAACTCCGCCGCGTACCTGCTGCCCCATTTGCGGCCGGGTCTGTCGGTACTCGACGTCGGCTGTGGGCCCGGCACGATCACCGCGGACCTCGCGCTTTTGGTGGCGCCGGGCGAGGTCGTGGGGATCGACGCGTCGCCGGAGGTGGTGGCGCAGGCGGCGGCTGCGGTCGGGTCCGGGTCCGGTCCGGGGTTGTCGAACCTGCGCTTCGAGGTCGGCGACCTGTTCGCACTGGAGTACCCGGACGCGTCCTTCGACGTGATCCACCTGCACCAGGTGCTCCAGCATCTGGGCGATCCGGTGGCTGCGCTGGTGGCGCTGCGGCGCGTGCTGGCGGTGGATGGCGTGCTGGCGGCGCGTGACTCGGACTATTCGGCGTTCACGTGGGCGCCGGCGGACCCGATGCTGGACCGGTGGATGTCGCTGTACCTGGCGGTGACGGATCGGAACGGCCATGACGCGTGCATCGGGCCCCGGTTGATGGGGCACGCCTTGGAGGCCGGCTTCGGCTCGGTCGAGGTGTCGAGCTCGACCTGGACCTACGCCGACCCCGAGTCGCGGGCGTGGTGGGGCGGGCTGTGGGCCGACCGGGTGCGCTTCTCACGCTTCGGCGAGCAGGCGGTGGCGTACGGGTTGAGCTCATGCCGAGGAGCTGGAAGTCGATCGCGGCGGCGTGGTTGCGCTGGGCGGAGGCGCCCGACGCTGTCTTCGTCGTCCCGCACGTGGAGATCCTGGCGCGGGACTGAAGCCAGCTCGGCGGGATCGGCCTTCGCTTGTATACGCGTGCGGGTTCTAGACCGAGGTCGAAGTATGACGAGAAACGTACACCTATGCGTCAGGCGTTCTAAATGACAGCGAAATCAGAACACAACCGCTTAGGCATCGGCAGCCACAAGCGTGGCGTGGCGCTCAAGGCGGGGTAGGCGGTTAGTCGAGCCAGAGCTTGTCGGTGTAGGTGTCGGTCCCCACGATGGTCGGGATGAAGGGCAGGGCCGCGATGACCGTGCCCTTGCCCGCCGCCTCGAGCCGGCGCCGGTGCTCGGCGATCACCGGTTCCCACGCCGCCTCGGGCGGCGTGTTGAGGAACCACAGCAAGATGGTGCGGTTGTCCTTGGCCGACTTCGCGGGGGACGTCGCCCGGGGCGTCGACTTCCAGGGCGATCGGCGTGAACGCCGCGACCAGGTCGGCGTCGGTGCCGGGCAGCAGACCGGGCAGGTGCTCGGTGCGCAGCCACGACCACAGCTCTTCGTTGCGTGAGGTCGTCGCTGCGGTCGATGAAGGTGGTCACGAAGCCGCGGTAGGGATGATCGAGGGCCAGCTCGACCGGGACGCCGTCGGGATCGCGGCGATGCTCCCACTGGAAGTCGTAGAGGAGCGTGTGCACGTGGTCGCGCTCTTGGAACATCCGGCCGGCGGCATGCAGCGCGTTGACCTGGCGCAGGGCCCACTTGTTCCAGACGTCGAAGTAGCCGTCGAGCACCCAGTAGACAGCGACGTAGGAGCCCCGAGCCGGCTCGCCGGTGATGACCGAGGGGTCCGGGTCCCGCATCGCCTTGAGGTCGGCCGTAGCGACGAAGCGGCGGCCGGCGAAGTTGTACGGCCCGACCATGCAGCCGGAATAGAAATGGTCCCGCTCGTACCAGCGGTTGTACGCGACCTCGTGCCCGCGGTGGGGCTCCACCAGCGTCCAGAGCATGGCGCCGAGCTTGATCGGTTCCGCCTCGGCATAGATCTCGACGGGGCGCTTCTTCTTCGGTGCAGCATCCTCGGGCATGAGGAGGGAAGCTAACAGCTGGGTCCGAGCGTCAGATAGTCCCGCTGGCGACGATGGCGCCGGTCGGTGCGACGGTGCCGCCGCTCGGTTCGGCCGTGAGCGCCAGCTTGGCGGTCAGCGGGGCGCCGGCGATCGTGAACGTGGAGCCGTGCGGCGACGCACCGAGGACCCCGAGGGAGATCGAGGTCGTGCCGGCGGTCCCCCAGAGCTGGTAGGTCTGGTCGCTCTGGAGCGCGGGCAGGCTCGACGAGACCAGGTAGCCCCGCCCGCCGGAGACGATCACGAAACGCGCCAGGACGACATGGGCGCCGTTGACGAGGCTCACCACCCGATGGCCCGGTGTGTGGAGGGCGACCTCGGCCGGCGACTGGTGAGCGGCGGCCTGTTCGTGCGCCACGGACTGCTGCAGGTTGGTGACGTTGTGCTGGGAGCGCACCAGGCCGATGCGCGAGCACGACCGCGACTGCACTGGCCGCCACGGCGACTGCTCCGATGAGCAGCGTGTTGCTGCGTGTACGACGCGTCCGGCCCGGCGAAGGAGCCCGGAAGGGTGACCGCTTCCGATCTGACTGCCGTCAGTTCGGGCATCGGTGGGGGCTCGTCGTCCTCGCCCGAAGGGTCACCCAACTGATCGGAGATGCGCGACCAGAGCTCTTCGGGGCGGCGGCTCGACGGAGTTGCCGAGTGCGCCCGCGGCCTCGCGGAGGCCGTCGAGCTCCGCCCGGCAACGCGGGCACGTCGCGAGATGCTCTTCGAGGTCGACGAGCTCGGCGCCGTCGACCGCGTCGAGCGCGTACGCGCCGAGGAGCTCGGATGCGTCCTCGTGGGAGATCACGCGTCCACCCCACGTACGCCCGCGTCGACCAACGCGTCCCGCAGCCGCCGCATGCCGCTTCGAATGCGGCTCTTGACGGTGCCCTCGGGCTGATCGAGCACCCGCGCCACCTCGCGGTAGGTGTGCCCATCGAAGTAGGCCAACTCGATGGCGCGGCGCTCGTCGTCGGAAAGCTCGCCCATGGCGTTCGCCACCTGGTCGGCCAGAGCGAGGTCCCAAACCTCGTGTTGCATGTCGTAGTCGGCGCGAGCGGTCTGGGCGGCCTCGCGCGCCTCGCGGGCACGCCGCGAGCTGGTTGAGCGCACGGCATCGACCGCGCGCCCGTGGGCCTGGGCCAACAGGAAGGAGCGCAGCGACCCCCGATCGGGATCGAAGCGGTCGGGCTCACGCCAGAGCCGGAGGAACACCTCCTGCGTGACGTCCTCGGCTTCGGCGGCATCTTGCAGCACGCGGCGGGCGAGGCCGTAGACCGCGCGGCCGTGGCGCCGATAGACCTCGGCCAGGGCCACCTCGCTGTATCGAGCGATGGAGGTCACCAGCCGGGCATCGCTGACTTCGTGGATGTGGCGCATCTACGACCCTGTTCGGAACCGTCCCCCTCGATGGATGACCCAGAATGGGCTCATCCAGGCCTAGCCTGTGGTCCGGATAGTAGGCGGAATGCGTACGACCATCGATTCCTACAAGGCCCGGGCGGGCCGGCTCGACCTCGAGGGCATCGATTTCGGTGACTTCAGGGACCGACCGCTCGCACCAGATGCGCTGCGGTCGCTGCGCTACATGCACGACATCGAGCACCACACGGTGTGCTACCTGCGCGATCTGTTGCTGACGCCGGCCCATCAGGATCCCGAGATCACGGCCTTCCTGTCGTGCTGGGCCTACGAGGAGATGTGGCACGGGGAGGCGATCGCCTCGGTGCTCGAGGCGCACGGCGAGGTGGCGGGGGCGCCTCGGGTCGCGGCGCTGCGCCACGGACACCGGCGCCGGCAGGCGGTCACGACGCTGAGCACCATCGCCTCGGCGGCGTTCGCGGGACGGACGTTCGTCGCGCTCCACATGACCTGGGGGGCGGTGAACGAATGGACGACCCAGGCCGGATACGCACGCCTCTCCGAGACGGCCGATCACCCGACGCTGCGCGAGCTGCTCCGCAGCATCATGAAGCAGGAGGGCACACACATCGACTTCTACGCCTCCGAGGCCGCTCGCCGGCTGGCCGACAGCCCCAAGGCGCAGAAGCTCACCCGCTTCGCGTTGTCGCACTGGTGGCGGCCGGTCGGCTCCGGCGTGATGCCGAGGAAGGAGGTCGGCTTCCTCGTCAACTACCTCTTCGACGGCCCAAAGGGACGGGAGATCCTCGAACGGATCGATCGCCGGGTGGACCGTCTCCCCGGCCAGCGCGACCTGCAGCTCCTGCAGCGAGCAGTGGCGCGCCTCGGCGCGGGCTGACCTCTGAGGGGTTCGTCGTCGGTTCCACGGCGGCCTGATCCCTTGGCGTAACCTCGCGACGTTGGCGTATCGGCAGCACGAGAGTAGGCGGTCTTGGGACTTCGGATCATCGGCGCTGGGCTGGGGCGAACGGGAACGTTGTCGCTCAAGCTCGCCCTGCAGGATCTGCTCGGAGGGCGCTGTTACCACATGGACGAGGTGCAAGTGCGGGCTGGCGACCCGGACGTCTGGGGCGACGCGTACGCGGGAACACTCCCTGATTGGAACAAGTTCTTCGATGGGTACGTCGCCGCAGTCGACTGGCCGGCCGCCCCGTTCTGGCGCGAGCTCAGCGATGCATTCCCCGACGCACCGATCCTCCTCTCGGTCCGCAACGTGGACGCCTGGTGGAAGAGCGCGTCGCGGACGATCTTCATCGCGTTGGCGACCTATTTCGCGCCGACGGCTGAGGACAACGGCTGGACCCGCATGGGCCGCGGCATGATGGAGCGCTTTTCGCCCGAATGGTTCGACGAGGCGGCAGCCAAGACTGCGTACCTTGCCTACAACGAGCATGTCCGGGCGACCGCGCCGGCGGGACGGCTCGTCGAATGGACGCCGGGCGACGGCTGGGAGCCGATCTGCGCCGCGCTCGGTATCGACGTGCCGGACCACCCCTTCCCGCACGTGAACAAGGAGGCGGACACCCGGGCGTTGCTCGGCCTCGACCCCTGAAATCAGCCGCCGTGGGCGATCCGCTCCTCCAACGCCGGAACCCAGTGGCCGGCATACCGCAGCCGGAGGTCGGCGCGCCGCCAATCCTCGCTGGTCACCTCGCCCGCGACAGTCGACGGCACCGCAGCGGCACGACATGGAGAACCCGGGCGCACCGGTCTGGGTGGCGTAGTCCATCGTGAGCTCCTCGCCCACACGGACCTCCCGGCGGGTGGCGATCTCGTAGGGCCCGACGTGCCACAGGTTGGGGTCACAGCTGTGGTTGCCGTAGTGCACGGTGGTGCCCGCCGGGAGCACGAGGTGGACGTCCTCGAACACCGTCAGGGTGTCGACGTAGTGCTGGGAGGTCTCGATCAGCCGTCGGAGCTCGTCGGTGCCCACGAACCGCCCGCCGACGCGGATGACGACGATCCCCTCGTCGAGCGGCGTCTTCGCGAACAGGCCTCGGCCGGCGATCGCCGAGTCCTCTACGACGATCGCCTCGTGCACCCAAGGACGCCGCGGTGGCGTCGTGTCGGGCACGGGCCAGTGTCGCGCTCTCGGGTGTGACGACGGGTCTCCGGATCAGGAGAGCAACGCCGCCAGCACGTCCCGGGCACGCTGGAGCTGTTGGCGACTGACGCGCTCGTCGGGATGGTGCGCGACCAGCGGGTCGCCCGGCCCGAAATTCGCCGCCGGCACGCCGTGCTCCCAAAAGGACGCGACGTCCGTCCACCCCACCTTGGCCTTGGGCGGGGCACCGCTCTCCTCCACCAAGGCTTTGAGGAGTGGGTGGCCCAGGGAGGGTGGCGCACCGTCGCCGGCATCGAGCATCTCCCAGGTGTCCCCGGCGTCGAGCTCGAGCACCGGGTCGAGAAGTTCGTGGAGGAACACCTCCGCCTCGGCCTGTCCGCGGTCGGGCGCGTAGCGGTGGTTGAGCGTGACCACCGCTACGTCCGGGACCACGTTGCTGGCCACTCCCCCTTCGATGCCCACCGCCTGCAGCTGTTCGGCGTAGGTGCACCCGTCGAGGACGACCTCGCGCGGGGGCCAGTCCGCCACTCGCAAGAGGAGCGCACCGAGCCGATGGATCGCGTTGCGGCCGGTGAATGGGCGCGCGGTGTGGGCCCGCACCCCGCGCAGAGTGATGCGCACCCGCATCGTGCCCTGGCACCCCGCCTCGACGACCGCGCTCGTCGGCTCACCGAGGATCGCCGCGTCGCCCGCCAGGAGTTCGGGACGCTCCTGCCAGAGCTCGAGGAGGCCGCTCTGATTGCGGCTGATCTCCTCCCGGGCGTAGAAGCACCACGTCACATCCACAGTCGGCGCCCGAACGGTGGTGGCGAGGTCGAGCATGACGGCGAGCCCGCCCTTCATGTCCGATGCCCCGACACCCCACACGGTGTCGCCGTCGACCCTCGGCCGCGCGTTCTCGCCGGGCGGCACCGTGTCGAGATGCCCGGCGAGGACCAGGCGATGGTCCCGTCCGAGGCTCGTGCGGGCGACCACGTTGTCGCCGACGCGTTCGACCTCCAGCCACGCGCAGGCAGCGAGCGCCTTGTGGACGGCGTCGGCGATCTCCGCCTCGTCACCGCTCACCGATGGCATCGCCATCAGGTCGATCGTGGCCGCCAACAGGTCGGTCATTCCGAGCTCAGGTGCTGGCGCCGTGCTCACGCAGCACCTGGTTGAGCTGCGCCTTGTCGTGTCGTTCGCCTTCGGTGATGCGCTTGATGACGAGGACGCACGGGACGAAGAACTCGCCGCCGGGGTACTCGCGGCGGCGGCTGGCCCGGATGGCCACACACCACGGCGGCACGACGCCGCGGGAGAGCTCCTCACCGGTCTCGGCGTCGATGACGGGGATCGAGGGGTCGAGGAAGCTGCCCGCCCCGAGGACCGCTCCCTTCCCGATGCGCGCGCCGCCGGTGACCATGCAGCGGCTGCCGACGAACGCATCGTCCTCGACGACCACGGGCACCGCGTTCGGTGGTTCGAGGACGCCGCCGATGCCGACGCCGCCCGAGAGGTGCACACGCTCGCCGATCTGGCCGCACGAGGCCACGGTCGCCCAGGTGTCGACCATGGTGCCCGCCCCGACCCAGGCGCCGATGTTCACGTACGAGGGCATCAGCACCACGCCCCGGCCGAGGAACGAGCCCCAACGCGCCGACGCACCGGGCAGGGCCCTCACGCCGGCCTCGGCGAACCCGTGCTTGAGCGGCAACTTGTCCGCATACTCGAACGGGCCGTGCTCGATCGTCTCCATCCCGCGCAAGGAGAACAACAGGAGGATGGACTTCTTGAGCCACTCGTGCACGACGACCTCGTCCGTCGCCGGGTCGACCTCGGCGACGCGGGCCTCGCCCTTGTCCAAGAGGTCGATCGCCTCCTCGACGAGCTTGGTGGCGTCCGTGTCGGCCGGCGAGAGCTCGCCGCGCCGCTCCCAGAGCTCTTCGATCTGCGCCTGAAGATCAGCCATGGCTCACCCTACCGAGGCGCTCCCCCACCAGTTCCAACCGTTCCATCGGCTGCACGACGGCCACCCGCACGTGGCCGGCGCCGGCCTCGCCGTAGAGGTCGCCCGGGCTCACCAGGAGCCCACCGTCGTTGGCCAGCGCCTCCGCCATCGCCCACGCATCGGGCCAACGCTCCTCGGGCACTGGGACCCACAGGTAGAAGCCTCCCTGGGGCAGCTCCACCGGGACCCCGTAGGCACCCAGGGCGTGCCTGAGATATGCCATCCGCTCGCGATAGCGGGTGCGCTGGGCCTCGACATGATCGTCGTCACTCAGTGCGGCGACGCCCGCGGCCTGGGCCGGGCCGGGGACCATGAGACCGGCGTGCTGACGCACAGCCCGCAGGAACTCGACGAGCTCGGGGTCCCCGGCGTAGAAGCCCACGCGCACGCCGGCCAGGTTCGAACGCTTCGACAGAGAGTGCACGGCGACCACTCCGTCCGTCCCGTCTTCGAGGACCGAGCGCGGTGGGCCGTCCCAGGTGAACTCTGCGTAGCACTCGTCGGAGAACACCGGCACGCCGTGGGCGCGACCCCACGCCGCTTCGGCGCCGAGATCTCCGAGCCCGCCCGTCGGGTTGGACGGCGAGTTCGACCACAGCACCAGGGCGCGGCGCGCGTCGTCAGGATCGATCGCCTCCAGATCGAGTCCGCCGAGCTGCCCGGCCGGCGGGGGGACGGCGACCGCACGGCAGCCGGCGAGCTCCGCACCCATGGCGTAGGTCGGGTACGACACGGCGGGATACAGCACGGTGTCGCGCTCGGGCGTCCGCAGGCGCAGCACATGCGGCACCGATGCGACGAGCTCCTTGGTGCCGACGCACGCCGCGACCGACGCGGACGACAGGTCGTGGAGCCCGAAACGGCGCGTGAGCCAGCGCGCTGCGGCCTCACGCAGCTGCGGGCTGCCGGCCGACGCCGGGTAGCCGCGCTCGGTGTCCGAGGAGGCCAGCGCCTCGACCACGGCGGGCGGGGGCGGGTCGCACGGCGTTCCGATGGAACAGTCGACCATGCCCCCCTCGTGCGCCTCTGCCAGCTTGGCCAAGCCGTCCAAGCGGTCATAGGGGTAGGGCGGCAAGGAGAAGGTCACGAAGCGACGAATTCCGCGAAGCGGGCCCGGCCGACCTCGTCGAGCACGACCTGGAGCGTGGCCGACTCCTCGCCGTCGCTCTGCCCGACCACCTCGCCTTCGCGGTGGATCGCGGCGAGCACGTCGCCGCGGCTCCAGGGTACGACCAGCTCGATGACCCGGTCCGTGCCGCGCAGGCGGTCGCCGACGACCGACAGGAGGTCATCGATGCCCTCGCCGGTACGCGCTCGAGATGAGGACCGAACCCTCGATGGCATGGGCGAGGGCTTTGGCCTCCTCCGGCGACTTGTCCGCTTTGTTGATCACGACCAGTTCGGGCACGCCGGCCGCCCCGATCTCGCCCAGCACCTCGTGGACCGCGGCGATCTGCGCGTCGGTATTGGGCGCGGACGCGTCGACGACGTGGACGACGAGATCCGAAAGATGGACCGAGTCGAGCGTGCTGCGGAAGGCCTCCACGAGCTCGTGCGGCAGCTTGCGGACGAAGCCGACGGTGTCGGTGACGAGGACGGTCTCGCCGCCGGGCAGCGACAACTGTCGCGTGCGCGGATCGAGCGTCACGAAGAGCCGGTCGGCGGCCGGCACTCCCGCGTCCGGTGAGGCGGTTGAGCAACGTCGACTTCCCGGCATTCGTGTAGCCGACGAGCGCCAGCTCGCGGTGGCGGCCGCGCGCGCGACTGCGCCGCTGGAGTGTTCGAGTGCGCTCGACCTCGCGCAGGTCGGCCTCGAGGCGGTGCATACGCCGCACCAGACGCCGCCGGTCGACCTCGAGCTGTGTTTCACCCGGGCCCCTCGTACCGATGCCTCCGGCCTGTTGGCTGAGCGCGTTCCCACGCCCGCGCAGCCGGGGTAGGCGGTACCGCAACAGCGCCAGCTCCACCTGTGCCTTGCCCTCCGGGCTGCGAGCGTTCTGAGCGAAGATGTCGAGGATCACCGCGGTGCGGTCGATGGCCGTGCGCCCGAAGAGCTTCTCGAGGTTCCGGTGCTGCGCCGGGCTCAGCTCGTCGTCGAAGACGACGGTGTCGACGTCGAGACTTCGGCTCAGCGCGGCGATCTCCTCCGCCTTGCCGCGCCCGACGAACGTGGCCGCGTCGGGGAGTCGCGTCGTTGCACCACCCGCCCGACGACGTCGGCACCCGCGCTGTCGACCAGCAGCGCGAGCTCGTCGAGCTCGTCATCGACCATCTCGTTGGTGAGCCCCGGGAAGACGACACCGACGAGGATGATGCGTTCCCGAAAGGCGCGCTCGATGAGCGTCCCGGGCAGCACGTTGCTCAAGAGAGCAACCCCGGATGGATTTCGACCTCGGCCACCTTGCGCACCGGGCCGGCCAGGTATGTGGTGGCCCGTTCGTCGGCGCCGAGCGTCACCTCGAGCATGCCGCCGGGATTCCGCACCCGCACCACGCCGCCGCCGGCGCCGGCATCCCAACTCCTGGCCGCCGCCGCGGCCGCCACGCTCCCCGTGCCGCAGGCCAACGTCTCGCCGGCGCCACGTTCCCACACCCGGAAGTCGAGGATAGTCACCCTCGTCGTCGTTGAGGACGGTGATCCACTCCACGTTGATCCCGCCGGGGAACGCGGCTTGCAGCTTGGGCCCGAGCTCGGCGACGTCGACGCCGGCAGTATCCGGTCCGAGCAGCACGAGGTGCGGGTTGCCGACGTCCACGGTCCGGGCCCGTCGGTCGTCGAACTCCTGGGCCTGGTCGGGCCCGAGCTCGGCGGGGCCCATGTCCACCCGGGCCGAGGCCCAGCCGTCGGCCGGACCTACGGCGTACTCGACCGTCCGCATGCCGGCGGCGGTGGCCACCGTGAACTGTGGGGGCCGGACCCACCCGGCATCGACCGCGGCCTGGGCCAGGCACCGGATGCCGTTCCCGCTCATCTCGGCATCGCTCCCGTCCGCGTTGGTCAGGTCCATGGAGACGTCACAGCCGTCCCGACCCGGACCGACCCGGATGATCCCGTCTGCGCCGACGCCACGGCGACGATCGGCCAGGAGGCGGACCTGGGCCACCGAGAGCCGGATCGAGTCGTCCGGGTCGAGCACGACCAGGAAGTCGTTGCCCGCACCCTCGTGCTTGGAGGCGTGCACGGGCTCCATTCTCGCAGGCGGACGCCGTTCAGCCGTGCACGCAGAGCGCCCGCTCGAGCCGCTCCGACGCCTCGGCCGGGTCGGCGCTCCAGGCGATCCGGGGGTCGCGGCGGAACCAGGAGGCCTGGCGGCGGGCGAACTGGCGGGTCCGACGCACGGCCTCATCGAGGCAGTCGGCGAGCGGCACGCCGTCCTCGACGTGCGCGAGGACCTCCCGGTAGCCCAGCGCCTGGCGCGCGGTGCGCGAGATTCCCCGGGACCGGGCGGCCAGACCACGGACCTCTTCCACCAGCCCCGCCTCCACCATGGCCGAGAACCGCTCGGCGATACGCCGGTCGGTCTCCTCGGCGTCCGACGGCGAGTCCGACCTGCGGGATGCCCGAGGCGGGATAGGCCTCGAGGCCCGGGCCCGAACTCGGAGAACGGCCGGCCCGCACCGAGCGTGACCTCGAGCGCCCGCACCACCCGCCGCCGGTTGGTCGGCTCCATCCGGGCGGCGCCGACCGGGTCCAGCTCGGCCAGCCGGGCATGGAGGTCCGCCGGCTCGGCGCCGCCGGCGTCGAGCTCTGCCTCGAGCGACGCGGCCACCTCGGGATAGCGGCCGGGGATCTCCAGGTCGTCGACCACCGCGCGCAGGTAGAGGCCGGTGCCCCCGACGAGGAGGGCGTGGCGGCCCCGCCGCTCGATGTCGACGAAGGCGGCCTGCGCTGCCCGCTGGAACTGGGTCAGCGTGAACTCCTCGTCGGGATCGACCAGGTCCAAGAGATGGTGCGGCACGGCCCGGCGCGCCTCCGCGTCGGGCTTCGACGTGCCGATGTCCATGCCGCGGTACACGCACATGGAGTCGACCGAGACGATCTCGCAGTCACCCCGCCGCACGGCAAGGTCCAGCGCCAGCGCCGACTTGCCCGACGCGGTGACCCCGACGAGTGCGACGGCGCTCAAGCGCTCCCGACCGGGATCCGTACCCGGTGGCGCGGCCGGGCCGTCACCTCCTCGAGCCGGCCCGAGAGGTGGTGCGGGTGCCCGCCGGTCACCGTGACCCGGGCCAGCGCCCCCGGACCGGGGTCGCCGCTGCCGGTGCGGGGGAAGTGGACGAGCTTGCCCTGCCGCGTGCGGCCGGTGAGCGTGGCGTCGTTGCGACGGCTCACGCCCTCCACCAGTACCTCCTCGTGGCGCCCGACGCGCGCCTGGTGGCGCGCCGAGCGCGGCGCGGTCGACCACGGTCTTGAGCCGTTCGAAGCGCTCGCTCACGACCTCGGCCGGGACGAACGCGTCCTCCATGGCCGCCGCCCGCGTCCCCGGCCGCGGCGAGAAGACGAACGTGTACGCGCTGTCGTAGGCGGCCTCGGCGCAGACGGCCAGCGTGTCCTCGAAGTCGTCGTCGGTCTCGCCGGGGAAGCCCACGATGATGTCGGTCGTGACCGCCAGGTCGTCGATCGCCGCTCGCGCGGCGGCAAGGCGCTCCAGGTAACGCGCGGCCGTGTAGCCGCGGCGCATGGCTCGCAGCACCGCGTCGCTGCCCGACTGGAGGGGCAGATGCAGGTGCTCGCAGACCTCCGGCGTCTCCGCCATCGCTTCGATGGTCTCGGGGCGGAGGTCCTTGGGATGCGGGCTCGTGAAGCGGATGCGGCCGATGCCGTCGACCGCGCCGACGGCGCGCAGGAGGTCGGCGAAGAGCGGTCGTCGCCGCGTGATGTCGCGGCCGTACGAGTTGACGTTCTGCCCGAGCAGCGTCACCTCGCTGACGCCGCGGCGGGCGAGCAGCTCCACCTCGTCGACGATGTCGTCCAGCGGCCGGCTGACCTCGGGGCCCCGCACCGACGGCACGATGCAAAAGGCGCAGGAGTTGTCGCATCCGGTTTGGATGTTGACCCACGCCGCGTACGGCAGCTCGCGGACGGCGCCGGGACCGAGCAGCGGCTCGGTGCCGGACTCGGGCTCGGGCGCGTCGAGGATCTCCATCAGCGGGCCCTCGTCGCGGGCCCGGCGCAGCAGCACGGGCGCCCGGCTGAGGTTGTGCGTGCCGAACACGACGTCGACCCAGCCCACTTTCTCCTGGATGCGCTCGCGGTCCTTCTGGGCGAGGCAGCCGCCGACGGCGATCTGCAGGCCGGGCTTCGCGTCCACCAGCTCCTTCAGACGCCCGAGCGTCCCGTAGAGGCGCTGGTCGGCGTTCTCCCGGATGCAGCACGTGTTGAGCACCACCACGTCGGCGTCCTCCATGGCCGCGGCCGGCTCCATGCCGTCGGCGACGAGCAGCCCGGCCAGGCGCTCCGAGTCGTGCTCGTTCATCTGGCACCCGAACGTGCGGATGAAATATCGCCGCGGCATCCGCACGATTCTAGGGAGGCCCAGCGCATACGATCTTCCGCCGTGAGCCGCCCCCTCCCGTACCGTCGACTCCTCACCGGATGGGCGCTGCTGGCCCTTGCCGCTTGTGCTGGCCGCGTGCAGCTCGGGATCAGCCGGGTCGGGTCGGGTCGTCCAGCGTCCGCGGACTCGAGCCTGCAGCAGCGCCGGCGCCAACGTGCTCTCCCAAATGGCCGACGTACCATCGAAGGCGGCCTCGTGCAAGTCGGCCTCGAGCCCGGTGGTGTGCCTGGAGCACGCCGACCTGCACGCTCGGCAACCAGGTGCACGCCTACGCCAACCATGCTCGCCGTCGGCAAGGGCTTCAGCGCGCCGCAGAACGACATCGTCAGCCGCGCGCAACTCGGCGCAGACGCTCGCCAACAGCCTCGAGATCCTCGGCGACGCCCAGCCCACCCAGTCGAACTACAACCAGGTGCTCAACACGTTCGACCTGAACGGGGCGATCGCGCAGTTGCGCGCGGACGTGCAGAAGCTCGACCGCGCGCTGGGCGGCTAGGCCGCTACCCTCGAGGGGCACCTCCGCCTCCTCGCCGTAGACGAGCCCGCGCCGATCCGGGCGCAGGGACAGGACCCGTCCCTCCATCCCGGCTTCGGCGAGCGCGGCGCCGGCGCCGGCACGGACCGCCTCCACCGAGTCGGCCGTGACGAAGCCGATGAGCGTCGGCCCGGCACCCGACCAGCACGCGGCGAGCGCACCGGCCTCGACGAGCGTGCTGAGCAAGCCTCGGCGCCTCCGGGAACAACACAGTCCGCGCCGCTTGGTGGATCCGGTCCTCGGTGGCCGCCGGCCGGAGCGCGGCAGGATCGGCCAGACCCGCCAGCAACAGGCCCATGCGCCCGAGGTTGAAGACCGCCTCCTCGCGCGTGAGGCGGTCCGGGAGCACCCCTCGGGCCTCGGGGGTGGCGAGATTCCGATCCGGGACGATCGCGACGACCTCGAGCGTCGTCGTCCAGCGGCAAAGCCGCGTGCACGGGGACGCCGTCCACCGAGGCGGCCGAGACGAGCCCGCCGAACACGCTGGCGGCGGCGTTCTCGGGGTGGCCGTCGTAGGCCGCGGCAACCGCGAAGGGGTCTGTCGGACCCGGCGGCGGCCGCTGCAGCGGCCGCCAGGGCCGCCGAGGAGCCGAGCCCCCGGGCTACGGGGATCTGCGAGCGCACCGTGATCGAGAACCGGTCGTGCCCGAGCAACCTCGGCGACCACGCGCGCCGCCAGATGAGAAGCATCGTCGAACAGACCCGCACCTTCGCCTTCCGAGTGCACCTGCAACGCATCGGATGGCTCGACCTCCACGCTGACGTAGCGGTCGACGGCGATCGCCAGGGTGTCGAAGCCGGGGCCGAGGTTGGCCGAGGAGGCGGGGGCGCGGACGCGCACGGCGGTCAGGCTACGCGCTCAGAACAGGCGCTGGAGCATCGAACGCTGCGGGACATCGCGGCTGAGGTGCACCGGGACGACGACGCGCTGGGTTCCGAGCGTGACGACGACGCTCCCCGCCAGTGCGCCACGACGGGCCTGCGCGCTCAGGTGGTGCACCGGATGGAACACGCGGGTGGCGTGTGCGCCCGGCCACGTCAGCATCGACACCGATGTGTCGATCGCGGGCGGCGACGCTCGAGCCCGCCGTGGCGGCCCGCGCCGCGACAGCGCCATCCTGAAGCACCGTCGTGGTCCCGATGAGCGGCTGCGCCGCGTTGACCAAGGCCAGTCCGTGCAGGCCGGCCTGGGCCAGAGCCAGGGCCCCGGTCTGCCCCGTGACCGCGGCCAGCAGCAAAGTGGGATGACCATGCACCGGTCGGATCACGGCGACGACGTCGCAGCCTCCCGCCGCGTCGGTGTAGCCGGACTTCATCCCGACGATCCCGTCGAGCCCGAGCAGCGGCGTATACGTGCTGAGAGTGCCTGCCACCGGCAACGTCACGGAGTTGTTGTCCACGATGGAGGCGACGACGGGATCGGCCATGTCGGGCCCCGCCACCTTCAGGATGTCGCCCGCAGTGGAGACCGACTGGGTCGAGATGCCGCTGGCGTCGGCGAAGTGCGTCTGCTGCATGCCGAGCGCCGCGGCCGTCGCGTTCATCTTCGCCACGAATGCGGGGATGCTGCCGGCGTCCCAGCGGGCCAGCAGGTCGGCGTAATTGTCGGCCGAGTGGACGAGCAGCCCTCCGAGCAGTTGTTGCTCCGTGATCTGCTCGCCTGCGGTCACCTGCGCGTTGGAGTCGTCCGAGACGGCGTCGGTGTCGAAGTCCTGGACGTCCGACTTGCGTCGCGGTGACGCTCGGACCCGGCTGGCCCACCGCCAGCGGGTAGTCGTGCAGGACGATGTAGGCCGTCATCAGTTTCGTGAGGCTGGCCACCGGGACCGGCTGCTCGGAGGCCGACGCCTCCTCGACCCCGATCGAAGGGATGGCGACGGCCCCTTCGCCCGTCGCCGGAAACGGGAGCGGCACGACCTTGGACGGGATATCCACCGACCGCGGCAACACCGAGGTCACCACCGGCGCCGGGGCGGCTTCCCGGAGTCGGACCGCGGCGAAGGCGCCCGCTCCGAGCAACAGGACGACCACGACGACGAGCGGTACGACGACGCGCCGGCGGCGGCGCCGGCGATGGGACTTGGCGGCTTGGCGGCGGGCGCGCCGGCCGGAAGGGGGCGGCGCGTCGGGCGGAAACGGCTCGTCGGGGGCGGCTCGCGCAGCGAGTCCACCCCGAACGGCGCCACCATGAGGGGCGCCGGACTCTCGGGGCTCACCGCCGGTTCAGGGCATCGAGTTCTTCGGGCGTCATCAGCACCGCCCTGGCCTTGGAGCCTTCGCTCGGGCCGACGACACCGGCCCGTTCGAGAAGGTCCATGAGGCGGCCGGCGCGAGCGAAGCCCACCCGAAGCTTGCGCTGCAGCATGGAGGTGGACCCTAGTTGGGAGCGCACAACGAGGTCCCGCGCCTGGGCCAGGAGCTCGTCGTCCTCGTCGTCGAAAGCGTCGGCGCCTCCGGGGCCGTCGTCGACCCCTTCGATCCCGACGATGGCCTCGGCCTGGCCGCCCTGGGCCTTCCAGTGACCCACGATCTCGCGCACCTCCTCCTCCGAGACCCAGGGGGCCTGCAGCCGGCGCGGGATGTTGGACGAAGCGGTGAGGAGCAGCATGTCGCCCTTGCCGACCAGGCGCTCGGCACCGGGCTGGTCGAGGATGACCCGGCTGTCGGCGAGCGAGGACACCGAGAAGGCCATGCGGCTCGGGATGTTCGCCTTGATGACGCCGGTGATCACGTCGACCGACGGGCGCTGCGTGGCGATCACGAGGTGGATGCCGACGGCGCGCGCCATCTGGGCGATGCGGACGATGGAGTCCTCGACGTCGCGGGCGGCCACCATCATCAGGTCGTTCAGCTCGTCGACCACGACGAGGACGAAGGGTTCGGGCTGGACCGGCTCGGGCTCGTCGAGCTCGTCCTCGGCGTCGACCGCAGGATGGTCCTCTCCGAGCGCCCGGGCCGCCGCGTCGCGCACCAGGCGGCGGTCCGAGGGCGGCGACTCGATGCGGCCCTCCGCGACCAGCTGGTTGTAGCCGTTGATGTCCCGCACGCCGTGCTGGGCGAGCAACCCGTAACGGCGCTCCATCTCCTTCACCGCCCACGCGAGCGCGTTGGCCGCCTGCTTGGGGTCGACGACCACCGGGTTGAGCAGGTGGGGCAGCCCGTCGTACTGGCCGAGCTCGACGCGCTTGGGGTCGACGAGGATCATCTTGACCCGATCGGGGGTCTGGTGCATCAGGATCGACGTGATGATCGAGTTCATGCACGACGACTTGCCCGACCCGGTCGCACCCGAGATGAGGATGTGGGGCATCTCGGCGAGGTTCTCCATGACGGCGCGCCCGGCGATGTCGCGGCCCATGGCGACCTGGAGGGGGTGGGTCGGCCTCCCTCCCCTCTTTGGAGTCGAGGATGTCGCGTAGCGCCACCAGTTGGCGGCGTCCGGTTCGGCACCTCGACCCCGATGGCAGACTTGCCCGGGATCGGCGCCAGGATGCGCACGTCCGGCGACGCCATGGCGTACGCGATGTCCTTGGAGAGGCTGGTGACCCGCGCCACCTTCACGCCGGGACCGAGCTCGAGCTCGTAGCGGGTGACGGTCGGGCCGACGCGGCTCCCCACCAGGCGGGTGTCCACACCGTGCGCCGCGAGCGCCCGCACCAGCTCCACGCCGGCAGCGTCCACCTGGCGCTGGTCGAGGCGCAGCTTCTTGGAGGCGACGCAGCGCCGACATCGGCGGCAGCACCCATTCACCCGGGGCGCGTGGCGGCCGCCGGAACGGGCGGGGCGCTCTCGGCGACCGGCTCGGGCTCCGGATCGAGCGGGATGTCGATGTCGGTGTCGTCGGCCTCGATCTCCGGCGCATCCGAGTCCGTCGGCCTCCGGGACGGGAGGAGGCGGGGGCGGCGAGGCGGCCTCGTCCGATGTCGGACGCGTCGTGCTCGGTCATGACGACGAACGGCTTGCCGCGCCACAGCGAGGCGGCCGTGCGCCCGCCGGCGACGGCAGCCGTGCGCGCGCCGCGTACGGCGGACGCGATCGACACGCCCGTGGCGATGAGGATTGCGACGAGGACGACGGCGACGAGCAACACTGCCGCGCCGGCGGTACCGAGCCCTGCGTGCAGCGGGCGGCCCGCCAGCGCACCGAGGTAGCCGCCCGCATCCTTGAGCGCATTCGAGTTCGAGAACGACGGCGCGTGCTTGGCGAGCTCGGCCAGGCCGCACACGCCGATCAGCCCGAGCACGGTGCCGACGGCCAGGCGCCACGGGTCGGCGCCCAGCGCCTGGTCGCCCCGCTGTTCGTCGTCTTCGACGCGCGGCTTGCGGTCGACGAGCAAGGCGATGCCGGCGCCGGCCGCGATCAGCGGCAGGAGCGCACGGACCCAACCGGCCACCAGGGCGAAGGCGGTGTCGGTGCCGCTGCCGACGGGGCCGAGCTGGCGGCCCCACAGCGCGAGCGCCAGCAGGATGCCGAGCGTGATGAGCGCGACGGCCCAGAGGTCGCGGGCCTGGACGCGCCAGAACGGCGGCCGTTCCGGAGACGCGGGCGCGGCCCGCCGGGCCCGGGAGGCAGGTTTCTTGGCGGCGGCGCGGGAGGGCGCACGCGTGCGCGTGGCGCTCCCGCCGCGGGTCTTGGTCACCACAGTGAGGCCGAGACTACCGCCTGACCTGGTCGTTTTAGTGGACATCCCACCCGTTGAATTACGAACATATGTTCGCTACCCTAGTCCGATGGCACTGCGCTGGGCGTTGGCCGAGAGCGAGGAGGGCCGGCACGCTCTTCCCCGACGAGCGGGTGGCCGAACGCCACGTCGGGAAGGGCGCGTACGCGGGGATGGAGTTCCTCCACGTGAACGCCCGCAGCATCATCAACACGGTGCCGCCGGAGAGCCTCATGCCGTTCCGGCACACGATCAACCCGTATCGAGGGTGTTCGCACGCATGCGTCTACTGCTTCGCACGGCCGACGCACGACTATCTCGGGCTCGGGATCGGCGAGGACTTCGAGCGCAAGATCGTGGTCAAGGTGAACGCGGTGGAGCGGCTGCGTGCCGAGCTGCGCTCGCCGAAGTGGGACGGGTCGCACATCGCCATGGGGACGAACACCGACCCCTACCAGCACGCCGAGGGCAAGTACCACCTGACCCGTGGCATCGTCGAGACGCTTGTCGGCCGCGCGCAACCCGTTCTCGCATCCTGACCAAGTCGACGCTGGTGCTGCGCGACGGCGCGCTCTTGGCGGCGGCGGCGCAGCGGACCGACGTCACGGTGTCCTTCTCCATCGGCACGTTGGACCGCTCGGTCTGGAAGCTGACCGAGCCGGGTACTCCCCCGCCGGATCGGCGGGTCGAGGCGGTGCGACGCCTGACCGACCTCGGGTTGTCCTGCGGGGTGCTGGTCGCACCCGTCTTGCCGGGACTGTCGGATTCCGAGGCGCAACTGACCGAGGTGGTCGAGGCCTGTGCGGCAGCGGGCGCGGTGTCGGTGAGCGGGGTGGCGCTGCACCTACGCGGCACGGTGCGCGGGCACTACTTCGACTGGCTGGGCGGCGGCCCGGCCGGACCTGGTGCGCCTGCACCGGGGGCGCTTCCGGCGCGGGGCGTACCAGGAGGACGACGAGCGGCAGCGGGTGGAGGGCATCGTGCGCGCGGCCGCCCGCCGCTGCGGCGTGACGGGGCGTGACCGCTACCGCGGCCGCCCGCAGGACCGTCGGCGGCGAGCGGGACGGTGACCGCGGACGAAGCCCGGCCTGCCCGCGCCGGCCGCGGGGAACAGCAGCTGCGTCTCCTGTTGACCGGGCGCGCCCGGAGGGCCGCGCGGTTCGCCCAGGTCACCCTCCCTATGATCTGGGCCTCATGCGGGGCGCGGAGAGGAGTCTGCGGGGAACCGGCCGCCGTGCCCTGATCGGGCTGGCGACGCTGCTCGTGGCCGGCGCGCTCGCCGTCTTGTCCTCACAGCCCTCGCCGGGCTCGCTGGGAGCCGGTGGCGTTGCCCGTCTCGTGGCCGGTGCCGCGGCGCCGCCGGCGCCCACGAACTCGTCCTACGGCATCGTCGACGCGGCGGGTGGCGTGATGACGTTCGGCGGCGCCGGCTACTCCGGCGACACCATCGGCTACCGCTCGACAAGCCGGTCGTGGGCGCGGCGGCCGATCCGGAAGGTGGCTACTGGCTCGTCGCGTCCGACGGCGGCATCTTCGCCTTCGGCGGCGCACAGTTCTGGGGGTCGACAGGTGGACTCCCGCTGAACAAGCCGATCGTCGGCATGGCGGCCACGCCGGACGGCGCGGGCTACTGGCTGGTGGCTTCTGACGGCGGCATTTTCGCCTACGGCGACGCGCAGTTCTACGGCTCGACCGGGTCGATCCGGCTCAACAAGCCGATCGTCGGCATGGCGGCCACGCCGGACGGTGCGGGCTACTGGCTCGTCGCGTCCGACGGCGGCATCTTCGCCTACGGCGACGCGCAGTTCTACGGCTCGACCGGGTCGATCCGGCTCAACAAGCCGATCGTCGGCATGGCGGCCACGCCGGACGGCGCGGGCTACTGGCTGGTGGCCTCTGACGGCGGCATCTTCAGCTACGGCGACGCGCCGTTCTTCGGCTCGACGGGCAGCTTGTCGCTCAACGAGCCCATCGTGGGTATGGCACGCACGCCCGACGGGGGCGGCTACTGGCTCGTCGCCCAGGACGCCGGCGTGTTCACCTACGGCGACGCGCAGTTCTCGGGCAGCGCACAGTCGCCGCTGCATCCGCCCTTCTTCCCTCAGAACTTGAGCAACCCGATCCCGGACGCCGTCACGATCATGAACGAGCCGAGCGGGCCGCAGGCGACACATGCCGGCGGCGTACGGGTCGCGTTCGTCGGCGACTCGCTGGCTTTGTTCGAGGGCGGGGACATTCAGTACACGACGACCCCGCCCTACGCCATCGACAACGGCGCGGCGGCCGGCTGCGGCTTCACCAACGGCGCGCCCGATGATCGAGTGGAGCGACCCGGGCACGGTACGGCCGAACTTGGTCGCCTGCGCTCTGTGGGCGGACCAGATGCAGTGGGTGGCCACTCGGTACCATCCCGACGTGACGGTGATCCAGAGCGGGTACTGGGAGACCCAGATGCGCCAGTTCAACGGGAACTGGGAGACCCTGGCCAACGCGGACTACGCGAGCTACATCAAGTCCAGTCTCGAGCAGGCGGTCCAGATCGCCCACTCCCATGGCGCTGCGGTGGTGCTCTCGACTTGCCCCTATTTCGCCGACGGGACGCCCAATGACCTCGTCGACGCGTACAACTCGATCGTCAAGGGCGTGGCGGCGGAATATCCCTACGTGTCGCTCGACGACGTCTACGCGGATCTCGACCCCGGCGGGACCTACCAGACCGTCGTCGACGGGATCGTCGCCCGGGACACCGATGGGGTACACATCACCATCGGCGCGGTCGACAACCTGATCGCACCCGGGCTCAACCAGATCATCGCCAACGTGGCGAGCGCGGTCTACACCGGCAACGCGTAAGCGTCCACGTCGTGCAGGCGATGCCGGTCGGCTCGGAAGTCATCGCGATCGCCCATCGCGGTGACCCCGTCGGCCACCGCGAGAACACGCTGCCGGCCTTCGCGGCCGCCCTGGTGCTCGGAGCCGACATGCTCGAGCTCGACCTGCGCCGCACCGGTGACGGGGCGATCGTCGTGCTCCACGACCAGTCGCTCCTCCGCCTCTGGGAGGTCGACGCATCCGTGGGAGACCTGTCCCTCGCGGAGGTGGCACGCCTGGGTCGCGGCGAGGAGCGCATCCCCACGCTGCTCCAGGTGCTCGATGCCGTTCCTCCCGAGGTGGAGCTGATGGTCGACTTCACCCGGCGCGAGGTGGTGGCCGGCGCGCTCGACCAGGCGTTGTCGGCGGATGCACTGGACCGCTGCTTGTTCGTCACGGGCAACGTCGAGGCGCTCCGGTTGTTGCGGGGCCTCTCGGGGCGGGCTCGCATCGGGTTGACCTGGATCGACGGTGCGGACCCGCCGCTCGGGCTCCTCGACGAGCTCGGCGCGGAATGCTGGAATCCGATGTTCTCGCTCGTGACCGCAGCGGGGGTCGAGGCGGTGCACCAGACGGGACGGGCGGTGTCGACGTGGACGGTGGACACACGCGACGACATGGCGCGCGTCGTGGCGGACGGCGTCGATGCCGTCGTGAGCAACCGGGTGGCGGAGTTGGTGGACTTCCTCGGGCGCTAGTTGGCGGACGTGACGCCCGCGTCGTCCGCGTCGTGTGCGTCGTGTGCGCTGTCTGAGCCGTGGACGCGGTCCATGATCGCGGCCACCATGTCGTCGGCCCGGGTGTGCCGATGGGTCCACTCGGAGAACTTCGACTTCTGCACTGCCCACGCCATGACGGCGCCCTGGTCCTCTGTCTCGATGCGCACCCCGTAGAGCCGGGGCAGCACCCGGCGAATCGTTCCGTAGCCGACCGTGCGCCGAGCGAAGACGCCGCGCACGACGACGTGGTCCGGCGTGAGCGCGACGTAGGGGACGATGTACCACCGCCAGACCAGGAGCATCACGAGAACGGCGAACGCCCACATGAAGACGGAGCTGCTCGTCTTGTCCCCGATCGCCGTGGCCACCAGGGCAAGAAGGACGAAGAAGCGGCTGACGGCGACAGCGGACCGCCGGACAGGTGTGTCCACGCGCCACACCTGGGCCAGTCCGTCCTGCTCCACGGCCGCCAACCTAATGGGACTGGACCGGGCGCTCAGCCCGAGGCCAGGCCGACGATCGGCTTGTTGAGCGGCGTGCCGCCCATGGAGCCCTGGAAGGGGGCGCCGAAGGCGTAGATCCCTCCGTCGGAGGCTGCTTCGTAGTAGCCGCCCGTGGTGTAGTCGAACACCATCCCGACGACCGCGGCCTTGAAGGGCATACCGCCCGTGGAGCCCTTGAAGGGAGCCTTGAACGCGAACACCCCGCCGTCGGAGGCGACCTCGTAGTACCCGCCCGTCGAGCTGTCGAACGTCATGCCCACCATCGGCTTGTTGATGGGCTTGCCGCCCATGGAGCCCTGGAACGGGGCGTTGAAGGCGAAGATGCCGCCGTCGGACGCCACCTCGTAGTATCCGCCCGTCGCCGGGTCGAAGGCCATGCCCACGATCGGCTCGTTGAGCGGATGGCCGCCCATCGACCCGTAGAACGGCGCGTTGAAGGCGAAGATCCCGCCGTCGGACGCCACCTCGTAGTAGCCGCCCGTCCGCGTGTCGAACGCCATGCCCACGATCGGCTCGTTGAGGGGCTTGCCGCCCATGGAGCCCTGGAACGGAGCGTTGAAGGCGAAGATTCCGCCGTCGGACGCGACCTCGTAGTACCCGCCGTTATCGGGCTCGACGGCCATCCCGACGATGGGCGCATTGAGCGGCTTGCCACCCATGGAACCGGAGTACGGCGCGTTGAAGCTGAAGAGCCCGCCGTCCGACGCCACCTCCTGGTACCCGGTCAGGTTGGGATGGGTCTGGAGGAGAGGCTGGGCGAACGTGTTGTAGCTGCCGCCCGTCAGGCAGTAGCCGGCCACGCACGAGGGCCGGACCAAGAAGCTCTCCTCACTCGAATTCGATCCACTTGGCATCACGACGTCGTTCCCGGTCCAAAACCCGTTGGTCAAGGTGTTGAGCAGGATTGTGTTGATGTTCGGCGCAAGCTCGCGCACGCCGGCGGCGGCGCAGGACCCAGGCCACGAACACGAGATCGTGCTGAGCACGCCCCATATGTAGGGCGCCGACATGCCCGGCGGTTGCTGCACGCTCCAGGTCCCGCCCGAGAAGAGCGCCGCCTCGGTGGTCGACTGCGGCCACGTCGTGCTTTGGTACTGCCCAACCGCCATACACCACCCGGCGACCGGGCAGGACACGTCGTTCAGGGACGCCTGCGGGTTGGCCGTGACGTCAGGCGGCGTGGCCACCTGAGTCGTGGTGATGGCGCCCGTGGCGTCGGAGATCGTCCAGGCGACGTTCCGGCTCTGGTCACCGGCGTCCCAGTAGTCGCCGACGCCCACGCAGTCGGTGCTGCCCGGGGGGCACGAGACCGAGAACACCTCGGTGACGTGGGGGCTGACGGCGTTACCCGGCAGCGTGCCCAGGATCGGAGTCCACGTGCCGGCGTGCAGGATGTCGAAGACGTTCTCCTGGCCGGACGGCCGGTACGGGCCGGCCACGACGCACGATCCCACCGAGCCGCACGAGGCGGCGAAGAGGTCGACGTCGGGGTTCGGCGGAGCCCCCGCCGGCAGCGGCGCCACCATGGTCGTCCAGCTCCCACCGGACAACGTGGCGATGAAGCCCTGGAAATCGCTCGGCGCCGCCGAGAAGCCGCCGGTCAGGACGCACCAGCCGGCGGCCGGGCACGAGAGGCCGAACTCCTGGGGGCTGACGTCGGGGTTCCCCGTTCCGGGCGGCAGCGGGACGGGCATCGTGCTCCACACCCCGCCCGACAGCTCGGACGCGAACGGGATCCGATTGTTGGAGGGAGTGATCTCGTAGGCACCGGTGGCGATACACGAGCCGGCGGCGGGACATGAAACGGCGTCGAGGAACGCGTCGGTGCCATTGTCGTTGGGCGGGCTCGGCACCTGCGTCGTGGTCCAAACGCCGTTCGTAAGCGTGTCCGCGAAGAGCACGTCCTTGCCGCCCGAGACGTAGCCGCCCACGGCGACGCAGGCTCCGGGTGCGGCGCAGCTGGTGGCGTTGACATTGGCGCCGGGGTTCGGATCCGCATTGGAAGGGATGGGCGGTGTGGGCCCAGACCACGTCGGACCCATCGTTCCCGCACCGCCGGGGGTCGGCGACATCACCGCCGCTGCGATGGCCACTCCTCCGACGACGGCGACCGCGACGCACACCCGCGCGCAGCGTTCCAGTATCGACAAGCGCCTGATCCGCACCGGCATCTCCTTCCGTTCCCGCAGCCGCCTCACCCCCGAAACGACAAACCTGAACAGCAGGAGGTTGCGCCGAACGTTAGACCACCCGGCTTCGGGAACCGCGGAATTCCATGACAATTTGGACTCCGTTGACCCCTGTCCGCGCCGGACGGGAGACGGTGCTCAGACCATGAGGACGACCGGCACGATCATCGGCCGGCGCCTCGTGCGGTCACCGACGAAGCGCCCGAGGGCCTTGCGGGTGTGGCGGCTGAGCACCTCGATGTCGTGGGCCCCGTCGCGCAAGGCCTGGGTCACCGCCGCGCCGACAACCTCGCTCGCCTCGCCGAGCAGCTCCTCGGCCTCGGGTGCGTGGACCCAGCCCCGTGTCTCGATGACCGGCGGGTTGGCGAGGCTGCGCTTCTGGCGGTCGACGGTGACCACGACCATGACCACACCCTCCTCCGCCAGCTTCTGGCGGTCACGCAGCACACCGTGCTCGATGTCCCCCACCGTCCCGTCGACGTAGACGTAGCCACCGGGCACCCGGCCGTCGCGGGCGATGCCCTTGGCATCGAGGGTGACCGCGTCCCCGTCCTCGCAGAGCAGCACCTTGGCCGGATCGAGGCCCATCGAGAGGGCGAGGCGGGCGTGGTGCACCATGTGCCGGAACTCGCCATGCACCGGTACGAAGCACTCGGGCTTCGTGACCGACAGGAGCGTGCGCAGCTCGCCCTGGCGCGCGTGGCCGCTCACGTGCACCCGCTCGGCGCCGGAGTGCACGACCTCGGCGCCCCGGCGGTGCAGGTCGTCGATCACCTGGCCGACCGACCACTCGTTGCCCGGGATGGGGTGAGCGCTGATCACCACGACGTCGTCCTCGCCGATGCGGAGCCACTTGTTCTCGCCCGTGGCCATGAGGGAGAGCGCCGACATCGGCTCGCCCTGAGATCCGGTCGAGATCACGCACACCTGGCCCGCCGGAAGGTCGTCGACGTCTTCGATGTCGACCTGCACGCCGTCGGGGATGCTGATGATGCCGAGGCGCTGGCCCAGCTCGACGTTCTTTCCCATGGACCGGCCGAGCGTGGCCACCTTGCGCCCGTTCGCTACCGCCGCGTCGATGATCTGCTGCACGCGGTGCATGTGGCTGGCGAAGCAGGCAACGATGAGGCGCTTGCCCGCCTCTGCCGCGAACACGCGCCGCAGCACGAGTCCGACCGAGGACTCGGACTCGGTGAAGCCAGGCTCCTCGGCGTTCGTCGAGTCGGACAGCAGGAGCCGGATCCCCTCTCGCTCGGCCAGCTCCCCCATGCGCGCCAGGTCGGTGCGCCGCCCGTCGACGGGCTGGAGATCGAGCTTGAAGTCGCCCGAATGCAAAATCACCCCCTGCGGGGTGTGGAACGCGATGGCCATCGACTCGGGCACCGAGTGCGTCACAGGGATGAATTCGACGTCGCAGGCTCCGACGCGCACGTGCTCGCCGTCACGCACGACGACGAACTTCGTCTGGTCCGCCAGCCCCGCCTCCTCGACCCGGTGTCGGGCGAGCCCAACGGTCAGCTCGGACCCGTAGATCGGCGCGCGCAGCTCGCGCAGCAGGTAGGCCAGGCCGCCCGTGTGGTCCTCGTGCCCGTGCGTGAGCACGATGCCGTCGACCCGGTCCGCCCGCTCGTGGAGATAGGTGAACTCGGGGAGGACCAGATCGATCCCCGGCATGTCGGGGTCAGGGAACATGATCCCGCAGTCGAGGACGATGATGCGCCCCTCGACCTCGATGCAGGCGCAGTTACGGCCGATCTCCCCCAAGCCGCCGAGGAAGACGATCCGGACCGGCTTCGCCTTGCCGGCCTTGCCGCCGTTGCCGGGCCTGTTGCCGCTGCCGGCCCTGTCGGCCCTGTCGGCCCTGTTGCCGCTGCCGGCCCTGTCGGCCCTGTTGCCGCTGCCGGCCCTGTCGGCCCTATTGCCGCTGCCGGCCCTATTGCCGCTGTCGGCCTTGTCGGCCTTGCCGCCCTTGTCAGCCAAGCGAGGTGACCGTGACGGCCGGCGGTCCGACGGCCGCCAGGACCTTGGCCGCCTGGGCGTCGAGCTCGGGGGTCGACGGCCCCATGGGCAGGCGGCACTGCCCGACCCTGTGTCCCAGGGCGCGCATCATGGCCTTGGCCGGTAGCGGGTTGGGGTACTCGGGCGTCGACTCGAAGTCGAAGGAGTCGAGCAATTCGGTGTGGCCGGCGATCGCGGTGGCCAGATCGCCGGCCAGGAACGCGTCGACCACCCGCCGGAACTGCGGGCCGATCCAGTGCGCCGCGACGCTGACGACGCCGACCGCCCCGACCGCGAGGAACGGCAGGGTCATGATGTCGTCGCCGCTGTAGACCTCGAAGCCGGCGGGCGCCTGCGCCACGAGATGCGCGGTCGTCGGTGGGTCGGCCGCCGCGTCCTTGAGGGCCACGATGTTCGGCACCTCGCGGGCCAGCCGGAGCATGGTGTCCATGGCGATCCGCCGTCCCGACCGCACAGGGATGTCGTAGAGCATGACCGGCAACGCACCCGCCGCCTCGGCGCAGACCCGGAAGTGCTCGTAGATGCCCGCCTGCGACGGCCGGTTGTAGTACGGCGTGACCAACAGGACACCGTCCACCCCGCACGCCGTGGCACGCCGCGTCATGTCCAGCGAGTGCGCCGTTTCGTTCGACCCGGTGCCGGCAATCACCGGGACGGTCACCGCACCGGCGACGGCCTCCCACAACGCGACCTTCTCGTCATCGGACAGCACCGCGCTCTCGCCGGTCGAGCCGGTCAGGACGAGCCCGTCGCTCCCGTGCGCGACCAGCCAGCGGGCCAGTTCGGTGGCGGCGCCCAGGTCCAGCGCGCCGCCGTCGTCGAACGGCGTCACCATGGCGGTGATCACCCGGCCGAAACGGGGCGCGTCCTGGGCGGGGCTCATTGCCCCTTCAGGCTACCAGCGTGTTGTCGGGCGCCCCGGCGATCAGGCGACGTTGCGCTCGGCGGGTGACCCGTCGGCGAAGGCGTCCTCCTCCTCGGTCGAGTCGGTCAGGTTCTCGAACGCGATGGCGCCCATTTCGGTGAACTTCTGGCGCAGCCAGCCGTCCGCGGCGTCCAGCAGCCCGAGCTTCTTGAGGTTCGGGACGATCTTGGAGAACAGCAGGATCTGGAAGTCGTCGCGCTCGGGCGCCGCCTGCATGAGCTTGACCACGTCCGAAGTCGGGACCTCCATGCGGTCCCACACCTCTTGCATGGCCATGCGGTCCTTCATCCGGATGGCGGCTTCGAAGGCGAACTCCTGGCGCTCGCGCAGCTCCGCCGCATTGAGCTCCTTGTAGTACTCCTGCAGGCTGAGCACACCGAAGGCCACGTGGCGCGCCTCGTCGGCCATGACGTAGCGCAGCAACTTCTTCAGCAGCGGCTCGGTCGTCATCATGTGGATGAAGCCGAACGCGGCGAGCGCGAGGCCCTCGACCATGATCTGCATGCCGAGGTAGGTCATGTCCCAGCGCGAGTCGGCCACGATGTCGTCGAGCAACATGCCGAGATGCGCGTTCATCGGGTAGTGCCCCGAGAGTTTCTCGTCGAGATACTTGGAGAACACCTCGACGTGCCGTGCCTCGTCCATCACCTGCGTCGCGGCGTAGTACTTGGCGTCGATCCACGGCACCGTCTCGACGATCTTGGCCGTGCACAGCAACGCACCCTGCTCGCCGTGCATGAACTGTGAGAGGAGCCAGTTCTGGTTCTGTATCCCGAACTCGATGAACTTCTTCTCGTCCCACTTCTCGAGCACCGTGCCGGCCAGAGCCGAGTCGTCCCACTGCATTTGCGCAGGGTTGGCCTCGGCGTTGGCGATGACGACCTGCTCCTGGTCGACTTCGATCGACCAGTCGAGGTCCGTCTGGCCGTTCCACTGCGCCTTCTTGGCCTTTTCGTAGAGCTTGTCGAGCTGCGGCTTGGCGCCCTTCTGGTAGTCCCAGGTGAACTCGGCCGGGCAATTGTCCGGGACCCGGTGGAAGCCCTCCTTGTCGTAGCTCCCCACGACGCTCAGCACGGCTTCGAGATCGTCGATGTTGTCCCGTCCGATCAGCTCGAGGTTGGACCCGAATTGCTCCTGCTCGTTCTCGAGCGTGGTCATTGCACCGCCCCCTTAGTGGTGGTCGTTGTCGTTGTTGTGTCTGTTGTCTGGTGTCTTGTCTGGTGTCTTGTCTGGTGTGCTGTCTGTTTGGAACTGTTCGAACTGCTGGAGAGATCCGTTCCGCCTTCGCTGCCGGCCTCGACCCGCAGGGCGAGGATCCCCGGCAACACGAACGAGCGCACCAGCGCCCGCGTCACGGCCGGGTCGGTGAGGTCCGTCGCCGGCTTCTGGTCGGAGCAGTACGCCAGCACGATGCGCACCGCCCACTCCGCGGCCCGCGAGGCCTGCTCGGGCTCGAGCCAGCGGGCGAAGAACGGGGCGGCGAGGTCGCCGGCCACCAGGAGCACCCGGTCCTGCCCGGCGAAGGTCAGCTGCGGCAGGACGGTACCGGGCTCGTAGGCCAGGAGGTACGACAGCGCCTCGTGCGAGCGGAGCTGTCGGGCCGACTCGACCATGCCCGCCACGAGCACGTCCTCGAGGTCGTGGGCCTCCCCCATGACGACCGCCAGCGAGGAGAACAGGCGGGCCACTTCGGTCTCGACGACGGCGGCGAGGATGTCGTCCTTGCCCCCGGGGAAGGCCCGGTATGCGGTGGCCCGCGAGAACCCCGCCTCCCGGGCGATGTCGTCGACCGTGGTCTTGGCGATCCCCTGCCGGGCCAGGCACCGCAGCGCCCCGTCGACCAGGCGGACCCGTGTCGAGGACCGGTCGTCGGCCCCGAGATGCCGGACGACGCCGCCCCGTGCCTCCCCGAGGGAGCCCGGGAGCCCCCGCTCCGGTCGTACTGCTGCCACACCCACTGGTGAAACAGTATGGCGATTTTTGTCTCAGTGTCAACGACCCCATCGGGCGGCCGGAACCCCGTACCGGGGGGTGTCCGGTCTGCCGTTATGCGCGGCTGGGTTCTAACGCCGGTGGAATTTATGCCATTTGGGTTCTGGGTAGAACGAAAAACGGCATAGATGGACGATATTTCAGAACAAACCCGCGTATACAGCCAGACGTGACGATCCCGTTTTCGCACCTGCCAGAGGCAGGACGCGAGGTCAGCTGAGGTTCACGTGCCCGGGCGCCACACCGGTGAGCAGCAGGCCCAGAATCACGAACACCGCCACGCTGGACCCCACCGTCAGCACCATCGCCGTCGTACGGTCACGCAGGTTCCCGGCGTAGTCGTAGACGAAGGCGAGCAGCGCTCCCACGGCCAGGCCGCCGAGGTGGGCTCGCCAGTCGATCGAACCGCTGAAGCCGATCAGCAGGTTCAGGACGAGGAGCGCCACGACCGCTGCGATGGGCAGGCGCCGGCGCAGCCCGATGACGACGTAGGCCCCCATGACACCCATGATCGCCCCCGATGCGCCGAGGCCGAGGATGTTGGCCGGGCTCAGCAGATACGACGCCACGCTTCCGGCGAGTCCGGCCAGGAGGTACAGCACGAGGAAGCGCGCCTTGCCGAGCAGCACCTCGACCGCCGGGCCGACGATGAGCAAGGCGATCATGTTGAAGAGGATGTGCTGGAAGTTCGCGTGCAGGAACATGGCGGTGAAGGCCCGGTAGTACTGATGTTGGTAGTGCATGGCGAACGGCTGCAGCGCGTACTTGTCGATGACATAGCGGTCGTTGCCGAAGCGCTCGAGGAAGAAGACGACGACGTTGATGCCGATGATCGTGAGGACGAGCGGTGTCGGGTTGGTGGAGCCCACGACGCCCGTGCGGCCCCGGCTCGTGTGCGTGAAGGCAGGGACCTGGCGCGACCTCTTCGACTCCCTCGGAGGTGCACTCCGGGCACTGCCAGCCGACTGCCGCCGACACCATGCAGTCCGTGCAGATCGGGCGGTCGCAGCGCGCGCAGACCACCGACGCCGCCTTCTCGGGGTGGCGGTAGCAGGGAGGCGGCGGTGCCGGCTCGGGCGTCGGGCCGCTCACCGGATGCCGGCGAGCAGCTCGGACCGGACGAGCAGCGCCACCTGCTCGGGGTCGTTGAGATCCCAGCGTCCGGGCGACGCGATGTAGGAGAGCACCATGCGGGCGAGGAAGTCGGCCGCCCGGTCCAGCTCGGCCCCCTCCGACATCCCGTGCCGCACCAGGTACGGCGCCAGGAACGCCGCGACGAGCGCCTCGGTCTGGTCGGCCTCCGTCGTCATGCGCGGCAGCAGGATCTCGGGCTCGGTCACGAGGATGCGCTGGAGGACCTCGTGCTCGACGACCGCCCGGTGCGCGAACATCAGGCCGCGCTCCATGACCTCCTCGAGGGTCTCGGCGTCGGACACCTCCTCGTACAGGCGGAGGAAGAACCGCGCGAACTCCCACCCGACGACGGCTGAGATCAGCTCGTCACGCCCGCCCGGGAAGTAGCGATACACCGTCGCCCGCGACACGCCCGCCTCGCGCGCCGCGTCCTCGACCGTCGTCTTGTCCAGGCCCCAACGCGCCACGCAGTCGTACGTCGAGCGGAGGAGGCGCTCGCGGACGTCGGGGTTCACAGGCCGAGTAGCGGCTCGAGACCCAGCGTCAGCCCGGGCCTTCCGCCGACCGCCCGCACGGCGAGCAGCACGCCGGGCATGAAGGAGGTGCGGTCGTAGGAGTCGTGACGGATGCTCAGGCTCTGGCCCGCAGCGCCGAACACGACCTCCTCGTGTGCCACCAACCCGGGCAGGCGCACCGAGTGGACGTGGACGCCGCCCGGCCGCCTCGGCGCCACGGGCGCCGGCCAGCACGAAGTCGGTCGTCGGGTCAGGGCCCAGAGGGCCGCTCCCCGCCTCCCCCCGGGCCTCGGCGATGAGCGCGGCGGTGCGCAGCGCCGTGCCCGAAGGCGCGTCCCGCTTGGCGTCGTGGTGCAGCTCGATCACCTCCACGCCGTCCATGTGGGGCGCGATGACGCGGGAGCAGTGCATGAGCAGGACGGCGCCGATGGCGAAGTTGGCCGCCACGACGACGTTGCGGCCGGCGCCGTCGAAGGCCTTGCGGATCTGGTCGAGGTCAGCGTCGCTCAGCCCGCTCGTGCCGATCACCGCGTGCACGTGCTGCTGGGCGTACTGGGCCACGTTGTGGCGGACCGCTTCGGCGATGGTGAAGTCGACGACGACCTCGGCGCCGAGGTCGGCGAGCGCCAGGGTCTCGCCCACGATCGTGCGCCCGGCGGCGTCCTCCCCGACGTGCGCCGGGTCGATCGCCGCCACCAGTTCCATGTCGCCCGCACCGTGCACGGCCCGGGCGACCTCTTGGCCCATGCGGCCGCCGGCGCCGACGACACCGACCTTGATCATGAGATCCGAGGCTACCGGGCGGCCAACGCGGGCAGGTGGGACTCGAAGATCTCTGCGTCGAACGGCCCCACCGCGCTCATCGTGCGCGGTGCCTGCGCCAGCTCCGCGGCGACGTCGAGCACCTGGGCCCGGTCCACCGCGTCGATGCGCGCCAGCACCTCGTCGACCGTCAGCACCTCGCCGTGCAGCAGCAGCGACGCGCCGATGCGGCTCATGCGCGCGCCCGGAGTCCTCGCCCGAGAGCAGCGTCTCGGCGCGGAGGTTGCCCTTGGCGATCGCCAGCTCGCGCTCGGTGACGCCGTCGGTGGCCAAGCAGCTCGAGCTCGCCCTCGACGATGCGCAGCACCTCGTCGACGTGCTCGGGCGCGGTGCCCACGACGACGGCCAGCGAGCCCGTGTCCGAGTAGGCGGCACGCTCGGACCACACCGAATAGGCCAGGCCGCGCTCCTCGCGCACCTTCTGGAACAGCCGGCTCGAGAGTCCGCCGCCCAGCACGTGATTGAGGACCGAGAGCGCCCAGCGGCGCTCGTCGAACCGCGACACGGAGCGGGCGCCGTAGACCAGGTGCGCCTGTTCGGTCGGCCGGCGCACGACGTCGAGCGGGACGACGTCGGGACCGGGGGCGGCACGCTCGGGGACATCGCCGCCGCGCACGCCCGCAAAGCGGCGCTCGAGGTCGGCCGCCACCGCCTCGTGCGTGCAGTCGCCCGCCGCCGAGACCACCATGTTGGACGGCCGGTAGTGACGGGCGCGGAAGGCGTCGATGTCGTCACGGGTGATGTCGCCGCACCGACGACGACGTGCCGAGCGTGTCGCGTCCGAGCGCGTGCCCGGGGAACATCGAGGCCTGCCAGCGCTCGGCCGCCAGGTCGGCCGGCTCGTCGGCGTGCATCAGGATCTCGTCGAGGATGACGGTCCGCTCGGCGTCGATGTCCGACGGGCGCAGCGCCGGCTCCCAGATGATGTCGCTCAGGATGTCGAGCCCGAGCGCCAGGTGGTCCGACAGGAGCCGGACGTAGAACGTCGTGTACTCCTTCGTCGTGAAGGCGTTGCAGTCCCCGCCCACCTCGTCGAGCGCCTCGGCGATGGCCGCGGCCGAGCGGCGCTCGGTGCCCTTGAAGAGAAGATGCTCGAGGAAGTGCGACGCGCCGGCGAGCTCGCCGGGCTCGTCACGCGAGCCGGTGCCGACCCAGTAAGGCCACCGCGACCGAGTGGACGTCCGCCATGGTCTCGGTGACCAGGCGGATGCCGCACGGCAGGACCGAGGTCTCGATCAACGACGACGGGAGCGGCCCCGCGACCGGTTGCGGTCGCGGTCACGGTCACCGCCGCGGTCGCCACCGCGACCGCCTTCGGCTGCACGCTGCGCCCGGCCCCAGGTCGCCGAGGTCGGCCTTCAACTCGGCCTCGAACGCGTCCTCGAAGGAGGGCGCCGAGCCGTCAGCCGGCCGGAGCGGAGGCCGGCGCACTGTCGCCGTTGCCGCGCGGCACCACGGGTCTCGCCGCGGTCGCCGCGGTCGCCGCGGTCGCCGCGGTCGCCGCGGTCGCCGCGGTCCCCACCCGCCGGCGCCTCGGGCGCCGAGGCGAGCGAGAGGGACACCTTGCCCTGCGGGTCGATGTCGTCCACGCGGACCTCGACCGGCTGGCCGAGGGTGAGGACGTCCTCCACGTTGTTGATGCGCTTGCCGCCGGCCAGCGACGACAGCTTCGAGATGTGCAGCAGGCCGTCGCGGCCCGGGCAGCACGTTCACGAAGGCGCCGAACTTGGTGATGTTGACGACCTTGCCGTCGTAGACGGCGCCCACGTCGGCCGTCGGCGGGTCCAGGATCAGGGAGATCCGCCGCTTGGCCTCGGTCACGGCGTTGCCGTCCTTGGCGCCGATGGTCACGGTGCCGACGACGCCGTCGTCGTCGACCGCGATGTCGGCGCCCGTCTCCTGCTGCAGCGTGTTGATGACCTTGCCCTTGGGGCCGATGACCTCGCCGATCTTGTCGATCGGGATCTCCATCGACACGATCTTGGGCGCGCTCGTCGCCACCTCGGAGCGGGGCTCGGCGATGGCGCCGGCCATGACGCCGAGGATCGTGAGGCGGGCCTCCTTGGCCTGCAGCAGCGCCTTGGCCAGCACGTCGGCCGGCAGCCCGTCGATCTTCGTGTCGAGCTGCAACGCGGTCACGGCGTCGGCCGTGCCCGCCACCTTGAAGTCCATGTCGCCGAACGCGTCCTCCGAGCCGAGGATGTCGGTCAGCGTGACGTAGTTGCCCTCGTCGTAGACGAGGCCCATGGCGATGCCCGCCACCGGCGCCTTGATCGGCACGCCCGCCGCCATCAGCGACAGCGTCGAGCCGCAGACCGAGGCCATGGAGGTCGAACCGTTCGACGCCAGCACGTCGGACACGACGCGCAGGGCGTAGGGGAACTCCTCCTCGCTCGGCACCACGGGCAGCAGGGCCCGCTCGGCCAGCAAGCCGTGGCCGATCTCGCGGCGCTTGGGGCCACGCATGAAGCCGGTCTCACCCGGTCGAGAACGGCGGGAAGTTGTAGTGGTGCATGTAGCGCTTCGACTCGACGGGGGTGATCGTGTCGAGCAGCTGGTTCATGCGGGGCATGCCGAGCGTCGTGACGTTGAGGACCTGGGTCTCGCCGCGCTGGAACAGCGCCGAGCCGTGCGCCGTCGGGAGGAGGTCGATCTCGGCCGACAGGGGCCGGATGTCCGAAGTCCCACGGCCGTCGACCCGCACGCCGTCCTCGACGATGCGCTTGCGCACGAGCTTCTTGGTCAGGCCTCGGATGGCCGCCTTGACCTCGCCGGCCCGGTCGGCGAACTCGTCGCCCAGTGCGGAGCGGATCTCCTCGCCCGCGGCGTCGAGCGCGGCGTTGCGCTCGGCCTTGGAGGTGACGAGGTTGGCCTTGGCGATGGCGTCGGTGCCGACGGCCTGCACGCGCTGCCACACGTCGTCCTGGTAGTCGGTGAACGTCGAGAACGGGATGGTCTCGATCGGCCCGCGCACCGCCACGTAGGACGCCACGAGCTCGCGCTGGAGGTTGATCGCCTCGCGGATCCACTGCTTGGCCGCCTCGAGCCCCTGCGCCAGCACCTCCTCGGTCACCTTCGGCGCGCCGTCCTCGTAGTAGGACCACGACTTCTCGGTGCCGCCGGCCTCGACCATCATGATGGCGATCTCGCTGTCGGGACCTTCGCTCAGGGCCCGCCCGGCGACGACCAGCTCGAAGGTGCTCTCCTCGCCCTCCTCGAAGGTGGGGTGCGGGATCCACGTCGCCCTCGGTGGTGTAGGCGATGCGCACGGCGCCGATCGGGCCGTCGAAGGGGATGCCCGAGAGCATGAGCGCGGCGGACGCCGCGTTGATCGCCAGCACGTCGTGCGGGTTGACCTGGTCGGCTCCGACGATCGTCCCGACGACGTGCACCTCGTTGCGGAAGCCTTCGGGGAACGACGGGCGCAGCGGGCGGTCGATGAGCCGGCAGGTCAGGATGGCCTGGTCCGAGCTCTTGCCCTCACGGCGGAAGAACGAGCCGGGGATCTTGCCCGCGGCGTAGGTCCGCTCCTCGATGTCGACGGTCAACGGGAAGAAGTCGGTCCCCTCCCGCACCGAGCGGGCCGCCGTGGCGGTGGCCAGAAGGACGGTGTCGCCGATGCGGGCCAGCACGGCGCCGTCGGCGAGTTGGGCGAGCTTGCCCGCCTCGAAGGACATGGTTCGGTCGGTCCCGCTGATCGGGGCCGAAACGGAAATGGCATCAGACATGATGCTCCTCGTTTGTCGGGGGCATCTTCTCGTCTGGTTCCCAGTGGTCGACCACCTCGCTCTTCGAAGTGACCGGCAACTGGCAGCCAGCTGCTGGAGACGCCCGTGTCTGTGGGTGCCGCCGCTACCGTCGGATGCCGAGACGGCTGATGATGGTGCGGTAGCGCTCGACGTCGTTCTTGCGGACGTAGTCGAGCAGCCGCCGGCGCTGGCCGATGAGCTTCATCAGGCCGCGCCGGGTGTGGTGGTCCCCTTTGTGCTCCTTCAGGTGTTCCGTCAGGTGGTTGATCCGTCCGGACAGCAGGGCAATCTGCACCTCGGGCGAGCCGGTGTCCGTGTCGTGGAGCCGGTACTCGGCGATGGTGGCCTGCGTGTCGGGCATAGAGGAACCTCAGGAGAAACGTTGTCGGAGTCGGCCAGGAACCTGTCCCCGGCCGGGCTCCATGCTAGCAGCCGGCCGCTGATCAGGGAAGATCGGCCGCGGCGAGCATCCGCTCGGCCTCGGCCACGTCCTGGTGCATCTGCGCGATCAGGTCCTCGGCCGACTCGAAGCGGGCGTCCCCGCGAACCCGGCCGGCGAAGCAGACCCGGGCCGGCTGGCCGTAGAGGTCGCCGTCGAAGTGCAGGAGGTAGGCCTCGACCAGCACCGGGGCCGTGCCCGGCTCGTAGAAGGTGGGCCGCCGGCCCACGTAGACCGCGGCGGGCCGGGCCTGCCCGTCGGTGCCGGTGAAGTAGCCGGCGTACATCCCGTCGGCCGGCAAGGCGATGTCGTCGGCCACGGCCACGTTGGCGGTCGGGAACCCGAGCTCGGGGCCACCCCGGCCGTCCCCACGGACCACCGGGCCGCGGACCTCGTGGAGGCGGCCGAGCAGGCGCGCCGCCTGCTCCACGTCGCCCGAGCGCCAGCAGGGCGCGGATGCGGGTCGAGGACACGGGCTCGGTCCCGTCGTCGGTCAGGCCCACGCCGACCACCTCGAAGCCCCACCGCGCGCCCAGCTCGCGCAGCAGCGCGACGTTGCCCTTGCGCCCGTGCCCGAAATGGAAGTCCTCCCCCACCACCACGAGGCGGGCGGACAGCTCGTCGACGAGCACCTCCTTGACGAAGTCTTCGGCCGTCTCGTTGGCCCGCTCGTCGTCGAAGGGCACGACCAGCGTGCGGTCGATGCCGCAGTCGGCGAGCAGCTCGAGCTTCTGCTCGAGGCTCGTCAGCTGCTTGGGCGCCGACTCGGGCCGCACGACGTAGGCGGGGTGGCGGTCGAACGTCACCACCACGGACGACAGGCCTGCCGCCGCGGCCCGGTCGCACAGGTCGCGCAGCAGCGCGCGGTGGCCGAGGTGCACCCCGTCGTAGGCCCCGATGGTGACGGCGGTACCTGGTGCGGGCGTTCCGGGCGTCGGCGGCATCGCGCGATGAGGGTAGTCGGGCGCCCGTCAGTCCACGGCCATGACGACGGCGGGCCGGATGCGGTCGGTGCCCGTCGCCTCGTAGACGGCCAGCAGCGCGCCACCACCGTCGAGCATGGCCCAGGGCCCGTCGCCCGACCGCGCCGAGCGGCACCCGGTCCAGGGCAAGGCCGGTGCGGATGGACGCGGCCACGTCGTCGTCGACGCGCACGGCCTCGAGGTCGCGCATCGCCTCCGCCGGCGTCAGCACCGCGTCGGGGCCGATCGACTCGATCGGGCGCATGTCGGCCTCACCGAACGAGCCGATGCGTGTCCGGCGCAGGTGGTCGAGGTGCGCGCCGCCCCCGAGCGCCCGCCCGAGGTCGTCCGCCAGGACGCGCACGTAGGTGCCCGAGGAGCACTCGACGAGCGCCCGGTACACGCCCGGGCGCGCCGGGTCGGGCGACGTGTCGAAGCGGTAGACCGTGACCGGCCGCGGCTTGCGCTCCACCTCGACGCCCTCGCGGGCCAGCTCGTGGAGCCGGCGTCCCCCCACCTTCACCGCGGAGACCATGGGGGGCACCTGCTCGATCTCCCCCGTCAACGCGGCGGCGGCCGCCTGCACGTCCGATGGGCCCACGCCGTGCATGTCGAACGTCGCCGTCACCTCGCCCGACGCATCGAGCGTCGAGGTCGCGGTCCCGAGGACGATGTCGGTCGTGTACGTCTTGGGCAGCACGGTCAGGAAGCGCATCAGGCGCGTGGCGCGGCCGAGCCCGACCAGCAGGACCCCGGTGGCATCGGGGTCGAGGGTGCCGGCATGGCCGATCCGGCGCTGCCCGAAGATGCCGCGGCAGCGCGCCACCACGTCGTGCGAGGTCCAGCCGGCCGCCTTGTCGACGACCACCAGGCCGTTGACGCTCACGTTGTCGGCGGCTCGTCCTCGTGCACGTCGTGGTGCAACCCGCGCAGCAGCTCCTCGACCCGGGTCCCCGCTGCGATCGCGCGGGTCGGCCTGGAAGCGCAGCCGCGGCGTCCGCTTCATCGTCATCTGCGTCCCGATGAGCCGCTGCAGGTGGGCCCGCTGCTCCTCCAGCACTTCGGCCGCCGCGTCGTCCAGCGACGCGAGATACACCACCGCCGTCCGCATGTCGGGCGCCACCTCGACCGAGGTCACGGTCAGCATCGCCAGCTCGTCCGCGTCCGCCAGCCGCTCGAGCTCCTCCGCCACCACTTGCCGCAACACCTGGTTGACCCGCAGCGCCCGCGGATAGGTCGCCGTACGCCGTCTCACGCTCACCGTGTCAGCTCCTCCGCTCGAACACGTGCCCAGCCCACACCAACACCAACTCCGAACCTCGCCCGACGTCACGGCCCCGACAAAGGGGCGGCTCAGGTCCGGGCGATCTCGCGCTCCTCGTAGGTCTCGATCAGGTCCCCTTCCTTGAGGTCCTGGAAGTCGGTCAGCCCGATGCCGCACTCGAAGCCCGACGCCACCTCACGCACGTCGTCCTTGAAGCGACGCAGCGAGTTGATGGCACCCTTCCAGATGACCGTCCCCTCGCGCAGGAAGCGCACCTTGGAGCCCCGGGTTATCTTGCCCTCCCGCACGTAGCACCCGGCGATCGCGCCGATCCTGGGCACCCGGAAGATCTGGCGCACCTCGGCCTCGCCGGTGACGATCTCCTCGAAGACCGGCGCCAGCATCCCGACCATGGCGGCTTCGAGGTCCTCCAGGAGCTTGTAGATGATCTCGTACGTCCGGATCTGGACGTCCGCCTGCTCGGCCTGCTCGCGGGACCGGCGGTCCGGGCGCACGTTGAAGCCGATGATCGTGGCGTTCGAGGCCGCCGCGAGCTGCACGTCGTTCTCGGTGATCCCACCGATGCCCCGCAAGACGAACGAAAGTTTCACGTCGTCGCGCTCCAGGCGCTTCAACGACTCGGTGACCGCCTCGAGCGAGCCCTGCATGTCGGCCTTCAAGACGATGTTCAGCGTCGCCGTCTCGCCGCGCGAGATCTGCTCGAACAGGTCCTCCAGCCGGGCACCCGTCGCGGCCGCCACCGGCTTGTGGCCCGACAGGCGGAAGCGCTGTGCCCGCGCCTCGCCCAACGTGCGGGCCCGCGCCAGGTCCTTGGCCGCCGCGCATCTCGTCGCCGGCGTTCGGCGGCTCCGAGAACCCGAACACCTGCACCGGCGTCGACGGCAGCGCCTCCTTGATGTGGTCGCCCCGGTCGTCCACCAGCGCCTTGACCTTGCCCCAGGCGGCGCCCGCGACGACGGGGTCGCCCACCTGCAGGGTCCCCTGCTGCACGATCAACGTCGCCACCGGTCCGCGGCCCGCCTCGAGGTTCGCCTCCAAGCACCACGCCGCGTGCCTCGCCCTCGACCCGCGCCGTGAGCTCCTCGACCTCGGCGACGACCACGATCTGCTCGAGCAACGTCTCGATCCCGGTCCCCTGCAACGCGGAGACCTCGACGAAGATCGTGTCGCCGCCCCACGCCTCGGGCACCAGCTCGCGCTCGGAGAGCTGCTGCATGACGCGCTGGGGGTCGGCCTGTTCGCGGTCGATCTTGTTGACCGCGACGATGATCGGCACGTCGGCCGCCTTGGCGTGGTCGATCGCCTCGACCGTCTGGGGCATGACGCCGTCGTCGGCCGCCACGACCAGGATCACGATGTCGGTCACCTGCGCGCCCCGGGCCCGCATCGCCGTGAACGCGGCGTGGCCCGGCGTGTCGATGAACGTGATGGCGTGGTCCTGCCACTCCACCTGGTAGGCGCCGATGTGCTGCGTGATGCCACCGGCCTCGCCCGCCACGACGTTGGCCGAGCGGATCTTGTCGAGCAGCAGCGTCTTGCCGTGGTCGACGTGGCCCATGACGGTGACGACGGGCGGGCGCGGCCGCTGGTCGGCCTCGTCCTCCTCGTCCTCGTCCTCGAAGTACCGGGCGAGCAGCTCGGCTTCCTGCTCCTCGCCGGGGTCGACCAAGCGCACGTCGGCGCCGATCTCGGCGGCGAACAGCTCGATCATGTCGTCGCTGAGCGACTGGGTGGCCATGACCATCTCGCCCTGCAGCAGCAGGAAGCGCACGATGTCGCCGGCGCTGCGGTTGAGCTTGGGCCCGAGGTCGCGCGCCGTCGAGCCGCGCTCGATGATGATCTCGCCCTCGGGTACCGGCGCCGTCGAGGGCTGGTACGTGGTGAGCTGCGTCGGCTCGAGCTCTTCGAGGTTGCGCCGCCGGCGTCGGGCCCGACGCTGTGGTGGCCGCCGCCCCGGCATGCCCCCACGTCCTCCCGGCGGTGGGGCGCCGGCCGGTGCACCCGCGCCCGAACGACCGCCGAAACCACCTCCCGGGCGGCCGCCGAAGCCACCGCCCCCTCCTGCGCCACCGCCGGGACGTCCGCCGCCGCCCCCCGAGGGCCGGCCGCCGGTACGCGGCGGGTAGGACCCTCCGCCGCCGCCGGGGCGGGGGCCCGATGGTGCATTCGACGTGGGCCGGCGCCCGCCCATGCCGGGCGGGGGCGGAATGGGCCGCCCGCTCGGTCCGAGCGGCGGCCGCGACCCGGGCGGCGGGGGCACGGGCCGGCCCGAGGGGCTGAGCGGGGGTCGGGTCCGGCGCGTCGGGCGGGGCCGCCGTCGTCCGGTGCGTGCGCCGCGGCCGGCGCGTGCGTGGCCGGCGCGTGCGCCGCCGGCGCCTGGGCGGGCGAGGTCGAAGGTCGATCCTCCGCGGGTCGAGCAGGCGGCGCAGCGGGCGGCCGCTCGGTCGGCCGGCTGCTGATCAGGCGTGACGGGCGAGCAGCCGGCGCCTCGGCACCAGCATCTGCACCAGCATCAGCACCAGCCGCCGCTGCAGGCGGTGCATCGCTCCGCCGGCGGCGCAGCCACCTTGCGGGCCGGCGCCTTCTTGGCCGGGGCGGTGGTCGCCCCCGCACTCGATGCCGCCACGGCCTTCTTGGCCGGCGCCGGCGCCTCAGCCGTTGCGCTCGCCGCCGCACCCTCCGCGGCGGCCGGCGCGGGCGCAGCCTCGGCCGTCGCCGCGGCCTTCTTCGCCGGGCGCCGCCTTCTTGGTGGACTTGGCGGCCTTCTTGGCCGGGGCGGGCTCCTCGGGCTGGACGGGGCGCCGCAACCCCTCCGCGTCGGCCTTGCGGCGGACGCGGTCCGCCTGCGCGTCCTCGATGGAGGACGAGTGGCTCTTGACCCCGATCCCGAGGGAAAGGGCCAGCTCGAGCCCTTCTTTGTTGGTGAGGCCTAGCTCTTTGGCCAGCTCATAGACGCGAATCTTCTTCGGCAAGTGGTTCTCTTCGTCCTTGTCTTTTTACGGGGCCCGGGGTCAACCCAGCCCCTCATCCTCGCACATCAGGTGCCCCGCTCCCCCACGCCACACCCAGATGCGCACACAACTGCTCCAGCTCAACGGCCCCGACCGGCGCACGAAACGCCCGCTCGAAGCGATGCTGGCGCACGGCTCGTTCCAGGCACGCCGGCGATTCCCGGCACAGCCACGCCCCCCGCCCGGCGCCATGCCGGTCGACCTCGAGCACCCCGTCGGGCCGGCGCACGATCCGGACCAGCCGCTCCGCCGGCAGGGCGCGCCGGCAGCCGACACAGGTCCGTGTCGGCGCTATGCCTCGGCCTCCTCCGTGACCTCGGACGCTGCGACCGCCGCGGCTTCCGCCGCCACAGGCTCCGCCTCGGCTGACGCCTCGGCCGCCCCGCCGGCCTCCTCGGGCTCGGCGACGGGCGCGTCGCCCGCTTCCGCCGGAGCCGCTGCGCTCTCCCCACCTTCGGCCGCGTCCTCGACCGCATGCGTCCACTCGGCCGCCGACATGGCTTCGCCGCCCTCGGCCGGCTTCCACACGAGGTCGCCGTTCTCGTCCTCGACCCACTCGCCCTCGGCCCACTCCTGGTCGCCGTAGCCGGCCTCTTCCTCGGCCAGCTGGGTCTCGCTCTTGATGTCGATGCGCCAGCCGGTCAGCCGCGCCGCCAGCCGGGCGTTCTGCCCCTCCTTGCCGATGGCCAGGGAGAGCTGGAAGTCGCTCACGATCACGGTGGCCGTGCCGGTCTCCTCGTCGAGGCGCACCTCGCGGACCCGGGCGGGGGCCAGCGCGTTCTGGATCAGCTCGACCGGGTCGTCGGAGAACGGCACGACGTCGACCGCGCTCGCCGCGCAGCTCGTTGGTGACCATGCGCACGCGCGAGCCCCGGGCGCCGACGCAGGCGCCGACCGGGTCGACGTTGGGGTCGTTCGACCACACGGCGATCTTCGTGCGGTGCCCCGGCTCGCGGGCCGCCGCCTTGATCTCCACGACGCCGGAGCCGATCTCGGGCACCTCGAGCTCGAAGAGCCGCTTGATCAGCCCGGGGTGGGTGCGGCTCACCACGATCTGCGGGCCCTTGGTCGTCTTGCGGACCTCGACGATGTAGGCCTTGAGGCGGGCCCCGTGCTCGTAGCGCTCGTAGGACACCTGCTCGGCCTGGGGCAGCAGCGCCTCCACCTTGCCGAGGTCGAGGAGCGTGTAGCGGTTGTCGGTCTGCTGGACGATGCCGGTGACGATGTCGCCCTCGCGGCCCGCGTACTCCTCGTACTTCATGTCGCGCTCGACCTCGCGGATCCGCTGGAGGATCACCTGCTTGGCCGTCTGCGCGGCGATGCGCCCGAAGTCGTCGGGGGTGTCGTCCCACTCCCGGATGACCTCGCCCTCCTCGTTGAGCTCCTGGCCGTAGACCCGGATCTCCCCCGAGTCGGGGTCGATGGTGACGACGGCCTCCTCGGCCGCGTCGGGCCGCCGCTTGTACGCGGCGACCAGAGCGTTGGCCAGGGCGTCGAGCAGTGTCTCGACCGAAATCCCCTTGTCGCGGGCGATCTGGCCCAGCGCGTCGAGGAATTCGAAGTTGGTCTTGCTCATGGCCGCTTCACCCTCTCACTCTTCGCGCGACGCGGCGCCGGCCCCCACTCGAACACCGTGCGCGCCCTCTCGATCTGGTCGTAGCTGATCCGTACCTCGCCGCCGGGCACGTCCGGCCCGGCCAGGGTGCAGCCCGTCTCGTCGGCCGACTCGAGCGTCCCGGTCAGGCGCCGGACGTCAGCGGTGCCGGCGTCGACCCGCACGGTGACGGTCTCGCCGACCGCCCGGGCGAAATGGGCCGGGCGTGCGCAGCCGCCGCTCGAGCCCGGGGCTCGAGACCGTCAGCGTGTAGCGCCCCGGCATGGGGTCGATGCCGGTCGAGCGTCGGCCGAGACGTCCTTGGTGGCCTCGCCCAGCTCGTCCAGGCCGACCCCGCCCTCGCGGTCGACGAAGACCGTGAGCTGGGCCCCGTGGATCTCCACGTCGACCAGCTCCAGGCCGCGTGCCTCGACGACCGGCGACAGGGCGCCGGCCAGGTCCGTCGTGTCCGGTCATCCCTGTCACCTCCTTCGTTGCACTCGTGATCTTCCTGGTCTGGTCGTCAAAACTGGCCCCCGCAAAGCGAAAGCGTGGGCCGCAGCCCACGCTTCAACGAGGTACTGATTCTTAATGGACAGCCAGCGAATTATAGCAATCCCGTCGTCAGTACGAGCGGCCGACGACGGCGACGAGGTCCTCTTCGGCGTCGCCGGCCCGGGCCAGCGAGCCGTCGGGGCGCTGCAGGCACCGCACGGTCAGCGCGTGCTGCGGCCAGGCGGTCCTCGCCGTCGGGCCCGAGGGCGCCCATGGGCACCCGGGCGAAGCCGACCGACCCCGCCTCGATGGCCTCCTCGAGGGTGGCGGCGTCGGCCGTCCGGGCGCTCGCGGAAATGCGGTCGCCTCGGCCAGCAGGTCCCGGCCGGCCGACGCCGAGCGCCGCGGCGACCTCGGCGGCCACCCCGCCGCAAGGGCGACGCTGCGCTTCTCCCGCCGGTGGCGCACGACCACGGTGACGTTGCCCTCGGCCAGGTCCCGCGGCCCGACCTCGACCCGGACGGGGACGCCCTTGAGCTCCCAGTCCACGCTGCGCCGGCCGAAGCTGGTGTCGGTCCGGTCGTCGAGGCGAACCCGGTGGCCCGCCGCGCCGAGCTCGGCGCAGAGGCGCGGCGGCGGCCTCCCCGACGGCGGCGTCGTCCTTGACGACCATCACGACCACCTGGGCGGGCGCCATCGGCGGGCGGGAGGCGCAGGCCGAAGTCGTCGCCGTGCGCCATGACCAGCGCGCCGACGAGCCGGGTGGACACGCCCCATGACGTCTGCCAGACGTACTCGAGCGTAGCCCGACGCGTTGGAGAACGTGATGTCGAAGGGACGCGCGAAGTTCTGCCCGAGCTCGTGGCTCGTGCCCATCTGCAGCGCCTTGCCGTCGCCCATCATCCCCTCGCACGTCCAGGTCCTGTTGGCGCCGGCGAAGCGCTCGCGCGCGCGTCTTGTGGCCGGTGAGCACCGGGACGCGGAGCACGTCGACCATCGTCGAGCGGTAGACGTCGTCGAGGATGCGCAGCGCGTAGGCGCGTGCGTCGTCCTCGGTGGCGTGCGCCGTGTGGCCCTCCTGCCAGAGGAACTCGCTCGTGCGGAGGAACAGCCGCGGCCGCAGCTCCCAGCGCACGACGTTGGCCCACTGGTTGAGCAGCATGCGGCAGGTCGCGGTGGCTCTGGATCCACTTGGAGAAGAAGCTGTTGATCACCGTCTCGCTCGTGGGCCGCACGACGAGCGGCTCCTCGAGCTCCTTGCCGCCGCCGTGGGTGACGACGGCCAGCTCGGGCGCGAAGCCCTCGACGTGCTCGGCCTCGAGCTTGAGGAAGGACTCGGGGATGAACAGCGGGAAGTACGCGTTCTCGGCGCCGGCCTCCTTGATGCGGCGGTCGAGCTCGGCCTGCATCAGCTCCCAGATGCCGTAGCCCCAGGGGCGGATGACCATGGTGCCGCGGGCGGGGCCGTTGTCCGCCATCTCGGCGCGGGCGACGACCTCTTGGTACCAGCGCGGGAAGTCCTCTTCCCGCGTGACGATCGCGCTCGCGCCTGCGCGCCTTGCCCATCGGACAAGGCTAGCGGTCGGCTAGTCGTCCGAGTGGCGCCGGATGATCTCGATCTTCTCCGCCGTGTGGTTCGGGTCGGCGCCCGTCGTGTCGAGCAGCGCGCGGCGGTCGGCCTCCGCCTCGGCCTCGGCGCCGGCGTCGGCGGCGGCGATGCGCGCCTCGACGCCCTCGGCCACGAGGCGCTCGGCCTCGTCGACGAGCGCCTGGACCATCTCGGCCTCGGGCACGACGCGGATGATCTTGCCGCGGATGAAGAGGTGGCCCTTCTGCTTGCCCGCCGCGATGCCGATGTCGGCCTCGCGCGCCTCGCCCGGGCCGTTGACGACGCAGCCCATGACCGCGACCTGGATCGGCAGGTTCAGCTTCTCGAGCGCCTCCTGCGCCTCCTTGGCCACCGCGATCACGTCGACCTGGGCCCGCCCGCACGACGGGCAGGCGATGAGGTCGAGGCCCTTGCGCTCGCGCAGCCCGAGCGACTCGAGCAGCTGGCGCCCGGCCCGCGCCTCCTCGACCGGGTCGGCCGTGAGCGAGTAGCGGATGGTGTCGCCGATCCCCTCGGCGAGCAGCGTGCCGATGCCGGCCGTCCCCTTGACCAGGCCGCCGGGCGGCGGGCCCGCCTCGGTCACGCCGAGGTGGAGCGGGTGGTCGAAGGTCTCCGAGGCCAGCCGGTAGGCGGCGATCATGAGGGCGACCGACGAGGCCTTGACCGAGATCTTGACGTCGTTGAAGCCGACCTCCTCGAAGTAGCGCGAGCTCGTTGCGGGCCGACTCGACGAGCGCCTCGGGCGTGGCGCCGCCGTACTTCTTGTAGAGGTCGGGGTGCAGCGAGCCCGCGTTGACGCCGATGCGGATGGGGACGCCGCGGTCGCGCGGCCTCGGCGGCGACCTGCTTGATCTCGGCCTCCTTGCGCAGGTTGCCCGGGTTGAGCCGCAGCCCCTGCACGCCGGCCTCGAGCGCGGCGAGCGCCATCTCGTGGTGGAAGTGGATGTCGGCCACGATCGGCACCGGCGAGCGCGGGACGATGTGGGCCAGGCCCTCGGCCGCCGCCTCCTCGTTGCAGGTGCAGCGCACGATGTCCGCGCCGGCCGCGGCCAGCGCGTAGATCTGCGCCAGCGTGCCGTCGACGTCGGCCGTCTTGGTCGTCGTCATCGACTGCACGCGTGATCGGCGCGCCGTCGCCGATGGGCACGTCGCCGATCGTGATGCGCCGCGTCGGCCGCCGGGCCGACAGCAGGGAGGACGTCAGTTCCACGTCAGTGCGGGAAGTTGATCGGGTGCGTGATGTCGAGGTACATCGCCGACAACGAGACGAAGGCGAGTATCCCGATGAAGACCGCGGCCACCGGGAACAGCTTGGTGATGTCGGCCCGGTAGTAGGGCTGCCCCTTCTTCGTGCGGATCCACTCGTAGGCCGCGATGGCGACATGGCCGCCGTCGAGCGGGATCATCGGCAGCATGTTCAAGATCCCGAACACGATGTTGATTGCGATGAGGAGCAGCAGGACCGATTCGATGCCTGCTCTGCTCCGCCTGCGCGCCGAGGTTGGCGATCCCGACGATCGACTCGGGCGCGGCGCCTCGCCCGGGTTGTTGGCGACCTTCTGCGGCGTCGTGGAGTTCGTCACCTGGTGCCAGAGGGACGACATGCCCGCAGGGCGAGAAGATCTGCCCGATGCCATGCGACCTCCTGCGTCGGTCACCTGACCACATGGTGTGAAACGGCGGCGCCGGGAGTGCGCAGCGCACTGACCGAACTGCGGCGGTCGCTTGATGCTGACGCCGAGGTAGCCGCGGTCGGCGAGCTTCGAGCCGTCGACCGTGATCCCCTTGCCGCTCGCCGGTGTCGCCTGCGAGGTGGATGAGGCGGCCGTCGCGCTCCACACCGAGCGTCAGCGCCTTGCCGGTCGAGCCCTTGACGACGTCGGTCATGGCGTTCGGGTTGGCGAAGGTCTTGCCGTTGATGGAGACGATCGTGTCGCCCGCCTTCAGTCCGGCCAGCGCCGCCGGTGTCGTCTGCCCGCGGCCAGTGCTCGAGCGCCGCGACCTTGTAGTTGTTCGTGGGCTTGCCGAAGGCGAAGACGACGATGAGCGCCAGCACGAACGCGATCAGCAGGTGCATGACCGAGCCGGCCGACGCCACGATGATCCGCTTGCTGGAAGGGCTGCTGGCGGTAGGCCCGCGGCTCGTCCTCCTCGGCGACCTCCTCCATCGACGGTGAACCCGGTGATGCGGACGTACCCGCCGGCGGGAATCGCCTTCACGCCGTACTCGGTCTCGCCCCGGCGGATCGACCACAGGCGAGGCCCGAAGCCGACGAAGTACTCGGTGACCTTCATGCCCGCCCACTTGGCCGTGGCGAAGTGGCCCAGCTCGTGCAGCATCACGATCGCGATGAGGATCGCGATGAAGAGCAGGAGCGCACCCCAGCCCAGCAGCAGGAACAGGGCCGTGATCACGGCCAGACCGATCAGCAGCTTGACGACGCTCGCCGGCGCTCCCCTGAGGCTCGGGGCTCGGCTCCGCGCCCCGCTGCGAGGATGCAGCAACCTGCTGAATGAGGGTCATTGCACCCTCAACGCTACCGCCGCCCTCAGCCGGGCAGTCGGCGGGCGACGATCGCGGTGGCCCTGCGGCGGGCCTCGGCGTCTGCCGCCAACACCCCTTCCACCTGGTCGACATGATCGTCGACCCAGGCCTCGAGCGTCTCGTCCACCACCTCGGCGATGCCCAGCCACGGCAGGCTGCCGCCCGAGAAACGCCTCGACCGCCACCTCGTTGGCGGCGCTCGAGCCAGGCCGGGGCGGAGCCCCCGCGGCGGCCGGCGTCATAGGCCAGGTCGATGCACCGGAACATCGAGCGGTCGGGCGCCTCGAAGGTCAGGGTGCGCGGTGCAGACCAGTCGAGCGCGCCGTAGGACGTGGCGATGCGATCCGGCCATCCGAGCGCGTAGCCGATCGGCAGTCGCATGTCGGGCGCGGACAGCTGCGCCAGCGTCGAGCCGTCGCGGAGCTCGACCATGGAGTGCACGATCGACTGCGGGTGCACGACGATGTCGATGCGGTCGTAGTCGATGCCGAAGAGCTCGTGCGCCTCGATCACCTCGAGCCCCTTGTTCATGAGCGTCGAGCTGTCGATGGTGATCTTGGGGCCCATCGACCAGGTGGGGTGGGCCAGCGCGTCCTGCACCGTCGCCGTGCCGAGCTTGTCCGCCGGCCAGTCGCGAAAGGGCCCACCGGACGCAGTGAGCAGCAGGCGGGCCACGTCGGTCGTCCCCGGCACCGAGGCGAGGCACTGGTGCAGCGCGCAGTGCTCCGAGTCGACGGGCACGATCTCCGCGCCGGGCGTGCTGCGCGCCTTCTGCACCACGGGGGCGCCGGCGATGAGCGACTCCTTGTTGGCCAGCGCCAGGCGCCGGCCCGCCTCGAGCGCCGCCATCGTCACCGGCAACCCGGCGAAGCCGACGACGGCGTTGAGCACGACGTCGGCCCCCCTGGGCGGCTGCGACCAGGCCCTCCTCGCCGGCCAAGACCTCGATGCCGGCGAGGTACGCCGTCGCGCACGGCCGCCGTAGAGGGTGGGGTCACCGATCACGACGACGTCCGGGTGGAACTCGGCCGCCTGGGCCACGAGCACGTCGGCCGAACGGTTCGCCGCGAGCGCGTGGACCCGGAAGCGCTGGGGCTCGGCGCGGATGACGTCGAGCGCCTGGGTGCCGACGGAGCCCGAGGAGCCCATCAGGCTGACGGAGCGCATCGGCTCAGCCGAGGTGAAGCGCTTTGACCACGAAGTACGTGGCGGGGAGGACGAAGAGGAGACCGTCGAAACGATCGAGGACGCCGCCGTGCCCCGGCAGCAGCCGGCCCATGTCCTTCAGACCGAGGTGCCGCTTGATCATCGACTGGCTGAGGTCGCCGAGGGGCGCCACGATGGCGACGACGACGCCGTAGAGCAGCGCCTTGCCCACCGTCCACGGGTGGATGAAGTGGACCACGACGACGGACACCAGGATGGCGGCGAGGGCGCCGCCGATCAGGCCCTCCCAGCTCTTGTTGGGGCTGATGGACGGGGCGAGCTGGTGCTTGCCCATGGCCGAGCCGACGAGCAGCGAGCCCACGTCGTCGGCCACCGTCACGATCACCGCCGCGAGGATGAAGGCGATGCCGTGGCGGTCGGGGAACAGGTTCGGGTTGAGCAAGCAGTGCGGCGAAGGAGCCGAACGCGCCGACCCACACGAAGATGAAGACCGTCGAGAGCATGCCCGAGGCGGGATCGGCCGCGGGCTCCACGCGGGCGAGGTACCAGATGAAGGACCCCGCGACGAGGAGTACGAGGACGAGCGGCAGCGCGGCCACGCCCTTGTTGTAGGTCTCGATCATCAGTGACAGCACGGCGACCAGGCCGAGCAGCGTGGCCGGGTGGTACTGGGCGCGGCGGAAGGCGGCGTAGCCCTCGGCGGTGGCGAGCAGGACGATGACGGTCGTGATGACCAGGGTGGCCACCGTTCCGACGGCGAAGCAGATGAGGCCGACCACGCCGAGCAGGACGCCGCTGCCGATCGCGACGCGCATGTCGCGGCCGGAGGTGCCGCCGGCGTCGGCACGTTCCCGGTGCGGGCACCGTCGGTCCTCGAGGTGCGCGGGGCGCGGACCTTGGGCTCGGGCGGCTCCGGGGGGCTGAGCCGCGATGCGGCGACGGCCGAAGCCGCGGCGGTCTCGGCCGAGGCGACGCTGCGGCGACACGCCCACGGGCTCGTGTTCGGGCTCGGCTCGGCTGCGGCTCGTCGGGAGGCGCCGCTTCGGGCTCGCTCCAGGCGACCGTCTCGGGCTCCTCGCGGCGCAGCGCTCGCGTCGGGGCACGGCGGACACGCGACGGCGCGGGCCGGTGTCGAATTCCGGTTCGGGCACCGGATCCGGCGCGGCAAGCTCGAGGCTCGTAGCCGGGCTCGGGCGGGATGACGAGGGTGTCGTCCGACTCGAAGTGCCACGGCTGGCGATCGGCGTCGGCCTCCTCGCGCTGCTGCTCGTCCAGCAGCGCCCCGACGGCAGGCAGGTCGCCCGACAACATGGAGGGCTCGAAGACGTCCTCCTGGGCCTCCCAGTCGTTGTCCTCCTCGCGCCAGGTGGGCGGCGCGACCGCCGACTCCTCGCCGCTGCTCCGATCGAGGATGGCAGGGACCTGCCCGGTCGGCGCGTCGTTCCAGTGCGGCAGGTCCGGATGGCTCTCCTCCACCGGTCCCGTCACCTCGCGGACCGAGTCGCCCGCCGGCTCGGCGCCGATGATGCGCACGCGCCCGGAGTGATAGCTCGTGGGCTCTTCGGGATCCATCGGTGCTCTCGGAATCCGAGGACCTCTCCGGAGCCGGGGGTGAACTCGTCGTGATCGTCTGTGCCGTTGGTCATGTCGATTGCCTCAGACCGCCATGAGCTCTTGCTCTTTGTGTGCGAGCAGTTGATCGATCAGCGCGACCTGGTCGTGCGTGATCTTCTCGAGCTCCTTCTCGACGCGCTCGAGCTCGTCCGTGGAGAGCTCGCCGTCCTTCTGGAGAGCCTCGAGCTCGTGGCGCCCCGCGCGGCGCAGGTTGCGAACTGCCACGCGTCCCTCCTCTGCCTTGTGCCGCACGACCTTGACCAGCTCCTTGCGGCGCTCTTCTGTTAACGGCGGAAAGGCAAGGCGGATCACGGTGCCGTCGTTCGTGGGGTTGATGCCGAGGTCAGACGTCTGGATCGCCTTCTCGATCGCCCCCAGGGAGCCCTTGTCGTAGGGCGAGATGACGAGGAGCATGGCGTCGGGGACGCTGAAGCCGGCCAGCTGGCGCAGCGGGGTGGGCGTGCCGTAGTAGTCGACCAGCAGCGGTTCGACGAGCGCCGAGGAGGCCCGGCCCGTCCGGACGCCGCCCATCTCGTGGCGCACGTGGTCGATGGCCTTGCCCATCTTCTCCCTGGTGTCGTCCTTGACCAGGGCGGCGAGGTCATCGTCCATCAACGGACCAGCGTACCGATCTGCTCACCGCTCAGCGCTCGACCGATGTTCCCCTGGATCATGAGGTCGAACACCCGTATCGGCAGATTGTTGTCCTTGCAGAAGGTGATAGCGGTGAGGTCCATGACCCGCAGGTCGTGGTTGATCACTTCCATGAAGGAGATCTCGTCGTAACGGGTGGCCTCCGGGTGAAGCTTGGGGTCTGCGCTGTAGACGCCGTCGACACCCGAGTGGGTCCCCTTGCACAGCAGCTCGGCGCCGATTTCCGCCGCCGCGGAGTGCAGCGGGGGTGTCCGTGGTGAAGAACGGGTTCCCCATGCCGGCGGCAAAGATGACGATCCGGCCCTTCTCGAGGTGGCGGATGGCCCGCCGGCGGATGTACGGCTCGGCCACCTCGGCCATGGAGAGGGCCGTCAGCACCCTGGTCGGCTGGTCCTGCTGCTCGAGTGCATCCTGCAGCGCCAAGGCGTTGATGACCGTCCCGAGCATGCCCATGTAGTCCGACGTGGCGCGGTCCATGCCGCTGGACTCGCCGGTCGTGCCCCGCCAGATGTTGCCGCCGCCCACGACGACGGCGAGCTCGAGGCCCCCCGAGTCCATGGCCTGGGCCATCTCCTTGGCCATCCGCTCGACGGTGGCGGTGTCGATGGTCTCGTCGGACGCGGCGGAGGCCAAGGCCTCCCCCGACATCTTGAGGACGATGCGGCGCGACTCTCCCACGACCCTCAGCGCGTCAGGCGCCGACGACGACCTGGGCGAAGGCCACGACGCGCGCCGATCCGAGCATGCCCGCAATGGTCTGCTTCTCGTCCCGGACATAGGACTGGTCGAGCAGGACGCGCTCCTTGAACCAGCCGTTCATCCGGCCGTCGACGATCTTCTCGAGCGCGGCGTCGGGCTTGCCCTCGTTGCGCGAAATCGTCTCGAGCGTGGCCCGCTCTGTCGCGACCTCGTCAGCCGGGACCTCGTCGCGGCTGAGATACCCGGGCTTGGCGAACGCGATGTGCACGGCGATGTCGTGGGCCAGTTCCTCGGTGCCGCCTTCGAGCACGACGCCGACGGCGTTGACACCCCGGCCGGCCTGCTGGTGGAGGTAGGTGTCGACCACCTGGCCTCCCTCGGCGACCAACCGGCGTACCCGGCCGACGGAGATGTTCTCCTTGAGCGTGGAGCGCAGGCTGTCGATCTCGTCGTCGAGCTCGCTGATGGCGTCCTCGCCCTTCGCCGCGACGAGAGCGGCCAGCTCGTCGGCCAGCGCGACGAACTCGGCCGACTTGGCGACGAAGTCGGTCTCGCAGCGCAGCTCGACCACGGCGGCGGCATCGCCGGAGCGGACGGCGGCCACGGCGCCCTCTGAGGCGTCGCGGTCGGCGCGCTTGGCCGCCCCGGCCTTGCCCTGCTCGCGCAGGAGCTTGGCGGCCTCCTCGATGTCGCCGTCGGTCTCGTCGAGAGCCTTCTTGCAGTCGAGCATGCCGGCGCCGGTCATCTGGCGCAGCGTCGAGACGTCCTTGGCGGTGTAGCTGGCCACGCTCACGCCACCTCGACGGGCTCTTGGGTGACCTGCTGGGGCGCCCGGCGCGGCCGCGGGCTGGGCGCGCTGCTCTCCTCGGCGGGCGGCGGCGCCATCTGGCGGCGGTGCTCGGCGATGAAGCGGCCCTCGGCCACGGCGTCGGCGATCACCCGGCACATCAGGGAGCCCGAGCGGATGGCGTCGTCGTTGCCGGGGATGACGTAGTCGATGACGTCGGGGTCGCAGTTGGTGTCGACCACGGCCACGACGGGAAGGCCGAGCTTGCGCGCCTCGGTCACCGCGATGTGCTCCTTCTTCGTGTCGATCACGAAGACCGCACTGGGCAACCGGTCCAGGCCGGCGATGCCGCCGAGGTTCCGCGTCAGCTTCTCGAGCTCACGGGTGTGCTGCAGAGCCTCGCGCTTGGGCATCCCGTCGAAGTCGCCGGCCGCCTGCATGGCCCGCAACTCGCGCATGCGACCGACACGGCCCGACACGGTGGTGAAGTTGGTCAGCATGCCGCCGAGCCAGCGCTGGTTGACGTAGGGCATCCCGCACGCCTCGGCGTACTCGGCGACCGGGCCCTGGGTCTGCTTCTTCGTACCGACGAAGAGCACGATGCCGCCGCCGGCGACCAGGTCGCGCACATAGGAGTAGGCGGACTCGACGCCGTTCAACGTCTTGCGCAGGTCGATGAGATAGATCCCGTTGCGCTCACCCAGGATGTAGCGCTTCATCTTCGGGTTCCATCGCCGCGTCTGGTGGCCGAAGTGGACTCCGGCCTCCAGAAGCTGTCGCATGGAAACGACGGCCATAAAGAGGTTCCTCCAGTCGGTTGCTCCCCTGGCGCAGCGCCGCCCGCGGGGCGGCGACCGTGGAAACGCGCCAGGTGATGATGGTTGGTGCTGCAGCCCACCGCCGTGGCGGGCCTGGACACTCTAGCCGCTGGGCGCACAGCGGCCCCTCAGGCCCTGGGGTGCGTCCCCTCGTAGACCGATCGCAACCTCTCCTTGCTCACGTGCGTGTACACCTGCGTGGTCGCCAGGCTCGAGTGGCCCAGCAGCTCTTGGACCACGCGCAGGTCCGCACCGCCGTCGAGCAGGTGGGTCGCGTAGGTATGGCGCAGGGCGTGCGGGTGGGTCGGGGACGCGGCCCGGCGGTCGAGGATCCGCCGCACGTCGCGGGGACCGAGCCGGGCGCCGCGGCGGTTCACGAAGACGGCCTCGGGCGGCCCGTCCATCTCGGCACGCCCGTGCTCGAGCCAGTCGCGCAGTGCCGCGGCCGCCGCGGCGTGGATCGGCAGGCGCCGCTGCTTGGAGCCCTTGCCGAGCACCGTGACCGTGCGGCCCCGCAGGTCGAGGTCGTCGCGGTCGAGCCCGCAGAGCTCGGAGACGCGCAGTCCGGCGGCGTAGAGGAGCTCGAGCACGGCGTGGTCGCGCCGATCGAGGGACGTGGCGGCAGGCTCGTCGAGCAGGGTCGACAGCTCGCCGTGTGAGAGCACGCGGGGCAACCGCCCGCCGCCGGCCGGCGCCCGCAGCGACCGGGCCGGGTCGGTGCCGATGCGAGCCTGCCGGAATTGCCAGGAGAAGTAGCAGCGCAGCGCCGCCGCCTTGCGGGCGATGGTGGCGCGGGCCAGCTTCCTTGTGCCGAGCGAGGCGAGGTACCGGCGCAGGTGCAGGCGGTCGACGCCACCGGGGCGCTCGACATCGCTGCGGGCCATCCACTCGGCGAACGCCTCGACGTCGCTCGTGTAGGCCTTGCGCGTGGCCGGCGGCGCGCCCGCTCAGCCAGGCAGCGAACCCCGGGAGGTCCCAGTCGTCCGACACTCCTCCACGGTACTGCCCCCCTCGATGCAATCCGGGGAACTAACGTCACGGCGAACCTTCCGGGGGGTCCGATCGGTTCGTGGAAACGGAGGGACCAATGGCCTCGAAATTCGATCGCCGCACCCTGCTGGCGGGTGGCGCAGCCGCCGCAGCGGGATTCGCGGGGGCGTCCACCGTCGGATGGGACGACATCGTGGGTGCCGCCACCAACGGCCCGGGCCGCAACGGCATCACCAAGGCGACCCCGAAGAAGGGCGGGTCGCTCGTCTTCGGCGTCGACGCCGAGGAGCAAGGGTTCGACCCGACCCAGGGGCGCTTCGACGAGGTCGGCGTCATGTACGCCCGCACCGTGTTCGACCCGCTGACCATCGTGCTGACCAACGGCGACTGGTCGCCGTACCTGGCGCAGTCCGTCGTGCCCAACGCGTCGTACACGGCGTGGACCATCACGCTGCGCCCCAACGTCATGTTCCACGACGGCACGCCCTGCGACGGCGCCGCGCTGGCGACGAACCTCCAGGCGCAGTCCAAGTCCCTCTTGACGGGCGTCGTCATCAACCCGACGCTGCAGTCGATCGCCCAAACCGGGCCGCTCGCGGCCACCATCACGTTCAAGCAGCCGTGGGTGCCCTTCCCCTATTACCTGGCCGGCGGCATCGGCGGCCAGATCGCCTACGTCGTCGCGCCCTCGATGCTGTCCAACCCGAACGGCACGTCGCACCCCGTCGGCACCGGGCCCTTCATGTTCAAGGAGTGGATCCCCAACGACCACTTCACCGCGACAGCCAACCCGAACTATTGGCGCAAGGGCCTGCCGTACCTGTCGCAGATCACGTTCAAGCCGATCCCCGACGAGGAGGCCCGGGCCGAGGCGCTCAAGACCGGCACCATCGACATCATGATCACCGACACGCCGCAGATCATCACGCAGTTCCGCGGCAACCGGAGCTACTCGTACATCGACGACAGCACCAATGTGGCGGGTGAGCCGGACATGAACTGCGTCCAGCTCAACTGCCTGGCCAAGCCGTTCAACGACCAGAGCATCCGGCTCGCCGCCGCCCAGGCGATCAACCGCTCCCAGTACGTCGCGCGTCATCGACGAGGGCGTGCTCCCGGTGAGCAACGGCCTGTTCGTGCCCGGATCGCCGTACTACTCGACCACCAGCTTCCCGAAGTACAACCCGGCCAACGCGAAGAAGCTGGTGTCGGCCGCGGCGAAGAAGAACGGCGGGCCGATCTCCTTCACCTACGGCTCGACCAACTCGCCGGCCGCGCTGCGGGCCGCCCAGTACCTCGAGCAGGCGTGGAAGGCCGTCGGCTTCCAGGTCAGCACGAACATCGTCCAGCAGAACCAGACGATCAACAACGCCCTGGCCGGCAAGTACCAGGCGCTCGGCTGGCGCCAGTTCGGTGCGGTGGACCCCGACCTCAACTACATCTTCTGGAGCACCACCACGGTCAGCTCGGGGCCCCTGTCCATCAACATGGCCCGCAACGGCGACCCCACCATCGAGGCGGCGCTCCTGGCCGGGCGCCAGGGCACGGAGAAGAGCACCCGCGAGGCCGCCTACAAGACGGTCAACAAGCGCCTCGGCGTCGACCTGCCCTACCTGTGGACGGACCGGGCGATCTGGGCGGTCGTCAGCAACCCCAAGGTCCAGAACTTCAACAACCCCACGTCGCCACAGGGCCAGTCCGCCTTTGGCATGATCGGTGGGTCGATCTGGCCAACCCAGATCTGGATCAGCTGAGTGCCGAGTGGAGGTTCGTGAGCGGTCGCATCCTGGTCGTCGAGGACGATGAGCGCATCAGATCGTCCATGCGCCTGGCCCTGGAGGGCGAGGGCTACGAGGTAAAGGACGCCGCCAGCGGCGAGGAGGGCCTCGACCTGTTCGCCGAGGCGCCAATGGACGTTGCGCTCATCGACCTCATGCTGCCCGGCATGGACGGGTTCGAGTGCTGCCGTGCCCTGCGGCGCAGCAGTGCCGTGCCCATCATCATCGTGACGGCGCGCTCGGACACCCACGACGTGGTGGCCGGGCTGGAGGCGGGGGCCGACGACTACGTCACCAAGCCGTTCGTGGCCAAGGAACTGGCGGCGCGGATCCGGGCGCTGCTGCGCCGGGCGCGTCCGGCCGAGGAGGAGCCGGGCGCCCTTACCTTCGGCGACCTCCAGCTGCTGCCCGAGCAGGGTGTGCTGCGCCGGCTCAACGGCGACGAGGTCCACTGCACGCGCACCGAGTTCCGGTTGCTGTGCGAGCTGGCGGCGTCGCCGAACAAGGTGCTGAGCCGCGAGCAGCTCCTCGACCGGGTCTGGGGCTACGACTACTTCGGCGACGGGCGTCTCGTCGACGTGCACATCCGGCGCCTGCGCACCAAGGTCGAAGCCGACCCCGCAGTGCCTCAGCACATCCTCACCGTGAGGGGCATGGGCTACAAGCTGGTCCCCTGACGTGAAGCTGGGCATCGGCGCCCGCATCACGGCCGTCTTCGGCCTCGGGGCGCTGGTGCTGTCGGTGCTGCTGGGCGGGATCTCGTACTTCACCGTGCGCCACTTTCTGCTGGCGGGGCGCGAGTCGGCGGCGCAGCAGCAGGCGTTCTCCAACGCGTCCGTGGTGCGCAACTCCCTCGAGTCGGGTGACACGCAGTACGTGCCGCTGCTGGCGCAGATCGACGCCGGGACCGGCGCGCACTCGGTGCTGTACCACGGATCCAAGGCCTACGGGTTCTCGCTGTCGGTCAACGCGGCCTCCATCCCGCTGCCACTGCGCAAGGAGGTGCTGGCCGGCACCCCGGCGACACAGACCTACCGCAACGCGGCGGGACAGGCGGAGATCGCGGTCGGTTTGCCGGTCCCCGCGGTGCACGCCGCCTACTTCGAGGTGTTCGACCTGTCCGACCTCGACCACACGATGAGCGTGCTGGGTTTGACCCTCTTCGTCGCCGGCGCGGTGACGACGCTGCTCGGGCTCGCGCTCGGCCGCTTCGCAAGCCGGCGGCTCCTGCGACCGCTCTCCGAGGTGACCTCGGCCGCGGGCGCCATCGCGGGCGGTGAGCTCGACACCCGGCTCGACATCGAGGCGGCCGACCCGGACCTGGTGGGCCTGACCCTCTCGTTCAACGCCATGGTCGACCAGCTCCAGGAGCGCATCGAGCGCGAGGCGCGGTTCAACTCGGACGTGAGCCACGAGCTGCGCTCACCGCTGACGACGCTCTCCGCGGCCGTCGGCGTGCTCGAGACCGACCGCGACCGGCTGCCGGCCCGCTCGCAGCGAGCCCTCCAGCTGTTGAGCGACGACCTGCGGCGGTTCCAGCGGATGGTGAGCGACCTGCTCGAAATGTCCCGCGCCGACGCCGGCTCGGTCGACGTGTTCTTAGAAGAGGTGAACGTGGCCGAGCTGGTGCGGCGCTCGGTGGAGACCGGGATCGGGCACATGGACGGCCGCCGCCACGGCACGCCCGACGTGGTCGTCGACCCCGAGGTGGAGCGATGGCGGGTCGGCGTCGACAAGCGGCGCTTCGAGCGCGTGTCTGGTAAACCTGATGGAGAACGCGGACCACTACGGCGGCGGGGTCACCACGATCGCGGTGGGCCCGGAGGCGGGTGCGGGACCCGGCTCGGGATCCCCTGACCGCCTGGTAAAGGTGACGGTCGACGACGCCGGACCGGGCATCGACCCGGCGGAGCGCGCCAAGGTGTTCGAGCGCTTCTACCGCGGCTCGGCCTCGGGGCGGCGGGGCACCGGGACGGGCACCGGCCTCGGGCTCGCACTGGTCGCCGAACACATGCATGTCATGCACGGCAGCGTGCGGGTCGAGTCGTCGCCCGACGGGGGCGCGCGGTTCGTCCTCTCGCTTCCGGTGCTGTCGAACAGCGACGATGACAGCGACGTCGACGTCGACGGTGACGCGGCTGACGAGCTCGTCGGCGAGACGGGGGTCGACGCGTGAGCACGCTCGAAGCGGGTCGGGCGCGACGCCGCCGATGGGCCGTGGTGCTCGCAGTGCCGCTCCTTGCCCTGGCGGCGGGCTGCGCGCTCCCCACCCAGGGGTCGCCGAGCGCCATTGCCTCTTCGAAAGTGCCGTTCCATCTGCTCGACCCGCACCCATCGACGACGACGACGACGCAGCCGAAGCCATCGGCGTACGTCAGCGTGAAGGTGTTCTTCCTCAATACCAACGCCAACAACGCGCTGACTCCGACCGACCGACTGGTGAGCGCGCCGGCGCAGTTGCCCGCCATCATCACGGCGCTCGTGACAGGACCGAGCAGCGGCGACTCGGCAGCAGGGCTCACCACCGCTATCCCGAGCGACGTGGCGGTGATCTCCGCCGCCGAAACCTCTCAGAACGTCGTCACGGTGAACTTCAACACGGCCTTCGGCCAGATCACGGGCACCGCCGCCGAGCAGGCGGTGGCGCAGGTCGTGACCACCGTGGTCAACGAGATCGGCGTCACGACCGGGGTCATCTTCGAGATCAACGGCACACACACCAGTGTCCCGATCGCCAACGGCGCCCAAGTCGCCGGGCCTGTTTACCTGCTCGACCTCACGCCCTGAACGAGCGGTTCAACCGGCGTTCTCGACGTCACGCCGCCAGGAGACCCGCGGCGCGCCCGACCACAGGTGCTCGAGGTCGTAGTAGTCGCGCGTCTCCTGCAGGAACACGTGCACGATGAAGTCGCCGTAGTCCATGAGCACCCACGTCGCATCCTGCAGACCCTCGACGCGCACCGGTTTGAAGCCGTGCGCGTCCTTGACGCCGCGCTCGATCTCCTCGACCAGCGTGCGCACATGGCGCGTGTTCTGCGCGCTGGTAATGACGAAGGCGTCGACGACACCGAACAGCTCACCCATGCCGAGGACGACGGTGTCACGCCCGAGCTTGGCGTCGGCCGATTCCGCGGCGGTGGCCGCAGCGGGAGGCAGCTGGACTCCGACGTCCAACGGTTGCCTCAATGGAGCACGTCCAGGATCCCCACCGTGAGCCCGAACGCACTCACCAGGATGGAACACGCAACGATGGTCCAACGCTGTTGAGCCCGTCGCGCCAGCTTGAGCTCGGCCCGGCGATCGGCCCGACGCTGTGCACGGATGGGGGACGCGCCCACGTGCGGACTATCCGACAACTCCGTCCACCCGGCCGGCATGGCGCTCATCTACCGACAGCGTACAGACCGCGACGCCGAATGCAACGGATGACTTCGGGGGGTACCAGGTCGTCCACCGGCTCGCCGGCGGCGAGGCGGTCGCGGACCTCCGAGCTCGACACCGAGACCTGGGGACCGTCGACCCGTACCGCCCGCCACCCCGGCGGGGCGGCGGCTGCGTCGGCGGCGGGGCGGGACACGACGACCAGCGTGACCAGGTCGGCGAGGTCACCGGCGCGGTGCCACGTCCCGAGCTCGGGAGCCAGGTCGGCCCCGATCACCAGGAAGAGCTCGACGCGACGCCCACCGGCACGGGCCAAGAGCTCCTCCGCCGTGTCCACCGAGTAGCTGGGGCCGCCCCGCTCGACCTCGAGCCGGCTCGCCTCCGCACCCGGGATCTCCTCGGCCAGCGCCTCGGCCAGCGCATAGCGGTCCTCGGCGGGAGAGACCGAACGCTGGCCCGACTTCTGCCAGGGGTCATTGGCCACCACGAGGAGGAGGCGGTCGAGGCCGAGCTGCTCCATCACGGCGCGGCCGGCGGCGACGTGACCGACGTGCGGTGGGTCGAACGTGCCTCCGAGGATCCCGACCCGCTCGGGTCGCTCAGGCGCCCGCAAGCTCGGCGATCACCGGCGCCAGGGCGTCCATCTCGGGCTCGTGCACCACGATGTAGCTGAAGCCGAGCTCCTCACGCCGTTTGCGCAAGGTCTCGACGATCTCCGACGCGTTGCCGATCAGCGCCAGCGGCGCGGCGCGGAGTTGGTCCGGGGTCAGGTCGAAGACCGGGGCCAGCGACTCGAAGACTTCGTCCGCGTTCGGCACGACCTGCACCGCCGCGGTCCAGCACTGCAGTTCCAGGTCGTCGGCGCGCTCGCCGGCGGCCTCGCGCACCCAGCGCACGCGGTCGTGGTACCGGTCGAGGATCGCCCCGGCCGCGACCTCGGGGCCGATGTACCCGGCCGCGAGGCTCGGCACCACGCTCACGATGCTGGCGTACCGCCCGGCCAGGGTGAGAATGCGCCGTCCCCCACCGCCGATGACGAGCGGCGGTCCACCGGGAGTCACCGGCACCGGGAAGCCCTTCGCGCCGGGGACCTCGTAGTGCTCGCCACTGAACGTCGCCGTGCCGGTCTGCCAGAGGCTGCGCATGATCTCGAGGCTTTCGGCCAGTCGCGCGATCCGCACGGACGGACGGTCCATCGGGATGCCGGACTCGTCATAGTCGGCGGTCATCCATCCCGCCCCGATGCCGAACTCGAAGCGGCCGCCCGTCACGACATCGAGCGTGGCGGCCTCCCGGGCGGCGAGCACCGGATGGCGGAAGTCGTTGTCGAGGACCAGGGTGCCGACGCGCAGCGACGTCGTGGCCTCCGCGGCGAGGGCGCACGCGATCATCGGCGCCCACTGCTGGTCGAGATGATCCGGCACATAGAGCGTCGAGTAGCCCATGTCCTCGCATTTGCGCGCCAAATCGCGCCAGGCAGCCGGGGATGCGGCGCCGGAGGCCTGCAGGGCGAAGCGGAAGGCGGCCATGAGCGGCGATCCTACGGCGTTAACCTGTTGCGGTGACGAGCCGCCCCGAGTCCGACTCCTGGAGCGCCGCGTCCTGGCGGAAGTTCCCCGCGGCACAGCAACCCGACTGGCCCGACGCGGACGCCTTGAAGAAGGCCGAAGCGCGCTTGTCCTCCCTGCCGCCGCTCGTGTTCGCCGGCGAGGCGCGCCACCTCACCCGCGACCTGGCAGAGGTGGCGAACGGGCAGGCCTTCCTGCTCCAGGCCGGCGACTGCGCCGAGTCATTCGTCGACTTCACCGCCGACTCGATCCGGGACAAGCTCAAGCTCATTCTGCAGATGGCGGTGGCGCTGACCTATGCGGCGGGCGTGCCGGTGGTGAAGGTCGGTCGCATCGCCGGGCAGTTCGCCAAGCCACGCTCGGCCGACACCGAGACCGTGGGCGACGTCGCGTTGGCATCCTTCCGCGGCCACATGGTCAACGACGACGCCTTCGACGCGGAGGCGCGCCGACCCGACCCCGAACGCCTCATCGCCGCCTACCAACAGTCCGCGTCGACGCTCAACCTGTTGCGGGCGTTCACCAAGGGAGGGTTTGCCGACCTCTCGCAGGTGCACCTGTGGAACCAGCAGTTCGTCGCGTCGTCGACCGAGGGCCAGCGCTACGAGCGCATCGCATCCGAGATCGATCGCGCCTTGCGGTTCATGGCCGCCTGCGGCATCGACCTGGGCGCAGAAGAAGGGTTGCACCAGGTGGACTTCTTCACGAGCCACGAGGCGCTGATCCTCCCCTACGAGGAGTGCCTCACCCGAGTCGACTCCCTCACCGGCGACCCCTACGACTGCTCGGCGCACATGGTCTGGATCGGCGACCGCACCCGGCAACCCGACGGCGCGCACGTCGAATTCTTCCGGGGCATCTGCAACCCGGTGGGCTGCAAGATCGGCCCGACCTGCACGCCCGAGGAACTGGCCGCCCTGTGCGAGCGGCTGAACCCCGACCGCCTGCCCGGGCGCCTGACGCTCATCACCCGGCTGGGCGCGGATAGGGTCGAGGAATTGCTCCCGCCCCTGGTCCGGGCCGTCGAGGCCGAGGGCCACCCGGTCGTGTGGGCCTGTGACCCCATGCACGGGAACACCTTCACCAGCGCGGACGGCCACAAGACCCGACGGTTCGACGACATCCTGTCCGAGCTGCGCTCGTTCTTCGCCGTCCACCGCGACGAAGGCACCTGGCCCGGCGGGCTCCACATCGAACTCACCGGCGACGACGTAACCGAGTGTCTCGGCGGGGCCGAAGAGATCCTCGAGGGCGACCTCGGGGTGCGCTACACCACGACCTGTGACCCGCGGCTGAACGGCCGCCAATCCCTCGACCTCGCCTTCCAAGTGGCGGAGTTCCTCAGAAGCTGAAAGGGAAAGAGAAGTTTTGATCCGTCGACTTGCCCTCGCCATCCTGGCGGCCGCGCTGCCTGTGATGGCTGTGGTCGCATCGTCCGTTCTCCCCTCGGCTGCCCCGCCCGCCGCTGCGAGCACCAATGTCAACGCGTATTGGCTCGTGGCCAGTGACGGCGGCATCTTCTCTTTCGGGGGCGCACAGTTCTACGGCTCGACCGGAGGGACGGTCCTCAACAAACCCGTGGTGGGCATGGCGGCGACCCACGACGGCGGCGGTTATTGGCTGGTCGCGTCCGACGGCGGCATCTTCTCCTACGGCGACGCACACTTCTTCGGCAGCACCGGCGCCATGGTCCTGAACAAGCCGGTCGTGGGTATGGCGGCGACGCCCGACGGTGGTGGGTACTGGCTGGTCGCCTCGGACGGCGGCATCTTCTCCTACGGCGACGCGCACTTCTTCGGCAGCACCGGAGCGATGCACCTCAACCAGCCGGTCGTGGGGATGGCCGCGACGCCGGACGGCGGCGGCTACTGGCTGGTCGCCGCCGACGGCGGGATCTTCTCCTACGGCGACGCCCAATTCTTCGGGAGCACCGGCAGCATCGTCTTGAACAAGCCGATCATCGGGATGCTGCCGGGGCCGGGAGGCGCCGGCTACTTCCTCGTCGCCTCGGACGGCGGCATGTTCAGTTACGGCGACACCCAGTTCTACGGCTCCTTGGGTGGCCTGCCGATCAAGCATCCGGTCGTCGCCGCGGCGACGACCCCCGGCGACAACGGCTATTGGATGACCGACGCCACGGGGCTCGTGGACAATTTCGGCTCGGCGGACTATTTCGGCTCGGCCCCGTCCCCGCTGTTCCGGCCGATCGTGGGCATGGCCGAGGCCCCGGGCACCGGTGGCTTCTTCGGGGGGTCCTTCCCCTCTGGTGCCTACGGCTACGACATCAGCAACTTCCAATGCAACAGCTTCCCCACGGGCGCGCACACCATCGGGATCGTGCAGGTCGACGGGGCAACCGAGCTAGATGGCCAGTCTGGTGCATCCGCGAACAGGTGTCTCGCCCAAGAGGCAGCGTGGGCGGGCGGTGGCCTCAACCTGTACACCTTCTTGAACTACGAGGCATCGACCACAAACGAGCCCGGATGCAACGGGGACCAGGCCTGTAACGCCGGCTACCAGGCCGGCATCAACGCCTACAACGACGCTGTCACGGCTGGCGTCGATGCGGCCGTCCCCTGGTGGCTCGACGTCGAGAACAACCCGATCTCGTCGTGGTCGCCAAGCCCCCAGGAGAACGCAAACTTCGTCCAGGGTGCGCTGAACGCGCTCCACGAGACCGAGGGGGTCCCCGACGTCGGCGTCTACGCCAGTGTGGGGTCTTGGAACGGCATCGTCGGCGACTACACCCCGTCGGTTCCGTTCTGGATGGCGGATTGGCTGAGTCCATCGGGCGGCCCCAGTTCGTGCGCCGACTACTACACCCAAGTGGCGAACCATGGATATCAGCTGCCCGGTTACCCGGCGATCGTGCAGTACTGGTCTGGACAGTACGACCAGGACTACGCCTGCTGATCGGCGTCCCGACCGCGCCACGCCGTCAGCGCGCTCCGTAGGGCCACCGCGTTCTCCGCAACCGGCGCGGCCGCCTCCAAGACGACGTCGACGTCCTCCAGCGATTCCCATTCGGCACGGGCGCGCGCCACGTGCTCCCAATCGAGCTCGTACCAGCCCGGGATCCCGCGCTGCCGGCCCTCGATGCGGCTCCGGTGCAGGTCGGCGTCCGCGCATTCCGTCAGCACGACGAAGCTGCGTGCGCCCTCCTCCTGCGCCAGCGCGCGAGTTCCTGCGACCTCGAGAGCGCGGGCCACGCCGTCGAGCACGACGGGCTGTTTCCGGCGCAGCTGCGAGCGCGCCAGCGCCCACAGGATCGACCAGCCGACGCCGCGGTGGCCCCGCAGCCCCATCGCGTCGAGCGCTTCCTGCACCTCTGGATACGAGCGCATGCCGCTCATCGCCCAGTCGTGGCCGAGCACCGGAGCGCCGAGCTGAATGCCGGCGGCGTCGGCCATCGTCGACTTGCCGGTACCCGGCAGGCCGGTGACCAGCACGAGAAGCGGACCCGGTGGTGGTGCGGAACCCGGTCTCATCGGACGCAGGCTAACGACAGGAGTAGTCCAGAGCCGTTCCCGCCACCACCATCGTACCTCGGAGAGGGGGGCTTCCCACAAGGCCCTCGGATGTGCTGACAATGCTCGGCCGTGGTTCTGGCAGGTCATGACGGCCGCGGGCCGAGGAGAGAGCTGATCCGTTTTGCAGACGTCCCACACCAACCGTTACGTGCTCGAATTCGAGCAGATCGACAAGACACTGGCCTCGGCCGTCGGCGGCAAGGGCGCGCACCTCGGCGAGCTCAGTCGGATCGACGGCATCCGCGTGCCGCCCGGCTTCTGCGTGACGACGGACGCCTTCGGGCGGACCGTGACGGCGGCGCCGTCGATCGACGATCAGCTCGACCGGCTGGCGCACCTCGAGCCGGACGACCGAGAGGCGATCCGCACGGAGAGCGCCGCGCTCCGCAGGACGATCGAAGCGATCAGCATCCCCGACGATGTGGCCGACGCGATCGTTGCCGGAGTCGCGTCGCTCGGCGCCGACGCCGCGTACGCGGTGCGTTCGAGCGCAACGGCGGAAGACCTGCCGACAGCGTCCTTCGCCGGCCAATACGACACGTATCTGAACGTCGTGGGCGGTGCCGCGGTCCTCCCGCACGTCAGCCGGTGCTGGGCGTCGCTGTTCACCGAGCGTGCCGTGACCTACCGCGTGAAGCACGGCATCGACCACCGGAAGGTCCAAATGGCTGTGGTCGTGCAACGCATGGTCTCCGCCGACGCCGCGGGCGTGCTGTTCACCGCCGACCCGGTGACCTCGAATCGCACGATCGTCTCGGTGGAGGCGACCTTCGGGCTCGGGGAGGCGCTGGTCTCGGGCCTGGTCAATCCGGACATCTACAAGGTGCGTGACGGCGAGGTCGTCAGCAAGACGGTGAGCAAGAAGAAGCTCGCCATGCGTGCCACAGCAGCGGGCGGGACGCACGAAGACGCCATCGACCCGGCGCAGCAGGAGCAGCCCGTGCTGACGGATGCCCAGGTCGTGCGCCTTGCGCTCCTGGGCTGCCGTATCGAAGCGCATTTCGGTCGCCCCCAGGACGTCGAATGGTGCCTCGTCGCGGGCGACATCGAGATCGTCCAGAGCCGTCCGATCACCACGGTGTTCCCCGTCCCGGTGCGCGACGACACCGAGAACCACGTCTACGTGTCGGTCGGCCACCAGCAGATGATGACCGACCCCATGAAGCCGTTGGGCCTCGCTCTGTGGAAGCTGACGACGCACGCATCGATGTACGTGGCCGGGGACAGGCTCTTCGTCGACGTGACGGAACGCCTGGCGTCGCCCGCAAGCCGAGCGGCTCTCTTGGAGGTCATGGGGCGAGGCGATCCGCTGATCCGGGACGCACTGCAGACCGTGCTCGACCGTGGCGACTTCATCCCGGTGCTTCCGGACGATGCCCCCTCCCTCCCGCCCCCGGGCGGCCCGCCCTCCACGATCGACACCGACGCCGCCCACGTCGACGATCTCGTCGCACGCGCACGGGCATCACTGGCCACCTTGCGAGGCGAGATCCGGACCAGGACGGGCTCGGCGTTGTTCGACTTCATCGTGGAGGACATGCCGGAGATGCAGCGGATCCTCTTCGATTCCCTGAGCCAGCAGGCGATCATGGCGGCGATGGAGGCCACCTGGTGGCTCAACGATCATCTGCACGACTGGCTGGGCGAGAAGAATGCGGCCGACGCGCTCACCCAGTCCGCTCCGAACAACGTGACGTCGGAGATGGGGCTGGCGCTCCTGGACGTCGCCGACGCCATCCGTCCGCACCCCGACGTCGTCGCCTTCCTGCGCCGCGTGGACGACGACGACTTCCTCGACGGGGACGCGCTCACGCGGCTCGAGGGTGGGCCCGAGTCCCGTGACGCGATCCGTGCCTACCTCGACAGATACGGCATGCGCTGCGTCGGTGAGATCGACATCACGAGGGCGCGTTGGACCGAGCAGCCCACCGCGCTCCTACCGGTGCTCCTCGGCAACATCACGAGGTTCGCGCCGGGCGAGGGCACGCGGCGCTTCGAGCGGGGGAAGCAGGAAGCGCAGGAAAGGGAACGGGAGGTGCTGGAGCGACTGCGGGCCCTGCCCGATGGCGAGAAGAAGGCCGACGAGACCAGGCGGATGATCGACCGCGTGCGGACCTACATCGGGTACCGCGAGTACCCGAAGTACGCCATGGTCAACCGGTACTTCGTCTACAAGCAAGCCATGCTGCAAGAGGCCGATCGCCTCGTGCAGGCACAGGTGTTGCGCGATCGCGAGGACATCTTCTTCCTGACGTTCGACGAGCTCCACGAGGCCGTGCGCACGGAACAGGTCGACGAGGCGCTCATCCAACGGCGCAAGGAGGCCTACGCGTCCTCTCACACGCTCACGCCGCCCAGGGTGCTCACCTCGGACGGCGAGGCCGTCGCCGGGTCGTACGCACGCTCCGACCAGCCGCCCGGCGCACTCGTTGGCGTGGCTGTCTCCGGCGGAGCCGTCGAGGGCCGGGCCCGCGTCGTTCTCGACATGGCGCACGCCGATCTCGAGGAGGGCGACATCCTGGTGACCGCGTACACCGACCCCAGCTGGTCGCCGCTCTTCGTCGCGATCGCCGGCCTGGTGACCGAGGTCGGTGGTCTCATGACCCACGGCGCAGTGATCGCCCGCGAATACGGCCTGCCCGCAGTCGTCGGAGTCGAACGCGCCACCGATCTGATCGAGGACGGGCAGTGGATTCACCTGGACGGAACCGGTGGCTACATCGAGATCCTCGACGCCACCTGACCCAGCGGCCTCAGGCTCCGACCTTCTCCCAGGCCGACACGTGCTTCATGCTCTCGCCGGTGAAGGACGAACGGTCCCAGTCCGCCCACCGCTCGCGGAGCCGCATCCCGGCAATGCGGGCCATCAGGTCGAGCTCGGCGGGCCAGACGAGTCGCCACGGCGTGGCGAACCTCTGTGGGCCGTCCTCACGGAACCAGATGTGGTGCGACACGCCGAGTTGGCGGGCCACGTCGATCTCGTCGTAGCCCACCCTCGTCGACGTCAGCGCGAACACGTGTGACGACTCGCCCGGCGGGAGAAGGCGGAGCGGCGGGACGATGACTTCGATCACGAAGCACCCGCCCGGCTCCAGATGCGCCGCCGCGTTGCAAAAGCACGCCACCTGGTCGTCCTGCGTGAGGAGGTTCCCGATGGTGTTGAACACCAGATAGACCAGGCCGAACGTTCCGTCCACCCTCGTCGACGTCATGTCGCCGATCGTGACGTCGATCACATCCGACCCTGGTTTCTTCTTCAGCTGCGCCACCATGTCGGACGAAAGCTCGATTCCCGCAACGGGCACGCCGCGCTGGCTCAAGGGCAGCCCGATACGCCCGGTTCCGATGGCGAACTCGAGCGCCCTCCTCTCTCCTGCCACCTCGGCCAGGAAGTCCACGGTGCGGCCGACGACCGCCGCGTGGAACTCGCCCGTCGAGTCGGCGTCGTAGTGCGTGGCAATTTCCCCGACGAAGATGTTCTGGCGCTCCTCCGACACAGTCCCCTCTGCGAATCCGGCGCCCTAGTCCGTCTTCACGACGAGGACCGCGCAGTGCGCCCCGTGGGCCACCGAGTTCGGGACGCTGCCGAGATACCGGCGTGCCCCCTTCATCCCCTTGCTCCCCACCACGATCAGGTCCGCACCAACTTCCGCGGCCGTGGACAAGATGACGTCGTCGGCGCTGCCCTGCGCGGCATGGGCCTCTGCCGCCACACCTTCCCCGTGCTTCTGCAGCGCCTCCTCACCGACGTGCTTGGCCGCCTCCTCGAGCAGCGCGGCGCCGACGCCCGAGTCGACCAGCGGCGCCCCCGTCGTCGACGCCGAGGCGGCGCTGGACCGCGGTGCGCGCGTCGCCGTGACGATGTGCAGTTCGGACCCCCAGGAGCGGGCAAGCTCGGCCGCTGCCTCGACCGCACGGTCGGCGGTCTCCGAACCGTCGGTCCCCACTACGAGCACCTTGTACATGGGTGGTCTCCCTTGTGCGCCGGAAGGGTTCAGCGTAGCGGGAGCGCCCCGCTCGCCGCGGGACGAACGGCTCCGGCTCGCACGGCTGCGATGCCTCCGCCGCCGCCGCAGCGCGTTCAGACACCGAACGCCCCGTACGCGCCGTCCCAGAAGTCAGGACGAGGAGTCATGACGACCGACGCGAACGGTATGGTGCGGGCTGGTGGTCAGGCTCGATGACGCCGTGCGCATGGTGACGACCTTGCCCGAGGTCACCGAAGGCACGCGCTACGGCCGCCGGACGTGGTTCGTCGCGGACAAGGCGTTCGCCTGGGAACGGCCGTTCTCCAAGGCCGACATCAAGCGGTTCGGCGCTGCCACCCCACCGGCCGGGCCCATCCTGGCCCTTGTGACAGCGGACCTCGAGGACAAGGAGTCCGTGCTCGCCATGGGCTCGAAAGGGTTCTTCACCATCCCGCACTTTGACGGGTATGCCTCGGTGCTCGTCCAGCTCGAGGTCGCGAACGAAGAAGGCGGTACGCGAAGCGATCGAGGACGCCTGGCTCGCCTGCGCGCCCGAGCGCCTGACGAACGCCTTCATGTCGGGCGGGTCCACGGGCAGGAACACGACCACGACCCACCAGACGAACAGCCGTTCCGGCGGAGCGTCGTTCTAAGAGCGTCTGGCCTCGCAGCCTTCGGGCCCGGCGGCCCGCGGTGCCCTCCGTCAGCCGGTCGCGGATTGGTCGTTCCAGGGCTGCTCGCCGTCGGCGTTGTAGAGCGCGATGGCGAGGTCGTCCTGCTGAGCCGGCGTCGCCTCGTTCGGGGGGACGTTGATCAGCTGTGGCATGCCGGCGAGCTGCGCCGCCTCGTTCCACGTCGGCTGGCTGAATTGGAACCCACCCATGTACTGGCCGTCCGGCGACACGGCTTGGTAGTCGCCACCTGACTCCGCCTGCAGGACGCATTGGAGGAAGGGCGGCAGCTGCGGGTCTGCGGTGGACGTGCTGGACGTGCTGGACACACCGGCGGCACTTGCCTGCGGCGCCACTGTCGGTCGTCGGAGACACCCGTGACAACGTCGGTGCGGCCGCGGCGGCCTTGGCCTGTGCCGACCGCACCGCGGCGGCGGCGGCTGTGGCCTGCGCCGCCTGCTGTTGAGCCACCGCCACGGCCAGCTGGCCCGTGATCTGGGACTGCTGCGCCTCGAGCGCGGCCGCGGTCTGCGCGGGCGTCGTCGGTCAGTGTCGCCTCCTGGTCCGTGGTCGCCTGGTCCTGGGCCTTCTGTTGCGCCAGCGTCGCCCGCTCGGCCCGCAACCTGTTCTCGTCGATGTGCACCGCATCGATGGTCAGCGCGATGTCGCCACTCGCCACGTCCTCGTACTCCGCTCGCGTCGGCGCCACCGTTTGGTTCTCGAAGATGGTGGGGGTCCCACTGGCGTCTCCGCCCAGGTGGATATACGTCCACACTGCTTCGGACTGAAGCCGCTGGCGGTCGCGGCTGACGCGGCTGCTGTCGGCTTGGATCTGGTTCTCGGTCGATCCGATCGCCGCCTCGTCCTGTTGCACCTTGGTGACGTCGGCGCCGTATTGCTGTTGGTACGTGTCGACCTGGAGCTGCTGCAGCACGAGATCCTTGGAGACCTGGGCCGCCTTCGCCTTGAGGTCCGACACCTGATCGGCCGCGACGGGTCCCCGGGTCACGACCACCGCAGCGGTGATCGCAGTTACGAGAGACAGGCCCATCATCCCCGTCCGGACACCGGCAAGCGTGCGCGCCCACCATCGGAGACCTGGCTTCGTACTCGGGTAGTCCTGAACCCCGGTCACGATTGGACAAACGTTTAGTCGTTCCTGCGTCGACCGTGCAACTTCTGGGCCGTTCCCGTGCTCTTTTAGGCTTGCACGCACATACCCACGGCTGGGAGCTGGTCGGTCAATGCCGCCGTTTGGCCTGTACCAGGGGGATACCGAACGGCAAGAACGCCACGATCGCGGCAATCACCGCGAGGAAGGCACCGTAGGTCCAGCTGAAGCCGGACGGCTTGAGCAGGAACGCCAGCAGACGAGGACCAGGTTGACCCCGGTCAGGACCGTCAGGAGTTGCTCCTTGGACAGACGTCCCATGTCCGCCAGGTCGCCCGCACCGAATGCGGTGATCAGGACGTAGAGCACGAGCACGATCGAGTCCAGCACCGCGATGAACAGCCAACCGTGTGCGCTCAGCCCGCCATGGACGGAGAACGGACCGGCGGAGGCGGGTACCAGGGCAGCCAGAACGAGACCAGCAGCACCAGGGTGGCGGGGCCGAAGATCAGCTCCTTGCGGTTCAGCACGTTGACCCGTTGCCGCACCTTCCCGACGCGCTTGGGCTTCGGCTTCGGGAGGACGGTCGGGCGTATTGCCGCGCCACAGTTCGGGCACAGCTGCAGTGCCCGGGAACACCTCGACTAGGCAGCGGGAGCATGCAGGCAACGGGCTGGCCTCCTTCCTGGTGTCACGGTCGCGCCCGGCTCAGGCTACCGGCGGCGCTCACGCGCGAGGGATACCGCTAGCGTCGTTGAAGCGCACGAGGATCCAGCGGTCCTCGTCGGGGACCCAGGCCCACTCGGTCATCGACGCGTGCACGATGTGGACCCAGCCCCGGCGGTAGACCTCGGGCCGGATGCCGAGGAACGAGATCATCGTGGACTCGATGACCCCGGCGTGGACGGCGGCCACGACCATCTCGCCGGGGTGGCGCCGGGCCAGTGCCCGGACCGCGTCGGAGGCCCGGGCGATGAAGCCCGACCAGCTCTCGCCGCCGGGCGCGATGGGCGCGGTGGGGTCACGGTCCCAGTCGGGCACGCCGAGCGTCTCGACCACGTCCTCCCACGACATCCCGTCGCTCTCCCCCGGGTGCAGCTCGCACAGCTCGCAGTCCTCGACGATGGGGCCGAGGGCGGCCGGGCCCGGGCCGACCACGGGCCGCAGGCGCTCGGCGGTCTCGATCGGCCCGGGGCAGGACCGACGAGTAGAGCGTCGTCGCCTCGCGCAGTTCGCCCGACTCGTAGAGGCGGTCCGCCAGCTCGGCGACCTGGCGCCGGCCGAGCGCGGTCAGCCCGGTGCACCCCTTCACCCCGCCGACGATGCGGTTGAGGTTGCACTCGGCCTCGCCGTGGCGGACCAGCACGATGCGCGTCGAGCCGGGCACGGGCGGGAAGACCCGCAGGACCCCGGTGGCGCCGTCCTCGGAACCGGGGTCCTCGGCGGCCGGCCCGCTCACGCCAGGTTGCCGACGAACTTCTCGAGCTGGCGCAGCGTGCGGCACTCGACGACGTCGTCGCAGTGGGCGGCGTACTCGCCGACGATGGAGTCGCCCGAGCCCCAGTAGTCGCGCGGCTCGGGGTTCAGCCAGTAGACGCGGCGGGCCCGGGCCTGGAGGTCCTCGAGCACCCACGACTGGGAGGCGTGGTAGTTGTTGCGCGCGTCGCCCAGGATCATGACCGACGAGCGCGACGTCACCTGGTCGCCCCAGCGCCGCTCGAACTCGGTGAAGGCGTGGCCGTAGTCGGAGTGGCCGTCCACCCAGATCACGTCCGCCTCGGTGTTGATCCGCGCCACCGCCTCGGCCGGGTCGACCACGCCTTCGAAGAAACGGGTCACCTCGTCGATGCCGTCCACGAACACGAACGAGCGCACCTTGGAGAATTGCGACGAGATGGCGTACACGAGGTGCAGGGTGAAGCGGGCGAAGCTCGCGACCGAGCCCGAGATGTCCGCGATCACGAAGATCTCCGGCTTGGCCGGCCGCGGGTGGCGGAACCGCGGCTCGACGGGCACGCCGCCGGTCGAGAGCGAGCGGCGCATGGTGGCCCGGAAGTCGAGCGGCCCCTTGCGGCCGTGGCGCCGCTTGCGCGCCAGGCGCACGGCGAGCTTGCGCGACAGCGGCTGGAGGACCCGGTGCAGCATGGCCAGCTCGTCGCGCGTCGCGTGCATCACGTCGATGTCCTCGGGCAAGGGTTTCCGCACCGAGCGGGCCAACGCCTCGGCGCCGCGGTCCTCGACCAGGCGGCGGCGGATCTCGGTCTCGACGGCGCGGCGGAACTTGTCGATGCGCGCCTTGTACTCGTCAGCAGCCAGCCGTTCCTCCAGATCCGTCGAGCGCGCCGCCGGCCGCGCCGGCCTGCGCCTGCTGCATGAGGCGCTCCAGCACCGCGTCGAGGTCCAGGTTCCGCAGCGTTCGGTAGAGGTAGTACGTGCCGCCGACGGGGCGGCCCGGCTCCATGCCCGCGTAGCGGTCGACGGCGTTGCGGGCGACGACGTTCATCATGGCGGCGTCCGCCGACATCAGCGACTTGAACAACAACTCGGCCAGCTCCTCGGGGGTCATGCCCTCGCCCCCGCCCCCGCCCTTCCACGAACGGCCCTGGCCCGGCATGCGCCCCTGGTCGCCCGGCGCCCCCTCGCTCTCGGTGTCGCCCTCGCCCTCGCCGAGCTCGTCGCCCTCCTCGCCGGCACCGCCGGGCCGCACGGCGAAGAACACCTCGAAGGCCGTCTCGAAGGCGCGCCAGTGGGACGAGCTCTTCACGAGCGTGGCGGCGAGCGCGTACTTGAGGCCCTCGCGGTCCTCGAGGGGGATGTGCTTGACGGCCTCGGCCGCGTCGAGATGTTCGGTCAGCGAGACGGGCAGGCCCGAACGGCGCAGCTCGGTGACGAAGCCGGAGAGGAGGTCGAGCACTGGCGCGCCGATCAGTTCGACGAGGCCGACAGGAGTTCCTTGCTTGCCCGCTCGATGTCGGCTTGGTACTTCAACAGGATGTGCAAGGTGTCCTTTGCCTCCGCGGCGTCGATCGTCTGCACGCCGAGCAGGACGAGTGTGCGCGCCCAGTCGAGCGTTTCGGACACCGACGGCGCCTTGCGCAGCTCGAGCGTCCGCAGCGAGCGCACGATGCGCGCCACCTGGTCGGCCAGTTCCTCGCTGATGCCCGGCACCTTGGCCCGCACGATCTCACGCTCGCGGTCGAGATCGGGGTAGTCGATGTGCAGGTACAGGCAGCGCCGCTTGAGCGCCTCGGACAGCTCGCGGGTGTTGTTGGACGTCAGGAACACCATCGGCAGCTGCGACGCCCGTACCGTCCCGAGCTCGGGAATGGAAACCTGGTACTCCGAGAGGATCTCGAGCAGCAGCGCCTCGGTCTCGAGCTCGACGCGGTCCACCTCGTCGACGAGCAGCACCACCGGCTCCGTGGCCCGGATGGCCTCGAGGAGCGGGCGGGTCAGGAGGAAGTCCTCCGAGAAGATGTCTTCCTCGAGCTCGTGCCAGCTCGGGCCCTCCGTCTCGCCCTTGCCGTGCTCCCCCGCCTGGATGCGCAGTAGCTGCTTGCGGTAGTTCCACTCGTAGAGCGCCTTGGACTCGTCGAGGCCCTCGTAGCACTGCAGGCGGATCAGCCGGGATCCGGTCAGGTCCGCCACGGACTTGGCCAGCTGCGTCTTGCCCGTACCCGCCGGCCCCTCGACCAGCACCGGCTTGCCCAGCCGGTCCGCCAGGTAGACGACGCCGCTGATGGACTCGTCGGCCAGGTAGCCGACCTTGCTCAGGCCGCCCCGCACTGCGTCCAGGGACTCGAACCGGGGGGGTCCCGACTCGGGCAGCCCCAGGCGGCCGTTCATCGTCTCGCTCACGTGCGCACCTGCCCGTCGCCCCGTACGACCCACTTCAACGTCGTCAACTCCTTCACTCCCATCGGGCCGCGGGCGTGCAGCTTCTGGGTGGAGATCCCCACCTCTGCACCGAGCCCGAGCTCTTCGCCGTCGACGAACCTCGTCGACGTGTTCACCAACACCGCCGCCCCGTCCACCTCGGCCACGAAGCGGTCCGCCGTCGCCACGTCCGAGGTCACGATGGCCTCCGAGTGGCCCGAGTTGTAGCGGGCGATGTGCGCGATCGCGTCCCCCACGTCGTCCACCATCCCGATGGCCACCACCGGGGCCAGGAACTCGGTCGCGAAGTCCTCGTCCGTGGCCGCCACGGCGTCGGGGACGTGGGCCCGGACGCGCTCGTCGGCCCGGATCTCGACGCCGGCGGCGGCGAGCGACGCGGCCAGGCGCGGCAGGAAGGCGGCCGCAACCCCCTCGTGCACGAGGATCGTCTCGACGGCGTTGCACACCCCGAAGCGGTGCGTCTTCGCGTTCAGCGCCAGGTCGTGCGCCATTGCCAGGTCGGCGGCGGCGTCGATGTAGATGTGGCAGTTGCCGTCGCCGTCGAGGACGTAGGGCACCGTCGCGTGCTCGACGAGCGACGCGATCAGCGCGGGCCCGCCGCGCGGGATCAGGCAGTCGACGTAGCCGCGCAGCTGCATGAACGCGACGGCCGTCTCGTGCGACGTCTCTTCCACGAGGGCGACGGCGTCCTCGGGCAGGCCGGCCTTGACGACGGCCCGGCGGAGCAACGCCACGACGGCGCGGTTGGACTCGAGGGCCGACGACGAGCCGCGCAGGAACGCAGCGTTGCCCGCCTTGAGGCAGAGGCCGGCGGCATCGCTCGTGACGTTGGGCCGGTTCTCGTAGATCACGCCGACCACGCCGAGCGGGACGCGGACCCGGCTCACGCGCAGGCCGTTGGGCCGCACCCAGCCCTCCGTCACCTCGCCGACGGGGTCCGGCAGTCCGGCCACCTTGCGCAGGCCGCCGGCCATGGCGCGCACCCGCGTCCTCGGTCAGGCGCAGGCGGTCCCGGGCCGCCTCGACCATGCCGGCCGCCTCAGCCCGCTCCAGGTCGGCCGTGTTGGCCTCGACGAGGCTGGGCCACTCCTCGTCCAGGAGGTCGGCGGCCAGGCGCAACGCGTCGTCGCGGGTCGAGCTCGTCGAGCGGGCGACGACCCGGGCGGCGGCCTGGACGCGGCCCGCGAGCTGCTCTAACGCGGGCGAGGTCATCGGGTCAGGTTACAAGGACCAGGTCGTCACGATGGACGACGACCTGGCTGCGGCGCCCCATCCACTCCTCGGCCGAGGCCGCCGGCACCCGGACCAGGCCCTTGGCGAAGACCTGCCCGTCGGGGCCGGCGATCTCGACGGCGTCGTCGGGCCGGAAGTCGCCGGTGCAGCCGACCACGCCGGCGGCGAGGAGCGAGCGGCCGCGCCCGGTCAGCGCGGCCCGCGCCCCGTCGTCGACGGTGAGGCTGCCGGCGGCGCCCAACGCGAACGCGATCCACAGCTTGCGCGCCGAGAGCCGGCTCTGCCGGGCCCGGAAGACCGTCCCGACGCCCGGCTTCGTCCGCCAGCGCGGCGGCGAGGACGCCGGCGCGGCCGGCGTCCGCGATCACCGTGCGCACGCCGGACCAGGTGGCGATCTTGGCCGCGGCCAGCTTCGAGGCCATGCCGCCGCTGCCGACCGCGCTGCCGCGCCCGCCGGCCAGGCGCTCGAGCTGCTGGTCGATCTCCACCACCTCCTCGATGAGCGAGGCCTCGCGGTCGCGCCGCGGGTCGGCGGTGAGGAGGCCGGGTGTGTCGGTGAGCAGCACGAGCAGCTCCGCGCCGACGAGGTGGGCGACGAGCGCGGCCAGGCGGTCGTTGTCGCCGAAGCGGATCTCTTCGTCGGCGACCGCGTCGTTCTCGTTGACGACCGGCACCACGCCCAGGTCGACGAGGTGGCGGAGCGTGCCGCGCGCGTGGAGGTACTGCGTGCGGTGCACGAAGTCGAGCGGGGCGAGCAGGACCTGGCCGGCCAGCGTGCCGTAGGGCTCGAGCCCGTCCTGCCACAGGCGCATGAGCCGGTGCTGGCCGACGGCGGAGACGGCCTGGAGCACGGCGGGGTCGGCCGGGCGCTGGCGCCGGCCTTCGGGGTCGAGCGCGGCCCAGCCCGCGGCGATGGCGCCCGACGTGACGACGACGACGGTGTGGCCGTCCGCACGCGCCGCGGCGACCTCGCCGCACAGACGTGCAACGGTCTCCTCCGTCACCGACGACGACCCCACCTTGACGACGGCGATCACGCGGGCACCCGCCTCACTGGTCCTCGCCCCAGGTGAACGTCATGGCGCCGACGGTGACCTCGTCCCCGTCGCGCGCGCCGCGCCCGGGCCAGCGCACGGTCGACGCCGAGGCGGCGCAGCCGGCGGACCGCCTCGGCCTGCGCACCCGCGTCGGTGAGGTCGGACAGCGCGACCGCCCGCTCGGCGGCCCGGCCCACGACCAGCCACGCACCGGCGCCGGCGCGCTGCACGTCGACCCCCTCGGGCAGCGGGCCGGTGGACGACCACCTCGCCGGTGCCGGCGGCGAGGCCCGCCGCCGCCTCGGCCCGGGCCTCCTGGACGAGCACTGCGAGCCGGCCGACGAGCTCGTCGACACCCGCGCCGGTGGCCGCGGAGAGGACGAGGTCGCACACGGCCTCTCCCGCGGCGTCACCGCCGGCGCTGCCACCAGGTCGGCCTTGCTGCCGGCGACGACCCGCGGGCGCTCGAGCAGCTCGGGCCGGTACGCGCCGAGCTCGGCGAGCAGCACGCGCAGCTGCTCCGCAGCCGGCTCGCCGCCCGCCAGCGGCGCGCCGAGGTCGAGCAGCACGACGAGCACGCGGGCCCGCTCGATGTGGCGCAGGAACTGGTGCCCCAGGCCGCGCCCGCCGGCCGCACCCTCGACCAGACCCGGGATGTCGGCCATGACGAAGTTCGGTGCCGTCGTGTGCGCCGCCGACGCGCACCACGCCGAGATGCGGCTCGAGCGTGGTGAACGGATAGTCGGCGATCTTGGGCTTGGCCGCGGACACCGTCGAGATGAGCGTCGACTTGCCCGCGTTGGGGAACCCGACCAGCGCGACGTCGGCCATCAGCTTGAGCTCGAGGTCGAGCCAGAACTCCTGGCCGGGCTCGCCCTGCTCGGCGAAGGCCGGCGCGCGCCGGCGGTTGGACAGGAAGCGCGCGTTGCCGCGACCGCCCTGGCCGCCTTCGGCCACGAGCAAGCGCATCCCCGCGGTGGCCATGTCCACCACCACCTCCCCCGTGCGAGCCGCGCACGACGGTGCCGACGGGCAGCGGCACGTCGATGTCCTTGCCCCGCGCCCCGTGGCGCTTCTGACCAGAGCCGTGGCCGCCGTTCGTGGCCCGGCGGAACGGATGGTCCTTGAAAGCCGAGGAGCGACGACTCGTTCTCGGACGCCACGAGCCAGACGTCGCCGCCGTGGCCGCCGTCGCCGCCGTCGGGGCCGCCCCGGTCGACGTGCGCCTCGCGCCGCCACGACACCGCGCCGGCGCCGCCGTCGCCCGCGCGCGCGTGCAGCTGGGCCTGATCGACGAAGCCGGGCATGGGGAGAAAGATTACGAGGCGAGCAATCGGTGGGCGCGCTGGGTGACCTCCGCCCGGGCGCGGTCCTCGTCGATGTGCGTGCAGCGCCCCGCCTCGACCACGCACGAGCCGCCCACCCACACGTCGGTGACCAAGTAGCCCGCGCCGGCCCACACCAGGTGCCCGAGCAGCTCCGCGCCGGACACCGAAGGCGTGAAGCGCGGGTCGTCCGTGCGCAGCCGGATCACGTCGGCCGGCCGGCCCGGCTCGAGCGCGCCGACGGGCAGACCGAGCGCCTCGCCGCCACCCCGGGTGGCCAGGCGCAGCGCGGTCGCCGTGGTGACCGCGCCGGGGTCGCCGGCCCTGGCCCGCGCGAAGAGCGCGGCGAGGCGCATCTCGTCCCACAGATGCAGGTCGTCGTTGGAGGCGGGCCCGTCGGTGCCGAGCCCGACCCGTACGCCGCGCTCGAGCAGCGCCTGCAACGGGGCGACGCCGGCGCCGAGCTTGCCGTTGGACCCGGGACAGTGCGCCACCCCCACGTCGTGCCTCGGTCAGCAGCGCGAGGTCGTCGTCGTCGAGCCACACCGCGTGGGCGGCGACGACGCGGCCGTCGAGCGCGCCGACGTCGGCCAGCAGGGCTGGCGCGCTCATCCCGTAGCGGTCGAGCACGACGGCACACTCGGCCTCCGTCTCCGAGAGGTGGATCTGGAAGAGCGCGTCGCGCCGCTTCGCCTCGGCGGCGATCTCGCGCAGCCCCTCGGGCGGCACGGTGTAGGCGGCGTGCGGCCCGAAGCCGAGGTGCAGCCTGTCCGTCGCGCCCGTCCATCGTGTCGAACAGGCTGGCAGGCCTCGGCCAGCATCTCGTCCCAGCGCTGGCCGGGCGCGGTGGGTGTCCCGGGCACCTCGAAGATGCCCGGCGTGAAGACGCCCCGGATGCCGGCAGCGAGCAGGGCCTCGATCACGGGATCCGGGGTGCCGGTACTGCTCGCAGGTCGTGGTGACGCCGTTGGTGAGCAGCTCGGCGGCACCGAGCGTCATGCCCCAGTAGACGTCCTCGTCCTCGAGCCGCGCCTCGCGGGGCCAGACCGATTCGCTCAGCCAGCGGTCGAGCGGCAGCCCGTCCCCTGCGCTGCGCACGAGCGTCATCGGCGAGTGCCCGTGGCAGTTCACCAGCCCGGGCATGAGCACGCCGCCGAGCTCGCGCACCTCGGTGCCGGACGCCGGCGGGACCTGCGCAGGGTCACCGACCCACGAGATCAGCCCGTCGGTCGACCTCGACCGCGCCCGGGCGCAAGGACGGTGTCGTCTGCGTCGACGGTGAAGACGGCGTCGGCGACGAGCCGCAGGGTCACGGCGCGCCGACGAACAAGCCGGCCGGAGAGGTCGCGCGAGACCCGGAGCGTTCTCGTCGCCACCTTCCACCGTCACCTCCACGGTGCCGTCGGTGTCGCGCCCGCCCACGAGCGCGACCGCACCGGGGATGAAGCCGCCGTCGTCGAGCAGCGTCAGCGACCCCAGGTTCAGCTCGACCTCCTCGCTGATGCGCAGGAGCCGCACCCGCTCCCCCACGCCGACCTCGGCCAGTGGCCGGGTCGCGACGGACGGCGCGGCCGAGTGCGAGCCCGGGATCGGGTTGCCGTGCGGGCAGGTGGCGGGGTCGCCCGAGCAGTTCGACCAGCCGCGCCTCGACGTCGTCGGAGATCACGTGCTCCCAGCGCCCCGCCTCACGGTGCACCTTGTGCCACTCGAGCCCGATGACGTCGACGAGCAGGCGCTCGGCCAGCCGGTGCTTGCGCACGACCTTCTCGGCGAGCGCCCGGCCGCTCTCGGTCAGCGACAGACGCCGGCCCTCGCGCGTCACGTAGCCGTCCTCGATCAGCCGGTCCAGCATTTCGGAGACCGACGGTGCCGAGCGGCCCAGGCGCTCGGCGATGCCGCGCCTGGATCACCGGGACGCCCTCCTCGGCCAGCCCGAGCATCGTCTCGAGGTACTCCTCGACCGGCGGGTGGTACTCCTGGGGTGTGTGGCCGTGCGCGGCGTGGTCAGCCATCGTGGCAGTGGTCGGCCGAGGGCGGCACGTCGAGCGCGGGGTTGCGGTCGAAGAAGCCGAACGGGACCAGGGTGAAGCCGGTGTACTCGACGGGCATGACGGGCCAGTCCTCGGGTCGGGGGATGTGGGTGACGCCGAACGTGTGCCACAACACGATGTCCGTGTCGACGATCGGCCTGTCCTGCGCCGTCCACTGGGGCAGGCCGGCGCCCCCGCGGTGCTGGTTGGGGTAGTCGCCCGCCGCCCGCCGCTCCTCGGGTTCGAACGGCGTGACCCACAGGTTGTGCGAGGCGAAGGCGGCCCGGCGCCCCACGCTCGAGTCCGGGTGGGCCAGCAGCGTCGGCGTCGACGCGGGCAGCAGCTTGTATGCAGTGGGCTCACCGACCACGTTGCGAGCCGAGCGGTTGGCGATGCGCCAGGTGCGGCTGTGCGACGGGTCGACGTCGCGCCGCGCCGCCAACTCGGTCTCGAGCAGGGTCGCCGTCGTGCCGAAGACGTTGCCCCAGGGGTTCTCCGGCGTGCCCGGCTCGCCGGCACCCGCCGCGTCGACCTCGAACACCGCATTGTCGGGACCGTCGACCTCGATGTCGAGCCGGACGTTGAAGAGGTGCTGGTGGTACGGCGCAGCCAGACCCGGCGCCACCATCTTGGCGTGGTCGCCGGCGTCGCCGTTCGCCACCGCCATGGTCGACATGATCCCGGAGAGCTTCACCTCGAGCTGGATCGTCCCGTCGAGATAGAAGTACCAGTAGAACCCGTACTCGTAGTTGCCGACGGTGGCGATGGAGCTCACCACCAGTCGCCGCGACCGGCGCACCTCGGTGCGGCCCGAGACCATGTCGACGTGCTTCCAGAGGATGCCGTAGTCCTCCTCGTGCATGCAGATGGCGTTGGCCCGTGTGTGCGGCTTGCCCTTCTCGTCGGCGAAGACGTCGTCGAAGTAGCGGATCTCGCCGAGGCAGTCGCAGCCGAGCGTCAGCGAGTTGGCCATCCGGCCGAGGCCCCACTCGCCGGCGTCGAACGCGCTCTTCCACGCGTGCATCGGGCCCGGGGTGCCCGTAGGGCACCACCATCTCGCTGACCGAGGCCCGGTAGAGGACCGGCCGCACGCGACCGCCGTCCTCGTAGCCGACCGTGTAGAGGACGAGCCCCTCGAGCGGGTCCATGCCGACGCGCAGCGACCACTTCTGCCAGCGCACGAGGTTGCCCTCGACCTCGAAGCTCGGGCCCTCGGGCTGCGTGATCTCGAGCGGCTTGAGGTCGGTGCGCAGCGGCCCGTTGTCCTCGGGGTAGTAGCTGCCCGACTTCGGCGGGAACGGCACGACCCCGAGGTCGACCACCTCGAGCACCTCGCCCCGGCCCATGTCGACGAACGCGAGCAACCCCTCGAGCGGCCGGGCGTACCCGTTGTCGTCCGGGGACTCGCGGAGGTAGGCGAGGCAGCGGGTGATCCGCCGGCCCTCCTCGTGCGGCAGGCCGAACGTGCCCGCGGGCCAGGGGTCGATCTGGACCAGGGAGCGGTCGACGATCCCCCGGCGGTCGAGCGCGGCGTTCCACTCGGGGTGCTCGTGCAGGGCGGCCAGCACGTGGATCGACTCTTCGATCTGCAGCGGCGGCCGCACGTCGCGCACGACCTCCCAGCGATCCACCTCGCCGCGCGTCACCGACACGATGGCCTCGGTCACGTCGGCCACCGGGCCCTGGAGCAGCACGACGCGGACGCGGCGGTCGACGTCCACCTTCTCGCCCCGGTCGAAGGCGCGCACCAGGTCCTTCGGGCGGGTCGCACAGGCCCATGTAGGCGAACCGGAGCAGCGTCGTTGGGCACCTCGGCGCGGCCGCTGGCGAAGATGATCTCGCGGGCCGCCGTGATCTCGTCGCCCGTAAGCGGGGCCAGGGGGTGCAGGACCGGAGGAGCGCTGATAGGTGGCATGCCCGCTCGATGTTACGCGGCCTGCGCCGAAGCACCCTCTACCATCTGCCCATGGACGATGCGGCCAAGCGGGCGGCCCGCAGCGCCCGGGAGCTGGCCCGCCGCATCGGCGTCGACCATCACGACGTGCTGGTCGTCCTCGGCAGTGGCCTCTCGGGCGTGGCCGAGCTCCTCGGTGGCGAGGAGGACTGGGTGCCCCTCGACACGCTCCCCTTCTTCCCGACGTTACACGGTGCCCGGGCACCGGTCGCACGGCTGGTCGATGGAGCTGGCGGGACGCCGGCTCCTGGTGCTGGGCGGGCGCCGCCATCTCTACGAGGGCATCGAGCCGCCCGAGGCGGTGCACCCGCTGCGCACCGGCATCGCGGCCGGCTGCTCCACCGTGATCCTGACCGCGGCGGCGGGCGGCATCCGCGACGACCTGACCCCGGGGAGCGTCATGGTGGTCGAGGACCACCTCAACCTGACGGGCCGCAGCCCGCTGGAGGGCGCGGACTTCGTCGACATGGTCGACGCCTACTCGCCGGCGCTGCGAGCGCTGGCCCTGGCGACGCCGGATCCGGGAGCCGCGGCGGCGCTGGCCGAGCGTCCGGGCGTCTACGCGCAGCTGCCGGGGCCCCAGTTCGAGACGCCGGCCGAGGTCCGCATGCTCGAGCGCATGGGCGCCGACGTCGTGGGCATGTCGTTGGCGCTCGAGACGATCGCGGCCCGCGCCGCCGGCGTGGACGTCCTGGGCCTCGCGGTCGTGACCAACCCGGCGGCCGCGGCCGATCCGCCGCTGAGCGACCTGGCCGCCATCGTCGCGGTCGGCACCGCCGCCGCGCCCGCCGTGGCCGCGATCGTCCGCCACGTCGTAGGCTCGCTGCCGTGAGCAACCTGGTGGAGCCGGCCGGCGTCGACCACGTCGCCATCAACGTCCCCGACGTGCCCGGGGCGATCGCGTTCTACACCGAGACCTTGGGGCTCGTGCAGAACCACACCCGGCCGGACTTCGGGTTCCCCGGTGCCTGGCTCGACACGGCCAACGGGCAGCAGGTGCACCTGATCGAGGCCGAGGTCCCGAAGAACGTCGGCCAACACTTCGCTCTTGTGTTCGACGACCTCGACGCTGCGGTGGCCGAGCTACGGGCGCGGGGCCTGCGGGTGAGCGACCCGATCCCGGTCGGGACCACGGGACGCCAGCAGGCGTTCACGACCGACCCCTAGGGCAACGGGATCGAGCTGCACGCGCGCCCGGGCTGAGCATTACCGCCAGCGGCACGGGATGCCGGAGTCCCGGGGATCGAACGGCATGGAAACGAACGCGTCGGTTGCCGCCGGCGGGCCCGCCGGACCCGGTCGTCAGTGGGTGGCGCTAGCCGGCGACGACGCTGACGTGCTTGCGGCCGCGCCGCTCACCGAACTTCACGACGCCGTCAGCCGTCGCGAAGAGCGTGTCGTCGCCGCCGAGCCCCACGTTGGAGCCCGGGTAGATCTTGGTCCCGCGCTGGCGCACGATGATGGAGCCGGCCGTCACGGCTGGTCCCGTCGAACTGCTTGACGCCGAGGCGCTGGGCATTCGAGTCGCGGCCGTTGCGGGTGGACCCGCCTCCCTTGGTCTTGGACATCTCGAACTCCCCTACTTGGCCGTGATGGCCGTGATCTCCAGCGTGGCGTAGTGCTGGCGGTGGCCCCAGCGGCGGCGCTGGTTCGACTTGGACTTGTAGGTCATGGCGTTGATCTTGGGGCCCTTCTCCTCGCCCACGACCTTGGCCTTGACCGCGGCACCGGCCAGCTGCTCGGGGGTGGCCAGGACGGTCGAGCCGTCGACCACCAGGACGGGCTCCAGCGACACCTCGGCGCCCACGGGCTCGCCGAGCAGCTCCACGCGGACACGCTGGCCCTCGGCCACGCGCTCCTGCTTCCCTCCGGACCTGATCACGGCATACATAAGCGGCAAATCCTAGCGCATCAACGCAGCACGGAATCGTCGAGGGTGACCCCCCTGCCCCCGCACACCGTGCACTCGGTGGACAGGGTCTCGAGCAGGCCCTCGGAGACCCGCTTGCGGGTCATCTCGACCAGGCCCAGCTCGGAGATGTCGAAGACCTGGGTCCGCGTCTTGTCCCGGGACAGCGCGTTGCGCAGGGCCGCACGCCACCTTGTCGCGGTTCTCCCGGATCTCCATGTCGATGAAGTCGATGACGATGATGCCGCCGATGTCGCGCAGGCGCAGCTGGCGCGCCACCTCCTCGGCCGCCTCGAGGTTGTTGCGGAAGACGGTCTCCTCGAGGTTGGTCTTGCCGACGTTCTTGCCCGTGTTGACGTCGATCACCGTCAGCGCCTCGGTCCGCTCGATGATCAGCGAGCCCCCCGACGGCAGCCAGACCTTGCGGTCGAGCGCCTTGTGCAGCTGCTCGTGCACGTGGTAGCGCTCGAAGATCGGCAGGCCCTCCGCCTCGGCGTCGTAGTACTCGACCCGTTCGGCGAGCTCCGGGCTCACCGCCGTCACGTAGTCGCGCACCTGCTCGTACAGCGCCCGGTCGTCGATCACGACGCCCCGGTACTCCCCGTTCAGCTCCTCGCGCAGGATGCGCACCGCGAGGTCCGGCTCGCGGTAGAGCAGCCCGGGCGTGTTCGACTTCTTGGACTCGGCCTCGATCGCGTTCCACTGCTCGACGAGCGTCGTGACGTCGCGCTGGAGCTCCTCGGCCGACACGCCCTCGGCCGCCGTGCGCACGATCATCCCGTGCCCTGCCGGCTTCACCTCGTCGATGATGCGGCGCAGCCGCCGCCGCTCGTTGTCCCCGAGGCGCTTGGAGATCCCGAACGCGCTCGAGTTGGGCACGAGGACGGCGAAGCGTCCGGGCAGCGAGACTTCCTGGGTCAGCCGGGCCCCCTTGGCCCCGATCGGGTTCTTGGTGACCTGGCACAGGATCGTCTGCCCCGCCTTGAGCACGTCCTCGATCCGGGGCTGCTGCGACGCCCCGCCCTCGATGTCCTCCTTGTCGTAGCGGACGTCGCCCCGGTAGAGCACGGCGTTCTTGGGGATCCCGATGTCGACGAAGGCCGCCTCCATGCCGGGCAGCACGTTCTGCACCCGGCCCCGGTAGACGTTGCCGTCGATCTGGTTCGTGTCGTCGGCCGCCCGGGACACGTAGTGCTCGACGAGCGAGCGGCCCTCGAGCATGGCGATCTGGGTCATGTGGGGCTGCACGTGCACGCACACCAGGTAGCGGCCGACCTGGCGGGAGCGTCGTTCCCGCCCTGAGCGGCGCCGGCCCGCGGGCGCCTCTCGCCGCTCTCGGCTGCGTCCGCCTGCTCCGGAGCGGGCTCTGCCGGCCCGGTCACGTCGGTCCCGCCATCCTTCGGCGAGGACGGGTCGGGTCGCACCAGCGGGACGACCGGCGCCGCCGTCGCCACGGGCTTCGGTGGCGGCGCGGCGGGCGCGGGGCGCGTGTCGCCGATCTTGGGCTTGCGGGGCGCCGGGCGCGGCGGGGCCGCCGGGCTAGCGCTCTCCGCGCCCTCCGGAGGTCGGCTCTCGGGGAGTGGTCCCGGCGGAGTGCCGCCACCCTCCGGGTTCCCGCTGTATTCGGTCTCTGACATGAGGGGGGTCCCTCCTTGCGTCCTGTTGCGCGCCGTCGCCGGCTCCGGGTCCGCTCCAGGGGAGCGGCTCGAACCGTGCGCCGTCACGCTCGATCCATTGATGCGTTCGTCGGGCCATTCCGAGCACCGCATCGGTGCCCAAGGCCGTCACGAGGTCACCGGGCCGCACGCCCAGGGGCCGCGTGGCCAGTTCGGCCTGCATGTGACCATGGGAGCCGGTGGTCGACAGCGCCAGGATGGCTGGGCGGACGTCGTCTTCGGTCGGACGACCTTTCCGCTCCCGCCGGACCGTGAGGATCGGAGCAGCAAGCACCTTCTCCACCCGTTCCGCCAATTTCCCACCAGGCACGCTGAGCACCTCCAGCTCCCAAGTACACGATCCTACCTCCTGCTGGAGCGACCCCTCCGTCTCTGCGACGAAAGCCGCCACCTGGACCTCGATGCCCTCGGGCAGCACGGCGCTCAGGACCGCCGGCAGATCCGCAACCGGTGTCTCCCCCGGCGGGGCGGCTCCCAGGCGGACGTCGAGGTACTCGCCGTCGGACTCGCAGCCCGTCGGCAGGGCGAGCCCGAAGCTGACCAGCGGGTGCGGCACGAAGCCCTGTGAGTACGAAACCGGCAGCCGGCTGCGGCGTAGTGCCCGCTCCCACATCCGCGCCACGTCCCGGTGGCTCGTGAAGCGGATCTTGCCCGCCTTGGAGAACCGCAGGCGCAGGCGCCGCCTCTCCTCAGGAGGCACGGTTGACGAGCTGGACCGGGATGCGGTGGCCTTCGGCGAGGTCCTGACCCGTCCCCTGGCTGCCGCCCGCAGGCGGTACGGCCGACGCCACGACGTGCTCGAGTCCGAGCCCAGTGCAGGCGCCGCAGTCGTAACACGGCGTCCAGCGGCAGTCCTCGACCGCCACGCTGGCAAGCGCGTCCTGCCAGTCGCCCCAGAGAAAGTCGCGGTGCAAGCCCGCAGAGATGTGGTCCCACGGCAGGGCCTCGTGCTCGTCCCGGTCCCGGTGGCAGACCTCGTCGAAGCTCAGTCCCTCCGCGGCGAGCGCCTCCTCCCACAGCGAGAGGTCGAAGCGCTCGGACCACTCCTGGAACGTGCCACCGGCGCGCCAGACCCGTTCGATCACGGCGCCCATCCGCCGGTCACCCCGGCTCGCCAGCCCCTCGGCGACCGACGCGGAGGGGTCGTGCCAGCGGATGGTCAGCCCGCGGCTCCGTTTGGCCTCGGCCCGGAGCAACGCCACCTTGCGCTCCAGCTCGGCTGCCGTGTCCATGCCGAACCACTGGAACGGCGTGTGCGCCTTGGGGACGAAGCCGCCGACCGACGCGACGACCGTGACCGACTTTTGGTAGCGCCGCCCGATCTCGGCGCACCGTGCACCGAGCTCCGCGATGCCCAGCACGTCCTCGTCGCGCTCGGTCGGCAAACCGATGAGGAAGTAGAGCTTGACGCGGCGCCACCCCTGGCTGAACGCCGCATCGACCGCACCGTAGAGGTCCTCCTCTGTGATCAGCTTGTTGATCACCGTGCGCATGCGCCACGTCCCGCCCTCCGGAGCGAACGTGAGGCCGGTGCGCCGAACCTTCTGGATCTCGGCAGCCGTCCCGACCGTGAACGCGTCCACCCGCAACGAAGGCAGGCTGACCGAAACCCGGCCATCGTTGGCGGGGTCGTTGACGATCTCGCGCACCGTGTCCTCGATGCCCGAGAAGTCGCGCGCTCGAGAGCGACGTCAGCGCGACCTCGTCCTGGCCGCTCCATTCGAGCCCGGACTGCACCATCTCGCGCACCTGCGCCGCGGGGCGCTCGCGCACCGGGCGCGTGATCATGCCGGCCTGGCAGAACCGGCAGCCGCGCGTGCACCCACGGAACACCTCGACGTTGAGCCTGTCGTGCACCACTTCCGTGAGCGGGACGAGCGGCCGCTTCGGGTAAGGCCATTCCGCCAGGTCGCGAACGGTTCGCTTCGAGACCTCCGCCGGGACGGCGACGTCGCGCGGCCGGGTGGCCGTCAATCTTCCGCCGGCGTACTCGGGCTGGTAGAGCGCCGGCGCGTACACGCCCTCGATCCCCGCCAGCGCGCGCAAGAGTCCGTCTCGGTTCCGTCCCTCGGTCTCCGCGGTCCTCCGCCAGTTCGAGATCGCCTCGGTCATCTCCCCCACGACTTCTTCGCCGTCGCCCATGACGAACGCATCAACGAAGTCAGCGAGGGGCTCGGGGTTGAACGCACAGTGGCCACCCGCCACCACCAGCGCGTCGTCCGCACTGCGTTCGGCTGAGTGGATCGGCAACCCCGCCAGGTCCACCAGGTTGACCACGTTCGTGTACACCAGCTCGGCCGAGAGGTTGAACGCCAGTACGTCGAACGCCGCCGCGGGCAGGTGTTGCTCGACACTGAAGAGAGGCACACCGGCCGCTCGCATCGCGGCCTCCATGTCGACCCACGGCGCGTACGCCCGTTCGGCGACGGCGTCGGCGCGTTCGTTGAGGATCTCGTAGAGGATCTGCAATCCCTGGTTGGGGAGGCCGATCTCGTAGGTGTCGGGGTAGAGCAACAGCCAGGCCACCTTGTCCGGACCGTGCTCGGGAGCCTGCGAGCCCTGCTCGCCCCCGATGTAGCGCGCCGGCTTGGCCACCTTCGGCAGCAACTGCTCAATCTTGGGCCAAAGCGTCTCCATTGGCCCTCAACCGTAGAGGACCGTCAGGGGCCGACCGTCGTGGTGCTGGTGGTGGACGAGGACCCGCCCTGCCCAGCAGTGCTGGTGGTCGTCGAGGTCCCGCCCTTCCCGGCAGTGGTCGTCGTCGTGGTCGTGGGCAGCGAATTGCTCGGGGGGCTCGAGGGCGTGGGCGTCTTGACGGGCGAGCTGATCTCGGGCTGGCGGGCCGCGATGTAGTCGAAGATATTGCGAACCAGTGGGGCGGCAGCCGACGCGCCGTAGCCGCCCTGCCCGATCACCGCCAGCACGAGGAACTGCGGGTTCGGGTTCGGCCCGAACGCCACGAACCAGCTGTTGGGCTCCTGGCCCGGCTGGTTCGAGGCGGTGCCGGTCTTGCCGGCCAGGTTCCACGAGGACGGGAACCCGACGAAGTCTCCGTACGCGGTGCCGTTCCGGTTCGAGACGACGCCCTCGAGGCCTTGGAGGATGGCCGAGTAGTTCGTCGGCGAGATGGCGACGTGGCCGGTCACCTTGGGGCTCGACCTTCTGAACGACCTTTCCTGTCATCGGGTCGACGATCTCGGACGCGACCTGTGGTGCGTAGCGGGTACCGCCGTTCGCGAACGTCGAGTACGCCACGGCCTGCTCGATGGGCGTGAGCACGGTCGCGCCCTGGCCGAAGCCCATCTCGATGTTGTCTCCCGTGTACCACGACGTCGTTGGGAAGGCTCCGGGTGCCGCCGCGTGCAGCTTCTGTCGTGTGGTCTGGCTGTCGATCCGACCCTGCGCCTCGCCGGGAAGGTCGATGCCGGTAATGGTCCCCTCGCCGTACGAGGTGCCCTCGTTCTGGATCGCGTCCTGCCCGTACGTGCGCCCGGTCGTTGTAGAAGAGATCTCCCAGGTTGTAGAAGAAAGCGTCGGATGAGACCGTCAGCGCACCTGAGATGTTGTAGTCCCCGGTGCCGTCGCCCGGGTTGTCCTTCAGGATGCAGCCTTGCGTGCTCTGCACTCCCGGGGCGGGACAGCCCGGGATCTTGAACGAGCCCGTGTCGGCGTAGTACTGACCGGGCGTCCAAATTCCGTCCTGCAGCGCTGCAGTCGCCGTCACGAGCTTGAACGTGGACCCAGGCGTATAAAGCCCCTCGATGCCGTAGTTGTTCTCGGCGCCACTCGCCTTCAACGCGGTGAAGTTGGCGTTCGAGATCCCTCCGATCCATTCGTTCAGGTCGTAGCTCGGGTACGAAGCCAGTGCGAGCACCTGCCCGTTCTGCGGGTTCAACACGATGACGGCGCCGGTCGTCGCCGCCGGGTAGCGCTGATCGATGCCATCGAAGGTGTTGCGGTCGGCGAGGATCTGCTGCTGCAATTCCTGCTCCACCCATTGCTGGAGGCCGGTGTCGATGTTGAGCACCACCGTGTCGCCGATCTGGGGCGCTGTCGTGTTCAGCGTCCCGACCACGTTCCCCTGGGCGTCCACCGACAGGGCCTGGCGCCCGGCGACGCCACGTAGGTACGACTCGTACTGCGCCTCTATCCCGGCGACACCGATCTGGCTGCCCTGGGTGTAGCCCTCGTTGGGATGCGCCGCGAGGTAGGGCGAGCTGATGTCGCCCACGTACCCGAGGATCTGCGTGCCCGTCGTCCCGCCCTGCGGGTAGGTCCGCTGCGCAACGGTTTCCGCGCTCACACCTGGATACTCCGACTGGTGCGTCTGCAGGAACTGGACGGTGGACGCGGTGACACCGAGCGCTACGGGAACAGGCTCGTACGGGCTGTACTGGTTGTTGGTGACGGACGCCTCTACCTGCGCCGGCGTCTGGCCGACCAGCGCCGCCACCTTGCCGACGATCGACGGGTCCTGCAAAACCTCGGCGCGTGACAACAGGATCTCTTCCTGGGGAACGTTCGACACGAGCACGGTGTCGTTGCGGTCCACGATCTCTCCCCGCGGCGAAGGAACGCTCACGACGCGCACTTCGTTGCGCGTCACCGCGGCCGCGTAGGTCTTGCCCTCGACGACCTGGAGCGTCCACAGGCGGAGCACCAGGACGCCGAACAGAAGGAGCACGACGACCCCGACGATCCGGATGCGCAGGCTCGGACGGGACTCCAACACATCTTCTTCGGGTGACCCGACGATCGACGAGACGCTGACGCTCTTACGCGGCCGCATCCGCGGCTGATGTGCCCCACCGCGCCACGACCTCGAGCGGCGGGGTCTCCGCGTGGTCGGCTTGGGGTGCAGCCGGTGGCCGCGAATGGGGTGACGCAGGGAGCGCTTCACCAGAGTCGGTTGTCAGCCTGCGCCGGGACGAGCGAGTGACTGTTGTTCTCCCCGGCCAACGCCCATCGCATGAGCCGGCTGACCGGCAGCACGAACACGACGCTGGAGATACTGATCATCAAAAAGAGGGCCACGAAGTCGATTTGCACCATTTGGGGCTGGCCGAGGATTGCGCCGAGCACGGCGAACAGCATGTCCGCTGCAACGCTGCCAGTGAGCGCGGCCACCGGCTTGAGCCAGGTGGTCCGCGGGTCGACCGCCGCGGTCAGGGCGCCCACGGCGTACCCGAGCAGGCATCCCACCAGGGCGGACAGTCCGAAAGGGGTCGGCAGCACGAGGTCGAAGGCCAGACCGGCCCAGAAGCCGACGATGCCCCCCGTCTCCGGCCCGTCCGCCAGGGCGGCCGTGATGGGCAACAGCCATAGCAGGTCGGGGTGCACGCCTCCGATCCGCAGCGCCACCATCATCGTCTGCTGCACCATCAGGACCACGAAGATCACGAGCGCGACCCGCACGATCGAACGCGCCGTCACGTGTTGGGCACCCACTGAACGACGTCGACGTACGCCAGCTGGCTGAGGTTGGCCGACGGCTCGGCGGTCACCGAAACCTGACTGGCCCCGGAGGGCGTGTGGAAGCTCGCCACCGTGGCGACCGGGATGCCGGGCGGGAACGCCGCGGCCTGCAAACCGCTGGTGTACAGGGGCTCGCCCTTGCGCAGCGGAGTACCCGGAGGAATGAGGTCGGCCGTTGGATCGCTGCCGGGACCCTGGCCGTCGACGATCGCCGTGTACTTGTTGCTCGGACCGAACACCACTCCGACCTTCGACTCGCCATCAGTGATGAGGCGCACGATGCACGTGTGATGGAACGACTGGATCACTTGTCCGACCAATCCGCCGGCACCGACGACGGGGTAGCCGATGTCCACTCCGTCAGCGCGGCCCTTGTCGAGCGTGATGGTGGCGGTGAAGTTCGACGAGTACTGGTCCACCGTCTGCGCCGTCACGGTGGGCAATGAATTCAGGAAGGGCAAGTTCTCGAGCTTCGTCAGCAGGCGCAGCTGGTTTTCCTCGAAGCCCTTCTCGGCCTGCGTGGCCCTCAGCTGGCCGATTTGCCTTTGCAGCTGCTCGTTCTCTGATTGGACGGCGCCATAGTTGAATGCACCCGCGAAGAAGTTGCCGATGGGACTGATGATGTCCTCCACGCCCTGGCGCAACGGCGAGTAGATGTCGTTTGCCACGGACTTGATGCCCGACGTAAGGCTATGCGTCCGGCCGTTGAGGTCGAGCGAGATCAGCGAGAGCGAAACAACGACGAGGACGATGACCGTCAGTGTGCGGCGCGAGCGCCGGGACCTCGCCACCCAGGAGAACTCCGATACGTCAGCGCGTGGAGGTGGTGATCAGCACCCGCTTCAGCGCTTCAAACTCTTCCAGGCACTGGCCACTGCCGACGGCGACGCAGTTCAGGGGGTCGCGGGCCACCACGATGGGCATCCCGGTCTCGTGCTGGAGGCGCGACTCGAGCCCGTGCAGCATGGCCCCGCCGCCGGTGAGCACGATCCCCTGCTCCATGATGTCGGCCGCCAGTTCGGGGGGGGTCCGGTCGAGCGTCACCTTGACCGCGTCGATGATCGCCGACACCGGCTCCTCGATGGATCGACGGATCTCCTCGGTGGAGACCACGATCGTCTTGGGCAACCCGCTGACGAGATCGCGGCCGCGGATCTCGGCATGCAGTTCCTGCTCGAGCGGATAGGCGGAGCCCAGTGTGATCTTGATCTCCTCAGCCGTGCGCTCACCGAGCGCGAGACTGAATTCCTTCTTCACGAAGGATACGATGGCCTCGTCGAGCTCGTCTCCTCCGATGCGAACCGACTGGCTCGTGACGATGCCGCCGAGGGAGATGACTGCGACCTCCGTCGTGCCACCGCCGATGTCGACGACCATGTTGCCGGTCGGTTCGTGCACGGGCAGTCCCGCGCCGATGGCGGCGGCCATCGGCTCTTCGATGATGTAGGCGCGCCGCGCACCCGCGTACTCGGCCGCTTCCATGACCGCACGCCGCTCGACGCCCGTGATGCCCGACGGGACGCAGATGACCATGCGGGGCTTGGCAAAGCGGCGTTGGTGCACCCGGTGGATGAAGTAGCGCAGCATCTTCTCGCAGATCTCGAAGTCTGCGATGACACCGTCCTTGAGGGGCCGGATGGCCTGGATGTTCGACGGCGTACGACCGATCATCCGCTTGGCCTCTGATCCCACGGCAAGCGGACGCCCGTCCTTGATGTCCACCGCCACTACGGAGGGCTCGTTCAGGACGATCCCGCGGCCGCGGACGTACACCAGTGTGTTGGCGGTACCGAGGTCGACGGCCATGTCACGGCCGAGAAGGGAAAGGCGATTTTCAGCCATGTCTGGATCTCCACGAAAGAATGGCGGCGGGTGCCGGAGGGGATCCCGGTACCCGTTGGTGCGACCACAGGCTATGGGACCACGGGTACCTTCACAAGGCGGACGCGACAGAACTGCGTTCTGAACTGGGTTTCTGTCGCACCCCCGATGCCGGTGCGGACGCGGCGCTCAGGATGCGAGTTCGGGAAAGAACAGTGAGATCTCCCGTGCAGCCGACTCGTGTGAGTCAGAGCCGTGGACCAAGTTCTCGGTCGTCTCGATGCCGAGGTCGCCCCGGATCGTGCCCGGAGCCGCTTCGGCGGGGTTGGTCGTCCCCATCATGAGTCGCACGACGGCGTACGTGTCCTTCGGGCCTTCGACCACCATGATGAGTGACGGCGACCGCGTGATGAACGTCACAAGGTCGCTGAAGAAGGGGCGCTCGGCGTGTTCGGCGTAGTGGCGCTCCGCCACCTCTTTGGTAAGGGTCCGGAGCTCAGCCGCCACGATGCGCAGGTTCTTGCGCTCCAGGCGGCCGACGATCTCGCCGGCCAGGCCGCGCTCGACGCCGTCGGGCTTCACGATGACAAGGGTGCGATCCACGAAGGTCCGAGGTTACACAACCCGGAACGGGTCAGCGTCCGGCTTCCTCCCACGGGGCACTCGATGCCAGCGCGTCGGCGCGGGCGGTGCCCACGATGTAGAGCGAACCGGCGACGACGACGAGTCCCTCGGCGTCCACCATCGCGCGAGCAGTGCGTATCGCGTCGCGCACATCGGGTTCTTCGTAGACAGCGAGGCGCAGGGCGCGTCCCGCCTCGGCCACCGCGGCGACGGGCATCGCACGCGGCGAGTCCGGTTCGCACACGACGATGTCGCGCACCCCGGCGGCGGCGAGCGGCTCGAGCATCGCCGACGGGTCACGACCGGTCAGCATCCCCACCACCGCCACCACCGTGCCGTCGACCGCGAACTCCTCGGTCAACGCGGCACCAAGCGCCGTCATTCCCGCGGCGTTGTGGGCGCCGTCGACGAGCAACAGTGGGCGGCGCCCGAGCACTTCGAGACGGCCGGGCACTCGCACCGAGGCGAAGCCCTCTTCCACGACATCGGGCGCGAGCGCGTCGCCGAAGAACGCCTCCGCCGCGGCGAGCGCGACGGCGGCATTGGCGGCCTGGTGGGCTCCGTGCAGCGGGACGAGGACGTCCTCGTAACGCCCGCCCGGGGTCCAAAGGGACACGAGCCGGCCACCCACGGCGACCCGGTTGGACGCGCAGCCGAAGTCACGGCCGAGGACCCAAACCGAGGCGGCGCCCACCTCGTCAGCCCTGGTCAGGGCGATGTCGAGGAGATCCGGGGCCAGCTCCCCCAGCACCACCCGGCTGCCCGGCTTGATGATCCCGGCCTTGTCCTCGGCGATCCCTTCGAGGGTCGGGCCGAGCACATCGGTGTGGTCGAAGCTGACGTTCGTCAGGACGGCGACATCCCCGTCGACCACGTTCGTGCAGTCCCACGTGCCGCCGAGCCCCACCTCGACGACCATGGCGTCGACCGCCTCGGTGGCGAACCACGACAGCCCGGCCGCCGTGAGGAGCTCGAAACGCGTCGGTCGATCCTCGAGCAGCGATTCGAGCAGCGCCAGCTCGCCAAGGACCTCCGACAGCGCGGCGTCGTCGATGGCCGCGCCGTTGCGAGCGATGCGTTCCGCAACCACGTGCAGGTTCGGGCTGGTGAAGGTGCCGACGGTGAGGCCCTTGGCCAGAAACAGCATCGTGACCATGGCCGAGGTCGATCCCTTGCCGTTTGTGCCGGTGATGTGGACCGAGGGAATGGAGTCCTGTGGGTCACCGAGCAAGGCACAGAGCGCACGCATGCCGTCGAGCGTTGGGACGAGCCGCCGGCGCGGCATGTGCTTCTCGAAGTCGATGTGGGAGTCGAGCCAGGCGACGGCGTCGTCGACGCTCTCGAACGGGAGCGCCGGCGGCTCCACGTCGACCGGCTTTTTCGAGGCCGGCGCGGTCAGGAAGCGGCGCGGCGCGACCGCGTCGACTTGACCGGCGCACCCCCGAGCGGCACGAGCGTCGGGGCAACCCGGTCGAGCACCACGGAGCGGTCCACGACGCACTTGCCCACATCGGTACGGCTCGGAAGGTCGTACATCACGTCGAGCAGCACCTCTTCGAGGATGGCCCGCAGGCCACGTGCTCCGGTGCCCCGCAACAGTGCCTGCTCGGCCACCGCCTCGAGGGCGTCCGGCGTGAATTCGAGCTCCACGTTGTCGAGTGCGAAGACCCGCTCGTACTGCTTGGTCAGCGCGTTCTTCGGCTCGACGAGGATCTGCACCAACGCGTCCTTGAACAACGGGGACACCGCGCTCACGACCGGCAGACGGCCGATGAACTCAGGGATGAGCCCGAACTTGATGAGGTCCTCAGGCAGGACGCTGCGCAGGATCTCGCCGTCGTCGCGGTCTTTGCGATGCACCTCGGCACGGAACCCGATGCCGCGCTTGCCGATGCGGCCCTCGATCAACTTGTCGAGCCCGGCGAAGGCACCTCCGCAGATGAAGAGGACGTTCGTCGTGTCGATCTGGATGAACTCCTGGTGCGGGTGCTTGCGGCCGCCCTGCGGTGGCACCGAGGCCGTGGTGCCCTCGAGGATCTTCAACAGCGCCTGCTGCACGCCCTCGCCCGAGACGTCACGCGTGATCGACGGGTTCTCGCTCTTGCGCGCGATCTTGTCGATCTCGTCGATGTAGATGATGCCGGTCTCGGCACGCTTGACGTCGTAGTCCGCCGCCTGGATCAGCTTCAGGAGGATGTTCTCGACGTCCTCGCCCACGTAGCCGGCCTCGGTCAGCGCCGTCGCGTCGGCGATGGCGAAGGGCACGTTCAGCATCCGGGCCAGTGTCTGGGCCAACAAGGTCTTGCCACAGCCGGTCGGCCCGAGCAGGAGGATGTTCGACTTGGAGAGCTCGATGCCGTCCTCGTGCACCGGAGGCCCGGCCTGGACCCGCTTGTAGTGGTTGTAGACCGCGACCGAGAGGATCTTCTTGGCGTACTCCTGCCCGACGACGTAGTCGTTGAGGAAGTCGAAGATCTCCCGCGGCTTGGGAAGGTCCTCGAAGCTCAGCTCCGCCGACTCGTCACGTTCCTCCGCGATGATGTCGTTGCACAGGTCGATGCACTCGTCACAGATGTAGACCCCGGGACCGGCGATCAGCTTCTTGACCTGCTTCTGCGTCTTCCCACAGAAGCTGCACTTGACGAGGTCCCCACCCTCACCGAACTTGGCCACCCGATTGCTCTCCCGTCCGTCCGATCTCTGTCCGACTTGTCCTACGAGGCTACGGCGCCGATGGCCTCGAGCGGAGCGACCGTGCGCGCCGTGATGACCTCGTCGATCACACCATAGGTAACCGCCTCATCTGCAGTCATGATGAAGTCGCGGTCGGTGTCCTGCGCCACCTTCTCCTGGGTCTGCCCGGTGTCTTCGGCCAGCATGTTCGAAAGCAGATCCCGCATGCGGAGGATCTCCTTGGCCTGCAGCTCGATGTCGCTCGCCTGGCCTTCGACGCCTCCCCAGGGCTGGTGCAGCAGTATGCGTGCGTGCGGCAAGGCGAACCGCTTGCCCTTGGCGCCCGCTGCGAGCAGCACGGCCGCCGCCGAAGCCGCCTGGCCGAAGCAGAACGTCGAGACGTCGGCCTTGATGAACTTCAAGGTGTCGTAGATCGCGAATAACGCCGTGATCTCACCGCCGGGCGAATTGATGTAGAGGTGGATGTCCTTGTCGGGCTCCTCGGACTCGAGGAACAACATCTGCGCGCAGACCAGATTCGCCACCGTGTCGTTGACAGGCGTTCCGAGGAAGATGATCCGCTCTCGCAGCAGGCGGGAATAGAGGTCGTACTGTCGCTCGCCGCGATTGGTCGACTCGACCACCCAAGGCACGCTGTAGTTGTACGCCTCCAGGCGATCAGCCATCCTCTCCATCCTCACTCGTCTCCTCGCCCTGCTCGACTTCGCCATCCCCCGAAGCATCCACCTTGAGGTCGTCCCGTGACATCGGGTTTCCCTCTTCGTCGACGAGATCCACGTGGTCCAGCAGCCACTCCAGAGCCTTGCCCTTTCGAAGCTCCGAGCGTACCGCGCCGGTCCGCCCGGCCGTGTCGAGGCGGCGCCGAAGGTCAGCCGGGCTCGTGTCCATGCGCTCGGCCATGGTGGATACTTCGGCATCGAGCTCGTCGTCACTGAGCGGAAGTTCCTCGGCTTCGACCAGGGCGCGTAGGGCCAGGTCAGCCTTGACCGCAGCGTGGGCGTCGACCCGCACGGAGGCAAGCAACTCGTCCGGTGAGGTGCCTGTGGCCTGGAAGTACTCGGCCAAGCCCAGCTTCTGCGCCTCCAACCGGTGCTGGAGGTCGTGCAGGCGCTCGTTCACCTCTGCATCGACCAGGACTTCTGGGACGTCCTCGTCGGCGACGAGACCACTGAGAGCCTCGATCGCCTTCTGACGCAGCGCCATCTGCGTCTGCACCAGCTTCACCCGGCGAATCCGCTCCTCGATGTCGGCGCGCAGCTCGGCCATCGTGCCGAACTCCGAACTCTCTGCTGCCCATTCGTCCGTCTCCGCCGGCAACTTCTTGACCTTTACCTCCTTGACGAGCACACGGAACGCGATCTGCTCGTCTGGGTTCTGCGGGTTCGCGGCGTCGAAGGCAACGATGGCGCCGGCCTTGGCACCGTGCAGTTCTGCGTCGAGCTCGGGCACGATGGTGCCGGTGCCCACCTCGTAGAGGTAGTCGTCGACGCCGACCACCTCGGCGTCAGACGGGTCGTTGCCGTGCAGGTCGATCGTGACCAGATCACCGTCGATGGCGGGGCGGTCGACCACCTCGAGTTCGGCGTCGTTCTCGCGCAAGCGGTCGATCTGGTGTTGGACCTCTTCGTCGTTGACCTCGAGACCGGGCAACGTGATCTGGAGACCGTCGTAGCCCGGGATGGAGACGAGGGGACGCACCTGGACGACGGCGTCGAAGGAGACCGCGCCGCTCTGCTCGCCGCCGGTGATGTCGATATCGGGTTGTGCGATCGGGTCGAGTTCGGTGTCGACCACGGCCTGCGCGTAGAAGTCCGGCAGCGACTCGCGCAGCGCTTCGGCGCGCAGTGCGCCGGCGCCGCCCATGCGCGCTTCGAGCACCTTGCGCGGCACCTTTCCGGGTCGAAATCCGGGCACACGGACCTGCCTCGCCAGCGTGCGCACGACGTCTCCCATGGCCTGGTCGAATTCGGGTTCGTCGATTTCCACGCTCAGGCGGATGAGGTTTCCCTCTAGTGGCTCAGTGGTCGCACGCATACGAGTCGACAACTCTACCGGTGCGGCGCGAGGGGAAGCAGCGGTTCCGCCTCTGCCGAATGGTGTGGGTCTCCTCGGACCTGGCTCAAAACATGAAGTTCATGGCGCCGAGGACCTGGCGGCCAATGGCTGCGTCGCCCTCCATTGCGATGCCGCCGGCAGCCTCCACCTGTGCCGCCGTGGCGCGGCCACAGCCGAGGCGGAGAAAATCGAGACTCGAGAGCGACAGGGTGACGGTCGGAGTGACGTCGTCGACCACCACCTGAGCGCGGCGGCCCTCGACCGCGATAGTGAAGGCGCGGGCGTCGTCACCGGGGCCTGCGACATCGAAGCGCACGGCGGTGCCATCGGGGCAGGCCGCCTTCTTGCCCACCACGAAGGGCATGGCGCCCTCCACCCGCCCCATCGAGATCGACGAGGCCAGGTTTCCGGAGCCACCCGGGCGGTCGAGCGCGCGGCGGGCGTCCTGCTCGTGCACCCAACTGTCGAAGGCGCGCACCTCCATGAAGACGGCGTAGGGCACCTGGCCCACCGGGCTCCAGCCGACGACGGCCCACTCGTCCTCCGTCCGCTCCCCCAGCTGTCCGAGCCGGGTGTCCGTGACCTCGACGAACTCGGCCCGCACGGCCGCCCCGTCGAGCGGTCGGCGGACGGCGACCCACGCCTCGTTCATGGCCGCGAAGTCGTTCTTCACGTGGTCGCCGAGCGGGCCGTCCCATTCCGGTGGGGCCTCGCCCATGATGGTGCGCTCGATCCCGATCAGGTGGGAAAGCTGGTCCTTGACGTCCCAGCCCGGGCACTCGGTCGCCAGGCGCCACTCGGTGGACGACAGCTCGAAGCAGGCCTCTGCCAGGCCGCCCCAGGTCTCTCGCAAGGCCTCCGTGGCCCTCATCCCCTGTTGCCGGAAACCACCGTCCTGACCTGCACCGTTGTCTGTCATTGGACCGACCCTACCGGGCAGAACGGCCGTGCGACGGCTCCTGCCACGGTGACCATCCCCCCTTTTTTGTAACCCTCCCGCTACGTTCGACCCCCGTCCAGGGCCATAACCGACCCAAAGGAGAAGCCATGGCGAGTTACGAGGGGTACTGCGTGAAGTGCCGTGAGAAGCGGGAGTTCGACGGGCAAGAAGTCGAGCTTGCGAACGGCCGCCGCGCCGCCCAGGGAACCTGCCCGGTGTGCGGCACCAAGATGAACCGCATCCTGGGCAAGGCCAAGGTCTGACCCAGCGCTCCGAAGGGAGCGTCACGCCGCGGCGAGCGCGCCGCTCAACCGGCGTGAGACGATGCGGGGCGTGCACGATCTGATCATCAAGGGTGGGACGCTGGTCGACGGGACCGGCGCCCCTCAGCGAGTGGCGGACATCGCGGTCGATTCCGGCCGCATCACCGACGTCGGGCAGATCCCGGGCGGCGCCCACCGGATCATCGATGCCGACGGACTGCTGGTCACACCCGGCTGGGTCGACATCCACACCCACTACGACGGCCAGGCCACGTGGGACCCCGAGCTGGCCCCGTCGTCGTGGCACGGCGTCACGACGCTCGTCATGGGCAACTGCGGCGTCGGCTTCGCACCGGCCGCACCCGATCGCCATGAGTGGCTGATCGGCCTCATGGAGGGCGTCGAGGACATTCCCGGCACGGCGTTGGCCGAGGGGATCGAGTGGGAGTGGGAGACGTTCCCCGAGTATCTCGACGCGCTGGAGCGGCGGCATTGGACCGTCGACGTCGGCACCCAGGTCCCCCACGGCGCGGTGCGGGCCTATGTGATGGGCGACCGGGGGGCGAAGAACGAGGCGGCCAGTGCCGAGGACATCGAGGCGATGCGGACCATCGTGCTCGAGGCGCTGCAGGCCGGTGCGTTCGGCTTCTCGACGTCGCGGACCATGGGCCACCGGGCCGTCGACGGCGAGGTCGTGCCCGGGCACGTACGCGGCCGAGGACGAACTGTTCGGTATCGGGCGCGCGCTGGCCGAAGCCAACGCCGGTGTGTTCGAGCTGGCGCCCTTCGGCGCCGCCGGCGAACACCTCGACGACCCGTGGCTGGAGGTCGACTGGATGCGCCGGCTCTCGGCCGCGATCGACCGGCCGGTCTCCTTCGCCCTGTTGCAGGTCGACGACGACCCCGAGCTGTGGCGCAAGCAGATGGCCGCGTCGCTCGAGGCGTGCGCCGAAGGCGCCGAGCTGTACCCGCAGGTGGCCGGGCGAGCGACCGGGTTGCTGACGGGCCACTTCGCCACGTACTGCCTGTTCTCCGAGATCCCCGCCTACGTGGAGCTGCGGAAGCGGCATCTGCCGGCGAAGGAGTTCGCGGCGGCCTTGCGCGACCCGGAGGTGCGGCGTTCGATCGTGTCGTGGACGCCGCCGTCGCCGGCGGTGGCCGAGTCGATGGAGAAGGCATACGGGCGTACGTTCGTGCTCGGCGACCCGCCCGACTACGAGCCGGGACCGGAACGCTCGCTGGCGGGGTTGGCCGCGGCCCGCGGGTGTGTCCGCCGCTCGAGGTCGCCTACGACGAGATGGCACGCGACGACGGCACCGGGCTGTTGTACCTGCCGATCCTCAACTACGCGAACGGGCGACCTCGACCACGTCTACGACATGCTGCAGCACCCGCGCGGGCTGCTCGGTCTCTCCGACGGTGGCGCACACACCGGGACGATCTGCGACGGGTCGATGCCCACGTTCATGCTCACGCACTGGACGCGGGACCGGGTGCGCGGCGACACGCTGCCCTTGGAGTACGTGGTCAAGAAGCAGACGCACGACACGGCCCGTCTGTACGGCCTGTCGGACCGCGGCACGGTGGAGCCCGGTGCGTTGGCCGACTTCAACCTCATCGACTACGAGGGTTTGCAGCTCGAGGCTGCCGTTCGTGGCCAACGACCTGCCCGCCGGCGGCAAGCGCCTCCTGCAGCGAGCCAGCGGGTACGCGATGACGATCAAGAAGGGCGCCGTGACCTTCGAGGACGGCCAGCCGACCGGGGAGCTGCCCGGCCGCCTGCTGCGCGGCGCCCGCTGAGGTCGCTCGGCGCGCCGAGGACGCCCGCCGCCCGCTAGAACGCAACCCATATGGACGCACCGCAGACCGAGTACGCGGTGCGCGACGGCGTGCACATCGGCTACCAGGTGTGGGGCCAAGAGGCGTCGCCCGACACCGTCGACGTGCTCGAGTTCAACAGCGGGCTCATGATCTCTATCGACGAGACCGTCGACGAGCCCAACTGGCTGCGCTACACCGAGCGGGTCGCCGAGTTCTCCCGGCTCATCCGCTTCGACTGCGGGGGCCTCGGACTCTCCGACCCGCTGCCGCCAGGCGTCGCACCGTCGATCGAGGGCTGGGGACGAGATGCGCTGGCTGTCATGGACGCCGCAGGGTGTGCACGCGCCGTCGTCCTCGCATCCAACGGTGGCACCATGGCGGCGCTGTGGCTGGCGGCGACCTACCCCGAGCGCGTCGCCTCGCTCGTCATCGTCAACGGCACGGCGCGGGTGGGCGCGGCCGAGGACTACGGCTTCGGAGTGTCCGATATCGAGCTCGAAGACGCGGTGAGCATCGACGTGCCGATGGTCGAGGGCGACGTGCCCCAGGACATCGCCATCTTCGCCCCGAGCCTGGCGCACCGGGTGGGCTTCCGGGAGTGGTGGGGTCGGGCGGCCCGGCGCGGCGCCAGCCCCGCGACCGCCGCGGCCTTCAACCTGGTGACGTTCACCGCCGACATGCGCTGGTGCCTGCCCGACATCGCGTGCCCGACCCTGATCTTCGCCCGGGCCGACACCTACGCCAACCTGAGCGTGCACGGCCGCTACCTGGCGGACCATATTGCCGGCGCCCGCGTGGTGACGACCGCAGGTCCCGACCTCCTGCCGTGGGCGGGCGAATTCGACTCCATCGTCGACGACATGGAGGAGTTCGTGACGGGTTCACGGGGCGAGCACGCGGCGACCCGGTTGTTGTCCACCGTGCTGTTCACCGACATCGTCGACTCGACGGTGCGCGCGGCGGCGGCGGGCGATCGGGAATGGCGCGGGGTGCTCGACGAGTTCGAGATCAACGTCTCCCGGTTGCTGGCGCGCCACGACGGCGTGCTCGTGAAGACCACGGGCGACGGCATCCTGGCCCGGTTCCCCACTCCGGCGCAGGGCGTGCGTTGTGCCGCGGCGATGGTCGACGCCGCTGGGCGATCCGGCTTGGAGCTGCGTGCGGGGCTGCACGTCGGCGAGGTCGAGTTGCGGGGCGACGACATCGGCGGACTGGCGGTGCACATCGCGTCGCGGGTGAGTGCGATGGCGGGCGCCGGGGAGGTGCTGGTGACCGGCACCGTGCGCGACCTCGTCGTGGGCTCGGGCATCGTGTTCGACGACCGGGGACGTCACAACCTCAAGGGCGTGCCCGACGAGTGGCAGGTGCTGGCGGTGGAGCGGGCCTGAAGCAGTCGGGGCCGAGCGGCGGTCCGTCCCGATGGGGTCAACCGGTCAAACCGCACCGAGTCGGGATGCGGGGATTTGAACCCCGGACCTCCTGCTCCCAAAGCAGGCGCGCTGCCAAGCTGCGCCACATCCCGTGGCTGCCCGATGGTGAAGGCACACACAAATCTAGTTGAGTCGGGTGAGCCGCCATCGAAGGATCGGGGCAGCCGTCATGGCGTGCGGCGCATTTTGGCGCCGTCGGAGATCAAACGACGGACTGTGCCGGCTGGAGTCCCAGGAGGGTCGCCATGTTGCCGCGGTAAAAGAGGTTCAGGTCGTCTCGGCCGACCCCGCCCAGTTCCTCCTCGAACTTCGCCAGAGGGTCGCGGCCTCCTTCTGGGTGCGGATAGTCGGTGGAGAACATGAACAGGTCCGCACCTGCCTGCTCCATCATCCAGCCCACCGGCTCGCCCGGAAAGGGCGTGAACTTGAGATGCCGCTGCACGTACTCCGAAGGCTTCGCCTGCAAGCGGCGAAGCGGGTCTTCTGTGCGCCGGAAAGCTCGCTGGGCGTAGTCCAAGTGGTGCATCCACGACACGACCCAGCCGGCCCCCTGTTCGATACAGCCGCCTCGCAAGCCGGGAAAGCGGTCGAAGAGTCCATCGAGGATCAACGTGCCGAGGAAGAGCGACGGCGAGTGGTAGATAGCCAGGTAGTCCTTGGAGCGGATGTTCTCACCGCCGCCGAGGTGATCGGTGACCGGCATCTCGTTGTTGTGGAAGGCGCGATCGAGCAGGCGGCCTCCGCCGCCGACATGGAGAACAAAAGGAACGTCGCGGTGTTCGAGGAGGTCCCAGAACGGCTCGAGGTCCGGATGGGTGGCGGCCCGGTCGCCGGCTGCGGTGGACGGAACCATGATCGCGGCACACCCGTTTGCGATCGCGTCCGTCGCGACCTCGACGGCTCGAGCCGGGTCTACGAGCGACACGTAGCCGACCGGGAACAGGCGGTGGTCCACCTCGCAGAACTTGACCATCGCTCGGTTCTGCGCCCGGCAGCCGGCGTAGAGGAGATCGAGATCGCGGTCCAGTTCGGCGGTGTCGTCATAGCGGCGCGGGCTCCGCGGGAGGCTGAACATCGCGGTAGCGAACGTCGCGAAGACGAGCTGACCTTCGAACCCGAGGAGGTCGAGCGCCCGACTGCGCTCGACCGAATCAAACCCGCCCATCGCCATCCAGCCCTTGTCGTCCAAGAGGTGCTCCTCGGCGCGTGCGGCCACGTCAGGGTCGGACCGTCGCCGTTGCGCCTTGTCCTGGGCATCCTCGAGGATCGGGGCCAGCGCGTCGATGCCCTGGCGCCGCAAACGGTTCCGGGCTTCCGGATCGATGAACTCGTCGAGGAAGTCCCCGAGTTCCATGACGTGGCTGTCCGCATCGAGGATGGCCCTCTCGCCGGCGTAGGTCATCGCGATCCCCTCTCTGGAACGGAAACGGAGCATTTGGTGACGTTTTGTCACCTCAATGGTGCCATAATGCCCCATGGCCAACGTGAGCGGCCCGACGGGCGGGCTCTCCACCAAAACGGAGTCTCTGAGCAGGCGCGACTCTCTCCTCGACGCGGCCGGTTTGCTCGTGGCCAGCGGCGACGTCGCGGGGGTGACGATGGAGTCGGTGGCGGCGGCCAGCGGCGTCAGCCGCGCGCTTGTCTACAAGCACTTCGCGAACCGCCACGATCTGCTGGCTGCCCTTTTCGAGCGTGAGAGCCGTCTCCTCCACCAGCAACTCACGCAGGCCGTCGCCGACGCCGTCGGACTGGAAGCGAAGCTCAGGGCGCTCGTGGAAGGGGCTCTGGCAGCCCAATCGAGCCGTGGCGCCACCTTCGCCGCGCTCATGAACCAAGGCAGACGTCCGGCCGACCAGCGGGCCGTGCAGCGCCGCCGAGATGCCGCAACCGTCCGATATTTCACCGCCTTGGCGGTCGCCGAATTCGGCCTCGAGGAGCGCAAGGCGATCACCGGAGTGCAGCTCGCCCTCGGCGCCATCGCCCTGGTCATGCAGCAATGGCGCCGTCGGCCCACTCCTGCGCATGCCACACAGCTGGCCGATGCGTACGTCGCGTTCGCGATGGGTGGGCTTCGGATGCTGTCGTCCGCGCCGACCTGATCGCTGCAGGCCGCACCTTTGATCGGGCTCCTGGAAGCCCGGGTGCAGACGCGACGTCGTGATGGCGAGACTCCCCTGTTCACGCGTCCGGGACAAGTACCTTGAACCCCACAAACGACACCAGAGGAGAGGATCGATGGCGCAGGCGCTCACGGATGTTGCCAGCCCTGCCGCCGACGCGCCCGTGGTCCCAGGGCGCGGCTGCACCGATCCGGTCGATCGTGGCGGAGTCGCCTGACTCCGATGGCCGATTCCAAGGCCGGGTCCGGCCGCGCGTCCAAGAGCGGCTTCACTCTGCTGATCCTGGCGTCGGCGCAGTTCCTCATGGCGTTGGACAGCTCGGTCATGAACGTGTCGATCGCCACCGTCGCAAAGGACGTCGGCACCACGGTGAGCGGCATCCAAGTCGCGATCACCCTCTACACGTTGGTCATGGCCGCGTTCATGATCACGGGTGGAAAGATCGGCCAGATCTTCGGGCGCAAGCGGGTGTTCATGATCGGCTGCGTCGTGTACGGCTGCGGATCTGCTCTGACCGCGCTGTCGCCTACCCTGCCCTTCCTCATCGTGGGTTGGTCGGTGCTCGAGGGGCTCGGTGCGGCGCTGATCCTGCCGGCGGTCGTCGCGCTGGTGGCGACGAACTTCGGGCCGGCTGACCGTCCCCGCGCCTACGGCCTCGTTGCGTCGGCCGCCGCCATCGCGGTCGCGGCCGGCCCGCTGATCGGCGGGCTCTTCACGACCTACGCGAGCTGGCGCTGGGTCTTCGCCGGAGAGGTCGTCCTCGTGCTGGTGATCTTGGCGTTCTCCCGCCGCATGGTCGACAGCCCACCCGAACCTGGCGTGAGGCTCGATCCCATCGGCACCCTCCTCTCGGCGGCGGGCCTCGCCATGGTGGTGTTCGGCATCGTCCGCTCCGGTACCTGGGGCTTCGTGCAACCGAAACCCGATGCACCCCAATGGCTTGGGGCCTCGCCCGTCATCTGGCTGATTCTCGGTGGCGGCGTCGTGCTCACCTTGTTCGTGTTGTGGGAGGGCCGCCGCCTGCGGAAGGGCCGCGGCGTCCTGATCGACCCGCAGATGCTCCGTGTACGCGGACTCCAGGCGGGCTTGACCTCCTTCTTCTTCCAGTACCTGCTCCAAGCCGGGCTCTTCTTCGTCATCCCGCTCTTCTTGTCGGTCGCTCTCGGTCTCTCCGCTATCGCAACCGGCGTCCGGCTGCTCCCTCTTTCGGTGACACTCCTGGCCGCAGCCGTCGGCGTCCCGCGTCTCTTCCCGGCCGCCTCGCCCCGGCGCGTCGTTCGCATCGGTTTCGCCCTGCTCGCCGCCGGGATCCTGATCCTCATCGCCGCACTCGACGCGGGTGCGGGTCCTGAGGTGGTGACCTGGCCGCTGCTCCTGGCGGGGCTCGGCATCGGAAGCCTGGCCTCTCAGTTGGGGAGCGTCACGGTGTCGTCAGTGCCGACCTCGCAGAGCAGCGAGGTCGGTGGGGTCCAGAACACCATGACCAACCTCGGTGCCTCCATTGGGACCGCGCTGGCGGGAACCATCCTCATCGCGGTACTGACCACGACGTTCCTGGGCAACGTGGCCAGCGATCCAGCGGTCCCTCAGGAGATGTCCGCCCAGGCCCAGGTGCAGCTCTCGGCCGGCATTCCGTTCGTCAGCGACGCCGACCTCGACACGACCCTCCAGAAGGCGGGGGTGCCAAAGGACACCGCGCAGGCCATCGCGGCCGACAACGCGTCGGCACGTATCAACGGCTTGCGCGCGGCGCTGGCTGTGCTGGCTCTCTTGGCGCTGCTGGCGCTCGCCCTGACCTGGCGCCTGCCGAGCAAGCAGCCCGGAACGGACGAGGTGCAGCCTGGCCCGGTTGGTGGCGAGGAGCTCAGTCCCGCCGCAGGGTGACGCTGCACCACGCGCGCTTGCGGCACACGGGGCACGTCATGCGGTGGTCGAAGCGCCCCCGCGGGAGCCATACCCCGAGTGGGAACTGGAAGATCAACAGGTCCAGCACCCCGACATGCGAGGACTGGTTGCAGCGCTCGCACAGCACGGCGAACGAGCCGCGGTCGGCAAGCGGGTTGCCCGAGGTGGCGAGCAAACTGTCGGATTCGGCCCGGGCTCCCGAAAAGAGCGCTCGCTTTCCGACGGGTAACGCAATCGTCGATCCGGCCGCCGCTCCCCGCGTACCGCCATCACGGTCGGACGGCACCCAGTACAGCGCCCGCTTGCCGAGCGGGTCGGGAGCCTTGTCGCGCGACCGATCCGCCACCTCAGGCGCTCTGCATCGCGTCGAAGACCTTGGTGGAGAGTGTCCGATAGGCGATTGCCCCCGGCGAGGACGGTGCATGCTGGAGCACGGAACGGCCCAAGCCGGGCGCCTCGGCGAATCGGATGGACTTCGGGACCGGCGGCTCGAAGAGCGGCAGTCCGTAGCGGTCCTCGACTTCGGCGAGCACCTGGCGCGAGTGCGTGGTCCGGCTGTCGAACATGGTGGCGATGACCCCGAGCACGCGGAGCTTCTCGTTGGCGAACTGGCGCACGTCCTCTACGGTCTCGAGCAATTGTCCGACGCCTCGGTGGCTGAGGGCCTCGCACTGAAGGGGCACGATGACCGCCTCGGCTGCCGTGAGCCCGTTGATGGTGAGCACGCCGAGCGAGGGTGGGCAGTCGATGAAGACGGCCTCGTAGTCCTGTACGACCGGGAGGAGCGCCCGCGCCAGCACGTGCTCACGCCCGGTTCGGCTGAGCAGGTGCACCTCGGCGCCGGCGAGGTCGATCGTCGCGGGAACGAGGTCGAGCCTTCCCCGGATACCGGGAACGGTCTGCACGACGTCGGAGAGCCGTTCCCGGCGTACCAGGACGTCGTGCAACGACGAGCCGAGCTCGTCGGGGTCGAAACCGAGGGAGTAGGTCAAGCACGCCTGCGGGTCGAGATCGATGACCAGCGTCCGCTTGCCCTGCTCGGCGAGCGCGACGCCGAGACATTGCACGGTCGTGGTCTTGGCCACGCCGCCTTTTTGGTTGGCGACCGCGATGACCTTGACCATCGCCCGAGTCTATGACCGCGGCCCCGCACCCACTTTTTCTCGGCGCCGATCGTGTCTTCACGCCCGTGTACGGCGCGGCGTCAGCGGTACGAGGCCTCCTCGTAGGCGACGTCGAGGACGAGATTGCCGAGGGCGAGGTTCAAGTCGTCGAGGTGGTACCCCCACATCGGGCCCTCGTTGGTCACGGACGGCCGAAAATCTTGCGTCGGCGGCAGGATGCGGTTCGACCTGCAACCACGCGGCACCGCCCGTGCTGCATGCACTGGGCCGTATAGAGCTGGGGAAACGCCGACCAGGGGGTCGTGACTCCGGGGACCAGATGCACCGACCGTGGGGTACATGGGGACCAGGTCCCCGGCAGCCGACGAGAAGGTCACGGGGTTGACGCAGGCCACCTGCTGCCCGCGACGTGCGGTCTGCCCCGACTGGAAGCTGACACCCTGACCCGGCCGGCCGACGACCGCATCGCGCCCGGGCCGGATCGCAAATGTGGAGTAGGCGATGACGCAGCCGGTCTGCGGATGCCGACGCGCACGTCGGGATGTGCCGGAAGCTCCCGCCCACGTCGCTTCCTTTGGCGACCTGGACGTTGCCGCCGAGGATGATCGCCGACACCAGCTTCTTGCGCAGCGGCGCCGACGGATCGATCTGGGAGCGCAACAGCCTGATCAGCATGGCCGCGCCCTGCGAATGACCGATGAAGATCACGGGGTGGCCGTGGTTGTCGTGTGCGAGGTAGTCCTTCCACGCGGCAAGCACGCTGTCGTAGGCGGTCGCGATCACCTCGGAGGTGAACGCCTCACCGTCCCCGAGCGCAGCCTTGGTTGCCTGGCGGTACATCGGGGCCCACACGTTGCACACGGAAGAGAATTGCGCGGCCTGGCCCACCGCGATGTCGGTCTCTTCCTTTTGGATCGTGAGGTCCGAGTTGAGGCTCGCCTCGGCCGAGACGGTCGGATAGACGTAGAAGCAGTCGAAGTTCTTGGCTTTGGACGTCAAGGCGGTCGAGAAGGCGGTCTTGGCGAAGTTCACCCCCACGCTGGTCGCCGTGCGCGCAGAGGCACACGGGTTCGGACGCAGCGCCAGGACGGCACAGCCAGACCGTGTGCGACGCAGGTCTGGAGCGGGCGCACGGCTGCGGCCACCGGCGCGACGGGGAGCAGCGCTCCCGCCAGCTACGACGAGCGCCGCGAGCGCCACGCTCGCGGCGACGGAGGCTCGGCAGCGGCGTTGGGGGCGGCGGGGACGCCGAACGATCTCGATGGTCGTCGTCGACAATCCCTGCCTTTCTCTCAGGATCGCGACGTCCGCCGCGAACCCGAACCGGCGCCAGATTACGAGCTGCGGCGGGGTGAATTCGGGCGCGCCTCGCACTGGTTTTGTGTTGGGCGACCCGGAGCCAGCCGCTGAGCGCATAGCGTCGATGCGAGGAGCCGAGCAGTGATGCCGGCCGGTCGCCACCCCCGTCACCGCTCCGCCCGAGGACGCAGCGGAAGGAGAGGCAACGCGGTGGCAGCGCACCGACTCAACCAGAAGATCGTGGTCGGTGCCGTGTTCGTGTCGGCGATGTTCATGAACATCATGGACATCACGATCGTCAACGTCGCTCTGCCCGACGATCGGCCGCGACTTCCACATCGCACCCACCGCCGTCGATGGCATCGTGATCGCGTATCTGGTGAGCCTCGCTGTCTTCATTCCCGCATCCGGATGGCTCGGCGACCGCTTCGGGGGCAAACGCGTGCTTCTCGCCGCGATCGCCGTATTCACCATCGGTTCGGTGCTCTGCGGCCTCGCCCAGAACATGACACAGCTCGTCGTGTTCCGCGTCCTGCAGGGCGCAGGCGGCGGCATGATGGCGCCGGTCGGGATGGCCATGTTGTTCCGCGTCTTCCCCCCCGCCGAGCGGGTGCGCGCCGCCAGCATCCTGACCATTCCGACAACGATGGCGCCCGCCATCGGGCCGGTTCTCGGAGGCCTCCTGGTGACGAGTCTCAGCTGGCGCTGGGTGTTCTTCGTCAACCTGCCTCTCGGGATCCTGGCCATCGCGTTCGGCGCACTCTTCCTCGAGGGCATCGGCACGACCGACCCGGGCCGGCTCGACCTCCGCGGGTGGGTGCTCGGTGGCGCGGGTCTCGGCCTCCTGATGTACGGCATCTCGGAAGGGCCGCTCGATCGATGGTCCTCGGCAACCGTCCTCATCTCGTGCGCCGTCGGCGCTGCGCTCCTGGGCGCCTTCACCATCGTCGAGCTCCGCACGCGCCAACCTCTGGTCGACCTGCGCCTCCTCTCGGGGCGGCTGTTCCGCTCGACGAACGCGATCATGTTCGTGGCCGCCGCAGCATTCCTGGGGATGCTCTACCTGATCCCCCTCTACTTCCAGGACGCCCGCGGGCTCACCCCGCTGCAGTCCGGATTGTCGACCTTCCCCGAGGCGTTCGGGGTCATGATCGGCGCCCAATTCGCAAGCCGGATCATCTACCCGCGCGTCGGGCCGCGCCGTCACATCACCGGGGGCCTGCTCGGTCTGGTCGCCTCCACGCTGCTCCTCACCCAGATCAGCGTCACCACGAACCTGTGGCTCATCCGCGGCCTCATGTTCGTGCTCGGGTGGATGATGGCCCAGGTCATGGTCCCCAACCAGGCGGCCTCCTTCGCCATGATCACGCCGGAATCCATGGGCCGGGCATCGACGTTCTTCAACACGATGCGGCAGGTCGGCAGCGCCACCGGCGTGGCCATCCTCTCGACGGTGCTCATCGGCGTCGGGTCGGCGACCGCTTCTGGTGGGGCGCCGAAGCCCGACATGACCGCGTATCACCTCGCGTTCTTGGCGTCCGCCGTCTTCGCGCTCGTGGGTGTCTTCTTCTCGCTCTCGATCCACGACAGCGACGCCGCCGAAACGATTGTGCCCCCGCGCAAGCGGGTACGACGTGTCCGCAGCGGCGTCGTAACGGTGCCCGAGGGCAGCGTCGCATGACGCCACCTCGCGCCGTGTGCGTGTTCTGCGGGTCCAGTCCCGGCTCCAATCCTGCCTTCATCGATGCCGCTGCCGCCTTCGGGCGCGGTCTGGCCGCACGCGGCGTCGGGTTGGTCTACGGCGGCGCGTCGATCGGCCTGATGGGCGCCGTGGCCGACGCGGCGATCGCGGCAGGCGGCCGGGCCACGGGCGTGATCACCGAGGCTCTCGCCGGCCACGAGATCGCGCACTCCTCGTTGAACGACCTCCACGTCGTCACCACCATGCACGAGCGCAAGGCCATGATGTCTTCGCTTTCCGACGCCTTCGCCATGCTCCCGGGCGGCTTCGGCACGCTGGAGGAGTTCATGGAATCGGTGACCTGGGCTCAGCTCGGCCTCCACGACAAGCGGTGCGGCATCCTCAACGTGGATGGCTTCTTCGACGACCTGCTGGACTTCGTGGGCCACGCCGTGGCCGAACGCTTCATCAAGGCGACGCAGGTGGACCGCCTGATCGTCGCCCGGGACGCGGCATCGCTGCTCGACGCCCTGGTCGGGCCACCGGTTGATCAGGCTCAGGTCGTGGCGCGGTAGAGGATACTCCCGCCATCTGCCGACGGGAACAACACGAAGACCTCGCGCCCGATGGCGGCCAGCTCGGAGCCGGCGTCCTCGTCGTTGCACGCCGAAGCTGGACCGTCGAGGCGCGCTGCCGTGTGCGAGACGCCGGTCGCGGCATTGATCTCGAGCAGGTGTTCGGGGCCTCCGCAATGCGCGGGGTACTCGACATCCCAGAGCCGGCCGTCTGGCGTGGCCACGAGCGGGTACGGGCCAACGGACTCCCAGGGTGAGCGCACCGCCACGTCGCCCTGGTCGTTCAGTGCCACGAGCCTGGTCGTCACCATCGTCGTGCCCGGAGTTCCGCCGTACTTCGCGACACCGGCCCAGATCCGTCCCGACGCAGCCGACAGCCACAAGATGGAGCCGGATCGGCCGCCCGTCACCAAAGCCGTGTTCGTGACCGTGCCCGTCCCGGCCCGCACCCACTCGATCTGCGCGCCACCTCCTGGGCCGCCGCCGAGCCATTCGCCGGCACTGTTGGCGGCCACGGCCGGATAGATGCCGCCGATCTCCGGAGCGTTGCCGATCGTGTTCGCCACGGTTCCCGTTTGCGGAGAGATCTGCACCACCTCGTTCGCGCCTCCGAGCGCATAGCCGTAGAGCCACAGGGACCCGTCGCCGAAGGCGAGATCGGTATGGGCGACCGCACTACCGACGTTTTGGAGGACGACCGGAGCGAGGACCTGTGCGGTCCCAGAGGCCGGGTCGAAGACCTCGATCTGGTAGTCGCGGGTGTTCGTGTTCGGCTGTACGTGATTCACCAACAGGTACACCCGACCGTTCCCCGAGGCGATGCCGGTCGCGCACTGAGGTAGTGCGAAGGACTTCGTTGTCATGTTCGAGGGGTCGAGCTTCCACAGGGAGCAATCGCTAAACGTCGATGGGGCAGGCGAGCCCAGCACCCACAGACTGCCGGCGGCAGCGGTGATCTGCTGCGGGTCGAAGGATGCTGGAAAGTGAAGGGTGTGGAGTGTGGGCGGCCGTGCTGCAGCCGATGAAGTGCCGACAGGTACGCCGGCCGCGGCGGCCATGGCGAAGATCAACCCAGCGATGCAGGCCGCCGCGGCTCGGGCATCCGCTCCGGCTCTCTTGACCGGGCTGGCCATACGATCAGCGACGGCACCAAAGCGAACCGCTGCGCCCGAGCATGTCCAACGTTCTCAGCGCTCGCCGGGCAGAAGCAACACGTCGCGCAGATCGTCGGCCACCCAGTCCTCGAGCAAGGCCTGCACCGACGAATAGGGCTTCTCGGCACCGCTCTCCTTGTCCAGCAAGGTGGGCAGATAGCCGAGATCGCCGAAGTAGCCGAGATAGTCGGCCACCGAACGACCCGAGACGCGTTGGATCATCTCTTCCTTCAACTCGGTCGTGACGATCGGCCGGTCCTTCTCGATGATCCGGGTGGCGCCCTGCACAACCCGGCCCTCCGCCCCCTCGACGTCCATCTTCAGGAAGTCGACCTTCCCGTCGACGAGGTCGTCGAGCCGGAACGTCGCGACGACCGTGCCGAAGCGTGACAAGAGGTCGTTGTCGTCGACGAGACCACCGTTCGAGCCGACATGCGTGGCGTAGTACGCCCAGCCCGGCGCTTCGTCCGCCGCCACGGGAAGCAACTCGACATTGGACGTGCCGTTCAAGCGGAGCGACGAGAGCAGGAGGCGGCAGTTCTCCGAGTTCGGTTCGAGCGCAATGACCTTCCCCTCTCGCCCCACCAGACTCGACGCCAGGAGCGAGAAGTAGCCGAGATTCGCACCGACGTCGACGACGGTCATGCCGGGGCGGCAGTAGCGCTCGAAGACCCTTGTGAGGTGGGGTTCGTACACACCCGAGCGCAGGCCAGGCGTCACCGCCGCGTCCGCCGCGTCGCAGAGCAGTTCGACTTGGCCCACGGTGCATCGCACTGCATCCTCGTTGGTCAGTTGCACCGAGAAGGCAGTCGGCGCAATCTGGTGCTCGATCGATCCGAGCATGTGCCGGATCGTGGAAGCGCTCGTCAGGTCCCCCGTCCCGGCCTCGTCGACCTCGGCACGCAGGTCGTCGGGCAACCGGGGGTAGAGCAGCTGCACGAGCTGTTCGTAGGTCATCCCGCGCCGTGGCACGGTGCCGCCGAGACGATGTACCAGGCGGTCCCGCCAAGGCCTCAGGGTGTCCTTGGCCGATTGCCGCCAACCTTCGCCGCGGTGGTCCCGGTCAGCGGTGCTCACGCACCGAACGGTACCCGCTGTCCTCGAGGCGAGAGAATTTTGACCCTCCGAGAACCGTTGTGCCCAGCCTCCGTCGATGCGCTTTGCTACGAACCCGCCGCCGTGCTCGCCCGCATGCGTCGTGCGGCCGACGTCTCCTCGTGCTGCGACGGGCGACTGCGGAGGAGCGAGTCGCGGGGTTCACAAAGGCGCCCCCGGCAGGACTCGAACCTGCGACCGTCGGATTAGAAGTCCGCTGCTCTGATCCACTGAGCTACGGGGGCCGGCAGGCGCGTCGCCCGCACGGAACAGCCTGACATAGCTCGTTATGCCGACGTGCGCATTCGCGCGGGCGGCACGGTCGCGGCGGTTGATGCGGCCGGAAGCCGTGCCTCCGGCCATCCGGTCGTGTGCCACACTTGTGCCCCTCGGTGGGCGTAGCTCAGTTGGTTAGAGCGCCAGGTTGTGGTCCTGGAGGTCGGGGGTTCGAGACCCCTCGCTCACCCCGAAGCGCCGGAGTTTGTTCCGGTACCGAACGCGCGATGCGGCGGGGGGAGGTTCGAACGTGAGTGCTGGGACGAAAGGCCGCACGGTCCTCGTGACCGGCGCGTCGTCGGGCATCGGCGCCGCCGTCGCACGAGAGCTCGCGGCAACGCGGCGACACCGTGGCGCTTGTGGCACGCCGAGCGGATCGGCTGGACGAGGTGCTCGCCGACTGCCGCGGCACCTCCCCCGCCTCTGAGCGCTGGGCGGCCGACCTCTCCGATCCCACGAGCGCGGCCGAGCTCGCGCTGACGATCTGGGACCACTATGCAGGGCCTCGACGTGGTGATCAACAACGCAGCCGTTCCCATGCGGCGCCACGTCACGCGCCTCACGATGTACGAGGTGGAGCGCACGATGCGCATCAACTACCTCTCTCCCGTGGCGATCTCGCTGGCCGTGCTGCCACGCATGCTCGAGCGCAAGTCCGGGCACCATCGTGAACGTGTCGAGCCTCGGCGGGCGCCTCGGCATCACGGCCGAGGCCGCCTACTCCGGCTCGAAGTTCGCGCTCGCCGGCTGGAGCGAGTCCATGGCGATCGATCTCGACCGCACCGGCGTTTCGATCAAGCTGATCCTCCCCGGCGCCATCGACACCGAGATCTGGGACCAGCCGGACAACGACGACCCCCTCTACGACGGCCCCAAAGAGTCGCCCGAGTCGATCGCCGGCGCCCTCGTCGACGCCATCGACAGTGATCGCTTCGAGCACTACCTGCCCGACATGAAGGCCGTGATCGAGATGAAGACGTCGGACATCGACACCTTCATGCTCGGCATGCGCGCCCTGAGCGACCCGGGCTCGTGAAGGCCCTCCTCTTCGGCGCTCCACCCGACGAGGGCGAGCTGCGGCCCACGCCCGAGGACGAGCTGGAACAGGCGCTCGTCGGCATCCCGTTCGGCCTCCACGAGATCGACGACGCCCGCCTGGTCCGGCCCGACTGGGTGGTCACGAAGCCCATCCTCTCGGGGATCTGCGGCTCGGACGCCAAGCTCGTGCTGGGTGACTTCAACACCGGCGACATCGACAACCCGATGGCGGCCTTCTCCTCACTCCCCCACGTTCCCGGTCACGAGGTCGTGGCCGAGGTGGTCGAACTGGGCCCTCGAGCGAACGGGCTCGACGTCGGCCAGCGGGTCGTGCTGAACCCCTGGCTCACCTGCGCGCCGCGAGGGCATCGAACCGATGTGCCCCCCTTGCCAGGCCGGGGACCTGAGCCTCTGCTGGAGCTTCACGAAAGGCGACCTGGGCCCGGGCGTGCACGTGGGGGTCATCACCGCGGCCCCGGTGCATGGGCCGAGCGGCTGGCCGCGCACGATTCCATGCTCATCCCGGTGCCCGACGGCGTCTCGAACGAGGCGGCCGTGCTGGCCGACCCCTTCTCGGTCTCGTTCCACGCCATCGTGCGGCATCCCCCGCCAGCCGAACGGCCGAGTCCTCGTCTACGGGGCGGGCGCGCTCGGCCTGACCAGCGTCGCCATCCTCACGTCGCTGTACCCGGGCGTGGAGGTCGGCGTGGTCGCCCGCTTCGAGGCCCAGCGCGAGATGGCGCGCGCTTCGGAGCGTCCGCCGTCTTCTCCCACGAGCCCCGGCTCGCCCTCGTCGAGGAGCTGGCAGCATGGTCGGGCGCCGTGCTGCACCTGCCCCTCGACGGACTCCCGGTCACCCATCCCGGCCACATCGACGTCGTCTACGACTCCATCGCCAAGGCGGAGACGCTCGAGGTCGGCGTGCGGGTGCTGGCCGAACGCGGCCGCCTCGTCTACACCGGCGTCGCGACGCCCGAGCGCTGGGAGTCCACGCCGATCTACTTCAAGGAGATCACCATCGCCGGGTCGAACGCGTTCGGCATCGAGGACTTCGAGGGGACGCGCCAGCACGCCATCGCGCACTACCTCCAACTCGTGGCCGACGGCCGGCTGGACATCACGCCGATGCTGACGCACCGCTTCGCCCTCGAGGAGTGGTGGCCCGCGCTCAAGGCCCTGGCGCGCCAGGACCGCAGCGGCGCCCTCAAGGTCGCCTTCACGCCCAACGGCTGAGGCCGGCTTGCGGCTAGGCGCCGGTGCCGAGCTCGCTGAACTTCTCGTAGCGGACGCTGGCGGCCCGCACCCACACGGGGTCAGGCTCGATCCTCCGTCCGACGGCGGACCAGCGGGCCGAGTCGTCGAGCGACGTCTCCAACCCCGCCGCCATGCGCGCGAAGTATGCGGCACCGAGCGCCGCACCCTCCGGCACGGCGACGGCGTCGACGGGGAGGCCGGTGGCATCCGCCACCGCCGCCATCCAGGCCGTGACGCGTGAGCCCCCGCCGCTGGCGACGATGCGGGTGGCCTTGACGCCGGCGCGCTCGAGCATCCTTCGCACCACGAAGCCGCTCGCCTCGTACGCGGCGCGCTCGAGTGCCTCCGGGCCCGAGCCGATGTCGAGGCCGTAGAGATTGGAGCGCAGTGAGTGGTCCTCGAACGGCGTCCGCTCGCCCCGGACGTAGGGCAGCCAGACGGGGACCCTCTCCGGCAGGCCGAGCCGAGGGTCGAGGCGCTCGCGGTCGGGACCCGGCTGCGGGGTGCCGCGCAACAGCCGCCGGGCCCAGTCCACGAACAAGGCCCCCGCGTTGGACGGGCCGCCGACCAGGAAGCGGTCGCGGGTGGTGTGCGGATAACTGATGAGACCCGGGATGCTGAGCCACTCGTCGCACACGGCCCACACGATCAGCGTTGCGCCGAAAATCACCAACACGTCGCCGGGGTGGTTCGCCCCCGCCACGATCTGGTCGCACAGCGCGTCGATCGTGCCCCCGGTGATGACGGCATCGCTCTCGGGCAGTGTGCCGGCCGACTGACCCATCGGGAAGACCGCGGGCATCTGGTCCTCGCGCACGCCGAGCGACGCCAGGAGCTCCGCGTCCCAATGGCCGTGGGTGTGCAGCGCGCCCATCGAGGCCGTGACCCCCGTGTCGATCGCGGGCACGCCCGCCAACGCGTACGTGGCGACGGCCTGACAGGGCCAGTAACCCCTTGCCACTGGGACCGCGTCGGCCGCCCAGGCGAGGAAACCTTCCGCGTCGGGCATGGAGCCCAGAGGCAGCACAGCATCATCGACCGCCTTGGTGACACGCCCTTCCCGGTCGCCGTAGAGGAGGCCCGGCAGCTGCGGGACCCCCTGGCGGTTGACCGCAGTGAGCGACGGGACCATGGACGCCACCGCGACCCCGGCCAGCCGGTGCGGCCCATCGCCCAGCTGCTCGGTCACTTGACCGAACGCCCGCCGCGGCCCCGAGCGCCAGGCCCGCTTCGCGTCGTGGCGCAGGATGTCGGGCTCGGGCGCCACGACGCTGTGCGCAACCCGGCTGCGCGCCACGACCGTGCCCTCGTCGTCGACGGCCAGGGCCTTCACCGAGGTGGTCCCCACGTCGACGCCCACGGTGACCGCCCGCGCCGACGGGCTCACGAATCTGACACGCGTGTCATGATTCCGTCATTATGGACGACGCCCGCCGGCCGGGGACAAAAAGGAGAAAAGGACGCGCATGACACCCTCACGGCAGAAGGCCCTCGTGACTGCGGCGGTGAGCGGGCCCGGGCTCGACCTGCTGCACCAATTGGCCGACCTCGTCCTCGACTCGTGGCTCGACCAGCCGACCCTGCGCATCTACAACTCGCAACAGCTGGCCGAACGGGTGGCGGCCGAGGGGGCGTCCATCGTGATCGTCGAGAGCGACGTCTGCGGAACCGACCTCTACGAGCAGCCGATCACCGCGGTCTGCAGCTGCCGTGGCGACCCGACCAACGTGGACGTGGCCGCGGCGACGGCCGCCGGGGTGCCCGTGCTGCGGGCGCCGGGCCGGAACGCCGACGCGGTGGCGGAACTGGCGGTGGCGCTGCTCTTCGCGGCGACCCGTGGCGTCGTGCCCGCCGACCGCGACGTCCGGGAGGGCGAGATCTACCGCGACGGGAAGATCCCTTATCAGCGCTACCGCGCGTGGGAGCTGGCGGGCAAGACCGTCGGCCTGGTGGGCCTCGGAGCCGTCGGCCGCGCGCTGCGCTGGCGCCTGCGCGGCCTCGGGATGGAGGTGCTGGCCTACGACCCGTACGCGCCGGACGCGACGAGCTCGCTCGATGACCTCTTCGCGAGCGCCGACATCATCTCCGTCCACGCGCCGGTGACCGAGGAGACGACGGGCATGATCGGCGCCGACGCCTTCGCCAAGATGCGCGACGGTGTCATCTACCTCAACACGGCGCGCGCGAAGATCCACGACATAGACGCCTTGGTCGCCGCGTTGGCCTCGGGCAAGGTCGGCGCCGCCGGCCTCGACCACTTCGAGGGCGAGTTCCTGACCACCGACCACCCGCTCACGACCTTCCCGCAGGTGGTGCTCACCCCGCACATCGGCGGGGCGACCTATGACACCGAGTCGAACCACACCCGCACGATCGCAGAGGACCTCTGCCGCCTGATGGCCGGCGCGCGCCCCCTGCACATCGTGAACCCCGAAGTCCTGCCGGGCTGAACACCCGCACCTCGTCCGCTCACCGACCGCAGCCGCGTCTGCCATGGCCGCCCGCCAACCTACGATCGTCGCCACCTCCATCGGCTTCCAGCTCGAGGGGCCCGATCCCACCAACCTGCGTCCCGGCCCCTCGTACCGGATGGCCGCCGACCTGGCGCAGGCGGGCGAGCACCCCAAGGTCTGCGTACTCGCGACGGCGACGGGCGACGACCTGCCACGGCTCGCAGCCATCCACAACGCGTTCGCCAAGATCGGCTTCCTCAGCTCGCATCTCACGCTGTTCCCGATGCCGAACTACCCCGATGTGCGCGCCCACCTGCTTGACCAGGACGTGATCTGGGTCGGCGGCGGCAGCACGGCCAACCTCCTGGCCCTGTGGCGCCTGCACGGGCTCGACGTGATCCTGCGCGACTGCTGGGAGGCCGGCGTGGTGCTCCAGGGTGTGTCCGCCGGATCGATCTGCTGGCACATCGGCGGGACGACGGACTCGTTCGGACCCACACTGCGGCCCATCACCAACGGGCTCGGCTTCCTGCCGTATTCCAACAGCCCGCATTACGACGTCGAAGAGCAACGACGCCCGCTCATCCACCGGCTGGTCGCCGAGGGTGCCTTACCCGACGGCTATGCCACCGACAACGGAACGGGCCTCGTTTTCTTCGGCACCGAGTTGGCCGAAGCTTTCACCGAGGTCGAAGGGAAGACGGCCTATTCGCTCACGCGGGAGGGCGGCGTGACCAAAGAGATCGCGTTGCCGACCCGCCTGCTCTGAGCCGGCGCTCAGGCCGCGGCGCCCGCCCAGTCCGACCCCGCGTGCACGGTGTCGGTATCGCGGCCCGAGCGCAGCACGTGCCCCGGCGTCGTCCCGGTGAACTCGCCGTCGCGCACGATCTCGGTGCCGTTCACAAGGACGTGACCGACGCCGGTTGCCTCCGCGTAGAGCCGACTGGCGCCACCGGGTAGGTCGTCGCGGGTCCGGATCGGTCGGTGCCCGATGCTGGCCGGGTCGAACACGACGACGTCGGCGAATGCACCGGGGACGAGCCGGCCCCGGTCGCGCAGTCCGTAGAGGCGGGCCGGCACATCGGTCAGGAGCCGCACCGCCTGCTCCCAAGCTGAGCAGGCCTGCGAGCACGCACGCCGTCTCCCAACAAGGAGGTCGAATAGATGGCGCCGCACATCGTGTCGAGGTGCGCGCCGGCGTCGGACCCTCCGACGATGGCCCGCGGGTCTTTCCAGACCTCCGCCCGGAACGTCCAGTCCGTCCTCCGAGGTGGGGATCGGCGGCCGTAGCCCTGTGCGCAGCCCGTCCGCCACGACGACGTCGAGCAACGCGTCGAACGGGGCGACGCCCCGCTCCTTCGCCAGCTCGCCCACCGTGCGGCCCTCGAGGCCCGCGTTCTCCGGGGCGAACGTCTCGTCGAAGATGAGCCGGTCCCACACGGCGAGGTGGCGCAAGATGCCGGCCTCCTCGGACTGCGCGCCGGCGTCCAGCCGCCGTCGCGTCTCGGGGTTCGAGAACGCGGCGATCCGCTCGTCGAACGGGAAGCGCGAACACTTCGCGCCAGCCCGGCAGCCCGTCGAGGATGGCGCCGTGCTCGAAGCTGAGGCGCACCTGCATCGAATGCGGCAGCGTCAGCGCGAGAACGGTCGCGCCGCGCTCGGCCGCCGCCGATCCCGCCGCCAACTGGCGCCAGACGCCGTCGGGGTTCATGGCCGAGACGCCGAGCACGTTCCAGTTCACCGGCCGGTCGGCCAGCAGCGACATCGTCGACATGAAGTCGATGTCCTCCTCGGTGAACCCGTTGAGGCAGCCGGCCACGATGAGCTCGAGCGTGGTGCCCTCGTGGTCGCGCACGGCGGCGGCCAGACGCTCCATCTCCTCGCGGCTGGCGGCGCGCGACGGCACGGGCTGGCTGTCCCCGTCGTTGTGCGTGTGGACCTGCGAGGTCGAGAAGCCCAGTGCGCCCTCGTCGAGCGCAGCGTGCAACGCAGCCACCATGGCGGCAATGTCCTCGGGGGTCGCCGCGCCGCCGACGGCGCGCTCGCCCATGACCAGGCGGCGCAACGTGGAGTGGCCCACCAGGAACCCGGCGTTGACCGCGATGCTGCCCGTCGAAGCGGCCGAGCCACTCTCCGAACGAGGTCCAGTCCCAGGGCAGCCCGGACCGGAGCGCCGTGAGCGGCATACCTTCGACCCGGGCCATCATGCGGCTGATGTAATCGGCGTGCTCGGGGCCCAGTGGCGCGAGGGAGAAGCCGCAGTTGCCGCCGAGCACCGTCGTGACGCCGTGCAACGGGGAGGGGCTGGCATAGGGGTCCCACGACAGCTGCGCGTCGTAGTGCGTGTGCAGGTCGACGAAGCCGGGTGCGACGAGCATCCCGCCGGCGTCGATCACCGTGGCGTCGCTCGCCGCGGCACCCTCGTCGGCGCCCGACGGCCACCACTCGCTCGCCCTCGACGACGACGTCGGCCTCGACGGGCGCAGCACCCGGTGCCGTCGACGACCGTGCCGCCCCTGATGACCACCGTCATGCTGCGCCCCCTGTGTACCGCCGGCCCCGGACGGGACACCGTGACTCGCTGGCGGGCGAACGCCTGCATGCCCTCGGGTCCGAGCTCGACGCCGAAACCCGACTGCTTCCACCCGCCCATCGGCGCGTACATGTCGATGGACGAGATGCCGTGCGTGTTGACGAACACCGTTCCCGCCGACAGCCGTGACCGCGACGTCGGCCGCCAGCGCGTCGTCGTTGCTCCAGACCGAGGCACAGAGCCCGAACTCGGTGTCGTTCGCCGCCCACACCGCTTCCTCGATGTCGTCGTAGGGGATCACCGGCAGCGCCGGTGCGAACTGCTCCTCGCGGACGATCCGGGCGGTCGGCCGGCGGCGCCACGACCAAGCGCCGGCGACACGAAATAGCCGCCGCTCCCCTGGTCCTCGGCGCGGACGGTACCGGGCCGCAACACCGTGGCACCGGCACCGTCCGCCTCGGCCACCATGGCCTCCACGCGGTCGCGTGCGCTCGCCGTATGCACCGGGCCCATCGTCACCCCCTCGGCCAGCCCGTCGCCCACCACCTCGCCCGCCAGGCGCTCGGCCAGCGCAGCCGACCGTCTCGTCCACCCGGTCGCGCTGCACGTAGAGGCGCTTGATCGCCATGCAGACCTGGCCCGAGGTGACGAACGCCGCCTCGACGAGGCGGTCCGCCAGTGGCCGGTCGCCCACCACGTCGGGTGCAAGGATGGCGGCGTCGTTGCCACCGAGCTCGAGCACGACGGGGCGTGTGGTCGCCGCCGCGGCGGCCATGACCGCCTGGCCCGTGCCCACCCCGCCGGTGAACGAGACCATGTCGACCCCGGGATGCCCGACGAGTGCGGCGCCCAGCGCGGCGTCCGGGTCCGTTCACCACGTTCAGCACGCCCGCCGGGAGCGCTTCGGCCATGGCAGCCGCCACCAGTAAGCACAGTCGCCGGGCAGGTGGGCGGGGCCTTGACGACGACCGTGTCGCCCGCCAACAGCGCCGGAAGGACCTTGTTGGCCATCACCGAGACGGGCCAGTTGAACGGGAGGATCGCCGCCACCACGCCGTGGGGCACCCACTCGACCCGCGTCGTCCCGCCGCTCACCTCACGCGCCGCCAGCGCGTCGGCAACGACGGGCGCGAACGCCGCGGCCATGCCGGCCATGGTCGCCGAGTCGAAGATCGCCTCGAGATGCGTCTTGCCGTGTTCCCGCGTCAGTAGGCGCGCCAGGTCGTTCGCCTCGGCGAACGCGACCCCCGCCTCGGCCGCGGCGAGGACCGTCGCCGCGCGGTCTTCCATGGCCTGCGCGGCCCACGTGGGCTGGGCCCGCTGCGCCGCGGCCACCGCACGATCGAGCTGCTCGGGCGAGGTCGATGGCGCTTCGAGCACCACCTCGGCCGGGCGGGCCGGGTTCGTGACCGGGTAGGACCCGGCGCCGCCGGCCTCGACGTCACCGTCGATGACCAGGCCGACGTGGGTCGTGACGTCCTCGACGTGTGTGGTCATGCGCACCCCCGTGCCTCGACGAGTTCCCTGACGATAGTGTCACCTTTCCGTGGGACCCGTCGAGGCAAAGGACGCGTCGGCAACAGCCACCGAGCACCGGGTCACGTTGTTGCCCGACCCCGAGCCGCGAGCGGTGCGGGTGCCGGTGATCTCCGTCGACGACCATCTCATCGAGCCGCGCGACCTGTTCGAAGGACGGCTGCCGGCCGCGCTGCAGGACGGCGCGCCGAAGGTGGTCGAGCTCGAGGGCGGCGCGGAGACGTGGGTCTTCGAGGGCAACCTCTACCCGAACATCGGGCTGAACGCGGTGGTCGGACGCCCGAAGGACGAGTGGAGCATGGACCCGGCCCGCTTCGACCAGATGCGCCCGGGCTGCTTCGACATCGCCGGCGCGCATCGATGACATGGACCGGGCCGGCATCTGGGCTGGGCTCTGCTTCCCCTCGCTCGTCTCGGGCTTCTGCGGCTCCGTCTACTCGCGGGCCCAGGACAAGGACCTCGGCCTCGCCTGCATGCGCGCGTTCAACGACTGGCACATCGACGTGTGGGCGGCACACGCGCCCGAGCGCATCATCCCGCTGCAGCTGACCTGGCTCAAGGACGTCGAGATCGCCGCCGCGGAAGTCGAGGCCAACGCCGCCCGCGGCTTCAAGGCCGTCAGCTTTCCCGAGTTCCCGTCACGCATGAACCTGCCCTCCATCTTCAGCGGCAAGTGGGACCCCTTCTTCGCCGCCTGCGAGGCGACCGACACCGTGGTGTGCCTCCACACCGGATCGGCCGGCTGGGCACCGCTGCCGTCGAACGACGGGCCCTTCGAATTGTGGCCCACGTTCTTCCCCGTGAACGCGCTGCTGACGGCGGGCGAATGGCTGTGGTCCGGCGTGGCCCTGCGCTTCCCGAAGCTCAACATCGCCATGTCCGAGGGCGGGATCGGCTGGGTCACCATGCTCATGGACCGATCCGACTACGTGCTCACGCACTCGGCGTCGGGCTCCGAGAGCCATTCGTGGCCGACCGACATGCTGCCGAGCGAGGTGCTGCGGCGGAACTTCTGGTTCTGCTCCATCGACGACCCCTCCGCCGTGGGCCAGCGGCACAAGATCGGCGTCGACCACATCATGGTGGAGAGCGACTATCCCCACGCCGACTCGTCGTGGCCCGACACCCAGCGTGTCCTCGTCGAGAACTGGGGCTCGTTGCCCGAGGACGAGCTGCGGGCCGTTGCCGGTGGCAATGCGGCCCGGCTGTTCCGCCACCCGCTGCCGCCGGTGGACGACTGGCGCACCGCAGGCGCGTGACCAGCCGCGGCGCCGGCTCGTCGCCGCTGCCGCCGCGCGCCGGGCCGGTCGTCGACGCTGACGGCCACGTCGTCGAGCCCGAGTCGGCGTGGGCCGGGCTCCCCGACGACGTCCGGCCCCGCATCACCCGTGACGCGTACGGCTACGAGCACGTCGTCGTCGGCGACACCGAGATCCTGGCCGTGCCGCTCGGCAACCTCGCCCGCCCCGGATCCACCTTCGACGACCCCGCCACGTTCCGGCCCTTGGCCGACGCGCTGCCCGGCGGGTGGGACCCAGCGGTGCGGCTGGCCGACATGGACACCGAGGGGATCGACCAGGCCGTGCTCTACCCGAGCATCGGGCTGTATTTCTGTGCCGTCCCCGAGCCGGCGGCCGCCGTGACCCTGGCTGCGGCCTACAACGACTGGCTGGCCAGCTACTGCGCTGCAGACACCCGCCGGCTGTTCGGCGCAGCCATGCTCGCCGCTGCAGGACCCGGTCGCGGCGGCGGCCGAGCTGCGCCGGGCCGTCCGTGAGCTCGGCTTCGTCGCCGGGTTCGTCCGGCCCAACCCCGTCCTCGGGCGCTCCTTGTCCGACCGCGCCTACGACGTCGTGTGGGATGCGGCCGAGGAGCTCGATGTGCCGATCGGGGTCCACGAGGGCAGCTCGGTCATCGTGCCCACGCTCGGAGCCGACCGTCCCTTCAACCCCATGATCCTGCACGCGGTCTCCCACTCCTTCGAAGAGATGTTGGCCTGCGCGCAGCTCATCACCTTCGGCGTGCTCGAGCGTCATCCGGCGTTGCGGCTGCTGTTCCTCGAGTCGTCAGGCGGCTGGGCCCCGTTCTGGCTGGAGCGTCTCGACGAACAGGCCGAGTCGTTCGGCGGCTTCTGCCCAGACCTCAAGCTGCGCCCGTCGGAGTACTTCGCCCGCCAGTGCGCCATCAGCTTCGAGGTCGACGAGCGCACGCTTCCGGCACTGGCACCGTTCGTCGGCGCGGAGCGGATCGTCTGGGGCAGCGACTACCCGCACCACGACGCCACCTTCCCGGGGGCGGTCGAGGCCCTGCGCCACACCATCGCGCCTTGCCCGACGGCCACGCAGGCCAAGGTGCTGGGCCTGAATGCCAGGGGCATCTACCGCCTCCCGACTCGACAGACCGGTGTGGCGGGGATCATGAGCGACTACTTCGCGGCCGTCACGGCTCACGATGCCGATCTGCTGCGCAGCTTGTTCGCGGCCGACGCCACGTTCGACGTCGACGGCGAGGTTCGCTCCGGGCACGAGCAGATCCTCGCCTACTACACCGAGCGCACCTTCACGTTCGACGATTTCCGACCCGAGCCTCAGCCGCTCCACATCGATGGCTCGACGGTGACCGTCGACATCGACGTGCACATCGGTGGGGCGGACAACCGCGTACGCGACGTCTTCGAGCTCGAAGGCGGGCGCATCCGTTCTTTGGTCGTGCGCGGCTTCGCCGACGCACTGCGATCCGCCAACGCAGAAACGGGCTGACCCCTGTTCCCTGCTCCCGTCTCCGGCTGCAACCCGGCGCCCGAACGGGCGGGGGTGATGGGGTGTCCCTCGATTACCCGGGGCCCGGCGTCTCGATCGGAGCGGCCATTCGTGGCGCAGAGCCCTGGGCGGCTTCACACATCAATTGCCGGCCGGTGCAGCGTCTTCCGGTGGTTCCCGCCGCCACAGCGTGGCGTTGATGCCCGCCGAGGCGACGAGGATCCGGCCGAACACGTACACCCACAGCAACACTGCCAGTGCGATGCCGATGGCGCCGTACGTGTTCGACTTGCGAGCAACGACGGCTCCGATCCAATACGTCGTCAATACGTGCATGACATCCGCGCCGAGAGCAACGAAGATCGCACCTGGGATCAGGTGGCGCGGCGACACCGAAGCATGCGGCAGCTGCCATGAGACCCACCACCAGACGACGAAAGCAAGCCCGGTGACAAGGAGGACCACGAGCAGCGAACCGGTGAGCCCCAGATGGGTGCGCAGGGCGTTGGTGGCGACCGAGAGCACGGTCATGACAAGAGCAATCCCGATGGTCGTCCCGATAGGCCGAAATCCTGATGGCTTCGCCCTCGGGACACCCCAGACCAGCCAATGCACGACGAAGAGCGTCTTGACGAGGCTGTTCGCCGTGACGAGCATCGCAAGGGACGCACCGACAAGAAGCAGGATCTGCGACGCGACGCCGATGCTCTGTGTGTTGACGACCGCGCTCGCGAGAATGCCGGTGATGCCGAGAACCTTGGCCAGATGTTCGGGATTCTGGTTGATCCCTTTCGCCAGCCATCCCAGCAAGGTGAAGCAGACGTACACGAAGGGCACCAGGAACAAGAACATCCGGAAGGCCACCGCCCCGGCCAAGATGCCCCCACCCACGTGGACGTCGAGGTCGGCGATGTCGAAGCCGGCCCCGACCAATCGAGAGGACCTCCGTCGGGTCTCCAGCTCCTGCTCGATGCGGGCACGTTCTGTCTCGGTCCAGCGCCGACCCCGACCCACCAGCTTGCGCACCCTTCGCGGTTCCGTCGGGGTGACCGCCTGCTCAGGTGAGCGTTGGGCGGAGGACTCGACCGGCTCAGAAGACACGGACGAGTCTCGCGTACGCGGCCTCCTCTGCCGCCGCGTTACGCGGTCTGCAGGTTCGCCACCTCAGCGTTCCGCTCCTGCGGTGGCCCGGCGAAACCACCGGACGTATTTTGCAGTGCCGGCAGCAGCGTTTCGCTCACGAACTTTTCGCACGACGCCTTTGAGTCCCAGACTGCTGCGACCAGCCAACCGCCCTCTGTCGGTCCAGCGGCGTGGTACGTCTGACCCGGAGGAAGGCCGCCCTCGGGGTGTGCGGCAGCAACGACAGCCTCGTACTGCTCTTTGGTACCGCCCTCGTAGAAGTGAGTGATCAAGTACGCCATATCGCCTCCCTCTCAGTTCGGTGCCACAACCTATCGGGCGAAGCAGTGAAGGGGTAGGGCCACTTCGATCGCGAACTGGCCCAACGAGTCGCCTCGGCCACCCCTCAGGTGCACCTCGTCACCGCGCCTTTCGAGCCGCCATGACCACCCAGAACTCCGGGTCTCTCAGCCACACCCCGGCGAGGACGAATCAGCCACCGGGCCGCCTAGATTTGTTCGTGTGAAGCGTTCGACACTCACGACGGTTGCTCTGGTGAGTCTGTTGTCGTTCGCGCTTCTGGCCTCCGTCTTGGCGCATGGCCACGGCTTCTACCGTTTCGAAACGGCCTTCCTCAGATCACTGGGATCGCCGTCGTCCGTCCACGGCTGGGCCTCCTTCGCCGAGCTGATCGCCACCCCGGCGATCATCGCCGTTCTGGCGGTCGCCTTTGCCTTCGGGGCGTGGCAACGCTGTCTCCTGCGGGTAGCGGTCTTCGCGGGGTTCGCCGCCGTGACGTTTCTCGTGAGCGAGCACGTCGCCAAGCCGCTCGTCCACGAGACGTACGCCAACCAGCTGACCTTCCCGTCTGGAAACGTCACGGCGGTCTGCGCGACGTCGGTGGCAATGTGGTTGGCGCTCTACCCACTACTCGGGAAATGGGGCCGCGGCGTGACGCTTTTCCTCGGCGCGGCTTGGGTCCTGCTCATGTCCTTAGCCGTCGTGGGTGCTCACTGGCACACGCCGTTCGACGCACTCGGTTCTGTGTTGCTGTCCCTTGGCCTCATCACCGCGAGCGTGGCAATCTACGAGGTGGGCGTGTCCCGAAGACCTGCCCACACTGTCGATGAGGACACGGTCTGGTTGACAACGGACGACGCTGCCATGCCGTCAGAAGTCGGAGTCTCGGGCTGAACTTCGCCCACCGTGGCTCGCGACAGATGAGCCGGGTCAGCGAGCCTTTCGGGCAGCCATGACCGCGGCGAACTCCGGGCCTTTCAACGCAGCAGCGAACGCGTCCATCTCCTCGGCCATCCGGCCCTGCACCGTGAGCTCACGGGACCGCATGAGGGCCTTCGAGGCGCGGGAAGCGTCATGAGGTTGGCCTGCCACACGTTCGGCCGCCTCCACGGCAGCCGGGAGCACGGGACTCGCGGCAGCATTGGCCAGTCCCCACTCCACCGCTTCGGAGCCACTGACGTGCCGACCGGTCAAGAAGATCTCCGAGGCACGTCGTTCGCCGACGACACGCGGCAACAGCAGGCTCGAAGCAGCTTCAGGCACAAGGCCCAGACTCACGAACGGCGCCGAGAGGTCGGCGGTCGGCTCGACGAAGACGAGGTCGCAGTGGAGCAACATGGTCAGACCCACCCCGATGGCCATGCCGTTCACTGCTGCGATCAGCGGAACGTAGACCGAAGAGATTGCCTCGAGAAACCGGTGCGTTTCGTCCAGGCTGTTTCCGGCCATGAAGTCGGCGAGGTCGTTGCCCGCAGTGAACACGTCGGCGACTCCCGTGATGATGACGGCCCCGATGTCCGGGTCCGAGTCAGCCTCGAGCAGCGCGTCCGCCATCCTCTGGTACATCACTTGCGTCAGCGCGTTCTTTTTCGACGGCCGGTCGATGGTCACCTGAGCGACACGACCGTGCACGCTCACCGCGACATCTCCGTCGACAGTGCTCCACAACCGGACCACTGCGACCACTACTCATCGACTACCTCCGAAATCGTTGGACGGCCGAACTCAGCCAGCCGCGACCGGCTGGGGCTGCGGCCCGCGGAGAAGCCGACCCGGCAGCTCCCCCGTCGCGTCGTCGTGCTGGCGCACGACGACGCCCGACTTGATCGTCGCCGCGTAGCCGCGCGCCCGCTGCACGAGGCGCTTGCCCTGTGCCGGGAGGTCGTAGACCATCTCGGGCGATTCGAGCACCAGCCCGTCGTGGTCCACGATGTTCAGGTCAGCCAGGAAGCCGGGCGCGAGCAGGCCCCGGTCACGGAAGCCGTAGAGCTCCGCGGTCCGGCGGGTCTGCAGATGGACCACCGTCTCCACGGGCAGCTTGGCGCCCCGACTGCGGTCACGGGCCCAGTGCGCCAGCATGAACGTCGGCAGGCTGGCGTCGCACAGCACGCCACAGTGGGCGCCACCGTCGCCGAGCCCGAGGACCGTGGCCGGGTGCACGAGCATCTCGCGCACCGCGTCGAGGTTGCACGCCGAGTAGTCGAGCAGCGGCAGGTAGAGCAGCTCGCGTCCGTCACGCTGGAGCATGAGGTCGTAGAGGACCTCGTCGACCGTTCGCCTCTGCGCTTCGGCCAGCGCGGTGACGCTCCGCTCGGGCGGCGGCTCGTAGTCGGGCGGGTCGCCGAGAGGAAAGAGCTTGTGCAGGTTCCGCCGCATCAGCTCGACGAAGCCGCCGGGTGCCGCTTCCTCTCCGAGGATGGCCGCCCGCACCTCCGGCGTGCGCAGCTTCGCCACCCGCTCGTCGAGGGGCAGGTGCGCGATCTCCTGATAGGCCCTGTGGTGTGCGAAGGGGTGGGTGACGGACTGGAACCCGACCATCAGCGACGTGGGCTTGCCCGCGACCTGGGGCACCAGCCACGCGCCGCGTCGGTTGGCCGCCACGCCGCGGTTGATCCACTCGCGCCAGAGCTCGGGGTTGAAGTCCGCTTGGAGGACTTGATACGTCACCGGCACACCGGCACGGGTGGAGATCTCCGACATCCACGCGAACTCGTGATCGAGGTCCCACATGTCGCTCGCCACCGAGAACACGCGGTGGCCCGCTTTGCCCAGCGCCTCGCCGATGGCGATCAGTTCGTCGGACGGGGCGTTGGTACCGGCGGCGAGCTCGCCGTCTTTCGCCCGGTGCAACACCGTGCGGGTGCTCGACGCGCCGATCGCTCCGGCCTGGACGGCCTCGCGCACGATCGCGGCCATCTCGGCGATCTCCTGGGCCGTCGCCGTGTCGTTGGCCCGGCCCTCACCGAGCACGTAGGCCCGCAGGGCCCCGTGGGGAACGAGGCTGGCGACGTCGAGCACGCGTCCCGTGCGGTCGACCTCGTCCAGGTACTCGCCGAACGTCTCCCAGTTCCAGCTCATCCCTTCGGCCAATGCCGTGCCAGGGATGTCCTCGACTCCCTCCATCAACTGGATGAGCCAGCTGCGGTCGGCCTCGCGTGCCGGCGCGAACCCGACCCCGCAGTTGCCCATCACCACGGTGGTCACACCGTGCCAGCCCGACGGCGAGACTTCAGGGTCCCACGTGGCCTGGCCGTCGTAGTGGGTGTGGATGTCCACCCAGCCGGGCGTCACCAGCAGACCGTCGGCGTCGATGACGCGCTTCGCTCCCCCGTCCACCTCGCCGACCGCGGTAATGACGCTCCCATCGACGGCGATGTCTCCCGTGGAGGTCGGCCTCCCCGATCCGTCGGCGATCGTGCCGCCTCGGATGATCAGGTCGTGCATCGGCGTTGCCCCTTTCCTCAGGCCGCGAGCGCGCGCAACAAGTCGCGCCGCCTCACCCGCAGCGAGTCGAGCTCGGACGTGTCCGCCTCGGGCCCGGCGAAGTACGAGGCTACCCGGGCCACGAAGTCCGCATCGGCCATGAGCTCGTCCGGGCGGACCAGCGTGTTGATCATCCGCAACAGACCCCGGGCCACAACCGGGTCCACGGCGTTTCCGAGCATCACGTCGGCCACGAGTGCACCGAACCGGCGAGCCGCCGGGTCGGGCTCCTTGGGCACCCCGTCGTTGTCACCGATCGCATCCATCGCGACCGAGGTGCGGAACCACGGCTCGACCTCGCGGGCGGAAAACGCCTCGTAGGCCGTGGCGCGTTCGACGGCATCCCCGCCGTGCACGGCGTAAGCCTGAGCCAACAGCGTCGCCTGGACGAAAGCGAGGGCGCAGCCCCGGCCGTACATCGGGTTCGTGCAGGTGTGCGCGTCCCCCACGACGTGCAGGCCGGTGACCAGCGGGTGCCCGCCGGCGCCGGTGAAATGGCGCAGCCGGTTGATCAGGCCTCCCATCGGGCGCACCGGACCCAGCGGTTCGACGGGGCCCAGTCCCATGAAGCGATCCGGACCGGGCAGAAGATGACAGGCGCGGTCGAAGGCGTCCGGGTCCAACAACACCTTGCGCAGCTCGTCGTCGCTCGAGCGCACGGCCAAGGTCACCGAGAACGTCGAGCCGTCGCAAGGCACGGCGAGATACTTGAGGTACCCGAAGTTGCCACCGAGGCGCGCGTCGACGTCGGTCGGCGACCCCTGCGGCAGCCGGTACCAGCGCGTCAGGTAGACGATGTGAGTGTCGGCCACCTCCTCGGTGATCTCCGCACCGAGCGCGGCCAGCCACGACACCAACGGCCCGCGCCGACCGGTGCACGCAACAACGTCGCCGGACAGTTCCTCGCCGTCCCGTACGCGCACGCCGGTGACGTGCGGCACGATGCCGCCACCGCCAGGAACGGGGCCGCCGACGAGGCCGACGACCTCCTTGCCGGGCCGGTACTCGACGGACGGCTCATGGCGCACCGCCTCGCGGAGTGCCCACTCGAAGGTCGTGCGCCGCACGATCAGAACGTTGAGGTCGTCGTCGCCCTCCTCGGGCGGCCCGAGGCCGCGTGTGAGCGTCATCGACTCGGCGCCCGCAACGAGCAGGGCCTGCCAGATGTCGGGGAAGTCGCGGCGAAGCGTCACGGTCAGCCGGGCCAGGAACCCGTGGGTCTGGTGCGCCTGGGGTGCGCCACGCCGCTCGGCGGCGAACGCGGCCTCCGCGTCGGCGAATTCGGCGAGCGGGTCGCGCTCGATCACCGTCACCCGGTGACCCTGGCGCCCGAGTGCCAACGCGGTCGCGAGGCCGGCGACGCTGCCGCCCACAACCACGACCGGGGTCGCAGTGCTCTCCCCCCGCGCATCAGATGCCGCTCCCTCGCGTCAGACCCAACTGCGCAGCTTCTCGATCATCGCCACCGGGTCGGCGCCGACGGGCGTCACGTTGAGGTGCGTGACGCCGACCTCGGCGAGGGCGGCGATCCGGTCCTTCAGGTACGGCTCCGGGCCGCAGAGCGAAGTCGCCTCCAAGAGCTCGGAGGGAACGAGCGCGGCGGCCTCATCCTTCTTGCCAGAGAGGTAGAGGTCCTGGATCTCCTCCGCCTCCTTCTCGTACCCGTAGCGGCGCGCCAGCGCGTTGTAGAAGTTCTTGCCCTTGGCCCCCATGCCGCCGATGTAGAGGGCGGCGGCGGCCCGCCCGAGCTCCCGGATCGGGGCGACCTCCGACTCCTCGCCGATGGCGAAGATGCCGCCGGCCGCGATCTGCAACGTGTCGAGCGAGGGATCGCGCTTGGCGGCGCCGGTGTCGAGCGAGGGCCCGAACACCTCCTTGGCCTTGTCGGGCACGAAGAAGATGGGCAGCCAGCCGTCGGCCACCTCGGCCGTCATGGCGACGTTCTTCTCGCCGAGCGCAGCGACCCAGATGGGGATGCGCGGGCGCACCGGGTGGTTGATGATCTTGAGCGCCTTGCCGAGGCCGGTGCCCTGCCCCTCGGGCAACGGGATGTGATACGCCGCGCCGTCGTGGGTCAGCGGTGCCTCGCGCGCCCACACCTTGCGGCACACGTCGATGATCTCGCGGGTGCGGGTAAGCGGACGGTCGTAGGGCACGCCGTGGAAGCCCTCGATGACCTGCGGGCCCGGACGCGCCGAGCCCGAGGACGGCGCGGCCGTCCGAGATCGCATCGAGGCCGGCGGCCGTCATCGCGATCAGCGTGGGCGTCCGGCTATAGATGGGCAGTATGGCGCTGCCGATCTCGAGGCGTTCGGTCTTGGCGGCCAGGTAGCCCATGAACGTCGGCGCGTCGAAGCTGTACGCCTCGGCCACCCACACGACGTCCAGGCCCGCCTTCTCGAGCTCGACGGCCTGCTTGGCCGACTGCTCGTGGCCGCCGGCGTAGTTCAGCGTCATCGAGATTTTCATGGGCGCTAGCTTCGCAGCTGTGACCGGCGAGCACCCAGTCGAGCCTTCCGTCGAGATCGTCCTGTTCGACCTGGGGGGCGTCCTCCTCGAGGTCGGTGGCGTGGCCCCGATGCGGGAACTGAGCGGCATCGAGACCGACGAGGAGCTCTGGGCACGCTGGCTGGGCTGCCGGTGGGTCCAACAGCTCGAGGCGGGGCGCTGCACGCCCCATGCCTTCGCCGCCGGCGTGGTGGCCGACTGGGAGCTGGCCGTGACGCCGGCGGAGTTCCTGGCCACGTTCGGGGCCTGGGTGAACCGGCCGTTCCCGGGCGCGCCCGAGCTGGTGGCGGAGACCGGTGCTGCCGCTCGCATCGGGTGCCTCAGCAACACGAACACGTTCCAGTGGGATGCACACTTCGGGGACCTTCCCCTCATTGGCGCCTTCGAGTTCCGCTTCCTGTCCTTCGAGCTCGGCCTGGTCAAACCGGACCCGGACATCTTCGCGGCGGTCGCGGCCCGGCTGCCCGCTTCGCCCGACCGGGTGCTCTTCCTCGACGACAACGCGGTGAACGTCGATGCCGCGACGGCATGCGGCTTCGCGGCCCGCCACGTGCGCGGCGTGGGCGAGGCGCGCCGGGCCCTTCGTCGACACGGGCGTCCTGGCCGGCTGATCGTCGGCCCCGGCCACCTCGGCGGTTCCGGGCCGTTCGGGTGGTCGTGTCCGTTCCCAACGGGCGCCAACCGCGAGGCCTGTGCCAACATGCCGCCATGGTCGCCAACGGTCCGATGCTGCGTCTCCTGCCGCGCCTCAGCGACGACGTCGCCTTCTTCTGGACGGCCGGCGCGGACGGGGTACTCCGCTTGCAGCGCTGTCACGCATGCGGGTTCTTCGTGCATCCGCCCGGACCGGTGTGCCCGCGTTGCCTGTCTCGCGATCTCGGTCCCGAGGCGGTCAGCGGCGGGGGCCGCGTCGAGACGTTCACCGTCAATTACCAGCAGTGGATCCCCGGGAGCGACCCCTACATCATCGCCTGGGTCTCCATCGACGAGCAGCCCGACGTGCGACTGACGACGAACCTCGTCGGGGTCGAGCCCGAGGACGTGCACGTCGGCATGCCGGTGCGCGTCGTGTTCGAGCACAACGACGACGTGTGGATCCCGCTGTTCACGCCCGACGGTGCGGGGGCGGGGTCGTGAGCCCCGCCGTGACGGAGGAGCCGCTGGAGCGGCGGGCCATCATCTCGGGTATCGGCCAGTCCGACATCGGCCGGCGGCTCGGGCGGGCCGAGCTGGACCTCACGGTGGAGGCCGGGCTCGCCGCCATCGCCGACGCCGGGCTCGACGCGCGACGACATCGACGGTCTCTCCACCTACCCCGGCATGGGCGCGGGGACGGGGGGGTTCGCCGGCCCCACGTCCCCCGAGGTCCAGGAGGCCATGGGCCTGTCGCTGAACTGGCACGACGGCGGGGGCGAGGGCGCCGGGCAGATGCGCGCCGTCATCTCGGCGTCGTTGGCGGTGGCGGCCGGGCTGGCGCGGCACGTACTGGTGTACCGCACGGTGACCGAGGGCTCGGCGCAGGGCACAGGGGGGCGCCAGGGCATCGGCGGAGGCGGAGGCGGTGGGGGCGGCGGGGTGCCGCGCTTCGGCGGCTTCATGCAGTGGTCCCTGCCGTTCGGCGCGGTGTCGGCCGCCAACTGGCTGGCCATGGTGGCGCAGCGCCGCGTGCACGAGTTCGGGCTGACCCGGGAGCAGCTCGGGGCGATCGCCGTCAACAACCGGGCCAACGCCGGCTTGAACCCGAAGGCGATCTACCGGGACCCGATGTCGATGGACGACTATCTCGCGGCGCGCATGATCACCACACCCCTGTGCCTGTTCGACTGCGACGCGCCCTGCGACGGCGCGACCGCGGTGATCGTGTCGCACCGGGACGCCGCCGGGGACCTCGACCACCCGGCGATCCAGATCAACGCCGTCGGCACGGCGTTGCGCGGCCGGCCGAGCTGGGACCAGTTCGACGACATGACCACCATGGCGGCGAGGGACGCCGGCGCATCGATGTGGGAGCGGACCGAGCTGAAGCCCGGTGACGTCGACACGGCGCAGCTCTACGACGGGTTCTCCATCCTCGCCATCACCTGGCTCGAGGCGCTCGGCTTCTGCGGGCGCGGCGAGAGCGGCCCGTTCGTCGAGGGCGGCGCGAACATCGCCCGGGACGGGCTGTTGCCCTTGAACACCGCCGGCGGCCAGCTCTCCGGTGGTCGCCTGCACGGCTTCGGGCTGATCCACGAGGCCTGCGTGCAGCTGCGCGGCGAGGGCGGCGAGCGCCAGGTCGTGCGGCCGGGCGGTCGTGCCGTGGAGGTGGCCGCCGTGGCGAACGGCGGCGGTCCGATCGCGGGTTCGATGTTGCTGACGCGCGGCGTTGGTTGAGCAGCCGCGGGCCGGCGCCAGTTACCGCTAGCCCGGTTTACACGTCGGCCAGGACCCCACAGGGGGAAGGGACGTCGCTGCGATGCCGACGATCGGACGCCCGAGGCACCCGTAGACATCGGTGTTGAACGACGGCACGCCGATGAAGAACACTTCGCCGTCCGCCCCTACGAGCCAATAGCCGCTGCCGTCCGCGCTCGGGGTCATGCCGACGATCGGGTAGCGCAGCGGCACCAACCCGGTCGATCCGAAATTGGGTGCACCGAAGTTGAAGATGCCACCGTCGGCGCCGACAAGCCAGTACCCGCTCGTGACCGGATCGGCTGCGATGCCGACGACGGGGCTGTTGAGGTGTGTGCCACCCATGGAGCCCAGGAACGTCGCGTCGCCATAGGCGAAGACCCCGCCGTCGGATCCTTCGAGCCAGTAGCCGCCCCCGTCCGGTTTCGACGCGATCCCGACCATCGGGGCGTTGAGGTGCGACCCGCCCATCGATCCCATGAAGGCGGCGCTCCCGAACGCAAAGACGCCGCCGTCGGCCGCGACGAGCCAGTATCCACGGTCGTCGGCCGCCGCCGCGATGCCCACGACGGGTGCGTTGAGGTGCTGGCCACCCATGGAGCCCATGAAGACGGCGTCGCCGAAGGCGAACACCCCCCCGTCGGAGGCCACCAGCCAGTACCCCTTGCCGTCAGGGGTGGCGGCGATGCCGACCACCAGCGCGTTGAGCGGGCCCGTGGCGGTCGAACCGATCGATCCGTCAGTCTGCGCCGATCCGAAACCGAGTACGCCGCCGTTGGCCGCGGCGAGCCAATAGCCACCGCTGGGCGGCGGGGACGCCGCCGTGTTGGCCGCCGGGCCGGCCCACAGGGTGACGACGGCCGTGCACGCAAGGAGCAATGTCCAGGGTGCGACACGCACGCGGCGGCACCGGCGATCGCTCCTGCGCCCGTGTCTCCGTCCCATGGCCGAATCGTACGGCGCTTCGTGCCCCGGCGCTCGTGGCCGTCGGAGAACGTGCCGTTCGGCTCCCTCGAGCGTCGTGATCCAGGCGGATCAGACCCTGGGCGTCCCCACGGAGTCGAACTCGAGAAGATCGACGACCGAACGCTCCGAGTCCTTGAGATCGACGAACTCGAGGCCGGCCCGGACGACGCCACCCGGTCCGGCCCGCACGTTTCGGACCTCACCGGTGAAGGCCACCTCGACGGCGTCGCCGAGCGGAAGGTGCACCGAGACGTGACGACCCTCGAGCTGTGTCGGGTCGGCGTAATGAAAGTCCATCCCGACGCCGAGCGTAGAGATGTCGAAGATCCCGCAGTCCCGCGTCAGGTTGGGCGCGTCGCCCTCGACATGACACGATCCCATCCAGACCCCTGATCGGCGCTCTGCCCGCCGGCGATTTTCCACAATTGATCCTCCCGACACCGCGCCGCGCCCGCCGCGACACACGGCCTCTTCCGGGAGTGTCGGCGGGCGTGCCGATCAACTTGAACACAATTCGGACAAGTGCAGGGAACACACCCATTGTCCCCCCTCCGGGAGGGGCCCGGCGGACGGACGAGGTGTCGTCGGAGCGGCGGCGTCCTAGAAGGAACGTCGGCCCGAGTGGTTGCCGAGTGGGCCCGTTGGCCCGCGGCTCAGTGGCTGCGGCGGAAGAAGCGCCGCGACGAACCGCTGACGACCGAGAGGTCGGGCGGCTGCACGAAGCGCGACGGGTGCCGCGACGACGACGACTCGAGCTCCAGGCGCAGCAGGTCTTGCGGGCCTACCACGAGGACCTCGACATCGGTGGAGGCAGTAACGCTGCCGGCCAGCCGGTTCTGACGGTGCAGCTGCTGGCCGATGTAGTCGCCCGCCGTGAGCGTGATGGACACGTCGGGACCGACGTGCAACACGGCCTCGCCCGAGACGATGACGTAGAGGTTGTGATCCTTCTCCAACCCGCAGAGGACCTCGCCCGGGCTGCAGTGCGCCCGCATGGCGTCGTGCGCCAGATACGACTCGAGGACCTCGGTGGTGCAGGTCCTGAACGGTGGCAGATTCTCGATCAAGCCGATGATGTCGACACGTTCCGCCAAAAGCATGCTGACCCCCTTCATCGTGGACGCTCGGTTTCCCGACTTCGCCAATTGGTGCGTCCGTTGATTTGGGCGCCAGCCTTCTCCGACCCGGTTGCCCGCCGGGTCGCGGGCCGGTTGCAATCAGGGGGCAGGCGTCGGGCCGCCAGGAACGGCCGGGCGTCAGTTGCCCGGGGCAGGCCTGGCGGCGCTCGTATTGTTCTCGCCGGCGAAAGGGCCCCCGGGCATCGGGCCCATCGGCTTGGTGCCCGCCAGGTGGTGCGCGGCGCGGGAGGCCAGGGCCACGAGCGTGAGCGTGGGCCCGTATCCAGTGGCGGTGACGAAGACCGACGAGTCCGCCACGATCACGTTGTCCCACTCGTGCACCCGGCCCCAGCGGTCGCACACCGCGGTGTCGGCGTTGTCCCCCATGCGCGCCGGTGCCGATGACGTGGCGGCTCTCGGGGATCGGCGTCGCGCCGATGCCGTGATAGGAGACGCCGGGCGACGATGTGTGGATCACGTACTCGGCGCCCATCTCCTCGAGGACGCGCTGGAGGATCTTGCCGTGGTGCTTCGACGCGGCGAGCTCGTGGCGACCCGGCTCGTAGGTGACACGCGCGACCGGATAGCCGCGGGCGTCCCGGATGGACGGACTGAGGTCGACCGTGTTCGTCGCGTACGGGAGGTCCTCGCCCTGCATGATGAACGCCCACATGTGGTCGCGCAGGTCGCCGGCGACCATGGCCTGAGCGTGGGCCCGCCCCCACGGCGTGTGGCGCGCCGCCATGATCGTGTGCCCGCCCCCGCTGTGCTCGACGAGGCCGCCGCGTATCCAGGGCACGCCGGCTTCCTTGGCGGCGGTGCGGGCCGCGTCGTCCTGCACCATGGCGTCGTCGTGGACGTGGGTGACGGAACGGCCCTTCTGCGGATGGAGGCTGAGCGCCGGGAAGTGGCCGACGACGATCGTCTGGAAGTGCACCATCAGATGGCGGCCGAGGGCCGGGTGCTCGAGGCCCGAGAGGAGGAGCAGGCGCGGCGTCTCGATCGCACCGCCCGCCACGACGACGAGGTTTGCGTCCATCGTGTGCAGTGCGCCGGTGGCGTCGATGTACTCGACGCCCGTCGCCCGGCGGCCGTCGGTGAGGATCCGGCTCACGTACGTCTCGGCCATCAGCTTCGCCCGGCCGGTCGCCATCGCTTTCGTGAGGAGCGCGACGGGGTCGCCCTTGGCGTGGATCGGGCACCCGAAGAACGCGCAGAACCCGCAGTTGTTGCAGGCCGGCCGCCCGTCGTAGGCGATGCTGTTCGCCGCGGTCGGCGCCTCGTAGGGGTGCAGGCCGATCTTCTCGGCTGCTGTCGACGAGAGCGTGGCGCCGTACATGGGCGCGCCGGGCGGCATGGGGTAGGGGCCGGAGCGCCACGCGGCGAACGGGTTCGCACCGGCGCGGCCGGCCACGCCCACGGCACGCTCGACTTCGGCGTAATATGGCTCGAGCTCCTCGTAGTCGAGCGGCCAGTCCTCCACGTGCGCGTGCGCGCCGGGTTGCGGCCCGAGCAGCGAGTGGGTGCGGAAGTCCTCCTCCCGAAACCGCGGCACCTTGCCGTCGGCGTGCGTGCCGCCACCGCCGACGGTCGTCGGAATGGAGTTCACCTCGCCCACATGGGTGTGCTCACCCTCGTCCGCGTTGCGCCGGAACGCCCGCGGCTCGGTCAGCGGGTCGGGGCCGAGGAAGTAGCGCGACGATGAACTTGATCTCGTCGTTGGAGTAGTCGCCCGACGGCTTCGTGAGGTCGTCGGGGTCGAGCAGGTGGTTGCGGCCCTTCTCCATGATCACGACGGACCAGCCGGCCCGCGTCAGCACCTCGGCCACGGTGGCGCCGCCCGGGCCCGAGCCGATGACGATGGCGTCCGCCTCGCTCACGGTCCCGACACCTCCGCGTCGGTGTAGCCCCGCGGCTGCACGTCGCCCTCCACGTCGATGTACGACCACCCGACCCCGTTGCGGTTGCCGCCGTACTCGGGTGCGCCGTACATGCCCTCGCAGCAGTGCTCCCACAGCAGCTCGACGAACTCGTCGTCCGCCCGCAGGCGCCGCCGTTGCTCCTTGCCGTCGGCCTCGGCGAAATCGGCGCCCAGCGCGGCCAGACCGTCGCGGTACCGCTGCTGGAGCCCGACGACCGGACCGTTGAACTCACGCTCGGCCAATCCCTGCGACCCCTCGATGCGCATCCGCCAGGCCAGCTCGTCGAGGCGGGACAGCGGGACGAAGTCGCCGAACCGCGCCTCGCCGCCATGCCGGCCCGAGGACGGCCCTCCCGCCCAGATGCGGGGCGGGTCGAAGGTGAACGCGCCGAGGAACGTGTCGATGTAGTCGGCGACGCCGGCCTCGTCGGCCCCGGGCCCACCGAATCCGGAGGGCATCATCTGCTGGCACGCGGCCTGCAAGGTCGCGTACTCCTGCTCGCTCAGCCAGACGGGCACCGGGCAAACGTAGCCCGGGGTCCGGGCGATTGCTGACGCTGCTGTCAGGTTCGTAGTCGGCCCGTGCCTCGATCGGCGTCCCGCGATGCGGTGACGACCCGGTGTGCCAGCCACGCGGCGGCCGCGGCCGCTCTCCTCGAGCGCATCGGCGACGAGGTTCCCCGTCTGCGCGGCGCCGAACTCGACGAGCCGGGTGGCATTCGTCAGCACCCGGAAGCCCGGGCCGTGATAGCGACGGCCCGCGGCGCGCACGGGCACGACGGGCAGGCGCAGGCACCAGGCAACGAGGGCACCGGCCAACTCGGCGGTCGTGGAGTGGTGGCCGACGACGTCGTCATAGCGACCGGTCACGACGTCCACGATGTTCTCCAGGGCCTGCGACCCGGGCTCGAAGTAGTGGGAGTGCGCGTGCACCTCGGCATGGTCGGGTGCGTTCGTGCGCAGCCGTCTTCCCCCGAAGGTGGGCGAGGACGGCGCCGTGCCGAAGATGCCGAGCTCGGCGATGGAGTCGCCCGGGGCCTGCTCCGCGAAGAAGTGGGACTGCTCCATGTGCAGCTGGCGCAGGTCGTCGACCGTCATGCCCGGGCTGCCGGCGACCACGACGTCGGTGCAGCGCAGGCCGCAGTCGGCCAACGCGGCGCCGGTCACGACGGAGCCGAAGCTGTGGGCGACGATGGTGACGGAGTGCTCGGGCCCGATCGGCAGAGACGCCACGAACTCGGTGAGGTCCGTGGCGGCGGTCACGAGCCCGTCGGAGCATTCGATCGACCCGGCCGCCGCCGCCAGCAAGTCCACCGGGTTGTCGTATCCCTTCCACAGCACGACCGTGGTCGCCTCGGCCGCTTCGAAGAGGTGGCGTGCACCCGGGATCCAGTCCGAGCACATGTTCGTGCCGTCGCCCACGCCCGGCACCACGACGGCAACGTGGCGGGACTCGCCGAATTCGCCGAAGCCGACGCGCGTAGTGCTGTTCCTCGGGCCGATAGAGAAGGATCTCGCCCTGGCAGGACAGGAGGGTCTGGAGCAACCGGACCCGGTCGGCCTCGATCTCGGGGTGCGTGGCAGCCAGGTCCTGCCGCGCCACCGCGAGGTTCTCGGACGCACGACGAGCCCAGAGATCTGCAGCGGGCATGGCCCCGAGAATACGTGGCGCCCGGGTGCAAGGACCGTAACCTTGGCCCGTGGGCCCTGCCTTGGCGATCGTGGCCGCGGTGTTCTTCGCGCTGGGCACCGTGCTCCAGCAGAAGGGAACGCTGAGCACCGAGGCGGCCGAAGGCGACCCGCACTTCCTCCTGCAGATCTTGCGGCGACCGGTGTGGCTCGTCGGCGCGGTCCTCATGGCCTCGGGCTGGGTCCTCCAGGCGATGGCCCTCGACCGGGCCTCGCTCGTGGTCGTGCAGTCCCTCACCGCGCTGAGCCTCGTGGTCGCCCTCCCCCTGGGCGCGGTGCTGACCGACCAGCACATCGGCCGTCGGGAACTCGGCGGCGCCCTGCTCACGTCGCTGGGCATCATCTTCTTCATCGCCGCCGGTCAGCCGCAGGGGGGCACCACCCACCCCAGCGCGACGTCGTGGTGGATCGCCTGCATCGTCATCGGCGTGCTCGTGATCGCTCTCGTCGGCGTCGGTGTCCGCTTTCGTGGCGCCGCCAAGGCGTTGACCTACGGCGCCGCCGCTGGGCTCGGGTTCGGCCTGCAGGCCGCCGTGACGAAGACGTTCGTGACCGAGGTCGGCTCGGGCATCCTCGCGCTGCTCTCGAGCTGGTCGGTCTGGGTGCTGATCCTCTCCGCTCTGACGGGCTTTGCGCTGCAGCAGGCCGCGCTCAAGACCGGCGTGCTGGCACCCGCCATGGCCTCGGCCAATTCGGTGACGTTGTTCACGAGCGTGGTCCTCGGCATCGCGGTGTACGGCGAGCGGATCTCGAAGGCCGGCGCCGGACACTCGAGCTCGGCCTTCCTCGGCCTCGTCGTGGCCATGTTCGGGATCGCCCTGCTGGCGGGGTCCCAAGCGCCGCAGCCCAGCGCGACGAACCCTTCGCCGGCGACATGACGCGCGCGGCGCTCCTGCGGCTTCGGCGCCTAGTCAAGGATCCGTTCGGCATGGGCCTCGCCACTGCGGGCGTCGCCGTCGCGACCTGGTGGGAATACCTGCTGCTGTTCGTGGCCGTGGCGGCGTCGTGGGCCGGTGTCCCCTTCATCGGCGCGACCGCCCTGGGCGCCGCCGCTGTCGCCGCCAGCCAGGGACGTCTCAATCTGGCCGTGGTCGTCGGCGTGGCGACCTTGGCGGGCGAGGTCGGCGGCCTCATCGGCTACGCCGTGGGTGACCGATGGGGCCAAGTTCTTCTGGAGCGCCCGGGCAAGCATCAAGAAGGCCGCCGGAAGATCGTCGAGAAGGGAGAGCGCGGCCTACGCGCGGTGGGGACGGTTCGCCGTGTTCTTCACGCCCGCGGTCGTGTCCGGGACGGCCAAGATGCGCCACGGCCAATTCGTCCTGTGGAACCTCATCGCCTCGTTCGCCTTTGCCGTCTCGGTCGCCGCCAGCGCGTTCGGCATCGGGCGCGTCGTCACCGGCAACACTTCGCTCCACGACATCGTCACGCTGCTCGTCGGGCTGGCGATGGGGACCCTCGTGATGGTGTGGTACGTGCGCCACCGACGCCGCACCGCCGCCAAGCAAGCGCAGAACTGACCTGGCTCCCGGCGCCGCCCGTCCGCGTTCAGCGTGGCAGGCCGAGGATCCGCCCGGCGATGATGTCGCGTTGCACCTGCGACGTCCCGCCGGCGATACCCGCGGCCTTGCTCCAGAGCCACTGGCGCGCCCACGGCCCCGATGCCGACGAGGCCGGATCGCGACCGGTGACGAGCAGCGCCGCGTCGGCCATCCCCTGGGTCATGGACGTCCACGTCAACTTGACCCAGCTCGATTCGGGCCCGGGCTCTTCGCCGCGGCCGAGACGCGTCAGTGTGCGCAGGTTGTGCAGCCGCAACACCCCGAGCTCCGTGTAGGCCCGGGCGAGCGCGTCGGCCACCATCGGGTCGTCGAGCGAGCCGTTGGCGCCGCGCCTCGTCGTAGAGGCGGGCCAGGTACGTCTCGTGCACGACCTGTTCCTTGAACGGGAAGTTGGTCCCGCGTTCGTGCGCCAGCGTCGAGCCGGCGACGGTCCAGCCGTGGCCCTCGGATCCGATGAGGTGCTCGGACGGCACGAACACGTCGGTCAGGAACACCTCGTTGAACTCGGCGTCGCCGGTCATCTGCACGAGGGGCCGCACATCGACCCCGGGATCGGCCATGTCGACGATCATCGCCGTGATGCCCTGTTGCGGCCGCGCCGCGTCCGGCTCGGTACGGGCCAGGCAGAGGCCCCACGTGGCGAATTGCGCGTAGGACGTCCAGACCTTGCGGCCGGTGACCACGTAGCCACCGTCGACGGGGACCGCTTTCGTGGAGAGCGAGGCGAGGTCGCTGCCGGCGTCCGGTTCGCTGAAGAGCTGGCACCAGATCTCCGCGGCCGAGAGGATCTTCGGCAGGTAGCGCAGCCGCTGGTCCTCGGTGCCGTGCGCGAGCAAGGTCGGCCCGACCAGGTTGATGCCGACGCGGTTCACGGGCTGTGGCGCCTGTGAGCGGGCGTACTCGCTCTGGTACAGCGCGACCTGCACGGGCGTCGCGCTCCGGCCGCCGTAGGCCTCGGGCCAGTGCACCCCGACCCAGCGGTCGGACGCAAGCGTGGCCTGCCAGGTGCGGCCCCACGCCACCTCGTCGGCGAGGTCGACGAACGCGGGCGGACGGTGCTCGTGCAGCGCGAGCCACTCGCGGAACGACGCCGCGAACGCCTCGTCCTCTTCTCTTCAGCGCGAGGTCCACGCGTGACCCGTTCTCGACGCGATGGTCGTTCCCGACATCGGGGTCACGTTAGTGGGACCCGGGTAGGGTCCCCTGCCGTGACCCTCCGCCTGCGACCCACGTGGGTGCCGAGTCAGGCCCGCGCCTACCGGCGCCCCGGAGGGCCCTGGGACGTGCCCACACTCGACGCGCTCATTTCGGCGCACGGTGGCGAGATCGTCGATGGCGACACGCGCCTCTCGGCCGCCGAGGCCGAGGCGCTGGTGGCGACCGTGGCCGGCGGCTTGCGTGCGCGCGGTGCCACGAAGGGTGCCGCGGTGGCATGGCAGGTGCCGAACAGCCTGGCGGCCGCGGTGCTCGTGCGGGCGTGCTGGCGGTTGGGCGCCGTGGCGGCACCGCTCCTCCATACCTTCGGGGCGGCCGACGTGGAGGGGGCCCTGGCCCAGATCGACCCGGCGCTCGTCTTGGAACTGGGACCCGATGTGCTCTCTTCGCCGGTGGCGCTGGCGGACTCAATCGGTGGGGTGCCCGTTTCGGTCGAGGGCAGTAGTGCGGTCAAGCCGTCCGACGTCGCGCTGGTCCTGTTCACCTCCGGCTCGACCGGCATCCCGAAGGCCGTGCTCCACACCCACCGCGGCTTGAGCTGGAAGGCGTCGTTGATGACCCGGGTCCATGGGCTCTCCGGTGTTGACGCCGTCCTGGTGCCGGCGCCGATGGCCCATATCTCCGGTCTGCTCAACGGCGTGCTCGTCCCGGGCGCGGCCGGCATGCGCTCGGTGCTGATGCGGCGGTTCGACGCGGAGACGGCACTGCGTCTCGTCGCCGGCGAGCGGGTCTCGTTCATGGCGGGCCCGCCGACGTTCTTCATCGCCATGGGCGGGGCGCTCGGCGCCTTGTCGGGTGCGGGGGTGGACGTGTCGTCCGTCCGGTTGATCTCGAGCGGCGGCGCGTCGGTCACGCCGGCGTTCATCGAGGAGACGGCCCGTGTCTTCGACTGCCGCGTCAAGCGCACGTACGGCTCCACCGAGGCGCCGACCGTCACCACGAGCACCAACGACGACCCCTTCGAGATCGCCCGGGACACCGACGGCCGCGCCATCGGGCAGGTGGAGCTGCGCATCTCGGACCCCGAGTCCGGCGCGCGCCTGCCGACGGGTTCGGCCGGTGAGCTCTGGGTGCGCGGGCCAGAGATGTTCGCCGGTTATGCGGACACCGCGCAGACGGAAGCGGTGATCGCCCCCGGAGGATGGTTCCGAACGGGTGACCTTGCGACGGTCGACGGCGAAGGTTGGCTGCGTATCGTCGGCCGGCTCAAGGACGTGATCATCAGGGGGGGCGAGAACATCTCGGCCTCGGAGGTGGAGGCCGCGCTCGAAGCGCACCCGGACGTCCGCCATGCCGTCGCCGTCGGCTATCCCGATCCGTTGATGGGCGAGCGCGTCGCCGCCTTCGTGGAGTCCACCGCGCCGTTCGACCTCGAGGAATGCCGTCGCTGGTTCACCAGCCGTGGCATCGCAACCTTCAAGACGCCGGAGAAGGTCGTGCGGCTCGAGCGTCTCCCGTTGCTCGGCTCGGGCAAGGCGGACCGTGCCGAGTTGCAGCGCCAGGCCGCCGCACCCTGATGCTGCGGCGCGGTGCGGCCCGAAGCGGCAATCACACCTCGGGGTACCGCGTGGAGGCAGGGCCCGGAACTACGTTGGACGGATGCGTCACCGCAATTTCGTTCCGTTGGTGCTGCTCGCGGTCTTGACCGTGCTCACGGCGGTCTTCGCCGTAGTGGGGGCGGCATCCGCTCCCACCGCCACGACAATCCAGGTCCAGAACGCGGCCGAGCAGACCTTCGGCACCCCAACGGGTGCCAACTCCTGGATCATGGAGCTGATCACCTCGGTGACCGTGGGAGGAGGAGTCGCCAACGGGACGACGCAGGAGCGCGTCGTCAGCTATTCCGCCCCAACCCGGATGGTGGTCTACGACGTCAGCGGGTCGTCGGCGAAGCTCGCCGGAGTCCTGCGTCAGCCCGCGATTTCCTGCGTGTTGAGCACGTACACGGCGATCCTCGGGGGCCAGAAGGGGTGGCAGCAGAAAGGTGGGACCTTCACGAGGACGGAGAGCCTGGCCGACTATTCCGCTCGCGTGCCGCGCGCGAGCGGGAACACCTGCGAGCCCGTACCCAGCACCACGCAGGGCCAGGTGCACGAAACCGCCGTCATCCGGTCCGACTACCTCGTGGCAGCGCAGGCACAAGTCGTCGTACCGGCCCACGGGATACAGGGCGAGACCCTCGTCTTCATCAGGATCGGGAACGTCCCCGTCCGGACGCTCAAGTAGTAGTCAGGACGTAGTCGGCAGTCAGGACAGCGCCTGGCCGGACTCCAACCGGGTGCGCAGGATCGTCGCGATGCGGTCGCGGTGGAACGAGGCGTCGCCGTAACTGACCTGGTCCAGCTGGGCCCGCTTCACGTAGAGGTGCATGTCGTGCTCCCACGTGAAGCCGATGCCTCCGTGCACCTGCAACCCCGTGCCCATCACCCGCCTCGAGGCATCGGAGCACCACGCCTTGGCCATGCTCGCCGCCAGTGCGCGCTCGGGGTCGTCGGCCGCGGTGCACCACGCCGCGTAGTACACGGTCGACCGCATCCCCTCGACGTCGACCAGTGCGTCGGCCAGCATGTGTTTGACCGCCTGGAACGAACCGATCGGCTTCCCGAATTGGACACGGTCCTTCGCGTAGTCCACCGACATCGACAACACGTGGTCGGCGGCCCCCAGCATCTCCGCCGAGACGAGGGTCGCGGCGCGGTCGAGCGCACGCGCCGCAGCCTCGGCCCCACCGAGGCGCACGGCCGGGGTGCCCTCGAAGCGGAGGGCGCCGAGCTCGCCGCGTGCGGTCCATCGCGGCCAGCGGTTCCGGCCGGCCCACACTGCGCAGGTCGACGGCGTACGTGCCGTCGTCGCAGACGAGGACGGCCACGTCGGCCGACGGCGCGTAGGGCGCCGGCGGCGTGTCGCCCTGGAGGCGCACCTCCCCGTCCGTGGCCGCGTCGGTGATCGATATCCGACCCGGCGGAACGACGACGGTGCACCCAACGGCCGATCCTTGGCTGAGCGCCTCGCGCCATTCCTTCGTCGCTGCGCGTGGCGCGGGCGTCGGTGTCGCTCAACGCGCCGAGCGCCACCACCGATGGGAGGAACGGCGCCGCGACCAGGCGACGTCCCACCTCTTCGCAGAGCACGGCGACTTCCACCAGCCCGAGCCCGAGCCCGCCTTCGTCCTCGGGCAGCTCGATGGCCAGCCAACCCTGTTCGGACATGGCGTCCCAGGCCGCCGCGTCGTAGCCGCGGGGGGCGTCCGCTGCGGTGGACGCGGCCGATGCCTCGCCGGCCCCCGGCAGCGTGCCGACCACCGCGCCGGTGCCGACGCGCGCCCGCAACGCGTCGTGCCCGGCCTTGCCCTCGAGCAGCGCCGCCGCTGCCTCGCGCAAAGCCTGTTGGTCGGCGGAGAGGTCGAAGTCCACGGCGGCGCAGTCTACGGTCAGGGCTGACACGGGTGTCACCCGTCGAGGCGGCTGTGCCATGCTGCGGCAGATGGATCTCCGCTCCACCCCCGAGCAGGAGGTGTTGCGCGACGCGTTCCGGGCCTGGCTGAAGGAACACCTGCCCTGGCCCTACGGCGTCGGCCTCCCCCCGCGCTTCGACGACCTGGCCGAGACGGTCGCGTTCGGGCGGCGTTGGCAAGCAGCGTTGGCCGGTGCGGGCTGGGTGGGTGTCACGTGGCCCGAGGCGTACGGCGGCCGTGGACTCGGTGCACTCGAGAACTATGTGGTCATCGAGGAGCTGGCGCGGGCACGGGCCCCGGAGCTGGTCGGTCGCATCGGCATCAATCTCGTCGGCCCGACGCTGCTCGCACATGGCACGGACGAGCAAAAGGCGCGCTTCTTGCCCCGGATCCTCTCCGCCGAGGAACTGTGGTGCCAGCTCTTCAGCGAACCGGACGCCGGCAGCGACCTCGCGTCGCTCACGACGCGCGCCGTCCCGGTCGACGGCGGGTACCGGGTGACCGGCCGCAAGGTCTGGACCTCCTACGCCCAATTCGCCGACTGGGGCCTCTGCCTCACCCGCAGCGACCCGGACGCGCCCAAACGCCAGCTCGGCATCACCGCGCTGATCGTTGACATGCACGCCGACGGGGTCGGCGTGCACCCCCTCGTGCAGTCGACCGGTGAAGCCGAATTCAACGAGGTCGAACTGGACGACGTGTTCATCCCCTCCGACCGCCGCGTCGGCGTCGAGGGCCAAGGCTGGACGGTCGCCGGTTCCACCCTCGCCCACGAACGCGGCATCAACCCACGGCAGCTGGTGATCCATACGCAGCTCATCGAGGAACTGCTCCGCCTGGCGCACGACAGCGGGAGCTTCGACGACTGGCGGCTCCGGCAGGAGCTGGCGCAGGCGGCGACCGAGGTGCGGCTCTTCCAACTGCACAACTGGCGCTCGCTGACCCGCCTGTCGAAAGGCGAGGCACCGGGGCCCGAGGGCAGCGCCCTCAAGCTGTACTGGAGCGAAATGTCCAAGCGCCTGCACCACACCGCGCTCGACGTCCTCGGAGAGGCCTCGCCGCTGTGGGAAGGGGCGCCGGGCAACCCGGCCGACGGTGCGTGGCAGCGCTCGTGGCTCTATTACCAGGCATCGTCCATCTTCGCCGGCACGAACGAGATCCAGCGCACGCTCGTGGGTGAGCGCGTGCTCGGGTTGCCACGGGGCTGAACGAGCGGCCCGAGCGTGCCGGCACGACGCGACATGATGGCGGCAGGAGGATGACCGAGATGGCACAGAGTTTCGAAAGAATCCGCTACGAGACCGATGGCGCCGTCGCGACGGTCACGATGAACCGGCCTGACCAGGCGAACGCCCAGGACTCGACGATGATCGACGAGATCGACGCCGGCTTCGACCTGGCCGACGCGGACGACGCCGTGCGGGTGGTGATCCTCGCCGCCGCCGGCAAACACTTCTCCTCGGGCCACGATCTCAAGGCGATCGTCGCCGACGACGGGTCGGACCCGTGGGTGGCGATGCGCGAGACGCCCGAGGGGAAGTTCCACCACGAGAAGACGATGTACTTCGACCGCTGCCTGCGGATCCACGACTTCCGCAAGCCGACCATCGCCGCGGTGCAGGGCAGCTGCGTGGCCGCCGGCCTGATGCTCGCAGCGATGTGCGACCTCATCGTCGCCGCGGACGACGCCGTCTTCTCCAACCCGGTGCTCCGCCTCACGGGGGCCGGCGTGGAGCTGCTCGTCGAGCCCTGGGAGCTCGGGATCCGCAAGGCCAAGGAGTTCCTCTTCACCGGCGACACGATCGACGCCCAGGAGGCCTGGCGCCTCGGCCTGGTGAACCGCGTCGTCCCGCGGGCCGAGCTCGAAGCGAAGACGCGCGAGCTGGCCGACCGGGTGGCGCTGGTGCCGCCCGTCACGGCGCAAACGGTGAAGGACACGATCAACCAGACCGCCGACCTCATGGGCAAGCGGGACGCCCTCAAGTACCACTTCATGGCGCACCACTGGGTCCACAACTCGGCCACGGCACTCAACGCGCTCACGGCACGCAAGGCGAAGGGCTCCATGAAGGAGGTCATCGCCGAACGGGACCAGGGGCAGCCCGGATCCAAGTCGTGAGCGAGGGGGGCTCGTCAGGCGGCCCGCTCCGCGGCATCCGGGTGATCGACGTCGGCACGAGGATCTCGGCGCCGTTCTGCGCCGGCCTGCTCGGCGAACTCGGTGCTGACGTGATCAAGGTCGAGCTGCCGGGCGAGGGTGACTTCATGCGGAGCATGGGGCCGTTCGTCCCGGTCGACGACGGTCCCGGCTACTCGCTTGTCGTGGTCGGTCGAGGGCCGCGGCCGGCGGGGCGTCACGTGCGATCTTCGGCAGCCCGAGGGGAAGGATCTCTTCAAGCGCCTGATGGCCACGGCCGACGTCCTCTGTGAGAACTTCCGGCCCGGCACCATGGAGCGCTGGGGACTCGGCCCCGACGACCTGCCCCAGGACCTCGTCTACGTGCGGATCAGTGCCTTCGGCCAGACAGGCCCCTACGCACCCCGGCCCGGGCTCGACCGCCTGGGCATCGCCTTCGGCGGGCTCCTCAATCTGACCGGCGAACCGGATCGTCCGCCGGTGCGGTCCGGAGTGAACATCTCCGACTACCTCACCGGAACCTTTGCCGCATTCGCTGCCGTCGCCGCGCTCTATGGCCGCGATGCGGTAGACACAGCGGGTGCTGCGGACGGGCGCGAGGCCCACGGGCAAGGAGAGGTCATCGATGCCGCCCTCTACGGATCGATGCTGCGCATCCTGGAATGGACGCTCGCCGGGTACGACCGGTTGGGGATCGTCCGCCAACGCGAGGGAAATCGGCTTTCCACCTCGGCCCCGCTCGACAACTACCCCACCGCGGACGGGTGCTACGTGTGCATCGTGGCCGGTTCCGACGCCAACTTCCGGCGCCTGTGCGCCGCCATGGGCCGTCCAGAGCTGACGCAGGAACCGCGCTTCGACACGCTGGCGCACCGTGCCGAGCACGGCGACGAGATCAACGGGATCGTGGCCGCGTGGACATCCGGCCTCACCGCCGACGAGATCACCGTGCGCTGCGTCGAACACGACGTCCCCGTCGGGACCGCCTACAGCGCAGCCGACATCTTCGCCGACCCCCACATGGCGGAGCGGGGCGACCTCGTGCCGATCGACGACCCCGTCATCGGCGCCGTGCGCCAGCAGGCGCCGTTTCCGCGGCTGACGAAGAACCCGGGCGCCGTGCCCTCCGGGGCGCCGCGTCTGGGAGAGCACAACAAAGAGGTCTGGTGCGGCGTGGTCGGCCTGAGCGAAGCCGAGCTCGAGGACCTCACCGCACGCGGCGTGCTCTGACCAACGCAGCGAGTACCGCTGACGCGGTGCGCTGCGGCTCCTCCTCGGGCTAGGCGACCAGCCGGCCGAGGTACGAGGCGCCGCCGAAGGTGAAGATCCCTCCGTCCGCCGCCGCCAGCCAGTAGCCGTTCGTCGTGTTGTCGGCCGCCATGCCGACGACCGGGGCCGACAGCGGCATGCCGCCGGTCGACCCGTCGAAGGGTGCCTGGCCGTAGGTGAAGATGCCGCCGTCCGCCGCCACGAAGCGGTAGCCCTGGCCGTTGGGCGAGGCCTCCATGCCCGACGATGGGCTGGTTCAGGCGGATGGCGCCCGTGCTGCCGTAGAACGGCGCGTTGTAGGCGAAGATGCCGCCGTCGGTGGCCACCTCCCAGTAACCGCCGGTGGCGGGGTCGGCCGCGATGCCGACGATGGGCTGGTTCAGCGCGTGGCCGCCCATGGAACCGAAGAACGCGGGCGTCGCCATAGCTGAAGATGCCGCCGTCGGAGGCGACCAGCCAGTAGCCGCCGCCGCTCGGGCGTCGAGGCCATGCCCACGATGGGCTTGTTGAGGCGCAGCGCGCCGGTCGATCCGTAGAACTGGGCGTTGCCGAAGCTGAAGATGCCGCCGTCCGCGGCCACCAGCCAGTAGCCGCCACCGTTGGGCGTGGCTGCGATGCCGACGATCGGGGCGTTGAGCCCGCCCGGGACCGAGCCGAAGTTCTGGGCCGACGCCGAAGGCGGCGACGGTGCCGTTCGCCTCGGCCTCCCAGTAGCCGGTTCCGTTGGGCAACGGCGCGATGCCGATCGTGTTCGACGAGGACTGCACGGCGGAGGCCACCGAACCCCAACTCAACGTGATGTCACTCGGCGGTGCGCACGAGCTGACGAACTCGCCGGTCAGCGAACCGCCGGGGTAGCCGCTCGTGCGAGTAGGCGGCGCCCATCGACAGCACGGGCAGGCCGCTCGGGCAATTCGGGAACTCGTGCAAGATGATGTCGCGGTGACCCCAGCAGCTCCGAGCCCGTCAGGCCGCCGCAGGCCATGTTCGTCGTCGACGAGCCGCTCCAGCCGTCGTCGTACATCCAGTAGTAGTCGGCCTCGAGCACCGACGTGAGGCCACCGGCCCACACCGAGCCGCCGAACGTGATCGGCGCGCCGCCCGTCAACGCGGACGGGAACGACGGGTCGCTGCCCGCATTGGCTCCGCCCTGCGCGTAGCCATCGAGCTGTGACGTCACGTAGTTGATCGGCGGCAGACCCCGGTCGACCCGCTCGTCGTTGACGACCGTGAGGACCTGCTCGTCGATCGGCAGGCCGGCGAGCTGCGACTCCGAGACGTTCATCGGGCCGACGCCCTCTTGCGCGCGGGCGGCGTTGATGGACGACAGCCAGTCGCCGCTGCTCGGTGCGATGTTTGCGGGAGGGTTGGACGGCGGAAGGATGCCCGCCGCTCCAGCCGGCGCGCTCGACGCAGCCGCCGCCAACGTGCTCGCGATCATGATCCCCATCGGCAGCAACAACGTCGCCACCCGCCAACGACCCCGACCAAGCACGGCGCTCCCCCTCCGAATTTCTGCTTCCGAAGGTGAGTATCGGGATTGCGCTTTCCCATGTGAATGGGACCTTTTGACTAAAACGTGTGAATTGAATCCGCGTCCGTGCGCAACACAATGGGACCTTTTGACTAAATGGTGTGAATCAGCGACGCACGCGTAGGACTTTTGGACTATGCGACGTCGGCGCACGCGTCGTGTCAGTCAAACGCCCGACACAACAGACGCGCCAACGTATGCAACAACCGCGTCCTGCCCGCGCAAAGCGGTGCCTGGCGGGTGTCGGGGTCGATGGATCGGCGTTGTCGCCGCTGACGGGGCGATTTGTGCGGGGTTTGCGCGGGCTCAGGTCACCCGCGCGGGAGCCCGAGCACCCGCTCCGCAATGATGTTGCGTTGGATCTCCGACGTCCCGCCGGCGATCGTGTGGGAGAACGAGCGCCAGTACTGGTCGGCCCACGCACCGTCGTAGAACGCGCCCATGACCTCCGCTGGTCCGACATCGAAGTTCTCGACGTCCCAGTCGGTGAAGCGTCTGGGACCGGCGCCGTCGAGATCGAGGCCATCGGCCCCCAGGGCATCACGGGCGACCTCGCATGCGCTCTGCTCCGCCTCGCTGGAGAACAGCTTCAGCACCATGTGCTCGGGAGCCATCTCGCCGCGGACCGACTTGGCGAAGCCTCGATAGCCCATGCAGCGAATCGCTGCGGCGTCCGTTGCGGCCCGGCCGATGGCCTCGGCGAGGCGCGGGTCGTCGCCGAGCGTCCCGCCGCGGCCGTCCGGCCGCTGCGCCACGCGCACGAGGCCGCGCATGGTGCGCTCCATCCTGGCTGCGTTCAAGATCCACAGCATCCCGCGCTCGTGACGCAGCGACCCCTGGCTGATCGACCATCCGTTGTTGAGCTCACCCAAGAGGTTCTCCTCGGGCACCTCCACGTCGGTGAAGAAGACCTCGTTGAAATCCGCATGGTCCGGGTCGGTCAATTCGGGCAGCGGCCGGCACGTGATGCCCGGCGTGCTGCATGTCGATGATGAGCACGCTGATGCCACGGTGCTTCGGTGCCTCGGGGTCGGTGCGCACGAAACAGAGGCAGAAGTCGGCGTCGTGTGCGCCCGACGTCCACACCTTCTGGCCGTTGACGACGAAGCAGCCCTCGCGCCGTTCCGCCTTCGTGCGTCAGCGACGCCAGGTCGCTGCCGGCGTTGGGCTCGCTCATGCCGAGGCACCACGTGATCTCGCCCTTGAGGGTCGGGACGACGAAGCGCGCCTTCTGTTCGTCCGTGCCGAACTCGACGATGGAGGCGGCACAGATGGAGAGGCCCTGTGGGTTGAGCGACCGGGGCACCTGCCGCTCCGAGATGACCTCGAAGTAGATCATCTGCTCCTGCGGCGTCGCGTTGCGGCCGCCGAGCTCGGGCGGCCATCCCGGGACCAGGTACCCGGCTTCGAACAGCTCTCGTTGGAAGTCGCGCGCCCAGCCCGGAAGGTGGGCGGACGAGTTGCGGTGCTCCTGCTCGACCACGTCGGGCCCGGGGAGGTGCGCGTCCAACCACTCTTCGAATTCGCGCCGGAACTCGAGCAGGTTTTCGTCGGTGGCGAGGCGCATGCCCAACTATGACACGCCGCGTCAGCTGCCCGGTTCGGGGTCCTTGGGCTGGCCGAGCATGCGTTCCGCGATCACGTTGCGCTGCACCTCGCTCGTGCCACCGGCGATGGTGAGGCAGCGTGTGGAGAGGAACCCCTCCTCCCATCGCTGCGCCTTGCCGTCCAGCACCGCGCCGTCGGCGGCGTAGAGCGCCATGCCCATCTCCTGCACGCGCTGTTCGTGCTCGACTCCCAGCAGCTTGCGGACGCTCGAGCCGCTGCCGGGGTCGACGCCCGACAGCGTGCGCAGTGTCGAGCGGTGGCCGAGCAGCGCCACCGACTGTGCCTCGGCGATCAGGTGACCGAGGCGCTCCTCGAGGCTCGCGGGCAGCAGTTCGCCGCGCTCGGCGCGCCGGGCCATGGTGCGGATCAGCGACTCGACGCCGTTGCCGAAGGACGCGCCCGAGGACATCGAGACGCGCTCGTTCGCCAGGGTCGTGCGGCCGATCCGCCAGCCGTCGCCCGGTGTGCCGATGACGCAGTCGTCCGGGACGAAGACGTCGTTGAAGAAGACCTCGTTGAACATTGCTGCGCCCGTGAGCTCGCGGAGCGGCCGGATGTCGATGCCCTCGGCGTGCATGTCGACGATGAAGTACGTGATGCCCGCGTGCTTGGGCGCATCGGGATCGGAGCGCGCGAGGCAGATGCCGAAGTCCGCCGTCTGCGCCAGCGACGTCCACACCTTCTGCCCGTTCAGCACGTAGCCGCCCTCGACGCGTTCGGCCTTCGTGCTCAGGCGCGGCGAGGTCCGAGCCGGCGCCCGGCTCGCTGAAGAGCTGGCACCAGTTGAGCTGCCCGAGCAGGGTCGGCCGGACCCAGCGCTCCTGCTGCTCCTCGGTGCCGTAGGCGATGATCGTCGGCAGCGCCCACGCGCCGACGGCGAGGTGCGGGCGCAGCCACGCCGGCGGCCGCCATCTCCTCGTCGATGACCAGCTGTTCGAGCGGCGACGCGCCCCGGCCCCACGGCGCCGGCCAGTGCGGCATGATCAAGCCCGCCTCGGCGAGGCGGCGCGCTGTGTCAGGCCGGACGGGTCGTCCGCGCCGGCCGCCGCAACTCCTCGACCACCTTGCGGACCGTCGACCGCAGCGACTCCGCCTCGGCGGGCAGGTCGGCGGCCAGGTTGCGCCGGGCGCCGGCGACCGCCCGCGCCGGCCACGTCGAGCTCGATCGCACCGACGTCGCCGCCGCTCACCAGCTGCAGATTGGCCATGGCCCGCTTCAGGTAGAGATGCGCGTCGTGCTCCCAGGTGAAGCCGATGCCACCGAGGGTCTGGATGCACTGTTTGGCGCAGTGGGCGGCGCCTGGCAGCGCGACGGCCCCGGCGATGCGTGCGCTGAGGTGACGGCTGGCGGCCGCGTCGGTGTCGGCGTCGCTCGTCGGCGCCTCGCTCCACGCTGCGGCCGCGTCCCATGCGACGGCCGCGCACTGCTCGACCGCGACGAGCATGTCGGCGAGCGCGTGCTTCACCGCCTGGAACTGGCCGATGGGCCGTCCGAACTGCACCCGCACCTTGGCGTAGTCCGATGCCGTGTCGAGGCACCAGCGCGCCAGGCCGGCGCTCTCGGCTGCGCGCGAGCACGAGCGCGAGGCTGCGCACGGTCTCGTCGGGAACCAGGACCTGTCCGTCGGGAGGCAGCCGCAGTCCGCCGCCGGCGAACTCGAGCACGCCGACGGACCGGGTCGGGTCGAGCGCGGGCAGCGCCGTCGCGCAGCACGAGCGCGTCACCGAGGACGCGAGCGATCGAGCAGGCACCATTCGGCCGATCCGGCGAGCGGCACGAGCACCAGCCGCGCCGCCGGCAGGCCGAGGACCGGGCGAACGGCGCCGCGCAGGACGATCGAACCGTCGCCGGTCCGATCGGCGTCGACCGACGCGCCGAGCGCCACCGCCGCGGTGAGCGAGCCGTCGGCCAGGCCGGGCAGCAGCCGGCGGCGGATGTCGGCGTCGGCGTGGCGGACGAGTGCCGCCGAGACGAGGAGGGTGGGAAGGACGGGACCGGGGAAGAGCGCGGCGCCGAGCTCCTCGAGCACGACGGCGACCTCGGCCAAGCGTGAAACCCTGCCCCCCGTCCTCCTCGGCGATGTGCAGCCCGAGCCAGCCCTGCGCGGCCATCTTCTCCCACACGGGCGGCAGCTCGGACGAGTGCGGGACCGCAGAGGGCGTAGGAACGGCCTCGGCGAGCGCACGCGGCTCGGTCGGCGGGCAGTGCGTCTCGAGCCAGCGCTGGGCGGTGCGGCGGAGGGACTCGTGCTCCTCCGTGACGGCGATCGGCATCAGGCGCCGTCCTCGAGCGAGAGCCGGGTGCCGTTGCGCCACAGCGAGATCGCGCCGACCGGGCAGCCCTGCGCGGCGATGCGGATCTTCTCCTCGGGCGACGCCGTGGCGTCGGTGACCACCGCGTGCCCGTCCTCGCTGAGGTCGAAGGTGTCGGGCGCCCAGAACATGCAGTTGCCCGACCCCATGCACAGGTCCCAGTCGATCTTGATGTCCATCGGTTCGCTCTCGCTCATCTCGGCCATGCGTTGGAACCTAGCTTCTGGGTCCGGCGCCCATGGTCCCGGCCGCCGGCACCGGTTCCGGCGGAAACTGGGCGCCGCCAGGCAAGAGCGGCGATCTCAGCGGGCGTCGAAGACAACCGGGAGCGACAGCGGCGACCGGAAGGCCATGCCCTCGATGTGCGGTGGCTCCGCCTCCGGGTCGAGGCGTGAACGGGCCGAGCCGGTCGAAGAGCGTGTTGATCGCGATGCGTGACTCCATGCGGGCGAGGTGCATGCCCAGGCAGACGTGGACGCCGAAGCCGAACCCGACGTGCTGGCGCTGGCTGCGGAACATGTCGTAGCGGTCGGGCTCGTCGTACTTGCGCTCGTCCCGGTTGGCCGCGCCGATCATCAGCGCGACGTCTGCTCCCTTCTCGATCGACACGCCGGCCAGCACGGTGTCCTGCATGACGCGGCGCAGGATCACGGTGACGGGCGGCTCCCAGCGCACGACCTCCTCGAACGCCTGCGCGAACAGCGCGCGGTCGGCGTAGAGGGCGTCGAGCTGGGCCCGGTCGTTGAGGAGTGCGAAGAGCAGGCTGCCCGAGGCGCGGTACGTCGTCTCCACGCCCGCCGGGAGCAGCAGCCGCAGGAACGAGAAGATGTCCTCGTCGCTCAGGCGCTCGCCGTCGACCTCCGCCCGCACCAGATCGCTGATGAGGTCGTCGCCCGGCTTGGCCCGGCGCTCCTCCATCACGTCCGCGAAGTAGTCCCGGAGGGCCTCCGACGCCGCGACGCCGCGGTCCCAGTTCGAGGCCACGCTGGTGAGCTCGAGCGCCCAGCGCTGGAAGCGCGGGTAGTCGTCGACGCGGCAACCCGAGGATGCGCGCGATGACCTGCACGGGGAAGTTGAAGGTGACGGAGCGGACGAGGTCGGTGCGGCCCTGCGGCGACGAAGGAGTCGACGAGATCGTTGACCACGACGGCCACGAGCTCCTCCTCCCAGCGAGCCAGCATCTTGGAGCGGAAGCTCGAGGCGACCAGGTCGCGGACCTTCTTGTGCTCGGGCTCGTCCATCTGCAGGATGGTCCGCCCCATCACGATGCCCATGACGTCCTCGTAGACCACCGACGAGTACGTCTCGTTGTCGCGGAGCACCTGGACGACCTCTTCGAACCCGAACACCGTCACCGGGGGCGGCTTCGTGGGGTCGTGGTAGACCTCCTCGCCGTCCCCGAGGTCGATCGGGCCGGTGTGCACCGGCGATTCCCTCCGCAGCTCGTGGAGCAGGGGATACGGGTCCAGGACGGTCCCGCCCACCATGTCCTTCAGCTCGTAGGGATCGAACGGCATGGCGGCGGCATCAGCCGCCGTGTCAACTCCTGGCATCTTGCCCCCTGACCCCCTACCGTTTGGTGTTGAGAGAACGGGTCGTCTCTGACACCCGTGTCATATATAGCAAAACGAACGTTGGGGTGTCGACCTACGGGGCGGGTGTCGATGGCCGGCCGACCTGCCCGTCACCGGGCCGGTACCAGGGCATGACCTGGGATTTCAGAGACCCTCCGGGGTCACGGAGCGGAGGGATGCAAATGAACATGACGATCGATTCCGACTCGTCGGAGCCGGGTTCGACCGCCACGTCGCCGACGGCGAGAGCCCGGCCGGCGGCGGGGGGCGAGGGCTCGGCCACGAGACGCCGGATCCTCCAGATCGCTTTGAGCCTGATGTCCCAGCGGGGCGTGGACGGCACGAGCATGCGCGACCTGGCGTCGGCCTGCGGCCTCAACGTCGCCTCGCTCTACCACTACTTCCCCTCGAAACGGGAGCTGCTCGAAGCGGTCCTCGTGGAGCACGGCTTCCTCCCGGTGAACGCGCTCGACTCCCGACCCGCAGAAGTACGAGGACGTCGACACCCCGCTGGCGACAACTCCTGGCCGACATCCTCGTGTCGATGTTCGAAGTCGAGGACTTCGTACGCCTGATGGTCGGTGAGGCCATCCGTGCCGAGACGACCGCCCGGTCCGTCGGCCTCGACCTCTTCACGACCTTCCAGATCCTCGATCGAGGAGTGGATCACCAAGCAGCGTCCCGACCTGGCCGAGCGCGCAGGCGCCGGGCCGGTCGCCCGCATGTTGAGCGCCATGGTGGTGGGGGTCTTCATCGAGTACGCCTCGGGTGCCATCGCGGAGGGGACCGACGTGGTCGCGCTGTCGCTCCAGCGCGCCCGCGAGGCTGCTGCGATTTTGCAGCCCCCTCCCGCCTGAGAACGTTCGCTCTTTCCCTCACTTGCACCGGCGGTCGCCGCCGCGCACACTGACGCCGTGCCTCTCTCGACACCCGACCAAGATCCGTCTGCGGTCGCCTCCGCGACCTTCTCCGTCCCGGCCGAAGCCGTGTGGCAGTACCGGCTCGACTTCTCGAACCTTCCCGACTACAACCCGGACGTCAGCAACGTCGCCCGGACGGCGGAGGGCGCATCGATCCGGGCAGGAGGGACGAACGGTCCCGGCGCCCGCTACTCCTTCACGATGGCCGACCCGAACCAAGCCGACGGCGGGCAGCCGGTCGAGCTCTGGATCATCGACGCGGTGCACCCGACGATGGTCGCGGCCGGCATGAAGGGTGGCAGCGAGGCCTACGAGGAGTTCGTCGTGCTCGCCCAGGGCGAGCAGGCGTGCGAGGCGACCCTGATGCTCTGGATCATCCTCCCCGAAGGGCTGGGCGACGACGTCGTCGCCGCCGCCTCGGCCAGTGGGCTCGCGCAGATAGAGAAGGAGATGCGCCTGATGAAGGAGGTGCTCGAGGCCCGCGGTTGATCGTCATGCCTTGCGGCCGACCGACCTGAGCACGCCGGACCCGGTCCGGCGGCGCAGACCCGTCCACCTACCCAATTGCCCGGTTGCCGGAGTCGGCGGCTGCGTTCGCAGGTGCACAGTCATCCATGCACCCACATGAAATCGCCTGGCTGTAACACGCCGGGCACTGCTCGAGATCGCACCCGTGGTGGTGCACCGCACCCTTGGGCACATTGCAGTCGCCGCACCGCTCGGTCATGTACTGGAAGCGGTAGCCCTTCTCCTCCCCCCACCGGATCGGCTCGTATTCGACGCCGCCGATCGCGAGTCGCTCCTCCGAGCACGTGGTCCCGTGGATCATGTCGTTGCCACAGAACGTGCAGATGGCCATCACGATCACTCCTCTCTCCGTTGTCTCCTTTTGCTCGTCTGCAACCGGAGAACGGTCGGGGGCGACGACGCGTGTGGGAGCAATTTCTGGAGGAATTTCTGCCGGAATTTCTGTGGTTTTGGCGGCCGGTCGGTGTCACAACCACGTGGTTCGATGACCGCAATGCGGGCAACTGCCACAGAGGAGATCCACTCCCCGTCGATCCGGGAGTTGGCGGCAGCGATCGATCATCTGCTGGAAGAGGGCGTGGACGCGCATCGAGACGCAACCTCCATGCGGATGCTCGTGCAGCAGCAAACGCGCCTCGAGTCGGTCATCTCGTCGTCGGCTGCGGCTTTCGATGCCTCCGGTGATTGGGCTCTCGACGGCGCGAAGACGTCGTCGGCCTGGCTGGCGCGGACCTGCCGGCTCCCGAAGGCGGCGGCCCGGCGGATCGTGCAGGCGTGGCCGGCATCTCCGTCATCTCCCTGTCGCCGAGAAGGCCTTTCAATCGGGTGAGATCAACGCCGCCCACGTCGATGCCGTGGTCGCCGTCCGGCGTCCCGATACGGAAGAGTCGCTCGCCCGGGACGAGGCCGTACTCGTCACGCAAGCCAAGCGGCTGCCGTTCGAACAGTTCGTGAAGGCGGTCGCCTACTGGGACCAGCTGGCCGATCCGGACGGCAGCGAGGAAGCGGCCGAGGAGCGACGGGCGCGGCGTGACGTGTATCTCGAGGCGAGCATCAACGGGATGTACCTGGGTTCGATGACCCTGGACCCGATCTCCGGATCGATCGTGTCGGGTGAGCTCGGCCGGATCGAGGAGGAGTTCTTCAAGGCGGACTGGGCCCGGGCACGGGAAGAGCGTGGCGGGAACCCCGCCGTCGAGGACCTTTGGCGCACCCCGGCGCAGCGCCGGGCCGACGCGCTGGTGGAAATGGCCGCCCGCTCGTCCCTCGTGCAGCCCGACGGCGCCCGCCGCCCGCCCGCTCCCCTCTTCAGCGTCCTGGTCGACTGGCCGACGCTGTCGGGCCGGGTGTGCGAGCTCGCCGAGGGCATCGTCGTTTCACCCGGAGAGTTGGTGCCGTGGCTGTCGATCGCCGACCTGGAGCGCGCCGTCATGGAACCCTCGGGCCGGGTCGAGGTCTCCCCCACGCAGCGTCTCTTCACCGGTGGGACCCGGCGGGCTATCGAGTTGCGAGACCGCGAGTGCGTGCACGCCTTCTGTGACACGCCGGCGTCACGGTGCCAGGCCGACCACCTGTTGCCCTGGGCGCGGGGTGGCCGGACGACGCAGGACAACGGACGGCTGCTTGTGCGGGTTCCACAACCGGTTGCGGAACCACGACCCTCCGCCTCAGCGGGAGTAGGGCGTTTCCTGGACGAGCGGGTGGGGGTACATCAAGTCGAGGGTGAGGTGAAGCAGGCGCGCCGCTTTGGCGCGTCTGCTTTTTTGTCGGCTGTTGACGGGCGCTGGATCAGCCGAGGATCAGCCGCCGGCGCGCAGCTGCTGGCGCAGCACGAACTTCTGGATCTTCCCCGACGGCGTCCGGGGCAGCTCGTCGACGATCCGGAGCTCCTCGGGCCACTTCTGCCGGGCCAGCCCGGCCTCGGAGAGGTGTGCCCGCACCGCTTCGAGGTCGGGCGCTTCCATTGCCCGGCTGCATGCGGAAGAACGCGCAGCCGTGCTCGCCGAAGCGCTCGTCGGGTGCGGCCACCACCGCCACCTCGGCGACGCCCTTCATGTGCGCCAGCAACTGCTCGACCTCGGCGGCGCTGACGTTCTCGCCGCCGCGGATGATGATGTCCTTCAACCGGTCGGTGATCGTGAGGTAGCCGTCGGCGTCGATGATGCCGACGTCGCCGGTGTGGAGCCAGCCACCCTCCTCGATCGCCTCGGCGGTGAGCGCGGGGTCGGTGTAGCCGGCGAAGCGGTCGGGGCCACGGGAGAGGATCTCGCCCGGCTCGCCGATGCCGACGTCGTTGCCGTCCTCGTCGACGGTGCGGATCTCGACCCCGTCGAGCGGCCTGCCGTCCGTGTGGATCCGCTTCTCGCGCGGCGCCTCGTGCTCGGAGCCGGTGATGGACGGGTGCTCGGTGCTGCCGTAGGCACGCACGAGCGAGATGCCGAGCTCGTCGGCCCGCTCGGCCACCGCGTCGGGGATCGGCGAGCCGCCCAGCCCGATGAAGTGCATCAGCTCGACGTGCTTGGGCCGTGAAGTCGGGGCAGTCGAGCAGGCTCGTGAAGAAGTACGTCGAGCCGCTGCCGGCGGAGATGTCCTCCTCCAACATGGCCGCGAGCACCGTGGGCGGGTCCCAGCCGTCGATCATGTAGATCGCCTTGCCGCCGACGAGCGGGCAGAGCAGACCGCCGAGCATGCCGATGGCGTGGCCGACGGGCGCGCCGACGAGCGCGGCACGGTCGCGGTTGGCCTGGTGGCCGCTCAGCTGGCGCACCTCGCAGCCGAGCGTGCGGTGCGTGTGCACGACGCCCTTGGGGTCGGCGGTCGTGCCCGACGTGTAGCCGATGACGGCGGGCGTCTCGGGGTCGACGGCGACCGGGCCGTCCATCGGCTCGGCCGCGCGCAAGCTCGTCGAACGGCAACAGGTCCGCGGCGCCGCCGGTGTCGCCGGTGTCGCCGATGACGAACACCATCTCGAGGTCGTTGAGGCCGTCGCGGATGGTGGCCAGCTCGGCCAGGAAGTCGCGCTTGCCGTACGACGACACGGTGACGAGGGCGCGGGCCCCGCTCTGGCGGAGGATGAAGCCGACCTCCTTGGGGCCGTAGAAGTGCACGATCGGCACGATCGTCACGCCGACGATGGTGCAGGCGTAGAAGGTGATGGCCGCCTCCACCCAGTTCGGCAGCTGGAAGGCGACGAGGTCGCCCGGGCCGAGGCCGTGGGCGCGCAGGCCGCCCGCCACCCGCAGGGCCTCCTCGTACACGTCCCCGGCCGTGCCGACGTAGGGATTGGTCGGCGACCAGATCCGGAACCGGCGGTCCGGGTCCTCGTGGAGCGCGTCGTTCAGCAGCTGCCCGAGCGTGCGGTCGTCCCAGAGGCCCTCGGCGAGGTAGCGCTCGGCCAGGTCGGCCGGCATGGGGCTCAGCTCGAAGCGCGGCGAGGAGCTCGAAGTCATCGAGGCCTTCGGGGTGCTCGAGGTGTCAGTCACTCACGCAGACTCTATGAAGATCGACGCCAGCCGGTGCAGCTGGGCGCCGGCGCCGCCGAGAGGACCTCGTTCTGCTTCACCCGCTTGAAGAAGAAGTGCGCGTCGTTGGCCCAGGTGAAGCCGACGCCGCCGTGCATCTGGATGTCCTCGCCCGTGACCGCGGACGCCCGCCTCGGCGGCGTAGCTGGCGGCCATGGCCGCCGCCTGCTCCCGCTCGGGCGCCTCGGTGTCGGACGCCCAGGCGGCGAACTGGAAGCCCGCCCGGGCCATCTCGACCTGCTGGAACATCTCGACGAGCCGGTGCCGGATCGACTGGTACGTCGCCACCGGCTTGTCGAAGACGATGCGCTCGGAGGTGTAGGCGATGGCCTCGCCCAGCGCGCGGTCGGCGGCGCCGACGGTCTCGGCGGCGAGGCCGATGGCGATGTCGTCCTGGACCCGCTGCCACAGGTGGGCCTGGTTGCCCGGGCGGGCCGAGCGGGACGGCGGGCGTCTCGTCGAGGAGGAGGCGGGCGAGCTTGCGGGTCGGGTCCAGCGAGGGCACGAGCTCGACGGTGGCGCCGGCGGCGGTGGTGGGCGACTCGAGCAGGTACGAGCGCACGCCCTCCTCGCTGCGGGCGACGACGATGACCCAGTCCGCGGTGTGCCCGTCCATCACGAAGGGCTTCTCGCCGGTCAGCACCCACTGCGCCGCCTTGCGGCGGGCGCGGGTGCGCACGGTGGCGAGCGGCTCGCCGTGGCCTTGCTCGCCGAGGGCGACGGTGCCGCGGCGGGTGCCGGCCGCCAGGTCGGCGAGGAGCTCGGTCGGCGCCCAGCGCACGGGCGGCCAGCGTGGCCGCCACGGCGGAGGAGAAGAACGGCCCGGGCAGCGGGAGGCGGCCCATCTGCTCGAGGACGATGCAGGTCTCGAGCAGGCCGGCGCCGGTGCCGCCGAGCTCGGCGGGGACGAGGAGGCTCGGTCCAGCCGAGGTCGACGAGCGTCGACCACAGCGCCGGCGTGATGCCCGTCGGGTCGTCGGCCAGCTCGCGCAACAGCTGCGGGCTGCACTCGCGCTCGAGCGCGGTGCGCGCCACGTCTTGGAGCGCCAGCTGCTCGTCGTCGTACGTGAAGTCCACGGTCCTCCCCTGGAGCAGTGCTACCGCAGCGCTGCTCGTGCGAGCCCGACGGATGCCGGCCCGGCAGCAGCGAAACGCGTGTCACGAGCGCCGTCGTCAGCGCGCCGCCGTTCCCTGACACGGGCGTCAGAGTACACGGTCGGTCGGCTACCCTTCCTGCGTGGATTTCGCCCTGGCCCCCGAGGACGAGAAGTTCCGCGACGAGCTCCGGTCCTGGTTGGACGAGAACCTGCCGCCGTTCTTGGAGGCCGAGGCCCTCGGTGACGACGTGCAGCTGAGCGGCGAGGCGAGCCAACAAAGGCGGCAGAAGTGGCAGCGCAAGCTCCACGAGGGCGGGTGGGCCGCCATCCACTGGGGGCCCGAGTACGCCAAGGGCCGCACGATCAACGCCATGCAGCGGCTCCTCTACTCCGAGGTGATGGCCGAGTACCGCACGCCGGGGATGTTCAACACGAACGGGATCTGGCAGATCGGCCCGATGATCATCCAGTGGGGAACCGAGGAGCAGAAGGCGCAGTGGCTGCCGTCGATCCTCGAGGCCGAGGAGCACTGGTGCCAGGGCTTCAGCGAGCCGATGGCCGGCAACGACCTGGCCAACCTGCGCACGACGGCGATCTACGACGAGGCGACGGACGAGTACGTCGTGAACGGCTCGAAGATCTGGATCTCCTCCGCGCACCTGGCGACGTGGGGCCTCTTCCTGTTGCGGACGGACCCGTCCGCGATCGAGCGGGGGAAGAAGCACGAGGGCATCACGGCCTTCATCCTCAACCTGAAGACGCCGGGGATCGACGTGCGGCCGATCCGGGACATGGCGGGCGAGGAGCTGTTCAACGAGATCTTCTTCACCGACGTGCGCATCCCGGCCGTCGGCGCCTCGGCGAGGAGGGCGCCGGCTGGATGGTGGCCATGGGCACGCTCGGCTTCGAGCGCGTCGGCATCGCGTCGCAGATCGCCATCCTCGCCGCCGACCTGCGTGCCGTGGTCGAGGCGGCGCGGTCGGTGAACCCCGGCGCGCTGGAGGACCCGTCGCTGCGTGACCGCATCGCGAACATCTGGACGGAGATCGAGCTGGCCCGGCTGCTGTCGCTGCGGGCGCTGTCCAAGATCATGAAGGGCGAGAAGAACTGGCCCGAGGTGCCGTTCGCCAAGTTGTCGTGGTCGTCGATGGCGCAGACGCGTGTCCGAGCTGGCCGTCGACCTGCTGGGGCCGGCCGGGGCTGCTGGCCAAGGGCGGGCCGGACACCGTCGACCGCGGCAAGTGGACCAGGCTGTACGCCTTCCAGCGGTACTCGACCATCGGCGGGGGCTCGACCGAGATCCAGAAGAACATCATCGCCGACCGGGCGATCGCCATGCCCGGCAAGTCGCGCGCCTGAGCACCGGCGTCGCGTCGCCGTCGTCCGCGCGACCCGCGTCGTCGGAGTGAGCCCGGCCGCCGACCCTCGCGCCGCCTGCATCATCGGCGTCGCCCGCCACACCTGGCACGCCGACGACTTCGACGTGGTCGCCACGCGACGGCCTGGCGCCCGAGCCGCTCGACATGTGGGAGCGCGTCGCGCGCGACGCCGCGGCCGACGCCGGCGGCCGGGTGTCCGGGGCGCTCGGCGAGCTCGAGGGCATCGACGTCGTGTACTCGCAGTCGTGGCAGTACGACGACGCGGTGCAGCGGTTGTCGGACCGGCTGGGCGCGTCGCCGGCGCGGCGTCGCTACTCGGGCATCGGCGGGTCGGTCCCCCATGTGCTCGCCGTCGAGGCGGCCGCGTGCGATCCGGGCAGGCGACCTCGACTTCTCACTGCTCGTCGGCGCGGAGGCGCTTGGCCACCGTCCGCCGCCTGAAGAAGGCCGGCGAGCGGCCGCCGTGGTCGTTCCGGCCCGAGGAGAAGCGGCCGTTCCCGATGGACATGGTCTTCGACCCGTCCGAGATCAGCCACTCGGTCTTCGAGGCGTACCTGACGTTCGCGCTGTTCGACAACGCGCGGCGCGCGCACCTCGGGCGGGCGCTCAGGCCGAGCACCGTGCCGCCGACGGGCGGGTCATGGCGGCGATGACGTCGGTGGCGGCGGCGCAGCCGGAGCACGCCTGGTTCCCGGTGGCGCGCGTCCGCCGACGAGGTCGTCGTCGGCGACGGCGGACAACCGCATGGTCGCCTACCCCTACACGAAGCTGATGACGTCGATCATGGACGTCGACATGGCCGCCGCCGTGCTGCTGGCATCGGCCGAGCGCGCCGATGCGTTGGGTGTGCCCGAGGAGCGCCGGGTCTACCTGCGGGGGTGGGGCTACGCCGAGGAGCCGGAGCACGTGGCCGGACACCCCGAGCTGTGGCACTCCCCCGCCATGGCGTGCGGCGGCGGGCGCGGCGTTGTCGGGGGCCGGCATCGGTGTCGACGACGTCGCGCACCTCGACCTGTACTCGTGCTTCGCGTCGTCGGTGTGCTTCGCGCTGGACGCGCTGGGGATCGCCGAGTCGCGACGCCCGTGCCGCCGCGGTCACCGTGACCGGCGGCCTGCCGTACCACGGGGGGCCGGGGTCGAACTACATGACCCACTCGCTGGCCGCGATGACCGAGCGCCTGCGCGCCGACCCGGGTGCGCACGGGGTGGTGAGCGGCGTCGGCATGCACATGCAGAAGCACGCCTACGGGGTGTGGTCGACCGACCCGGGTACGGGCGTGGTGGCGGACCCGGCGCCGTACGCGGCGGTCGAGACGCCGGTCGGGATCGTGGGCTCGCCGTCGGGCCCGGCGACGGTCGCGACGTACTCGGTGCTGCACGGGCGCGACGGGGGGCCGGAGCGGGCGCTGCTGATCTGCGACGTTGCCGGGCGGCGGCCGCTGCTACGCCTTCTTGGACGGCGGCCCGGCGGTGCTGGCGGCGGCCGAGGAGGACGAGCTGATCGGCCGGCCGGTGACGCTGACGCCGAAGGACCAGGTGAACTGGGCGGCGCTGGGCTGAGTCGGCGCGCGGCGCGGCGTGACACGGGACGCGTGGTCGGAGGTCTCGACGGCTGCCGCGGCGGCTGGGTGCTGGCGACGCTGCCGGCACGAGGGGACGTCACGCAGCCCGGCGACGTGGTCGCGGTCACGGTCGTCTCCTTCGGTCGAGGACGTCGTGCGGGCGCTCGACGCAGGCGATCTGGCTGCGGTCGCCGTCGACATCCCCATCGGCCTGGCCGACCGCGATCCCCGCTCCTGCGACCGCGAGGCGCGCCGTCGGCTCGGGCCCCGCCGCAGCTCGGTCTTTCCCGCGCCGGTCCGCGGCGGTGCTCGGGACCAGCACCTACGAGGAGGCGTGCGCCGTGTCCCGGCAGGTCGTGCGGCAAGGCGTCTGTCGAAGCAGCTCTACAACATCGTGGCGAAGATCGAGAGAGGTCGACGCCGTGCAGTCGCCCCGGCTCCAGCAGTCGCTCTTCGAGGCCTGCCCCGAACTGAGCTTTGCGGTGATGAGCGGCGGACGCGCCGATGCAGCACAGCAAGCGAACGGCCGACGGACGGGCCGAGCGCGTTGCCGTGCTGCACGAGCATCTTGGTGTCGACGTCCCTGCCCTCCTCGAGGCCGGACCCCTCGGAGCACAGCCGGACGACGTGCTCGACGCCCTCGCCTTGGCCTGGACCGCCCGGCGCTTCCTGGGTGGTTCCTGCCTGCGGTTCGGGGGCGAACTCGACGCCACCGGGTTGCGCATGGAGGTCGTTGCCTGAGGGCAGCCGACCTCGGTGTGCTGCGTGTCAGCCGCCGCTCTTCAGGCTGGCGCCGCTGCTCCCGGTGGTGTCGAGACCTCGTGACCGCTGCCGACCGCTGTTGCCGCTGCTTGCCCGAGCCCGCGCAGTGCACCGGGACGTTGGTCGGTTGGCCGTCCGCGGCTTGGAAGCGTTGGCAGCACCTGCAGCGGCGGCGCACGCGCCCGGCTGCGGCGGTGTCGACGGTCCCGGGCCCTCCCTTGGTCCGCCGACTGCAGCGCTTCGCTCGACGTGCCCGACCATTGGTGACCTGGGACGAAGTCGCCGCGGCGCCGCCCGGCCACCAGGCGATCAGCCAGCCATCCGCCACGGTGGCCACGACGTCCTGCCCGTTGTCGCGCACGAGGCGTGACTGCGGTCACGCCCGAGGCGACGCGGCCGTCGACGAGGGTGTACGGGCCATCTGCCGTCGTGGACAGATGCGTCTGCACGACGTTCTGAAGATCGCCCGAGCTCGTGCCGCCGACTGCCACGATCGAGCCTCCTGGCGGTCCGCCCGATCCCAGCCCGCGCACAGTGCCGTTCTCGGCCTGCGCGTTGGAGGTCGAGCTGTCAGCCGCGGTCACCTGCGTGACCTCGGTGAAAGACGAGCTGGTGAAGCAGGCGGCGTACGCGCCGTTGTTCTGGAACAGCGCAACGGTGAACGGCCCCCGCACGTCGGTGAGCACCGACTGCCAGCTGCCCGAACCGAGCTGGCCGCCCGCGGGTGCGTTCGAGGGGAGTGAGGTCAGACAGCTTTGGCTGGCCTGGGGCGACGGTGAGGCCGTCGTCGATCGCGGTCGGCGCCGGGCTCCAGCCGGCGTAGGCAGGCGCCGCGCCGCCGAGGACGACCGCCAAGACCGTGCCGACCGTCGCCGCCCCTGGCCGCCGCAGCCGGCGCCCGACGGCCACCGGGACCACGAGCCGGTGATGGCGAGGGTGGTAGTCGACGGCACGCACGCGTTCGGTGGCCACCCGGGGCATGGATGTCCGCGCGTTGGGCGAAGGCGTCGCTCAGCTCGGTCTTCGAGTGTTGTCTTCATGTGTGTGATGCTCCCTTCGTTGGCGCGTACGTTCCTGCGTGAGGATGCAGACTCTTCCTGTGACGTTTCAGGTGCACGTGCGGTCGTGGCGTTCGTGGCGTTCGGTGCTGCGAGTCACTGCTCGTCGCCGTTCTTCGCGCCGGTGGGACCCGGGGGACCTCGACGACGCTGCGGAGGCGCTCGAGCGCCCGTGACGTCGTGCTCTTGACCGTGCCCACCGAACAACCCATCGCTCGGCGACGTCGGCTTCGGAGAGGTCCTCGAAGTAGCGCAACACCAGCGCGACACGTTGGCGCGGCGGGCAGCTCTCCGAGCGCCTGCATCAGGTCGGCGCTCGCCTCGACCCGCCCGAGGACGGGACCGGCGGCGTCGTCCTCGTGCTGCTCGAGGGCGCGGCAGCCGCCGCCGAGCTCGGCCCGGCGGCGCGTCCGGTGCTTCCCTCGTCGAGCGCGAGGTGGACGAGCACCGTGCACGCGTACGCAGCCGGGTGGTCCATCTTCCGCACCCGGGGCCAGCGGCGTGCGACCTTGAAGAGGCACTCCTGGACGAGGTCTTCGGCGTCGGCGAGATCCCAGGTGATGAGGTAGGCGGCGCGGACGAGCCTGTCGGCGGCCTCGGCGACGAACTGGTCGAACTCCTGTCGTGCCGGTGCCCGGCCGCTGCTTCGGTCCATCACCACCTTGAACCCTCGCGAGGCGGCACGAAAGGTTGCCTTGCCGCACGAAAATCCCTTTCACCTGGGTCGACATGTCGGTGCTTTAATTCCCAACGCTAGGGGGCCAGGTGGAGGGGATGCGGAGCGGCAGATGCAGGCGGACCCCTTGCGTCGGGGGCGGTGCCGGCGGGGGAGGCGGAGGCGCCGCGGCGCAGACCGGCGGCCCGACGGCGCCGATCTCCGGCGGACACGCGCGCCGTCTCCAGTTCTGGCGCTCCCCCGACGGACCAACCGGCATGGGCACGCCCGGCCCTCCTCGCCGTCACCGCGCTGGCCGGGCTCGCCTACGCCTGGGGCATCAACAGCGCCTACCTCGAGTCGTTCTATGGCGCCGCGGCGCGGAGCATGGCGATGAGCTGGCACAACTTCTTCTTCGGCGCCGCCGACCCCTGGGGCACCATCACCGTCGACAAGCTGCCCGGCGCGCTGTGGTTCCAGGCGCTGTCGCTCCGGATCTTCGGGTTCCATGTGTGGGCGATCGTGCTGCCACAGGTGATCGAGGGCATGGTGACGGTCCTCGTCCTCTATCGGGTGGTGCGCCGCGTCGCCGGTGCGGGCGCCGGGCTGCTGGCCGCCGTGATCATGGCCGGGAGCCCGATCGTGATCCTGCTCGACCGGGGCAACATCTCCGACTCGCTGCTGATCCTTCTCCTGGTGCTGGCGGCCGACGCCACGACGCGGGCGTACACGACCGGCCGGCTCCGCCCGCTGCTGTGGGCGGGGGTGCTCGTCGGCTTCGCCTTCCAGACGAAGATGCTGCAGGCCTGGCTCGTCCTCCCCGCGCTGTACGCGCGCGTACCTGCTTGCCGCGCCCGACGGCCTCGTTCCTGCGCCGGCTCCGCGACGTCGCGTTCTCGGCGGCGGTCACGGTCGCTGTCTCGCTCAGCTGGATGACCGCGGTGACCCTCGTGCCGGCGTCGAGCCGCCCCTACGTCGACGGGAGCTGCGACAACTCCGTCTTCTCACAGGTGTTCGGCTACAACGGGCTGGCCCGCGTCGGCGTCTCGGGCGTGTTCTCGCATGCCGGGTGCCACGCGCCCTCGCAATGGATCGTCAACCTGGCGCGCTACTCCGCCGAGAACCAGATCACCACCGCCGGCGATCAACCGCCGCCTGGGACCGCCTCCTGCACGGTCCCGTTCGGCCACGACGGGGCCTGGCTCCTGCTGCCGGCGCTCGTCTCGGCGATCGCCGTCTTCGTCGTGCGGCGCCGGGAACCGCGAACGGATGCGCCCCGCGGCCGCGGTCGTGCTCTGGCTCACGTGGCTCGTGGTCCTCTTCGCCTTCTTCAGCGCGGGGCGGCTGATCAACTCCTACTACCTCGCCGCGCTCGTGCCGGCGGTGGCGGCCCTGTGCGCCTTCGGCGCCCGGCTCGCCTGGCAGAGGCGACGCTCCCGCGCTGTGCGCGCGGTGCTCGCCGTCACCATGCTCGCCACCGTCGCGGCAGTGATCGCGCTCGTCCCGAGCTACGTCGGCGTCCGCAGCTGGATCATCGCGTCGCTGTGTCGTGGTCGGAGGACTGGCGCGCGGGCATCCTCTTCGTGTCACTCGCTGCCGCGCCATGCCTCGGTGTGGGCCCTCAGCGTGGGGCCGGTGCTGGCGGTCGCTGGCCATCCTCTTGGGCAGCGCCTGGGCCTCGGGCCTCGTCGTGATGGAGGAGTTGGGCCCGTTCGACTCGCCCTATGCCACGGCCGCCCACAACCAGGCGACCCGGACCTACGCCGACGAGTTCCCCCAGCTGCAGCAGGTGCTCACGCAATTCACGTCGCGCCTGCGGCCCGACGTCGCGGCGAACACGATCGAGACGACGTTGGGTGCCAGCGAGTGACATCCTGGCCACCGGGCACGAGTTCCTCCCCGTCGGCGGCTACACCGGCGAGGTGCCCACCCCGACGCTGGCGCAGTTCGTCCGCTACGTGGCCGAGGGCCGCGTCAGGTTCGTCAACGTCGCGACGCGGCCCTTGCACCCGCAGCCCCGACCTTCGCTGGGTCGCGGCCCACTGCACCAAGTCGAGCAGCTACTACGCCCAGGTACGAGCGGACCACGTTCACCGACTTCTCCTGCGTGCCGGCGGACGCCTCGAGCCGGGTGACGCCGAGCCAGTCGCCGCGCCGTTCACGTCCAGCGTCAGCGGGCGGCGTGGAAGTCGATGAAGTCCGAGACCCGCAACAGCCGGAGGAACGAGGCGCACGGGCGCCGGCACGTGCTGGCGGTGCGGGTCCGTGACGATCTCGGGATCGGACAGCTCGTGCTCGCGGCGCGTGGAGGTCAGCCGCACCGCACCGTGCGCGAGCGCGTTCTTGACCCAATCGGCGTCGCGGCCGTAGGTGAGGGCGATCCGGTAGCCGTCCTTGGTCCGGAAGACCAGGACCGGGGTGCGGTAGACGTTGCGCGACCGCCGGCCCACGTGGGTCACGATGCCCATCCCGGGCAGGAGGCCGGCGACGTGGACGGCGACCGGGTTGACCACGGCGCGGTTGAACCGCGCCATGCGCCGCCCGAGGCGCGGCTTCTTCGGCGTGACGAGCGGACGCGGACCTCGGCTGGGCCGAATGGGCGGCGCTCATCGTCCGCTCACAGCAGGGTCAGCCCTCCGTCGACCGCCAGCACCTGCCCGGTGATGTAGCTGGCCTCCTCGGAGAGCAGGAAGACGGCGGTGGCCGCGACCTCCCAGGCCGTGCCCTCGCGGCCGAGCGGCACCGGCGTCCGGGTGCGCGAGGGTCGCCCGGCCGAGGCGGCGCGGCCGAGCGGGGTGTCGATCAGGCCCGGGGCACAGGACGTTGGACCGGATGCCGCGGCGGGCGCCCTCCATGGCGACGTGGCGGTTCAGTCCGATGAGGCCCGCCTTGGAGGCGTCGTAGGCAGGGATGCGGCTGCCCGGCCGGAGGCCGGCCACCGACCCGATGAACACGATCGACGAGTTGTCCGGCAGGGTGACGAGCGCCCGCTTGACGACCATGAAGTGCGCGCGCAGGTTGAGGGCGAACGTGCGGTCCCAGTCGTCGGGCGACGTGCCGGCGACGCCCATGCCGAAGCCGGTGCCGACGTTGAGCACGATGCCGTCGGGCGTCAGACCGGACTCGTCGGCCACGGCGAGACGGCAACCCTCCTCGGTCGTGACGTCGGCCACGACGACGGCCGCCTTGCCGCCCTCCTCGGTGATGAGGCGCCAGGTCTCCTCGACCGCACGCCTCGTCCTTGTCGACGCAGACGACCGACGCGCCCTCCCGGGCGGCGCGCACCGCGATGGCGCGGCCGTTGCCGACCGGCGCGTCGGGGTCGCGGGAGGGCTGGGTGCCGGCGCCCACCACGGCGATGCAGCGTCCATCGAGGAGCGGGCTCACGGCGTCAGCGCGCTCTCGCTCGTCTTCGGGCCTCAGGCCTCCGGGCCTGGGTCCGGGTGGCGGGCCGCCGCGCACGAGCCGCGCTTGGGCGAGCGCCCGGGGCTCGGGCTGCATGCGGAGCGAACGCAGCACGGTGGTCAGCATCATGTAGTGCGCGATCAGCATGAGCAGCTCGATCAGGCCGGCGTCGTCCAGGTGCTCGGACAGCTGCGCCCACGTCGAGTCGGACACCCCGCCGTCCTCGCGCGTCTCGTCGACGGCCCGCAGCGCGGCCCGCTCGAGCGGGGCCCAGTCGACGGCGTCGAGCGCCGCCGTATCGCCGCCGAGCGCCTCGATCTCCTCGAGCGTGACGCCGCGGCCCTGGCCCATCTCGACGTGCTGCGCCCACTCGTAGAAGCCGTCGAAGCGATAGGCGGTGCGCAGGATGACGATCTCGGAGAGCCGGCTCGGCAGGCTGCCGTAGAGGAGCGCGCCGCCGAAGCCCATCCAGCGGCGGAACAACTCCGGGGCCCTCGCCAGCGTGGCGAAGATGTGCATCGGCTCTTCGGTCCCGCCGGGAGACGCCTCGAGGATCGGCGCGCAGCCGGTCGTCCCACTCTCCGGGCGGCAGCGGTGCGATTCGGGGTCCGTCGGCGCCTGGCATCGCCGCATCGTACGCACACCCCGGCCGATGCCGGGAAGGGTGCTCAGCGCAGCGGCCGGAACCCGATCGGCGGCGTCGAGCCCGGAGTCGGGCCCGAGCCCGGCAGCGTGCGGACGTCCGCGTCGGGCCGGCAGACCTCGTCGAGCAGCCCGTACTCGAGCGCCTCGGCCGCACCGAAGAACCGGCCCCGTTCGAGGTCCGCGCCGACCGCCGCTGCGGACTTCCCGGCCGCCGCGCCCACCCGCTCGCAGAAGCGCCGGCGCTCGGCGGCGCGCAGCTCGGCCCACTGGGCGACGTTGCGCACGTGCGCCTCCATGTGCGTCGCCGGCTCCGACAGCGATGAAGCGGGTGCTCGGCATGGCGGCGCGGTGGGCGCACACGGCGAGCACTCCGACGGCACCCCCGCCGACCTGGCCGAGGCACACGGCCCGCACCGGGACGCCCATCAGCTCGATCACGTCCATGAGCGTCAGCGCGGGCGCCAGGGCGGCCTCGCCGCAGTCGATGCGCAGGGTCACGGCGTCGTCGCCCTCGGCATCGAGCGTCATCAGCTCCGCCGAGACGCGGGTGACCGTCGCGTCGTCCAGCGGGCCGTGCAGCAGGACGACGCGCTGCTCCATCAGGCGGCGGGCGAGGAGGTCGGACAGCTCGGTGCCGGTGCCGGTGCGCGAGCCCGGGTCAGGCAGCCCGGCAGACCCGGCAGACCCGGCAGACCCGGCAGCGGCGGCTGCCCCGGTTGCGGCACCTGCGGCACCCCCGGCCACTCCGGACGGCCTGCCGTCATCCCAACACCCCGCACGCCTTGCACACCTCGATCACCCATGCTCGATCCTCCATTCCAGCCGCGCGCCCAGCGCCGTCGTGTAGCGCTCGACCGTCGAGAGGCGGACGTCCAGGTCGCCGGCCTCGAAGCGGGCCACCGCCGACTGCGACGTCCCCATCCGCGTCGCCACCTCGGCCTGGGACAGCCCCAGCTCCCGGCGCAGCGAGAGCAGCTGGCCGGACACCGAGCGGCGCCGCTCGGCCATCTCCTTGAAGCCGGGAAAGACGGTGGGGTGCCGGCGCTCGCTCACGGTGCACCATTATCTCACATTTGATATAACGTCGGAAGGACCAGACAGGACCAGTCCAGAGAAGCCCAGCGAGCCCAGAGAAGGAGCCACCCCATGACCCACGCCCGACCGGCCACCTGCGCCAGGTCCTCGTCCCCACCGTGATCGAGGAGGGCAACCGGGGCGACCGCGCCTTCGACATCTACTCGCAGCTGCTGCGCGAGCGGATCGTGTTCCTGGGCCAGGAGGTCGACGACCAGGTGGCGAACCTGATCATCTCCCAGATGCTGTTCCTCGAGGCGCAGAACAACGAGCGGGACATCTACCTCTACATCAACTCCCCCGGCGGCGTGGCCTACGCCGGCATGGCCATCTACGACGTCATGCAGCACGTCGAGCCCGACGTCTCGACCATCTGCTGTCGGCATGGGCATGTCGGCCGCCGCGATGATCCTCGCCGGCGGCGCGGCCGGGAAGCGCTTCGCGCTGCCGAACGCGCGCATCATGATCCACCAGGGCTCGGCCGGCACCCGCGGCGCACCGTCGGACATGGAGATCCAGCTGCGCGAGGTGCTCGCCCTCACCCACCGGATGTCCGAGATCATCGCCCACCACACCGGCACGCCCGGTCGAGCAGGTGGCGCAGGACATCGACCGCGACCACTACATGACCGCCGAGGAGGCCCGGGACTACGGGATCATCGACGACATCATCCTGCCCCGGCGTGGCGTCGCCGCCCCGTGCCGCCGCCACGGCCGCGCGCCACGGCCACGGCCGGCCGCAAGGAGCGCGAACTGCAGGTGGCCAGCGCCTGAGGCTGAGCCCTCCGGGCACACCCAGCAAGCACCTCGCAGGATCCCGTAAGACCCCGCCCGGCCTGCCGTTTCACTAGGGCGGGCGGGGCCGGTCCCGCGCCAGGAGCGGCGAGGAGCGGGTGCGACATGGGCAGGGACGAGCGGAACCGGGACGCGCGGAACGACCGGGCGACGCACCGACGAGCGGCCTCAGCCGGCGCAACCTCCTGAAAGGCGGCCTGGCCCTCGGTGCCGGCGCCGCGGCCGCATCGGGCCTGTCCGCCGCCGCCGGCGCCTCCATCGAGAACGCGCTCGCCATCGACGTCACGTCCAACCCCACGCTGAGCGACATCAAGCACGTGGTGATCCTCATGCAGGAGAACCGCTCGTTCGACCACTACTTCGGCACGCATGTCGAGCGTCCGCGGCTTCTCCGACCCGAACGTCGCTCCCCGGCGGTCTTCCGGCAGGCAGTCGGCTACCAGCCCGGCGTCGGCGCGGACGCGACGCGGGCACATGGAGCCGTTCCACCTCCAGATGCAGTTCCCCACGAAGAACGGCGACTGCACGAACGACATCACGCACGAGTGGGGCGCCGCAGCACCAGTGCTGGGACAACGGCGCCATGGACCAGTTCGTCAACGTGCACCTGTGCGCCGACGGCGATCAAGAACTTCGCGCCCACGATGGGCTACTTCCAGCGCTCGGACCTTCCCTTCTATTACGCGCTGGCCGACGCGTTCACCATCTGCGACGGCTACTTCTGCTCGGTGCTCGGGCCGACCGACCCGAACCGCGTCATGGCGCTCTCGGGCACCATCGACCCGGCCGGCACCGGCGGCGGCCCGGTGCTCGTCACCCAGACGACGGGCCGCGCCGCAGCAAGCACGGCAAGTTCACCTGGACGACGATGCCCGAGGCCGCTGCTCGATGCCGGGGTCTCGCTGGAAGGTCTACAACGACCCGACCGGGCCTCGCGTTCTTCAACCCGCTGCCCTACTTCAAGGCCTACAACGACCCGACGACGACGCGCGGGCGCGAGCTCGCCGCCAAGCGCACTCGCGCAGAACTTCCCGGCCGGGTTCGCCGCGGACGTCGCGGCCGACACGCTGCCCGCAGGTGAGCTGGATCCACGGCCCCATCATCCAGTGCGAGCACCCGGCCACGGCGCCGCCATGGGGCGAGAACCTCGTCAAGACCGTCCTCGACATCCTCACGTCGAACCCCGAGGTGTGGGCCTCACACGCTCTTCATCCTCAACTACGACGAGAACGGCGGCTTCTTCGACCACGTGCCGCCGCCCGTCGCCGCCGGCCGGGCACCCCCGGCGAGTACCTGACCGTGAACCCGCTGCCCTCGACCGCGTCGGCGGCATCGCCGGGCCGGTCGGCCTCGGCTTCCGGGTGCCGTGCATCCTCATGTCGCCGTTCACCCGCGGCGGGTTCCTCGCCAGCGACACGTTCGACCACACGTCGACGCTGCGCTTCATCGAGACGCGCTTCGGCGTGACGGTGCCGAACCTCTCGGCGTGGCGGCGCGGTGCGGTCGGCGACCTGACCGCGGCGCTGGCGCTGGGCCAGGCACCGGTCGACGCCCACGCCGCGCCGCTGCCCCCGGCGCCGCTCCTCAAGTCCAGGTCGACGAGGAGATCATCGTCAACGCGCTGCTACGGGCACCTTCGACGAGGGCATTCCCTACCCGCCGCCGACCTCGAACGTCATGCCCACCCAGGCGACCACGCCCGTCCGTCCGGCGCCGCCCCGACTCAGGAGGCCGCCGCGACCGACGTCCGCCACCGGCCGGCACCGGCGGAGCCGGCCCTGGTGCCGCCGGCTCCGGACCCGGCCCGGCACGACCGGGCGCCCGCCGGCACTCGGACGCCGGACCTGCTTCGCACGCCTGGCCGAGGGGGCGCATAAGGTGGGTGACACCGGTGTCAGGGAACGCCGGCACCGTCAGCTCACAGGAGCAGATCAGGGCAGAAGGGGAGGACTGCGATGCGCACCGAAGACATGATCCTGGTCAGCGTCGACGACCACGTCATCGAGCCCGCGGGGATGTTCGACGGGCTGCTGCCGGCCAAGTACCAGGACAAGGCGCCCAAGCTGGTCCGCCAGGACGACGGCACGGACGTCTGGCTCTACGACGGCAACGTCATCCCCAACGTCGGGCTGAACGCCGTCGTCGGGCGGCCGCCCGAGGAGTACGGGATCGAGCCCACCTCGCTCGAGGACATGCGGGTCGGCTGCTACGACGTGCACGAGCGGGTGCGCGACATGTCGGTCAACGGCGTGCTCGGCTCCATGTGCTTCCCCTCCTTCCCCCAGTTCTGCGGCCAGCTCTTCGCCCGGCGCGAGGACAAGGACGAGGCGCTCGCCATGGTGCGCGCCTACAACGACTGGCACATCGACAAGTGGTGCGGCGCCGAGCCGGGACGCTTCATCCCGCTGTCGATCCCGGTCATCTGGGACCCCGAGCTCGGGGCCGAGGAGGTGCGCCGGGTGGCCAAGAAGGGCTGCCACGCCGTCACCTTCTCCGAGAACCCCGAGAAGCTCGGCTGGCCCTCCCTGCACAACGCGCACTGGGACCCCTTCTGGACGGCCTGCGCCGACGAGGGCACCGTCGTGTGCATGCACCTCGGCTCGTCCTCGCAGATCCTGATGACCTCCATCGAGGCGCCGATCGACGTGATGATCAGCCTGCAGCCGATCAACATGGTGCAGGCGGCCGCCGACCTGGTCTGGTCGCCCATCCTGCGCAAGTACAAGGACCTGCACTTCGCGCTCTCCGAGGGCGGCATCGGCTGGATCCCCTACGCCCTCGAGCGCATCGACTACGTGTACCAGCACCACCACAAGTGGACGGGCCAGGACTTCGGCGACCAGCTGCCGAGCCAGGTGTTCAAGGACCGCGTCATCACCTGCTTCATCGACGACGCCTTCGGCGTGCAGAGCCGCCAGTACATGAACATCGACAACATCACGTGGGAGTGCGACTACCCGCACTCGGACTCGACGTGGCCGCAGTCCCCCGAGGCCCTGATGAAGTATCTCGACGGCGTCTCCGACGAGGACATCGACAAGATCACCCACCTCAACGCCATGAAGCACTTCCAGTTCGACCCGTTCAGCGTGCGGCCACGCGAGAAGTGCACGGTGGGCGCGCTGCGGGCCGAGGCCTCCGACGTCGACATCTCGCTCGTCTCGCGGGCCCGCGGGCACACGAAGACGAACGAAGACGGCATCGTGAGCGTCAGCAGCTTCTCGACGCGCCTCGAGAAGATGATGGACAAGGACTGAGCCGTCGGGTTGCCGGCCGGTTGCGCCGGCCGCCGCCGTGACCCCGACCGGTCCGAACGCCTAACCCGGAGGAAGCGCGGAGCCCATGTCGATCGACTACGTCGTCGGGTGACGACCACGTCGTCACCATCACCATCAACCGGCCCGAGGCGCGCAACTCCATGGACATGGAGCACTTCTACGAATTGCGCTGCGCCTGGGACCGCTTCGGCGAGGACGACGACGCCTACGTGGCGATCGTCACGGGCGTGGGCAAGGACTTCTGCGTCGGGGCCGACCTGAAGACCTACATCCCGCAGATCACCGAGCTGCACCAGAAGATGAAGGACGGGCAGCACCCCGAGCGAGCTCGGCGGCTACCGGCTCGACGACGGGGTCAAGGCGGTGCTGCGCGGGACCAAGCTCTACAAGCCGATCATCGCGGCGGTCAACGGCACCTGTGTGGCCGGCGGCATGGAGATGCTGGGCGGCACCGACATCCGGGTGGCCAGCGGACACGGCGACGTTCGCGGTCATGGAGCCCAAGCGCGGGCCTCTTCGCCGGCGGCGGCACGACGGTCCGGCTGCCCCGCCAGATTCCCTAGCCGGCGGCCATGGAGTTCCTGCTGTGCGCCGACCAGATTCCGGCGCAGCGTGCCTTCGAGATGGGCGTGCTCAACGAGGTGTGCCGCCCCGCCGACCTGATGGAGCGGGCGTTGGAGTACGCGCACCGCATCACGGCCAACGGTCCCTTCGCCGTCCGCAAGACCAAGGAGTCCGTGCTGCGCGGGCTGGCCACCGACATGAAGGAGGCCTACCGGATCGAGTCGGAGATCTCGGGCGAGGTCTTCAGCAGCGAGGACGCCAAGGAGGGCCCGCAGGCGTTCGCCGAGAAGCGGGCGCCGAACTGGAAGAACCGCTGAGCCCGAGCGACGGCAGCAGCAGCAGCGACAGCCGCCTGGTCGCACTGCCCGACGGGCGGCGCATCGACTGCCAGTCCTACGGCGACCCCGACGGGTTCCCCGTCCTCTACTGCCACGGCGGCCTGAGCGCGCCGGTGGACGTCGGGTTCGCCGACGACGCCGCCCGGCAACGGGGCGTGCGCATCGTCGCCGCGGCCCGGCCGGGCATCGGCTCCTCGGACCGGTGCCACGACCGCTGTGTGGCCGACTGGGCCGCCGACATGTCGGCCGTGGTGGCGACGCTCGGCATCGAGCGCTTCTCGGTGCTCGGATGGTCCGCCGGCGGGCCGTTCGCGTTGGCGGTGGCGGCAGGCCTGGGCCCCCTCGTCGCGCGCAGCGCGACCATCGGCGGCATGGCGCCGTTGCAGCCGCCGCTCTCCGCCCGCCAACTCGGGCTCCGACTCGATCAGGTGTTGTTCCCGCTCGCGGCGCGGAGCCGCTCGCTGGCCGCGTTGGTCGTGCGGACTTCGGCCCTCGCGCCGGCCGGCGTGCAGCGGAGCATGCTCCTTCGCGCCCTGCCGCCCGAGGACCGGGCCGTCGTGGAGACGATGACGCCGGCCGAGGTGGCGGACGGGCTGCACGACGCCACGCGGCACGGGCCGGGCGGCGTCGCCGACGACTACGCCGTGCTCGCCGCGGCGTGGGGCTTCGCGTTGGCCGACGTCACCGGACCGGTCACGGTGTTCCAGGGCGCCGCCGACACCCTGCTACCCATGTCCCACGCCGAAGCGCTGGCGGCGCAGCTGCCGCAGGGCCGCCTCGAGGTCGTGGAGGGGGCTGGGCACTTCTTGCTGCACTCGCATCTCGGGCGGGTGCTCGACGCGCTGGTCCCTTGACGCGGCCGGGGCCCCTGCGGCCCCGATGGTGCCGGCGCAACCCTCAACGCGACCGCAACGCGTAGACCATCGTCACCTGATCGGTCTCGGTCTGGCTCCCCGGCTCGACCGGCACCGTCGATGTCTGGTCGTTCGTCGCAGCGAAGCCGGCGCTGCCAGTAGGGCTCGAGGACCGACGGCTGGGTGTTGTCCGTGAGCGAGCACACGGGTCCCAGTCGCCGTCCGGCCGCCGCTGCCATGGCGCCCGCGTGCGCGACCGCCTGGTGCACGGCATGTGCCCGCGCTTGGTCCTCCACCTGGGCCGGGTTGCCGAAGGAGAAGTTCAGCGAGTTGATGGTGGCCGCGTCGCCGGTCGCGTTCACCACGGCGTCGATGGCGTCGCCTGCGGTCTTGGCGTCCCGCAAGGTCGCCGTCACCGTGTTGGTGGCGCGCAAAGCCGGTCCGCGTCGGCACGCCATGGGGGTAGGCGTACTGCGGCGCCAGCGTGAGGCCCGTCGTCTGGACGTCGGACTGGGCCACGCCTTTGCCCGAGAGCGCGAGGAGCGCCTGGTTCACTTCGGCGTTGTTCTGGCTCAGTGCAGCGGTCGCGCTCGGCGCCGTGCTGCTGAACCCGAAGACGGCCGTCAGGACGTCCGGCGTGCCGTCGGCCTGGCCCGTGCCCTGGACGGTCAGCCGCGGCTGCGACGAGCTGCAGCCGGCCGGGGTGCCGGCCGGCGTGGTCGCTCCGGCGCTCAGCGCCGAGCCCGAGCCCGGTGCCGCCGACGACCAGGGCGCCGAGGGCGACGGCGGCGACGGTAAACCGGCCGCTGGGACGCCACCGACGGTCGGTGCGATTCGGATTGCGTGTGGAGTGGTGTGTGGACATCGCTGCCTTCGGACATGGAGCGCCCTCCCGAACGTGCTCGAGCGGACGCGCACCGCGCCCGTCGTCAGTAAGGACGCATCGGGACGCCGTGAGGTTCGCTCGCCTTCTCGAGGTGCGGTGCTCAGTCCCTCGAGTCGGGGTGGATCGCACCGGGAGCGTTCAGCCCAACGCCTCCAGTGCCTCGACATCGAGCACGAGTTCGGCGGCGGTCAGGTTCTCCTCGAGGTGCTCGAGCGACGAAGTACCGGGGATCAGCAGCACGTTCGGCCCACGCTGGAGCAACCAGGCCAGCGCCACCTGGGCCGGCGTCACCTCGAGGCGCCCGGCGGTGCTCAGCACCGCCGGGTGGCTCAGGACCGGCTTGTCCGGGAAGAACGCAGAGCCCAGCGGGAAGTAGGGCACGTAGGGCACGCCGTCCGCGGCGCACGCGTCGAACACGTCCTGATCGGAGCGGTCGGCGACGCTGTACGCGTTCTGCACACAGGCGATCTCGGTGTCGCCCGTCCCCCGGCGGTACTCGTCGAGCGAGACGGTGCTGAGGCCGATACCGCCGATCAGTCCCTCGTCCCGCAGTGCGACCATTGCGGCCAGCTGCTCGTCGAAAGGCACTTCGCCGCCGGGGTGTCGCCGCAGGTTGACCACGGGAACCTGGTCGAGGCCGAGGGAGGCCAGGTTGGCTTCCACCCCGGCGCGGAGCTCCTCGGGCCTTTGCGCCCCCAGCCACTGCCCGCTGTCGTCGCGCCGCGCGCCGACCTTCGAGACGATGACCAGGTCCTCGGGATACGGGTGCAGCGCCTCGCGGATCAGTTCGTTGGCGACGTCGGGCCCGTAGAACTGCGCCGTGTCGATGTGGTTCACGCCCGCGTCGACGACGCGGCGCAGGATGGCGAGCGCGCTGGCGCGGTCCTTGGGCGGGCCGAACACGCCCGGCCCGGGGAGCTGCATGGCGCCGAAGCCCATGCGGCGGACGGGGCGCCCGGCGAGCAGGGTCACGGTGTCGGTGTCTGGCATGGCGCCAGCATGCCGTGTGGGCGGTCCTCCCCGTGCGGGTCGGCCGTTCGCGGTGTCAGTCCGCCGTGGTCCGGCGCAGCGCCCGCAGGGAGGGGAACCCCACGATGAGCGTCTGCAGCCGCCAGCCCCGGGGCGACAGCCCGCGCCGGCGGGCCATCCGGCCGGCCGCGAGCGACTCTCCGGCATGGATCACCGCAGTTGCGGCCAGGAGCGAGTAGAGCACCTCCCTCGGCGGCAAGCGCCCACCGCTCACCTCGAGCGCCCGGTCGTAGGCGGGCCGGTTGAAGGCAAGCCGGACCAGGACGACGATCCCGCCGTCGAGGAGCAGGAACCAGAACAACGAGGGGCGCACGACGCCCGACCGCTTCGCCTTTGCCATGCCCACGTTCTAGCGAGCGGTGGCGTCGCCGGCCAACCGCACCGGCTGGCTGCGCGCCTGCGCCGTCGCACCCGCACCCGCACCCGCACCCGCCCTCGAGCTCGCGGCCAGCTGCCCGCAGGCGGCGTCGATGTCGGCGCCCCGGGTGACGCGGATCGTCGCGTTCACGCCGCGTGCGCTCAGTTCGTCCCGGAACCCGCGCACCCGGGCCGGCGGCGAGCCCACCACCGCGTAGCCCGGGGTCGGGTTGAGCGGGATGAGGTTGACGTGCGCTGCCGAGCGGCAAGGCGAACGCGGCGAGCTCGGCCCCGTCCTGTGGTCGGTCGTTCACGCCGTGGATCAGGGCCCACTCGATCGACAGCCTCCGCCCGCTCGCCGCCACGTACTCGGCGCAGGCGTCGGCCACCGCGGACAGCGGGTAGCGCCGGTTGATGGGAACGAGCTCGTCGCGCAGCTCGTCGTTGGCGGCGTGCAACGACACCGCCAGGTTGACCGGCAGGGCCTCAGCGGCAAGCCGGCGGATGCCGGGCACGAGCCCGACGGTCGAGAGTGTGAGGTGACGGGCCGACAGGCCCATCTCGGCGTGCAGGCGCTCCACGGCCGCCCAGACGCGGTCGTAGTTGGCGAGCGGCTCCCCCATGCCCATGAAGACCACGTTGGACAGCCGCCGCGGCCGCGCGGCGCGCATGGCGACCGCGACCTGCTCGACGATCTCGCCCGTCGTGAGGTGGCGCTGGAACCCCGCTTGGCCCGTGGCACAGAACTGGCAGGCCATGGCGCAGCCCGCCTGCGTGGACACGCACACCGTCACCCGGTCGGGGTACCGCATCAGGACCGTCTCGACGCGCGCCTCGTCGGCCAGCGACCAGAGCCACTTGGTCGTCTCGCCCTCGTCTGCGTTCTGCGTCGACTCCTCGCGCAAGGCCGGCGGCAGCGCGGCCTCGAGCGCGTCGCGCAAGGCCACGGGGAGCTCGGTCATCTCCTCGGGTCGCTGCACGCGGACGTGCAGGCCCTCCCAGACCTGGCGGGCCCGGTACGCGGGCTCGCCCGGCATGAGCGCGGCCAGCTCGTCGCGCGTGAGGTCGTAGGGCGTCGCCGGCACGCCCTTCAGGCTACGAGGTCAGCCTCGCTCCGCGGAGCACGCTGGATCGACACTGCCAGAGCGGTCCGATACGGTCACTCCGCCACGGAGGCAAGGAGATCGATGAGCGACAGCGACACGACGGCGGAGCAGACCGACGACCCCGTCGGCACCGACCTGCTCCGGCGGATCGACGACGGGATCTGCTGGATCACGATCAACCGCCCCGACGCGGGCAACGCACTGACCCAGTTCATGCGGGACCGGATCGCCGAGTGGGTCCGCGACGCGTCGTCGGACCTCTTCGTGCGCGCGGTCGTCATCACGGGGGCGGGCGACACCGCCTTCTGCACCGGTGCCGACCTGCGCGGCGGCCGTCGCGCGCCCCGCCCGAAGCCCGACGGCGCGCCCGACACCGTGGTCGGCGAGGCCGCCCGCATGATCATGGAGGGCTGGCAGGCCGTCGTCACGTCGATCCTCGACTGCGAGAAGCCCGTGATCGCCGGCGTCAACGGCACGGCCGCCGGCGGCGGGATGCACCTGGCGCTGGCCTGCGACCTCGTCGTGATGGCCGAGGAGGCCAAGTTCGTCGAGGTCTTCATCCGGCGGGGCATCGCCCCTGACGCCGGGGGGGCGTGGCTCCTCACCCGCCTGGTCGGGATCCAGAAGGCCAAGGAGCTGTTCTTCTTCGGTGACGACGTGCCCGCCGCGGAGGCGTACCGCATCGGCCTGGCCAACCGGCTGGTGCCCCGGGCCGAGCTCCAAGCGACCCTCGAGGAGATGGCGGGCCGGCTCGCCAAGGCGCCGACCAAGGCGATCTGGGTCGCCAAGTGGCTGACCAACCGTGCCCTCGACGTGGACCGCGCCACCTCGCTCTACGAAGAGGCGATCGGACAGGAGCTCGTCACCTACACCGACGACATGAAAGAGGGCATCGCCAGCTTTCGTGGAGCGGCGTCCGGCCGAGTTCAAGGGCTGGTAGAGCACGACCTCGCGGTCGACTGGATCACCAAGCGCGACGCGCACCGGCAGTCTTCGAACGACCGGACGGCGCGCCCTCCTTCTCGAGCACGCCGTTCGGTCAGCCGATCGCGATTCCCCAGGCGCAGTCGATGGCGGTGACCGGCGGCGTGGTGTAGTTGAGAAAGCCCAACGTGGAACTGAAGGGGCTCGTCGCCGTCGGGTAGACCCTCACGCTCGCCTGGTCGCCGCAGTCGGCCACGTACAGGTTTCCCTCCGCATCCCACGCAAAGTTGGACTCGTACGGATTCTGCGTGGCCAGGCCGGTGGGGTCAACGATATTGGGCATGGCGCCGCTGCCCAGGTTGTTGGCGTTGTACCGGACGATCGCTCCCGCGAGGTTCGCATTGGTCGACGCATACAGGTTGCCCTGCGTGTCGAAGATGAGGCCACCCGGTCCCCTCAGGCCGTTGAGGAACGTCGGGACCGTTGCGTTCGAGACCGGCGTGTGGAAGACGGCGATGGAGTTGGTGCCCGAGCTCGTGACGTTCGCCACGAACACGTCTCCCGCGGCGTCGACAGCGACACCGGATGGAGTGGAAAGGCCATTGGTCAGTGTCGTGGCCGCCGTAAGGGCCCCGCTCGACGTGAACGGGCCCGTGAACTCCAAGACGGAACTGTTGAAACTGTCCTCGACCCACAGGTTCCCCCCGTGGTCGAAGGTGAGGTTGTCATAGTCACCAGCGCCCGGCAGGCTGAACGAGAGCACCGGCGTCGACGACGGCGTGAACGGAGGATTGAAGACCTGCAGCGTCCCGGCATACGGCGCGGAGCACGAGCTCACTGCGCTGAGGATCCAGAGGCGGCCCATGGAGTCGAAGGTCATGCCCGACGTGCAGGACAGCTTGTTGCCGACCGTCCCGGAGAAGTCCGCGAACGGCGAGCTCGTCGTCAAGGGTGTCGCCGCGCTCTCGAGCTGGTGCTGCGTTCCAGATTCGAAGAGGTCCCAATACACCGTTTGCGGTGTGAAAGACGGGCCCGATGGCAGCGCCGCGGCCATGCCGATGACCGGCGCGTTCAGCTTCGTACCGCCCTGCGAGCCGTAGAAATGGGCATCGCCGAGATTGAAGATCCCGCCGTCGGCAGCCGCCTCCCAATACCCGCCGCCGTCCGGCGTGGCGGCCATGCCGACGACCGGGGCGTTGAGGGCAACGCCGCCCATCGATCCGAAGAAGCGAGCATTGCCGAGGTTGAAGATCCCGCCGTCGGAGGCCACCTCCCAGTAACCACCGCCGTCGGGCGTGGCGGCCATGCCGACCACCGGCTTGTTGAGGTGCGTGCCACCCTCCGAGCCGTGGAATGCCGCGTTGCCCAAGTTGAAGATCCCGCCGTCGGCAGCCACCTCCCAGTAGCCGCCGCCGTCGGGCGTGGCAGCCATGCCGACCACCGGCTTGTTGAGGTGCGTGCCACCTTCCGAGCCGTGGAACACGGCGTCACCGAAGGCGAACATCCCGCCGTCGGCAGCCACCTCCCAGTAGCCCATGCCGTCTTTGGTCGCCGCGATGCCGACGACCGGTGCGTTGAGGTGCTGGCCCCCCATGGAGCCGTAGAAGACGGCGCTCCCGTAGGCGAATACGCCGCCGTCGGAGGCCACCTCCCAATACCCCTTGCCGTCGGGCGTGGCGGCCACACCGACGATCGGCGCGTTGAGCGATTGGCCGCCCCGAGACCCGAAGAACCCGGCACCACCTTCGTTGAAGATCCCGCCGTCGGACGCGGCCATCCAGTAGCCGACCGGTGTCGGCGCGACCGACGTCCGCAATGCGGCTGAACGCGCCTCGCGCACCGGCGCTCGACGACATCCCGAAGGACACGAAGGCCCCCATCGCCGTGCCGATACAGAGCGCTCCGATTGCAATTCGGCCCCGAACGGTTCTGGTCAGTGTTCCCATTTGGGCTCCTCCGCACGCCTGTCGCCGCGCCATTCGGCGACTAGATGAATCGACTATAGGCCAGGACTTCTCACCCTGCGCAGAAGGAGCGGCCGACCAAAGACGGCCTCCCCGAACCAGGAACGCATTTCCGGTCTCCTCAGAGTTTGCACGCTCAGAGATTGTGCGATCCCAGCCATAACGACGCGCCGAGCTCCCGAGATCCGATTCGAACTCACAACGGCCTGATCGGCCCTCGCGAACAGACCGTTCCCGCGCTCCGTCAGGGACCCGCCGCCGTGGTCGTCGTCGTCGTCGACTTCAGGACGTTCGTCGTCGTCGTGTTCGATGTGGCGGTCGATGTCGTGGTGTTCGATGGGGCCGTCGTGCTCGTGGTCGAAGAGCTCGTCGAAGTGCTGGTCGGTGCAGTGGTCGAGGTCGTCGACGAGGTCGAGGTCGAGGTCGTCGTCGACGACGACGGCGACGAAGCGGGCGACGACGGCCTGAAGATGTTCGGCCGGTTGGCGATCAGCTCCACCGCCGTCACGAACCCGAGCGCCAGGACGAACACGATGGCTGCCGTGCCGGCGAACGCCTTCCAGGTGAACCGTCGCCGGCCGGCTTCGTCCCGAGTGCCCGCTGCACTGGCGACACCGGTGCCACCGGTGACGCCCACCACGCCGGCACCGGCCAAGACCTCCGTCGGCAGCAGCGGGACCGTCGCCGGCTCGACAGGCTCGGTGACCGACGCATCGTCGTCGAGCGCCGGCAGGCGGCAGCCTCCACCCGCTCCGTGGCGTCCCCGGACGCACCGGCCGGCTCCATCTCGGTCGTCTCCTCGCCGACGGCGCCGACGACCTCCGTCGCCTCGGGTCTCCCGGGCATCGCCGTCGACCGATGACGTCGCCCCTCCGGCCGCGCCCGTCCCACCCATGCGGCGCAGCAGGGTCGAGGTGGGTCCGCTCCCTCCGGCACGCGCACGACCGACCTGCTTGACCGCCTTCTGCCCCCGCTCGATCGACTGCGCCACGAGCATCGTGCCCAAGGTCGCGGCCATCGAGCCGATGGCGACACCGACGATCGTGCCGGTGACCCCGAAGCTCGATGCGATGAGCGCCGCGATCACCGCGCCCGCGGCGGAGGCCAGGATCTGCCGGAAGGAGAACTTCACGCCTGGGAAGAGAAATTAACGCCTACGCCGCTGCATCGCCGAGGGCGGGCTCGATGGCCCTGGCGATGAACTGCCGCGCCGCCGAGTCGAGCACCCAGTCGTGCCCGAACCGTGCGACCGGCGCCGCAAAGCGCGAGACGACGGCAAGCGCCGTGTTGCCCGGGGCCAACGAGCTGTGCAGCAGGGCGACACACCCCGCCGCGCCGATCCCGTTCCCGTTCGCCGCTTCCAGCACGCCGCCGGCTCCAGCGTCAACGTCGCGTCGCCCACGACGTCGCCGAGGACCTGCGCCCGCACGAAGCGACGGCGGCTCGACGTGGTCGATCACGACCCGGAACCGCACCACGTAGGGCACCGGCGGCTGCACCGCGCACCGCCATTCGTCCCCCACCGAGAGGCCATCGCGCCTCGAACTGCCGCAGCCACGGCCACCACGACCGGTAACGCTCGACGCCGTTGATGAGCGACCACACCGTCTCCGGCCCCAACGGCAGCTCGTAGCGATGGTCCGTCGTGATCGCGCCCGGGACCGCACGCGGCCCGACCGTGCCGTTCCCGCCCGCCACGTCGCTCACGCCGCTCACTCCCCCACTGCGCCGTCGATGAGCTCACGCAGGAGGTCGGCGTGCCCGTTGTGCCGGGCGTACTCCTCGATCATGTGGACCATGATCCAGCGCAGCGACATGGCTTCGCCGCGCCGCGGCCTCGCCACGAGCTGGTCCATGCTCCGGGATCCGGCGACGATCCCTCGGGAGATGTCGCACTGCCGCTGGAACCGCTCGATGTCCTCCATCGCCCGCGCCGGGTCGAGATCGTTCCAGTCGGCGTTCGTGATCCTCCTCGATGGCGATCGGGCGGCGGCGTGTCCGCACCGGCGAACCGCCGCTCGAACCATCCCCATTCGACGAGCGTCATGTGCCGCACGATGCCGAGCAGGCTGATCGGCGAGGGTGGCACGCTCCGGCGCACCAGCGTGTCGCCCTCGAGCAACTCGCACTTCCACAACAACGTGGCGCGCTGGTAGTCGAGCCACGCCGGCAACATCGTGCGGTCGTCGCCCACCAACGGCGGCTCGGGACGGGTCACTGCGGGGAGCATCGGGCCAGGTTACCGGCGCAATCTCGCGCCCGATCCGGTGCCGGTAGCATGGCCAACGTGCGTGAACGCTGGCTTTCCGGGCGGGCTGTTGCGCTCCACGTGGCCGTTCTCGTGATCGTCCCCGGTTGCGCCATCGCCGCGTGGTGGCAGATCAACCGGGCCCAGGACGGCAACCAGCTGAGCTACCTCTACTCGGTGATGTGGCCGGTTTTCGCCCTCCTCGCCGTCATCTTCTGGTGGATGCTCATCCACACCGACTACGACGCCGTCGGCCTCAAGGGGATGCGCCGCCAGCAGGCGACTGCAACCGTCACGTCGCACGTTCCCGATGACATGGCCACCTCGCCGGCTCCCTCCTCCGTCGTCCCCGAGGTGTCCGTCGGTCCCGCCGCCGACGACGACCCCGAGCTCGCGGCCTACAACGCGCGACTGGCCGAGCTGGCCGCCAAGGGCCCCAAGACCTGGCGCCACCGCGAAGAAGTCGTCGTCCGCCGCCCGCAGTGAGGCTCACCGAACGCGGCCTCGAGGGCGCGCTCTTCCGCTACCAGCTGATGGCGAACATCGTCGGCGTGCTCGTCATCCCGCTGTTCATCTTCTTCTTCCTGAGCCTCGGGCTCGGTGGCTTCAAGATCGAGCTCGCCATCCTCGGCGTCGGCCACGGCTACCTCTACATCGTGTACGTGATCACCGCCGGGCACCTCGCGCTCAAGGCGCGCCTGCACATCGACAACGAACGGGGAGGCATCAGCCCGAGTGGAGTCGGCTGGATCCTCCTGATGTTCGGCGCCGGACTCGTCCCCGGCTTCACCTTCGTCGTCGAGTGGCTCGTCGTCACCCGCAAGATCCACCCGCTGCTCGCCGCCCAGGCGGCCGAGAGCGGAGTCGGGGGTCAGCCCAGCCGTTCGATGACGGTGCCGTTGGCCTGGCCGCCGCCCTCGCACATCGTCTGGTAGCCGTAGCGCCCGCCGGTCGCCTCCAGGTGGTTCAACAGGGTCCCCATGAGGCGCACCCCGCTGGCGCCGAGCGGATGGCCGATGGCGATGGCGCCGCCGCGCGGATTGAACCGCTCCATGTCGTAGGCGAACTCCTTCTGCCACATCAGCGCGATCGCGGCGAAGGCCTCGTTGCACTCCACGGCGTCGAACTGCTCGACCGTCATGCCCGAGCGCTTGAGCAGCTTGTGCGTCACCGGCACGGGTGCCGACAACACGATGGCCGCGTCGTCCGCCGCGACGGCGAAGTGCAGGAAGCGGGCGCGGATGGGCAGGCCCAGCTCCTCGGCGGTCGCCCTCTCCGCGATGAGCATCGCCGCCGCGCCGTCGGTCACCTGCGACGAGTTGCCGGCCGTGATGCCGGGCGCCGTCTCGGGCTCCCAGCTCTGTGCCGCCGGCAGGGCGGCCAATCCCTCGAGCGTGGACGTGCGCCGGATGCCCTCGTCCGTCGTCAGGTACTCGCCGGTCAGGCTGCCGTCCTCGGCCTTGATCGGCACCGCGACGGCCTCGCGCTCGAAGTGGCCCGTAGTCCCAGCTGTCGGCGGCGCGGCGGTGGGACTCGAGCGCGTAGGCGTCCATCTCCTCCCGCGTGATCCCGTAGCGGTCGGCCAGCACCTGGCTGACCCGGAACTGGGTCCAGAGGCGGCCGTCGACGTGCTCGAGGAACGAAGGCGGGAAGGGCCCCGTGCCGCCACGGGCGTTCGAGGCCAGCGGGACGCGGCTCATCACCTCGGCGCCGCACGCGATGACCAGGTCGTAGTGGCCGGCGGCCACGCCGGCCGCGGCGAAGTGGACGGCCTGTTGGGACGAGCCGCACTGGCGGTCCACGGTGGTGGCCGGCACCGACTGCGGGAGCCCGGCCGACACCCAGCCGTTGCGGCCGAGGTTCGTGCTCTGCTCGCCCACCTGCGTCACGCAGCCGGCGATGACGTCGTCGATCCGCTCGGGGTCGACGCCGGTGCGCTCCAGCAACGTCGTCAACGCGAAACCGAGGAGGTCCGCCGGATGCCAGTTGGCCAACGACCCATTCCGCTTGCCGAACGTCGTCCGCACGACGTCGACGATGACCGGCTCTCTCATGTCCTTGCCTCCTGGCACTGCGAGGCGGGGACGCATCGCTCCTCGGAGGTGAACTCTGCCCTCGGTTACGCGCCGACGCCAGCCGGAGGCTCCGCCGGCTCGGCGGCACTCGCCCCCTCGGCTTCGGCGACACCGCTCGCCGCCGCCTTCTCACGCCGGGCCATCAGCGCTTCGACCGCCTCGCCGGCGCCGGATGGCTCGCCTTCGTAACACACGCTCCCGTGGTCGAGGACGACGGCCCAGTTGGCCAGCTCCAGCGCCCGGTGGACCTGCTGTTCGACCACGACGAGCGCGGTGCCGTTGCGGTTGATCTCCCTGAGCCCGTCGTAGACCTGGTCGACGATGACCGGGGCCAGGCCGAGCGACAACTCGTCGGCCACGAGCACCTTGGAGGGCACGACCAGCACCTTGGCCAAGCGAAAGAAGCCGTTGCTGGCCACCCGACAACGTCCCGGCCATCTGTTTGCGCCGCTCGCCCAAGATCGGGAAGGCCGTGTAGGCGCGTTCGATGTTCGCCGCCAGCTTCCTGCGTCCCTCGCGCTGACGGAAGGTAAGGGTCAGGTTCTCCTCCACCGTCAGGCTCGAGAACACGCCCCGCCCCTCGACGACGTGCGCCATGCCGAGCCGGGCGATCTTGTAGGCCGGCAGGCCGGTGACGTCCTGGCCCGCGAACAGCACCCGGCCCGACGTCGCGGTGACGAGCCCCGTGACCGTCCGCGCCACGGTCGACTTGCCGGCGCCGTTGGAGCCGACGAGGGCGAGCACCCCGCCGGTGGGCACCCGGAACGACACGTCGAAGAGCGCCCGGTACGGCCCGTACGCGGCGCTGACGTTCTGCAGCGAGAGCACGTCCTCGCCGTTCGTGACCGCGGTCGCGTCGACGCCGGTGTCCGCCGTGGTGGTCATGCCATCCCCATCTGGCCGAGGTAGGCGCGCCCGGACGTCGGCGTCGGCCATCACCTCGTCGAACGTGCCTTGGGCCAACATCGCGCCCAGGTCCATGACGATGGTGCGGTCGACGACGTCGCCGACCATGCTCAGGTCGTGCTCCACGAGCAACACGGCCGTGCCGCGTTCACGCTGGACCGTGCGCAGGACTGCGGCGACCTCGGCCGTCTCGTGCAGGTCCAGGCCCGACGAGGGCTCGTCCGCCAGCAGGATCTTCGGCTCGGCCGCGAGCGCCCGCGCCAGCTCGACCAGGCGGCAGTTGCCGAGGCCGAGGGCGTTGACCGAGGTGTCCGCCAGGTGGGTGATGCCCACCAGCTCGAGCGTGGCGGCGACGCGGTCCAGCTCGTCCTGCGTGGGCTTGCTCATGTTGAGCAGGTCCCGCCACAGCCGGCCTTCGCCTCTCCGGGCGCGCTCGGCCACGAGGAGGTGGTCGCGCACCGACATGTCGGTGAAGACCTCGACCCTCTGGTACGTGCGCCCGATCCCCAGTCGGGCCCGCCTGTACGTCGGCAACCCGACGAGCTGGGTTCCGTCGAACACGATCTCGCCCGTCTCGGGGCGGAGCTGCCCGCACACGCAGTTGAAGAGCGTCGTCTTCCCGGCACCGTTCGGGCCGACGAGCCCGACGCACTCGCCCGGATACACGTCGAAGGTGATCTGGGAGACGGCGTGGATCCCTCCGAACGACTTGCACACCCCTCGCAGGGTCAGGAGCGGGGCGGTGTCAGCCATTGGCGTGCGAGGTCGAGAGGGTGCCGGCCAGTCCGACTCGGGCGACTCCGGCGACCCGCGGTTGAAGAACAGCCGCTCGAAGCGCTGGTTCCACCGGCGCTTCTGGTACTCGAGCACGCCCTCGGGATGGGCGGCGTAGGTCAGGGCGCCGAACGCGAAGAGCGACCACCGTCAGGCTCGACGCGCCGATGCGGGCCGGCAGGACGGTGGTCAGGATCTGCTCGGTCACGAAGAACCCGACGCCGGCCTGGATCGCCCCCTCCACCGTCGTCACGCTCGTGGTGACGACGAGCACGACGAGCACCAGAGAAATCTGGGCATTCCAGTCGGTGGGATTCACGGTGCGATTTTCCATGGCTGTGGAGCAGGCCCCCGACACCGGCGATCGCACCGGAAAGCGCAAACACCATGATGCGCTGCCAGGTCGGGTTTACACCGAGCCCCGCCGTCGCGGTTTCGCTCCCGCGCATGGCGGCCAGGTTGCGGCCGACCGTCCCCTTGCGCACCAGCTGGACGATGATGACCGCGACGACGAGCACGGCGAGGGACAACAAGAACATGGCGTGCCCGTCGAAGTTGAAGAAGGAGTTCGTTCCGAGCCACTTGGGCTGGATGGGCACACCTTGGGACCCCCCCGTGATCGACGTGGTGTTGAAGAACGTCGCGTCGAAGAACAGAGCCGCAGCGAGCGTCATCAGCGCCAGCCCCAGCCCGCGCAGTCGGAGCGAGAGCAGCGCCAAGATGACGGCGACCGCGGCAGCCAACACGGCGCCGAGGAGACCACCCAGGAGCAGATTGAGCCCGAGATGGTTGGCCAGTTGGGCCGCGGTGAAGGCCCCCACGCCGGCCAGCGTGGCCTGGCACAGCGACAGCTGGCCCGCCATCCCGGTGATCAGGGTGATCGAGAGGAGGACGATCGAGTAGGTCAGCCCATTGTTGAACACCCCGGTCCACGCGTCGGGGATCCACGTGAGCATGGACACGCAGAATCCGGCAAAGACCAGCCACCACAGGGGGCGGATGATCTTGTCCATGGTCGGCGCCCGGCTGGCGGCCGCGATCGGGGGTGGCGGCGGGTCGATCGTGGCCAGGGGGTCACGGCTCGAGTCGAGGTCCCGCATCCCGGGCAGGATCAGCAGCGCCGCCACGATCACGATGAACGGGATCGATGGCACGACCGCCGCGTTCCAGAAGCTGTTCGGCGGGATGTACCCCTGGAGCACGGTTGTCAAGACGCCGATGCCGATCCCCACCGCGGCCGCGATCGGCAGCGACCGCAACAGTGCCCACGCCGCGGCCGCAATCGCCGTCACGGTGAGGATCACATAGTCATCGGACGTGAAGGCACCCGCCCCATAGACCGGAGCGAGCAACACGCCGACCAGGCTGGCCATGAAGCCCGACACCATCCAGGCGACCGAGACCACGCCGTTCGCATTGACGCCGTCGAGTTGCACCAGACGGCGGCTCTCGACGGCGGCGCGCATCTGGAGGCCGAGGTTGGTGTAACGCAGCAGGATCGTGAGCAGGACCAGGACGACGGCCGTGACCGAGATCGTCGACAGGTAGATGCCGTTGATCGGCGTGCCCCACAACGTGAAGTAGACGGTGTTGGGGTCGAAAAACGGCAGGATCGTTGCCGTGGCGTCGAGGTTCTGATTCCCAAAGAAAACTGGCATCAGGCTGGGGATCCCGACCAGGAGGGCAAGGCTGCACACCATCTTCGCGACCGTGTTGGAGTTCGCGATGCGGCGGAAGATCAAGCGATCGAAGGCCCACCCCATGAAGGGTCCCATCACGACGACCGTGACCAGGAAGGCCTCGAACCCAGACCAGTTCTGATACTCGGTCAGGTACGCGAAGATGTATCCCGACGCGAACGCCTGCGCGCCGAGGGCGAAGTTGAAGACCCCGGTGGCCTGGTACGTCAGGCAGAGGCAGATCGCGACGAGCGCGTAGGTGCACCCGGCCGGGACCCCGGGGAGCGCGAATCCGAGGAACTGCTCCATGTCAGCTCCGCGCTCCCCTGGTCCTGTCTACCCGCCCGCCGCGCTTAGGACGACGGCGTCGGCGTGCCCGCCGGCAGTGGGTACACCGGACCCTTCTTCGGGTTCAGCGACTCGAAGCAGACGATCGACGTTCTTCCCCTGGTTCAGGGTTGGTACGTACTTGTCCCCGACCACCTTGATGTAGGCGCTGCAATAGGGCGGCGCATGACCACTGTGACCGGCGTCCTTCCAGTTGATCGGCGCGATCAGACCGCCTGCGGTGAAGGCGGTGATCGAGTTGTCCTCCTTGATCACGTTGGCCTGCGTGAGGTTGTTCCCCGCCATCTTGACGCCCTGGACGAAGAGGGCAGCCGACTCCCAGCCCTGGATCGCAACTTCGTCGAACTCGTACTTGGGCTGCGTACTTCTTCATCTCCGTCTCGTAGACCTTGAGACCGGGGTACTCGGAGACTGCGGCGCCGTGAACGGCACGTGCGAGATGTTGAAGTAGATGCCTTGCATCAGGCTCTGGTTCTGGTCCAGCGTCTGCTGGTCGTTGCCGTTGAACCACAGCTGGGTGATGTGGAGCCCGTACTGCTTGATCGCCCGCGCCATGGTGACGTTGCCTTGCACGTCCATACAGCTCGACGACCATGTTCGAACCGGCTTGCCGCATGCGCTGGACGTCCGTCGCCACCGTCGTACCCGGGTAGCTCACCTTCAGGTCCGAGTAGCTGATGTGGTAGCCCGCGGACTGCAGCGCGTTCTGCTCGGCTTGGCACGCGTCGGCCGACGCCGCGATCCCGTAAGCCAGGAAAGCGATGGACGGCGAGTGGGTCTTCCTGGACACGAATCCGACCGACGGCGCCCCCGCCGGGTAGTACTGCACCGACCCGCCGGCGGCGAAGAGATTGGGCGCGGGGGCCCAGTTGCCGGTCACGTTGTAGCCGTAGGTCGGGATGTCGGCCTGGACGAAGAGGCTCGGCGAGAAGAAGGCCGTCCCGACGCCAGTGACAGCGAACACATGGTCCTGGTTGATCAGCGTGTTGGCCAGCTGGTTGAACGTCGTGGGGTTGCCGCCGTCGTCCAAGGCGTACTGGTAGTTGATCTTGCGGCCGTTCACGCCGCCCTGTGCGTTGATGTAGTCGAAGTAGGCCTTCTCGCCGTAGATCAGCGAGCCGAAGTTCGACGCCAGCACACCGGTCTGCGTCGAGATCGTCCCGACCGTGATGGAGTTCGCCGTCACACCCGGCGCGCTGCTCGCCGCTGTCGGCACCCGTCGCGGTCGTCATGACGATGCGCGGTGGCCAAGGCCGATCCCGCGAGCACCGTCGCCAACCGCCACCTTGATTCCTTGCCTCACTCGCATGCTTTCCCCATTCATCCGTCGGGCATCCCCCCCGGGATGCAGGTCACTGTACTTGCAGGGCTTCACGCCCATTGCTCACCCCTTGCGGGCTCATACGACTTCGTTAGGAAGAGAAGAACCTTCATCTCTTTTGGGAAGAACCGCCGTCGCCGCGACGTCGCCCCACTTCCTTCGGCACACCTCGAAATCCGTCGTCACCGCCTCCGCGTCACCCCAAGAACAACCTCCGGCGGTCGAAGTCCCGCAGCGCTCGGACTTCGTCCGGCCGCACCGCAGCCAGCTCCTCCACCTCGCGAGCCACGTCTGGCTCGTACCCGCAGCAGGCCGCGAAGGCGCGGACCCGCTCGTCGACGCTGCCGTCGCCGGCAGGCACCGCGGCAACCCGCAGCACGCCGTCCTGGCGGCGCAGGATCGCCCATGTCCGTGACGACGCTGGCCACGCGCTCGCCCGGCGAGGTCACGTAGGCCACAGAGTCGGGCAAACGCTCGGGCCGCGCCAATGTGACGACGACGCAGGCGGTGGCCCGGCTGGCCACGTCGTTGGCGCCTCCCGAGCCCACCAAGAAGCGCCCGCCCGAGAGCTCGGTCGAATTCAGGCGCCCCGTCGCGGTCGACCTCCGCCGCCCCGAGGCAGCCCACCGTGGTCGTCGCCGGTCCCCCGATCACCATCCCGAGGACCGAAGAGGCGTCCGAGAGATACGGCGTGGACGGGAACACCCGCTGGTTGAAGATGTACGGATCGGCCGGAGTCGGCTGGTAGCCCCACAGCCCGAGCTCCGCGGTCAGCACCACGTTGCTGCCGGCCGCCCGCGCCCGGCCCACCCCCACCCATGCGGCCAGGTTGGCCACGCCGGCCCCGGCCAGCACGGCGTCGGCTCCGACCGACTCGACAACGCGTTCCACTTCTCGCGTGCGCCGAACGACGCCGCGGTCTCCCACTTTGTCACCTCGGGCGTCCTCGACGATCGGCGTCGCGTCCGCGTCGGCCTTCCACGACATCGGGTCGGAGCGCCCCTCGAGCCAGAGGAGCTGTTCCTCGCCGATCCGGGCCAGGTACTCGTCGTGCGTGGCGGGACCCAGCACCCAGTCCTCGACGTAGCGGTCGAACTCGTCGCGCGCCGCGGCGTCGGCGGCCGCGCTCCAGTGCGCGATGTCCTCTCCGTAGCTGCGGACGGGCAGCCCCGGCGCATAACAACCGCCCGGGTGCGCGCCGTAGGGCGCCTCGACGACCGCCAGCACTCGATGCGCCGGGACGCGGACCCGGTGCCCCAGGCCCTCGACGTCGTCGAGCACCCGCTCGACGGTCGCCACCACGCCCGCGCCGGGCGGCCCAGGCGCCCCAGAGCCCGTCGAGCAACGGTTCCGAGAAGACGAGGTTGCCCGCCGGGTCGGCCGCTGCGGCGTGGACCAAGGCGACATCGGGCGCGAGCGGCTCGAGCAGGCCGAGTGGCCCGAACGGCGAGTCGACGACCTTGAAGGCGTCGTTGTCGGCCATCGACGAGCCGACGAGCGAACCGGTGACTGCGGCCGGCAGGCCGCGGGCGGCCGCCTCCAGCCGCTGGCTCAACGTGAGGATCGACCAGTGCTCGACCTCGACCTCGCCCGACTCGTAGGCCCGGCGGAAGATCGGGTTCGGTGTGTAGGTCGGGAAGCTGTTGCCCGAGTACGCGGTGACGACCTTGCGGACCAGGCCACCCCGGAAGAACGCTCCCCCGAGCGCACCGAGGCTGGTCATGACGAGCGTGAACCCCGGATCGGTGCCCCAGAACTGCCGGGCCAGCTCGCGGGCGCCAGCGGTCCAACGGCTGTGGCCCATCATCACGAGGACGGTGTCGCCGGGCCGGACGTTCGCGGCGATCGCCTGCGTCCAGGGAGGCCAGGACCGGAGCGGCCCGCGACGAGCGTCTCCGGGGTCACGAAACTGGCTTCACGTCAACCAGCACGCTGGGAAACTCCTGGTCCCGCCTCATTTTGTGCCCACCCCAAACCTGACCACCGTGTCAGGTTAGCCATTTCGACCCGGCTTGGGCATTAGCATTCACGGGCCATGGGATCGCCGGGAGTCCAATCTGACGCGGCGACCGCCTCGAAGGGTCCGCGGACGCTTCAGCTGGGGCCAAAAAGTCGGCTGCCGCCAAGAGAACATCGGGGACGCAGCCTCGTCGCCGTCAGGAGCGGGCACTCCGCCCAACGGGTCACGCTCGTTGCGGGGTGGCGACGTCGACGCCGTCGGCGCCCCGGCAAGCAAGCGGGTGCTGCGCAGCCAGGGACGCCGCACCATGCGCAAGCTGCTCGATGCCGCGATGGTCGCCTTCGACGAGCGGGGCTATCACAACACCCGGGTCAACGACGTCGTCGAGATCGCCAAGACGTCACACGGCACCTTCTATCTGTACTTCTCCAACAAGGAGGACCTGCTCCGCGCGCTCGTGACCGAGGCGGCCGGCGAAGCCCAGAGTCTCTACGACGCGCTGAACACGCTGCCCGCCGATGGCGGCAAGCCGCAATGGGAGGACGTGCATCGCTGGGTCACTGCGTTCTCGGAGCTGTGGCAGCGCTACGCGCCGCTGTTCCGCGCCTGGACCGACCTGACGGGCATCGACCCTGAGCTGGTCGACATCATGCGCGAGACGTTCACACGCGCTCTCCGGCGCCCTCGCCAAGCAGATCTGGCCCGACTCCTCGGGTCACTTCATGGACCCGGACGTTGCCGGCATGGCGACGCTCGCCATGCTCGACCGGTTCCACTACTTCCTCGAGTTCGTGGGCCGTCCGATCGACGACGCCGCGCTCGAGACGATGACCACGATGGTCTACCGGGCGTTCGTCGACCCGAACGCCTGAGCCCGACCGACCCCCAGACGCCGCTACGACGAGGCGGGAAACACCCGCTCGAAGATCGTGTCGACGCCCGAGCCGTGCAGCGTCAGGCCGCCGTCCACCACGATGTTCTGCCCGGTGACGAAGCGCGCCAGGTCCGAGCACAAGAAGACCACGACGTCGGCCACGTCCTCGGGCTCGCCCACCCGCCCGACCGGCGTCCCCTTGACGAAGCGCTCCTCCTGGTCCGGCATGTACTGGAACCAGGGCGCGGTCATGGCCGTACGGATCATGCCCGGCGACACCGAGTTCACCCTGATCGCGGGTCCGTATTCGAGAGCCGCCGACGCAGTCAGCGCCGCCACGGCCGCCTTGCTGGCCGAGTAGGGCCCTTCTCCCGCCGCCGGCCGCGTCCCGCTGATCGACGCGGTGCTCACGATCGAGCCGCCGCCGCCCGCCAGCATGTGCGGCGCCGCAGCACGGATGCCCGCCCACACTCCGGTGAGGTTCACCCGCAGCACACGGTCCCATTCCGCCAGGTCGAGCTCGTGGAGACGGTTGAACGCCGACGTCCCCGCGTTGTTGTAGATGATCGACAGGCCGCCCAGCTGCGCCGCCGCGTCGTCCACGGCGGCCCGCACGGCCTCGACATCGCCCACATCCACCGCAGCACGCGACCCCGCCGATCTCCTTGGCGACTGCTGCAGCCGCCTCGCCGTTCACGTCGAACACCGCGACGCTGCGCGCCCTCTTCGGCCATCCGGCGGCACGTCGCCCGGCCGATGCCCGATCCGCCGCCGGTGACGACGGCCTTCTTCCCCTCAAGCAGCCCCATCGTCACCCCCCACCGACCGCTCCAGCCACGGCGGTGTCTCGAACACGAGCGGCGTCTCGAGCTTCCTGATCAACAGCTCCTGGGCCATGCTGAGGTGCAAGGTGCCGTCCTCGCCGTGCATCGTCGCCCGGATCGTGGCGCGGCCGCCCGCGTTGACCAGCGCATGGATGTTGAAGAGGCTCCACGCATCGGCACGCCACGGCCGGTGGAACCAGACGGCATGGTCCAGGCTGGCGTCGGTGTGGGTCCCCCAAGACCCGAGGCTCAACGGCCGGAACGAAGCCCCCGTCATGTCTGAGAAGTAGGTCAACACGCAAGCGTGGATCGCTGGATCGTCAGGCAACGGCTCTCTCGTGCGGAACCAGCAGCGACGCGTCGACTCGTACGTCCCGTCACTGCGCTTCTCGGTCGCGCCGATCTCTCGGATGTCGAAGGGGAACGGCGCCTCGAACCCCTCGATCTCTTGCGGCGTCGGGACGCCCGGTGGCATCGGCAGCTGGTACTCGTCGCCGTCCTCGGGCGCATGGAACGAACACGTCAGCCGGAACGTCTCCTTGCCGTCGACCAGGCTCTTCACGTCCCGCAGGCTGAACGAGCGCCCATCGCGCACGCTGCTCGACGACGTGGGTCGTCTGCGCTCCGGGGGCGGTCGGACGGAGGAAGTAGCCGTGCAGCGAGTGCAGTTCGGTCCCAGCGGGCGCGGTTTGCATCGCGGCGTGCAGCGCCTGCGCCACCACCATCCCGCCGAAGGTCCTGTCGCCCATCCACCAGTTCGGGCTCGTCGTGGTGAACCTCGGCCGGCCTTCTCCGTCGACTCCGTCCGGGCGGGCCGTGACGGCGTCGACGAGGTCGGCGACGGTCGCCGAGAACACCTCGGCCTCTTCGGCGTCGTCAAGCTCCACGGTGCCCACCCGTCTGTCCCGCCTGCATCGACCCGCCGGTTGTACTCACGAGAGCACCACGTCGACGGCCATACCTTTCGCCAGCCAGATCCACGCATCGGTTGTCCTCCGCGTAGCGAAGTCCCTGCACGTTGAACAGGCGGACCTCGTCACCCAGGATCGGGAAGGGGCCCCAATGCCACGTGCCGCGGTGCAGCACGAGCGGCTCGAGGGGCTCGAGCCGGAAGGCCTGGATCAACTCGACATCGCCCCCGTCGGCGAACTCGATGTTTGCCGGCGCCACCGCGATCACCGCCGGCACGTTGAGCGGCATCACCGACTGCGTGTGCGTGTCGTGGCGGTAGAGCATCTCGCAGCGGTATCCGTCCGCCGTTTCCGGCACTTCACTGCGCCCATGGCCGATGAGGTTCACGTGGGCGTCGTCCCACTCGAAGGTCATGCGCTGCTTCCCGTCCCGCGGGTCGGTGTCCGCCACCGGGAGCCAACCGAACGGCGCCCAGGCGTCCTCGCTCAGTGGCTTGCACCACGACGGCTCGTCTTCGCGGACTCGTTTGTCGACATCACTCGCTTTCGTCCATGGAGCGTCGCGCCTCGACGCGGGCAGTGCGCCCTCGGGGCCCACGGCCTAACCTGACGCCGGAGTCAGTCTAGGAAAACTTGGGAGGACCTCAGGATGGACGTGCGCAGCATTGAGGCCAAGGCGCCGGTCGTCGAGCACAACGGCACCGTTCCGGTCTGGTGGATGATCGAGTCCCGGGAGTTCAAGGACATCACCGACGGCGGCTATCTCGAGCTGGTCAACGAGTTCGAGGTCCCGGGCGGAGGGTTGGTCGACCCTCACTCCCACCCGACGCACGAGTTCTATTACGTGATGAACGGCAAGGGCGTCATGACGATCGACGGCGAGGACCGGGAGATCTCCCAGGGCGACCTGGTCTACATCCCGCCCGACAAGGTGCACTCCCTGCGCCCGATCAGCGATCACGCCCCGATCCACTGCTTCTGTTTCGCCATCGGGGTGAAGGGCGCCGGCGCCATCAACTACACGACCCACTAGGTGGGTCGTGTCCTCGTCACCCGTCCCCTGACCGAGGGCGGGACTGACCCACTCGTCCAGGCCGGCCACGAGATCGTGATCCCGCCGAGCCGGCTGCCGGCACCCGAACTGGTCTCGTTGGCCCCGGACTTCGACGGCATCGTGAGCCACCTGACAGACCGCGTCGATTCGTCCGTGCTGGACGCCGGCAGCGAAGGCAGGCTCCGCGTTGTCGCCAATGCGGCCGTGGGCTACGACAACATCGACGTCGGACGAGCCCATGAGCTCGGGGTGACCGTCTGCAACACACCCGGCGTCCTCGATGACACCACGGCCGACCTGGCGTTCCTCCTCATCCTCGCCGCCACCCGCCTGTCTACCGATGCCGAGCGCGACCTGCGTGAGGGCCGTTGGAAAGGTTGGGGTTTCGGCGACCACCTGGCGCATGACGTGCACGGCAAGACCCTCGGCCTGGTCGGATTCGGGCGGATCGCCAAGGCGGTTGCCCAGCGTGCTGTGGGCTTCGACATGGAGGTCATCCACACCGCACGCCACGACACGGGCTTGCATGGCTACGTCCCCACACTCGACGAATTGCTTCAGCGCTCGGACATCGTGAGCCTGCATGTGCCGCTGACCGAGTCGACCCGACATCTCATCGGCGCGGCGGAACTGGCCGTCATGAAACCGACAGCAGTCCTCGTCAACACGGCCCGAGGGCCGGTGGTCGACGAGAATGCCTTGGCTGACGCCCTCGACGAGGGACGGCTCTACGCCGCTGGGCTCGATGTCTTCGACGGGGAGCCGAGCGGTGAACCCCCGGTTGATCTCAGCACCGAGGGCCACGCTCCTGCCACATATCGGCAGTGCCACGATCGGAACCAGGACCCGCATGGCGCGCTTGGCCTGCCAGGGGGTCGCCGACGTCCTGGCCGGCCGGACCCCGCCAAATGCAATCACTTCAGCTGAAGACTCGGACTCCGAGGTAACGCCGACCATTCTCTTCTTGGTCCCTTAACTCGCCGGGTGGAACGGCGAGGTCGAGGGATACGATCGCCGGGTCGTTCGGAGACGTCTCCGGGTGGAGGTGGTGGCCGTGCCCACGGTCAAGGGAATCGTCGTTACCGCGCTCTCGACCGTGACGACCCTGGGTCTCGTCAGCCTTCTCGCTGCCGTGGGAACGCCCGAGGCATTTGCCACGACGCCCTCGTGGAAGACCACCGCTTCTTATGCGCCACTGCCGAACGTTCGCGCCGTTTCCTGCGCCGCCGGAACCGCCACCTGTGTCGCGGTCGGTGACGACGGTGGTAACTACGCATCGATCCTCGTATCAAACAATGGAGGATCTACCTGGTCGGCGGGAACGGTTCCCAACGGAGTCACGGCGCTATCCACAGTGTCCTGTCCTTCGCCGACGATCTGTTATGCCGGCGGAGGAACCGGGATCCTGAAATCGACCGACGGCGGATCGACTGTGGGTCAAGCAATCGCCGTCCTTTCCCACGCAGTCGATCTCATGCTTCACGACCGATCAATGCACCGCCGTAGGAGGATCTCAAATCGTTGGCACGACCGATGGAACCACTTGGAATCCGCAATCACCGCCAACTGGACTGGACTCCCTGTCAAGCGTCTCTTGCTCCAGACTCAAGTTACGTGTGTCGCTGTCGGAGTCGTTGCATCAAATCCGGCGATCATCGGAACACGAAAACGGCGGATCAACTGGGCGCTACTCGACTCAGCCAACTGTCATATCGCTTTCCTGCTGTCTCTGTGCGCAACCGCTACGAATTGCGTTGCAGTTCGGACATGCAGATCCGGTGGCGATACGCACGACTTCGAGCACGACCGACTTCACGACTTGGGCATCAACGACCTCCATCCCGTCCGGCGCCACTTTGGCGGCAGTCGCATTGCCCAACCGGCACACGTGCATTGCGGCGGGTACGAACCTCGACTCCACTCCGTATGTAATTCGGACCAACAGATGACGGAGCCACTGGACGACTCAGACTACCCCCATCGAACGCCGTCGATCTCACCGGTATCTCCTGCTCGACCTTGCTTGACTGCGTCGCCGTCGGTAACAGCGGCAACACCGGTGCCGGCTCCACCATCATGAACACGACGTCGGGCGGTCTCTCTTGGACGGATGGACGGCTCCACCAGCGGGTACAAGCCGTCTTCTCTCTGCCTCCTGCCCAACCACTGCGATCTGTTTCGCGGCCGGAGTGAACACCGTGCTCTGTCTCCTCGAACGCCGGCTATGCCTGGACGGCTCAGACCATTCCACCTGAGGTCAATGGCCTGAATGGAATCTCCTGCGCCACGACTGTCCGCTTGCACCGCGGTGGGATTCGGCATCTTCGGTAGCCCCGAACTGATTGGAACCACCAACGGAGGATCCAACTGGTCGACCGAACCGATCCCAGCCGGAGTCGGCCTCCTCACGGCAGTCTCGTGTTCGAATGCCTCGAGTTGCCAGGCGGTGAGCGACTTCGCCGCGGGTCCGAACTCGCCGAGCATCATTGGAACGACGAACGGCGGGGCCTCCTGGACGGTCGAGGACGCGCCCAGCACCGTGACCAATTTCACCGCCATCGCATGCGCCGACACCATGCACTGCACCGCGGTCGGTTCGGCGTCTCCCGGCCCTGGTGCCATCGATCCTTGCAACCACGAACGGCGGCCAAACCTGGACACCGCAATCGGTTCCCGAGCGGATACACCGGCGCACTCGACGCCATCGCACTGCCCGAGCGACACGACCTGCCTGGCCGCGGGCACTCTGTCCGCCGGCACTCAATCCATCGGCACAACGAGCGGCGGCACAACATGGTCGAAGCTAGAACCAACAGGCGCCACGACCCTCTCGGGCATCAGCTGCATCAGCACCACCTCGTGCACCGCGGTCGGCGGCACGAGCATCGTCACCACGAGCAACGGCGGATCCACGTGGACCTCGACCGTCGCGCCCTCGGGCGTCGGCTCGCTCTTCGGCATCTCGTGCTCCAGCCCGGTCAATTGCGAGGCCGTCGGCGACAGCGACAACTTCGGGGGCACCATCGAGACGCTGTCGGCCCCTCCGGACGTGACCACGACGAGCCTCGCGGTGGGCACCATCGGCGTGCCATATCAGAGCTCGCTCTCGGCGACCGGTGGTCTGCCGCCGTACTCGTGGTCCGTCAGCGCGGGTGCCCTTCCGCCCGGGCTCCATCTCGATCCGGACGGCACGATCAGCGGCATTCCCGCCATCTCCGGCGAGTACACCGTGACCTTCACCGTCACCGATTCGAACCAGTTGCCGGGCCAATCACAGTTGACCATCGCCATCAAACCCCTCAGCGCACCCGGCTACTGGGAAGTCGCCAGCGACGGCGGGATCTTCAGCTATGGGGGAGCCCAGTTCTACGGTTCGACGGGCGGTCTGCACCTCAATGCACCGATCATCGGGATGGCGGCGACGCCCGACGCCGCCGGCTACTGGCTGTTGGCGTCCGACGGTGGCATCTTCGCCTTCGGCGACGCCGTGTTCTACGGGTCCACCGGTGGCTCGCGTCTGAATGCTCCGATCGTGGCGATGACGCCCACGCCCGACGGGGCCGGGTATTGGCTGGTCGCGTCTGATGGCGGCATCTTCTCCTACGGCGACGCGGGCTTCTTCGGCTCGACCGGCGGCTTGCCCTTGCACAGGCCGATCGTCGGCATGGCCCCGACCCTCGACGGCGGCGGGTACTGGCTCGTCGCCTCCGACGGAGGGATCTTCGCCTATGGCGACGCCGCCTTCTACGGATCCACCGGAGGGTTGCCACTGCAGAAGCCCATCGTCGCCCTGACGGCGGCGCCCGACGGGGGCGGGTATTGGCTTGTCGCCTCGGACGGCGGCATCTTCAGCTTCGGCGACGTCGGCTACTTCGGCTCCATGGGCGGCACGCCGCTGAGCGCGCCGATCGTGGGCATGGACCGCACCGCTGATGGACAGGGCTACTGGATGGTCGGACGTGACGGCGGGATCTTCAACTTCGGCGACGCCGGGTTCTTCGGGTCGGCTGGTGGGTTTCCTTTGAACGCGCCAATCGTCGGGATCTCGGCGATTCAGTCGCTGTAGCGACCGCCCCGAGAGGCCCACGACGACGTCAGGGCTCGTCCTCGCGCACCGCCAGTGACGCCCGCTCCTCGACCCGCGCCAAGCGCCAGTACGCCCACGCCCCCACCCAGGTCACGATGAACAGACCGACGATGAAGAAGCCGGCGGTGTTGATGTTGAAACGACCGACGAAACTCCAGAACGGCGAGTTGAGGGCGGCCTCCTTGCCGATCAGGCCCAGGACCTCCACGGTGCCGATGAGGAGCGCGACGGCGACCGAAAGCCCGGTGATCGTGAGGTTGTAGAAGATCTTTCGCACCGGATTGGCGAAGGCCCAGTCGTACGCGAAGTTCATGAAGCACCCGTCGAGCGTGTCGAAGAGGCACATGCCGGCGGCGAAGAGGATCGGCAGCGACAAGATGGCCCAGATGGACAGTCCCCCGACGACGGCTGTTCCGGCGAGGACGAGCAAGGCGATCTCCGTTGCGGTGTCGAACCCGAGGCCGAAGAGGATGCCGACGGGGTACATCTTCCAGGACGAGTCGATACGTTGGGAGTAGCCGCCGAGCAGGCGGTTCATGAGGCCACGGTTGGCGAGTTGCCGGTCGAGCTCCGCCGCGTCGTAGCGGCCTGAGCCCACCTGCCGATAGAGACGGAAGATGGAGAGCAACACGCCGAGATTGATCAGCGCTATGAGAAACAAGAACGCGCTCGATATCGACGTTCCGACGATGTCCGTCGTCGCATGAAGACCAGACGAGGACTGGCTCACTTGGAGGTTGAGCGCCCGGATCCCGAAGTTCAGGGCCAGCGCGAGGACCATCACCACCGTGGAGTGACCGAGTGAGAACGAGAATCCGACCCCGAGCGGTCGCTTCCCCTCACCGACCAACTTGCGCGTCGTGTTGTCGATCGCAGCGATGTGGTCCGCGTCGAATGCGTGGCGCATTCCGAGCGTGTAGGCCAGCACGCCGGTGCCGAATCCAAATGCCTTCGCCTGTGAGAGGTGCGGGTGACCGCCGAGCGCGACCGTCAGGAGCACCCAGCCGACGACGTTGAGCACCAGGACGACCGCACCCATCCAAACCAGCCGGACGCGTTCGGTGCGGGTCAGCCCTCGGCGGGCTGCCTTGGGGACCTCCAATGTCGTCGAGATCACGGCCACCTCGGCCACTCTAGACACTAATGCGACTGATTCGCAATAAGCTCCTTCCCGTGACAACCTGCCCGGAGCCGGAGCCGGGGCTTTTGGCGGAAGTGTCGAGGGCCCCGAAACCACGGCCGATACCATCGAAAACCGTGAGTCGGCGAACCCCGACCGAACCGGCGCCATCGGCCGATGCGAGCACACTCGAGGACGCGCTCGAGATCGTGCGCCAGCACGGCGGCCGCGTCACGTCCTCCCGGAGGATCATCCTCCGAACTCTTTTCAGCTCACCCGGCCATCGCACCGCCGAGGAGCTGGCCGCGGAGGTGCAGGCGGAGGCTCCCGACATTCATCTGTCGACGATCTATCGCAATCTCGAAGAGCTCGAACGCCTCGGTGTCGTGGTCCACTCCCACTTCGGGCACGGCCCGGCGACGTACCACTTGGCCGGGACGGTCCACGGCCACTTCGTCTGCGAGGAGTGCGGCACGCTCATCGAGGTGCCCCAATCCATGTTCTCGGGATTGGCACGCGAAGCCGCGAGTGAATTCGGGTTCACCATCGACCCCCATCACTTTGCGATGTTGGGCCACTGCGCGGACTGCGTCAAGACCTGAACCGCTGAGGGCTGCGTCGGGCCAACGGGCGCGTCGCGCACAGTCACCTGAAGCGGCGAGCGGTTGTTACCAGGTCGTCGACCGCGCCAGCGTCCGCTCCAGGATCCCGAGCGTCGCCCGCACCGCCGTCTCCGAGATGACGGGGAAGATGTCCGCCTGCTTCCACTCCGGTGCGATCTCGGACCAGTCGTAGTACGACGTCACCATCGTGCCGCCGTCGACCGGCTCGAGCTCGTAGCCGTAGACGTGGCCGATCTGCGGCTTGATCTGCCCGAGGATCGTCCACGCGATCGCACGGTCTTGCTCGTAGCGGCTGATATGGACCGTGACGTCGTACTTGCCCATCGGGTAGTCGTTGAGCGACTCGCGGTCCATATGGATCACGAACTCGTCACCCACCTTCGCCGCCGGATCCCCCGTGGAGCTCTGCAGCATGCCCGTGCTGTCGATGGTCACGTGCCCCTCGGGGTCGCGCACCACCGAGAAGACGCGCGACGCGTCGGCCGGGATGAAGCGCCGGATCTCGATGCGCTCGGCCTTGTCGTTCTTGTTCTCTTCGCTCATGACCGCATTGTGCCACCGGACCCGTCTCGGCGGCCGGGCTCAGTCACGCCGGACCGGAAGCTGGGGTCCTCAGCCCTCGCTTCCCGGGACCACGCCGACGAGATCCGCTTCCGTGTCCGCGTGGCCGCTCCCCTCCCCTGCCGGCAGATCCTCAGTGGCACGGGTCGAACGCGGCCCGCGGGCAAGCGATGCGAACGCAGCGATGAACGCCAGGCCGGCCGAGACCAGGAACACGATGGTGAGGCCGTGGTGGAACGGTGCCGAGATCAAGTCGGGGAAGTACACCTTGCCCGTGAGAATGCGTTGCGCCTCCGCCGGAAGCTTGGCCAGTTCGCCCCCCATCGACAGGAGTTGGCGCAGCGGGTTGATCCCCAGCACGGAGGCGAAGAGCGACGAGACCGGCGGCAGGGACCCGATGTGGTGGGCGACGACGTGTGAGACGCCTTGTCGCTCCAACCCCTTGGTGAGCGTCGTCGGCAGGGTGCCGGCCAGCCCGGTGATCATCAGCGAGAAGAACACGCCGATGGACAGGGCGGTGCCCGAGTTCTGGAACGTTGCCCGCATGCCCGACGCCGCGCCCCGTTGGTCCGCGGGCACGCTGCTCATGATGGAGGCGGTGTTCGGCGCGCTGAACATGCCGATGCCGATGCCGTTGATCGCAATCAGGGTCGCGAACGTCGGGGTAGCTGAAGTTGACCGGGAGCAGCATGAGACCGATGAAACTTGCGCCGTAGACGAACATGCCCGTCGTGGCGAATCCCCGAGCGCCGTAGCGGTCCGAGAGGTACCCGCACAGCGGCCCCGAAACGAGGAACCCCGCCGTGAGCGGCAAGAGGAAGATGCCGGCCCAAAGAGGAGTGGAGCTGTAGTCGTATCCGTGTAGCGGCAGCCAGATCCCTTGCAGCCAGATGACGAGCATGAACTGCAGCCCGCCCTGGCCCAGGCGGGCGGCGAAACTGGCGACATTGCCCGCGCGTGAAGGCGCGGATGCGGAACAGCGAGAGATTGAACATCGGGTCTCGCACCTTCGTCTCGATCATTGCGAACGCGACGAGCAACGCCAGGCCGCCGAACAACAGCGCAAGGACTTCTGGTTTTGTCCAACCCATGGTCTGCCCGTGATAGGGCTGGATCCCGATCGTGATGGCGACGAGCAGCGAACCGAGTCCGGCCGCGAAGGTGACGTTGCCCCACCAGTCCATGCGTCCCCGCGACCGCTGCCCCACTTCCCGCAATCGGTAATAGGCCCACAGCGTGCCGAAGATGCCGACGGGGACATTCACCCAGAACACGGCACGCCAGTCCCAGATCGCCAGCACGCCGCCGAGCACCAGGCCGATGAACTGCCCCGACAGGCCGGCTACCTGGTTGATCCCGAGAGCGAAGCCGCGTTGGTTCTCGGGGAATGCATCGGTGAGGATCGCCGCCGAGTTGGCCATGAGCATCGACCCACCGATCGCTTGCAGGAAGCGCCAGCCAATGAGCCAGAGGGCGCCGGAGCTGCCGAGGAACGGGTCGATCGAGAGCAGGACGGACGCAAAGGTGAAGACGGCGAACCCCGCGTTGTAGATCCGGACGCGGCCGAACATGTCGCCCAGGCGCCCGAGGCTGACGACGAACACCGCCTGTACGAGGCGGTAGCCCATGATCATCCACAGCAGGTACGTGATGTTCCCGGGCGCCAGCGGGTTGAGGTGGATACCCCGGAAAATGGCCGGCAACGCGATGATGACGATCGACCCGTCGAGCACCGCCATGAAGGTTGCCGCCGTCGTATTCGCGAGCGCGACCCACTTGTAGCGCTCGTCGACGTCGTGGAGCGCCATCAAATGTTCTGTGCCAGGCGTTCTATGAGCGGAGCGGCCGCCTGCAACTGCTTGATCTCGGCCCGCGTGAATGCCGACTCGAGGGCCTCGGACAGGTGCTCGCTGCGCGCGCTGCGGCGTCGCTGGAGGAGCGCACGTCCTGTCCGCCGAGAGGGACAGAATGGACCGCCGCCCGTCGGCGGGGTCCGGCACCCTGCGAACGAGGCCACGCTCTTCGAGTGCGGCAAGCGTCGCACCCATCGACTGGGGACTGATCCGCTCGAGCCGCGCCAACTCGGCCGCGGTCGTCGGGCCGGTCCGGTCCAGCCGGGCCAGCGCGGACGTTTCGGGCGACGTGAGATCGCCTTCGACCGCCTGGGTCTGCCGGAGACGCTGCACCAGCAGGCGCACGCTCGCGTGGAGCGCGCTGGCCACCTCGTCGATCAGCGGGTCCCGTGCCATATCATCAGTCTAGACTAATAAGGTTGTCCTGATGACTTTGAGAGTCTTGGGGGGTCAGTCCTCCGGCCCCGAGACGAGCGACGCGTCGAGCCCCAGCAGTTCCACCGTCGTACGCCCGCCCCGCAACGCCTCGAAGAAGCCCGCCTCCTTGCCTTCTCGTCCGCGGCCGCTCGCCAAGACCTCGTCGACGGCGCCGGCGGGCACGAACGTGACCCCGTCGACATCGCCGACGACCCAGTCCCCCGCGGCCACGACGATGCCGCCGACGCGGACAGGCCGGCCTACCGTCCCCGGCTTGTCCTTGGTCGCACCGGTCAACGCAATGCCGGCGGAGAAGACGGGAAAGCCGTGCGCCTCGAGCGCGCCCACGTCGCGGACACAGCCGTCGAGGACCAAGCCGGCGAGCCCCGCCGCCTCCGCCGCCGTGGTGAGGACCTCGCCCCAGTAGCCGCGGTCGGCCACCTGGCCGACGTCGACCACGAGCACGCTTCCCCGTCGGCGCCTTCGTCACCGCCACGTGGACGGCGAGGTTGTCGCCGGGAGTGCACCCGACCGGGTAGGCCGGGGCCGCGATCGACGCGCCCGGCCACACGGGCCGGAGCCTGCGATGCGCCGCATGCCCGCCGGACTCCCCCAGGGTCGCCGACCCCAGGGCGGCGAAAGCCGCCGCCACGTTCTCGGGTCTCGTCTCGGAATCGGCCACGTCGTCCTCCTTGCCGGCGCCTGCGCTCGGGGTGCCGCCGTGCATTGGACCACCCGGCAGCGCCGTCGCACCAGCCGTACACTCCGGGCTCGATGGCCGACTCCATGCTGATCGTCACCCAGGTCGCCCCCTACGTGGACGGGCCCGCCGGCGTGCACGGCACTCTGACCCAGGCCAAGACGGCACTGTCGGAGCTCGCCGACATGGCCGGCCTCTCGGCCACCGTGGTGGACGACGTGCGCGACGTCTCGCCCCGACAGCTCGCCACGGCCGACGTGCTTGCGCTCTTCACCATCGGCGAGACACCGTGGTCGCCCGACCAGAAGAGACGCCGCCTACTCAGCTTGGAGCGAGTGGGCAGCTCCGCGTGCTCGGTGTGCATTCCGCCTCCGACGCCAGCCACACCTGGCCCGAGTACGGGTCGATGCTCGGCGCCCGCTTCGACGGCCACCCCTGGACACAGGACTTCGCCATCGACGTCGTCGACGCGGCACACCCCGCAACCGCGCACATCGGCGAGCAGTGGGACTGGCACGACGAGGTCTACCTGTTCCGCGACCTGCGGCCCGACGCCCATGTCCTGCTGCGGCTCGCCGAGGACCAGGTCGACCTCTCGGTGCCGGAAGGCAGGGTGCCCGACTGCGGCTTCCCCCTCGCCTGGTGCATCGAGGACGGCCCCGCGCGCAGCTTCTACACCGCCCTCGGCCATTTCCCCCTGGCCTGGGAGCTGCCGGTCTATCTGCGCCACCTGGCGGGCGGCCTCGCCTGGCTACGGGAGAGCGCATAGCCTGACGCTCATGTCAGGGTCACGCGGGGGGGCGAACGGCGGCATCGCTCCCCGATGTCATGTCCGCCGCCGTGTACCAGTCGCCCGGCGTGGTCACGGTCGAAGAGCGCGCCGTGCCGTGCCCGGACCCGGACCAGGTGGTCGTGCGCGTGCATTCGTGCGGCATCTGCGGTTCCGACATCCATCAGCTGCGCGACGGCTGGGGCCTGCCCAAGGGCGTCGTCGCCGGACACGAGTGGAGCGGGACCATCGCTGCCGTGGGCGACGACGTCACGAACTGGTCGGTCGGCGAGCTGGTCGTGGGTGGAGCATCACCGAAGTGCGGCACCTGCCGGCGCTGCCTCGAAGGCAAGCCGTCGCAGTGTGAGAACCGCCACTCGATGAGCACGGGAGAGCACACCGACGGCGCGTTCGCCGAGTACATCGTGGCACGCGCCGCCGGAGTCGTGCGCCTGCCCGAAGGTCTCTCGCCGCGCCACGCCGCCTTGGCCGAACCGCTCTCCGTCGCGCTGCACGGCATCACCCGCTCGGGGGTGGCGCCCGGCGACAGTGTCATGGTCTTCGGCGCCGGTCCGATCGGCGCGCTGAGCATCGCCGCGCTGCGCACCATGGGCATCACGGACGTCACGGCCGTCGAGCCGAACGAGAGCCGCCGCCGGCTGGCCGCCGAGCTGGGCGCGAAGGAGGTCGTGGACCCGGCCGACCTCGAGGTGTTCCCGTCGTGGGAGCCCGAGCGCCAGTCGGCACGCGCCGCGCACGTCGTCCTCGAATGCTCCGGGCACCGCGCCGCGATCGAGACCGCGTTCTGCCAGGTCCGGCGCGGCGGCATCCTCGTCATGGTCGGTGCCGGCATCGACCACCCCACCTTCGACATCAACCGGATGATCCTGAACGAGCTCACCGTGACCGGTTCGTTCATCTACGACCTCGGCGGTTTCGAGCACGCCCTCGACATGCTCGCCTCCGACGGCTTCCCGGCCGAGCAGCTGATCGAGCCGGGCACCATCGGGCTCGGCGGCATCGTCGATGCGCTCGAAGGTCTCGCCGTCGGCAAGATCGTTGGCAAGGTCATGGTCACACCGGAGGCACGCTGATGGCACATCCCTACTATCCGGCCGGGAACCCGCGCTTCAATCACGTCGCGATGTCCCTTCCGGCGGACCTGCTCGGCGAGGAAAGCCGTTCGGACATCTGCACCTTCTTCCAGGAGGTGCTCGGGTTCGAGGAAATGGCCGTCATGACCGAGGACCGCCGCCGTCTCATCTTGAGCTGCGTGCACTGGGACCAGTTCATCTTCCTGATCTCCGAGGACGACCCCATGCAGTGCCCGCGGATGGACCACTACGGCTTCGCGGTCAACTCGCTCGACGACCTGAAGGGCATCCAGGAGCGCGCCGAGGCCTTCCGCAAGAAGGACGATCGCCTGGAGCTGATCGACCTGCACATGGACGACCAGGGCGTCGTCAAGATCCATTCGCTCTACGTCCGCCACATCCTCCCGATGACGTGCGAGGTGCAGTACTGGGAGTTCCCGGAGAACCCCAAGCCCTACGTGCCGGCACCGACAGCCGGCTGAGCCGGCCGTCGCACCGCACCGGTACGGTGCGGACATGACCTCGACGTCCTCCCAAACAGAGAAGGCCAACGCCTTCCGCGCCCTACACGTCCCGGGAACGCCGCTCCTCATGCCCAACGCGTGGGACGAGGGCTCGGCCCGCCTCTTCGCCTCCATCGGCTGCGCTGGCCATCGCCACGACGAGCGGCGGTTTCGCCGATCACGCGTGGCCGCCTCGACGGCGCCATGACGCCGCGAGGAGGTTCTCGCCCACTGCGGCCTCCTCGCTGAAGCGGTCGACATCCCGGTGTCCGCCGATCTCGAGAACTGCTTCGCCGACGAGCCTGAGGGCGTCGCCGCGACCATCACCGACGCCGTCGCACAGGGACTGGCCGGCGGGTCGGTCGAGGACTTCACCCGCAACCGCGACGACCCGATCTACGAGTTGGACCACGCGGCCGACCGCGTCCGCGCCGCGGCCGAGGCGGCGCACGGCGGCCCGGTCCCGTTCGTGCTGACCGCCCGGGCCGAGAACTACCTGCACGGTCGCGTCGACCTCGCCGACACGATCGCCCGTCTGCAGGCGTATCAGGAGGCCGGCGCCGACGTCCTGTTCGCGCCGCGGGTCGTCGACCCGGCCGAGCTGCGCTCGCTCCTCGCCGCGGTCGACCGGCCCGTCAGCGTCCTCTCACCCCGGGCGCGCCGCCTATCGGCGCACTGGCCGAGCTGGGGGTGGCGCGCATCTCGGTCGGCGGCGCCATCGCGGCTGCCGCCTATGGCACGGCCATCGAAGCCGTCAAGCAGCTCCAGATCGACGGCATCCCCAACTACTGGGAGGCCGCCGGCGCAGCGCGCGCCGACATGGCGGCCTCCTTCGTCAAGCCCTGACGGCGACCGTCACCTCTATCTCGACCGCACCCCCGCGCGGGCAGCGCCGCCACCCCGACCGCCGAGCGGGTGTGGCGCCCCGCGTCGCCGAAGACGTCGGCCAGCACCCGGCTCGCTCCGTCGACCACGGTGGGCTGCTCGTGGAAGTCTGGCGCGGAGGCCACGTAGCCGGTCACGGTCAAGACCCGTTCGATCCGGTCGAGCGACCCAAGCGCGACCTCCAGCACCGCCAACGCGTTCAGCGCGCACACGGCGGCGGCCTCGCGACCTTCGTCCACGCTGACGTTGTCGCCCAGGCGCCCCAGACAGGTCAGCTCGCCCGCGATCCGCGGCAGCTGGCCCGAGGTCCGCGCCACGCCGTCGTGCACGACGACGGCGTCCAGGGGATCGTGCGGCGGGTGCGGCCCGTGCAGGGTGAGGCCGAGCTCGGCCAAGCGAGCCCGGACGATGCCGTCGGTCACTCCCCTACCGCATGTACGGGTAGACGTTGGCGAAGTTCGCGTTGACCTTCTCGGGCAGCGGGAAGATCCCGCCGAGTTGCTTTGCACCCCAGATGATCTTGGCGGAGCGCTCGACCAGCGCGGTGTTGTGCATGGTCTTTTCCATCGTGGTGCCGACGGCCACCATCCCGTGGTTGGCGATCAGGGCGGCGCCACGGTTCTCGAGCGCCTTGACCACCTGCTCGGCCAGGTCGGGCGAGCCGCTCGGGGCGTACTCGCTGCAGCGGATGTCGCCGCCGAGGTAGACGGTGAACTCGTCGATGCAGCTCGGGATGTCCTGGTGCGCCACCGCGAACATCGTGGCGTGCACGGCGTGGGAGTGGATGCACACGCCGATGTCCTCGTAGGCGTTCATCACGGCCAGGTGGAGGTACTTCTCCGAGGTCGGCCCGCGCTCGCCGGCCACCTGGTCGCCCTCCGGGTTGACGATGCAGATGTCGTCCACCGTCATGACGCGGTAGTCGAGCGACGACGGCGTGCAGGCGATGTTGCCGTCCTCCATCCGCGCCGAGATGTTGCCCGACGTCCCCTCGACCAACCCCTTCGCGAGGAGTTCCTGGGCCGCCGCGACGATCTGTTCGGGTGCGTTCGGAATGCTGGTGGCCATGGCCGGGCTCCTCACCGCTCGGTACCGCTCAAATTGGATCAACGGGCGAACCCCGTCGCCCGGTGGTTGCCCAAATCGTACTGCCCCGGAGGGAACCCTGACACCGCTGTCAGCAAACGGGGGCCGGAGTACAGTGCGCCGTCATGGGACTTCTCGAGGGCCGCTCGGCGGTGGTGACAGGTGCGGGTCGGGGCATCGGGCGCGACATCGCCCTCTGCCTGGCCGCCGAGGGCGCCAAGGTCGTCGTCAACGACGTCGGCGTGACGCTCGGAGGTGAGGGCACCGCCGAAGACCCCGCGGCCCAGGTGTGCAAGGAGATCGAGGCGGCCGGCGGCACAGCGGTGCCGAACCACGACTCGGTGAGCGACTTCGCTGCCGCCGGCAACATCATCCAGACGGCGGTCGACACCTTCGGGAAGATCGACATCGTCGTCAACAACGCCGGCATCGTGCGCGACCGCACGCTGGTCAAGATGGAAGAGTCCGACTACGACGCCGTCATCGCCGTACACCAGAAGGGCACGTTCAACACGGTGCGCCACGCGGCACCGCTGATGAAGGACGCCGGCTACGGCCGCATCGTGAACATCACGTCGTCGGCCGGCCTGCGCGGCAACTTCGGCCAGACCAACTACGGCGCCGCCAAGGCGGCCATCATGGGCATGACGTTCGTGTGGGCACTCGAGCTCGGCAAGTACGGCATCACCGTCAACGCGGTGGCCCCGGCCGGCTTCACCCGGATGACGGAGGGCCTGTACCAAGGCGCCGAGCCGCCGGCCGACCAGGACGCCGCGCTCAATGCGCCGCTGATCGCGTTCCTGGCTTCCGAGGACGCCTCGTATGTCAACGGCCAGGTGCTCGGGCGCACCGGCTTCGCCTACACGCTGTTCCAGACGCCACGGCAGATCGCAACGATGTGGCGTGAGGGTGGCTGGACGCCCCAAGAAGTCGCCGACCACTTCCACGAAGTGCTGGGCCAGCATCTCCAGCCGGTCGGCATGGGCGAACACCCATTGCTCGGCAAGAAGGAGTGAGCCCGCCGCGCCGATTGGCCGCCGACCGAGGCGGTCGCCACAGCCGGATCCTGTAGCGTCACTCCCCGCAACGGACCGGCGACCGGTCGAGAAAGGCGGGGTCACCATGCGCAGAATCTTCCTCTCTTCGCTGTTGGGAGTCCTTCTCCTCGCCCTGGCGCTTTCGGGGCCGGCCGCCGCCGCCCCGCAAAGCCCATCCTTCGTCCTGCAGACGCTGACGTCGACGTCGTCGGGCGCGTTCGCCGGGTTGAACGGCATCTCGTGCAAGTCCGTGACGGCATGCGTCGCGGTCGGCACCACCAAATCCTCGGCCAGACCGTCGGGCTCGCCGCCGTGTTGGACGGGGACACGTGGACGCTGAGCAACATCATCCAGTCGGGGGTGACCACGCCGGCGCTCAATGGCGTGTGGTGCGCATCCGACACGTCGTGCGTCGCGGTCGGGAGCCACACCCAGTCGCTCCTCGGGGCCGAGCCACTGATCGAGACGCTGAGCGGCACGAAGTGGACGGCCGTGACGACCGGGCTCGAGCCGGCGGGCGGGATCCACGGTGTCCTCTCCTCCATTTCCTGCGTCTCGAGCACGTCGTGCGTCGCCGTAGGGACCTACGTCTTCGCCGGGAACAACCACGTCCTCGTCGACACGCTGTCCGGCACCAGGTGGACTGCGTCGGAAGCCGCCCTTCCGGGCGGGGCGTCGGGTGCTGCGGCCGGCGGCATCCAGTGCTTCACGGCGACGTCCTGCCTCGCCGTGGGCGCGTCGAGCACGGGCGGCGCGATCTCGTCATTGGTCGAGACGCTGTCGGGCACCACGTGGACCGCCTCCACGCTGCACGCGGGGGACACACTGTCGTCACTGTCGTGTCCGTCGGCCGGGTCGTGCACCGCAGTCGGCGACACCGGCGGCGGCCAGGCCGTGGCGGAGGTCCTCGCCTCCGCGACGTGGACGCGCACGGTGATACCCCTCCCGACCGGTACGACCTCGATTCAGCTCAACGGCGTCTCCTGCACCACCGACGGCTCGGGTCAGTGCCTTGCGGTCGGCGGCTATCTCGGGACGTCGCCCGACAACAAGGAGGATCACACGCTCGTCGAGTTCGGCTCGAGCGGCACCTGGCAGGCGACAACCGGACTCGACCCGACGTCGCCCGCCGGCCATGTCCTCCTCGACGGTGTGTCGTGTCCGGTCGACATCAGCAGCTGCACCGGTGCCGGCGAAAACACGGTCGGGTCGGTCCAAGCAGCGGAGGCGCTGTACGCGTTCCCACCCAGCTGTAACGGCGGCCAGGCGTGTGTCGCGGCAGGCACCGGCTACCAGCTCGTCGCATCGGACGGCGGGATCTTCAACTACGGCTCGGCCGGCTTCTTCGGATCCACCGGCGGGCTGCACCTCAACGCGCCGGTCGTCGGCATGGCTCCGACACCGGACGGCGCCGGGTATTGGCTCGTCGCCTCCGACGGCGGCATCTTCAACTACGGCGATGCCGGGTTCGCCGGCTCGGCGGGCGCACTCCATCTCAACGCCCCGATCGTCGGGATGGCCGCCACACCCGATGGTGGGGGGTACTGGCTCGTCGCCTCCGACGGCGGCATCTTCACCTACGGCGACGCTGTGTTCCATGGCTCGGCGGGCGCACTCCGTCTCAACGCCCCGATCGTCGGCATGGCCGCCACACCCGATGGTGGGGGGTACTGGCTCGTCGCCTCCGACGGCGGCATCTTCACCTACGGCGACGCCATGTTCCATGGCTCCGCGGGCGGTCTCCGTCTCAACGCGCCGGTCGTCGGCATGGCGACGACGCCCGACGGAGGCGGCTACTGGCTCGTGGCCTCCGACGGCGGCATCTTCAACTACGGCGACGCCGGCTTCGACGGGTCGGCCGGGGCTCTCCACCTCAACGCGCCGGTGGTGGGCATGGATGCCTCGACCGACGGCGGCGGATACTGGCTGGTGGCCTCCGACGGGGGCATCTTCAACTACGGCGACGCCGGGTTCTTCGGCTCGGCGGGCAGCCTCCGCCTCAACGCGCCGATCGTCGGCATGAGCTAGGCCCGCCCGGCCGGGCGGCAACGCCACTGCGTCCCGGGGGCGGCCCGTCGGCCAACCTCGATAGGGTGGGAACGCTCAGCATCGAGACATCGACGAGGGAGGGCTTCCTCATGGACGTGCGCGACAAGATCTACATCAACGGGGCCTGGGTCCCCTCAACCGGGTCCGGCACCCTCGAGGTCATCGACTCGGGGACCGAAGAGGTCTTCGCCACCATCCCAGAAGGGACGGCCGAGGACGTCGACAAGGCGGTGCAGGCAGCGGCCGCCGCGTTCCCGGCTTGGGCCGCCACCTCCCGCGAAGAGCGCGGCAAGCTGCTCAAGCGCATCGGTGAGGCCCTCGCCGCGCGCACCGACGAGCTCGCCACCGTCATCAGCCACGAGGTCGGCATGCCCATGACGCTGTCGGGCTCCATCCAGGTCGGCCTGCCGGCCGGCGCCTTCGCCGACGCCGCCAACGCCGCCGAGTCCTTCCAGTGGGAAGAGGAGCTCGGCAACTCGCTCGTCGTGCACGAGCCCATCGGGGTCGTGGGCGCCATCACGCCGTGGAACTTCCCCTTGTACCAGGTCGTGCTCAAGGTGGCCCCCGCGCTGGCCGCGGGCTGCACCGTGGTGCTCAAGCCGAGCGAGGTGGCGCCGATCAACGCCTTCATCCTGGCCGAGATCATCGACGAGGTCGGCCTACCGGCCGGCGTGTTCAATTTGGTCAGTGGCGTCGGGCCGGTGGTCGGCGAGGCCATCGCGGCGCACCCCAAGGTCGACATGGTGTCCTTCACCGGCTCCACCCGGGCCGGACGGCGAGTCATGGAGCTGGCCGCCGAGAGCATCAAGCGGGTCTCGCTCGAGCTGGGCGGCAAGTCGGCCAATATCCTGCTCGACGATGCCGACCTGGCGGCGGCCGTGCCGGCCGGGGTGTTCGCCTGCTACATGAACTCGGGCCAGACCTGCTCGGCCCTCACCCGGATGCTCGTCCCGCGGGACAAGCTGGCCGAGGTGGAAGAGCTGGCCGCGGGCGCCGCCGCGGGCTTCGCCCCCGGCGACCCCTTCGAGGCCGGCAAGCTCCTCGGGCCGCTCGTGTCCTCGGTACAAAGGGACCGGGTGCGGGGCTACATCAACAAGGGAATCGAGGAGGGGGCCAAGCTGGTCATCGGCGGGGCGGCCGCACCCGAAGGACTGGAGAAGGGCTTCTTCGTCCAGCCCACGGTCTTCTCCGAGGTCACGCCGGACATGACGATCGCCAAGGAGGAGATCTTCGGGCCGGTCCTCTCGATCATCCCCTACGACACCGAGGAAGAGGCGATCGAGATCGCCAACGACACCCCCTACGGCTTGTCCGGTGGAGTGTGGAGCAGCGACCCGGACCGGGCCGAGAAGGTGGCGCGGCAGATGCGGACCGGTCAGGTCGACATCAACGGCGGGGCCTTCAACCCGGGCGCGCCCTTCGGCGGCTACAAGCAGTCGGGTAATGGCCGCGAGCGGGGCAAGTACGGGCTCGAGGAGTTCATCGAGACGAAGGCGATGCAGCGCTAGGACGACTGCGTCGCCCCGTTCCTTGAGACCGGGGCGCTGAGCATCATGTCGCCGCGCCGAGTCCGGTTCCGCCGGGCCCTCCTGCTCGCGCTCGCCGCCGTCGTCGTGGTGGGTGGTGGCGTCGCGGTCGGCGGAGTTGGTAACACGTTCGTCGCCGACGACGGCACACACGGCATCGACGTCGAGCACGACAACGACGACGGCTCCCCCGACGACGACCACGTCGAGCACGACCACGACCACGACGACCGATCCGGGCACGTTGCCCCAGACGATGCAGCTGCCGGGATCGACCGACCCGCAGTTCACCGCCGAGATGCAAGCGCTCTGGCAGGGCGTGGTGCAGGGATCGGTCACGCCTGCCCTGCCGGCCTTCTTCCCAAGGACGGCCTACGTGCAGCTGAAGACCGGCATCGGCGACCCCGGCGGGGACTGGCAGAACCGGCTGGTGGCCGACTACGGCCTCGACATCGGGGCGGCCCACGCACTCCTCGGTCCGGACCCGGCCCAGGCGACGTTCGTCTCGGTGTCGGTGCCGCCGTACGGCCACTGGATCCCCCCGGGCGTCTGCGCCAACGGGATCGGCTACTACGAGGTGGCCAACTCGCGTCGTCGTGTACCAACTCGACGGCGTCACGAGGTCGTTCGGCATCGCGTCACTCATCTCGTGGCGGGGTGAGTGGTACGTCGTGCACTTCGGGGCCATCCTGCGCTCAGGGGGTGGCGGCGAAGTCGACGACCCGGAGACGGGTACCGGCTCCTCCGCGCCGTCGTCGACCTGCTGAACGCGCCGATCGTCTCGCCCGGCGAAGGCCGTCAGGACGCGGGGACGACCTGCAGCGATCCCGCGGCGGGGTCGGCGAGTGCGCCGTCGATCGACGCCGCGGTGGGCGTCCGTGGTTCGAGCGCGAGCTCCAGGAACTGCGTCTCGGCGTCCCGCATGGCCGCGGCGGCGGGAGTCGCCGCCACGAACGAGCCCAGGTGGTCGCCGCCCGGCTCGACGAGCATGGCCTTGGCCGCCGCCTGCGCCGTCTGGAACACCTGCGTCGCCAAGGGGTAGAGGCCGTACTCGTCGTCCGACCCGACGGCCACGAGCATCGCTGCCTGCGTCGCGGCGACGTTGTAGGCCGCGACGCCCGATGGCATCTCGCCCGACATGCAGACGTAGGCGCGGACGCGCGGGTCGGCGTAGGCAGGGTCGAGCGCCATGAGCGCGACGTCGGTGCCGCCGTCGGAGTGCCCGGTCACCGCGATCCGCGTCGGATCGATCGGCACCGCCGGGTCGCGCAGTAACGACGTGATGACGAACGACACGTCGAGGGCCTGGTCCGCGTAATCGCTCACCGGCGACCCCGGATAGAGGTCCGTCGAGTCGGGGAAGACGGGTGCGGCCACGACGAACCCGGCCGTCGCCCACGCTTCGAGCAGGGAGGCGTAGACGCCGGGGTCGCTGTTCCATCCGTGGGCGAACACCACGAGCGGTCGGGGGCCCGACGCGCCGACCGGCACGAAGAGGTCGGTGACCAGCACGCGCCCGGATGTCGCCGCCACATCGCCACGCGCCGGCGTCGACCGGCTGGGGTCGAAGAGCCGGATGGACTCGGCGTGCACCTGGTACGGCGGCACCGACCCTGACATGGCGGGCGAGGCGACGGCGAGGGTTGCGGCCGCGGCCTTCGGCTCCGTTCGGGATCCGTGGCGGGCGCCCGCACCGGCCACGGACGGAGGCGCCGTCAGCAGTCCGGTGGCGACGACGATGCCAAGGACGCAGCCGGCAAGGACACGGCGGCGATCTCGGCTCCCCCGGACACGCATCCTTTAAGCGTGCCCGAAATCCGACGGCCCGAGGCGCCTAGCCCGAGATCCCCACGATCGGCTTGTTCAGCGGCTGACCCCCCCGAGAACCGTAGAAAGGCGGACCCGAGGGTCCCTCGGGGAAGCTGAAGATGCCGCCGTCGGCGGCGCCGAGGTAGTAGCCCGCGCCCCGGCCGTCAGCGTCATGCCGACGACGGGCTGGTTGAGCTTGATCCCTCCGGTGGAGCCGAAGAAGGGCGGGCCCGAGGGGTTCTCGGGGAACGAGAAGATCCCGCCGTCGGAGGCGACCAGGTAGTACTGGCCCGCGGGCGTGACGGCCATGCCCACGATCGGCTTGTTGAGCGTGATCGAGCCCGTCGAGCCCAAGAAGGGCGGTCCCCCCTGGGTCGGGAACGTGAAGATCCCGCCGTCGGAGGCCACCAGGTAGTAGCCGTTGCCGTTCGGAGTGGACGCGATGCCGACGATCGGCTTGTTGAGCTTCTGGCCGCCCATCGATCCGTAGAAGGGAGCGTCGCCGTAGTTGAAGACGCCCCCGTCGGTTGCCACCAGCCAATAGCCCCCGCCGTCGGGGGTGACGGCCATGCCGACGATGGGGGCGTTGAGGTGCAGGCTGCCCGCCGAGCCGTCGAAGACGGCACTGCCGTAGTTGAAGACGCCTCCGTCGGCTCCCACTTCGTAATAGCCGTCGCCGGCCGGCATGGTCGCCATGCCCACGATCGGCGCGTTGAGGGGCTGGCCGCCCGTCGAGCCCAGGAAGGGGGCGCCGGGACCGTAGGTGAAGATGCCGCCGTCGGAGGCGACGAAGCGATAGCCGGTGCGGGCGATCGGCGCCATGAGGTCGTACGGCATGTTCACGGAACCGGTGAGGGCGGCCCCGCCTGCCATACAGGCCGAGTCGGTCAGGCACGAGACGCTCGAGAGCAGGGACCCCGTCGCGCCAGGCTTGGCCGGTGGCGCCACGGTCTGCCACGACTGGCCGTCGTAGGTCAGGGCTTGGGGCACGGCTGCCGCCGAGCCGGGCGCATAGCCCACCGCGACACACGATGTTCGCGCTGAAGCAACTGATGCCGCTCAGGATGTTGTTGGTGGTCGCGGGGCTCGGGGCTGCCGCCTGGATCCAACCCGAGCCGAACCAGGTCTCCACCAGGTTGACCTCGTTGCCTCCGAGAGCCTCGGTGCCGGCCGCGGCGCAGAACGTGAGCCCGGCGCACGACACGGTGGTGAAGGTCCCTGATGTCGAGGAACCGATCGGCACCGTGAGCGGGAACCAGAGACTTCCGTTCCAGTGCTCTGCCAGTGGCGGCGAGCTACCGGCCAAGTTCGACGACCCGACCAGCATGCAGCTCGTCGGCGCGCCGCACGAGACGCTGAACGCACCGGCCGACACCGCGCCCGTCGGCAGCGGCAGGCTCGTCATCACCCAGGACGAGCCGTTCCACTGCTCGGCGATCGGACCACTCGTTTGCGATCCGACCGCCATGCACCACGAGACGGAGAGGCACGAGACGCCGGTGAGTACCTGATTCGACGTGGTTGTCGGGTCGTCCAGGACGACCGAGAACGCGGTGCCGTTCCATTGTTCGATGAGCGGCGATTCTCCGCCGGCGAACTGCGCAATTCCGACGGCGATGCAGAAGGAGGTGGTGACACAGGAGACGTCCGAGAGAGTGGCAGTCGTCGCAGAGGTCACCGTGGGGAGTGTGAGCAGCGGCGACCACGTTGTCCCGTTCCACGTCTGGGCCTCGTAGACGGGCCCCACGATGAGCGTGCTCCCCGCCTTCATGCAGAACGAGGACGTGACGCAGGAGACCTGCCCCGAGAAGATGGACGGGGTGCTCGTCACGGCGTTGGGGACGGCCGACCAGTTGGACGCGCGCACCTGCGCCGGCACCGTCAGGCCGTGCGGACTGGTGGCTGCGTGCGCACCGCCCGTTTCCACCACCAGCAGCAACGGGAGCGCCAAGAGTGCCGCGCACCCCGCCGTCAGGACTCGCATCGAAGACCGCATCCGTCGTACCTCCCTTGGGTGCTTCTCCGTCCCTCGCGTGGGCACGCTTCATCGTGAAGCCGAAGCGTGACTCGCTCGTGACACTAGGGCAACGGGGGGCGGAGGACCTGGCTTTCACACCGAACGGCCGACCGACAGCCGTTAGGTGTACTAGGCCAGCGGGTCCCTCCAGCCCGGCGAGCCGGTCCGCGCCCCGGTCGCCACCCGCAGGCCGATGTAGTTCTTCTGCGCCTCGACCGTTCCCGCCCCGAAACAGAGCCCGCGGATGTCGCGGTAGGCGCGCTCGACCGGGTACTCGCGCGAGTAGCCGTAGCCGCCGTGGATCTGCATGGCCTCGTCGCACACGAACTTCGCCGCCAGGTTCGCGGCGGTCTTCGCAATCGCGGTCTCGAGCGCCGGCGGCGTCCCACCCGGCCCGGCCAGCCGCACCGCCCGCGCCAGCAACAGCCGCGCCCCCTCGAGCTGGACGGCCATGTCCGCCAGCTTCCACTGCAGCCCCTGCAGGTCGGCCAACGGCCGGCCTCCGATGACGCGCTCGTTCATGTAGCGGACCGCGTGCTCCAGCGCGCCCTGGGCGGCGCCGATGCACATGGAGGCGTTGCCGCAGCGCTCGTGGTTCAGGTGCGAGAGCAGCACCTTGAACGCCGAGGTATCCGCCGGGTTCCCGGCGATCAGGACGTCCTCGTCACGGACCTCCACGCCGTCGAACGCCAGCTCGGCCTCGGTCGCGGCGTGGATGCCCATGCCCTTGTGCCGCCCGGTGACCGACACACCCTCCCGGTCGGTCGGCACGATCACGGCGCCGATCCCCTTCGCGCCCTCGCCACCCGGCCAGCGGCACCACACGAGCACACCCTGGGCGACGTCACCGAGGGTCGAGTAGTTCTTGTAGGCGTTGAGCCGCCAGCGCCCCGGCCCGTCCTCGACGAGCGCGGCCCGCATGTTTTGCACCGCGGAGCCGGCGTCGGGCTCGGTGATCCCGATGCTGATCAGCGCGTCCCCGTCGGCGCACGCCGGCAGCCAGCGCTCCTTCATGGCGTCGGGACCCAGGTGCTCGATCCCCCGCGGCGGCCCGTTGAACGTCAGCTGGCAGCAGATGGCCGAGGACACGTCGGCCCGGGCGATCTCCTCGAGCACGATCGACGCCTCGACGTCGCCCAGCCCCATGCCGCCCCACTGCTCCCCCACCGTGATGCGCAACAGGTCGGCGGCGGCCAAGGCCTTGCGCATCTCGGCGGATACCACGCCGTCCTCGTCGGCCTGATGCGCCCGGGGCGCCACCTCGCGTTCGGCCACGTCGCGCGCCAGCTGGCGCAGCGATGCCTGGTCGTCGGTCTCGGCGAGCAGGTCGTCGCCCGCAGCCCCGTGCTCGCTCATCAACCGGGCTCGGTGCCGACGATGCCGACGAAGCTCACTCCCTCGCCGGGCGCGCCGCCCAGGTTGTGCGTCAGCCCGAGGGTGCGGCCCGGCCCGACCGTGTTGATCTGGCGCTCCGGCGGCGCCTCGCCGCGCAGCTGCAGCCAGCACTCGAAGAGCATGCGCAGGCCCGAGGCCCCGATCGGGTGCCCGAAGCTCTTCAGCCCGCCGTCGGGGTTGACCGGCAGGTCGCCGTCGCGGTCGAAGGTGCCCTCGAGCACCTCCTTCCACGCCGTGCCCCGCTCGGCGAAGCCCAGGTCCTCCATCAGCACCAGCTCGGTCGGGGTGAAGCAGTCGTGCACCTCGGCCATGGCCAGCTGCGTCCGCGGCTCGGTCACGCCTGCCTGTGCGTACGCGTCCTCGGCCGAGCGGACCACCTCCTCGAACGTCGTGTAGTCGTAGCCCGGGTCGATCGGGCCGGCCGCCGGCCCTGCCACGAACGACAGCGCCTTCACGTAGAGGGGGTTCGCGCAGTACTTCGCCGCGTCCTCCGTCCGGCAGATCACTGCCGCCGCCGAACCGTCGGAGACGCCGCTGCAGTCGAACACGCCGAGGTCGCCCGCCACGAGCGGCGCCTTGGCGATCGTCTCCATCGAAACCTCCTTCTGGAACTGGGCCCGCGGGTTGCGCGCCCCGTTCTGGTGGTTCTTGTAGGCGATCCTGCCCATGACCTCCTTGAGCTGGTCACGGTCGACCCCGTACTTGTCCGCGTAGGACGGGGCCAGGAACGAGAAGGCCGCCGGCGACGAGAGGCCCGGGTCGGTGCCGTCGCCCACGGCGCGGATCCCGGTCAACCCGGAATACCCGGTGTCCTTGAGCTTCTCCACGCCGATCGCCATCGCCACGTCGTAGGCGCCGGACGCCACGGCGTAGCACGCGTTGCGGAACGCCTCCGAGCCCGTGGCGCAGTAATTCTCGACCCGCGTCACCGGCTTGTAGTCGAGCTTCAAGGGCCGCGACAACGTGACGCCGCAGACGCCCGAGGTCATCGTGCCGAGCCAGAACGCGTCGATGTCGTGGATCGACATCCCCGCCGACGCCGCCGCCTCGGTCGACGCCTCAGTCAGCAGGTCGTCGACCCCCTTGTCCCACAGCTCGCCGAAGCGCGTGCAGCCCATCCCGATGATGGCGACCTGGTCTCGAATGCCGCTGCTGCCCATGGTCCCTACTCTCCTCGCTCCCCGGCGCCGCGTGCTCCCGCGCCGCCCGCACCGGCCAGCGGCCGGGCCTTCCAGAAGTAATTGTGCACGCCCTGGGCCGTCCACACGCGCCGGAACGTCATGGACACCCGGTCGCCGATCGACAACTCGTCGGGGCGGGCGTCGGTCAGCTCGCAACGGAAGCGCCCGCCGCCGTCGAAGTCGATGATGACGCCGATCACCGGCGGCGCCAGCGAGAAGGCCAGGTGGTCGATGGTGAACGTGGCGACGGTCCCGGGGGTGTCGGCCAGGCGTTCGGGCTGCATCTGATCGATGGCGTGACAGTTGAGGCAGGCCCACGTCGGGGGCATGTGGCGGAACCCGCACGCGGTGCACCGGCTCGCCGCGAAGGCGTACTTCCACTCCTCGGAGCGGTGCACCGTCGGCGCACCCGGGCGCTCGGGGTCCGGCCGTCTCGGCGGCTCGCGGTGCAGCTGTGAGCGCCAGGTCAGGAACGAGGCGTAGGAGAGGTCGTCGCGACCCGCCGCCACCTGCTCCCCCACGGACAGCACACCGGCCTCGGCCCGCGCCCGCTGCGCCTCGACCAACGCAGGCGTCGTCCGCAGCACGAAGGCATCGGCCCCGTCGGCCAGCGACAGCACGGCGATGACCTGGCCCGCCTCCGCTCGGTCCAGCACGTCGCACAGCGCGACCGCCGCGTGCGCCGCGCCCAGGTTCCCGACCGACCCGAGGAGATCGGGGGCCAGGACCCCGTCGCGCACCCCGAGGCCCGACGCGGCCGCCTTGGTTGCCCGCGCGTGCAGCCCGGTCACCACGGCGTGGTCGATGTCACCTTCGGCCAATCCGGCGTCCTTCAGCGCGGCGGCGAAGGCCTCCCGGGCCAGTGGCACGTAGAGCTCCTCGCCGAAGCGCTCCTCCCAGATGTGGGAATCGGCCTCCCCGGGCACCCGCCAACGGTCGAGGAACTCGTCGCTCGCCGCACCGCGACCGACCAGCTCGGCCACGGCGCCATCGGGCGCGCACACGAACGCCGCGGCGCCATCGCCGCTGTCACGCTCCTCGGCCGAGCCGGCCAGGCCCGTGCGCAGGTCCGAGACCGCCGCCAGGGTCGTCCGGCCCGCACCCGCGCCCACCAACGCCTGCAGCAGCGTCGCCACCGCCGAACGCGACGATCCGGCGAAGTCGTACGCGCCACACCCGCGCCCGAGCCCCAGCGCCGTGTGCACCGTCGTGGCACTCGTCTTGTCGAGATACCCGGGGTCCGGCGTCGACAGGAACAAGTCCTGCACCGCTCCCGCCCCCGGTCCCACCGCCAGCGCCCGACGGCCGGCCTCGACCCCCAGGGTCGTCGTGTCCTCGTCGTAGGACGCCACCGCGCGGGTCCCCCGGCCGCCGCCGCTCCCGAGGACCGCGCCGATGGCCGAGCGCTGGAGGCGCCAGTAGGGCAGATAGCTCCCCCACGCCGCAATGCCTGCCGTCATGGCAGCCGTTCTACCCGACCGACCGGTCGGCCCGACAGCTCATGCCCGTGCTCCGCCCCAGCCTGGGCCTTCCCGTAACCGGTCGGACACGGCCGTGTCACAACCTGTCCGGTGCCCGACGGCCCTTCGGCGGCCCCCCATCGGGGGGCCCACCGCCCCGGTTCCGAACCACCCGAATCCCGCGGCTGGACCCGTCACGCCGTCGCCACCACGACCATCTCCCAGCTGTCGACCTCGAGGGGACCGCCTCCGCCGGCCTGGAAGCGCACGTCGCGGAATCCCGCCGCCTCGAGCCAGACCACCCACTCGGGTGGCGTGGGCAGACGCACGAAGTACGACGCGTGCCGCACCTCCCCGTCCCGATGCGCCGTCCGCTCGATGTTCATTCGTCCCGACACCGGGTCGAACGTCCAGAGCTCGATCATGGTGTCGTCGCCGAGCTGCACCGCGACCGCATCGGGCGCAGGCGTGTAGTGCCGCACGCCACCGTCGTGATGCAGGGTGTCGATGGTGACGAGGCCGCCGGGACGCAGGACCCGGTGGAACTCCTCCAGCACCCGGTGGCAATCGGCATCGTCGTAGTAGCCGAAGGAGTTCAGCCAGCAGACCACCGCGTCGAAGGGCCCGTCGACTGGGAGGGCGCGGAGGTCGCCCACGCGGTAGTCGACCGCGTCGGGGACGAGCTTCGGGTCGGAGCGAGCACGGTCGATGTAGGCGGGCGTGATGTCGACACCGGTGACCACCATGCCGGCGGCGGCCAGGCGACGCGAGATCCGGCCATGACCACACGGAGCATCGAGGATGCGCGACCCCTTCGGGAGGTCGAGCACTCGCAGGATCTCCGACGTGTCGGTATCGGAGTGGGCATCGTCGATGGACTCGGCGTAGAAGTACAGGTAGTCGTCGCCGAACGTCGCCTCGAGTTGGAATGGCATGCGCCATCTTCGCCGCCGGTAGGGTCGCCTGCATGCTGGCTCCCGAGGATCTCTCCTTCGACGCCGCGACGCAGGTACGGACAACCGGTCGTCCCAACGAGTTCGAGGCCGACGTCCATCCCCTCTGGACTGTCGGCGACAAGCCGAACGGCGGCTACCTCCTTGCCCTTCTCGGCCGCGCCGCTAGGGCAACGGGGCGGGAGGACGGCGGCGGTAGCTGGGAGATCGTGTCGTCCGCCATCACGTACTTGCGTCCGCCCGAACTCGGTCCGGCGACGATCACCACCACGCTGCTCCGGCGCGGCCGGTCGGCGGCGCAAGTCCGCGCCGTTCTGCGCCAGCAGGACGCCGACATTGTCGAAGCCACGAGCGTCCTCGGCGACCTGCCCGCGCTGGCGAGCACCCGGTACGACGCCACGACGCCACTCACCGCCCCCGATCCCGCGGACTGCATTCCTCTACCGCCTCGGATCCCGGGCGGACCGAAGGTCGGGGTGATGCAGGTCACGGAGCTCCGCCTCGACCCGGCCACCCCGCCCTTTGGCGAGTCACCGGATCCGTCCCACGCCAGGGCGGAGCTGCAGGGATGGAGCCGCTTCTCCGACGGGCGTGAGCCCGACCCGCTGTCTTTGTTGTTCTTCAACGACGCCATTCCGCCTCCCACGTTCAGGATTGGCTCGACGGGCTGGGTGCCCACGCTGCAGATGTCGGCATACGTGAGGGCACGGCCGGCGCCCGGTTGGCTCGGCATCCGCATGACGGCGAATCTCGTGGCGGACGGCATGGTCGACGAGACCTGCGTCCTGTGGGACTCGAAGGGTCAGGTCGTCGCGCAGGCCTCGCAGCTGGCGCGTCTGCGCTTCGCCGACGAGACGAGCTGAGTCGCTTCGCACCATCTGGCGGAGCGGCACCTTTCGACGCCCAGACCGTGCGGCGCACCCCGGGCCTAACCTGAATCGATGCGCCCCGCCCCGGATCTCCGCCGGCCGCACCGGTGAGCACGCCGGTACGCGCCGACCGGTCTGACCTCCGGGCGATCGTCCAGCTCTGCCAGCGGGCGATCGCAGCGCCGCCATCGGCCGAGGAGATCGAGGACGCGTTGTTCGCCAAGGAACAGCCGGCCACCGTCTTTGCCATACCCGAGCGGGGCGTGGCTGCCGTCGTGGAGTGCGACGACGGCCCGCACATCAGGCTGCTCGTCGTGGACCCGTCGGCGCGGCGGCAAGGGATTGGCCAGCCCTCCTCCAGGCGGCAGAGGACTGGGCACGAGAAGAAGGACACAAGACCCTGATCACCGGCGCCGACCCGCCCTACTTCCTGTGGCCGGGGGTCCCGAGCACGGAGACCGCGCTGCACTGCCTGCTCGAGCGCCGGCACTACGCAAGGGCCGAGACGAACTTCAACATGCACGTCAACCTCTCCGGCATTCCCGACGATCCCGGTGGATACGGCGTCGCCACGGCCCTCGACCGCGCCGAGGTCGACGCGTTCATGAGCGACCACTGGTCGAATTGGCGGCTCGAGGTGTTGCGCGCGCTCGACAAGGGGAACCTCGTCATCGACCGTGCAGAGGCAGGCGACGGAGGTATCACGGCGTTCTGCGCGTTCGAAGTGAACCGCAAAGGACTCCTGGGCCCCGTCGCCGTCCGACCGGACCTGATGGGACGAGGGATGGGCAAGGCCGTGCTCCTCGGCGCGCTGCACGAGCTGCGCCGGCGAGGAGCCGGCGCGGTGTCGGTGGTCTGGGTCGGGCCGATCGTGCCCTACGCCGCCGTCGGTGGAAGCGTCACCGACGTCTTCTTCGTCTATCGGAAGAACCTCTCGTGAACCTGCTCCCCGTCCCGCGCACGCTCGAACTGCGGCGACAACACGGTGCCCCGCCGACGCGGCGACCCACCGGCACGACCCGTCGCTGCGGCCGCAGGGCTACGAGCTGCATATCGGTCCTGACTCGGTGGAGCTCGCCGCGGCCGACGACGCCGGCTTCTTCTACGGCGAAGCCACGCTGGCACAGCTCGCCGCACTCCACGACGGCGCGCTCCCCGAGGGCGTGGTGCGCGATCACCCCGATCTCTTGGTGCGCGGCGTGATGCTGGACATCTCGCGGGACAAGGTGCCGACCACGGAACGCCTACATGCGCTCATCGACCGGCTGGCCTCCCTCAAGATCAATCAGCTGCAGCTCTATTCCGAACACACCTTCGCCTATCGGAACCACAGCGAGGTCCATGCGCACGGCCAGCCCCCTCGACGCGGAAGAGATCCGGGCACTCGACGCCTATTGCCGGGAACGGCACATCGAGCTCGTCCCCAACCAGAACTGTCTCGGCCACATGAACCGCTGGCTCGCTCATGAGCGCTACCGCCCGCTCGCCATCGAGCCCGACGGGTTCGTCGATCCGTACGGCATCACCCGGGAGCCCATGACGATCGAGCCCAACGACCCGCGTTCGCTCGCGCTGGTGCGAGAGCTGCTGGCCGAACTGCTGCCGTTGTTCACGAGCAGGCGCGTCCACGTCGGCTTGGACGAGGCATGGGAGCTCCCGGCCGCGCGCATCGACGACTTCTTGACATGGGCAAGCACGCTGCGCGGGCTGCCCGAGCTCGATGGCCACGAGATGCTCATGTGGGGCGACATGCTCGCGGGCCAGCCTGAACTGCTCGCGCGCCTGCCGTCGGGCGTGACGGTGTGCGAGTGGGGCTACGACGACTGGCATCCCTACGACGAGCGGTGTGCAGCCCTCGCCGGAGCAGGGCTGCCCTTTTGGGTCGCTCCTGGCACCTCGAGCTGGATGAGCATCCTCGGCCGGGTGACGAACGCTCGCAACACCTGCCAGCGCGCAGCCTCGGCGGCCATTGCCCACGGCGCCGCGGGTTACCTGAACACGGATTGGGGCGACCTCGGCCACCTGCAACAGCCCGTGATCAGCGAGCCGGGGTTCGCCTACGGCGCCGCCGTCTCGTGGTGCCTCGAGTCGAACGCGGACCTCGACCTTGCCGCTGCGCTCTCGGCCCACGTGTTCCGCGACCCCACCGGGGGCCTGGCAGATGCCGTGCTCTCGCTCGGCGACGCCCACCGCCTCGTCACGCCGCAGTTCCCGAACATGTCCACGCTCGTGATGAACCTCTATTACCCGCAGCTTCCCGTCGGCCGGGGTCTCACAAAGGGCTTGTCGGCCGAGCGAACTTCCCGCCGTCGAGCGATGCCTCGAGGAGGCCCGCAGCGCGGTCGACGGATCGCAACCCGACGTGGGCGACCCGCAACTGCTGCGAGACGAGGTGGTATTCGGCATCGACCTGGTTGGCCTCCTTCTCCGCGACGCACGGGCGCGCCTCGAGGTGGACGGCTTCCTGGAGTCGGTACCCGCCCAAGTGCGAGCAAGCCTCGGCTCCGATCTCTACGCGCTGACGGAGCGGTACCGCTTGCTCTGGCTTGCCAACAACCGTCCCGGCGGGCTCAAGGACAGCGTGCGCTGGTTGGCCAATCTGCAACAGGCCTATTCGACGGGTCGGACGGATCCGGACTGGGGCGGCATCCGAGTCCAGCCGCGTAGCTGACGGGCGCGGGAAGTCGCGGCCTGAGCACGGCCGCGTTCACGCCGCCTTCTCTCCCTCGCCTTCGCCTTCTGCGTCGTCGCTCTCGTCGTCTGCGTCGTAGCAGTCCCACGAGCAGTAGCCCGCGATCCGAGGAGACGCCGGGTGGAAGCGGCAGCGTCGGCACAGCGTCTCCATTGTCTTCCTCACTCTCTGATTCATCGTCACGTTCATCGCTCTGCCGCCCGCTCCTGCTCCCAGGGTCACATGTCGCCCCAGGCACCACGTCAATCTCCGCTGCGTTCCGCCTGGGTATGGCCCCAGATGCAAAAGAGCCACTCCCCCGAGATAGGGAAGCGGCTCCTCAACGTCAGGACTCTTTGTGGTCCTTCCTACGGCGTTGAGGCCACCTCCCACGAACTCAGCTTGGGGATGCCACCGATCTGTACTTCGGACATGGCGGCACACGGGAGACCGTGGGAGCTCTCTCCCTTGGGGCTACCGGATACCTGGCGAGTCACCGTCTGCACGCTCATGACAAGCCAAGTATACGGAACGCGCGGAGTGCTCCGGAACAGCGCGATGCGCGATCTTTTGCGCGATTCCCGAAGAGTTCATCTTCGCGTTACCTGACCATTCGTCGAGAAATGAGGCTCCACATAGGCTCACTCGACCGACCACCGAGGCGCCGCAACCGATCTCGTTTGCCCGGGGGCGTCGACGCGACGACAGACAACTCGCGGGGGACCTTGCAGGAAGAAGGTCCCTGATCCAGAGGGCGGAAGGTCCCTACCTCTTGCGGCACAGGCCGACCGGATACTGGGATCGTGGTTCTTCGAATCTTCTCGGTCGCGTCCAATGCGCTGGTCATCGTGGCGACGGTCGCAGGAACACTGGCGGCATCGACCGCGACCGGGCTTGGTGCCGCGTCCGCAAATGGTCCTACTCGAGCCACGGCCCTGAACGGATCCGTCGTCGGCCTTGCGCGCCACGCCTGACGGCGACGGGTACTGGCTGGCGGCGGCAGACGGCGGCGTCTTCGCCTACGGCAACGCAGCGTTCTACGGGTCCGCCGGCGGTTTGCGCCTCAATGCCCCCGTCGTCGGCCTGTCTCCGACCCCCGGCGGGGGCGGGTACTGGTTGGCCGCGGCATGACGGGGGCATCTTCGCCTACGGCGACGCCGGATTCTACGGATCCGGCGGTTGGTTGCGCCTCAATGCCCCGGTGGTCGGCGTCGCCGCCACCCCCGGTGGAAACGGGTACTGGCTCGTGGCGGCCGACGGGGGCATCTTCGCCTACGGCGACGCCGCGTTCTACGGGTCCACCGGCGGTCCGCATCTCAACGCCCCGGTGGTCGGCGTCGTCGCCACTCCGGACGGGGACGGGTACTCAGCTGGTGGCGGCCGACGGGGGCATCTTCGCCTACGGCGATGCCGGGTTCTATGGGTCCGCCGGTTCGCTGCAACCTCAACGCGCCCGGTCGTCGCCTTCGCCGCCACGCCCGATGGCGACGGGTACTGGCTAGCGGGCGCCGACGGCGGCATCTTCGCCTACGGCGGTGCGGACTTCTACGGTTCGGCCCTCGACGGCGCCCAGGCGGTGCGGGTGGTGGGCATGGCCGCCACGGCCGACGGCGAAGGGATGTTGGCTCGTGACGCCCGCCGGTGACGTCCTGACCTACGGCGACGCCGGCTACTTCGGAGGACTGGCCGCGACGTTATTGCCCTCTATGGCGACTCTCTCGGCATGCAAGCGGCTCCCTTCTTCAACTACCTGGCGGGGTCCTCACATGTGTCCGTCCTCCTCCGCGCGCTACAACGGGTGGGCGATCTGTGACGACCTGCACAGCGATGGCAAATGACGCGGCAACACGTCACCCGACGGTCGCGGTCATTGAGTTCTCGGGGAACGCCATGACGCCATGCATGTCCGGGTACACCATGGGCACGACGGCCTACTACGACAAGTACCAAGCCGATGCACAGGCGGCCATCAACATCTTCCGCAATGCGCCGGATACCCGTGATCCTGATCGGCTCACCCCTCAGCCGCATGGGCGTACCTCAGCGCCAACATCGACCACGTCAATCAGATCTATGAGTCGCTCGCAGCCGCCAACCTGGGGGTGACCTTCGTCGACGCAGGACAGGCCGTCTTGGATCACGGACACTTCACATGGACCCTGCCCTGCCTCCCCTTCGAACCCTGTACCGGTCCGTCCGGGACTGATTTCGTGCGAGCGCCTGACGGCGTGCACTTCTGTCCGGATGGCGACGCGAAGGGGCAAGGGGCATATGACGTGTGCGACGTCTATGCGTCGGGTGCGCTTCCGGTTCGCCTATGGCCAGCTGGTCCGGCCGTTCACCGGCGCTCGCCTCCTGATGCTCAGGCCGGCGCTTCGGCGAGCCGTGCGCGCAGCTCGGGCTTGACGACCTTGCCGGTCGGGTTCCGCGGCAGGGCGTCGACGAAGATGAACTGGCGGGGCACCTTGTAGTCGGCCAGCTGGGAAGAGGCCGAAGTCCCGCAGCTCGTCGGGCGTGGCCGTCACCTCGGGCTGGAGGACGACGAAGGCGACGACGTCCTCGCCGAGGACCGGGTGCGGGGCGCCGACCACGGCGACCTCCTTGATGGCCTCGTGCTGGACCAGTGCGTGCTCGACGTCGGTGGCGTGCACGTTGTTGCCGCCCCGGATGATGACGTCCTTCGAGCGGCCGACGATGTAGAGGTAGCCGTCGGCGTCGAGCTTGCCGAGGTCCCCCGTGATCAGCCAGCCGTCGCGCCAGGTCTCCGCCGTCGCCTCGGGGTCGTTGTAGTACTCGCGTTGGCGGCCGGGCACCTGGAGGCGGACCTCGCCGACCTCTCCGGCGGGCAGCGGCTCGCCGTCCTCGCCGACGATCTTGACCACGGCCGGCGGCAGCAATCTGGCCGACCGAACCGGGACGCTTGACCGCCTCGCCCTGAGGCATGATGCAGTAGGCGGTCCCGGCCTCGGTCATGCCGTAGTTGTTGGAGACCAGGGCGTCGGGCATCTTGGCCTGCAGGCGCTCGACTACGTAGGGGGCGAGCGGCGCGCTGCCGACCGAGCACAGCTGGACGCACGAGAGGTCGGCCTCGTCGAAGCGGGGGTGGTCGATCAGCAGGTGCGCCATCGCCGGGACGAGAAAGACGGATACGGGACGCTCCTCCTCGACGACGCGCAGCCACCGGTCGGCGTCGAAGCGGGGCTGGTAGATCACCTGGAGGCCGAACTTCATCGGCGTATACACCAGCGCGATGCCGGCGAACGTGAACAGCGGGCTGGAGTGCAGCCAACCGCCGCCCGTCCAGTTCGGTTCGACGGCGCCGACCATCTGACCCGTTCGAGTGGCGCACCGCCACGCCCTTAGGACGCCCCGTGGTGCCCGAGGTGTAGAGGATGTCCGCCAGGTCGTCCTTTTCGCGTGGGCGCCTGGAAGGGAGAACGATCTCCAGTCACGGCGTCGTCCCACGCGAGCACCGGCGCTGTGACGCCGAGCGGGGGCGGCACGTCGGAACCCTCCGCGCCGGCATCGATCAGGACGGCGAGGCGGCCCCCACCGGAGTCAAGGTCGCTCGCGACGAGGTCCCCGGCGGCAACGACCGCCCGGGCGCCGGAGTGGGCCAGGACGTGGGCCACCTCGGCGGCGGCGAGGCGCGGGTTCATGGGAACCGCCACGCCTCCTGCCCGATGGGCGGCCGAGTAGGAGACGAGCCAGCGCAGTGCGTGCTCGGGCTGGAGGTGGATGCCGACACGGCCGCCGGGTTCGAGTCCGGCATCGAGGAGACGGCGGGCCAATGCGTTGGCGGCACCATCCCACTCGGCGAACGTCATGGTGCCCACGTCGACGACGCTGAATGCCGTGCGGTCACCGAACTCGGTGGCCATACGGCCCAGATGCTCGTCCATCAACACGGTGCAGGATCGTAGCCACGAACCTCGGCTGTCTGGCCGCCCCCGGTTGTCGGACGGTTCCCTGTCGCCCCCGAGATGGGGTGTACTGGCACATCGGCCATACCCGGAGATGTCCCGGCCATCGAACCCGGTACACCTGCATTTGGGGCCGACGGAACGAACAATTTGCGACTAGCTTCGGCAAGAAGGATCAGAGGGGTCTGGCTTACCGGACCAGGCTGCAGCTAGGGGGCCACATGAAACGTTGGAGCTCCGTCTTCACCGCCCTACTCGTTACGCTTGCGACCTTCGCTCTAGGCCTGCAAGCGGGTGCAACAACTCAATCCGATGCGATCGCACCAGCATCGTCAGGCCCGGGCCCTGGCCCTGGCTACGAGCTACAAGTCTCCAATGCGGTGTATGGATTCAACGCTCCAGACGTGAACTCCCTGCCCGCTAACCCCACCGGCGGTGCGCAGAAGTGCTTCACCCCAGCGTGGGGACCCTGCACAAGTATCGGCATCGCATCGACGGGCGACAACGCCAGTCCGGGCTATTGGATTGGTTCCACTACGGCCGTCACCGGCCCCAATGGCCAGGTCGGATACGGGGCGGAGGTCACCGGACTCGGCAACACCGCAACCTGTGGTCAGGTTTCGACCGTCATTTCGAACGCCCCCGTAGTCGGCGTAGGTTCCGCACAGTTCGGCGCTCTACTGGCTGCCGCTGACGGCGGTGTCTTCGCGTTCTGTGGAGCCCCGTTCTACGGTTCCATGGGCGGGAAGCCGCTGAACCGGCCGATCGTCGGAATAGCGGCCACTCCCGACGGAATGGGCTACTGGTTGGCCGCCTCCGATGGTGGAGTCTTCAGCTTTGGTGATGCATCATTCCACGGTTCCATGGGCGGGAAGCCCCTGAACCAGCCGATCGTCGGAATCGCGTCCACCCCTGACGGGAAGGGCTACTGGCTGGTGGCCTCCGATGGCGGCGTGTTCAGTTTCGGGGATGCGAGCTTCCATGGCTCAATGGGCGGAAGCCACTTGAACCAGCCGATGGTGGCGATCGCCGGCAATCCCGACGGAACCGGCTACTGGACGGCTGCGGCGGATGGAGGGGTGTTCTCCTTCGGCGATGCGCCGTTCCGGGGATCGGCAGTTGGCAGCGGCGTCCTGCAAGGGATTGCTGCAAACGGCTGACCGTTGACACGTGTTGAGTGGCCGTTTCTTGCTGACGCGGGCCCTTCGATTGATCGTCAATACGCAAATCGTGAACGGGGTGCGACGGATCCCTGCCGGACCTCCGGCGGATGGCAGTCCATCCACGACGGCGAAGCTCGCCAGCAAGCAGTTCCTTCGGCGGAGAACCCCATTTGGTCCTGAGCGGATTGCTGCCACGTTGGCGTAGCGGTAGCAATACTCCCGCCAGACTTCGCATCCAGTTGAAGCCGAGTGAGTGCGCCAGATCGCCTGGACGGTGGGAGGCCTGCGGTCCGCGCCCGCTTCCGGTGCGCTCGCCCGCTATCGGGTACCGTCCTCAAGAGATGCAAACGGCAGGTGCCGGTAGTAACGGGATCCGCGTTGTGGCGGCACCCAGGCGGAACCTCCCAATTGCCAACCAGAGAGAGAGGCCACCATGCCGACCGTCATCGGGCATCACGACATCTCGAAGGGCAAGGACCACTGGCTGAACTCGCCAAAGCGCGAAGAGGTCTTCGGCCCACTCGGCGTCACCAATATTCGGACGTTCGTGAACCCCGACGACCCTTCAAAGGTGGCGATCCTCATGGACGTTCCCGACATGGAGGCATTTGCTTCCGCCATGCAGTCAGAGGCCGCCGCTGAGGCCATGCAGCACGATGGGGTTCTGCCCGAGACGTTAGTGCTGCTCATCGAGGAATAAACCATCAGGCGTTCGGACCACCTGGGCGTAACCACGGGTATCCCAGTCGCTGCCGGCTCGGTGTCAACTGCCGCCGAGCCCAAGACGGTGCAACGGATTAGGTGTCTGAGACGTCGACGTACAGCTCGATCTCGTTCCCGTCCGGATCGAGGACGTGAAGACTCCGCGTGAACTTCCTTTCGGCCTCGTAGAGGACTGGGGTTCTCTCCGTCTCGAGGACACTCCGTGCAAGGCGGAGCTCTTCAGCTGAACTGCCGATCTTGAATGCCACATGAGCGAGGCCGGTGGCGTCGTCAGCGGGTGTTGACGCGACTGCATCGATCTCGATCAGGGCGAAGTCGTGATGGTTCCCCGGCGTCTCAAGGGTGAAGAACGTCATCCGTGGATCTTCGATCCTCAACACGACTCTCATGCCCAAGATGCGCGAATAGAAGACTTCGGCTAGTTGCAGATCGCGAACCTTGAGGACGACATGGCCGAGTGCTTGCACCCGCACAGCGCTACCTCCCTTCGCGCGATCACGTTTCAAACGACAGCAGCAAGTACCGCGTCGCTCTCTTCGACGCTTATCGCCGGCCCAATTGGCCGGAGGTCGTGCGAGGCGGCAATACGCGCCATTTCATCCATCGGCGGAAAGTGCGGCTGGGACGGAACCACGTGCGCCCTCGCGGGACTGCCCAACTCGCGAATGAAGTCAAGGAAGCTGGAATTGTCGTGCACGAGAAGAATCCGCGCTTCGCAATCACCCACCACCCGGAACGTGTGGGGAACGCCACGTGGCATGGAGACCCAGTGCCCCGCGCCGACGACCAATTCGTCGTCGCCGCAGCGCACGACCATCTCGCCCTCGAGGATGTACCAGGTGTCGTCGAGGTCGTCGTGGACGTGCAGTGGGGGCGCCGAGCCCACGGGCAAGGTCATCTCGAGCACGACGGTCTGCATTTCGGAGGGACGACGGTGCTCGACGACCAAGGTGTCGAGGAACCACCATGCCTGCGCCTCCTCGTTCTCGGGGGAGTCAACAACTGCTGTCGTCACTTCGGCCACCTCCTGGTCAGAACGTGTCCCGTTCAGGTAGTCCGGTATCCTTACGATCTCAGATCGTATGGTACCCTTACGACCAATGTCAAGCGATTCCTCCGGCCCGGACGGCCAGCGGCCCCCGTACGTCGGCGCCATGCTCCGTGTCGTTTGGCAGTGGGTCCGCGTTCAGCTGTATGCGAGAGTCGTTGCGGCAGGATTCGACGATCTGAGCGCGGCGCATGTCGCGCTCTGGCGCTATCCCGGCCTCGAGGGAGTACGCCCCAGTCAGCTCGCGGATCGTGTGGGGATCACGAAACAGTCGGTCAACGACCTGCTCGGGCATCTGGAAGGACACGGTTACTTGTTGCGCGTCTCCGATTCGGTCGATGGTCGGGCTCGTGTGATCCGACTTACCGCCAAGGGACGGCGGCTCCAAGAGACCATTTACGCTGCGGCGGGGGCGGCCCAGCAGCAGATCGAAGAGATCCTCGGGCCACGTCGCTTCGCACAGCTGCACAGCTCGCTCGAGCTCCTCACCGAACAACTTGAGAGCTCACCGACCGTCCCCTCGCCGGCTCGCTGATGTAGGGGAACCCTCGCCAGTGACACTTCCTCTCCCGGGTCAGGATGGTTACCCGAAACGATGTCTGCCCGGCGCGGAAAATTGACGCCGCCGTCAGGATCGTTGCAGCATGGCTATTGCGCTCCCGGTGGTCAATCCAGGGGCGGATGGAGTTTCATGCCTCGGGGGCCCGGCCGCCGGGCACTGACCTGGAAGAGGAATCGCCAGCATGACCCACGCCACCGATGCCGTCATCGTCGCCGCCACCCGCACGCCGATAGGGCGCTCCGGTCGCAGCCTTGCCGGACTGAGCCTGCACGACATCGGCCTGCAGACGTTGCAGGGCGTTATCGACGCCGCCGGACTGGACACCGTCGACATCGACGACCTGATTCTCGGTGAGGTCCTGCAGGGCGGCGGCGACACGGCGCGCTACCTGGCCAACGCGTTGGGCCTCCCGCCCGACACGCCGGGTGGCGCCGTGCAGCGGCAATGCGCCACGGGGATGATGGCAGTCCAGGAGGCCGCCGCCCACATCCGATCGGGCATGGCGGACGTGATCATCGCCGGCGGCATCGAGACCATGACGCGGGGTCCACTGCTGTTCGAAAAGTCGCCCTTCCCCTTCGGCGGCGTCGAACGATACATGCCGCCGAGCCACCCGAACACGCCGGACGCCCCCAACACCAACATGTTGATCACCGTCGGAGAGAACACCGCCCGCGAGTGCGGGATCACCCGCGAAGAGTCCGACGAATGGTCTTACCACTCGCACATGCGGGCCGTGGCGGCGACCAAGGACGGGCGTTTTGCCGAGGAGATCGTGCCGGTGACCGTGCCAGGCGGACGCGGTGAGACGACGACGGTGAGCGTCGACGAGCACCCGCGGGCCGACACGACGCTCGAGAAGTTGGCGGCGCTGCCGGTGCTCTCGGGGCTGCCCGACGGGCAGGTGACCGCGGGGAGTTCGTCGGGCATTGCCGACGGAGGGGCTGCGCTGGTCGTGACCTCGCGCCGCTATGCGGATGCGCACAGGCTGGCGCCGCTGGCGACGGTGCGGTCGTGGAACTCGGCCGGGATCGAGCCGGCCCGGACCGGGCTCGCCCCAACGGTCTGCGTGCCGCGGGCGCTGGCAAAGGCGGGACTGGCCGAGTCCGACGTCAACCTGGTCGAGATCAACGAGGCGTTCGCGACCATGGCCGTCGCCTCCTCGCGCAAGCTCGGGTTCCCGCACGACATCGTCAACGTGAACGGCGGCGCAATCGGCCTCGGCCACCCGATCGCGGCGTCAGGGGCACGGATCCTCGTCACGCTCATCCACGAGCTGCGCCGCCGCGGCGGCGGCATCGGGGTGGGCACGCTCTGCGCCGGCGGCGGCCAGGGCTCGGCGACCGTCGTCGAGGTACACCCCGCGGCGTAACGCCGGCGGGCGCCGCGCCACGGCTCAGTCGTGGCGGATCTCGATGAGGTGCTGATCGGGGTCGAAGAAGTAGAGCGCCGGTCCCATGCCGTGCGCGCCGAACTCGTTGCCGGGTCCCTGCATGTTCCCCACTTCGTGAAAGGAGTCACCGAAGGGCACGCCGGCCGCCTTGATGCGCGCGAAAGCGGCGTCGAACTCGGTGGCGGACATGGTGAAGGCGTAGTGCTGTCCACCGTCGGTGCCCCAGGGTGCGAACAACAGAAGCGTGTCCGGGTTGACCCGGACCACCGAAAACGGGCCGTCCTGCCCCTCGGCTTCGAACCCGAGGATCTCGCCGTAGAAGCGGACGCTCGCCTCGGCGTCGGACACCGGGACGATGGTGTGGTCGAGCGTGGTCACTCGCTTACTCCTTGTCCTCGCCCCCACCGTCGGCCATGTGGTCCTTGATGGAGTTGACCACCGTCGGGTCGAGGAGGGTGGTCACGTCGCCGAGCGGTCGGTCGTCGGCGACGTCGCGGAGGAGGCGGCGCATGATCTTGCCGCTCCGCGTCTTGGGCAGTTCTGGGCTCAACAGGATCTGGCGCGGCTTGGCGATGGGGCCGATCTCGCGGGCGACGTGCTCGCGCAGGTCCTTGACCAATGCCTCGCCCGCGTCGCCTTCGGCCTCGCTGGCGCCCTTGACCGTCACGAAGGCGACGATCGCCTGACCGGTCGTGGCGTCGCTGGCTCCCACGACGGCGGCCTCGGCCACGGCGGGATGGCTCACCAGCGCGTGCTCGACCTCCGTCGTCGAAATTCGGTGTCCGGAGATGTTCATGACATCGTCGACTCGGCCGAGGAGCCAGAGGTCACCGTCCTGGTCGCGCTTGGCGCCGTCGCCCGCGAAGTAGCGGCCGGGGAACCGCGACCAATAGGTCTCCTTGTAACGGTCGTCGTCGCCGTAGATGCCGCGCAGCATGCCGGGCCAGGGCGCCGTGAGCACGAGGTACCCGCCCTCGTCATTGTCAACCGAGCGACCGTCGTTGTCGATCACGTCGACGGCGACACCCGGGAACGGTGTCATCGCCGCTCCCGGCTTGGTCGCCGTGATCCCCGGAAGCGGGGTGATCATGATGCCGCCGGTCTCGGTCTGCCACCAAGTGTCGACGATGGGACAGAGCCCGCCACCGATGTGCGTGCGATACCAGATCCAGGCCTCGGGGTTGATGGGCTCGCCGACGGAGCCGAGGAGCCGCAGGCTGGAGAGATCGTGCTTGGCGGGGAGATCCTCGCCCCACTTCATGAAGGTCCGGATCGTCGTCGGCGCCGTGTAGAGAATGTTGACCTTGTACTTCTCGACCAGCTGCCACCAGCGGTCGCGGGCGGGCGTGTCGGGTGTGCCCTCGTACATGACCGACGTCGTGGCGTTGGCGAGCGGACCGTAGACGATATAACTGTGGCCGGTGACCCAGCCGATGTCGGCGGCGGTCCAGAAGACGTCAGTCTCGGGCTTGAGGTCGAAGATCAGTTTGTGGGTCGCCGCGACGTGGGTCAGGTAGCCGCCGCTCGTGTGGAGGATGCCCTTCGGCTTCGCCGTCGTCCCGCTGGTGTACATGATGTAGAGCGGGTGTTCGGCGTCGAACGACTCGGCGTCGTGGTGCTCGGGCTGACCGGGAACGACGTCGTGCCACCAGACGTCGCGGGCGTCGTCCCAGGCCACCTCCTGACCCGTGCGCTGCACGACCAAGACCTTGCGGACGTCGGGGCAGTCAACCAGCGCATCATCGACCGCCGGTTTGAGAGCGCTCGGCGCACCGCGGCGGTATCCGCCGTCTGCCGTGATCACGAAGCGAGCGTCGCAGTCGAGAATGCGACCCCGCAATGCGTCGGAGGAAAACCCGCCGAAGACCACGGTGTGCGGCGCGCCGAGACGGGCGCAGGCCAACATGGAAACAACCGTCTCGGGGATCATCGGCATGTAGATGGCGACCTTGTCGCCGGTATGCACGCCGAGCTCGGTCAGTGCATGCGCCGCTTGGCTCACCGCCGTGAGGAGGTCGGCGTAGGTGATCGTCCGGGTGTCGCCGGGCTCGCCCTCCCAATGGAACGCCACGCGATCGCCGAGGCCGGCTTCGACATGACGGTCGACGCAGTTGACGGCGACATTGAGCTTGCCGCCGACGAACCATTTGGCGAAGGGCACGTGCCATTCGAGGACGCTCGTCCAGGGCTCGGTCCAGGTGAGTCGGCGTGCCTGGCCTTCCCAGAAGGCGAGCGGGTCCGCGTCAGCTTCGGCGTAGATGCCGGGTTGCGCGTTGGCGGACTTGGCCAGGTCTTCAGGCGGGGCGAAGGTCCGGGTCTCGTGCAAGAGGGCCGACAGCCCCTCCTCCGCGCGCTCGCTCATGTCGGTCGGCCTCCTTTTCGTGGGTCGAGCCACCATCCTGCCTGATCAGGTGGCAACCCGTTCAGCCCGCGCCCGGCCGGGCCCGCAGTTCGAAGCCCTCGAACATGAACGCCGGTGTCACGGTCGCCCCGACGAGGGCGTAGCGCCCGAGCGGGCGTGCCGATTGCCAGACGCCGGCCTCGACGACGGCCTGCGGTCGTTGCCCCGCATCGAGATCACGCCCGAGGATCGTGGTGTCCGGCTCGCCGCCCGGTGGCTCGCAGACGAGCTCGAGCGGATCGCCGTCATAGAAGTGCCACAGCTCGGTGGCGTCGATGCGATGCGGTGCTGAGACCTCTCCTTCGAGAAGGAGGTAGTAGATGGCGCTGGCAGACGGTCGCTCGCCCGGTTTGGCCGGCGCCTCCCAGGTGCGGCGGTACCACCCTCCCTCCGGGTGCGGCTCGAGGCCGAGGGCTTCAATGAGTGATTCACCTCGACGCACTGTCGCCAGTCTGCCCGGTCAAGCGGTAGGGGCCTCCAGGGCAGCCGCAACCGTGAGCGAATGCAGCGCCGCGCCCCCGAGGAGCGCGCCGTTCGCGGTGGCCCGCTTCATGAAGAAGTGGCCGTCGTGCTCCCAGGTGAAGCCGATGCCGCCGAACGACTGGAGCGACTCGCGGCACACCAGGTGCTGGCAATCATCGCTCGCCGCCTTCGCCATCGCTACCGCCACGGCGCGCTCAGACGTATCTTCCACGATGGCGGCGACGGCGAAGTAGCACAGCGAGCGGGCGCGCTCGATGGCCAGAAACATATTGCTCATCTTGTGCTTCATGGCCTGGAAGGAGCCGACCGCAACTCCGAACTGCTTGCGGTCTTTGACGTAGGCGAGCACCATCTGGAAGAGGGTGTCGCAGGCGCCCACCGTCTCGAGCGCCAGCGCTGCTGTCGCCTCCTCGACGGATCGCGAAACGGCTCGGGTGGTCTCGATGCTGCCGGGTTCACCGAGCGCGCGATCGTCGGCGACGAGGACCCGCTCGAGCGTTGCGGTCGCGACCGGCCGGCTGGCGTCGAGTGAATTGACACCGTCGAGACCCGCGGCGGCGGACGGGACGACGAAGACCCCGAGCCCCTCGCCCACCCGCGCCACGACAGCGAGCTCGTCGACACCGTGGCCCGCCATGACGCCGTGCTTGGTGCCATGGAGAGTCCATCCGCCCTCTGCTCGTTCCGCCGTCATGGTGACGTCCTCCACGGACCAGCACGTGGGATGGTCGGCGAGCGCGATCGCTCCGGTGCTCGCGCCGGAGGCGACGTCGGAGAGGAGCCGCTGGCGCTGCTCGGGTGTGCCGGCTTCCCGCACGATCGGGGCGAACTGGGACACAGTGGTGAGGAGCGGCCCGGGAGCCACGCTGCGCCCGAGCTCCTCGACCACGACTGCGGTCTCGACGAACGTCAGGCCGATGCCGCCGTGCTCCTCGGGAACGGCCAGCGCGGGCCAATCGAGCGCCACCATGGACTGCCAGAGGGCAGTCGGGGGCTCGCCGGACTCGACGACGCCCCGCACGACGGAGAGGGTGCACTCCTTGTCGAGGAACGAACGCACCGACGCACGAAGCTCCTCCTGCTCGCTCGTGAACTCGAGGTCCACCGCGCTCCCTTCCCCGGCGGTGCGTGCGCCGATCGTGAAGATTCAGGCCCGCGCGGGCGGCGCGGGCGAGTGGGAGTGTACCTGACGCCCCTGTCAGCCTCCGTGGTGTAGCGTCACCGCCGCACTGCGGTCTGGGATGCGGTGACGGATGTCCCCCGGGGGGGTCGCCGGTCCGAGGCGGAAGCCCGGACCGGCGGCAACGGGGGCACTCACACCGCCCGCGTCATGCTTCTTTTGCTCGAAAAAGCGCGCCAAGGGACTCGCCTACACTCTCCGGTGCGCCTCTAGCTCAACGGCAGAGCAACGGACTCTTAATCCGCAGGTTTCGGGTTCAAATCCCGAGGGGCGCACTCGAGCGCGGATCGCGGCGGATCGTTCCCGGCTCAGCCGCATGCTCCGTCTCAGTCTCATGCGAACTGGATGTCTCTCCGCCGGAACGAGGCGATACCGACGAGGGAGGCCGCCGCCCCGATCCCGATCATCACGCCGTTGACTGCCCAATTGGGATCCACCGCCGGCGCCGCTGCCATCTGGTGGTAGAGCGAGGTGTCGAGCAGCCACCGACTTCCGCTGCCGAACCCGCCCACGAGTTCGATCAGCAACGACCACCCGAGATAGCCGTAGACGACGTACGACGTCTTGCGGGGCCACACGCCCATCGCAAGGATGCCGATGCCGAGCAGGCAGATCGCTGCCGGGACGACGTTGACGCCCGCCTTGAGCAGGGTCGTGAACGAGACCCCGCCCCCTTCCAGTGCGACACCAACCCACGCAAAGACGCCGGCGACGAGCCCGCCGAGCACCAGCACCACAACGGCGATCGCCACCCGTCCCCCCAACCAGGCGGTCCGGGACACTGGCTCAATCGCGATGTTGTCCGTGCGACCCTCTGCTTCTTCGCCGCGAGCCGCAGTCGTCTGACCGGCCGCCGTGAAGCCGGCCAGGATGGCGACGATCAGGAAGCAGACCCCGAGGAACGACTGCGCGCTCGTTCCTGGTGCTCCGAGCCGGGCGAAGACTTCTTCGACAGACGAACCCGAGACCGTGCCTCCCGCCTGGTTTGCGATGAGGCCCAGAGCGAGGCCGGTCGCTGCCAGCGCCACCACCCATCCAAGGATCACCGGCCGCAAGAGGCGAATGCTCAGGGTCAGCTGACCCGAGAGGAGCCGCAGGCGCGGCCTGGCATGGGTGCGGTCCCGCAGCACGCTGGCGCCCACGTCGCGGAGGCCCGAGAAGTGAAGGGCCAACGTAACGGTGGCGGCGCTGAAGCCAACGATCGGCAGAAGGGCCACCGGGTTCGGCGCCGTGAGCGGCTGGAGTTCTTCGACCCATCCCAGCGGCGAGGCCCAGATGAGTCCATGCAGCCCGACCCCGGCGTCCGCCACCATGCGCACCAAGTAGCAGTAGCCGAGAAACCAGCCCCCGAGGCTCAACGCCTGGCGCCGGGTGGCACCAAGCTGGCTCGTCAACGCGCCAACGGCCAGGAACATGAGCGCCGCTGCCACTTGCGCCAGCGAGAAGTAGAGACTGGCACCAACCGAAAAGCCGACACTCGAGATGAGACCGGTCAGAACGGTGATCACCGCCGTGACCACCCACAGGGTCCCCAGTCCCAAGCCGAGGCCGCCGAGAGCCTGGGCGGCGGCGCTCCGCCTCGTCGACTGACCGGTCAGGAGGAGTTCCCAGCGTCCCGCGTCTTCCTCACCCCGGAGCAACCGGGTGCTCGTGAGCAGCCCCCAGAGCGCGCCGAGCACCATCACCGTCATCAAGCTCTTGAAGACGGTGAACCCTGCAACTGTCTGGAGGTCGGGTGCCGGGCCGAAGAGGGCTGCCGTCGCGTTGTTCGACCCGAACGCTTTGGCGAGGGCATCGCGCTCGGCCTGCGTCGAGTAGATCCTCGTGTAGCTGATCGCCGACGACGCGACGACGATGCCGATGATGTAGCCCCAGAGGACCCCCGATCGGATCGCACGGCGCGTCGTAGTCCGCAAGACGACGGTGCGCGCGAACCGCCAGTCTCTCGGCGAACTCGTGCCGACCGTGACGGCGTCAACTGCCAACGGGAGCCTCGGTGGGCGCCTGCTCTCCGTACAGCGAGAGGAACAACTCTTCGAGCGAAGGTTCGCGGCTGATCAAGGCACGCACCTTGTGCTGCCCCAACACCTTGAGCAAGGGATCGAAGGACCCCGCGACCTCCAGTCGGGCCGTGTTGCCCTGCAGCTTCGCGGCGCGTACCCCGGGGACCGAAGAGAGATCCGGGACGGGTCCGTCGAAAGTCACCTCTACCAAGAGCGACGACAGGTGACGCATCTGGTCCAGCGAGCCAAGCTCCACCAATCTGCCGTTGCGCAGTATGGCGACGCGGTCGCAGAGTGCCTCGACCTCGCTCAAGATGTGCGACGACAAGAAGATCGTCTGGCCCCGGCTCTTGGCCTCTTGGACCGTCCGACGGAACTCTCGCTCCATCAGAGGATCGAGGCCCGACGTCGGCTCGTCGAGGATCAGAAGCGGCGGGCGGCACATCAGGGCGGCGATCAAGAGGACCTTCTGACGATTCCCCTTCGAGTACGCACGGACCTTCTTGTCGACATCGAGCTCGAAGCGGGTGACGAGCTCGCGCTTGTAGGTCTCGTCGACGTCGCCGTGCATCCGCCCGAGCAGGTGCAGCGTCTCGGCCCCCGTCAGCGAGGGCCAGAGGTTTGCCTCGCCCGGAACGTAGGTCAAGTGGCGGTGCGCCTCAACGGACTGCCGCTGGCAGTCGAGCCCGAAGATCTCGGCGCGGCCTGCGCTGGGGCGGGCCGTGGCCAGAAGCAGCCGGATGGTGGTGGTCTTCCCCGCACCATTCGGACCCAGGTAGCCGAGTACCTCCCCCTTGGCAACTTCCAGATCGAGGTCGGCCAAGGCGTAGTGGGACCCGTAGCGCTTGGACAGGCCCTCGGTCCTGATGGCCACATCGTTCACTTCTGGTGCCCTGCCTCTCCTCCGGAATTCCGGAACCACGTTGCACCTTCGGAAAGGAAGATAACGAAACGGCCGGGCTCGCTCACGCCCTGCCGGCAGTGGTCAAGCAAGTACCCGGCGGTCCGGCGAGCCGGGCGAGGACGGCCTCGGCACATTGCATCGGAGTCCGGGACGAGGTCTCGACCTCGATGTCGTAGCCCAGCGTGTCGTGGACGGCAGACTGCCAGAGCTCGACCGCGGCCACCGTCGCGTCATCAGCGTCTTGGAGGCTCTGTCCCCATGACGCCTGCCGGCGATCCCAGATGACTTCGGTGGAGCAGCGAACCCCCACCACCAATACGGAGAGCCCCTCGAGTCGCCGTGCGGCGTCGCGGGCAATCTCGAGAGGTGTCGAATAGGCGTCGTGAAGGCCGACATCGACGACGACGTTCAGGCCCAGCCGTGCCTGTGCGGCCACCGACTCCCACAAGGCGGCGTAGAGCGTGATCACCAGATCCTCGAGATCCGGACGCTCTCCTCCGGGTCGGAGCCCCATCCCGGGTCGGAACCGTTCCGGCAGCGATCTCAAGGAGGCGTCGACTCCGAGGTTGACCCACACGCCCGGGCCACGCTCTTGCAAGGCCTGCGCAATCGAGGACTTTCCGGAGCGGGGCGCACCGTTCAGGATCACGATCCGCCCGGGCGAGGCCGTCCCCACCGGGCGAGTCTTACACCCCCGCGCTCCGCCTCGGTCTCAGTGATTGCGCCCGGATGTCCTCGGGAAGTTTCGTAGGTGGCGAGGGTCCGAGACGATCAAATGCCGGCCTCAGCATCGGGCACCGCGTCGACCACGTTCGGCGAATCGGCGACCACAGCCGAGTTCGGTGAGTGCCGTGATGCCCAACCGGTTACGAAGGCGCCACACATCACGAGGACCAGGCCGACGCCGACGCTGTAGCCCAGCTCGTAGGTGAGGGCACGCAGGTGCGTGGCCGACGAAAAGTACGTCCCGCTGTTGGTCAGAACGGGCCAGGCATACGAGCCGATGGCAAACCACGCGCCACAGAGGATGAGAAGCGTCCCCGCTGTCGCCAGGCTCAGGCGGCCCTTGCCGACCGTCACGCCGCGCGATTCGGCGACCACGAACAAACCGAGCAACACGCCCGCGGCCCCAGGCACCAAGAACAACATCGAGTGCGCCAGGCTCCAGTGCCACGAACCCGCCCCATCCGCGCTGAACCCGAAAAGCGGGCCCACGTAAGGGACGATCCCGCCCCAGGCGGAGGCCAGAAGCGCCACGGCCCCGGCCGTACCGAGCCCGACGCGTCCGAGGTGTAGACGCATCGCCCTGTCCCGCGGCTCCACTGTGGAACGACCGAAACTCTCATGGCCCGTCAGGGTGCCCGTTGTCATCGGTGGACCTCCTTCGTGATCCAGCGCATCCGCGCGCCACAGGTTTAGATACCCGTGAGAGGAACCGGGAAACGGCCGTCACGCGGTGCGCGCAACGCCGGGTGCTTCCGGTGGGGACGATTGCTGGACAGGAAGATCGCTTTCGTCGGGCGAACCGTCTTCGTCTTCGTCGTGCGCCGTGTCAATGAATCCGACGCCGACGTACTGCTCCGGGCGTCGCTTGCCCTCCAACGCGAGTGACGAGAGAACTTTGCGATCCGCGGGCGTGAGTGGCGGCTGCACGATGCTCCGCGGCCAGAGGCGGCGCGCCCGGACCACGTTCACCTCTGCCGCATAGACGGTCATCTGCGCCGACAGGTACAGGAACGCAATCAGTCCAAGGACCAAGGCAAAGCTGCCGTACACCTTGCTCGTGTTGCGCAGGTTGTGCTCCACCAACAGCCCGCCCACGTACTGGAGCACGGTCCAGCCGGCGCCACCGACGATCGCCCCCGGCCAAAGGTCCGACCAGTCGATCTGCCGTGGCGTGAGCACGCGGAACGCCACGACGAACAGGACGACGTTCAGGACCAGTGACAGGACCACGGCACCGATCGCCGTCCAGGTGCCGTGATGGCCGATGGTGACCAATCCGGCCAGGAGGGTGGTTGCGACAAGGAAGACACCGAGCACGGCCATCATCACGCCAGTGCGCCCGAGCCGCGCCCAGAAGTTCGGTCGCACGGTCGCCGGCACGTGCCAGATCTCCGCCTGGGCGAATTGTGCTGTCTGCAGGGCGCCCTGGGATCCCCACAGGACGACGAGAATCCCCACGACGAGCCCGAACGCGTTGCCACTGTGCAGCGCGTGGATGTTCGAGCTCAGTTTGCTGCCGACCAGAGGGAACTGGGCGAAGGCCGAAGCCTCTATGCGATGCGCGAGCGAGTGCGGACCGTCACCCAGGAAGCCCAGCACGGTGACGAGGAGCAACAACAGCGGAAAAATTGAAAGGAACCCGTAAAAGGCCAACATGGCGCACAGCAGACTGCCCCGGTCATCACCGAACTTCTTGACCACCCCGAACAGGAAGGCGAGCGGCCCGAACCGTTGCTGGGTCCCGTCCACCCGGCGCAGTGTCCGTTCCAGCGGGCTCATCGTCTGCACCCAAATCCGCGCTCTGAGCGCCCTCTGCACTCCATCTTTGCGGTCCATACCCCGGTGCGACCCGCCCGATTCGCAGAAGTTCCTGGCTACGGTGGAGCCGAGTGGCACCGAAGGCAAAGCATCCCGCCGCGAGAGGATCGACCAAGCTCGAGACCTATCGCGCCAAGAGGGACCCAAAGAAGACCCCGGAGCCGATGGGGCGTCGCGCCTCGTCGCGCCGAGGGGCCAAGCGGTTCGTGATCCAAGAACATCACGCCGCGCAGCCTGCACTGGGATCTCCGCCTCGAGCGCGACGGCGTCCTGGCGTCGTGGGCGCTGCCGAAGGGGTTGCCCGAATCGCCCGACCAGAACCACCTCGCGGTACACACGGAGGACCATCCACTCGAGTACGCCACCTTCGAAGGTGAAATCCCGAAAGGCGAATACGGCGGCGGCCAGATGACGATCTGGGACCGCGGCGTCTACGACGCCGAGAAATGGACCGACAAGGAAGTCAAGTTCGTGCTGCACGGCACGAAGGCATCGGGCGATTTCGTCCTGTTCCAAACGAAGGATCGCAACTGGATGATCCATCGGCACGGCGAGTCGACCCGCACCGATCCCTTGCCGACGTCGGTCAAGCCGATGTTGGCAACCCCGGGAAGCCTTCCTCCGGATGACGAACAGTGGGCGTTCGAGATCAAATGGGACGGCGTGCGCACCATCCTGTTCGTCGAGGGCGGGAGGGTGCGCGCTCAGAGCAGGAACGATCTCGACGTGACCGCCGCATTCCCCGAGCTGGCCGACGTCGGGAAATTCCTCGGCATGACGACGTGCGTCCTGGACGGTGAGGTGGTCGCACTGGGAGAAGACGGGCGCCCGAGCTTCTCGAGACTGCAGCACAGGATGCACGTGGCCAACCAGCGAGAAGCGAAGCGGCGGTCCGCGGCCGATCCGGTCAGCTTCGTCGCCTTCGACCTGCTCTACATCGATGGCCATGTGATCACCGATGACACCTACGACGAGCGGCGAGCGCGGCTCGAGTCCCTGCATCTCGCCGGCGAGACCTTCACCACCACGGAGACTTTTCGCGACGTGTCCGGACGGGACATCCTCGATGCAGCGACGGCGAACGGACTCGAGGGCGTGGTCGCGAAACGCCGGGACTCGCCATACCGACCGGGCCGCAGGAGCCCCGACTGGGTCAAGGTCAAGTCCTTCCGGACCCAGGAGGTGGTGATCGGAGGCTGGACCGAAGGCCGGGGTGAGCGGGCGGGCAGCCTCGGGGCGCTCCTGCTCGGCATCCCCGGCGACGAAGCACTGCGCTACGTCGGGAAGGTGGGGACCGGGTTCAGCGAGCGGGCCCGGCGGGATCTCCTGGAGGATCTGGACCCACTGGCCGCGAAGAAGCAGCCCCTTCGATGCTCCGCTGCCCGCCCGCGAGACCTCCAACGCACACTTCGTCCGACCGGCATTGGTCGGGGAGGTCGCCTATGGGGAATGGACGCCGGCGGGGCGCCTGCGTCACCCGACCTGGCGGGGACTGCGGCCGGACAAGAAGCCGAAGCAGGTGACGGTGGAGTGAGCAATCACCGTCTCCCTCACCATCGGTCGGCCGAATGGTGAGCCGTGCCGCCGCGTCGACCCGCACCACGATCGGTGGTCGCGAGCTGTCCGTCTCGAACCTCGACAAGGTGTTCTATCCCGAGACCGGCTTCACCAAGGGTCAGCTCATCGACTACTACGTGCGGATCGCCGACGCGATGCTCCCCCACCTCAAAGAACGACCCCTGACGATGCGACGCTTTCCCAACGGCGTCGAGGGGAAGTCGTTCTTCGAGAAGCACATCCCGTCGCATGCCCCGGACTGGGTGCCCTCTGTGACCGTGCCGTTGGCGGACGGACACGAGGACATCTCCTACGCCGTGGTCGAAGACGTCGCGACGCTTGGCCTGGGCGGCCAACCTGGCCAACATCGAGTTCCACGTGCCGTTGTGGCACGTGGGACGTCGCCGCAAACTGCCCGCGAACCCTGACTTCATGGTGTTCGACCTCGACCCGGGCGAGGGCGCCTCCATCGTCGAGTGCTGCGTCGTCGCCGGCTACATCATCGACGAACTCGAGAACGCCGGTACGACCGTCGCTCGCCAAGACGAGCGGCTCGAAGGGTTTGCAGCTCTACGCGCCGGCCGGGCCCAAGAGCACCTGGGACGGGGTGCGGAGCCGCGCCTATGACATCGCGCGGAAGCTGGAGTCCGACCATCGCGATCTCGTCGTCTCCAACATGCGCAAGTCACTGCGTCAGGGCCGCGTGTTGATCGACTGGAGCCAGAACCACCCGGCGAAGACAACCGTCGCCGTGTACTCGGTACGCGCCAAGTCGCGCCCCACGGTCTCGACACCGGTGACGGCCGAAGAGGTGCAGCGGTGCGCCAAGCAGAAGAAGGCGAACCTGCTCACGTTCGAGACATCGGACGTGCTGCGCAGGGTGGAGCAGCACGGCGACCTGTTCGCAGCGCTCGGAACCCCATAACGCGACCTCCAAGCCCCGGTGCAGCTTGCCTCAGAGATTTCCGGGTACGCACGAAGGAGAGGACGCAGTGCCGAGGAGAGGACGATGCCAGAGCAGCAATGGAGCGACAAACGCGAACGCCAGTACGAGCACATCAAGGAGGGCCTGCTGGAACGGGGTGACTCCGAGTCTCGGGCAGAGGAGATCGCGGCCCGAACCGTCAACAAGGAGCGAGCCAGGTTGGGGGAAGCTCGCACCGCCAGTAAGACGTCGAACCACGACATCTCCTCTGGCCGCCGGGGCGGTTTGCGTTCGCACCGCGGGCGGGGCGGGCATACGTGGGACCAGCTCTACGAAGAGGCGCGCCAGAAGGGCATCGAGGGCCGTTCCAAGATGACCAAGGCGCAGCTGGAGCGGGCGCTCAGCCGCTGAAGCGCTCAGTCACCACTCGCGCCGGAGCCGGCGCAGCACTTCGTCGACCACCTCTGAGGTCGACGCTTCACCCCCTAAGTCGAACGTGCGGATCCCGTCGGCGGCCGCGCCGAGGGTCGCCGTCCGGATGGCTGCAGCGCTGCGGGACACCACGGGATCGCCATTCGCCGCGTGATCGAGAACGGCCGCGCAGGCGAGCAGCATGGCCATGGGATTGGCGACGTTCTTGCCCATCAGCGACGGTGCAGTGCCGTGCGGCGCCTCTGCCATGGCGACCTGCGGACGCATTTCTTCGTCGAGCGCAAGGAGCACCGACTCGGCCCCTGCGATTGATCCGAAGAGGGCCAGCACGAGGTCCGAGAGGCAGTCGCCGTCGCGGTTGAGGGTGGGCACGACGAGCGGGCTGGCGCTCGACTCGGCGATCAGCCCCGCGTAGGCGGCGTCGATCAGGGTGGGCCGGTAGACGACGTCGGGGTGCCGGGACGCCGCAGCATCCATCTCCTCCTTCAGCATGCCCTCGTAGACGGTCGAGACGGTCCACTTGGGACCGCCGTATACGCATGCGCCCGACGCGGCGGCGGCCGCGGAACGAGTACTCGGCGACCGACCGGCACACGGAGCGGTCGATGCGCTCGGTCCGCCACGCTTGCTCGTCCACGTGGCCCGGACCACCGGTCCTCCCTTCTTCGGCCCCGTAGGCGTCCCCGACCGCCATGCGCACCACCACGATGGGATGCACGACGTGGGCCGGGGGGGTGACGCCGGGTATCCGGCGGCCCGTGCGCACGATCACCGAACCCGCCGATGCCCTCGCGCAGGATGCGGTTGGGGCTTCCGACATCGCCGGTGACCTCGGGCGTCACCGTGGCTGCCTTCAAGCCGAGGCCGGTCTCCCTCATCGCGGCCGCGGCCTGGCGGACCACCTCGTTCGCCGTCGCCCGGCGGTTCCCCAGGGAGAGGTCGTAGTGCCGCAGCTCGAGCTCGAACCCCAGGACCGTCGGGCGACATGACGCGCAACGCCTGCTCGAGGAGCTCCTGGCCCGTTTCGTCCCCGTCGCACACGACGAGCTGCCGGCTGGTCGACACGGGCCAGGGTCGCACGAAACGTGGGGGTGCCGCCACCATCCGCCCGGCGTCCGCGGCTCCGCCTGAATAAACCCGAGGGCCGCGCGAATACATACGTGCCGATGGGGGCAAAGATTGGGACGGAGGCACGGAATGTCGGAAAAGACGACTGGCGAGCGCCCCCCGGGAACGCCGAGCCAGCGTGCGCTGGGGGCAATGGAGAGCGCGGTGCGGCGCGCCCGCGAGCGGACCGGCGTGGTGACCAGGTCGGGGCCGTTCGGAGCAGGACACCCAACCCGTCTCGATCACCCCGTTCCAGGAGGATCCGCCGACTCCGCCATCGCCACAGTGGTCGGGACCGCAACCACCCTGGACCGGGCCGCCGAGCGCCCCCGAACGCTCTGACGAATCAGTGCGGCGGGAGCACTGGCTGACTATCTCGGTCGCCGTCGTCGCCGCGCTCGTCGTCATCGCGGGTATTGCACTGGCGGTCTCGGCGGGTGGCGGCGGGCAGCAGGGAGCGGCGCCGCCTTCCGCCGTGCCGACGACCGCCCACTCAGGCACATCGCCCGACGGCGCATCATCCAGCCTCGGGCCGGACACGCCGGACCGTCCAAGAGGCCGAGCACGACGCACTTCGACCGCACCGCCAGCGACCCCGGGCGGTCCACCGGTGATCGCCTCGCTCTCACCGGCCAGTGGCAGCGCCGGGCAGGGCATTCAGGTCGCGGGATCCAACTTCCTCAGCTCCAGTGGCCAGATCGTGGCGACGTTCAACGGTCAGGTAGCACCGACGAGCTGTCCCGCGCAGAACACCTGCACGGTCACCGTCCCTCCAATGAACGGCTCTTCAGCGGCCCAGGTGACGATCACGACCGCCAGCGGCACCTCCAATGCGGTGACCTTCACCTACTCCTAGGCCTGCGCCGAGTCCGGACCTGTGTCGGGCCAGAGCGCCTCTGGCTCATGTCCCTTCGTCTCCGGCAAGAACCAGAACAGCGCCGCCGCCGCGGCGGTCGGCAGGAACGTGAGCTCCGCGGCCGCCGCGAACCGGTTGCCCACGTCCGCCACCGCGCCGAACGCGACGAGCCCGACCACCGCTCCGAGGACCCCGGAGATCACCCACCATCCCGTGACCGATGCCCGCACCGAGGTCGGGAACAACTCGGCCAGCATGGCGCCCACAGCGGGAGCGAGCAGCCCGCCGCTGAACACGCCCAAGATGTAGCCGGCGACGTACGCGGACTCTGAGCCGGTGTAAGCCAGTGCTCCGGTGCACGCGATGCCGACGAGCGCGACGGTCCCGGTAGGGCGACGGCCGATGCGATCGGCCAGCCAGCGTCCCGCCAGGAGACCCAGGCCGCCCGCGACGCCTGAAGCGACGACCATCGCGGCGGTGACGTACCCGGCCAGATGCAGGACGTCCTGCGCGTAGAGGAAGGCGAAACTGCTGGCGGGGCCCGTGATGATCGAGATCGCGAACCCGATCGCAGCGAGGACGATCACACGGCCGCGATAACGCCGTCCAACCGCTCCCCATACAGGAGTCGGGTGCTCCGTGGCAGCCTCTGCGACCGTGAATCGCCGGGGTTCTTCCACCCGGTTGCGCAACGCGTACACGCCGACTAGAGGGACGACCGCCAGCCCGAAGATCCCTCGAAAGCCCAGCGCGCTCGCGGCCAGGCTGTGCACGACGGCGGACAGGCCGGCGCCGACCCCGTAGCCGCCGGCAATGAGAGCTACCGCCGCGGAACGGTCCGACGACCCCGTCTCTTCGGCTCCCATCACCTCCGCCAGCGCGTTCGTTGCGCTCAACAGAGGGCGACCGAAGGCGAAGATCACGACGAACCACCAATAGCCAGGGCTGGCCGCAGCGACGACGGTCAGTCCGAGTCCCAGAATGGTGACGATGAGGATGATCCGCCGCCGTCCGAACCGGTCAGCGATGCCGATGAGGGGGAGGCTACCCAGCGACGCCAGTCGGATGATCGCAAGACCGACGCCGAGGCTCGTGCCCGAAAGCCCCACTTTGTCGGCGATCGAGCCGCCGTGCGCGACGTGCCCCAGCTGCTTCGACACGTCGCCCAACGCCGCGACGGCGCCGTACTGCCCGAAACCCGAAGCCAATGCGATGAAGGCGATGGCGACGATGGCGGGGTCGGACCACCGCCGCAGTTGGAGCCGCCCGGCGAGGTCGCTGGACTCGTCGGGCAGAGCGACCGAATCAGTCACGCTTCCTCTCCCGCAAGCCGGGAGAGGAACCAGTCACGCGCCAACCCGGCGACTGTGTCGAGAGCACCCTCCTCCTCGAAGAGATGTGTGGCACCCGGAACGACGACCAACCGGTTCTCACATCGCAATTCGGCCTGCGCCTTGCGGTTCAATTCGAGGACGGCCTCGTCTCGGCTGCCAACGATCAGGAGGGTCGGGGCTGTCACCCTCGCCAAGAGCGGCGCCGCGAGATCCGGACGACCTCCACGGGACACCACCGCCGCCACGGGATTGTCCCCTCGGGTTACCGCCCACAATGCCGCCGCCGCGCCGGTGCTCGCTCCGAAGTAGCCCATGGGCACTGAGCCCAACTCGGGCAAGGCTGCCGCCCACTTCGTTGCTGCGCTGAGGCGAGCGGCGAGCAAGCGGATGTCGAAGACGCTCGAGTGGTCCAGCTCTTCCGCCGGAGTCAGGAGGTCGAGCAGCAGCGTGGCCAATCCCGCGTGCAGTAGGACGGCGGCCACGCGCCGGTTGCGCGGACTGTGACGGCTGCTCCCGCTGCCATGGGCAAAGAGGACGATGCCCTTGGGATTGGGCGGGACCGTAAGACGACCGGCCAACGAGATCCCGTCGGCCTGCACCTCCACCTCGTCGTCGCGGGCCGGGTTGTTCGGTTCCGCTTCCTGGACGTCGGCTGCCTGCTCCTGGTCCATAGCTGCCAGCCGGAGCAGATCGACCACTTCGTCGTCACCGGTTTGCGAGAAGTCGCGGTACCACTCGCCCACCGCGAAGAACGGATCTGGAACCTCGAGGCTCACCAGCTCGTCGCACTCGTTCCGGAGGTCGATCACCGCCATGTGCGACGCGACCGGCACCGCGACGACGATGCGAGCCGCCCCGAGCGCCCGCAACACCCGGCAGGCGGCGCGCACGGAAGAACCGGTGGCGATGCCATCGTCGACCACGATGGCACAGCGTCCCCTCACGTCGACCCGTGAGCGGCCGTCCCGGTACAAGGCCGCTCGACGTTCGAGTTCGGGTCGCTCGCGGCGTTCCGCGTCGTCCAGGTCATTCGACGCCAAAGCGGCCGAGCGGAGCACGTCGGGATTCTCGACGCGCACGCCGCCTTCACCGATCGCACCCATCGCGAGCTCCGGCTGGAACGGCACGCCCAGCTTTCTCACGACGAGGACGTCGAGAGGGACACCGAGTCTTTCTGCCACCGCAAAAGCAACAGGTACGCCACCCCTCGGTAGGGCGGCGACCACGACTTCCGGCCCCCGGAGGTCGGCGCGAGTAAGGACCTCGGCCAGGTGACGACCGGCATCGAGACGATCGCGAAACCTCATGACCACCTCCTCGGCGTCACCAGCACCTTCACTCTTACCCGCCACTCGTCCAACCGGGCAGATACCCGGGCGGACCAGGCCTCGAGGGTCTTGCGACCTGCCCACAAGGAGCGCGTTCGGGCCGCACGTGCGACGATGGCTCCAGACACCGATCCATGGGACCGAAGGAGTGGGATGGGATCTCGGCTCAACAGCCATCACCGCGACACTCTGGCGCAGGTCTTCCGGCATCCGACGAGCCACAACATCGAGTGGCACGACATCCTGTCGCTGCTGAACGCGGTGGGCACCGTCCGGGATACCCACAAAGGGCACATCGAAATCACCATCGGCGATGCGACCGAAGTGCTCGAGCCCAACCGCCACAAGGAGATCGAAACGGAGCAGCTGGCGATCCTGCGGCGGCTTCTGCGCCGCGGGGGCTACGCCCCGGAGGACCTGACCGGGTAGCACCCGAGGAGCGGATTTTCCGGCAGCGACACGTCCACCCGCGCCACACTGGCCACCATGAGGGAGCAGGCATGAGCCCACACCTGATCCTCGCAGCCGACATCGGAGGCACCCAGATGCGAGCCGCGCTCGTGGACGCCGACGGCGCCGTGCTGGTCCGCGAAACCGCCCCGACACCGGCCGATTCGCACGTCCCGGGCGCCCTCATCGATCTCATTGCGGGCGTCGGCGCCGCAGCGGGCCGCTCTGGTGTGTCCCACGCCGTGGTGGGGCTACCGGGCGCTGTCGACTACGAGGAGGACCGCTTGCTCTCGGCGCCCAATCTGCCCCACGGCTGGCCAGACTCTCTGTCGGCCGACCAGTTGTCAGAACATCTGGGCCTCCGGGTACACGTGGCCAACGACGCCGACATGGCGGCGGTGGGCGAAGCAACTTTCGGTGCGGGCGCCGGCATCGACGACGTCGTTGCCTACCTGACCGTCTCGACCGGCATCGGGGCCGGAGTGGTCGACCGAGGGCGGATCGTGCGCGGCCGGCACTCGTTCGGTGAATTCGGACACTCCGTCATCGATTGGCGCGCCTGGCGCGAGGGCGCCCCGGGCACCCTGGAAGAGCTGGCATCCGGCAGCGGCATGGCTCGCCAGGCCCGCGAAGCCGGACTCGGACAATTGGACGCGCATGCGGTGCTCGAGTCGGCCCTCAACGACGACGTCGAGGCGCGCTCGATTTGGGAGGACGCGGTCACGGCCTGTGCGGCCGGGGTGTGCAACCTCGTCATGGCCTTCGCCCCGCGCGCCGTGATCGTGGGCGGCGGCATCGGACGCTGTCCGGAATTCTTCGACCCGCTCCGCGAGATCGTCCTGCAGCGCAAGGAAAACCGTCCGACTGAGCTGTCGATTTTCGTATCTGCGTTGGGAGACGATGCGGGGCTCGTCGGAGCGGCCGCGTGGGTCAGGGCCACCCAGCCGAACTGACTCACACATCCCGAGCAAGATCCCAGCATCGAGGTGGAGATCTGGGTATGGTTCTCGAAGTTGCAACAAAACTGCAACACAATCCGTCACATGCGGTGTAGAACCAGTAATAACAGGGGGCTTCGCAACCGGGCGAACCCGGACAAAGGAGGCAATGTGCGTTTCAGAAGGACAGGCATGCTCGGGGGAATCTCTCTTGTTTTGTCGGCGGCGCTTGTCGGTGCGGGGGGCGGGGGAGCCTCGGCCTCTGTACGTGCCAGTGGACCGTCCAATATCACAGCCACCTCATTCACCACAGACTTCAGCGTCATGAAGCAGTTCAAGTCGCTCGCCGCGGCCGGCCACGGCAAGGTGGCGACGATCCTGCCCGATACGGTGAGCTCGACGCGGTACGTCGAGTACGACGCGCCGGACATCACCAAGGCCCTCCAGACGGCAGGTGTGAGCTCGTCGAACTACGTCGTGCAGAACGCCCTCGGGAGTGACGCAACGCAGCTAACCGACGCCCAGACGGACATCTCCAACGGCGCCACCGTCCTCCTGGTCGACCCGCTCGACTCGGGCGTCGGCGCGCAGATCGAGAGCTACGCGAAGGCTCGCGGCGTCAAGGTCATCGACTACGACCGCCTGACCCTGGGCGGCAGCCGCGCCTACTACGTGAGCTTCGACAACGTTCTCGTCGGTAAGACGATGGGGCAAGGCCTGGAGAGCTGCATCTCGGCCTGGCACGTGTCCAAGCCGCAGGTCGTGGTCATGCACGGCGCGGCGACGGACAACAACGCCACGCTGTTCGCTCAGGGGTATGACGGTGTGCTGAACCCGCTCTTCAAGGACGGCAAATACAAGGCGGTCGCACACACTGCGGGCACCTGGGACGCGCCCACCCAGGAAACCGAGTTCCAGGCGGTGTACACCGCACACTCGAACACCAACGCGGCGCTTGTCCCCAACGACACGACCAACGCCCCGATCGTTACCTACCTGCAGTCACTGCACGTGAAGCCCAAGACCTTCCCCACTACGGGGCAGGACGCCTCCCTGGTGGGACTGCAGAACGTGCTCGCGGGCTACCAGTGCGGGACGGTGTACAAGCCGAACAGTATCGAGGCGCAGACCTCCGTCGCCCTGGCCCTGTACCTGCGAGCGGGCGTGAAGCCGCCGAAGAAGCTGGTGAACGCCACCACCGAGGACACGACGGGCGGTGTCAGCGTCCCGACCGTGGCGTTGGTACCGAAGTGGGTGACCACGCAAAACATGAACTCCACTGTGGTCAAGGACAACTACGTCCCGGCCTCGCAGCTCTGCGCCGGCTCGTACTCAGCCGACTGCACCGCGGCGGGCATCAAGCACTAGCCAATCATTGGGATCGCGGTGCCCGGCTGGGTAGTGTCGATTCCATAGAAGTGCCTCCGGACCGACCCCCCCTTCCCCGGACGGGGGGGTCGGTCATGGGAGGTCAATGCTCGACGGTGGCGTAACAGGGGGTACCGACGGTGGCAGAGGTTGCACCGCTGCTCGAACTGCGGGGCGTGAGCAAGGTCTTCGGGGCCGTCAGGGCGCTCAGCGGGGTCAACTTTGCTGTCCCGCCCGGCAAGGTCACGGCTTTGGCCGGCGACAACGGCGCCGGCAAGTCCGTCACCATCAAGACGATCTCCGGCTTGTGGGAGCCATCCGAAGGAGAGATCTACTGGGAGGGCGAACGCGTGCGCTTCCACTCCCCGAACGACGCCGAGTCGGTCGGGATCACGACGATCTACCAGGATCTGGCGCTGTGCGACAACCTCGACATCGTGCAGAACATGTTCCTCGGGCACGAGAGGCGGCGTTACGGGCTGCTCGACGAATCCTCCATGGAGCTGGCGGCGCGCCAGACCCTGGCGGATCTCCACGTCACGACAATCCGCTCCATCCGCCAACCGGTCGCATCGCTGTCCGGCGGCCAGCGCCAGTCAGTCGCGGTGGCCAAGGCCGTCATGCAGGCCGCCAAGCTCGTGATCATGGACGAGCCGACGGCGGCCCTCGGCGTGGCGCAGACGAAGCAGGTGCTCGACTTGATCACCCGTCTGTCGGGGCAAGGCACCGCGGTCATACTCGTCTCGCACAACCTCAACGACGTGTTCGAGGTGGCCGACCAGATCGCCATCCTGTACCTGGGCCAGATGGTGGCGTCGGGCCCGGCCGAGGAGTTCGACCGGCAGGTCATCGTGGACTACATGACGACGGGGCAGTCGTCCCGAACCGACGCCACAGGGTGATGCGACCATGACCGAGACGGAGAGCACCCCAGAAAGCGCGATCGCACCCGACGAGCTGGTCGTCCTCGCGCCGGACGTCCTCGCGGATTCCCTCCCCGACTACCTGCGGGCGTGGTGGAAGCGGATCCGCGGCGGCGAGAGCGGCGCGCTGCCCATCATCGTCGGGCTCATCGTCATCAGCATCTTCTTCACCGCCAAATCAAGCTCGTTCCTGACATCGACCAACATCGTCAACCTCTTCGTCCAGTCGACCTTCATCATCTTGCTCGGGATGGCCGAGCTGTACGCCCTGATCCTCAGCGAGATCGACCTCTCGGTCGGATTCGTCGGTGCCGTCGGGGCGGCCATCGCCATGGCCCTGATCGAGCGCGCCGCAGAACTGGGTCTGGTGGGCGGGGCTGATCGTGGGCATGGCGGCGTGTTTCCTGATCGGCGCCTTCCAGGGCACCATCATCACCCGGCTGAGAATCCCGTCGTTCGTGGTGACCCTCGCCGGGCTGCTCGGTTGGCAGGGTGTCCTGATCTACGTCTTCGACAGCGACAAGGGTGCCGTCGGCGGCGTGATCACGGTCTCCAACAACGTCATCGACGACCTCGTCAGTGGCACTATGACCCCGGCGGCGGGCTGGATCCTCCTCGTCGTGCTCGTCGCCCTCTACGCCGTCATCACGGTCTTCCGCACGTCGCGTCGGCGCGCCCAGGGGCTCACCACGCCGCCGCTCAGCATCACGCTCCTCACGCTCGCCGCGGTCGCAGTCGCCGGCGCCGTGCTGGTCTTCATCTGCAACCGCAACCGGGGCATCGTGGCTGCACCGGTCAGCGGGGTCCCGTGGGTCATACCGTTCGTGCTCGTCGTGTTGGTCGCCCAGTCGTTCCTGCTGGCCCGCACCCGGCTCGGGCGCTACATGTACGCCATCGGCGCGAGCCCCGAGGCGGCGCGCCGGGCCGGCATCCACGTGGCGCGGATCCGGACCATTGCGTTCGCGCTCTGCAGCCTCACCGCCGGCCTGGCGGCTGTGGTCTACGCCTCTCGCCTCGGCTCCATCACGATCGGCTTCGACGGCGGCACGTACGTGCTGTACGCCGTGGCGGCCGCGGTCATTGGCGGGGCCAGCCTCTTCGGAGGCTACGGCAAACCCATCCACCCGTTGCTCGGTGGCCTCGTGATCGCGACCCTGAACAACGGGCTCGCCCTGCTGAACATCACCACCGCCGGGACAGACATCGCCACCGCCGCTGTCCTCCTCGTCGCCGTGGCCGTCGACGCCACACTGCGGCGCCGTGGCCGCCCGGGCGCCGGGGGCTGACGCACCGCAGGCGGCCGAGATCGACACCGGTATGAGACCGACCGGGGCAAGCCAGCTCGGCGTCGCCACCTGCGCGTTCGTGCTGTTGATGTTCGCCGGGGGCGGATCGGCCCTCAACGCCCCGGGGACGTCGACCACGGCGTCGTCATGGACCGTCTACCACGGCAACCCGCAGGGGACCGGCGTCGCTCCCTCTGCCTCCTCGGTCATCCTCTCCTCCCGCGCATGGACGTCCCCCACCCTCGACGGCCAGCTCTACGGCGAGCCCCTCGTCTCGGACGGACGCGTCTTCGTCGCGTCCGAGAACGACACGGTGTACGCGCTGTCAGCGGCGACGGGTCGCGTCGGTGTGGTCAGCCCATCTGGGCACACCGGTGCCCTCGTCGGCGTTGCCATGCGGTGACATCTCTCCGACCGTGGGCATCACGGGGACGCCGCGTCGTCGACACGGCGCGCTCCGAGGTGTTCGTCGTGGCCGACGAGCTCGTCAACCAACATCCGGCCCACGAGCTTGTCGGGCTCGACGTCGCGACGGGCAAGGTCGAGCTCACCCAGGACGTGGACCCCCCGGGTTCGACACCCGCGGCCCTGCTCCAGCGCACCGGGCTCGCGCTTGACGCCGGTCGAGTCGTCTTCGGCTTCGGCGGAAACTTCGGAGACTGCTCCGAGCTACCACGGATGGGTGGTCTCGGTGCCCGAAACCGGCGGTGCTGCCGAGCGACTACGCGGTCGACTCCGGCGCGGGCCAGAGCCAAGGTGCCATCTGGATGGGCGGCGCGGCCCCGGTCGTGGACTCGAGCGGGAACATCTGGGTCGAAGCCGGCAACGGCTCGGTGACCTCTCCGGGCGCCCCGTACGACCACAGTGACTCGGTGCTCGAGCTCTCCCCCGCGCTCACCCTCCTGCAGTACTTCGCACCGTCGTCGTGGGCTTCGGAGAACGCACGCGACCTCGATCTCTCGACGGCACCGGCGCTGCTCGACGACGGCGAGGTCGTGGCGGCCGGAAAGGACGGGACCGCGTACCTCCTCGACGGCGCCCACCTCGGCGGCATCGGCGGCGAGCAGACGTCGCTGACGAGGGCGTGCTGCGCAGGACATCGACGGCGGCGCGGCCATTGCCGGCACCACGGTCTATCTGCCCTGCCTGAACGGGCCTGTGGCGGTGCAGGTGTCTTCCAGCCCCGCCGGGCTTCGCCTTCTGTGGCGGGCAGCTGCAGGTGGCGGGCCGCCGATCGTCGCGGCGGGCCTGGTGTGGAGCATCGGCCAGAACGGGACCCTGTACGGGATGAATGCGACCACAGGCGCCGTCGTGGAACAGGCCGGACATCGGCGCGCCGGCCAATCACTTCCCGACGCCCTCCGTCGGCGACGGTGTGCTCCTCGCGGCTGCCGCCAGGGACGTCGTCGCCTTCACCACGGCCACCGAACAGCGCGGCGGGTGGGACGACGACGAGCTCGGCGCCGGCCACGAGCACGACCACGACGCGCGGCGAACCCCGAGCCACACGGCTCGACGGGCGGTACCTCGGCCGCCGTGATCGCGGCGATCGCCGTGGTCGGCGCACTGGCCGTCGTCGGCGCGGGCCGTGTGGCTGTGGCGTCGCGCACGCCGCAGCGCCGTCGGCCACTGAGCCGCATCCCGAGGATCAGCGGGCGGAGAGGACCAGCTCGAGCACGGTGCCCACGCCGGCCAACAGCAGGGAGATCGACACGATGACGGCGATCACCTTGATCAGGGGCCGGTGCATCGGTTCCCAGTCCCCCACGTCGTCGAACACGTCGAGCGCGTAGCCGTCCTCGTCGGCCCATCCGGGCTCCTGCGGCGCACGGTCATCGAGCGGACGCGGCTCGCGGGTCGCCACGTAGCCGATGAACGCCCCGAGCCCGACCGGGAAGCTGGGCTGGGGCGGTGGCCCCGGAAGATGGCCATGCATCGTTCGACACGTTACCCCTGCGCACAGCGCTGCGAGCAGCTCACCGTCTACCCTCGCATCCCATGGACGAGCCACAGCAGATCGGCTTCACCCCGGCCGAGTCGGTGCCCCGATTCCCTCACGAGCCCAAGCCCCCGGCCGGCGCACCCAACGTCGTCGTCATCGTGCTCGACGACACGGGCTTCGGCCATCTCGGATCGTTCGGCTCGGACATCGGGACCCCGCACCTCGATGCGTTGGCCGCGGGTGGTGCGGCCTTCAACCGCTTTCACGTCACCGCGCTGTGCTCCCCGACCCGGGCCTGCTTCTTCACCGGGCGCAACCATCACGCCGTCGGGATGGGCTTCCTGGCCGACATCCCGCTCGGCTTCCCCGGCTACCACTCACGGTTGCCCAAGTCGGCCGCCGCGCTCCCCCGACTCCTGCGCGACGCCGGCTACTCGACGCTGGCCGTCGGCAAGTGGCACCTGACGCCGCGCTGGCAGCGCTCGGCGGCCGGGCCCGTTCGACACCTGGCCGCTCGGCGTCGGGTTCGAGCGCCACTACGGGTTCCTCCAGGGCGACACCAACCACTGGGCACCGAACCTCGTTTGCGACAACCACTACATCGAGGCGCCACGCCCGCCGGGCGTCGGGCTACCACCTGAGTGAGGACCTGGCCGATCAGGCCGTGCGCATGGTCCAGGACCAGCAACAGGCGGCGCCCGGGCAAACCCTTCTTCCTCTACTTCGCCCTCGGCGCCATGCATGCGCCGCACCACGTCGCACCGGAATGGGTGGAGCCCTACCGGGGCGTGTTCGACAAGGGCTGGGACGCGTGGCGGCGAGGAGGTGTTCGCCCGCCAGGTCGCCTCGGGCGTGGTGCCGGCAGGGGACCGAGCTCACCGCCCGTCCCAGCTGGGTCGAGGCCTGGGCCGACCTGTCGGCCGACCAGCGCCGCATGCTGGCTCGCCAGCAGGAGGTCTTCGCCGGCTTCCTCACCCACACGGACGCGCAGATCGGCCGGGTGCTCGACGTCTCTCGAGACGACTCGGCGTGATGGACAACACCCTCGTCATGGTGTTCTCCGACAACGGGGCCAGCGCCGAGGGCGGCAAGGAGGGCAGCGTGAACGAGATGCGGTTCACCGCGCACGTCCGCGAATCGTTGGCCGACAACCTCGAGCACTACGACGACTGGGGCGGCTTCTCCACGTACAACCACTACTCGTGGGGCTGGGCCTGGGCGGGCAACACCCCCCACAAGCTGTGGAAGCGCTACACATGGCTCGGCGGGACCCGCACGCCGCTCATCGTCCACTGGGGTGGGCGCGTCAAGAAGCCCGGCATCGTGCGCACCCAGTTCGCGCACGCCATCGACCTCATGCCGACCGTCATGGAGGCGGTCGGCCTCGCGATCCCCGACGAGGTCGACGGCGTCGCCCAGCAGCGCATCGACGGGGTGAGCCTGCTCTCCGCCTTGGATGACCCGGGCGCGGCGGAACTCCACCACACGCAGTACTTCGAGATGCTCGGCTCACGTTCGATCTACCACGAAGGGTGGAAGGCCACGACGAACCACATCAGCACCGGCATCCTCGACGAGGAAGAGCTCGCCGACGGGAGCCGCAGCTTCGACGACGACCGCTGGGAGCTTTTCGACCTCGAGGCGGACTTCTCCGAGGCGACGGATCGCGCCGGCGACGAGCCCGAGCGGCTGCGCCACCTGATCGACCTGTGGGCGGCCGAGGCGGGCCGCAACGACGTGCTGCCGATCTCCGACGGCCTGGTCGATCGGTTCGGGGGGTTCATCCCGCCGGCCTGGCCGCCGGGTTCGTCGCGCACCGTTCCTGCCCGGCGGCGGCCCGATCGCCGACGAGTCGGTGCCCCTCTTGTGGGGTGGCTTCCGCCTCACCGCCAGACATCGAAGCGACCGCCGCGACGCCGAGGGCGTCATGTGCGCGCTCGGTGACTGGTTCGGCGGCTACGCGCTCTACGCGGTGGACGGCGACGGTGCACTTCACCTTCGCCCGCTCGGCCGACGCGATCGAGCTCGCCACATCCGTCCGAGCTCGACGCCGGGCCCGCACGAGCTCGCCGTGGTCTACGAGGTCGGGCACGGACCACGGCCGCATGGCGCTGCTCGTCGACGGCGTCGAGGTCGACGCGGCGAACGTCGACGGGATGCTGCCCATGGCGTTGCAACACGGCGGCGCCGGCCTGCGGCTCGGACGGGACAGCGGGTTCCCCGTTTCCGCGCGCTACTCGCCGCCGGCGCCCGTTCAACGGCACGGTCCACCGGCTGAGGATCGAGACCCCGGGCGCCCGACGGCCGGACCCCGCAGACGAGGTGCGCGCCGCGTTGCACGCCGACTGACGGGCCGCTGCTTGAGGCCTCAGTTGCTCCGCCGGCCACGGCGTCGCATGCGCGTGGGACAGGTGCTCGCGGGTGTGGCGTGCCGGGACGGCCGCCAGCTCGCCCGTGGGGAACGAGCGCCCGCCGGCAGGGCCGAACGGGCGGAACGATCGAGATCCTCGTCGCTCAGGCCACGGAGCGTCTCCTCGAGACGGGAGCCGTTCGCCTGGAGCAGCGCCACGGTCTCGGTCTGCCGCGACCGAACTCGGCACGCGCCGCGTGGGCCGCATTGTCCCGGTCGATCTCCTCTGCCGTGTCGGTCACGCCGCGGCCGCTCGCCATCTCCCCGAGCCACCGCACGCCGTGGGCGTGCCCCTCGGCGATGTGGTGGAGCACGACGCCGACGCGTCCACCCTTCGCCCGGCACGGTGCGCACCCACTGCTCGTCCGTGCACGAGCGCGCGAAGGCCAGCGCCTCCTCGTTGGCCCGTGCGAAGTCGGCGGCGAGCGCATCGGACCGCTCACTCGCCGTGGCGCACCCCGGCCAGCGCGCTCAGTTCCTCGATCCGCCAGCTTCCCGGGGGCGTCCCCTCGGCCGCGGCCTGGAGCGCCAGCCTCTGGAGCAGCTCGTTCACCGGGCGTCGGGACGCCGTGGAGGCCGCCGAGCAACACGATCTCGCCGTTGAGGTACTCGGCCTCGATCGAGCCCGCCCCGCGGGCCAGGCTCTGCCAGCTCGATCCGCCCTGCCACTCCCCCGATGCCGTGGGCGCCATCTGCAGGTGGTCGCCGCGGCGTTCGCGGTCCTCTTCGGAGCTGACGGCTTCGATGCCCGGCCGCGGCCAGCGCCTCCTTGCCCTCGCGCTGGGTCTCCTTGGCCAGCGGGCTGAACCGGCCGCCGGGCCCGCACAACGCCTCGACGGCGTTGGCCAGGTTCATGAGGAGCTTGCGGTACTTCCAGCGCATGATGTCCGGGCGCGCCACGGACTCGAAGGTGGTGGCTGTCGATCGCGTCGGCGATGGCTTGCGCCTGCGCGTCGACCCCGTGGGGAAAGCACCCGAGGTCGAGCAGGCCCGAGACGGGAGCCGAGTGCACCTGGACCACGCCGGGACGCAGCTGGCTGGCGGGACACATCACGCACATGCCGAAGGTGCGCGGGAAGTGGCGTAGCGCGCGCCGCTCGTTCTCGACCCCGTTCTGCATGCAGACGATGGGCGTCGTGGCGGGCGCCGACGCAGCCATGAGCTGGGCCAGCGCCTGATCGGTGTGCTGGCCCTTGACGGCGAGGAGCACGACGGCGTCGCCGTCCGCATCGCCCTCCCACGACACCTCGGCGACGTCCTCGACCGCCGGGATCGGGCAAGGTCACGCTCTCCTTCGGGTCTTCGAGCACCAGGCCGGAGCGCAGCGCTCGGCCGTGCTCGCCGCGGGCGACGAGGGTCACGTCGAAGCCCTGCTGGAAGAGGCGGCCTCCGACGGCGCCACCGATGGCACCGGCACCCAGGACGACGAAGCGCATGGGCTGCACTCTGCCATGCGGCCGCGCCCGGAGCGCGCGTGCGGCCGCGGCTCAGGTGGCGATGGAGAGCCCTCCGTCGACGACGACGACCTGGCCGGTCACGTAGGCGGCCCGCGGCCAGGGCGAGGACGACCTCGGCCACGTCCTCGGGCTGCCCGGAGCGCTTGAGCGGCGCCACCTGGCGCACCACCTCACGGACGACGTCCCAGTCCTCGGTCCACGGGGTGTCGACCAGCCCGGGAGCGACGGCGTTGACCCGCACCTCGGGCCCGACCACCTTGGCCAGCAGCACCGTCATGTGGTTCAGCGCGGCCTTGCTGGCGGCATAGGGGATGGACGAGCCGGTCGGGCGGACGCCGGCCACCGAGGCGACGTTGACGATGCGAACCGTGCGCCGCACGCAGCGCCGGCATCGCGGCGACCGACATGGCCCACGTGCCGAAGACGTTGACCTCGAAGATGCGCCGCCACACGTCGACGGACGCCGCCTGGAGGTCGTGGTGCGGGATCAGGGCGGTCGTCCCCGCATTGTTCACGAGCGTGTCGAGACGGCCCCAGCGGTCGAGGGCGGCGGCCACGAGTCGCTCGGGCACGCCCGCGTCGGTGATGTCGCCCTGCACGTAGAGCGCGTCGGGCAGCGACGCCGGCGACGGCCTCGCCTTCGGCGACGGAACGGGCGGAGTTCACCAGCACCGACGCGCCCGCGTCGGCGAAGGCGCGCGCCGTGGCGGCGCCGATCCCGCTCGACGAACCGGTGACGACGACGACCTGGCCCTGCAGCGGGGCGTCGCTCACGTCGGGCCGCTCACCGCGGGACGATGCCCCAGCGGGCCGACCACTCCTGGTCCGGTTGGAGGTCGATGACGTCCTTGCCGGTGCGCAGGGCGTTGGGCGGGCACGTCATCGGCTCGATGGCAACGGCGCGCCGTCGGCGCTGGATCTCGGGGAGCGTGTCCCCCGTGTACACCATCAGGTACGGGAAGCCCTGCGTCGACCCAGAGCGCGGCGCCGGCGGCGCCACCCGGGCGCGTCGAGGCTGGCCCAGGCGCGGCCCTCGTCGTCGCGCTCGAGGCGTGGTGTACGCCGTGTCGAGCACGGCCGGTCCGACGAAGCGCGCCGCCGTGAAGTCCCGATCGGTCCCCTCGACCGGCGTCAGCGCGCCGGTCGGCAGCCCGCGGTCGTCGAGGTCGAGCGTGTGGCGGGCCGGGACCTGGAGGATGGCGCCGTCCACCGTCTCGGACCCCGCGGTCAGGTAGGGGTGGAACCCCAGCCCGAAGGGGATGCTGCCCTCGTCGAGCGAACGCGCCCTGGTCGTCACGGTCAGGCCGTCGCGCCCGACGTGGTACTCGATCTCGAGGAGCAGCGAGAAGGGGTAGCCCGGCGAGGGATGCAGCTGGAGGCGGAGGGAGAGCTGGTTCTGGTGCCGCGTCTGGAGCGTCCACGGCAACCAGCGCACCAGGCCGTGAATGGCGTTGTGGCGCTCGGGCTCGTCGAGCGCGGCCTGGGCCCGCACCCCGTTGAACTCGTAGCGCCCGTCCGCCAGCCGGTTCGGCCAGGGGGCCAGGACCTGGCCACGACCCGAGTGCGACCACTCGTCGGGCCCGAAGCCGTCGATGACCGGGTGCTCCCCCACCGTGTAGGCCCGCAGCGTGGCGCCCACCTCGCAGACCACCACTTCCTGGCCGCCGTGCCCGATGCGCCACTGCTGGCCCGTCGGCGAGGCGACGGAGATCCTGGGCGTCCGGGCCGTCATTGCCCCTGAATTTGAAGCAGACCAGGAGCGCCGCAGGGGTGAGGGGTCCCGTGAAGGGGCGGTTACCGGGCACCGAACGCCCCGCGACGTGGCACCGGCAGGCGTCGGACACCCCTGGTAGGGTCGACGCCGATGAGGATCCTGGTCACCAACGACGACGGCGTCGGCGCACCCGGGCTGGCCGCCTTGACCCGGGCCCTGGTCCGCTGGACCAAGGAGGCGGGCAGCGACGGCCCCGCGGCGCCCCACGAGATCGTGGTCGTCGCCCCGAGCTCCAACTACAGCGGTGCCGGCGCCGCCGTCGGCTCGGTGACCGACGGCACCGCGATCCCCTACCAGCGCGCGGTCGTCGAGGGCGCAGAGAGCGTCGAGGCCTACGGGCTCGACGCGTCGCCCGCGCTCTCGGTGATCGCGGGTGCGTTGGGCGCGGTGGGTCCCAAACCGGATCTCGTGCTCTCGGGCATCAACCACGGCGTCAACGTCGGCCGGTCCGTGCTGCATTCGGGGACGGTGGGCGCCGCGCTCACGGCCAGCCAGCTCGGCATCAGTGCGCTCGCCGTCTCGCTCCGGGCCGGCGCGGATCCCGACCCCTGGGAGTCGGCCGCCGACCTCGCGGTCGCCCTGGTGCCGCTCCTCGCCGCGGCGCCCGTGCGCACGGTGCTCAACCTGAACGTGCCGCACCTCCCGCTCGACGAGATCCGGGGGCTGCGGTGGGCGCGGGTGGGCGGTGCCGGGCTGATCAAGGCCGCCCGCGGCGGCGGCCCGGCCGCCTGGGAGGCGCCGAACCCCGAGGAGATGGAGGGCCCGGCGGCCGCCGAGGCGGCGCGCGCCGTCATGGAGGGCCCGCCCGGCGAGCGGGGCGAGATCGTGCTCAGCGTCGGATCGCCCTTCCCCCACGCGGACGACCTCGACGACGGCCCCGGGGCCGAGGACGCCGCGCTCGTGGCGGCCGGCTACGCCGCGCTCACCGCGCTGCGGGGCCCGCGGGCGGAGGAGGACGCCGAGCTGCTCGGCCCAGATCGACCGCGGCCTCGACGACGCGCTCGCCCCCTTCGGCTTCACCGGCTGAGGCGGAGACTCGAGGCCGGGTCAGTCGTCGTCGCCGGGGCGGCCGCGGCCACGTTTGATCTCGCCCCGCCGCCGCTTGGACTCGACGCGCCGCACCTGGGAGCTCTTCGTCGGCCGGGTGGCGCGCCTGGGGGCCTCGACCCGGAGCGCGGCATCGACGCGCGCGGCCAGCCGTTCGAGGGCGAGCTGTCGGTTGCGCGCCTGCGAGCGGGACTCGGCTGCGCTCGCGCGGACGACCGGGCCGACGCGATCGAGCAACCGCTGCCGCTGGCGCGGGCCGAGGACCGACGAGGCGCCGACGTCGAACTCCACCTCGACCCGGCTGAGCGTCCGGTTGGCGTGCTGGCCACCGGGACCGCCCGATGTCGTGGCGCGCCAGGTGATCTCGGACAGCGGGAGGTCGAGGCCCCGTCGCACGTGCAGCGTCTCGCCCCTGGCCACCCGACGAGCGTACGGCGACCCCGATACGCTCCGGAGCCATGGAGCATCGACACCTCGGACGCTCGGGCCTGGAAGTCTCCGCCCTGTCCTACGGCAACTGGATCACGCACGGCAGCCAGATCGAGGAGGACGCGGCCACGGCGTGCGTCAAGGCGGCGCTCGACGCCGGGATCACCACGTTCGACACGGCGGACGTCTACGCCCAGGGTGCGGCGGAGTCCGTGCTGGGACGGGCGCTGCGGGGGGTGCGGCGCGACTCGATCGAGATCTTCACGAAGACCTATTGGCCGACCGGGCCCAACCCCAACAACCGCGGCCTGTCACGCAAGCACATCATGGAGTCGCTGCACTCGTCGCTCGAACGGTTGCAGACCGACCACGTCGACCTCCTGCAGGCCCACCGGTTCGACTACGAGGCACCGCTGGAAGAGACGATGCGCGCCTTCGACGACCTGGTGCGCCAGGGCAAGGTGCACTACGTCGGCGTGTCGGAGTGGAACGCCGACCAGATCGCCGAGGCGCTGCGCCTGGCCGACGACATGGGGTTCGACCGCATCGTGTCGAACCAGCCGCAGTACTCGCTCATCTGGCGGGTGATCGAGGCCGAGGTGGTGCCTCTGTGCGAGAAGGAGGGCATCGGCCAGATCGTGTGGTCGCCGCTGGCCCAGGGCGTGCTCACCGGGAAGTACCCGCCCGGTGCGGGGGGCGCCCCGCCGGCGGGACGCGCGCCACCGGGCCCGAGGGTGAGGAGATGGGCTGGCTCCTGCGCGACGAGGTCCTCGAGCCGGTGCAGGCCTATGCGCAGGTTTGCCAAGAAGCCGGTCACGCGCCGGCGGCCGTCGCGCTGGCGTGGGTACTGCGCAATCAGAACGTCAGCAGTGCGATCGTGGGCGCCAGCCGGCCCGAGCAGATTCAGGAGAACGTCAAGGCGCTCGACATCGACCTCGAACCGGACTTCGTCGAGGCCATCGAGAAGGCGCTCGCACCCGCCACCCTCTTCGACCCCGGTTTCACGTTCAGCCCGGCGCGCCGAAGCGAGATGTAAAGGAACGCACGGCCAGCGTCGAGTGCGTGCGCTGTTCTTCGAAGACTCGGGTATAGCCAGTGTGTGCGATGCGCCACCCCTCGTCGGTCAGCCGGTATCGGTCCTCGTAGAACGCGGTGCCGCCGAGCTCGAAGTCCGCGGCCGGAACGATGACGCGGTCCTGCAGATACCAGGTTCCCGTCGCCTCGTGTCTCCGAGACGAACGTGAGCTCGGGATGGTGCCCGTGATGTTCGGAGATGATGCCGGGGTCCGCCAGTGCCCCGCGCAGCCACGAGACGATGGCGGCGCGGCCTTCGAGCACGGTCTTGCCGTCCTCGTACGAGGCGGTGGCGTCCTCGGTCAACAGCGCGCCGAGCTCGTCGAATTGCTTCAGGTCGAGGGTCCGGAAGTAGGCGTACTTCAAGCGCCGGATCGCCTCGAGCTCGGCGGGCGCTGTCCATCGATGTGCACTCCTCTCCCTGCGTCCTGCGTCGGCCGCGGCCAGGGTAGTTGGCGACCGACTTGGCGACAGGACCGGGTGGTGAGCAGCATTGCTCCGGTGCCGACGGAGACGGGAACGGCAGCGGATCGCCGCCTATGGCCTCGTGCGCGACGACGAGGACCGTCTCCTTCTGGCCCGGGCCGCGCCCATGCTCAGCTTGCGCGGGCGCTGGTTCCTTCCCGGCGGCGGCGTCCAGCACGGTGAGAACCCCGAGGACTCGCTGCGCCGGGAGATCGCGGAGGAGTCCGGCTTGACCGTCGTCCCGGGCGCCCTCCTCGACGTGCTGTCCGACGTGCGGACGATCCCGGACGGGACGAGCCTGCACACCGTGCGGCTGATCTACGAGGTGGCGTCGTGGCACGGCTCCCTGCGGCCCGAGGTCGACGGGACGACCGATGCGGTGGCGTGGTTCAGCCTGGACGAAGCGCGCGCGCTTCCGTTGGCGCGCTACGTCGAGACCGTCATCATGGGCCGGCTGCTGTGAGCACCGCACCCGAGGGCGGTGACAGCCCGTCACCACGTGGTGATCGTGGGCTGCGGGTTCGGCGGCCTGTTCGCGGCCCGGGCGCTCAGACGCGACCCGGTCCGGGTCACGATCATCGACCGCACCAACCACCATCTCTTCCAGCCGCTGCTCTACCAGGTGGCGACGGGGATCCTCTCCGAGGGCCAGATCGCGCCGGCGATCCGCGACGTCCTGCGGCGGCACAAGTCGGTGCGCGTGGTCCTGGGCGAGGTCGAGCACATCGACCTCGACGCGAAGTCCGTCCACGTGGACGAGTTCGGCAAACCGATGACCATCGAGTACGACAGCTTGATCGTTGCGGGTGGCGCCACGACCTCCTACTTCGGCCACGACGAATTCAGAAGGGCGGCGTCGGGCATGAAATCGCTCGACGACGCCCTGGCTCTGCGCGGCGAGATCTTCGGGGCGTTCGAGCTGGCGGAGGCCGAGCCGGACGAGGCGGCGCGCCGGCGGTTGATGACCTTCGTCGTGGTCGGCGGCGGGCCAACGGGCGTGGAGATGGCGGGCCAGCTCAAGGAGCTCTCCCGCCGGGCCCTGCGACGGAACTACCGGCGCATCAACCCGCAGGACGCGCGGGTCGTCCTGGTCGAGGGAACGGATCACCTCCTCGGCTCCATGGGGGCGCGGGTGTCGCGCCTCACTGAGCGGAAGCTCACCCGCATGGGGGTGGAGATCCACCTCGGAGCCATGGTGAGCGACATGGACGACGAGGGCGTCGAGATCACCACCTCCGACGGCGACAGACGGCGGATCCCTTCGGCCACCAAGATCTGGGCCGCGGGCACCCGTGCCTCGGGCGCTCGGCGGCCTCCTCACCGAAGGTGCCGAGGCCGAGCTCGACAAGGCGGGCCGCGTGAAGGTCGCACCCGACTGCTCGCTGCCCGGACATCCCGAGGTGTTCGTCGTCGGTGACCTCATGTCCCTCGACGACCTGCCGGGAGTGGCCGAGGTGGCGATGCAGTCGGGCGCCCACGCCGCCCACACGATCGTTCGGCGCCTGCAGGGCAAGGAGCCGAACGATTTCCACTACCGCGACCTCGGCACGCTCGCCGCCATCTCTCGCTTCACTGCAGTGGCCCACATCGGCCCGGTGCAGGTGGGCGGCCTGATCGGCTGGCTCCTGTGGCTGGTGGTCCACATCACCTTCCTGACCGGTTTCAAGAACCGTTTCGGCGCGTTGGCCCGCTGGGCCGTGAGCTTCGTCGGCCGCGGCCGCTATGAGCGTGCACTGACTGGTCGCTGGGTCGCCCGTGGGGGGAGACACCGCGAGCCCGCGTAGGGCTCGATGCGGGGCAACTGGGTCAGCTCGCTGCTCCCGGGACCGGACGAACTCTGGCATCCGGTCCGCGCTCCATCGTGGCGGGGGCGGTCCGGACGAGGACGGTCACGGCCGCGCCCATGCCGGCGAACGCCGCCGCGGCCAGCCCAAGACGCAGGGCATCGTCCGTGAACGTCTCGTTGAAGATCCACAGGCTCAGGCCGATGCTCACGATCGGGTCCACGACGACGATCAGCGGTTGCGACACGCTCAACGGCCCCACGTGCAGCGCGGCCTGATTGAGGTACTCGGCCGCGAGCCCGGCGACGGCCAACGCGTAGACCGGCCAGTGCAGGAACATGCCGCCGAGGCCGTACTGGGTCAACGTGTCGGTCGTGGCCTTGATGAAGGCTGCCACCAACGCCCAGAGCATGGACGTCGCGGCCCCGAGCAACGCCGCCCGCCTCACGGGCGAGCCGCGGAGGGACGAGAGCGCGAGCACGGCCGACCCGCCGGCGATGGCGGCGATCGCGCCGGCCCAGGCCGAGCTCGTCGGGACGGCGGTGCCACCGGCCGGCTCCGACATCGCGACGAACAGGGCCAGCGATCCGCAGACCAGCGCTGCCGCGACCCAGGTGACACGGCGGATCTGCTGGTGGACCCAGAACCGGCGCAGCACCAGGGCGAACACGAGCTCCGTGACGAGCAACGGTTGCACCACCGACATCTGGCCGTTGTGCAACGCCAACGCCTGGAAGACGAACGCGCCGGCCAACGCCACCCAACCGAAGAGCCACAGCGGGTTCGACAACAGGTAGCGCACGAAGCGCCAGCCCTTGGAGTGACCGGGGTCGCTGGTGCTGGCGATGTGCTGGGTGACGAGGTTCGAGCGCGTTGCAGAGGGCCGCGACGAGCGCGAACAGAATGGTCACGTTCCGCTACTTCGCTGCTCTGCTCACGCTCATCACATCGCGGACAGAGGGTGTCCGGGCACGACTCAGCTGGCGCGGGCCGTGCACACCCACCCGAGGTCGTAGGTGCGCACGACCACGTCCTCGAATCCGGCTCCGACCGAGCCGCGCCGCGAGTTCCGACGGGTCGATCGGGTTGTACGTGTCGCCTTCGTGGAACGCGGCCGTCCCCTCGCTGTACGTACCGTCCGCTGCGACGAGGACGGCTCCCGGGACGAGCACGCGGCCAAGCTCTGCGAACACGCGGTCCTGCACCTCTGCCGGTGCGATGTGGTGGAGCATGTGGAACGACGCGCCGCCCGAGAACCGGTCCTCCGGGAAATCCAGCGCGGACGCGTCGCCGATCACGACGTCGACGTTGCCGCCCGCCATTCGCTCGGTGAGCGACGCCGCCAGCCCCTCGTCGATCTCGACGGCCGTGAGGCGTCCCGTCATGGTCCGCAGGATGTCCGTCGTGAATCCGGGGCCGGGACCGATCTCGATGGCGGCGTCGCCGAGCTCGACCCCGCGCAGGGCCTCGGGGAGGATCGTCTCGTGGACGAGGCGCCGCCAGTCGTCGCTGGCGCAGTACTCCATGTGCCCGTCGTTCACGCCGGTCTCCCTCAGCCCGGGGATTGGACCTGGTACTCCGCCTTCCACCAGCGAGCGGTCGCGATCTCGTCAGGATCGGAGCGCAAGTCGGGGTCCTGGCCCAGGTCCGCCGGCGTCGGGCCGATGCGCTCGGCGATCGAGCGCAGGGCCTCGAGGTCGAAGCCGTAGCAGCGCGCCGCGGTCTCGCCGAGGAGCTTGCGGGCATCCTCGACAGGAATGCCGCCGAAGTCAGCCCGGAGTCGTTCGGCCGTGTGCGGCCACGTGCCCTCGGGGTGCGGGTAGTCGGTTCCCCACATCACCACGTCGCAGCCGAGGACGTGGCGCCGGCGGATCTCCTCCCTCGACATGGTCGATGCGCCGATGAAGATGTTCTCGCCGAAGTAGTCCGACGGCAGCTTCGAGATCTTGCCCTTGAGCATCGCCGCCATCTTCTTCGTCGTGTGGCCGCCGCCCATGTACTGGTCCCACTTCCACATCATGTCGGCCGCCCAGTAGGCGGCCGCTTCCGTCACGACGAACTTCAATCCGGGGAAGCGTTCGAACGCGCCCGAGAAGAGCAGGTGCCATGCCGGACGGGCCGCCCACCACACCACCTCGGCCAGGTAGATGCCGATGTTCCCGTTGTACTCGTCCTGGGGCGCCTCGCCCGAGTGCGTGTGCACCGGGAAGCCGGCCGCCTGGCACGCAGCCCAGACCGGGTCGTAGTCGGGGTGGTTGTAGGGCACGTGGTCGTGCCACATCGTGGGCACCATGACCCCGCGGATGCCCGGCTGCTCGGCCAGCCACTCGATCTCGGCCACCGAGCGTTCCACTCCGTGCGTGATCGGCACGAGCGCGATGCCGCCGTGGCGCTCGGGGCTGCGGGCGCACATCTCGGCGAGGAAGCGGTTGTGGGCGCGCGCCCCGGCGAAGGCAAGCTCGGGGTCGGTGATCTCTCCGGCGCTCAGCCCGGCCCCGAAGGGTGGGGAGGCCATGCCGGTGATGGCGTCGGCGTCGGCGAACATGACCTCGGCACTCACGCCGTCGGCGTCGAGCTCCTTGTCGCGTTGTTCGATGTCCCACGCGCCGCGCAGGCCCTCTTCGTTCTCCGTCTCCCAGCCCATGATGTAGTCGTAATTCATCTTGAGGGCCTCGTCGCGGTGGGCCTGGCGCTCGGCCAGGTACTCGTCGAACGCAACGTGGTACGCGGCGTCGAGGAAGGGGCGGTACTCCTCCGCAGGCAGCCCCGCGTGGGCGTCGGCCGAGATGATCGTGTAGCGGTCGCTCATCGCCTGGCCCCCAACACCGAGAGGTCGTCGTAACGCTGATGGATGAACGGCTCGAGCCCCGCCCGGGGCACCGGACCGATGACGCGGCCGACCTGCGTCGAGGCCCGCTCCGTCCAGTTGATGTCGACCATGCGTCGCACCACGAGGTCGGCCACCGGGTCCAACGGTGCCTCCTTGAGGATGAGCTCGCCGTCGATCGACTCGTGGACCCGCGTCTTCTCGGTCTTCTCGCCGTAGACGAGCAACGGGTCCTGGTCGAGGACGCCGGCCGCCTCGCACGAGGGTGAAAGCTTGAACCAGAAGTCGGTCTTCGCCAGTTCGTAGTTGTCCCGCGTCCCGGTGATGCGGCCGTTGATCTCGCAGATCACCGAACCCATGCGGGCGATGTGCGCCGAGACGGCGTCACCGTCACGGTGCACCTCCACCTCGGCCAGTTTCTTGGGCTCGCCGTTGACCTCCCGGCCTCCGATGAGCGACTGCTCCGTCGTCATCGGCATGAGGATCGGGTACTCCCCCACCCGGTCCTCGTGGCGGGCCTGGACCCCGATCCAGCCGGCGCCGAACACGGGCAGGCCCGGCATCTCGACGCGGGTGATGGTGATGCGCACCAGCGGCTCGGGCCCGGGCTCCAGCGGTGGCGGCAGGACCGCGGCGATGATCTCGGGTTCGGTCTCGTAGAGGGCGGTGACCGCCTCGGACCAGATGTCGGCCTTCTTCGCCTCGATCTCGCGGTTCACCTGCTCGCGGCGGGCGCCGTAGCGGACGGTGTGCATGGATCCTCCCATCTCCTTCGTCGTCACCAGGCCCGCAGCATCTGGGTCGGGTCGAATGCGTTGCATGTCGTTTTCGGCCACTCGCCTTGCGGGAGCGGCTTGGCCACGTCGGAGACGAGCGGCCCGATGCGGTCGCCGATCGGCCGCAGTGCGGCGAGGTCGAAGCCGTAGAACGCGGCCGGCAGTCGATTCGACCATCGTCCGCACGTCGGGCTCGGCGTAGTCGGCGAACGCGACCCGCAGCGCCTCGGTCGTGTAGGGATAGCTCCCCTCGGTGTGGGGGTAGTCGGCGCCCCACATGACGTGGTCGATCCCGAGGTCGCGGCACAGCGGTGCCTCGCTCGGGCGCAGGAAGGACGCGCCGATCCAGAAATTGCGAGCGAAGTACTCCGACGGCTTCATTGTCATCTTCGCGGCGGCGGCACCGAAGAAGTTGGCCTCCGCTGCGTTGGCCAGTGTCATGCGGCCGTAGAACCAGTCGAGCGTCTCGAGCCCGCGGGGCAGCCAGGCCACGCCCTTGCTCGGTCACGGCGAAGCGCAGGGTCGGGTGGCGCTCCAGCACGCCGGAGAAGATGAGGTGCCACACGGAGCGGTGGCTGAACCACGGGATCTCGATGAGCATCATGGACCGGGCCGCTTCGTGCTCGCCGTAGTCGGGCAGCGCGCTGCCGCCGTGGATGTTGACCGGGACGTCGAGCTCGGCGCATACCTGCCACAACGGCTCGTAGTGGTCCTCCCAGAGCGGCGGAAGGTGGGAGTTCGGCGGGATCGAGGGCAGGAGGATGCCACCGAACGGAGCGCCGAAGGTCTCCTTCGCCCAGCGCACCTCGGCCACGGCGTCGTCCATGTCGTTGGCGAACACCTGCACGATCCCGGCACGCCGGCCCGGCGCGGCCGCGCAGAAGTCCGCCAGCCACCGGTTGTGCGCCTGCACGCCGGCCCAGCGGCGCTCGTAGTCCTCCGGGCTCGGCGGAAGGGCGACCAGGTTCCCCTCTTCGAAGAACGGCGGCACGGTGTTGGGGAACAGCACCTCGGCGACGATGCCGTTGGACTCGGTCTCCTCGAGGCGGCGGGCGTTGTCCCAGTTGCGGTAGGCCCACGGCAAGAGCAGGTCGGCGAACGGGTTCACGTAGGCGGCCGCCCAGGCGTCGAAGTCGTCGTACCAACGGCTGGCCAGGTAGGCGCGGTAGTCCCCGATGTCGCCTCCGGCGTGACCGTCGGCCGACACGATCGTGTAACGCTCCGGCACCGCCGTGGTCGCCATCAGCTCAGCGCCGCCGGTGGGAGTTGGCCGGCGCCGATCGCGTCGGCCCGGCGGTGCAACATTGCGGCGCTGTCCTCGAGGCCGTGCCCGATGACGAAGTCGCCCCGCTTGACGCCCGCGACACAGAAGCGGCCCAGCTCGCGGAGGTCCATGAGCTCGGCCGGGTGCCCCGATGCCTCGAGCTGGGCCTTGAACTCCTCGAAGGTCGTCCCCGGCGCCGGCGGTCGCGGCTTGGTCCGTGCGAGTTCAGCGGGACGGTTCCGCTGCGCCGTCCAGAGGCCGGTGTCGAGCAGCCCGCCCGAAGGGTAGAACACGGCAGCGCGGACGTCGGTGCCGGCGGCGATGAGCTGATGGGCGAGCGCCTCGGTCAGGCAGGAGATCGCGGCTTTGCTCGACGCGTACACCGACGCATAGGGCACGGGCGCGATGCCGCCGTCCATGCTCGACGTGTTGACGACGACGCCCGGCTCACCCGACTCGATCATCCGGGGCACGAAGGACAGCATCCCGTTGGCGACTCCGAACACGTTGACCGAGAAGCACCAGACCCAGTCGTTCGCCTCTTGTTCCCATGGGCGTCCGCCTCCACCCGATGTCACGCCGGCATTGTTGAAGAGCAGGTGGCACGCGCCCTCCGTCGCGAACACGCTTTCCGCCAGAGCCTCGACCGACGCCGGCGACGAGACGTCGGTGACGACGCCCCTGACATCGCCCAGCTCGCCCAGCTCCTTCACCGCCGCTTCGAGGACCGGCTCTTCGACGTCGGCGATGACGACCCGCGCCTTTTCTTCGAGCAACGCTTCGACGATGCCGTGCCCGATGCCCCCCGCTCCCCCGGTCACCACGGCGACCCGGCCCTTGAGGTCGTCCAACGTTCTGCCCCCAGTCAATGAGACCCCTGTCGCGGCCTACGTTAACCCCCGGGGACCTGACACCCCGATGGGGTCCCATCCCACCGTGGCCAACGCGCGGTGGCCCCGCGCCCGACCGGGAGGGATGCCCGAGGAGGAGCACCATGGCCGAGACACCACCGACCCTGACCGTGCCTCGCCCGGAGGAATCGGCGCCCCTCGACGAGATGCCGATGGCCCGGGCCTGGCTGCAACATCTCCGCGACAGTGCGGTCTTCAAGCTCGAGGGCCTGGACGCAGCGCAGCTGCGTTGGCGCCCGGCGCCGACAGCGAACTCGCTGGGTGTGATCGTCGTACACCTCGGTTACGCGGAGCGACTCTGGATCCGGGCCATCTTCGCGGGTCAGCCAATGGACATGGAGTGGCGGAAGCAGATGTTCGAGCTGCCCGACGGGTGGGGGCACGACGAGATCGTCGCCTTCTACAGGGACGAGACCGCACAGGTCGACGCGGTCCTCGACCGGGCCACCTCGTTCGACCTCCCTTCGGCCGGCGACCTACGCCCGACGACGCTCCGCTGGGCCGTGCTGCACCTGATCGAGGAGACCGCACGGCATGCCGGCCATATGGACATCACCCGCGAGCTCCTCGACGGCAGGACCGGGCGCTGAGCCGTCCTCCCTCCCCCGCCCCCGGGCCAAGTCTCCCCGGGGCTTCTTGAGGTGTATCCGCCCAAACAGGCGGGTTCGCACATTTCGGGCCCGCCCTGCTACCCAGTTGTGGTCGCGACGTGCGATCCTAGAAGGGCCACTGCGGGCGGTCCGTGGAGGTTTTGCACAAGATCGCAGCGCGAACGACGGGCGGGCGTTTCAGTTCGGGGCGTGGGAGGTCGAAGAAGCGACCATGGACGTGCACACCGGGGAGGTCAGGTACCGGTCGGATCCGTCCGCCACGGCCGTCGCCACCCCCGCCGTGGGCACCGATCAGGGTCGCCTCTTCGACGACCCCGGCGGCCACTCCTTTGCCGACACCGACCAGCTGCCCGCGGTCAGCCGGGGCCGGCGGCCGTCGAACCCGTACGGCGCGCCGCGCTGGCTGCGGGTCACCGTCGTCGCGGTGGTCATCTTCATCCTGGCCGCGGGTGCGGCGCTCGCGCTGGTCAAGACCGGCGTGATCGGGAAGAGCACCAGCCCGCCGGCCAACACCCACACCACGCACACGACGACGGCCCCGACCACCACGGTCCACACGAAGACGCTGTTGACCCCTGCCCAGACCTTCGGCGGAGCCGGTTCGGGGAACTACACGATTGCGGCTCGGGCGTTCTCGGTCACGGTGACGACGGGGGTAGGGCGGAGCTGGGTCAGCATCGGCATCGTGGGTCAGACCCCCATCTTCGAAGGCATTGTTCCGCCGAACACGAGCCAGCGCGAGATCCTCCTCGGACCGGCACAGGTCAGCATCGGTGCGGGTGCCACCACCATGACGGTGACGTCGGGCCGCAAGAGCCAGACGCTGACCCCGCCGTCGGCACCGTTCACCTACCAGATCACGCCCGCCGCCTGATCCTCCTGGCCGCGCCTGACGCGCGGCCGGCGCAGTGTGTCAGTCGGACCCGCCGTGATTGCCGTGGCCACCTTCACCGTGCTGGTCACCGCCGCCTTGCCCGCCGCCTTGGCCCTGGTCGCCCTGCCCGTGTTGGTCTCCGCCGCCCTGTGAGCCACCGTCGGCGTGCCCATCGCCGCCACCTTGCTGGTTGCCTTGGTCACCGCGCTGATCGCCCTGAGCCTGCTGGTCGCTCTGACCCTGCGCGTCACCCTGCCCTTGCGTGTCGCCGCCGCTCGTCTGCGACGGCGCGTGCCGCTCACCTGCGCGCCGGCGCTCTCACTGCTCGATGTTGGTGCCGCCGTGGTGACAGCCGGCGAGATCACGTGGCTCGACACGGACCCTCCAGCCGTCGTCGCCACCGGCGCCGCTTGGGGCGCCGATTGCGTCGTGCTGGGCGTCACGGCCGGGACGTTATAGACGACGGTCCGGGTCGCGGTGGACGCGGTGGTCGCCGCGGGAACCACGGGAGCCGGCGAGGTCGCGCTCACCGTCGAAGACGCAGACGGACCCGGTGTCGGAAAGCTCGGATCCTGCAGAGTCGGCGAGCCGGTCGCGCCGTGACCGGCCGATGGCAACCCGATGCCCAGGCCCAGATTGGACGCAACCGGGGCTCCCAGTTCGATGACGACCACCAGCGAGCCGACCGCGACGGCACCACTCATCGCGTTGATCGCAGCGGTCATCCTCCGGCGACGCCGAGAACGGCTGGGTCTCACCGGTGAATGTCCGCCTCAGGTCCCCGAACTCCGGGACCACAGCAATGCCAAATAGCAGCCAATTCCGCCTCTCCTCCTCCCAACGATAACCCTAGTTCCCGGGGCGGCCCGCGGCACTCTCGAAGCGATGCTCTGGCGGGCCGAGCCATCCTCGGACGTCACACACCGATTGCGGATGCAACGGGCTTTGCACCACCTTGGTAAACCTCCGCGCAACTTTCAGGGTGCTTCCCCGGGTCCGCGCTCAAGGGCGTGCCGCGGGGCGACGATCTGAGTGGCGTGGAGAAAGGGGACGCGAGCCGAATCGGTCGGCCCGTGGGCTCGGTCCTCTCGACTGCCAGGAGGGCCTCCGCGGTACTCGGCGCTCTGCTCTGGGCGATGCTCACTCTCGCCCTGGCGCCGTCCGGCAGTGCCGCGGGGGCCTCTGGCTCGGGCATCGAAGGCCTCACGAACATCCCGTCGGCCAACTTCTGGTTGGCCGACGCCCAGGGTGCCGTGTGGAACTTCGGCACGGCACCGGCGTACGGGTCGGCCGCCGGTCTCACCCTCAACCACCCCATCGTCGCCATCACGCCGACCAACGACACGCAGGGGTACTGGTTGGTTGCGAGTGACGGCGGGATCTTCAACTACGGGGACGCCGCCTTCTACGGATCGACCGGCGCCATCGCGCTGAATAAGCCCATCGTCTCCATGGCCTCGACGCCGGACGGAAAGGGTTACTGGCTCGTCGCCTCCGACGGCGGGATCTTCAACTACGGGGACGCCGTTTTCTACGGATCGACCGGGGCCATAGCCCTGAACAAGCCGATCGTGGGCATGTCGCCCACTCCCGACGGCAAGGGGTACTGGCTCGTCGCCTCCGACGGCGGGATCTTCTCCTACGGCGATGCCACCTTCTACGGCTCGACCGGGGCCATCACGCTCAACAAGCCGATCGTGGGCATGGCGCCGACCGCCGACGGCAACGGGTACTGGCTCGTCGCCTCCGACGGTGGCATCTTCAACTACGGGGACGCAGGCTTCTACGGATCATCCGCCGGCGCGGCGAGCCCCGATCCGGCGGAGAAGATCGTCGCCAGCCGTTCGGGGCGCGGCTACTGGGTCGAGGAGCAGAACGGCACGGCCTACCCGTTCGGCGACGCGTCGGGCGCACCACCGACGGAGGGTCTGCTGTTCCGTTCCGTGACGCCGGGCGACGGAGCCGTCCTCTTCGCCTTTGCCCAACTCGGCAAGCCGTACATCTGGGGCGGCAACGGTCCCGTGGGCTACGACTGCTCAGGGCTCGCACTGGCCGCCTGGGAGTCGGTCGGCGTCGGATTCGCCCGTGTGGCCGACGATCAGTACCACACCGCGGGCAGCCCGGTCGCGCTGTCGAACCTCGCCGCCGGAGACCTCGTGTTCTGGGGGTACACCCAGACCGACTGGACGAGCGTGTACCACACCGCCATCTACGTCGGCGGGAACCAGATCGTCGAGGCCACCGGAGACCACGTTCAGCTGAACTCGCTCGACCAGTGGGGTCTGAGCGACATCATGCCCAACGGCCGCCGGCCCTGACCCGCCCGAGGTGCGTTCCTCGGTCAGGACGTCCCGGCCGACGACCGGGCGCGCACGGTGTCGCGGATGAGCATGAACCGCAGTGACCACAACCCCGGGCGCGGCTCGGAAAGCTCGTGCCGGGCCGAGAAGACCCCGGTCACGGTGACGGCGGCGGCGGCAAGCCAGACGGCGACCCCGGCCGCCAGCACCCACGGCGTCGATCCGGACGACAGCACGATGACGCCCGCGATCGCGACACCCAGCCCTAGGTAGCCCACACGGAGCGCCCACACGGCCATCCTCCAGTGCCGGATCTGCTGCAGCTCGGGCGGCTCGTCCATGACCTTGATTGTGCACGAGCAGCCCTACCGGGGGTGCGCACCGGGCGAAGCCGGGCGGCGACCACAGCACGCCATACTGCACCTGTGCCCCTGCGCACCACCGTCTTCCGCCGGCTGCGCGCCCTGGTACACCACAACCGGCCCGGCGCGTTGGTCCTCGTCGCGCTGCTGCTCGCACTCCCGTCGGTGCTCACGGGAAGTGCCGGTGCCGGAGCCGAGGTCGCCGCGAGCACGAAGAAGGTGGTCTGGGTGGACCAGAAGGTCTCCTTCATTGCGGGCGGGCTCACCATCTACGGCACCTTCCGCCACCCCGCGTCGGGACGATCTGTACCGGGGGTCCTCCTGATCGCCGGCAGCGGGCCCACCGACCGCAACGGCAACAACGCGAATTACCCCGGGCACATCGACACGCTCAAGACCCTGGCCGACTGGCTTTCAGCCGATGGGGTCGCCTCGCTTCGTTACGACAAGCTGGGCAGTGGGAAGACGGGATCGGGCCCGTACGCCGCCAACCCGGATGCCATCGGGATCGCGCCCTACGAGCAGGAGGCCGCGGCCGCTCTCGGTTTCCTCGCTGCGCAGCAGGGAATCGAGGACAGTCGCCTGGGCGTGTTCGGCCACAGCGAAGGTGCGCTTTTCGCGCTCCTCTTGGCCACGGGCAACGCCGGACCGGTGCCACCCATCCACGCACTCGGCCTCCTCGAGCCGCTACCCGAGCGCTACCTCACCCTCACCGCGCAACAGTTCGACGCCCAGATCGCCGCCGAGCAGTCCCACCACTCGATCACCACGGCCAAGGCGAGCCAAGCCGAAACCCTGCTGAACAGCACGATCGCCGGGCTGCGCGCCACCGGCACGGTGCAGGGCTACCCGGCCGATGGCATCGGCGACGTCCTCAACCCGACGACCGCCACGTTCATGAGCCAGACCGACCAATTCGACCCCGCCACCCTGGCGGCCGCGCTGCCCCGCCACACGCCCGTCCTGGTCACCTGCAGCAACGCCGATTCCGTGATCAGCTGTGCCCAGGTGGCGCACCTGCGACAGGGTCTGGCCCAGGCGCACGCCGACGTCGACAACCTCCGCCTGCACGACGTCGACCACGTGCTCAAGGTCGACCCCTCGGGCTCGGGGAACGACTTCGCGTTGGCGCTGCCGTTCTCCCCACAGCTCAAGGCAGCGTTGGTTGACTTCGTTCGCCGCAACCTCTAGGTCGCTCCGAGCTGCGAAAGCTCCGCGTCTCTACGAACCAAAGAGCATCGCAGTCACTCTGTTCGTTCTACGGCTCCAGGCTGAAGGGCGGGTACTCGTCGTTCAGCAGCAGGTAGTACGACATCACCCGGAACTGCCAGCGGTACACGCTGACCGCGAAGTTCTTCAGCGACGGGTTCCATTCCCCGGTGAACAGGGCGATGAACCACGAGATGAGGAGAACGACCCCGTTGACGATGTTCAGGACGTACAACACGATGAACTGCGGGATGCACATGATGATCCGGATCGCGACGGTGCCCCGGTTTCGATCCCCGCTCACCGGCGTGACCTGCAGCTGCGCCGGGTAGCCACCCGGGTCGGCGTACCCCTGCGGTATCGGCGCGAACGGTGGGTACGGCTCCGCCCACACGTAGAGCCCGGTGATCACCCGCCACTGGTAGCGCATCACGCCCGCGATGAACTCGAGCAGGCTCGGCGACGCCGAGCCGGTGAACACGATGGAGAACCAGCACACGATGGCCGCAATGAAGGCCCCGATGAACAGGATGTACGCCCAGATGAACTGTGGGATGAAGATCAGCCAGTTCGTCAGGACCTTGACCGGCGGGATCTTCGCTGGTCCCTCCGGGATCTCGACCGTCAGCGGTGGATACAGGCCCGCATATCGCCTCCCTTCGTCCGCCCCTCTGGAGCGGCACGATAGCCCGCTCGCCCTCGCCAGCGCTGGATCCCCGCGGCTCCGCTCTGTCAAGCGCGAAGGCCGCGTGACGAAGGCGTGACTACGAGCACCCGCTGGTCGTCCCGCAGCTCCCGCACACGTAGCAGGACCCCGCCCGCTGCATGTGGTTGCCGCAGTTGTAACAGAACGGCGCGTCGCGCTGTTCGGCCCGGGCGATCGGCTGACCAGTGTCGGTGCTGTAGGCACCGGCCGGACCGGCGGCACCCGACGACGCGCCGCCCGACGACTGGCCCAGCCCGTCGTCGACCAACCCCGGCGACGGCGTCGCCATCTCCTCCACGCCCGGCAGCGTCGGCTGCGTGCGCTCCTGGGTCGAGAAGATCCCGAGCTCGGTGCGCTCCGACAGCGTCAGGTAGTCGAGCGCCAGCCGGCGGAAGATGTAGTCCACCAGGCTCGTGACCAGCCGGAGGTCCGGGTCGTCGGTGATGCCGGCCGGCTCGAACTTCATGTTGGCGTACTTGCGTACGAAGGTGGACAGCGGCACCTGGTGCTGGAGCCCGAGGCTGATCGATATCGAGAAGGCGTCCATGATCCCGGCCAGGGTCGAGCCCTGCTTGGAGACCTTGATGAACACCTCGCCCGGGCGCCCGTCGTCGTACTCGCCCACGGTCACGTAGCCCTCGCAGTCGGCCACCCGGAACGAGAACGTCTTGGAGTTGCGCTTGCGCGGCAGGCGCTCGCGCATCGCCCCGATCACAACCGGCGCCGTCGCCCGAGCCTCTTCGCGGGCCAGCGCCGCCTCGAGCTCTGCGATGCGGGCCGCGATCTCGCGGTCGTGCGCCTCGGCGTCCGAGCCGGCCGGTGCGGTGTCGCCACCCTCGACCGCCGCCGGCTCCTTCTTCGTCGTCGACAGCGGCTGCGCCACCTTGCAGTTGTCCCGGTAGATGGCAACGGCCTTGAGGCCCAGGCGCCAGGCGTCGATGTGCAGCTGCTCGACATCCTCGACGCTCGCGTCCTCGGGCATGTTCACCGTCTTGGAGATCGCTCCCGAGATGAAGGGCTGCACCGCCCCCATCATGCGGATGTGGCCGAGGTAGTGGATGGTGTTGTCGCCCATGGAGCAGGCGAACACGGCCAGGTGCTCGGACGCCAGGTGCGGCGCGCCCACGATCGACATGTGCTCGTTGACGTAGGCCGCGATGTCGTCGATCTGCTCGTCGCCATACCCCAGCTTGGCCAGCGCCCGCGAGATCGTCTGGTTGACGATCGACATCGTGCCACCGCCGACGAGCTTCTTGGTCTTGACCAACCCGAGGTCCGGCTCGATCCCGGTTGTGTCGCAGTCCATCAAGAGCCCGATCGTCCCCGTCGGCGCCAGGACCGACGCCTGCGAGTTGCGCACGCCGTAGACCTCGGCCAGGTCGACGGCGCGGTCCCACGACTCCTGCGCGGCCGACAGGAGGTCGGGCGGCACGACGTCCTCGTCGATGCGGGCCGCCTCGGCCTGGTGCATACGCAGCACGTTGAGCATCGGCTCGGCGTTCTCGTGGTAGCCGGCGAACGGGCCCATACGGGCCGCGATGCGGGCCGAGGTCGCGTAGGCATGCCCCGTCAGCAGCGCCGTGATCGCGGCGGCCCACGCCCGGCCGGCGTCGGAGTCGTAGGGCAGGCCCTCGGCCATGAGCAATGCACCCAGGTTGGCGTAGCCGATGCCGAGCTGGCGGAAGGCACGGGTCGTCTCCGCGATCTTCTCGGTCGGGTAGTCGCCGTTGCCCACGATGATCTCCATGCCGGTGAACACCACCGACACCGCCGCCTTGAACCCCTCGACGTCGAAGACGTCGTTCCCGTCGAGGAACGTGAGCAGGTTCAGCGACGCCAGGTTGCAGGCTGAATTGTCGAGATGCATGTACTCGCTGCACGGGTTGGACCCGTTGATCCGGTCCGTGTTCGGCGCCGTGTGCCAGCGGTTGATCGTGGTGTCGTACTGCATGCCCGGGTCGGCGCACTCCCACGCCGAGTGCGCGATCTGGCGGAACAGGTCACGAGCCGGCACGGTGCGGACGACCGAGCCGTCGGTCCGGGCGGTCAGGTTCCAATCGCGCCCGTCGAGCACGGCCTCCATGAATTCGTCGGTCACCCGCACCGAGTTGTTGGCGTTCTGGTACTGCGTGGAGTGGCTGTCGGCCCCGTCGAGGTCCATGTCGAAGCCGGAGTCGCGCAACACGCGCGCCTTGCGCTCCTCGATGGCCTTGCACCAGATGAAGTCCTCCACGTCGGGGTGGTCGGCGTCGAGGATCACCATCTTGGCGGCGCGCCGCGTCTTGCCCCCCGACTTGATCGTCCCGGCCGACGCGTCGGCGCCCCGCATGAAGCTCACCGGGCCCGACGCGGTGCCGCCGCCCTTCAGCAACTCCTGCGACGAGCGGATACGCGACAGGTTGACGCCGGCGCCCGATCCGCCCTTGAAGATGATGCCCTCCTCGACGTACCAGTTGAGGATGGAGTCCATCGTGTCGTTGACCGCGAGGATGAAGCACGCCGAGCCCTGCTGCGGGACGCCCTGCACGCCGATGTTGAACCAGACCGGCGAATTGAACGCGGCCTTCTGATGGATGATCAGGAACTTGAGCTCGTGGTTGAAGACACGCGCCTCTTCGTCGTCGACGAAGTAGCCGTCCTTGATGCCCCACGCCGTCAGCGTGTCGGCCACCCGGTCCGCCACCTGCTTGAGCGACGACTCACGCTCGGGGGTGCCGAGCGTCCCGCGGAAGTACTTCTGCGCCAGGATGTTGGTGGCGTTCACGCTCCAGCCCTCGGGCACCTCGACGCCGAGCTGCTCGAAGGCCACCGTGCCGTCGCGGAAGTTCGTGATGCGCGCGTCGCGCCGCTCCCACTTCACCTGGTCGTAGGGGTGCACGCCCTCGGTCGTGTAGTGGCGGCGGATGCCGATCTCGGATCGCTGGGGGGCGATGGCCATGGCGCTGAGGTCCTCCTGGGGGCTATGTCCTTGGGGGCTCGCCGGCCCCCCTTCTGACTGCGTACTCACTGCGTTCCGACTGTCGTGCTGACTCGTGCTGCCTGCGGTTTCGGGCGCTCCGCCGGGCCACCCATTCCAGCCGGGCGGTGTTCGCAGGACCCCTGAAGCCGTTCCTCCCCATCAGGCGCCCGGGCGGGACCAGACTCGCCTAACCACAATATATAGTGGTCGGCCCACCCCCGAGACACGAGATGCTGTGGTCATTACAGCACTGTAGTTACGCCGTTGTCAACCAATGTCCTCCCGCGTCCCCGCAGGTCACGCACTGTTCGCGATGGTTTGCGCGCGGAGCCCCCGAAGGCCCCCGTCGACACGGGGTTAGCGTCAGCCCTCCATGGCCAAGCTGGTCGCCATCGATGCGGGCACGACCGGCGTCCGCGCCCTGGTGGTCGACGAGCACGCCCGCGTCGTCGACGTCGCCTACCGCGAGCTGACCCAGCACTTCCCCAAACCGGGCTGGGTGGAGCACGACCCCGACGAGATCTGGACCGCCGTCCGCGCCACCCTGGCCGAGGTCGCCTCCCGCCTCGCCGCCGCGCAGCCCGTCCCCGAGCCCGTCGCCGCCATCGGCATCACCAACCAGCGCGAGACGCTCGTCGCCTTCGACCGCCGCACCGGCCGGCCGCTGCACCGGGCCATCGTGTGGCAGGACCGGCGCACCGCGCCGCTCTGCGCGCAGCTCGTCGCCGGCGGCCACCTCCCGCTCGTCCGCGCCACGACGGGCCTCGTGCTCGATCCCTACTTCAGCGCCACCAAGGCGGCCTGGCTCCTCGAGCACGGCGACCTCGGCCTCGCTCCCGACGACCCGAACCTCTCCTTTTGCACCGTCGACACCTGGGTCCTCTGGCACCTCACCGGCGGCCCCGGCGGCGGCACCTACGCCACCGACCCCTCCAACGCGAGCCGCACGCTCCTCCTCGATACGCAATCGCTCGCCTGGTCCCCCGAGCTCTGCGATCTCTTCGGCGTGCCGGCGCACACGCTCCCCGAGGTGCGTCCTTCCGCCGGCCGCTTCGGCACCGCCGCGCTCGATGACATCGGTCCGGCCGCCCGCATCCTCGACGGCGTCCCGGTCTCGGCCATCCTCGGCGACCAGCAGGCTGCGCTCTTCGGCCAAGCCTGCTTCGAGCCCGGCATGGTCAAGGTCACCTACGGCACCGGCAGCTTCGCGCTGGCCAACGCCGGCCCCGCCCGTCCGCCCGCGCCCGAGGGCCTCGTCGTGAGCGTGGCGTGGGACCTCGGCGCGCACGCCGACACGACCCACGGCCCCGTCGCCTATGCGCTCGAAGGCTCTGCATTCGTCTCCGGCGCCGCCATCCAGTGGCTGCGCGACGGCCTCGGCATTATCACCGAAGCCGCGGAGGTCGGCCCGCTCGCCGTCGTCCGTTCCCGATAGTGGCGGCGTGACGTTCGTTCCTGCCCTCACTGGCCTCGGCAGCCCGCAATGGGACCCCGATGCCCGCGGCATCATCACCGGCCTCACCCGCGGCGCCGGCCGCGCCCAACTCGCGCGCGCCTGTGTCGAGGCGATGGCGTTCCAAGTGCGCGACATGACCGATGCCATGGCCGCCGCGTCGTCCTATCCACTCTCCGCGCTGCGGGCGGACGGGGGCGCCGCCGCCATGGACCTCCTCCTCGAACTGCAAGCGGAGCAAAGCCGCATGCCCGTCGCACGACCGCGTGCTCTCGAGTCAACGGCACTCGGGGCTGCGACTCTCGCCGGTCTCGCCGAGGGCGTCTGGTCCTCGCTCGACGAGTTGGCCGCGCTCTGGGAGGCCGACACCGTCTTCGAGCCCCAACTCCCCGTCGAACTGGCGGACGCCACCTACGCCGTGTGGGGCAGGGCCGTCGAAAAATCGAGAGGCTGGGCCACCGAGTCCGCCCACTGATCGGCAGGGCTGCATCACGCGTCTTCCCCGGACCCGGACTGCGGAACAGCTATCCCCTGAGCTGGGCGATCACGGTGGCCTCCTCCCAAGTGGCGGCCCGGCGGAAGGACGGAGGCGCCGACAGAAATAAAACAAGCAAAGTCTTGTTATATTCACCCAGAGGAGCGGAGCCTCCGCTCGGAAGGGTGGTCAGCCATGAGCGTGGCGATCGTCACAGGGGCATCCCGAGGTCTCGGGGAAGCGCTGGCGAGCGGACTGGCCGGATCCGGCTGGTCGGTGGTTATCGACGGCCGGGATCGCACAACGCTCGACACCGCCGCCGACCGCATCCGCGCCCACGCCGCTGACGGTGCCCGCGTCGTGGCGGTCGCGGGGGACATCACCGAGGCCGGCGCACCGCCGCGCCCTGACCGATGCGGCGGTCGAGCTCGGCGGCCTCGATCTGCTCGTGAACAATGCCGGCACGTTGGGGACGTCGCCACTTCCGTCTCTGGCGGACTACCCGCTCGATGAACTGCGCGTTGCGTTCGAGGTGAACGTCGTCGCACCGCTCGGCCTGGTGCAGGACGCGCTGCCGTTCCTGCTCGACTCCCCACGCCCGCGCCTCATCGACATCACCTCCGACGCCGGTGTCGAGGCGTACGAAGGCTGGGGCGGCTATGGCGCGGGCAAGGCGGCGCTCGAACATCTCGGCGCGGTGCTCGCCGTCGAGTTCCCGTCGCTCACCGTGTGGTCGGTGGACCCGGGCGACCTGCGCACGGTCATGCACCAAGCGGCGTTCCCGGGCGAGGACATCTCCGACCGTCCCGAGCCGTCCACCGTCGTGCCCGCCTTCCTCGACCTGATCGAGAGCGACCGCCCGAGCGGCCGCTACCGGGCGGCCGAGCTCGTATCGAGCGGAGCTGTGGCATGAGCGCCGTGACGGCACCGGTGCCGACCGCCCCGCTGCCGGCGCCCGCGTCGCTGATCGACGACGGCGTTGCGGTGCGGCGCCTGCCCGAGCTGCACCCCCTGTCCTTCTCGCTGCCGCCCGAACTCGAAGCGCCGTCGCCTCCCGAGTACCGCGGCATGACCCGCGACTCGGTGCGCATGCTGGTCGCCACCAAGTCGGACGGTGCGTTGGTGCACTCGAACTTCTCCGAGCTCCCCCGCTTCCTGCACGAAGGCGACCTCGTCGTGATCAACACTTCGGGGACGCTGGCCGCCGAGCTCGACGGGACTTCGCCCGACGGGTCGCCGGTCCAGGTCCACCTCTCGACGCAGCTGCCGGCAGGGCTCTGGACGGTCGAGGTGCGACGGGACGGCCGGGCCGTTCTCGGGGCATCGGCGGGCGACGTCATCGCACTGCCGGGCGGCGGAGCGGTCGCGTTGCTTACGCCTTACTCCCCCGGACCCGGTGGGGACGGCGTGCGGTTGTGGGTCTCGCGCATCGAGACGCCCGACCGGCTCTACAGCTATCTGGCCCTCCACGGACGGCCCATCCGCTACGGCTACGTGCGCGGCAGCTATCCCATCACCGCCTACCAGAACGTGTACGCCACGGAGCCCGGGTCGGCCGAGATGCCGAGCGCCGGACGCCCCTTCACCCCCGAGGTCCTGACCCGCCTGGTGGCCAAGGGCGTCGGCATCGCACCGGTGCTCCTCCACACCGGCGTGGCCTCGCTCGAGGCGAGCGAGCCGCCCTACGCCGAGTACTTCAAGGTCTCGCTGTCGACGGCGCACCGCGTCAACGACACGCGGCGGTCCGGTGGGCGCGTCATCGCCATCGGCACGACCGTGGTGCGTGCGCTCGAGTCGGTGGTGGACGAACATGGACATGTGCACCCGAGCGAAGGCTGGACCGAGACCGTCGTGTCGCCCGAGCGACCGGTGCGCTCGATCGACGGGTTCCTGACGGGATGGCACGAGCCGGAGGCGTCACACCTGGCCATGCTCGAGGCGATCGCGGGGCGGCCCTTGCTCGAGGCGTCCTACAAGGCCGCGCTCGACGAGGGCTATCTGTGGCACGAGTTCGGCGACGTGCACCTGATCCTGCCGTGACGACGAAGAACGTGCCGGCGAATGCGACGAGCGCCGTGCATGCGCCCGTGGACACGGAACGCGACGAGTCGCCCATCGACCAACTGCCGACGACGCGTCGGGCGATCCTCAACCTCATCAAGCGGCAAGGACCGCTGGATGCGCTCGCCGTGGCCGAGTCGCTGTCGCTCACGCCGGCCGCAGTCCGGCTGCAGCTGACTCGGCTCGAGGAGGACGGGCTGCTCGTCCACCACGACGAGGTGCCAGAGGGTGCGGGGCGGGGACGGCCCCGACACGTCTACGAACTCACGTCAGCGGCCGAAGCGCTCTACCCGAAGCGCTACGGGGACCTCACCACCGAGCTGCTGGGATACCTCGGCGGGCCGGACGCCAGCCAGGTGGACGAGCTCTTCGAGCAGCGCCGCCTGCGCCGTGTCGCCGGCGCACTCCCCCGGACCGCCAACCTGCCCTTCGACGAGCAGGTCGCCGCGCTGACGGCCATCCTCGACGAGGACGGCTACCTCGCCGAGGCGGAGAAGCTTCCCGACGGCAGCTGGCGCGTCACCGAGCACAACTGCGCCATCCTCACTGTCGCTCACGGCTTCTCCCAGGCCTGCACGAGCGAGCTCGCCTTCATCCGCGACGCGCTCCCCGGGGCCACCGTGCGACGGGTGGCGCACCTCATGGACGGCGCGCACGTGTGCGCCTACGTGGTCACCCCGCCGGCGTCGTAGTGCCGGCGGCGCCGATGTCGAGGACCGAGACGCCGTCGACCTCGTGGATCTCGCTCTGGAGCAAGTCGATCAGATCCTGACCGATCTCGACGACGAACTCGTCGACGGCGCTGCCCGTCCTCGCGCTCCAAGATGTTGATGGCGACGATGTCGCCCCCGACCGCACCGATGCGGCTGGCGACGAGCCCGAGGGCTCCGGGCCGATCGGGGAGCGCGATCCGGACGATGTAGCCGGCCATGGCGGCCACGTTAGGCGGTCAATGTGAACTGCCTGTTTCGAAACGCTGACGAATCCGATGGCCTGCGAATACGGTCAGGCCGCCGCGGCGCTCGCACGTGAGGGCACGTACTCGTCGACGTACGCACGCTCGGAGAGGCGGGCGATCTCCTTCATCAGCTCGTTGGTGAAGTCGCGGCATTTCGTGTGATCGTGATCGAGCGGGTCGTCCGGGTTCTCCGGCGGATCCATCTGCATCGGCGCGCCGAAGCGGATCCGCACCGTCTTGAACGGCCGCATGAAGTTGGAGTTGACCGGCTGCACGTCGACGGTGCCGATGACGCCCACGGGGATCACGGGAACACCGCACTCGCGGGACAGCCGAGTCACGCCGGTCCGGCCCTTGTGGACGTACTGGTCCATGGTCCGGGTGCCCTCGGGATAGAGCCCGAGGAGCCGACCCTTGCCGAGGACGTCGGCCCGAGCCGTCTCGAGGGCCCGATCCGACGCCTTGCCCCCACCGCGCCGGATCGGGATCTGTCCGGCCGCCCGGAAGAACCAACCTGTCTTCCAGGTGTCGAAGTACTCCGCCTTGGCCAGGAACGTCACCTTGCGCGTCACGACGAGCGGGATGAAGAACGAGTCACAGAAGGACTGGTGGTTGGCCGCCAGGACCGCTGCCCCGTGCTTGGGGATGTTCTCCCGGCCCTCCACCTTGACCCGAAACAGCACGAAGAAGATCGGGGTCAACACCGCCTTGAGCAGCCAGTAGGTCACCGGTCAAACGTACCGCCCTCGGGCCGCCGACGCACCGGGCAAATCGGGTGTGCTGAACTGCGGGCCGACCCGCACGGGAGGTGCCCACGTGACCGAGACCCTGACCGCCGAGCCGTTCCTCTCCGGCCTCTTCTTCGGCGAGTGCCCGCGCTGGCACGAAGGCCGGCTGTGGTACTCGGACTTCTTCGACCACGGGTGTGTACTCCGCGTCCCCTGACGGCGAGCGCCGACTCGAGGTGCCCTTCGACGGGGAGACGGGTGGCCTGGGCTGGCTGCCCGACGGGAGACTCCTGGTCGTCTCGCGCCTCGACCGCACCATCCTGCGCCGGGAACCGGACGGCACGCTGGTCCAGCACGGCGATCTCCGCCCCTGGGCCACGTGGCACGCCAACGACATGGTGGTGGCAACGAACGGGCAGGCGTACGCGGGCAACTTCGGGTTCGACCTCGACGGCCTCTACGACGGGAGGGTCGACGCCAGCGAGATCGCCCCCACGTCGATCATCCGCGTCGACCCCGACGGCACCAGCTGCGAGGCCGCCGACGACATCAACTTCCCCAACGGGACGGTCATCACCGAGGACGGCGCCACGCTGATCATCGCCGAGAGCTTGGGTGGCCGGCTCACCGCCTTCGATCGCGCCGCGGACGGCAGCCTGACCAACCGGCGCGAGTGGGCTGCGCTCCCGGGCGTGGCGCCCGACGGCATCTGCCTGTGTGAGGACAACACGGTCTGGGTCGCCAACGCGCTGGCCGCTGAGTGCATCCGCGTCGCCGAAGGCGGCGAGATCCTCGAACGGGTGGCGACGTCGATGAACTGCTTCGCCTGCATGCTGGGCGACGACGACCGCCGCACGCTCTACCTGGTCACCGCGCCCACCAGCCACGACGTCAAGGCAAAAGCGGCGCGCAACGGCGCCATCGAGAAGGTGGGCACGACGGTGCCGGGGGCCGGCCGGCCCTAGGCGGCTCGCGCTCGCCGCTCAGCCGAGCTTGGTCAGCGCGCTGCGCAGATTGCGCACGGCCTGGCCGATGCGCTGCTCGTTCTCGATGAGGGCGAAGCGGACGTGCCCGTCGCCGCCCGGCCCGAAGCCGACGCCCGGCGAGGTGGCGACGTCAGCTTCGTTCACCAGGTACTTGGAGAACTCGAGCGAACCCATCTCGCGGTAGGGCTCCGGGATGGGCGCCCACACGAACATGGTCCCCTTCGGCGGGATCAGGTGCCACCCGATGCGGTTCAGTCCGTCGCAGAGGGCGTCGCGGCGTGAGCGGTAGATCTGGTTGATCTCCTTGGGGTAGTCCGGCGCCTCGTTCATGGCGACGATCGCGGCGATCTGGATCGGCTGGAACGTCCCGTAGTCGAGATACGTCTTGAGCTTCGTCAGCGCCTGGACGATCTCGCGGTTGCCCACGACGAAGCCGACGCGCCAGCCCGCCATGGAGAACGACTTGGTCATCGTGTAGATCTCGACCGCCACGTCCTTGGCGCCGGGGACCTGCAGGATCGAAGGCGGCTCGTAGCCGTCGAAGCCGAGGTCGGCGTAGGCGAAGTCGTGGACGAGGACGACCTCGTGCTCGCGGGCGAACGCGACCAGCCGCTCCATGAACGAAAGGTCCACGCACGCCGTCGTCGGATTGTGGGGGAACGACAGCACGATGACCCTCGGCTTGGGCCACGACTCTTCGAATGCGCTGATGAGCCCATCGAAGAAGTCATCGCCCGGGTCGGGCGCGCCCTCGTCGGCGACCTCAGGCCCGCGCAAGGGCACCTGGCGGACGTCCGCCCCGGAGAAGAGCGGTCCCCAGATGTGGATCGGGTAGGACGGCGACGGCACCAGCGCGGTGTCGCCCGGGCCGATCAGGACCCACATGAGATGTGAGAAGCCCTCCTTGGCACCGATCGTCGTCACGACTTCGGACTCGGGGTCGAGCTCGACATTGAACTTGCGCTGGTAGAGGTCGGTGATGGCGCTGCGCAGCTTGGGGATACCGCGCGAGGCCGAGTAGCGGTGGTTGCGCGGGTTGAGCGCCGCCTCGGCCAGCTTGTTCACGGCGACGTCGGGCGAAGGCAGGTCCGGGTTGCCGAAGCCGAGGTCGATGACGTCCCGGCCGGCTCGCCGCGACAACGCCTTGAGGTCGTTGATGGTCGCGAACACATAGGGCGGCAGCCCGTTGATCCGGCGGAACTCCATCGGTTGATTCTACGGCCCGCCCGCGCTCCCCTCGGAACTCTGTCCTCAGGCGTCGCGGGCCGCGGCGACGAGCTCGTCGAGGTCGACGGGCCAGCCGAAGACCACCCAGCTGGCTCCGGCTTCGTGCAACGCCCGGACACGTTCGCCCAACGGTGGCAGGGCGGCCGGCGGCGGGCCGGCCCAGGTCACCTCGATCCCGTCTGCGTCGCTGCGCCGCTCGGCCACGACCGCCGCCTCGGCGTCCCACAGGTTGAGGGCGGTGCCGGCCGCGCGTGCCTCGTCCGTGCGCCCGGCCGTCCCGCCTGCGATCCACACCGTGATGCCGGCCTCGACGAGCTCGCGGCCCAGGCTGACCATGTCGGCGCGACGCTCGGCCGCCGTCGGGTACGGGATGCCGTAGGCACGATTCTCCTGCTCGCTCATCTTGTCGCCCGTCCCCAGTCCGGCGATGACGCGCCCAGGGGCGAGGTGCTCGAGCGCGCCGAACTGCGCGGCCAGCACGTCGTTGGGCGCGAGCCCGACGCGGGCGACGAGGGTGCCCAGGAACGGGCCGCCCCTCTCGTCACTCCCAGGACGGAGGCGGACCGCGAGCGCGCCGAGAACGGGGAACGGCGCGAGTGCCGGCCGTTCGGGTTGGCCGAGGGGCCAGATGTGGTCGTAACAGAACACGCCGTCGACGCCTGCCTCCACCGCCTCCGCTGCGGCGGCGAACGCCGCGTCGGGCGTGTCTCGGAATGTCGGCAGCACGATGCCGGTGCGGATCACCAGAGCCCCCCTGGCGCGCCGCCAACGCCGCGCCGATCGCACCGGACCGCTCGCCGAAGGCGGCCGGCACCACGGTGGGAAGCGGGCGGCGACCGTGCCCCTCGACCAGCTCCTCGAACGCAGCGCGGGCGGAGTCGATGAGCAGGCTGCCGGCCTCGACGACGCCGCCGCCGAGCACGAAGCACTCGGGATCGACGACACAGGTCAGGTTGGCGAGGCCGAAGCCGATCCACCAGCCCACTTCTTCGATGACGCGGCGAGCCGCCGGGTCACCGGCTTTGGCGGCAGCCGAGACGTCCTCGCCGCGCACGCTCTCGGGATCGCCGCCGGCCACGCGCACGACCTCGCCGAGTCGTCCGGCCAAGGCGGCCTCGCGGGCCCGGACGCCCAGTCCCGCGCCGGAGGCGAAGCGCTCCCAGCAGCCGTTGCGCCCGCAGGGACAGGGTGGGCCGTTGGGGTCGACGACCATGTGCCCGATTTCGCCGGCGAAGCCCGCCGCGCCCACCTGGACGCGGTCGTCCACCACGATGCCGCCGCCGATGCCCGTGCCGAGCGTGACCATCACGACGTGGTGGAAGCCGCGGGCGGCACCCAGGCGATGCTCGGCCAGGACGGCGAGGTTGGCGTCGTTCTCGATGACGACCCTCCTCCCGGGGAGGCGGTCGCCGATCAGGGCGGTCCAGTCCACGCCGTGCGCCTGCGGCAGGTTGGGCGCGAAGCACAGCCGGCCGTCGCGGTCGACCATGCCCGGCGCACCGACGCCGACCGGTGCCGGATCCGGGCCGGGTCCGAGGCTGTGGTCGAGCTCAGTGGTGACCAGCGCGACGGCCTCGGCGACATGGCTCCCCACGATCTCCCTCGTGCCGGTCGGGGTGGGAACGCGCGCCTCGCCCACCACCTCGTTGCCGGTTCCCAGCGCGACGCCGAGGACCTTGGTGCCACCGATGTCGATCCCGAACGTCACGCCGGCACCGTCGTGCCGGGGCGTGCCGGAGCTCACGACGTGGACTCGACCCGCGCCTTCAGCTCTCGCATGGCCGTCGCCATGATGCGGCTGGTGGCCCGCATCTTGATGAACCCCGGGATCGGAACTCGCAACTCCGCCTCGAGGTGGTACGTCACGTCCGTGGTGTTGCCTTCGCCAGCATCAAAGACGTAGCTGCCGTCGAGCTTGGTCGTGATGTCGCCCTGGGTCAGCTTCCACGCCAGGGTATGGGGGGCGTCGGCGTAGTCGTAGGCAAGGGTGTAGGTGGTGCTGCGACCGAAGGCGGCGGCGCGGAACGTCACGAGCTGGGGACGCCCCTCGGCATCTCGTTCCTTGATCTCGACTTCCTTGACGTCGTTCGCCCACTCCGGGTACCGCTCGAGATCGGCCGCGACGGAGAAACAGCGCTCGGGGGGCGCTGCAACCGAGATGTGCTCGGTGGCTTGATCGGCCACGGTGCCTGTTCCCTTCCTCTCCTGCCGTTCCCGTTCGGCGAGCGTCAGATTGCCACTCCGGCCAACGCCTCGGCCAGCCTAGAAGCGAGAACGTCGGTGTCGAAGGATTCCTGCACCCTCGTTCGGGCGGCTCGGCCCATCCGGCGCCGGAGCGGGGGATCCGCCAGCAACGTGCGTATGGCCTCGGCCACCGCCCCCGGATCGGACGGGTCCTCGACGACCAGCCCGGTCTCGCCGTCGAGGACCGCCTCGGTGGCACCGCCGCTGTCGCCGGCGACCTGGGGCACGCCGAAGGCCGCCGCCTCGAGGAAGACGATCCCGAAGCCTTCCTGTTCGAGGCCCCCCCACCGTTTGCGGCAGGCCATGACGAACACATCGGCGGCGCCGAGGAGCGCGGCGCGGTCGTCGTCGCTGACGCGACCCAGCACCCGCACGTCGACGAGGCTGTCGGCGGCCAGCCGTTCGAGGTGGCGCCGCTCCCGCCCGTCGCCGCCGATAGCGAGAACGAGATCGGGATACGAGGGAGCCAGCCGGTTGGCCGCCTCGATCAACACGTCCATCCCCTTGCGCGGCACGAGACGGCTCACGCTGGCGACGATCGGCGCGGTCGCGGGCAGTCCGAGCCGGGCCCGCGCGGCACGGCGTTCGGGAGCCTTGAGCGGAGCGACGGCACCGGTGTCGACCCCGGGTGGGATCTCGACGAACGGGGTCGCGAGATCGGGCACGACGCGGCGACCCTCTGCGGCCGGATAGCGACCGGCCGAGACGACGATCGACGCGTCGCGCAAGACGCGCCGCGAGGGCGGCGCGCGCGCCGGGCAGGCGACCCGGCACCGTGACCTCGGCGCCGTGAAGAATGACGCCGTAGGGGACGCCGAGGCGCGGGCCGAGGAGCCCGAGCGGCAGGGCAGGGTCGAGGAGCACGAGGTCGATGCCGTGGGCGCGCACGCAGTCGTCGATGTCTCGGTGCGCCTGCGGCGTCGGGAAGAAGAGGATCGGAGCCCGGCACGCGTTCGATGCGCACGCCACGGGCGGCCTGGGCGGCGTCGAACGACGCGGCGTCGTCGTCGGAGCTGGCGGTCAGGACGACGAAGGACGCCGGGTCGAGCCGGCTCCAGAGGTCCCAGAGGTAGTTCTGGATGCCGCCGACCTTGGGCGGGAAGTCATTGGTGACGAGCAGGTGACGCTTCATGCGCCACCGGCGGGAGGGTCAGCCGGCCCGATCGCTGAACCGCAGCGTCGGCACGAGCCCGGCGCGACCGAGCATGCGCATGGCGCGCGCCTCGTCGGCGTCGATGACGACGGCGTCGTCGGGCTCCCGGCCGAGGAGAAAGCTGACCACGCAGTCGTCGCAGGCGTCGGTCGCCTGCAGCGCGCAGCGGTCGCAGTCGATGGTGAGCTCCCCTTCGGGCTCGATGTCGGTCTCCCTGGCGTGCGGCATGTGCATGACCCTCTCTCTTCAGAGTCAGCATGACCAGGGGCTGTGACACGGCGTTGCATCTGCGCCTCGCGCCCTACCCGTCGACGACCGGGCCGGACAGCGCGGCGCGGGCGGTGCGCAGGGTGTCGTCGACGCCCCAGGCCACCCCCTCGGTGAGGACAGCGGTGGGCGTGACGAGGGCCATGAACGGCGCAGCGGCGTGGTAGTCGGCGAACGCGGTCGCGCTCATGACGATGGGTGCCCGCAGGTGGCCCTTGTCGTCGGCGGCGAGGACGGTGACCGCGGCCGGGTCCTCGGTTGGCGGGGCCTTCGTCACCACGGCGAGACGGACCTCGCGTCCGAGCCCGGCCCGCAGATCGGCGAGGCCCGCCCACAGGTCCTGGCAGCCGATGCAGTCCGCCGAGAGGAAGAGGAGCAGCACCGGGGCGGTGGCGTCGACCACATCGACGCGGACGGCACGGCCGTCGGGCGCGACGCCGACGACGTCGCGTGGGGTGGTGGCGGGCGGACCGACGGTCGTCGGGATGGGACGCAGCCGGCGCAGGATGTCTGCCGGCGGCTCGGTCACGAGACCTTCGACGGCGTGCCCGGCTCGGTCTCCTCGTCGGTGATCTCGACCACGCTGCGCCCGTGCCCGCACCAACGGCACACGACCTCGTCGACGTGGCGCGACACCACCTCCTCGTCCTCGACGACCAGGTCGCCGCCGACGGTGAAGTGGTGGAACGCCTTGGTCGTCTGCGAGATCGTGACGTCGAAGCGGGTGAGGTTGCCGCAGGCGTCGCATCGGTATCGAGGCAGGCTCACCGCGCCCACGGTAGTCCGCGCGGGGGGCGGCTCTTCTTGCTGGGCGGTGCCGGCTGTGCGTGCCTATGCGCTGCCGACGACGGGGCCGATCTGCAGCTTCGCGAGCTTGACGCCGGGCGCTTCGGTTCCCTCGGGCGGCGCCGCTGCACGAGCCTGCTCCTCGGTCTCGAAGACCTCGATGGAGACGCCGTGCGAGTCGTCAACGGCCACGAAATAGGCACCGACGAAACCGGGCGTCTGTTTCATCATCGGGATGACCTCTTCTTCGAGCCCCTTCGTCGCCTGCTCGACGTCGTGGATGTCGGCGTGAATCACGATGGCGTGCACTTTTCGTCCTCCCTGGTTGGCTCTCCTACGCTCCGCAGCCGGAGTGGGGCGAGTCTGGCATCGTGGCCACCGATCGTCCATCGGTTTCGAGGAGAGGTCAGATGCGGTTGAGGAGCTCGCTCTTCTTGGCGGCGAACTCCTCTTCGGAGATGATGCCGCGCTTGCGGAGGTCGTCGAGCTCGATGAGGCGGTCGCGGATCTCGAAGGGGACGGCGCCCGGGGGCGGGACTCGGGGGTTCGCGGGTGACCCAGGGTCGGTGCGTTGCTGCGCTTGCGCCGCCGGTGCGGACGCGCCGACGCCCAAGGGCGGCGTGTCGTGTTGTCGTCGGTGTCATGTTGGTCGGTGTCGTCGTACTCATCGCGGCGATGCCGGCCGCGCTGGTCGCGCGGCAGCATGTCCTCGGGGATCGCCTCGCGCTGGCCGCCACCCACGATCTCGTTGATCTGCGAGTTGATGACGCGCTGCACGACCGCCGGCTTGCGCATGTACTCGAGCGTCATGGAGTCGTCCTCGCCCTGCACGTCGATGACGAGGCTGCCGGTGTTGAGCACGCGCTCGAAGAGCTCCTGGCGGATGTTCACCTCGGTAATGCGCTGCAGCCGCAGCTGCACGGTGTCGCGGCCAAGGATGCCCTGGCGGACGAGGATGCGGGTCGACGTCAGCGCCACGTCGTAGGAGCGCCAGCGCACGTAGCGGCCGAGGAGCCACAGACCCGGGATGAGGGCCAAGATCACGATCGGGTAGTTCGTCCAGCCCGGCGGGTTCTGCCACACGATGAGGATGACGATGATGGCGGCCCACACCCCGATGGAGGTGAACAGGGGGCCGAACAGGAAGATCCAGTGCGGCTTCAGCTCGGCCAACAGCTCCTCGTCCGCGTTGAGGAATTTCCGAGGCACGGCCATCGGATCCAGCGTACCGGGGGGGCCCACCGGGCTGAGGACAGGTGGTGCGTGGTCGCAAGAGGAGTGGCTCGCGGTCGTTATGTCGTCATGATGGGGACTGAGACCAGGTCATGGCCGGGGTTGCGGTGTGGGGCTCGTAGGGTGTTTGCGATGACGTATGCCGAGGTGGAACCAGCGGAGGTCAAGGCGCGCATCGCCCGGGGCGAGAACGTGTTCCTCCTCGATGTGCGAGAGCCCAGCGAGGTCGAGGAGTGGGCCTACCCGATCGGCGTGAACATCCCACTCGGCGAGCTCGGCGACCGACTCGACGAGGTGCCGGCCGACCGGACCATCGTGGTGGCCTGCCGCTCGGGCCACCGTTCTGCGACCGCGGCCAAGGCGCTCGGCGATGCGGGGTGGACGGCGGAGAACCTCACCGGCGGAGCGCTCGCGTGGATGGAGGGCGACCGGTAGCTATCGGCGACCCGCCGAGTCGTCCTCGACGGCGCAGACGACGGTTGCGGCGAGTGCGGTCCGATGGTCTTTCGACCACGGCGGCCCCAATGTGGCTCGCGGTCCATGGAGGACCGCTTCTGCCCGGTCTCCAAGGACTTGGGCTGCCTCGGACTCCACATCCTTGGCTTCGTAGAAGTGGATCGACCAGCCGCGGGCCCGACCGAGATCCGCCAGCACCTGCCGGTACATGACGGAGTCGGCGCGGCTCTCGTAGGGAACGCGCCGTTGGGTGGCGATGTCCGCGGGGAAATCGTCCGGCCACGCACGGAGCGACAACGAGACGATCGGTTCGGGCAACGCCGCGATCAGGTCGTCGAGCGCAGTGGTCGTGGCGCGCACCGCGGACGCCCGCACCTTCGTCACCAGAGCGGCGAGCGCCTCGTCGGTGAGGGGCTCGGCCTGACGATGCAGGAGGTGTGGTCCGCCTTCGTGATGGATCGGCGCGGCGGGCAGCCCGGACTCGAGCAGCTCGATGCGTCGGCGGTCCACGACTTCGTGGTCGGCGTTGGCCGTGACGGCGACAGCCCAGCCGAGGTGGTGGGCGATGCCGAGACGCATGCGCCTGATTATGCCTGTGGGTTCGGGTAGGGCTGGTGGGGATCGAACCCACGACCCAAGGATTATGAGTCCTCTGCTCTGACCACTGAGCTACAGCCCCGCCGGGATGTTACCGATGCCCAACCCGCATACCCGTGCCCAGAGGCCTGTACGCGACCCCTGCACCTGGAGGGTTTGGCAACATGACCAGGTGCCGACGCCGCGACCGAGGGCGACTCCTGCGCTCACGGCGTTCCTGATCTCGTCGTGACGACGATCCCGACCCTTGCGGGCACCGACGACGTCGCCGCGCCTGCGGGCACCGAAACGCTCGATCACCGCGAGCCGTGGTGGCTGCGCTTCGCCCCGTGGACTCTCGTCCTGGTCGCCATCGTCTGGGGACTGGTGGAGCTCCGACCCGAGCTCACCGCCGTGCCGTATCTCGACGACAGCTCCATCCACCAGCAGATGGTGCGCTTCGCGTCGAGCCGTATCAGCCAGGGTCATCTGCCGTTGACGAGCTGGTTCCCGTACCTCGGATTGGGCTCGCCACAGTTCCTGCACTACCAGAGCCTGCCGTCGATGATCTCGGGGGTCTTCGGCACGTTCATCGACCCCAACACCGTGTTCCGCTGGTCGATGTACCTGCTCGTGGCGCTCTGGCCTCTGGTGATCTATTGGGCCGCCCGCGTGTTCGGGCTCGGCCGTTGGACCGCCGGCGCGGCGGCGCTCGTTTCTCCCCTGCTCACGTCGGCGGCCGGCATCGGCTACGAGGACATGGCCTACATCTGGCGCGGCTACGGCGTGTGGACCCAGTTGTGGGCATCGTGGACGCTGCCGCTCGCGTGGGCCTTCACCTTCCGCGCCCTCGACGCGCGCCATTCGGTGCGGCGCTCGGTCTTACCAGCCGTCTTCTTCATCATGCTGACCGTCGGCCTGCACTTCGAGACCGGCTACCTCGCCTTCGTCGCCGTCATCGTGTTCCCCTTCCTGGTGCCGTCCGACCTCCGTCGCCGCTTGCTCCGGGCGGTGCTCGTCGGCGGCTCGGCACTGTTGGCGTCGGCCTGGGTCATCGTGCCGCTGCTCGCGCAATCCCATTGGGCGGCGCGCAACCAGATCCTCGAGGGGACCGGCCTGGAGAACGGCTACGGCGCGCGTCAGATCCTGGACTGGCTCGTCCGAGGCCAGATGTTCGACGCCAACCATTGGATCGCGGTGATCACCATCCTCGGCGCCATCGGGATCCTCGTGTGCGTCGTACGGTGGCGCACCTTTGTCGTCGGGCGCGCCTTGATCGCGATGTTCGTGGTGACGACGCTGATGACGTTCGGGCGCACGACCTTCGGCGGCCTCTACTCGGTCCTCCCGGGAAGCAGCGACGTCTTCATCCGGCGCTTCGAGATGGGCATGCAGCTCTCGGGGATCCTGTTGGCAGGGATCGGGCTCGTGTTCGTGGGTCGATTTCTCGTGGAGTCGGCCGCCAAGCTCTTGCCCGACGGGCCGCGGCGAAGGCTCCAGCGGCCCATGGGCCGAGTGCTCGTGTCTGCGCTCTGCATCGCGGGGGCGATCGTGATCCTCATCCCCGCGTGGACGTCCATGGACAGCTACAACGGCGGCAACGCCACCAACGTGGCGTTCCAGGCGAACGCGGACACTTCTCAAGGGCCGGCACTCGACTCGCTGCTCGCGTATGTCAAGGCCCACCCGCGCGGGCGAGTGTACGCGGGGCAGCCCACCAACTGGGGCAACGACTTCCTGATCGGGGAGGTCCCCGTCTTCAAATACCTGGAGAGCAAGGACATCGACGAGGTCGGCTACACGCTGCGGACCGCCGCGCTGATGACCGACCCCGAGTACTACTTCGACGACACCAACCCGGGCGACTATCCCCTCTTCGGCATCGGGTACCTCCTCACCCCGGCGTCGATGACGCCGCCGGTGCCCGCGACGCAGGTGCGCTGCGAGGGTGACTACTGCCTGTGGGCGCTGCCCGACCCGGGTTACTTCCACGTCTACGACACGACCGGCGTGCTGACCGCCACGCGCGCCGACGTCGGGACCGCAAGCGTGCCGCTCCTGGACTCGACCGCGCTGTCAGACCAAAAGGACAAGACGGTCGCGTTCAACGGCGGCACCGCCTCGCCACCCACCGCGCCCGGAGGGAGTTCGGTGACGGGATCGCCGGGGCACGTGGTTGTCGAACACGCTCGTTTGGCACAGGGAACCGCCAGCGCGGTGGTGAAGGCCAACCGTCGTGCCACCGTGGTCCTGAGCGCCTCGTACGACCCCGGGTGGAGCGTCACCGTGAACGGGCAGCCCGAGCCGACGGTCATGGTGGCACCGGCGCTGGTCGGCGTCGACGTCGGCCCCGGCGTGCATACGGTGCGGTTCTCCTACGGCGGCTACGGCACCTACTCCCTTCTCTTCCTGCTCGCCGTGTTGGTCTTCGTGGCGCTCGCCGTCGGGCCATCCGTGTGGCGTCGCTTCCGGCGCACCACTACGGTCTGAACGCTCGACAGGAAGGAGGGTGCTGTGCCCACTTCGCAGCAATCCACCGCCTCTTCGGCGAAGGCTGCACCGGCGGACGTGGTCGTCGAGTTCCTCGAGGCCTGGGGCCGGTGGGACATCGACCGGGTGCTCGAATTGGTCACCGAGGACCTCGAGTACATCAACGTCTCGTTGCCGACGATCCGCGGCCGGGACCGCCTGGAGGCTCTGGCGCGGCCGGTCATGCGTCCGGACCGCTTCGGGTTCAACGCCTATCTCCACCACGTGGCGACCGACGGCGACGTCGTCCTGACCGACCGCGTCGACGAGCTGACCTTCAAGAGGTGGGCAAGCCGCTTCTGGGTCTACGGCCGGTTCGTCGTGCGCGACGGGCAGATCGCCGTCTGGCGTGACTCGTTCGACTGGCTGGACGTGACGATCGGAAACCTGCGCGGGCTGATCGGGATCTTCGCTCCCGCGCTCAACCGGCGCATGCCGGGTCGCTGATCCGTACGGATCGGGCTCGGCGCCAGGCCGGGCGGCGGGCTACTGGAGATAGCCCTCGACGGTGTCGGCGGAGCGCTGTTGCGCCGCGTCGGGGTCCTGGCCCGCGCTGCGCTTGGCGCGGCGCTGGCGCAGGAGGTCCCACATCTCGTCGAGCGTGATCTCGAGATCGCGCTTGCGCTTGAGCTCGACGTCGGAGAGGCCCTCGCCGACGTGCGCCTCCTCGAGCTCTTGCTCCTCGGTGGCGAGCTCGCTGATCCGCCTCACGATCTCCTTGTCGTCCATGTGCGCCAGTCTGCCCGACTCAGGCCGCGTTGCCCAACGACGCCTCGCCGGCGGCCGGCGCCGCCGCGCCCGCCCCGGACAGAGCCGGGGTGAGCACGTCGGCGATCGTGGCGGCCAGGTGGAACGTCATGACGTCGCGGACCTCCTCGGGGACGTCCTCGAGATCGGGGCCGTTGCGCTCGGGCAGGACGACCTCGGTCAACCCGGCCCGGTGGGCGGCCAGCACCTTCTGCTTGACGCCGCCGATCGGCAACACCCGTCCCTGCAGCGTGACCTCACCGGTCATGCCGATGACCGAGCGCACCGGGACGTCACGCAACAGGCTCACGAGCGCCGTCGTCATGGTGACGCCGGCAGAGGGCCCGTCCTTCGGCACGGCCCCGGCGGGGACGTGCACGTGGAAGCGCTTGCCGGTGAAGGCGCCCGGATCGATCCCGAGCTCTTCGGCGTGCGAGCGCACGTAGGAGAGAGCGATCTCCGCCGACTCCTTCATGACGTCACCCAGTTGACCGGTCAACGTGAGGCCCTCGGGCCCGTCGGAGACGCTCGCCTCGACGAAGAGGACGTCGCCGCCGGCGCCCGTGACGGCGAGGCCGGTGACCACGCCGGGCACGCTGGTGCGGTCCGCCGCCTCGAAGAAGAAGTGCGGGCGCCCCAACCAGCCCCGCACGTCGTCCTTGCCGACGATGATCGGCGCGGTGCGCTCACCGGAGGCGAGCTTCGTCGCCACCTTGCGCAACAGCTTGCCGAGCTCGCGCTCGAGGTTCCGCACGCCGGCTTCCCGGGTGTAGTCGGCCACGATGGCGCGCAGCGCCTCGTCGTCGATCTGCCACCTCGTCCTCACGCAACGCCGCCCGGGTGAGCTGGCGCCTGATGAGGTGGTGCTTGGCGATCGAGACCTTCTCCGACTCGGTGTAACCGTCGATCCGGATGACCTCCATCCGGTCGAGCAGCGGGCCGGGGATCGTCTCGCTGACGTTCGCCGTCGCGATGAACAACACCCGCGACAGGTCGAGGTCGACCTCGAGGTAGTGGTCCCGGAACGTGTGGTTCTGGGCCGGGTCGAGCACCTCGAGCAACGCCGAGGAGGGGTCGCCCCGGTAGTCGGTCCCGATCTTGTCGACCTCGTCCAGCACGATGACCGGGTTCATGGTCCCGGCCTCGCGCAACGCGCGGACCAGGCGGCCCGGCTGGGCGCCCACGTAGGTGCGGCGGTGGCCACGGATCTCGGCCTCGTCGCGGATGCCGCCGAGCGACACGCGGACGAACTTGCGCCCCAGTGCGTTGGCGACGGACTCGCCGAGCGACGTCTTGCCGACGCCCGGAGGGCCGACGAGGGCCAGGATCGCACCGGAGCCCCGCCCGTCCACGGGCGCGAGCCCACGCTCGGCCTGGAGCTTGCGCACGGCCAAGTGCTCGAGGATGCGTTCCTTGACGTCCGCCAACCCGTCGTGGTCGGCCTCGAGGATGTTCGACGCCTCGGCGATGTCGAGCCGGTCCTCGGATTCGACGCCCCACGGGATCTCGAACACCGTGTCGAGCCACGTGCGGATCCAACCCGTCTCGGGGCTCTGGTCACTCGTGCGCTCGAGCTTGTCGACCTCGCGTTCGACGGCCTTGCGGACGTCCTCGGGGAGGTCGGCCGACTCGAGCTTGGCCCGGTAATCGTCGGGGTCCTCACCGTCCTTGTCGCCGCTGAGCCCGTTGAGCTCCTTGCGGATGGCGTCGAGCTGGCGGCGCAAGAGGAACTCGCGCTGCGTCTTCTCCATGCCCTCTTCGACGTCGGTCTTGATCTTCTCGCGCAAGGCGAGATCGGCGAGGGTGTCCCGCGCCCAACCGAGGACGAGGCGCAGACGCGCCTCGATGTCGATCGTCTCGAGCACCTCGACCTTCTGGGTCAGCGAGAGGTCGGGCGAGTAGCCCGCCACGTCGGCGAGGCCGCTCGGCTCGGTGATTTCGCGCAGCTGGGCCGCGATACGGCCGGCGCCGCGGGTGTGGAGGATGTTCTCGAGCACGGCGCGGTACTCCCGCGCCAGCTCCTGCGCGGCAGGCGTGGCCTCGGGCTCGGCGATGGGCTCGGCCTCCACCCAGAGGGCGTTGCCGGTCCCGGGCACGCCGGTCCCGATGGTGGCGCGGTGGTCGCCCCGGATGGCGACGGCGGTCAGCCCGCCGGGCAGCTCACCCTCCTCCATGACCTCCGCGACGACGCCGACGCTGGCGAAACGACCGTCGATGTGCGGGCACGAGCAGCAGGCGCCCGCCGGCCGAGCGGGCGGACTCCACGGCGGCGCGGGCCTCGTCGGACTCGAGCGCCATGGTGAACACCATCCCCGGCAGCACCACACCTGAGGTGAGTGGGAGCAATGGGAGTGTCACGTTCTCGTTCGTCATGACTCTTTCTTTCTGGTCGGTCCGTCCTCACGTAATGGCGTAAGCACGAATTCCTCTGACTGGTCAACCATTTCGGGGGGATGGTTGTTCCCGAGGTGGAAGACCTGGTCAGACCCCCCCTTTGGGGGTCCGGCGGCAGTACGGCCGGCTGCCCGAAGCCCAAAAAAGAGAAGGATCTAGCCTAGGGACGTGGACCGGACCTTCAGCGCGCCAAGGGCATCGCTGGCCCCTGAGGGCGAGGGGGCGACCACCCTGGCGCCGGCCCGGCCCCGGCCCGACCTGGACGACGGGGACCACGACCGCATGGCGCACATCGTGTTGGAGGGCTACACGCCGAAAGAGGGCGACCGGCTCGGCGAGTTCGTCTCGGCGGGCCCGAGCGTCGTCGAGGGCATCGTGAACACGGTCCCGGTGCGGGCTCTCTGCGGCAAGGAGTGGGTACCGGGGCGTGACCCCAAGCGCTACGGCCTGTGCCCGACCTGCAAGGAGATCGCGGAGTCGATGGGGTGGAAGATCCCGGCGAACTGAAGGCTCCGCCCGGCGCCTTCCTCAATTGCCGTTGCGCCGGAGGATCGCGAGGAAGTTCCACGTGATCACCTCGCGCAGCCCGGGTACCTTCACCACGCCGCTGAGCCAGTCCGGGTAGTACCTCGGTGAGGCGCGAAGCACCTCGACGTCGGGCAACGCGTCAATCAGGTCGAGCATGCCGCCCACGTGACACGCGAACAGCGATTCGCCGAAGCGGTTGCCGGGAGGCCTCCCATGACGTTCGGCGAAACGGTGTGCGGCCCACCGGCCGCCCACGTAATGCCAGGGCGACGTCTCATGGCCGCCCCAAGGGGACAACCAGGGGGTGAACGACACGTAGATGATGCCGCCGGATTTGGTGACCCGTACCAACTCGCGCAGGAGGCGGCCGGGGTCAGGGACGTGCTCGAGCACGTTCGAGGCGAAGGCGATGTCCACACTGGCATCAGGAAGCGGCATCTGATTTCCGTCGGCGCAGACGGTTGTGCCCGGTGCCAACCGTCCGGCCCGCACCGCATCGGCGAACGCCGTCGATCCATCGCGAGCGTGGCCGCCGGGCGCCGGCGAGCCTCGGGTGGACGCGGGTTCGATGAGGACGCAGGACGCGCCGGCCTGCCGGAACGCCTCGCTGCTGAAGCCCGCGCCACCGCCGACGTCGATGACGAAGCGGCCCGCGACGGGAGCATGCCGCTGCAATTGGGCCAAGGAGTCCGCGGCGAGCAGCCGATAGAAGCGATCGGGGTCGGACTGTTCGTTGCAAAACGCTTTGAACAGGCGGACCGACCGCACAAGGCCCCGGCCGAAAGACATGGGAGTCGGTGCCGCCCCCGGAGCGCGCTCGTCGAGGTCATCAAGTGCACGCGCCGACGCCGATGAACGTTTGCTTGTCACTGTCAAGGGAGGGACCTCGATGGCCGAGTGGGGCGCCGCCTGCGGCCGGACGGTAATCGAGCAGCGTTGTCGCGGCAAGTGATCGTCGCGACAACCTTGCCCGTGCCGGTCGCCGTATTCCGAACGACGGTGATCGCCCGCCGTCCGACCGTTGCTGACACGAAAGCCAGGGCTATCGTGACTCGATGCACGACGCTCTGCGGCGTGGGCGGTCGCTATCCCTCGAGCCCTCCTCGACGCTGAGCCGTGGCTTGTCGTCTCTGGCGCGCCTCAGTCGCTGGCGCGACCTCTTCGCCCTCGGCGCAATCGCCCTGACCGTCTTCATCTACCTGGCTCCCGCGATCGTGCACGGTCCGAGCTTCGGGCCGTCGGACTTCGGTCAGTGGGCCTCCTCGGTGACCAGAGACCTGCACGCCGTCCCTCTCCACAACACCCTTGACGGCGACATCATCACACAGGGCATCCCCTGGAACACGTTGAATTGGCAGCTCGTCCATGCCGGCCACTTCCCCTTGTGGAACTCGCTTTCCGGGAACGGGATGCCGGCCTTCCTGAACTTCGAGTCAGGCGCGCTCGCCCTGCCGAGTCTCTTTGGCTATCTGGTTCCCCTGTCGTACTCGTTTCTTCTGGTCGTCGCCGTCAAGCTGCTGATTGCGGGAGGCGGAACCTATCTGTGCTGCCGCCTCTTGGTCAGCTCGCGTTTGGCTGCGACGTTCGGCGCGATCACCTTCATGCTCTCCGGGCCCGTGACGGGCTGGATCGGCTGGTCGATCAGCGGGGTGTTCGTCTGGGTGGGCTTCATCGTGAGCGGAGTGATCCTCGCCTACCGCGAGCGCGATCGGCTGCGCGGGGTGGTCCTTCTCTCCGTCGCGGTTGCCGGCGCCGTCTACGGGGGCTTTCCGGAGGGGTATGCGCTCCTCGGCTCGGGGATCGCCTGCCTCTTCGTGATCACGGCAGTTTCGTCCTGGGCCGCGGGACGCTCCGTGTCGCTCGCGGGAGGCGTCCGGATCGTCGCCGGAGTCGCCGCGGGGTGCGCGCTTGCGGCCCCGCTGTGGTTGCCGGGACTCGGAACGTTGCGCGGCGCTTCACGAGCCGGTGAGGTCACCGCGGCGGGACTTCCGTTGAAAGACGCAGCGCTCGTCGTCGCGCAGGGGTTCTGTGGGCTCCCGACGCATGGTTCGTGGTTCTGCGGTGGTCTCCAGGGGACCTATTACGAGTCGGCCGCGTATGTGGGCGTGCTCTGCGTGGTGCTTGCGCTCGTCGCCGTCATCGTTGCCTGGCGCCGCCCCATCGTGATGGGTCTCGGGGTCACCGCTGTCGTCACCGCCGCGATCGTTTACCGCGCCGGCCCGATCGACCCGGTGCAGGCCACCCTCAAGGCGCTCGGTTTCGGCGTGATCACGCTCGATCGAATGCTCGCGGTACTGACCTTCGTCCTCGCCGTGCTCGCCGCCCTCGGCCTGGATGCCCTGTTGGACCGCGTCTCGGCGGATCGTGCCTCGAAGGCACTCGCGGCGGCGACCGTCGTCGTGGGAGTTGTCGTCGTCATCCTGTGGTTGTCCACCGGAGAGCCGGGTTTGCACGGTGCCGCGCGGGACGCTCGCCGGATGGCTCTCTACTGGCCGAGCGTCTTGCTCTTGCTGTGTGGGGTGGTCGTCTTCGTCCTTCGACGCCGTCATCGCCGAGGGACCACCACCGCCGGTTACCTCGGCCCGGCCGCAGGTGCCGCGTTCCTCATGGTGCAGTCCGCCTTCTTGCTCAGTGCCGGGATCGGGCTCAACACCTTTGCCTCCAGCATCGTCCCGACGACGCCCGCGACGACCGAACTCCGTTCACTCGTCGGCCCGGGGATGCTGGGTCTCGACGGTGGGAACACGACCTGCGCGGGGAGCCGGGGCCTGGTGTGCGGCTTTCGGATATGGACGAGCTGGGGCTACATGCCGGAGATGAACCTCCTGTACGGCGTCCGTGAGCTGGCCGTGCACGATCCGATCGTTCCGGCGGCGTACCTCCGCGGTTGGCCGGTGCGTGACGCCGGGCAAACGATCAACAACACCGTGGACATCAATTTCTTCGCGCCGAGCGTGAACTCCGTACGGCTGGCCCGGCTGTACGGAGTGACCGACGTGCTCGCCGCTCCCGGGATGCCGCCGCCGGCGGGCATGGTGCGCATTGCCACCATTCGGCGGATGGCCGTCTACCGGGTGCCGGGATCGGCGACGTTCACGCTCGACGGCACGCCTGGCACCAGGATCAGACAGGCGCGTGCGGTGAGCGACAACGAGTACTCCGTCGAAATGCGGTCCGGGGCCGCCGCGACGCTGACGGCACGCGTCACGGATTTCGCCGGTTGGACCGCCACCGCCGGCGGCCGCAGCCTTTCCATCCGGCGCACACCCCAAGACCTGATGTCCATTGCCGTGCCGGCAGGCACGACGGACGTCGTGCTCAGTTACGAGCCCCGGGGTCTCCGAGACGGCCTGTGGCTGGCCGCCGCCGCCGTACTCGGTCTGTGCATCTGGTTCGGTGTGCTCCGCCACCGACGGCGCCGCGTTCTTCCGGAAGTGGCGTGAGGTGGTCCGACCTCCCCCGGCGGGTGCGCGCGCCGGGGCGCGTCAGCTTCACCGACGGTCGGTGCCCTGCGTTCTGCTCGATGACGACGACGGCGACGTGGTCGAATCCGGGAGTGCCGCGAATCGGCGAACCTCTACGCCGACGAAGAGCCGGTCGGAGGTGACACGGTAGGACCGGTTGAGCCCGCTGAGGAGTGCCTCGTACCTCGCCCGGGTCTGACGGGCGAACACAGGAGACGTGGACGTGACTGGTGCGTTCACGTGCGTCGTCACGAGCCACAGGGTCGGACAGGACGCGGTGACCTTGCGCAGCGCCGACGCGCTCAGCGACAGTGGGTTCAGCACCAGATCGTGTGACGCCCATGTCGTCTCGGGCAGGACGAGCCGCGGGAGGGCGGACCGGTATGTCTGCGAGCTCTCGGCATAGAAATCGAACGGGCCGTAACCGTTGACTTGGAAGAAGGCGATGCAATCGCCGGCCGTCGCCGCGGCCAACGTAGCGGCGGTGGCGTTTTGCCAGTCCTCGACGGGGACGGCGTAACTCGGCGACAGCTGCAGAGCCCGTACGCCGAGGAGAGCGACCGCGAGGACGGGCATGAGCCACACGGGCTTCACCCGGGAGACGACGTAGGCAACGAGGATGGACCCGGGCACGACCGCGGTGAGCCCATAGCGGTCTTGGAAGACGGGATGCACGAGCACCGAGAGGAGGTAGACGCCGGCAATGGGACCGACGAACGTGAACACGAGCAACCCGAGGCTCCACGCGGGCCACGAACGTCCGTGGCGAACCAGGCTTCGGACCAGGAGGACGATGGCCAAGATCCACAGAACGATGGTGAGGAGCATCAGGGAGTCCGACGACGCGGCCGGCTTCACCGTGATGACCCCGGTCCCGGTCAGCAAGTGCCACATGAGCGCGTTCTCGTTCGAGGCGATGGGCTGGATCCACCGAATCGGGTAGTTGCCCGTGTGGGTGGTGGTGAAGAGCAGCGGCACGCACAAGGCTGCCGTGGCGGCTGTCGCCTTGGTGAGCCGCCGCAACGGGATCTCCCGGCGCGGCAGCATGACGACCGATGCAAGGAGGGAGACGACGAACAGCGCGCTGAGGAGGATGGTGTAGATGGAAAGCGCAGACAGAAGGACGAACGCGACCCAGGAGACCGGAGATCCACCGCGCAGGGCGATCACAAAGGCGAGCGCCGCCGCCGTGAGGAGACAGATGGCCATGGCATAGCCCCTGGCCATCTGACCCCAATAGACCAGCGGCAGGCACACGGCCACGAATAGCGCGGCCACGACGGCCACACGGCGGCCGAACAACCGTCGCACCAGCTCTTGAGCGACGCACACCGTCAGCACGACCGCGACCGCCGAGGGCAGGCGGAGCAACACCGCACTGAAACCGAACCACGTGACCACGACGTGGAGGAGCCCGTAGAAGGCGACCATATTGCCGCCGTCGGCCAAGGCCTGTCGCCAAAACGCCGCGCCGTGCTGCGTGACCGCGGAGAAGGTTGCACCTTCGTCCACCCAGAGGCTCCGGGCGCCAAGGTCGTAGAAGACGAGCACGGCCGCGAGGGCGGGTGGCCCCACGAGCGAGAGGAGGCGGGAAATGGACGCGGGCCGTGTAAAGGACAAACCGCGGCCCACTGACACCTTGTACTACAGTCCGCCGCACGTGACAATGGGATGTTCGCAGCGTCGCGGGCGTCAGCAAGGCGCTGTGTGGCAGTGATCACGACGCGGTTGCAATGAGCACGACGCGCGAACAGCGGGCCGTCGAGGTTGCATCGCTTCGTCCGATGCGCACCCTGACGACGAGGACCCGCGGCCAGGGATCCACACTCTTGTGGTCAGTCGTCCTGACCGGCGCGGTGTTCGTGCAGGCTCCGGGGCGCCTCGTCGGCGACACCAAGCTCGATCTCTCCATCGACCCGAACAGCTTTCTGTCCCAGTCGCTGCACCTGTGGCAGCCACAGGCCGCCTTCGGCCAACTGCAGAACCAGGCGTACGGCTACCTCTTCCCGATAGGCCCCTTCTTTGCCCTGGGCCACGCGCTCGGAGCCCCGGGCTGGGTGGTCCAGCGCCTCTGGCAATCGGCGCTTCTGATTGTCGCCTTCCAAGGGATGCGCGTGTTGGCCGGTCGTCTCGGGATCGGGACTCCGGCAACCAGGACGATCGGCGGGTTGGCCTTCTGCCTGTCGCCCTGGATGCTTGCCCACATCGGGCCGATCAGCATCGAGGCTCTGCCGACCTGCGTCGCCCCTTGGGTGCTCGTACCACTCGTCGGCCCGGAGGCCGTGGAAAGACCCCGTCGAGCGGCAGCCCTCAGCGGCTTGGCGCTGCTCTGTGCCGGGGGTGTGAACGCGACCGCCACGCTGGCACTGCTGGTGCTCCCCGTCCTCCTCTTCGTCACGGGCGAGCGTGGGCTCGCCCGCCGGAGACTGGCCGGGTATTGGGGCGTCGCCGCGTTCTTGGCGATGGCCTGGTGGTTGTTGCCGCTCGTGGTCCTGGGTCAATACAGCCCGCCGTTCTTGACCTGGATCGAGTCGGCGACCGGGACGACGAACACAACCTCCATTCCGGCCGCACTGTTCGGCACATCGGACTGGGTGGGCCACCTCGACACCCTGGCCGGCCCCTGGTGGCCTGCGGGGTGGACCCTTTCCCACGCGCCCTTCGCTCTCGCGGGCGAGGCGCTCGTCGTCGGCCTCGGTGTGGTCGGCCTGATCCACCGCTCCATGCCGTATCGGCGGTTTCTGGCGGTCGGAGCCCTGCTCGGCCTGGCGCTGATCACCATCGGCCACGGTGGACTGGCGACGTCACCGTTGGCGCCCACGGCGCGCACTCTCCTCGACGGCGCCTTGGCTGCGTTCCGCAACATCGCCAAGTTCGACGTGGTGCTCAGGATCCCCTTGGTGTTGGGCTTCATCCACTGCATCACGGTGCTGGGCCGACGGTGGAGGCGTCCGGAGATCGTCCCCTGTGCCTTGGGCGGTCTCGTGGTCGCCGCGGTCGCCCTTCCGGTCTTCGCAGGGCAACTCGAACCGCCGGGCAGCTTTGCCCACCTCCCGACCTACTGGGTGTCGGCCGCACGCTGGCTCGCGCAGCATGACCGCAATGGTGGGCGCGCGCTCGTGATGCCGGCCGCACAGCACCCGGAGTACCGCTGGGGCGTTTCCACCGACGAGCCACTGCAGGTTCTGGCCTCGACGCCCTGGGCCACACGGGACGCACCAGTCCTCGGCGGCGCGGGTGAGGCCCGCCTGCTCGATACCGTGGACCAGGTCGTCGACTCGGGCCATGGGAATCCGGGCCTGGCGGCCTTTCTCGCGCGCGCCGGGGTGCAGTGGGTCGTCGAGCGGGACGACCTGCGTTCGAAGTGGGACAAGGGCTCCATTCCGCGTCCCGCCATGGTTCACGCCGCCCTCGCCGGATCACCCGGGCTGCGCTTGGCGATGCACGTCGGAGCGATCGACATCTACCGGGTCGACCCGCCCGCGCCACAGGTCGTCGTCAGCCCCGTGGCGACGACGATCAGGGTGAGTGGTGCGCCCGAATCGCTGCTCGAGATGGCGGCTGCCGGCGTGCTCCAACCTCGGACGGCAACGGTCATGGCCGCCGATCCCCCGGTCCGGGGCGACCACACCAGCCGGGAGCTCCCCGTGGTGACCGACGGATACCGCCGGCGCGAGGTCAACGTCGGTACGGCGAACTTCAACACGTCGGCGACGATGACCCCGACGCAGCCGTGGTCCCAGGTGCGCGCCGCCCACGATTACCTCATCGGCTCTTCCACCGGACATCAGACGGTTGCAGTGCTTTACGGTCTCAGGAGTGCCACCGCTTCGACCTCGCAGAGCCGAGCCGACGCGACAGTGATCATCCAACCAGCCGCCACACCGGTCGCGGCCTTCGACGACGATCCCGCTACCGCCTGGGAGAGCGGCGGTTCCACGGCTGTCGGCCAGTGGGTGCAGGCGAACCTCGTGGGCGAGCACGACCTGCGCGCCATCTCCATCGCCTCTCCACCGTTTGCCTTCGCCGGCCGGCCCGCCGACCGGGTCGAGGTGACGACCCAGGCCGGCCAGACCGAGGCGGCCGTGGGCGCAAAGGCCAGGACCGTACGGGTCGCTCCCGGGCCCACCGACTTCGTCAGGGTCACGATTACGGGCGTACCGGGAGGCGGCCCGGGGACGAAGGCGACGCTCAAGGTCCGGTTGCTCGGACTCCCGCCGATAGCGGAGAGCCTGCGGGTACCCGACGACGTGGCCGGTGCAGGCCCCCCGCTCTTCGTGTTCGCTGCGCAGCCCGGGGCCGTACCACCCTGTGGGTCTCTGGCGACTGCAGGCTGCAGGTCGCCGATACTCGAGACGGCGGACACGGCAGACGACCTCGATGGCATTGACCGTACGTTCACCCTGCACCAGCGCACGTCGTACACGTTCAGTCTCCAGGGCGTCGCCTACGCGACCCTGGCACCGGTCGCCGGTGCGGACGGGTCCGGCCAGATCACTCTCTGTGGCCAAGGACCCTCGCTGACCGTCGACGGCACAGCGTTCCCGACGGAGGTGGTGGCGGACACCCCCCAGAGCAGTGCAGACGGCCAATTTGGCGATCCTGCTCTGCCGTGGACACGGTCAAACCGTCGAGCTCGGTCCCGGCACCCATCGGGTCCGCCTCGAACGGACGTCCGCAGTCACGCCCGACCTCATCGTCATGCGACCGTCCGACACCGTCGCCCATCCCCCGGCGCCGAGTTCGACGCGGGCGATCCGCCTCGTGGACTGGCAATCGGACCAGCGCCGGCTGACGATCGGTGCCGGACCGGCGTCCTGGCTCATCATCCGGGAGAACGCCAACGCCGGCTGGGGGGCAACGCTGAACGGGCGTCGGTTGGCCCCGGGGATCGTGGACGGGTGGCAGCAGGCCTTCGTCGTACCCGCCGGATCCGGCGGAACGATCGAGTTGGTCTACGGCCCCGATCGATGGTTCCGCGACGGCTTGCTCCTCGGGTCGATCATGGCGCTGGCCCTGATCCCCTTGGCGCTGCTCCCGGAGCGCCGTCGCGTGGTGGTTGTCCGGCGGCGGGCCAGGGCTCGAAGAGCATTCTGCGCCGTGCTCGGGATCGGCGCGGTGGTGGTGATCGCGGGCGTGCCCGGTGCGGTCGCCGTTGCCCTCGTCACGGTTCTGGCTTTGCGGGTCGGACACAGGATGGGCGACCCACTCTCGCTGCTGCGGAAGGTGGCCATGCTCGCACTCGCGGCGGCGGGAGCGGTCGTGCTGATTGCGACGCATTCCTTCGCTGCCCAGCGTCACGCCCGCTGCCACACAGCTCTTGGCGCTTGTTGCGGTGGCCGCGCTGGCCGTCGGGCTTGCCGTACCGGACGAACGACCGTTGCCGCAGCCGACGGACGAGCGATTGCCTCCGTCAACGCCTGAGGGGGCGTTCACGCCTTCCGACGCCTTCGGCGGAAGGGCAGGGGCCTGAGGTGCGCGTCCTGGTCACCGGCGGCTCCGGATTCATCGGCCGGCATCTCGTGGGCCTGCTCCGGGCCCGGGGGGACGACGTGGTGGTGGTCGACGTGAGGCCGGCGGCGGACGACGACGTGCACGTCATCTTGGGAGACATCCGCAGCCCCGCCGTGCTGCAGCGGGCGTTGTCGACGAAGGTCGATGCCGTTGTGCACCTCGCCGCACGGACTTCGGTGCTCACCTCGGTCCAAGAACCGGAGGAGACGTTCGACGTCAACGTCAGAGGCACCCAACTGCTCCTCGAGATATGCCGGGCGATGCACGTTCCACGAGTGGTGTTGGCGTCGAGCAATGCGGTCGTCGGCAATGCCGAGCTCGGTGTGATCGACGAATGCAGCCCACTCCAACCGATGACACCGTACGGAGCCTCCAAGGCGGGCGCGGAGATGGTCATGGCAGGCTACGGGGCGAGTTACGGGATCGTCTCCGTCTCGCTGAGGTTCACGAACGTCTACGGCCCGGCGATGGCGGGGAAGGACAGCATCATTCCCCGGCTCATGAAGGCGTGCGGCTCGACCCGGCGCTTTCAGGTCTACGGCGACGGTGAGCAACTACGCGACTACCTGCACGTCGAGGACGCCCTGCGGGGCATCGAGCTCGCGCTCGGGCTGGCGGATCCCACTGTCCTCACCATCGGGAACGGCGAGTCGGTGTCGGTCAACCAGCTGGTTGCTCTGTGCGAGGACGCCACCGGCGCGACCTTGGAGGTCGAGCACGTGCCGGCAAAGGCCGGCGAGATGCGCGCCGTGGTCGTGGACATCGCGAAGGCACGTGCCGCGGGCTTCGTTCCAACCGTGGGGATCCGAGAAGGGATCGCATCGGTGGCGGCAGCGGAGTTTCCGTTGCAACAGGGCGAAGCGGGGGCCACCGGCTGACCCGGCCGTACTCGTCCGGCCGGCCGGTCGATCCTTTCGAGGTAGCGGCCGCGAACAACGAGCCCACCGATCGGGTGGTGGACGGGGTGCCATGGTCGGTGCTCCATGCCCGGTGTCGCCCGTCCAGCTACCGTGCGTCCAACCATTTCGTCGGGCCAGGAAAACCGAGGCGCGGAGGAGCACGTTGGCACAGGTCAGCTTCGAGGGGGTAACGAAGCGTTCGGCGAGACGGTCGCCGTCGACGACCTGACCCTGACGGTGCCCGACGGCGAGTTCCTCGTGCTGCTCGGCCCGTCGGGGTGCGGCAAGACGACCGCGCTGCGGCTGATCGCCGGACTCGAGGACCTGACCGAGCGGCACCGTGAGCATCGGCGACGAGTCGTCAACGACGTCGACCCCAAGGACCGCGACGTGGCGATGGTCTTCCAGAGCTACGCGCTGTACCCGCACCTGACGGTCGGCGAAGAACATCGAGTTCCCGCTCCGCCAGCGCGGCGTGGACAAGGAGGAGCGCGCCGCCAAGGTGAAGCGGGCGGCGGCCACGCTCGGGCTGACCGAGCTGCTCGGACGAAAGCCGCGCAGCTCTCGGGCGGCCAGCGCCAGCGCGTGGCGCTCGCCCGCGCGATCGTCCGCGAGCCCCTCGTCTTCCTGATGGACGAGCCGCTGTCCAACCTCGACGCCGCGCTTCGGATCCAGACGCGCGCCGACATCGTCGCGATGCAGCGCGCCTCGACCACGACGCTGTACGTCACCCACGACCAGGTCGAGGCGATGACGATGGGCCACCGCATCGCGGTCATGAGCGACGGCCGGCTGCAACAGGTCGCGCCGCCCGTGGCGCTCTACGACCGGCCGGTGAACACCTTCGTGGCCGGACGTTCCTCGGCAGCCCGGGCATGAACCTGATCACGGGGATGCTGGTGGAGAGCGGGCCCTCCGGGACGGCGCCGGAGACCGGCATCGGCCCAGGCACGTTGTGCGTGGCGTTCCCCGGCGCATCCGTCCCACTCCCGGCCGAGGTGGCCGAGGTCGTGCGGGGCGCCGGACCCGACGTCGTGCTCGGCCTGCGACCGGAGGCGGTCCATCTCAGCTCGGACGGGTCGATCGGCGCCAGCGTCGTGATCGTCGAGCTGCTCGGCGCGGAGACCCATGTGATCTGCACGACGGAGACGGGCACGCGGCTCATCGTGCGCCAGGGCGCCGCGGCTCCGAAACCGGCGATCGGTGAGTCCGTCCGCATCGCCGTGGCGGCGGACCCACAGGCGTACCACCTCTTCGACGCGACGACGGGCGAACGGTTGGGGCCCTCGTGACGACGGTGACGGCGGACATCGGTGGCGTCGCGGAACCGGCCGAGCCGGCAGATGCCGTGCCGACGCCCCGGCCGCCGCGCGGGCTGCACACCCGCCGGCGCAAGGAGGCGCTCCTCGCGTACGGGCTGCTGCTGCCTGCGCTCGTGTTGTTCGGCGCCTTCGCGTTCTATCCCTTCTTCCGCAACTTCAAGCTGATGTTGTACGAGACGCCGCCGGTACCCGGCCTGCCGGCGCACTACGTCGGGTTGCACCAGATCGGTCAGACGCTCACGTCGACGCAGTTCACCCAGAGCCTCGTCACCACGCTGATCTTCGTGGTGCTCGTGATCCCGATCAGCCTGATCCTCGGACTGGCCCTCGCGGTGGCCGCACACCGCAAATTCAAGGGCATGGCGGTCTACCGGGTGATCTTCTCCTCTACCGTCGTTTCGCTCGGTGGCGGTGGCGTCGGTCGTCTTCGGCACGCTGCTCAACCCGGTCGTGGGCCTGCTCCCCTGGCTGGGCATCAACCCGAACCCACCGGCCCTCGAGAGCACAACCTGGGCGCTGCCCGCGGTCGCGGTCATCACGATCTGGCAGTTCCTCGGGCTGGCATTCATCATCATGCTGGCCGGGTTGCAATCGGTTCCCGACGAGTTGTTGGAGGCGGCGCGGATCGACGGTGCCAGCGCCTGGACGCGGTTCTGGCGCATGACGGTGCCGCTCCTCTCCCCCACCATCTTCTTCGCCGTTATCGTCAGCACCATCTACGCCATGCAGGCCTTCGGGGCGATCGACATCCTCATCGGCCCCATGAACACGGTGCGCCTGCACACGAACGTGCTCATCTACAACATCGTCAACACCAATTCGCCGGCGCTCGGGAACAACACCGGCCAAGCCGCCGTGATGGCGACCGTGCTCTTCCTCATCACCCTGGGGATGACGCTGCTGCAGATGCGGTTCCTCGAGCGGAGGGTGAGCTATGCCCGCTGACGGGACCACGCGCACGGGCCACGCGGCGGGCACGTTCGTCGTGACGGACCTGGAGCCGCCGGACGAGACGCGCCCGCCGAGGCCGCCGAAGCCTCCAGCAACCGCGGCCGTCGCCCCGCTCCCCCGCCGGCCGCGCCGGCGGCTGCGCACGTTGGGGAGCTATGCGATGTTGACGGCGTTCGCCATCATCATCTTGTTCCCGATCTACGTCACGGTCGTGAACTCGCTGCTCCCACCCGACCAGCTGGTGCGGCAGCCGCCGCCGCTCTTTCCCACCAACCCGCAGTGGGGCCACTACGCCACCGCGTGGACGTCGGGCTCGATGTCCAAGTACATGGCGACCTCGGCCGTCATGACAGCGATCATCGTGGCCGGGCAGCTGGTCACGTCCATCCTCGCCGCCTACGCCTTCGCCTTCCTGCGCTTCCCGTTCAAGCGCACACTGTTCATCGTCTGCCTCGCCACCCTGATGATCCCGCTCGAGGTGACGTTCATCACGAATCTCGACACGATCACCACGTTCCGCTGGTTCAACACCTACGCGGGCCTGTCCATCCCGTTCCTCGCCACGGGGTTCGGCATCTTCCTCATGCGGCAGGCCTTCCTGCAGATCCCGCGTGACCTGCAGGAGGCGGCCCAGCTCGACGGGTACGGCCACCTGCGGTTCATGACCCGGGTGGCGGTGCCGCTGGCCCGCCCGTCGCTGGCCGCGCTGGCCGTCTTCTCCTTCCTCGGCGCGTGGAACCAGTACCTGTGGCCGCTCGTCTCGACCGGCGGATCGACGCCGCTCTACACCGTGCAGCTCGGGCTGAAACAGCTCCTGGGCACGCAGGTGTCGCAGATCCCCGTGGCGCTGGCCGGCGCGGTCATCGCGTTCGTGCCCTTGGTGATCCTGCTCCTGATCTTCCAGAAGCAGCTGGTGCGCAGCCTCACCGCGGGGGCCGTCAAGTAGCCCGACGTGACGGGACGCCTGGGAGTGGTGCCTCCGGCCACGCCGGCCAGGATGCTACGAATAGGCATGCGCACCTCCCGCCCGTTCCGCCTCAGGTTCCGCCTCGCCGCTGCCGCGCTGTTCGTCATCTCGGGCGCTGCGGCCACCACGGCCGCGACCGCTGCCGTCGCTACGCCGGCCGGCGCCGCCACGAAGCTGCCGAGCTGCAACCTCTCCGCCCTGGCCAAGCACCAGGGCACCGTGAACATCACGTTCTGGGAGTCCGCCTCGTCGGCCAACCTCACGGTGCTCCAGGGGATCGCCAGCGCCTTCAACTCGTCGCAGTCGAAGGTGCACGTGACGCTCGTCACCCAGGCCGGCTACGACGACACCTGGCAGAAGTACACGGCCGGCCTGAGCAACGGCCAGCTGCCGGACGTCGTGCAGCTCGAGGACGACCGCACCCAGGAGGCGATCGACACTGGCTCGTTCCTGCCGGTGCAGTCGTGCATGAACGCGGCCAAGTACTCGACGAGCGACTTCCTCGCCCGGCCGCTCGCCTACTGGAAGGTGAACGGCGTCCAGTGGGCCATGCCGTTCTCGGTCTCCGCGCCGATCGTGTACTACAACCAGAACGCGTTCACCAAAGCCGGTCTCAACCCGAACACTCCGCCGCTCACGCTGCCGCAGATGCTGAGCGACGCCAAGACGCTCAAGGCCGCCGGCAGCGGCATGGGGCTGGTGCTCGATCCGTGGCACCTCGAGACCTGGCTGGCCTCGGCGAACCAGCTGTTCGTGAACAACAGCAACGGCCGTAACGCCCGCGCCACAAAGGCTTCGTTCAACAACAAGACATCGGACTCCATCTTCAGCCAGCTGCGCCAACTGGTGCGCTCCGGCGACGCGACCACCAACCCGTCGACCGGGCCCGACCAGTACGACAACCTCCTCGGCATCGGGAGCGGGAAGTACGGCATGACGATCGAGACGTCGGCCGCGCTGGGTACGGTGACGAGCCTCCTGGGCCAAGGGCAGTACTCCAACGTCAAGCTCGGCATCGGGCCCTTCCCGGTGTACAGCTCGTCGGTGAAGGGTGGGATCGAGCCCGGAGGCGGGGGCGTGTACATGTCGAACAAGGTGCCCGCCCTCGAGCAGGCGGCGTCGTGGACGTTCGTCTCGTATCTGATGAACACCCAGAGCGTGGCCACCTGGTCCGCGGGCACGGGCTACATCCCCGTGCGCAAGTCGTCGACGCAGACGGCAACCGTCCAACACCTTTGGGCGACCGACCCCGGCTACAAGGTCGCCTACAACGAGATCAACAACGGCGTGAACTCCGCTGCCACCTCGGGCTCGGTCATCGGCCCCTACGCCGACGTGCGCACGGACGTGCTCAACGCCGAGATCTCCATGTTCACCCAGGGCGTGTCGGCGCCGAAGGCCGTGAACAACGCGGAGGCGAACGTGGACCAGACGATCGCCGGCTACAACAGCCGGCTCTGAGGCTCAGCCTCTCGGCTCGGGCGGCCGCCGTTCCTGACGGGGCCGGAATGGCGCGACGAGCTCCGCGACGAGAGACACCAGCGCGCCGCCAGCGACGCCGAAGAAGATGCCGGAGATGAAGGCGTCGTAGCTGTCGTGCTGGGTCTCGCTGGTGTTCACGGCTGTGAACGCGAGGGCCTGTGGCAGCACTTGGGACTTGCGCGCCGCCCAGATCCATTCACGATCCGTCGAGCTCGACGGCTGCGGGAGTGACTGGACGTTGAAGTCGGCGGTGGTGGCGTCAGACGTGCCCAGCGTGAGCTGACGTGCGACGTTCTGAGCATCGTTCGTGGCGCCGAACACCGCGGTGAGTGGGAACCGGGCGCTCAGGTAGGCCCGTGGAGCGCCACTGGTCCCCTTGTCGGCCAGCAGAGACGTACGAAGAAGTACCCGCGCCCCGAGATCGTGATCGGCCGGCCTCCCGGTGCCACCTAATCCACCCCGACGCTCTTCCGGGCGTGTTGCCGCGCCAGACGAAGGGTGAGGCCGACCTGGTCATTCGTGAGCACCGGGGGCGTGCAGAGCCGGCCGCCGCCGAGGTTGTTGACGACCAACGTGAACGGTTGCGTCGGGACGACATCGGTGATCTGCGGCGTCCCCTCGAGCGTCAGCACGGCCCCACCGCCGCTCGCAGGCGACATAGTCTCCGTGAAGGCGAGCGCCGGCGCCGCGGTCGGGACGAACAGCTGCAAGCCTGCGGCACCGCCGAGAACCCGCCCGATGCCGGCCGGATCGACCAGCCAAGCAGTCCCAGTCCCACCGTCAGCAGCAGGAGTGCCGCCACCAAGACGAGGTGCAAACGGCTGATGTAGTTGCGCATGCCAGCCAACGCCCCGATGACGAACGCCTGGTGCAAACCCTAAGTCCATCGAGACCCGAAACAAGGGGATGCTGCCGGGCGCTCCCGGCGCACCGCGGCGTAGTCTCGATTTCGGATACGAGGACAGGGAGGCCGCCGGTGGCGATCGAAGTAGTCCGTGGCTACGAGCAGATCAGCCCGAAGGCCTACGAGCACCCGGCCGACAAAGCGGCGACCTCGGCGCTGCACTCGGTGCCCCTTCTCGACACGGTCATCAAGAGGCTGACCGACCTCGGCCACGAACGCCGGCTGCGCCAGATCGTCATGGGCAACGCCATCCGCCTCGGGCCCGGCCAGGTGCCCGAGGTCTTCGGGGACCTACGTGCGGTGCGGCCGGGTCCTCGACCTCGAGACGACGCCCGACCTCTACGTCGTCAACGACCCCGAGATCAACGCCATGACGATCGGCGCCAAGACCCCGATCGTGGTCGTGAACTCCTCCCTGCTGCGCTCGTTCGACCACAAGGAGATCGAGACCGTCCTGGGGCACGAGCTGTCCCACGTGCTGTCCGAGCACTACTACTACACGACCGCCCTCCTCCTGTTGAGCCAGTTCATGAAGGGCGCGCTGCCGCCGCTCGTTGTTGCTCGGTCTTCCCGTGCGTGCCATGTACCTGGCGCTCCTCGAGTGGCACCGCGCCGCCGAGCTCTCGGCCGACCGTGCCGCGGCGCTGATCATGGCCGACCCGCTGCAGCCCTGCCGGGTCCTGATGGCACTCGCGGGCGGGTCGGTGCCCGGCATGGACTTCGATGCCTTCCTCCAGCAGTGCGCGGAGTACGACAGCGAGGACGACCTCTTCTCGCGCCACACCCGCTTCTGGTCGGAGCTCAACCTCACCCACCCGGTGGCGGTCAAGCGGGTGAAGGAGCTCATGGAGTGGGTGCAGACCGGCGCCTACGACCGCATCCGCGACGGTGACTACCCGCGCCGGGGCCAAGAGCCGCCGCCCTCCCAGGAGTTCGAGGACGCCGTGGCGCACTACCGGGAGCGCTTCGCCCGGATCCTCGAGCGGGCGGCCGGCGGCGTGCAGGACCTCGGGCGCCGGCTCGGCGGCTGGATCGAGCGCATGCAGACCTCGCCGCCGGCGGACGAAGACTTCGATCCGGCCGGCGACGAAGGGGACGAGGCCGAGGACTTCGGCGACCCCGACTGACCCGGACACGCCAGGCCAACGAGGCTTCCACACCTGCATCCCCACTCTCGCAACGACGCGGCCTTAACCTGAATCCGAGGGCCGGGAGCCCTCTACGGGTACCCCGGCCAGGGATGCGGGGACCCGTCACGGGCCCCGCTCGAATACAGGAGGTAGGGGCATGGACAACGACGGAAAAGGCTGGCTCGTCTTCGCGGCCGTGGTCTTGGGCGTGGCCGGGATCATGCGCATCTTCGATGGCATCTGGGCGTTCCGCTACAAGGGGATGGTGCCGGACAACCTGCAGAACGGGCTTCTCGGCACCACCCTCAAGAACTACGGCTGGCTCTGGCTCATCGTCGGCATCGTGCTGATCCTCTGCGCGCTCGGCGTCATGGCCCGCTCGCAGATCAGCCGCTGGATCGGCATCTTCGCCGGCGCCGTCATGGCCGTCAGCGCCATCTGGTGGATGCCGTACTACCCCATCTGGTCGCTGGCCTACATCGGCATCGGCATCCTCGTCATCTACGCCCTGGTCGTGGAGGGCGGACGGCAGGCCGTCACCCAATAACCCCCTCACCAGGGAAATCAACTCGGAAGGGCCTGGTCACCACGGTCGGGACGAGCTAATCTCGACTAAACCACTTGTATTTAGGAACTCGCGTGTATTAGTTTACTTCGATGCACACGAGACGACCCCCAGCCCTCCACGCCCGAAACCCGTTCGGGTCGCTCCGGCCGCGCCCGGGGCAGGCGCCTCGGCGTGGCCTCTCTCGCCCCCTTGGGCGCGGCCCTCCTCGCGCCGCTGGCGCTCCCGACCGTCGCCGGCGCCCAGACCGGCGGCACCGTCAACCTCGTCGGCTACTCCACGCCCAAGCCCGCCTACACGGTCCTCGGCGCCGACTTCGCCAAGACCAAGTCGGGTGCCGGCGTCACGGTGTCGGGCTCGTTCGGGCCCTCGGGCACCCAGGCCACCTCGGTCGTCGACGGCCTGCCGGCCGACGTCGTCAACTTCTCGCTCGAGCCGGACATGGCCAAGCTGGTGAAGGCCGGCCTCGTGTCCAGCTCGTGGGACAAGAACGCCACCAAGGGCATGGTCACCGACTCCATCGTCAGCTTCATCGTGCGCCCGGGCAACCCGAAGCACATCACGACGTGGGCCGACCTCGTGAAGTCCGGCGTCGGCGTCATCACGCCGAACGTGTTCAGCTCGGGCAGCGCCAAGTGGAACCTCATGGCGGCCTACGGCGCCGAGATCGCAGCAGGGCAAGACCGCCGCGCAGGCAAAGCACCTACCTCTCCCAGCTCCTGCACAACGCGGTGGCCCAACCCTCGAGCGGGAGCGCCGCGCTGCAGACGTTCCTTTCGGGCCAGGGCGACGTGCTCCTCGACTACGAGAGCGACGCGCTCTACGCCAAGAGCAAGGGAGAGGCGATCGACATCATCACGCCGCCGCAGACGATCCTCATCGAGAACCCGATCGCGGTGACCAAGTCGGCCAGCGCCGTCGGCGAAGGCGTTCGTCACCTACTTGCTCTCCCCCGCCGGCCAGAAGGTGTGGGGCCAGCAGGGCTACCGCCCGGTGCTGCCGTCGGTGGCGGCGCAGTTCCACTTCCCCAAGCCCAAGACGCTTGTTCACCGATCGACAAGTTCGGCGGCTGGACGGCGGTCAACACGAAGTTCTTCGACCCCCAGACGGGCATCGTCGCCAAGGACGAGCAGTCGCTCGGCGTGTCGACCGCCAGCGGATAGCCGGTCGAAGCCGAGCCAACTGACCGGAAGGGAGCCGGACAGTCGATGACCAACCTGGATACCACCGTCGCGGACCTCGGGCTCCCCCCTGCCCGCGATGCCGCGTCCGGCCGAGCGTGGGCCAGGGCGGAGGAGATCGCGTCGCTACTCCCTGGTGGCGCCCTCTTCCGCCCTGGCCCACGCCGGCGCGTTCGGGCAAAGAGCGGCCGGGCCGGCGCTCGCCGTCACGTACCTGTCGCTCCTCGTCCTGCTGCCCGTCGCCGCGCTCGATCACGAACGCCTTCAGCGGCGGCTGGAGCAGCTTCTGGGCCGCGGTCACCCAGCCCGAGGCCGTCGCCGCACTCGAGCTCACCCTCGCCGCCGCCGCCATCGTCGCCATCGTCAACTCCGATCGCGGGCCTCGCCATCGCGTTCGTCCTCGTGCGCGACGACTTCAGGGGCAAGTCGATCGTCAGCGCCGTCATCGACCTGCCCTTCGCGCTCCCCACGATCGTGGCCGGCCTCACCCTCCTGGCGCTCTACGGCGCCAACTCCCCCTTCCACGTGGACCTGGCCGGCACGCGCCTCGGCATCGGCGCCGCACTGTTGTTCGTGACCCTGCCCTTCTGCGTGCGCAGCGTCCAACCGGTCCTCGCCGAGCTCGATGCGGAGGTGGAGGATGCCGCGTCCTCCCTCGGCGCCACCCGGCGCCAGGTGCTGCGCCGCATCCTCCTGCCGAGCATCCTGCCGGCCATGCTGGCCGGCGCCGGTCTCGCCTTCGCCCGAGCCGTCGGCGAGTTCGGCTCGGTCGTCCTCATCTCGGGCAACCTCCCCTTCAAGACCGAGGTCGCGTCGTCCTGGATCTTCAGCCTCTCGCAGAGCGGCGACCTCCCCGCCGCCAGCGCGGTCTCCATCGTGCTCGTCGTGATCTCCCTGTTCGTGCTCCTCGGCATCGGCTGGGCCCGCCGGCGCTTCGACGTCCCGGACACGGTGTGAAGGACACCCGCTGGCGCCTGCCGCTCCGCTTCGGCGTCCTGGGCTACCTCGCCCTGCTCGTCGTCCTGCCCGTCGGCACGGTGTTCTACCGGGCCTTTCAGCACGGGCTCGGCACGGCGTGGGATGCCCTGACCACGCCGGACGCGCTGCACGCGCTCTGGCTCACGCTGCTCGTGGCGGCGATCGCCGTGCCGCTCAACACGGTCTTCGGTGTTGGCGTCTCCTTCATCCTGGCCCGCCACCGCTTCCCCGGCGCCTGGCTGCTCGACGCGCTCGTCGACATCCCGCTCGCGCTCTCCCCCGTCGTCATCGGCCTGGCGCTCGTGCTCGTGTACGGCCACACCGGCTGGCTCGGCAACTGGCTCGCCGCCCGCGGCATCACCGTGATCTTCTCGGTGCCGGGCATCGTCATGGCCTCGGCCGCCGTCTCGCTCCCCTACGTCGTGCGCGAGGTGCTACCCGTCCTCCAGGAGATCGGCACCGAACAAGAACAGGCGGCCCGCACGCTCGGCGCCCGCCCGCTCACCGTGTTCCGCCGCATCACGCTGCCCAACATCCGCCGCGGCCTGGCCTACGGCGTGACCCTCACGACCGCCCGCGTGCTGGGCGAGTTCGGCGCGGTCGCGATCGTCTCGGGGGCGGTCGCCGGCAAGACCCAGACCTTGACCCTCTTCATCTCCGACAGCATCGACAACCTCGACCCGCAGAGCGCGTACGTGGGAGCCGTGGCGCTCTGCCTGTCCGCACTCGTCATCCTGCTCGTCCTGACCGTTACGGACCGCAACCGCGACGCCTGGCACGGAAAGGCAGCCGCATGAGCATCCACGTCGAATCCATCTCCAAGCGCTTCGGCGACGCGGTCGCCCTCGACGACGTCTCGCTCGAGGTGCCGACGGGCTCGCTCACCGCGCTGCTCGGGCCCAGTGGCGGTGGCAAGTCGACCCTCCTGCGCATCATCGCCGGCCTCGACCACGCCGACGCCGGCACGGTGCGCATCGAGGGCGAGGACCTCACCGACACGCCGGCGCGCAGCCGGGGCGTCGGCTTCTGCTTCCAGCACTACGCACCGTTCCGCCACCTGACGGTACGCCGCAACGTGGCCTTCGGCCTCGAGATCCGCCGGCGTCCGAAGGCCGAGATCAAGTCCAGGGTGGACGAGTTGCTCGAGCTCGTCGGCCTCGCGCACCTCGGCGAGCGCTATCCCTCTCAGCTCTCGGGCGGGCAGCGCCAGCGCATGGCGCTCGCCCGCGCCCTCGCCATCGAACCCAAGGTCCTGCTGCTCGACGAGCCCTTCGGCGCGCTCGACGCACAGGTGCGCACCCAGCTGCGCCAGTGGTTGCGCGACCTGCACGACACGCTGCACGTCACCACCGTGCTGGTCACCCACGACCAAGAGGAGGCGATGGAGGTCGCGGACCGCCTGGCCATCATCAACCACGGGCGCCTGGAACAGGTGGGCACGCCGACGGACATGTACGACCATCCGGCCAACGAGTTCGTGCTGACGTTCCTCGGGCCCGCCACCCGCCTCCACGGCGAGTGGGTGCGGCCCCACGACCTGGCCATCCACCGCGCCCTGGACACTCCAGCGCCGGACGGGGCGCGTCGCGGGCACGGTCACCCGGGTCACGCATCTCGGCTTCGAGGTCAAGGTCGATGTCGCGCTGGCCGACGGGAGCGGCGAGGATTGCTGGGTCCAGCTCAGTCGCGGCACCGCCGCCGACCTCGGGCTCGAGCCCGGCCAGCACGTGTGGGTGGTCCCGAGCCCGAGCTCTCAGCCCGTCGTCGGGTGGGTGGGCGTCGAGCCGTCAGGGTTCAAGATGTCGAAACCGTCGGGAGTGTTGAGCAGTCCGGGCGCCGTGCCGGCGACGTCGGGCACTCCGTAGTTCCAGACCAGCGCCTGGGTCGTCGGGTCGATGGCCGCCATGCGGTCGCGGTAGTCGTCGTTCAACATGAACACGCCGCTCGGCAGCAGCTCGGCCAGCGAGGGCTGATAGAGGCGATTGATGCCCGACGCGGCACGGTAGGTGTAGAGGATCTGCCCGGCCCTGTTGAACTCGACGATCCCGCCGGGGTTCGTGTAGTCGGCACACATGTAGAGGTCGGGACCGAGCTGTTGGGGATCCGAGGGGTACGCAATCGCGAGGTGCGTCGTCCAGACCAGCGTCCCGCTCGGCGTGTACTCGGAGATGTACGAGCCCTTCGTCTCGGAGACGAGGACGTTCCCGTCCGCCAACGGAGTATCACCGTTGGGGCCGCCGACGTCCGTCGGCGGATTGTGCACGCACGAGCCCGTCGTGCCGATTTGGTTGACGACGGAGCCGCCCGGGCTGATGAAGAGGATGCGGCAGTTGTCGGCGTCGGCCACCGTAATATCGCCGTTCTTCAACAGGTAGGCATCGTCGGGCTCATGTAGGTACCCCGGGGAGGAGCCCGGCTGCGCGGGATGCCCGTAGCTCCACAAGAGCTTGCCGCTCGGGTAGGCGATCTCGACGATGGTCTCGTTCTCCTCCTGGTTCGAGATGATCGCGGTGCCGTGATGGATGAAGAAGGTGTCGTCGGGGAAGTAGAAGCCCCTGGGGCCCGGTGGCGGAGGCATGGACGGCGGGTTCGGGTACGTCCAGGTGACCGCGCCGGTGTCGTCGAGGACGAGCATCCGGTTGTTGCCCCGGTCGGCGATGAGCAACTTCTGGCCGAAGTACGGCGAGCCCGCACCGGGCGCGCCGGCCGTGCCGAATTTGCTGTTGGGCTTCAGCATCTGGACGGTGGCCGTCGGCGTGGTCCCGCTCTCGCCCCCGACGAGCCACGCCGTGCCGGCGACGGTCGCCACCGCCGCGTTCGACAACGGGGCAATGAGGTGGCCGGCCACCAGCACCCGATCCCTCGCCGAGTCGAACGCATAGATGACCCCCGAGTCGGACGGGCCCGTCGATCCCCCGGCGACGTACACCACTCCGTTCAGCATCACGGCCGCCGCACCGAGGAGCGCTTGGGGCAGATGCCCGACGACCTCGACCTTGCCGGACGAGGTATCGATGCGCTGGATGACATTGACGGCGCCCGCAGCCCCGCCCACCTGCTGGCCGCCGAACACGTAGATCATCGAACCCAGAGCGGCGACGGCCGGGTAGCGCACCGGCACCGACAGCGAGCCAACGACGTGGAACGAACTCCCGTTCGTCGTCGATAGCACCTGGGCGTCCGCAGCCGTCCCGTCGTAGCCGCCCACCACGTAGGCCGTGCGCCCGATCGAGACGGCACCCGCGTCCGAACGCGGATGGGGCAGCTGCCCGACGACCACGCCGGTGGCCGAAGCACCCGCCGCCGTCAACGGATACGCCTGCACGGTCGAAATCGAGCTCAGGACACCACCGCCGAAGACGAGGACGCGGCCCCCGAGGATGGTCCCGGCCGCGTCGTGGGTCGGGTTCGCGAGCGCGCCGGCGGCTGTGGGAGTTCCCGCCGGCACGGCGAGGTTCACCACGCTCGCCGTCGTCGCGCTGCCCGTGGTGAGACCCCCCAACAGGCTGACGCTGCCACCGGCCGCTCCCGGCACCGCGACTTCCCGGCTCAGCGGCGCCGCCAGTTGCCACGGCAGCAGGCCCGACTCGATGGCAGAGATCCCGGCCGGTGTGGCCGCATGGTGCCCCCCCGACGTCACGTGACCCGGAACCGACGTCGTCGCTGCTGCTCCGTGGTGGCCCGATGTCGCGGGAGGCGGCGATGCTGTCTTGTTCCCCCCCGAAGAGCCCATCGCGTACACCAGGACGGCGATGACGACCACGACAAGGATGGCACTCACCCCGAACGTACGACGGCGACGCGCAATGGTCCGGGCGCGGCGAGCGGAAGCGTGTTGGCCCGCCGGGCGTAGGTTTGTCACGGCAGCCGTATCATGACCGCCCCCGACGGGGCGGACAAGGACCCCCGTTCGCGAGCGTCAAGGCCCCGTTATTCGGGGTCCCGCAGGCGTATCTCGGGGTGGCGCGCCTCGATCATGCGCCGGAATCCGTCGCGCCAATGGACTTTCGTCCGGCCCAGTACCTCGTGCATGTACGTGACGTCCGGCCACAGGGCCGTGTGCACCACCGGGTCGTAGACGATCTGCGGCTCGATCCCGGTGAGCTCGCCCATGTAGGTGCAGTATTCCTCGGCGCTCACCGTCTCGCTGCCGGCCCAATTGACGACCACCGGCGGCACACCGGCCACCTCGAGGGCCCGGATGCCGAGTGCGACGTAGTCGTCCTCGTAGATCGGGTTGAAGTTGTTCGGTGCGTCGGGATGGAGCCGGACGGGCTTGCCCGCCAGCATCCGTTCGAAACGATCCGCCGGAGTGCCTCCCTCGGGCCCGTACGTCGAGCAGATGCGGATGATCGTGAGCGGCACTCCGAACTCCCGAGACACCCACGTGCAGACCGCCTCTCCGGCGACCTTCGAGAAGCTGTAGTTGCCGTAGGCGTCGAGACGGGGGACGCCCGGCGGATCGCTCTCTGTCAACGGCCGCCGCCCTTGATACTGGTAGATCGATCCCGTCGAGCAGAACACGAATCCCTTGCATCCTCGACAGTGGTAGAGCAGCGCGCCCGATGCCTGCGAGTTCATCTCGAACGCCGACGACCAGCCCCCGGCTCCCGACGCCATGGCGGCATGGAACACATAGGAGAAGTCGTCCGGTAGCGACGAGAAGTCCGCCGTCGAGACATCGAGGGGAACCGGCCGCACCCCTGCCGCCTCCAGCCGGGCCTGCGAGCCGGGGTCGGTGAACCGGGCCACGCCCCAGACTTCGTTGCTCTGGGCGAGGGCACGCGCGATCGGGAAGGCGACCCTGCCCGTTGCTCCAGTGATCAGGATCTTCTGCCCTTCGAGCACGACTCCCCCGCGACCGCCTCACGTCAAGTGATTGCGGCCACGTTCTACTCTTCCGGCATGCCGCGCACAACGACGGGGCGCCCGCCGCGAAGGGTCCTGGAGGCGACCATCGCGGCCCCCTGCTTGGCGCGGCTCCGTCGCTGCTCTCTGGCTTGCCCCGCGTCGGCGTCTGCGAGACTTGGCTTTACGGCGTACGCGCCACTCGGACGATCGGCACGCTTGTCCCGCCCGGACGGCCCAATTTGGTTGTCGGAGCCGCGACCCACTTCGGAGTTTCCGCTGTATTCGGGCAGGTCTCGGGAGACTCCTCCCACGTCGGCGGTCGATCCTGTGGGGAGCAGCTGGTGGTGCCGCGATGGGGCTCATCGGTGTAGGAGTCATCGGCCGCCGGTTCGCCGCGATCCGAGATTTGCCGTTCGCCCGACAGCTCGCCGACAACATTGCGTTCGGGGCCATCTTCGCCGTCGTGGTCGATCGCCCGAGCGGAAGGCCTGAACACCCGGCCGCTGACCGCCCTACCGAGATCGGCTCCGGTGGGCTCGCGACCGCACGAGGAGCGGGCCGCTGCCCGACCAGGGTTCAACCCTGATGGGCAGAACCTTTACGCGTTGTTTCGGACTTTCGACGCAACGTCCTGCGTTCCGTTCCTGATCCGTTTCGAGGTCTCGTCGATCGCCGTCGTGGCGGCGTCCGAGACGTTATCGATCGCTCCCGTTGTTGCGTCGAGAGCGGCATCACGCACCGATTCCGCTCCGTCGGCCGCCGAATGCAACGTCTTTTGGACCTTCGGCTGGTTGATTGCTTGTCGCACCGAGCTTTCGAGCCGTTCGTAGGGGCCCCGGCCAGCCCGCGAACCAACGATGAACCCAGTGGCCAGGCCGATAAGGAATGTGAACTTCTTCATGCCGCTTCGTCTCCTCTGTTGCCTCTTCTCTAGAACTACCCAAAGAAGGAGTTTCGACAACCATCGGGTGCTAATCCCAGATCAAAAGGTCGCAGCTGTGTCCAGCGGCGCGACCGCAACGATCCGCCGCAGGGCGAGAACCTGTAGGTTGAGGAGCGCCCTTCAGGAGGCTGCGGCCACTCCGACAATCGGCTTGTTGAGCTGCTGGCCGCCCATCGAGCCTTCGAAGACGGCATCGCCGAAGCTGAAGATCCCGCCGTCGCCGGCCGCCTCCCAGTAGCCGCCATCATCGCCGGTGCGGGCCGTGCCTACGATCGGCGCGTTGAGGTGGAGCCCACCCATCGATCCGAAGAACACCGCGTCGCCGTAGGTGAAGATGCCGCCGTCGGAGGCGACGAGCCAGTACCCCCCACCATCGGGTGTCGCGGCCATCCCGACGATCGGCGCGTTGAGGTGCAGCCCGCCCGCGGAACCGAAGAATCCGGCGTCGCCGTAGTTGAAGATCCCGCCGTCGGAGGCGACGAGCCAATACCCCGCCCCGTCCGGTGTCGGAGCCATGCCGACGACCGGCGCGTTCAGGTGGAGCCCGCCCGTGGAACCGAAGAAGACGGCCGAGCCGTAGTTGAAGATCCCGCCGTCGCTCGCGACCTCCCAGTACCCCTTCCCGTTGGCGGTGCTGGCCATGGCGACCATGGGCTTGTTGAGGTGCTGTCCGCCCCTCGATCCGAAGAAGCCGGCGTCGCCGAAGTTGAAGATCCCGCCGTCGCTGGCCACCTCCCAATAGCCACCGCCGTCGCCGGTGCCGGCCATGCCGACGATCGGCGCGTTGAGCGGCTGGCCTCCCATCGATCCGAAGAAGCCGGCGTCGCCGAAGTTGAAGATCCCGCCGTCGCTGGCCACCTCCCAGTAGCCGAACGAGCTCCACCGCTCAGTCAACGTCTGCGCCGTTCCGCCCGTCCCGTTCGCGGCCAGACCGACAGCCCAGCAGCTCGAGACTGAAGGGCATGAGACTCCACCGAAAACGATCCGGTACGTGGCCGCAGGTGTGGTGGCCACCGTCCACGCGCTGCCGTCCCAGTGCTCGGCGAGGGTGCCGCCGACCGCGCTGGCATTGGAGGCCCCCACAGCCCAGCAATTGTTCGAGGTGAGACAGGACACGTCGACGAGGTAGTTGCTCTGCGTACTCGGGAGGGTTCCCGTCGTCACTATGGACCAGGCCATGCCGTTCCAGTGCTCGGCCAGCGTCTGCTGGTCTCCCCCGGCTCCGGTGTCCTGAAAACCTACGGCCCAACAGTCGGCGCTGGAGGGGCAGCTCACACCCGCCAACGTGTTCTGCTGGGACGGGCTGGAGTCCGGAGTGGAGATGATCGACCAGGCCGAACCGTTCCAGTGCTCGGCCAATGTCTGTTCGACTGCTCCGACAACCCCGTCACCGACGGCCCAACAGTCGGTGGCGCTCACACAGCCCACGTTTCCCAATTCGTTCTCTTCGGTGGGGCCGGTGTCCGGCGTGGCCACAACGGTCCACGCCGTCCCGTTCCAATGTTCGGCCAGCGTCTGTCCCGCTTCGTTCCCGACCGTCCAGCAATCCATGCTGCCATTGCAGTCGACGCCCCCGAGGATGCTCACCGAGCTCGGGTTTGGCGTAGGAACGATCGACCACGTGCTTCCGTTCCAATGCTCGGCCAGCGTCTGGTCGTCAGTACTCGTGCCGTTCCCCAAGCCGGTGGCCCAGCAGTCCGTACTGCTGAGGCAGAAGACCCCGTTGAACGCATTCAGCGTCGAGGCACTCGGGTTGGGAGTCGGCACGATCGACCAGGCGCCCCCGTTCCAGTGTTCGGCCAGGGTCGTCGAATCGAAGGGCCCGATAGCGACCGATCCGACAGCCCAGCAGTCGCTGGCCGTGACGCAGCTGACCATATTGAGACTGTTGAAATGCGACGGGCTGGAATTGGCCGAAGGGACGATGGACCAGCCGCCGCCGACACCGGCTGCAGCACGGGTGGACGTCGCCAACGGCACGACGACGCTGAGTGCGAGACCTGCCGCCAAGGCAAGGGCCCATCGGAGGTGGCGGGCGGGTCCTGTGGACGATGCGTGTACCAACGCGGCCTCCTCGCTGCTCAGGGGCCCAATTGGGCGCTCAGCTGACAGCCGATATGCACAGTTTGCAAGAAAATCGAGCGGCTTGCTCGGCTGCAACGTTGGTGAGCGAATCGGGAACCGCGAGAAGTGCACGAACGGAGTACGCCACCTGCTCGGCTCGAGGCGTCGGGCGTGTCATCTCCGCCATTGTGTCTGATGCCCGGTCGAGCGACCCAGCTAGTGACTTTTGTCTCTCGACAGGGCGGACTGGTGAGGTCTCTAATGCACGTGTAGTGCGATCCCTGCTTGGCGAGGGAAGGCGGAGCTGTGTCTGAAACCCCTGGATGGCGTGCAGACCCCTATGGGCAACACCAGGAGCGGTACTTCAATCCGAGCGGCGATCCGACCCGACGAGTACGTGATAACGGGATCGAGTCTTACCACGACCTGCCTGACAACGAGGTCATCATCACACAAGGCGATACGTCGCCACGTGCTGTCGCCGAGACCGAAGGGACGGACACTTACCGTTTCTGCCCCAACTGCGGAGCCGAGACGGTCACGGGACATACGTTCTGTAGTACGTGCGGAAAACCGCTTGTGAAGCCCGCTTACCAGCCTTTTGCAGGCAGTAACACACATCAGAGCTCCAACACGGGTACAGGGACCGGCGGGTTGGCATCACCGATTCCGCCACAGACAACTTCGCCAGCTGTACCCCAGCCCGTGGCTCCGTCATCTCATTATGCGGTAGGCGCTGTTCAAGACCCCTCGCAACCTCAGCTGGCACCGGCGGTTGCGTCAACGGTTGCGTCAACCGGCAGTCAGGCCCCGAAGATGACGCCGCTGCGGTGGGTCAATGCGGGAGCCCTCGTGTTGGGCGCCGTCGGACTCTTGATCTCGTGGGCGAGCTTGAGCGTGTTCAACGTGACGGGAATCGATACCGATGACGGAAAGCTCTTCGGTGTCGTACTGATACTCACGGCATTGTGCGGACTCTGGTACGTAATCCGAACCAACCGATTTGCTGCCGTATTGATGTTGCTTGGATGGGTCGGTCTCTTGTCGCTGGCGGTATACGAGATTGTGAATGTGTCATCCGTCAAGGTCCCATTGTTCGGGTCGGTGAACGTTGGGGCTGGACTGTACGTTGATGCGATCGCAGGAGCACTAGGCACGCTCACCGGTGCGATTGATGTGAGCCATACATGGTCAAGGCAGGGGTCACCCCGTGCAACGTGGCTCCTGTGGACGACCGGGATCGTGGCGATACTTGCAGCCGTAGGAGCAGGGATCGGCGGGCACAATGGTCACAACAACGTAATAAGCAATACCAGCAATAATCCACCCGCCAACTTCGGCAACACCGGCTCTGGCAGCTCGGGCAGCACCGGCTCGGGCAACACCGGCTTTGGCAACACCGGCACCGGAAGCACCGGCTCGGGCAACACCGGAGTGGGCAACTCGGGCAACACCTAAAGGCGCGGGAGGAGCACGGCTGCAAGATTCGCCCCGAGCACCTATTGGATGGCCAAGAAGCGTCCACCGTCGGCACGGGCTGTGCGTGACGAGGAGCTGAAGTCCGAGATCCTGCGCGTCTGGGGCGACTACCTCAAGGTCCACGGATCGCGCACGAAACCAAATCGCTCACATTCAACTTTTGATTAGTGAGCTGACCTGGCCTCAGCCCGGTACTCGCCTGAGGCGAACGTCTGAGAGTGTTCGCGCCGCTACGAGCTCCCAGTGAAATCGCTGATCGGAACCCGGCCGATCCAGGAGTTCAGTTCACCCGACGGCGGCGATGACCCTTGCGCGATTGGGTTGCCCGACGTCGCTCGCCAGTCACCCCACGCGCCGTAGACATACTGGGATGTCACGGCCACCCAGGACACGTCATCCTCTGCCAGCTGCGCGGGATCGGGCGGGGGTGACAACTTGGAGTTGAGCTTCACTGGAGCGCTGAAGGTCTTCCCGTTGTTGCGCGAAACTGCCGCGAAGACGTTCTGGTAGCCGGGCGTCAATTCCGATGTCGGATTGTACGGAGGGTAGGCATTGCGCCACAGGGCAGCCAGAACCCCCGTGGGGCCATAGGCAATCCAGGGTTTGTCGGTGATATGCGCGACCGATTGATCGCCAAGGATCGTAGGACTTGTCCAGCGGCCTCCCGAGTTGTTGGTCGCAACAACCTCGACTTCTTGGGCCACAGTCCTCGTCGCCGGAAGGCCGGGTAGACCGCCGGAAACAACGGCTCCGGGCTGCAGCTGCACGGCGTAACGGCCCTTGTGAGAAGGGTCAGCAGCAATGAGAACACCCGACCCCGAATGCAAATTGTCGAAGACCACGTGACGGTTCCAATGGGCTCCGGTATCAGTGCTGGTCTCGAAGATCGCACAGGGGCAGGTATGGCCAGGTGCGGCGCTCGAGATGTACCCAGCCGCAAGGACACCGAAAGCGGCCGCAATATTGCCGTCACCCGACTCTGGGTACGTGTTGCACGTGACATTGTGGTTGGGGTTGGGCGCCGGATTCTCTTCGCAGTCGAGCGCCTCGATTCGCCCCCATGTGCGTGCCTTGTCACGGGAAACCGCAACGTACCGCTCAGGATGACCGGTGGTCGATACGTAGACGGCACCGGTCGTCTGGTCCACGACCATCCACGGACGGTCGTAGGGGTTGACGCCGAACGCTCCGATGGGTTGCGGGTTCATCCCCCGACTGACCATGCCCTGCAGGTCCTGATCGGTCAGGACAGCGCTCAACGGCCCGAAGGACCGACCGCCATTGGTGGACCGGAAGACCGCGATCCCACCCTGGGGGACGGTGAAGTTAAAGGGTGGAGGACCCGGAGACGTAGAGTGCACAAACACGCCCCCTGCATAGATCGACCCGTCTGGTCCGCTCGCTTCGATCGGATCGCCGGTACCGTTGGTGGTCAACGTAAACCCAGTCGCACCAGGAAAGCCGTGAGCGATCGCATACGGGTTCGGTCCCTCTGAATAGCCGGACGTGTGCAACGGTCTGTTGTCAGCCGACCACGTCTTGCCGCCGTTGAAGCTCACCTGAAAGCCGCCCGGCACGGCTGCGAACGTGTCGGCAGTCGTGTTCTTGGTGTAGGTGTTCCCGACAACCGTGTGGCCCATCACGATATTTTGAGGATTCTTCGGATTGATGGCGAGCTCTGGCTCGCCCCCTCTGACCACTTCGTTCATCACGTTGACGTCGAGGCGCCCGCCTCCGGATGCGCCATTGGCGGTGCCTGCGAGAGTTGCGAACAGCGGTACGGCAACCCCCAAGGAGGCGAGGACCATCAGCCAACGAGCACGGCCGCGACGAACATGCATGAGCGTCTACCCCCTTTTTGGAGCGCCGCCACAATCGGAAGACGCAACCACGCATCCTGGCGAGAAATCAGCTCCGCCCAGGTGTTCTATAACCCTCTATTCATACATGAAGCTAGTGCGCCGATCCTTTCGCCTTCAACCGAATCGCCAGGTGCTCGCGATCATCATTGGTGGGTGGGAGAGGGACAAGCCCGACAGTGTGCCGGCGCCCCCATGGAACAGTTCGCCTCACACTGAGTGGGGACACCAGTCGATTCGAGCATGCTTCGGAAGACCGCGATGCGCTGCTCGCGCGGACGCTCAATCCCTACACAGAAGCCTCCAACGTGGTTCCGATTGCATCGGAGTCCGGAGCAGATCGCGCACGTAGCGCGCATCACGGAGCAGGAACGGACGATAGGGAGAGCTCCGCGAGTTGCGGGCTCTGACCAGCGGTAACGAAGCGAGATGCTCCGGGGGTGAGATTCGAACTCACAACCTAGCGGTTAACAGCCGCTTGCTCTGCCATTGAGCTACCCCGGAAGGTGGAGCACAGAACTCCGATACAGCCCCCGCACGATATCAGCGGGCCGACCGGTCGCCCGCACCGGAAAGGGCTCCGAACAGGTGCGGAGCAGGCCTCCCAGCTGGGACTGCCGCCCGACGTTTCAACGAAGCCACGCGTCCGTGGGCGTTCGCGTAAGTTCTCCCGCAACGACACCGATAGAGCAGGAGTGCCAACGATGACGATCGAGAAGACAGCCGTACCAATCCGCCACGACGATCGCTTCTTCATCGGCGGGAAGTGGGTGGAGCCCTCTTCCTCCGACGTCATCGAGGTCATCGATTCCGCAACTGAGGAGCGATACTTCTCGGTCCCCGAAGCACGCGAGGCCGACATGGCCCGAGCGGTGGACGCCGCCCGCGAGGCGTTCGACCGAGGCCCCTGGCCCCGCCTGACCCACAAGGAGCGGGCGGACTACCTGCGGGCGATGGGCGAGGGACTGCGCGGGAAGTCGGACGCGGCCGGGCAGATCTGGCCACGCGAGTCCGGAGCGCTCTTCGCCATCGCCCAGTACACGGCCGGCGGCATGGCCGGCGTCTTCGACTTCTATGCCGGCCTGGCGGACACCTTTCCCTTCGAGGAGCGCGCCCAGCCGACCGGTGGCGGCGATTTCGGGTTGTTGGTGCGCGAGCCGGTCGGCGTCGTCGGTGCGATCATCCCGTGGAACGCGCCACTGGCCTTGATCTCCTACAAGATCGCCCCCGCGCTCCTCGCCGGGTGCACCGTGGTCCTCAAGTCCTCACCCGAGGCACCGGGTGCCGCCTATCTCTTCGGCGAGATTGCCGAAGAGATCGGACTCCCCCCGGGCGTCCTCAACATCGTCACCGCCGACCGCGAGGTCTCGGAGCTCTTGGTCCGCAACCCCGGCGTCGACAAGATCACGTTCACCGGATCGACCGCAGCCGGCAGGCGCATCGCCTCCCTCTGCGGGGAGCGGATCGCGCGCTGCACGCTCGAGCTCGGTGGCAAGTCCGCTGCCGTCATCCTCGACGACATGGACCTGGCGACCGCGGCCGGCGCCATCTCCGGCGCGGAATGCTTCCTCTCGGGGCAGGTCTGCTCGTCCCTCACGAGGATCATCGTCGGACGTTCCCGGCATGACGAGTTCGTCGAGGCGCTCGCCGGCACGTTCTCGAAGGTCAAGGTGGGCGACCCCTTCGACGCGCAGACCCAGATGGGCCCGTTGGCGATGAGCCGCCAGCGCGACCGGGTCGAGGGCTACATCGCCAAGGGCGTCTCCGAGGGTGCGAACTTGGTGACGGGCGGCGGGCGGCCCAAGGATCTCGACCGTGGCTACTACATCGAGCCGACGGTCTTCGGCAACGTCGACAACGGATCGACGATCGCGCGCGAGGAGATCTTCGGGCCGGTGCTCAGCGTGATCCCAGCCGACAACGAGGACCACGCCGTCGCCCTGGCGAACGACACGATCTACGGGCTGAATGCCTCCGTCTTCACCAACGACGTCGACCGGGCCCGTGTCGTAGCCGGCCAGCTGCGTTCGGGCACCGTGGGGCACAACGCCTTCCGCACGGACTTCGGCATCGCGTTCGGGGGCTTCAAGCAGTCGGGCATCGGACGCGAGGGTGGCGTCGAGGGTCTGCTGCCGTTCCTCGAGACCAAGACGGTGATCCTCAACGGCGAACCCAGCGGGACCTCGTAGAGGCCGGCGGATCCTGGACGGCCCCGAGGCCGTCCGTCAGGACTCTTCGAGGTAGTCCCGGAGCAGGTGGGCCGCGTCCGGCCGGCGCAGCTTGGCCAGCGTCTTGGACTCGATCTGGCGGACCCGCTCGCGGGTCACGCCGAACTCCTTGCCCACCTCTTCGAGCGTCCGGATCTTTCCGTCGTCGAGGCCGAAGCGCAGGCGTACGACATCCTGCTCCCGTTCGGACAGGTGCCCCAGCGCCTCGCGCACGGCAGCGTCCAACAACGAACGGGTCGCGGCGTCGTCGGGCACCACCGCTCCCCTGTCTTCGATCAAGTCAGAGAGGTTGAAGTCGTCCTCGTCGCCGACGGGCTGCTCCAGTGACACGGTGTCCTGGTTGATCCGGAGGATCTCCCGAACCCGCTCCATCGGCAGCTCGACCCGCTGCGCCACCTCTTCGATCGTCGGTTCGCGGCCGAGCTCCTGGAGTAACTGGCGCTGCGCCCACACGACCTTGTTGATCGTCTCGACCATGTGCACGGGGATCCGGATCGTCCGGGCCTGGTCGGCAATCGCACGCGTGATGGCCTGGCGGATCCACCAGGTCGCGTACGTCGAGAACTTGAAGCCCTTTGTGTGGTCGAACTTGTCGACCGCCCGCATGAGCCCGAGGTTGCCCTCCTGGATCAGATCGAGGAAGGCGAGGCCCCGGTTGCGGTAGCGCTTGGCGATCGACACCACGAGGCGCAGGTTGGCCTCGATCAGCTCGTCCTTGGCCTTGAGGCCCTTGCGCATGAGGCGCCGGTACCGCGACAGCTCGCCGGCGTCCAGCAGGTCGGCCTCGTTCCCGTCGCCGGAGAGGGCCAGTTCGTGTGCCGCCAGCCTGGCGGCGGCGGCGTTCCCCTCCTCGATCGTCTGTGCGATCTCCACCTCGAGCTCTGCGTTGAGCAGCGGGACGCGCCCGATCTCCTTCAGGTAGGTGTGTACGGGGTCTTCCGCGCTGCCGCCCGACTCCCCGGAGCCGGCGCGCTTGCCGTTCGTGGCGCGACGGGGCTCCGCCTTCGTAGCGCTGCTCTTCGCGGCGCGTGGCTCCTTGCGTTTCTTGACCTCGACAGTCAACTCCGCGACTTCGACCTCGACGACCTCCACCACTTCTTCGACGATAAGGGTCACGCCCTCGGCGGTGACGCGGTCGATCAATACCGTCAGCACCTCGGGTGTGAACTCGACCGTGCGCAACGCCTCGACGAGCTCGCCCTGGGTCAGCTGGCCTTTCTCGCGGCCGACCGCCAGCACGGCATCGAAGTCGACTTGCGACACGCCTTCGGGCAACGCGACGTGCGTGACAGATGCGAGCGCTTCGGATGTTTCGGCAGACGACACGGCCTCGGCTCCACCGTTTTCGATCGCGATCGCCGAATCTTCGGTCACCCTGCTCCTGCCACGGTCAAGCCCCCCTGTCCACCAACCACGCTACCAACCGGTCGGCGGCATCGCGTCCGGTGTCCGATTCGTCCAGTTGGTTGAGCCAAAGACCCACTTGAGCGGACTCCGCCGCAGGTGCTTGCCATGCATCGCTGCCTGTGCGCGATTCGATCTCCATCTCCGCCAGCGCCCGGCGCGTCGCGCCGCGCAACAACACGAGGACCACCGAGTCCACGGGATCGCCCAGTTCGGGGTCTCCGGGCATCGGCTCTTCGACGATCACCCGGCGCAACACGATGCCGACTTGCGGGGATGCCGACTCCACCGCGTCCTGCACGCTGTCGTGCTCGAGCAGCGCGCGAAAGGCCTCGCGCTGGACGGGATCGGCGAACAGCACCGCGTGCACGCGGTCCACGACGTCCTCCGGACGGTGGACCGCCAGCTTGAGAGCCTCGAGCCCCGGGCCCGGGCGCAGCGCCGACGACACGGCCATCTCGACGCCGGCTCTCAGAGTCGAACGAGTCACCGTCGTCCTCGGGATAGTCCATCGGCGGTGGCTCGTCGCGCCGCGCCTTGCCGCGGCGGCCCACCGGCGCGGCCGGGGGATGCGCGCGCAAGTGGTCGAGGCGCTCCCGCAGCCGCGCCGCGTCGAGGCGGCACCGGTCCGCCAGTTGCATGATGTACTGGTCGCGCACCAGGTCGTCGGGGTGCTCCGCCACCGCGGTCAATGCGGCGTCCGCGGCACGGGCGCGACCTTCCGCCGTGGTGAGGTCACCCGCCCCCAGCATGCGGTCGACGCGGAACTGCAGGAACGGCCGCGCCTCCTTGATGGCGCGGGCGAGCGCTCCGGGGTCGGTGCGCGCCAGGTCCCCGGGGTCGCTGCCGCCGGGTAGGTCCGCCACCACGACGTCCACCTCGTGCTTGCGCTCCCACTCGTAGACCGCGCGACGTCGCGCTCTGCCCGGCCGAGTCCGCGTCGTACGCCAGCACGATGCGCTTGGCGAAGTTGCGCAACAGGGTGAAGTGCTCTTCGGCCAGCGCGGTGCCGCACGTGGCGACCGCCCACGGCACATCCGCTTGGAAGCAACCGATGACGTCGGTGTAGCCCTCGCACACGACGACCTCGCCCTGCGCGATGACGCCTTGCTTGGCCCAGTTCAACGCGTAGAGCGTCCGGCGCTTCGTGTAGATCGGCGACTCCTGCGAGTTCTTGTACTTCGGCTCGGGCCGTTCCGCAGGTCCCTGGCCCGGACGCGGCGGGAGGATGCGGCCCCCGAGCGCGATGGGGCGCCCCGAGGGGTCGCAGATCGGGAACAAGATGCGGGAACGGAAGAAGTCCTGCGCACGACCGCGACGGTTGATGAAGCCGAGACCCGAGTCGGACAGGACCTTCGTCGAGAGCTTGAGCGCCTTGGCCAGCGCATCCCAGTCGTCGGGCGCCCACCCCAGCCGGAACTTGCGCACGATCTCGCCGTCGTAACCCCGCGAGCGCAGGTAGTCCCGCGCCGGGCCGGCGTCGGGCGACTTCAGCAGGCGCTCGTGGTACCACGTCACGGCCCGTTCCATCGCGTCGAGGAGCTCGGAACGGCGTTGGTGGTCGCGTCCCATCTCCTGGTCCTCGTGCAGGGTGACCCCGGACCGGTCGGCCAGGAAGCGCACGGCATCCACGAAGTCGAGATGGTCCATGGCGCGCACGAATGAGATGGCGTCGCCCGACGCATGACAGCCGAAGCAGTAATAGAAGCCCTCCTCCGCGTTCACGCTGAACGAGGGCGTCTTCTCGGCGTGGAACGGGCACAGCCCGCTCCAGCGCCGCCCGACCTTCTTCAACAGGGCGTGCTCGCTGATCAGGGCCACGATGTCGGTGGCCGCCCGGACCTGGGCAACTTCCTCGTCGGGGATCCCCACGACCCTGACGGTACCGCGGCGCTGTCGTGGTCAGAACAGAGCCGACATGGGCGGGCGTACCTTTGCCAGATGGTTGTCACCATCTACGGCGTCTGCGCCCTGACCTTCATGATGTCCATGTATGCGCTCGAGCGACGCGGCCGGACGTTCGTCCTGGCCTTCGCCCTCGGCTGTGCGCTTTCGAGCTCCTATGGCTTCCTCTCGGGAGCATGGCCCTTCGGGGTGGTCGAGGCGATCTGGACGGTCATCGCGCTGCGCCGGTACCTCACTGCCGGCCGCCCCGCGGAGACCAGCGGCTGATCAGCCCGCCTTGGGCTTCTTGGCGCCCTTCGTCGAGGCGTTGGCCTTCGAGCCGTCCCCGGCCGGCGCGCTCGCCAGCACCGCCTGGGCCGCGGCAAGCCGGGCCACCGGGACCCGGAACGGCGAGCAGCTCACGTAGTCGAGGCCGGCCCGGTAGAAGAGGTCGATCGAAGCGGGGTCGCCGCCGTGCTCGCCGCAGACCCCGACCTTGAGCGACGGGCGCGTGGCCCGGCCCCGCTCGGTCCCGAGGCGCACCAGTTCGCCCACGCCGCCCGCGTCGACCACCTCGAAGGGGTTGCGCGGCAGGAGCCCGAGCTCGAGGTAGGCGTCCATCATCCGCCCCTCGACGTCGTCGCGGGAGAAGCCGAACGTCATCTGGGTCAGGTCGTTGGTGCCGAAGGAGAAGAAGTCGGCCACCTCGGCGATCTCGTCGGCCCGCAGCGCGGCCCGCGGCGTCTCGATCATGGTCCCGATCGTCACATCGAGCTTGCCGCCCTTGCCCGAACCGGCGCCACCGCCTGCCTTCGCCCCCTTCGACGGGCGCGGCGCCCGCTCCTTGTTCACCTCGGCGACGGCGTCCTCGACCCAACCGCGCGCCAACGCGCAGCTCCTCGCGGGTCACGGTCAGCGGGATCATGATCTCGACGATCGGGTGCCCGCCGTCGGCCACCCGTTGGCGGGCCGCCTCCATCAGGGCGCGTACCTGCATCGCGTACAGACCGGGCTTGATCACCCCGAGCCGCACGCCGCGCGTCCCGAGCATCGGGTTGGACTCGCGCCAGGCCAGCGCGGCCTCGTAGAGCCGCCGCTCCTCGGGGTTGAGCCCCACCGTCGCGTCCTTGTGGGCCAGCTCCTCGGTGGAGGGCAGGAACTCGTGCAGCGGCGGGTCCAGGAGGCGCACGGTGACGGGCAGACCGTCCATCGCGGCGAGGATCGACAGGAAGTCCTCACGCTGCACCAGGCGCAGCTCCTCGAGCGCCTCCACCTCCTCCTCGGGCGTCTCCGCCAGGATCATCCGCCGCACGACGGGCAGACGGTCCTCGCCCAGGAACATGTGCTCGGTGCGGCACAGTCCGATGCCCTCCGCGCCGAGCGAGCGCGCGTTCGCCGCGTCCTCGCCGGTGTCCGCGTTGGTCCGGACCTGCAGATGGCCCTTGCGGATGTCGTCCGCCCACGAGAGCACCGTTTTGAACGCGGCCGGCGGCGAGGCCGACGTCAGCGGCACCTGGCCCGCCACCACGATCCCGGCGCCGCCGTCGAGCGAGACCCAGTCGCCCTCGTAGAGCACCACGTCGCCCGCGGTGACCGAGTGTGGCCCCACGCGCAGCACCTCGGCACCGACGACCGCCGGCTTGCCCCAGCCCCGCGCCACGACGGCGGCATGGCTGACCAGGCCGCCGCGCGCCGTCAGGATCCCCTCCGACGCCAGCATCCCGTGCACGTCCTCGGGCGACGTCTCGTTGCGCACGAGCACGACCTGCTCGCCGCGCTCGGCTGCGTCGGCTGCGTCGTCGGCGGTGAAGTAGATGCGGCCGACCGCCGCCCCCGGGCTCGCGCCGAGTCCCTTGACCCACACGGGGTAGCCCGAGCCCGCGAACTGCGGGTGGAGTACCGAGTCGAGATGGTCCTCGGTGATGCGGGTCACCGCCTCGGCCCTGGAGATCCCGAGGTCGCTCGGGCGCACCATGTCGACCGCCATCTTGAGCGCGGCGACCCCGGTCCGCTTGCCGACCCGGGTCTGGAGCATCCAGAGCTTGCCCTGCTCGATGGTGAACTCGGTGTCGCACATGTCGCTGTAGTGCGACTCGAGCCGGGTGAAGATCTTCGACAGCTCCGCGTGCACCTTGGGGAACTGCTTCTTCAGCTCCGCGATGGGCTCGGTGTTGCGGATGCCGGCCACGACGTCCTCGCCCTGCGCGTTGACCAGGAAGTCGCCGTAGGCGCCCTTGGCTCCCGTCGCCGGGTCGCGGGTGAAGCCGACGCCGGTGCCCGAGTTGTCGTCGCGGTTGCCGAAGACCATGGCCTGCACGTTGACCGCGGTGCCGAGGTCGTGCGCGATGTGCTCGCGGTCTCGATACGCGATCGCCCGCGGCCCGTTCCAGCTGCGGAACACGGCCTCGATGGCGCCGCGCAACTGGTCGGCCGGCTTCTGCGGGAAGGGCTTGCCGGTGTGGCGCTCGACGATCTGCTGGTAGGAGTCGACGAGATACCGCAACAGCTCGACCGGCACCTTGGCGTCCGACTCGGTGCCCGCCAGCTCCTTGGCCGCGTCGAACAACGAGTCGAACTCCTCGCCCGGCAGCTCCAACACGATCCGCGCGTACATGGCGACGAAGCGTCGATACGAGTCGAACGCGAACCGTTCGTCACCCGTCTGCTTGGCCAGCCCCTCCACCGAGTCGTCGTTGAGCCCGAGGTTGAGGACGGTGTCCATCATCCCCGGCATGGAGAACTTCGCCCCCGAGCGCACCGACACGAGCAGCGGGTCGGCCGCGTCGCCGATCTGCTTGCCCATCGCCTTCTCCAACCGGGTCCGCGCCGACGCCACCTCGGCGTCGAGGCTCTTCGGCCAGCCGCCGGTCATGTAGGCCCGGCAGGCGTCGGTCGAGATCGTGAACCCCGGAGGGACGGGGAGCTTGAGTACCGACGTCATCTCGGCCAGGTTGGCGCCCTTGCCGCCCAGGAGGTCCTTCAGCTCCATCGGGGGGCGGGGGTGCGTGTGGTCGAAGTCGTAGACGTACGGCATCGGGTCTCCTTGCCCTGGTCAAGCGGGTCCGCCGCCGGGCCAGACGGACACCGGCGGTCGCAGCCTGTCCGATCTCGGACGGGAGCGTCAGCCTACTTCCAGCGCTCGGCCCTCCCGAAGCGTCGGGGGACCACCCCGCCGTCCCGCCGGGCCCCTCATCGGGCGTCTCCGGCACCGCCTCCGCCGCGGCCGGCCTCCCCCGCCCGCCGCGCCGTCTCCTCCGCCTGTCTCGCGGCGTCCGACGCCGCACGCCTGGCCCGCCGCGTCGCCTCGCTCGCCTCGCGTCGTGCGTCGTCGGCGACGCCCTTCGCCTCGTGGACCGCCTCGTGGACGGCGTCGCGGACCTGGCGCTGGAAGACCTCCTTGGCCTGGCGCATGTAATCCCGCACGACGGCGAGCTCGTCGGCCTTGAAATGCTGGGTGACCTCGCGCATCTGCTCCGCCACGGGCTGCTGCATCTCTTGAAGCCGCTTCTGGGCGTCGGGCTCGATCTCCACCCAGACCCGGCGGCGGTCCTCGGTGTCGCGCCGCCGGGCGACCATGCCGGCCTCCTCGAGGCGGTCGAGGATGAAGGTGACCGCACCGGTGGTCAGAGCGCTCTCCTCGGCCAGCCGGCCCGCGGTCAGAGGGCCGAGACGACCAATAAGTTCCAGACAGCGCATGTCGGTCCGGCTCAGCTTCAGCTTCTTGGCGACGCTCTCGTTGAAGTCGCTGGCCGCGCCGAAGTACCCCATGATCTCGTCACGGAGCTGCTGCCCGAGCTCGAATTTCGACCATTGTCTTGACACGTAAATAACTTTACCACTAAGTTTCTTTGTCGATGGCTAATTCTTACAATTCTCCGATCGCCGTGGAGGCCCAGGACCTCGTCAAGGTGTTCCCCCGCGGCAACGTGCGTGCCCTCGACGGCGTGTCGCTGCAGATCGAGAGCGGCACCGTGCTCGGTCTCCTCGGCCCCAACGGCGCCGGCAAGACGACCGCCGTGCGGATCCTCTCGACCATCCTCGAGCCCGACTCGGGCTCCGCCTCCGTCATGGGCCACGACGTGGTCCGGGAGCCGGACGTGGTGCGCCACATCATCGGGCTGGCCGGCCAGTACGCCACGGTCGACGAGAACCTGACGGGCCGGGAGAACCTCCGCATGATCGGTCGGCTCTCGCACATGAGCCGCAAGCTGGTCGCGGAACGGGCCACGCAACTGCTCGATTCCTTCCGCCTGCACGACGCCGCCAACCGGCCGCTCAAGACCTACTCGGGTGGGATGCGGCGGCGCCTCGACCTGGCCGCCGCCCTGATGGCGAATCCCCCGGTGCTCTTCCTCGACGAGCCCACCACGGGCCTGGATCCCGTGGGCCGCCAGGACCTGTGGGAGGTCATCGAAGATCTCACGGCCGAGGGGACCACGGTGCTCCTCACCACGCAGTACCTCGAGGAAGCCGATCGCCTGGCCCGGGACATCGTCGTGGTGGACCACGGCATCGTCATTGCCCAGGGCACGCCCGCCCAGCTCAAGGCGAACCTCGGGACATCCGTCGTGGCTGTGACGCTGCCGGGGCCAGACGAAGTGCGCCTCGCCGTGCCACTACTTGCGCCGCTCACCGACCGCGACCCCGTCATCGACGGCAGCATCGTCGAGCTCACCGTGGAGAACGGCCCTGCGGTCGGTGCCGAGGTTCTGCGGGCACTCGACGGTGCCCACATCCCGGTGCACGGTCTCGCCCTGCGCGAACCGAGCTTGGACGACGTGTTCTTGAGCCTCACCGGACACAAGACCGAAGCGGAGACAGAAGAGGAACGCCGGGCGCGCCTGGCCGGCGGTCGCCGCCGCGGCGACACCATCACCGACGACGGAAAGGACGCGGCATGACAACGATCGCACTCCCCCGCGCCATCGAGCAGCCCGTAGGACAGAAGGGCAGTCGGCTCGGGTGGGCCATTCAGGACACGCTGACGGTGACGTGGCGCAACCTGCTCGCGCTGTCCCGGAACCCGCAGACGGTCATGTTCTCGGCCATCCAACCGATCATGTTCACGCTGCTGTTCGTCTACGTCTTCGGCGGCGCCATCCACACGTCGGTGCCCTACGTCGACTACCTGATCCCCGGGATCTACGTCCAGACCGTTACGTTCGGCGCCGTCTCCACCGCGGTCGGCCTTTCTGAGGACCTGCACAAAGGCCTGATCGAACGCTTCCGGGCACTGCCGATGTCCCGATGGGCCGTTCTGGCCGGGCGTACCACAGCCGACCTCGTGCGCAACGTGTTCGTCGTGGTCTTGATCAGCATCGTCGGCTTCGCCGTCGGCTTCCGCATCGGCACCAATTTCGGCTTGTTTCTCTGCGGCCTGCTGATCGTCCTGCTCTTCTCCTACACGCTGTGTTGGGGCTTCGCGACGGTCGGCCTTTCCGCCCCGAACGCCGAAGCGGCGCAGACGATGGTGTTCCCCATCCTGTTCCCTCTGATCTTCGCCTCGTCCGCCTTCGTGCCGGTGACCGCGATGCCTGGGTGGTTGCAGGCCTTCGCCAAGCACCAGCCGGTGACCGCTGTCGTCGACGCCTGTCGCTCGCTGATGACGGGCGGCACGCTGCACGACCCGGGCGCGGTGTGGGCTGCGCTCGCCTGGTGCGCCGGAATCCTGATCGTGTTGGCACCGTTGGCGGTGCGGAAGTACCGCAAGGTCGCCTGAGCCAGGGGTTGAGCTACTCCTCGCCGGTACGCCGGCGCAGCTCGCCCAGCAAATCGGCAATGGGGACGCGCACCTGCTCGGTGGTGTCCCGTTCCCGGACGGTGACGGCGTCGTCCTCGAGCGAGTCGAAGTCGACGGTGACGCACCAGGGCGTGCCGATCTCGTCCTGGCGCCGGTAACGCCGGCCGATGCTCTGCGTGACGTCGTAGTCGACCATGAAGTGCGACTGGAGGCGCGAGAGCACCTGGCGGGCCAGCGGCTCGAGTGTGTCCTTCTTCGAGAGCGGGAGGACGGCGACCTGGTACGGGGCAAGGCGCCAGTGCAGACGCAGCACCGTGCGCGCCTCGCCGCCGACCTCGTCCTCCGAGTACGCGTCCAGCAGGAAGGCCATCATCGTGCGCGTGGCGCCGGCGGCCGGCTCGATCACGTAGGGCGTGTAGCGCTCGTTGGTCTGCGGGTCGAAGTAGTCGAGCGTCTCCCCCGACTTGGCCGCGTGGGCCGAGAGGTCGTAGTCGCCCCGGTTGGCGATGCCCTCGAGCTCGTCGAAGCCCCAGGGAAAGAGGAACTCGACGTCGGCGGTGCCGCGTGAGTAGTGCGAGAGCTCCTCAGCGTCGTGGTGGCGCAGGCGCAGCTTCTCGGGGGCCATGCCGAGGTCGAGGTACCACTGCATGCGCTCTTCGAGCCAGTACTCGAACCATTTCTGCGCCTGGTCGGGCGGCACGAAGTACTCCATCTCCATCTGCTCGAACTCGCGGGTGCGGAAGACGAAGTTCTGGGGCGTGATCTCGTTGCGGAAGGACTTGCCCACCTGGGCGATGCCGAAAGGCGGCTTCTTGCGGGTCGTGTTGAGGACGTTGCCGAAGTTGGTGAACATGCCCTGCGCCGTCTCCGGGCGTAGGTAGGCCACGTGGCCCTCGTCCTCCACCGGGCCGGCGTGGGTCTTGAACATCAGATTGAAGGCCCGCGCTTCGGTGAGATCGTGCGAGCCGCAATTGGGGCAGACGCCCTCGATCTTGTCGGCCCGCCAGCGCTCGTGGCAGTTCTTGCAGTCGACCAGAGGGTCGGTAAACGTGGCCAGGTGGCCCGAGGCCTCCCAGACGGCCGGCGGGCCGAGGATGGCGGCGTCGAGGCCGACGACGTCGTCGCGCAGCTGCACCATCGAGCGCCACCACGCGTTCTTGACGTTGCGCAGCATGTTGACGCCCAGGGGGCCGTAGTCGTAGGTGGAGCGGAAGCCGCCGTAGATCTCCGCCGAGGGGAAGATGAAGCCGCGCTGGCGGCACAGGCGCACGACCTTCTCCATGAGGTCGTCTGTCTGGGCTGGCTCGTTCATCGGTGCAGGATACCGGAGCCGATTCGGGCGCTGACCTCGTTGGCCAGCAGGCGACCCCGCACCGTGAGCACGGCGCGCTCATCGACGCGGGTGATCAGTCCGTCGAGGTCGTCGGGACGCTCGAGGCACGCCCACGGCACACCGCGGGGCGTTCGCAGCGACAGCGAAAGGGCCTCGAAGTCGCGTTCTGCCGGCGGTGAGCTCCTCGCGGGCCGCCTCGGGCGAACGCCCTTTCTCGATCGCCGCGATGTAGCGATCGGGGGTGCGCACGTTCCACCAACGGGTGCCGGCGCGGTGGGAGTGTGCGGCCGAGCCGATGGCGACATAGTCGCCCTGGTCCCAGTAGAGGTGGTTGTGCCGGCATTCGTGACCCGGCCGGCACCAGTTGGAGATCTCCTCCCAGTCGAAACCCGCCGCGGTGAGGATCGTCTCGGCGGTTTCGTAACGGCGGGCCAGCGCGTCCTCGTCGGGATGGCGCCCCTGATCCTTGGCGAGCGGGGTGCCGGGCTCGACGGTCAGGCCGTAGGCCGAGAGGTGCGGGGGCGGATAGTCGAGGGCCAGGACGTCTTCGAGCGTGCGCGCCCAGTCGTCGTCGCTCTCGGCCGGCGCGCCGAGGATGAGGTCGAGGTTCCAGGTGGCGAAGCCGGCGGCGGCGACCGCGGCGGAGATGGTCTCGGCCGCGTCGGGGACGTTGCGGCGGCCGAGGCCGGCGAGAACGTGCGGATGGGTGGACTGGAGGCCGAACGAGACGCGGGTGACGCCGGCTCGGCGGTAGGCCCGGAGGTGCGCCTCGTCGGCGTCCTCGGGATTGCACTCGACGGTGATCTCGGCGCCGGGTGCGCGGGGGATGGCGTGGAGGATGCGCCAGAGCGTCTCGGGATGGAGGCGGGAGGGGGTCCCCCCTCCGAAGAAGATGGAGGTCGGGACAGGGAGGTCGCCGGCGGCGAAGACGCGCTGCACGTCGAGGATGCACGCGTCGGCGTAGCGCTCCATGAGGTGGTCGCGGTCGGTGTAGGTGGCGAACGCGCAGTAGTCGCAGCGCTCCCGGCAGAACGGGACGTGGACGTAGACGCCGAACGCGCTCAAAGGCCGGCCGTCGAGCGCACCGAGCGGATGCGGCGGTCCAGGTGCGCCTCCATGGCCTCGGTGGCGAGCTCCGCCACCTCGTCGGCGCCGGGGGGCGGCGGGCCGTTGAGGACCGAGGCCAGGTCGCCGCCGAGGATGCGGCGCAGCAGCGCGAGGGCGGGTGCGCTCATCGGGCGGCCGCTGCGGTGCACGCGGCAGAGGGCGCCGCCGGCGACGAGGTCGAACGCGACGAGCTCGGTGGCGGGGTCGGGTTCGGCACAGACGACACACGCATCGAGGACCGGGGCGGCGCCTTCGAGGACGAGCGCCTTCAGGAAGAAGCTCGGCGCGAGGAGCGTGGGGTCGTGGGTGGGGTCGGCGAGGGCGCGGAGGGCGCCGGTCAACATCGTGTAGAGGGCGGGGTCGGGATGGCGTTCCTGCGCGAGTTGGTCGGTGACCTCGAGCAGCGCCATGCCTTGGGGGACGCGGGTGAGGTCTTCCCTTATGGCCCGGTAGGCCTCGATGGCTTCGACCTGGTTCACGATGTCGAGCTCGCTGCGGCCTTGCCACAGGAGGAGGTCGACGTGGGTGAGCGGCTCGAGCCGTGCGCCGAACTTGGAGTTGGTCTTCCGAACGCCCTTGGCGACGGCCCTGACTTTGCCGTGTCGCTCGGTCAGGAACACGACGATGCGGTCGGCCTCGCCCAGGCGGTAGCTGCGCAGGACCACGCCCTTGTCGCGGAAGAGGCTCACGGGGCGCGCACGGGGTCTAGGTGCGCTGCGGTGGTGCCGGGGGCGGCTGTGGGGGTGGCGCAGGGTGCGCGGCCGAGGCGTGGCCGTTGGAGGCGACATGACTGGCGGCGACGTTGTGGGCCGGGTCGAGCGGGCAGTAGCGCTCGCCCTGCTTGGCGGCGTCGGCGGCCGCCCGGCGCGCGTCGGCGGCCAAGTCGGCGGCGTGGTTGTGCGCCTCTTGGGCCGGTCGCTTGCGGGCCGCGATGGCGCCGTAGCGGGACTGCCGGCCGTAGAGCCTGCTGCCGCCGATGATCAGGAGGACCAGGACGACGACAACGACGACGCCGCTCCCTGCTCCGTAGGCGCCATAGGCGAGGACGATGACGGCGAACACGACCAACAGGGCGGCCCCGGCGTAGGTCGTGATCCGCGTCAAGGACATCGCTCCCATTCTCGCAGTCCGGCATGACCGGCCGGGCGGGGCGGGCCCCTGGAAAGCGAACATGTGTTCGATTACCGTAGCCCGACGTGGAACCTCCGCCACCCGGGCGGGCGACGATCCTGCACGCCGATCTCGATGCCTTCTATGCCTCGGTCGAGCAACTGCTGGACCCCTCGCTGCGGAACCGGCCCGTCGCGGTCGGCGGGAGTGTCGTGCTCGCGGCATCGTACGAAGCCAGGAGTTACGGCGTCCGCGGCGGCATGCCGGGCTGGCGGGCCCGCCAGCTGTGCGGAGAACTCGTCTTCGTCGGTGGTCACTTCGGGCGCTACCAGCAATTCGGCGACGACGTCGTGTCCGTCTTTCACGACTTCACGCCACGCGTCGAGCGGGTGTCGATCGACGAGGCCTTTCTCGATGTCGCTGGTGCCATCCACCTCTTCGGCGCACCGACCGAGATCGCGGCGGCGATCCGCCGGCGCGTGCGCGACGAGATCGGTCTCCCTCTGTCCGTCGGCGTCGCCGGCACGAAGCACCTCGCGAAGGTGGCGTCACAGGTGGCCAAGCCCGACGGCCTCGTCGCCGTCGCCCCGGGCCACGAGATCGACTTTCTCGAACCCCTTCCCATCGGGCTGATCTGGGGCGTCGGAGCCGCGACGGAACGGCGCCTCCACGAAGTGGGTATCTACACAATCGGGCAGCTGGCCGAGGCGGGCAGCCCGATCCTGGCCAGCCTGGTGGGGCACGCAGCCGGGACGAAACTGGCCGCGCTCTCGTCCAATCTCGACGGACGGGTCGTGGAGACGCCGGCCGGGCCGAAATCAATGGGTGCGCAGGCCGCCCTCGGGCGGCGCGAGGCCACGCCGCAGCTCGTCCGGGAGACACTTGCCTACCTGGCCGACCGAGTGGCCGGCCGTCTGCGCAAGGCAACGCTGTCCGGTCGGACCGTGACCGTGCGGGTCCGCTTCGCGCACCTGCGCTCGGTGACCCGGTCCGTGACGCTGTCCAGTGCGATCTCGACCACCCTCACGTTGACGGAGGTTGCCGAAACGCTCGCCCACGCAGCACTCCGCGACAACGAGGGTGAACGCGAGATCTCGTTGCTGGCCGTTTCGGTTTCCAACTTGCACCCGGAGCATTCGCTGCAGCTCGAACTCCCGGTCGATGCGCCGGCGTGGCGGCGCGATGCGGCACCCCGGCCTCGATCCGTCGTCGAGGCCGGCCGATGGGGAGTGGATCGATCCGTCGACGCGATCCGCGACAAGTTCGGCCGAACCGCTGTTGGTTACGCCTCCACCGCCCTTTCCGACGCCGAACGGGTTCCCGAGGAGTTCCGCGAGCTGTCCGAGCGCGGTCCGGGCGGCAGTCGGGACGGAGAATGAGGGCTGCCGGGTTGGGTCTCTGCTGGATGCATACGCGAAAACGCTGCCCACCTCGCCGGTTTTTGGGTAGGACTGCCCTACCCGTCTTGGGCAGGATTGGCAGGCACGTCCTACCCTTTCACTTCAGAGTTGGGCAGGAATTCCGCGTATGCACTCGGTGTAGAGGCCGGCCCGGGGCGGAGAGTGAAGGCCGCCGGGACGGGTCCGGCGAAAACGATCGGCCGATCCGTCAGGAGACGGCGCCGAAGCGGCGGACCCGCCGCTGGTAGTCGATCACCGCCTCGTAGAGGTGGCGGCGGCGCATGTCGGGCCAGAGGGTCTCGGGGAAGACGAGCTCGCTGTAGGCGATCTCCCAGAGAAGGAAGTTCGAGATGCGGGTTTCGCCCGACGTGCGGATGACCAGGTCGGGGTCGGGCATGTCGGGGAAGTAGAGGTGGCGCCCGATCGCCTTCTCGTCGATCTTGTTGGCCGAGACGCCCTCGGCGACCAGGGCGCGCACGGCGTCGACGATCTCGGCGCGGCCGCCGTAGTTGAACGCCATCGTCATCACCATGCGCTTGTTGCGCTTCGTGAGCTCGACCGACTCGTCCATGCGCTTGAGCACGCGTCGCGGGACGCGCCAGTCCCGGCGGCCGGCGAAGCGGATCTGCACACCCTTCTCGTTGAGCTCGTCGGCGCGCCGCATCAACAGCGACTGGTTGAAGTTCATGAGGTAGCGCACCTCGTCGGGCGGGCGCCGCCAGTTCTCCGTCGAGAACGCGTAGAGGGTGATCCACTTGATGCCGATCTCGAGGGCGCCGTTGACCACATCGAGGAGGGCGGTCTCGCCGGCGGCGTGGCCCTCGGTGCGGGGCAGGCCCCGGGCACTGGCCCAGCGGCCGTTCCCGTCCATGACGCAGGCGACGTGGGTGGGGACCCGTGACAGGTCGAGCTCGGGCGGGATCGGGTCGGGTTGCACGGCGGCGTCGTGGCCGCCGTGCTTGTCAGGGTTGTGGCCGTGCCCCTCGTTGCCCCCCTGCTCCCGGACTGTGGAGGTCACCCGGTGAACCTACCGCGGCCTCGGCGGGGTGGCCGTCCGGCCGGGTCACGGGCGACATCACAACAGGCGTGGTGAACTGGGCCTCCCCGGCGGATGGCTCCGGGGTTTGGCGACCAGCAAAGGGAAGGCTCCTATGGCAGATCAGGCGGGGACCCCGCGTCCCGACGTCACCGACATGTACGCCGTGCACGGCGTGTTCCGCGACACGCTCGGGGCGGCGCCGCGGCTGGTCGGTGACATCGCTGCGGGCGACGCGGCGAGGGTGGACCAGGTCGGCAACTACTACGACAACATCTTGTACTTCTTGGAGGCGCACCACGACGGCGAAGAGGCGATCGTCTTCCCCCGCTTCCGCGAGCGCTGTCCCGGCGAGGAGGCGCTCCTCGACAGCTTGGAGAGCGAGCACAAGGAGGCCCTGCGGCTGCTCGAGGATGCACGGGCGTCGCTGGCGAAGTGGCCGGGCGCGGACGGCGACGCGGGCGCGCAGGCGGCGGTGGCCGAGAGCCTCGAGGCACTGCGGGCGCAGCTGGTGACGCATCTCGACGGGGAAGAGCGGCGCGTGCTGCCGCTGTCCGCGGAGAACATCGCGGCCGAGGAATGGGGCCAGCTTCCGGGGCACGCGCTCGCCGGGTACCAAGGCGACAAGGTCTGGCTGATCTTGGGGCTCATCCGCCAGCGCATGACGCAAGGGCAGCGCGACTCGATGCTGGCGCACATGCCGCCCCCGGCGCGCGACATGTGGACGAGCTTCGGCGAGAACGCCTTCGACGAGCTCTCGGCGCAGGTCGTGGTGGAGGTGAGCAGCAACTAGCCCGGTCGCTCCGGTGTGCCCCTGCGGGAGGGCATGATCGGAAGGTGGCAGAGGACTGGGACGATGGGCCCGCAGGCGAGGGCTCGGGGGCTGACGCCTTCGACGACGCCGACGACTTCGCACCAGCCGTGGGCGGCGGCCGCGGGATCGACGCCCGGCAGGCCGGCGACGAGGCTGTCGAGGGGCTCGACAAGATCACGGCGCAGATGGCCGGCGGCGAGCACCGCCCGGAGCAACAGGAGATGTGCCGCGCCGTGGCGGAGGCGATCGCCACGGGCACCCACCTGGTCGTCGAGGCCGGCACCGGCACGGGGAAGTCACTGGCCTATCTGGTGCCGGCCGCACAGAGCGGCAGGAAGGTGGTGGTCGCCACCGCGACGAAGGCGCTCCAGGACCAACTCCGGGACAAGGACCTGCCGCTCGTCGAGTCGGGCCTGGGCCTTCCGGTGCCGCTGGACTACGCGGTCCTGAAAGGCCGCAGCAACTACATCTGCCGCCAGCGGGTGGCCGAGGTGGGTTCGGGTGGGATCCAGGCCGAGCTCGGCGACCAAGGGGGCGGGCGGGCGGACGAGCCGGACTGGGAGGCGCCGGAGCCCGGTGCGGCGACACCGCCGGTCGAGCAAACCTCGAAGCCGCCCGAGGGGATGGTCGAGGAGGTGCGCGAGCTGGTCGCCTGGTCCCAGACCTCGCGCACCGGTGACCGGGCCGACCTGAGCTTCGAGCCGTCGGACCGCGCCTGGAACATGGTGAGCGTGGGGCCGCGGGAGTGCCCGGGCGCGTTCAACTGCCCCTCGGGCGGGAGCTGCTTCGCCGAGGCGGCACGGGACCGGGCGGCCGCGGCCGACATCGTCGTGGTCAATACGCACCTCTACGGCGCGCACCTCGCCAGTGGCGGCGTCGTGCTGCCCGAGCACGAGGTCGTCGTGTTCGACGAGGCGCACCAGCTCGAGGAGGTCATGACGTCGAGCCTCGGCGTGGAGCTCACGCCGGGACGCTTCCGCACGCTGGTGACCGCGGCCCGTCCGCTCGTGGAAGCGCGGGACTCGGACCTGCTCGACTCGCTCGCGGCGGCGGGCGACCTGCTCGGCACGCTGCTCTCGGACCGGGTCGGGGACCGGGTGCTGCAGGACGGGAGCCGGGACGCCGACGCCGACGAGGACCTGTCCGACCTCTTGGCGCGCGCCGCCGACGTCAGCCGACGCGTGATCGACGCGCTGCGACGGGGCGGGGCGCAACGCAGCTTCGTCTCGGGCGACGCGGACGACCCCGACAAGGCGAGCCGCAAGACCCGCACGCTGCAGGCGGCGGCCCACCTGGCCGAGGACCTGCACCGCATGGTCGGCCGCTCCGACAGCGAGGTGGCGTGGGTCGACGGCACGCGGCGCAACGCGCGACTCCGGCTCTCCCCCATCGACGTCGGGCCGGCGCTCTCGGGGATGCTCTGGGGCGCACTCACGGCGGTCCTGACCAGCGCGACCATCCCGCCGCGTGTCGTCGAGCGCGTCGGGCTCGACGACTTCCCGACCGAGGAGCTCAACGTCGGCAGCCCGTTCGACTACCGGGCGCACTCGCTGCTCTACGTGGCCCGCCACCTTCCCGACCGGCGTGCCGAGGGCGCCGAGGACGCGCTGTTCGAGGAGTTGGGTCTGCTCATCGAAGCGGCCGGCGGGCGGACTTTGGCGCTGTTCACCAGCCGGCGCGCCACCGAGGCGGCGGCCGAGACGCTGGCCCCCGAGCTCCCCTACACGCTGTTGCTCCAAGGCGACCAGCCGAAGGGCCGCCTGCTCGAGGAGTTCGCGGCGGACGAGACGTCGTGCCTGTTCGCCACGCTGGGTTTCTGGCAGGGCGTCGACATCCCCGGCCGGGCGCTCTCGCTCGTGGTGATCGACCGCCTGCCGTTCCCACGGCCCGACGACCCGCTGCTGCAGGCCCGGCGCGACCGGGCCGGCGCCCGGGCCTTCTCGCTCGTCGACCTGCCACGGGCCGCCACGCTGCTGGCCCAGGGCGCCGGGCGGCTCATCCGGACGGCGGAGGACAAGGGCGTGGTCGCGGTGCTCGACCCGCGGCTGGCGACGGCGTCCTATCGCGGCGTGCTGCTCGAGCGGCTGCCCCCGATGCGGCGCTCGGTGGACCGCTCCGAGGTGGAGTCGTTCCTCCGCCGGGCGCTCGACGACGACGCCGGGGATCAGTAACCGAGGCGATCCAGCATCTCCTCGCGGTTCTGCCAGCGGCGCTCGACCTTGACGTGCAGATCGAGATAGGTGCCTTCGGGGAGCTGCTCCCGGACGGCGATGCCGACCTGCTTGAGGACTTCGCCCGCCTTCCCGATGACGATGGCCTTCTGGGAGTCGCGCTCGACGATGATCTCGACGCGGATGAGCGGCCCCTCCCATTCGGTGACCCGGCAGGTGATCGCGTGCGGCAGCTCGTCGCGGGTCTTGGCCAAGAGCTGTTCACGGACGAGCTCGGCGATCCACAACGCCTCGGGGGTGTCGGTCACGACGTCGGGTGGGAAGAACGGCGGACCCTCGGGGAGCCGGCCGATGAGGAACGCTGTCAGTTCCTCCACCCCCTGGCCGGTACGCGCCGAGACCGGGAAGTACTCGACGTCAGCGGGCTCACCGAGCGCAGCCACGGCCGCCTCGGCCTCCGCCAGCCGTTCGAGCACCCGCTGATGGGAGGCGCGGTCGATCTTGTTCACGACGACGACCAGGACCGGCTCGTCGCCGGCCGTTCCCGTCGGGCGCAGGTGCCTGACCGCGCGGTCGAGCACGGTGCGGTCGCCGGGACCGACCGCCGCGGTGGCGTCGACGATCGCCAGGATCGCGTCCACCTCGTCCAAGGCGCCCGTCGCGGTCTCGTTGAGCCGGGTCCCCAGGGCGCTGCGGGGGCGGTGGATGCCCGGCGTGTCCACGAAGACGACCTGCGCGTCCGCCGGTTCGTCGTGCCACACGCCGAGGATCCGATGTCGCGTCGTATTCGGCCGGGAAGACGTGATCGCCACCTTCGTCCCGACCATCTTGTTCACGAGCGTCGATTTGCCGACGTTGGGCCGGCCCACGACGGCAACGAAGCCGGAGCGCACGACGTCAGTTTCGGGTGTGCGAGGCGTCGCCGGCGCGCTCCGCCTTCGCCTTCGCTTTCGCCTTCGCCAGGGTGCCGTCGCCGGAGTCCGGGGCGTCGCCCCCGTCGGGATCGCCGGTCGGCTCGATCCGCACGCGGCCGATCCGCCTCCCCCGGACGTCGAGCGCGGTGAGCCGGAAGCCGTCGGCCTCGACGGAGTCGCCGGCGTCGGGCACCCGCCCCACGATGTCGAGCATGAGCCCGCCCACCGTGTCCCACGGCCCGTGTGGCAGCTCCGCCCCGAGCAGCGCGCCCGCATCGTCGACCGAGTAGCCGGCGGGCACGGTCACAGAGCCGTCGTCGAGCCGTTCGACCGTCGGCTCCTCGGCGTCGAACTCGTCCACGATGTCGCCCACGAGCTCCTCGAGGAGGTCCTCCAGGGTGATGAGTCCGGCCGTGCCGCCGTACTCGTCGACCACGATCGCCATGTGGAACTTCTCCTCCTGCATCTCGCGCAGGAGTTCCGACACCTCCTTGGACTCGGGCACGAACTTGGCCGGCCGCATGCTGGCCCGCACGGTCTGGCCTGACTTGCCCGCGCGTTCGTCGCGCACCATGTCCTTGGCGTAGGCGATCCCGATGATGTCGTCGATCCCGGCCTCCTCGACGGGAATGCGGCTGTACCCCGCCGTCAGTGCCGTCTCCAGCGCGTCGCGGACTGTGGCGTCCGCCTCGACCGTCACCATGTCGGGACGCGGCGTCATGACCTCGCGGGCAACCGTGTCGCCGAAGTCGATGATGGAGTGGATGAACGTGCGCTCGTCCTTCTCGATCACGTTCTCCTCGTGCGCCACGTCTGCCATCGCCTTCAGCTCGGAGTCGGTGATGAAGGAGTGCGGCATGTCCTGGTCCTCGGCGACGCCGATGATCCGGTTGGCCAGACCGATGAGCAGCGTGGAGAGCCACCGGATCGGCGGGAACCGGAACAAGGCATTGACGATCGGGGCGCTCAAGAGCGCGGCGCGGTCCGCGTGCAGCACCGCCCAGTTCTTCGGCACGGCCTCGAAGAACACGAAGATGACGACCACTTCGAAGACGATGCCGAGGAGCACGCCCCAGGGGCCGAAGAGGTGCTCGGCCACGATGCCGAGGAGGGAGGCGGAGACGAGCTGGCAGATCAGGACGAGCAGGAGGATCGGGTTGAGGAAGTTGGCCGGGTTCTCCACCAGGCTGGCCAACTGGCGCGCGCCGCGGCGCTTCTCGTCGACGAGTGCCTTCGCCCTGACCTTGGTCATGCGCACGAGGCTCGTCTCGGCCATCGCGAGCACACCGGAGCCTGCGAGCAGCACGGCGATGACGACGATGAAGATGGCGTCCACCGCTCTGAAGCTCGTCGCCAGCAGCGGGGCCACGCTCACGCCCCCGGGCTGACCCGGTAGAACCGTTGCAGCAACTGCCGCTCGAGGGCCTCCATCCTCTCGGCCTCGGCATCCACCTCGTGGTCCATGCCGAGGAGGTGGAGCAGTCCGTGCACGACCAACAACGCAACCTCGTCGTCAAGCGGGACCCCGTGCTCCTCGGCGTTGCGCGCGGCCACGACGGGACAGATCACGACGTCGCCGAGCAGCGTGAGCGTGCCCTCCTCGGCGGACGTGCCCGGCCCCGTGCCGCCGAAGTCCGGCGAGCGCCCGGTCGGCCCGGGCTCCTCCTCCATCGGGAACGACAGCACGTCGGTCGGCCCGCTCTTGCCGAGGAACTGCTCGTTGAGCTTGGCCATGGCCGCCTCGTCGACGAAGAGCAACGAGACCTCGGTCTCGCCCTTCACCTTGCGGGCGGTCAGCACCTGGCGCGCCAGCTCGGCCCAGCGGGCCACGTCCATGGGATGGGCCTGTTGCTCGTCGGCGGCGAAGACGTCGATGGTCACTTGGTGTGACCGGTCCGCCCTTCCGCCATGTCGTAGGCGTCGATGATGTCGGCCACGATCTTGTGCCGGATCACGTCGCGGCGGGTGAGATGGACGAACGCGATGTCGTCGAGCCCGCCGAGCACCGGCTCGAGCCCGACCAGCCCGGACCGTCCGCCGGGCACGTCGATCTGGGTGACGTCGCCGGTCACGACGCACTTGGAACCGAAGCCGATGCGGGTCAGGAACATCTTCATCTGTTCGGGCGTCGTGTTCTGGGCCTCGTCGAGGATGATGAACGAGCTGTTCAGGGTCCGACCACGCATGAAGGCCAACGGTGCCACCTCGATGGTGCCCCGGTCGAGCAGGCGCTGCGCGCCTTCAGGCTCCAGCAGGTCGTAGAGCGCGTCGTAGAGCGGACGCAGGTACGGATCGACCTTGGCCATGAGGTCGCCGGGCAGGAAACCGAGTCGCTCCCCCGCCTCGACCGCCGGCCGGGTGAGGATGATGCGCGACACCTGGCGCGACTGCAGCGCGTGCACGGCTTGGGCGACGGCGAGGTACGACTTGCCGGTCCCCGCCGGGCCGATGCCGAAGGTGATCACGTTCTGGGCCATGGCGTCGACGTAGCGCTTCTGCCCGGCCGTGTTGGGGCGCACCGTCTTGCCGCCCGCGGCGCGCACCACCTCGGAGCGCAGGACCTCGCTCGGCCTGATGTCCTCGCGCACCATGTCGATCGTGCGGGCCAAGGTGGACGAGTCGATGTCCCGGCCCGACTGCACCATGAGGATCAGCTCCTCGAAGAGGCGCACGACGACCTCGGCCGCGGCGCCCTCCACCGAGATGCGGTTGCCCTGGACGACGATCTGCTCGTCGGGGAAGGCCTCCTCGATCTGGCGCAGGTGCTCGTCGCGGGTCCCCAGCAGCCCGGCCATGAGGTGATTGCCGGGGACGAAGCACTCGGCGCGCAGGGTGGTGGTCACGCGGCAGTCATGTCTTGATGAAGTGTCCCTTCAGCGGCTCGCCCCCGATGACGTGGAGGTGGAGGTGCGGTACCGAGTTCATGGCGTCGGGGCCGATGTTGAACACGAGGCGGTAGCCCCGGTCGGGATCGGCGAGGCCGGCCGCGTCGGCGACCGCGCGTGGCCGCAATGAGCATGTCCGCCAGCACGGGTCCGTCCTCGGCGGAGACGACCGACGCGTCTTCGATGTGCCGCCGCGGCACCACCAGCACGTGCAGGGGAGCGGCCGGGTTGATGTCCTTGAAGGCGAAGGTGGTCTCGGTCTCGTGGACCGTGTCGGAGGGCACCTCGCCCGCCACGATCTTGCAGAAGAGGCAGTCGGTCATGCGCAGGCGACGCGCTCCCTCTGCTCTGTCACGATCACTGGCGCGAACATACCGGGCGCCGGGTCGCCCCCGTGACCATGTGGCCCCATCAGGGCTGGCCCTTCGTCTCGTGAGCGGCCGCCACGGTGCCGGTCCGCAGCGAGGCCAGCAACGCGCCGGCGGTCACTGCCGCCGTCTCCGCCCGCAGGACGCTGAGGCCGAAGCCGACCGTGGGCAGGCCGGCTGCCAGCTCGTCGCTGCTCCACCCGCCCTCGGGCCCCACCGCTACGACGTGCTGGTGCAGGCTCGGCCGGTCACCGCTCAACTGGGCGAGAACGACCTCACCGGGGCCACCCAAGTCCCGCAGCTCTCCGAAGCCCAAGGTGTCGGTGATCTCGGGCAGCCAGACGCGCCGACACTGGCCCGCGGCCTCACGGGCGACGCGTCGCAACTTCTCGACCGCGTTCCTGCCGCGGACTCCGCTCCAGCGGACGACGCTGCGCTCGCTGCGCAACGGCACGATGCGGTCGATGCCGAGCTCCGTCAATTTCTGGACCACCCACTCGGGTCGCTCGCCCTTGACGGGCGCGAAGGCGACGGTGAGCGCCGGCCCGGCGGGTCGCTCCGACTGGACCGTCCCGTCGCCGCCGATCCCCGGCGCGTCACGCACGAGCTCGAGCGAGGGGCCGCCCTGCCACCTGGTGCGGGCCCAGCGGCCGCGCCCGTCGGACGCAATCACCTCTTCACCCGGGCGCAGGCGAAGCACGCGGCCGAGATGGTGGGCGTCGGCGTCGGCCAGCACGGGAGCCGCCGGGTCGTCCACGAAGACCTGCGCCGACGCGGCGGCCCGCACCGTGATGGCGGCGTAGGTGGGACCGGTCGGACCGGTGAGACCGGTGGGACCGGCGTCAGCCAAAAGCGGACCGCAGGCGCGAGAACACGCCTTCGCCACCGCTCGCACCCGGGGCGGCGACGTCCTCGCCGCGCAACGCGGCGTATTGGCGCAAGAGTTCGTCCTGTTCTGGCGTCAGGTTCGTCGGCGTCGCGACCAGCAGGTGGACGAAGAGGTCGCCGCGACCGCGGCCGCGCAGGTGCGGCACGCCCAGACCGCGGATGCGCTCGACGTGTCCGTGCTGGGTGCCGGGCGCCACGATCACGCGCTGGGGGCCGTCGAGCGACTCGACCTCGGTCTCGACGCCGAGCGCGGCCTGCGCCGCGCTCACGGTCAAGGTCGTGTTGAGGTGCTCGCCTTGGCGCTCGAAGCGCGGGTCCGGGTGCACGGCCAAGTGGACGAACAGCGACCCGTTCGGCGCGCCGCGCTGTCCCGCCGCGCCGCGTTCGGCCAGCCGCAGCGTTGACCCGTGCTCGACGCCCGCGGGCACTTCGACGGTGAAGGTGTTCTCCTCCATCCGGCGCCCCTCGCCCCGGCAGACCGGGCACGGGTGCGGGATCATGTCGCCGGTGCCCGCGCAGCGCGAACAGGCCACGCTCGTCACGACCTGACCCAGCAAGGACTGGCGCACGCGCCGCAGCTCTCCCGTGCCCTGGCAGTCGATGCACGTCTCGGGCTCGGTGTCCGGGGCCGTGCCCCGCCCGGCGCAGGCGGTGCAGATCGACGGCAGGCGGACCGCGATCTCCTTCTGGGAGCCGAACACGGCCTCCGCGAATTGCAGGTCGAGGCGGACTTCGGCGTCGGCGCCGGGAACGGGCCCCCGCCGCCGGTTGGGCTGCCCCGGCATCTGTCCGAAGAACGCCTCGAAGATGTCGCCGAGGCCGCCCTCGAAGTTGAAGCCGCCCATCCCGCCGGCCTGGGCCCCGAAGACGCCCTCGGGCCCGTAGCGGTCGTAGCGGGCGCGCCGCTCGGGGTCGCGCAACACCTCGTAGGCGACGGTCACCTGCTTGAAGCGCGCTTCGGCCTCGGGGTCGCCGTGATTGGTGTCCGGGTGCAGCTCGCGGGCGCGCGCCCGGTAGGCCCGCTTGATCTCCTCGTCGCTCGCGTCGTGCCGGACGCCGAGCAACTCGTAGAGGTCGCCCAGCCCGTCAGTGACGGCCATCGTGTCCTCCTGCCAGCCGTTCGCCCAGCCGTTCGCCCACGACGTGGGCGGCCGCCATGGTGCGCGGGTAGTCCATGCGGGTCGGGCCGAGCAGGCCGACCGCGCCGAGGTTCTGCCCGTCGACGGTCACGGGTGCGACGACCACGGCACACGAGGACAGCGGCTCGTAGCCGTGCTCGGTGCCGATGGCCACCGACAACCCGCTGTCGAGGACGTCGCGCAGGAGCGACACCACGACGAGTTGCTGCTCCAAGATGCTGAGCACCGAACGCACGGTCTCGACCGCCTCGAACGACTCGACCAGGCGGGCCGGGCCGCCCACGAACACCTGGTCCGACTCGATGTCCCCGCCCATCGAGTCGAAGGCGAGCAGCGCGGCGGTGACGAGGCCGTCGACCGCTCTCGTCCCGCTCGCCGGGACGTGCCAGGGCCCCGCCATCGTCCGCCCCACCAGGTGGGGGAGAGAAAGGCACTCGTGGCGGCCAGCACCTCGTCGGAGACTTCGCTCTCGAGGTCGATCGTGCGCTTCTCGACCGCGCCGTCGGACAGCACCACGACGAGCAACGCGTGGAGCGGCGAGAGGCCGACCAGCTGGACCGAGCGGATGGTGGAGGTCTCGTGCGAGGGGCCGACGACGACCGCGGCGTACGAGGTCAGTTCGGACAGCAGGCCCGAGGCCCGCTCGAGCACGATCTCGATTTCACCGTGCACCTGTTCGAAGAACTGTGACACCTGGCGGCGCTGCACCGGCCCGAGCACCCCGGGAGAGGTCAGGTGGTCGACGAAGAAGCGGTAGCCCTTGTCGGTCGGGATGCGGCCGGCGCTCGTGTGGGGCTGGACGAGATAGCCCTCCCGCTCCAACGCGACCATCTCGGAGCGCACGGTCGCCGACGACACCTGCACGCCCGGTGCATCGACGACGTGCGACGAACCGACCGGCTCGGCCGTGCCGATGTACTGGCTGACCACCGCCTCGAGAATGGCGGCGCGCCGGACGTTGAGCTCGGAGTCCCCGAGGTCGTCGAACGGCGAAGCGGAATCGGCGTTGGGAGTCATGAATGGGCCTGGCACTCAAGTCTACCGAGTGCCAGGCGCCCGGCTCCGGGCGCCACGCCACCAGGGTCGTCGCCCCCATCTCCCCGACGTGACACATTTCGGCCCGAAGTGTCATATACGGGTTGTGAGTTCGTGGTCGGAGCAGACGGACGCCCGGTTGTTGGGCCTCGAGGACCCTGACGCCTTCGCCGAGCTCTACGACCGGCACGTCGGCCGGATCTTCGCCTGGTCGAGTGCGCGCGTCGGGGACTATGCCGCTGACCTGACCGCCGAGGTCTTCGCCCTCGCGTGGCAGAGTCGCAAGCGGTTCCGAGACGAGCACCAGGGGTCCGCCCTGCCCTGGCTCTACGGCATCGCCCTGAACGTGCTGCGGTCGTCGCTCCGCAAGCGGCGGATCGAGCACGGCGCCCGGGAACGCCTGGGCCTCCCGCTCTCGGTCGCCCACCTCGACTACGAGGCCGTGGACGACCGTCTGTCGTTTCCCTCCGCCGCCGTAGGGGCGTTCGCCGATCTCCCCGACGCAGAGCGCGAGCTGCTGGTCCTGCGCGTCGTCGAGCAGCGGCCGTACAGCGAGATCGCCGACCGCCTCCAGTGCACGCCCGTCGCCGCGCGTTTGCGCGTCTCCCGGTCACTCCGTCGTCTCAACTTCGCCCTAGGAGGATCCTGATCATGTCCGTGGTTCACACCGAGTTGCAGCAGTTCCGAAACGAGCTCCGCGGGGCCGTCGCGGCCGACCTCGAACGGCATCGTGTTCGCCGGCGTCACCTTCGGCGAGCGGTCACCATCGGCACGCCGGGGTCGGTGCTCGCCGCTCTCGGTCTCTCCCTCGGCCTGGTGCTCGGCGGCGGTGGCGGCATGAGCCCAGCCGACGCCGCCGTCCTCACGGGCGTCGAAAGTGCTCTGTCCCCACCGCCGAACACCGTGATGCACGTGCGCGCGATGGTGACGATCGGGGCCGACCCGGCACAGCCCTACGAACTCTGGGCGACGGACACCGCGTACCGGGTCATAAAGGAGGGCGTGGAGTTCGCGGGGAACGCTCAGAACGGGTCCATGACGTCCAGCTACGACGCCGCCACGAACACCATCACGACAGGCATCGACGGCCCGCCGAGCCATGGAGCGGTCGATCAGCCGGCCGCCATCCGCTCGCTCATTGCGTCGGGGCAGGCCCAGGTGACCGGTTCGACGGTGGTCGACGGGGTGCCGGCGGACGTCCTGTCGCTGACGGGCCTGCCCGCCGGCAGCGGGCTGGTGAACGGCACGTTCGACGTGGCCAAGAGCGACTATCGCCCATTGCTCGTCCAGACCACCGTGGGTTGCGCGCAAGGTCCTCAGTGCCCCGAGACGCTGCATGTCCTGACCTACGAGTATCTGCCCGCCACCGCCGCCAATCTTTCGCTCCTCGACCTGAGCGCACAACACCCGGGAGCGACGGTGCAGAGCGATACGGGAGCCGGCGGCGCACCGACATCGGCGGGCGCCACCAGCTGACCGAGGACGGCCCGAAGAGGGCGCGCCGTCACCAACGCCGTCTCCGACGTCCGCCCTCAGTCGTCCCCGAGACGCAACGCGGAGATAAAAGCCTCCTGCGGCACCTCGACCCGCCCGATGTTCTTCATGCGCTTCTTGCCCTCTTTCTGCTTCTCGAGCAGCTTGCGCTTGCGGGTGATGTCGCCGCCGTAGCACTTGGCCAGGACGTCCTTGCGCTTCGCCTTGACCGTCTCGCGGGCCACGATGCGCCCGCCGATGGCGGCCTGGATCGGCACGTCGAACATTTGGCGTGGGATCAGCTCACGGAGCTTCTCGGCCATCTTGCGCCCGTACACGTCGGCCGAGCCCTTGTGCACGATCGTCGAGAAGGCGTCGACCGGCGTGTGGTTGATCAGGACGTCCACCCGCACCAGGTTCGCCGTCGCGTACCCCTCCGGCTCGTAGTCCAGCGACGCGTAGCCCTTCGTTCGGGACTTGAGCTGGTCGAAGAAGTCGATCACCACCTCCGCCAGGGGAACCGTGTACACGAGCTCCACCCGTTCCGGGGACAGGTACTCCATCCGGGTCATCTCCGCCCGCCGCGACTGGCACAGCTCCATCACGGTGCCGGTGTACTCGCTCGGCGTGATGATCGTCGCCGCCAACATCGGCTCGTCGATATGGTCGAGCCGGGTCGCGTCCGGCAGCTCCGTCGGGTTGTCGACATCGACCTCGCCGCCGTCGGTCAAGAACGCCCGGTACGCCACCGAAGGCGCCGTGGCGATCAACGACAGGTCGAACTCGCGTTCCAGCCGCTCCCGGACGATCTCCATGTGCAGCAGCCCGAGGAACCCGCAGCGGAACCCGATGCCCAGTGCGTGCGACGTCTCCGGCTCGAACGTGAAGCTCGCATCGTTGAGCTTGAGCTTGTCCAGCGCGTCGCGCAGGTCGGGGAGTTCGTCGCCGTCGACGGGGTACAGGCCGCAGAACACCATCGGCTTGGGGTCCTGGTACCCGGCCAACGCCTCCGATGCGCCGTGCACCGCCGTCGGTGACGGTCTCACCGGACCGCGCGCCCCCGACGTCCTTGATCCCCGCGATCAGGTAGCCGACTTCCCCCGGCCCCAGCCGCTGCTCGGGCAGGGCATCGGGCGTCCGGGCCCCGATCTCCTCCACGTCGTGCACGGCTCCCGCCTGCATGAAGCGCAGCCGCTCCCCCGCCCGCAGCGTCCCGTCCACGATCCGGATGGAACTCACGACGCCGCGGTACTGGTCGTAGGAGGAGTCGAAGATCAGCGCGCGCAGCGGCGCCGAGGCGTCACCGACCGGCGGCGGGATCCGGGCGATGATCGCGTCCAAGAGCTCCCGCACACCCTCGCCGGTCTTCGCCGAGATGTGCAGTATCGACTCGGCCGGCAGCCCGAGCACGTGCTCGATCTCGAGTGCGCAGCGCACCGGGTCGGCCGCCGGCAGGTCGATCTTGTTGAGCACCGGGACGATCTCGAGGTCGTGCTCGAGGGCCTGGTAGGCGTTGGCCAGCGTCTGCGCCTGGATCCCCTGGCTCGCGTCCACGAGGAGGACCGCCCCCTCGCACGCCGCCAGCGACCGCGAGACCTCGTAGCCGAAGTCGACGTGACCCGGGGTGTCGATCAGGTGGAGCACATGGCCGGCGTGCTGGACCCGGACGTTCTGCGCCTTGATGGTGATGCCCCGCTCCCGTTCGATGTCCATGGAGTCGAGGTACTGCTCGCGCATCAGGCGGGGGTCGACGGCGCCGGTCATCTCGAGGATGCGGTCCGACAGCGTCGACTTGCCGTGGTCGACGTGGCTGATGATGGAGAAGTTGCGGATGCGCTCGATCACAACGGGTCCACGGTCGTTGGCAGGGGACGGCACGGTCCGTCGATCGTACCGGCCTCGCCCCCCGTTCCCGGTCGCCTGGCCTGGGAACTTGTTCCCCCCGATGCCGTACTGCGCCTGTCAGGTGGTGGCCGCCACCTGCTACAGTTGTCTCTCCGTTCCGGTGGGCTCACGCCCTGCCGCCGGACCTTTTCGAAAACCCGAGGATTTCTTCACGTGGCCAACATCAAGAGCCAGATCAAGCGGAACCGCCAGAACGAGAAGCGCCGGCTGCGCAACAAGTCGGTCCGCGCCGAGATGCGCACGCGCAACAAGTCGGCCGTGGCGGCCGCCGAGGCCGGCGCCGAGGACAGCGTGGAGATGCTGCGCCAGGCCGTGAAGCGGATCGACAAGGCTGCATCCCAAGGCGTGATCCACAAGAACACCGCCGCCAACCACAAGTCACGCCTGGTCCGGCGGATCGCCGCGATCGACGCCGCCGAGTAGCGACCTTCTAGCCGCGTCGGCGCGGCTAGTTCGCAGCCAAACTGAAGGTGAAGATCTTCTCCGGCTCGATCCGGGCCCCGATGGCGTCAGCATTCTCGAGCCACTCCTCGAAGGACGGTCCCTGCTTGGGCAGGTACTCGTCGAGCATCGCTTGCCGCAGCTCGGCGCAGCCGGTTCCTTCATCGGATGGCACTCGACGCGGCCGTGCACCGTCACCGCGAGCTCCTCGCCCGGCAGGTAGGTCGCACTGACCGCGGGCCGCGCCGCCAGGTGGCGCATGCGCACCGACTGGGTCCCCGAGCTGAACCAGAACGTCCCGTGCAGGAAGTAGCCGTCGACCGGTCCCGCCAACGGTCGGCCATCCGCCGTCGCCGTGGCGAGCACGAGCAGGCACAGGCCGTGCAGCCGTTCCGTGAGCTGCCGGGCACCGAGCCGTCGCTCGTCGCTGATGATGTCCCGCAGGTGCGGCCCGGCACTTGCCATCGAGGCGTCGAGCAGGTTCTGCAGGCGGTCCAGTTCCTCGGGTGTCTCGAGCATGCCGCCAGTCCAGCACCGGGGTGCTCGCGCCCGCTGCCATTGGCGCGATGCTGGAGGCGATGGCGGACGATGTCGTCCTCACCCGCCGGCTCTCCGAGCAGGGCGCCCACGACTGGGCCCAGCGCGCCGTCGACCCGGCTGCGGCGGACGCCGCGCGCGAGTACGTCGGGTACGAGGAATGGATCGGCGACGGCTTCTTCCGTCGGGAGGTCGCCCGCTGCGGCGTCGCGCTGATCCTGGCGTTCGGCGACGAGATGGAGGTGCACGACGGCGAGGTAGGACGCGACCCCCAACGGCTCCGTGCCTTCGTCGTCGGCAACCAGTCCGCTTCGAGTGTGACCGGCGTGGCCGGTCACCAGCTGGGCGTCCAGGTCGAGCTGACCCCTGCGGGCGCGCTCGCTCTTCTCGGTGACGTCGAGGCGTACACCGACAGGGTCGTCTCCCTTGACGATGCGCTCAGCCGAGAAGGCACACGCCTCCTCGAGAAGCTGGCCGACGCTCCCACGTGGGGGGCCCGGCTCGACGTCCTCGACACATCGTTTGCGTCCTGCGAGGTCCCGGCGCTGTCCGACGAAGTCGCATGGCTCCGGCGTCAGCTGCATCGATCACAGGGGCGGGCGCGGGTCGAGCCGCTCATGGACGAAACGGGATGGAGCCGGCGCCACGTCACGCAGAACTTCCGGCGCCAGCTCGGGCTGTCGCCCAAGGCCTACGCGCGCCTGCTGCGCTTCCAGCACGCCACGAGCCTGCTCATGGAACAGACCCCTCGCCGCTCGCTCGCCGACATCGCCACTGAGGCCGGCTACTACGACCAGTCCCATCTGACGCGGGACTTCTCGGCGCTCGCAGGAATGACCCCCGGTGCGTACGCCGCAGACGCCAAGGCCATTCCCGAGGTCAGGTTTCTACAAGACGCCGAGGAGATGGTTCCCGCATAGTGGCGGCATGACCACGCCACAGCACACCATCGAGGACGAGACCATGACCGGAACGACCGTGATCCCCATCCTCGTCTACGAGGACATCGAGGCGGCCCACGACTTCCTCGTCAGCACATTCGGATTCACATCCGGAGGGATCTACCGGACCGACGACGGCACTGTCGTGCACGCAGAGGTCCGGGCGGGCGACGCCCCGATCTGGCTCCACCGCGTCACTGCCGAGCACGAGATGGCCTCACCCAAGGGCGCTGAAGGCTCGCACGGCGGCCTCGAGGTGATCGTGCCCGACGTGGACGCACACTTCGCCAGGGTGCGGGCGGCCGGCGCGCACGTCGACAGCGAACCGTCGGACCAGGAATACGGGCTCCGCGAGTACGGGGCGCGTGACCCCGAGAACCATCGCTGGTGGTTCTCCTCGCCGCTCGCCGGCTGATGCCGCGTCCCCCGACCAGTCACGAACGCACGAGCGGGCGGTCCTGGGATGCGTCCTACGAGGGCCACGACCCGGCGCCCTGGGACATCGGCCGGCCGCAGGACGCGTTCGTGCGCGTCGCATCGGAGGGCGGATTCACAGGAGCCGTCCTCGATGCCGGCTGCGGTACGGGTGAGCACGCGTTGCTCGCCGCGTCGCTCGGGCTTCGGGTCCTGGGCGTCGACCTCGCCGCGACGGCCATCGAGCTCGCCCGGGCAAAGGCCGCGGACCGCGGGATCGACGCGGAATTCGCGGTGGCCGATGCGTTCGATCTCGACCGTCTGGAGCGAAGCTTCGACACCGTGCTGGACTGCGGCCTGTTCCACACCTGCGACGAAGACGAGCGCTCGAAGTACGTGGCGAGCCTTGCGTCCGCGACCAAGCACGACGGAACCCTCTACGTGTTGTGCTTCAGCGATGACGCCCCCGATATCGGTCCCCACCCAATCGGGCAAGACGAGCTGCGGGCCTCGTTCAGCCAACAACGCGGCTGGAACGTCGACCGCGTGGAACCGGCGACGATCCGGACGACGTTCATCGAGCGGGGCGTCCCCGCCTGGTTCGCGACGGTCACACGCCTTTGAGGTGGAGCGCTCAGGCGGCGGGGCTCTCCTTCGCGTTGGGCGCGCCCTGCCCTGTGGTGATGAGCTGTCGGAGACTGTTGTTGATGTAGAAACCCCAGGCGCTCGTGCACTGGTCGTAGCATTCGAACTCGGGTACGAGCCCGACGTGCGAGAACCGGACTTCGGTCTGACCGCCCGTCGGAACGACCTCGAAGATCACTTCGGTGCCGGTCCACTCGTTGGGGTCTTCGGTGAAGGTGATCTCGGAGTCCACGATCTGCCAGACCACCTTGCGGCCGGGGATCAGCTCGCTGATCCGTTGCTTCGTGTAGTGGATGTCCTCGTAGCGGTAGGTGAACACCTCACCTTGGGCGTCGGTCCGACCCTCGATCTCGCCGGACCACCAGCCGCGCACGTTCGTGATAGCGGCAAAGGCCTCGTCGGGCGTCTGGTCGACCACGAACGCGGTGGCGAAGTTCTGGCTGCTCATGGCTTGGTTCCTTTCTTTCGGGGAATCAGCTTCCGCCCGTTGCAACTGCCCCACCCGGAAAAAGTCGTCGCGCCCACATCCGAATTCTTCCGCGACGACTTTTCGGCGCCCGGCCAGTTGTAACGGCGAGGGGGACCACCCAGAGCCAAGGAGGCGATCCGATGCCCGCTTCGAACCAGACCATTCCCACCGCCATCGTGACCGGGGCCAGCCGGGGCTTCGGCCGGGCGGTCGCCGGCACGCTCCACGCCGACGGCGCCCGGGTCGTCGCCGTCGCCCGCAGCGCCGAACCGCTCGAGAGCCTGCGTGACGAGCTCGGCGACCGCCTCATCCCGGTGGTCGCGGACGCGGCCGACCCCGTCGTCGCGGGCATGCTGGTCGTACGGTACGAGCCGGACGTCCTCGTGCTCAATGCGGGTGCGGCACCGCTGCCGCGGCCACTCCATGAGCACACGTGGGAGACCTTCAGCCGCAACTGGGACGTTGACGTCCGCCACGCCTTCCACTGGCTGCGCGAGGCCTTGCTGCAACCACTCCGCCCGGGCAGCACCGTTGTCGTGATGTCGAGTGGCGCCGCCTTGTTCGGCTCACCTCTCAGTGGCGGCTACGCCGGCGCCAAGGCCACGGTCCGCTTCATCACCGGCTACGCCGCAGACGAGTCAGCCCGTGCCGGTTTGGGCATCCGGTTCGTCTCGGTGTTGCCGAAGTTGACGCCGGCAACCGACATCGGCGCGATGGCCGCCGCGGCGTACGCGCGTCGAAACGACATGACCGTCGAGGCGTATCTCGATGAGGTGGGGCCCGGCATCACTCCCGAGGACGTCGGCAAGGCGACCCTCGAGCTCGTCTCGGCGGCCGAACACGATGCGGGAGCGTTCTTGCTGACGCCGGCCGGTCTGTCGCCTCTCCCGTGAGTGTCCCGCGCCGTAGGCTGCCGTCGTGAGCGGGCCCCGCGTGACCGGTGTGGTCTCTGCTGAGCAGTTGGAGCCGTACCGTCACGAGTTGACCGGCTACTGCTACCGGATGCTCGGTTCCATCCACGAAGCCGAGGACGCGGTGCAGGACACGATGCTCCGGGCTTGGAGGGCGCTCGAACGCTTCGAGGAGCGTGAAGGGGTCCGACCCTGGCTCTATCGGATCGCGACGAATGTGTGCATCGACATGTCCAAGGGCCGGGCGCGCCGCGCGTTGCCCATGGACGTCGCGCCCGCTCAGTCCGGAGAGCTGGTCCGCGGCGACGTCCGTCCCGAGGCGTTCTGGATCGGGCCGGCGCCCGACCGCATGGTTTTGCCGTCGCCGCAGGACGATCCCGCGGAGCGGGCTGTGGCCCGCGAGTCCGTGCGTATCGCCTTCATCGCCGCCCTGCAGCATCTCGCCCCTCGTCAGCGCGCCGTGCTGATCTTGCGCGACGTGTTGCGGTGGCCGGCAGCCGAGGTCGCGGTGCTGCTCGAGACGAGCACGACGGCGGTGAACAGCACCCTGCGCCGGGCCCGCGCCGCGGTCGGTGATGCGCAGCCTGACCTGACGCCAAGGGAGCCCTCGGCCGAGGATCGTGAGGTCTTGGCGGCGTACGTCGATGCCTTCGAGCGCGACGACATCGATGGACTCGTGGCCCTCTTGCGGGACGATGCCATCCTCGAAATGCCACCCTTCGAGCTTTGGATGCGCGGATCGGAGGACATCCGTCGCTGGATGGTCAAGGCCGAGGCCTTCGGCCAGGAGCGGTTCACCCCCGTCAGCGCGAACGGGTCGCCGGCCGTGGCCGTGTACCGGACACTGGAGCCGGGCGGCCAGCCTCAGGGTTTCGCCATCCAGGTGCTCGAGGTCGTCGCGGGCCGCATCCGTGCGATCCACGTCTTCTTGGAGCCGTCGCTCTTCGAGCTCTTCGGCCTCCCAAGCCAACTCCCGTCGGACGGCTGACGATGGAGCCGGGACGACCTCGGCGGCGGGAGGAGGTCGACGACATCGACCTCGACGTCTCGTGGTTGGTGCCTCCCGACCTCAACGCCGTGGACGCGCTGGCCCGGCTGCAGGTGGCGGCGTCCCGTTGCGGGCGGTCGTTGCAGCTTCACGGTGCTTGCGCAGGACTCCCCGAGCTTCTCGACTTCGTCGGGCTGGGTGATGTCCTCCACCTGTGCGAATGCTGCCGCTGGCCGTCCTAAGCCGACGACAATGGTCGTCCGTGGACTCATTCCCGATGCCGAGCAGGCTCGTGGCCTCGTGCAGTGCACGACGGCCATGACGCATGGCTGGCCGGATTGCCTGAGGAGATCGAGGACGTGACCACCCGTTGGTCGCTCACATTGGGCAATCCCTTCGAGCCCGGCGGGGTCACGGCCTGGGTGGCGCCGGCGACCTCGCCCGATTTTGGCGATGTCGTGTTGAAGGTCGGGTCGCATCACATGGAAGGCGAGGACGAGGCGGCCGGCCTACGCGAATGGAACGGTGACGGCGCCGTTCGTGTGTTCGCCGACGAGCGCCTTAGTCAGATCGACGACGGCGATGTTGCTGGAACGATGCGTGCCGGGCACCACGCTGTCTGAACGTCCGGAGGAAGAGCAGGACGAAGTGATCGCCGGGCTGCTCCGGCGTCTCTGGCGGATCCCGTCCGATGTCGGCGCGTTCCGGCCGCTCCAGGAGATGTGCGACTACTGGGCCGACAGTTTCGAACGCAAGTTGCAGGACGGGCGGGGCGACCGGATCGACCCGGGCATCGCTCGAGAGGGTGCCGCTCTCTTCCGGGCGCTGCCGACGACCGCTTCCGACGAACGGCTCCTCTGCACCGACCTCCACGCCGAGAACGTTCTGGCTTCAGGACGGGAACCGTGGCTCGTCATCGATCCCAAGCCCTTCGTGGGTGACCCCACCTACGACGCGCTCCAGCATCATCTCAACTGCAAGGACCGCCTCGTTTCGGACCCGGTGGCACTGGCGACGCGCATGGCGGGACTGCTCGGGCTCGACGTCGAGCGGCTCCTCACCTGGCTGTTCGCCTACTGCGTCGTCCAGTCGCTGGACTTCCCCTGGATGCTCGGAGTCGCCCAGCAGCTCCGGCCCTAGCTAGCGCCGCGAGCCGGAGCTGGCACGGGTGCGAGGCGGGCGGGTCTGACGAGCCGGTCTCGTCTGGGTGGCCAGGCGTGCGACGAGGATCTCGATGACCACACTGGGGTCGAGCAGCGTCATGCCGCGGCAGTCGAGGTCCGCCGCGGCGATCAGCTTGATCGCTGAAGCGATCTTCTCGCTGCCCAGCCGGCGTGACTGCTCGAGGGCCTTCTTGGCCACGAAGGGTGCCGTGCCGAGCACCGCGGCGGCGTCGCGCTCCCCCATGACGTCCGCGCCGTCGAGCGCCAGCATGTTGGCGTAGTGGCCGTGCAGCGTGGCGAGGATCTGCATCGGTGCCAGGCCGCCGGCCTCGGAGAGTCGGTGGAGCACGCGCAGCGCCGTGCGCGGCTTCGCCGCGGTCGATGGCGTCGGTCAAGCGCGTAGCGCGGCAGGTTGCCCGCCTCGCCGAGGTACGGCTCGAGGTCGTCGGCCGAGACGCTCGCCCCTTCGCCGTAGGCCGCGCTCAGGGCGGACAGCATCCCTCTACCCGGCCCAGGTCCTCGCCCACGTGGTCGGCGAGCAGTTCGGTGGCGCCGCGGTCGAGGTGGACCGGCGCGTCCCGCAGGTGCTCGTGGAGCCATGCCTTGCGGTCGCCGGCCTTGCTCGTCGAGACGTCGATGATCTCGCCGTTGGCCGTGACGGCCTTGACGAGGGGGGCCGGGATGGTCCCCCCGCCGGCCACCAGGATGAGCACCGTCGTCGGGAGCGGCTCCTGCACCACCTCGACCAGCCGCGGCACGTCCGCGGTGAGCAAGCGACCGGCGTCCCGCACCACGACCACGCGCAGGTCGATCAGGAACGGTGGGGTCAGACAGGCGTCGACGATGGCGCCGACGTTCAGCTCGTCGGCCGGCGAGCCGCCGATCTCCTCGACGACGAGTGCATGGTCGCGATCGCCGACGACGTCGGCCAGCAATGCCCGAACCTCCTGCGCCACGAGGGAGGGGTCGTCGCCGCGGACGAGGTAGGCCGAGGCTTCGCTGGCACTCACTGCGCCTCGCTCACCGCGGCGAGGGCGTCGCGGGCCCGGCACGTGCCCAGGACGTCATGGACCCGGATGATGCGGCAGCCCCACGAGATGCCGAGGGCCGCCGCGCCGATGGAAGCGGCACCCCGCTCGGTGATCTCCAGATCGAGGACCTTGCCCGAGGAAGGTCTTGTTGGACGCAGAGAGGAGGAGCGGGACGCCCAGCGATGCCAGGTGCTCGGAGGCGCGCAGCAGGGTGAGGGACTGCTCGGCCGTCTTGCCGAGGTCGAGGCCGGCATCGAGCACGATGCGCTCGGCGGGGATGCCGGCGGCGCGGGCCTGGCCGGCGCGCTCGGTGAGGAACGCGGCCACGTCCGCGACGACGTCGTCGTACTGGGGCTCGGGATCGGCGACGCGCGGTGCCAGGCGGATGTGGGTGATGACGACCGCCGCATCGTGCTCGGCCGCCGCCGGCGCGTAGTCGGGGTCGGCCAGGCCGCTGATGTCGTTGCCCATCACCGCACCTTCGGCGTAGGAGGCCCGGGCAACCGAGGCGCGCCAGGTGTCGACCGAGACCGGCGTGTCGAAGCGGGCGACGAGGCCGGCGACGACGGGCACGACGCGGTCGAGCTCCTCGGGCTCGGTCACCTCGGGCCCGGGTCCCGCTTTGACGCCACCGATATCGAGGATGTCGGCGCCGTCGGCGACCAGCTGCTCGGCGCGCGCGTAGAGCTTGTCGAGCTCGAAGGTCGCGCCCTTGTCGTAGAAGGAGTCGGGCGTGCGGTTGAGGATGCCCATGACGAGGGCGCGGTGGGTGAGGTCGTAGCGGCGGCCGCCGAGATCGAGCGTGCGTGCGCTCGGGAGGAACGGGGTGCGCGGAACGTCGGTGCCGGGCTGGGCGCCGCGGCGTCGGGTGCCCGCGGCCCCGAGGGCCATCAGAACAGCCGCGCCGCCAGCGCGCGCCGGTACTCGTTGGTGCGCGGGTCGGACGGACCGAGCGCCTCGAGCAAGTCGACGAACTCCTGACGCGCGCCGTCGTCGTCGCGCACCGTGTCGAGGAGGCTGTCGAGTTTGCCGGCGATCTCGTCGCGGCCGGTGTCGGAGACGTCGACGCCGGCCTCCAGGAGCCGGGCATCGGCCGCCAGTAGCCGGGTGGCCTCGGTCTCGGGGATGCGCCCGAGGATGGCGAGAGCCTCGGCGGCGTCGCCGCGGTCGATGAGCAGCCGGGCCAGCGCCTCGATGGCGCCGGCGTGGTCCGGCTCGAGCTCGAGCGCCCGGCGCAGCGACGCCTCGTCGCCGGCGGCGACCAGCGTTGTCGGCCTCGCTCGGCGCCGGCGCGAGACGCTGGATGAACGCCGTCACCTGTGCCTCGGGGAGGGCGCCGATGAACTGGTCGACCACCTGGCCGTTGTGGATGGCGAAGACCGCGGGGATCGACTGCACCGCGAAGGTCTGGGCGACCCGGGGGTTCTCGTCGACGTTGACCTTGGCGAGCGCGACGGCACCGTTGGTGTCGGCGACCGCCTTCTCGAGCATCGGCCCGAGCGTCTTGCACGGCCCGCACCAGGGCGCCCACAGGTCGACCACGACCGGCACCGTGGTGCTGCGGGTCAGGACTTCTTCCTGGAATGTCTGATCGGTGACGTCCATTTCGGGTCCGAGGGTACTGGCTGTCCGGGCCGCGTCCTGTCGTCCGGCGGGGCACGGAGGCGTCGGGGGCGGCCGCGTGCGCACCGATTAGCGTCGTGACCCGTGTCCCCGGCCCCCGAAGGCATCAATGAGCAGCAGGTCACCGAGTGGATGGCGGCCCTGCTGCCCGGGCTGCGCCCGCCGCTGACCTTCACCCTCGTCGCCGGCGGCCGCTCCAACCTCACGTTCCGGGTCGAGGACGCCGACGGGCAGGCCTGGGCCCTGCGCAGACCACCGCTGCACCACGTCCTGCCCACGGCCCACGACATGACGCGCGAGTACCGGCTCATCGACGCGCTCGGTCCGGTCGGCATCCCGGTCCCGGTCGCGCACGGGCTGTGCACCGACGAAGCGGTCAACGAGCGGCCCTTCTATGTCATGGAGTTCGTCGAGGGCCACATTTTGCGCAACGCGCCGCAAGCCGAGGAGGCCTTCGACGAGGCCACCCGGCGCGCCGTGGGCGACCACATGGCCGACACCCTCGCCGCGTTGCACGACGTGGACCCCGACGCGGTCGGGCTCGGCGACCTGGGTCGCCACGAGGGGTACATCGAGCGCCAGCTCAAGCGCTGGCGCGGGCAGTACGACCAGATGCAGGTCGAGGGCGTCGACCACGGCGGCGTGGTCGAGCGGGTCAGCGACGAGCTGGCGCGGCGCATCCCGAAGCAGCAACGCACCTCGGTCGTGCACGGCGACTATCGCATGGACAACGTCGTGCTGGCGGACGACGGTTCGGTGCGCGCCATCCTCGACTGGGAGATCTGCACGCTCGGCGACCCCCTCGCCGACCTCGGGCTCCTGATGGACTACTGGGCGGACCCGACCGACGAGATGGCGGTGCTGGGGATGTCGCCGACGACGGCGCCCGGGTTCTCGACGCGGGCCCAGGTGCTCGAGCGCTACGGCTCGGTGTCCGACCTCGACATCTCGGACGTGGGCTACTACGTCGCCTTCGGCTACTGGAAGCTCGCCTGCATCCTCCAGGGCGTGTACGCGCGCTACGTCGCCGGCGCCGGCGCCGGCGACAAGGGCAGCGTGGACTCGTTCCCTGTGCAGATCGGACACCTCTTCGAGATGTCCGCGCACGCGCTGGAGTCCGGGCTGTGAGCCCCGAGGGCTGCCGGGATGACCGAGATCTTCGAAGTCAACGCCGAACCAGTCCTGCACGACCCCGTGCTGGTGATCGCGCTGGAAGGATGGGTCGACGCAGGCCTCGGCTCGACGACGGCAATCGCCGCGCTCCTCGGGCGGGGCCCGACGGAGGCGGTCGTCACCTTCAATGGCGAGCACTTCTTGGACCAGCGGGCGCGGCGACCGGTGGCGCGCATCGTGAACGGCGTGACCACCGAGCTGACCTGGCCGCGCACGGTGGTGCGCCACGGCACCGACGAGGAGGGGCGCGACATCCTGCTCCTCGTCGGACCCGAGCCGGACTTCCACTGGCGCGCGTTCACCGACGCCGTGGTGGGCCTGGCCCGCTCCTGGCGGGTGCGCATGGTCGTAGGGCTCGGCGCTTTCCCCGCACCCGCGCCGCACACGCGTCCGGTCCGGCTGGCGGCGACCGCGCCGGAGGGCTCGTCGCACCTGATCGAGCAGGTGGGGATCGTGCAGGGCGAGCTCGAGGTGCCGGCGGGCGTGTTGTCGGCGCTCGAGATGGCGTTCGGGGCGGCGGGCACCCCGACGGTGAGCCTGTGGGCCCGCGTCCCGCACTACGTGGCGGCCATGCCGTTCCCCGAGGCGAGCGCGGCACTGCTCGACGGTCTGGCGGGCGTGGCCGGCTTGACGATCGACTCCTCGGCATTGCGGCGGGCGGCGGACAGTTCGCGGCGCCAGGTGGACCAGCTGATCTCTGACAACGAGGAACACCAGGCCATGGTGCGCAAGCTCGAAGAGAACATCGACGCCTCGGAGGGCAACGCGATGGGCGTGGAGGAAGTGCCGTCGGGCGACGAGATCGCGGCCGAACTCGAGCGCTTCTTGCGGGGCGAGGACCAGTAGGAACCGTAGAGAGGACACGCGCAAATGAAGATCGACGGCGGCATCGGTTTCTCCCCTGCCGGGGTGGCCGAGGAGGCGGCCAAGGCAGAGGCGAGCGGCTACGACGGCGTGTGGTCGGCCGAGACGAGCCATGACCCATTCCTCCCGATCGCGATCGGGGCGGGCGCGACGGAGAAGCTCGAGTTCGGCACCGGCATCACCGTGGCCTTCGCCCGCAACCCGATGACGCTGGCCGTGCTGGCCAACGACCTGCAGCTGCTGACCAAGGGCCGCTTCATGATGGGGATGGGCAGCCAGATCAAGCCGCACATCACGAAGCGCTTCTCCATGCCGTGGTCGCATCCGGCGCCCCGCATGCGCGAGATGATCCTCGCCATCCGGGCCATCTGGAAGACGTGGGAGACGGGCGAGAAGCTCGACTTCCGCGGCGAGTTCTACACGCACACCCTGATGACGCCGTTCTTCAACCCCGGCCCGAACCCGCACGGCAACCCCAAGATCCTGTTGGCAGGCGTGGGCGAGCACATGACCGAGGTGGCGGGCGAGGTGGGCGACGGCTTCCTGGTCCACGGGTTCACGACGGAGCGCTACCTGCGAGAGAAGAGCTTGCCGGCGTTGGAGCGTGGTGCCGCCAAAGCCGGCAAGACCCGGGCGGACCTGACGGTGTCGTACCCGGGCTTCGTCGTGACGGGCGCAACGGACAAGGAGACCGAGACGGCGGACCAGGCGGTGCGCCAGCAGATCGCGTTCTACGGCTCGACGCCGGCCTACCGCCCCGTCCTGGAGCTGCACGGCTGGGGCGACCTCCAGCCCGAGCTCAACACGCTCTCCAAGCGCGGCGAGTGGGTGAAGATGGGCGAGATCATCGACGACGAGGTCCTGAACGCCTTCGCGGTGGTGGCACCGCTCGACAAGGTGGCGGCGGAGGTTCGGTCCCGGTTCGGCGACGCCGTCGACCGCTTCAGCTTCTACGCGCCCGTACAAGGTCGACGCAGAGGCGTGGAAGGAAGTGCTGGCGGGGTTCAAAGACTGAGCGGTGGTCTTATCGGGGCCTCGGTGATCGTTTGCGCCGAAATGATCACCCCGTGGCAATCAATACGTTCGGAGGTGATCCCCTGCGAGTGATTGATCGTGTCCTCGATCACGCTCGTGTGGCTCATCCGCGCACGTACCGATTCCGCCAGAGTGTTCGTTTCTCGAGTGGTCGATCACCCTTGACGCGATACAAACAGACGACTCAGATCGATGCCCCTACCGCACGAGGAGCGGATCCCTCCGCTCGCGACGGCACCACTGTCGCCACCGTGACGATGCGATCACAGAACCACATTGACCAGCCGCGGCGGGCGCACCACGACGCGCCGGGGAGCACCACCGTCCAGAGCGGCCATGACCTTCTCCGAGGCCAGCGCCACCGCCTCGGCGTCCGACTCCGAGATGCGAGGCGTCGACCTCCACCCGGTCACGGAGCTTCCCGTTGACCTGGATCACCATCGTCACCGTGTCCTGACGCACCAGCTCGGGGTCGTAGTCGGGCCAGCGCTGCAGGTGCACCGACGGCTCGCCGGGCCAGAGGTGCTCCCACAACTCGGCCGTCACGTGCGGGCGTCAGAGGCGCGAGCAACCGCAACAACGCGCCCAGCGCCTCGCTCCACACTTCCTGGTGGACCCCCACGTCCTCGCGGGCATAGTGCTGGAGCGCGTTCAACATCTCCATGCAGTGCGCCACCGCGGTGTTGTAGGACCACCGCTCGAGGTCCTGGGACACGACCGCGATCGTGCGGTGCACCACTTGGCGGATTCCACGGTCCTCGTCGCTCAACGAGTCGGGGCCCTCACGGGCCGGCACGACCTCGGTGCAGGCACGCCAGAGCCGGTCCAGGAACTTCCCGCATCCCTCGATGACCTGGTCCGTCTGATCCGACCAGTCCATGTCGTCGAACGGCGGCCCGACGAAGAGGTGGAACAGGCGGAGCCCGTCGGCGCCCACCGTCTCGTAATAGTGCTCGGGGGCGATCAGATTGCCCTTGGACTTGGACATCTTCGTCCCGTCCATGCGGATCATCCCCTGGGCGAGATACCGCTTGAACGGCTCCCGCGGCACCCCGTCCGCCAGCCCGACGTCGATCAGCGCCCGCGTGTAGAAGCGGGCGTAGAGGAGGTGCAGGATCGCGTGCTCGATCCCGCCGATGTACTGGTCGACCGGCATCCAGTGCTGCGCCGCGGCCGGGTCGAACGGCCGGTCCTTGTTCCACGGGTCGCAGAAGCGCAGGAAGTACCACGACGAGTCGACGAACGTGTCCATGGTGTCGGTCTCGCGCGTGGCCGGACCGCCGTCGATCGGGCACGTCGTCAGCAAGAATCCCTCGTTGGCTGGCGAGCGGCGACTGCCCCGTCGGCAGGAACTCGACGTCGTCGGGTGCGAGCACGGGAAGCTGGTCCTCGGGGACCGGCACCACGCCGTGCTCGTCGCAATAGACGGCGGGGATAGGGCAGCCCCAGAACCGCTGGCGGGACACGAGCCAGTCGCGCAGGCGGTAGTTGACCTTGCGCTCGCCGATGCCCTGCTCTTCGAGCCAGTCGATGGCCCGCGCCTTGGCCGTGGCGATGTCGAGCCCGTCGAGGAAGCCGCTGTTGATCTTGATGCCGTCCCCCGTGTACGCACCGCCCCCTTCTGCCTCCCATCCTTCGGGCGGCTGGACCGTGCGCACGATCGGAAGCTTGTGCAACGTGGCGAAGGCCCAGTCGCGCTCGTCCTCGGCGGGCACGGCCATGATCGCCCCGGTGCCGTAGCCCATGAGGACGTAGTCGGCGACGTAGAGCGGCACCGGCTCGCCGTTGAACGGATTGACGACCTGGGTGCCGGTGAAGGCGCCCCGCTTGTCGAGCGAGAGCTCGGGTCGCCCTCGCTCATCCGCTCGATGTCGGTCTCCACGGCTGGCCCGGCGCCGGAGCTCCTCGACCGCGCTGCCGCTGCGCGTCGGTGGTCAACGCGTCGAGCAGCGGGTGTTCGGGCGCGATGACGGCGTAGGTCATGCCGAAGCTGGTGTCGGGCCGGGTGGTGAAGACACGGAGCTTCAGGTCCTCGTTGCCCTCGACGGCGAGGTCGAACTCGGCGCCCTCGGAGCGGCCGATCCAGTTGCGCTGCATGACCTTGACCTTCTCGGGCCAGTCGAGGTCGTCGAGCGCCTCGAGGAGCTCGTCGGCGTAGGCGGTGATGCGGAAGAACCACTGTTCCAGGTCGCGCCGCTCACGACCAGGTCGCCCGAACGCTCGCAGGTGCCGTCCGGCAGCACCTGCTCGTTGGCGAGGACCGTCTTGCACCCCGGGCACCAGTTGACGGGAGCCATTTGGCGGTACGCGAGGCCCGCCTCCCAGAGCTTCAGGAAGATGACCTGGTTCCACTTGATGTACTCGGGGTCGTGGCTGCGTGATCTCCCGCCGCCAGTCGTAGACGGCGCCCGAGCCGAATGAGCGAGGCCTTGAGCTGGGCGATCCGCTCTTCGGTGAAGAGGCGCGGGTGGGTGCCCGTCTTGATGGCGGCGTTCTCGGCCGGGAGCCCGAACGAGTCGAACCCGAGCGGGCTGAGCACCGCCTTGCCCTGCATGGTCTGGTAGCGAACGGCCAGGTCACCGAACAGTGTAATTGCGGACGTGCCCCTGGTGCGCAGGGCCCGAGGGATAGGGGTACATGCACAGCGCGTAGTACTTGTCCCGGGGGTCGTCGTTGTCGACCTGGTAGGTCCCTTCCTCTTCCCAGAGGCGTTGCCACTTCTTCTCAATCGCCTCGACGTCGTACGCGCGTGCCATGCCACCAGGGTAGGCCAGGCGTCGAGCGTGATTGGCCAGGCCAACGAGCTTGTTCCGCGCTCGTCGGAACCGGCGCTTTCGTCGTTGGTCGGTCCTCCAGCGAACGGGAGGGTTTCTCGTCGACTGCTAGCGTTGACCTCCGCCACTGGGGGCGTAGCTCAGCTGGTAGAGCGCTTGACTGGCAGTCAAGAGGTTCGTGGGTTCAAGTCCCATCGCCTCCACTCGTTGTGCACCGAACTCGGCGGCCGGACAGGTTGTCGAACAGGCCATCGGCGCGTCCATCTTCTATCGTCCGACAATGAAGTTCGACATGATCGTCGTCGGCGGCGGCTCCGCCGGATGCGTACTCGCATGTCGATTGAGCGAGGATTCGGATTGCCGCGTCTTGCTGGTCGAGGCGGGTCCCGACCACCCTGACGCCTCCACGCTTCCCGTCGACGTCCTCGACGCCTCCCAGCCGACGGTCGAGCACGACTGGGGCTACACCGCCGATGAAGAACTCGATCGAGGGATCCCGGTTCCCCGAGCTCGGTTCATGGGGGGTTGTTCGGCGACCAACGCCTGCTTTGCGCAGCGAGGTGCCCCGCAGGACTACGACGGCTGGGTCGGACTGGGCAACCCAGGCTGGGCCTTCGTTGACGTTCTCGAAGATTTCTGCCGGTTGGAGAGTGACGCTGATTTCACCAGTCAATGGCACGGCTCGGACGGACCAATTCCTGTTCGCCGACACCCGAGAAGCGAGCTGAACGCCGTTCAGACTGCGTTCCTCGACGGTGCCACCGCGGTGGGGCACCCGTACGTCGAAGATCACAACCAACCAGGTGTTGTCGGAGTTGGACCGTCACCGCGCACCGCCAAGAACGGGACGCGCATGAGCACGGCGATCACGTATCTCGCCCAGGCGTGTGGACGACCAAATCTCACGGTCCGACCAGAGACCATGGTCGCCGCAATCGAGTGCGCACAACGGTGCACGACCGGCATCCGGCTCGTCGACGGGACTCGCATCGAAGCGGACCGAGTTGTACTCGCTGCCGGGACATACGGCAGCCCCGCCATCCTGACCCGCTCAGGCATCGGACCGGTCGGCGAGCTGGAGCGATTGGGGATCCCACCCGTCTTCGACCTGCCGGGAGTCGGTGCGAATCTCTCCGACCATGCGTTGCTGTCGATCGATCTGCCGACCCGACCGTCGGATGGTCCGAGCCGATTTGGGGTCCATGCGACTCTGCACTCGTCGATAGCCGACCCCGACGGTCCGGCTGACCTGATGATGTTCACCGCGGGTCCGTTCGACGCCGACCCTGGGCAGATCCCCGGTGGCGCCGCGTTCGGAATCGTGGTCGGTCTCATGGCTCCTCGTTCTCGGGGATGGGTGCGCCTGGTTTCGGACGACCCCAACAGTCCTCCACGAATCCACTTCGGGCACCTCACCGACGCCGAGGACCTAGAGGCAATGCTCGACGGGATCTCCGAGGCGCGACGGATCGCTCTCAGCGATGCCGTTGCCGCCATCTCCACCGGAGCCGAGCTATCCCCAGGACCGCAAGTCGCACCGGGTGATCGCCGAGCGCTCGCGGCCTGGGCAACGACAGAGGTGTCGACGTTCCATCATCCGGTGGGCACGTGCGCCATGGGTCCGGAGTCGGAGCTCGGTGCGGTCACTGACACGCATGGGTCCGTCCATGGAGTTGAAGGTCTCACCGTGGCCGATGCCTCGATCATGCCGACGGTCCCGACGGGAACCCCGAATCTCCCGACCATCATGGTGGCGGAACACATCGCGGGGTGGCTGAGGAAACCCTGATCCTCCCCTGACGATCACGACGTTCGGCGGATGCCATGGGGCCCATGTTCGACCTCAGGTCGCCCCTGGCGGGAGCGATCCTGCAGGCGTCGGAACACAGAAGCCCTGTGGAGGTGGAGTAGAACATAGCTAGCGAGGCGGTCAGTCCTGCTCGGCAGGCTGGCTCTTTTGGACGTCTTTGACAGGTTGGCGACCATGGCAACAATTAGCTCGGCGCAGCTACGGCGATTCCTGACCTTTGCGGGAGAGTTGGCGGACCTCGACGAGTTCACCCAAGTGTCGCAGCGGGTGCCACAGCTCCTTCGCGACCTCATCCCCAGCGACCACACGGGACACAACGTCATCAATCTTGAAATGGGTCACTCGATCGTCGTCACCGACCCACCCGACGCCGTGTTCAGTGGTGGACCGGAACTTCTCAGCCAATTTGCAGAGCAAAATCCGCTCATTGTCGAGGCGATGGCAGGAAACTGCGAAGCCCTTCGATTGTCTGACTACATCAGTCCGGCAGAGTTACATCGAACCGACCTTTATAACTACGTCTACAAAGTCGTCGATTTGGAACACCAGCTCGTCATGCAGTTCCCTCCACTCTTCGACGGCATCAGCTCGTCGCAGCAAGTTGTCGGAATCAGTTTCGCCAGATCGACGCGAGACTTCTCTGACAGTGAGCAACAGTTACTGGACGCCATTAGCCCCATCCTCTCCTCGACGATGCAACGATTGCACTACATTGCGCTGCTTCACGCCGTAGTTGACATGGCACGGGACAATGAGGTCCTCATCCTGTTCGATGCAGACCACATCGTGACGTGGGTCACTCCGAGCGCTCAGCAAAAGTTGGGCGTGTCGGCAGGATCGCCACTTCCCCCGGCGTTACTGGCATGCACGCGCGACGGAGCACAGGGAGGAACCGCGCCGGACGACCATTCTGTGACGGCGATCGTCGGTGATCAGCCGGAACGCGTTCGGTTGGTGGCGAACGCGTACCCGGGGTTGGATGCTCTCTACGTGGATCGGCCTCGTCAGCCCGGCCGGTCAACCCTGATGCGGCAGCTGGGTCTCACGGCCCGACAGGCAGATGTCCTTTTGCTGTTGATGCAGGGGTGTACGAATTCCGCAATCGCTGATCAGCTCGCCATCAGCCGACGAACGGTGGAGAGCCATCTGGACGGCATTTACCGCAGGCTGGGAGTGCAGAATCGTGGTCAAGCCATCCTCTCCGCCATCCATCACGACGGCTGAGACAGCGGCGCGATCACCGGGCCTCAACCCGATACTGAAGTCTCCCAGGAAATTGATGGGCTCGCCCACGTAGGGAACGATCTGAAGGTTCTTCACCGACTTGCTGGCACCTTCCACATTGGGTGAGTAGACGACGTAAAACCCGAGTGCGTTCTTGATGATGAAGTCTTGGGCCGCGATCCACTCGCTCTTGAGCTTCGGGCTGGTCGGTGGCAGAGCCTGTATTTGGTTGGTGATGGCATTGAGGGTGGAGTTGTTGTAGTTGCAGATGTCACCGATGCTGCCGGGAATGAACTGCGTCGTCAGCTTCTCGATGCCGGGCAGGCCCGAGGGATTCAAGCCCATAGCCGCCTTGTGATCCTGGTAGAGGTCGGTCACATAGTTCGAGCTCTGCACGATCTGGACGTTGACTCCGATCTGCTTCCACTGCGCCTGGAGCACCGTGGCCAGTTGGTCTTGTCGGCTTGGGCAGTGCCATGAGCGTGGTGGAGAAGCCGTTGGGGTAGCCCGCCTGGGCCAGGAGCTGCTTCGCCTTCTTCGGGTTGTAGGCGTAGTAGTTGGTCAGCGACTTGTCGTAGTAGTTGGCCCGAGGACGGGAAGATGCTCCAGGCCGGCTGGCCCTTTCCGAAGAGCAGTGCGTTGTTGATGGCGACGCGGTTGGTGGCGTAGTTCAGAGCCTGACGGACCTTGACGTTGGCCAGCGGGCCCGACGACTTGCAGATCGGGACGAAGAAGTAGTTCGCATCGGGGATAGGTCGAGTTCGTCTGGAGGTTGGTCAGGCTCTTCAGGGCCCCGATGTCGGCGTTGGGGATTCCCTCGACGTCCACCAGCCCTGACTCGCAGAGCGTTGAGCTGCTGGGGTCCCGTGGGAACGTTGATGAAGGTGATGCCCGTTCAGCTGGATGCTCTTGGCGTCCCAGTACTTCGGGTTCTTGACCAGGACGAGCTTCGAGTCTGGGGTGTAGCTCTTGAACATGAAGGGCCCTGCGCCGACGACGTTCGTGTTCGGCGGCCCGTTGCTCGGCCCCGGTCGGCATCGCCATGAACGACTCCTGGTCGGCCAGCAGCGGGTAGAAGGAGCTCGCCACGGCCGACGGAAGTGCAGGACCAGCGTCGTCGATCCCGGTCACGTCGATCGACGAGAGGTCGAGAGAAGGACAGGTTCCACACGCCGGCGTTCGGATTGGTCATGTTGCGCTCGTAATCCTGCCTTCACGGCGGCTGGCGTCGAGCGGGCGTCCCGTTCGAGTACACGAGGCCCGGACCGCATCGTGACGTCGATCGTCGTCGGGTTCGGGATGGTCACGCTCGATGCCAGGTCCGGCACGTAGGCCCCGCTCGTCGTCTCGCGCAGCAGCCCGGCGTAGATCGGCCAGTCGTAGCTAAAGCAGCATGCCGCGCTCGTTGAATTGCATGCGGGTCGAACTCGATGGGGTTGATGGATCCCGGGATGTCTGGCCGATCGTTGATGACGCCGCCGCTGCTCGAGGCCGCCCCGGCCTGACCGCTAAGTGTCCACGCTTGCATCCCGAGTCACGAGCCCCGTCGCCAGCACGCACATCGTCACCCAGCGAACCGCTCGTACGATCGTCTTCTCATGTGCTGGCTTTTCTCCTTGTTTGAGGCCACACGTCACCACAGTGCGTCTTTGCGGTACGGCTCGGGAGGTCACCGAGTGCCAGGTGTCGAGTGAGGCTCGCGGATCCCCCGGCACGGCGCCGATCATCGGGACGGCGCTCCTACATCGATCCTCTGGCCTGACACGCGTCAACGACGCCACAGCACCCCCCAATCTTCCCCCTGTCCTCCAGGCCTTTCCCTCCGGTCGACACGCCGGGTATCGTAGCCACCTCCTGCTACTCCCGTAGATTGCAACAATTCCGTAACGTTGTCCAGCCACCCCGTGACGGACATTTCACCGTCTGGAGGCAGCCTTTCGGCCCTCAAACCTCCAGGTCGGCTCTTGTGGATGCGTGAGGTAACAGCGCACAGTGAGCCCATCCATCTCCTCGGCGCGGCTCCTCCGTGGCGCAGATCTCCATGGCGTGGCGACAACGGGTGCGGAAGCGACAGCCGCTCGGGGGTTCAGGGGGAAGGGATGTCCCCTTCGAGCACGATGCGCTGTCGTCGCTGGCCGGGTCCATCGCTCGGCGACGCGACAGGAGCGCCTGTGTGTAGGGATGGTGGGCCGAGCCGTAGAGCGCTTCCACCGGTCCTTCCTCGACGATGCGCCCGAGGTACATCACGGCCACCTCGTCGCTCAGCGAACGCACGAGATTGAGGTCGTGGGAGATGAAGAGGTAGGCGATCCCCAGACGGTTCTGGAGATCGCCGAGGAGTTCGACCATCTGCACCTGGGTCGCGACGTCCAGTGAGCTGAGTGGCTCGTCCAGAGCCAGCAGTTCGGGTTCGGTGGCCAGCGCCCGTGCGATGGCCGCCCGTTGCAGCTGACCACCGGAGAGTTCGCGAGGATGGCGTCGGGCGAACGACGTCGGGAGGCGAACCTGGTCGAGCAGCTCCGCCATCCGCTGCTCGCGCTTCGGCGCGCCCCAGTTCGCCTGTGGACCATCAGCGCCTCTCCCACGCTCGATCCGATGGTGGCCAGCGGATCGAAGGAGGAGTACGGATCCTGGAAGACGAGCTGCATCTTCCGGCGCAACGTTCGCAGACGCAGCGCCCTTGTCATCGGTGATGTCCTCGCCGCCGAGCAGCGATCTGGCCCGGGGTGGGGCTGATCAGCCGCAGCAGCAGGCGAGCCAGCGTCGATTTTCCCGATCCGCTCTCCCCGACGAGCCCGAGTGTCCTTCCCGTGCGCCACCGCCAGGTCCACGTCGTCGACCGCTGCACCGTCCCTTGCCCCGACCGGGGAGGCGCACCGTGAAGTCGCATGAGACTCCATGCAGCTCAGCCACCGCCGCTGTCCGGTGCCGCGCCGTTGGTTCCGTGTCGCTGCGAGTCGACTGTCACGGTGCACCCACCGGGTCGGCGCCGAGCCGATCGCCACGTCGGACCCGACGCCGCGCAGATCCAGTTCCCTCCGTGCGTCGGCACCGGCTCTGCCGATCCGTCGCCTGCCGCCATCGAGTGCGACGGGTTCGCCTCGACACGCATCTTCGGCGATACGCGCAGCTCGGGATGGAACCGGCACCCCGACGGGAACTGCCCCGCCTGGGGCACCTGGCCGGCCATGAGCGCCTGGCGGTCCGGTCGCCGGGCCGATGCCCGGGAGGCGGCCAGCAGCGCCGCCGTGTAGGGATGTCGTGGGCGCCGGCGAAGAGCTCCGCCGTGGGTGCCTGCTCGACCACCTGGCCGGCGTACATCACGGCGATCTCGTCGGAGAGCTCCGAGATCAGTGCCAGGTCGTGGGTGACGAACAGCACGGCCAGGTCCTCGTTCTCTCGCAGCTCGCTGCAGCAGTTCGACGATCTGCGCCTGATCGGTCACGTCGAGCGCCGTCGTCGGCTCGTCGGCGATGAGCAGGCGCGGGTGGCAGCTCAGGGCCATGGCGATCATCACCCGCTGGCGCATCCCACCCGAGAGCTGGTGCGGGTAGGCCGACGAGCCGCTGCGCGGGATCGGGGATGTGCACGCTCTCGAGCAGCTCGACGGCGCGGTCCCGCGCCGCGGAGCGGCTCACCTTCTCGTGGAGGCGATCGCCTCGATCAGCTGGTACCCGACGGTGAAGGACGGATCGAGGCTGGCCAGCGGGTCCTGAAGACCATTGCGATGTCGCGCCCGCGGATCCGTCGCAGTTCGTCGAAGTCCGCGTCGAGCAGGTTCTCGCCCGTCGAAGCGGATGGAACCCCCGACGATGTGCGCCGGCGGCGAGGGCAGTAGGCGCAGGACGGCGAGCGAGCTCACTGTCTTGCCGCAGCCCGATTCACCCACCAGACCGACGATCTGTGCCCGCCCGACGTCGAACGATGCACGTCGTCCACCACCCGCACGGGCCGGTCTCGGTGTCGAACTCGATGCTCAGGCCGCGGACCTCCAGGAGCGCCGGCTGGCTCGTGGCTCTCGGCCACGGCGGCGGCTCGGGCCGCGCGCGCTCGGCCGTGGTCGGCTGCACCGCGGTGAGACCTCGTTGCGTCCGCGCGTGACGGCTGCCGCCCCTTGGTCGTGACGCCGCTCACCGTGTCCCGCAAGGCGTCGCCGAGGGTGTTGAAGGCCAGCACCGTGAGGGCGATGGTGAGGCCGGGGGGCACCAGGGACCAGGGATGGGTGAACAGTCGCTGTGTCGTACGCCTCCTGCGAGCATCGAGCCCCAGCTGGCGGCGGGCGGTGGCGGTCCCAGGCCCAGGAAGCTCGAGCCCCGATTCGGCGCAGCAGGGCGGCCCCGAGGGCGATCGCGATGCCGCACCACCAGCCCGGTCATGACGTTGGGGAGGATCCGTCACGAGCACGATGCGCGTGGGTGGCGTGCCGATGGAGGTTGACGCCTCGACGAAGGACTCCTCCTTGATGGCCAAGGTCTGGCCCCGGATGAAGCGGGCGAAACCCGGGGCGAACACCAGGGCCAGGGCGAGGGCGATGTCGTTCACGCGTGGTCCCGAGCACGGCCACGACGGCCAGCGCGAGCACCAGCGGCGGGAAGGCCAGGCCGGCATCGGTCCCACGCATCAGCAGGTAGTCGATCCTCCCGCCGCGGTAGCCGGCCACGAGGCCGATGATCAGAGCGAGCACCAGGGCGAGCCCCACCGTCTCGAACGTCACCTGCATGGAGATGCGAGCCCCGTAGATGAGGCGACTCAGCACGTCGCGTCCCAGGTCGTCGGTCCCGAGCCAGTGGCTCGCGCTCATGCCTCGCATTGGTGTGGAGCAGGTCCTGGGCGTTCGGGTCGTGCGGGGCGATCGAGGGGGCGAAGATCGCCGAAGACGATGATGAGCAGCAGCCAGGCGAACGACAAGCACCGACGCCGAGTGCGGGTGAGGAAGCGTCGACAGGCGCCGGTGGTCGCTCCACCACTGGCGCAGCGAGCGGCGGGTCGGGCGCCCGGGTCAGTTGCCGTGGCTCGGTCAGGCTCACGCGACCCGTGACCTTGGGGTTGAGGTACCCGTAACTGATGTCGACGAGAAGGCTCATGGCCATCTGGAAGAGAACGAAGACCATCGCCACCCCTTGGACCACCGGCAGGTCGTGGTCGGTGATACCACTGAGCATGTAGGTCCCGAGGCCGGGGATGGCGAAGATCTGCTCGACGATGACCGCCCCCCCGAGCAGGTAGCCGAGCTGGACACCGAACACCGTCACCACCGGCATCGAGGCGTTCTTGAGGCCGTGGCGCAATAGCACCGAACGGCGCGTCCCACCCTTGGCCCAGGCCGTTCGGACAAAGGGCGTATCGAGGGCGTCGATCAGCGAGGCCCGCAGTTGTCGGGCCAGGGTGGCGCCCACCAGCAGACCCAGGGTCACCGCCGGCAGGGTGATGTCCTTCAACCAGCCCGTGAACGACGCCGATGATTGCGGTGTACCCGGTCGGCGGGAAGATCTTCCAGTGCACGGCGAAGATCGAGACCAGGATGACGGCCAGCCAGAAGCTCGGCATCGCCAGGCCCAGTGTGGAGAAAGTCCGGGCGCCGCCGTCGACGGTCCCGCCGGGCCGGACGCCCGAGATGATGCCCAGCGGGATCCCGATGATCAGGGCCACCATGGCCGATGCCATCACAAGACCAAAGGTGACGGGGAAGCGCTGAACGATTTGCTGGCTCACCGACTGCCCGGTCGCCAACGAGGTGCCGAAGTTGCCGTGCATAGCGCTGGTCGAGCCAGTGCCAGTACTGGACGACCAACGGCTCGTTGAGGTGCAGTTGCACCGCTGACCTTGGCGATGGCGGCCGGCGTGGCATTCACCCCACCGGCCAGGGTGACCGCCGGGTCGCCCGGCACCAACGCCAGCAGAAAGAAGACGGCGAACGACACGATGAGCAGCACCGGCATGATGCTCAGCAGACGCTGTAGGACCAACCTGCCCACTCCACTCCCCTGGGTCAGTCCCAAGTCTCACTGCTGCGGCGTCCCTGCAGACATCGCACATCAGTTCTCGGCGCATCGTAACGCAGCCTCTCGCAAGGTGCGCTGCCGCAGACTCCCTTTCTCGTGGGCTCCAGCCCGCTAAGCCCCGTTCTCCGACGGGTGCGCGGCGCACAACGAGCACCACAACGCGTCCGAGCATCACAAAAGCGGTGCGTCCGGATAGCCTGCCCGAACATGTCCGCAGACGACCTCGCTGCCGCGCTGCTCTCGACCGTCTTCGACGCAGATCCGCTCTCCGGGTCGATGTACGGCTTTCCCGGCTATGACGACCGGCTCCCCGACCTCAGTGCTGACGCCGAGGAGCATGTTGCCGCCGCACTCGAGTCGATCGCGCAGCAGGCGGAGGACCACGACGACCAGGGCTTGACCGAGACGGAGCACCAGACGCTCGACTTCGTGCTGGTCCTGGCCCGGGGCATGGCCGAGGCCGCCCGGGTCCCGCTGACCGAGTTCACGATTTGTGACACCTTCGTCGCACCCGTCCCTGGCGTCCTCACGATGTTGCCCAAGCTTCCGCTCGACACTGACGAGCGACGGCAGGGGTACCTCGCCCGCCTCCGCGGACTTCCCTCGCTGCTCGCCACCGCTGGCGAACGTCACCAGTCGGGCGCCCGCGCCGGGCGGACGCCGGTGGCCCGGCTGGTGGAATCCGCGGTGGCGCAGCTCGATCTCCTCATGACCGACCCCGACCTCGGTGGGGTCGGGCGCGCCGACGTCGAGGACGGCCACTTCCGGCAGTCGGCGGCGGAAACCATCGCCGACGATGTCCGCCCCGCACTGGCGGCCTACCGCGACACGTTGCGGACTGACATCCTCCCCCTCGCACGTGACGATGACCATCCCGGCATCTGCTTCGTCCCCGAAGGCGAATCCATGTACCGAGCCATGGCTCGACTTCACACCTCGACCGCCTACACCCCGGACGAACTGCACGCGATGGGTCGCGAGATCATCGGGCAAGTGCGCGACGAGCTCGTGGAGACGGGCTCGGGCCTGTGGCAGACGAGCGATCCTGCGGAGATTTTCGCTCACCTCCGCGACGACCCGGAGCTGCGCTATGGCAATCGAGAAGAGATGCTCGAGCACGCGCGGCGCGTCGTTGCCGCCGCAGAGGAGGAGGCGCCGAATTGGTTTGCCACAATCCCCGACGAACCGTGCACGGTCGAACCCGTGCCCGAGGCCGAAGAGGCCGGCATGGCCGCCGCGTACTACATGCCCGGTGCGATCGACGGCTCCCGCCAGGGGACCTATTACCTGAACACCTCTAAACCACAGGAGCGACACCGTTACACCGCCGAGGACATCGCGTTCCACGAGGCCGTGCCGGGCCACCACTTCCAGCTGACGATCGCCAAGGAGGCGACGGACCTGCCGCTGGCGCGCCGGGTGCTCCACGACACCGCTTGTGCCGAAGGCTGGGGGCTCTACAGCGAACGGCTTGCCGACGAGATGGGCCTGTACAGCGACGACGTCGCCCGGATGGGCCTTTTCGCCGCGGACTCGTGGCGCGCCAGCCGGCTCGTCGTCGACACCGGTCTGCACGCGCTCGGCTGGAGCCGCCAACAAGCGGTCGATTGGCTCGCCTCCAACACACCGATGCCGCGCATCGAGATCGAGTCAGAGGTCGATCGCTACATCTCGTATCCGGGGCAGGCGCTGGCCTACATGGTGGGACGGCGTGAGATCGTCCGACTACGCGCGCTCGCGACCGACCGCCTGGCAACGGCCTTCGATCTCAAGCAATTCCACGATCTCTTGCTGCGGGTCGGGATACTTCCGCTTCCTGCGTTGGCCAGGACCGTGGAGCGCTGGATCGAGCGCTCGACTCCGTAGGCGGCGGCTCACGGTGCCGCCCGAAGGCGGCAGAGCTCAGAAGCCCAACGTCGAGTGCTGGTTGCGGATCACCTCGTCGACCGTGTCGACCCACCGGCGCGGCGACCACCTTTCGACCGCGGGGTGCGCCGCCAGCTCGAGCTCGAGGGGAAGCAGTACCGTCGACTGAAGCTCCTCGAGCGTGCATTCCTCGCACGCGAGCGCCAGGACTTGGTAGGCCAGGTACGAGCGGGCAATGCGCCAGCTGCGTCCCGTCCGGCGCTGCCTCGAGGTCCGGTACAGGCTGTCGTGAATCTGGCTCTCGCTGCCGTGGGCCAACAGATTCATCCAGGTCCAGACCGGCACTGCTGTCCCCCGCTCCTCCCAGAACTCGGCCAGTGTGCCGTTCAGGTACGCCTCGCACTCCGAGGCAAGGACGCCGCCCGGAAGGTCGCGCCGCAACTTCCCCATCGTTCCCTCCTCCACCGCGTCACCTCACGAGTTCCGCGACGCGACCGCTCACTCCTCATTGTGCTGCGTGCTACCAAGGTCCTCCAGGGGCAAAGGTACCTATCTCCGCGCGAAGGCTTCGGCCCGGTGGCGGTGAGCGCAAGCACCGATGACCTATCGGAGAACGGTCGGGGTTCGCGACCCCAAGACACGAGTATGCGCAACATCGAGGAGCGGACGGCAAGCGACCGCCCAAAAGAGGTCGCTCTACCAGCCTGTCTTCCCCCAACGAGACACCCTCGCGCAGGACATGCGCCGAGCGTCCGTCGCCGACGGGAATGCGCTCGAAGCGCGACTCCATGCGGAGGTGCCACACCGTGTACCAGGTGGCGAAGGCGCCGGCGAACAGGGCGATCGACCCGATGATCAACGTGAGCGTTGCCATATCGACCTTTCCTGTGACCGCCCCTTCTTGGCCTGCCACATCAGTTGCCTCAAGTGTCTGTTGCTTTCAGACACCCCGAATAGGGACAAAAGTCCCGATGAAGCCCGCGAGAGGACCTTCGTCACTTCTTGCGGCGGACTTAAGTGCCGAAGCTGCCGCTGAGCGACGGCGGCTGGGCGCCCGGCGAAACCGGGGCTTGGCCTTCCTGCTGCGCCATGATCGCCGCCTCCACGATCTGCTGGTCGGTCGGGTCCATGGTCAGCGGTCCACCCGGAACTGGGACCTGCCACACGTGCATCATCTCGGGCGTCATCAGGGGGTTCTCACCCGTGGGGCAGACGCCGTTTGTCTGGAACCCCGAAATCAGGCCAGTGGGCCCTCCGGTGCACAGGTTGGTATGTGCGTGCCATTGCGTGAGGCAGCCGCCGGGCATCGGGCCGGCATCTCCCTCCGATGGCATCAGGTACATCGCCGCCACCAGGACCGGGCCGTAGGGAGTGAAGGCGTAGACCAGCGACTGCACGTGGTTGGGGTCGAGGACGTCGCCGCTACGCATGTAGGAGAAATTCAGGTAGTGCACGACCGGGTAGCGCGTGTCGGTGATCGGCGCGTACCCGGCCGCGGTCGCCGCACTGAGGTCCTTGTATTTGGCCACCGCCGAGCTCGTCGACTGCACCAGGCCCATGGCCGCCTCGGTCTGCGCGCCCGTCGGCGCGGTCGTGCAGTTCGGCGTCTGCATGGCGTGGCCCTTCTCCGTCTCGTTGTACACGGTGGTCAACACCGAGACCTCCGCGGCGGGCAAGGACGGCCCCGTGTAATGCCAGTTCGGATCGGCCTGGCCGTTCATGCCGGGCATGTCCATGTGCACCTTCGTGGTGTGCGAGGTGCTCGAAGTCCTGCCCCCCATCGCCATACCGGCCATCGCCGAGCCACCGGACGGCGAAGAGCTGCCCGAAGCGGACGCCGACGCAGCAGCGACGGGATAGGTCGAGCTGATGGCGAGCACGGCCAGCGCCACCACCGAGGTCGTGGCGCCCGCAACCGGATGACGCCGGATGAAGACGCGACCCGGCGCACTGGCCGGCACCGCATGCAGCGTCGGCACCATGGCGAAGGCGAGCAACGCCACTAACGGTGCCATGTTGGGATCCGTCCCCATGCCGGTCAAGATGCCGCCGAAGGCCATGCCGGTGACCCAGAACAGGACCTGGAGCGCGACCCCGGCGAACAGATACGGACGGGTTCGCCGGCTCAGCAGAGGCCCCGCGGCGATCACCAGGGACACGCCCGCCAGCAACCACGCCAGCGCTGAGCCGCTGTGCGGGAGAGCATTGGCGACCGACGTCTCGAAGTGCGCGTACCACGAAGGCTGGCCGCTGGCCGCTGCCGCACTGACCTGCGCACCGATCGCGCCCGCGGGCGCGGTTGGCCGGGAAGAGCCAGAGCACGGCGGAGATCGCCCAGAAGCCCGACCACGCGAAGAGCGGCGCGCCTGAGCCCAGTGGCCCCGTCGCGGCGGCGGAGGACGCAATGCCCGGCGCGACGTCGGCGTTGGCGTCGTGCTCCGTCGGCCACACCAAGAGCCCGATCAACGGGTACAGCACGACCGCGCCCGGGGCACCGGTCAGCGGGGACGCCGCACCGGTGAGCAGCATGCCGAACCCCTCGCCGAACCACCAGACGCCGAAGGCCCAGACCGCCATGGCGACGATGGCCGGCTTCACCGTGCGGCGGAAGAGCATGCCCACACCGATGCACGAGCTGGAGCGCGCCGAAGAAGAAGTTCCACACTCCCGCATCGGGCCGGATGAAGTGCGCGAGGTTCGTGATGGACCAGGCCACGGGCGCGGGCTGGCCGTGGGCCATCGGCAGCATCATGTCGTTGACCAGGTCCGAGCCGAACATGCGGGGCTGGAACTGCAGCGCGGCATCCAGGATCCACAGGCAACCGAGCGCGATCTGGACCGCCCTCACCCTGCGCTGGCGCCGTTCTGCTGCTTCGGTCATCGGCTCGTCCGCCGTCACGGCGTTGTGGTGCTCCTCGAGCATCACGCCCTCCTCAGTCTCCGGTTTGCCGCGGCTGCGGTGACCGGCCTCCGTCGGCACTCCCCGCGCCGCCGCCTCCCAAGCTACGACCAACAGAGGACTTGGGAGGGTCAGATCACAAATCCCTCACAAAGCGTGCCCGGTCGGGCTCACCCCGGCCGGCGGCCCAGCGCCCGCCGCGGCCGGTGTGCGGTCGCCGGAGACCCGCCGGGCCCAGTAGACGACCAGCTGCAAGAGCCCGAGATACACGGCGAGCACGATGACCAGGATCACGAGGTCCCAACCCGTGACGTTGCCCCCAACCAACAGGACGAACCCTGCGATCACCACGCCAAGGATGCGCAGGCCCTTGACGTGTTCGGCGATCCACGCCCCCGTCTTCCGTGCCCCCTGGGAGCCGGACACGCCGCGCCCTGCGGCCGACGTCAGTCCACGCACCTGGGCGACCACCCAGCGCCACCCGCGGCGACCTTCGTTCGGATCCACACCGCATAGCGCGCCGGCCCGGCCAGCCAGGCCCCGAGCGCGACGATGACGCAGCCCAGCAGCGCCCAGCGGAGGTCGGCCTTGAGGAAGCGAATCAGGGTGTCCCACACCGCGGCCGCAACACCGACGTCGAACTTGTGCGAAGAGGCCTGGTTGAGGAACGTCGTCCGCCCGTAAGCGAGCGCGCCCAGCAGCAGGAGCGTGAACAGGCCGATGCCCACCGCCAGGCGCAGCAGCGTCTTGCGACGTTGGACCGCCAGGACGACGCCGAGGACGCCGAGCACGACTGCTGTCACCGGCACCGCCCACCCGAGTGTCACCAGCGTGTTGAACATACCCGAGAACTTCGAGACCTGGGACTTGTCCACGACGGTGAGGCCCAGGCCGTTGCTCTGGGTCAGGATCGGCTTGAGCGGGTTGAACAACGTGACCCCGCGCGCGTTCAACTTGTCGATGAGCTGGTTCAACGACGGCGTCAGATTGAGCACGACCTGGCCGTTCTTCCCGAGCGCCTTGGTCAATTTCGTCTGTTTCCCGGTGAGGATGTCGACCACGGTGTCGTGCGTTCGTCTGTTGAGCGCGTCGAACAGCCGACCGAATTGTTCGCTCTGAAACAGCTTCAGGGCCACGCCGTGCACGTAGCTCTTCAGCTGCGTCACGAGCGGCTGCACGATCGGCTTCGCCTTCGGCGGCAGCGCGTCGGTGACCTTGTTCTGCACGACCTTGGTCGAGAACAGTTCGTCGGTCGCCTTGGTCGCGAGATGGTTGACGATGACCTCGTTCCTCGCCAGCGGCGCCATCGTGGCGACGTACTGGTCGGTGTTGGTCACCGTGGTGATCGCCCACGCGGAGATCACCGAGATCGGGATGAGCAATGAGGCCAGGACCACGAGGACCCAGGCGATGATGCCCCTCGTCCGTCGCGCTCGCGGCCCCTTTTTGGGGGCGTCGTCGCTAGCCGTCGTCGGCTCGCGTCTCCCCTGGCAGTGGTTCTGGGACCTGATCACTCATTCACACACCAGATATGCATCTCAGATTGCTTAGTGCATGGCCGAATCTAGTGCTTAGGGCCAAACGGCACTTTTGCGCTGCGATTTCGCGGTGTAGGACTGTGGCATGGAGAGCAAGGGGCGAGCTGCTCGAGAGCTGCGCGTCATGCTGCTGAGCGCCATGAGCGCCGCCCTGGCGCCGCTCGTTCTGGTCGGCCTCTTGACGATCCGCAAGGTTGTCAAGCCTCGGATGCGCTTCCTCTTCCGCCACTGGAACGGTCGACTGCAGCGCGAGATCACTCGCTGGAGCTGAGTAGCCCCGCATACGCCATCTACCGCCGTCGCCCGAGAGCCTCGGGCCTACGCTGCACGCTGTGCTCACCGGCCTGGCCCACACGGCGGTCTGTGTCCCCGACGTCGAAGAAGCCGTTCGCTGGTATTCAGAGGTCCTGGGGCTGCAGGTGCTGTCTCCGCCCTACACGATGCAGGGCGCACAGATCGAGCAGGACATGGGCGAACTCGTTCCGCCTCCTGTGGTTGTCACCGCTGCGATCGTCGGATTCGGGAAGGACGACCGCGTCATCGAACTGATCGAGTATCCGGCGGCCGGAGTCGATGCCGCCGGACCAAACGACCCCTCGGTCACCCGGGTCGGCCTCACCCACGTCGGGCTGGTCTGCGACGACCTCGCTTGCGACTCGGTCCGAGCTCGAGAGAGCGAGGCGTCGTATTCCTCACGAGAGGTGCTCGCCGACGTGGCCGGGCTCAAGACGACCTGGTGCCACGATCCGTGGGGCACGGTCATCATCCTCATGGAGAAGCGTGACGCCGCCAGGCCCTACTGGGGCCAGATGCCGGCGCCGCGTGACCCGCAACCCCGGGAATAACCCCGGCAACAACCCCAGAAATACGGGCTGTCTCGGCGGCAGGCGGGACGACCGTGGCCCGAAAACCGCAAAAAATCGCCGAAAATCCTCAAAAAGATGTGCATTCTTGGGCGCGCGTCGGCCATGATGGCGCCCATGAACAAGCGAGAACTAGCCAGAGCTGTCGCAGTCCAGTCCGATGTGGAGTTGAAGACCGTCGTGTCGGTCCTCGAAGGCTTCACCGACGTCGTCACCGCCGTGGTGTCCAAGGGTGAGCCCGTTGCCATCACTGGCTTCGCCAAGTTCGTCAAGGTCGACCGGCCGGCCCGTATGGGTCGCAACCCTGCCACGGGTGAGACGATCCGCATCAAGGCGTCGAAGAAGGCGCGGATCACGCCGGTGAAGGCGTTCAAGGACGCGGTGTTGGCGCCGGCCAAGGCTCCGAAGCTCGCGAGGGGCGCGTACCCGACCTCCGATGACGCGGTCAAGGCAGCGGGTAAGGCGGCGGCCGCGCCGGCCAAGGCGCCCGCCAAGAAGACGGCGGCGCGCGAAAGCACCGGCACGGAAGACGGCGGCGCGCAAGGCACCGGCAAGGAAGACGGCGGCGCGCAAGGCACCGGCAAGAAAGACCGCCCGGAGGTAGTGGCGTCGGGCCGGGTTCCGGTTCGGACCCGGCCGCCACAGCCCGCTCGCATGAGCGAACCGGCCGAGCCATTGGCCGCTCGGCCGCTCACAGACCCACACCCGGATCGGCTGTCGCGGGATCACCCCGACTACCGGACGATCGTGCGCGCCCATGCGGCAGCACTGCAGGCCGGCACGGACACCTACGTCGACCCTCCGTCCGGACTCACCGTGCTCACGGCGGGTTACTTAGCTCGTCGTGGGTTCTGTTGTGATTCCGGCTGTCGACACTGCCCATATGTGACCTGAGACTCCCACGCAACGGGGTGACGACCCCTATGCTCCATGCCGGTTCTCAGGCACGGAGCGGGCACGACATGAGCGACACCTCGCAGGGTCCCGGATGGTGGTTGGCATCGGACGGGAAGTGGTACCCCCCGGAGTTGTGGACCGGGCCTCCCCTGTCGGGACCGGCTTTTCCCCAGGGCGCCCCGAGCGCCTACCCCGGGCAAGCGGGTGCGCCGTCGTCGTCCGCGGCGACACCGTACGGCGGCCAGTTCCCGCCGCACGGCTACGTTCCCTATGCGTCCTACGGCGGCCTGCCGGTGAAGCAGAACAACGGACTGGCCATCGCTTCGCTCGTGTGTTCGTGCGCGGGCTTCGTGTTGTTCGTTCCTGCCGTGCTCGGCATCATCTTCGGGTTCGTTGCCCGCTCGCAGATCGGCCGGTCGGGCGGCACGCAGGGTGGTGACGGACTGGCGCTCGCCGGGATCATCGTCGGCTTCGGCTGGATCGCTCTGTTCGTCATCGTGGGCGTCGTCAACGCGTCGCACCAACACGAACGGTCGTCGTCGCTCTCGTCTCATCTCATCAACCTTCCAAGCATCACGGCATAGGAGGATCGATGCAAGGACTTCTCTACGGTGTCCGACCCGAGCGTTGGACCCCGCCGGACGACAACAACAAACTGCTCGTCGGCTTGTCTCGCACGCCCATGGTGCTCAAAGAGCTCGACCGTCCCGCGCTCGTACCGGGACGACTGGGCCGTGGCCAAGACCAGCCTCACCGGGATTTGCGGGTCCGACGCCAAGATGGTCTTCATGGACTTCGGCGACGATTACAGCGACGGCGCGCTGAACGGCTACTTCACCTTCCCCACCGTCTTCGGCCACGAGGTCGTCGCGGATGTCGTGGAGGTCGGACCGGCCGTGACCACCCTCGAGGTGGGCCAGCGGGTCGTCCTCAACCCGTGGCTCTCGTGCGGGCCGCGGGGCATCGACCCGCCGTGCGGGTCGTGCCAGGAGGGCGACTACAGCCTGTGCTGGAACTTCATGCGGGGTCCGATTGCGGCCGGCATCCACACGGGCACGTCGAAGGACGCACCGGGCGGTTTCGCGGAGTACCTGCCCGCTCACGAGACGATGCTCATTCCGGTCCCCGACGGGGTCAGCGACGAAGTCGCGGTGCTGGCCGACCCGTTCGCAGTGTCGTTGCACTCGGTCACCCGCCATCCGCCGCCGCCGGGCGGCAAGGTCCTCGTCTACGGCGGGGGTGCGCTCGGCACCACCGTCACCGCCATCATCCGTGCCCTACACCCCGACGTGGAGGTCATGGTCGTCGCCCGTTGGCCCGCGCAGGCCGCGTTGGCACAGCCGGATGGGCGCGACCGTGGTCGATCCCTTCCCCGTCGAACAGTTGCTCGAGGAGGCGGCAACCTGGTCCGGAGGCGTGCTCCAGCGCATGGAGGGAACCCGCCTCCCGATGGCGCACCCGGGCGGCTATCGACGTCGTCTACGACACGGTCGGGACCGCACAGACGGCAGAGATCGGCGTCCGGCTGCTCAAGGCACGCGGGACGATGGTCAAGAGCGGGGTGCATGCGCCCGAACGCTGGGAGTGGTCCCCCCTCTACTTCAAGGAGATCTCCTGGGTCGGCTCGAACGCCTTCGGCGTCGAGGAGGTCGACGGAGTCCGCATGCACGGGATCGCCCAATATCTGCGATTGGCTGACGAGGGCCGCGTCGATCTGACCGGGATGCTGACGCACATCTTTCGCCTCGAGCAGTGGCGCGATGCGTTCACCGTCCTCGCCACACAGGAGCAGAGCGGCGCAATCAAAGTCGCCTTCGACTTTCGCTAACCCGCTCCGGCAGCACATGACGGCCCGCGCAGAGAACGGGTAGCGTCGGTCTCTGCGGGGCCGGCGCCGCCGGTTGAACAACGGAACCAAAGGAGGGCTCATGACCACCAGCCCGACCATGCAGAACTCGGAACTCGCCGTCGATCCGAAGTGGGGTGTCGAGTCCCCGGCGACGACCGTCTTCGACTTCGACTACACGGGTGGGCGCGACCAGCTTCTGCGGCTCTACGACAAGGGCACGCGGCGCCAGTGGATCGGCAGCGACCGGTTGGACTGGAGCCTCGACGTCGACCCGGATCACCCGGTCGGCATGCCCGACGAACTGGGCCCGCTCTTCGGCACCGAATGGTGGGAGAAGTGGGACGACAAGCAGAAGGGCGAGCTCCGCCGCCACGTCGAGGCCTGGCGCTTCAGCCAGTTCATGCACGGCGAGCAGGGCGCCTTGATCTGCACCGCCAAGATCGTCCAGACCGTGCCCGACATCGACTCGAAGTTCTACGCCTCGACCCAGGTGATCGACGAGGCCCGCCACGTCGAGGTCTTCAGCCGGTATCTCCACGAGAAGATCGGGTTGGTGTACCCGCTCAACAAGGATCTCAAGGCGCTGCTCGACGACGTCATCTCGGACAGCCGTTGGGACATGACGTATCTCGGCATGCAGGTGCTGATCGAGGGCTTGGCGCTCGCGGCGTTCGGCATCATCCGCAACAACGCAACGGAGCCTCTCGCCAAGGCGCTGAACGCCTACGTCATGCAGGACGAGGCGCGCCACGTCATGTTCGGCCGACTCGCTCTGCGGGACTACTACCCTCAGCTCACCCAGGCCGAGCGCGACGAGCGCGAGGCCTTCTGCGTCGAGGCCTGTTATCTCATGCGCGACCGCTTCTTGGGCCAGGAGGTCTTCGAGCGCCTGGACCTGCCCCAGGAGCTCACGACCTACGTCGAGGAGAGCGAGACGTGGCGGCAGTTCCGCAACTTCTTGTTCATGCGGATCGTGCCCATCCTGCGCGACATCGGGCTGTGGGGGCCGATCCTACGTAAGGGATTCGAGGAGATGGGCGTCATCGGTTTCGCCGACACCGACATCGACGCCGAGATGGCGGAAGACGAGCGGGCGGCCGAGGAGAACGACGCGGCGCGCGACGCCCGCATGACCCACGTCAAGGAGGTGGCGGCTCAGGCGGAAGCCTGACCCGCCGACGCAGCCGGCTCAGCCGCCCTTCGGTGGCGCGCTCGAGCCCCGCCTGAATCTGCTGCGTCGGCTCGTTCGTGTCGAGGTAGTCACGCCACGACGTGACCTTGCCTTCGCCGTCCACCTCGACGACGGTGGCCCCCTGCATGGCGATCGGGATGCCCGGCCCCTTGCCGGCATGGAACGTGGCGGTTCCGGTCCACTCGAACACGGCCCAGTCGTCCCCACCGCGGATCCGGTCGACCCGTTGCGACCAGTCCGGGAAGATGGCGTCGGTGTCGGTCGCCACCTTGCGCACGTCCGTGGTCCACGGCGTCACCGGGTCGCAGAAGCGTCCGCCCTCCGCGAACAGAGCGGCGAAGGCATCGGGTCCCTTCACCGCCTCGAAGGCCCGCGCCCAGCTTTCCCAGTCCATCGGCCCGCTCACCGGCCGCCTCCCGTGCCGCGCAGGCTCTGGGCCTCGAAGGTGACCACGGCATCGTCGAGCGGAAGGACCATCTCGGGCTGCACGAACTGATGCTGCTCGGCCACCAGCTTCACCGCCGTCCCCCACGCGGTGAACCCGACGGCGTGACGGGCGAAGCTCATCGGTCCCTCTGTCACCTTCACCTCCACAACCCCCTGTCCGCCGGCCTCGAGCGCGGATGCCTGCATCTTCTCCATGGCCGACTCGCGGGCAGAGTACATGGCCTCGGTGTAGTTGGTCAGCTCGACGTTCTGCGTCGACTGCTTCATCGCCATGCCGGCCGTCCGGCGCGGCGCGTAGACGAAGCAGGCGCCGAACGCGAGCCCGACGGGCATCCAGCCGGCGCGCAGCAGGAGCGTGAAGTCGCGGGCCGAGAGGTCCGAGACGAACGGCATGGCCTCCGCCGCGTCCGTGCCGCGCGGATCCTTCGCCGTCGACGGGCCGCACCGCGGTGCCGACCAGCGCGACCTCGATGTGGTGCGTGCGCACCTCGACGTCGACCCGCACGCCAACGACGCCGTGCCCATGCACCTTGCCGCACTCGGCGCGCAGCGCCCGGGCGGCCTGGTCGACGGCGGCGTTGTGGGCGTCGGACGCCAGGGAGATCGCCCCGCGCCCCCAGTTCCACACACCGACGGGCACCGAGACCACCGCGACGCCGCAGACAAGGTCGAGTGGCTCCCACCCTGCGGCGTGGAGCAGGAGCGCCTCGTCGACCGAGAGGTCCGAGGTGATGCCGCGCGCCTGCGGACGGCGGTGCAGGCCACCGCGAGCGACTCGGCGCCTCGGCGCATTTCGGCCCGCAGGTCGGGCGCGGGGGGTGCGCCGGCGCTCATCCGAGTCGCACCGTCGGCCGCGGGGCCGCAATGGGGTCGAAGTCCTTGAAGCGCCGGATGCGGTTGCCCCGCAGGGTGCAGTCGATGACTTCGTCACCTGCTGACAGCTCGCGGGTCGCGACGTCGATGGTGGCGCCGTGCAGCTCGTCGCCCGCCAGCTGCTGGCGCACGTGTTTACGGGCCAGCTGGCGCGACCGCCATGTGCGCCTTGCTCACCTGGTCGACGAGCTGGGGTCCGCCGCTGGCGTAGCCCCAGCCCATACCCATCTGGCCCTCCATGAGGTACTCGGTCATGCAGTAGGCCCACACCCGGACCGAGGCGAGCGAGGCCACGACCGCGACGGGCATGAAGCCCGCCTCGATGGACTTGGTCAGGCGCTGGCCGGCCAGATAGGTGCTCCACGGCACCCCGCCTGCGGGCGGCGGGCCGCCCTCGACCGTGACCGCCGTGCCGAGGAAATGGAACTCGGTGGTCCCGGTGTCGGCGACGTTGCCCACGCGATCGACGACGCCGATCACCCCGTGCGCGCCGTGAGTCGGTCGCCTCCTCGATCATGCGGGCGTAGGCGGCGCCGTAGCCCTGGCCCACGCCTCCTCGACCCATGGCTGTTCGAGGTTCTGCCCCCAGGTGCGGTGCTCGGCGGAGACGTAGCCGTGCGGGCAGCGGTAGGTCTCCGAATACGCCGCCGTCACCGCCCGATCGCGAAGGCGTACGGCGACATGCCGCGCATGTAGCCCGAGCCGGGCCCGTACCAGCCCCATTGCATGACGCAGAAGCCCTGCACCAGCGCGACCGGCTCGAGGCCGAGCTCGAGGCAGGCCGCGAAGTCGGGCACGGTGAGGCCGGACGAGAACGCGTCGGACTGCAGCCGGCGCAGGGCCGCCTCGGGCAAGTCCCCCGCCGCCGGGTCCGGCGGTGCGGCGGGGTCGACCGAACCGGTCGGCGTCTGTCATCAGTTGTCGAGCGAGATGATCGTGGTCGGCTTCGGCAGCGTGACCTCGCCGGTGGTCTTCGTCACCGCCGTGCCGAGCGCGAGGAACTCGATGGTGTGCGAACCCCACTGGTGCGACTTCTCCTCGAGCCGCACGCCCACGATGCCGCTGGCGTTCAGGCTGGCCGGCCTCGTCCTGCATGCGCGTCATCGCCAGCTCGCGCGCCTCGTAGAGCGCCTGGGTGAAGTTCGGCAGTTCGACGTTCTGACCCATGGACCCGAGCGCCTGGGTCAGCTTGCGGTGCGCGATGTGGAACACGCAGGTGCCCATGACGAGTCCCTGGGGCACGTGGCCCGTCTGCATGAGAGTCCAGAAGTCCTGACCCGACAGGTCGGAGGTGAACGGCTTGCCCAATGCGTTGAGGTACGAGTTGCCGTCCTCGGCCTTGACCGCGGTGCCGAACGCGATGAACTCGGCCGAGTCGTTGCCCCACTCGTAGTAGTTGACATCGAGCCGCACGCCCACCACGCCGTCGGCCCCGAGCTCCTGGGCCTCCTCCTCCATCCGGTTCATGGCGAGCTCGCGGGCGGTGTACATCGCCTCGGTCAACTTGGTCAGCTCCTGGCTCTCCCCCCACTTCCGGGTCTGGATCCCGATGTGGTAGATCGACGAGCCCATCACGAAGCCGAGCGGGTGGAAGCCGGCCTCCTTGACGAGCAGGAACTCGTTGACCGAGAGGTCGGAGGTGAACAGCCCGTGCTCGAGCTCCTCGAGCCGGTGGGCGGCGTCCTTGGGCAGGTCGCGTGCCTCGGGCACGGCCGCCTCGGGCGTTGGGTCGGTCACGTTGGGTCCTCCGATCACGATGTTCTCGAGTGCGACGCGGGTCTGCTCGCTGGTTGCGGCCTCGGCCTGCAGCGTGCTGAGCAGCCGGGTCAGCCAGGTGTCCATGTCCACCTGCTCGCTGCGGATGCGGATGCCGCCCGAGGAGTGCCCGATCGTGCACGCACCGAGGGGCCCTGCACGTCCGCCTCGAGCGTGTCGTTGCCGAGCGTGACCCGCACGGACTTGATCTCGTCGGACTTGCGGAACCGCCCGCCGGCACGCTCCACGACCAAGCGATCGCCCAACGCGTCGGCGAGCTGCGAGGCCAGGAGCTTGAGCATGATGCGCGCATCCGTGCTGTTGGACGCCAGCTGCGAGACCGCCATGCTCAAGTCGAAGGATCTGTCTCCTGATTGTTGGTCCGCGCCGAAGATGGCGCCACCGTCATCACCGGACGAGCCCATGGGCTCCATCGACATTGGTCGCATCGTATCGTCCGGGTCCACGACCCGGACCGGCAGCCCTGGGCGGAAACCGTCAGGCCGTGCAGCGGTTCGCAGATCACCACGGGGATGTCGCGGTCGGCTCGTCTTCTGGTAGCTGTCGTAGTACTTGTAGGCGGCCACGACGTCGGGCCACAGGGCGGCCTTCTCCTCCGGCGATGCCGTGCGTGCCCGCATCTTGCGGGTGTCGCCGTCGATGACGACCTCCACATCGGGGTTGGCCGAAAGGTTGCGGTACCACTGTGGATCACGGTCGTCGCCGCCCTTGGAGGCCACGAGGACCACGCGTGTGTCGTCGTGGATCGGGCAGGCGAGCATGGTCGTCCGCATCTGGCCCGACTTGCGCCCGATCGTGCGCAGCTCGACGGGCGCCATGCCGAGGAGGGAACGGGGAAAGCGGCCACCGGTGGCAGCGAGCAAGCCTCGGTGCACTCCGTTCATGACCTTGAACCCGAGGTCGACCAGTTTGTTTCGCTCGCTCGGCCATCGACCGTCCCTTCGTCCTCCGGCGCGCATCACGCACCGTACGTGACCGACAATTGAAACCTCTGTGAACAGAGACTGAAAATCTAGTTGCCTTCGCCGGCCTGCCCGAATGGATAGGGCGTCCGACCGCGCCGGCGTTGGCCGCTCGGTAGCGTTGCGGTGCGGGGGATCAATAGATACCACGCAACACCAGCAGACAGTACGGAGTGGCGGCCGAAGAGGCGGTACCGGAAAGGTGTCATCGGACGAGCAGCGCGATGTTCCGCCAACGCAGGCCCCGATTCCGCGGGGCACGGTTCGGTACCTTCCGACGCGTCCTCGTCGTGGTGTCCGCCGTGCTGCTTCCGACATTCGGCACGCTGGGGCTCGCCGTCTCCAACGCCGCACCCGCAGTGTCGGGGAACTGGGCACCCGTGTCGCCAGGCGACTTCCCGGACCCGAGCATCCTCAACTACAACGGCACGTACTACGCCTTTGCCACGCAGAACACGGCGAAGCCGGCCCAGACGATCAACGTCCAGGAGTCCACGTCGACGGACGGGGTGACCTGGACCCAGCTGAGCTCGGACGCACTCCCCAACGTCGGTGCATGGGCCAAGCCCGGCAACACGTGGGCGCCGAGCGTCGCCTACGACGGCACCGACAACGACTTCGTCATGTTCTACACGGCCACCGAAAACCAGTCCCCCGGCTACCAGTGCATCGGTATTGCCACCTCTTCGGCGACCTCGCCGAGCGGGGCGCTCGGTCCCTATCAACCTGCGCCGACTCCGGTTGTGTGCCAAGACGGTCTTGCCTGGGGATCGCCGACCATCATGGGCGCTGGCTCTCTCGGCGGCAGCATCGACCCGGACGTGTTCCGGGACAACGCACGGCAATTGGTGGCTGCTCTGGAAGAACGACGGCAACCGAGTTGGGTCGGCGACCTCGATCTGGTCGGTGCCGTTGCAAGAACTCTTCGGATTGCTTCTGCCCGCAACGAGCACGACCGACCAATTGTTGACAAACGCCCAGAGCTCCTGGGAGGGCTCGATCATCGAGGGCCCCGATATGTACGAGACCGCAACGAACTCGTACTACCTCTTCTTCGGTGCCGGCGATGTGAACTCGAACGCCTACGCCATCGGTTGGGCGAGCTGTCCCAGCCCGTCCGCACCGTGCCAGGACCAGACCACGCTGTCCGGGCCGATCCTGCAAACCGGTCCCGGTATGTCCGGGCCCGGCGGCCCTGACGTCTTCGCGCTGCCCCCTGCGCAGGGTCAGACCACCCGACAGCTGGTGCTCGCCGTGGCCGGTTGGCAGGGCCAGACGATCGGATACGCCAACTGCGGCATCCGGCCGATGTACGAGGCGTACCTGACGTTCGCGGCCACCGGCTCACCGCCGGGACCGATCCTGACCGACCCCGACCCGGGCGCCACGCCGGCGGTTGGTCCCACGTGCCCGGCTCCCCCGCCCCGTCCTCCGCAGGGGTATTGGCAGGTCGGCTCCGACGGCGGGATCTTCACCTTCGGCGATGCGCAGTTCTACGGGTCGACCGGCTCGATCAAGCTGAACAGGCCGGTCGTCGGCATGGCGGCGACGCCGGACGGCAGGGGTTACTGGCTCGTGGCGAGCGACGGCGGGATCTTCGCCTACGGCGATGCGCAGTTCTACGGGTCGACCGGCTCCATGGCGCTGAACAAACCGATCATCGGCATGATCCCCACGGTCGATGGCGGCGGGTACTGGCTCGTTGCCAGTGACGGTGGCGTCTTCGCCTTCGGGAACGCGCCGTTCCTGGGGTCGACCGGCGGGAACGCTCCTCCCTCTCCGGTCACCGCGGCAGCGCCCGGGTACCTCAGTGGTGGGTACTGGATGGTCGACGCGAACGGCCAAATCTTCAACTACGGCAATGCGCCCTCCGAAGGGTCACCGTCCTCCGCCCCCGGGGGCTACACCATCAGTGGCATCGCACCGACTCAGGACGACCACGGGTACTGGCTGTCGAGTTGGAACGGCAACGTGGCCGACTTCGGCGACGCCGCGCACTACGGCTCCATGTACGGCACCAACCTCAACGCACCGATCGTGGGCATCACGGCGACCCGGGACGGGGCCGGCTACTGGCTACAGGGTTCTGACGGCGGCATCTTCACGTTCGGCGACGCACCGTTCCTCGGCTCCATGGGTGGCCGGCACCTCAACGCCCCGATGGTCGGCATCACCTCGCTCTAGTCCGAGCGAGTCTGCGGTCAATTGACGTAGAGCTGTCCGTCCGATCCCTCGGCGATCCGTAGCCGCATGAGGCCCGATTGGGCCGGACCGATCTCGACTGCGCCGGTGTGGCCGTTGAACTCCGACCCGTGGCACGGGCAGACGAACAGGCGCGACGTGTTCGAGTACTCCACGGTGCAGCCGGCGTGCGGACAGACGGCATCGAAGGCCAGGAAGGTGCCCGCTTCCGGTTGCACGACGAGCGAGGGGTCGCCCGAGGAAGGATCCTGGAACGAAGCGGCACCGCCGACCGGGACATCCTTCGCGGGGCCGATCTTCGTCCCCGGGGGCACGCTCGGCGCGGTGGTCGACGGCGAGGCCGGTGACGAAGTGGTCGTCGTGGAGTTCGCCGTGCTTCCGCTCGTGGTCGGCGTCGCACCGCTCCCGAGAGCAGGCGCCGTTGAGCCTCCGACGGAGGAGCCGAACAGGCGCCCGAGACCCGCGACGAGCCCTCCCCCGACCAGGACCGCCGCCGAGAGCGCGGCCGCGGCACCGCCCGTGGCCAGGACGGTGCGCCGGTCGAGTTCGTTCTGGTCGATGCGGCGCGCATGGGGCGGCTGCTGCGCCAAGAACGGGCAGGGACCTGGCGCGCATGGTTGCCCGTTGCGGGCCTGACACCGTCCGTCTTCATACTGGCCGCAGACGCGCCGCACGACGGCGAAGTCCACCGGCGTGACCGCTTGGGGCTCGGCGCCCATTCCGACTCGGACTCGATGTGCGATCACGGCGTCGGCCGACAGGACGCCTCCCGCGCCGGCAATCACCAGCGGCATCCAGGCAAAGAAGAAGACGATGTCGGAGCCCGTGTAATAGGGGTGCGAGTGGTAGCTGACGGTGAGGAAGAGCATGAAGGACATGACCAGGCCACCGACCGCAGCGGCACGGGCCAGGAAACCGAGACAGTGTCCCGAGACCAATCGCCAATTCACCGAACGCGATGACGAGACCGATGAGCACCGAGACGTGCGAGATCGGGCCGAGGAGGGCGTGGACGGGGCTGATTCGTTGTGCCGCGGTGAGCTGGGCCTGGATGGACGCCGGATTGGACGCGTTGAAGAAGGCGGGGTTGGCGAGCTTCTGCAATCCGGCGAAGACGAAGGTGACGCCGAGGAAGGCCCGCAACGGGAGCAACGCCCAACCGGCCATGGAGCGGGCGTGCGGAGGCGGCTGCAACCATTGCCAGCTCGGTCCAGAAGGTTCGGTCCGGGGTGTCGCCTTCGTTTGACGGGTCGTCGGAGGCGAGCACGCGTCGGGCACGGCTGGACGAGGCGACCGGTCGCGTGTGACCGGCGCCTGATCGATGTCGGTTTTGCGGTGGTGGCATAGGTGAGGGAGGGGTTTTGGGCCGGGGGCACGCGACACACTGGCCGGTGACGACCTCAGTGTGACGTCACATCCTTACGAGCGCATGAACGAAGCCCGCCGTTGGGACGGCGTTCGGGTTGCGTGACCTGCTGGAATGGTCCTACGGGCCGGGGCCGCGGCCGGATTGCGGCCTATCCTGGGGCCGGGTGCCGACACCGGCACGTGGGCCCGATGTCCACGACAGTTCGGCGGCCCCAGGGGAGGGCAGGTTCATGACGGGCAGCACCGGCGGATTCGAGCTGCGGGGCATCAACCATCTGGCGCTGGTGTGCCGTGACATGGAGCGAACGGTCGACTTCTACACCAACGTGCTCGGCATGCCGTTGGTCAAGACGATCGAGCTCCCCGCGGGCATGGGACAGCACTTCTTCTTCGACTGTGGGGGCGGAGATTGCCTGGCGTTCTTCTGGTTCCCCAATGCGCCCGACGGCGTCCCGGGTGTCAGCGCGCCGGCGGCGCGCCCAGACCAGGGCGACCTCACCAGCGCCATCGGCTCGATGAACCACGTCGCGTTCGACGTCTCGCCCGAGAAGATCGAGGAGTATCGCGACCGCCTCATCGCCGCCGGGGTCGACTGCACGGAGATCGCCAACCACGACGACTCCGAGTTCGGCATCAGCGACGAGATGCACTCGGGCGTCTACGTGCGCAGCGTCTACTTCCAGGACCCCGACGGCATCCTGCTCGAGTTCGCGTGCTGGATGCGCGGGTTCACCAATTCGGACGTGTCGCATACGCCGGCGCAGGCCGTCGACCTCCATATCGCGGCCGAACCCGAGCTCCCGGCGCAACCCACGCCCGTCTGATCCCGCCGCGCCGCGGCGATCCTCCATCCACCCCGACCTCAGAACTGAGACCCTTGATGCCCAGACTCCGCCAGGTCCCCAAGGACGAGGCCACCGCACCGATCGTCACCACCATGTACGAATGGCTCTTCGAGGGCCGCGATCCGGTGGCCGAACCAGGGCGATGGGACGGCACCACGGGCGACTGGTGGACGGTCTTCGCCAACAGTCCCGAGATCCTCGATCACTGCGTCAAGGGATTCGGGCTCTACCAATCCCCCGACCGTGTACTCGACCCGAAGCTCCGCGAACTCGGTCAGATCCGCGCCGGCTGGGCCGCCGGCAGCCAATTCGTGTTCAGCCAGCACGCCAAGTCGATGCGGGGCCTGGAGATGCCCGAAGAGAAGATCACCTGCATCCCCGCGTGGAGTGTCGCCCCGGAGGGCACGTACGACGCGGTCGAGCGCGCCGTGCTGGCCTACACCGACTGTCTGGTCTACGACCACGGGCGCGTGCCCGACTCGCTCTTCGTCGAGCTGCGGCGGCACCTCGACGATCTGTCGATCCTCGAGCTCACCTACATCACGACGCTCTACTTCCAGCATGCGGTGATGTCGAAGGCGCTGCGCACCGAGTTCGACGACCGCGACGAAGTCGTCGTCGAGGTGCCGGGCCCGCCCGGCGCGACCGCGATGCACCCGGGAGAGGGCCGATGAGCGCGCCCTACGCCGTCGAGCCGGCCGACGAGGCTCGTCACACGCCCGACGCGGACGACCTGTGGAACGAGTCGTACTACTGCGACTTCGTGCAGAGCGGGGGGTCATGGGGCGGCTGGTTCCGCCTCGGCCTCTATCCCAACCGACAGGTCGCCTGGTGGACGGCCTGGATCGTGCGGCCCGGTGCGCCCGGGTTCTGTTCGGTGGACTACCGCGCCCCGGTGCCCCCGGGCGACTCCCTCGTGTCGGAGTCGGCGTCGGTCGGCCGGGTGGAGATCGACCTCCGGCGGCCACTCGAAGAGTTCCGCCTGGCGGTGGACAGTCCCGCCGTCACCTTGGCCAAGCCCTCCGACGCCTATCGCGACAAGGCCGGCGGCACACCCTCACGGCTGGCGACGGACCTGACCTGGTTCACGGATGGCGTGCCCTATCACTACGGCGTCACCACGCGCTACGAGATCCCCTGCACCGTCCGCGGCACCGTCACCATCGACGGCGAGACACGCGAGGTGGACGGCCACGGGCAACGGGACCACTCCTGGGGCGTGCGCGACTGGTGGGCGTTCGGCTGGTGCTGGTGCTCGCTGCGGCTCGAGGACGGCACGCGGGTTCATCTCGCCGACATCAGGGTGCCCGGCATGCCGATGTTCTTCGGCTACGTGCAGAGTCCCGGGGTCGTCGCCCCGCTGAGCGCGCTGACCGTCACCGAAACGCTGGTCCAGCACGGTTTCCCGAGCAAGGCGCGCATCGACCTGACGGCGGGACTTCCGACGGGCGCGGCGCCACCGATCGGTCTCGGCCTCGACATCACGCCCGTCGCGTTCGGGCCGGTATTGCTACGCAACGACGACGGTCGCACCAGCCGGTTCCCCCGCGCCCAACTCGAGTGCCGGGCCGACGACGGGCGCAACGGGACTGGCTGGATCGAGTGGAACCAGCCAGACGCTCCCGGCTGAGCGCAGCACCAGGACCGATGCCCCCAGTTCATCGGTCCCCACTACCCTTTTGGGGTGGCCAAGCACCCGAATTCCTGCGTCGCCGGACCGCGCCCGGACACCGCCGTCACGCGGCGCCTCCGGCTGACGGCGGCAGCCGCCGCGCTCGCCACGGTGTCGCTCGCGGGCATCACGGTCTTGCCGGCGGGTCAGGCCGGCGCTAAATCGACCACCACCACGACCAAGGCGGCCCACGGGACGACAACGACGACCGCGGCCGGGGGCCACACGATCTCGCAGGCCGACAAATGGCTGCTCAAGGCGATCGATCACGAAGCCAAGATCGGCAGCGTCCGCATCGACGGGAAGATCCAGGAGAACAAGACGCTGATCTACCTGGACCTGGTCGTGAACGCGGACGGTGAGGGCGGCGGCACCTTCGTCCAGAACGGCTTCAACATCGAGCTCGAGCGGGTGGGCACGCTGCTCTACTTCAACGCACCGAAGAAGTATTGGCAGAAGACCGCCACGGCGGCTCAGGCCAACACCTACGGGGGCAAGTGGCTCGAGATCTCGGCCCTCGACGCCCGCTTCGTCTCTTTCGATCAGTTCCTCGACGCGGACGATCTCGTGTTCGCAGCCTTCGAGGGTCACTCGACACCGCTCACTATGGGGAAGCCCACAACCATCGCGGGACACAAGGTCGTCGTCGTGCAGGAGACCGTCGTGAGCAACGGCAAGCGCGCGACCGGCTCGATGTACATCGGGTCAACGGGAGCGCCGGTCGTCTACAAGATCGTGAACGACTCGCCGGGCAGCAAGAGCACGATCGTGTTCTCCCACTACGGCAAGGCCGTGTCGCTGACCGTGCCGCCGAACGCGATCAACCTGACCTAGCTATTTGAACAGGTCGCCCAGCACCTTGGCGGTGCCCGCGGCCGCTGCTCCCGTCTCGACCGGATGGCCGCCCTGGTCCGGCAGGTAGTGGCCGATGACGCCGGCCAACAAGGGAATCGGCATCGACTGCAGCCAGATCCGCCCCGGCCCGGTCAGCACGGCGAAGTGGTGCCCGTCTGCGCCCATGTACCGGTTGGCGAGGCCCGGCACCCTCTGGACCGAGAACGTCACCGAGGCCTGGAAGAGGCCGGCGTGCCCGGGGTGGACGCGCATCGTCTGGCCCGGCTGGAGGTCGTAGACGATCACCTCACCGGAAAGGTCGATGAACGCCCGCCCGGTCCCAGCGATCTTCTGGAGGATGAACCCCTCGCCACCGAAGATGCCGCCGCGGAACGACTGCTGGAAGCCCATGGTGAGCTCGATGCCCTGGGTCGCCGCCATGAAGCCGTGGCGGTGCACCATGAACTCGTTCCCGGGCGCCACGTCGATCGGCAGGATGTGGCCCGGGACCTTCGACGCGAAAGCGACCGAGCCTGTTCCGCCCTGGGCCGTGTACGTCGTCATCATGACGGACGCACCCGACACGGCGCGCTTGACGGCACCCATGATCCCCTTGCCACCCATGCCTCCGCCGGTATTCGTCTGCATCTGGATCGAATCGGACATCCAGCTGAACTCGCCGGCCTCCGAAACGATCGATTCGTCGGCCTGGAGCGAGAGCTCGAGCACCGGCATCGTGGTTCCGTGGATCGTCTCTTCCATTGTGAACCTCCCAACTCTCGGGGTGACCGCCTCGTCCGTCGAAGATGCCGCCGGTGTCAGGCCATCGAATCAGGCAGCTCGACGTCGCCCGAGCGTACGCCCTCGCCCGGCCCGCGCGCGCCACGGACGAGACGTTCCGCCAACGAGACCTCGGTCAGGCCCAGGCCGATCCCGAACACCGTGCCGACGACGAACGTGGAGAGAAACACCAGGCCGACCGATTCGTGCGGCACCAGATCGTGGACGAGCACGAGGACTTCGTGCTCGACCGCCAGCGGGATGGCGACGAAGCAGAACACGAGCACGAAGTGGGGCCACACGAGCACGACGGACCGCCGGAACGCCTGGCGCACCGTGCAGCCGAGGAGGTTGATGAGGGGTCCGACCAGGGCGAAGATCGTGTCGAGGACGAGCCCGGGAAGCACGATGAGGAGGGCGGCGGCACCGCCCACCACCAGCAGGACGATGTCGGCCACGAAGAGACGGACCCACGGGAGCGTCCGGAGGACCTGACCGATGGGCTGCAGGTGCTCGTTGCGCTCGACTGCGCCGACCATGCGCTCGAGCATGCCGCTGTAGAAGGTCAGGCCCAGCGTCGACGCGCCGTAGACGAACGCGAAGGCGACCGACTCGAGACCGAGACGATCGACGGCGAGCTCGGTGAAGATCGTCCCCTGGAGCGCGTCGAGGGCGAAGATGATGACGGCCGGGATCACGACGCGGCCCGGCTCCGCGCGCAGCGTGCGCCACGCCATGGACAGGAGCTCGAGCGGATGCAGGTCATGGCGGACCGGCCGGCCGCCGGGCGTGACGGCGTTCGTCATGCGGGCAAGAACCCGTCGCCCACGAAATCGAAGAGGCGGCGGTCCGGGTCGAACGAGGTGGTCGCCCCGTCGAACCGGTGGTGCCCGACGGTCATGACGGTACCGTCTGGGGCTTCGAAGGCCAGTTCGGTGAAGCTTGTGGCGGCGAAGCAGGACCGGATGGCGGGCGTGGCGTCGGGAGGACGGCGGTGCCGCGTCCAGATGACGTGTGCCCCCGGTCGGCAGAACGAGGGCAGCGTCTCGATGGTCGCGGTGATGTCGGCCGCACTGATGTTGCCGAAGACCCCGCACACGAGGACCAGGTCGGCTGGCACCTGTTCCGCGTACCATCGCGACAGGGAGGCGTCACCCTCGACGATACGCACCACGTCACCGACCCCGGCCCCGTCGGCGCGCGCCCGGGCGAAGGTCACGAGCGCATGGTCCAGCTCCACGAGCAGCGCGGCGACGTCGTCCCGCCGAGGGTGCTCGGCGACGACGTCGATCACGTCACGACCCTGGCCGGCACACAGGCTGACGACGCGGATCGGTGCCGGGCGGGACGGCGTCGAGCGCCTGGCGCACCATCGCCTGGACCGTGCGCAGACGGAGCGACAGGTTCGACGCCGGATCCTCGTAGGGGGCGTGCCACTTCTCCCAATGGGACGGCTCGTCGTGGCCGGCGGCGCGAGGCGCGTCAGGTCCTTCGTGGTCCCCGGACGCCATGGCGCTCCATCGTAGGGTGGGTGCCCGTGACGGCCCCATGAACCCAGGCGCCGTCCTGTGATCAAGTACCTGGGCTCGAAGCGCCGGCTCGTTCCCGTCCTGAGCGAGATCTGCCGGGCGGCGGGTGCCCGGACGGCGCTCGACCTGTTCACCGGCACCACCCGCGTCGCCCAGGCCTTCAAGGCCCAGGGCGTGCACGTCACGGCTGTCGACAGTGCGCGGTACGCGCACGTCTTCGCCCGTACCTACGTCGAGGCGGACGCCGCCTCCACTGACCGGGCCGCGCTCGAAGCGGCCGTGGCCCGTCTCGACGCGGTGCCCGGCGTCGACGGCTACGTCACCGAGACGTTCGGCCGCCAGGCCCGCTTCTTCCAGCCGCACAACGCCGCCCGGATCGACGCCGTACGCCAGGCCATCGAGACCGAGTTCGCCACCTCCGCGCTCTACCCTCTGCTCTTGACGAGCCTCATCGAGGCGGCGGACCGGGTCGACTCGACGACCGGCCTGCAAATGGCCTACGTGAAGCAGTGGGCGCCGCGCTCGTACAACCCGCTCGCGCTGCGGGTGCCGCAGTTGCTCGACGGCCCCGGCCGTGCGGTCAAGGGTGACGCGGTCGAGCTGGCGCCGTCCCTCGGGCACTTCGATCTGGCCTATCTCGATCCGCCGTACAACCAGCATCGCTACTTCACCAACTACCACGTATGGGAGACGCTCGTCGCGTGGGACGCGCCGGAGGCCTACGGCGTGGCGCGCAAGCGGATCGACGCGCGGGATCCGGCCACGCACTCGGTGTTCAACTCGAAGCGCACGATGCCGGCCGCGCTGGCCGCGGTGGTCGCGTCCGTGGACTGCGATCTCCTCGTCCTCTCGTACAACGACGAGGCCTGGCTCGCGCTCGACGAGCTCGAGGCCATGTGCGCACAACCGGGAGCTGATGGCAGCCCGCGGGCAGTCGCCACCCTGGCGTTCGACTCGGCCCGCTACGTGGGTGCTCGCATCGGGATCTTCGACCCCTCCGGGCGCAAGGTCGGCCGCATCAGCCACGTGTCCAACCAGGAGTTGCTGGTCATCGCGGGAGAGGCGGAGCTCGTGCGACACGTTGTCGACGCGGCGCGGTCCCGCGGATCGGCACCTGATGCGGGGCCCCGCACACGGGCCGGAACGGGATAGGCGACGCGAACCTTGGTGAATCGGCTACAACAGTCGATGTGAGCAAGCACGATCAGGGTGGTCACGACCAGGGCCACCATGACGACGGCTTCCCCCGCCTCGAGGACTGCGACCTCTCGCGCCGCTTGTCCAAGGACGAAGAGGCCAAGCGGCTCGGACGGGCGCAGCGGCGGCTGCTGCACCTCCGGCTGATCAACGGCGGCCAGCTGAACGAGAGCAGGCTCGGACCGCCGGTCTGCATCGTGTTCGAGGGCTGGGACGCGGCGGGAAAGGGTGGCGCCATCAAGCGCCTGGTCGAGCCGCTCGACCCCCGGCACGTGCACGTGGCCCCGTTCGCGGCGCCGACCTACGACGAGCTGCGCCACCATTTCCTCTGGCGATTCTGGCCGCCGCTGCCGGGGTGGGGCGGCATGACGATCTTCGACCGGAGCTGGTACGGGCGCGTCCTCGTCGAGCGCGTCGAGAACCTGGCCACCGAGGTGCAATGGCGGCGCGCCTACCAGGAGATCAACGATTTCGAGCACACCCTGGCCGAGGAGGGGATGATCGTCATCAAGCTGTGGATGCACTTCTCGCACGAGGAACAGTTGCGCCGCTTCGTCCGCCGGCGCGACGACCCCCTCAAGTCGTGGAAGCTGACCGACGAGGACTGGCGTAATCGTGAGAAGCGGGGCGAGTACGACGGGGCGGTTTCGGACATGCTGCGCCTGACGCACGGACCGCTGGCGCCGTGGGACGTGATCTCGTCGGAGAACAAACGCAATGGGAGGGTCGAAGTGATCGAGACCGTGATCCGGCGCATGGAGGCCGGCATGGAGCGCTGGGGGGTGCATGTGCCGTCCAACGACGAGGCCGAGGAGAAGACCGAGTTCGCGCTCATGTTCGACGACGCCGAGTTCCAGCACGGCCCGGAGGGCCCCCCGAACGGCGCAGCCGGCGCCGAGGAGCGGGTGCAGACGTGAGCCCCTCGCCGTCGGGGCGCGCCGGGATCACGATCCCCTTCGAAGGGATCCCGCTGCATGCGCACCGCGAGTGGTACGGCCGGTTGCGCGAGCTCGGCTACACGGACGTGTGGTCGGCCGAGGTCGACGGCGCGGACGGGTTCACGCCGCTCGCACTGGCGGCGGCATGGGAGCCCTCGCTGCATCTGGGCGTGGCGATCACGCCGGTGTACACCCGGGGCCCCGCGTTGCTGGCCCAGAGCCTGGCCGCGCTGGCCGACGCGAACCCGGGACGGGTCGCCTGCGGGCTCGGCGCCTCCTCAGAGGTCATCGTGGCCAACTGGAACGGTTTGGCCTTCGAGCGGCAGTTCCAGCGGGTACGTGACACCGTGCGCTTCCTGCGCCTCGCGTTCAGCGGGGAGAAGGTCACAGAGGACTTCGGGACCTTCGCGGTGAAGGGCTTCAAGCTCTCTCGTGTCCCCGAACAGCTCCCACCCATCTACCTGGCGGCGCTGCGGCCCGGCATGCTGCACCTGGCCGGGCGCGAAGCGGACGGCGCCATCCTCAACTGGCTGAGCGCGGACGACGTCAGGACCTCGGTGGCCGAAGTCGAGAAAGCGGCCGAGGGCGCGTCCCGCGAGATCGTGGCCCGCATCTTCGTCATCGTGTGCGAGGACGCCGGCGTGGCCCGCACCATCGGCCGCCGGATGATCACCGCGTACCTCAACGTCGAGGCCTACGCCGAGTTCCACCGCTGGCTCGGCCGGGGGCCGGCGCTGCAAGGCATGTGGGACGCGTGGGCGGCCGGCGACCGCAAGGGTGCGCTGGCGGCCATCCCCGACGAGGTGGTCGACGAGCTCGTGGTCCACGGCTCCGTCGACGAGTGCCGTGCCCATGTGCAGCGCTACGTCGACAACGGAATCACCGTCGCTGCGCCGATGATCATCCCGATCGGCATCGACCTGGCGGACGCCGTGGCGGGGCTCTCACCGTCGGCGGGCTGACGGGCGATGACGGACCTCGACTTCCGAACCAGTTCGCTCGACGCGCTGGCGCACGCGGTGCGGACGAAAGAGGTCAGCGCCCGTGAGCTGACCGAGACCGCGCTCCGCCGGATCGAGCGGCTCGACCCGACCTACAACGCGTTCGTCGCCGTCGACACCGAGCGCGCGCTCCACGAGGCGGATGCCGTCGACATCCGGATCGCGGCCGGCCACGACCCCGGGCCGCTGGCGGGCATCCCGATCGGCGTCAAGGACCTCCAGGACGCCGTCGGCTACGTCACGACGCACGGGTCCGCGCTGCACGCCGACGACCCTCCGGCCACGGCGGACAGCCCCTTCGTGGCCCGTCTGCGCGCCGCCGGCTGCGTCGTCGTCGGCAAGACGAACACCCCCGAGTTCGGTTGGATGGGCAACACGACCAACGCCATCTTCGGTCCGTCGCGCAACCCCTTCGACACCAGCCGGGGCCCGGGCGGTTCGTCGGGTGGTGCCGCGGCGGCGTTGGCGGCCGGCATGGTGCCCCTCGCCACCGGGTCCGACGGCGGGGGCTCCATCCGCATCCCGTCCGCGTGCTGTGGGCTCTCGGGCATGAAGCCGAGCCTGGGCCGGGTCCCCGGGGGTGGGGCCACCCCGCCGGGTTGGCTCGGGCTCTCCACGGGCGGTCCGATGGCGCGCCGGATCGCCGACGTGGCGCGCGCCCTCGACGTGACGGTCGGGCCCGACCCGACCGACCTGCAGTCGCTCCCCCGCCCGGAGGCCTCCTGGCTGGCGGCGCTCGACGATCCGCACGTGCCGGTCCGGGTTGCCTACGCGCCGACGCTCGGATACGCCACGGTGGACTCGGAGGTCGCGCTCGCCTGTGCCAACGCCGTCGCGGTCCTCGAGTCGCTGGGCGCCGAGGTGACCGTGCTCGACTCCGTGTTCGACACCGACCCCGTCGCCGACTTCCTCACCTATACCGCGGTCGCGAACCTGCGTACGCTGCGCCCCTACATGGGCCACCCCCGCTGGGAGGAGGTGCATCCGGTCCTGCGCCACTTCGTGGACGTCGCCCAGTCGACGACCGGCGAGGAGATCCTGCGGGTCTTCGACCAGTACCACCTGATGAACCTCCGGCTCGTCGAGCTGTTCCGCACCTGCCGGATCCTGGTCACGCCCACCTGCGCCGGCGTGGCGCCCTTCGCCGACGAGATCGAGAGCACCGTCAACGGGGAGCGGACCGCGAATTGGATCCAGTTCACCTACCCCTTCAACATGACGAAGTCCCCGGCCGCGACCGTCCAGGCCGGGGCGAGCAGGGGCGGTCTGCCGATCGGGATCCAGCTGATCGGGCCCCAGCACGGTGACCTCGTCGTGCTGCGTACGGCCGCGGCTCTCGAGGCAGCCCTCGACATCGATACGCTCGCACCGTTGCCGGACTGAATACGCAGAGCCGCTCAAGGAGCAGAACCCATGTCGATCGCCAGCCCCGCCAGCCGTGACATCGTGCGCCTCGTCAGCGAAGACGACGCTCCCTGGGCCGACACCGGCATCGGCGTGCTGCTCAAGATCGTCCGTTTCGACGTGGCGCGCGGCACCTGGGTCATCCTCAACCGCTTCCGGCCCGGCGTGCAGCTGCAGACGCACCGCCACACGGGTTCGGTGGACGCCTTCACCTCGGCCGGCCGTTGGCACTACCTCGAGTACGACTTCTACGTGACGCCGGGCTCCTACCTCTTCGAGCCGGCCAACTCTGTGCACACGCTGCACGTGCCCGAGGACAACGAAGGGGACACGGACGTCTGCTTCATCATCGAGGGCGCGTTGTTGAACCTCGCGGCCGACGGCTCGGTCGAGTCTGTCTCCGACGGCCCGAGCACGCTCGAGGCGTACTACGCGTTGCTCGAGGCGCAGGGCGACCCGCGCCCCAACGGCATCGTCGTCTGAGCCGTTCGGCGTCCGGGGGCCGCCCACCGTGGTGATCGACGCCAGCCGCCTGCTCGACCCGTCCCTCTACGCGGACGGCGATCCGTTCGCGCTCTACCGCGACCTGCGCCACGAGGCGCCGGTCTGTTGGGTGGACCGCGAGGGCGGCGGCTTCTGGGCCATCGCCACGCATCCCGAGGTGTCGTCCATCGGCGCCGACCCCCAGCGGTTCAGCTCGTCGAAGGGGATCCTGACCGACGAGATCGGCACGACCTACGACGACCCCCCGACCATGATGCACACCGACCCGCCGCGGCACACGCGCTACCGGCGCCTCGTGCAGCCCGGATTCAAGCCCTCGATGGTGCGCCAGATGGAGGCGGGGGTGACGGACAAGGCCCGGGCACTCATCGACACGATCGAGCGCGGCGAACCGGTGGACATCGTCGGGGCCCTCTCCATCCCCTTCCCGCTCCAGGTGATCTGCGAGCTGCTGGGCGTCGACGGGTCGCAGTGGCGGCGCTTCTTCGAGTGGTCGGAGGCGGTGATCCCCGGCGAGAGCGAGCGGACGGAAACCGAGCGAGCCGAGTTGCAGGCGGAGATGTGGGGCTACCTCGTCGGCGTGGCCGAGGAGCGCCGGGCTGCGCCGGCGGAGGACCTGGTCTCGGTCCTGGCCACGGTGGGCTCCGAAACGGGCGCCGAAGGCGACCGGCTGAGCGAGGCAGAGCTGGCGATGTTCCTGATCCAACTGCTGGTGGCCGGGAACGAGACGACGCGCAACCTCCTCTCGGCCGGACTGGCCGCGCTGGCCGCGCACCCCGACCAATGGGGCGCGCTACGGGCCGACCCGGCGTTGATCCCCAACGCCGTGGAGGAGCTGTTGCGCTGGACGACACCGGTCATTTCGTTCATGCGCACGGCGACAGCGGACTGCACCGTGCGGGGCCAGGCGGTGGCCGCGGGCGAGCCGCTGCTGCTGCTGTACGCGTCCGCCAACCGCGACGAGGAGGTGTTCGGTGCCGACGCCGACCGGCTCCGGGTCGACCGCCACCCCAACCCCCACGTGAGCTTCGGCTTCGGTCCGCACTTCTGCCTCGGGGCCGCCCTGGCCCGTTTGGAAGGGCGCGTCGTGCTGTCCGAGCTGGTGTCGCGCTTCGGCTCGCTCGCGCCGGCCGGGCCGGCCGAGAGGACGGCCAGCCCGGTGATCGCCGGGGTCCGGCGCGCCCCGCTCGTCTTCACCTGAGTCAGGTTCTGTCGAGGGCGAAGGATGCTCGGCTCCTTTGTGGGGCACGCGTGCACCACACCATCACGGTGTGCTCAGGCTCAGGACAGCGCCAGGGGGCCCATCCCAGATCCGGCAGTCTGGCGCACCCCAGACAGGGTGGCCGGGCGATGAATGAACGAGAGCAATCGGTTGTAGCCGGAGATGTCATCTGCGATGATCAACCACGCCTCTGCGGGGAGGGCTGTTGGCTGTAAGGCAGCCGAGTCCGATTGGCGAAGGGTGCTTCCACGATCAGCAAGGAGAGCAACGCCGTGATTGCCGTCTACATCGTCACCAAGAACATGACAGCTGAGCTCCATGCCAAGGGTCGCGACATGCTCCGAGAGGCCGGGACATTGGAGAGCGCCATGAAGGTTCACTCAGCCTTCGGTGACGCCGAGAAGCTCCAGGTGTTCGATGTCTGGGAGAGTCAAGAGGCCTTCGATACCTTCCTGACGTACCTCGGACCGGTTATGGCGGAGCTAGGGATTGAGCTCGAGCAACCGCCAATGATCATGCCGCTTGTCGATCTCATTCAGCAGTAGGACACCAAAACGGGATACCAGTCCCACGATCTGAGTATTCGTGGGATCGCGGGCCTCACCCTTCCCACCGATCTGGGGCATGACGGGATCGACCGATATTGGCCCTTATGCACCAAGGAACTGACGGGTTGCTTTCTTAGAGTGGCAGACGTACACCGCCACATGGTTCGCGTGGCGCGACAGGATACCGAGTTCTGTTTCGCGCTCAGATCGGCGGGCTCGCCAGATACGCAAGACGAGCGACCATTCTTCTCGCAACCGCCGCCAAGCTGACTCGTCGCAGCCGTCGGGCAGCTGGAAGTCAACCGGACGCTTGCGAACCCCGCGGACGAAGGCTCGACCTGCACAGACCCACCATGGAGTATCGAGGAAAATAACTGTGTCTGCGCGCTCGAGCCGAAGATCGAGCGTGGCGTGGTAGTTGCCGTCGACGATCCACTCATCGCTCCGAAGCAGGCTGCGCTGCTCCTCACGCCACTCGTCCTCAGACGGTTCCACCCAGCCCGGTTTCCAGAAGTGGACGTCGAGATGAATGACGGGAAGGCCAATCTTGGCCGAGAGTGCTCGCGAGAACGTGCTCTTGCCCGCTCCGGCTAGGCCAGTGACAATGACCCTTCGTCCGACAGGACTCCCGGGCGGGATGTCCTTTACGTTTCGAGACTCCGTGTAGCCCTTATCCGCCACTGGTTCATATTGCCGGACACCAGAGCACGGGTAGCCCCGACCCGGTGGTCGGGGCTCCCTCAATCCCACGGGTCAGGCTGGCGCATGCACGGCGTCTACGGCAGCGCGGACAGCACCCGGGCGCTCCAACCACACGAAGTGGCCACAGCCCTCCTCGACCTGGCAGCGGGCGCCGGGAATGAGGGCGGCCGAGACGAGGCCGTGTTCGGGAGGTAGCGGGCTCTGCGCGCCAAGAACGAACGCAGCGGGAAGACGCACCGACGGCAGCCGCCTCTCGAGTGTGTGGCGGGCGAGGTGGTCGTGGATGGAGTCCCAGGTCCGGGCGTAGCACTCCAGCGAGATCCCGGTGATGGACATGGGAGGCGCAGCGTCCGCGTTGGCGAAGTACGCCGGCCACACCAACGCGAGTCCGTTCAGGGCATCTTCGGCCGTGCCCTCACCGGCCATCGCGAGCTCGTCGATCTCGGCGGCTTGGACCGCCAGCTCCGTCGGGACACGCTCCGCTAAGAGCCTGCCGAGGTCTGCCTCGCCACCGTCTCCTACCGCCCCCAGCGGATCGACCGGGACCAGGGCCGAGAAGCGTTCCTCGTGGCTCACGACGAGGTGCATCGCGAGGTGGCCGCCCCACGAGCTTCCCACGACGCACGCACGCTCGATGTCGAGCATGTCCAGTACGGCCAGGGCATCCGCCATGTGCCGTTCGACGGTGAAGGGGCCATCTGGCGTCGACGGCGCGAGTCCCCGCTGTTGGAAGCGGACCACGCGGTAACCGTCCTCCAGCTCAGGTACGAGGGTGAAGGTGTAGTCGGACAGTCCGGGTCCGCCGTGCAGCAGCAGGACGGCTGGGCCCGAACCGCACTCCGTAACGCGGAGGTGGCCGCCTGCAACGGCAACGTCGCACTGGCGATCCATCGGTCAGTTCAGCCCGAGAAATGCGGGAGGGTCACCGAGGACAACCGACCCGGCTCGTGGTACACGGCCTGCTCGGCGGCCCGCAGGGTGGTAGCCGTCGCCGGCGGCTCTCCGGTGCCCAGATTGCGGGCGTAGACGGGATGGGCCCCACTTGAGACCTGGACCCGCAGGCGGTGACCAGTGGCGAAGATGTGGCCGACGGGCCACAACACCACCTCCGCCGTGAAGGTTCCGTCCGCGTTCCGACGGATGGATGCAGGGTCGAAGCGCTGCAGTCCGTCGCACACGTTGACGGATCGGCCGTCGGGTGAGACGTCGCAGATCCGGACGAAGAAGTCGGTGTGGTCCAGGCTCGAGCCCACGTGCAGCTCCGCCACCACCGGACCTACCAGTTCCAGTGGCGCACCCAACTCGTCGGAGGTGTAGACGAGGACGTCGGGACGGGTCTCGAGAGTCCGGTTGTCCACGTTGCCCCCGGTGAGCATTCCGATGCCACCCATCGACGGCGTCGGGTCGGCGGGGTCGTAGCGATAACAGTCGGGTTCCGACGGTGCTTCCGGCGGCAACGGCGCGAGGCGGCCCCCCGCATGGAGGTACCAGCGGGTCGGCTCTGAGCGAGGGGGCCAGTCCGGCAGGTCGCGCCAACGCCCGCCTTCGCCCTGCACGTGGACCTTCACCGGGGTGGGGTCGAGCAGTCCCTCCTTGTCGAGCAACCACGTGTCGAACCAGTCCAGTGGTGCGTCGGTCATGCCGCCCTCCCCGCCCCCGCCCAGGTGTCCGCCCGCGCCGATGCGCAGATGCACCGGGGCGGGCGAGGCGCGCAGGACGGCGTAGTCCTCCACCACACCGGGCAGCGGGTAATCGTGCCAGCCGTCGACGAGCAGGGTCGGCACCGTCCATTCCGCCAGCAATGGGCGGAAGTTGACGGGGTCCCAAAACCCGTCCCCGGCGTCGCCGTGAGCGAGCTGCTCCCGGTAGAGCGGCAGGTCGACGCCGGTGAGCTGTTGGATCACCTCACCAAGAGGGAGGTGGTCGAAGCCCGCCTTCATCTCCGCCATGCGCCGTTCGATGCCCTCCGGGGAGATGTCGGTGGTGGGGGTGGCGGCCTGCTTGTTGAACTGGGTGGCGCCGAGGTCCCACGGGATGATCACCTCGAGGGCCAGCGAGCTTCCCGGGTACCACGAGTAGGCCCGCACCGAGGTCGACAGCGCGACGGCCATGGCCTTGAGGTGGGGCGGCTTGGTGGAGGCCAGCGCCCACTGGGTGAAGCCCATGTAGCTGGCACCGAAGGTGCCCATGCGGCCGTTGAACCACGACTGGGTGGCGATCCAGTCCGCCGCGTCGCGTCCGTCCCCTACCTCGGCGAAGTAGCTGTGCGTGCCACCAGACCCGTCGGTGCCCCGGCACGCTTGCAGAACGTACCGGTAGCCGCGGCGGCGAACTCCGGGCCCATGGCCGAAGCGAAGTTGCCCCTGCCGTAAGGCGTGCGCTCCAAGATGGTGGGGGCGTCGTCAATGCCCACGGGGTGGTAGACGTCGGCGAGCAGCACCGTCCCGTCCGACGCCGTGACCTTGACGTCTCGCTCGACTTCGACTTCGTTTGAGCGCTCCCGCATTCCGACCCCCTTTACGCACCGGCGGTCTGGCAGCCGGCGGGGTCAGACGTTACGTCAAGTCTCGTTCGCCGGGAACCCTCACGGCACCGGGCATGGGTCCCCAGAAGAGGAAGCAACAGATCACGTGATGCCAAAACTCGGATCCTCGCCGTTCGTCACTCGAGGTTCAGCCAAGGCTTCAGCGACCGATCGAACTAGTGGGAGGTCGACATCGACGATCCGTCCATGTGAGCGCCACTTCCGGCGGAGGCAACGGCAATCTTCATCTTCGCCACGAGAGCCTCGAACATGGGATAGCCACCAGATCCTTCCATGGCATCTATGGACGGCTTCCACATTTCCCAGCGGTCGATCAAGGTACGCCCGAGTAGCAACATGATGAGTTCGAAGTCAAAGGCGCCGACGTGTTCGAGCGCCGCCAGCTGCTCGAAATAGTCGAGCTCTCGATACAAGACGTAAGCCTCATCCGCATTCGACGCGATGTAGGCCTGGAACGCCGCGCTCAGATCCTCTTTCGTTTCGAAGGTGGCGACGAGGCGGCGCGTCTCCAAGAGCGCGTCCTCGTTCCAGCGACGGAAGAAGTCGGCTGCAATCTGGGATTCCCGAGCCTTCCGCGCTTCTCTGACCTGTTGACCTGCGAACGCAGCTGCGCCGAGGGCGCCGAGGAGCCCGAGAGCGCCAACGGCGGTCGCGACAGCTGTGACCTGCTCGGCCCAGTTCGGTCCAGGCATGATCCAACCCTTCTGTCTGGCGTCTTCAGGCGATCCAGACCTACCAATGGATCCTCCTCGGGCCCGAGGCTGACGGCCTTGAGACGCTCGGCCAATCCGTCAGCATCGTACGGGGGCGGCACCGCGGTGAGATCTGGCTTCCGACCCAATAGGCTGCGGGCACGTTCTACGGTCACGGTTCCACGATCGCCCTGGTGGTCTTTGTCGCCCTGTTCGCCCTGCGGATGTTGTCCTCTCAGCGTCGCCGGGCTCGCTCGGGCGCGTCGGCACCCACCCGCTCGTTCACAGCCGGCACATCCACCGACCAAGCGTCGAACGCGGTCGGCGACTCCTCCGGCCCTGTTGCGTTCACCGGTATCGCTCCCGGTTGGCTGATCGACCCCACCCGTCGACACGAGAAGCGCTACTGGTCAGGGTCTGAGTGGACCGAGCACGTCAGTGACGGCGGGATCCCGGGCACCGACCCGCCTCCACGTGGCGCCGGTAGCGAGACGCCCTCCTAGGGCAGAGTCGGCACCCCACCTGGCCGTCTTCCCGGCCAAAGAGGGGGCCTCGAAGTCGAGCACATCGAACCGAGGGTTCAGGTCGCTTGAAAGGGCTTTCCAGTGCCCGTGCTACAGAGAAGGCGGAGGCTCTCCAAGTAGTAGCCCCAGTTGAAGTTGTACGTGCCGTAGTAGTCGTCGGCGAGTTCTACGGCGTAGTCCTGCCAGAAACGCACGCGCGTTCGTCCAGCGTCGATTGGAGCCATCTCGAATCGAAATGTGCTGTCCTGCCACGGCTGATGACCCTCTGCGCAGCGCCAGGTGAGGCTCGTGGGCTCCGCGGAACCAAAGATCTCCATCACCGGATTGAAGTCACCGGCAAATGTCCATCGAACGAGAGTACCGACAAGGGCGTCTGGTGCGTCGACCTTGGTACTCCACCAACCGGCCATTCGGTCCTCACGGGTCAGGGCCGTCCAAACGGAGTCCGCGGTGGCGTCAACGTCTACCAATGGTGGATCGTCTTCATTGCCCCAGTCTCTTGCCCAAGGAATTGGTCGTCAAGCGACAGGCCAAGGCCCACCAAGCCCGCGTACGGCGTACCAGCGCCGCGATCGGACCCGGGCCGTCTGCACCGTCCGCAACGGGACCGGAGCAAAGCCGCGCTATTTGACGGGGATGGTCAGCTGCATGCACACGACCTCGTGGCCCGAGGCGTCGTAGGCGGTCAAGTCGACGCCGACCGTCGTGCCCGACGGTATCCCCCTTGGGACCCTCACGGTGAGACTGCGGCCATAGGGCCCCGCCGGCAGCGGCAATTGCCGGCCGGGTGCGGCGCTGTGCCCCCTCAGGCCGAACGCGAACAGCTGCGCGATCGGCAACTGGAAGGGCATCCAGTGTGCGCTGTCCCCGGACGAAGACGTCACGGTCACATACTCGAAAGAGGGGCCGGTCAGCTCCTCGGCCAATGTCATCCGGTAGCTGAGCGTCAAGGGTTCACCGGCCTGCGGGGGCCACACGGAAGCGTCGAACCGTTGCAGGCTGAGGGCGTCCCCTACGGCGCCACAGTTCCGCCAAGGAACCGGGACCGCTCCCGCCGAGGTGGGTAGGGCCAGGATCGCGCCCAAGACCGCAATGCAGATCGCGACCAGGAACGGCCGGGCTGTCCAGGTTGGCCGTTGGGCGCCATCGGGGCGAGCGCGACTCGTCACACGCTCTCCATCGGCACTCTCGCGCTTCGAGATGAGTCACTACGGCCGGCGGACGCCGGGCCCACCGGCGTTGGCAGGACGCTACGGTCGATCACGAACCGCTCCGAGGGCCGCACAGGTGCCCGTTCGCGATGAGAGGAGCACCAGGAATGACCGTGACGCTCATCACCGGAGCGAACAAGGGTCTCGGCTACGAGACCGCCCGCCAGTTGATCGATCGGGGCCATACCGTCTACCTCGGCGCACGCAACGCCGAGCGCGGAGAGGCGGCCGCGTCTGCGCTCGGTGGCCGCTTCGTGCCGCTCGACGTGACCGACGACTCGTCGGTCGAGACCGCCCTCGGCATCGTCGCCGAGCGCGAAGGCCGTCTCGACGTCCTGGTGAACAACGCCGGCATCAGCGCGGTGGGCGACGTCACCGGCCCGATCGCGCTCGAGGTGTTCGACACGAACGCCGTCGGGATCATCCGCGTCACCCAGGCCGCGCTCCCGCTCCTGGAGCGCTCCGAGAACCCCGTGGTGGTCAACGTCTCGAGCGCGCTCGGCTCGTTCTGGGCGGTGACGAACCCGGAGCGACGCCAGTTTCACTTCCCGAGCATCGTGTACGGATCGAGCAAGGCCGCCGTCTCGATGCTCACCGTGCAATACGCAAAGACCTATCCCGCGATCAAGTTCAATGCCGTCGAACCGGGCTTCACCGCCACCGAGCTCACTCCCTTCAGCGGCGCCGGGCAGCCGGTGGAGATCGGTGCAGAGGTCATCGTGCGCATGGCCACCATCGGCAACGGCGGCCCGACCGGCACGTTCCAAGAGGCGGACGCCGAGCTCGGCTGGTGACGGGTCACGCCACCTCGGTGGCGACGAAGAGCGCCTTGAACATTTCGTTCATCGCGGGCATCTGATACCGCGCCTGGAGGCCGCTCGGGTTGGGCAGGAGCCACAGACCGGCGTGGCCGAGGTGTTCGGGCTGGGAACCGATCGTTGCCCCGGGCCGGCGAAAGGCGGTCCGGTAGGCCTGCAGCCCGAGGACCGCCACGCACCGAGGTCGCAGCACCTCCACCTTGGCCTCGAGCTCGCGTTGCACCTTCTCGCAGCTCGGCAACGGTGAGCTCGCTCGCCGCCGCCGTCACCCGCCCCACCAGGTTCGTGATGCCGATCCCGAGCGACGGCAGCGTGTATTGATCCGCGGGCGACAGCACGGATGCGGTGAACCCGCCGGCATGGAGCAACTTCCAGAAGCGGTTCCCCGGCCGTGCGAAGTGCAGACCGAGCTCACCTGACCGCGTCCCGGGGTTGATCCCGCAGAAGAGGATGCGCAGGTCCGGACCGACAAGGTCGGCGACAGCCTCACTCCACGACGACAGAACGTACCTGGCGACTCGCGCCGGGAGCGGGTCCGCGCCGATGACCGACGGCACCGACTGCCCCGGCCGAAGATGTGGCAGCATCGGCGCCGGTGCAAACGGTGTACGAAGCAGCCGGAGGGTCCGACGGGATCCTGCGGCTGGCCCATGCCTGGCACGCCCGGGTGGTGGCGGACGAGGTCGTGAACCACGCCTTCAGCCACGGCTATCACCCTCAGCACACCGAGCGCCTCGCCGCGTATTGGATCGAGGCACTGGGCGGACCGGCCGACTACTCCGCACGTCTCGGGGACGAGACCTCGGTCGTGAGGGTCCACAGTGGCCACGGTCCGCACGAGGAGATGGACCGCAGGGCCATCCTCTGCTTCGACCAGGCGCTCGCGGACGCCGGCTTGGACGGCGACGAGCGACTCCGTCAGACGCTCCACGGCTACTTCAGTTGGGCGACCACGACCACGATGGCCCGCTACCACGACTCGCCGGACGACGTGCCCGACGGTTTGCCGATCCCCCATTGGTCCTGGGACGGATTGGTCGTCTAGGCCGGCACGAGCGCACCGTCGCGGCACTCGTCGGAGGCGCCGGATCCGCCGGGCTCGGCTGCTGACGCGACCGCCGGCCTGCGCTCACGCCCCGGTAGGAGCCTGAAGGCCGCGGCCGCACCCAACAGCGCCACTCCGGCACCGGCCAGGCAGGCGACCTCGAGGCCGCTGTGGAAGGCGTTGAACAGGATCGCTTCCAGCGCCGGCCGCACCCCGTGGGGCGCGTGGTGGATGACGGCGAGCGCCGCCGCCACCGACTGGTGCGACTCGGCCTTCGGCCCCGCCGGTATCGGCAGGGGCCGGAAGGCACTGATGATCTTCGGCGCGTAGGCCGAGGCGAAGATCGAGCCGAACACCGCCACGCCCGAGGGTGCCGCCCAGCTCGCGCGTCGTGTTGTTCACCCCGGCGGCCGCACCCCGCTGCTCGTCGGGCACCGACCCCATCACCGCTTCGGCCGTCGGCGCCGTGATGGACGACAGGCCGAGGGCCAGCAGCACCATGGAAACCACGATGGGGCCCCAGTACACCGTGTCCGCCTGCGAGTTGAACGCCGCCACGACCAGGCCGCCGCCCATGAGCAGCAGGCCCGTCGACACCACGACGCGCGACCCGATCCTGAGCGCCACCACCGCGGCGAGCGGGGTGCAGACCGCCGCGACGATGGCGAACGGCAGCGTGTGCACGCCGGCCGACAGCGTCGAGTACCCCTTCACGAATTGGAAGTACTGGGTGATCAGGAAGATGAAGCCGAAGAGGCAGAAGAACGCCACCGAAATCGAGAGCGCGCCACCGGTGAACCGCCGGATCAGGAAGACGCGCACGTCGAGGAGCGGCCCCTCCGTGTGGAGCTCGGCCAGCGTGAAGGCGGTGAGGAGCACGCGCCGCCGCCCCGAAGCACGCCAGCGTCCCGGCGGCCGTCCAGCCCCACTGCGGGCCCTCGATGATGGCGAGCACGAGCGACGTCACGCCCGCCGTCGAGAGGACGACGCCGCGCACGTCGAAGCGGTGCAGGCGCACCCGTGGCAGCCGGGGGATCAGGAGCTGGCCGGCGAGCAGGGTGACCGCGACGATGGGCAGGTTCACGAGGAAGATCGAGCCGTACCAGAAGTGCTCGAGCAGCGCGCCGCCGACGATCGGTCCGAACGCGACCGCGATGCCCGACGTCGCCCCCCAGATGCCCAGCGCCTTCTGCCGCTCCGAGTGGTCGGGGAAGACGCTCGTCAGGATGGCGAGGCTGGCCGGGAAGATGAAGGCCGCCGCGACGCCCATGAGGGCCCGGCGTCGCGATCAGCGTGCCGGTCGAGTGCGACGCCGCCGCAGCCGCCGAGAACACGCCGAAGAAGACGAGGCCGATCTGCATCGTGCCCTTGCGGCCGAGGCGGTCGCCGATGCCGCCGCCCGCGAGCAGCAGCCCGGCGAAGGCGAGGCTGTACGCGTCGACGATCCACTGCAGCGAGGTGATCGAGGCGCCGAGATGCTTGTTGAGCGTCGGGAGCGCGACGTTGACGATCGTGTTGTCGACCACGACCAGGAACACGCTGAGGCACAGGACCGGCAGGACCAGCCAGCGGCGGTCGCTGGGGTTCGGGTCCGCCTTCCCCCCGTCCCGGGGCGGCCCGCCGTCGTCTCGAGGGTCGTTCCGCCCATCTCGGCTCCTTCCGAACGCCTGTTGTAGAACACTGTGCTATTGTTATAGCACGATGTTCTTCAGTAGGGTACGGACGTGACGAAAAAGCCTCGGACCAGGACCCCCAGTGCGGGCATGGAGGCTGCGCTGCTCGAGGCCGCGGCCGACATCCTCGAAACCGAGGGCCCCGACGCCCTGTCGGTCCGGCGCATCGCCGCCGCCGCCGGGGTCGCGCCCATGGGCGTCTACAACCACTTCGACGTCGAAGTCCGGCATCATCGAGGCGCTGTTCATCCAGGGCTTCGAACGCCTGTCCGAGGCCCTCCAGGCGGTGGCCGACGTGCAGGACCCCTACGAGGCGCTGCGTGAGGGAGGACGCCGCTACCGCGCCCTCGCCCTCGAGCACCCGATGGTGTACCAGCTGATGTTCCTGCGGACGGTGCCGGGATTCGAGCCCAGCGACCACGCGCTCGAGGTCGCGGGCGCCGCGTTCGCCAACCTGGTGACCGCCGTGCAGCGGGCCATGGCCGCCGGTGTGATCGCAGAGGGCGAGCCCACCGAGACCGCCCAACTGATCTGGTCCAGCATCCACGGCTGGGTGTCGCTCGAGCTCATGGGCATCGGCTTCGTCGAGGACCAGGCAGGCCGGCTTCGACCGCGTGTGTTCGACGATGTTGGACGGGCTGAGCCCGCAGGCGGTGCGGCGCGGACCGCCGCCCGTATCGGCGGGGCGCTAGTCAGCTCAGCGTGGGTCGGGCCGGTCCAGGTTCCAGTGCAGTGCGACGTTCGGGTACCACATACACGCCTCGTCGTTCTGGTACGGGATCATCCCGAAGCGCGTGATGGTGCGCTGACCGCCCTCGTGGTCGCCGTAGAGCAGTTCGACGGTGAACGGCTGTGCTTCCTCGATGTCCTTGCGCAAGGCCGCGTAGTCCGGGTCTTCGGGCTCCCGAATCGCGGCCTGCCAGAAGCCGATGTCGTTCGGGGCGATGTAGAGGTCCCGCGTCTGCCGCCGGAACTGGTCGGGTTGCAGGTGCGGTGTGTCGGCGGTCGCGACATGGGGCACGACGGCCCACCCGACCGCGACCGCCAGCCCTGGCCCGGCGTTGCGGAGCGAAATCGCCATATAGATGTTGCCGTCGATGAGCTGCACGATGCCCTGGGCGCCATCGAGCCGCGCCCAGTGGTTGTCCATCCAACGGATCTTCTGGACGGGGTCGTCCAGTCGCGACGTGACCAGCACGGGCCGGAGATTGACCCGGAACGCCTCTTCGGCCACCCGGGCGGAGCGGTTGGCCGAGCGGATGGACGCGAAGGTGGCGATCGCCAGGACGAGCGTCCCGAACGCCGTGGCGAACGACGCGATGGTCGCCCAATCCGTGGACACGAGCACGGACAAAACCCTACGCCGGACCGGCGCACCGGGCCGAGGGCACCGGGCGTGATGGCAGACTCAGGCCATGCTCGCCCACGTCTCCATCCAGTGCGCCGACTTCGACCGCAGCACCGCCTTCTACGACACCGTCCTCGCGCCGCTCGGTGGGACCCGCGTCATGGAGGACGGCGATGCCATCGGCTACGGCATCCCGCCGGCGCCACGTTCTGGATCGGGCGCCAACAGACCGGCGACGGCTTCCGTGAGACGCACATCGCCTTCCGGGCTCCCAACCGCGCCGCGGTGCGGGCGTTCGTCGACGCCGCCCGCGCCACGGGTGCCGAGGTGCTGCACGAGCCCAAGGTCTGGCCCGAGTACTACGCCACCTACTACGGCGGGTTCGTCCGCGACCCCGACGGCAACAACGTCGAAGCGGTCTGCCTCTCCCCCGAGTAGCGCCTCGAACGGGACTCCGGACCCGAACCGTGATCTCGGTGGCGGTCTACCTCAGTCGGCCTTCTGGCCGATCACCGAGAACCATTCGACCCGATTCGGCTCGGGCGCGTTCGCTTGTCCGAGTGCCGGACCGAGACGGGAGTTCATGAACTCCTCTTGATGCGCCTTGGACTCCCACACCTCGAAGACGACGAAGGCGTCGCCCTGAACGCCGGCTGCATGACTGAGGATCCCGGCGGGCCAACCCTTGCCCGTCTTCGGGTCGACCCCGAGGATCCCGTTCACGGTGTTGTAGAGACCAGCTGCGTCGGGAGTCGTGAACTCCAGGATGATCGCTTCCGCCATGGGGTGCCTCCTTCTCCGGCAGCACTGCCGGCATCGCCTCAATCAGATGGCGCGACCAACCTACGCCTTCTCCCTCTGTCCAGGCTGAGAAGGTTGAGCGCTCAGCCGCTGCACGCGATTGACGATGCCTTATGCGTCCACCGTCAACGACTCGAGCAACCCGGCAAAGCGCCGCTGCGCCTCGGCCCGCCGCGTCGGGATGTGCTCGCTCGGCACCTCCCGCGGCGTATACCCCTTCAGGACCTGCCGGGCCACGGTCTGGCGGTGCACCTCGTCGGGCCCGTCGTAGATCCGGGCCGCCCGCGCCGCCCGGTACATGTGCTCCAGCGGCAGGTCGCACGAGAACCCGAGCGAACCGTGCACCTGTATCGCCCGGTCGATCACGTCGTAGAGCACCTTCGCCCCGAAGTACTTGATCATGGCGATCTCGACCCGCGCCGCTTGCGCGCCCTCCTGGTCCATCTTCCACGCCGCCTGCAACGTCATCAGACGCGCCGCCTGCATCTCGGCCATCGAGTCGGCGATCCAGTTCTGGATCGTCTGCTTCTCCGCCAGCGTCGACCCGTGCGTGTAGCGGGACACCGAGCGCTCGCACAGCATGTCGAACGCGCGCCGCGACTGACCCAGCCAGCGCATGCAGTGGTGGATGCGGCCCGGCCCCAACCGCTTCTGCGCCAGCGCGAACCCCGAGCCCTCCCGCCCGATCAGGTTCCCAGCCGGGACCCGCACGTCGACGTAGCGGATCTCGGCGTGGTTCCCGAACCGCCCGAACGGCGTCTCGGGGTCCTCCATCGTCGCCACGTCCCGGATGATGTCCACCCCCGGAGTGGACACCGGCACGATGATCATCGACGACCCTTGATACGGGTGCACGTCCGGGTTCGTCACCGCCATCACGATGAGGAAGTCCGCCACCGACCCGTTCGACGTGAACCACTTGTGGCCGTTGATGACCCACTCGTCGCCGTCGCGCACCGCCGACGTCGTCAACAACGTCGGGTCCGACCCGGCCGAGTTCGGCTCGGTCATGGAGAACGCGGAGCGCAGCTCGCCGTCCAGCAACGGCTGCAGCCACTTCGCCCGCATCTCCTCGTCGCCCGTCTCCTCGATCCCGATCGCCAGCAGCTCCGCGTTCCCCGAGTCCGGGGCGTTGTTGCCGAAAACGACCGGGCCGAGCGCCGACTGCCCGAGGATCTCGTGCATCAGGCCGAGCTTCACCTGCCCGAAGCCCATGCCCCCGAGCGCCGGCGGCAGGTGTGCCGCCCACAACCCCTCGGCCTTCACCCGCTCCTGCAACGGACGGATCACCTCGCGCACTTGCTCGTACGAGAGGTCCAGTGTTTCGAGCGGGAAGACCTCCTCGCGCACGAACTCGCGCATCCACGCGAGCTTCTCCTCGAACTCGGGCTCGGTCGAGAAATCCCAGGCCATCGGCGCTCCTTCTTCCAATCCACGACACCGGCTCGGCTGTCGGGGGTCCCCACCCTGCCACTACCGTGGGCGCCGTGACCACCACGCCCGTCGGCTTCCGCTCCGCCGCGTCCTCACACGCGTCCGCCCCCGAGCCGCCGTCCAGCCCACCGCCCCCGCCCCAAGTCGCCCTGAGCGCGGCGGACAGGGCTGTGATCGCCGGAGCCGAAACGGCCCTCCTCGACGAGCGCCGCCTCCTGACCGCTGACGAGCTCGCCGCTCTCGCCGCGCTGCCCGACGGCGCCGTCATGAACCTCGCCGCCCTCGCCCATCAGGTGCGCCTCGCCTGGTGCGGCCCCGAAGTCGAGGTCGAGGGCATCCTCTCGGCCAAGACCGGTGGTTGCCCCGAGGACTGCCATTTCTGCTCACAGTCCTCACGCTTCGACACGCCGGTCAAGGCCACGCCGTTTCTCGACCGCGACGAGGTGCTCGCCGCCGCCCGCGAAACCGCCTCCCTCGGCGCGTCGGAATTCTGCATCGTGCTGGCCGTGCGCGGGCCCGACGAGCGCACGCTCCGACGAATCCTCGAACTCGTCCCCCTCATCCACGACGAGACGGGCCTCAATGTCGCCGTGAGCGCGGGCATCCTGAACGAGGATCAGGCGCGCCGCCTGGCCGATGGCGGTGTGCACCGCTACAACCACAACGTCGAGACGGCACGCTCGTTCTTCCCTTCCATCGTCACGACCCATACCTGGGACGAGCGCGCCGACACGTGCCGCCTGATCAAGTCGCACGGGATGGAGCTGTGCTGTGGCGCGCTGCTCAACATGGGTGAAACGGACGCCCAGCGCGTCGAGCTGCTGACCCAGCTTCAGGAGCTCGATCCGACCGAGGTGCCCCTCAACTTCCTCAACCCGCGTCCGGGCACGCCGCTCGGCGACCGCCCGATCCTCGGTGCGTGGGAAGCCGTCCGCTGGATCGCGCTCTTCCGCCTCGCCCTGCCTGCGGTCATCCTCCGCTACGCCGGCGGACGCGAGGTCACGCTGCGCGACCTGCAGGCCATCGGCATGACGGCGGGTATCAACGCGCTGATCGTCGGCAACTACCTCACGACGCTCGGCCGCTCCGCCGGCGAGGACCTCCAGATGCTCGAGGACCTCCGCATGCCGATCGGCGCCCTGAGCGCCGCCATCTGATCCCACCACAGGACCGACGCCGCCCCATCCCTGTGGCCGTCCACTGCACCGCTTGCGGTAAGTCACTCGCCGACTGTCCCAGCTGCGGGAGGGAGCTCGACCCGCCTCGCTTCTGCCCCGAATGCGGCCGCCGCATGACGGTCACGGTCAGCCCGACAGGCTGGGTGGCCCGCTGCCGCGACCACGGCGAACTGCGCTCCACGTAAGGGGCTGACGAACGGGGCTCGGACAACGCCATGGAGACAAGCGCGACGATGGGCCCAGCCAAACGCGACGGAGCTTGACGCAGCCCCGTTCACCAGCTCAGGGACCGCGAATTGGAAAGGGGCATCCCCGGTTCATCGACGCTGTCGAGCAAAGGCTCCGTCATCATTTCGGCGACGAGCCCAGTCTTCTCGGTACCTTTGGTTGGTCTTAACGTCAACCAGTTGCAGATCGCAATCACCCACGCCCCGGAGGCCGCCATGTCCCAAGTCCGTGTCCACAACTTCTCGATCTCCCTGGACGGGTTCGGGACCGGCGAGGGTCTCACGTTCGACGATCCGTTCGGCCATGCCGGCCATCGTCTGCACGAGTGGTATTTCGCCACCCGCTTCTGGCGATCGATGGTCGGCGATGCCGGTGGCACCGTCGGCGTCGACGATTCGTTCGCCGAACGGATTGACCTCGGGTTCGGTGCGGAGATCATGGGCCGGGGCAAGTTCGGTCCGCAGAACGGCCCGTGGACCGATGTCGGCACCGACGACGAGTGGCGGGGCTGGTGGGGGCCGAACCCGCCGTTCCACACGCCGGTATTCGTGTTGACGCACCACGCCGCGCCCGCCGATCGAGATGGAGGGCGGCACGGTGTTCCATTTCGTCGACGCTTCTCCGCAGGAGGCTCTCGATCTCGCCCGGGAGGCTGCCGGTGACCTCGACGTGCGCGTCGGCGGTGGCCCGACGGTCGTCCGCGACTTCCTCGCCGCCGATCTCATCGACACCCTCCACGTCGTGCAGGTGCCGATCCTGCTCGGCCGCGGCGCTCGTCTCTGGGACGGCCTCGAAGGCGCCGAGGAGCGCTACGACATCGAGACAGTCTCTTCTCCGAGCGGCGTCACCCACCTGACCTTCACCCACCGATGACCGATCCTGCGGACGAGCTCACGACCCGCCCCGAAACGCCGGTTGGCGGGCGAGAAGTCAAGTGCTAGACCGGATCATCGAGAAGCGGCTCGAAAGGAGTCGGAAATGAAATTCGTCGTGACGTGGAAAGTTCGGAGCGGTGCTTCGGCCGCTGACAATGAGGCTGCAGCGTCTCGCGTGCTCGAGGTCTTCGGAAAGTGGTCCCCACCCTCTGACGAGACATATCACCAGTTCCTGGGTCGCCTCGATGGCACAGGAGGTTTTGCGGTTGTCGAGACCGACAACCCGGACTCCCTCGCAGAAGCCCCGGCCAAATTTGGCACGTACTTGGATTTTGAAATCATTCCGGTGAACGACATCACTGAGACGACACGGTTGCTCAGCGAAGGAGTCGAGTTCCGCAACTCGATCTAGAGGTTGCTCGAGCCTGAGTCAATTGAAAGTGCACCTTCGACCGCCGCGTCCGTGAACACGCAGGTTGAGAAGTTGAACATCGAATGCGATCTCGAAAGGGAGGCACCATCGTGAGTTCGCGACTCGCCAGCGACGCTGAAGTCGATACATGGCGAGAAGAAGGGTGGATACTGATCGAAGGCTTGGTGGGAACCGAAGAGATCGATGCAGTGACCCAGGACGTCCAGAACATCTTTCCGACTGCCGAGGCGCTCCACGCCGACCCGGACGGAGTGACCAAGCAGTGGAAGGGCGACCCGGTCGAACCCACAGAGGTGTTCGTTTGGCCTGACGAGGGTCCGGGGTTCCGCCCCGAACAACAGCGTTGGTCAGCCACCTTTCCCTTTCCGGGCACAGGGGCGCTCAACCGACTGTGCGTCCACCCATCGGTGGTCGACTTCGCCGAACGTGCACTCGAAAGCACCGACATTCGTCTGTACCAGGCCGGGGCCAGTGCCAAGTACGCCGGAGTGACCAACTACGAGCAGCCGATGCACATTGACCGCAACCACTCCTGGCTCCCGCCGGTCAGCGAATCTCCCTGGTGGAACCTGGAGGGATTCCTCTACCTCTCGGACATCACGGACGCCGACAACCCCACCCGCCTCGTCTCGATCCGCGACTCCAAGCACATCGACTCTCCGTACGGCGTTGTCATGCCCAACATGGAACCGGACGTCTACGCGGCCGAGCGATCCGCCGCAGGTGTCCGAGGTTCGTACCTGGCCTACCGGAGTGACTGTTGGCACCGAGGAGCCCCGTTCGGCTCGTCTTCGGGATCCCGTGTCGTTCTTTCCATCGCCTTCAAGAACGCTCAGACAGAATGGATCGCTTACAACACCCAACAGTCCGTCTCGACGAGTATTGAGTGGACGGTCTTCGTGGAGAGTTCGACACCGCGCGAGCTGGCACTCTTCGGCTGGCCGCCGCCGGGGCACCCGGTGTGGACGAGCGTCTGATCATGCAAACCCAGGAGCGTTACCCCGCGCTCGACCTTGGCCCGTGGCGGACGGAGCTCTAACAGACCTTTAGAGTCGAATATCAGCCTGTCCAGTTCGCCGGGTTGGCGGAATCAAGCGATGCGTTTCAGCCAGTAGCGGTCAACGGTCACGAGCTCTCCATGCTTCACGGATGCGCTCGGTAGCCTTGGATGCCGTGCCCCCTTATCGTCTCGAAGAACGCGACAGCACCTGGCTGGCCCAAGCTCCTCTCGTAGTGTCTAACGAGGTATCTGTGCCCGCGTCCGCGGCTGACGTCTTCGCCGTTCTGGCCGACATTGGCCGTTGGCACACCTGGTGCACCGGCGTAACCAAAACCGAGGTCGTCGGTCCAATGGCCACGGGGGTCGGCGCTAGACGGAAAGTAAAGGCCGGAGGGGTTCGCTTCGAAGAGCGGTTCGTAACTTGGGAAGACGGCGTGCGGGTCACCTTCTCCGGTCTGTCGGCCTCTGCTCCGGGTTTCCGTTCACTGGTGGAGGATTGGTCGGTCATGCCAGATCTGGCCGATCCGTCGAAGTCGGTTTTGACGCAGACCATGGGTGTCGCACTGAGTGGCACCTTGCGGCCGTTGGCAGGGGTTCTACGTTGGTATCTCCAACGTGCAACGCGCCGCGGTGCCCTAGGAATGGCCAAACACTTCGCATAACTATCGGGATTTGTGAATCAGTAACGAGCCTGACCCGACTGCCCCTAATCGCCGGGACCGAGAGCCGCTTTCGTTGCGGTGTGGCCACTGAACGGTAGCCTCAGAGACCGGTGGCCTTTAGGTGAATCGGGCGAACGATGAGTGTTGCAGAGCGCGATTTGCGAGTCCGCAGGTTCGTTCACGAGGTCTGGAATGGCCAGAACTACGAAGCGGCCGCTGATCTCTACAGCGAGGAGTATCGCAATCCGTTCGGGGCGGGACCCGCAGCCAAAATTGAGCCGATCCGCCACTACCGCCAAGCCTTTCCTGATCTCCACCTGGACATAGAGGACGTGATCGTCGGCGGCAGCACGGTCGTCTTGAGGGTCACATTCCGTGGCACCGACAAGGGGGGATACGTAGGCCGGGCTCCGACCGGGCGAGTAGTGGAGGAATGGGCGGTCACCATCACTGCAATTCGAGGGCGACAAGGTCGTTAGGGAATGGATCGGGGCCGACAAGCTCGGCTTGTTCATTCAGCTGGGGGTCCTCGAGGACCCATGGCCGAATTAGGCGGTGACTAGGTTCACTGACGTCTGCCGTGGTAGACGGGTGCGGGGGAGGCCAGGCGATCTCTGAGGGGTTGGTCGACGACTGCCACCTCTTCTCGGTCCGGTCCTGGTGGGCGCGGGCAAGCGCGCACTTCCCGCCGGCGTCCATGCTGAGCTCGAGCTGTTGGATGAGCGGCGCTTTCGTAGCGGCACCGTTTACCTCCGTTACCGTTTATAAGGCGAGAACGACCGGTCGGCGCGGTCCTTTGACGCAGTACATCAGGATGGAGGGGCTCTCCAGCACGGCATCGACCTTTCGTCAGGGCTCTTCAACCGACGCAATCAGGTACCGCTTGACGTCGGCCGACCGAATTGGCGGCGATTCAGCAGACGGCTGGCCCTCTCCCCGGAAGGCGAGAAGGTTTTCCTCTGTATCCCAGCGCTCGAAGATATTGATTCGAGCCGGATCAATCGGGTCTGCCGCCTGAACGAAGTCAAGACACCCGTTCGCTTCACGGGCTTGGCCGACGACATCCGAGTTGGCGGCAAGAAACGCTGCGCGGTCGGAGGGTTCAAGGATCAGGCTGCCTGCGATGATGAACATCATCCAACTCTAGGCAGTCGATCCCGAGATTGGTTCTGGTGGCCACGTCCCCAGAACGCTGGCTCCCCGATAGGTGCCTCCGCACTCGCAACGGTTGGGTTGCGCCATAAATGCATCCCAGGTGTAGGACTCTGCCTTAGCATCGTGCACGGCTACCGCTCCGGCGACGTTGATGCGGAAGGATGAGTGAAAGAGAGGGCTCGGTGTTCCATGGCAAGCAGAAGCGAGTAGATGCAGAGGCGCAGCTCGAGCAGGAGGTCGAACGACTCAGGACACTCAACCCCCAGCAGGTTGGAGCTGAGCTCATAAAGCTGGTTGAGCCATTCGACCTCGATCCCGATGCCATTCCGGTCGGTGCACTCGGGAAGTGTTTGGCACCAAGCTACGGGCGCCTACGTGGCCCGCTCGTCGAGGAATTCCCAGGCCTAGTCGACGAAGGGGCTCAGGCGCTGGCGAATGCGGGCCTCTTTACCAGCGTCGGGTGGGGTGGGGTCGGCGACGGGAATGTCTACGGTCTGTCTCGATTGGGACGTGACGCGGTGGCAAAAGGATCGGTCGAGGCCGTACTCGGCGGCGAGACTTCGACGAACTGAGAATCTGGCGCTCTCGGGACCGACGGCCCCGATGTCGCCTGCGCCCCCGGCCATGACAGCGACTTTCCCTTCGAGACCCCTCATGTCGCCGTGATCGTAGCCATGCAACGGAAGTGCCAGGGCGACATCGACGTCGTAGAACGGCAGGCCTATTCGGCGAGCAGGACGGCCCGTGCCAGTTCCGTCTCATCGCCCGGAATGCTGAACACCTGCAAGTGTTCCCGGTCCCGTAGCCACGACCGATTCCGCTGATGCAGCTCTGAGCCTTCGTCAAACCGATTGAGCACCAACGCCAGCTGTGCCGGAAGCCGTACCAACGCGTCCATCGTCAGACGCACCGAGTTGATCGTGCCCAGGCCGGCATCAGCGACGAGCAACACGACTTCTGGCATCACGGCCACGACGAGCGCCAGACAGTCGCCATCGTCGGCGATGGGAGAACGCAAACCCCCCGCCGTCTCGACGAACCCCACGTCCACCGGCACGTCGGGCCATCGCAACTCCTCGACGAGCATCGTCGACAGTGAAGGTCGGACGCGCCAAGGCATCGGCGGCCATCGGTGGCGCCATCGCCATCTCGTACCAGCGGTGGGGCGGACATACCGTCTCAGGCGACTCCCCGCTGGCCGCGCCCAGCATGGCGGCGTCGTAGCGTGCGGGGTCATCGGACGGATCGAACGACTGCGCAGGCTTCCGCGCAGCCACGCTGATCCCTTCATTCTCGCAGCTCGTCCGAGGAGTCGGGCGGTGACGTAGGTCTTGCCGATGTCGGTGCCCGTGCCGACGACCGCAACGAGCCGCTTCGGCCGCGCCACTACCGAGCGCCCGCGCACGATGGTCTGTGGCTGAGGCAGCAAGCGCAGCGCGTCGATCAACCGGGTGACGTCCGTGTCTCGGTGAGCCGCCGAGAGCGTGACGCGCAGGCGGCTCGTCCCAACCGGAACGGTCGGAGGCCGGATGGCCGGGACCCAGAGCGCCGCGCGCCAACAGGGTCGTGGACGCGTCGATCGTCGCCTGTTCGGGTCCAAGGATCACCGGGATGATCGGACTTGGATGCGCCGGCGGCGCGAACCCGGCGTCCGACATCCTCCGCACCAACGACGCCAGGCGGTCGATGAGCGCTTCGCCTTCGGCAGATCGAAGGATCGCGCACGGCCGCCAGGGCTGCGGCAGCGTCGGCCGGCGGCAGCGCGGTCGAGAAGATGTAGGGCCGAGCCCGATTGATCAGCAGGTCTACGACGTCGCGCGACGCCGCCACGAACCCTCCGAGGGCGCCCAGCGTCTTCGACAGCGTTCCGACCCGCACGACGGTCGAGTTCGCCGATCTGGCGTCCTCCGACATCTCGAGGCGCGGCCCGAACACTGCGTGCGCCTCGTCGATCACGAGTAAGCGCGCCATGTCGAGCGCAGATCGCGACGAGACCGTCGAGCGGCGCGCACGTCGCCGTCCATGGAGAACACCGAGTCCGTGACCACCAGCGATGGCATCGGCGCCCGGGCGTCACCCGACGAGAGCAGCTCCTCGAGATGGTTCAGGTCGCGATGACGGTAGACGGCTACCTGGGAGCGCGAGAGCCGACAGCCGTCGATGATGCTGGCGTGGTTGAGCTCGTCAGAGAGGATCCGGACGCCCGGACCGCCGAGGACGCTGAGGACGCCGAGGTTGGCCGCGAAGCCCGTTGGGAAAGCAGACGGCAGCCTCGGTGCCCTTCCACTCGAGCCAACTCCTCCTCGAGTTCGGTGTGGACGGGGCGGGAGCCCGTAACAAGCCGCGACGCACCGGCACCTGTACCCCAGCGATCCAATGCGTCGTGCGCGGCGGCCCGCACGGCCGGGTGGGCACTCAACCCGAGATAGTCGTTCGACGCGAAGGAGACCACGTCGGCTCCTTCGAGCGTTCCCTGAGGACCCAAAGAGTCGAACTCGCGCGGCGCGCGCCAACGCCCCTCGTTGACCACCTCTGCCAGTTGAGCCCGGATCCGATCGGGCCAGTTCTCCGCGTTCACGAGGACTTGGCCACCTCGTCGAGGGCGTCGGCGAGCGCTTCGACGATCCGCACAACCTCGGACTCGGTGATGGTGAGTGGCGGCATCACCACGACGACATCGCCGAGCGGACGAAGCAGGACGCCACGATCCACGGCACCGGCGCAGACGCGGCGACCCCAACGGAGCCCATCTTTCGGTGGCGCGAGCTCGACGCCGACCATGAGGCCGCGTTGGCGCACCTCGCGCACTCGCCGGGTTGGGGACGACGCGTCCCGACAAGAGATCGGCGAGTTGCGCCGCCCGGTTCAGGACGTTGGCGAGGACGTCCCAGGAATCGAAGAGTCGCAGATGTTCGAGCGCGACCGCAGCGGCCAGCGCGTTCCCACCGTAGGAGTGCCCGTGATAGAAGGTCTGCGGGCCCGAGGTCGGCGCCGAGGAATGCGTCGAACACCGCTCCCGAAGCTGCGGTGGCCGACATCGGCGAGGTAGCCGCCGGTGATCCCCTTGCCGAGGCAGAGGAGATCGGGACGGAGCCCGCACTGCTCGGACGCGAAGAGCGTGCCGGTGCGGCCGAAGCCCGTTGCGACCTCGTCGCACACCAGCAACACGCCGGCGTCGCGGCAGGCGTCGCCGACGCGGCGGACGTCGGCCGCATCGGCTACGAGTATGCCCGCCGCGCCCTGCACGAGCGGCTCGAGCACGACCGCGGCCAGCTCGCCGGCGTGCGCGGCGATGGCGGCGCAGGCCTTGTCTGCCCAACCGGGATCGGCGTAGCCCGGTGTGCGGACGACCGGGAAGCACAACGGCCCGAAGACGGCGCTGAACACGCCGCCGTCGCCGAGGGACAGCGACCCGATCGTGTCCCCGTGGTACGCATCGCCCAGCGCCAGGAACTGAGTGCGTCCGGCGACGCCGCGGTTGACCCAGTACTGGAAGGCGATCTTCAGTGCCTGCTCCACGGCGACGGCACCGTCGGCAGCGAAGAGGAAGTGGGGATCGTCCACGGGCACGAGGGGCGCCAGTGCCTCTGCCAGCGTCTACGACGGCGGTGTTGCCGTTGCCGAGCATCGTCGAGTGCGCCACCTTGCCCGCCTGTGTGGCGAGGGCGGCGTCGAGCTCGGGGACGCGGTGGCCCAGAGTGTTCACCCACAGCGACGAGATGGCATCGAGATAGCGGCGCCCTTGGGCGTCGATGAGCTCGTGCCCCTCGGCTCGCTCGATCATCAGAGGGGCGTTGTCGGCGTAACGTGGCCATCTGGGTGAATCCGTGCCAGATGACGGCGGCGTCTCGCTCGACCCAGCTCAGGGCCGGGTCCGGATTAGTGCTGCTCACGTCCCGATTCTGGACTCCACGTGCCCTGATCGGCCAATGCGCTTCTTGCGCGAAAATGGGTCATGGACCTGATCGGCGTCGTCGACACGATGTTCGCCCGCTACGACATGGGGGGCGAGGCGCTCGACGAGCTCTCGCAGTGCCCCGGTTACGGGACGACTTTCACCACGATTCGGCGCACGGTGCCCGGGTTCAAGGACCTGGCCGTGGCGGCCAAGAAACTGATCGAAGAGGAGGGCTGCCGGATCGTCGTCGCACTGGGGATGCCCGGCAAGGAGAAGGTGGACAAGGTCTGCGCGCACGAGGCGTCGACGGGGATCATGCAGGCGCAGCTGATGACGAACACGCCGATCCTCGAGGTGTTCGTCCACGAGGACGAGTCCGACGACCCGGCCACGTTGGCGATGGTGTTCCAGAACCGCTCACGCGACCACGCCCGCAACGCCTATCTCATGCTCTACGAGCCCGAGGAGTTGACGGCGCGCGCGCGGGACAGGGCATTCGCCAGGGCTTCGCGCACGCTGGTCCCCTCGAGCTCTGATCACTCCCGCGTCGGGCCGACCCCTCAGCTGGCGGGCCCCCGGAACAGTCCGCCGACCCGGAGTATTGGCTGCCCGCCTGCTGAGGGGCGGATGCTGTGAGAGCGCTTTGACAGTCAGCTGGGGAAGAGCTCGAACACCATGAGATCTGCGGGAATCCGAACGCGACCGGTCACGAGTTCTGCCATGAGACGGAGAACGACCGGCCGTCGGCACTGAGGTTGCTCGGGACAGCGAGCGTCTTGCTGCCGACCGACATGGTGATCGCGTTGGCGTTGAAGGCGGCGAGCGAACCGTTGTGGCCGGAGTTGTCGATGAGATCTGCGTTGCCGAAGCCGACCTGCCCGAAGTCGGCCAGCGGGACCTCGCTGCAGAAGAGGACGTTGCACGCCGAGGGTGCCTCGGCCACCACTTCGGCCGAGGAGCGCCCGAATCCCGGCGATGCGTTCTGCGTGGTGCCGAAGAACCAACCGGCCGTGCTGTCCTTGAGGGCGAGGAAGAACGTCGTGCCCGAGCCGTTCGACGCCACCCAAGCGGTCATCTGGTCTCCCGGATGGACCGGGTACGAACTCGACAAGACCTGAGAAGGGTTCGGGAACATTTCCCACCAGGCGTAGTACGTGGGCGTCGTGCCGTTGCAGTCCGAGTCGGCACCGAGCTGCTCCACACTGTTAGAGGCATAGCCGTCGAGGCCCACCCAGAACGACGCGGCGGAGGAGCCTGGGCCCAAGAGGTTGCCGAGACCGTTGCCGCCGAGCAGGCCGTTGAGGATGCCGCCACCGCCACCCCCGCCGGCGCTGCAATTGACCGCCGGCTGGGTCCAGCTGGCGGCCACCGAGTCGTAGGTGTCCTGGTTGTCGGCGTAGCCACTCCAGTTCTGCGACTGCACGTTGGTCGCATGGCGCAGGCCATGGCCGACGACCTGACCGAGGCCCGGCAGCACCACCTTGCCGATGATCGGCTGGTGGTACAGGCCAGGGGTGGGAAGGCTGGTGGAGCCCGCCGCAGCCGATGCAGCCGCCGCCGGAGCGGCGGCGGCGGTGGAGAGGATCGGTGCGGCCGCGGCCGCCAGGCCGAGCACGCACGCAGCCGACACGAGCATCCTCCGCGCGGAGTCCCGCATCGAACCTCTCCTGATCATCCGGCTCTCAGCAGCCAATTCCCACCCTGACCAGTTGTTGCCTTCTCGACGCCGTGGCATCCGCTGTCACAACGCGAGAGTGCGGGGCACTCCCCCGCACCGCTATGAGAACGGCCGTGACTCAGGGATCTCGCGGCATTCCGAGAACCTTTTCCGCCACGATGTTGCGCTGCACCTCCGATGTGCCGCCCCCGACCGTCAGCGCAGGGGCGAACAGGAACCCCCGTGACCAGGTGTTGTCCCCCAGCGCCGCCCCGTCGGGGCCCCAACCGCCGACCGGGCCGGTGCCCTGCAACATGCCGTGGGGCCCGGCCAGGTCGCGGGCCACGTCCATGACGTGTTGGCCGTGGGCGTCGGCGATGGCCTTGCGGACCGAGGCCTCGGCCCCGGGCGCCTTGCCGGCCAGAACGGCAGAGACCATGCGCAGGCGCAGGACCCGCAGGATCTGGCCCTCGACGAAGACGTCGACGAGCCGGTCGCGGGTGGCGGCGTCGGGCGCGCCGCCGGCGGTGCGGACCGTGGCGACGAGATCGTCCGCCGTCGGGCCCATGCCCCAGAGTGCACCCTCGCCGCTGAGCGAGACCCGCTCGTTGCCGAGGGTCACCTTGGCCAGCTCCCAGCCACCGTGTTCGGCTCCGACGAGGTGGTCGGCCGGGATCCGGACGTCGGTGAAGAACACCTCGTTGAAGGCATGCTCGCCTGTCATGTCGATGAGCGGACGTATCTCGATGCCGGGGGCGTCCATGGGGCAGACGAAGTAGCTGATGCCCTGGTGCTTGGTGGCGGTGGGGTCGGTGCGCGCCAGGAGGATGCCGTACCGAGCGATGTGGGCGTAACTCGTCCACACCTTCTGGCCGTTCACGACGTAGTGGTCCCCGTCGCGCTCGGCCTTGGTGGTGAGGGCGGCCAGGTCGGAGCCGGCACCGGGCTCCGAGAAGAGCTGGCACCAGAACTCCTCGCCAGAGAGCAGCGGCCAGATGAAGCGCTCCTTCTGCTCGTCGCTGCCGGCGTACATGAGCGTGGGGCCCGCCCAGCCGATGCCGATCGGGTTGATCGGCCGGCGGACGTTCGCCCGCTTGAGCTCTTCGTCGATGACGAGCTGGGTGAGCGGATCCGCATCGAGGCCGTAGGGCGGGGCCCAGTGGGGAACCACGTAGCCGGCCTCAGCCAGGTCTCTTCCGGTGGGGTTGGGGTGCTGGCGCAACCACTCCCTCACCTGGCGGCGGCGGGGGTCGTCGTCGCCTGGGAGGCCGAGGTCCACGTTGGGAGCGTATTCTCGTGCCCTCGCTCCGCGCAGGTCGAGGGGGCGGGGGGGTCGACGGATTGTCGGCGGTCGATGGCGCGGCAGGTGGTTTGCCGCTACACGGCGGGATGGGAGCGAGCATGACTGACTGGAACTACGCAGACGTCTGGGAGACCGTGGCCGACATGCAACCGTCGTCGCCGGCGGTGGTCCAGGGATCGAGGACGCTGCTGTGGGATGAATTCGACCGGGGCGCCGACGGCGTGGCGCAGTTCCTCCTGGACCTCGATGTCGCCCAGCAGGACAAGGTCGCGCTCTACCTCTTCAATTCGCCCGAGTACCTGCAGACCACCTACGCCGCGATGAAAGTCGGGCTCGTGCCGGTCAACACGAACTACCGCTATGGCGACGACGAGCTGTCCTATCTGTGGGACAACGCCGACGCCGTGGCGGTGGTGTTCCACGGGACGTTCGCGGATCGGATCGAGAGGATCCTGGACCGGGTGCCCCGGGTCAAGGGGTGGCTGTGGGTGGACGACGGCGCCGGCCCGTGCCCCGACTGGGCGACGCCGTATGAGGACGCGGTGAAGAGCGCCGTGTCCGCGCGCCCGGGCCCCTTGGGGCCGCAGCGGCGACGACCTCTACATGCTCTACACGGGCGGAACGACGGGGATGCCCAAGGGCGTCATGTGGCGCCAGGACGATCTCTTTGCCCGCCTGATCGACGGCGGGGTGCGCCACTACGACGTCAACGGGGGCCTCGAGGGGGTGCGTGCCGCGTTGTCGGCGTCGCCCGGTGGCGCGACGCTCATGCCGGCTTGCCCGCTGATGCACGGGACAGGTGCGTTCACCGCGCACACGGTGCTCGCCGAGGGCGGTCGTGTGTGCCTCCTCGAGTCCAGGAAGTACGACCCGGTCGAGCTCCTCGACACGGTCGAGCGCGAAAAGGTGAACGGGCTCGTGATCGTGGGCGACCCGTTCTCGCGGCCGTTGTTGGCTGCGCTGGATGCGGACCCGGGGCGCTGGGACCTGAGCTCGCTGGTGATGGTGATCTCGTCGGGTGCCATGTGGAGCGAACCCGTGAAGCAGGAGCTGCTGGCGCACCACCCGGGCATGTTGTTGGTGGACGCGTTCAGCTCGTCGGAGGCGCTCGGGATGGGTGTGTCGGTGTCGGGCGGTGGCTCGGCGGCGAAGACGGCTTCGTTCACGCTGGGCCCGGACGTGAAGGTGTTGACCGAGGACGGACGGCACGTCGAGCCCGGCTCCGACGAAGTGGGTGTGCTCGCTCTCGGAGGGCGCAATCCCCTGGGGTACTACAAGGACACCGAGAAGTCCGACCGCACGTTCAAGGAGATCGACGGGGTTCGTTACTCCATCCCCGGCGACTACGCACAGGTCGACGCCGACGGGACGATCCATTTGCTCGGGCGCGGGTCGGTCTGCATCAACTCGGGCGGCGAGAAGATCTTCCCCGAAGAGGTCGAGGAGGCGCTGAAGACGCATGTGTCGGTGCGCGACGCCGTGGTGGTGGGCATTCCCCATGAGACCTACGGCGAACAGATCATCGCCGTCGTGGAGCTGATCGACGGCTCATCCGGCCCGTCCGGTTCGTCGGTGCCGGAGGCGGAGCTGATCGAGCACGTGAAGGGCCGGTTGGCGTCCTACAAGGCGCCGCGGCGGGTGCGGTGCGTGCCCACGATCGGGCGCGCACCGAACGGCAAGGTCGACTACAAGCGGCACCGGGCCGAATCGACCGAGGAGCTGGGGGCGGCGGCGGCGGGTTGAGGCCTCGGCGCGTCTTGCCGGCTCACTGATGTTCGTCGCCCCGGTCGACGCCACGCTGGGCGAGCAGGAGTGGCGACCTTTCGTGGAGGCCCATCCGTTCGGGCATTTGGTCGCGCGCGGCGGACCCGACCGCGCGTTCCCGGTGGTGGTGCCGACGCAGTTCGTGCTGGCGGGCTCGACGGTGTGGCTGCATCTGGTGCGGGCCAACCCGGTGTTCGGCGCGCTGTCCGAGGATCCCCGGGTGGTCCTGAGTGTGGCGGACGACTGGGCGTTCGTGCCGTCGGAGTGGAAGGCGATCGGCACCGAGGACCCCGCGGTGGGGATCCCGACGACGTACTACGGCGCGGTGCAGCTCTCGGGGGAGGCACACGTCCACGACGAGCGGACGGCGCCGGGGAGCGTCGCGGAGATCCTGCGGCGCCAGCTCTCGACGTTCCAGCCCGAGGTGCCGGTGGCCGACCCGGCGGAAGTGCACGCGGCGAAGCTCTTGGGCATCCTCGGGATCGAGATCCGGGTGTCGCAGGTCCTCGCCAAGTTCAAGTACGGCGGGAACGTGGACGCCGCGCATCGGCGGGCGGTGGTGGCCCGGTTGAACGCAGCGGGGCGCTCCGGGCGACGAGGCGGCGGCGGAGCACGTGCTGCGCCGGCTGGAGGCCGGCGGGTAGGGCAAGGCGCGCTACTCGGCGGCCTTGGCGAGGTTGTCGAGCGTCTGCGCCATCTGCTGCTCGGCGGCGCCCGCGCTGTGATCACCCATGACGCGGGCGAGCGTGGCGAACCACGGCTTGCGCTTGTCGACCCAGGACTCGGTCACCCGGCAGCCCCCTTCGGTGTTCTCGAACTCGTAGCGCCAGTTGGCCACCTCGAGTGGTCCGGACGTCACTGCGAACTCGAACACCTTGGCGGGCTCGCACCCGACCACGGTCACCTTGGTCGACCACCGCCGGATGCCGTTGCGGTTGTTGCCCTTGAACACCGCGCCGAGTGAAGGGCCGGTCGCGCCATTCATCCATTTGCCGCCCGCGTTCTCGGGCGACCACTCGCCCATGCGGGGGAGGTCGGTGACGAGTCCCCAGACCTTCTCGGCGGGCGCGGCGATGTCGCGGGATGCGGCTGTGGGGTACGCCATGGCGCGACACAGTACAGCGGGAGTGGGAGTTCCTGGTGGTACCGCCGGGACCGCCGTGAGGCCGGCGAAGCGGCGGGTTGCGTTCCGCGGCCGAGTTGGGACGATTGCCCGCAGAAAGAGAACGTGTTCTAATCTCGGTCGATGGAGTTCAACCTCGCCGACCTGTTCGAGGCGGCCGTCGACGCCTACCCCGAGCGCGAGTACCTGGTGGCGGACGGCAAGCGGCGGACGTACGCGGAGATGGAGACCCGGGCGAACCAGCTGGCTCACTATCTGGCCGGGCGTGGCATCGGGCCGGGGGACCACGTCGGGATCTACGCCTACAACTGCGTCGAGTGGGTCGAGACCGCGTGGGCCGTCTTCAAGTTGCGAGCGGTGTGGATCAACATCAACTACCGCTACGTCAAGGACGAGCTGCGGTACCTGCTGTCGAATGCGGACCTGCGAGCGCTCGTGTACGCACGCGAGTTCTCGCCGTTGGTCGCCGCGCTGGCGCCCGAATTGCCGGATCTGCGGGAGCTGGTGGTGATCGAGGACGGGTCGGACGCTGCGCCGGTGCCCGAGTCCGTTTCCTTCGAGACGGCGTTGTCGGGGCAATCCGAAGCGCGTGACTTCGGGCCTCGCTCGGGAGACGACCTCTACATCCTCTACACCGGTGGCACGACCGGGATGCCCAAGGGCGTCGTCTGGCGCCACGAGGACGTCTTCTACGCGCTCGGCGGCGGGACCGACCCCGTGACGAACACGCGGATGACCGACCCCTCTGCCTTGATCGAGAAGGGCGCAGGCGGTGGGATGGTGCACCTGCCGGTGGCGCCGTTGATGCACGGGGCGACGCAGTGGTCCGTGATGGGCCAGAGCTTCGTCGGCTCCAAGATCGTGCTCATAGCCAAGTTCGACCCCGATGCGGTCTGGCGGCTGGTCGGCGAGGAGGGCGTGAACTCGGTGATGATCACCGGCGACGCCATGGGGAAGCCGTTGGTCGAGCAGTTGGACGCCCCTGAGGCGGTCGAGTACGACCTCTCCTCGTTGTTGGCGGTGGTGTCGTCGGCCGCGTTGTTCTCGGCGCCGGTGAAGGACCAATTCTTCGAGCGACTCCCCCACCTGGCGATCACTGATGCCATCGGGTCGTCGGAAGGCGGCAACAACGGGATGACCGTGGTGACCGCCGGCAACACCGCGATGAAGAGCGGGCCCACCGTGCACCTGCTGGGCCAGACGGTGGTGTTCGACGAGGACTTGCAGCCGGTGGCGCCGGGGTCCGGGCGTGATCGGCAAGATCGCCCGTTCGGGCGACATCCCTCTCGGCTACTACAACGACCCGAAGAAGACGGCCGAGGTGTTCATCTCGGTGCGCGGGACCCGGTACGTGATGCCCGGCGACTACGCCACCGTGGAAGAGGACGGCTCGATCACGTTGCTCGGTCGTGGGTCGATCGTCATCAACTCGGGCGGCGAGAAGATCTTCCCCGAGGAGGTGGAGTCGGCCGTGCGCTCGCACCCCGACGTCATGGACGCGATCGTGTGCGGTGCGCCGGACGAGCGATGGGGCCAGACGGTGGCGGCCATCGTGCAGCCCCGAGCCGGGCATACGGCGCCGTCGCTCGAGGCGCTGCAGGCGCACTGTCGGGATTTCGTGGCGGGGTACAAGGTGCCGCGTCGTCTCTTCGTCGTGGATGCAGTCGAGCGCTCGCCGAGCGGGAAACCCGACTACACCTGGGCCGGCGCCATCGTGACGGCGGCACCGGCCGGCACGGCGCCTGCCTCGTAACGCCCAAGGGCTGTCCTCTTCACCGCGCGACCCACGAGATGGCGTGTATGGCGCTACCGGCGACATCGACGTCCTTTCGCAGCACACTCCAAAGTCGATAGGTTGCCCGGGTGTCCGATCCCGACCAGCCAGGGAGCCCGAGCGGAGTGACCTCACCCGGTGCGGTCACTCCGCTGACAGTTGTCGTCGCCACGCGCGATGGAGCCAGGCCGCTCGAGACGGTGCTTGCGGTGCTCACGCCACAGCTTCGGGCATCCGGTGCTGACGCTGTCGTGATCTGCGGATCGGGGGAGGCCGCGCCAGTTGGCTTAGACGGGGCGGTGACCTGGATTGCCACCGAAGGACGCAACATCTTGGAACTCCGTCAGATCGCGATAGACCGCGCCCGAGGCGCGGTCCTTGCGTTCGGTGAGGACCACGCGGTGCCCGGGCCGGGATGGGTTGACTCGATCCTCCGTGCTCACCGTGAGCATCCCTATGCCGCCATGGTCGTCGGGTGCCTCGTGAACGCGACGGACGGCACCGTCGCGGGCCGCGCGAACTTTCTCGCCTTTGCAGCCCCGTTCACGCCGCCCATGAAGGCACTGCCCGGACGACCGCCACCACTCTCGACCGTATCCATCAAGCAGCGGGAGCTGGAATTCCCCTTCGTCAATCCGGGTGACATCGAAAGCGTCCTCGTGCCCAAATTGATCGAAGACGGAGGGGCCGTTTGTGACGACCGCATTGTCGCCCACCATTCGCAGGATCACGGTGTGCGGTGGTCGGTCGTCAACGCCTTCCTCAACGCTCGTGCGAATTACGGGTATGCGCACGAGAGCGTGACACGAGACCGCCGCAAGGAGGTGCTGCGCTGGATCTGTTCCACGCTCTGGATCCGCCAAATCGGAGAGGTGTGGGCGGGACGGCCGATGATGCGATCGCCGCTCGACTTCGTCCTCGGTGTTGTCCTCTCGGCTGCGACCACCATGGGCGCCATCGTGGGGACGGTGACCGGCCCTGGGCGGGCGGCGGAGCGTGTCGCGTAAGGCGGTGACACCCACAGCCAGGTCCGCAACTCCGGTTATCGCGTCCGGCCGTCGACACCGCGCGGACGCCGCATTACCGTGCGACTGCGAAGGGCGAGAGGGGGAGCGAGCGTGGAGATCTTGAGGTCGGGGCTACAGCGATCGATCGGTGTCTGCGGTCTCGCACTTGTGCTCAGTGCCCTCGTCTTCGCCGCGCCGGCACCCGATCCGGCGTCGGCTGCCGAGCCGCATGTCGACGCCACGGCATCGTGGACCGTGTACCACGGGGACGCTCTCGGCACGGGTGCCGACCTGTCGGGGGTCACGTTCTCGCCGCCGAACCACGCGTGGACGTCACCGGTCCTCGACGGCCAGGTGTACGGAGAGCCGCTCGAGGCGACTGGTCGGGTGTACGTGGCGACGGAGAACGACACGATCTACGCGTTGGCCGCCAATACGGGTGCCATCTTGTGGTTCAAACACGTCGGGACCCCGGTGCCGCAATCAGACCTCGCTTGTTCCGGCGACATCGGCCCGACGGTGGGCATCACCGGCACCCCCGTGCTCGACGTGGGCCGCGGGGAGATCTATGCGGTCGCCGACACGCTCGCGGGGGGCGTCCCGGCCCACGTGCTCGTCGGACTCGACATGTACACCGGCACGTATCGGATGAACTCCGAGGCCGTGGACCCGCCGCTTCAGAGCACGGGCGCCATCCTGCAGCGCACGGGGCTCAACCTGAGCGACGGCAACGTCGTCTTCGGCTACGGCGGCAACGACGGCGACTGCGGGAGTTACAGCGGCTGGGTGGTCTCGGTGCCCGAAGGGGGCGGGACGCCGGGCTTCTACCAGGCGGTCCCCATCGGCAACGACGGTGCCATCTGGATGGGCGGGGCGGCGCCCGAGGTCGACGCCGCCGGCAACATCTGGGTGGCCACCGGCAACGGGTCGTCGTCGAACAGCTACGACTTCAGCGACTCCGTGATCGAGTTGTCGCCCGGCCTGGCCCGAACGCAGTACTTCGCGCCGTCGACCTGGCCGTACGACAACTCACACGATCTCGACCTCGGCTCGAGCTCGCCGGCGCTGCTGTCGAACGGGACCGCCCTGCAGGTCGGCAAGTCGTCCACCGCCTACCTGTTGAACCAGTCGACCCTCGGCGGGATGCAGCCAGATCCGCTCGCCGATCTCGCGCCTGCGGCAGCGACTCCGACGGTGGCCACGCCATCACGGGGACGGTGGTCTACGTGCCGTGCGGCAGCGGGGTGCAGCAGATCCAGACGAGCCCCTTGGGCGCGGGCGTGGCAAACCTCGAGCGGAGCGAACGGCCCGCCTATCACGGCGGGCGGGCTCGTCTGGTCCATCGGCGGGTCCACCCTGTTCGGGCTCAACCCGGCCACTGGGACGCGGTCCAGCAGGTGTCGGTCGGCGGCCAGGCCAACCACTTCCCCACCCCGTCGGTGGGCGACGGCCTCCTGCTGGCTCCGAACACCGACCAGGTGGTCGCGTTCTCGGGCTCGGCCGGCCTGCCGGGGCCGCCGTCGCCACCCCCGCCGGCACCGCCCAACTCGTCGTACTGGCTGGTGGCATCGGACGGCGGGATCTTCTCGTTCGGCAACGCACAGTTCTACGGCTCGACTGGTGGCCTGAGGCTGAACAAGCCGGTTGTGGGCATGACGTCCACGTCGTCGGGAAGCGGCTACTGGTTCGTGGCGTCCGACGGCGGGATCTTCAACTACGGGAGTGCGTCGTTCTTCGGGTCCGAGGGCGGAAAGCCGCTCAATGCACCCATCGTCGGCATGGCCGCCACGCCTGACGGCGGCGGCTACTGGGAGGTCGCCTCCGACGGCGGAATCTTCAGCTTCGGCGACGCCGAAGTTCTACGGCTCCGAGGGTGGACAAGCCTCTGAACAGGCCGATCGTGGGCATGGCGAGCACGCACGACGGTCTGGGTTACTGGCTCGTGGCGTCCGACGGCGGCATCTTCAGCTTCGGCGACGCCGGCTTCCACGGCTCGACGGGCGCCACGCCGCTCAACAAGCCCGTCGTCGGCATGGCGGCGACACAAGACGGGCTGGGCTACTGGCTCGTGGCATCCGACGGCGGAATCTTCAGTTACGGCGACGCGCAGTTCCACGGCTCCGCCGGCGCCCTCGCGCTCAGCAAGCCGGTGGTCGGCATGGCGACGACCACCGAGCGGTGGGGGTTATTGGCTGGTGGCGTCCGACGGCGGCATCTTCGCCTACGGCGATGCCGGCTTCAGCGGCTCCATGGGCGGCATCCCGCTCAACAAGCCTGTCGTGGGGATGGCGTCGGCCGGCACCTGAACGCCCGGCGCTGTCCGAAGCCGGGAGCGGGGTGAGCGCCACACGATGATTCGTGCATGCCCAAGGCCCCCGTCCTGCTCCTGAGCGGTTCGCCCGGCTGCGGCAAGACCACCATCGCGCCGCTCGTCGCCGACTGCCACGAGCCGGCGGCCTGCCTCGACCTCGACTGGTTCTTCGCCAAGGTGCGCCGGGGCTTCATCGAACCTTGGCGTCACGAGGCCCACACCCAGAACCGCGTCATCCTCGCGCGCCGCCGCCCAGGCGGTGGTGGCGTTCGCCGAGGGCGGCTATTTCACCGTGGCCGAGGGCATCTTGTACCCGTTCATGCTCGACATCTTCGCCGAGGCCTGCGCTCCCCACCGCATTGAACTCAACTATGCGGTGCTGCGCGCGCCGATTCGTGTCGTCCAGCAACGCGTGCAGGACCGCCGCTCAGAGCCGGAGCACTTCGCTGCCCTCGCCGACGCCGGCGTCGTCGGCGACCTGTGGTCGCAATTCGAGAGCCACGGCGTCGACGAGCGTCACCGTGTCGACTCGGACGGTCGCACCCCCGATGTGATCGCGGAGGAGGTCGACCGCCGGCTCGGAGCGGGCGAGTTCCGGCTATAGCGATCACGTTGCTCCGCCACCGCGGCCATCAGCCTCCCCGCCGCGTCGTTGTGCAAGTCTCCCGACGGAGACCGTCCGAGGCCCGGAGGCGACGGCTCTGCAGCACGGTATCCCCCGCCTCCGCGCCGAGGTGGCGAGCTTGCGTCCTCGGCGGGACGCAAGGGCTTCCCTGGCGGGGCTCAGCCCTGATCGAGGTCGCGACGCTCCTGCTCCCGCACGACCTGTGCGTAAAGGTCGCGGACGTTGTGCGCGCCGAACCCCCGGGTGCCTTCGCGCTGAATGATCTCGAAACACGTCGTGGGACGATCGCCGAGCGGCGGGGTGAACGCCTGCAGGAGATAGCCGTCCTCGTCTACGTCGACCAGGATCCCGAGCCGGGCCAGCTCGCGCCAATCGGTCCCCAGGTCGATCCCGTCCAATCGGGCCTCCCCAGTTTCGAAGTAGGACGCGGGTACGTCGAGCATCTGCATGCCGCGGGCACGCAACGCAGTGACGGTCTGGACGATGTCATCGGTGGAGAGCGCTATGTGATGCACGCCCGGTCCCTGGAAGTGGTCGAGATAATCGGCGATCTGGCTCTTGCGCGAGGAGGTCGTCGGCTCGGCCAAGACGAGAGCCGCGTCCCCTTCTGGAACCTGAACCGTGCTCATCGTGAACGCGGAGCCATCGACCTCGACCCTCCGGTCGCCCGGGACCTTGGGCATTCCGAGCGCCTCTTCGTAAAAACGAGCCCACCTCTCCCGCTCACCCGCCTCCACGCTCACCGCACAGTGATCGATGGAGAGCAGATTGACACTCGGTTCTCCGCTGGGTTGCGCGCGTCGTCGCTGCGTCCAGACCCCGGGGTCGCCGGCGTTCCCGGAGCGCTCCTCTCAACGAGGCTGTGCACGGTGTCCCCGAAACCCTTGATCACACGGTCCGATCCTCCGTTCCGTGACGGCATCGCCTCGGCTCCCGCCGCCATCGCCTGCTCGCCGACCGCCGCCGCATCGTCGACCGACAGAGCCAGATCACGGACACCGTCGCCGTGGCGACTCACGAAGTCGGATACGTCGGACGGGTACGCCATCGCGTCCGTGACGAAGAAAACGATCTCGCCTTGACGGAGTTCGTACGCATGCAGCACCGAGTCCGTCCCGATGTTCTCGTCCAGTGCGGCGACGGAAAAGCCGAAGCGCGCTTGCAAGAACATTGCCGTCGCACGAGCGTCCCGGACCCAGAATTGCAGGTGACTGAAGCCGAGGACCCTCATGTCCGCATTCTCACACGTCGACGAAGCAACACCTGACGTCATGGAGCCGGTCGCTGACGGCCAACGCTGCGGCGTAGCCGTCGCCGATCGGGAGCTCGGCGACGTCAAGGGGACCACACCGGCGCTCGTCGTTCGGCTCGATAAGGCCCGTGCCTCGACACTTTCCGCGCGCTTCTTCCTGGGTCCACATGGCGAAGAACCTCTGTGTGCGGCGGGGTTCTGACTCACCGGCCAACTCGCTCGCCTCCTCGTTGCCCAGGGCACGTTGCGCCACCGCCACGACGTCGAGGCCGGACCGGACCTCCTCGACGTCGACTCCCACCCGCTGCCCCCTGGCGACGGCCACGAGGGCCACCTCCCCCGCATGGGAGATGCTGAAGCACAACCAGGCTGCGTCGTGCGGCCACAGGACGACGGGCCTCCCGTCCTCGGTTGCGCCGAGCTCCAGCTCAGACGGGTCCGCCTCCAGATAGCGGGCCAGGACGTTGCGCAGGAGCACACGCGCCGCTATCCACCGCCGCCGGTCCAGGTCGAACCGGAACCGGGCGGCCCGGGCGCTTTCCTCGACCGACAGCACGCCACGGCTTCCGGACCAACGGTTCGCGTGGGCACGCCAGACGTGCACCTCGCCGAGCGGAAGGTCGGTGCCGGGATGCGCCACGTCCCAAGACGTTCGTGCCGCGCTTACGCACCGCCGACCAGTTCTTCCACGCACCTGGCGAGCGCAGAGACGTCGGGCTCGCGCATCATCGACTGATGGGAGCCCAAGACGTAGTGCTCCTCGATGCCTCCGGTCACCAGCCCGTACCATCGGGCGAGCTGCGCGTCGTGGCGATACTCCTCCGAACGGATCAAGGCGACGGGCGCGTTGCACGGCCCGGCCCTGTATTCCAGGACCATGCGGGCGGCAAGCTCGAGGAGCCGATCCTGGCGGCGAGTGGCCAGCGCCGGCACACGGCCCAGCGTGGCGACGTCGAGCCAATCCACGCAACGGGCCCCCACCCGCTGTGCCGGGGATCGATACCGGGGGTCCCGGCTCTGCCTCGCCCTCCGGACTTCGGGGCTCGGGTCGGGCAGCAGGGCCGGATTCAGCCCCATCTCCGACCGGCCGCCCACCCAGGCCCAGTACAGCAGGCCGGCGTGCTGGCCGCCTCCCAGCGGATAGGCGGCTTGGAGGTCCGGACGAGCCCGGTAGGCGGTGTGCACGTAGCGGTTCACCGCGAATGGGCCGCGCACATCGACGGGCTCACGAAGCCAGGCGATGAAGGCGTCGGACGCACCCGGGTCGGAGAAGATGTCGGCCCGCGAGGGCGCATCGGCATGCAGATAGCAGGCCAGGTTCATGACCTCATCGAAGACCATCCCGTTTGCCAGCACGCGTGGCCTCCAGAGCGGCCCGACCGAATCGAGGGCGATGAGCAGCGACACGCACTCGCCCGCCGCTTCGATGATGCGGGTCATCTCGAATGCCACGAGAGTTCCGAAACATCTGCCCCCCAAGATGTACGGTCCATGGGCTTGGATGCCTCGGATGTCTCTGACATAGCGCCGAGCAAGCGTCGTGACCCCGACGTCGATGACACGCCGGCCGTCCATCCCCCGCGGCTGGAGGGCGTAGAACGGCTGGTCCGGTCCGAGTCGCCGGGCCAAGCTGCCGAAACCGACGCTGTTGCCGTCTCCCGCGGTCACGAAGAACAGCGGGGTCCTCGATCCGGTGACGGTGAGGGAGGCAAGAGGCCGCCCCGGAACATCCCAGCCATTGGACCGCAGAACCTTCTCGAGCTCGCGCACCGTCGGCGCCTCGAAGATCGTGGAGAGCGGGAGTCGCACCCCGGTGTCTTGCTCGATCCGGGCAAAGAGGCTGACGGCCAGGAGGGAGTGCCCGCCGGAATCGAAGAAATCGTCCTCTGGACCGAGCGCCCGGCACGCCGAGGACCTCTCGCCAAGTCTCGAGCAATTGCTGCTCCAGCGCGTCCGCGGTTGCCGACACATCGCCTCGTGTCGATGACAGCTCCGAAGCCGGCGGTGGCAGCGCGCTCTTCTCCAGCTTCCCGTTCGCATTCAACGGAATGGTGGCGAGAGAGACGATGACCGACGGAAGCTCGTACGGCGCGAGCCGCTGGCGAAGGTAGTCGCGGACGTGTGCCGTAGTGTCGTCGTCGAGCGACGGCGTCACGTAGGCGAGCAACCTCCTGCCTTCGGGAACGTCCTGCGGCACCACGAGCGCCTCCCGGACGGCCGGATGCTCCAACAAGGCCCGCTCGACAGCCTCTGGTTCGATCCGGAAACCCCTCACCTTGACCTGGCGATCGATTCTTCCCAAAAACTCGATCGACCCGTCCGGCCGCCACCGCGCCCGGTCGCCCGTCCGGTACAGACGGCCTTCGGGATCCGGTCCGAACCGATCGGGAACGAAACGGGTCGTCGTCAGCGCGGGATCGCCGAGATAGCCGAGCGCAAGCCCATCACCGCCGATCACCAGCTCCCCTGGAACACCCCGAGGCACCAGTGCACCGCCGTGATCGGTGATGTACACGCGCGTGTTCGCAATGGGCTTGCCGATGGGTACCGCGCCCTCGACCGAGGAGCCCGCCTCCATGCGATGACAGCAGGTGAACGTGGTGCCTTCCGTGGGGCCGTAGCCGTTCACCAGAACCGCGCCTGCGGGAAGCACCCTCAGAGTGCCCGCCACGGCCTCGGGCGCCAGCACGTCTCCGCCCGCCAACAGCTGGTGCAGCCGGCTGAACGTGGCGGGCGCGTGCTCCACGACCTGGTGGAACAGACCTGCGGTCAGCCAGAGGGTCGTCACGCCCAATCGATCGACCACCTGGGCAAGCTCGTCGGGCCCGACCGGCCCGCTTGGGGCGACGGCCAGTCGTGCGCCGTTCAACAACGGCCCCCAGATCTCGAACGTCGACGCGTCGAAGGCGACCGGAGCGAACAGGAGGAAGGTCTCCGAGCGGTCGAAACTTGCGTAGTCGGTACCGCGCACGAGCCGGACCACGGCGCGCTGCGGCACGGCAACTCCCTTCGGCACGCCGCTGGTACCCGAGGTGTAGGCGACGTAGGCCGGATCGGGGGCGGCGACGCCGCAGGGCGGGTTCGTCTCGGGCTGGGTGTCGAGAGTCTCCGCGTCCACCACGAAGACAGGGGGGTCGGACACGTGGGAGCTCGGTCTGGACCGCCGACGTGGTGCAGATCACGGCGGGCCGGGCGTCGTCGATCACGGCCTGCAGCCGCGACGTTGGTTGCGACGTGTCGAGGGCGACGTAGGCGGCGCCTGCCTTCAGGATGCCGAGGAGGACCTCGACCATGCGCGGCGGAACGCTCCATCGCCACGGCCACGCTCGTCCCGGGCCCGACGCCGAAGTCGGCCAATCGGTGCGCCAGACGGTTGGCCCCCCGATTGAGCTCGTCGTAGGTTGCCGAGCCCCCGTCCCACGCCAGCGCAGGCGCCTGCGGATCTTCCGCGACGCGTGCCTCGAAGACCTGGGCGATCGCCGACTCTCGTTCGTAGGTCGAGGTCGAACCCGCCAGCGTCATTACCACGTCGCGTTGCTCCATGGACAGCATGGGAACCTGCGACAGTCGTGCCGAGGGGTCGCTGAAGAGCACTTCGAGCAGCTCGAGGTAGCTGTCGAGCATCGCCTGGGCGGTGGTCTCGTCGAACAGGTCGGTGCTGTACTCCCACACGATGCTCAGCGACCCCGAGTCCGCCCGGCGGTTCACGACGACGACGTTCAGATCCGCCTTCGCCGAGCCGTTGCCCACGGTGTCGTCGGGCACGACGGTGACCCCGGGAAGATCCAAGTCGACGACGGGCGGGTCCTGGAACGAGAACAGGACCTGGTACAACGGCGCCGTGCCGGCTTGACGAGGGGGGCGCACCGCTTCCAGCACATCTTCGAACGGCAGGTCCTGATGGGCGAACGCATCCAAGGTCGACTGCCGCACACCGGAAAAGTAGTTCGCCCACGGTGGGGTCGCCGCTCAGGTCGGCCCGCAGAGCCACCGTGTTCAGCAGCATTCCGATGAGGTTTTCGAACGGCGGGAGTCTTCGGTTGGCCACGCCGCTCCCCACCACGATGTCCTCTTGGTCCGAGTACCGGTGCAGCAGCACGTAGAACGCAGTGAGCATCGACATGAACAACGTCGCGCCGAGATCCCTGCTCTGTGCACGCAGGCGATCCGCCAGGTCGTCCGGCACCGTGAAGAGGATCCGTGAGCCGCGATAGCTCATGCGCCGCGGGCGCGGACGGTCCGAGGGGAGGAGCAGTGGTGGCCCTGGGTCCCTCAGTCGCTCCTTCCAGTAGGCAAGCTGGGCTTGGCCTGCCTCACTGGCTCCTATTCCCGCCTGCCATTTCGAGAAATCACGAAACTGACACTCCAGAGGAGCGGGTGGCCGCATCGAGGCGTCGACGCGGGCGGATAGTCGGCCGCCAGGTCGCGCAAGAAGATGCTCCACGACCACCCGTCGTGAACCAAGTGGTGCTCGACGTGCACCAAGACGTGGTGATCGTCGGCCAGGCGCACGATCCTCCATCTGACGAGAGGCAGTGTCCCGATCGCGATACGTTCGCTGACGAGTTCGTCGACGATTCTCTGATGTTCCACCGTGGGACGATCCGCGGTACTCACGTCGACCACTTGCACCGTGACCCTCAACTCGGGGGTGACCATCTGACGCCATCCGCCCTTGCGCCGCACGAAGCGCGTGCGAAGTAGCTCGTGCCGTGCGACAACGCCGTTCAGCGCTTCGACCAGCGCCTCGACGTCCAGATGGCCGTGGAACGCGATGCAGGCCTGGAATTGATACGGCATCGCCTCCTCCGCCATCTCCGAGATCAGACAGGTCTGTGCCTGCGTCTGGGTGACAGGAACGGCGCCGCCGGTGCCGCTGGGCCCTTGGCAGGCCAGGAAGCGCCCCCGGCGGTGCGGTCCCTCCTCCCCGATCGATGCGGCTCGAAAGCCTCTCGACCGTTCCGTCGTCGAAGACGTCTCGCAGTGACAGCTCAACACCGAGCTCTTCGTGTAGGGCCACCACCACACGGACGGCCAGCAGCGAGTCGCCACCGAGTTCGAGGAATTGCTCGTCGATGCCCAGTTCGTCGAGCTGGAGTACCCGCTTCCAAATCTCCGCGACCACGCGCTCCGTCGTCGTCTGAGGAGGACGCCGCTCGCGGCCCACGTCAGCGTCGGAGGGCCGTGGCAACGCGGCCCGGTCGACCTTGCCACGTGGCGTCCGGGGCAATGCACCCGAGCGCGACGAACGCCGAGGGAATCATGTGCGCCGGCAGCCGGCTCGCCACGTGCTCCCGCAACGCGGGAGATCTCCCCCTGTCCGGCTTCGAACACGACGTAGGCGACCAGCCGGCGGTGACCTGGAAGGTCCTCGCGTGGTACCACGACCACCTCGGCGACCCCCGGCGCCGGCGCGAGCACACGCCTCGATCTCGGCAGGCTCGATCCGGAACCCACTGATCTTGACCTGGTCGTCGCTTCGTCCCGAGGAATTCCAGCGCGCCGTCCGGCCGGAGGCGGGCCCGGTCGCCCGTCCGGTACATCCGGGCCCCCGAAGTCGTGTCGAAGGCATCGGGCAGGAAGCGGTGCGCGGTGTCCTCGGGTCTGTTCAGGTAGCCGCGGCCCACACAGGTCCCGCCGATGAACAGCTCTCCGGCTTCACCGTCCGAGATCGGCGCGCCCGCATCATCGAGCAGGTAAAGCGTTGTGTTCCCGAGCGCTCGCCCGATTGGCACGGACTTGTGGGGGAGGCTCGCCTGTACCCGGTGGAACGAGCCGCAAACCGTGACTTCCGTCGGCCCGTAGAGGTTCACGAGCGGTGTGTTCGGATGAGTTTCGACGAACCGCTGCGCGTGGGCCGGCGAAAGGACGTCGCCACCCACGAGCAATAGTCGAGGGAGTCCGAGCTCTTTGAGGTGGGTCTCCACCAGCTGGCGGAACAACCCGGGAGACAACAGCGCGACGTCGACTCCCTTTTGGTCTAGGAGGGCCGCGATCCGTCGCGGTTCGGGGTCCGGCGGCGCAATCACCAATCGTGCGCCGGTGGTCAGCGCCCCCCAGATCTCCCAGGTCTGTGCATCGAAGTCGAGCCGGCTGACTTGCAGCATCGCCTCGCCCCGGCGTGGCATCACGGGAGCCGCCCCTTCGACGCGGCGAAGAACGTGTCGGTGCTCGATCATCACGCCTTTGGGACGCCCCGTCGAGCCGGACGTGTACATGATGTAGGCGAGCGCGTCCGGTGGCACAGAGCGGCCGGCCAGGAAGGCGTCCCCGTGCGCCTCGGTCGATCCGCCATCGGCAGCGAGGTCGAACTCCACGGTGGGCACGGCGTGCTCCTTGAGCACCTCGACGAAAGAGGGCAGGGTGACGACGAGCCGCGCCGCGGTGTCGGAAATGATGAACCCCACGTGTGCCGGAGGATCGGATGGATCCACCATCACATATGCCGCAGCCGCCTTCAGCGCGGCGAGAAGCGCAACGAGTCCTTCGACCGAACGCTGGATCGCGAGGACCACGAGGTCTCCCGGGACCACCCCTTCTGCTTCGAGCCGGCGGGCCAGCTTGTCCGCAGCTTCATCCAACTTGCGGTACGTGAAGGATGTGGCTTCAGACTCGACAGCAATCTGGTCAGGCGTTTCCTGCACCCATCGTTCGAACGCTGTGACGAGGTTGTCCGCGTGCGCTTCGATGCTCATAGAGCTGCGTCGAGATCGAGCTCGTTGGGGCGCCGGCCCCGTTCCGCAAGGATCCCCTGGGGATTCGTTCCAGGGCGTCGCAGGAGGCCTTCACAAAGCCGAAGCAGATCACCGGAATACCCGGAGGAGTCGTAGTGCTCGATCACTTCATGGCGGCCGGCGGCTCCCACCTGAGCCAAGGCCGACGGTTCGAGGGAGAGCACGCGTTGGAGGCCTGCCACGAGAGCGTCGAGGTCGTTGGGCTCGAAGAGGAACCCGGTCTCTGCATCCGTCACAAGTTCGGGCACCCCGAAGACTGACGAGGCCACCACGGGGACACCGAAGCACATCGCCTCGAGCATGGAGCGGGGCAGTGACTCCACGTCGGAAGCCGACAACAAGAGGTCAGCAGCGCGGTACCACTGATACACGTCGTCATGGATCGGCGCGACTGTGCAGCAGTCAGATAGTTCCATGGTCCGAATGTATTGCTTAAGTGTGTTGGAGTAGTCAGAGTTCGTGTCACCGACGAAGACGAGCTCCCAGTCGGGGTGATCGGCGGCGATGCTCCGGAACGCCTGCGCGATCCGCGTCTGCGCTTTGCGCTGCTCGATCGTGGCCATCACCAGGATCATCCGGGACTCGGACCGGACCCCCAGCTTGGCCCGTGCCTCGCGGCGAGAGACCCGTCGCTCGTAGTTCAGGATCTCGCTCGTGTCGACGCCGTAGGGAACGACAACCGAACTTCCGGGTCGCACCCATTCGCTGTACAGGTCGCGTGTCGCCGCTGCCTCGAAGACCAGCGCGTCCGCGGCCTCCATCGATGCCTTTGCCGTCTCGACCAAGCGGGGATCCATCCGGGATCCGAAGGCAACTCGCATCAGGACCCGCGGCGTGAAGCTCTCGTGGACGGCCCATACCGCCGGCAGCGAAAGTCGAACGGCGATGTCGGCTCCGCTGAAGACGGGAGCGGTGTTGATCAGAACCACGTTGTGCCCACCGCCAGCGACCAACGCGGCCAGTTCCGTGATCCTGCCTTCGTACGCCTCCGCGTCCTCGACCTGCGGTTCGTCAGTCACATGAACAGCGACACCCCGCCGCTCCAGCGCTTCGCGCAGAGGACCATCCTTGTACGAGACCACCGTGCACGCGAACCGGTCGCCGGCCCCGGCTTTCTTCAGAAATTCGTCGAGCCAGAGTTGGCCGCCGCCGTAGTCCAACTGGTGCGTGAACACGACGAGATTCAGGTCCGGCGACCGTGGTGCGACGATCTCCGAGAGGAGACGCTCCCGGCGTTGGGCATGCACCGTCTCCCGGTGTGTGTGGTCCGTCACTGGCGCCGGCGGGCGCACTCGGAGGACACACTCGAAGATCGGCACAGGAGGATCCTTCGAGGAACTGGCCACCAGCTGCAGTGTCGCTGTCGTCGTCGCCGACGGGACGGAGGACAAGTCGACCCAGTGCTCAAAACCACTGATCAGGCTGCTCGGCGGTGCTTCGCCACCGGGATCGAGTCTCGGCAGGCCAAGCCGAGCGGGCCCAACGTGTTCGCCGTTGACCAGGACGTCGAGCCGGCCCACGGCATGACGACTGTGCACGACCCATCCCCGAACGGGGAAGACCTCGTCCACCCACTCCCCTGCTCGGGGCTCGTGGAGTTGTCCTTCGTATTCCGTGACGCCGTTGCCGCTCTCCCGCCCAACGTTGACGGGAAACCGGTCGAGCACGATTGGCGGCTCCTTCGCGTCAGCCCACACGAGGACCGAAAGCTCAACGGACTCGCTGCTCCCCCATGCACCATGCCCGACGTGGACCTGCCACCCGGTTTCGCCCAGCTTGTCGCTGCGTGCCGCCTGGGCAACGTCGCGCCGCCGCACGGATCCCACCGCGGAGTGTCCAACGACCACCCCATCGAGGCAGACAGCGACCGCGAGGGCTGGGCGGTCGCCCCACGCACACCAACCCCGAACGGTAAAGCCGAGCTCCTTGACCTCCTGGCCACGGACCGGCTCGTCGACGTGACCCCTGAGCAGAGGTGCCCGACGACGAGCTACTGCTTCCGCGGCAGTGCGATTGTGCTCGCGACGCCGCGCCCGGTAGCGGATCCAGATGTGATGCATGCGAACCAGCGGGCGCCGCCTTTGCTTCATTTGGAGAGACCGTCCCGCTCGGACGTTGTCGACGGCGACGCCCACCGCGGCGCCAACCGCCCGACCACACTTTTCAAAACTCTGCCCCTTTTTGGACTAGCACCGGAGGTTATCTGGCCCTCATGCGGGGGTCCGAGAACCGAACGCCCGGCAAGGACCCCGATTTTTCCATCAGAAGGTCATCAGGCGCCTATCCGGCAGCCGAAGGCCGATCTCTGGTGCTATTCCGACCGGACGACTTTACGAGCGGTAGGGTCGCCGACCGCGGGTCGAGGTCCGGACTTGGGAGGACGGCCAATGGGCGTTCCGATATCCCATCAGAGCGGCGTCCGGATCGCCTGACGCCGACGGGAGCCGAAATCGCCCGGACGCGGTGATCGAACTACGCAGGTGCGGAACCTTCGGCCACCCCAGGAGTGTTCGACCGAGCCGGTACCGATAAGCGATGATCTGGCCAATGAACGACCACGCCCACCGCGGTTTCATCGATCAAGCGAAGCAGGCTGCTTGAGCCAGGCTCACGATTCCCTCCTCGATGAGGAGCGGACGGGTCACGTGAACCCGTTGGGCGTCGGCTGGGGAGGACTGGACCGACGTCCGGCCCTCCTGCTCGCAGCACTCGTCGCAACCGTCGCGTTCGTCGTCGCCCTGCGCGACGTCAGGGTTGTGCTCTACGACGATGCCGCCATCACGCTTCGCTATGCCTGGCGGATCGCGCACGGAGGTGGCTTCACGTACAACCCTGGCGATCGGACGGACGGTGCGAGTGCGCCGCTCTACACACTCGTCCTGGCACTGATCAGCTACCTGGGCGGCGGGCTCATCGGTGCCGCGAAGATCATTTGCATCATCTCCTTCACCGCCACGACTTCTCTCGTCTCCTATCTCGCCGGCAGGATGGCCGGCGTCGTCGCCGGGATCGTTGCGCCGATCCTCCTGTTAAGCAGTCTCGATTTCCGCATCAATGCATTGAGCGGGATGGAGTCGGCCTTGGCCGCCGCACTCGGCGTTGCTGCTCTGGTGGCGCTGTACGAAGAGCGCATCCCGCTATGCGGAATCCTGCTGGGACTCGCTCTCTTCAACAAATTGGACGCAGGAACGCTCGTCGCGGCCGTGTGCGTCGCCTACCTGCTCTTCACCCGTCGGATGCCCTGGCGCCTTCTCGCATGGTGCGCCGCCGGCATCATTCCCTGGCTGATCTTTGCGCAGGTCTATTTCGGATCGGTAGTGCCCGAACAGCGCACGCGTCAAGGCGTCGATCCTCTCGAAAGGCACGACGCTCGACCATGCCTGGATGCTCGATTCGATCCGGGCCGACCACGGGATCTGGATATTGGTGTTCGCCATCGCGTCGTTGCCGATCGCACTGTACCGACGCAACAGGACCGAGATGATCGTCGCGTTCTCCTTGCTGGGCTACTTCGCCTTCGAGCTGGTGGCGTTCTCGTTCGTCAACCTCGGTGCGCCATATCCGTGGTACATGACCGTGCTGTACCCACCCATCGCCTGCGCGGCAGGGCTGTCGGTCGGCTGGATGGTGGACATCTCGGGGCACCATGTGAAGAGATCAGTGCCGGTGAGCTACATCGGCCTCGCACTCGCCGGCGCAATCGGGCTCGCCCTCGTGTACTCGACTTCGAGTGGGCTTCGCTCGACGGTCCATGCCGTCGCGCACGGCCATACCGTCGACGGCTATGAAGCCTTCGAGGCGACCAGGCGAGACAGCGGCTACTACCTGAATCGAGTGACGCGGCCCGGCCAGGTCGTGGCGACGTGCTTCGGCTGGCCGGCGTTCCTGGACGAGAAGGCCATCATCAAGGAGACCTGCCCGCTCTCCACCCGCCGCCCGGTTGCCCGACCCACATGGGGAACCGATGCCGATTTCCCTGCTGTCAGCCGACCCTTCGCTCCCCCGGGCGCAAGAGTCGTGTGGTCGCAGACGTCCATGCTGGGAGGGGACAACTGGGTATGGAGGGTCAGCGGCAGCTCCCGATGACGTTGAAGCCCAACGTCTGGGGCCCGGGCCGCAGGCGCAGGCGGCCCGATGCAGCCGGTTACTTGGCTGCGAGCCGCTGTTTCGTCGTCGAGTGGACGGGGTCCTTGTCGAACTGCGGGAGCACGTGCTTGCCGAACGTCTCGACCGCTTCCTGGCAGTTCTCGAGCGAGATGGAGGTCGACAGCATCCCGAAGGACAGCTGGTCGGCCCCGGTCCCGACGTAACGCTCGACCGTCTTGGCCACCTCGTCGGGGGTGCCGATGGCCATCTCGCCGGAGGCGATGCCCGCGTCGAGTTGCTCGGGGGTCACCGGCGGCAACGTCTCGGGCCACGTCGGGATGCCGGCGGGGCGCGGGAAGGTGTCGAGATAGTGGAAGAGGATGCCGATGAAGTAGTTCGTGTCGGCGTCCAGGAAGACCTTGCGGGCCTTGGCCCCGTCCTCCATGCACAGCATCTGCGTCGTCACCATCACGTTGTTGTTGACGAAGCCGCCGACAGGGTTCTTGCAGTCCTCGATCTTCTCCTTGTAGCGGCTCACCAGCGGGGTGAGCGCCTCGGGGCTGGAGAAGCCGAAGCACAGGACGCCGACGCCGAGCTCGGCGGCGATGTCGAAGGTGCCGGGGCTGCCGGCCGCCATCCAGATGGGCGGATGCGGCTTGGAGAAGGGCTTGGGCAGCACGTTGCGCTGGGGCATGGTGAAGAACTTGCCGTCGTAGCTGTAGTCCTCGTCCTTCCACATGCGCACGATCTGGGGAAGCGTCTCGGCCACCATCTCGCGGGTCAGCTCAGGGTCATCGATCCCGAAGCCCTTCTGCTCGGTCGTCGATGAGCCCCGGCCCGTGCCGAACTCGAAGCGTCCCCCGGACAGATGGTCGAGCATGGCGACGCGCTCGGCGATACGGGCGGGGTGGTTCACCGGTGGCGTGATGTTGAAGATGCCCGAGCCGAGGTGGATGTTGTTCGTGCGGGCGGCCGCGTAGGCGAGGAACGACTCGTTCGCCGACAGGTGCGAGTAGGTGGTGAGGAAGTGGTGCTCGGTGACCCAGGCGTACTTGAACCCGGCCTTGTCCGCCGCCTCCACGTAGGCGACCTCGTCCATGATCCGGTCGTGCTCGGCGGACTCACCATGCTGCTCGACATACCGGGGAAGCACGCACACGCTGTTGAAGATGCCGAATTCCATGGGTCTGCACGTCCTCGCTTCCCGTGCCGCGGTCCGTTCCGCCGGCGCCAGTGGACGGTAACAGCTGGGCCCAGAAAATGCAACGTGTTCCAATATTGGGCATTGCCGCCCTGGTCAGAGACGCTGAGCGGTGTGCGGACCCCGCGGTGGCGGACGCCTATCACTGCCATGTCGCCACGCGACGACCGCGGGGTGCGCCGTTCCCCGGTCTCGAGCGGGCGGACGATCCGACTCGGCCCATCTCTCTAGGGACGTCGAGGAAGGGACTGAATCAACGGTCGGAGCCGAGGACGAGGCCGCTCGTCGGCACGCCGGTCCCGGCGGTGACGACGACGTGCTCGAGCCCGGCCACCTGGTTGACCGAGGTGCCGCGCACGAGGCGAACCGCCTCGGCGATCCCGTTCATCCCGTGCAGGTACGCCTCGCCGAGCTGACCGCCGTGGGTGTTGATCGGCAGTGCGCCGCCCAATTCGATGCGGCCGTCACGGACGAAGTCCTTGGCCTCACCCTTCTTGCAGAAGCCGAGCTCCTCCAACTGGTACAGGACGTAGGGCGTGAAGTGGTCGTAGAGGATGGCCGCCTGCATGTCGGCCGGACCCAGGCCCGAGGTCTCCCAGAGCTGGCGCGCCACGACACCCATCTCGGGGAGTCCGAGCAGATCGTCGCGGTAGTAGCTCGTCATCATGTCCTGACCCGCGCCGGACCCCTGCGCGGCGGCCCGGATCACCGTCGGGGCCGTCTTCAGGTCACGCGCCCGTTCGAGGGAGGTGACAACCAGGGCCTGGCCGCCGTCGGTCTCCTGACAGCAGTCGAGCAGGTGGAGCGGTTCGACGATCCAGCGGCTGGCCTGATGCTCCTCGAGGGTGATCGGCTTCTCGTAGAACCACGCCTTCGGGTTGGTCGCCGCGTGCTTGCGGTCGGCCACGGCGACCCGGCCGAGGTCCTCGCTGGTGGCGCCGTTGACGTGCAGATAGCGCTGCGCCGCCATGGCGACCCACGAGGCCGGGGTGAGCAATCCGACCGGGCAGGTAGGACGCCATGTGAGCCATCTCGGCGGTCGGCGTCGGCGGACGCCCCTGGATGCCGGCGCCGAAGCGGCTGCCGGAGCGCTCGTTGAAGGCCCGGTAGCAGACGACGACGTCGGCCACGCCTGAGGAGACCGCCAACGCCGCCTGCTGGATGGTCGCGCACGCCGCCCCTCCCCCGTAGTGGATGCGGCTGAAGAACGTGAGGTCGCCGATCCCAAGGCTGCGGGCGATGTCGATGTCGGGGTTGGTGTCCGAGCTGAAGGTGACCATCCCCTGCACCTCGGCGGGGGCGATGCCGGCGTCATCGAGCGCAGCCGCGACGGCTTCGACCGCCAGGCGCAGCTCGGAGCGGCCCGAGTCCTTCGAGAACTCGGTGGCGCCGATGCCGGCGATCGCGGTCGTGCCGGAAAAGGAGTGCGCGCATCAGGCCTTACCGTTCATGTCGCCCGCCGGCAGCTGCACCTGCACCGTGCCGGTGACGTGATCGCCGAGATGGTTGGCGCCGCGAATGGCGACGGTCACCGTCCCGCTCTTGCCGTCGTCGGCGAGCGGTCCCTTCTCTTTCACGGACCCGGTGAGCGTCATGGTGCAGTCCGGATAGTTGGGCGCGCCGAGGCGAATGCTCACATCGAGAAGGCGGCTGCGCGGCCCCGACCAGTCGGTCACGTAGCGGCCCACGAGGCCGTTCGTCGTGAGGATGTTCATGAAGATGTCCGGTGAACCCGCGTTCCTTGGCCAGCACCTGGTCGTGATGCACGTCCTGATAGTCGCGGCTCGCAATGGCCCCCGCGGTGATGAGCGTGCGGGTGATCGGCAGCTCGAGCGTCGGGCAGCTCGTCGCCCACGGCGACGCTCGCGTAGGTCGGGCCCGCGTCGACGGTGGTCATGGACGCGCTCCGTGCCAACGCCTGGGCGGCGATGGCGGCACCGAGCTTGGACAGCTGCGCGCTCGGTCCGCCCAGCAACAGCTCGATCTGTTTCCCCCAGAGGAAGTAGCGATGGATCGGATAGGTGATGTCCGCGCCCATGCCGCCATGGAGATGCTGCGTCGCGTGCACGGCCCGTTGGCCGCGTTCGGACGCCTGCCACTTGGCCACGCGGGCCGACTCGGATGCGTCGCGGCCGGTGTCGTAGCAGCCAGGCCGCGTTCTGCCAGGTGACGCGCATCGCCTCGATGTCGATCGCGGCGTCTGCCGCCCGCAGCATCGTGCCCTGGAACGTGCTGAGCGGACGGCCGAACTGCTGGCGCGTGTTGAGGTAGGCGGCCGTCTGCGTCAGCGCCGCCTCGCAGACGCCGACCTGGAGCGCGCACAGGCCGATGGTGGCCGCCGACGAGGAGGTCGTCGAGGACGGCACGCCCGGCGTGTGGCGCCGCGAGGACGTCGTCCGGCCTCGACGCGGGCGCCGCGCGAGGCGCAGGTGTGGGTGGATCTCGCGGTTGGTGGTCACCGTGCGCTCGAGCGCGACGCCGTCGGCCTGCGGGTCCACCAGTGCGAGCAGGACGCCGTTCCCGGTCGAGGCAGGCACGACGACGCGCGTGGCGAGGTGGGCCTGGGGCACGGAGAGCTCGGCACCTTCGAGGATCCAGCCGTCGCCGTCGGGCTCGGCCACGACCGGCGGCGTCGAGGTGGGGCTCGACGCCGTGCCCGTGAGCGCGGCCGTGAGGAAGACGTCGCCGGCGACGACACCGGGCAGCCAGCGCGTGCGCTGTGCGGCCGATGCCGAAGCGCGCCAGTGGCAACGCGCCGAGGACCAACGTCGCCCACAGCGGGACGGGTGCGACCGCATTGCCCTGTGCCTCGAGCAGCAGACAGAGCTCGAGCAGGCCTTGGGCCGCGCCGCCCTCCGATTCCGGCACCGCCAGGCCGAGCAGGTCGGCGTCCGCCAGGGCCCGCCACAGGTCGCGGTCGATGCGGTCGTCGGTCTGCTCGACGGCCGCCACCCGCTCGGGGTCGACCAGGCCCCCGAAGAGGCCTGTCGCCGCCTCGGAGACCGCGAGCTGCTCCTCGCTGAAGGCGAAGTCCATCAGTTGCCCCTCCCCGCGCCGCGCCGGCGCCGGCCGGGACGAAGACCGGCAGCGACAGCTCCTCGTCGAAGTCGACGAACTCGGCCCGCAGAGGCATGCCGATCGTGATGTCTTCGCGTTCGATGCTGCCCAGATTGGCGACGACGCGGGTGCCTTCTTCGAGCTCGATGAGGCCGATGGGCAAGGGGTATTCGAACGACGGCACCTGGGGGTAGTGGACGACGACGTAGGAGTACAAGGTGCCGCGACCGGTCGATTCGACGGTGTCCCACTCCAACGAGCCGCAATTGGCACAAGCCGGGCAGCGGCGGGTGGCGCAACGTGCCGCACGAGGTGCAGTGCTGGATGAGGAGCTGGTGCTCCTGTGCGCCCTCGAACCAGAACGCGTTGTCCTGGGTCAGCGCGGGATGTGGCCGAGGCGGACGTGGCGGCTTGCGATCCGGCGGCAGGAACTTGAGGATGCGGAAGCGCATCGTGGCCACCGGCTCACCGGCGTCGAACAACGCCGCGCAGGTCGTCGTCGCTGAGCGCGCCGGCGGCCGCTCCCCCGCCCCCGCTCGCCCGCGCCCCGCCGCCTGCTCCGGCGGGCACCGAGGAATCGGGCACCGCGACGTAGTCCTGCCGGGTGGTGAGGAAACGCCCGATACCGAGGCCGGTCTTCTTCGGCTCCGAGATCGACTCGATCACGGAGCGGACCAGCAGGCGGTCCCCGACCACCAGCGGCCGCCCGTACGTCTGCTCGCAGTTGGTGGCCACGACGGAGGTCAGGCCCTCGTCGTCGAGCAGCTTCATCATGCTGGTCGTTGGGCCCGTCGCCCTGGGACGTGCCGGCCGCCCGGGCCGCCTCGATGTCGTTGGACGCCTTGAGGCCGCGCATGATCCAGGCCTGCAACATCGTGGGCGGCGCAATGAGCTGGTCGTAGCCGGCCTCCCGTGCCGCCTCGTCGGAGAGGTAGACGGGGTTCTCGTCGCCCATGGCCTCGACCCAGTGGCGGATCATGGGCACGTTCACCGCGTCCCACGACAGAGAAGGCGGGCCCGCATCCCGCCCGACGAGCGCGGCCAGCTCCGCGCTGTGGTCGGGGCAGTCCCGCGAGCTCCTCGAAGCGTTCTGCCGCTGCCGCGCTCACCGCGCCCCCGCGTCATGCCGAGGCCGGCGCTCGCCACGATCTCGCGCTGGACCTCGTTCACGCCGCCACCGAACGTGTTGACCTGCGCCTGGCGGCCGGTCGCCTCGAGGCGGCCCCGGAGCAACGCGCCCGGCGAACCGGGCGTCAGGTAGCCGGCTGCGCCAACGACGCCCGAAAGGAGCCGGGCGACCTCGAGGATCCGCTCGGTCCCGAACACCTTGATCGACGACGACTCGGCGCCGGTGAGCTCACCGTCCGCGACGTGCACCGCCATGCGCCAGTTCAAGAGCCACATGGCCTCGAGCTCCGCCTTGCACTTGGCCAGGTCCATCTGGACCCACGGCTGCTCGATCACCACGTGGCCCTCGTCGGACGGCGTCGTCGCCGCCCATGCCACGACGTCTTCGAACAGGGAGATCGCCAGCCCGCTCCACGCGGCCAGTCCGACGCGCTCGTGGTTGAGCTGGGTCGTGATCATGCGCCAGCCCTCGTTCTCCTCGCCGACGCGGTTGGCGACGGGCACGCGCACGTTGTCGTAGAAGGTCTGGGTCGTGGTGAGTCCCCCGACGGTGTTGATGATCGACCACTCGAAGCCCGGCGACGACGTCGGCACGCAGATGATGGAAATGCCCTTGTGCTTCGGCGCCTCGGGGTCGGTGCGGGTGGCGAGCCAGATGTAGTCGGCCATGTCGGCGCCGGAGGTGAAGATCTTGGCCCCGTTGACGACGTACTCCTCGCCGTCGCGCACGGCGCGGGTGCGCAGGGAGGCGAGGTCGGTACCCGCCTCGGGCTCGGTGTAGCCGATGGCGAAGTTGAGCTCGCCGGCCAGGATCTTGGGCAGGAAGAAGGACTTCTGCTCCTCGGTGCCGAAGCGCATGATGGTCGGCCCGACGGTGTTGATGGTGACGAAGGGAAACGGGGCGCCCGGCGCGCCGGGTCTCGTCGAAGAAGATGAACTGGTCGGTGGCCGGACGCCCTTGGCCTCCGAACTCGGTGGGCCAGCCGATGCCGAGCCAGCCGTCCTTGCCGATCTGGCGGACCACCTGGAGCCAGGCGTCGCCCCCCTCGCCGCCGTCGGCCAGACCGGCGCGGACCTCGTCGTCGAGCAGGTCGGCGTAGTAGCGGCGCAGTTCGGCGCGCAGCTCCTGTTGCTCGGGGCTCTCTTCGAGGAACATCGTGGGGCAGCCTCGCGTGCAGTCCGCGGTCCCTGCCAGGTCAAGGCCGCGCTCGGCAAAAATGTAACACGTTCTCGTTTTGGGGGCACGGGCCGGGCGGCGGGGCCGGGGCCGCCGGGACGACGAGGGCGGAGCCGGGGCGGCAGCCAGGACCAAAGGGGGGATGCCGCGAGGGCGTGCCTATGATCAACTGACACACGTTCTAAAAACGAACGTGAAAGGCCTGGCACCGAGCGGCGGCTGGGTGGCCGGGCGGGACACGCGAAAGGGGGGTCCTTGAGCCTCGACGAGATCGACCTCATCGACGGGCGCAACTTCGTGGCCGGGGTCCCCCACCACTGGTTCGCCGAGCTGCGGCAGGAGGCGCCCGTCTACTGGCACCCCGAAGAGGTCGCGCCGCGGGGCGGCTTCTGGGCCATCACCCGTTACGACGACTGCGTCCAGGTGAACCGCGACTGGGAGCACTACTCGTCGGCGCGGCGGGGCTCGCTCTTCCACGAGATGGACGACGACCAGCTGGCGCAGCAGCAGCTGATGATGGTCAACATGGACCCGACGATGCACACGAGGTACCGGCGGATCGTGAACAAGGGCTTCACGCCGAAGATGGTGCGCGACTTGGAGGCGACGATCGTCGGGTACGCCGACGGCATTATCGATGCGGTGTGCGAACGCGGCACGGCCGACTTCGTCGAGGAGATCTCCGCCGAGCTCCCGCTCTTGGTCATCGCCGAACTGCTCGGCGTGCCCCAGGAGGACCGGCGCAAGGTCTTCGACTGGTCGAACCGCATGATCGGCTCCGACGACCCCGAATACCAGCTCCCGGGTGTCGACCCGGGCGAGGCGGCCATGCAGGTGTTCAGCTACGCCGAGGAGCTGGCGTCACAGCGCCGGCTGGCGCCGAAGGCCGACCTGGTGTCGGTGCTCATCGATGCGGAGGTCGAGGGCGAAAAGTTGGACCAGCTCGAGCTCGACCTCTTCTTCATGTTGCTCGTCGTGGCCGGGAACGAGACGACCCGGAACCTCATGTCGGGCGCCATGACGGCGTTCTTCGAGCATCCCGACCAGTGGGAGCTGCTGCGCAAGGACCGCTCCCTGTTGCCGGGCGCGGTCGAGGAGATGCTCCGCTACGTCACGCCGGTCATGCACTTCCGCCGCACGGCGACGGCCGACTTCGAGCTGCGGGGCCAGCAGATCAAGGAGGGCGACAAGATCGTCTTCTGGCACACGTCGGCCAACCGGGACGAGAACGCATTCGATCGGCCTGATGTCTTCGACGTGACGCGCTCACCCAACAACCACATCGCGTTCGGGGGCGGGGGTCCGCACTTCTGCTTGGGCGCGAATCTTGCGCGCACTGAGATCATGGTGATGTTCGATCGTCTGTTGGAACGGATGCCCGACTTGCGCCTCGACGGCGAGGTGCAGCGGCTGCAGTCGAACTTCATCAACGGCACCAAGCACATCCCGGTCGCGTTCGCGCCATCGGCGCCTGTCGGCGGCGTGCCGCTGCCGGCGCGGGCCCGCTGACGTGGCCGCGGCGAACGGGCGCTTGCGCTTCCACCAGGCCGTCGCCTTCCTGCCCACCCGCCAGGCCGTGCCGCTGGCCAAGGCTTCCAACGAGCTGGGCTACGCCGGCATGTACGTGTCGGACCACCTTTTCAACCCCAAGGAGCTGGCGTCGCGCTACACCTACTCCGACCGCCCCGACGGGCACCCCGGGTGGGAGCCGGAAACGCCGTGGCCCGACCCGATGACCCTGATCGCGGGCATGGCGACGGTGGCCGAGAACCTGGTCTTCACGACCGGCGTCTACATCGCGCCGGCCCGGGACCTCATCTCGGTGGCCAAGTCGGTGGCGACGGCGGCGGTGGTGTCGGACGACCGGGTGCGCCTCGGCGTCGGCGTCGGCTGGTGCAAGGAGGAATTCGACCAGACCGGGCAGGACTTCGCCACCCGGGGCAAGCGGCTCGACGAGATGATCGTCGCGTTCGCGCGTGCTGTGGCACGAAGGCTGGGTGGAGTTCCACGGCGAGTACTACGACGTCCCGCTGTGCCAGATGCTGCCCGCGCCCAGCCGGCCGATCCCGATCATCGGCGGGGGCCACTCGGCGGTGGCCCTGCGGCGGACGGCGGCGCTGTGTGACGGCTGGGTCGCGGCCGGCGCCTACAGCGAGGACGACGCGTGGCTGCATCTCGGTGCGCTGAAGGACGCGCTGAAGAAGGTCGGCCGCGAGGATGAGGAGGGCTTCGCCATCTACATGTCGATGGCGGAACGGCCGAGCGTGGAGCTCTACCGGCGCTTCGCGGAGGCGGGCGTCACCGACATCGTGTGCGCGCCCTGGATGTTCGTCGACGTGGCGCCGGGCACGCCCGACGACGAGGCCTTGGCGGCGCGGCTGGGCGCGGTGCGCTGGTTCGCCGACGAGATCATCGCCAAGGTGTGACGGTCCTGGTCCTAGTTCTGGGCTCTCCGAGTCTGACGCAACGGTTATTCGAGAGGAGCCGGGTGTGAAGAGCATGAAGATCGGCCTGCAGTTGGGGTACTGGGGCTCGGGGCCGCCGCCGGGCGCGGCGGAGCTCGTGATCGAGGCCGAGCGACTGGGCTACGACTCGGTCTGGACGGCGGAGTCCTACGGCTCCGACGCTCTGACGCCGCTCTCTTGGTGGGGCTCGCGTACCTCGCGGGTGCGCCTCGGTACGTCCTTGTGCCAGTTGTCGGCGCGCACGCCGACCGCCATGGGCATGGCCGCGTTGACGCTCGACCACCTGTCGGGCGGGCGCTTCGTGCTGGGCCTCGGGGTGTCGGGGCCCCAGGTCGTAGAGGGCTGGTACGGCCAGCCCTTCCCGGCGCCGCTCGCCCGCACCCGCGAGTACGTCGACATCGTGCGCCAGGTGCTGGCGCGCGAGAAGCCCGTCACCAACGACGGCCCCCACTACCCGCTGCCGTACCCGGGTGGCACCGGCCTGGGCAAGCCGCTCAAGCCGATCGTGCACCCGCTGCGGTCCGACGTGCCGATCATCCTCGGTGCCGAAGGGCCGAAGAACGTGGCTCTGGCGGCGGAGATCGCCGACGGCTGGTTCCCGATCTTCTTCTCCCCCAAGGCGATGTCGTCGTTCGAGGCCTCGCTCGACGAGGGCTTCGCGCGGCCCGGCGGCGCGGCGCACCGCGGCGGACTTCGAGATCCTGGCCTTCGCCCCGACCGTGATGAACGACGATGTGGACGTGGCGGCGGACGGCTTCCGGCCCATGCTGGCGCTCTACATCGGCGGCATGGGCGCGAAGGACATGAACTTCCACTTCGACGTGTTCGCCCGGATGGGCTACGAGGAGGCGGCGCACAAGATCCAGGACGCCTACTTGGACGGACGCAAGGACGACGCGGCGGCCGCCGTCCCCACCTCGATGGTGGCGGACATCGCGCTCGTGGGCCCGGTCGAGAAGATCCGCGACGACCTCGAGGCGTGGCGCGAGTCGCGGGCGACGACGATGCTCGTGAACGGCGACCTGACGACGATGCGGACGATGGCGGAGCTCGTGCTCGGCTAGCTCGAGCCGGTCCCCGCAATCTGGTCCCCGCAGTCCGGGCCAATGCAGGGTACGGTCCTGCGAGCGAACCGAAAAGGGGCGACCATGACCGACGTACCTCCCACCCCATCGGAAGATCCCGTGGCGGGAAATCCAGCACCGGCGGAGCCTTCGGCCGCGCCACCGCCAGTTCCACCGCCTCCGCCGCCGCCCGCCCCACCGCCTCCGCCGCCCCCCGGCTACGGCGCCGCCGTACCCGCCGGCATGTACTTCGACCAGGTGAGCGGGCTCAACCTTCCCCAGGGCACCGAGCTCGCCACGCACGGACGGCGCATCGGCGCTTGGTTCTTGGCCATCCCGCTGACCATTGTCACCCTCGTCATCGGCTACATCATCTGGGGCCTGATCATCTGGGGCCGCGGGCAGACGCCCACCCAACAGGTACTGGGCATGCGGACCTGGTACCCGGAGGGCACGCGCAACGCCAGCTGGGGGCGGATGGCGCTGCGCGAGATCGTGGGCGGCTTCGTCACCGGCATCCTGAGCTTCATCACCGAGATCCTCTCCCTGGTCCTCTTCCTCACCGGACGGGAGCGGAAGTGCCTGGCCGACCACATCGCCAGCACCGTGGTCCTGCGTGACCCCAACAACGTCCTGGCGGAGGAGAAGGCCGCGGCGGCGTAGGACCCAGGCCGCAGCCACCCGGGCTTCGGCCGGCGGCAGAGCGGGCGCCGGCGATGCGCCGGTGATGCGCCGCAGGCGGGGATGCAGGGACGCTGACCAGGCACGCGCTGGAACGGTCACGCGTGTCCGGCACAATGCCGGCATGACCCTCTTCGACGTCTCCAAATTCGAATGGGCCGAGCCGGAGCCCGAGCCGGAGACGCCGGAGGGATTCGACCCGTCCGAGCCGGCACCCGAGGGCGCACCGCCGCCTGAGGTCGAGGTCCGCATCAGCGCTCGCCGCAAGAAGACGTCCGAGGCGCGCTGGGAGGGCGACCGGATCGTGGTGTACCTCCCGGCGCATCTCGACGCGGCGATCCCGCAAGTCGACCGTCGACTGGCTCGTCCAGCGTCTGATCACCCGTTACCGGTTCCCGTCCTCCCTCAGCAACGACGACCTCCTCCAGCGCGCCATCGACCTCAGCGAGCGCTATCTCGTCGGGGAACGGCCGTCCTCGGTGCGCTGGGTCACGAACCAGACCGCGCGCTGGGGCTCCTGCTCGTATCACTCCGGCGACATCCGCCTGTCACACCGGCTGTGCGTCGTGCCGGGCTGGGTGCTCGACTCAGTACTGGTCCACGAAGTGGCCCACCTCACCTACCCCGACCACTCCCCCGACTTCCACCGGCTCGCCGCGGGTTATCCGCGTCACGACGAGGCCGGCGTGTTCCTGGCCGGCTACAGCCTGGGTCTCTCGTCGCCCACGGCGCCCGCGCCGGCGACGCCCTGAGCAGAACGCCTTAGACCGGCTCGTCCGCCAGGATCCGCCCGAGACGCCGCAGGCTCTCGTTCGCGCTCCCGAGCGTCAGCTCGATCTGGCGCGTCAGGAGGAAGTAGCGGTGCAACGGGTAGTCGCGGTCGACCCCGACGCCTCCGTGGAGGTGCGACGCGGCGTGGACCACGCGCTGGCCACCTTCGGCCGCCCAGAACTTGGCCACGGCGATCTCGGCGCTCGCGGGCAGGCCCGACGCGAGCCGCGACGCGGCCTGCCATGCGGTCAAGCGGATGGCCTCGGTGTCGACGTAGGCGTCCGCGGCCCGTTGGCCCACGGCTTGGAACGTCGCAATCGGCTTCTCGAACTGCACCCGCGTCTTCGTGTACTCCGCGGTCAGTTCCAGTGCGGCCGCGCAGGCGCCGGACTCGAGGATGCACAGCGCGGTCGTGGCGAACTCAGTGATGGCGTTGACGACGGCGGCGCCGTCGGCGCCGTCGCCCGAGGAGGCCGTCCGCGGCAACCGGCACGTCCGCCAACTCGACGATCGCCTCGGGCCGCCCGGTGGTCGTCGACTGGCGGATGAGGGTGACGCCGGGTGCCTTCGGGTCGACGATGAACACGCCGAGCCCGGTCACGGTGCCGTCGGCGGCCTTGCACTGGGCGGGGACCAAGATGGCGTCGGCCACGAGGGCGGCGGGGACGCAGGCCTTGGTCCCGGTGAGCGACCACGATCCGTCGCCGTTCGCCGTGGCCGTGGTCGCGGGCTCGGTCCCGCCGGGCAGGATCACCTCGCCGTTGAGCTCGGCGAGCGCGGCGGTCAGCACGGTCTCGCCGCCGGCCACCCCGGTCAGCCACGTCTTGCGCTGAGCGTCGGTGCCGAACTGTGCGATCGGGACCGCGCCGTAGACCATCGTCTCGACCACCGGGACGTAGGCCGCCGTGCGCCCGGCCGCCTCGACGACGAGGCAGGCGGCCACGAAGTCGAGCCCCGCGCCGCCGACGTCCTCACTCAGATGGATCCCGATGAGCCCGGCGCCGGCAAGCTCCTTCCACAGCTCGCGGTCGAAGGGCCCTTCGTCGCCCGCCTCTGTCTCGAGCTGCTTGAGGCGCTCGTGGGTGACGCGGTCGGTGAAGATCTGGCCGGCCAGCTCGCGGACGGCCTCCTGCTCCTCGCTGTAAGTGAAGTCCATGGCGTCTCCGTCTCCTGGTTCGAAAGTGTCGGTTCAGCGCAACGACCGCGGCATGCCGAGGCCGAAGATCGCGATCAGGTCGCGCTGGATCTCGTTGGTGCCGCCGCCGAACGTGAGGATGATCATGGAGCGGGCGTACATCTCGAGGCGCCCCGCGATCACCGCGGCGGGCGAGCCGCGGGTCAGATAGCCGGCCTGGCCGATGATCTCCATCAAGGCCCGGAAGGCGCGGAGGTACATCTCGGTGCCGAACACCTTGATCGACGATGCGTCGGCCACGTCGAGATGGCCCTGCGTGCCCTGCCAAGCCACCTTCCAGTTGATGAGGCGCAGGAACTCGAGCTCGGCATGCACCCGGGCGAGATGCTCCTGCACCCACTCCTGGTCGACGACGCGGCGTCCGTCGGGCAGCTTCGTCGCCTGCGCCCAGGCCCGCACGTCGGTGAGCACGCGCTCGATGATCCCCGGCGAGCACAGCGTGACGCGCTCGTGGTTCAGTTGGTTCGTGATCAGGTTCCAGCCCTGGTTCTCTCCACCGACCAGCGCGGTGGCCGGCACGCGGACGTCCTCGTAGAACGTGTAGTTGATGTTGTGGTCGCCGAGCAGCTTCATGGGGACGACGCGGATGCCCGGCGTGTTCATGGGTATGAGGAACATGGAGATCCCCTTGTGCTTGGCCACGTTGGGATCCGTACGGGTGGCGAGCCAGATGTAGTCGGCGTCGCCGGCCAGGCTGGTGAAGACCTTGGCGCCGTTGATGACGTACTCGTCGCCGTCGCGGACCGCCCGCGTGGTGAGCGACGCGAGGTCGGTGCCCGCGTTGGGCTCGGTGTAGCCGATGCAGAAGTGGATCTCCCCCGCCAGGATCTTCGGCAGGAAGTACTCCTTCTGCTCCTGGGTGCCGAAGTTCATGATGGTCGGGCCGACCGTGTTGATCGTCAACATGGGGACCGGCGCGCCGCTGCGCATCGACTCGTCGAAGAAGATGAACTGCTCGATGGCGGAGCGCCCTTGGCCGCCCCACTCCTTGGGCCAACCGATACCGAGCCAGCCGTCCTGGCCCATCTGGCGAACGACCCGGCGCACCACCGGTCCGATGCCGTGCGCCTGCGACAGCTCCTGTTCCACCTCGGGGGTCAGGAGGTTCTCGTAGTAGGCGCGCAGCTCGCTCTTCAGCGCCTGCTGCTCCTCGGTGTAGGCAATCTCCATTGGTGTCCCTCCCGGGATGGCGGGGGCGCATCGCCCCACGTCAACGCCACGTCGTCGCCGGCTCGATCGCGATGCTCGGCGCGGTAGAACACGTTACAGTCCGGTTCGCAGCGGCGGCCAATGTCGGCCCAGCGGGACCTCTTCTACCGACGAGTAACCTGCACCGCGGTCCTCGGGCGAAGACCCCTGGCCCGAGATCGAACCGAAGCGAGGAGGCCGTCACCATGCCTGAAGCCGTCATCGTCGCCACCGGGCGCACGCCCATCGGGCGGGCCAACAAGGGATCGCTCGTGGAGTGCCGGCCCGACGACCTCAGCGCGCTCGTCATCAAGGCCGTGCTCGAGAAGCTGCCTCAGCTCGATCCCCAGACGGTTGAGGACGTGATCCTCGGTTGCGGCCAGCCCGCAGGCGAAGCCGGGTACAACGTGGCGCGCGTCGCCGCGATCCTCGCCGGCCTGCCCGACGTCCCGGGCGTCACCGTGAACCGCTACTGCTCCTCGTCGCTGCAGACCATCCGCATGGCGGCCCACGCCATCAAGGCCGGAGAGGGCGACGTTTTCGTCGCGGCCGGCGTCGAGACGGTGAGCCGCTACATGCACGGCGCGTCGGACACGGGCCCGCACAACGCCGCCTTCGCGGACGCCGAGCAGCGCACGAAGGTGCGCACGCCGGCCGTCACCGAGCCCTGGGCGCCGCCCGCCGGGTTGCCCGACGTCTACATCGCGATGGGCCAGACAGCGGAGAACGTGGCCGAGTTCGAGAAGGTCAGCCGCCAGGAGATGGACGAGTTCGCGCTCCTGTCGCAGACGAGGGCGGTCGAGTCCCAGCAGAACGGCTTCTTCGAGCGGGAGATCATCCCGGTGACCCTCGGTGACGGGACCGAGGTGACGAAGGACGACGGGCCCCGGCCCAACACGACCCTCGAGGGACTGTCCCAGCTGCAGCCGGTCTTCCGCGAGGGCGGCACCGTCACAGCGGGCAACGCCTGCCCCCTCAACGACGGCGCGGCGGCGGTCATCGTCATGAGCGACACGAAGGCCAAGGAGCTCGGCATCACGCCGCTGGCGCGGATCGTGGCCAGCGGGGTGTCGGGGCTCAACCCCGAGATCATGGGCCTCGGCCCGGTCGACGCCTGCCGCCAGGTGCTGGCGCGGGCGAACATGACGATCGACGACATCGACCTCGTGGAGATCAACGAAGCCTTCGCGGCGCAGGTGATCCCCTCGGCCAAGCACCTCGGCATCAGCTGGGACAAGCTCAACGTCCACGGCGGTGCCATTGCCCTGGGCCACCCCTTCGGCCAGACCGGCGCCCGCATCATGACGACGCTGCTCAACGGCCTCGAAGACGGGGACAAGACCTTCGGCCTCGAGTCGATGTGCGTCGGTGGCGGTCAGGGCATGGCCATGATCGTGGAGCGCCTCAGCTAGAAGACCAGCGGCGCCGACGGATCACTCGGGCGTCGCTCCGGCGTCGCTGTTCTGTGCGGGCCGGCGTTTCCGACATCTTCGTTTTCCTGGTGCACTATCGCTCGAAGCGATAGCTCTGACGCCTTAGCGACCGCGCCCTGTCGCCGGACGATGGGGACGGGGTTTCTCCGCGCGGTTGTATACGCCGGAAAGATCGATCGCGCCCGCGGTGTATACCGCGCGCTCCGCAACGGGCGTTCGGCCGCATATACATGCGCACAAGCCGTCGGGTCAGGCGCCGAGGCTCGCGCGTCTCCCTATCGCTCAAAGCGATGGCGGAACGCCCGAGGCGCTCCGGCTGGACTGCAGCAGTCCTTGCCGGCCGAATAGGGACGCCGGAACTAGCGCCCGGCAGAGTGGGCCTCTTCGACCGCGGGGACGGGACCCGGGTCGACGCCCTCGCGGGCGGCCAACTCCAGCGAGACGAGCTCGCCCAAAAGTGCGAACTCGAACAACCTCCCGAGGTCATGACGGCTGTCCGCCCACACCTCGAGGACATCGGCCATCACCTCTTCGGTGGCCGCACGCACGGACTCGAACAAGGGAGGGACCGCCGAGGGCTCTCCCCGATGGCGCAGGAGCACGAGGGTCATTGTCTGCCTCGTAATGTCGCCACCCTGGCCCCAGCCGGCCAGCTCGTCATAGGTCAGCCCGGGCAGCTCGGCGGCGAACGCGGCGGACTTGGCGTTGAGGTTGACACAGGACTTCCACCAGCGCGCCGCCACTCCTGAGACGCCGCTCGAGCCGTACACGAGCGGGATGGTCCGGCCGATTTGGCGAGCGAGCTCGGCTGCAGTGCCCCGCTCGGCCACGAACGCATCGCGACGACGGGCGACGAATTCTGCAGCGGCGTTCACCTCTTCCGAGTGGTCAGGAACCAGCCCGGTGGCGCTCGAGCGCGCTCAACAACGACACCGTCGCCGGGCCGAAGGCGGCTCGGGCGGACGGACCCTCGGCACCGACTTGGCACCAGGCCATGCCGGAACTGGCAGCGAGCCGGGCCAACGCCGCGTCGTTCCCGATCCCAACGACGCGCGCGCCGCGTTCCTGGGACTCGCGCGCCGCCGCCACCGTCTCCGGTGTGTCGCCGCACGACACCGCGACGACAAGGGAATCCGGCCCGACGAGCGCCGGCACCACCGAGTCGTGGCAGACGACAAAGGGCACGGCGAGCTGACCTGCCACGAGTACCGCTGCGGCGTCGCAGGCAGCGCCTCCCGCGCCCAACCCGAAGGCGAACACGGCACGCACAGGTTTGTCGCTTCCTGCGCCAGGCGGGCCGAACGCACGACGCGCCACCTCGAGCGCGTCCGTCAGCTGTTCGGGCAGACCGCAGACGGCCTCCCACATCCCCGCCGAATCGAGGCGGGGAGACCGGGTCACCCCTCGGCCGACCCGGTGGTCCGCACGCCGTCTTTCTCGGCCTTGGCCGTCAGCCGTTCGTGCTCGCCGTCGCTCACGTCGGCGGCTTCGTCCACCAACATGACGGGGACACCGTCCTCTACCCGGTAGCTCTTCTTGAGCCGGGGGTTGTAGAGGATGTCTTCGTCCTCGAACCAGAGGAGCGGGCCCTTGTCGACCGGGCAGGCGAGGACGTCGAGCAACAGGGGGTCGAGGCTCACTGGCAACTCCTTACTTCTTGTCTGCCGGCGAGCCGGCGTGGGCGGCGATCAGCTTCTGCACTTCGGCGACGTGTGCCGCGCACTGTTCGGGCGTGCGAGCCTCGACGTTCAGGCGCAGGAGCGGCTCGGTGTTGGACGGGCGGACGTTGTACCACCAATCTCCGTGCTCCACCGTGAGCCCGTCGAGCAGGTCGACCGAGGCACCGGCGGCCCGCTCGGCCTCGGCCATGGCCTCGACGGTCGCGGCCGGGCTCGCCACCTCGGTGTTGATCTCTCCGGAGTCGGCGTAACGCTGATACGGCTCGAGCATGGCGGAGAGCGGCCGCCCGCTCTTGCTGAGCAGTTCGAGCACCACGAGCGCAGTGATGATCCCCGAGTCGGCGCGGAAGTTGTCGCGGTAGTAGTAGTGCCCCGAGTGCTCGCCGCCGAAGACGGCACCCGTCTCGGCCATCACCTTCTTGATGAACGAGTGGCCCACCTGGGTCCGCACCGCGATGCCGCCCATCTCCGTCACGGTCTCGGGCACGACGTGCGAGCAGATGAGGTTGTAGAGAATCGTCTCGCCCGGGTGCTTCGTGAGCATCGAGGCCGCGACGAGCGCCGTGGTCAGCGAACCCGAGACCGGCTCCGCGTTCTCGTCGACGAGGAACACCCGGTCGGCGTCGCCGTCGAAGGCGAGCCCGATGTCGGCACCGTTGTCGAGCACGACCTTCTTCAGGTCGACCAGGTTCTCCGGCTGGATCGGGTCGGCGGGATGGTTGGGGAAGGTGCCGTCGAGCTCTGGATACAGGATCTCGATCTCGAAAGGGAGCCGGTCGAAGACGATCGGCACGACCAGGCCACCCATTCCGTTGGCGGTGTCGGCCACCACCTTGAGCGGACGCAGGGACGCGACGTCGACGAAGGAGATGACGTGGTCGGCCCACTCCCCCAGCAGGTCCAGTTCGCGGCGCCCGCCGGTCAACGCAGGAACCGGTTCGCCGTAGAGCCTCTCGGCCTCGGCCTCGATGTCCGCGAGACCGGTGTCACGCCCGATCGGGCGGGCCCCCGAATAGCAGAGTTTCAGGCCGTTGTACTGCGCCGGGTTGTGGGACGCGGTGAACATGGCGCCCGGCGCGTCGAGATGGCCGGCGGCGAAGTAGAGGAAGTCCGTGGAGGCGAGGCCGAGGTCGGTCACCTCGACCCCTTCGGCCCGCACTCCGTCGGAGAACGCGTGTGACAACTCGATGCCCGTCTGGCGCATGTCCCGGGCCACGAGGATCTCCGGCGCGCCGACGAAGCGCGCCATGGCGCGACCGATGGCGAGGCACATGTCGGCGTCGAGCTGGTCGGGCACCGTGCCACGGACGTCGTACGCCTTGAAGACCTGGTCCATGCGGGTCACGGGGCACCACCATAGGGGGCGGCCGGAGGGGTTTTGTCCGGCTGACGGGAGGCGTCTCCGCCGTAGCTCCGCGCAAGGAGACCGCGGTGGACCCCTTGCTCCATCCAGGGCAATCAAGTGGCAGATGGCTAGAGTCGCCGTCGGCCCAGTGGGGACAATTCGTGTGGTGATGAGGTGACGCATTGGCGGTGACGAGGGACGACGAGCCCATCGTTCACGCCCGCGACGAGCTGCTCTGTCCGAGCGCCCCGTTGTCGCTGCAGGTGGAGATCACGAGCCAGTGCAATCTTCGCTGTCGGATGTGCCCTCTCACCACCGGCGCATCCTCGTCGGCGGGAAATGTGGGGCACATGAGTGACGTGGTGTGGTCCGAAGTGATGCCACTCGCCCGGCAGGCCAAGCAGGTGTTCATCGCCGGATTCGGTGAGCCCTTGACGAACCCCCGCTGTCTCGAGCTCCTTCAGCAACTCGACGACGAAGGGATCCGGACGACACTCAGCACAAATGGACTGGCGCTCAACCCCACGACCGCGAAACGGTTGGCCGCACTGCCCTTTCTCGTGCACGTCAACGTGTCTCTCGACGCGGCAGACGCAACGACCTACCGTCACATCCGAGGGGGCAACCTCGACAGAGCGTTTGCCGGTCTGGCCAACCTCGTGGAGGCAATGCCGGATGCGAGTCGCATCACCGTCTCGTGTGTCGCGATGCGAGAAAACATCGACTCGCTCGCCGGTCTCCCGCCCATGCTCGAACGTCTCGGGATCAAGACGTTGGTCGTCCAGGGTCTCAACGACTACACCAGCTACAGCAAGGATCAGAGCCTGGTTGGTGCCGATCACCTCTCCGAACACCTGCAGCAGCTGAGGTCCGCGTGCCAACAGCGGGGCGTCGAGCTCGTCCTGACCACGGGAGAGCGCACGACGGCCGAAGAGAACCAGTTGGACTCGGTCCTGGCGCAGTACTACGACGACGACGCGGGCCCGCAAACCGGGACGCGCCAGTGCATGCTTCCGTGGGAACAGCCGTATGTCGACAAGGACGGCCGCGTCTTCCCGTGTTGCATCGCCGGCGCGAGCTCCCAGTCACAACTCGGGCAACTCGGTGACGAAGGAGAGGGCGAGCTCAGCGACATCTGGGTCGGCGGTGCCTATCAAGCGTTCCGGCAAGCTTTGCTCGACCCCGCGACGACTCCCGCCGTGTGCCGGGCTTGCACGATCGTTCCGGCCGGTCCCCACCCGCTGACGGCGTATCGAGCCAGCCTCGATGGCGAACCTCAGACCTTCAAGAGCAACGGAGAGGTCACGGTTCGCTTCCGCAACTCGGGCACGAAGGCCTGGGTCCGCGGCACGGTGCAGGTCGGCACCGCGACGCCGCGGAACCGGGCTTCCGAGACGGAACACTCGACCTGGCTTTCCGGAATCAGGCCGTGTTCCTTTACCGAGCCCTCGGTCGCGCCGGGCGAGCTCGCGACCTTCACCTTCTCGACCTATATCCCCCCTCGACGGGCGCGGGAGGAGTTCCAACTCGTGGTGAACGGCTCACAGTGGCTCCCGAACACACGGTTTGCCGTGGTGACACCGACGGCGTTTCGCCACCCGGTTCGGACCTTGCACTGGACCGCTGGGAGGATCAGGCAGAGGCTCCGGCCGCAGTCCAAGGCGCAGTAGCGCCTCGTCACGCCCGGGGGCGCGGCCGTCTAGTGGAAGAGAACGACGCTCCCGTTGACCGCGATGGCGATGATGGCGACGAGGTTGAACGTGGCGTGCGCCACCATGTTCATGCCGAGGCGTCCCGTGCGGTACGAGACCGCCGCCAGCACGATGCCGAAGGAGGCCAGGCCGGCGAACTGCACCCACTCGGCGTGCGCGGCGCCGAAGAGTAGCCCGTTGGCGATCACCGCCAGGACGACTCCGGCGGCACGGGCGCGGCCGGCAGCCCCCAACGGCGTGAACAAGCGGACGAGCGACTTGAGCAACAGCCCGCGGAAGAACAACTCTTCGGCGGCGGGCGCGAGGAGCACGGTCGCGATGGCGATGACGATGAACCCGGTGCCGTGCGACGCGCCGGTGAGCTTCTGCGAAGGGGCGTTGAAGTTGTGGAAGTTGTGGTGGGAAATGTGCTGGTAGAGCGAATAGCCCTCGTCGATGAAGAACTGGCCGCCGATGCCGATGAGGATGCCGAGGAGGTCGATCCACCGGAAGCGCAATCCGAGGTCGCGGGCGAAGTGCTTCGTGCCCTGCGTGCGGCTGGCCAACCAGGGTGCGCCGATGAAGCCGATCCAGAGGCCGATCAGCGTGGACACGACGTACCACTCGGGTGGCACGGTTTGCGTCGCGATCGCCGGACATCTGCGCCGCCGTCTTGCCGGCGATGGCGCCCGAGATGAAGGCGAAGATGGTGGCGGCCAGCTGGCCCACGACGAAGCCGGCGACGGCGAAGACCAGCCAGTACCAGCCCTGGCGGGGGGTCTTCGGCGGGACCCACGGCGTATCGAGGAAGGGGATGTCGACGTTGGGGGGCGGGGGCGCGGGCAGCGCTGTGAGAGCGTCGGCGGGCGACCAGGAGGCCCCGGGGAGCGTCGGCGCCGGCGACTGCTGTGGGGCCGAGGGCGGCGCCGGTGGGGGCTGCTGTTGCAGCCACTCGCGGGGCACGTAACCGGCGGGGACGGGCCCCGGTGGCCGGGCCGGTGGCCCCATCGGGGGCACGCCGGTCTCGGGGTCGGTCATCGGCACGACGTTACCGGGGTGCCGCAACCGAGAATCTGCAGGTCGGCCTGCCAACGGACCTGGTGAGGGGCGGTCACCGTGAAGCGGGGGCGGCGCATAGCATGGTTGCGTGAGCCCCCAACGCGCGGACAAGCCCGTGAACCGGCCGAACGCGCCCCAGAACGGACAGAACGGGGAGGGTGGAGGCCCGAATCAGCCCGGATCGCCGAGCGGGCAGAGCTGGCGCTGGCTCTGGGGCGTCCTCGCCATCGGCATCGTGGCCATCCTGCTGGCCGTCGGCACGATCAAGACGAACAACGCCGAGACCCTCTCGTACACCAAGTTCATGCAGGACGTGCAGGCCAAGCAGATCGCGACGGCCAAGATCTCCAACTCCACCGGTCAGATCAACGGCAATTTCAAGGGTGACAACGGCAAGAGCTACCAGGTGCAGGGGCCGAGCCCGTCCCTGCCCAACGACGTGCAGACGATGCGCAACGACGGCGTCGAGGTCAGCTTCCCGACCCCGTCGTCGAACCTGCTGAGCGACATCCTCCCCTACCTCTTCATCATCGGCATCGGGGCCGCCTTCATCTATTTCATCGGGCGCCAGACCCGGGGGCAGATGTCGGGGATCATGTCGATCGGCCGCTCCAAGGCCAAGACCTTCAGCAGCGACCGCCCTTCCACCACCTTCGAGGACGTGGCCGGCTACACGGGTGTCAAACAGGAGATCAGCGAGGTCGTCGACTTCCTGAAGACACCGGCGCGCTTCAAGGAGATCGGGGCCAAGATCCCCAAGGGCGTGCTGCTGGTCGGGCCGCCGGGCACCGGCAAGACACTGATCGCGCGGGCGGTTGCCGGCGAGGCCGGCGTTCCTTTCATGTCGGTCAGCGGCTCCGACTTCATGGAGATGTTCGTGGGGGTCGGCGCCAGCCGGGTGCGCGACCTGTTCCAGACGGCGCGCAAGCAAGCCCCCGCCATCGTCTTCGTCGACGAGATCGACTCCATCGGTCGCAAGCGCGGGGCCGGCCTCGGCGGTGGGCACGACGAGCGTGAGCAGACCTTGAACCAGATGCTCTCGGAGATGGACGGCTTCGACACCGCCGAGGGTGTCGTGATGATCGCGGCGACGAACCGGCCCGACATCTTGGACCCGGCGCTGCTGCGGCCGGGCCGCTTCGACCGCCAGATCGTGGTGCCACTGCCCGACCTCGAGGAGCGGCTCCCGATCCTGGCGGTGCACTGCAAGGGCAAGCGCATGTCGAACGACGTCGACCTCAGCGTCGTGGCGCGCGGCACACCCGGTATGTCGGGAGCCGACCTGGCCAACCTCGTCAACGAGGCGGCGCTGCACGCGGTGCGGCGCGGCAGCGCCGAGATCGCCATGGCCGACTTCGAGACGGCACGCGACCGTGTCCTGCTCGGCCAACGCCGCGACTCGATGGTCCTCTCCGAAGAGGAGAAGGAGCGCATCGCCTACCACGAGGGCGGCCACGCCGTGCTGGCCTACGTGCTCGAGAACGCGGACCCGGTGCACAAGGTGACGATCCTGCCGACCGGCATGGCGCTCGGTGTGACGCACCAGCTGCCCATGGAGGAGCGCCACATCCACCCGCGCCAGTACATCGAAGACGCGCTGTGCGTGCGCATGGGTGGCCGCTGCGCCGAGATCCTCGTCTACGGCGATCTCTCGACGGGCGCCGCCAACGACCTCGTCGGCAACACCGAGCTGGCGCGCAAGATGGTGCGCGAATGGGGCATGAGCGAGGCCATCGGCCCCATGGCATGGGGCTCGCAGGGCCAAGTCTTCCTGGGCGAAGACCTCATGCACACGCGTGATTACTCCGAGGACACCTCCAAGGTCATCGACGACGAAGTCGAGCGGATCTTGCGCTCGGAGGAACAGCGGGCGATGGAAGTGCTGAGCAAGCACCGAGGCGGGCTCAACGCCATCGCCCGCGCCCTTCTCGACAACGAGATCATCGACGGTGCCGAGGTGGCCCGGCTCGTCGACGAGGCCCACGGGTCGCCGGTGCACGGCGAGGGCGTGAAGTCCGTGCCCCATTTCCACGAGGCCGCGATCAGCGCGCCGGCTCCGGCCGACGGCCTGGTCACGAACGGGGCCAACGGCCACGGCCACGGTGGCCGACACCGGCGTCGACGACGAGCAGCGCCGTCGCCGTTCCCGCGCCGCCGGCCGCGCCGACGGCCACGGGGCGCACGTCCGAGCCCGAGGCCTGGCCGCCTCCCCCCTGGCCCCCTCGTCCGACCCGGCGACCGGGGCTCCCGAGGGACCAGCAGGAGGCTAGGAGCCCTTCCTCGACGACAGCGCGGGGCGGTGAGCGGCGGCGCCGTGCGGCGTGACCGATCGAACCGAACCGGGCCGGGCGGCGTCATAAGGGGGGATGGTGGAGGCACAGCTGGCCGAGTGGCTCGAGGAGGGGTACGTGCCCTCCTTCCGCACGGCCTGCCTGATCCTCGGCAACCGCGCCGATGCCGAAGAGGCCGTCCAGGAGGCGTTCCTGCGGGCGTGGCGCTTCCGCGACTCGCTGACGGACGTGCCGAGCATCCGGCCCTGGCTCTACCGGGTGGTGGTCAATTCGTGCTACTCCAAGCTGCGCCGCGAGATCCCGCACCGGGACCGGCGCGCCGGTGACGAGCCGCTTGCGCACATGGCCGCGGAGGGCGTGGGGCCCGAGGCGAGCGCCGAACGCGGCGAGGTGGCCGACACGGTGCTGGCCGCACTGGCGCGGCTGCCGCTCTCGTTGCGCGTGCCGGTCGTCCTGCGCTACTACGCGGACCTGAGCGAGCGCGACATCGCGCGCGCGATCGGCCGGCGGCAGGGCACGGTGAAATCACGCCTCCACGAGGCGCGGCGCAGGCTGGCGGCCGACCCCGCGCTCAGCGCGCTGGCGATGTTCGGTGAGGACGCGGACGCGGACGGACCTCGACGCAGAGGCCGACGCCGTCGCAGGAGAGGAGGCCGGGTCATGACGATGCTCGACGACGACCGGCTGGCCGAGCTCTTCGGGCGCGCCGCCGAGGCGTTCGAGGTCCCCGCAGACCGGTATCGACGAGATCATGGCGCGCGCCGAGCGGGGGACGGCCCCGGGTGCCGCACGCGAGCCGCGGACGAGTCCGGAGACGGCGACGCCGAGGACGCTGACGAGAGCTCCGAGACGCCGGACGAGCTCGGTCGCCGGCGGCGGCTCGTGGCGGTGGCGGGACGCCACCGGATCCTGTCGGTCGCGGCGGTGTTCGTGGTCGCGTTGCTCGTGGCCGGCACGATCGGCGCCGTCGTGCGGTCCCCGGCGCGCCCGACGATCACGTCATTGCGGGTGGGACGCAAAGAGCGCGCCCGGGCGGTGCCGGCGCGCTCTCGACCACGACACTCCCCGCCGGCGCCCCAGCCGCAGGGAGTCCCACGTTCGGTGCGGCGCACGGGTCGGCGGCGTCGGGGACGTCGGCGGCGCCGCAGACCCCGAACGGCCTGAACGCCGCCGGGACCGCCACGCAGGACCAGACCGTCCCGTCACTGCCGCAGGGCGCGGTCGGGCAGTCGGCGAAGATCGAGCAGACGGGCATGCTCGACCTCGCGGTCAAGAAGGGCGACCTGGCGCGGACGATGACGGGGCTGACCAACCTCGCCGGCGCCGTCGGCGGCTTCGTGGCCAGCTCGCAGAGCCAGAGCGGAACCGGCGGCGGGCCCGCCTACGGCACGATCACGATGGAGGTCCCGGTCAACGACTTCGCGGCCGTGCTCAAGGCGGCGGAGCGGTACGGCAAGACCTCGAACCTCTCGACCAACGCCACGGACGTCACGGGCCAGTACGTCGACCTGCAGGCGCGCCTCAGCTGCGCTCGAGGACAGCCGCCAGCAATACCTCACGATCCTGGCCAAGGCGACGAGCATCGGCGACATCCTTTCCGTGCAGGATCAGCTCGACGGCATCCAGGAGCAGATCGAGCAGCTGCAGGGCCAGCTGCAACTGCTGACGAGCCAGACCTCCTACTCCAAGGTCACCGTCACCGTGAACGAGGGGTCACCCCCGCCGCGGCCGGTCCCGCTGCCCGAGTCCGGCCTCGTCCGGGCGTGGCACGACAGCGTCGGCGGCTTCGTCGCCGGCGTCGAGGGCGTCGTCCGCCTGGCGGGACCGTTCCTGTTCGCCCTGTTGTGCCTCGTGCTCGTGGCGGTCGGCGGCCGTGTGCTCTGGCGCCGCTACCAGCGCCACCGCCTCTGAGCTTCAGACCCCGAGGGGTGCGGACAACGGGACGCCGGGCATGCCCGACGACGCCCACACGCCCCGCTCGGGGTGAAGTCCTCGCTGACCGCCATGGGGCCGGCGGCGCGCACCACGATCGGATCGAACCCCGTGTCGGCGAGCGTCGAACCCGTCACGACGGCGCTCTCACCGGGAGCCAGGGTCCCCGACGCCAACAGGTGCTGGCGGCCCGGCTCGACCGTGTCGGCGCGGAATGTCTCCGGCACGTCGCTGACATTGAGGATGGTCAGCGCGTCGTGGGCCACATCGCTGATCGGCCGGACTGGCTGCGGTCCCCGGTGGCGGAACGATCCACTCGCTCGACGGTGTCGAGCTGGTGAGACCGTCGATGGCCACGGCAACGCCGGCCTGCGGTGCCGGCGCCGAGGCAGGAGCCACGACCACCCGGCTGACGACGACACCGGGCCCACCCGTCGCGTCCACCTCGGTCGAGTAGCTCGCTCCCACCGGAATCCGCGTCTGACGACTCGTCGCCAGCTCCCACGTCCCGCCGGGCGCCACTGTGTCCTCGATCGGTGCCAGCGGGCCCGAGGCCAGGCGCAGGTGCACGGTCACCTTCTCGGCGGTCGTGCCCGGGTTGAACACGTCGATCGCCGAGTTGCCGCCACCCGACGACTCTTGCGCCAGCGGAATCGCCCAATGGTCCTCGGGCCGGCTGAGTCCCGGCACGACGGAGAGGCCAGAGCTCGCTCCGGCGTACGTCTGCACCTCGGATGCCACGACCCGGCCCGTGCGCGCGGTGACGACCGTGCTCACCTGGGAGGCGTTCTGCACCTCGGACGCCACGTCCTCGGACAGGGTCGCGCCCGGTTCGATCACGACCCCCTGGTAGTTGACGGGGCGCACCGCTCCCGTGGGCGTCATGAAGCCAAGGTCGACGACGACGGGTGACGACGTCGGATTGAGGAGTGCGACGTAGAGGGCGTTGGATCCGGCCGTCGAGCCGGAGGCGAAGTACCAGGCGGCCGACGTCGAGCTCTGGCACGGAACCACCGACCAACCCGCCGGGCCGTGCACCGCCTGCGACGCGGACACGCCACCGCCGTCGAGGGTCACCGTCTCGGCCTGCCACGAACCCGACGACGGCACCGGCAACGACGGCGCGAGGACGCTCTGCGCCGGCACCGAAACCGCGGCGCTCACGGTGGCCCCCGTGTCGGTGACCGTGGTGACGTCGGCGTCCACGGCTCGCGTCGTCGTGTTGGAGAGCACCAGGAAACCGGTGGCCGGGCCCGACAGGCGTCGTCTGCCCGGCGCAATACCAGGCCGAGGACTCCGCGTCGGGCGCGCTCGACCAGTGCGGTGGGTGTCGCCGGCGCCAGCGGCCGGACTGGGTGACCCCCGCGTGCCGACGACGACCGCGACGCCGGCGATGACCGCGGCCACGACCACCAGGACCGGCCAGCGCCGTTCGGGACCGGTGTGCACCGACGCCCGGCTGGCGTGCGCCGGGCTCACGACGCGCTCCGGTGCGCCGGGGGCGGACGGCGGCGGCGACCCACGAGCGCGGCCAAGAGGACGACCCACACCACGACCTCGGCCAGGACGGCGAGCGGCACAGAGGGGAACTGCGACAGCGAGAGCTCGGCGTTCCCCGGGGTGGTGGCGAACTGCGCCGCCCAGCCGAACGCGGGCTGCTGGCGGACGGAACGGCCGTCGACGGTCAGGGCGAAGTCCCCGGCGGGCGCGTACCCGGCGTAGACGGTGCCGGCCCGGACGGGGCCGGACGCAGGGGCCGACCCGGACAGCGAGGCCAGCACCGGTTGCCACCCGACCACGTCGGCCCCGCTCGGATAGGACCATTGCCCGACCGCGGGCAGCGGGGCGGCCCGTTGCGCCGTGACCGGCATCGCCTCGTCGTTCTCGAACACCGAGATGCCGACGTCTCCGGGAACGAGGTGCAGGTCGTCCTGCTCGAGCAGATCGGTCTGGAGGCCCGGCGGCGGGGGGCGTCGACGGTCGGCGGGAGCGAACCGACCGTCGAGGGCGCCAGGCCCTGAACGAGCACGACGTAGCGCACGCCCTCGGCGGCGACGAGCCGGCCCAGGTGCACGGTTCCGCCGGTCGTCGCGAGCCGCACCGCCTGCGCCACGAGGGACGCCGGCCCGGCACCTGCGGGTGTGAGCACCTGCGACGTGTCCGGCAGGCCGGCGGGCGTCAGCGCGTAGGCCAGCCCGGGCTCGATCGACCAGCCGCCGACCGGGAGCGCCCTCGGGTCGCCGAGCCACAGCACCCGCGCCGTCGGGCCTGCGGCCGGATGATCGAGGAAGGACAGCGGTTGTTCGACGCCCTGGGCGGGGAGGTTCCAGCGGCCGCTCACTGCGCCGGCGGCCACGGGAAGGAGGCCGACGACGCCGAAGACGAGGGCCACCGCGCCGACCACCTGCCGCCAGCCGAACTCGCGCCCGCTGAGGTCGTTCTCGAACGAGGAGATCCCCAGTCCGAGACAGGCGGCGACGGCCAGCGCCGCCGGGGCGAGCACGACCGGCGCGGAGGGGGCGAACGAGCCCATGTCGCCGCGGACCGCGGCCAGCGCGAACCCCCATGACGCGCAGGCCATGACCCACAGCCGCGCCGCCCAGACGAGCCTGACGCCGCGTCCGATGGCGAGCGGCAGCGCGGCGGCCGCGATCAGGAGCCAGACGAGCGGCGACCGCGCCACCGGCCCGATCGCGAAGCGAACGAGCTCGCCCCAGTTGGGGGCGGTCGCTCCCGAAATCGGCAGGCCGAAGATGGCGACCGAGCCCTTGCCCGCGAGCGCCGTCCCGACCACCCAGGGTGCCAGGAGCACCAGTGCGAGCCCGACCGCGGCGCCGGCCACGGCGAGCGGACGCCAGTCCGCGTCGCGTGCGCCGACCAGGAACGAGCCCGCCACCCAGGCGAGGGCGGCGACGAGGACGAGGGGGGCCAGCGCGGGCGCGAACGACGTGCCGACGGCGACGAGGGCGCCCAGCACCGCCACCTGCCCGGCTGGCCGCGTCCGCCACCGCGTCCCCGGCTCGACGGCAAAGGGCTCCACGCCCGCGGCACCCGCCAGGCGCCGGGCGATGAACGGGAACAGCGCGTAGACGATGAGGCCGTCCCAGCGGCCCGCGCCCAGGGAGCCGTACGGCAGCGGCAGGCCGAGGTAGCAGATGACCGCGACGACACGGGCCCGCGGCGAGACGAGGGGCCGCATGAACCTCGACAGGCCGAACGCGCCGAGCGGGATGCAACCCAACAGCAGGACGCGCTGCAGCGTGCCCATGGCCCCGAAGAGCACGGTCCCGGCGACGCCGAAGACCCCGAAGGCCGGCGACGCCGGCGCCGTGGTGCCCACCCCGGCGGACTGCCAGCCCGAGAAGAAGTGGTGCCAGGTCGTCGACCACGACGGGTAACGGCGCGAGCTGACCCACCAGCGGCAGCGAGCCGAAGAACAGCTCCCGGGTCCCGATGGCGATCACGAGCAGCGTCACGAGCAGCGCCATGGCGCGCTGGCGCCCGGTGCTCAGCGGCGCGCGGCGCACCCGCCGGCCGAACCGGTCGCGCCCGGCGCGGCGACCCAGGTCGTCGAGCTCGTCGAAGTCCGAGTCCTCGCTGAAGGCCAAGCCCGACGCTGCCCGTCAGGACGGCCACCTCGGCGCGCTCGTCGTCCCTGTCGGCCCGGCCGCGCGCGACGGCCACCGAGTTGGCGGCCTCGAGCCCCTGGTGGGAGAGGCGGCTCAGGTACCGCGACAGGCGCGCGCTGCCGCGCAGCTGGAGGCGCCGCACCTCCGAGTCCGGGAACAAGCGGTGCTCGGCCAGCTCGCCACGCAGCAGCGAGATCTCCGTCAGGCGGCGGGCGTTCCAGTTCCAGGCGCCCACCACCGCCCGTGCCCGTTCACGCTCACGGGCCAGGAGCGCGACGAGCACCTCGCCCAGCGCGAGCAGGGCAGCCTGGGGGAGCACCCGGAGGAGGTGGATGCGGGTGTAGCACTTGAGCACGGCACGCAACTCGTGGCGGCGTTGCAACGCCTGCATGGTGACGGGGTGGCGGCCGCGCGTCGGGCCGGTCCCGACGACCGAGAGCGGCACCAGCCCGCCCGCAACGACTTCGCGGTGGCGCACGCGCGCCTCGGGGGCGACGACGACGCGCGATCCGGCCACCTGGCACCGCCACGAGAGATCGAGGTCCTCGCCCATCGCCACGATGCCCGGGTCGAACCCCTTGAGCTCGCGGAAGAGGTCGGCGCGGACGAGGATGCACCCCCCGGGGGCGACGAACACGTCGCGCACCGCGTCGTGCTGGCCGTGGTCGACCTCGCCCTCGAGGATCCGGTCGACGACCGCCCCCGTCTTGTCGCAGCTCATCCCGACGTGGAGCAGGACGGTCGGGTCGTCCCAGTTGACGAACTTGGGCGAGACGACGCCGGCGTTCGATCGGAACGACTCCTCGACCATCTGGTGCACGGCGTCGTGGTCCAGCGCCGACGTCGTCGTGGAGGAGCAGGTAGAAGGCGGCACCCTCGACCATGCCCAGGACCTCGTTCGTGGCGGCGCCGTAGGCGGGACGGCCCGGCAGGTGGCGGACGAACGCGTCGGGGAGCAAGCGGGCGACCCGCTCGGTGACCTCGGGCGTGTCCTCACCGGTGGCGAGGACCAGGACCGAGAGCTCGTGGTAGTCCTGGGAGGCGAGGGAGGAGAGGGCCTCTTCGAACCATGGGCCCGGCTCGGTGGTCACCATGACGGCGACCACGGCGGGCACTTGGGCGTCCATCAGGTGCCTGAGGCTATCCGTTCGGCGCGAAGGCCCTCAGGCACGGAATTCGTGCCCGAGGGGTGCCTGATCCGTGCCTGATGCTTGCTACTGTTTAACAAAGATGATACAGTAGTACACAAGCGGAGGAGCCGAAGGCCGGCCCCGTGGCGAGCAGATCGTCACTGTGATCGCACAAGACAGGAGACACCATGACTGACGTGACCACCAACATCAGCACCCTCTCGAAGGGTGTCACCGACCTGGCCCGGGACGTGGCGTACGTCGCCGTCGGCCTCGGCGTGCTGGCCTACCAGCGGGCCCAGGTGCAGCGGGTCGAGATCCAGAAGCGCCTGCACGAGGACCTGCCGATCGACCAGCGCATCGGCGACGTCCGCCAGGGCGTGGCCAAGGGCTACCGCCAGATCGACGACCTGGCCGAGTCGGCCGTGCAGTTCGTCGAGAGCACCCTCCAACCCATCGAGGAGCGGCTGCCCGCCTCGGTGACGCAGGTCACCTCCAAGGCCCGCGCCCAGGCGCGCGAGGTGCGAATCCAGATCCGCCAGCGCGTCAGCGCCTAAGGACCACTCCCCCCTCAGACGACGCTCGCCGTCAGTCCGCCTCCCACGAGGCCAGGACGTCGGCGAGCGTCGTCGCGAGCGGGACCTGTGGCGCCCAGCCGGTGGCGGCGCGGAGCAGGGCGGCGTCGCCGCGCAACACCGGCACGTCGACCGGGCGCACGAGCTCGGGGTCCGTCTCGAGCGTGAGGTCCGCACCGGCCAGCGCCAGCAGCTGCGCGGCCACGTCGGACATCGCGACGTCGACGCCCGAGCACACGTTGTAGATCTCGCCCGGCACGCCCTGCTCGATGAGCAGGCGGTAGGCCGCGACCACGTCGCGCACGTCGGTGAAGTCACGCCGCGTCGTCAGCGTGCCCACCCGCAACGACACCGCCCCCGAACGGCGGGCTTCGACGATGCGCTTGGCCATCGCCGGCACGAAGAAATTGGGCGACTGGCCCGGGCCGATGTGGTTGAAGGGCCGCACCACGACCACCGACTGGCCGTAGCCCCTCCAGGCCTGGAGCGACACGACCTCGGCGGCCAGCTTGCTCGCCGCGTACGGGCTGGCCGGCGCCGTCGGCGTCGCCTCGCCGAGGGGAAGCTGCCCGGGGCCGACGACGCCGTAGACCTCCGCAGAGCTGACCACCAGGACCCGCGCCTGCGGCGCCTCCGCCCTCGCTGCGGCCAGGATCTCGGCGGTGCCGAGCACGTTGACCCGGAGCACCTGGCTCGGGTGCTCCCAGCTCTCGCCCACGTGCGTCATGGCGGCCAGGTGGTAGACGGCGTCGGGCGTCACGTCGTGCAGCACGCGCCGGACCGCGGCGCCGTCGGCGACGTCCGTCTCGAGATCGATCACGGCGACCTCGTCGCCGCCGTCCTTCAGGTGCGCGGCCAGCCACTGGCCCACGAAGCCCTTTCCCCCGGTGATCAGCGCACGCACCCGCGGAACCCTACTGCGGGGCCTGCTGGGCCAGGGCATACGGCACGGACGTGCTCGGCCACACTCGCCTCCCACGTCCGCGCGGCCGCCGCCTGCAGCCCGAGCGCCCGCCGGCCCGTCTCCGGGCCGGCGTCGAGGGCGGCGACCAGCGCCTCCGCCAGAGGCCCCACCGCACCGGGCGGGACCAACAGGGCCGCCCCGCCCGCGAGCTCGGCCATGGCCGTGCCCTCCGTCGTGACCAGCGGGGCGCCACACGCGAGGGCCTCGAGGGCGGGCAGGCCGAAGCCCTCCTCCACCGCCGGATAGGCGACGACCGCCGCCCGCCGCAGCAGGGCCGGCACCGCCGTCTCGGGCAGGTAGCCGGTGCGCACGATGCGCTCCCCGTGCCGGGCTGCCGCCAAGCGCGCGCTCCGTTTCGGCCATGCCCCAGCCCGGCTGGCCCGCCAGCACGAGGACGAGATCGGGCCGGGTGTCCGCCAGCACGTCGAACGCGGCGACCAAGGTCGCCACGCCCTTGCGCGGCTCGAGGGTGCCGATGAACGCGACGAAGGGCCGATCGGTCGGGCAGGCCGAGCTCGCGCGAGCGCGGCATCGTCGGCGCCGGGGCTCGGTTCGGTCGGCGAGAACCGCGCGTGATCCACGCCGTGGGGCGCGACGACAACGGGCGCGCGCACGGGACAGTTCGCGTGGAGGCGCTCGGCCGTGACCTGGCTCACGCAGACGAGCGCCCCCGCGTGCAGTGCGGCCCGGCGGATGGCGCGCCGGAAGAACGCGGCCTTGGTGCGCAGGTGCCACTCGGGATGATCGAAGAAGGTGCAGTCGTGGATGGTGACCACGCACGGCACGGGCGGCCGCGCCGGCATCGTGTAGTGCGGCCCGTGGTGCACGCGTCACCGCGGCGGAGCGGAGCAGTGCCGGCAGCCCCACCTGTTCGAACGCGAGACGGCCGGGACGCGACGTCGGGACGGCGGGCCGGAGGCGCCGCGCGCCGACCGTCTCCCAGCGGGCCGAATCGTTGCGCCGTGCCACGAGCGTGAGCGACACGTCGGGGCGCGCCGCCAGGCCGCGTGGCCAGGGCGATGGTGTAGCGGCCCGCGCCTCCGGGCTGCACCGGCACCGCGGAGACGTCGAGGGACAGCGCGAGCGGTTCGGCCGCGGTCACGCCAGCCCTCTCCACAGGTGCACGTGCGCCGCCGCCGCCGCCTGCCACGTGCGCGCCGACGCGAACGAGGAGCCCTGGGCCGCCAGTTCGCGCGCGCAGCGCTTCGTCGGTGAGGACGGCGACCAGGCCGGCCGCGATGTCGTCGACGTCGAGCGGGTCGACGATGCGCGCCGGTGGCGGGTCGGGCTCGCCGAGGTCGTGCACGCTCGGGACCTCCGAGGACACCACCGAGGGCGTGCCCATGCGCATGGCCTCGAGCGGGGGCAGCCCGTAGCCCTCGGTGAGCGGGACGTAGGCGAAGGCCCGGGCGCGCCGGTACAGCCCCGAGAGGACCGCATCGGGGACCGAGTCGGTGAAGACCACGCCGTCGGTGTCGTGCGGTCTCGCCGCATGGCCCCATCCGGTCGGGCCGACGATCACCAGGGGCCAACGCTCGGGCAGCTGCGGGCGCGCCCGGCGGAAGGCCCGCACCAGACGGTCGAGGTTCTTGCGCGGTTCGAGGGTGCCGACGGTCAAGAGGTACTCGCCGCTCACGCCGACCCGCCGCAGGAGCGCCGCGGTCGCATACTCGTCGGGCGGCGCCAGGTGGTCGGTGCCGCCGGGCACGACGGTGATCCGCCCCTCGTCGATGCCGAACGCGACCAGGTCCGCGGCGACCAGACGCGAGGGCACGACGAGGGTCGCGCCGCAGTCGCGGGCGCGGCGGAGCGCGGCCTCGTGCCACCGGCGGCCCCGCCGCGTCGTCGCCTCGGGGTGCCGGCGCCAGGCCAGGTCGTGGACCGTCACGGCGAGCCGGCTGTGGCTGTGGCGCCGCAACATCGGCGCCGCCAGGGAGACCGAGTGGACCACCTCGAAGCCCTCCGGCGCCCGGAGCACGGAGTGATCCCAGGCCCGGGTCATGAGGCGCCCCGGCAGAGCCGAGACGACGACGGGCCGCCCGTACACGGCCAGCGGGTCGGACGCGCGCCGCGGTGGCCGGCTGGCGAACAGCGTCACCTCGACGCCGTCACCTTGTTCGGCGCAGCGCTCGAGACCGGCAAGGAGCCCGCGCGCGTAGTTCCCGATGCCGCCGGGGACCTCCCGCCGCAGCTGCTCGACCGCGATCAGCACGGTGGGGGCCGGGTCAGCCACGCCGGTCCCCCGTGGCGTCGCGGTACAGCTGCTCGAGCCCGGTGCCGCACGCCTCCCACGAGAAGCGGTCGGCCCACGCCGACCCTGCGGCCACCAGGTCCCGGCGGGCCGCGCCGTCGCCGAGGCAGCGGTCCAGCGCGGCGGCGAGGCCGTCGGCATCACCGGGGTCGACCAGGAGCGCGCCGTCGCCGACGACCTCGGGCACCGATCCGGCCCGGGTGGCCACCACCGGCACGCCGGCGCGCATCGCTTGGAGCGGGGGAAAGCCGAAGCCCTCGTAGAGCGACGGATAGGCCAGCACGGCCGCCCCGCCGAAGAGCGCAGCCAGATCGCGGTCCTCGACCCATCCGGTGCGCACGATCCTGCCCCGGGCCGGCGACGCCGCCACCGCGTCCTCGAGGGCGGCCTCGCCCCACCCCGGCGGCCCCGCCAGCACGAGGGACACGTCGGCGTGCGACGCCGCCACGCCGCCGAACGCGCGGACGAGGCCGGGCAGGTCCTTGCGCGGCTCCGCCGTCCCCACGGCCAGGCAGTAGCGCCCGGTCCCCGGCGGCAGGAGGCGGCGCAGGGCGCGCTCCGTCTCGGCGTCGCTCAATGGCGGCAGCGCCGGCACGCCCGGGTGGACGACGCGCACCCGGCCGGGGTCGGCCCCGAACCCATCGACCACCTCGCCCGCGACGAAGCCCGAGTCGGCGTGCACCCAGGCCCCCCGGCGCAGCGCCCGGCGGATCAGCCCGGGGTAGGCCAGCGTGGCGGCGTCGCACAGTTCGGGGTGGCGCAGCGGCGTGAGGTCGTGCACCGACGCCACGGCGGCGGCCCGGCGGGTCGGGGGGACGACGAAGTTCGTGCCGTGGACGACGTCGGCCGCGCCGATGAACCATTCCACCGGGGGGCCGTCGCGGCGCTTCCAGAGCGCGTGGAGCGGGCGGGCCGGCATGGCGCGTTGGTGGTGCGCGACGCCGTCGGGCAGCCGGCCCTCGAGCAGCGAACGGCGGCGCCAGCTCACGGCGAAGGCCTGCACCTCGACGCCCGGCCGAGCGGCCAGCGCGCCGAGCGCACCGCGGCAGAAGACACCGATGCCCGTGGGGAGCCCGAGGAGCGGTGTCGCGTCGAGCGCGACCCGCAGGCGCGACGGCGGCGTGGGGACGTCGCTCAGGCCGAGATCGCCCCGTCGATGGAGAGGATCGCGCCGGTGACGTAGTCCGCCTCGTGCGAGCCCAGGTAGGCGAAGGCGCCTGCGATCTCGTGGGGATAGGCGAACCCGATCGGCGTCATCAGCCGCTCGATCAGCTTCCAGTCGGAGTCCTCGGGCGGACCGAAATTGTGGATGATCGGGGTGTCGACGCCGCCGGGGGCGACGCCGTTCACGCGGACGCCGCGGGCCATGTACTCGACGGCGAGCGCCTTCGTGAGCATCTTCACCCCGCCCTTGGACGCGCAGTACGCCGCGGAGTAGGGCTGGCCGATGACACCGGCGGTCGACACGGTGTTGGTGATGGCACCGCCGTGCTCGATCATCCCCGGGAGCACGGCGCGGCACATGAGGAAGGTGCCCGTCAGGTTGACCGCGATGATCTTGTCCCAGCCGCTCAGCGACTGTTCGGGCGTGTGGGCGAAGCCGCCGATGCCGGCGATGTTGCACAGGTTGGTGACCTCGCCCAACTCGGTCTTCGACCGCGCCACGGCGTCGGCGACCGCGGTCTCGTCGGTGACGTCGCACCGCAGGGCAATGGCGCGCCCGCCGCCGGCGGCCGCTTCCTCGTTGATCTCGGCGGCGACCGCGATGATGGCCTCTTCGGCCATGTCGAGGCAGGCGACGGCGGCTCCCTCGGCGGCCAGCCGGCGCGCCGTGGCCCGCCCGATGCCCGACCCGGCGCCCGTGACGATCGCGACGTGTCCCCGGTAACGGCCGGGAGTGATCGCCTCGGGGGCCGTCCCCCGGTTCGGGTCGGACTCCCCGACTCTCTTGGTGGGGCTCATGCGCGCTCCTTCTCGTGGGCCGCGTCGGGCCCGTGGGTGTCGCCACTGCCTACCATCCCGGCGGCCGGGCCACGTTGCCTCGCCCGGGCCGCTCTGCGCTCCTCGGCTGCTCCTGCGCGCCAACTCCCCCAGGCGCACGGGATCCACCTTCATCATGGGCGTGAGCGGGAGCTCGTCGACCACGACCAGCGCGTCGGGAGCCTTGTAGTCGGAGAGCCCGCTGCCACAGTGCGCCCGCAGCGAGGCGAGCTCGGGCACGTGGCCCGGCGCGGCGACCACCACCGCCACGCCGATCTCACCGAGCACGTCGTCGGGCGTCCCGATCACGGCCACCCGGGCCACGGCGGGGTGCGAGGCGAGCGCCTCCTCCACTTCGGCCGGGTACACGTTGTACCCGCCACGGATGTAGCGCTCATGGGCCCGGCCGGCCAACTGCAGGTTCCCGTCGGGGGTCAGCAATCCGAAGTCGCCGGTCGTGAGCCAGCCGTCGGCCCCCAGCACCGTCGCCGTCGCGTCGACGTCGATCAGCTCGGTCACGGTGCGGCCGCGCCCGGGCCCGTGGCCCCAGTAGCCACGCATGACGGCCGGCGAACGCAGCATGACACGGCCGATCGACCCAGGGGCGACGGGCGCGCCGGCGTCGTCGACGATGGCCAGCTCCACGCCCGGCACCGGCCGGCCCACCGTGGCACCGACCTCGTCGTCGGTGGACGTCAGGGTCGTCCCGGTCCCGAGCGAGCTCTCGGTCGACGTGTAGCGGACGACGACCGGCACCCCGAAGCGCGTGCGCACCTCGGCGATCATCGTCGGGCTCATGCGCGCGGCACCGGTGCTGACGACGCGCAGCGCGCCCAGGTCGGCGTGGGCCAGCTCGCCGGACGCCAGCATCAGGGCCCACTGCGTCGGCACCCCTTGGCCGACCGTGATCCGCTCCGAGGCCATGATGCGGACGGCGTCGTCGGCCCGCCACGGCGTGGGCGTGATCACCGTGGTCACCCCGCGCGCGATCTCGTCCCAGGCGCGGGTCATGTAGCCCACGTGCGCGAACGGCACGGGCGATATCCGGCGGTCCCCGGGTTGGCTGAGGACGTCGGTACCCCGTGCGACGGCGGCCAGGTTGGCGTGATCGAAGAGTGCGCCCTTGGGCCGGCCGGTGGTCCCGCTCGTCCACACGACGGCGACCGCATCCTCCGCCGCGAGGTCGGGCCACGACGACGGTGGCTCGCCGCCCCACGCCGCGGCCACCTCCGACCGGGTCACCCGCGCCAGGCCCGGGGCCTCGGGTGCCGGGGCGGCCTCGGGGTCGGCCACGAGCAACACGGGGGCGGCCCGCTCGAGTATCGAGCCCACCTCGCCCGCGCCCATCCGGGGGTTGATGCCCGACGTGATGGCGCCCAGGCGCTGCAACGCCGCGTAGAGCACGGCGTAGTCGATGGAGGACGGCAGCAGGAGGCAGACGACGTCGCCCTTGCGGACGCCGAAGCCGTCGAGGTAGCCGGCCACGCCGTCCGCGGCCCGGTCCCACTCGGCGAAGGTCAGGGCACGGCGCTCGCGGGCGCCGGCGGGCTCCACATAGGCCTCGACGTCGCCGTTGACACGGGCGGCCTCACGCAGGACGGACACCACCGTGGCGTGCCGTTCCAGCGGGATGGCGGTGGGCATGGCGGGCGGCGATCGTACCAGGGGCGCCGAACGGCCCTCCCCCGCCGCGCTCCTATGCTCGTCGCGTGCTGGTGGCCCTGTGCGGCGGCGTCGGGGCCGCTCGAATGCTCTCCGGCCTGGTCCGCGTGGTTCCGGGCGAGGAGATCACGGCGATCGTCAACGTCGGTGACGACATGATCCTGCACGGCCTTTCGATCAGCCCCGACCTCGACACCGTCGCGTACACGCTGGCCGGCATGGACAACCGCGAGACCGGATGGGGAGTGGCGGGCGAGTCCTGGGCGGTGATGGACGAACTCGCCCGGCTGGGCGGGGAGGACTGGTTCCGGCTGGGCGACCGGGACCTGGCCACCCACCTCTTCCGCACCGGTCGTCTCGCCGCCGGCGAGCCCCTCAGCGCGGTGACGGCGGCGCTGTGCGAACGGCGGGGCATCGCCGTGCACCTGCTGCCGGTGACCGACGACCCCCTGCGCACCCGCGTCACGCTGGCGCAGCAGAGCGTCCTGGGGCCCGCCGACACGGAGGTGGGATTCCAGGACTACTTCGTACGGCTCGCGCACGACGTCCCCGTGCGCAGCGTGCGTTTCGAAGGCGCGGCCGACGCGCGTCCGGCCCCAGGGGTCATGGACGCGCTCGAGCGCGCCGGGCTGATCGTGGTCTGCCCCTCCAACCCGGTGGTCTCCATCGGGCCGCTGCTCGCGGTGCCGGGCGTGGAGGACGCGTTGCGCGCGCGCCGGCCCGACGTCGTCGCGGTCTCGCCGATCGTGGCGGGTGCCGCCCTGAAGGGGCCGGCGGACCGGATGCTGCGCGAGCTCGGCACCGACGCCTCCGTGGTCGGGGTGGCCCGGCTGTACGCGTCGTGGGTGGGCACGCTCGTCATCGACGAGGCGGACGCCGCGCACGTGGCGGCCGTCGAGGCGGAAGGGGTGCGCTGCGTCGTCGCGCCGACCGTCATGAGCTCGCCGGAACGGGCGGCCGGACTCGCCAAGGTGGTGCTCGGTGCCGGACGCTGAGGCCCTCATCGTGCTCCCGGTGCCCGGGATCGGCGAGGTGTCCCCGGGCGCCGACCTGGGCCACCTCATTGCCGCGGCGCTGGCGCCGGCGGCGCCGCAGGGGCCCCGGCTCGGGGACGGTGACGTCCTCGTCGTGACCCAGAAGGTGGTCTCGAAGGCCGAGGGGCGGCTGGTCGAGCTCGATCACGCGGACCCCGCAGCCAAGGCCGCACTGGTCGAACGGGAATCGGTGCGGATCCTGCGCCGCCGCGGTGAGCTCATCGTCAGCGAGACACGGCACGGGTTCGTCTGCGCCAACGCGGGCATCGACCTTTCCAACGTGGCCGACGGGACCGCCGCGCTCCTCCCCGAGGACCCCGACCTCTCGGCGCGGCGACTCCGGGCGGCGCTCGGCCACGCGCTCGGCGTCGATGTCGGCGTGATCGTCTCGGACACGTTCGGCCGGGCGTGGCGGCGCGGGGTCACCGACATCGCGATCGGGTGTGCGGGCGTGGCGGCAATCGTCGACCTCAAGGGCACGCGCGACGCGGGAGGGCGCGAGCTGGTGGCGACCGAGGTCTGCGTCGCCGACGAGATCGCCGGCGCCGCAGAGCTCGTCATGGGCAAGGACCGCGGCATTCCGGTCGCCATCGTGCGCGGCGTGCCTGCGTCATGGATGCGCCCGGCCTCGGTCCGCACGGAGATCGTGCGGCCGCCCGACGAAGACCTCTTTCGCTGACGCGCGCTCAGTCCAGGCGGGCGCGCACGAACTCGAGCACCGGGCGGATGCCGTCGGCCAGCTCGGTCCAGGGCCGCCAGCCGAGCTGCATCGAGGCCCGCTCGACGTCGAGGCACGAGCGCAACAGCTCGCCTTGCCGCAACGGCGCGTTCACCGCGTTCACCTCGACACCTGCCACGTCGGCCATCGTCGCCACGAGGAAGTTGACCGACGTCTCCTTTCCGGTCCCGATGTTGCACACCAGGCCGCCGCCCCGCGTGGCGGCCCGCACGAAGGCGTCCACGACGTCGTCGACGAACACGAAGTCGCGCGTCTGCTCGCCGTCGCCGTACACCGTGACTTCCTGACCCCGCACGATGCGCTCGGCGAAGATGGCCACCACCCCGGCCTCACCGTGGGGATCCTGCCTCGGGCCGTACACGTTGGCGAGGGCCAAGCGCGCTGAACTCGAGCGCGTGCAGGTCGCGGTAGGCGACGAGGTAGTCGATGACCGACCTTCTTCGAGACCCCGTAGGGCGACAACGGCTGCTGCGGGTGCGACTCGCGGACGGGGAGATCGTCCGGCGACGGGTCCCCGTAGAGGGTGCCTCCGCTGGCGGCGAACACCACACGCTCGGTCTCGGCCTGGCGCGCCCCCTCGAGGACGTGCAACGAGCCGACGACGTTGACGTTGGCGTCGTGGGCCGGGCGCGCCACCGAGACCCGGACGTCCGCCTGCGCGGCGAGGTGGAAGACGAGCTCGGGCCGGCGCCGGGCCATCAGCTCGATGACCGCCGGCGCGGTGATGTCGAGGTGATGGATGTGGAGCGCCCGGCCCCCGCTCTTGCGGGCGTCGGCCAGGTTGGACAGCGAACCGGTCGAGAAGTCGTCGACGACGTCGACCTCGTGGCCCTCGGCCAGGAGCCGGTCGACCAGGTTCGAACCGATGAAGCCCGCGCCGCCGGTCACGAGGGTGCGCACGACCGGCCTTCTTAGCCCGACACGCGTTCGCCGTCGACCAGGGTGCCCGACGAGACGACGGCGTCGGCGCCGAGCACCGAGACGGGCCGGACGTCGCCGCGCTGCCCCACGACCGACCGTGGGCCCATGACCGATCCCGCCACCTTGGCGTCTCCCGCCACGTGGCAGGCGTCCATCAACACCGAGTCGGCGACGACGGCCCCGGCGGAAACGACCGTGCCGCGTCCGAGGATGCTGTGCTCCACGCGTGCGCCCGGACTCGACCACGCAGCCGGCGAAGATGACGGCGGGCCCGAAGACGTCACCCGACACCTCGCTCTCGCCCTCGACGAGCACGCCCCGCCCGCTGTCCACCAGTCCGGGGGCCACCACCGGACCGCGTTTTCCCGTCACGTAGTCGAAATTGGCCTCGAGGTACGCCGCCGGCGTTCCCGTGTCGAGCCAGTAGGAGTCGTCGGAACGAGCGAAGAGGTTGCCGTCGCGCACCATGGCCGGGAAGGTCTCCCGCTCGATGGAGACCCGCCCGCCCTCGGGGATCCGCTCCAGGACGGAAGGCTCGAGCACGTAGGTCCCCGCGTTGATCTCGTTCGTCGGCGCCTCGTCGCGCGGCGGCTTCTCGACGAAGGCGGTGACCCGACCCTCGGTGTCGGTGGGCACCACGCCGAAGGCCGAGGGATCGGCCACGGGATGCAGCGCGATCGTCCCCTCCGCCCCGCGGTCGCGGTGGAAGCCCACCAGGCCGGTGAGGTCCATGTCGGTCAGCACGTCGCCGTTCACCACGACGAAGGTGTCGGAGATGCCGGCGAAGGTCGCCGCAAAGCGCACCGCGCCGGCGGTGTCGAGCGGCTCGGTCTCGACGGCGTAGGTCAGCGCGACCCCGGCGGCCCGGCCGTCCGGGTACGCCTCCATGAAGGCGTCGGGCAGGTAGCCGAGGGAGAGGACGGCCTCGTCCACACCGTGGGCAGCAAGATGCCCGAGCACCCGCTCGATCATCGGCACCCCGACGACGGGGAGCATCTGCTTGGGGGACGTGAGCGTGAGGGGACGCAGCCTCGTTCCCTCGCCCCCGACGAGGACGACCGCCTTCATTACTTGGTCGTCGTGGTGGACGAAGGCTTCGTCGTGGTGGTCGTCGGCGCCGCCGTCGTGGTGGTCGTCGAGGGTGCCGTGGTCGTCGTTGCCGCCGTCGAGCTCGTCGTCGCCGAAGGCGCCGAGGTCGGGGTCGTGGTCGCCGACGGTGTCGAGGTCGTGGTGGCCACGGGCTGGCTGCCCGCGAGGACCTGGAGCAACGCGGTGATCGTCGAGCCCGGCGGCTTGGGCAGCGTCGTGCCCGCCGGGACGAAGCCGACGGTGATGAGTTGGCGGTTGAGGAGCTTGAGGTCGGCCGGGTTGGGCGAATTGACGCCATTGGTCTGGACCAGCTGGTTGTTCTTGGTCTGTGTCGTCACGACCCACCACCGGGCCGACACCTCGCCCACCTTGCCGGCGTCCGGCGTGCCGGCGGCGCACTTCTCGCCGTTCTTGTACTCGGGAACCTTTGCGCCCGGGTACTTCAGGGTCGTGTTGGTCAGCGTGAGGCCCTGGTATTCGCTGGCGAACTTGCCCACCGTCGCGTTGGCACCGGCCTCGCCGGCCTTCTTGGGTGCGATCAGCAGGACGCCGCTGCCCGTGGTCGTCAGCCCCGAGGTCGAGCTGGCGGGCGACGCCGTGAGGGCCGGTTGCGTCGTGCCACAGATGTCGAAGGAGATGGCGGCGTGCCAAGTCGTGCCGACGGTGGGCGGCGTCGTGTTCGGCGACTGGTTGTAGTGGTACTTGGCGATGGCGACCGAGGCCAGCCCGACCAGGACGATCACGACCAGGGCGGCATACCAATTCACGGGCATCTGGCCGCGGTAGGTCGGCGCCACCACCCGTGGCGGCGGCGCGTGCGACCGACTTCCCAGAGGAGCTTCTCGCCATGGCGGGACGCCACCCTAGCGCCTGGCCGGTACCCCTCCTGGCGCAGGCCACCGGCGGAGAAGGTCGCGGGAGAGCTCGGTCGTCAGGGGCCCGACGGCGCCGATGCCGCCGGGGTCCCACTCCGAGAACGTGGCCCGCGCCCCCCCGGCCACCACGAGCAGTTGCGCCATGACGCCGCGCATCTTGGTCCGGTTGCCCTGGGCGGCCACGGCGAGGAAGAGCGACCGGTACAGGCGCTCGTCGTAGGGGCTGGCGAGGAGGCCGCGTCGTACGATCCACTCCGCTTCGGCGGCACGCCCGTCGCGCCGGAGGGTCTCTGCCGCCTGCAACACGGTGTGCACGACCAAGGCCTCGATCTGCGCGTAGGTGCCGTCGAGGATCGCCCAGTCCGCCCGGCGCAACCCGCCGAAGAGCGGGCCGCGCACCAGCCCGGCCGCCTCGATCCAGCCCTCGCCCGTCTCCGACCGGGCCAAGGCGGCGAAGCGGTCGACGTCGGTGACCACCGACGGGTGCAGCCGGAGAGCGGACCCGCACGGGAGGCGCCGGACGCCGTCCTCGGCGCGCCCCAGGGCGCGGCGCGCGTCAGACGCGGTGGAGTGCACGGTGGCCAAGGACACGGGTCGGTCCGGCCACAGCGCCAACGACCACTCGCCGTGGCGGACAGCTTGGCGGTGGAACGCGAGATACACGACGAGCTCGCGTGCCGTGGCGCGACGGAAGGCGAGCGGCAGGCCGGACACCGACACCGGGCCCAGGACCGCAACCTCGACACCGACGTGGCTCACCGGTGGTGAACGGTCGGCCGGTCCCCCGGACGGGTCAAGCGCTCTGCGTGGGGGCGGAGGGAGTCGAACCCTCACTGGAGACGGTTTAAGCGCCCTGCCTCTGCCAATTGGGCTACACCCCCGCGCACCCATTCTTGACCCTGCACGGCACCCCCATGAGGATGTCCGCGTGGCCGACGACCTCGGGGGGGTTGACCTCACCGACCTCGACACTTTCGCCGACGGGTTCCCGCCACCCGCAGCAACCGGCGGGTCGCCCTCTGATCAGCGGGCGACCGGCAACGGCCGGTAGCGCTCGAGCACCGCCAACTCACGGTCTCGCGGTGCGGAGACAAGCCCGCTCTGCGCTCCGAACACCATGGTGGCGCGCTCGGCCGGCTCCCACTGGCGCCACTCGCCGATGCCTTCGTGCGACGGGTCGCCGCGCGTGGCAAAGCTCAGCCAGGCCATCTGCATCTGTCGCGACAGGGTCTCCGCCGGCGGGCCTCCGCCCGAGAACATCTGCACGACCGGAACGTGCACCGCCCCGAACACGAAGGGCAGCTCGAGGGCATGACACGAGCCCAGCAGGCCGTCGAAGGCCGGGGACTCCCAGTCGAAGAGGTACACGTAGGCCTTCCCTCCGTTGGCCTGGTGGGCGGCGGCCAGCTGGAGGCTGGGCCAACGGAAGACGATGTCCGTGCCCGCCGCCACCCACACGTCGTTGACCTCGACCCGCTCGCCACGCGCCTGCCGGGCCTCCCGGTAGGCGCCGATGACCTCGAGCGGAGGGATGCCGGGCACGGCGTTGGCGACCCAGCGCTCCAGGCCCTTCTCGTCCATGGCGAAGAGCGCCGGGTTCCCCAGCCCGAACAGTGTCAGCTCGTCGCGGTTCGTGCCGATCACGAGGTCGACGCCCGAAGCCGCGCCGGCGGCGACGGCGGCCAACGGGTCGCTCGGCAGGAAGGCCCCGTCGACCGTGGGCAGGAAGGGCAGCGGGAGCAGGCCCGGGTCCGGCCGCCGCTGGCCGAGCTCCGCCGTCGCGGCGACGAGCTCGGTCGCCGGAACCTTCTCGAGCGTCGCGCGGTCGCATCGTCGCGAGCCCCAGCATCGAGGCGAGACGCTCACCGGCGCGCTCCGCGTCCTCGACGGTGTGCACGTGCGCACCACCGCTCTGCACGATGGCTCGGTGGAACAGGCCTCGGGCCGCCGGACAGCCGAGCAACGCGGCGACACTGAAGCCGCCGGCGGACTCCCCGAAGACGGTGACGTTGCCGGGATCGCCACCGAAGGCGGAGATGTTCTCGCGCACCCACGCCAACGCGGCGACCTGGTCCGCAATGCCCCAATTGCCCACCAGGCCGTCCGGATCGGCGAGCTGCGCGGTGTCCGAGGAAGCCGAGCGCACCCAGGCGGTAATTGATCGTCACCACGACGGCGTCGCCGTTACGGACGAGGTTGCCACCTCGGTAGAGGAACACCGAGCCGCTCCCCGACGTGAAGCCGCCGCCGTGGATGAACACCATGACCGGCCGCCGGGCCTCCGGGTCGAGATCGGGCGTCCAGACGTTGAGGAACAGGCAGTCCTCGCTCTGCGGCTCCGATGCGTCGGGATCGGACGGGCTGGTGATCCCGGGCACGGCAGCCGCTTGGGGCGCGATCGCCCCGAACGTCGACGCGTCCCTGATCGTGTCCCACGGCTCCGGCGGGAGCGGCGGACGCCAGCGCAGCGGGCCGACCGGCGCACGCGCGTACGGCACGCCCGAGAACGACCACAGGTCGCCGCGCCACACACCCCGCAACCGCCCTTGAGTTGTGTCGACGACCCCCTTCACGCATCGTGACCCTAGGGACGACCGCCGGCCGAAGCAATCGACGTGAAGGTGAACGGCGCGCGAGCGAGCGATCGCAACCGAACGGCGACGCGCACCATGCCCAAAATGCCACGTCAGAGCCATTACGATTTCCCAGGTGCGTGCAGTGAGATGTCGGCCCACTGTCCGCGGGGTCGCTCCGGTCACGCGCGTGGCATTCGTCGCGGGGATGCTCGGTGCGCTGCTTTCGCCTCTCGTTGCCGCCGAGCGCCGGCGCCACACACCTCGACGACGCTGCCGGGGCCGGCCCCGAACCAGTCGCAGATCAACGCGACCCAGTCCAAGGTGTCCCAGATCGAGAGCACGCTGACCCAGGAGGAGCAGCAGACCTCCATCCTCGACGACAAGTACAACACCGCCGAGCAGAACCTGCAGGACGCGCAGAACCAGTTGCAGGCGCTCGCCGCCAGCCTGGTCCGGGCCAAGAACCAGGTCGCGGTGGACAAGAAGCTGGTCGCCTCCGACGCGGTGGCCGCCTACGTCTACGGAACGCCCGCGAGCGGCTTCACGTCCTACTTCTCGTCGTCCGCCACGATGAACCAGGCGCGCAACCAGTACACCGACCAGATCGTCGGCAACCTGACCAAGGACGAGACGGCGCTCGCAGAGCTCGGAGACGAAGCTCCAGAACGAGGAGACGCAGCAGCAGTCCGTCGCCGCGCAGGCGCAGACCGAGGCCGCGCAGGCCAAGTCGCTGGCGAGTGCCAACGAGCAGGAGGCCGCGGCGACGAAGGCCACGCTCGAATCAGGTGCAAGGGCAACTGGCCCAGGAGGTCGCGCAGGCCGCGATCGCGGAGGCGCAGCAGGAAGCGGCTGCGGCGGCGAGAGCCGCGAGCGCGGCGCAGCAGCAACAGGCGGCCGCCGCGGCCGCAGGCCGCGGCCACGGTGGCCGGTGCGGTCGGCGGTTCGAGCAGCGGCGCGGCGGCGACCAACGCCGCGAACCAGGCGCGGCCACGTACGTCGGGCCCGGTCGGTGGCACGGGGTCGGGCAACGGGCAGCAGATGGCCGCCGTCCAGGCCGCGGTGTCCCAGCTCGGCGTGCCCTATGTCTTCGGGGGCGAGCAGGCCGGCGTGGGCTTCGACTGCTCCGGCCTCGTGCAGTGGGCCTGGCGGCAAGCCGGGGTGTCCATCCCGCGGACCACCGAGACCGCAGTGGCCGGCGCTCACCCACGTCTCGCTGGACGCCCTCGAGCCCGGTGACCTGCTCTTCTATTACAACCTCGACGGCGACAACCAGGTCGACCACGTCGTCATGTACACCGGCTCGGGGCCCTACGGCACCGACACCGTGATCCAGGCCCCCTTCACCGGCAGCACCGTCTCCTACTCGCCGATCTTCACCGAGGGCCTGATCGGAGCCGCCCGTCCCTGACGGCCGATGTCGGGCCACGGAGGCTCGGCGGGAGCGCCCTCGCCGCTCGGTACGATGATCCGATGGCGAGTGGGCGCCAAGTCGTCGGCGAGAAGAACCGGACCACCGCCATCGTGCCCCTCCGTGTCACCGCCGCCGACGCCGAGCAGATCGAGGACCCGCGGCTGTCCGACGTGGACGAGTGGGGCCGCTCCGAGCGCACCCGCGCCCTGGCTCGCGCCCTCTACGAGCCCATGTACTCGCAGGTGGTTCCGCACCGAGTGGGAGGGGCTCGAGAAGATCCCCGACGCCGGCGGCGCGCTCCTCGTCGCCAACCACGCCGGCGCCATCCCCTCCGATGCGCCCGTCATCATGCACGGGATCGAGAAGGAGCTCGGGCGTCCCGTGTACGGACTGGCCGACTACTTCTTCCGGACGGTTCCGGTTGTCGGCACGCTGTGGGCCCGCGCCGGCGGCGTGTCGGCGCGCCCGGCGCAACGCCTACCGGCTGCTGAAAGAACAGGACCAGCTCGCGCTCGTCTTCCCCGAAGGGACCAAGGGCCCGTCGAAGTCGTACACCGATCGCTACCAACTCCGTCGGTTCGGTCGTGGGGGCTTCGTCGAGATCGCGATGCGCGCCGGTGTGCCGGTGATCCCGATCGCCGTCGTGGGCTCGGAAGAGGCGATGCCCATCGTGTTCCGCCTGCCGACACTGGCCAAGGCGCTCGGGGTGCCCTACTTCCCGGTGACGGCGAACCTGCTCACGATGGGCCCGCTCGGAGTGGTCATGCCGTTCCCGGCAAAGTTCAAGCTGCGCGTGCTCGACCCGGTCCACTTCGACGTCCCGCCGGACCAGGACCGCTACTCGAAGAGCCGCATCATGGAGGAGTCCGAGCGGATCCGCACCCAGCTCCAGGAGGCGGTGTACGACATGCTGCGGGACCGGCGCAGCGTCTGGTTCGGATGAGCAACCGGGTCCTCGTCACGGGGGCGGACACCTTCTGGGGTGGCCGGATGATCCAGGCGCTCGAGAACGACCCGAGCATCGACGTCATCCTCGGCATCGGCACCCACGCACCGTCGGTGCCCTTCGAGCGCGCCGAGTTCGTCAGGTCGGACCAGAACTACTCCATCTTGAACCGCATCGTGAAGGCGACCCAGGTCGACACGATCCTGCACACGTTCATGATCACCAACTCGACGCACCGTGCCTCGGCGCGCCATGCACGAGATCAACGTGATCGGGACGATGAACCTCCTGGCCGCGGCCGGCGCGGCCGGCTCGTCGGTCCGCCACATCGTCGTGAAGTCGTCCACGCTGGTGTACGGGTCCGCGGCCAGCGACCCGAACACGTTCCAAGAGGACACGCGTGCGGACGAGCCCGGTCAAGAACAGCGTCGAACGTGCGCTCGTCGAGGCTGAGGGACTCGTGCGTGACTTCTCGGAGGACAACCCCGCCACCAAGGTGACCGTCCTGCGTTTCGCCAACGTCCTCGGCACGCCACCTGACGACGCCGATCAGCCGCAACCTCGCGCGACCGGTCTGCCCGTCCATGTTCGGCTTCGACCCGCTCCTGCAGTTCCTCGAGGAGGACGACGTCGTCCGGGCGCTGCTGCACGTGACGCAGGGCGGCATCCCGGGCCTGTACAACGTCGCCGGCGACGGGCGGCTCCCCTGGAGCGAGGTGGCCAGCATCTGCGGCACGCGGCTGGTGCCGCTGTCGCCCGTGCAGCCCCCTCAAGATCCGTCCCCTTGCCCGCCTCTTCGACCTCCCGGCCGAACTCGAGGATCTCCTGCGTTACGGACGCGGCGTCGACACGCGCCGCTTCGCATCGACCGGCTTCACCTACACCTCGACGAGCGCGGGCGCCGTACGGAAGTTCATCCGGGCCGTGCGCCTGCGCCGCCAGTCCGGACGCGCGCCGCGCTCGTACACCTACGAACACGATGTCGAGCAGTTCTTCCGCCATTCGCCGTCGATCGTCGGCACGGGCGAGGTCTGACTCAGTCGGCCAACCACTCGGCGACGAGGTCGGCCTCCGCTCGCGCCCACTCCTCGGCCGTGATCGCCGTAGCGCACGTGGTCCTCCCAGACGCCGTCGATCTCGAGGAACCGCAGCGCGACGCCCTCCTCGCGGATCCCGAGCTTCTCGACCACGCGCCGGCTGGCGTGGTTCCGCGGGATGATCGAGATCTCGACACGGTGGAGCGAGATCGCCTCGAAGGCGAAGCGCAAGCGTCACGACGACCGCCTCGGGAACGAGGCCGCGTCCGGCCAACGCCTCGTCGATCCAATAGCCGACGAACCCGCTCTGGAACGGCCCGCGCTGGATCGACGACAGCGTCACCTCCCCCGCGAAACGCTCGCCGACGAAGATCCCGAAGCCGTAGCCGGTGCCCAGGTGCCGTTCGCGCTCCCTGATGCCACAGCGGGCCGCGAAGCTCGGGCGGTCCTCCGAAGGGACGGGCGCGCCCTTGGGCCGGGGCTCCCAGCGCAGGAGCCAGTCGGCGCAGCGGGTCCGCACCTCGTGCCAGGCGGGGAAGTCGTCCTCGGTGAGCGAGCGCAGCACGACCCGCCTGCCGCGCAGCTCGAGCGGCGCGTGCCGGACCGCCCTGGCCGCGCTCACCGAGCCAAGCACCTCCTTCAGCGCGGCGAGCAGCGTCACGACGTTCCGCCGGCGTGCCGTGTTGCCCATGCAACCGATCCGCCAGATCTGCCCCGCCAGCTGGCCGGCGCCGGCCCCGATCTCGATGCCGTAGTCGGTCAGCAGCCGGCCGCGACAGCCTGCGTCGTCGACCCCTCGGGCACCTTGACGGTCGTCAGCTGGGGCAGCCGGTGACCCGGCTCGACCAGCAGCTCGAGCCCCAGCGCCTCCAGGCCCGCCTGCAGCTCCTTCCCGCACGCGGCATGGCGCTGCTGCACCTCGGCGATCCCCTCCTCGAGGAGGACGCCGAGCCCGGCGTGCAGGGCGGCCACCATGGAGACCGGCGCCGTGTGGTGGTACACCCGTCCCCCGCCCGAGCCGTCCTGCACGTAGCGCGCCAGGAGATTGAGGTCGAGGTACCAGCTCGACGGGCGTTCGACGATCCGCTCCAGGGCCCGGGCCGAGACCGTCAGCGGCGACGAGGCCGGGCGGGACGCCGAGGCACTTCTGGGTTCCGCTGTACGCGATGTCGACGGACCAGTCGTCGACCGCGACCTCGATGCCGCCCAGCGACGTGACCATGTCGACCAGGAGCAGCGCGTCGCCCTTTCGGCTGCCCGAGCGGCTCGATGTCGTTGCGCACCCCCGTCGAGGTCTCTGCGTGCACCACGGCGATGATGGACGGCGACGGGTGCGCCGACAGCAGCCGGTCCGGGTCGATGGCCTCCCCCCAGGGCGCGTCGACCCGGACGACATCGGCCCCGAGACGGCCGGCGACCTCGCACATGCGCTCGCCGAACACGCCGTTCACGCCGACGACCACGGGTGCCCCCGGACGGACGAAATTGACGAACGAGGCCTCCATGCCGGCCGATCCCGTCCCGCTGATCGGCAGGGTCAGGGCGTTGCGACGTGGCGAAGACGCGACGGAGTCGCTCGTTCGTGCTGTCGAGCAGGGCCAGGAACTGCGGGTCGAGGTGCCCGACGACGGGGCCCGCCAGGGCCATGGTGACTTCGGGGTACGGGTTCGACGGCCCCGGTCCCATCAGCAAGCGTTCAGCTCATCCCCACGGGCGCATCGTGACAGGTCCACGCTCACCTGCGCCACACGCGCCCGATGGCCGAACGACGTCCACTAGATTGCCGCCGTGGAACGGGTGCTCTTCGCCCCGCGGGAGCTCCCACCTCTCCGGCCGGACGTCTCGGAAGATCCTCGGTCGTACGACGCCTGGGTCCGCGCACGCGAGCAGAGCCGCGACGGACGTCGCCTTCCTCGGGCGCACCACCCGCCGCTCCGCCTCGTGCTCCCCGTCACCGGGGATCTCGACGGGATCCGGCGCACGCTGCGCTCGCCTGGCGCGGCAGACCGATCCCGAGTGGACCCTCACGATCGCGGTCCGCGCCACGACTGGCGCGCCGTTGCCGCCTGCTGGCCTGGAGCCTGGGTCGGCGACTGGCGCGCCGGGTCCGCATCGTCACGGGTCCGCCCCAGGCGCAGCCCGCGTGACATCTTCGCAGCTCGGGCTGTCCGCAACGAGGGAGGTTCCCCGATCGCGCTCGTCTTCCCGGGAGACCTCTGGGCCCCCGATGCCGTGGCGCTCCTCGCCGCAGCGATTCGTCTCCGACGACGTCGTCTACGCGGACGAGGATCGGATCGACGCCGACGGCCGCCATTGCGACCCCCGGCTCAAGCCCGGCTACTCGCCCGACTTCCTGTTGGCATCCGCCTACGTGGGCCGGCCGCTCGCGTTCCGCGCACAGCTTCTCGACGGGTTCGATCCGGTCGCCGACGAGCTGCGTGCAGTTGGAACACGAGTGCGCGCTCGCGACGCCTGCGCGGCGGCGGCCTCGGTCCGGCCATGTCCCCGAGGTGCTGTGCCACCGCACCGGATCGCAGCGACGACCGGTGCCGAGGAGAGCGGGCACGTGGTGGCCGTGCTGCGGCGCCGAGGTGACCCGTCGGACGTGCCACGCGGGCCGATCGCGCCGGAACGTTCCACATCGTCCGCCGGCCGCTCGGCTCGGACCCGGGTCACCGTCGTCATCCCCTTCCGCGACCAGCCCCAATTCCTCCGCACGTGCGTCGACTCCGTCCGTGCCACCGCCGGCGACGCCGACCTCGAGCTCCTGCTGGTCGACAACGGCTCGTCCGACCTCGAGACGCTGACGCTGATCGAACGGTTCTCCGGCACAGGACGGCGTGCGGCTCCTGCACGACCCGCGACCCGTTCAATTGGGCACGTCTCAACAACCTCGCGGCCGCGCGAGGCAGGCGGTGAGGTCCTGCTCTTCCTCAACAACGACATCGAGGCGCTGCGGACCGGCTGGCTCGACGCCTTGGTGGCACAGGCCCTGCGACCCGACGTCGGGCCGCCGGGCGCCCGCCTGCTGTACCCGAACCGGCGGCTCCAGCACTGCGGCCTGGTGATCGGGCTGACCGGCGCGGCCGGCCATCCGTTGGTCGGGTCTCGGCTGGCGACGCGCCCGGCTACCTCCACATGGCGACCGTGACGCGTGAGTGCGCGGCGGTCACGGGCGCGTGCCTGGCCACCCGGCGCGAGGTGTTCGAAGAGCTCGGAGGATTCGACGAGACGCTTGGGCGTCGATCTCAACGACGTCGACTACTGCCTCCGGGCCGGCCAAAAGGGCTACCGGACCATCTACGAGCCGGCGGCCGAGCTGGTGCACCACGAATCGCCGAGCCGGGGAACGGCCGGTGGTGTCGGCGACATCGTCCGGTTCGTCGAGCGATGGAAGGACTACATTGAGCAGGGCGATTCCTACTTGAGCCCGCATATCACCCGAAGCGATCCGTCGTGCGCGCTGGCGACGCCGGAGGAGCAGGAAGCCTGGAACCAGTGGTACTCCACCGTCACGCTCGGCTGACCGCGGCGTCCGGCCGACGTCCGTCGTCCCCAACCGGCCGGATTCGCGGATCCACGAGGTCGGGTCCCTGAAGACCGTCGTCGTCGCGCAGCACTGGGGGGGCGACGGGGAGACGGCGTTCGTGACGCGCTCTCTCGCCGGTGCGGCTGCTCGCCTGGGTGACGTCGCAGTCGTTGCGCCGGATTGGCCGGCGCAGCCCACCGCCGACGGCCTGTTCGACGTCCGTGGTGTACCGGCGGGTGGCGACCTCGGTCGGACGGCCGGGCTGACGCCAGACACCGTGGTGATCGTCGACGAACTGGGAGCGGACATTGCTGGCGGCGCTCTCGTCCGGAGACTTCCGTGCCGGGTTCTATCTCACCGGGCCGGAACCGACAGTGGTGCCGCTCTGGCGGCAACTGGCGCTGGTACCCGACCCCGACCTCCCGGACCAGTCGGTCCTGGGCCCGTATGTCCCCGTGAACCCCTTGGCGGCGAAGCACCGACATCATGGTTTCGGCTTCACCGAGTACGTGCTGATCCTTTCGGGCCCCGAAGGAGGCGACCCGCCTACCGCGGCGGATTCGATCGGCGCGGCGCTACCCGACACCGATGTCGTGGTCGTCGGCGACGCCGTGGCCTCGGCCTGGAAGGGACGGACACTTCGCGGGCGTGTCGGCATCGACACTCGGACCGACCTCTGGCGCCTGATGGCGCATGCCGCGGTGTGCATCGACCTCGCGCCCGGGCGCGCTCATCGGTCTCGAGTGCGTAGAGGCGCTCCGTTTCGGTACGCCGGTGCTCGTACCCGCCGCGTCAGGTCCCGCAACCGCCCACGCCAATGCGTCCACTGGCCACACCTTCGCTGATACGACCGGCCTCGTCGCAGCCGTACTCGAGATGCAAGCGGCAGACACGCGCGCGCGACGCCTCTGCTGCGGGCAGGCGGTACGCGGACCAGTACTTCGGCGACCCGGACCGGTATGTCGCGACGCTGGCGGCGCTGTTGTCGGAGTGAACGGAGCGCGGGAGCCCGCCCCGACGTTCCTTCGACTACTTCGTGCGGTCCACCGGGACGCGGGGAGGCCAGGCCAGTGAGAAGTCCTCCGCGTCGAGCGAGAGATTGGGGCTGTAGTACGGGTCGTTGCGGAGACCCTCCATGCCCCATTTGGTCTCCATGACGGCGACCGCTCCGGCGAACGCCTCGGCTTGCGGGCCCTTCGTTGTCGATGCCGCGGCTCGTTGATTCGTGGTGGAACAGCTCCGCGTAGGGCGTCCACACGATGTCCCATCCGGCCTGGCGGAGCCGGAGGCAGAGGTCCACGTCGTTGAGCACGTTCGGCAGGCTGGGCTCGTCGAAACCGCTTATCTGGCGCCAGGCTTCGCGCCGGACGACCATGCACGCCGCCGTGACCCCGGACATCCGGTGGGCCAGCTGGAGGTGCCCGAAATACCCCGTCGACAAGCGGTCGAAGTTGCGGTGCGCATGTGCGGCGACCCCGTGGACCCCGAGAATCACGCCGGCATGTTGGACCCGTCCGTCGCCGTAGTACAGCTTGCCCCCCACGGCCCCCACCCCTGGTTGGATGACCTGACTGACCATTTCGGACAGCCAGCCGCCGCCGATGACCTCCGTGTCGTCGTTGAGGAGACAGACGATCTCACCCGATGACTGCGCCACGGCCATGTTGTTCAGCGCGGAGTGGTTGAAGGGGCGATCGTCTCGGATCACCGTGATGCGGTGCTCGTTGGCCCGGAGGTACTCCATGGTGCTGCGCTTCTGGCTGCCGTTGTCGACAACGAGCACCTCGAAGTCCGGGTAGATCGTGAAGGCGAGCACGCTGTCGATGCAACGTGTCAACCGGTCGCCGTCTCTGGTCGGGATGATGACGCTGACTTTGGGGGGCGGGTCGGGTAGCTCGAAGGTGACCCGGTTGAAGCCCCATTGGCCGATACGCGTCGTCCTGGCGCGCCGTGCGGTCCGCTCGAGGTGGTCCACCACGGCACGCTGACCGGCATCGACGGCGTAGGGCTTGGCTGACACGACCGACGCCGTGGACGATGCATGGACCCGCCAGTGGTACAGCACATGCGGAACGTGGATCACCTGCGAGACGGACAAGAGCTCGGTGATCCGGAGTGTGAGGTCCCAGTCCTGGCTGCCTTCGTAGCCAACGCGATAGCCCCCGACGCGGTCCACCAGGTCCTTGCGGAATGCGCTGAAGTGGCTGACGAAGTTCTGGCCCAGCAGCAACAACGGATCGAAATTCGGCTTGAAGAATGGGTCCCTTCGCTTTCCACTCTCGTCGAGCTTGTCCTCGTCGCTGTAGATCACCCCGGCCTCGGGATGGTCGCCAATCGCCAGGGCGAAGAGGGCCAGAGCGTGCGGCGCAACGATGTCATCATGATCGAGCAGAGCGACCCACTCACCGCTCACCAGCGAGAGGGCGCTGTTCGACGCCGCAGAAATGTGTCCGTTCTCCTCGCGGCGAATGACCTTGACGCGGTTGTCGGACGCGGCATAGTCGCTCAGCAGCTGCTGAACGGCTCGGATCCGTCGAGCAGTCGTCGGCAATGCACAACTCCCAGTCCTCGTAGAGTTGGTCCCGGACAGACTCGATCGCGGCGCGGAGCATGTCGACCGGTGGGTTGTACACCGGCATGATCACCGAGATCTTCGGCTTCTGCGTGAGCGCTGACAGCTGGGACCTGATGCTGGTCCTCGCTTCTTCGTCCACGGTGTCGAACGTCTCGATCCAGGTCTGGTAGGTGCCGGTGGGAAGGTGCTCGGGTGGGGACAGGGTGTCAGCCGAAACCAGGCCGAGTCCGCGCAACCGACCGTACATTCGGCGCAACTTCGTGCTGTAGCGGAAGGTCTTGGTGTTGTACACCTGCTTGAGCTGGGTCTCACGGACTTCCAGGAGCCCGGCCAGGCGCCGTTCGCTGCTCTCGAAATAGCGGACTTGTTCGAAAGCGGCCCGGTTCTCGGCGTCTCGCCGGTGGTCAAGTTGCAGCAAGGACTCCTTGACTCGCGCGACCTCCTCCCGCTTCTCGCGCTCAGCTTCCTCTATCGCAACGTCCCGCAGCCGCTGTTGCTCCTTGGTGGTGTCCAGCGCAGTCTTCTTGGCCGCCCAGAGCGCGCGCTCGTACTCGGCGACCATGGATTCGGTATCGGCTTCACCCCGTCGGAAAAGCATGGCGTGCGGTGCGAGGAAGTCGAGTTCGTGCGTGAGGTCCCGGACGAACCCGTGCCGCAGGAAGAGATTGGCCCAGTATCCGCCCGGCTCAACGTTGAGATGCGTCGGTTCGTCGAAGTCGTCGGGCGTCGATGAGAAGAGCACGTGTTCGGCATGCCGGCAGATGTTGGCGACGGCGGCATCCGCCATCCAGGGCGGGAGGTGTTCGAGGACTTCGATGCAGGTGATGAGGTCGTAGTGGCCTTCGATCTCCTCGGTGACCGACCCCACCCAGCAGTAAGGCTGGAGGCGTTCGGGGACCTGCTCGATGGCCCATGGAGAGAGGTCGAAGCCCTTGGCCTCTATCCCACAGTCGCGGAGCGCCTCGACCAACATCCCGATCGCGCACCCGACATCCAGAACGCTCGCGGGACCAAGGGTCTTGGCGATCGACATTGGCCACGCCTTCGAAGAACGTGACCCAGACCTTCTCCTCCCTGCGATACGGCACCCCGCCCTCGTCGTAAGAAGCGCCGTAATAGTCCTCGGTGTAGAAGTCCGCAGTCACGTCGACCAGTGACTCGCTTGCCGGTCCATCGTCTTGGACGGCGTGGCCGTCGAGGTTCACCAGGAGCCGGTGCAGCGTCTTATGCGCCGGAAGGATCGTCTCGGCGTCGTCCGCCTCTCTCGCCGCGTCGTGGTCGTCGGAGGAGATCCGCGCGAGTCCAACGCCACGACCGCCGGACCCAGGTCCTCTGCGACGGGCACCCCCAGCGACCCGAGGAACGTTCCGACTCTCGAGAGGGTCTCCTTTCCCTGACTGACGAGGTCGTCGTAGCTCACGACCAATGACGGATAGAGCCCACACAGCACCAGCGCCGAGCGGTTGTAACGGTCCCAGGTCGCGACGGCTCCGGCGACGCCAGGGGTGAGTTCGGTCCTCAGCGCCCAGGGGGCGCGATGCACCAAGATCACTGCGGGCTTCACGTTGAGTGCTTCAGACCAAAAAGGAACGAGGAAGCTGAGGCGGGGGTCGGCCCACACCCAGGGTGCCGACCCTCCCGGCAGAAGGCTGGTCGCCAGCTCCTTCGCCTCGGGGAGCCACACCCCCAAGTCGCGCACCAGTTCGGCCGGCGCCGCAGCCGGAAGCGGCTCACCGGGAGCGGTGGCGGCAGTGAGCAGCCGGTCGTTGAGGGATGCCCAGGCGCCGGGATCTCGGCTGGCTCTCGTCGTCTTGAAGAGCGGGAAGGCCCAGCATGGACAACGCCTCGCCGAGGAGGTCGACCCCGCTGGCATGCATGCCCACCACGAAGACAGCATCCGCCCCACCGCTCTGGGGGTTGGCGGAACCGTCGGTCGCCTGGCGCACGCCACTCATCGGGCGCAGCCCTTCAGCACGTTCGGAGAATAGCACCGGGACCTGCGCCTCCCGGATACGTTGTCCTGGCCAGCGACGAAGAAAATCGTCGACTCAGAACTGATGGGTGACGAGTTGCACGATGACCGCGAGTGCAGGCACCGCGATACCCACCACAAAGACGCCCCGTGTCCGCATTGCTCGAATTGCAACGAGCGCGATGATCGGCAACAGGGGAAGCACGTATCTCTTGGGCGTCGTGAAGTTGTAATGGCCCTCGAGGTAGTTGAGCACAGGAAATCCCACTGCGAGCGCAACGATGCCGACGAAGACGGCGAGCGCCGCCGCACGCTCGCTGACTCGACCAACCGGTCCCTTCAAGACCAGAAGGCCGGCCAGGGTTCCGTAGATCGCCACGTCCCAGATCCAATAGAGCGGAGCAGACGGGACATACGCCATGAGCTCCGACAACCCGTTCTGTATTCCGGCGAGAATCGTCGTCACCCGGAGGTGCGACGTCACTGAGCCTCCTTCGAGCGCATGGAGCACGATGCTCGGTGACACGATCGCTCGAGCATCCTGTATGAGGACCCAGGCGACATAGCTGATCACGGCACCGACGAACATCGCCGCACTGCAGCCGTACCGCACCCAGATGTCGTCTCGGGTCGGCCGCCGTCGGCGTGCGATATCCGAAAAGATCAGGGCGGCGAGAACGACGAACGGTGCGACGACGAAGAGGCCCTTCATGAATCCCGACGATCAAGCCGACGATCAGCCCGACGACGATCATGGGCTTCTGCCGGCGACGTGAGACCAGGTACGTGGCGACGACGGCGGCACCGGTCGGCAGCGCTGCGCTGTCGCTGGTTACCGTCGCGATCGAACGGAGCTCCACCGGGCTCAGCAGACAGATGGCCAGCACTCCCACGAGCTCCATGATGCTCAGCTCGAGCATCCAGGCCACCCAGACCAACAGACCGGCACCGACGACGCTCCAGATGAAGCCGCCCCAGCGAGCATCCTGGAGAGCCTGTTGGGACGACCCGTCGGTCTGAATCGTGAGGAGGTACGGCAGGTAGGCCAGCGGAGGTTGCTGGGTGACCTCGTAGCTGTAGCCGTCGGGCGGAACCGTCGCCGGGTTCCGATGCTTGCGCGGCGCAGCCGTGGGGTGGTACGCCGTACTGCCCGACACAGCTGATGATCCGAAGTGTCTGCTGCGTGAAGTGGTCGCCCGAACGGGGAAGGTCCCCCTGCGCCAGGTGCACCACGTAGTCGTAGTGGGCACCCTCGTCCAGGATGTCGAACCCGGCCTCATGACGCTGCTGGCTGCTCGCCGCGATGAGACACGAACAGGATGAGAATCGCGATGACGACGGCGGAGATCGACCACACCCACCTTGACGCTCGTCGTCGACGGCCTGCTCTTGCCCCAGGCAACGATGGATCGGCCGATCGCCTGAAGCTGACGCGGCACCCGGGCAGCATAGCGATCGCGACCGACCCGCCCCGGGACGTCCGGGGTGGTGTTGGAGCGGTCTCTATCCGGCTATCGCTCCGGGTGTCCGGCTGCCGCGCAACTCGAGGACCAGACCGTCGAGGATGTCCGCTTCGGAGACGACGCACTCCGCCAGGCCGAAGCGGAGCATGGTCTCCCTGAGCACGAGCGCGCCCCCGAAGATCACGTCCTCCCGGCCCTTCGATATGGCGGCCCGTTCGGCCCGGACCTGCACGCGCTCGGCACCGAGGAGGTCGCACCACTTCTCCACCGACGTGACGCGAGCAGCACCGAGTGGTGGATCCGGTCACGCTCGTAGCGGTCGAGGCCCAACTCCAGGCTGGCGAGCGTCGAAACCGTGCCGGCCAGGCCGACGAGACGATCCCCTGACCCGAGCGTCGCCAGAGCGGGAATCCGGCGCGTCGCCCGGTCGAGCTCGACCTCGATCGCTCGGCGCGCCGGCGTCGATCTCGTCGGCTGTCGGTGGATCGCTCTTGAGATACCGCTCGGTCAGGCGGACGCAACCGATGTCGAGCGAGATGGCGGCGATCGCACCGCCGGCCAGGGTGACGATCTCGGTGGAGCCCCCTCCGATGTCGATGACGACCGTTTGCCCGGCGATGCCCGGCAGGTCGTCGGTGGCACCCTCGTAGGACACGCGACCTTCTTCGTCACCGCTCAGCACCTCGGCCCGCACCCCCACCACTTCGGACGCCGGCTCGAGGAACGCGTCGGCGTTCGCCGCGTCGCGCACCGCAGACGTGGCGACGAGACGGGCGCGCGTCACGTTCTCGGCGTCCATGATGGCGCGGTACTCCTCGAGCACGGCGAGCGTGCGCCCGATGGCCTCGGGTTGGAGGCGACGGGAGGCGTCCACCCCGGCGCCCAACCGGGTGATCCGCATCTCGCGGGCCGCCACCTCGCCGGATGCCCGGACCACGAGGAGCCGGGTGGAGTTCGTCCCACAATCGACCGCGGCGACGGCGGCGGTGTCACGCATCCTGTTGGACTAGCACAGCGGCGCCCCCGCGTTCACTCCCCGGGTCGCGCGAGGCCCAGACGTTGCGCCACCCACGCGCCGACCGGATCGTCGCCACCGGCCATCCACCACGCCAGATGCGCGTGCAGGCACTTGACGCCGGCGCGGGTCCCGCCCACGCCGCCGCTCGGTCGAGGACCCGCCCACTCGGGCGGGATCAGCGCGTCGCGTGCTGCCGCGTAGCGGCGATGGCTCTCCGCCAGCGCGGTCCCGTCCACGTGACGCTCTGCCTCGCGGACACCGCCCGACGCTTCGAGGCGGCCGACCTCGGCCCGCAGCTCCGGATCGACGAGCCAGTAGCGGGTCGGCATCGGGGTCCCGTCGCGCAGGAACGGCTCGTTCTCGATGACCATCGGCGTGCCGTCGGGGCTGCGGACCACGACGGTGAAGTTGCCGCCGGGATCCCGTCCCAGCAGCGCCGCCACGGCCTCGTGGTCATCCACGCTGCCTGCGGTCAGTGCCAGAACTCGAGCGAGTGCAGCATGCGCGCCAGCAGCCCGGACGAAGCGGGCGGGGTCGTGGTGGTGGCATGTCCGGCGTGGCCGCTCGGCGTGGTGGTCGTCGTGACACCCCCCGGGGGGAGTTCCGGCGTGGCCGACGGGGTCGCCGGGCCGGTCGAACCGGGGTCTCCCGCATAGGGCGTCCCTGCCGCGGCCGCACCCGAAGGTGGCAGCACCTCGTAGGCCCGCTGGCCCGGGTCGACGAACTGGTACTGCTCGCGGGCGATGCGCCCGATCTCCCCGGCGTCGCTGAGGTTCTTCTTCTCTTGGGCCAGCGCGGCGTCCTGCTTGTGCAGCGCCGCCAGCTGGCCCGACGTGCTGGCGAGGTCGGTGCGCTGATTGAGCAGCGAGCTGGCCGGGAACCAGGCGACGAGGACGACCGCCGAGAACAGCAGCGCGCCGACGAACAGGAGGCGGGAGCGGCCGGCGCCCGGCGTCCTTCGCCAGCGCCCGTCCCGCGCGTGCCGGCCGCGGCTCTTCTTCTTCTTAGGCGCCGCCACGCCCGGCCCCTCCGCCCGCCAAGGCGGCGCGCCCGGGGAAGGCCGCCGACTCGCCCAGGTCCTCCTCGATCCGCAGCAGCTGGTTGTACTTCGCCACGCGGTCGGACCGGGCAGGCGCACCCGTCTTGATCTGCCCGGCGTTCACCGCGACGGCCAGGTCGGCGATCGTCGTGTCCTCCGTCTCCCCCGAGCGGTGCGAGATCACGGGACGGTACGAGGACCGGTTGGCCAGCGCGACGGTGTCGAGCGTCTCGGTCAGCGTGCCGATCTGGTTGAGCTTGACCAAGATGGCGTTCGCCACGCCCTCGCGGATGCCCCGCTCGAGGATCTCGGCGTTCGTCACGAAGATGTCGTCGCCCACCAGCTGGATCCGTCCGCCCAGGGCCTTGGTGTGCGCCGACCAGCCCGCCCAGTCCTCCTCGGCCATGCCGTCCTCGATCGACACGATCGGGTAGCGGTCGACGAGGTCCACCCAGTAGTCGACGAGTTCGGCCGGACGACAGCGTCCGTCCCTCCCCGGCCAGGACGTAGGCACCGTCGTTCCACAGCTCGCTCGTGGCCGGGATCGAGCGCCAGCGCGATCTCCTCGCCCGGGACCCGGCCGGCCAGCTCGATCGCCTCCATCGAGCAACTTCACGGCGTCCTCGTTCTTCGGGAGGTCCGGGGCGAAGCCGCCCTCGTCGCCGACCGCGGTGGACAGCCCCCGGTCGGCCAGCACCGACTTCAGCGTGTGGTAGGTCTCCGTGCCCCAGCGCAAAGCCTCGCCGAACGACGCCGCGCCGACCGGCATGAGCATGAACTCCTGGAAGTCGATGGAGTTCTTGGCGTGCGCACCGCCGTTCAGCACGTTGAGCATCGGCACCGGCAGCGCGTGGGCGTTGGCGCCGCCGATGGAGCGGTACAGCGGGACCTCGAGGTCGTCGGCCACGGCCTTGGCGCTGGCGAGCGACACGGCCAGCAGCGCGTTCGCCCCCAGCCTGCCCTTGTCGGGCGTCCCGTCCACATCGATGAGCGCGTGGTCGACGGACCGCTGGTCCAGCGCGTCCAACCCGGCCACGGCGGCGGCGATCTCGCCGTTGACGTGCGCGACGGCGTGCTCGACGCCCTTGCCGCCGTAGCGGTCCCCGCCGTCGCGCAACTCGACCGCCTCGCGAATGCCGGTCGAGGCGCCCGACGGCGCGATCGCCCGCCCGCGTGCGCCGGAATCGAGGAGCACTTCGGCCTCGACGGTCGGGTTGCCGCGGGAGTCGAGGACCTCGCGCCCGATCACGTGCTCAATGGTGCTCACCGCGTCACTCCTTCGGCGTCCGCCCTGGTGGGACACCGGATCACCAGACTAGCGGTTGCCCTCCGGTGCATTGGGGACGCCCTCGGCGCGCCGGATGTCGTCGCGCAGGACGAGGGCGCGCTCCCGCAGCGCCTGTTCCGCGTCGACACCGACGCGCTGCGCGAGGTTCACGATCGGCGAAGAGCAGGTCGCCGATCTGCCGCTCGACGCGCTCGTCGCGCACCGAGTGGGTCGTCGGGATGCGGCGTCGCACGTTCGGCCAGGCGCGCCAGTGCCAGCCAGGTCCGCGGCGGTCTGCGCTCGCCGCCGTGGTCGTGCGGCTCGACACCGACGGAACGCGCCTTGCGGGCCAGCTTGCTCGCGTAGACCAGGGCCGGCAGCGCAGCCGGGATCCCCTCGGTGACGCTCGCCCGCCCCTTCTCGCTCCGCTTGATCTCCTCCCAGTTCGCCATCGACCTGGCCGCGCGTCGTCGGCCTCCACGTCGGCGAAGACGTGGGGATGGCGGTGCACCAGCTTGTCGTGCACGGTCCGGGCCACCCCGGCCATGTCGAAGTAACCGTCCTCGGCCCCCAGGCGCGCGTGGAAGACGATCTGGAACAAGAGGTCGCCCAGCTCTTCCTCGAGATGGACGTTGGCCGCCGCGACGTCGGAGGCCGGCGCGGCGGACAAGCGCCGAGAGCGCGTCGAGCACCTCGTAGCACTCCTCGACGAGGTGCGGCATCAGCGACGCGTGGTCCTGGGCCCGGTCCCACGGGCACTGCTCGCGCAGCGTGTCCATGAGCGCGACCAGGCGGGCGACCTCTGCGCCCGCGCCGCGGCGCGCGCCGTCGCCGAACCGCGGCACGTACAACGAGGTCAGGTGGTCCGGCTCGAGGGTCCGGTCGAGCTCCCACCAGTCCACCTCCGCCACCATCTCGTCGTCGAGGCCGAGATGGTGCAGCAGGACCGGGCGCGGCGGCGTCGCGGCTGCCTCGTCCCCCGACGCCAGCTTCACCTCGGAGAGCAGGTGGCGCGACCAGCACTGCGCCACCAGGAACGGCCCGCGTTCGGTCGCCGGCCACGTCGGCGAAGTCGGCCGCGTCCACGAGCCGGACGCCCGCGGCGAGCGGGTCGATGCCGAGCGCGGCCCAGGCCAGATCGAGGAACGAGAGGGCGGGCACGATCGTGACCTCGACGCGCACGTCGGCGCGCAGGAGCTCGACGGTGCGCTCGGCCACGAGGGGCGACCCCGGCACGGCGTAGACGACCGGCTCCGGCGACGCCGCCTCGGCCGCGGCCACCAACCGCTCGACGATGTCCGCGTAGACCTCGTCGAAGGTGGCCGCCGAGTCGTAGACGTCGTCGAAGCTCTGCGCGCCCTCGAGGGCGGCCGCGGCCGGATGGCGGGTCGTGCGCAGCCAGATGCGCGCGCGGGTCGCCCAGGAGCTCCGCGGCGCCGGGCCCGACGAGATCGGTGCCGGCGGGCCCCAGGCCCACCACGACGACGTGGGGGCGGCCTGCCACGCTCAGCCGCTGAACGGACTGTTCGATCGTGGAGACGGTGGCCTGGTTGGCCGGCGCGTTCAGCACGTCGGACTTCTCCGGCGTGAACGGCGTGAGCACCGACGCGCTCGACGGGGACCCATGTCCCGTACCGCGGGTCGAGCTGCACCGAGGCGTGGCGCTCGGCTTTCGTGATCGCCGCCTGCGTGGCCCGGGCGCCCACCTCCTGCACCGCCTGCTCCACGATCGGCTTCGCCGTGGCGTACGGCGTCGGCGTCCGCTTGGACAGCTCGAGCACGACGTAGTTGCCGTTGACGCTGATGGGCGCCGACGCCTTGCCGACGGCGACGCCGTCGAGCGTCGAGATGCTCGGTGCCCAGCTCGCCGGCCACCGCCACCAGCTCGGTGCACGGGATCGTCCCGCTCTGCGTGGCCGTGCCGGCGACCTGGCTGAACGGCGTGCCGAAGTCCACCGCGGCCTGCGCCGCCTGGGCGGACGCCAGGTCGGTGTATTCGGCCGCGTTGAAGCAGACGGTGTCGAACTGCGCGCTGGTGCTTTTCGTAGTAGCCCTGGAGGTTCGCCTCGAGAAGCGCCGACGCCGGCGAGGTCCTCCTGCAGTGCGCTGGCGGTGGCGACGAACTGCACCTGCTCGTCGGCGAACCAGGAAGGCAGCGAGCCGAGCACCTGCTCGCCCGTCAGCGGACTGACCGCGCCACAGCTGAACCGGGGGTTCTGGCCCTGCGCCGTCTGGGCCACCTGTTGCATCACACCGGTGATCTGGTTGGCCAGGTTGGCCCGCGCGTCGGTCAGCTGGGCCGAGTTCACCGTCACGTTGTGCGTGGCGGCGAGCTGTTCGACGAGCTCGTGGCCGACCACGGTGTCGAGATAGGTGGCGACGAACGCGTTGTTGGCGGTCGGGTTGTCCCCTTCGTTCTGCCCCGTGCCGGCGCCGGTCACCGGCGGCAGGCCCGCCTGGCTGCCGTTCGAGGACAGGTATTCCTCCGAGTTCAGGTAGCACTGGTACTCCGCGCTCCCGGCAATGGCGTGGACTTGGGCATTGAGCGAGTCCTGGCTGATGGCACTGCCGTTGACCGTCGCTGCGTTCGTCGGCACCGCGAACGCGGCCCAGGCGACACCGCCGCCGAGGAGCACAAGGAGACCGATGAGCCACTTCACGCGCCGGGCATGCTACAAGGTGCCCCCTCAGGGCTTGGAATCGCCCTGCGTGACCGGCAGGAGCTCTTCGATCACCCGGCGCACGCCCTCGGCGGCCGGCACGCCCTCGGGAACGGGTACGAGCAATTGCGCGAGCTCGTCGCGGTACGTCGCCCCCGGAGCAAGCCGCCGCAGGCGGACCTGCGCGCTGGCGGGCAGCGTGATCGGCGACAGTCGCAGCATCGGCCGGCGCGCGCCGCCGGGCCGGACCGAGCTCATGGCGACCTCGCCGATGCCGCGCGCCAGCGCACTGGCGCGGAGACGGCCCAGCGCCAGCAGCCCCTCGGCGGCCGCAGGCAACGGCCCGTAGCGGTCGGCCCATTCCGAGCCGATGTCGTCGACGTCGTCGAGCGTCGCCGCGGCAGCAAGGCGACGGTACGCCTCGAGGCGCGCGTCCTCCGCTGCCACGTAGTCCTTGGGGAGATGCGCGTCACCCGGAACGTCGATGGAGACCGACGGCGGCACCGGCCGCGGCTCGCCGCGGTGCTTCGGCGACCGCCTCGGCCACCAACTGCACGTAGAGGTCGTACCCCACCGCTGCGATGTGCCCCGACTGGTCCGAGCCCAGGAGGTTGCCGGCACCCCGGATCTCGAGGTCGCGCATGGCGATCTTGAAGCCAGACCCGAGCTCGGTGTGCTCGCCGATCGTGCGCAGCCGCTCGTAGGCCTGCTCGGTCAGCACCCGATCGGCGGGATGGAAGAGATAGGCGTAGGCGCGCTGGCCGGCCCGACCGACGCGGCCGCGGATCTGGTGGAGCTGCCCCAACCCCAGCAGGTCGGCCCGGTCGACGATCAGCGTGTTGACCGACGGCATGTCGATCCCCGACTCGATGATCGTCGTGCAGACCAGGACGTCGTAGCGCTGCGCCCAGAAGTCGAGCACGACCGTCTCGAGGCTGCCCTCGTCCATCTGTCCGTGGGCGATGGCGATGCGGGCTTCGGGCACGAGATCGCGCAGGTCGCGTGCCACGCGGTCGATGTCGGACACGCGGTTGTGCACGTAGAAGACCTGTCCCTCGCGCAGGAGCTCACGGCGGAGCGCCTCGCTGACCGCGGCCGTGTCCTGCTCACCCACATAGGTCAGGATCGGGCGCCGGTCTGCCGGCGGCGTGTTGACCATCGACAGATCGCGGATCCCGGTGAGCGCCATCTCCAGTGTGCGTGGAATAGGGCTTGCGGTCAGCGTGAGCACGTCGACGCCTTCGGTGATGCGCTTCACGGCCTCCTTGTGCGTGACGCCGAAGCGCTGCTCCTCGTCCACGACCAGCAGGCCGAGCTGTTTGAATTGCACGTCCTGCGCGAGCAGGCGGTGCGTCCCGATGACGACGTCGACGCTGCCGTCGGCCAGTCCCTGCACCACCTCGCGCTGCTGGGCCGGCGAGAGGAAGCGGCTCAGCAGCTCGACCCGTAACGGGATAGGGCGCGTAGCGCTCCGCGAAGGTCTGGGCGTGCTGGCTCGCCAGCAGCGTGGTCGGGACGAGCACGGCCGCCTGTTTGCCGTCCTGCACCGCCTTGAAGACCCCCCGCACCGCCACCTCGGTCTTGCCGAACCCGACGTCGCCGCAGACCAGGCGGTCCATCGGCCGCGTCTCCTCCATGTCCGCCTTGACGTCGCTGATCGCCTTGAGCTGGTCCTCGGTCTCGACGAAGCCGAAGGAAGCCTCCATCTCGCCCTGCCACGGGGTGTCCGCCGCAAAAGCGTGGCCCTCGACGGCCAGGCGGCGGCGGTAGAGCTGGACGAGCTCGGCGGCCACTTCTCCCGCCGCTGCCCGCGCCTTCGCACGCGTGCGCTGCCAGTCGGCGCCACCCATCTTGGACAGGGTCGGCGATTCGCCCCCCGAGTACGGGGTGATCGCCTCGATCTGCTCCACGGGGAGGTACAGACGATCCGAGCCCCGGTACTGGAGGATCAGGTAGTCGCGGGTCGTGCCGCCCATCGTCCTCGTCGTGACCCCGTCGAAGCGGGCCACGCCATGCTGACGGTGGACCACGAAGCTGCCCGCCTCGAGATCGTCGAAGAACCCGTCCGCGGCACGTGCACGCGGCCGGGCGCGCCGGTGCGGCATCCGGCGCCCGGTCACGTCGGTCTCGGAGAGCACCGCGACCTTGGCGTCGGGGAGCACGAAGCCGTTCGTCAGCGGCGCGGTGACCACCACCACGCCTGTCGTCACGGGAGCAGTGCCGACCACGGCAGCGTGCACGCCCTGCTCGGCGAGGATGCCGGAGAGCCGCGCCGCGCCCGGGACCGTCGCGGCACACAGCGTCACCGAATAGCCCTCGCTCACCAGCCCGGACACCCCGCTGGCCAGGCGGGCCGGGTCCCCCGCGACCGGGTCGAAGCGCCCGACCCGCAACGCGGCGGTCGACGGGCCCTCGGGGACCGGAGGCAACGAGATGACCCCGGCGTCGCTCTGGCTCAGGAGCCGGTCGAACGGCACGTGCAGACGCGGGAACGGGTCCTCGTCCCCCTCCTTCGGCGCCCCAGGTGGCGGCGAGCGTCTCGGCCAGCGCAGCTTCCTCGTCGAGGAGCTGTACCGCCCGGTCCCGGATGCGCCGCGGTTCGACGAGCACGACCTGTGCACCGGCGGGCAGCAGGTCGGGCAGCACACGCGGGTCGCCGTCGAGGAAGGGCAGCCACGACTCCATGCCGTCGAACTGCTCGCCTCGCTCCAGGCGTTCCCAGATCGATGTGCCCCAGGCCCGCCGCCCGGTCAACCGACGCGCGGCGTCGCGCAGGGCCGGACCCGCCATCAGTTCGCGGCACCCGTAGAGGGTCAGCGATGCGATGTCGTGCGACGAGCGCTGGTCGCTCACCGCGAAGGACGTGAGGCGGTCCACCTCGTCACCCCACAGATCGATGCGCACCGGCACGTCCGCAGTCGACGGGAAGATGTCGACGATGCCACCCCGCACGGCGAACTCCCCGCGGTGCTCGACCTGGTGCTCGCGCCGGTAGCCGCGGGCGACGAGCTCGTGCAACAAGGACTCCGACTCGACCTGTTGGCCGCGCACGACCACCAACGGTGCGGCCGCCTCGAGCGGCGCGAGCCGTTGTAGCAGCGCCCGCACCGGGCTGACGATGACCCGGGGCGCCGGCCAAGCCGCGTCGCGCTCGCGCAGGGCGTGGATCACGGCGAGCCGGCGGCCCATCGTCTCGATCTCCGGACTGACCCGCTCGAACGGCAGCGTCTCCCAGGCGGGGAGGATGGTGACCGCCCCGCTGAGCGCGCCCACGTCGCTCTCGGGCGCCGGCCCGTCCTCAGCCGCCAGCAGGCACGTCAGGTCGTCGGCCATGCGTTCCGCATCGAGACCCGTCGGGGTGACGACGAGCAGTGGGCCCCGTTCGGTGAACGCCGCCAAGGCAGCGGCCACGACCGCCTGCGCGGCCTCGGGTACGGCGACCGTGGCGTCGGCCGCGCCGAGCAACACGCCCAGCACCGGGTCTGCCCGCAGCTGGCGCGGGACGGCGGACAGGCTGCCGGCCACCGTGGGCGGCGAGGGAGGAGGCGGCGCGGACATCGGAACTAGCTCGGCAGGGAGTGGCACCACGACATGGCGGCGTCGATACCGTCCGCGGCGATGCGCTCGACGGAGTCCGCCGCCGTCTGCACGGCCGACTCCAAGAGCTCCCGCACCGCCCGGGGTGGGCGCCGCAACACGTGCGACGCGCCCTGCTCTGCACTCGGTGGCTTGCCCACACCGATGCGCACGCGCAGGAAATCCTGCGAATGGAGGTGCGAAGCAATCGAGCGCAGGCCGTTGTGCCCGGCCAACCCGCCGCCGGACTTGAGGCGGACGAGGCCGGGCGGAAGGTCCAGCTCGTCGTGCACGATGACGATGGCCGCCGGCTCGTCGATGCCGAAACGGCGGGCCAGCGAGCGCACCGCGACGCCGGAGTCGTTCATGTAGGTCGTGGGCACGGCGAGGGCCACCCGGCGGCCGCTGATGGTCGCGGTGGCCGCACGCGCCTGGACCCCCTTCTCGGCCCGCAGTGACACCCCGTGCCGCTGTGCCAGCAGCTCGACGGCATCGGACCCCGCGTTGTGGAGGCTCCCGGCGAATTCGGCCCCGGGGTTGCCCAGCCCGACGACCAACAGATCAGCCGGGGTGCCCCGGCGCTCGGACCGGGCAAAGGGCCGGCGCAGGGCCTAGCCCTCTTCGCCGGCGGAATCCGATGCCTGTGCCTCGCCCGCCGGCTCGGCGCCTTCCTCGGCCGCGCCTTCCTCGCCCTCGCCCTCGACGGCAACCTCTTCCTCCACGACGACACGCGGCGGCTGGCCGATCGCAACGGCGGTCTCGGGGTCGACTTCGGTCGTCACACCCGACGGCAGGGTGAGGTCGGATACGCGCACCTGACCGCCGATTGTCAGCTCGCTGATGTCGACGTCGATGCCGGATGGGATGTTCGCCCGGCAGCGCGTTGATGGGGAGGGTGAACATCTGCTGTTCGACCAAGCCGTCGCCGTGCTGCACCTCGAGCGCCTCACCGACGAGGGTGATCGGCACGTCGGCGCTGATCACCTCGTCGCGGCGGACGATGATGAAGTCGACGTGGGTGACCGTCTGCGCCACCGGGTGACGCTGCATGTCGCGGGCGATCGTCAGGTAGGTCCCCGAGCCGGTGTCGAGCGACAGCAGCTGGTTCGCCCCGGCCTCGCCGTTCAATGCGACCCGCAGTTCGCGCGCCCCCACGGCCACCGGCACGGGCTCGGTCCCGTGCCCGTAGATGACGCCGGGGATCTTCCCCTCGCGCCGGAGGCGGCGCAAGGCGCGCGAGCCTTTGGGGCGCCCGGTTTCGGCGGCAAGTACGACTTCGGCCATGACGGATCTCCTCGGGTACGGCGAGAGCGGCGTGCACGCGCCACGGGAAGCCGGGCCGTGCGAACGGCCTACCAGCGTAGTCGCCCCTGGCGGGCGGACCAATCGCGGCCGTTGGTCCCCGGTCCACGGCAGAATGGTCCGCCGAGGACTCCTCGGTATCATGCCGCCGTGGACGTGAGTCGCCTCTCCACGGCGAGGCCGCCGTTCTTCCGGCTCCGTCCTGGTCCTCGGCGCCGGCTTTCTGGGGGCGCACGTCGTCCGCCGTTTGCTCGACAACGGCCACCGCGTCCGCGTGCTGTCGCGTAGCCGGCCCCACGGACGGGCGCAGCTACTCACCGCGGGAGCGGAGGTCATCATCGGTGATGCCGGCGTGACCAAGACGGAGGCGGAGGCCGTCGTCGGGATCGATCACGTGGTGTTCGCCCTCGGGTCACTGGTGCCGCCCGAGGCAGAGCAGGAGCCCCACCTCGACCTCTCCCTGACCCTCCAGCCGCTCCTGGAGCTCCTCGGTGTTCTCGCCCAAGGCCCCCGGCTCCCCGTCTCGTACCTGTCTTCGGGAGGGACGGTCTATGGGAACGCGCCGTCGTTCCCGATCCCCGAGACGGCCCCGACGGTCCCGCTGTCCGTCTATGGGATCACGAGGCTCACCGCGGAGAGGTATCGTGCTGCGCTACGGGGCAATGAACGACGTCGACGTCCGGCTCCTGAGGATCGGCAACGCTTACGGAACGGGTCAGACCACCGCACGCGGCCAAGGGATCGTCGGCACCGCCCTCGAGCGCTGCCGCACCGGCGAGCCGCTTGTCCTCTACGGGGACGGGCAGGTCTGGCGTGATTTCGTCCACGCCGAGGACATCGGCCTGGCCATCGCGGCGCTCGTCGAAGCCGGCGGTCCCTCCGTCGTGAACATCGGCAGCGGCGTCGCCACACGCGATGAGTGAGGTCGTCGACGCTCGCCCGCGAGGTGAGCGGCCGGCCGCTGACGACCGCGTCCAAGGACTTCCGGGATTTCGATCTCCCGCGTGTGCAGCTCGACATTTCCCTCCTTCGCTCGCTCGTCGACTACGAGCCGCGTTCCCTACGCGAAGGCATGCGAGCAGGTGTGGGCCGACATGACGATGAACCGGCCCCGGGGGTGGTGGCCGACCAGTCCCCCCGGGAGCGATGAGTACGGCCCGCCCGCCCACCGACACAGCCACGGCCCGGTCCCCCCGCTGGCCTCCACGTCGACCAGACCTCAGCCGACGTCTGGCAACTTCCGGGCGAGGTGTTCCTCTCTGGTCACGTCGACAGCGTGTACGACCCGGCGACGGCCGAGGTGAAGGTCCAGGTGCGCGGCCAGGAGCCGGTGGCGGCGCCGTTGTCCGATCGTGGACCGGGACGAACCCGGCGGTACCCGCCTGGGATGGTCCGTCCGGCTGTGGCTCGACGCGCCGGCGGTCGGTTCGCTCACCGCTGCGGTGTTCGCCACCTCGGTCGGGAGAGCGTTGTCGTGCGGCGGACGTTCGCGGTGGCGCTGGGTCGCGACGGGCCCGCGGGCGAGCTCGTTGCTCCCACTGCGGTCGCCGAGCTTTCGGGAGACGTCCTGAACGTCCAGGGTTGGTGCCTGTTCCCGGGATCCCGCACCGCGCGGGTCGCCGTCTTTGTCGACGGTGACATGGTGGGCCTGGCCCGCACCTACACCGAATGATCCGACGAGGTGCCCGATGCATGCGGATAGCGGCCCTGTGCGGATTCGAGTCGCTCTTACTGTGCCGAGGTCGGAGCGCAGTGACATGACCGAGGTCTTCGTGGAAGCCACGAGTCTGGATGGGCGCCGGTGGAGATCTGGCGTCCATCTCGTCACGTGGTCAGAACGACCCTGGGACGGAGAAGAAGCCGCGCCGACCTGCATCGGCTCGCCACCCGCAACACCCAGATCGTCCGGAGCATCGCAACGGATCGCTCAGCCGTCGTCGTGTTCGCCCATGACCTCGGGTTTGCGGGCGCCCAGCTGTGGCTCTCCGACCTGCTTCGTCATGTCGTTGCGAGCGGCCGTTCGCGCTGCCTGGTCGTTGCGCTTCGACGACGGTCCCCTGCGTCCGGTCCTCGAAGCCATGGGGGTCGACGTCCACGTCACGAGTAGGCCGCTGTTGGGCTCGGCACACTCCTTCGAAGGATGGGTGCACGAAATGGCACTGCTCATCCGCGCCCATCGGGCCGGTGCCGTCCTTGTCAACACGCTGCTGCTCTTCCCCGCCGTGCTGGCGGCGCAGAGCGCAGACATTCCGAGCCTGTGGGCGATCCACGAGAGCATTGCGCCCCCGACCTTCTTCGATCACTATGGGCGGAGCGGGCTTTACGGCGACATGGCGTCGGATTTCCACCCGATCGTACGGGATCTGTTCGAAGACGAGCTTCGCCTATCCCTCAGCTCTCGTCTTCGAGGCCGCACAGACCGAGGCCTTCTACCGCGACATCAAGGGTGCCACTCCCACCTTCGTCGTCGACTACGAGGTCGACATGGGCCCCATCGATGCATATCTGACCGCGGCAAACAGGGGCGCTCTGCGTGCCGACGCCGGCTTCGCCGAATCGGATGTCGTGCTCCTCGTCGTCGGAGTCTTCGATCCCCGCAAGTCGATCGGCATGCTCGTCGCCGCGTTCGACGAGCTATCTCCGGTTCACGACCACCTCCACCTGGTGCTGGTCGGTTCTTCGCCGAGCAGATATGCCGGCGCGGTGGAGGAGATGGTGCAGCGTCTCGCCACGTCCGATCGCATCCGAATCGATCCGGTGACCACGGACATCTATCGCTACTACGCGATCGCAGACTTTCTCGTCAGCGCCTCCGACCTCGAATCCGTCCCACGCTCCTTCATGGAGGCGATGGCCTTCGACCTGCCGATCGTCGCCGCCGATGCGTTCGGCGTGGGGGAGCTGCTGCAGGACTCCGTTACGGGATGGCTCACGAGGCCTCGTGACCTCGAAGGGCTGGTGGGACTCTTGCATTCCGTGTTGACGAAGTCACCCGATGACGTGGCCGCAGTGAGCAGAGCGGCGCGGATGGCGGCCGTCGACCGCGGCGTAGGCCCGGGTTACGGGAAGTTCTATGCCGACGCGCTCGTCGGCGCTGCAGGAGTGTCCGAACGCGGACTTGGCCGAAGTGTGGAAGTCGTGGAACGAACAGAAGGGCGCGGCGTGATGATCGAAGCAACGGGCGAACGGTTCATCCCCGAGCTCATGGGAGGCCAGCTCATCGAGGCGGAGCACGTCATCCGTTACGCCTTGGGCGCACACTTGTGCGTCGGCAAGCAGGTGCTCGATGCCGGATGTGGCGTGGGGTGGGGAACGTTGCTCCTCCTCGATTCCGGAGCCGCCAGCGCCGTCGGGCATCGACATCGACCTCGAGGCCGTGGAGGACGCGCGCACGCGTGCGCCGAACGCCGATATCCGTCAGGGAGACCTGGCCGATCTCCCATGGCCGGACGAGAGTTTCGACTTGGTGGTGTGCTTCGAAGCCCTCGAACACGTCCAACAACAGGAACGGGTGCTCGACGAGCTCGTCCGCGTCATGAGACCCGGCGGCATCCTCATGGTGTCGTCTCCCAATCCTCGGGTCTATCCGGCCGGTAATCCCTTCCATGTCCACGAGCTCACGCCGGAAGAGCTGCAGGCCGCCGTCCAGAGCCGGCTCCCGCACGTCACGCTCCTGCACCAGCACGAGCAGATGGCATCGGTCCTCGTGCCACCCGGAGGTGACCACGCCGGTCCCGCCACCTCCGAACTCAGGTTGGTACACCCTCTCGTGGAGGGCGGTGATCCCTACTCGCTGGTTGTGGCCAGCCACCGGGATCTCCCGTCGCTGCCAACGATCATCGGTTGTGCGCCATCCGTGCCGCAACAGCTCGTTGCAGACCGGACCCAGGCACTGACCGAGATGATGGAGCACGCGCGTCTCCTTCAGGAAGCGGCGCGCTATCCGGCCCGTCGCCCGGCGCTCCCCGCTGCCTGGGAGCGCGAACGAGAAGAGCTCCGGCGCGAACGCGACCGGCTGGGAGCGCTCCTCCTCGAGTGTGAGCAAAAACTCGCCGATGTGTCGGAGCAACGGGCCGATCCAGGCGTCGACCTCGAGGTGGCCCAGCTTCGCCTCGTCCTGGCCCAGTTGGAGCACGAATACGCCAAGGTCTTCCAGTCCACGAGTTGGCGACTGACCAGGCCCGTCCGCATGCTGGGGCACCTGCGCCGCCGCCGTTCGTGATCTCTGTTCATTTCGTCACCCCACCCGGGGGCAGCATCTTCATGCACGAGTTGCTCGGCGTGATCGCCGCCGAGGTCGAAGCCCTCGGCGAAATCCAGGTCACGCTGAGCGTGGGGACGTTCCCGCCCGCCGACGATGCGATCTACGTCGTCGAGCCGCACGAATACTTCCTCAAGGTTCCACCGCACGCGCATCCCGACGAGAACCAGCTCCGCCGGACGATCGCCCTGTGTGTCGAGCACCCGGGAACCGAGTCGTATGCGCAGACGGTGGCCGCCGCCGCGCTGGCAGGCGCCCGAGTGGCCATTACCGACGATGCCGTTGTGTCTCTCGGCGAGGTCGGACTCCCGACGCACCGGATCCGGCTCGGCTACAGCAGCCACTGGGATGCATGGGGTGGCGCCGACACGCCACGACCCCACGACGTCGTGTTCCTAGGAACGATTGATCGCCGGCGGTCGCGCAACATCGCGCTCGACGTCGCGGCAGCCGACGACTGCTCGGTCGTTCTGGCCCTTCCGCCGCACGAGCCGCTGACGGAGTCGAGACCCGGCTTCTTCACTGGTCGGGACAAGCTCCGTCTGTTGGCAGAGGCCAAGATCATCGTGAACATGCACAGGGAGTACAGCCGGTCCTTCGAGTGGGTCCGGTGCCTCGAAGCGATGTGCAACGGTTGCGTGGTCGTCAGTGAGCACAGCACGGACTTCGGTCCCTTGCGCCCCGGCGCCGACCTTGTCCTCGGCAGCTCGCGTTCACTCTTCACCCACAGCAAGACGCTGTTGACGCGACCATGCTCGCTTGGCCGAGATCCGATCCCACTGCTACGAGACGTTGCGCGCGCAGCTTCCGATGCGTGCGGCCGCGGTCCTGCTGAGCCAGCTCGCCGCCGAACTGGCGGCCGGGTCCTGTCCAGCCGCCTCGGCTGTCACGTCGAGCACCGCCCGCTGCCCGCCCGCCGCCCGCCCTATGGCGTCGTCTACCCGTGGGACGGCGACCACTACCGAGACGAGGCACCACAGTCGGCGAGCGGTCTCGACGACCTGCCGCTGCAACCCGAACCCGCCGGGCAGGCCGTCACGACGATGCAACCTGACCGCAGTCCCGACTCCGTGGACGTGATCGTCCTGCGTTCGCCGGGGTGGCCCGACTTCGGGCTGACGTTGGCCTCGTTGGTGCCCCAGCTCGAGGGAGTGGACGCGGTGATCCATCTCTGCGTGGACCGGGTGCCCGAGCTGAGCGAAGTACCCGATCGGTGCGTCGTCCATCGGGCTGAGCCCAGAGGGGGTGCAGGCGGTGTACGAAACCTGGCCCTTCGAGCCAGCAATGCCGCCCTGGTCCTGGTCCTCGACTCCACGGACCAGCTCCTGCCACACGCCCTGCCGCGGCTCAAAGGGCAGCTCGACACGTCCGCCGACGACGTGGCCTTCGGCATGGTCATCACCCCCGAAGGCGAGGTCATGAGCGCGCATCCCTATGAGCGTGCGCGTCTCGAGCGATCGAACTACCTCGCGAGCGCGGCGCTGTGGCGGCGCGCTTCGCTCCATGCGTTGGGAGGATGGTGCGAGGGAACCGGATGGAGAGGGCAGGAGGTCCGTGACCTCTGGTGGCGCCTCGGCTCCTCCGGTGGTCCTTCTGCCACCCTGGTCCCCCGACCCCTCGTGCAGAAATCGGCTGGCCTGACCACCACGTCCGTGCCCGATGTCGGAGCCGTGCTGAGCGAGGACAACCGGGCGCTCTCCCGAAGGCTCCGCGTGTCCCCTCGCGTGCATCCCGACGACTTCATCTACCAGTTCGTAGCGAACCACCCTGAGGTCGCCGACCCACTCGAGTACTACCTGACCGACGGCCGGACATCAGCGGAACGTCTCCACGAAGTCCTGCGGCACAATTCCGACCTTCTCGAGTGCACCTCTTTCGACCTCCTCGAGTTCGCGTCGGGCTACGGGTGCGTATCCCGTCATCTGCCCCGTGTGCTGCCGAGCGCGAATGTCATTGCGTCCGACATCCACCCACAAGCCATGGCCTTCATCCGCGACGAGTTGGCGCTTCCCGTTGCCTTGTCGCGATCCGATCCGAAAAGATTCGACCTCGGCGCGCAATTCGATGTCGTCTTCGCGCTGTCCTTTTTCTCTCACATGCCGGGCGCTACTTGGGGCTCCTGGCTCGAGAGCCTCTTCCGGCACGTCCGGACCGGCGGACTCCTCGTCTTCACGACTCACGGAGAGACTTCACAGCGTGAACATCTGACCAATGCGGAGCTGGACGAGGCGGGGTTCTGGTTCTCACCGACCAGCGAACAGCGGGACCTCGACGTCGCTGAATACGGGAGCACCGTGACCTCGAGGGACTATGTCCATGGTCAGGTGCGCTCCCGGCTGAGTACTGACGTCTCGGCGTTTCGCGAGGGTTACTGGTGGAGCCACCAGGACCTCTATGTCGTGAGGCGCCACTGAGGCAGGACTCAGGCGAGGTGGGCGGTCACTCCGCTGCGTCCCGTTCCATGTCGACGAGCCACTGGGGAGTCTGCATGGTCGGGAGATCGTCGTAACCGTCATCCCTCCGGAGCTCGTCCACCTGCGGCCGCCGCGGGTCGAGCTCGACCTCGCGGGAAGGTGGCGTCTCGTCGGCCCCGCCGGACGCATCGCTGTTCGAGCTCTTGGGAAATTCGCCGTCGCCTTCATCGCCAAAGGCGTCGAGGTGACCCGGCCGGAGCTCGGGGTCCTGTAGCCACTCGGAGAGCGAGGAGTCCGTCAGACCGAGCTTGCGCATTTGCTCGTCCCTGACCCGCAGTTGCTCGTAGAGCCACTCGTTCAGTTCTGCGACCATTTCGCCTTTGTGCCTGGCCCAGTCCACTTTGGCGTCGTAGTGCTTCTTCAGCTCGGAGATGCGCCGGTCCGAATACGCCAGGAAGCCGCTCGCCGACGTCTGCAGCGCCACGAACTGCTCGTACAGGTCGTCGTAGAGGACGTCGGAAGGGCTCGCCACCGGGTGCTGTACCGGCGCCCGTGGCTGCGCCTGGTCTCCTTCCTGCTTTCCGAACACCTCCCCCAGCGCCTCTCTGGTGGCCTCGAGGTACGCCCTTCCCCATCGATCGTCGGGCTCCAGATGAGCTCCCTCGGCCCACTCGTTCCACGCGTTGACGAACACAATCCCATTGCGGCCGGAGGACTGCTTTTGGCGACGGGCCGCTTCGGTCAGCCATCGGCCATATCCCTCTGGCGTGGAGCCGTGGAGAATCAGAGCCTCGCCTTCCTGCCGGCGAGGCGAGTTGTCCCATCCGGTCGCCACGCAGGGGTAGCGGAGCCATCCGACTTCGCGGCGATGCATATATGCGCCCGCAACCTCGTCGTACTCGAAGAGTCGATTCGACCGGTCGGGTCCGAAGATACGAGGCTTCGAGTGAACGAGGGACGCCAGTTGATGCGGTACGAACTCAGCGCTCGCGTCGAAGCCGCGGAGTGCGGGGTCGGCAACCAGCTCTTCGTCTTCGGTCTCGAACATCACGAGCCAGGGCGGGGCAACACCCGCCCGCTCACATTCGGAGCGCCAGACCTCGACCGTTCGGCGCGGGTCGGGCAGGTGCTGCGCCCGATACACCGCGAGCAAGGGCCTGCCTTCGACCCGGATGTAGCGGGGATCCTCGAAGCATTTGATCAGCCAACGAATGTGCGCGATGTCATCGTCTTCGCTGAAGACCTGCTCCATGAGCATCTCGTCGACGGAGCCCTGCCAGCGACGGAACCAGCTCTCGTTGGCCCAACACAGGGCGAACGGAAAATCGGGCTGGCCCGAACGCAGGACTTCGTCAAAGGGCCGGCCGAGCATCCGCCGCCCACCGAACCAGTAGTGGTAGTAGAGGAAACCGCTGATGCCGTGCTCACGGGCCAGCTGCGCCTGGCGGTAACGGATTTCGGGGACTCGAAGGTCGTAGAAGCCGAGCTCGCCGGGAAGTTCAGGTTGGCGATGGCCGGGGTACATGGGCTTGCTCCGCGCCACGACCGTCCATTCCGTGAATCCGGCGCCGTGCCAGGCGTCGTTCTCGGCGACCTGATGGAACTGTGGAAGGTAGAACGCGAGAACCTGCGGGTCCCCTTCGGCGCGGCTCGTCGCCTTGTCGCGCGCCGTCTTCCACCGTCGGCTCGCTCAACGAGACTTCGCCCTGATTCGGCGGAACCGGTTGTAGAGGCCGCGGGTGAGCGGGGCACGCTGCGCCAATGCCGTCTGGTATCTGCCCTCCGGTGCAGCGAGAGACTCGGTGAGCACTTCGATGTTGTGCTCCAAGCCGGACACGTGTCCCTCGAGGGCCTCGACGTAGCGCTGTTGCTCCTCGATGTCCCGCTGACGGGCTGCGATCACTTCGTGAAGGATGCCATTGTCCAGGAGTCCTTTGCGGAGCAGCGCGATCCTCATGCGCTGGTTGTGCACCCGATCGGTCAACTCGCTGACGCGTCGGCCAATTGGGTGATCTCCGCGTTCCCGTTGTCACGTACCGACTTCATGACGTACTGGTACGTCTCGACCTCGGGGTCTGCGTGGAGCTCGTCGAGGGTCTTGTGGTTCACGTCGCCCCGCTCACGTCCAGCTCGGACTGGAACAGCGGCACCACGACCCGTTTCGTGTCGACGACGACAAGGCCGGCCTCGGACATCATCTGGCGAATCGTTTCCAACGTGAAGAAGTGGAGGTGGGTGCGATCGAGCAACCCCGTTTCCGCGTAACGAAAGCGACCCTTCATCAGCGCTATGCGCACATCCCCGTGGGCGATGTTGGGCAGGGATGTGACGATGAAGCCAGACGGCTTGAGTTTGCGAGAAGCTTGTCGCAATGAGGCGAGAGGATCGCGGAGGTGCTCGAGCACGTCGCCCATGACGACGACGTCGAACGACTCGTCTTTGACCTCGTCCCACACGCCGCTTTCGTCAAGGTTGCCGACAACGACTCGTTCGGCCCAGGTCTCGGCCTTGGCTGCCGCGGCGCGATCGATCTCCACTCCGACGACGTCGCATCCTCGCTCGACGAGGGTCTTTGTCAGATATCCAGTCGAGCAGCCCACTTCGAGGACCCGCTTGTTGTAGCCGATCATGGACAGCGCGAAGGAGTGCGAGTTGTTCTCGCTGCTGGGATCTACTGCGCTCTCGTATATGGACGACAAAGGTTCATTCCCGGACGTCTGCGGCCTGGCAGCCGCCTGTTAGACGAGGTTGTCCCCGCCGAAGAGCTCGGAGACCGACGTGTCCTCGAAGACGGCGTCGATGGCGTCGGCGATGATCTTGGCGACCGAGAGCACCTCGAGCTTGTCGAACGAGCGGTCCTCGGCCACGGGCAGCGTGTCGGTCACGACAACCCGCGAGATCGGCGCCGCCTTCAATCGATCCACGGCCGGGTCCGAGAGCACGCCGTGCGTGGCCATGGCGCAGATCTCCGACGCCCCCGCCTCCGCCAACAATTCGGCGGCGGCGCAGATGGTGCCGGCGGTGTCGATCATGTCGTCGATCAGCACGCAGTGGCGTCCTTCGACCTCACCGATCACGTGGCGGGCCTGCACCTCGTTGTAGGTACCCCGCGGGCGGGTCTTGTGAATCAAGGCCAGGTCGCACCCCATGTGCTGGCTGTAGCGCTCGGCCACCTTCACCCGCCCTGCGTCCGGGGCGACCACCACGACCTCGTCGCCGAAGTGCTCCCGCATGTAGGCCTCCATCACCGGGGCCGCCACCAGGTGGTCGAACGGACGTGTCGAAGAAGCCCTGGATCTGCCCCGAGTGCAGATCGACGGAGACCACACGGTCGGCACCCGCAGCCGAGAGCATGTCGGCCACCAACTTGGCCGTGATGGGCTCACGGCCGGTCGACTTGCGGTCCTGGCGCGAGTAGCCGTAGTAGGGACAGACCGCAGTGATGCGCTTGGCCGACGCGCGCTTGGCCGCGTCGATCATGATCAACTGCTCCATCAGTGAGTCGTTCACCGGGCTGGCATGCGTCTGGATGATGAAGACGTCGCAGCCGCGGATGGAGATGTCGTACTTGCAGTAGATCTCGCCGTTGGCGAACTCACGCAGGTTGGCCTGGCCGAGCTCGACGCCCAGGTGGCCCGCAATGTCCTGAGCCAGGCTCGGGTGAGCGCGGCCGGACACGAGTTCGAGGCGGCGGCGGGGGATCAGCTCCACGAGGTAACGCTATCGTCCGGCGGCGCGTCGGGTCGGCGGGCGGGGCCCTCAGGCCCCGGGACCTGCGAGCACCGAGTGGGGCGGCACCACCGTCCCCGCGGCGACTTCGGCCCCGCCCTCGAGCACGCTGTAGGGACCGATCCGAGCCCCGTCGCCGATGGTGGCCCGGGTGCACACGCTGGCCTCGACGATGGCGCCCGGTCCCACCGTCGTCTCGGTCAGCACGCTGTTGGGCCCGATCTCGGAACCTGCCCCGACGCGGCACGCGCCTCGCAGGATCACTCCGGGGAGCAGCGAGACGTCCGCCTCGATCTGCGCCTCGGCGTCCACGTAGGTGCGCTCGGGGTCCCACATGGTGACGCCACGCCGCATCCAGCGCTCGTTGATGCGGTCGCGCAGTTCGGCCTCCGCCACCGCGAGCTGGGCCCGGTCGTTGACTCCGGCCGCCTCGATGGAGTCGGGCAAGACCAACGAGCGCACCGCGTAGCCGGCGCTGTGCAGCACCGCGACCGCATCGGTCAGGTAGTACTCGCCCTGCGCGTTGGCCGGGCTGAGCCGGCGCAGCGTGGGCGCCAGGATGCTGCGCCGGAAGCAGTAGATGGAGGTGTTGACCTCGTCGATGACCCGCTCCTCGTCGGTGGCGTCGGCCTCCTCGACGACCCGGGACACCTCCCCGTCCTTGCCGTGGACGACCCGCCCGTAGCCAGTGGGGTTCTCCACCACCGCGGTCAGCAAAGTGGCGCCGGCGTCCTCGGCCCGGTGGGCGCGTACCAGCGTCGCCAGCGTCTGCGGACGGAGAAGCGGGGTGTCCCCCGGGAGCACCACCACGTCCTCGAGCTCGTCGTCGTCGTCGGGCAGCCCGGTCAGTCCGACGGCGAGGGCATCACCGGTGCCCGATCGCTTGACCTGCTCGACGAACTCGATCTCCATGGTGGGCGGCGCGTGCTGCACCAGCGTCTTGGTGACCCACTCACCGCGGTGTCCCACGACGACAACGACCCGGCGCACGTCGATCTCAGCCATGGCGTCGAGCACGTGGAGGATCATCGGGCGTCCACACAACAGGTGCAGCGGCTTGGGACGCTCTGACCGCATGCGCGTGCCCTCGCCGGCAGCGAGGACGACGGCGGAGAGGCGGCGGCGTTCGGGCATCGCCGCATTCTTAGCCCGCCGGGCCGCCCGGCGTGCGTATGGGACACTTCTGGGGTGCCGGAGCTGATCCCGTACGACGAGTTCGGCCTTTTCCACGAGAACGCGGCCGAGTACGGCCTCCCCTATGACGGGCCTCCTGACGTGCGGCGCGTCGACGTGGAGGTTTCCCCTGACCGCCGGGTCTCGAGCCTGGTCTGGGGCGGTTCGACGGGGAGGCCCGAGTTGGTGCTGGTCCACGGCGGCGCCCAGAACGCGCACACCTGGGACACCGTGGCCCTCGCACTTGGCCGCCCACTCCTCGCGGTCGACCTGCCCGGGCACGGCCACTCCGACGGGGGGCCGGATGGTCCCGTGTCGGCCGGGACCAACGGCCGCGACCTCGCCGTCGTCGTGCGCGCGCTCGCACCGGAGGCACGCGGGGTCGTCGGGATGTCACTCGGCGGAGTGTCGTCCATCGCTCTCGCCGGCGCACGCGCCCGAGCTCGTGCGCGCCCTCGTGCTCGTCGACATCACGCCGGGGGTGACGGCGGAGAAGGCCGCGCCGGTCACGAACTTCGTCAACGGCCCGGCGAGCTTTGCGAGCTTCGACGAACTCCTGGCCCGGACGATCGAGCACAACCCCGGCCGCAGCGAGTCCTCGCTGCGGCGTGGCATCCTCCACAACGCAGTGCAGAGAGAGGACGGCACCTGGGTCTGGCGCTACGCGCGCTTCCGGGCCGAGGCCTCCGACGCGGCGGTCCACCCCGAATTCGGCGACTGGTGGCAGGCGGTCTCTGCGCTCACGGTGCCCGTGCTGCTGGTCCGCGGGCTGGCCTGGTCCGTTGTGGGCGACGAGGACGTGGCCGAGCTGCTTCGCCGGCAGCCGGAAGCCAGGGTGGTCGGCGTCGAGGGCGCCGGCCACAGCATCCAGGGCGACCGGCCGCTCGAGCTGGCCACCATCCTGTCCGACTTCTTCTACGCGGAGGGGTGATGGACAAGCGGGTCTGGCTCTCGCCGCGCGCGCCTGAAACTGCACGCGGTGATCCTCGTCCTCGTGCCCGCGTTCATGGCGCTGTGCCTGTGGCAGATCGACCGCGCCGTCGCCGGCAACAGCCTCAGTTGGGCCTACGTCTTCGAGTGGCCGCTCTTCGCCGGCTACGCGATCTACATGTGGTGGCGCTTCGTGCACGAGAAGCCGGAGGAGCCGCTCGAGGCCGTGGCGTCGGAGAACGGGCATCCCGACGCCGTGCCGCAAGCGCTGACGGGCGCTCCGGCTGCGCAGGCAGCACAGGAAGATGCCGAGTTGGCCGCCTACAACGACTATCTCGCCCGCCTCGCCGAAAGGGACCGGCCACGGGCCGCTGGTCAGACCCGAAGGTCGACGGCAGCATGGTGAGCCGGGCCCAAACTCGTCGCTCCGTGGTGCGACGCGGCTCCAGCGTGCCCGTCGAGCGAGTTCCGGGGGGAGGGCTCGAACCTCCAACATCCGGCTCCAAAGGCCGACGTTCTGCCGATTGAACTACCCCGGAGTGGGAAAGCGCCCGCTAGAGGTTAGGCACGGCCAGGCCGCGGAGGGCGCACTCGCGGCCCTGCACGGCGGAGTCGGCGCGTAGCCTCTGCCTCGTGCGCATCCTGGTGGTGGACGACGACCTCGCGGTCCGCCGGTCGATCGACCGGGCCCTGCGCCTCGAGGGCTACGACGTGGCGACCGTGCCCTCGGGCGGCGAGGCGCTCGAGGAGCTGGCCCAGGCGCCGCCCGACGCGCTCGTCCTCGACCTCGGGCTGCCCGACATCGACGGCCTCACGGTCTGCCGGCGGATGCGCGCCGCCGGCGACGACACGCCGGTGCTGATGCTCACCGCCCGCGACGCGGTCGACGACCGCGTCCAGGGTCTCGACGCCGGCGCCGACGACTACCTCGTCAAGCCGTTCGCCCTGGCCGAGCTCCTCGCCCGCCTGCGCGCGCTGCTGCGACGCCGCTTCGAGGGCGAGGGCGGCCTGCTTCGCGTCGGCGACCTGACCCTGGACCTCTCGACCCGCGAGGGCCAGCGGGCGAGCGGGCCTTCACGCTCACGCGGATCGAGTTCGACCTCCTCGAGATGTTCCTGCGCCACCCCCGCCAGGTGCTCACCCGCGAGGTCCTGCTCAACCGCGTCTGGGGCTTCGACTTCGATTCGGGGACCAATTCCCTCGCCGTCTACGTCGGTTACCTCCGCCGCAAGCTCGAAGAGGGGGGCGAGCCCCGCTGCATCCAGACCGTGCGCGGGGTGGGCTACGTGTTGCGGGACGCATGACCTTCCGCACCCGGCTGGTGCTGGCCACCACGGTCGCCGTCGTGGTCGCCGTGCTCGCGGCCTCGAGCGCCGCCTTCCTCGTCGCCCGCAACACGCTGTTGCAGGCGGCCGACAACTCGCTCACCACCGCGGCGCAGAAGATCGTGGCCGGACAGGAGATCGGGTCGACCACGGCCACCCTGGGCCAGGTGATCGACTCCAGCGGCGCGCGTCATCTCCGGCGGCGGCCTCCCTGTCACCGGGCAGGTGCGCCTCGTTGCCGTGAACCTCGCGCCCGCGTTCTTCACCACCGTCAACGTCGACGGCAACCAGATGCGCGAGCTGGTCGAACACCTCCCCGACAACACGCTCGTCAACGGCGGTCGTCCTGGTCAACGGCGGCGCCCTGCAGATCGCCACGCTCTTCAACGCCAACTCGGAGCTCAAGACGCTGGCGCTCCTGCTCGGTGCCGTCGCGCTGATCGGTGTCCTGCTGGCCGTCGTGCTCGGCTGGCTCGTGGCGCGGACCGCCCTCGTTCCCTTGAACTCGCTCACCGACAGCGTGGAGGACGTCGCGGAGACGACCGACGTCTCGCGGCGCCTCTCCCCCGGCGGGCCCGACGAGCTCGGCCGCCTCCGCCGCACCTTCAACCGCTTGCTCGAAGCCCTCGAGTCGTCGCGCCGGCGCCCAGAGCCAGCTGGTGCTCGATGCGTCCCACGAGCTGCGGACACCGCTCACCAGCCTCCGGACGAACCTCGAGGTGATCCGCCGCGTCGACGAGCTGAGCCCCGAGGACCGCTCCGTGCTCGTCGACGACGTCCTCGTGCAGCTCCAGGAGCTCACCGACCTCGTCGGCGACCTGGCCGAGCTCGCCCGCGGCGACCAGCAGCCGGCGCCCCGCGAGCCGCTGCGCCTCGACCTGCTCGTGCAGCGACGCCGTCGCCGTCCAGAGCACCCACGGGCGCGCCGAGGAGGTCACCTTCGACCTCACCGCCGAGCCCTGCTGGGTCGAGGGCCACGCCGACCGCCTCGGGCGGGCCGTCGGGCAACCTGCTCGACAACGCCCGCAAGTGGAGCCCGCCGGGGCAGACGGTGTCCGTCGAGTGCCGGCAGGGCACCGTGGTCGTGCGCGACCGCGGCCCGGGCATCGCGGAGGCCGACCTGCCCCACATCTTCGACCGCTTCTACCGCTCGCCCGCCGCGCGGGGCCTGCCCGGGCTCGGGCCTCGGGCTGGCCATCGTGGCCCAGGTGGCCAAGGCGGAGGGCGGGACCGTGCTGGCCGAGAACGACCCGGCCGGCGGGGCCCGCATGTCGCTGTTCTGCCCACCGTGCCCGGGCCCGAGGACGGAAAACCCGAGGGCAACGGGCACCCCTGAGCGGCAGGCCCGAATTCTTCCGTCCTTCTTATGGGATCCCCACCCGGCACCCAGGTCGGCGGGCGCACACTGCGATCACCCGCCGATGGCGAGTTTCCGCCACTCGGCCGTCGGTATCGCCGGCGGGGGCGGTCCGCACCGTCCCCGCCGGCGCCTCCTCCCCCTCTCCCGGCAGCGTCGGGCCCCGCCACCCGGTCTCGGCTCAGTCGGCCGCGATCAGCTCGATCCGGTTGCCGAAGGGGTCGTCCACGTAGGCGCCCCGGCCCGGCTCGCGTGTCGGGGTTCGGCCGCACGGGCGACGCCGGCCTCCTCGCAGCGCGGCCTGCAACGCCTCCAGGTCGTCGACGACGAAGGCCGGGTGGGCCTTGCGGGCCGGCCGGAAGTCCTCCTCCACCCCCAGGTGCACCGCCACGTCGCCGTGCCGGAACCAGCAGCCGCCCCGGGCCGCCAGCGGAGGCGGCTTGGGCACGCGCTCGAGCCCCAGCACGCCCGAGTAGAACGCCTCGGCCTGCGCCTCGAGGCCCGGGGGCATGGCCAGCTGCACGTGGTCCAGCCGCACGATCTCGAACCCCATGGCCGCCCTCCTCCGGCGTCCCCGGTTGCGCGCGACCTGGCAGTCGAGCACCGGGACCGCTAGCCTGCCGCACGAAATGGGATCACTGATCAAGAAGCGCCGCAAGCGGATGCGCAAGAAGAAGCACAAGAAGATGCTGAAGGCGACCCGCTGGCAGCGCCGGGCCGGCAAGTAGCGCCGAGACCCCTCCCGCCGATCGGTCAGTCCCCTTCCCACCCCGCCGGGACGGTGTGCACGCGCACCAGGCGGCCCGATTCCTCGTCCCAGCCGCAGCTCCGGCGCGTCCGGGGTGCCGGCCTCGGCCGGCCCCCCCTCGACGAACCAGGTCGACCCGCTCCCCGCCAGGCGGGGCTCGCTGCCCGACCAGGTCGCCGAGCGCGTCGCGCCAGAGGGCCAGCCGCGGCTCCACCGCCACGGCGGCCGCGGCCAGCTCGTTGGGCCCGTCGTGGGCCGGCTGCGTCGTCCCAGGCCCGGTAGACGGCCGCGGTGTCGACCCCGAAGGGCGGCAGCAGCAGCAGATAGTCGCGGCGCTCGAACTCGAGCGGGCTGACCCGCTCGCCCACCCCGCCGACCCGGGCCCGTCCGCCGACCACGCAGAAGGGGACGTCGGCGCCCAGGCGGGCCGCCAGGACCGGATCGGTGGCGCCGGCCCAGCGCAGGATGGCGGCCGCGTCGGCCGAGCCGCCGCCGAGGCCGGCCCCGAGCGGGATGCGCTTGACCAGCCGGACCGCGGCGCGGCGCCCGCACGCAGCCAGCGCCTTGCCGACGAGGTTGTCCTCCGTCTGCGCGCAGCGCATCGGCGCGCGTCCACCCGTCGCCCTCGACCGTCAGCCCGTCGCCGCCCTCGTCGAGGACGAGCTCGTCGGCCAGGCTCAGCGTGACCATCTCGGCGTCGAGCTCGTGGTAGCCGTCGCGCGCGGACCCCGGTGATCCGCAGCGACACGGTGAGCTTGGCCGGCGCACAGCAGCTTCACGACGCCGCCAGTCTCCCCCACGCGGCGACGTCGAGCTCTTCGGCCCTGGCCTCGGGCCGCACGCCGGCCCGGGCGAACGCGTCGGGCTCGACGACACCCGCCAGCGACGCGACGCAGCATCTTGCGGCGTTGCCCGAAGCCGGCCCGCACCACGGCGTCGAGGCGCTCGTACGAGACGACGTCGGGGTCGACCGCGGGCTCTGGCCGTCGCACCAGGCGCACCAGCACCGACTCGACCCGTGGCCGCGGGATGAACACCGACGCCGGCACCCGCCCGACCACCTCGGCCCGTGCGAAGTACGCCACCCGGACGGAGACGGCGCCGTAGCCGTCGTCACCCACCGCCCGCGGCCATGCGTTCGCCCACTTCGCGCTGCACCATGACGAGGAGGCGCGTCACCGCGGGCACCTCGGTCAGCGTGCGCATCACCAGCGGCGTGGCCACGTTGTAGGGCAGGTTCGCCACCAGGCTCCAGGCTCCGTCCCCGTGCGCCGCCAGCAGCGCCGCCAGGTCGAGCGTGAGGGCGTCGCCCTCCACCACCTCCACCCCTGCGGGCTCGACCACCGAGCGGAGCACGGGACGACGTGGCGGTCGGTCTCCACCGCCACCACCTCGAGCCCCGGTCTCGGCCAGGGCCAGGGTGAGAGAGCCCAGGCCGGCGCCGATCTCGAGCACCCGGTCACCGGCCCCGAGGCCGGCCAGGCGGGCGATCCGGCGCACCGTGTTGGGATCGGCGACGAAGTTCTGGCCGAGAGCCCGGCTCGGCCGCAGCCCGTGCGCCGACAGCAACTGGGCGATGTCGGCGCCGGAATGGGTCACCAGGAGATTGTGACCTGCACCACTCCCTGGCTCGTGTCGGCGATCTGGTCGAAGCCCTCGGGCGAGAGGTCGACCACCCGGGGGTACCCCGCCGCCTCGCGGTCGTCGACGGTGCACTGCCGTCGTCGGCACCCGTCGCGTCGTTGACGACGGTCAGCACGGTCCCGAACGGCAACGTCGGGCTCGCGCAGTAACCGGCGGGCGCGGCCGCGTACCACGTCGCGTCGCCGACCTCGCTGTTGGTCGGGGCCGGCCGTGTGGTTGTCGTCGTGGTCGGCGGCACCGTCGTGGTCGTCGTCGGCGGCAACGTGGTGGTCGTCGACGGGAGCGTCGTTGTCGTAGGCGGTGCTGTCGTGGTCGTCGTCGACCCCGACGCGTGGTACGCGACGAGGTGCGACGGCAGGTTCACGGTGTCGAGATGCGACGCCGGGTACACGACGGTCCTGTGCGCGTGCTCGACATGCGCCGCGGCCTCTGGCCGCGACGCATGGGCCGCATTGCTGTGCAACAACAGGAGAGGCGCGCCGAAAAGCGCACCGCAAATGACTGCGGCAACGCCGAGGCGCCTCCCCCCAGTGCTCTGGTTCCGCAGGGCTCCACCCTTCTCCGGGGACACAGTGCACCCGCGCCGACACACGGGTGGCGAGGGGTTTCGAAGAAGTTAGATAACCATTTGCGTGCCGCGCAAACCGGAAAAGTCGAAGAAAGATTCTTCTCTTTATTTCCGCAGGTCACAGCCACTACGGCGTGTGATATTTTCGTTAACTCCCAGTTCAGAGAGTGTTTTTGGCCGAATTCAAGCCAAAAGCTCCTGGTCAGAAGGTTCTCGTATTTCGCACAGAAACGGGAGAATTAGCGTGCCTGTGGAAAACACCATGGCTGTGGACAAAGCCGTGCGCTCCCGCACCTCGTCGACGCTGCACCCTTTCACCGCCGCGATCGCCTCGCCGACCAGCGGCAGGTACGACGGCTCGTTGGTGCGACCCCGGTGCGGCACCGGCGCGAGGAACGGGCTGTCGGTTTCGACCAGGAGCCGGTCGAGCGGGCAGCGTTCCGCGGCGGCGCGCACATCGGATGCGTTCTTGAACGTGATGATCCCGCTGAACGAGACGTACATGCCCGCGCGCAGGCAACGGTCGACCTCTTCGGTCCCGCCGGTGAAGCAGTGCAACACCGTACGTTCGGGCACGCCTTCCGTGTCGAGAACGTCGAACAGATCGTCCCACGCGTCGCGCGCGTGGATGACCAGGGCGAGACCGTGCGCGTGCGCCAGCGCGATCTGCGCGGCGAATGCGGCCCGCTGCGCGTCCCGCGGGGAGTGCTCGTAGTAGTAGTCGAGGCCGCACTCCCCCACCGCGACGACGGCGCCGTCGTCCTCGTCCACGGCGCGCGCGAGCAGCGCAGCAACCTCTTCGACGCCCTCGCTGGCCTCGTGCGGGTGCAGCCCGACGGTGGCCCAGGCCCGCGGCACCGCCCCGTTCCGGCCGGTCGCCCTCGCCACGCCGAGGGCCTGCTCGGAGGTCGCGGCGCCCGTCCCGATGCAGATCAGCCGGTCCACCCCTGCCTCGGCCGCCCGGGCCAGCACCGCCTCGACCTCGGCCGCCTCGCCGGGTCGGCCCGCCTCGTCCGGATCGCCCGACGCCCTCCCGGACGACGTATTCCTCCTGCACATGGCAGTGCGAATCGAACCAGGCCTCCATCGTCAGGCCTTGCGGCGCGGGAAGAGCGGCTCGCCCTTGACGACGGCGGCGCCGCCCTCGTACCCGCCCCACGCCGCCGCCGCAGGCAGGCGGGCGGCCCCCGGGTCGCCCTCCACGCCGATCCGGCGCCACACCTCGGCCGCCGTCGACGGCATGGCCGGCGCGGCAAGGACGGCGACGATGCGCAACACCTCGAGCGCATCGCCGAGCACGGCCTCGACGGCGGGGCCGGGTTCCATCTTCCACGGCTCCGCCGCCTCGAGCTCCGCGTTGGCCGCGCCGATGAGCCGCCATGTCTCCTCGAGCGCCTCGTGCGGGGCCCAACGCGCCCACGCCGCCGTCGCCGCCTGGAGCACCGCCGCCACCACGCCGGCCAGTTCGCTCGACGGGTTGCAGGCCGGCCCGATGCCGCCGCACTTCGAGTGCACGACCGTCGTGACGCGTGAGCACCAGGTTGCCCAGGTTGTTCGCCAGGTCTGCGTTGTACCGCGCCACGATCCCCTCGTAGGAGAAGTCGCCATCACCTCCCAACGGGACGTCGCGCAGGAGGTGGTAGCGCAGCGGGTCGACGCCGAAGTCCTCCGCCAGCGCCAGCGGAGAGATGTCGGTGACGTTGAGCGGCACCGCGTCGTCACCCGATCCGGCCAGGCCCGACGCGATCATCGTCTTGCCCAGCTTCTGCCCGCCCACGAGCAGGTAGCCGTGCACGAAGATCTCGGCGGGGGGCGCCATGTCGGCCGCCATGCACATCGCCGGCCACCACACGCAGTGGAACTTGAGGATGTCCTTGCCGATCAGGTGGTGCGCCGCGCCCCACCGCGCCGTGAACGTCGCCTCGTCCGAGCCGTAGCCCGCCACTGTGAGGTAGTTGATGAGCGCGTCGTACCAGACGTAGAAGACGTGGCCGGCTGTCCCACGGCACCGGGACGCCCCACGTGAACGAGGTGCGCGTGATGGAGACGTCGCGCAGCCCGCCCCGGATGAACCCGAGTGCCTCGTTCCGCTTGGAGACAGGCCGGACGAAGTCGGGGTGCGTGTCGTAGTACTCGAGCAGCCGCTGTTCGAACGCGCTCAGCTTGAAGAAGTAGTTCTCCTCCGGACATCTCGATCACCGGTCGGCCGTGCACCGGGCACTTGCCGTCGACCAGCTGGTCCTCGGTGTAGTAGTCCTCGCACGAGACGCAGTAGAGGCCGACGTAGACGCCCAGCTCGATGTACCCGTTGTCGTAGATCCGCTGGAGGAACTCCTGGACCACCTTGTAGTGCCGGGGCTCGGTCGTGCGGATGAAGTCGTCGTTGGAGATGTCGAGCGCCCGCCAGGCCTCCACGAAACGCTCGGAGGTGCGGTCCGTCCACGCCTTCGGCGTCATGTCGGCCGCCTCAGCCGCCTCGACGATCTTGGCGCCGTGCTCGTCGGTGCCGGTCATGAACCAGACGTCGTCCCCGAGCAGGCGGTGCCAGCGCGCCAGCGCGTCGGCGTTCACCGTCGAGTACGCCGAGCCGACGTGCGGCGCGTCGTTGACGTAGTAGATCGGCGTGGTCAGGTAGTAGGGCGGCACCGCAGGAAGCGTACCGGTGCGCCCCGCCGGCCCCTGACGTCAGCGGTTCGTGTCGCCCGCCGCCGCGCACCCGCAGTGCCGCCTCGTACACACGCCGCCTCGGGACGCCGAGACTCCGCCGCCACGCGCTCGGCCACCTGCCGCGGGCCGGCGGCGGGGTCGTCCCTCATCGCCCGGCGCACGGCAACCTCGACGTCGCGCTCGTCCGCCGGCGCTGGAGCCGGCGCACCGCCGACGACGAGCACCACTTCCCCCCGCACCGGATCCGCCCCGAACGACACCGCCGCGGCGCCGAGCGTGCCCCGCCAGACCTCCTCGTGCACCTTGGTCAGCTCGCGCACCACGGCCACCGGCCGCGCCGGGTCTGTCTCGGCCAGCTCGGCCAGCGTGCCCGCCACCCGGGCGGGCGCCTCGAGGACGACGCCGGTACGCTCGTCCGCCATCAGCGCGGCCATCCGGCGGCGGCGCTCCGCGCCCTTGCGGGGCAGGAAGCCTTCGACACAGAAGCGGTCGGTGGGCAGGCCGCTCACCACGAGCGCGGCGAGCACCGACGACGCGCCCGGAACGACCGTGACCGTCTCACCCCGGGTCGCCAGCCGTCCCGCCAGCCACGCACCCGGGTCCGAGATGCCCGGCGTCCCCGCGTCGCTCACCACCGCCACCGTGCCGCCGCCCGCCACGCACTCCGCCACCCGCTCCAGCCGCGACGTCTCGTTGTGTCCGTGCAGCGACAGCAACCGGTTCCCCGCCCGTATCCCGAACGCGGAGAGAAGCTCCCGCGTGCGGCGCGTGTCCTCGCAGCAGATCAGCTCGGCCTCCGCCAGCACGGCCTGCGCCCGGGGCGAGAGGTCCCCCAGGTTCCCGATCGGCGTCGCCACGAGCACGAGCTCCCCCCGCTCCCGCTCAGCCGCAGCCGGGCTCACGGACGGCGACCGCAGGCGGCCCGCGCCTTCATTTCGCCTCGCGGACCTCGAGCTGGTCGCCCTCGTGCACACCCCAGCGCTCGAACGAACCAGCCTGCGCGGCCACCACGCTGCGTGCACCGGGGCCGCCGAGGCGCACCCGCCCCGGTTTCATGCTGGCAACTCGCAGAACCGTGAGGTCGGACGAGAGGAAGGCCACGTCGATCGGGAACCCGACGCCCAGCGTGTGCACGGTGCGCGTCCCCGCCATGTGCAGCGCCCCGACCAGGCTCTGACGCCCGCGCAGGCCATCTCGGCGCTCCGAGGACGACTCGGGCATCTCCAATGCGCACACGACGTCGCCGTCACGCAAGAGCCAGCCGGACCGCACGGACGGCGAGGCTACCGGAGAACCCCTGGTGGTCGGCTACGATGTCGATCCCATGTCGAAGCGAACAGTGAAGCGCAAGCTCCGGACGAAGCGGAAGGCCAACCACGGCAAGAAGCCGAACTGCGGCCGCGGCTAGAGGCAGCGAGCGCTCGCCGCGCCGAGCCGACTAGCGAGCCTGCACCGCATCAACCCCTCGCTATAGACCGCCCCACGCCACCCCCCGCTCGGCCAGCAGCCCGCACAGCGTGGTCGGCAGGTCCGAGATGATCCCGTCGACCCCGAGGTCGAGCAGGCGCGTCATCGACTCTTCGTCGTTGACCGTCCACACGTGGACCGCCTTGCCGGCTGCGTGCGCCGCCGCCACGAAGCGCTCGTCGACGACGACCTGGTCGCCGAAGCGCTCGGGGACCTGGTAGGCCACCGCCGCGATCTCCGGCATCGCCTCGCCGGCCTGCGCCGCCCGCCACGCCTCGGCCGTCGCCATCGTGCCGGCCGACGTCGGCACCTCGGGCGCGAAGCCCCGGAAAGCATCGGTCGCCGGGTCCAGGAACGACGCCACGATCACGTCGTCGGTCCGGTCGAACTCGGCCAGCAGCCGCGCCAGCGCCTCCTCGTAGGGCGCCACCACCGGCGCCGTCTGCTTGATGTCCAGGTTCAGCACGACGCCGGGGAAGCGCTCGAGGACCTCGCGCAGCGTGGCGATGCCGAAGGTCTTGTCCCCAGGAGCCCGCCCCCGGAACGGGTACTCCCCCGCCGGCCGGCCGGGCGTCACGTCGGCCCCGGGGATCCACCAGTACGAGAAGTCCAGCGACCGCAACTCCGCCAGCGTGAACGAGACGATGGTCCCGCTCGATGCGGTCGTCCGGTCCACCGTGGCGTCGTGGCACACGACGAGCTCGCCGTCGGCCGTTGCGTGCACATCCAGCTCGATCGCCGTGGCCCCCGCCTCCAAGGCATGGGTGATGGCGTGCAGCGTCGACGAAGGGGACTCCCACGCTCCCCCTTGGTGCGCGTAAGCGATGACGCGGCGTTGCAACCACACCGACCCCTCGCTCCCCACGCTCACCAGGCCTGACGGTAACAGCCGCGGTAACCCTTTCCGGTGCACCGCACGGCCGGGGCGAAATCAGCCCACTCGCCACGCCGCCTATCCTCGACCGGCGTGTTCGACCATCTGCTCGTCGATGTCATCGGCACCATCCGGGACTCCTTCGACCGCGCGCTGCTCCAGCGCCAGGCGGTCGAGGAGCGCTTCCAGGTCGACGTCTTCCTGGGTGACGTGTCCTGGGAGACCTCCTACAGCCTCCCCGGCGAGGAGCAGCCGCCCCGCGTCCGCGCCGACGTGTCCGTGGACTGGCCGACGTGGAGCCAGACCGCGTACCGGAGCTGGTCGATCGGCGAGCCCCCCGACGAGATGCCCGAGGTCGTCATCGAGGTCGCCCTGCGCGTCCAGCGCATGGCCGAGGCGCCCGACACCGAGAAGGTGATGGCCGCGCTCCCCCTCGGTGGGCCGCTCGGCGACCCGATGGACCTGATCCGCACCGCCACCACGATTGAGCAGGTGCGCACCGACGCCGACGTGGACGACGGCGCGCCCGGCCGTACGCGTTGGGCGGCCGAGGCTACCTACGAGGGCTCGGTCCGCTTCAGCGAGCAGCAACTGGACGAGCCCACTTCCATCGCTCCGGTCTTCGACGGCCTCACCCGCTGGGTCGCCTCGACGCTGATCACCCTGGCCGATCTCCCCTTCACCTTCCTGCCGCCCGGGGAGGACGACGACTGAGCCGTCGAATGGGCCGTCCGTCGCCCCGCCGCATCCTCGTTCCTGGTCTTCTCGCCCTAGGCATCCTGCTGGCTGCCTGCGGCTCGTCCGCGCCCCCGGCGCCGCCGGCCAACCAGGGCCTCGCCCTCGATCGGGCCACGCCCCAACACCTCCAGCTCGTCGACCAGCACGGGCGACGAGTCTCGCTCGCCGGGCTAGACGGCAGGGTGGTCGTCCTGGCGCCCTTCCTGTCCCTCTGCCAGGACGAGTGCCCGCTGATCACCGCGGCGTACATCTCGCTCCAGCACGACGTGCAGGCCGCCGGCTTGTCGCAGCGCGTCGTCTTTGTCGAGGCGACCGTCGACCCGGTCCGCGATTCCGTGGCGCGCCTCGCCGCCTACCAAAAGGAGTTCGGCGCTGACTGGGACCTCTGGACGGGCACGCCCGCCCAGATACACGCCTTCTGGAAGCCGTTCGGCGTGAGCTACCAATTCGTGCCCGAGGAGCAGCCCGCCAAGACCGACTGGTGGACGGGCCAGCCCCTCACCTACGACGTCCTTCACACCGACGGCTACATCCTCATCGACGCCAACGGGCGCGAGCGTTTCGTGAACGCCAGCCCGCCGAACATCCCGAACCTCTCACCGAAGCTCAAGGCGCTCCTCGACGCCGGCGGCGTGCGCGACCTCGGACATCCCGTGCCCACCAGTTGGACGACCGCGGACCTCCTCAACGCGATCAGTTGGGTGCTCGGAACCAACGTCCCGGCTTCGGGATCCTGATGGTGCGGCGACTGCGCCGTCCCGCCTTCATCACCCCGGCAGCCCTCGTCCTCTCTTCCCTGGCCTTCACTGCGTGCGTCAACGGCGGGAACGTCACGACATTGTCGGCCCCTCCGACCACCGACCCCTCACTCACGCTCACGTTGCAGAAGTCGCCCGCCGGCCTCATCCTGGCTACCGGCAACGGCGACACGCTTTACGACTTCGCGCCGGACACGCCGACCCACAGCGCGTGCGTCAACGACGGCTGCGTCTTCCAGTGGCCGCCGCTCGACCTGAACGGTCCCGTACGGGTCGAGAAGGGCCTCGACCTCTCGTCGGTCGGGACGCTCAAGAGGCCCGACGGCTCGACGCAGCTGTCCTACGGCGGGCACCCGCTCTACACCTACGACCTCGACGTCACACCGGGCATGGTGACGGGTCAGGCGATCGACCAGAACGGCGGGCTCTGGTACGTCGTCAGGACCTCGAGGAAATCAGATCACGTCGTCGTTCTCGGTCCAGAGCCCGAACCAGAACGGATAAAGGTCCCGGCTACGTGTTGAAGCGGAACTCCACCACGTCGCCGTCGCGCATCACATAGTCCTTTCCTTCCATGCGCGCCTTGCCGGCCGTGCGGGCAGCCGCCACCGACCCGGCCGCGATGAGGTCCTCGAAGCCGATGACCTCGGCCTTGATGAAGCCCCGCTCGAAGTCGGTGTGGATGACCCCGGCGGCCTTGGGCGCGGTGTCCCCCGCGTGGATCGTCCAGGCCCGTGCCTCCTTCGGACCGGCGGTGAGGAAGGTCTGCAGCCCCAGTGTCTCAAAGCCCACGTGTACGAGTTGCTCCAATCCGGACTCCTCCTGGCCATAACTGCGCAACAGCTCCTTGGCGTCCTCGAGTTCGAGGGGCGCCACCTCTGCCTCGATCTGCGCGCACAGGACGACCGACCGCGCCGGGCGCACCCGTGCCGCCAGTTCCTCAGCCAGCGCGGCATCGCCGAGTGCGCTTTCGTCGACGTTGAACACGTAGATGAACGGTTTCGCCGTCAACAGATGCAGGTCGCGTAGCAGCGTGGCATCCACCTCGCCCGCGGCTGCACGCGACTCGAGATCGTCCGCCCCTCGCCCAAGATGCGCTGCGCCGACGCGACCGCCTCGGCCACCGGCTTGAGCGACGGCGTGGCGCGGGCCTCCTTCTCCAGGCGAGGCAGCCGGTTCTCGACGGTCTGGAGATCGGCCAGGATCAGCTCGGTGTTGACCGTCTCGATGTCGCCCGCCGGGTCGACCCGGGCGTCGACATGCACGACGTCGTCGTCGTGGAAGGCGCGTACGACCTGACAGATCGCATCCGTTTCGCGGATGGCGGCCAGGAATTGGTTGCCGAGCCCTTCGCCCTGCGAGGCCCCACGCACCAGTCCCGCGATGTCCACGAACGTCACGGTCGCCGGCACGATCGGCGCGCCGTCGTACAGCGCCGCCAGTGGCGCCAGCCGCGGGTCTGGGCACCGCCACCACTCCGACGTTCGGCTCGATCGTGGCGAACGGGTAGTTCGCCGCAAGCACGTCGTTCTGGGTCAAGGCGTTGAAGAGCGTGGACTTGCCCACGTTGGGCAACCCGACGATGCCGATCGAAAGGCTCATGGGCCGCTACACCGCTGAACAGCCCGGCGGCCTTGGCCAGTGCCTTCAGATCGGCTTCGGGTCGGGCCCCCGTGTGGGAGATCACCTCGGCGGCGCACAGACCTCCGAGGCGGGTGCTGTCCTCCGGGCCCATGCCGTGCGTGAGACCGAACAAGAACCCGGCGGCAAAGAGGTCGCCCGCGCCGGTGGTGTCGATCGACACGCTCGACCGCGGCCGCCGGCACGGCGACCGGACCCCGCGCGGTCAGCACGACCGCACCCTGCGCGCCCCGGGTCATCACCACCAGCAGTCCGGTCTCCTCGGCCGCCTCGAGCGCAGCGTCGGTGGAGTCGGCGCCGAAGAGCATCGTGACCTCTTCCTCGTTGCCGAGAAGGATGTCGACGTCGTCGAGCAGCAGGTCCAGGAACTCACGCTGGTGCCGGCTCACGCAAAAGGGGTCCGACAGGGACAACGCCACCGAGCCGTCCCCCGCGATGGGCGGTCGCCGCGGCGTGACGCATGGCCTCCTTGGCCGCCGGCACGTCCCACAGATAGCCCTCGAGCAGCACGATGGAGGCCCGCGCGACGAACGCCTCGGGCACACCGGCCGGCGTCAGGGTCGATGCGGCACCGAGATAGGTCCCCATGGTGCGGTCGGCGTCCTCGGTGATCAGGACGACACAGCGTCCCGTGCCGAGGGCGTCGCCTCTGCCTCGCTGTAGTGCGGCTCGAACTCGACGCCGGCGGCGCGCAGGTTCTCGGCGTAAGTGTGCCCGACCTCGTCGTCGGCCACGGCGCCCACGAAGCCGGCGGTGCCGCCCAATTCGGCGATGCCAGCCGTCGTGTTGGCCACAGAGCCACCGGACACGTGACGCGCCGTCACCATCAGCGCCTGGATTTCCTTCGCCTTCGCCAAGTCGATCAGGGTCATCGATCCCTTGGCCAGTCCCGATTGGGCCAGCTGCTCGCCGCTCGCAAGCTCGATCACGTCCAGCAGCGGCGACCCGATCGCCACGACGTCAAGGTCGTGGTGGACCGCCTTTGTCTTGCACCGGGGATGAAGCGGGTTCGGCGTCGATCGGGCTCTCTGGTTCGGGCACGGAGCGAGAACCTACTCGGAGCGCGGCGGGTAGCCTTCCCCGGATGCACCCTCCCACGACGACGTCCTCTGACGTACCGGGTAACGCTGCGTTTCGCCTGCCCCGCACCGTCGAGCCGGAGATCGTATCGCATCGAGATCGAGCCGGACCTCGGTACGGCCAGCTTTTCGGGCACGGTGGCGATCGACGCCGTGATCCACGAGCCGGTCCGGGAGATCGTGCTCAACGCCGTCGAGCTTGCGGTGAGCGACGTCGAGGTCAGATTGTCCGACGGCACGGCCATCGCCTGCGCGGTGACCTTCGACGACGACCTCGAATGGGTCAGATTCCAGGCGCCCTCCGAGCTGCCCCCTGGCCCGTGCACGCTGAGCTGCCGGTTCACTGGGACCCTCAACGACAAGCTCCGTGGGTTCTACCGCTCCACCTACACCGGGTCTGACGGGGAGACCCAGACGATCGCCACGACCCAGTTCGAGTCGGTCGACGCCCGGCGCTGCTTCCCCTGTTTCGACGAGCCCGATCGCAAGGCCGTCTTCGATGTCGACCCTGATCGTCGACCCCGAGCTCGACGCCATCTCCAACTCGCCCGTCGTCGCGGATCGAGCCGGTCGGCGAGAAGCGCCGGGTCAAGTTCTCGCCCACCATGAAGATGTCCACCTACCTGGTGGCCTTCGTCGTCGGCAAGCTCGAGACCACCGAGACGATCGACGTGGACGGGGTGCCGCTCCGGGTCGTGTGCACGCCGGGCAAGCGGGCATTGGGCGAGTACGCCCTCGAGGTCGGCGCGTTCGGGCTGCGCTTCTTCACCGAATACTTCAACATCCCCTATCCCGGGCGAGAAGGTCGACCTCGTCGCCATTCCCGATTTCGCTGCCGGCGCCATGGAGAACCTCGGCTGCATCACGTTCCGCGACACCGCACTCCTCGTCGACCCCGCGCAAGCGGCCCGCACCGAGCTCGAGCGTGTTGCGGACGTCGTCTCGCACGAGCTCGCCCACATGTGGTTCGGCGACCTCGTGACGATGGGCTGGTGGGAAGGCATCTGGCTCAACGAGGCGTTCGCCACGTTCATGGAGATGCTGTGTGTCGACGCCTTTCGGCCCTCCTGGGACCGCTGGGCCGGTTTCGCTCCCTCGCGCGAGGCGGCGCTCGCCGTCGACGGTGTGCACTCCACGCGCCCGATCGAATACCCGGTCGGTCCGCCCAAGGAGGCGGAGGGCATGTTCGACCTCCTGACCTACGAGAAGGGCTGCGGCGTTCTACGCATGCTCGAACAGCACATCGGTCCCGACGTCTTCCGGGACGGAGTGCGCACGTACCTCAAAGCACACGCTTACGGCAACACGGTCACGACTGACCTGTGGGACGCGTTGGAGGACGCGAGCGGCGCACCCGTACGCGACATCATGAACACGTTCATCCTCCAAGGCGGTCATCCCCTCGTCACCCTCGACCGCGACGAATTGCGCCAGCAACCCTTCGCCTATGGGCCGGTCCCCGCCGGCACCGAGTCGGCCATCGGCACCGTGTGGAACGTCCCGGTCGCCGTCCGAGCCTTGCCGCAACGGCGACCAACCTGGAGCGCCCGTGCGCCGGCTGGTGCTCGGAACCGAGCCCGCGCCCGTGCCCGAGGTCGCAAAAGGGCACGGTCGTCGTCAACGCGGGTGGCTGGGGCGTGTTCCGTGTGGGTTACGAGACCGACCACCGCCTCGCCCTCGCCGAGCACCTTGCCGAGCTGACGCCGCTCGAGCGCGCCAACCTGATGGGCGACACCTGGGCCACCACCGTGGCTGGGCACACGCAGCTCGAAGAGTTCCTCCGCGTCTCCATGAAGCTCGGCGTCGAGCCAGACCCCGGCGCATGGGCCCCCGTCGGCGCCGCGCTGATCCTGTGCAACCGAATCGCCGGTCCCGACGACCGCCAGGCGCTCCGAGATGCGGTGGCTGCCCTCATCGGCCCCCTGCATCGCCGCCTCGGCTTCGAAGCCATGCCGGGTGAGGGCGAGCGCACTCCGACACTGCGCGCTCTCGCCATCAACCTGCTCGGGCACCGTTGGCGCCGACGAAGAGATGCGGACGGAGGCGGCTCGTCGTTTCGATGCCTCGCCGATCGCGGGTGGTCCGACTCCGATTCCAGCCGACATCGAGGTCGCCATCCTCGCCGTGGTGGCGCAACTGCTCCGGCCCGGTGACTACGAGACGGTGCTGAGCGCGCTACCGATCTGCCGCGACGCCGCAAGAGGAGATGCGCTCGCTCGGGGCGCTGTCGGCCTTCCCCGACGCCGAGCTCTGCCTGCGGACCTTCGACCTGGCTATGACCGAGGTGCGGAGCCAAAACGGGTTCGCTGTCCTCGAGCGCACTTTTGGCCAACCCGGTCGGATGCCAGGCGATCTGGAACCGGATCACCGAACAGTGGGACGCGATCCTCGAGCGCTTCCCCAAGAACGCGCCGGTCCGCATCGTCGAAGCGGTTCCGGCGCTCTGTGCCGATGCCGAATTTGCCGAATTCTGCGATCGCCTTCCTGAGAGCCCACCCGCTGAGCTCCGGACCGCGCCGCGTCGCGCAGTCGATCGAGCGGCTGCAGGTCAACGTGGCCTTTGCCGCGAGAGAGCGCTCTGAACTGGCCCGAGTTCTGTCGACAGCCACCGGTCCTTCGTGAGCACGTCCCCGCAGACTGCTGACGGCGGCGTCGATTCGACTCGCATCGAGAATCTGCTCGCAGCCGCACGACATACTCGAGGCTTCATGCCCGACGACGAAGGGCATGCGCTGTTCGTAGCGGCGCTACGTGCCGGCCAAGCCGATCTCCCCGCCGCCAAACCAGCCACCTTCGTCGAGATCGGCGCCTGGTGCGGCAAGTCGACTGTCTATATCGGCGCAGCGGCCGAAGCGACCGGCGCTGTTCTTCTCTCGGTGGACCACCACCGTGGGTCGGAGGAGAACCAGCCGGGTTGGGAGTACCACGAGGCGGACCTCGTGGATCCGGAGGCGGGCCGCATCGACACCTTGTTGCATTGGCGTCGCACCATCACTACGGCCGGGCTCGAGTCGACCGTGGTGGGCATGGTGGGCGACTCTCCGACGATCGCCACACGATGGGACCGACCGCTGGCCTTTTGTTTCATCGACGGGGGGCACGGCGAGGAGCCGGCCTGGGCGGACTATCGGGGCTGGTCCCCCCACGTCGCCGTCGGCGGCTGGCTGGCCATCCACGACGTGTTCCCCGACCCGGCTGAGGGCGGCCGCCCGCCTTACGAGCTGTACTGCGCCGCGCTCGAGTCGGGCGAGTTTGTCGAGGACGCTGCTTGCGGCAGCCTGCGTGTCCTCCGGCGTGTGGCACCCAAACCGCACTAGCGAGCGCCCCGAGTAGCGGGGGCACCGGCCTCTCACTTCATCCTCGGCCCGACTGGCCATCCGCAGCGTGTCGAGAGGTTTTTCGGATCTTCTCCATGATCCGTCGTTTGTAGAGGATCATGCTCTCTTCGTGCGGACTCACTGCCAGCGAGCGCCCGGACGCTGTGGGTGGTTCCGCGGGGCTTGACTCGAGTTGCATCGCCTCCGCCAGTTCGCTTTCGACCCTGCGGAGAAGCGCAACCCGTTCCTCGGCTGAGGCACGAGTTGCCCCCTGACCGAGGGTGACGAAGAATTCGTTGCCCTCCGTCTCGAACTCGCGCATCACCTCGAGGCGCAGAAGGCCCAGCGACCTGAGATCCTGCACGATCAGACGGAACCCGGCCGGGGTGAAACGAGAGACGTGCACATCCACGTAGTCACCCGCCGTCGCTTCGCCCCAGAAGCTTCGCGCCACTTCAAAGCTGTAGGGGCTTTCGAACTTGCCAGAAACTCCGGCAGACCACGAGATCTCGCCGTCGAGAGTGACGCAGTTCGCGAAATTCTCGAAGACACTGCCGGGCGTAGGCCGATTCCGTCCCTGGCCGAACGCGTCCAGTACCTCCCCCGTCGTAGTGATCGGTCTGAAACAGTCGAAGCAGTAACGCTTATCTGGAATGACGAGAGAGACCACACCCTCGGGCTTGAGCACATCCTGGCAATCGATGAGAAAGCCGGCCAGATCGGGAAGGTGCTCTATCGACGTGGCTCGCGATGATCCAGTCGTAGCGACCGGTTCCGCCGACCAGCTCGGGAAGTCGCTCACCTTTCCAGACGAAATCCACGTCTTCGATCTGTGAGAGATCTACGTCCACGTCCCGGAATTTCTCACGCAGCCCGTCGGCATCCATGTAGTCGAGGACGTGAACATTGAACCCCGCACGCCGGGGTGCGATTGGGCTGTGCGCAGGACCGACCTCGAGCCCGAGGCCATCGCGATCGATCAGGGCGAGCGTCTTCTCGATTCGATTCAATGAAGAATCGCTCGACCCGGTGTGCGTGGTGTCAGTTTCGGTCAGAACGGGACTCCTCGCTGACGTTCTCCGCGCAACGTTACGCGCCACCCCTTACGGATGGGTTGCTATATACCGTCCATCGATATATAACGGTAGGCATGAAGGAGGTTCGTGAGCCCACCTACCTCATCCTGGTGGCCCTCGCTGATGGACGTGGCTATGGCTACGGGATCATCCAGGACGTCGAGCGACTCTCCGATGGCAAGACCACACTGCGCGCCGGGACCCTCTACGCGACGCTCGATCGTCTTGCTGCCGACGATCTGATCGAGGGTGCCGGCGAGGAGATCGTCGAAGGGCGCCTCCGGCGTTACTACCGCCTCACGAAGAGCGGCAGCGCCGTCCTCGAGACGGAGTCGAAACAGCGCTTGGCGGTGTCCAAAGAGGCCCTCCGCAGGCTTCGTGTGACGAGTGGCAAGCCGCGCCTGGCGGGCGGGTTCGCATGACCCGCACGAGTGAGCGCTACACGCGACTGCTGTGGGCCTACCCGAGGGCCTATCGGAAGCGACGTGGCGAAGAGATCCACGCCACCCTGCTCGATGCCGCCGCCGGCCAGAGCACCGGCGAGTCGCTTCGCAACGCTGTCGACGTCATCGGTCATGGCCTCCGGCTCCGGCTTGGCATCGCCTCTGATCAGGTCGGCGGCAGGGTTCTCGCTACTGCAGCCCTATCCGGTATGACCATCGCGGCGGCCGCGGCCATGACGTTGCCGCTCTTCGCCCAGCTCCTGCCCGGCATCCACCACGACCCCTCTAGTTTCGGGCCCGACACGGCCATTTGGCCCGGGCTCTGCGTCCTTTGGATTCTCGGTGCCTTCGCCGCCGTCGCCTTCCCAAGGCGAAAGCGCGTCTTCGTGTTGGCCTGCGTGGTGGCGACCCTCGCCACGGCGGCCCTGCTCCCACCTCGTTCGGGCTACCTGCTTTCCGCTTTTTGCTTGCTTATCGCCTTGGCCGTTCCATCGCTGCTCGCGCCACGAACGTCGCCCAGCCGGTCGCACCGCACCCTCGCGCTCGTCGTCGGGGCGGTGGTCCTGGCCACGCTCGTCACGTCTGCCCAGCTGAAACCTGGGCTCTCCTACGGCGGGCCGTTCTTCTACTGGTCGCTCGGGCCCCTTGCGCCGTACGTCGTCGGAGCGGTGATGTTCTGCTCGGTCGTTCTCCTCGTGACCCGCAGGTGGCTGCATGCGATGGCGCTTACGATCGTCGCCGTCCCCTGGATGGTCTTTCCTCTCATCGACCAACAGTGGCTCGGAGTCGCCGCCACCGGCTACCTCGTCGCCATCGAGATCGCGTGCGCCATCGGCGTCGGACTTCTCGGCGAGAGGTTGTCACACCTCAAAGGGTCTCCCGAAGCGGCTCACTGAGCCACCCGGCTCGAGTTCAATCGCGCCGGGCACGCTCCGGGTACTCCAACACCGTGCAGCCTTCGGTGGCGTCCCCGCAGTGCGGCTCTGCCAGGTCGAGCGGCGCCGGCAAGCACTCGCCACGGAACAATCCTGCGGCCGGCGTCGTGTGGGACAACGCGTCGGCGGCCAGCACCATGGCAGCAAACGTGTAGGTCGTTCGCTCGTTCTTGGGGAAGGTCTCCCGCTCCGGGTACACCATTCCCGTCCAATAGGAACCGTCCGGCAGGCGCAGGTTCTGTCCCGCCGTGAAGAGCTCCCACGCTGCCTGCTCCAGACCCAACGCGTCGAGCGTGAGCACGCATTCGGCCGTCTCCGCCGCCGTCACCCAGTCTCCCGTCGACACGCAGCGCACGCCGAGACCCTCCATGACGAAGGTCGACCAGCCCTCAGCAATGCGGCGCCGGCCCGCTTCGCCCTCGAGCGCGCCGGACAGCATCGGGTAGTACCAGTCCATGGCGAACTCCACCTTCGGCGCGAAGGCGCCGGGGTGGTGCGCGACCGCATGGCCGAGACGGCCGGCCGCCAGTTCCCAGTCCGGGCGATCCTTGGCCAAGCACTCGGAGATCGCCACGGCACAGCGCAGCGAGTGGTAGATCGAAGACGACCCCGTCAGCAGTGCGTAACCCTCGGGCCGTCCCGACGAGTCGAGCGACCAGAGCACCGAACCGTCGGGCTGCTGCATGCGCAGGATCCAATCGATGCCGCCCTCGATCGTGGGCCACAGCTCGCCGAGGAACTCGACGTCCCCGGTGATCAGGTGGTGGTGCCACGCCCCCGCCGCCAGATACGCGCACACATTCGTGTCCAGACGCGGGTCCTTCACAGCGTCGCGCCGGTAGTAGTTGAACCAGCTCCCGTCGGGCAGCTGACGATCCACGAGCCATCTGTACGCAGCCATCGCCTCGTCGACCAGGCCGCACACCGTGAGCGCCATCGCCGCCTCGACGTGGTTCCACGGGTCGCAGTGGCCGTCCTCGAACCACGGGATCATCCCGTCGTGCCGCTGCACCTCGGCGATGGCGTTGGCCGTCGCCAAGACGTCCGACGCCGTGAGGATGCCGGGCACCTCGGGGATGGTGACCTGGCCAGAACGGATCGAACGCATCGAACGAATCTCCTCGGTTGTCATGCTGCTGCCCCCTGCTTCGGCGTCGTGGGCCCGCGCCGGCCCGGCACGCCACGCGGCACGTCGGGCCGCGCGTCGGGTATCCCGGCCACCGCAACGGCGGGCTTGGACAGGTACACAACGAGGCTCTTGCCGATGAGAGGGCTCAGGACGCGGTCAGCCGCGCGTGTCACGAACGGGGCCTTGACGATGTCCCACACCAGCACCTTGTGATACGCGGCCACTGCGGGGTTCGAGTCGTTGGACACACCGACGAGGCAGCGCAACCACCAGTAGGGCGAGTGGAGTCCGTGCGCGTGGTCGTGACCCGTCGGTGCCAGCCCTACCGAGGCCAGGCGCCGCTCCAACGTGGAGCGCCGGTAGATACGGACATGCCCCCCCGGCGTGTCGTGGTACTCGTCCGAGAGTGCCCAGTTCACCGCCTCGGGAGCGCAACGCGGCACGGTCACCGCCATCGCACCGCCCGGCTTGAGGACCCGGGCCAGCTCTCGCATAGCGGACACGTCGTCGGGGATGTGCTCGAGCACCTCAGACGCGATGACACGGTCGAAGGTCCCGTCGGCGAAGGGCAGCGCCAACGCGTCGCCCTGCACGGCAGTCGCCGGATGGTCCGGCGACAGCTCGCCCACATCGACCATCGCGCCGAGCGTGGCGCGCACCTGGGCCACCTCGTCGGGACCGGCGTCGAGCGCCACCACCGAGGCGCCACGGCGGGCCGCCTCGAACGCATGGCGCCCGAACCCACAGCCGAGATCGAGCACGAGGTCGCCGGGACCCACGCCCAACCGGTCGTAGTCGACGGTCAGCACGGGCCGGGTGCCTCGGAGGACATCGGTGCGCCCGGGAGTGGCCGCCCCTCGAGCGTCGCCTGGTAACAAGCGGCGGTGCCCGCTGCCGTCACCTGCCAGGTGAAGCGGCGCACCACGCGCTCACGACCTGCCGCGCCCAGCCGCGCCCGCAGGGCCGGGTCGTCGAGCAGCCGAGCGATGGCGCCCGCGAGCGTGCTCGGATCGTCCGGCGGCACGAGCAGCCCTGTCTCGCCGTCACGGCCGACGACTTCGGGCAACGCGCCGCCGGTGGTCGCCACGACCGCCACGCCGCAGGACATGGCCTCGATCGCCGGCAGCGAGAACCCTTCGTACAAGGACGGCACCACTGCCACTTCGGCCTCGCCGTAGAGCCGGGCCAGCTCGTCGTCGCTGATGCCGCTGACACACTTCACCGCGTCGGCGAGACCGAGCCGCGCGATTGCCCGGTCGACCCGGCCCCCCTCGGTGGGACGCCCGATCACCGTGAGCTCGACATCGCGTTCCGTCCGCAGCTTGGCGATCGCCTCGAGCAGGGGGACGAGGCCCTTCATCGGCACGTCGCTGCTCGATGTGACCATGATCCGGCCGGGCTGTGCCATCACGCCCTCATGCGGGCGGAACACCGTCTGGTCCACGCCGACGGGCACGACCGTCATCCGCTCGGGTGCCACCCCCAGCTGGGCCGCGATGTCCTTGCGCGAGTTCTCCGACACGGTTACCACCGCGGGCAGCTCTCGCGCCACGCGCACCTGCATGCCCAGGAAGCCGAACCAGCGGCGCTGGGTGAAGCGCTGCCACGGGTTCGTGGCGTGCGCCAGGGCTAGTTCGCGGTCCACCGTGATGGGGTGGTGCAACGTCGTGAGCAACGGCCAGCCATCGTCCACCATGCCCAACATCCCTTTACCGAGACATTGGTTGTCATGCACGACGTCGAAGTCGCCGCGGCGCTGCGCCAGCAACTGGCGCACCCGACGTGAGTAGGCCAGCGGCTCCCCGAAGCCGGCTGTGCACATGACGCCGAACTCGATCCAGTCCTCCCGAGAAGAGAACTCGCGCGGATGTGGGAAACGGAAGGGGTCAGGGTCTCGATACAGGTCGAGCCCCGGCACGGGGGTGAAGCCGACGCCTTCGTCGAGCTCGGGCCATGGCGGGCCCGAGAAGACCTCCACCGAATGGCCGAGCGCCACGAGTTCACGGGTGAGGTGGCGCGTGTAGACACCCTGGCCACCACAGCGGGGATTTCCGCGGTAGGTCAGGTATGCGACGCGCAGGCCCCCGGGACGAGGTGGGGCGGCAGGCAGCGGGGCGGGCACCTCGATGTGGAGGGACCGCTCCCAGGATTCCTTGGTCTCGATCCACTTCTGGCGGGGAGTCTTAGGCAAGGTATGTCTCGACTCGGCCCGACATGGCGTCATAGCCTCCCCGAACGCCCAGGTCCGGCGCAAACGGCGCGGCCATGAGGACCGGGGGACGTGTCGCGGTGGACCTGGTCAACTGACACCGAACCAGCCGAGCACGGTGAACACGACGTAGACGGCTGCCACCGCGGCCACCGAGATGATGGCCAGGCCACCGACGGTACGAGCGAAGGTGCCATTGGCCGCGGAGCCGAGGAGGGAACGGCGGTTGGCCAGGATCAGGATCAGGATCAGGGTCATGGGCGTAATGACGCCCTCGAGCACCTGCGTGTTCAAAATGAGCGTGATGAGGTTGCCGGGAATGAGAACAACCGCTGCCCCAACCAGGATCTGAAAAGTGAAGATGCCCAGAAAGACCGGGGCCTGGCGAAAGCTCGACGACACCGAGCGTTCGACCCCGATCGCCTCGGCGACGGCGTAGGAGGTCGACAGCGGCACAACCGCCGCGGCCAGGGCGGACGCCCCGAGCAGGCCGAGGCCGAAGAGGGTCGAGGCGGCGGCGCCAGCCACAGGCTCGAGCCCCTTGGCCGCGGTGGTGGCCGAGGTGAGCGGTCCGGTACCTCCGATGGTGGCACCCGTCGCGACGATGATCGACATCGCGACGAACGCCGCGAGCAACGCTCCGAAGATCGCGTCGACGCGCTGGAAGTGGTACTCGGACGGCTTGACGCCCTTGTCGACAACGGCGCCGGCCTCGTAGAGCTGGATGTACGGGGTGATCGTCGTGCCAATGAGCGCGACAGAGAGCAAGAGGAACGACTTCGACGCGACGAAGTGGGGCCACACCGTGTTGGCCGCTACGGCCTTCCAGTCGGGGTGGGCCAACACCGCCGCGATCGGGTAGGCGATGAACACGACCGTCATGAGAAGGAAGACACGCTCGGCGTAGCGGTACGTGCCGAAGAGCACCAGCGACCAAATCGCGACGGCCGCGATCGGCACCGAGATGTAGCGCGAGACGTTGAAGAGCTCGAAGGACGTGGCGATCCCGCCGAACTCCGTGACCATCAGCCCGAGATTGGCGATGGCGAAGGCGGTGATGGCAAATGCGGTGAGGCGGAGGTCGAACTCCTCCCGAATCAGCGCGGCCAGGCCCTTGCCGGTGTGGACGGACAGGCGGGCGACCATCTCCTGGACGATCACGTAGGCGATCGTGATCAGCACCATGAGGAACAGCGTCCGGTAGACGAATTGCGAGCCGGCCGAGGAATAGGTGACGACGCCGCCGGCGTCGTTGCCAGCGGCCGCCGCGATCAGGCCTGGTCCGGCCGCGGCGAGGTAGATCAGCCACCGCCTCGAGGCAAAGAGCCTCATGACAAAAGGCGTGGGAAGTGGAAGCGGCCCTTGGTCGGTACGAGAGCGTCGAGGACGTCGTCGGCCAGGATGCGCCCCAGGGGGCGGCCGTCGTCGCCGACCACCACCATCGACAGGCGTCGGGTCTCGACCAACCGCGCCGCGACCTCTTTTGCCGACTCGTGCGGAGACACGGTCACGACGTCCTCCTCATCGAGGAGGGCGGACATCCGTGTCCCCGGGTCGGCGCGCAACGCGAGCAGGACGTCGAGCATGGTCACGTCGCCCACCAGGCGGCCGTCAGGGTCGACGACCGCCACCGCATCGAGATCGACGTCGTGGCCACGTGCCTCGGAGAGCCGGTCGGCCACTTTCTTCACCTTGTCGCCCGACTTGGCGGTGACCAGCGCGGTGGTCATGATGCCGCCGGCCTCGTCCTCGTCGTAGCCAAGGAGGTCACGCAGCTCGAGCGCCGTCCGGGGTGGGATATGGCGGAGCACCTCGGCCCGTACGGCGAGCGGCAGGTCTCGCAGCGCGTCGACGGCCTCGTCGGGCTCCATGGCTGCCAACAGGCGCGCCGCTTCCACCGGATCCGACTCACGAAGGAGCTGCTCGAGGTCCTCGGCCTGCATTTCCTCGAGCGCGTCCGCCGCCTCATCCGGGCTCGAGCGCGGCGAGCAGCTCGCGGCGTTCGTCGCGACGCAGGTCCTCGAGCAGGTCGGCCAGCTCGCCCGGACGCAGCCGGTGCAGGCCTTCGTTGGTCGCATTCAGGCGGACCGGCGTCGCCGGGTTTTCCGGGTCGGTCGGCTCGTTGAAGGGTTGGATGGCGGCCCAGTCGATGACGCGGTCAGGCGTCGGGCGGGGGCGCCACCGGCGCGGCCCGAGGCGGCGCAGCAGCGTGGCGGTCGAGACGTCCGCGCCGACCAGGCGGATGCGGCCGAGGACCTCGGCCAGGTAGAGGTCGGCGGCGCGGATGACCTGGACGCCCTCGACGTCCACCAGCTGGTGGTCGAGCACGTCGCGGGCGAGGTGGACCTCGCCGGGACGGCGCACGACGTCGCGCAGGTCGAGCCGCGACGAGCGCAGCATCACCTCGGCGTGCCTGACGCGGTCGATGGCTGACGCCGGTACGAAAGCGATGCGACGGCCGACGCGGATCACGAGCCCGCTGACCGGAGGGTAGACCTGCCCGTCGGCCCAGCGCGCCACGACGTCCTCGAGTCGCCCGATCTCTGCGCCCTGCTGGTTGCGGACGGGGCGTCCCAACAGGCCGGCCAAGGACACGATGGCATCGAAGACGCCTTCTTGCGCCAGGATGCGGCGGGTGCGGCGCCGTCGCAGGTGTGGCAGGCGGGCGGGATCGCGGCTACGCCCGGGCAACAGCCGGGGCCGTGTCGCCGCGTTCGGCGTTGGCGTTGTCATGGGTACCTCCTGTGGGGTCCTCCGGGAGGATCGATCGGATCGGACGGCCGGACGCGATGCGCTACCGGCGGTTAACGAACCAGCGCCTGTCTCCCATTTGGTTCCCGCCGTGAGGACACACGGCGCGCTCGCGTGCGGCGAGCGCGGTGGGGATCAGCCCTCGCGACGCGTGGAAGGTGCGCCGGTGGTTCTACTGGGGGGTTCACCCCTTTTCACGGCAGCACCTCCTTCACAGTCCGCCCCTTTCCAGGGGAATTGCACCAAACGCTGCATCAATCCTACCCGGGCGGGCGGGAGGCGAAGGGAGTGGCGGACGTGGGAGGCGCCAGGCAGGGACGGGTACCGTGAACGCCATGGACCTCACGTACCCGCCCGAAGCCGAGGAGTTCCGGTCCGAGATCGCCGCCTGGTTGCAGGACAACCTTCCCGAGCACTGGGGGGATGCGGATTTCTCCATGACGCCCGAAGAGCGCAAGGCGTTCAACGACGAGTGGACCACCAAGCTCTTCGAGGGCGGCTGGATCTGCGCGAGCTGGCCCGCCGAGTACGGAGGCAAGGGCCTGACCCTCCTGCAGCAGGTCGTGCTGAACGAGGAGTTCGCCCGCGCCGGCGCGCCGCTGCGGGGCGACTTCTTCGGCGACACCCTCGTCGGCCCGACCATCCTGCAGTGGGGCACCGAGGAGCAGAAGCGGCAGTACATCCCGGGCATCCTCAAGGGCGAGATCGCCTGGTGCCAGGGATTCAGCGAGCCCGACGCGGGGTCCGACCTGGCCGGCCTCAAGACGAAAGCCGAACTCGACGGCGACGAATGGGTCATCAACGGTCAGAAGGTCTGGACGACCCAGGCGCAGTATGCCGACTACATCTTCCTCTTGGCGCGCACGGACCCCGACGCGCCGAAGCACGCCGGCATCTCGTACCTGCTCGTCCCGATGAAGCAGGCGGGTGTCGAGGTGCGGCCCATCGAGCAGATCGACAGCTCGGCGGAGTTCAACGAGGTCTTCTTCACCAACGTGCGCTGCCCCAAGGACAACGTCATCGGCGGCGTCAACAACGGGTGGAAGGTCGCCATGACGACGCTGGGCTTCGAGCGGGGGACTTCGGCCACGACGGGGCACCGCCGGTTCCAGAAGGAGTTCGACGAGATCCTCAAGGCCGCCCGCGACCGCGGCAAGGACCGCGACCCACTCGTGCGCCAGCGCCTGGCACGGTCGTGGTCGAACATCAAGATCATGCAGATCAACGGCTGGCGGACCCTCACCGACGCGCTCAACGGCACGCACACCACCGCCAAGCTCGGTGCTTGCAACAAGATGTTCTGGTCCGAGTCGCACCAGTCGACCATGGACCTCGCGATCGACATCCTGGGCATGGAGGGCCAAGTCCTGCGGGGCAACACGGCCGACGACACGCTCCTGCCCGGCGCCCGGCACGCCAAGGCGAGCTACCCGGTCGACAACATCCAGTCGCTGTACTTCTTCTCGCGCTCGGAGACGATCTGGGGCGGGGCTGCGGAGATCCAGCGCAACATCGTTGGTGAGCGGGCGCTCGGGTTGCCGAAGGAGCCGAAGCCGGCGTAAGCGCCGGCAGGCGGGGCTAGAGGCTGGGGACGTACCCGCCGCTGCCCAGCGCCGAGCTCTCCTCGTAGTCCAAGGAGTCGTCGAGGCCGCCGACGACCTCGGTCACCCAGGGCAGGCGCTCACGCAGGATCCGCTCGACGCCGCCCGAGAGCGTGGCCTCGCTGATGGCGCAGGAGCTGCACGCGCCCTGCAGCTCCACCTCGACGACACCGGTCTCGACGTCGGCGCGCACGAGGACGAGGTCACCCCCATCGGCCTGCACGGCTGGCCGCATGAGGTCCATGATCCCCTGGAGCTTGGCCAGGCGGTCCGCCCTCTCGACGTCGCTGAGAACTGGAGCCGTGTCGGTCACCCCACCATTCTGCCGTGCCACGGCCCGACCTCAGTCGCCGGGGGGGCCGTTCCGATCCCCAACAGGCCAAACGGAAGCGATCGGTGCTCCGGCAGCGGGCCCCGGGCGTTAGGTCAGACCGACCGGCTCGGGCGTTCGGCCCTGCACCACCGGGTTCTCGAGCTCCCCCACGCCCTCGACCGCGATGCGCACGACGTCGCCGTCGGCCAGGAAGCGGGCCGGGTCGAAGCCGGCGCCCACACCGGCGGGGGTGCCGGTGGCGATGATCGTGCCGGGCTCGAGCGGGAACGCCGTCGTGAGGTACTCGATCATGGCGGCGCAGCCGAAGATCATGTCGGCGGTCGACGAGTCCTGGCGCAGCTCACCGTTGACCCAGGTACGGATCGCGAGTCGGCCCGGGTCACCGATCTCGTCGCCGGTCACCAGCTCGGGCCCGCAGGGTGCGTGGCTGTCGAACGACTTGCCCATCGTGAAGGTGGGGGTGCGCCACTGCCAGTCTCGTGCACTGACGTCGTTGATCACGGTGTAGCCCACGACGACCTCGAGGGCGCGGGCGGCGGGCACGTGCTGACAGCGCGGGCCGATCACCATCGCAAGCTCGCCCTCGTAGTCGACCGCATCGGACACGGTCGGCAGCACGATCGGATCTCGGGGTCCGGCGATCGATGTCCGCTGCTTGTTGAACCAGTACTGCCATTCGGGCGGCTCGCGTCCCATCTCGGCGACGTGGGCGCGGTAGTTCATGCCGATGGCCAGGATGACGGGCGGATCCGGGACCGGCGCGTGCAACGTCACTTCTGCCTTGGGGTGGCGGGCCGCGCGACCGGTCTCGGCGGCGCGCACTCGGTCGGTGGTGCCGAGCGCGAGCAGCTCACGCATCGTCGCAGGCAGTCCGGTCGAGGGATCGCTGAGGTCGACGATCTCGTCGCCCAGCACGAGGCCGGGACGGGGCGGCCGACCGGAAGTCGAAAAGCTGACGAGGCGCATGGCCTCCCGGTTTAGCGCACCTCGGTCTTGTACTTCTCCCAGTTCTTCGTGGCATGCCGCGCGACGACAGCCCCGACAACCTCGACCGCTCCGAACACGATGGCCATGATCCCGATGAAGACGACAAGGGCCGTGATCGGTGCACCGGGATGCCGGATGCAGAGGAAGCCCAGCGCCACTGCGATCACGCCGCGGATGAGATAGGCCCACCAGTACGGCTGATGGTGGAAGCGGAGCGACGAAATGATGTCGAAGATGCCGAGCACCAGGAAGCTCCAGCCGATGAGAACGGCGATGATGAAGATCGTGATGTGCGGCCAGACAAAGCCCACGATGCCGGCACCGACCCAGAGCACTCCGAAGAGGAGGTGCAGCCAGCGCTGACGCGCCATCCTGATCGACCCGACGATCTCGAAGACGCCGCCCACGATGAAGAAGGCGCTCGCGAAGTAGATGACCGCGTACACGGTGGCGTGGCGCCAGCTGATCACGAAGAAGCCGAAGATCATGGCGATGATGCCCCCGGCCAGGTACCAGCCCCACATCTTCTGGAGCTGGGTGCTGACCGCGTCACCGACCGCGATGTCGTCTTCGGTGAGTACGTACGTCACGCTGTTCCTCCTTGGCGAGTAGGAGTGCAGTTATGCCCCTTTTTCAAGGGTAACGCCGGGTTTCGCGGAATTAGTGGATGCAGGTCTGCAGCGCACCCAGCGCCCGGGCGCCCCACGCTGCGCCGGTGGCGGCCCACCGGGCCGGGTCTTCGAGGACCTCGTCGGCCTCCGCCCAGAGCTCGTCCTCGACGGGGTCGAGCGTGCCGCGCACCTCGGCGAGCGAGTCGGGATCGCCCTCGACATGGCGGCGCACGGCGTCGGCGGCCTGCCACAGCTCCTCGGTCGACAGCTCGAAGGGTACGAACGGTGGCGGTCCGGCAACGCTGCGCGGGAAGGCGGGGACGAAGATGCTCGCGCACGGGCTCCCAGGCGCAACCCAGACGCGCAGAGGTTGCCCGTCGACGATGGCCTCGGGAAGCTCGGTGATCATCGAGGCGGCCGTCACGTAGCTGCCGCGCACGTGCATGCACACGCTGACGCCACCGAAATCCGGTCCGATCCGGCGCGGCGGCGGCGTCACGGCGCCGCGGTGAGCCGGGCCGGCCCCAGGGCCCGTCGCCGTGGTCGCGTAGGTGGGCGGCGGTGGCGGCCGGCGTGAGCCCGCCGGGAGGGGTCGATGCGAGAAAGGCGCGGCTGGCCGCCAGGCGGACATCGGCGTAGCCGGTCGGTTCGGAGAGGTCGCGGAAGCGCCCGAAGTCGTCGCCCGGAGCGAGGCTGCGCGAGGCGTGCGCCCAGTCGGTGCCGAGGGTGATGCGGTTGGAGATGGCGGTACCGCCGGTGAAGGGAGCGGCGGCGTATTCGCGTCCGGCCGTCTCGAGGACGAAGGCCGATGTCGGGTCCGCCACGAGGAATGACGAGTCGTACGCCTCCGCGTGCGTGGCGTCTGCGATGCCACCCTGGCCGCATTGGTCGAGGAGCCCGGTCATGACCTCGACGGCCTCGGCTGCGGTACGGGCACGCTCGAGCCCGAGCCGCACCAGGTCCATGCCGATCAGCGCAGGCGCGGCGGCGGCCGAGTCATGGGTCGTCGCCACCCGTTCGTTGCCGATGGCCACGCCGTGCTCGTTCACCCCGTGCTCGGCGCCCCACAACCAGGTCGGACAGGACAGGAACGCAGCGTGCGCGCCGGTGTCGCCGATGGTGAGGTACTGGGTGCGCAGCGAGCAGCCTGCCGAAGGACGGCGGCCGAAGGGCCAGGCGATCTGGGGCTCACCCGGTGGGCGATCCGAGTTCTTGGCGAACACCATGCCAGAGGGCCCGCGCGCGCAGAGGGTGTCGCACATGGTCGAAGTGTAGGGAGGTGGGTATCGTGGGGCTCCATGCAGCCTCGCTCGGTCCTGTCAGTCGACGACATCAACCTGTCGGACATGGAGTTCTGGGCGCGGCCCTGGGACGAACGGGAGGGCGCCTTCCAGACGCTGCGGCGGGAACGGCCGATGCCGTTCTTCGAGGAGCCCGAGATCCCCGAGGCGTTGTCCTCCGTCATGCCGAAGGGCCCGGGCTACTACGCGTTGACGCGCCATGCCGACATCTCCGAGGCGAGCCGGCACCCCGAGATCTACCAGTCGGGCGCGGGAGCCACTTCGATGATGGACATGCCCGAAGAGATGCTCGACTTCTTCGGCTCCATGATCAACATGGACAACCCTCGCCACGCCCGCCTGCGCCGCATCGTGTCGGCGGCGTTCAACCCGCGGATGATCAAGTCGATCGAGGACCGGATCGAGCTCGTGGCCAACGACGTCATCGACCGGGTCGCGGACAAGGGCGGCTGCGACTTCGTGGTCGAGGTCTCGTCCCGGCTGCCGCTCGAGATCATCTGCGACATGATGGGCATCGCCCCGGCCGACTACGACACCGTCTTCAACGCATCGAACGTGATCCTGTCCAACGGCGACCCTGAGTACGTGCCCGAGGGCTCGGACCCGATGGTGGCCTTCATGACGGCGGCCCAGCAGCTCAACATGCTCATGCTGGACCTGGCCAAGGTCCGCAAGGAGCACCCGACCGAAGACGTGACGTCCGCGCTGGTCAACACGAACGTCGACGGCGAGGCGCTCACGGACACCGAGGTAGCCGCGTTCTTCATCTTGCTCGTGGTCGCCGGCAACGAGACCACCCGCAACGCGATCAGCCACGGGCTGCTGGCCATGACCCAGTACCCGGACCAGCGTGCGTTGTGGGCGGCGGACCCGGTGGGCATCGCGGCGACCGGCGTGGACGAGGTCGTGCGGTGGGGGTCGCCGGTGATCTGGATGCGCCGCACCGTCGCCTCCGACACCGTGCTCGGCGGGACGGAGCTGGCCGAGGGCGCCAAGGTGATCATGTTCTACAACTCGGCCAACCGCGACGAGGAGGTGTTCGAGGACCCCTTCGCCTTCGACGTGCGCCGCGACCCCAACCCGCACATCGGCTTCGGCGCGGCGGGGCCGCACTTCTGCCTCGGCGCGCACCTGGCCCGCCAGGAGATCTCGGTGATGTTCCGCCAGCTGTTCGAGCGGCTGCCCGACATCGAGGCGGTGGGCGAGCCCGACCGGCTGCTCTCGCCGTTCATCAACGGCATCAAGCACCTCGACTGCAAGTTCACGCCGGCGAAGGCCGGCTGAACGCCCGGCGCCAGCGCCGGCGCGGCGCCTGCGTCAAGGCGTCGGGACGGGATCCTCGGGCGGGCTCTGGGCGAACTCGTCGTAGGCAGCGAGCGCCCGCGGGCCCCACACGGTCGCCGGACCGCCGTTCATGTTGATGGCGACGCCGATCGCCTCGGCCACCTCTTGACGGGAGGCGCCGCGCCGGGCGGCGCCGCGGGCGTGGGCGACGATGCAGCCGTCGCACTCGCGGGTGATGGAGCAAGCCGAGCGCGATGAGCTCCTTGGTGACGGCGGGCACCGCGCCGTCGGTCATGACCGCCGTGCCGAGCGCGTGATACGCCGCCATGACCTCGGGGATTGCCTCGCGCAGCGAGCGGTACGGCCCTCGGAGGTCCTCTTGGATCTGGTGGTACGGCGCATGCTCCATGCGGGCATGCTCGCACGCGGGCTGCCTCAGCCGCCGCTCCGCAGACTTCGGCCCCCGGTTGCGGACCTCCTCGACCGCCGTCATGGCGGCGCGCAGCTCCTCGATCCACTCGCGCTCGTGCTGCTCGACCAGGCGGACGCACCACGCCAGTGCCTCGCTGCGGCTGCGCGCCACGCCGGCGTCGATCAGCGTGTCGAGCACGCGGCGGTCGCCCATGCGCAGGCGGGTCATCACCGGCACGCCGGTGGTGGTGAAGAGGATCTTGGTGCCGCCACACTCGGCGCCCCAGGACACGGCGCGGCGGAAGGCGGGCTGGGCCTCGTCGGCAATGCGCATGCGGGCCCCGCGGGTGTCCTCGCGGAAGCCGGCGATGCGGGCCTGTTCGGCCACCTTGACCTCGTCCTCGGGCGTCCCCGCAGGCAGCGAAGGCGGCGCCAGGGCCCCGACGACGAGGATCTCGTCGCCGTCGATCTCGATCGTGGGGCTCCCGTCGTACCAGCCCTCGGGCACCCGCCCGGCGAACCAGGCGCCGATCAGGCGCTCTTGCTCCGGGCCGGACGGCGGTGCGGTCGCCGCGCCGGCGCCCCCGGCGGCCCCGCTCACGATGGGTCTCGTCCATGGTTACTAGATTACATGATTACAAGGCTCTTGGCAAGCAGAGGTACGACGCCAGGGTCTCACCCCAGCTGCAGCTTGAAGCCCACATGTGTGGGCTCGAAGCCGAGGCTTCGGTACAAGCGGTGGGCGTCGGAGCGTTCGACGTTCGACGTCAGCTGGACCCGGTAGCACCCGCCGTCCCGGGCGGCCTCGACCGCCGCGTGCACAAGCGCACTCCCGATGCCCTGTGCCCGACGGTCCGCGCGCACGTGCACCGATTCGATCTCGGCGCACCGTCCGCCCCGCCGTTGGAAGTGACGGAAGAGGAGCAACTGGCACATGCCGACCACGACGCCGCTCTTCGGCCACGAGCACTGCATTGCCTGCCGCCTCGATCTCCGCGAGGGCGGCACCGTACGGGGCAGCATCCGTCGCGTCTTCTTTGTCTCCGGCTGTCCCGGGCAGTTCGCCCGCAACGAGCAGCGCGACCAACGCGGGCACGTCCGACTCGACGGCGCGGCGGATCGTCAGGGTTCCGGCGGGCCTGGTCATCGGGACCATTGTGGCCCGTCCTCATGGCCGGCCTTGCGCTCCCGGAGGCTGATGGCGCGACGCGGGCAATCCCGGGCGGCGCGACGGGCAACCTCGACGAGATCGGCGGGCAGCGGTTTGCCATCGACGATGGGGTAGCCCCACTCGTCCAAGGTGATGGCCTCGGGGAGGAGCTCGGAGCAATAGCCGTACGCGTCGCACGCCACGGGGTCGATGAGGATGCGGATCACGACGCCATAGCCCGGGGAGCAGGGGGAATTCTGAGCTGCGTGGGCTGAGAACGTTGGGCGCACGGTGCGCCGTTCGCGTGCGCGCGGACATCGTCGGCGAAGACGTTGAGCGCGCTGCGAACCACGTTGACCGCTCCGTCGGGATGCCGGCACGCGCCACGCCCTTCGACCTCGCGGAGGCGGCGGTCCAGCCGGGACCTGAGGTGCGCGTCGACCTTTCCGTGGGCGAGGCGCGTCACGTCGTCCGCGATCGCCGGGAGCCCGTAGACGCACGGCCCGCACTGGCCGGCGCTCTGGCCGGCGAGGTAGTGCGCGATGCGCGCCGTCTCCATCAGCCCGCAGGCGTCCGGACCGAGCACGATCGACGATGCCGACACCGGCGCTGGCCCCGATCGCGCGGAGCGAGAGCGACGCGTACGGCGTCGCGAAATGGTCCGGGGCAACCCAGGCCCCGCCGTAGCCGCCGGCGAGAAGCGCCTGGGGCGAGCGCGTACGGGCGCAGCCCGATTGGCGATGTCGATGAGAGGAGTGCCCCGATCGACCTCGACCACGCCCGGGTGCTCGACCGCGCCCGAGATCGTCACCAGGCACGTCCCGGGATCCTCGACCAACCCGCGGAGCGGAACGCGTCGGGCCCGGCGCGAGCGATCACGGCGACATGGGCGAGCGTCTCGGCGTTGTGCACGAGCGCGGCGCGGCGCCCGATCCGCAACGGCTGTCCCTTGTCGGGACGGAACACGGGCAGCGAGGCGCCGGTGTTCGATCCAGCCGACCAGTGCCGACTCCTCGCCCGCAACGAAACGATCGGGCGGCCGCGCCAGAAGCTCGCGCACCGGCAGCATGCGGGGTGCCGAGCCGCTCGGCCATCGCCACGCTGACCGCGGCGGCAACGTGATCGCGCCCCTGCGGCACGCAGACCACCACCTCCCGGGCTCCGCTCGCGGCAGCCAGGAGCTGCGCGCCGTCGAGGACGAGGTGCGGGCGCCCGGGTGAGAAGCAGCTTGTCCTTGTCGCTGGCGGGCTCGCCTTCCATCCCGTTGACGACCACGGTGCCGCCACCGGCCGCGTGGGCCACGGCGAGCTTGATCGCCGCGGGGAAACCGGCTCCCCCACGGCCGGCCAGCCCGGACGCCTCGAGCGTGGAGACGAAGCCCTCACGCCAGCTCCGGGTCCGGTCGCGCAGCATCGGAAGCGGCACCGGTCCCAGCGCGCGCACATGGCCCGCCAGGTCGGTCGGATGGCCCAGCAGCCGGTAACGGGTCGTGTCGGGCAGGGTCTCGCTGGCGCTAGACACGGCGTGCACCTGCCTTCGCTGCGGTGCCGCAGAACCAGGTGTTTCGGTGGCACCGCTCGCAGCGAGGCCTGGGCATAGCGCTCCTCGGTCTGGCGCACCGCCGTCCGCACCCGCCACACGACGGCGGCGGCCACGGCAAGGACGCACGCGACGCCGAGGAGAATCACCCAGTGCTCCCGGGCGTCGGTGCCCATCCCGAAGGTGTGGGCCAAGCGCGACAGGCCAGCTCAAGTACGCGAGCCAGTGCACGGCACGCCACGTCGCGGGGCGCATCCGTCCACGGAGCAGGCTGGTGACGAAGACGGCGATCATCAGGTCGAGCGCGACGGCACCGATGCCGACCCAGAAGGGCGAGTACTGCGACGTGAAGGGGATCACGATCGCCAGCCCAGCTGATGTTCACGTAGGTGTCCATGACGCTCGTGAGCACGTGAAGTGCCAAGGAAGACCACCGCCAGGATCGAGATGCGGCGGTGCATCTCCTGCTGAGCGAAGCCCGGCCAGTGTCGCGCGCGGGCCCGTGTGGTCGTGGTGATGCCCATCACCATGGTCACCGTGAGCAGGATGAGCGCCATCAGCCCGCTGGCCCGGGTGGCGTACCAGATCGCCGTCGAGCTCACGCTGCGTCCTCCAAGGGCCAGCCGTTCACCGAGAAGACGCGCCCGTCCGCACGCACGAGCCGGACCGACTGCTCGAAGCCGGCCAGCTTCCCGATCGCCTCACTTCCCCACACGATCGCCGCCGTCGTGACGACGTTGGCGTCGACGCAGCTGGCACCGGTGGCCGAGACGAGCACCCAGTAGGGCGCGGCGCTGTCGCCGGTGCGCGGATCGAGGATGTGGTGGACCTCGCGGTCACCGGACTTCCATGCCCGCACCGAGGTCGCCGAGCTGGCCAGGCCTCCCTTGGTGATCGCCACCACCTGGTCGACCTGATCCGCCGACGTGGACGACTCCCTGGCGATGCCGACCGCCCAGCCAGCCGGCTGGTGGTGCGCCCGCCACGGCGACGTCACCACCGAGGCTGACGAGTACCCCACTGCCGAGCTCGCTCGGCGATCCGTGCGGCAGCGCGGTCTGCCGCGAGCGCCTTCGCCGTCGAGCCGAGGTCGAGGCGAACGCCGCGGGGGATTCGCACCGTGCGGTCGGCGGCGTTGAGCTGCACGTGCGCGTACCCCGCCACCGGGCCGAGCGCCTGGGGCGGCACCGGGGGCCGGGACGCGACCTCGTCGAAGTCCGCGTCGTATCCGAGCGCCGCGATGGCGTTGCCGACGGTGGGATCAACTGCCCCGCCCGTGCGCTCGGCCGCCGCGACGGCGACGCGCAGGGCATCGAACAGCAGCTGCACCAACTGGCACGGTGCGGCCGCCCTGCGCATGAAGCTGCTCGAGCTCGGAGTCCGAGCGGAACCGGCTGCACGCAAGGTCGAGCGCCGCCAGGTCGTCGGCGAGCATGGCGCTCCGCCTGGTCCGCCCCGGCGGCATCCTGCACGACCACGGTCGCCGTCGTGCCGATGGCAGAGAACGACCTCTTGGTCAGACTGGCAACGGTCGCTTCTGGAGTCGGCGCGCATCAGTCGTCGCCGGACGTCGCGCGGCGGGCAGAAGACTGGACGTGCGGTGTGCGACGAAGAGGACCCGGTCGTGACGCTGCGCAAGGTCGCGGAACCGCCGGACGTGACGCTGGGCGACGAGTTGCTCGTGCTGGGCGCAGAGCTTCCCGTGTTGCCGGTCGAACCCGAATTGGAAGTGGCGGCGGAGCCCTGACCGGTGTTGTTGGTCACGCCGGACGACGTGCCTGTCGAACCGTTGGACGTTCCGGATCCGGCGCCGGTGCTCGAGGCGCCCGGGTGTTCGTGGGCCACCACGACCCCGATGCCGACGCGTCGCCCCCGTTGCGGCCAGCAGGGCGGCGTTGGTCAAGGTGCGCAGGCGGGCGCGGGCCTGGTCTCTGCTCGCGCCGGCGCTCGGAACTTTCTCGGCTGACATCTCTCTTCGCGGACCTCTGCTCGGGGACAACTCCAGGGGACCACGTCGACCTCGGGCCAGCTGCAAAGCCCGCTGTGGGCCTGCTGTGACATCCAGCCTCCGCGCCCCATCGAAAAATACCCATCCGCCGCTACGATCACGCCGCGCCCCCCGGCGAGGACCGGGCGCCGTCGAGGGAGAGCTATGACCCAGGTCAACACGGTGCGCGGGCCGGTCGACGGGTCGCAATTGGGCCGCACCCTGATGCACGAACACATCTTCGTGCTCAGTTCCGAAATCGAGAAGACGACCGAGGAATGGGACGAGCCCGCCCAGGTCGCCCGTGCCGTCGAGAAACTCCGAGAACTGAAGGCGCACGGGATCGACACCCTGGTCGATCTCACCGTCATCGGGCTGGGCCGCTACATCCCGCGCATCGCCGAGATCGCCGGCGCGGTCCCCGAGATCAACGTGGTGGCTGCGACTGGCGTCTACACGTACAACGACGTGCCGATGTACTTCCACTTCCGCGGGCCCGGCACCGATCTTGGGCGGCCCCGAGCCGATGGTGGACCTCTTCGTCCGGGAGATCCGCGAGGGGATCGGTGAGACCGGCGTCCGGGCCGGCATCCTGAAGTGCGCCTCGGACCGGCCCGGGATCACCCCCGGCGTCGACCGCGTGTTGCGTGCGGTGGCCCAGGCGCACCGGGCCACCGGGGTACCGATCACCACGCACACCCCGACGCCACCCGAGCCATGGGGCCTCGAGCAACAGCGGGTCTTCAAAGAAGAGGGTGTGGACCTCTCGCGCGTCGTCATCGGGCACAGCGGCGGCACCGTCAACACGGACTACCACCTCAGCCTCATCGACAACGGTTCGTATCTCGGCTTCGACCATTTCGGGATCCCCGGGATCACGCTCGAGGACAGGGTCGACGCGGTGGCCCGCCTCTGTGCGCGCGGCTACGCCGAGCGGATCGTGCTGTCACACGATGCGATGTGCTTCGTCGACTGGTTCCCACGCTCGGTGATGGACGCGACGCAGACCTGGCACTGGACGTACATCTCGGACGAGGTGTTGCCGGCCATGCGCGCACGCGGCATCAGCGATGCCGACATCACCACCATGCTCGTGGACAACCCGCGGCGGATCCTGGAGGGTGGAGGGCCCTACTGAAACGATGACCCTGCTCCAGATCGAGCTCATCGGCGAGCTGGCGTCGGCCTTCCCGGACGAGATCGCCTGGCGCAATGTCGCCGACCGCTCGGCCATGACCCTGGCCACATGGCACCGGCGGTCGAACCAATTGGCGCGAGGACTCCAGGGCCGGGGTGTGACCAGCGGCGACCGGGTGGCGCTGCAGATCGGGCAGGACGAACCGCTCGAGTGGCTGGTTTCCTACGTCGCCATCCACAAGGCCGGCGCGGTGGCCGTCCCGCTGCTGTCGCGACTGGGTGCCGGTGAGCTGACGCGCGTCCTGCAGCACGCCGGCGCGTCCGTCGCCCTGTGCAGCGGCCGCAACGATGGGAGCGCTGCGGCAGGCGGTGCCGAACGTGTTCTCGACATCGGACGGCAGCTGGAGCGGGTTGTTGTCACCGGACGACAGCGACCTGCGTCGCGCAGTCACGGCCGACGACGTCGCGGACGTCATGTACACATCGGGCACCACCGGAGCGCCCAAAGGCGTCGTGGTGACCCACGGCAGCCTCTCGACGGTCGAGCGCGTGCCCGATCGCTGGCTCGGGCTCGGCTTCCTCTCCGCCTCTCCGTTCGCGACGACTAGTGGCTCCCTGCTGGTGTGCGGGCCCCTGCGGGGAGGCCTGAGCGGTATGGTTCCTCCCCCGCTTCGACCCCGAGCGTTGGATCGCCGCCGTCGAGCGGGAGAGGCCGGTGGCCTGCTTCCTCGTCCCCGCCATGGTGGAGTTGATCGTCGCGTCCCCGGGCTTCGCGACGGCGGACCTCTCGAGCCTGGCCGTCGTGAACGTGGGCAGCGCGCCGATTGCGACGAAGACACTTCGACGTTTCGGCACCGGACTCGGCCGCGCCGAGGTCCTGTGCGGCTACGGCATGACGGAGTTCGGTGCCGTCACCGCCATGCCGATGGGCGACGGGGGGCGGCATCTCGGCTCGGTCGGGCTTCCCCTCCCGGGGGTCGAGGTCCGGATTCTCGACGCCGAAGGCACCGACGTGCCACCAGGAGTCGTGGGGCAGGTGGCCATCGGCGGCACGCGGCGGCTGCGGTCGTACCTGGACGATCGCGGCGGAACGGATCGGACATGGGTCGGCGGCTGGCTGCTGAGCGGTGACCTCGGCCACCTCGACGCCGACGGGCATCTTTGGATCGTGGGGCGGCAAAAGGAGATGATCATCCGGGGCGGCCACAACGTGGTGCCCGGCGAAGTGGAGGCCGCGCTCTTCGAACATCCGGCCGTGGCGGAGGCGGCCGTGGCCGCGATCCCCCATGCCGTGCTCGGAGAGGACGTGGGCGCCTGGGTGGTGCTGCGCGACCGGGCCGACCTCGAAGAACTCCGTAGCTTCCTGCTCGAACGGCTGGCCGACTACAAAGTGCCGCGCCGCATTACCGTGCTCGACGCGCTCCCGCGGAACGAGAGCGGCAAGGTCGTCAAGTCCCAACTCGTCGAGACAGCGGAACCGAGGAGCAGCGCGCCGTGAGTACGAGCTATTCGACCATCACCTACGAAGAGATCGGGCGGGCCCGCCGCATCACGCTGAACCGTCCGGATCACCACAACCCGCTGACCCCGCGCTGCCATCCGAGAGATCCTCGATGCGGTGGACGCCGCCGGATCCGACATTGCGGCGAACGTGCTCGTCATCCGCAGCACGGGACGTTCGTTCTCGTCGGGCTACGGGTTCATCGCCGAGGACACCGACCCCGGGGACTTCCCCGTGCACGCGGCGATCGAGGGTGACGTCTCGGCCATGCTGGCGTTGGCCACGAACTGGTCGAGGGTCTGGGACTGCCCCATTCCCGTCATCGCGCAGGTGCAGGGGAATTGCCTTGCGGGCGGTACGGACCTCGCGCTGCACTGCGACCTGGTGGTCGCCGCGGAGGACGCCCGGATCGGGTTCCCTCCCGTGCGTTCGATGGGCGTGCCACCCACCAACATGTGGCTCTACCACCTGGGCCCGCAATGGACGAAGCGGTTGCTCTTCACCGGGGACACGCTCAGCGGTACCGAGGCGAAAAAGGTCGGCCTGGTGGTGGCGACGGCGCCGGCGGACTTGCTGGACCACGAAGGTCCTCGAGTTGGCGCAACGCATCGCGCTGATCGGCCGTGACCTCCTGGTGGCGAACAAGCGGGTCGTGAACACGGGCGTCGAACTGATGGGCCGTTCGCAGCTCCAGCGGTTCGCCGCTATGAGCGACGCGATCGGCCACCGGGCCCCCGAAGCGCTCGCCTTCAACGATCGGATCGGTGAGGTGGGCCTCCGGCAAGCGGTCAAAGAGCGGGACGCCGCCTTCGAGCGGCCGCCGGATTAGACGTCGGTCACCGAGGTCTCGGTGATGCCGAGCGCGTGCAGTGTGCGCCCGAGACCGAGGAAGGCAGAGCAGCAGATCGTGAGGTCGAGTATCTCCGGGTCGGTGAACGCGCCGCGCATGCGCTCGATGAACTCGTCGTCGATGCTCGTGTGGTCCAGGGCGAACCGCTCCGCGTAGGCCACGGCGAGCCGCTCCTGCTCACTGAGCTCACCTTCTCCGGGCTCGCCGACCGCACCGTAGAACTCTTCCCCGAGCCCTTGCGCCTTGACCTTGTCGGCCCGGAAGGCGAGGCAGACCGTGCACTCGTTGAGTTGAGCGATCCGCATGCGCGCCGCCTCGCGCACCCGCACCGGGAGTATCGACTTGTTGTATGCGGCGTCCACCAGCCGCATCGCCGCCGTCCCGAGGGCAGGCTGCAACGACCAGATCTGGACGGCGTCGCCGCCCTCTCCCGGCGGGATCTCGAGGCGGGCCATCGCCCGACTTTATGCCCGTCGCCGCCCTCGCATACCGTGGTCCGGGAGAGTGATGACGCAGGCGGTTCGCTACAGCTTCGATTCGGTGCGCTCGTGTGTCTGGGTGAGCGGCCGCTCGAGCTTGCACCCCATCAACACCGAGACCCGCGGCATCACGGGCTGGTTCGAGGCGAGCAGGCGTGAGGACGGCTCGCTCGACCTCGATCGGCCGATCGCCGGCGAGCTGCAGTTGGCCGTGGCAAGGCTCACCTCTGGCAACCAGCTCTACGACCGCGAGCTGCGGCGACGGATCGACGCGCGCCGGCATCCGACGATCGAAGGGCGGGTCACGAAGATCTCGGCTGACGGGGCCCACCCCGGCTACAGCGTCGCCGGTGACATCGTGTTCCACGGCAAGACCCGATCCTTCGAACACGGCATGGACATCGAGCTCGACGACGACGAGGTCTCGCTCACCGGTGACTATGTGTTCGACATCCGCGAGTTCGGGATGAAGCCGCCCAGCATGCTGATGGTCCGCGTCTATCCGGAGATCGCCGTGCGCGTGGAGCTCTACGGGACGCGGGAGCGCTAGCCGAGGGCGCCGCAGCGCAACGCCTGCCACGGAAATTTCACCCGGCGCGCAATGTTCACCGGCAAGTGCGACCGGCAGGCCTGGAAGCCGCGTTCACAGCGCGCACCCAGGAAAGTCAGCCGAATTCGGCTCGGAAAGGACGCCCAACCTCGGTATTGTTTGCCCATGGCCAACGGGGCAGCCAAGGTGGTCCAGCCTGTCCGCGCACGGCCCTTCGAGCATCAGCAGCTTCCTCCCGGGACCGAGCTGCTGTCCCTCGACGTCTTCGACACCCTCCTGTGGAGAAGGGTGGCCAAGCCCACCGACGTCTTCGAGATCCTCGGGCAACGTCTCGCCGAGGACGGATTCCTGGCGGCCGGCTGCACCCCCGCGCTCTTCGCCCAGCTCCGCATCCGGGCCGAGACACTGGCTCGCCTGCGCGAGGACGCGCGTTCCGAGAGCCTCGAGGTGTCGATCTGGCAGATCTATGAGGAGTTCCCCGAGGACGCCGTAGCCAACGTGGACCACAAGGACCTCGTCGAGCTCGAACTTCGATGCGAGCGGGACCTGACCGTCGCCGACATGCAGATCGTCGAATGGTGCCTGCGGGCGACCGAAGCCCACGGGATCCCCATGGTGGCCACATCGAACACCTATTTGTCCGCCGCCCAGCTCCGGCAGCTCTGTGACCGCCCCTCCATGGCCGAATTGCCGATTCAGGAGTTCTTCTCCTCCAGTGACCACGGCACGGGGAAGGCACACGGTCTCTTCCTCGAGGTCGCCCGTCGCATGCACGTGGCACCCGAGCACATCCTGCACATCGGTGACGACGAGGACGCCGATGTCGTGAGCGCAGAGGCTGCCGGCGTCCGGGGCCTGCACTACGGCCTCACCGAAGACGACGATCTGAGCGCCATCCTCGAGCGCGAGGGCATCGTCGGCGAACCAGCCCACATGAGCCCCTGGTGCGACTCCCGGCACGGTGATCACGGGCTCACGGCACTCCGGACGCGCATGTTCCTCAAGCTCCACGATCCCGCGCGTCCGGCGGCGCACGATGTGTGCACGCTGGCCGGCGCGACCGTCTTCGGCCCGGTCCTCGCCGGATTCGCCGAGTGGGTCCATGACCGGGCAAATACCGTCGGGGTGACGAAGTTGCTCTGCCCGATGCGCGAAGGGCGCTACCTCAAGCACCTCTTGGACGGAGCGGCCGGGTATCTCGGCAGCGACCTGCCCTCGGAGGTCTTCTGGACCTCCCGGGAGGCATGCGCGCGGGCCTCCATCTTCGACGGAAGCCGCGACGAGCTGATGGCCGCTTTCACGAACCGGAGGAGCGAAACCACGCTGGAACGGCTGGCGGAGTCCATCGGCCTGCCGCCCGCATCCGTCTCCGACTTCGACCGCTCCTATTTCGAGGAGCGCGACGACGAAGAGCCGGTCGGTGACCTGGAATCGGCGTCGACGGGCCGCTGCGAGCGCTTCTTGGAATTCGTGGCAGGCCGGCCCGACCTGGTCGCGCTGGCGCAAGAAACGTCGCAGCGCCGCCGGCACGCGCTCGTGAAACACGTCCGGGCCGCGATCGGCGGCGCGCACGACGTCGCTCTCGTAGACGTCGGTTGGAGCGGCAGTGTGCAGAGTGCACTTGCAAAGATCCTTGCCCGAGAGGACATTGCGGTCCGGCTGCACGGGTTGTACATGGTCAACACGTCCGCCACGCTCGACAAGCTGCTCGACGGGAACCACATGGAGGCGTTCCTCGGCGACGCCGGCTCGGCCCCCGGGGACATGCGCCCCATCCTTCGCAGCCCTGAACTGATCGAGCAGTCATGCATGTCCGACGAGGGCTCATTGCTGCAGATCGAAGACGACGGCACACCTCTCTTGGAGCGCAACCTCATTCCTCGGTGGCAGGCGGAGCAGAGGGAGCTCGTGCAAGAAGGTGTTGCTGCGTTCCAGCACGCATGGGCGATCCACCGTCTCGAAGCCCCGGCGCACGCTCCGAGCCTCGCGACGGCGCACCGACAGCTCCTGCGAGTGCTCAGCCGCTTCGTCGGCCACCCCACCGCCGAAGAGGCAAAGGTGTTCGGGCGCTGGCGTCACGAGCAGAACTACGGATCCAACGCCATCGAACCCCTTGTCTCCACCAGCTATCTGCAGTTCCTGCGCCACATGGCGCCCGAACAGCTCATCGAGCTGCCGTTCGAAGAGCTGTACTGGATCGGGGGCGCGGCAGCGCTCTGCGGCGATGGCATCGGCGCGGCGGCCTTTGCACTCATGACCGGCGCGTGTGCGCCCGGCGCGTTCCAGACCGAAGTCCCGGCGGGGGACGCAAAGATCTACTTCGACTACGGCGGCGGCTACCTCGAGGAGAACAGCATCGCCGTCGAGCTGTCGGCAAACCCGATCGGCCTCACGTTCGTGGAATGGACGGGGCGAGCCGGGAGGATCCGCCGCGTCCGGATCGACCCGACCGACACCGAGGCACTCCTGCGCTTGGACCTCTTGGCCGTCACCGTGCTCGACCAGAACGGCAACGTGACCTTCTCCTACCGCTGGACCCCCGACCAGGGCTTCGACCGCCTGGTCATCGTCGGCGCCCACACGCTGCACGACAGCTACCTCTATCTCGACACCAACGACCCGCAGATCCATGTCGACCTCCCGGCCGAGGCTTCGCCCGACAGCACGGTCTCGGTGCAGATGGCCGGCGAGTACCTGTTCGCGCCCGCCGGCCTCTTGACGGCGCTGGCGCGGTCGCTGGACAGCCTTGCGTGACGGGCGAGGTCGCGAGCATCGTTCCAGGCGGAAACCAAAAATTGGCGAAAGAAGGGAACACGAAGTGACGCGAACTCGGGCGCTTGCCGCGCTCTGCACCCTGGTTGGTCTGTGCCTCCCGCTGATCGGCGCGGCGGCCTCATCATCACCTGCAGGAGCGGACACCAGCCCCTACGCACTGGTCTCCGTCGCCGGAAGCTCCCTGGCCGGCGTCACCGTTTCGTCCCCCTATGCGCTGAGCCCCGCGTTCTCGACGAGCACCAACGACTACGTCATCGGTTGTGCCTCCGGGATCAACCCGGTGACGCTCACTCTCATCGGTAATGGCGGTGCCATCACCGCATACAACAACCAGCAGTCGTCGTCGGTCTCGGGAAACTCGGTGAGCTTGTCGCTGAACCTGGTTCCGAACCAGGCGATCGTGATCTACGCACCGGACCCGGCCAACGCGGCCAACGCGCCGGTCCAGTACTGGATCCGGTGCCTGCCCCCTGACTTCCCCGCCCTTCAGGTCAACGCAACCGGCCCCTCCAACCCCGGATGGACACCGGGGTACTACTTCACGGGCAACATCACCAGCGCCAATCACGCCTTCTACGCCATGGTGCTCAACGGCAACGGCACGCCGGTCTGGTACCAGGAGCTGACCGCTACCGCCGGTGGCGCCATCAACGTGCAGCCGCTGCCGAACGACGTGATCTCGTGGTCGCCGAGCCTCGGTCCCGGCATCGGCGCCGGGCTCAACGGCGACGCGTACACCGGCTTCGACCTCGACACGCAGAGCACGATCGCGCCACTTCCCGCAGCCACGTCACCCACCGATATCCACGAGCTGCTGCCGCTCCCCAATGGCGACCGCATGATGATCTCGACCCCGATCATCAGCAAGAACCTCACCGGCCTCGGTACGGGTGTGATCGGGAACACCGGAACCCAGACCCCCGCGTCGGCGGCCGACAACAACGTCATCGACTGCAACGTCGAGGAGGTGACCCCGCAGAACACGGCGGCTTGGACATGGGACGCGGCGCAGCACATCGGGCTCGACGAAACGAACACGGTCAACGGCTTGCCGAACCCGGGCCCGCCCTGGGTCCTCGACACCATCAACAGCACCAACGCGGCGGACATCTACCACTGCAACTCGGTCGCCGTCGACGAGGACTCGTCGAGCCCGTATTTCGGGGACGTGCTCGTGTCGATGCGACACCTCAACGCGGTCCTCCTGATCGACAAGTCCACCGGTGACGTGATCTGGAAGATGGGCGGGACGGCGCTGAACTCCGGCGACCCCGAAGAGGGGCAGACGACGCCTGCCCAATACCTGGCGATCACGGGCGACAGCGAGACCAAGTTCTGCGGGCAGCACGACGCCCGGTTCGTCGCGACGCCGAACCCGGCCGTCGAGGACGTCAGCGTCTATGACGACCACTCTGGCTGCACGGGTGCGGCCCGCGGCGTCGAGTACGCCATCGACACGACGGCAGGTACCGCCACGCCCGACTACCAGTACGCGCAGCAACAGGGTCATTCCGTCTCGGCGACGGGCAGTTTCCGCCGCATGCCCGACGCCGCCAACGACGTCGGCTCGGGGACGAGCCTCATCGGCTGGGGCATCAGTGTCCCCAGCTTCCTTTCGGGATTCACCGAGGTCGACAGCAGTGGCAACGTGCTCGTCGACGTCCGTTTCCCCAATGGGGAGGTGCTCTATAGGGCGATCAAGGTCCTGGCGGGTGACGTGAACCTGAACTTGCTCCGTCAGACTGCCGGCTGGACCGGCTCGACGATCCCACCGCCGCCGGTCTCACCCACGGTGACGTCGGTCATTCCCAGCTCAGGTCCTTCGGGAGGCAACACCCGGGTGACGATCAGCGGCACCGGGTTCACCGACACCAGGGCGGTGTGGTTCGGAGGGCAGCAGACGCAGGCCTTCACCGTGCAATCGGACTCACAGATCACGGCCCAGGTGCCGCCAGGTCCGCTCGGTACCGTCGACGTCCGGGTCACCACGGACGCCGGGTCGTCGGCCGCCTCGAGCAGCGACGCCTACACCTACGGAGCGGAGACCCAGCAACCATCGGTCGTCGGCGTGGTCCGGACCCCCGACGGCGGGGGCTACTGGATGGTGGCCGCCGACGGACGGGTCTACAACTACGGCGACGCCCGCTACTTCGGCTCGGCCTACGGGCTCGCGCTGAAGGGTCAGATCGTCGGCATCGCTGCGACCCCCTCGGGCAACGGGTACTGGCTCGTGGCGTCCGACGGCGGGGTCTTCGACTACGGCGACGCACTGTTCCACGGATCGGCCGGCGGCCTCAGGCTCAACAAGCCGGTCGTCGGGATGGCCGCCACACCGAGCGGCCTCGGGTATTGGCTGGTGGCGTCCGACGGCGGGATCTTCAGCTACGGCGATGCGCCGTTCGAGGGTTCGACCGGCGCCCTGCGCCTCAATAAGCCGGTGGTCGGGATGTCACCGACGCCGAGTGGCCTCGGCTACTGGCTCGTCGCGTCCGACGGCGGCGTGTTCAGCTATGGCGACGCGTCGTTCCACGGGTCCAGCGGAGGTATGGCGCTGAACAAGCCGGTGGTCGGGATGGCACCGACTCCGAGCGGCTTGGGCTACTGGTTGGTCGGGTCGGATGGCGGGATTTTCAGCTACGGCGATGCGCCATTCGAGGGCTCGACGGGCAGCTTGACCCTGAACCGGCCGGTTGTGGGGATGGCGGGGACGTTGACCGGCCTCGGCTACTGGCTGGTCGCGTCGGACGGCGGCGTCTTCGCCTACGGAGATGCCCCGTTCGCAGGGTCCGTTCCCGGAGGCTGAGCCTCCGTGGACCGGGTGACGGCGTCGCCGGCCCCGTAGGAACCTAAGGCGTCTCCGTCACCGGCAGCGGCGGCTATCGGTGGGTATGTGCTGACGGCCGCTGCCCGTCCCGCCCCCGACCTGAATCCGGCCCTCGGCGCGCGCACATCGGGGAGGGATCGAGGCGTTCGCCTACGGTTTGGGCCTGGTCATGTCTTCGAACCAGCCCGTGATGTGACATCCACGTTCACAACACCCCTGGAGCCGGCTGCCGCGATCGTCGACGAGGCCGGCACCCCACCCGGAGACCGGCGTTTTCGCCCCGACGTCCAAGGACTGCGTGCCGTCGCCGTCGTCATGGTCGTTCTCTTCCACGCCGGATCCGGGCTGAGCGGGGGTTACGTCGGCGTCGACGTGTTCTTCGTGATCTCGGGTTTCGTCATCACGGGCCTGTTCTTGAGGGAGCGTGAACAATCAGGGCGCACTTCCATCCTGAATTTCTATGGCCGCCGGAGCCGCCGGATCGTTCCCGCAGCCACACTCGTCATCGTCGTGACGGTGGCGCTCGCCTACGCGCGGCTGGGAGTCGTTCTGGGGAACACGACAGCCGACGACGCGCGGTGGACGTCGGTCTTTCTCGCCAACTTCCACTTCTCCTCGGTCGGGACCAACTATCTGACGGCGCAGCAGCCGCCCTCGCCGCTGCTCAACTTCTGGTCCCTGGCTGTCGAGGAGCAGTTCTACCTCGTCTACCCGCTGGTCGTTCTCCTCATTGCCGGACTCCGCACCCGGTGGTCGTTGCGGGCCAGACTGACGCTGGGCCTCGTGGTGATCGTGGTCGTCTCGTTCGCCCTTTCTGTGGCGCAGACGGCGTCAGATCCCACGGTGGCCTACTTCTCCCCATTCACGCGAGCATGGGAACTGGGTATCGGGGCGCTCGTCGCGGTGGGGACCAACCGACTCCTCACCATCGGAAAGCCGCTCGGGGCCGCGCTCACATGGGCGGGCATCGCGGGAATTCTCTACGGTGCTGTCGCCTTCAACAACCAGACCCCGTATCCCGGTTCACTGGTTGCGATCCCGGTTTTGGGAGCCGCATTGGTTCTCGCCGGTGGGGCGTGCGCACCGAAGGGCGGAGCCGAGGCTGTGCTCGGGTGGAAACCATTCCAATGGGTGGGTCAGCTCTCCTACTCCATCTACTTGTGGCATTGGCCACTCCTGATCATCGCGGCCGACGCAGCGGGCAAGTCCTCTCTCCCCTTCCGACAGAACCTCGGGTGGCTTGCAGTGGCTCTTCTGGCCGCCGCGCTGTCCTATTACTTCGTCGAAAATCCCATCCGTCATGCCGGCCTGTGGCGTCGTCGGCGCTGGGCATCGGTTGCGCTCGGCGTCGGGCTGATCGCCGCGTCGCTCGTGGTGGCGACCGTCGAACTGTCCACTCACAGCCAACAGGCGGCGGGGCTCGAAGCCACGGCCGGCGGGTTCGGAGATGCCGCGTTCCCAGGCGCTGCGTCGTCCACGGGCCAAGTGCGCGCCCTGGTCACCAAATCGACTCAGATCCGCACGCTGCCCGCCGACCTGACCCCCACGCTGGCGGGTGTCTACGACGACTGGGGAGGACAGCGCGGCGCGTGCTTTGCATCGCAGAGCCAGAGCACGATCCCGTCATCGTGCATCTTCGGTGACCCTACGGCTGACCGCACCATGGTGCTCTATGGCGACTCGCATACGGCCATGTGGTTCCGGGCCATCGATCTCATCGCCCGGAGCGCCCACTGGCGGCTCATCGCCCTCGGCAAGGGATCGTGCCCAACCGACTCGTTGCCCTACCGCAACCCTCCGGGCTACGAAAACGCCGTGGGCGAATTCGCAACCTGCGACGCGTGGCACACGTTCGCGCTACACCGCATCCGGCAAATCCGGCCCGATCTCGTCATCATCACCCAACAGTTCCGCCCCGACGTCGACAACCAGCTCTACTCGTACTCCCAGTGGCGGGACGGGTTGGAAAGGACCTTCTCGCTGCTCGGGGTACCCGGGAAGGACATCGTCGTCATCGGGAACATTCCCATCCTCCCGCAGAGCCCACCCAACTGCCTCTCCCTCCACCCCGATGCGGTCCAAACCTGCGGCGGCACCGCACCCGCCTGGCAGATCCCGTTCTCTCGGGCGGAGAGAGCCGCCGCCGCCCGTGCGGGGGCCCGCTATATCGATCTGACTCCGTGGTTCTGCGCTTCCACCTGCTCGCCGGTGATCGGGAAGTACCTCGTCTACTGGGACGACTACCACATCACTGCCGCGTACTCCCTGTACCTCGCCCGGGTACTGCAGCAGGACCTGCCACTGTCGGGCAGCCCATAGTGGCCGACCGAAGAGAATCAGGTCATGCCTTTATGTTGCGCGCCAACGACTGAATCGACGAGTTCGCGGCACTGATGAAGGAAGCGCTCATCTCGGCGAGCTGAGACAAATGGTTCATCATCATTTGCATCTCGAACATCTGGGCAATCGAGATCTCGTCGGTATTCGATTTGAGCGCGTTCAGACGCGCCTTGGCGGCATTCTCCTCGTTCGTCAACACGTTGATGAGCGAGGAGAGCGTGTCCGGGCCCTTCGCCGCAACTGTTGCCGCGGCCTTGGGGTCCTCCTTCCCCAGCGCGATCTGTTTGGCTCCGGCTTCCTTGACATCGGCGATCGATTCCTCGGCCTGTACGAGCTCGTTGTTGAAGCTCGCCAGCACGTCCGACCGCTCAGTTCCGGTCACGGGCCCGTCACCCTCCAGTGCCTTGTAGAGGTCGAAGATCTGAACGCTCGACGCTGACTCGATCGACCCGACCTGCTGAACGGCGCTCGTCACCTGGTCGCCGTTTGACGTGCCGGCGCCGACCGTGGTGAAGAGCTGGAGGGCGCCGCAGGCCAGGGTCGAAGCGATGGCAATTTTGAGGGTACGCATCGGCACACCCTATAGATCAGGTCTGCCACGGAACCGGCGAACTTGGGCACCCGCCGTGGTGATGTACTCACTTCGCGGGCCGCTTCAGCATGTGTCGCAGGCCCGCCTCCAAGTCGGAAGAAGTGAACGCGAAGCCGCTTGATTCGAGGACTGCGGGCCGCACCCGGGCGCTTGTAAAGAGCAAGGAGTCGGCAAGCTCCGACCCCAGTAACAGCCTCGGGCCGAACCTGGGCACTGCGAGCACGGCAGGCCGAGAGAGCACCTCGGCGAGGACTCGAGTGAACTCGCGGTTGGTCACGGGGTTCGGCGCAGCCAAGTTCACCGGCCCCCGTACGTCATTCTCCAGTAGCCATTCAATCGCCCGGATCTCGTCATCGAGGGTGATCCAACTCCACCACTGGGCGCCAGATCCGTATCTCCCGCCCAAGCCGAGCTTGAACAGCGGCAACAGCTTGGGGAGCGCGCCTCCCTCTGGGCTCAGGACAAGGCCGGTCCGAGCACACACCACCCTGATGCCGGACTCTGCGGCGCAGGTAGCTTCGGCCTCCCAGCGCACGCAAAGCGAGGCGAGGAAATCGTCACCCGGTGGACTCTGCTCTGTGAGAATCTCGTCGCGACGGTCCCCGTAGTACCCGATGGCCGATGCGCTCACGAGCACCTGAGGTCGGTGATCCAGGCCAGCCAGTGCACCGACGAGCAACGCAGTGGACCGGCTACGACTTTCGACGAGAACCCGTTTGCGGTCCTTGCTCCAGCGGTGGTCGCCGACGCCTGCGCCGGCCAGATGGACGACCGCATCAGCACCTTCGAGGCCACGGGCATCGATGGTGTTGGCGACTGGATCCCAACGAAGGGCGAACTCACCGGGTAGAACGGTGCGGCGCACGACCTTGACGACGTGGTGGCCGGATCTGGTGAGATGGGAGCACAGTGCCTGGCCGATCGGGCCGCTCGATCCCGTGACCACTACATGCATAGAAGTCGGAGCATAGGTGTCGCATCACCGTTGTCCCTTGTCCCGCTCCCGGCGATCCGGGGGCATAGTCCGGCTGTTGAGGCCCACGACGTTCGGGGACAGGTCCCTACTAAATGGCGGATGAATCCCGATCACTGAGCGGACGATGTCGGCAGCTCGAGGATTAAGCGGGAGCGGCCCCAATGCGCAGGGGGACGTCACCGAAGGGATCGAGGTGATAAGCCAAAGAGACCCGGTGGTACCCGTCGGCGATATCACCACCATCACCCGTGGAGACAACGAGCACCGGACTTAGGCGCTTGCCAGAAACCGCGTTGAGCAGGTCGCGGCGCACGCCAGGGTCGTCCAACGGCAATGCAACCAGGCTGCAGGCGCGCAAGATGTCGTTGGCGCGGCGACGAGTGACCTTGGCCTTGCGAAGGCGCCCCACAGCAGCCGCCGCCTGTTTCTCATCGAGTTTCAAGGACAGATACGCGAGAGCGGAGTCGAAGTCGTGGGTCGCCACGTCGTCGAGCCAATGCAAGCCGAGCGAGTTGCTGCCTGACGGGCTCGTGCCCCCTTTTGTCTTTTTTGCGACGTTCTTTGCCATGAACTCTCCCTCCGTTGGGACTAGCTGGATTCGGACACTGGCGCAGCCCTTTGGCTACCTTGCGCTCCAATATCCTCGCCCACGCAGGAAGGTCTGTTGCTGTCGAGTAGTCGAATTCGGGCGCACGCCCGCCACGCCCGATTCAGGCGGGGAGATACTCCCGCAAACCCGACGACGTGGGGGCACTCCGAAACATCAAAGTCAATCGGGACGCCACCGCTCATCTTTTCGGGCGCCAGGGCAGTTGCACGCCTCTCGCCAAGACTGAATCGGAACCCAATCGTCGCTAGCTACTGGGCAGTTCTGGTGACAAGCACAGCGGCAAAGTCGCGTCTTCGGCACCTTCACCCTCCACAGGGTGCCCGCGTGTCCTAGCAGGTGCGAGCAATCCTGGTGAGCGCCATCCGTACAAACCCAGTTCTCAAACGTGAAGTCCGGAGGGGGCCGCCGTCTGAGCACCGTCAAGTCTTACACTCCGCATTATTGACTCCGACCCGGCGGTATGGGATGCCCTATAAGCAGTCGGATGCTCCGCCGGCCTTTAGCCCCGGGATGCGAAGAACTCAAGGGCGATGTTGTCGGGATCTCGAAACGACAATGCCGAGTAGTAAGGCGTGTCCACGATGCCACCGTTGGGGATGCCGAGTTCGTTCAGACGGATTTCCCATGCCTTTAACTCATCGCGGTTGGCACAGCCGAAAGCCAGATGATCGAGCCCCGGCCGCCGCTCGTTGAACGGCTCAGTGCTGTCCAAGTCAGGGAACTGAGTTACGCCAACGATTGTGCCGCCGGTAAGCCAAGCGACGCGCTGGAACGGACCTGTGTCCTCGTCAAGGATTGGGTCCGAGCCGAACAGATCCTTGTACCAAGGCACACTCCGTTCAAGGCTCGTAACCGTTAGCGCCACGTGAGTAATCGCAGGGAACTCAGACATCTCTTTTCTCCCCTTCGCACCTCGTGGACGCAGCGAATACTAACTCTTTGGCCGGCAACTCTCGGGGAGTAAAAGCTATCTGGCAGCACCAGTCGCCGCGCTCTCAAGAGATGTCCGGATAGCAGATGCTCATTTTCTGAAAGCGTCCGACCAGAGCGCCCCCGGCACGATTCGAACGTGCGACACACGGTTTAGGAAACCGTTGCTCTATCCCCTGAGCTACGGGGGCGTGCATCTCACCCGGACCGCGGCGTCACGCGCCGGGCAGCTCGATCAGACTAGACCTGCGGTATCGGCGCGGCCGACCGTTGCGGAGGTCTAGGCGGTGGCGTTCGGCGAATTGAGCGGTGGCATTTGCGCCGCCGCCTCCACCTCGGAGAGCGCAGGCGGGTCCGGCGTCAGTGGCCCACCCGTCACCGGCGTCATCCACACGTGCATCATCGGCTGGCTCACCCGATTCACGCTGCCCGCGGCACACGGGCCGCTGTTGTCGTTCCCGACGACCCCCCCGGCGCTGAAGCACAGGTCGGTGTGAATGTGCCATTGGGTCAGGCAGCCGCCCGGCTGCGGCGGCGTCACCCCACGAGGATCGAGGTACATGGCGGCGGACAGCACTGCCCCGTGCGCGGTGTTCACGTAGACGAGAGCAGGAATCTCGTTCGGATTGAGCACGCCGCCGGTGCGGTAGAAGGAGGGATTGATGTAGTGGACGATGCGCGCCCCACTGCGGCGTCACCGGGACATAGCCCGCCGCCTTCGCTGCCGCCAGGCTGGTGTACTTCTGGGCCGCCGCGACTGTTTGGTCGACCAGGTTGACCGCAGCCTTTTGCTGGGCCGAAGTCGGCTGGGCCGTGCAATTCGGCTCGGCCATCTTCATCCCGGCCGCCATCGACGCCATGTTGTCGGGCCAGTCGATGCTCCCCGCCGGTGACGTGGTCGGCAGCGACAGCGCGGCGTCATGGGCGCTCGTCCCCGACATTCCCGCCATCGACCCGCTCTGAGGCGACGCCGGCGTGCGTCGTCGCGGCTTTGGCTGGCGCGGCCGTGGTCGTCGCCGTGGCTGTGGTCGCGTCGTGGCGCCGGCGAGGACGTTGGTGCCCAGGAGCGCGACCAGTACGACCGGGACCGCGGCGATGGCGGCGCCGTGCTGGCGGGCCGCCGACGCCGAGGCGGCGACGGGCGAAAGTATGACCAGCGCTGCGGCCGCCTCGATCGTGGTGGTGATCAGGCCGACCAGGTCCATGGTCTCCCATCCCATCAGGATGTAGAGCACGTACCCACAGGCCGTACCACCGAGCATGGCGGCGGACACGAGCTGCCAGTGGCGCCGCGCCGTGAACGTCCACCAGAACGCGACCGCAAGCCCGACGGTGTCGGCGACGAACAGGATCGCGGTGACTCGCGCGTCGCCCCAGTGCGTCGGGACGATCGCCGCATGCACGAGAGCGCCGACCAAGGTCCCGAAGAGCACGACCTTGGCCGCGAACCCGAGCGCGTCGAGGCGTCCCTGTGCCCGCTGTGCCCAGCCGACGCGGCGGGCTGAGAGGGCGCGGAGTCCGGCCAGAGCGAGCCAGACCACCGGTCCGATGAGGATAAGTACGACCAATCCCGGCAGGTGCTCGTCGGGGACCGACAGCACCCCGTTCGAGCCGGTCATCTGCATCACCATGTCCCTCACGTGGACCTCCTTCGTCCACCATTGAGGGTACGGACCCCGTGTGAGGATTCTGTGAGCCCCTGTTCAGGGGTGTGTGCGCCGCCTCCTCCGGGCGGCGTATTCTTTGTCCCGGGTACACGGCCTCCGACAGAGGTCGGAGCACGTGCGTTGCGCTTCCGCCGTCAGGCCCGCCGCATATTTGCGCGCGCTAGCGCACGTCCGATTCCAATTCAGAAGGAGCCGTCATGACGACCCCCACCACCCCGCCCTACAAGGTGGCCGACCTCTCTCTGGCCGAGTTCGGCCGCAAGGAGATCGAGCTGGCCGAACACGAGATGCCCGGCCTCATGGCCATGCGGGCCGAGTATGCCGCCAGCCAGCCACTATCCGGCGCCCGCATCACCGGCTCGCTGCACATGACCGTGCAGACGGCCGTGCTCATCGAGACGCTGACCGCGCTCGGTGCCCGGGTGCGCTGGGCCAGCTGCAACATCTTCTCCACCCAGGACCACGCGGCCGCCGCGGTGGCAGTGGGTCCCGACAGGCACGGTCGACGCACCCCGAGGGCGTGCCCGTGTTCGCCTGGAAGGGCGAGACGCTCGAGGAGTACTGGTGGTGCACCGAGCAGGCCCTGCTGTGGCCGGGCGAGGGTGGGCCCAACATGATCCTCGACGACGGCGGCGACGCCACGCTCCTCGTGCACAAGGGCGTCGAGTTCGAGAAGGCCGGCAGCGTCCCCGACCCCTCGACCGCCGAGTCCGAGGAGTTCGCGGTCGTGCTGGCCCTGCTCGGCCGCAGCCTGGCCGAGGACGCCGGCCGCTGGACCTCCATCGCCAACGGCATCAAGGGCGTGACCGAGGAGACCACCACCGGCGTCCACCGTCTGGCCGACATGGCCAAGAAGGGCGAGCTCCTCTTCCCTGCGATCAACGTCAACGACTCGGTGACCAAGTCGAAGTTCGACAACAAGTACGGCTGCCGCCACTCGCTGGTCGACGGCATCAACCGCGCCACCGACGTGCTCATCGGCGGCAAGGTCGCCGTGGTGTGCGGCTACGGCGACGTCGGCAAGGGCTGCGCGCAGTCGCTCGCCGGCCAGGGCGCCCGCGTCGTCGTCACCGAGGTCGACCCCATCTGCGCGCTGCAGGCCGCCATGGAGGGCTTCCAGGTCACGACGCTCGAGGACATCCTTCCCGATCGCCGACGTCATCATCACGACGACCGGGAACAAGGACATCATCACCGCCGAGCACATGGCGGCCATGAAGCACCAGGCCATCGTCGGCAACATCGGCCACTTCGACAACGAGATCGACATGGCCGGACTGGCCAAGACGCCCGGCGTCGAGCGGGTGAACATCAAGCCCCAGGTCGACAAGTGGGTCTTCCCCGACGGCCACGCCATCATCATCCTGTCCGAGGGGCGGCTGCTGAACCTGGGCAACGCGACCGGACACCCCAGCTTCGTGATGTCCAACTCGTTCACCAACCAGACCATGGCGCAGATCGAGCTGTTCACCCAGACCGGGCAGTACGTCAACGACGTCTACGTGCTCCCCAAGCACCTCGACGAGAAGGTGGCGCGCCTCCACCTCGACGCGCTGGGTGTGAAGCTCACGATTCTCAGCCAGGAGCAGGCCGACTACATCGGCGTGCCGGTCGAGGGCCCCTACAAGCCCGACACCTACCGGTACTGAGGCGGGGCGTCAGCCCAGCGCGGCGGTGGCGATCACCGTCCCGCTGGGCGCGACGACCTTGGCGCTGCGGATGTCCTGCGGATCGACATGGAGCGGTGCGGCCCACGCGCCGTAGCCCTTGCTGGCCATGAAGGTCCCGACGTTGTGGCTCACGCCGTCGGACGTCACCACGATGCAGTCGACCGTACCCTGCGCGCTCGAGTCGATGAGCATCATCGACATCCACGGATTGGCTCCGCCGTGCGTGGCCACCCGGCCCACCACCGAGCCGTGCTGCGACAAGATTGGCCGTGACGACGCCGTTCGCCCGTGCGGCGTTCGACGTCGGCGGCGGTGACGAAGACAGCCCGACGCTGAGCCCGACCGCCAGCGCCGCCACCGCCGCGGCCGCGGACAGCGCCCCCACCGCCCAGCGCGGCGGGCGGACCCGGCGCCGGCGTTGCGTGTCCGTCACGCCCATGCGATCGAACAGCCGGACCTCGAACCCCATGGGCGGTTCGGCTTCGGGCGCCACCTGCACCACGGCGTCGGCGGCGTGGGACAGCTGCTCGAGTTCCTCCGCGCAGCGCGGGCAGGACTCCACGTGGGCCAGGACCCGTGCCCGCTCGCGCCCGGTCAGCACCCCGAGCGCGAGCTCGGACAATTCGTTCTCGTGCTGCTCGCACCCGTGCCCCCTCATGTCATCGCTCATCGCTCACCTCCTCCGAGGGTTCGATTGCGGCCCGCAGGCGAATGAGTGCCGTGCGAATCCGCGTCTTGGCCGTTCCGAGCGGGATGCCCTCGGATTCGCTGATCTCGAGCGCCGTGCGGCCGTAGACGGCGGCCAGGACGACCGCGCGCCGCTGTTCTGGGGGCAGGACCCCGAGGGCGTCGCGCACCGTGTCGCGTACGTCGCCCCGCCGCACCGCGTCCTCCGGGTTGTGCTCGTTGCTCTCGAGCGCCGCCGCCGCGAAATCGTCGGGGTCGGTCGGCACGGCCCTGCGCAGCCGCAGGGCGTCGATGGTCAGGTTGCGCGTGATGGTGAGGACCCAGGAGGCCACCGAGCCCCGCCTCGGGTCGAAGACCGGTGCGTGCTTCCAGACCCGGATCATTGCCTCTTGCGCGACGTCCTCGGCGACGCCGGCGTCACCGGTCATCGAGTAGGCCAGACCGAAGACGCGGCGCTGATAACGGCGTACGAACGCGACCGCCGCGGCCTGCTCCCCGACCGCCATGCCGGCCAGCAGGCCTTCGTCGGACAATTCGCCCTGAGCCACGTTCGATTCTCTCACTACCAGGATGTACGGGCGATACCGCCGCTCGGATTCCCCCGTCGCCCAACGACGGCACAATCCCCGGGATCAGCTCCTTCGTAGTCCTCACCACGGCCCACGTCGCCTCCTGCTGCAGCGAGGTGGCGTGGGACGGGATCCCCGGGCCGGGTCTGCGTCCCTGCTCCCGGTTGGGCGCCGGCCCGGCCCGGCTCCGCTCAGCGGAGGCCGGCGAAGAGGTCGTCCTCGGGCACCGGCGCATTCGTCGAGTCGAGGACTCGCACGAAGAACTCCGCGTCCATGATCCGCGAGAACACTTCCTCGCCCATCTCGAGGAAGAAGATGTTGTCGCTCTGGCTGGCATGCGCGGCGAGTGACGCGTACTTGCGGCCCGTGACCGCGCTGACGTCGATCCGGGTGGTGACGAGCTCGTCCGGTGTCCCGAAGTCCGGGTTCTCCTCGACCTCCCGTGGCCCTTCGACGCCCGTCTCCTCGAGCAGCTCGCGGAAGCCCTTGAGTGCGGAGCGCGGGCAGCGCGGTGTAGTAGAGCTTGGCCGGAATGCCGGACTCCTTGACGGCGGCCTGCGTGATCCGGTTGGCCTGGATGTGGTCGGGGTGGCCGTAGAAACCGTTCTCGTCGTACGTGACCACCACCTGCGGCCGGTACTTGCGCATGAGATCGGCCAGCCGCGCCGCCGGCTCGTCGATCGGTGTCCGCCAGAACGATCCGGACGCGTCGTTCTGGGGCCAGCCGTCCATGCCCGAGTCGTGGTAGCCGAGCAGCTCGAGGTGGGACACGCCGAGCACGTCGCAGCTCGCTTGCAACTCTGCCCGGCGCAAGGGGACGACGATCTCCTCGTCGTGGCCGGGATCGCCCGGCTTCAGCCCGCCCGGCGCATCGCCCAGTTCGCCGTTCGTGCACGTGACCAGGACCGTCTGCACGCCCTCGTCCGCGTAGCGGGCCAGGATGCCGCCTGTCCCGATGGCCTCGTCGTCGGGATGGGCGTGCACGGCCATGAGCGTGAGAGGTTCGGCGGGCATGGCAGGCAGCGTAGGGGCCGACGGTGCCCCGTCGTCACGTTTGGAGGTGGCCCACCGCGGCGGCCAGCACCTCGAGCTCGGCCCGCCAATCCTCCGGCGGCCCGAGGGGACGCACGATGAACTTGGAGAAGCCGACCTCGAGGAAGCGCTCGATCACAGAACGCAGGCCCGTCATCCCGACCGGGATGATCTCCTCGAGCGGGCGCCCCCGGGCGCGCCGCGCCAAGGGCGTCGACCCGAGCGACGCCACGTCGAAGCCCTCGGGCGCATAGGCCAAGCTCACCCCGAAGTGCTCGGGGCTGATCGCGCGTCCGTGCTCGTCGGCCACCCGGTCGATCACCTCCTTGCCGGCCGCCGCATCGGCCGGCGTGCAGAAGGCAGGGATCCAGCCGTCGGCCAGGCGGCCACAGCGATCGAGCGCCGACGGCACGTTGCCACCGAGCCACACGTCGAAGGGGTCCTGCGCCGGGCGTGGTGACACCGAGACGTCCGCGAACGATCCTGCGATGCCGTCGTGGCTGACCACCTCGCCGGCCCACAGGCGGCGCAGCACCGGCAGGGCGTCCTCCATCAGGTCGGCGCGCTCTGCGCTCGGGATGCCGATGGCCGAGCGCTCGGCGCCCAGCCCCAGCCCGGGCACGAACGTGAGCAAGAAGCGCCCACCCGACAGCTGGTCGAGAGTCCCGACCGCCTTGGCCAGCCAGACGAGATTGCGCCCGGGCAACAGCATCGTGGTCCCGATCTTGAGACCCGGGCAGGCACCGGCCACCCACCCCAATCCGACCAGGGGATCGGGACCGGGCCGCGTGAGCACCTCCGGCAGCCACAGCGAGTCGAAACCCGTGTCGCCGATCGCGCGCGCCAGCCCGACCAGAGCCTCGGGCCCGGCGCTGTCGCCGCCGCCGCTGATACCGATGCGCACCTTCATGCCGCGGCCCCCGGCGCGTCGGCCAACACGTCGATGGCGCGGGCGATGCCGGCATCGTCGACGTCACGATGCGTGACGAAGCGGACCGTGCCGGGCGCGATCGCATGCGCCAGCACTCCGTTGTCCGCCAGGTGGGACAGCAGCTTGTCGGCATCGCCGTGGGTGAACGTGACGATGTTCGTGCGGACCCTCTCGGCCTCGAGCGAGCCGGGCCAACACTGCGCCACGGCCTCGGCCAGCCGGGCCGCCCGCGCGTGGTCCTCGGGGAGGCGTTCCGTCATCTCGCGCAGCGCCACGAGCCCGGGCGCGGCGAGCACGCCCGCCTGGCGCATGCCGCCGCCCAGGCGTTTGCGCGCGAGCCGCCCCTCGGCGATCGACGTCGTGGGGCCCGGCGAGCAGCGAGCCGACCGGCGCACAGAGACCCTTGGAGAGACAGCACATGACCGTCGTCGCAAAGCTGGCCCAGTCGGCGGCCGGGACACCGGTCGCCGCCTCCGCGTTGAACAGCCGGGCCCCGTCCATGTGGAGAGGGACACCCGCAGCAGCGTCGGCGAGGGCGCGCAGTCCCGACTTCGGTCCATGGCGCGCCGGAGGCAGCCATATGGGTGTTCTCGATCGCGACCAACGACACGGCGGGCTGGTGGTGCTCCGACGCCTGGATCGCCTCGCGCACCGCCTCGGCGTCGAGCATGCCGTCGCCGTCGTCGAGCTCGATGAACTGGATCCCCGCATTCATCGCCGCCGCGCCGTATTCGTAGGCGACCACGTGCTGGCGCCGCCCCGCCACGACCGCCGTCCCGGGCCGCGTCAGCACGCGGAGCGCGATTTGGTTCGCCATCACGCCGGACGGCACGAACAGCGCCGCGGGTTTGCCGACTCGTGCCGCGAATTCCTCTTCGAGGGCGCGGACGGTGGGGTCCTCGCCGTAATCGTCGTCGCCCACCTCGGCCTCTGCCATGGCGCGCCGCATGGCCTGTGTGGGACGGGTCACCGTGTCGCTGCGCAGGTCCACCACGTCGCCGTCAGGCACGGGTGCAGGTTAACGGCGCCCCGTTACGCTGCCGTGATGACCACCCCTCCGACTCCGCCGGGCCCCTGGCCCTTCACCGAGGCCGGCGGCCAACGGGGCATCAACGACCTCCTCGACGTCGAGGTCCTCGAGGCCGGGCCCGAACGGGTGGTGATGCGGCTCCCGGTCGACTGGCGGGTGCACCAACCGTTCGGAATCCTCCATGGCGGCGTTTCCGCGCTCCTCGCCGAGTCGGCCGCCAGCCTCGGTGCCGCCCTGGCCGCCGGGCCCGAGCGCAGCGTGGTCGGGATCGAGCTCAGCGCCAGCCACCTGCGGGGGTTGCGCGACGGCCACCTCACCGCCGAGGCCACGCCGGTGCGCGTCGGCCGCACGATCCAGGTGTGGCGGATCGTCCTCACCGACGACGACGGGCGCGCCATCTGCGAGTCCCGTTGCAGCCTGGCGGTGCTCGACGGGCCCGGCGGCGTCGACCCCGCGGCGCAAAGAGCGGGCCGTTCGGAATAGGCACGGGGTTGGCACCGGCGTATTATGTCGGTGTGACCCAGGTGGGAAGCCGAGCACTTCGCCCATCCCTGGGCCTCATCCTCCCTCCCACTACGCAGGGAGAACTCGTCGCGAGCGACGGTAGTACCATTAGTACTACCGAGAGTGCCGCAGAGGTCGCCGAGCTCTGCCGGCGCGCCGAGGCCACGGGGGCCGATTCCCTGTGGGCGGTCGACCACCTCTTCTGGCCGCACCCGATTGCAGAGCCGCTGACAACACTCGCCGTGGCTGCCACAGCGACGACCACCCCCCTGTTGGGGACCTGTGTGCTCCAACTTCCGCTCCGCCGCCCCTCGGCGGTGGCCAAGCAGGCCACGACGTTGCAGTTGCTCTCGGGCGGACGCTTCGTCCTCGGCGTGGGTGTCGGGATCCATGAGGGTGAGTACGAGCGGGCGGAGACGGACTACCAGCGGAGGGGTCGCCTGATGGACGAGGGCGTGACCAAGGTGCGCGAGGCATGGGCGGCCCAGGCGTTCTCGGAGTACGTGATGGAACCCTCCTCCTCGCCCGTGCCGATCTGGTTCGGCGGCCAGAGCGACGCCGCCCGTCGGCGCGCGGCCCGGATGGGAGACGGGTGGATCCCTCTGTTCCTCACGCCCGACGACTATGCGGAGGGCCTGGCGCAGCTGCGGCAGGAGGCCGAGCAGGCCGGGCGCGATCCGGACGGCCTGGAGGCCGGCGTCGTCGTGTTCGCGTGTGTGGGTGACGACGACGCGCCCGCACGCGGCGCGCGAATGGCTCTCGGATCTGTACCGGCTGCCACCCAAGGCGTTCGCTCGTCACCTCGCGGCCGGCTCACCCGAAGCGGTCGCGGCGCGCCTTCTCTGCTACGCCGAGGCCGGCGCCCGCCACATCGTCGTGATGGTGGCCGGCTCGCCCGCGGTCGAGCACTTCCGGCAACTGCACGCAGCCTTCGCTCGCGAGGATCGCGTACTGGAAGGAGCACCCGCATGAGCCGGCACACCGCCGAGGTTGCGATCCTCGGCACGGGGATGACCGACATGGGCCGCCGCGACCTCGAGCTCGAGACGATGACCGACCAGGCCGTCGGTGCGGCGCTGGACGATGCCGGCCTCGCCCCTTCCGACGTCGGCCTCGTGATCATGGGCAACGCCATGGGCGGGCGGCTGAGCGAGCAGGCCTGCGTGCGCGGCCAGGCGTGGCTCCGCAAGCTCGGCCTGAGCGAGGCCGCCATCATCAACGTCGACAACTCCTGCGCCGGCGGCAGCTCGGCACTGCACCTGGGGACCATGGCCGCCAGCGTCCAGGACCGGGCCGTCCTCGCGCTGGGCGTGGAGAAGATGTGGACCGGCGACCGTTCCGAGACCATCGCGGGCATCGAGGACGGCCTTCCCGTCGAGTACCGCCTCGACCTGCACGCCAAGCTGAAGTCCGGCGAGGGCAACCCCGCCGGGAGCATCCTCATGGGTCTCAACAGCCGCTGGGCCCTTCAGCTCATGGAGGAGACCGGCACGACGCTCCCCCAGATGGCCTCCGTGGCGGTCAAGGCGTTCGACCACGCGGCCCGCAACCCGCTGGCCCAGTGCCAGCGCAGCGTGACCGTCGAGGAGGTCCTCGCATCCCCGCAGGTGGCAGGCGTGCTCACGAGGCTGATGTGCAGTTCGTTCACCGACGGCGCGGCCGCGGTGGTGCTGGCCGGCCCGGACGTGGAGGCGCCGGCGTCGGCGCCCCGCATCGTGGGATCGGTCACCCGCTCGGGCAACGGCCTCATCGACTACCACGAGCGCCTGACCCTGACCGCCGAGGCGGCCTGGGAGGCCTTCGGCTGGGGCCCCGGCGACGTCGACATCGTCGAGCTGCACGACGCGACGGCGCCCGAGGAGATCTTCGCCCTCGAGTCGCTCGGCTTCTTCGGTCGCGGCGAGGCGGGGCCGGCCACCGAGGCAGGCGAGACCGCGTTGGCACACCCCCGGGCTCGTCGTGAACCCGAGCGGTGGCCTCGTCGGTCGCGGCCACCCCCTGGGGGCCACCGGCCTAGCCCAGGTGGTCGAGCTGGCGGACCAGTTCCGTGGCCGGGCCGGCGATCGGCAGGTATCGGCGGGGCGCTTGGGAGTCGCAGTGAACACCGGCGGGATCATCTACGGCGACGCGGGGTTCGTCGCCATCCACGGGGTCCGCGCCGGGACCGCCGCGTGACAGGGATCCGGATCACCGGCTGGGGCATCGCGGTTCCGGACAAGGTCGTCACCAACGAAGATCTCGCCGTCCGCCTCGACACGAGCGACGAGTGGATCATGGAGCGCACGGGGATCCGCGAGCGCAGGATCGGCGGCACCACGAGCGGCCTCGCCATCGAGGCGGCGCAGGCGGCCCTGTCCCGGGCCGGCCGCACGCCCGCCGACATCGACAACCTGGTGCTCGCCACCACGACGCCCGACGGCATCGTCCCCGGCACGGCGACGACGGTGCAGAACGGCATCGGCATGCGCGGCGGCGCCGTCGACCTCAACGCCGCCTGCTCGGGCTTCGTCTACGGCCTCGTCGCCGTGGCGGGCCTCATCGCGGTGGGCTCGGGTCCCGTCCTGCTCGTGGGCTCCGAGACGCTCAGCCGCATCACCGACATGGACGACCGCCGGATCGCCATCCTGGTCGGCGACGGCGCCGGGGCGGTCGTCGTCGAACCGGCGGATGGCCCGGGCGCCCTGCTCAGTTGGAACCTGAACTCCGACGGCTCGCTCCGTCACCTGCTCAAGTGCGACCACGGCGCCACTCTCTACATGGACGGCAAGGAGGTCTTCCGCCGGGCCGTTCGCGTCGTCGTCGAGTCGGCCGAGCGCGCCATGGCCGACGCCGGGCTGGGTCCGGACGACATCACGCTGATGGTGCCGCACCAGGCCAACCTCCGCATCATCCAGGCCGCCTGTCAGCGGCTCTGCATCCCCGAGGCGCGCACCGCCGTGGTGATCGACCGCTACGGCAACACCTCGTCGGCCTCGATACCTCTCGCCCTCAACGACGCCCTCGAGCACGGCCGCGTGCGCGAGGGTGACTACGTCTTGCTCACCGGGTTCGGCGGCGGGATGACATGGGCCAGCGCGATCCTGCGCTGGACCACATGAGCGGGCCGAGCGGCGCCGGCCCGACCCTGGTCATCCTCGCAGCGGGACGCGCCAAGCGGTATGGCGGTTGCAAACCGTTGGCTCCGGTCGGGCCCCACGGCGAGGCGGTCCTCGACCTCGTGGCATCCGACGGCCTCGCCGCGGGGTTCGCGACCGTCGTGCTGGTGCTCAGTCCCGATACGGGACCGGCCATCCGATATCACGTGGAGCACACCTGGCCCGGCGCGGTCGACGTCCGGTTCGCCCTCCAGCCCGAGCCCCGCGGCACCGTTGACGCGGTGCTGAGTGCGGCGGAGTTCGTCGGGGACACTCCCTACGGCGTGTGCAATGCGGACGACGTCTACGGCGTCGCCGGCTGCAGACTTCTGGCCCGGCACCTCTCCGCAGACGGTGGCGCCAACGCCTTGGTTGGTTACCGCCTGGAAGACGCGCTCATCGGCTTCTCCCCCGTGACACGCGGGATCTGCCGCGTCGACGAATCCGGCCGGCTCCTCGGAGTCGACGAGCGGCGCCAGGTGCGGGCGCTCCCCGAGGGCGGGTTCGTCGCCGGGGACGGGCTGGAGCCGGCTTCTCTGTCCGGTGACGCCCGGGTGTCGATGAACCTGTGGGGCTTCACCGCCGAGTTTCACAAGGTCCTGCAGGCGGCCCTGGACGCCGCCGTGGACGCCTCCGAGCAGAAGGAGGTTCTCCTGCCCGAGGTGGTCGCCCAGTCCCTCGGGACGAGCGTGTTCTCCGTGCTGCCGGCCGAGGGACGCTGCGTGGGTGTGACCCATCCCGACGACCTCGCCCTCGTGCAGGCCGAACTGAACCGCGAGATCGCCGCAGGAGAACGGCCGGCCCGGCTCTGGTCCTCGCTGCCCTGACCCGATCTCGAGGCACCCGGCGGACCGGAGCCCGGACGCGACGCAACCCCGAGTAACCGTTCGGCCTAAGCCTCCCGTGCTCCTCGGGGCCGCGTCCACGATGACCCGCTGGCAGCAGGCGGTGGTCGTGTCGGACAACCCCCGCCCGTGCCGGCCCCGACGACTCCAGGGAAGCCGCCGTGACGCATCACGGACCATCTACGTACGAAGCTTCCGGCCCACTCCGGTCACGCTCCCCTTGCAGGGCTCGCTCCCATCCCTCGATCCCACCTTGCGGTGTTCTCTCGGCTTCCCGCTGTTCCGCCTTGCGGCTTCCCTTTGGGCTTCCCTCGCTTCCACCTTGCGGTGGTCGCTTGAGGTTCGGCGGGCTTTTGTCTCCGAACTGGAGACAGATTGCGCTTCCCGCCACGCGAGGTCAATGGACATTCGCGAAATCCAGACGTTCTCCCCATCTTTCTTCCGGTCATCCCCAACGGTCCCGTCGCTGTCCCCAGTTCTTCCCCATGGTCCGCCACGCTCGCGTTGCCGCCGATCTACAGCGGCGTGACGTACGCCCCCGAGATCCCGCCGTCGACCAGGAAGGTCGAGGCGGTCACGAACGAGGCGTCGTCGCTGGCGAGGAAGGCGGCCGCCGCCGCGATCTCCGACGCCTCCCCGAAGCGCCCCATCGGGATATGCACCAGCCGTCTCGCCGCGCGCTCGGGATCCTTGGCGAACAGCTCCGTCAGCAGCGGGGTGTTCACCGGCCCCGGGCACAGCGCGTTGACCCGCACCCCCTGGCGGGCGAACTGCACGCCGAGCTCCCGCGACAGCGCCAGGACACCACCCTTGCTCGCGGTGTAGCTGATCTGGCTCGTGGCGGCGCCCATCACCGCCACGAACGAGGCCGTGTTGATGATCGAGCCCTTCCCCCGCGCCAACAGGTGCGGCAGCACGTGCTTGCAGCACAGGTACACCGACGTGAGGTTCACCCGCTGCACGCGCTCCCAGGCGTCGAGTCCGGTCTCGAGGATGGAGTCGTCGTCGGGTGGGCTGATTCCGGCGTTGTTGCAGCTGATGTCGATGCCGCCCTGCCGGGCGGCCACCTCGCCGTACAGCGCCTCGACCTCGTCTGAGGACGTCACGTCGGCCCGCACGAACATGCCGCCGACCGCCGCCGCCACTGCCCCACCGGTTTCCTCGTCCAGGTCCGCCACCGCCACGACCGCACCTTCGGCCGCGAAGCGCTCGCACATGGCACGCCCGATGCCGCTGGCGCCTCCGGTGACGACGGCCACTTTGCCGGCGAGCCGGTGCGCATACGGGATGGGGTCGGTCATGTCGCTCCTTACTCCGAAGATATGAAGACGTTCTTGACGTCGCTGAAGGCGTCGAGTGCATCCGGACCGAGCTCGCGACCGATGCCGGATTGCTTCATGCCGCCAAAGGGCGTCCAGTAGCGGACCGAAGAGTGCGAGTTGACCGACAGGGTGCCGGTCTCGACCGCCCGGGCCACTCGCAGCGCGCGTCCGATGTCGCGGGTCCACAGCGACCCCGACAGCCCGTACGGCGTGTCGTTGGCGAGCCGGATCGCATCCGCCTCGTCGTCGAAGGGGATCACCACGACCACCGGGCCGAAGATCTCCTCGACCGCGGCCGGGGCGTCGGGCGCGACGGGCGCCAACACCGTCGGCGCGAACCAGTTGCCGGCGCCGCCGGGGCACGACCCTCGCACCGCCACGGGCGCGTCCTCAGGTACGAACGCTGCCACCCTCGCCCGGTGGTCCGCCGAGATGAGCGGTCCCATCTCGCTCGACTCGAGCGTCGGGTCGCCGACGGCCACGCCCTGCACCGCCGGCTCGAGCAGCTCCATGAACCGGTCGTAGACGTTGCGCTCCACCAGGATCCTCGAACGGGCGCAGCAGTCCTGCCCTGCGTTGTCGAACACGCCGTAGGGCGCCCTCGCCGCCGCCAGCTCGAGATCGGCGTCGGCGAACACGATGTTGGCCGACTTGCCACCCAACTCGAGCGTCACCCGCTTGATCTGCGCAGCGCAGCCGGCCATCACCGCGCGCCCAACCTCCGTCGACCCGGTGAAGCACACCTTGCGCACGGCCGGGTGGTCCACGAAGCGCTCGCCCACGACACTTCCCTTGCCCGGCAGGATCTGCAGCACGTCGGGGGGCAGCCCCGCTTCGAGTGCCAGCTCCCCGATGCGCAACGCGCTGAGCGGGGTCAGCTCGGCCGGCTTGACCACCACCGTGTTGCCGGCGGCCAACGCCGGCGCGAAGCCCCAGGCGGCGATGGCCATCGGGAAGTTCCAGGGCACGATGACGCCGACGACGCCGAGCGGCTCGTGGAAGGTGACGTCGATGCCGCCGGGGACAGGGATCTGCCGTCCGCTGTGGCGCTCGGGTGCCGCGGCGTAGAACTCGAGGACGTCGCGCACGTTGCCTGCTTCCCATCGTGCATTGGCGATCACGTGGCCGGCGTTGGCGACCTCGAGGCCGGCCAACTCCTCGACCCGCGCGTCGACGGCCGCTGCAAAGCGTCGGAGCAGGCGGGCCCGGTCCCCGGGGGCGATGGCACGCCACACGCCGAAAGCGGCGGCGGCCCGCTCGATGGCGGCGTCGGTCTCTGCCGCCGTGAGGCCCGGCACGCTCTCGATGACCTCGCCGGTAGCGGGATTGCGGACGTCCACGGGGCGATCTTTGCCGACAGCGCCAGCTCCCTTTTGGTGCCAACCGGTGGGTCCAACGGGATCCCGATCCCACCGAGGGTGTAGCACTTAGAACCGCAGTGCTACACTTAGGGACATGCCCACGACGCGTCCCCGTCACTTCGTCACGGAGAGCGACGAGTTGGCTGCAGCCCTCGACGAAGCCGCAGCACGCTGGCCTGGGGTCAGCAGGGCCCAGTTGATCGTGCGTCTGGCCCTCGAGGGGAACGACGCGGCTCGACGGGAACGGGAGACCTTTCTCCGACGGCGCAGGGAGTCCGTCCGGCGCTACAGCGGAGCTCTGACCGGTGCGTTCGGCGACACGTATCTCCACGACCTTCGAGAGGACTGGCCGAACTGATTGTCATCGATGCGAGCGTGCTCATCGCCTACCTCGATGCGTCAGATGCTCACCATGTGGCCGCGCAACAGCTCCTGGAGGAGAGCGACGAAGACCTCGGGGCGAGCGTCGTGACCTTGGCCGAGGTCCTCGTGGGCCCGGCCCGACTCGGACGGATCGACGAAGCGGAGGCGGTCCTTCACGAAATCGGAATCGAGCAACTGCATCTTCCGTCAGATGCGCCAAGGCGGCTCGCCGAATTGCGGTCGAGCCTCTCTCTCAAACTTCCCGACTGTTGCGTCCTTCTCGCCGCCGAGGAAGCCGGTTCCGCCACGGCCGCGGCCGTGGCGACGTTCGACGACCGACTTGCCCGTTCGGCCACGGGCCGTTCTCTCCGCATCATGCCCAGCGGCTGACGATCGGCCTCCCGATAGTGTGCGGAGCCGTGCCAGAGCCCGACGCGCCACCGACCACTGTGCAGTTCAACCTGGCCAAGGCGTTCGACACCCTGGTCGAGAACCTGGCCGACCGCGAATGCATCGTGTGGCGGGACCGCCGCTTCACCTACGGGCAGGTACAGGAACGCTCGCGCCGGCTGGCGTCGTACCTGCACGGCCGCGGCCTCACCGTGCATCAGGAGCGCTCCGAGTTGCGCGGGTGGGAGTCCGCGCAGGACCACGTTGCGCTCGCGCTCTACAACGGCAACGAGTACCTCGAGGGGATGCTGGGCTCCTACGGCGCCCGCGTCGCTCCGTTCAACGTCAACTACCGCTACGTCGGCGAGGAGCTGCGGTACCTGCTCGACGACGCCCGGCCCTCGGGCCCTCGTGCTGCACAGCTCGCTCGCACCGACCTTCGCCGAGGTGCTGCCGACGCTGAAGGAAGCACCCGACGTGCTGCTCCAGGTCGAGGATGAATCGGGCAACCCCCTCCTCCCCGGTGCGGAGTGGTACGAGGAGGCGTTGTCCAAATCCTCGCCCGCCGGCGCACCGGTCGAGCCCTCCCCCGACGACCTCTACATCCTCTATACCGGCGGCACGACGGGCATGCCCAAGGGCGTGCTGTGGCGTCAACACGACATCTTCATGGCCGCCATGGGCGGGCGGAAGGTCGGCACGTGGGAGATCGTCACGAGTTACGAGGGCCTCACCGAGCGGCTGGCCGAGAGCTCGCCGCTCAAGCTGTTGGTGTTGCCGCCGCTCATGCACGGCGCGGCGCAGTGGGCCTGCTTCATGCTGATGGCGCAAGGGGCCACGCTCGTCTTCCCGAACGACACGCGCCGGGTCGACCCCGACGACGTGTGGTCGACGGTCGAGCGCGAGAAGGCGAACACGATGACGATCGTCGGCGACGCCATCTTGCGGCCGCTGCTGCTGCAGCTCGACAAGAAGAGCTACGACCTCTCGTCCTTCTTCGCCGTCGGCAACGGCGGCGCGCCGCTCACGCCGGCCGTGCGGGCGATGGCGATGGAGCGCCTGCCCAAACTCGTGATCTCGGACTCGGCGGGCTCGTCGGAGACCGGGGCGCAGATGCACGTGACGTCGGTCGACCCGGTCGAGGTGGGGACGTTCATCCCGGGGCCGGGGACCGTCGTGGTGGACGAGGCGTTCACGAAGGTGCTGGCGCCCGGGCACGAGGGCAACGGGTGGCTGGCGCAGACGGGGAGCGTGCCGCTCGGGTATCTCGGGGACGAGGCGAAGACGGCGCGCACCTTCCCGGTGATCGACGGGGTGCGCTACTCGATCCCGGGTGACCGGGCCCGGCACTTGGCCGACGGCTCGATTCAGTTGCTCGGGCGGGACTCGGTGACGGTGAACTCGGGCGGCGAGAAGATCTTCGTCGAGGAGGTCGAGCGTGCCATCGCCGGGCACCCCTCGGTGGCCGACGTCGTCGTGACGGGACGGCCCTCCGAGCGCTGGGGGTCAGAGGTGGTGGCGGTGGTGCAGCTGGCCGAGGGTGCCGTGGGCGATTCGGCGTCGATCGTGTCGCATGCGTCCGAGCACATCGCCCGCTACAAGCTGCCCAAGCAGGTGGTGTTCGTGGAGCGGATCCAGCGCTCGCCCTCGGGGAAGGCGGACTACCGCTGGGCGGCCGAGACCGCGGTCAAGGAGGCGTAGGCCGGTCGTGCCTGGCCGGGCCGGGGTCGGGGCCGGTCGTCACCACGGCGCGGCTGGTGCTGCGACCGTTCGACGACATGGACCGGGCTCCGTTCTTCGCGCTGAACACCCACCCTCTGGTGGTCGAGTCCCTGGGCTCGTCGCCGAGCCGGGCCGAGAGCGACGCCATCGTCGACCACTATTCGGCGGGAGATGGCGCGGGAGGGCTGGGGGCTCTGGGCAGTGGAGAGGCGGCGATGGCGGCGACGCCGTTCGTGGGCATGGTGGGCCTGCACCGGGTGCGTGCCGGAGCTCCCGTTTGCGCCCGCCGTCGAGATCGGCTGGCGGCTCCACCCGGACTACTGGGGCCACGGCTACGCGACGGAGGCGGCGGCGGCCTCGCTGCGATTCGGTTTCGACGAGGCGGGCCTGGACGAGATCGTCGCCTTCACGACGACGTTGAACACCCGCTCGCAGGCGGTCATGGCACGGATCGGCATGGAGCGCGACCTGGACGGGGACTTCGACCACCCGTCGCGTGCCCGAGGGCAGCCCCCTGCGCCGTCACGTGCTGTACCGGGTCACGCGAGTGGGGACGCGGGGCGGTCGACGGGTCACAGTCACCCCCTACGGTGACGTCATGAGCGCGAAGGCTGCGGGGGGCGACGGCGTGCGGCGTTGTGAGTGGGCCGGCACCGACCCCGAGATGGTGGCGTACCACGACACCGAGTGGGGCGTGCCGGTGCACGACGACACGGTGCACTTCGAGTTCCTCGTGCTCGAGGGCGCGCAGGCCGGGCTGAGCTGGTCGACGATCCTGAAACGGCGCGCCGGTTACCGCAAGGCCTTCGCCGGGTTCGATGCGGCCAAGGTCGCCCGCTTCACCCCGGCCAAGGTGGAGAAGCTGCTCACCGACACCGGCATCATCCGCAACCGGGCCAAGGTCGAGGCGACCGTGCGCAACGCGCGCGGGTTCCTTGCGGTGCAGGAGGAGTTCGGTTCCTTCGACGACTACATCTGGGGCTTCGTCGGGGGACGCCCGATCGTCAACAAGTGGCGGCGTATGGCGCAGTTGCCGCCGATCTCGGCGGAGTCCGAGGCGCTGAGCAAGGACCTGAAACGGCGTGGCTTCGGCTTCGTCGGCCCCACGGTCTGCTACGCCCACCTCCAGGCCGCAGGCTTGGTCAACGACCACATCGTGGGCTGCTTCCGCTACGCCGAGCTCACCGGGGCCTGATCGGCCGCAAGGGCCGCGCCATCACGATGCGGGCGCCGTAGCGTGCCATCACCGGTTCCTCGGGGGCCAGGCCGTGGGCGACCAGCCAGTCGTCGGCCGGACCGATCTCGACGAAACCTTCGGACACGTAGAACGGGCCGTTCCAGGCCACGTCGCGATAGGTCGTGAGCGTGAGCTCGGGATAGCCGTGGGCGTCAGCCCAAGCGATCCCGGCCCGGAGCAGGGCGCGGCCGAGGCCGCGCCGGCCGTGCTGGGGGTCCACGGAGAGCTGTTCGAGGTGCGCGCCATCGCCGATCGCATCGATGCGGCACAGGCCGACCGGTGGGTCGCCGGCGACGAGCACCACGAGCGCAGCGGCGAACTCTTCGGCAGTGCCCGGCCCGGGAAAGACGCCATGAACGAACGGGGCGAACATGGTGTCGGCGGCCGCCTCGACGGCCGGGAGCAGCGCGAGCTCGTCGGCGCGCACCGGCCGGACGGAGCTGTCGGCGTCCATCGCTCCGACGGTAGCGTGACCGCCCATGCGTGCCGTCGTCTGCAACGAGCTCGGGCCCCCGTCGCTGCTGCGCGTCGAGGAACGCCCGGATCCCGAGCCGCGGCCCGGGCAGGTCGTGGTCGACGTGGAAGCGGCGGGCGTGAACTACGTGGACGCCTTGTTCGTGGCGGGGCAGTACCAGATCAAGCCTGCGGTGCCGTTCGTGCCGGGGACAGAGTCCGCGGGCACGGTGTCTTCGTGGGTGAGGGTGTCGACGGCGTCGCGGTGGGGCAACGGGTCCTGGTCTCGGCCGGATTGGGTGGCTTCGCCAGCAAGGTGGCGGCGGCGGCTTCGGCGGTGACTGTGCTGCCGGATGTGCTCGATTCGGCGCGGGCGGCAACGTTCAACCAGAGCTACTCGACGTGTCTGTACGCGTTGCGCGACCGGGCGGCGGCGCAAGCGGGCGAGAGTGTGCTCGTGCTCGGCGCCGGCGGAGGCATCGGCCTCGCCGCGATCGGCGTGGCCCGGGCGCTCGGCTGCCGGGTGCTCGGCGTGGCCTCGAGCGAGGAAAAGCGGGCGGCCGCGCTGGCAGCGGGCGCCGAGGCCGCCGTCGACCCCGAGTCCGAGCCGGTCAAGGACGCGGCGCGGGCGTGGGCGGGCGGCACGGGTGTCGACGTGGTGATCGACCCCGTCGGGGGATCGCTGGCGGAACCGTCGCTGCGGGCGCTGGGCGACCGCGGGCGCTACTGCGTCATCGGCTTCGCCGCCGGCGAGATCCCGTCGATCCCGCTCAACCAGGTGCTCTTGCGCAACCGGACAGTGATCGGCATCGACTGGGGTATCTGGGCCATGCAGCACGCAGAGGTCCAGCGGGCGCTCATGGACGACCTGCTCGCGATGGTCGCGGGCGGACACATCGACCCCGTGCGGCCGAACGAATACCCGCTCGAGATGTCGCCCGGGCCCTCGAGGACTTGCTCGGACGCCGGGTCGTGGGAAAGGTCGCGCTCATCCCTTGAGTCCGGCGTTCCGACAGAACCTTGTCCGACATCTGCAGCAAGTTGCCGTGTCACGGTCGCCGAACGCGTCGTCGGGGACGATTCAAAACCCCGAGATCCGGGCGGAGTCGTGATAGAGATGACTCAGGAGGTTGTCATGGGGGCGAATTGCCGGAACGGGCGACAAGGGCGAATCGGTGCATCCGCGGCTTCGGCGGCGCTCGTGCTCGTGCTCGTGACGTTGGCGGGGATGGGCACAGCCGCTGCTGCGTCATCGGGAGTCGTCATTCGCGCGCCTCAATACGGATTTTCCTTCTCACTTCCTGCCGGATGGAAGCAGGTACCCCTCAACGGCAGCGACGTGACCGCTCTCCTGAATTCCGCCACGCACGACGATCCCTCCCTGGCCAACGCCTTGGACAGCCAGATCACGTCGGAGGCGGCCAAGGGGATGAAGGTGTTCGCGATCGGACCTGTTTCGGGATCGACGGCGTCGAACGTCAATGTCATCGTCACGCAACCCGGAGGAATCCCGAATGGGAGCGAGTTCGCCCATGAGGCCCTCGCGGAAGCCAAGATCGAGATGGCGCAGATCGGGGCCGCTCATGTCAAAGGCTCTGTCGTCAAGAATCGTTTGGGTAACGTCGCCGAAACCACCTACGTGCTCAGTCTGAGCGGCATCCACGAGGCCGGCGAACAGATCTATGCACATCACGGATCCAACCTTGACATCGTGACCGTGACGACATCGAGCTCGGCGAGTAGCAAAGCGATCGCAACGGACCTCATCAACAGTTGGCGTTGGTAACAAGCAGGCAGCGCCGATTGCGACAGCCCGGGTTTGTTCCGGTTCGCCCTGGCTACGAGATGGCCTCCGGCGGGCATACTGAGCCTGTGCGCCCGGACGTGTACCCGATCGAGGACGTCGCCCGTGCCCTCGAGGACTTGTTGGGACGCCGTGTCGTAGGAAAGGTCGCACGCAACCCTTGAGCACAACGCTCGCTCTGCCCTGCCCGGTATGCGGAGTCGCTTCGGTGCCTGAATTCCGGCCCGTGCTCTGGGAGTCCTTGATCCGGGAATGGGAGCTCTCCGAGGACGAGGTGCGGAGCATCGACATCCGAGAAGGCCAGAGCTGCAGTGCTTGTGGCGCGCACCTTCGCTCGATGGCGTTGGCGACAGCTCTCCTCGGCGCCGTCGGGTTCGACGGCCCGCTGGAGCGTTGGGTGTCCGGTCAACCCACTCTGAAGGTCCTCGAGATCAACAAGGCCGGTGACCTGACGCCCTGGTTCGACCGTTTGCCGAATCACCTTCTCGTCGAGTTCCCGGAGGTGGACCTCCACGACCTGCCGTTTCCCGATCAGAGTTGGCACGTCGTCGTCCACTCCGACACGTTGGAGCACGTCGACGATCCTCTCGTGGCGCTCGCAGAGTGCCGCCGGGTGTTGGGGCCGGCCGGTGTCCTCTGCTTCACGGTCCCCATCGTGGCGGGCCGGATGACGCGACGTCGAGACGGCCTGCCACCGAGCTATCACGGATCCGAAGAGGACCCGGTGTACCGCGTCGTGACCGAATACGGCGCGGACTTCTGGCCGATGGTCCTCGATGCCGGCTTCCGGAGCCTGCAGCTCGTCGCGGACTACTGGCCGGATGCGGTGGCGCTCGTCGCACGGGAGGGTGGCCGGTCCTCACCCTGACTCTCGGACCCGTGTCTGACGGCGCGACTTCTGACAGTGCGGACCGACAATGTTGTGCGTCCGTTGTCGGTCCGGAGAGCAAAAGAGGTCTCAATGCCGAGGGGGTTCGCGCCGTCAATGATGGGATGGGGGAAGTAGACGTTTCGCCTAAGGCCGCGGCGCTGCCGTCGGCTGGCCTCGCTGCGACGAATGGACATGGGCCCGGTCTGAGCCTGGGTCGGGCAGCCCCGGTTCCTTACCGGGTGCCGACCCGGATCCGGTGGTTCCTCGGCATCGCCTCGGCGCTCGTCGTCGCGTTCATCATCTCGCTGATCGTCCGGCCTGTCGGGTCGTACGTCCCACTGATCGACGGATGGGGCATCTATCTGCTCGAGGTGGCCGTCGGCCTCGTGTGCCTCGGTCGCTACTTCGAGCGCACATGGCACGGCAGCGACCCGATCGGCCGCACGTTCCCGCTTGCCTTGGGCGCGGCCTCGATGTCATGGGGCATCGGCGACCTCGTCCTCACCGGGATGGGCGGCCCCAACGTCACCGCTCCCTCCGCCGCAGACATCTTCTACATCGGTTTCTTCCTTCTCTGCTTCACAGCCCTGGCCCTGCTGATCCGGCGCGGCAACCGCAGCTCGCTCACCGCCACGGCGCTCGACGGACTCATCGCCGGACTGGCAGTGGCGGCGGTAGCGGCGGCCTTCGTCGTGAGCGAAGTGATCCGGGTCAGCGGCGACGGACGGCTGACCGCCGTCACGCAGCTGGTGTACCCATTGGGGGACGTCCTGCTGCTCGCGCTCTGCATCGGCGGCTTTGCCGTCCTGCCGTCGGGCTACCGGCGCTTTTTCGGCTTGGCCGGCGTCGCGCTCGGCGGCCAACGCTCTCGGCGACGCGTTCAACCTCCTGCAGCCCAACAGCCGCTTCGGCTACATCGCGAACGGGGCAGCGTGGCCGGTCTCGCTGACGCTCCTGGCCATCGCGGCTTGGGTGCTCCACGCCGACATCGAGGCACCACGGGTCGACCGCGTGCCCGGCTTCACGCTGCCGTCCATCGGCGCGCTGATCGGACTGATCGTGCTGTTCCTGTCCAGCGTCGCGCACATCGGCCGGCCCGCCGTTGGCCTGGCCACCGCAACGCTCCTCGTCGCCGGCGTGCGCCTGGTGCTCAGCGCCCGGGAGGTCCACGCGCTGAAGTCGGCCCGCTTCACCTCTCTCATCGACAAGACGTGGGACCTGATCGTGGTGGCCGAGGCCGACCTGCGTGTGGCGTTCATCACCCCGTCATCGGAACGCGTCCTTGGCTACCCAGCCGAGGACCTGGAGGGGAAGAGCATTCACCGACCTCGTCCATCCGGACGACTCTGCGGTCCTCATCGAGCAGATGACCGGCCTTCCCGAAGACGAGAGCGACGCAGCATCGTTCGAGGTCCGGATGCGCCACGCCAACGGCGACTACCGGATCATCGCCTGGACCGCGGCGAACCATCTCCACGACGTGTCGGTGAAGGGGTACGTGCTCAACGGTGGGGACGTGACCGAGGCGCGCCAGGCTGCCGCAGACCTCGTCGCCGCCCGCGACGCGGCGATGGCAGCGTCGAAGACGAAGTCCGAGTTCGTGTCGATGATGAGCCACGAGATCCGCACCCCGATGAACGGCGTGATCGGCTTGACCGAACTGTTGCTCGAGACAGAGCTCGACAAGGAGCAGTCGGAGCTCGCCTCTGGTGTCAAGATCTCGGCCGAGCGCCTGCTCGTCATCATCAACGACATCCTCGACTTCTCCAAGATCGAGGCCGGCAAGCTCGAGATCGAAGAGGCGCCGATCGACGTGCACGACGTCGCCGACGACGTCGGACGCATCCTGGCCTCGATGGCACATGGCAAGGGGCTCGAGCTCCTGGTCGACGTGCAGCCTGAGGTGCCCGGCTCCCTGCTCGGCGACGGCACCCGGATCCAGCAGATCCTGCTCAACTTCGGATCCAACGCCGTGAAGTTCACCGCCAACGGCGAAGTGATGATGCGCGTCAAGGTGCTGCACGAGAACGCCGAGCGCGTGGCCCTGCGCTTCGAGGTCTCGGACACCGGCCTCGGAATCGCGCCCGAGGACCAGGAGCGGCTCTTCAGCGCCTTCACCCAGGCCGACTCCTCCACCACCCGCAAGTACGGCGGCACCGGTCTCGGCCTGACGATCTGCCGCCAACTGGTGGAGCTCATGGGCGGCCGGCTCGGCCTGGACAGCACCCTGGGCCAGGGCTCGACGTTCTGGTTCGAGCTCTCGCTGCGGCGGACCCACGACGCGCCGGCCGAGCGAAAGAGCGGGGACACCCGCACGCTGTCGGGCCAGCGGGCATTGATCGTCGACGACAACGCGACCAACCGGCGGATCCTGCGCCAGCAACTCCGCTCCTGGGGCGTCGAGGCGGTCGAGGCCGCGGACGGCTTCGAGGCGCTCGAGCTCGCGGGCACGGCCGCCCAGGACGGCCGCGCCTTCGACCTCGGGGTGATCGACCTCAACATGCCCGGGATGGACGGCATGGAGCTGGCCCAGGAGCTCAAGGCGAACGCCGCCACCGCGTCGACGATGCTCTTCCTGCTGAGCTCTTCGGGCAACCGGCTCGAGCCGGGCGCCTCCCATCTCACCGGGTTCGCGGCCAGCCTGACGAAGCCGGTCCGCTCCTCCGAGCTGTTCGACTGCCTGATCACCACGCATGAACTCCGGGCCTGGAGGTCGAGCCGCGACGAGGTCGCTCCGGCCGAGCGCCCGGACGAGGCGGCTGCGGCGCCCGGGATCTGCGGGCACCATCCTGCTCGTCGAGGACAACAAGGTGAACCAGATGGTGGGCTCCAAGGTCCTCCAGAACCTCGGCTATCGCTACGACATCGCCAACAACGGCCTGGAGGCGGTGCGGGCGTTCGAGGCGGGCCCCTACGACGCGGTGCTCATGGACTGCCAGATGCCGGAGATGGACGGCTACGAGGCGACGGGCGCCATCCGCCGCCTTGAGGCCGACACGAATGCGGTACGCCGCACCCCGATCATCGCCATGACGGCGGCCGCGATGGAAGGCGATCGCGAAGCGTGCCTGGCGTCGGGCATGGACGACTTCATCACGAAACCGGTCCGGCTGGAGATCGTCGGCACCGTCGCTGGCGCGATGGGTGGGTTCGCACGCGACGACCGACGCGAGCACGCGAGCTCTCGGTCTCGGGCCCGGTGGGGGTGTCCTCATGAGCACGACGACCGATCCACTCGACCGCACGCAGATCGATCTGCTCCTCAGTCTCGACGACGGCGCCGGCGAGGCTCTGGCCGAGATCGTCGGGGAATACCGCACGCTGAGCTGGCAAGGGCGCGACGACCTCCGCCGCGACTTGCGCGACGGTGACCACACGTCGCTTGCCCGTACCGCGCACTCCCTCAAGGGTGCCGAGCGCGAATGTGGGTGCGGCTGATTTGGCACAGGTCTGCGGCGAGTTGGAGATGCACGCCCGCCAGGTCGAACTCGTCGGCTCCGACGAGTTCGCCGACGCCGACGTGCTCATGGAAAGGTTCGAGGCCGAATTCACACGGGTGCAGGTGGCCTTGATGCTCCTCGTCCCGGAGGGCTGACGTGAAGATCCTCATCGCCGACGACGACCCGACCAGTCGTCTGCTGCTCAAGGCGATGGTGTCGAAGCTGGGGCACGAGTGCGTCGTCGCCGAGGACGGCTCGAGCGCCTGGAACGTCCTGGCCTCGGGTGGCATCGATGTCCTGCTCACCGACTGGATGATGCCGGGCGTGGACGGGCCTGAGCTGTGCCGGCGCCTGCGCAACGAGGTCGGCGGCGGCTACATCTACATCGTCCTGACCACCGGGCTCGACAATCCCGAAGACGTCCTCGAGGGTATGTCCGCCGGTGCGGACGACTACCTCACCAAGCCGGTCGACAGGTTCGCCGTACAGACGCGCTTGGTCGCCGCCGAACGCGTCACGGAGCTGCACCGCCAACTGGCAAACACTCAGGAGCAGTTGGAGCGGGCCAACCTCGAGCTGCTCGAGCGATCGCTCACCGACCAGCTCACGGGGCTAGGGAACCGGCGGCGCATGGACGAGGACCTCGACCGTGTCCACGCCCGGGCGCGCCGCCTCGGGAGGACCTACGGGATCGCGATCTTCGACATCGACTACTTCAAGCGGTACAACGACCACTACGGGCATGTGGCGGGCGACGGCGCGTTGCGAGACGTGGCTTCCTGCATCGAGCTGATCGTCCGCGCCGGCGAATGCGCCTACCGCTACGGCGGTGAGGAGTTCCTGGTGCTGATGCCCGATTGTGGTCTTGGCGACGTCATATCGATTGCGGCGGATCGAATCCGTCAGAGCGTGCTCCATGCGGCCATCCCCCATGACGCCCGCCCCTCGGAGCCGCATTTGGTCACGGTCAGCGGTGGCGTGTCGCGTTGGATGCCGGGTTCGCTGCTGTCAGCCCGCGCGGTGCTGGAGGAGGCCGACCAGGCGCTGTACGACGCAAAGACGGCCGGCCGCAACCGGATCGCGGTGGCGCCGTCCGGGCTTGGCGGCTCCGTCCAGACGATCGGCGCACCCGAGGGGCCGGACGATGAACGTGCTCTCGAGGTGTCGGGGTCAGGGTCGTCGGCTCACGCCTGAGGGGAGTCGGGACGGGCTTTCGCCCGGTCAGAGCTTGATGGTCGGCTGCGGCTCGATGAGGACGTCGGCCGTTCGAAGTCGTTTGAGGACCCGGTTCTCTCTTCCGTAGGACAGCGGCGTGAAGATGAGGGTGTCGAGAGGGAACCAGAGACCGATCCACACCAGGACCCACCCGCCGGTGTCGAGAACCAGGTTGGCGTTTCCAGTGGAGCCCACGATGCTCCCCTTGATGATCACGAGGATGAAACCCAAGACGACGATCGGGAGCCCGATCCACAGTGAGACCACCCCGTCGAGCCGGACGGCCCGGCGTTCGCGCTGGTTGTAGGAGATCCGGTGGTCGCAGTAACGCGTGAGGGTGCGCCCGACCCGTTGCTCCATTCCCTCCGAGATCTGATAAGCCGGCAGCGCCATTTCGATCTGCACCGGGCCCTTGGAGCGAGCGCTTCGCAGGACACTGATGGAATACTCCAGCCCGGTCATCCAATTGCTGGATTCGGAGAACAGGTCCGCCGGCGCGAGCACGAACATCTCTTCGGGGGTGGCGAGCGAGAGCGAGATGATCTGGGGAGATTGTCCGGCCATGTCGCTATGGTTTAGCCGCTCTCCCCAGATCAAGCTGGCTTTCTTCCGCGTTCTCCCGGCGCAGAGGGGCCGACCGAAGGGTGAACCTCCACCGGAGTAATCGAACCTTTTGGATGCTGCGTGAGTCAGAAACGGGGAGGGTCAAAGGAGGTGCGTCGCGAAAGTGACACTCCCGGTGCGTGGGCGATTTGCGCCGGCAGTCACCGTCGGATGCTTGATGGTGCTCGCCGCTTCGTGCGGCCAGAGCGCTTCGGATTCCGGATCGCCGGTACGTCATGCTCATAGGAGCCACGCGACACTGCTGCCGGCCATGGTGAACGGCGTTCCTCTGTTGGACCTTGCGAAGCGCGCCCTCGGGGCAGCGGAGGCTTACTCGGTGTCAAAGCCCATGCGTGTACGGGCCGTCGTGACGACTCAGTCGGCGTTGTACGCGCAGGTGCCAACCGAAGGCGGCTCGACCACACCGGAGTACGTCGTCGCACTCAGTGGTCGGTTCTCCTGTGGGTCCTGCGGGACGGCAAGGTCCGGTTCGACGACAACCGTTTCTTCGACGGTTGCCGTCTCCACCATGGTGCTACAGCTGCCCATTCCCTTCGCCTCGGGAGCGACGACCGGTATCGCCATCGGAGTGGGTTCGCCGCTGCTGGCCAAGTTGGGACGCGTCTACGACCTCGACCCCTACGTGAAGTCGCTGGCTGGGACCCCCGTTCCGATCGGGCCGGTCCCGGGCTGAATCCGAAGCCATTGGCAGGGCAATGGCCGCGGGTTGGCTCTACTCCTCGAGCCTTTCCAGTTCGGCGACGGCCTCGGACACCGCCGAGAGCAACTGCGGCGGAGGAATGGGCTTGCGGATCATGCGAAACACCTTCGGCTCAATGCCCTTGCCGACTTCGTCAGGGGAGAAGAACTCGAATGCGGAGTGGATGATCACCATCGGAGGCGGCGGATCGATCCGTTGCAGCAGGGACACTCCGTCGAGCTTCGGCAGGTGAAGATCCAAGATGAGCACATCGACGTCCCGGTTGTTCAGGATGTCGAATGCGATCTCCCCGTCCTCGGCCTCGACCGTTTCGTAGCCCTGGAACTGGAAGATCACCCTCAGCGTCTCACGCAACGCGGGCTCGTCCTCGACGATGAGCACCGTGCGCTGGGATTTCTGACTGGCCCCAGGCGCGGGATCATGACCGGTCGATTCCCGGTCCCCCACCGCAGTCAGATGGGGAGGAGGTTCGTGGGCATCCTCTAAGACGGCGGCTATAGACAACTCGTTCTCCCACACCCGCCGTTGGTGATCGCCGCAAGTGTAGCCGCCTCGCGCTCCAAGACTCCGATGAATCGACGTGCTCTCCGGCGAAATCCCTGGACGCTACGACGAAACTTTGATCGGAAAGCTGAAGTGCTTGTTGTCGACGATCAACGTGTACTTGCCGAGTGAGACCCTTCTGTCCGCGTTGGGCTTGTCCTGGTTCCACGTACCCGTACCCGAGACCGTGGCGCCGGGGGCGAGCTGCGCGAAGCCCAGGGCCGGGCAATTGACCAGCTGCGGGCCCGGCCAGACCTCGTGGCCGCGGGAGGTGGCGATCTCGTAGCCGACCGAGCCGCAGGGGCCTGCCTGCAGGGTCGTGCTGGTGGGACCGGGTGCGACGCCCGCATAAGGCGCGGTGTAGTTGCAGGACTTGGTGCCCGTGTTCTTGATGATGAACGTGATGTCGAGCGTCGACCCAGGATGCAGGGTGAGGGTGTTGACCGCAACGAGCATCCGGGTGGTCTTGGAGGGACATTCCCAGAACTTCACGTTGCCGACCACATAGAGCTTCGGAGCCGAGGAGTGGTGCGTGGTCGTCGTCGCGGTCTTGGCGGCGGCGGGAAACGGGGCGGGGAGCACGAGGGCCGCCACGACGAGTCCGGAGGAAGCGCATGCGGCCGCGAACAAAGAAGCCCATTTGTGTGGTCGCATCGCCATCTCTCCAGCTTGGCCGATCTGCGCTCGCAGGGGTCGGCGCGCGTCAGTCCGCAAAGGCGGGGATGACCTCGGTCCCCATGAGCTCGATGGTCCGCATGACGGAATCGTGGGGAATCTTGTAGGGGTTGACCAGGCAGAGCAGCAGGTCGACGCCGGCGGCCTCGTACGCCTTGCACGCCTCCAGGCACTCGTCCGGGGTGCCGAGCACGCAGGCGTTCGAATCCATCAGGTACTCGAGGGTCAGAAGGTCGAGCATCCCCGAGTCGTCGGTCTTCTTCATGTCGGCCGCATAGGCGTACGTGCCGAGCGACTCGTTGCGCTCGGCCATCATGTCGGTAAGAGTCGCGATCTGGCGTGCGCCCATCTTGGGATACCACTCGAAGGATTCGCGGGCGTCGGCGATCGCCTGCTCGCGGTCGTTCGAGCAGATGGCCATGGTGAACGTGGCCGCCTGGTTGTGCACGAAGGAGCCGATCGGCTCGGTGCACGCGGTGACGGCTTGGCGGTAGATGTCGATCTTGCGCTGGACCTCGCTGGGCGGCAGCCCGACCGCGAACGAACACAGGCCCAGGCCGAGGTCGCCCATCTGCGCGTGGCCCTCGTCGCTCGTCGTCGCACCCCATAGCGGCGGGTGCGGCTGCTGGAACGGTTTGGGCTGCACGCGTCGCTTGGGCATCTGCCAGTGCTTGCCGGCGAACTCGTACTCGTCGTTGGTCCAGCAGCCCACGACGTGCTCGATCGCCTCCTGCCACATGCCGCGGCTCTCGGCGGGGTCGATGCCGAAGCCCTCGAGCTCGGCCCTCGTGGCGGAACGACCGGTGCCGAGGTCGACGCGGCCCTTCGAGATGAGGTCGAGAACCGCGACGGACTCCGCGGTGCGAACGGGGTGGTTGTAGGGCTTGGGCATGAGGCGCACGCCGTAACCGAGCCGGATGTTCTCGGTGCGCGACGCGATGGCGCCGTAGAGCACCTCGGGGTTCGAGCAGTGCGAGTACTCCTGCAGGAAATGGTGCTCGACCGTCCAGAACGCGTGCCAGCCGTGTCGATCGCCGGCGATCGCCTGCTCCAGAGTGTTCTGGTAAGCAACGAGTTCGCTGTCGGGCTCCCAGGGGCGCGGGACCGGAATCTCGTAGAACAGCGCGAACTTCATGGCGTGGGCTCCCCCTGGTTCAGTCGCCCCAGGCCGGGCCCGGGCAACAACGGTGCCCTGCTCCCTATCAGTCCGGCTGACTGGGGCGCAACCAAACGGGGAGGGGGGTGCTGGCGAGGCGGGCGGCGCCGGGTCTTGCATCGTGCGAACCCTCCAGTGCCCCCCGGCCCGTGCGGCTTGGGCGGCGACCGCTCGAAACGAGGGGTATTTCCGGTTGTCAACGACGGTTTAGGCAGAAAAAGGGGCCTTGTTGCCCTGTCGAAGGATCGACCGGCTCCGCTATCTTTTTGCAATCCTCGTTACGAACCCCGTTGACAATTTGGAGACCGTTCCGGTCTCCATCGAGACAGCGCCTCCCCGTCGCAGAAAGAAGGCGCGTCGTCGTCGCGCCCACAGCCGGTTTTGGTGGCTGGCCGTGTTCGTGCCGATCGTGGTGGCAGCGCTCGTCATACCAGCCGTCCTTGCGTCGCGTGGCACGCCGGTGACGAGCGATCCGCCCGCGGTGAACAACCTGTCCCCGGCTCAGACCTTCGGCGATTCGAACGACTTGATCTCGGATCCCTTCGTGCTGGCCACCTCGAAGCTGGACTACATGTACTCCAGCGGCCTCGACGGTGTCGGACAACTGCACATGCCCGAGCGGACGTTCACCGTCATGGGCAAATTCGCGTCGGTGACGGACGCGATGCCCACGCTGCCTGCCTGGGTGAAACCCGACACCGCGTTGTGGGCGCCGGACGTCCGCAAGATCGGCAATCTCTACGTGATGTGGTTCTCGGGCCACGATTGGCTCCTCGTGCTGCCGTCGGGCAAGGAGGCCGAGTGCATCGGCGTCGCGACGTCGACCTCAGCGGCTGGGCCATTTGTTTCGAGCTCCCTCGCGCCGGCCATTTGCCAAATGGCGCAGTTCGGCGACATCGACCCTCGCACCTTCATCGCGCCGAACGGCCAGGAGTGGATCTACTGGAAGAACGACGGCAACGCGGGGACTGGCGCCTCCCACATCTACGCCCAGCGAATCGCAAGCGACGGCAGAACCCTGCTCGGCTCGGCGTCTGTGCTCTTGACGGCCAGCAAGCCATGGGAGGGTCCCTTGATTGAGGCCCCCGACATGCTCCATGTCGCCAACCGGTACCTGCTGTTCTTCTCGGGGAACATTTCGGAGGGGTCCGAGTCGGGCATCGGCCTCGCGCTGTGCCAGGGCCCCGCCGGCCCGTGCACGTCGCCCTACGCCGGGCCATGGCTCGGATCCAACATCCAGGGGGCCGGACCCGACGAAGAGACCACCTACACCCAGAACGGTGTCACGTGGATGCTCTACACCCCGAACGCGATCTACTACCCCTTCGCTTGGCCGACGCTTGTCGCCACTCGCATTGCCTTCACCGCGACGGGGATGCCCTACGTCGCCGACCGTCAGGGGATGGTGCCCGGGGTGACTGCAGGGAGAGACGGGCAGGTCGGCAACAGGTAACGGAGGGGCGTCGAGCGCCTCCGTAGTGTGGCGTACGCATCCGAGATCACTCGCTGGAGGCGACATGCGCGGACTGGACGGGCGGACCTACATCGTGACGGGGGCTGCGTCGGGAATCGGCCGGGCCACCGCGGCCAGGCTGCTCGACGAGGGTGCGAGTGTCATGGGTGCCGACCTTACGGACGAGCCTGGCGCCGTGCCGGGCCGTGTCGCAAAGGGGGCGCACTGGTCTTTTACTCGTTGCGACGTGACCGATGAGGCGGCGGTCGAGGCGCTCGTCGGTGCCGCCGTGCAGCTCGGCGGCGCCGTCGACGGGCTGGTCAATGCGGCGGGCGTGGCCGGCGGCGGCCCGGTGCACATGCTCCCGCAGGGCGAGTGGGCGCGCGTCATTGCCGTGAACCTGACGGGGACCTTCCTGACCGCCAAGCACGTGATCACGCAGATGTTGCGCCAGCCGGCTCGGTCCGATGGGTCCCGCGGGTCGGTCGTGACCCTCGCCAGCATCGAAGGGCTCGAGGGGACGGCGGGTGGCAGCGCGTACAGCGCATCCAAGGGCGGCGTCGTGATCTTGACCAAGAACATGGCGATCGATTACGCGGGACGGGGTATCCGGGTCAACGCGATCTGCCCCGGCTTCATCGAGACGCCGATGACCGACGCAGTGTTCGGTCCCGGCATGGAGGCGGCACGGGCGGACGTGTTGCGCGAGCACAAGCTGGGCCGGCGCATGGGCCGGCCGGAGGAGATCGCAGCTGTGGCGGCGTTCTTGCTGTCCGATGACGCGTCGTTCGTGACCGGTCACGCGCTGCCCGTCGACGGCGGGTACACGGCCGGCCGTGACCATGGGGTGACGGACATGCTGGGGTTGTCGGGGCCGGAGTAGGCCCGGAGCGGCCGGGGACACGTTCGGTTCGCCCGGATCCGCCTTCCCTAAGACTTCACTCCGGTCCCTTAACGCAGACGAGAAGGGGGCGGCCGCGATCCATTGCCCTGGTCGCGCGTCATAGGCCACACCACCTCGAGCAGCAAGGAGCGCCGTTGTCGCGCTGTACGTGTATGTGCGCTGGCGTTCTGGGTTCTGCTTCTTCCAGAACGCATTCGGCATGCTTAGAACGGCAGGCGCATAGAACGTTGCGAAACTAGAACAAAGTCGCGTAGTCATCCGCACGCACGGAAGTTGACCGCCCAAGGCGCACTGGGCGCTCGAGTCACCGCTCTCATCCAAGGACCAGGCGACCGCCGCTGTAGTCCAACACAACCCAGCCATAACGCTTGAGCTGGTCGGAGCCCAAGAGCCCCTGCGTGCCGCCCAGGGCGATCGGCCCGAACGACGTGTCCCCCACCAACTGCGGGAAGAGGGGCTGCCCGAGGACCGACCACTGTCCGCTGTACACGAGCGGGACCGTGACGACCGAGCAGACGGTCGCCTGGCGCTGGGCCAGGTTGGTGCGCGGCAACGACTCGGCCCGGGCCACCGGGGTCGACACCACGCTCTGAGACGAGCCCGTGTCGACCACGAAACTCCGGCGAGGGCCGCCCCCGAAACGGACCCGCACGCTGAGGGAGACGTCGCCGGGGAGGGGTGACACCGTCACCGGCACCGTGGTGCCACCGCCCTGGGTGAGCACCGGCGCCGGGACGGGGCCGGTCGGGCCCGTATACGAGATCTCGTTGGGCAGCGGCTGGCCCTGCGGACCCGGTAGCACCAGGTCGCCGGCGGCGAAGTCGATACGCACGGCACCGAAGCGGGACAGGACGTCAGAGCCGAGGAGCCCCACCGGCTCTCCTTTTCCGCCGATTTGCGGCAACGTCGCCGAGGTGAGCTCCTGCGGCGCCAGGCCGACGCCCTCGAGGGACCACTGGGCCACGGACACGGGTCGGGCCGTCCCGGTGCAGTTCACGCCAGCGAACGACTCGGGCGGCCCGGCCGACCGCAGGTGGAGGCTGCGGGCCAGACGGGCGTCAATGGTTGATTGCCCGGCACCCGAGTCGAGGACGAACGGGAACGGGCCCTGGCTTCCGAAGCACACGTTGACCAGCTCGGCCACCTGGCCCGCCACCGTGCTCACTTCGATCGGGACCCGTGTGGCGCCGCCAGGCAGCGCGGTGGCCGCCGTGCAGCCGTCGGCCGCCGGCGGGAGCGCGAACGTCACCTCGGGCTCGACGTGCACGCGTGGAGAGGACGCTGCGCCACCTGACCCGCCGTTGCCACCGCACGCGGCCAATGCAATCCCCAACAGCAGCCCCACTGCGGCGCCGGCGCCACGAGATCGGCGCCGTGACCGATTCGCCGACAACGCCCTACCTCGCCAGAGCGATGCGCGCGGTCGCCATCGCCATGCGCACCCCGAGCACGAGCACGGCGGCCGGCAGCGCGAGGCGGCGCCAGCCCGTGGTGCTGCGGACGGTGAAGCGGAGCGCGGACCGGTGGTGGGCCACCATCATGCGGTAGGGGTGGCGGGCGGTGCTCACACCCTGCACGTGGGTCACCGCCGCGGTGCCGGCAAAGCCGACACCCCAGCCCGCATGATGCGCCCGCCAGCACAGGTCCGTGTCCTCGAGGTACATGAAGTAGGCCTCGTCGAAGCCACCCAGTTCTTCAAGCGCCTCGCGGCGCGCCATGAAGCATGACCCCGAGACCCAATCGGCGGGGGCGACCGTGTCCCCGTCCGGGGCGCCCGGGTTGTAGCGCTTGGTGAAGGGGTTGTCCGGCTTGAACATTGCGAGCAGCGCGTGACCGGCGGCGTCGGTGAACGACGGGAAGGCCCGCACGGAGGGGTACACCTCGCCGGTGTCCGTCAAGACCCGCGGGCCGACGATCGCCCAGGCTGGATGTGCCTCGAGCACCGCCTGCAGCGCACCCAACGCTCCGGCATGGACCTCGAGGTCGGCGTTCGACACGAGCACCCATTCCGGCGGTGAAGGCTCCGCCGCGAGCGCGGCCAGGCCCCGGTTCACACCACCCCCGTAGCCGACGTTGCGGCCCGGACGCACGATCCGCACCGGGGACGGGGACGGAGACGGCTCGTCGAGCACCGACGCCAGCGCCGCCGCGGTGCTCCCCGGGGCACCGTTCTCCACCACGACGACCGAGGTGGCCCCGTCGGCGAGGATCGAGCGCACAGCGCTCTCGAGCAGCGGCCCGGCATCGTGATCGACGACGACTGCGGCAATCGCTCCGGGCACCAGCGGCTCAGTACTCCTTGGTGAAGCGGAATTTGATCAGCGCCCGCATCGCGCCGAACCCGTCGCGCCAGGTGATCTTCTTCCCCTCGTCGGGTTCGCGGCCTGCATACGAGATCGGCACCTCGTAGATCCGGTGGCCGCGACGCAGGATCTTCGCCGTGACCTCCGGCTCGAAGTCGAAGCGGTTCGACACGATCGTCAACCCCTCGAGCACCTGTGAGTCGAAGAGCTTGTAGCACGTCTCCATGTCCGACAACGTGGAGCTGTACAGCACGTTGGTGACCAGCGACAGCAGCCGGTTGCCCAACCAGTGCAGGGGCAGCATGTTCTTGCGCTCGCCGGTGAAGCGGCTGCCGTACACGACCCGCGCCTTGCCGCGCAGTATCGGGTCGAGCAGCTTGGGCCAGTCGTTGGGGTCGTACTCGAGGTCGGCGTCCTGGATCAGGACGAGGTCGCCCCGCGCCTCGGCCATCCCGGTCCGGATGGCCGCGCCCTTCCCCTGGTTCTTCTGATGGCGCATCACGCGGACGGTCGAATCCTCCAGCGCGCCCAGCACCTTGTCCGAGCCATCGCTCGAGCCGTCGTCCACCGCGATGATCTCGAGCGTGACGGGCAGCTCCACCGCCCGCATGCGGCGAATGACCTCGGCCACCGTGGTCCGCTCGTTGTACACGGGCATGATCACCGTCAGGGAGTGATAGGTCTTCGGCTCGGGCAGCTCGCTGAAGTCAGCGTCGACGTCGGTCATTTCCCCTGCTTCACCTTCCGCTCGAAGTACTCGATCGTGCGCCCGATACCCTCCTCGAGCCCCGTCGTGGGCTGCCAGCCGAGCGCGTTCCGGGCCAGCGAGATGTCGGGACAACGTCGCGTCGGGTCGTCCTCGGGCAACGGCTCGAACGTGATGTCGGACGACGACCCGGTGGCCTCGAGCACGAAGTGCGCCAGCTCGAGCATGGTCCGCTCGTCGGGGTTCCCGATGTTGACCGGGCCGGTCAGGGACGAATCGAGCAGCGCGACCAGGCCGGCGATCTCGTCGGCGACGAAGCACAGGCTCCGGGTCTGGCTCCCGTCGCCGTAGACGGTCAGCGGGTCGCCGCGCAGCGCCTGCACGATGAAGTTGGACACGACACGACCGTCACCCGGGGAGAGCCGGGGCCCGTACGTGTTGAAAATGCGCACGATGCCCACGTTGACGGCATGGGTGCGGTGCATGGCCATCGTCAGGCTCTCGGCGAAGCGCTTGGCCTCGTCGTAGACGCTGCGCGGCCCGGTGGGGTCCACGTTGCCCCGGTACGACTCGACTTGGGGATGCACCTCGGGGTCGCCGTAGACCTCGCTGGTGCTCGCCAGCAGGAACCGCGCGTCGTGGGCGCGGGCGAGCTCGGCCAGGCGGCGGGTGCCCTCGCTGCCCACGGCCAGGGTGTCGAAGGGCCGGGCCAGGTAGGCCGGTGGCGAGGCAGGCGAGGCGAGATGGCACACCGCGTCGACCGGGTCGTCGTCGCCCAGCTCCACTTTCTCGCTCACGTTGGTCACGATGAGGCGGAAGTCGTCGTGCTCGAGCAGGTGCGCCACGTTGTCCTTCGACCCCGTCGACAGGTCGTCGAGGCACACCACAGTGTCCCCCCGCCCGATCAGCCTGTCGCAGAGGTGCGAGCCGAGGAAGCCGGCGCCGCCGGCCACCACCACCCGGCTCACTGGCGCCCGATCCCCGTGTAGGAGAAGCCCATGCGGCGGACGGCGGCCGGGTCCAAGAGGTTGCGGGCGTCGACGATGTTGGGCTCGGCCATCACCGCCTGGACCCGCGAGAAGTCGACCCAGCGGAACTCGTCCCACTCGGTGAGCACGACCAGCGCCGTCGCGCCGGTGGCGGCGTCGTAGGGGTCGGGCCGCAGGTGCAGGCCGCGGAGGTCCTCCGGTCCGCTTCCGTCGCCGGCCGCGTCGGCATCGACCGTGGGGTCGAAGGCCTGCACGCTGGCGCCGAGCCCGGCCAGGCGGTGGCTGATGTCGAGACTGGGCGAGTCGCGCCGGTCGTCGGTGTTGGCCTTGAACGTGAGCCCCCACACCGCCACCGTCACGCCGTCGAGCGAGCCGCCGCACGCGGCCACCACCTTGGACACCACACGTTCGAGCTGTTCGTCGTTCGACGCGATGGCGCCGGCCAACAACGAGAAGTCGTAGCCGGCTTCCTGCGCGGTGTGGAGCAGGGCGCGGGTGTCCTTGGGCAGGCAGGACCCGCCCCAGCCGGGTCCCGGCCGGAGGAACTCGAACCCGATGCGCTTGTCGTAGCCGAGGCCGAGCAGGACGTCGCGGGCGTCGGCGCCCACCTCCTCGCACAACCCGGCGAGTGCATTCACGAAGCTCAACTTGGTGGCCAGGAACGCGTTCGACGCGTACTTGATCGTCTCTGACGTCGTCGCGTCGGTGACGATCAGGGGGGCGCCGGTCGACATGAAGAGCTCGCCGACCTTTGCAGCCGCCTGCGGATCGTCCGCACCGACCACGATGCGGTCGGGGTTCAGGCTGTCGTGTACCGCGGTTCCTTCGCGGAGGAACTCTGGGTTGGAGACCACGCTGACGTCGGAACGGCCGATGACCTGCTCGACCATGGTTGCGGAGCCGACGGGCACCGTCGACTTGTTGACCACGATGGTGCCGGGCTCGAGGTGCGAGCCGATCTCCTTGGCGGCAGCCTCGACGTGAGAGAGGTCGGCCGACCCGTCGGCGCTCATAGGGGTGGCTACGCAGAGGAAGACGAACTCGGCGCCGGTCACCGCGTCGACGGAAGACTCGACGAAGCGGAGATTCCCGACGGTCGTTGCGCTGGCCACCAGGTCGTCCAGGCCCGCCTCCACGATCGGCATGCGGCCCGAGCGCAGCGCGGCGAGCCGGTTCGGCTCACGCTCCGCCAGCACCACACGGTGCCCGAAGTGGGCCAGCGTGGCCGCCGTGGGCAGACCCACGTAGCCCGCGCCGATTACGGCAACGGACCGACGGTTCCCCCTTGCCTCGCGGCCGTTGGGGCTCATCGGAGCGTCTGCTCCTCTTGCGCGCGCAGAGCCGGAACGAGACGAGCGAGCGCGTCCTGCCAATCGGGCAACGCGGGCAACCCGCTCAGGCGCAATGCCATGTTGTCGAGCACCGAGTAGGCCGGGCGCGGCGCCGGGTCGTCCCGGTCGGAGGTGCGAATCGGCTTGACCCGCTCGGGGTCGGCGCCGGCCGCCGCCAGAATGGCCCGCGCGAAGCCGCACCAGGTGGTGACGCCGCTGTTGGTCACGTGGAAGATGCCCGGGCGGCGGTCGAGGCCCAGCGTCACGACCACCGGCGCCAGATCGGCCGTGAAGGTCGGGGACCCCTGCTGGTCGTCGACGAACTTCAGGTCACCGTCGCCCTCGGCCAGGCGCAGCACCGTCCGCACGATGTTCTTGCCGTGTGCACCGCACAGCCACGAGGTGCGCACGATCGTCGACCCGGGCCTGCACTCGCGTTCCCCTGCCAGCTTCGACATGCCGTAGACCGACGTCGGGCACGGCGCATCCGACTCTCGGTAGGGCCGGGTGCCCGTCCCGTCGAAGACGTAGTCGGTCGACACGTAGACCATGTGGGCACCTACCGCCGCCGCGGCTTCGGCGACGTGCCGCGTGCCGATCGCGTTCACGGAGTAGGCGGCGTCGACCTCGCTCTCGCACAGGTCGACCGCGGTGTAGGCGCCACCGTGCAGCACGAGCTCGGGGCGGAACGCTGTGAAGGTGTGCTGCACGGCATCACGGTCGTCGACCGGCATCGTGTCGATGTCGGTCCCGAGCACGTCGTGCCGGAGCCCCGGACGGGGTCCCTCGGGGCCGAGGAGTGCACACCGAACCCCGCCCGCGGGCACAGTGCCGGCCAGGGCATCGGCCAGGTCCCGGCCGAGTTGCCCGTACGCCCCCGTGATCAGGATCCGCACCCTTCAGCCCTCAGCCCGCTCCGGCGCCCCAGGCTCCTTCGGCGACGGGGGCGCGGGCCATGAGCGGCTCCCACCAGTCGCGGTGCGCGGCGTACCACGCCACCGTGTCGGCCAGGCCCTCGTCCCACTCGACCGAAGGGGTCCAACCGAGCTCGCGCCGCAGTTTCGAGGCATCGAGCACGTAACGGCGGTCGTGCCCCGGCCTGTCGGGCACAATCGTCTTGAGCGACTCCGGCTTGCCCAGCGTCGCCAAGATCCGGTCGGCCACCTCCATGATGGAAGCCTCTACGCCGCTGCCCACGTGGTAGGTCTCGCCGACCTTGCCCCGGGCCAGCACGGCGTCGATCGCGGTGCAGTGGTCGATCACGTGGAGCCATTCGCGTCGGTTCTCGGTGCTGGCGTAGAGCGTGAGCGGCTTGTCGTCCAACGCCAACGCGCAAAAGTGCGGGATGAGCTTCTCGGGGAATTGGTACGGACCGTAGTTGTTGGCGCAGTTGGTGATCGTGATCGGCAGCTCGTAGGTCTCGGCATAGGCGCGCACGGCGTGATCCGCCCCCGCCTTCGATGCGTTGTAGGGCGTGCGCGGCCGGTACGGCGACTCCTCGGTGAACGCCTCGTCGGTGTCGAGGGGCAGGTCCCCGTAGACCTCGCAGGTCGAGACGTGGTGGAACCGGTCCACTCCGGCCTGGCGGGCCGCCTCGAGCATGGTCTGGGTACCGAGGACGTTGGTGCGGAAGAACAGACCGGGGTTCAGGACGGCCAGTGAGTTGTGCGACTCGGCGGCGAAGTGCACGATCGTGTCGATGTCCTCGCCCCGCAGCGTCTTCTCTGCGACGGCCGGGTCGCAGATGTCCCCCTGGACGAAGACGATCCGGTCCTCGATGTCGGACAGGTTGGGTCGGTTGCCGGCATAGGTGAGCACGTCGTAGACGACGACATGATCCTCTGGGTGCTGCTCGACCCAGTAGCGGGCGAAATTCGACCCGATGAAACCGGCACCTCCCGTGACGAGAAGGCGCATAGTGCCGTTCATTCTAGCTCAGCCCCAGAACCCCCTCTGAGCTGGCAGATCGCTGACCAGGAGCTCTCGATCACTCCGGCCGCAGGTGCACAACGTCACCCGCGCTCACCATCCGAGGTCCCACTTCGGTCTCGACGACCAGGTGCCCGGCCTCGTCGATGGCTGAAGCGAGCCCGGTCAGCTCCCCACTCGGCAGGGTGACGCGGACCCGCTGGCCGAGCGTCGCGCAGCGGCCCCGTACCTCGTCGGCCAGTGTGCGGCGTCCCGCCTCGTCATCGAGCAGCGGGCGCCGACGGGCCAGTCCCTCGAGCATCAGGTCGAGGAGGGCTTCCTTGTTCACCGGCTGCGCCGTACCGCCGGCACCGTCCAGGCAGACGCCGCCCGCCTCCGCCGGGCCCGGCCACGCAACGTTGAGACCGATCCCCACCACCACCCCCCGCAATCGGTTGCCGTCGAACTCCGCCTCGGCCAGCACGCCCGCCAGTTTCGACCCGCCCACCAGCAGGTCGTTCGGCCACTTCAGGACCGCCTCGACGGCCGCGATCTCGGCGCAGGCGTCGGCGGCCGCCAGCGCCACCGCCCCGGAGCAGAGGTGGAGGTCCTCGGCCCCACATCCCGGGCGCAGCAGGACCGAAGCGAGCAGGTTCGCCCCCGGCGGTGACTCCCAGCGCCGGTCGAGCCGACCCCGTCCGGCGGTCTGGTGCTCGGCCACGGCGACCAGGCCCTCGGCGGCGCCCCGGCGTGCCTGGCCCAAGACGTAGGTGTTGGTGGAATCGATCTCGGCGAAGCGCCGGATCTCCCACGCCCCGGCCCACATGGCACACACCATACGGCACGTGCAATTGTGAGGGACCCGTTCTCCGGAGGAAAAACCCAGCGTGCTCGACAAGATCCTCATTGCCAACCGCGGCGAGATCGCCGTCCGCGTCATCCGGACGTGCCGCGAGATGGGTATCGGCACCGTCGCCGTGTACTCCAACCTCGACCGCGACGCGCTGCACGTGCGCATGGCTGACGAGGCCTACGCGCTCGGCGGAGAGGCGGCGGCGGAGAGCTACCTGAACACTGACGCCATCCTGGCGGCGATCGAACAGAGCGGCGCTGACGGGGTCCACCCCGGGTACGGCTTCTTCTCCGAGAACACCGACTTCGCCCGCGCCATCACCGAGCGGGGCGTCACCTTCATCGGGCCGCCACCAGAGGCGATCGAGGTGATGGGCGACAAGATCAGCTCACGACTGGCCGCCGAGAAGGCGGGCGTCGCCGGCGTGCCCGGTCGCTCTGAGCCCTTGACCTCCCCAGACGAGGTGCTGGCGTTCGGCGAGGAGCACGGATGGCCGGTGGCGATCAAGGCGGCCTACGGGGGCGGCGGGCGCGGCATGAAGGTCGTTGCATCGGCCGCCGACGCAGCGGAAGCGATGGAGTCGGCCGCCCGCGAGGCGCAGGCGTATTTCGGACGCCCCGAGATCTACCTCGAGCGCTACCTCGAGTGGCCGCGCCACGTCGAGATGCAGGTGCTGGCCGACCAACACGGCCACACGCTCTGGCTGGGTGAGCGCGACTGCTCGGCCCAGCGGCGGCACCAGAAGCTGGTCGAGGAGAGCCCGGCGCCGGACTTCCCCGACGACATACGTCGGGCCATGGGCGAAGCCGCCGTCAAGGTGTCCGAGGCGTGCGGCTACTACAACGCGGGCACAGTGGAGTTCCTCTACCAGGACGGCGACTTCTACTTCCTCGAGATGAACACGCGGCTCCAGGTCGAGCACCCGGTCACCGAGCTCGTGACCGGCCTCGATCTCGTGGCCTGGCAGATCCGCATCGCCTCGGGTGAGGCCCTCGACTTCTCTCAGGAAGACATCGCCCGCAACGGGCACGCCATAGAGGTCCGCATCAACGCCGAGGACCCCAGCGGGGGCCGCTTCACCCCGTCGCCGGGCACCCTGACCTCGTTCCACCAGCCGTCCGGTCCCGGGGTTCGCCTCGACGCCGGCTACGAAAGCGGCGACACCGTCTCGCAGTACTACGACAACCTGATCGCCAAGCTCATCGTCTGGGCGCCCGACCGGGAAGCGGCACGGCGCCGGATGCTCCGGGCCATCGCCGAGACGCGCATCACGGGCGTGGCCACCACCCTGCCGGCCGACGTCGCCATCCTCAGCCACCCGGACTTCGCCGGTGCGACGCATTCGACCAAGTGGGTGGAAGAAACCCTCGACCTGAGCGGCCTGGTGGCCGACACGCCCGGCGCTCCGGCGCAACCGGCCGGTGACGAAGATGTGCCGACCGTCGAACGCGACGTGACCGCTGAGGTCGATGGCCGCCGGTACTCGGTGCGGCTGTGGGTGCCCGACCTCGGGCCCGCCACCGGCTCGGCCCGCCCGGCGGGCCGGCCCAAGCGAGCCGCATCCTCCTCCGTCGCCGGCACGGGCTCGGGCCAGGTCGCCGTGCCGATGCAGGGCACGATCGTGAAGGTCCTCGTCGCCGTCGGCGATGTCGTCGAGGCGGGCCAGACGATCTGTCTCCTCGAGGCGATGAAGATGGAGAACGCCGTGGCGGCCGAGAAGGACGGCGTGATCAAGGAGCTGCGCGTCAGCGCGGGCGACTCGGTCGGTGCCGGCGACATCGTGGCGGTCATCGAGTAGGTGTCACCCGGGGCGAGGGCAACCGCTGAGGCGAAGGACGCAGCCGCTGCGGTTGTCGACGCCCGCCTGGACGAGCTGGTCGCGCTCAGCCACTTCGTCCACGACCACCCCGAGCTCTGCTACGGCGAAACGATTTCGGCCCACGCTGTGGCCGAGGCCATGCGGTCCGGCGGAATGGAGGTCGAAGAGGGCGTCTACGACCTCGACACCGCATTCGAGTCACGATCCGGATCGGGTGACCTGGTCGTCGCGGTGTGCGCGGAATACGACGCACTCCCCGATGTCGGTCACGCGTGCGGGCACAACATCATCGCCGCCACGGCCGTTGGCGCCGGCTTGGCGCTCGCGGCAGTCGCAGACGACGTCGGGCTGTCGGTGCGCGTGCTCGGCACGCCCGCCGAGGAGGGCGGAGGAGGAAAGGTGCTCATGCTCGAGCGCGGAGCCTTCTCCGGCGTCCATGCGGCGATGATGGTGCACCCCTGGCCGTCCGAGCGCCTCACGGCGACCTGCCTGGCCGTGGCGCACTTCGATGTTCGCTACCGGGGCCGCGAGGCGCACGCGTCGGCGGCGCCCTGGGAGGGGGTCAACGCGCAGGACGCGCTGACCGTGGCTCAGGTTGCCATCGGCGTCCTGCGCCAGCAGTTGGCACCCGGCGACCAGGTCCACGGAGTGGTGACTCGGAGCCCGGGTGCCGCCAACGTGATCCCAGGAGCGATGACGGCCCGATACATGGTGCGCTCGCGCACGGCCGAGGGCCTCGCCGCTCTGCGGCCTCGCGTCGAAGCCTGCTTCGAGGCCGGTGCGCTCGCCACGGGCTGCACGCTCGAGTACGAAGAACTCTCGCCCGTGTACTCGCACATGGAGGTCGACCCGGCGCTCCTCGGCGCCTATCGCGCCAACGCCGAAGCCCTCGGCCGGCGCTTCGAGGCCGACGACGCGGGGGCACCCCAACCTACGTTGTCGACCGACATGGCGAACGTGTCGCTGGCCGTGCCCACGATCCACCCGTTGATCGGCATCGAGGCGAATGGCGCCGTCAACCACCAGCGCGAGTTCGCGGCGGCCTGCGTGACGGCCTCCGCCGACGCGGCGGTCCGCGACGGCGCTGTCGCGCTGGCCTGGACGGCAATCGACGCGGCAACGGACTCCAAGCTCCGCGGCCGGCTGCTCTCCCACACGTGATCACCGAGCACGCCGTGCTCGAGGTCATACCCGGTCGCGAGAGTGAGTTCACCGGTGCGATGGAGAAGGCGAAGAGCCTCATTGCGGCCAGTCCGGGGTTTGTGTCACTGCGAGTCCAGCGTTGCGTGGAAGTTCCCAATCGTTTCTTGCTCCTCGTCGAGTGGGAACGCCTCGAGGACCACACCGAAGGGTTCCGTCGCTCTGCCGCCTACGAGGAGTGGCGTGCCGCTCTGCACCATTTCTACGATCCGTTCCCGCTCGTGGAACATTTCGAAACCGTCGTCAGCACACACGAACGGACATGACCGAGAGGACATCGGCCGAGTCGACGGACTGGCCGGTGCATGTCATGGTCGCCATATGGGCAGCAGAGTCGGCCGCAGCTCCTGGGTGGTGGGCGCAGACCACGGAGGCGCTTCCACCCGCCGCCAACGTCGTGATAGGCGTGAACGGCCCGACAACTCCGGCGGACATCGCCCTCCAGGACCAGTCGTCCTTGGTCCAGAGCCCTTCGGCTGCGCGCTTTGTGGATCAGGTCGCGGCCTCCCGACGCGGCGACCTGCTTGCCGTGACCGCGGGGGTGATTCCGCCCCGCTCTCTGCTCGCCCGTGCCCACGAGGTGATGACTGAGGACCCACGAGTCGGCACAATCTCGTTCTTCTCGAACGACGCAGGTCTGCTGAGCTTTCCAAACAGAAATAGGCCTTCGGTGCTTGGCCCGGGCTCTCTGGATCAAGATTCGATCACGGCACGGTTACGCGACCTGTCGCCCGTTCCGGCGTTCGTCGACGTTCCCTTTGCCATCGGGCCGGTCGTGCTGGTGTCGGCGAGCGTACTGGCCACGTGCGGTCCTCTCGACGATGCGCCGAGCGGGAGTCTGCGCGCCGCGCTCGCGGACCTCAGCCTCCGTTCCCGTGTCCACGGCTTCAGACATCTTCTCGATTGCGGCACGTTCGTGTCGAAGCCATCGCATCGCAACGCACCTGCGAGCACCGCTGAGCCCAGCCCGCCTCGTCCTCTGTCGGACCTTGGAGAAGCGGACGAGCAGTGGCTCTTCACCCGGCATCCCGTCGCCTCCGCGCATCTGCGTTCCGTTGCGGAGGATGCGGAACCGTCGTTCGGGAGTTCCTTCAACGTGGCGCGCGTCAAGGTGTTGGGCTTGCGGGTGCTGATCGATGGTCGCTCCTTCAGAGACCCCCAAATGGGGACCCAGACAGCAACCCTGTACCAAACACTGGCGCTCAGCCGCCATCGTGAGGTCCAGGAAGTGGTCCTCGCCGTCTCGGCGGAGCTCCCCGACTACGCCTGCAGCGTCGTCGCCAGAGACCAGGTTCGATTATTGAACATCGGTGACGGCGACCTTCGCTCATGTGGACAGTTCGACATCGGATATCGGCCGCATGTTCCACTGGGTCCGTACCGTCCGGCCGAGTGGAGAGGCGTCGCCGACCGTCATCTCGTCAACATCCTTGACCTCATTGCGTACGACATCGGCGACTACTTTCCGTCCGCCGAGGATTGGCACGTGTATCGGGACCACGTGATCCGGAGCGTCCAACGCGCCGACGGAGTGATCGTGGTTTCGGCCGATGTCGCGGCCGCCGTACGGCGCGCTGCACTCCCGGTGGACTCGAGTCGCCTCTTTCTCGTTCCACTCGGCACCGACCACATGAGCGAGCACGTCGCGACAACGCCGCCCGAGACCCTCCTGGGTGCCGGGTACCAAGGGAAACCATTCCTTGTGTGCTTGGGGACTGATTACGCCTGTCGCAACCGGGATGTCGCTCTCGGGGCATGGAAGGAGCTCAGAGCGCGTGGCAACGACATCGGCCTTGTGTACGCAGGCGTCAGCGTGCAATGGGGTACTTCACGGGAGGCCGAGGCGCGCCAGGAGGTTGACGAAGCTCCCCTCGACCTCGGCAGCGTTTCGGCGGCTGAGCGCAACTGGTTGCTCAAGCATGCCGCGCTCGTCCTGTGCCCGAGCTCAGCCGACGGCTTCGGGTTCGTGCCTTTCGAGGCGGCCCTGGCGGGCACACCCTCGCTGTCGGTGTCCTATGGGCCGTTTCGAGAGCTCGGAGGCGAGACTCCGGTGTGGGCCGCCACCTGGAACGCCGGGGCATTCGCCGACGCAGCCCAAACGCTCCTGGACGATCCGAAACTTAGGGACCGCCAAGTCGCGGCCCGGCGCGCCGTCGCCGCAGATCTCACGTGGGAGAAGGCGGCGAGCCACCTCGTGCGAACCTTCCGAGACGTGCTTTCCCGTCCTGCGTCGTCGAAAGACGAGCCGTGGCCAGCGGAGCAGACGCTCGAGGAACTCACCGCCGAACGCGACGCGCTCCAGGCACAACTGCAGTCGGCAGCCTCCCTCGAGCGTGTGAACCTGGCCCAACGTCTCGCGGCTCGGTTGCGAAGAAACTGATCCCTTCGCGTCAGGGCGTCGGAACACGGCGCGCCGGCACCACGGCGTCGAGGACCCCGAGCTTCACCACCTTGTAATCGATCCCGAGCGCTTTGAGGTGGGCCTCGAATGTTTGCTCTGTGTAGGGCCCGGGGCCCGGCTGAGGATTGCCAAAGATTGCGGCCGCCCGTGACGTGTCGTCGGGAGCGAAGAAGAGCCAGGCGGGGTCCCGGGAGGACGCCACCTCTCTGGCAAGCCCCGTCGAACGGACGGTGTCAAGCCGCGTCGGGCTGATCGCCGGGCTGCCCCCGCTCAAGAAGTCAAGGTCATAGGCGGTCCAGTAGTCGCCGTACGCGTCCGCGATGTGGTGCTCCCGCAGCGCCTGCACCACCTGCTCCATCGGGGCGTCGCCCTGGCGCCAGCTGGCGAAGAACGTCGCCGGCACGCCGGCGGTGCGTGCGCCGGCCACGGTGAGACACAGGGCCCCCATGACCCCCACCGCGGCGAGCACGAGCGCGCCACGAGCGACCGGTGCTCGTTCGCCTTCGGGCCGCGACCGCTTTGTGTAGACCGTTCCGAGCGACGTCGCGAGCAACACGACCACAAGCGCCGGGAGATAGATGCCGTAGCGGCCGTCTTGCCAGTAGGCGGTACCCGGGGCCGCGGCGTAGAGGAACGGATACGCGACAACGCCAGCGACGAGCGCAGCGGGGACGAGCGCGCGGCGCTCTCCCACCGCGACCCAAACGGCCCGAACGCACGCTGCCGCGATCATGAGGAGCAGGACGGCGTAGAGCAGTTTGCCGACGGCGTTCCCGCCCACCCACTCACCGCTCGCCACCGTGCGCACACCGAGCTGCAGCGGCAGCATGTAATGGAAGAAGACGGACAACCGGTCCCCGTACGTCGCGCCGCTGTTGGCGGGCAGTGAGCTGCTCTTGAGGGAGGCGAATCCGGTGTGGGCATTGGCGTACAACCACGGCAGCGACCCGGCGAGACCTCCTGCGACGACCAGCACCAGCGCCCCCAACCGTGTCGGTTCCCTGTCGTGTGTGCCCTGACCCGGAACGTGGGAACCCGATGCAGCCCACCACCACGCAAGAAGAAGCACGAGACAAGGAAGCGCGAAGTACCCGATCTCGGGCGAGGCCCACCACCCGAGCCCGAGGGCACCGCCCAGAAGGAGGAACATCCCCGGGCCGGCGCGGCGGCGGTAGACCCTGATGCAACAGAGGAGGGCGGCGAGCCCGCAGCACAGGGTCGCCTCGCGGAAGCCCCCTTCGCGCACCGACTGCCAGATCACGACGTAGGGCCAGACCCAGACCGCTCCGGTAGCCGCAAACGCCAAGGGACGGCTCCTCGTCGCCGCGAAGGTGACGGCTCCGACCAGGACGGCTCCGACAGCGCAGAGCAACGCCGGCGTGCCATTCAGTGCCGGCTCGCCGCCTCCGCCGACCTTGAGGCCGAGGGCCACGAGGTAGGGCTCCAGGCCGCCGTAGTGCTGACCCAAGTAGAACGCGGTGAAGTGTCCCCCATCGATGGCGCGAGCCATGATGCCGACGATGGCTTCGTCGCCCCAGACCGGGAGCTCCACCAGGAGCCACACCCGCAGGACCAACCCATAGACGATGGCGATCGCCGCCGCGACGAACACGACCGCCACGATCGGATTGATCGAAGCCGCGGCCCCGCGCGTCGGGACCTCACTGCTTTTCGAAGACTTCTCGATCGTGTCCGTCGGTACCTCAACCGACAGTTCTTGATCGATGCCACCGAACGATGTGCTCATCACCTAGGTCGCGGGCGGGGAACTGACGAACATCTCGAGACAGCTATCGAGCGCGACGATCTCGATGTCGTTCCGGCGACGTTGCTCCCATTTCTCACGGCTCATGCGGAACCGCACGGTACGTCCCGATGAGTCGCGCCGCTGACCCCTTGCTTCGCCGTTCTCTTCGTAACCCACTGCCCGGGAAGTGGCGAGCGAAGCTGTGTTGTCCTCGAACGCGCCGCTCAGTGCCTCTTGGGCATCGAGGCCCGCGAAGGCGAGGTGCAGGATCGCCTCGCGCATTTCACGCCCTATCCCCTGCCCCTGAAAGGCCCGCCCGAGCCAAGACCCGGTTTCGACCGAGCGCACGGCTCGAAAGTTCTCGGCACCGATGTCCTGCATCCCGACCGGTCGTCCGTCGACGAAGACACCCGCAGTGAACGTCCACTTGTCCGGCGACCAGTTGGCTCGGTGGCTCCAGAGCCACTTCGCCGTCTCACGGGCCCGCGGTCCCGATTCGAGGTCTGTCCACGGGACGAAAAAGGGCATGGTGTCGGGCTCGTGGATCCCGGCGTCCGCCAGGTCTATGAGCGCTGCGAACTCCGCCTCTCTGGGGAGCCGCAGTTCGAGCCGCGGCGTGCGGACGACGAGGTCGAACAGCGGCCAGAACGAGGCCGGCCCCGGCATGTGCTCAGCCGCCTGGTTGATAGACGCCGAACTCGGCCCGCAGGACGTCGGAGACCTCGCCGAGGGTTGCCATCGCCTTGAGGGCGGCCTTCATCGGGACGAGCAGGTTGCCCTCGCCCCTTGCTGTCTCGGCGACGTCTGCCAGGGCACGATCCACTTCCGCTTGGTCCCGTTCCGCCCGCACGGAGCGAGTGCGGTCAACCTGTATCTGTTGCAGCTTCACGTCGATCGGGAAGACCTCGGCCGGCTCCGCTTCGGCGTCGGTGAAGCGGTTCACGCCGACCACGACCTTCTCGCCGTCATCGACCGATTTCGCGAAGCTGTATGCGGCCGCCTCGATCTCCTCCTGCATGAAGCGCGCTTCGATCGCCGCCACCGCTCCGCCCAACTCGTCGATGCGGCCCAGGTAGACCGTTGCCGCCTCTTCCACCTGGTCGGTCAGAGTCTCGACGTAGTACGAGCCGGCCAGCGGGTCGACCGTGTCAGCGAGACCGGACTCGAAACCGACGATCTGCTGAGTGCGCAGTGCGATCTTGGCGGCGCGCTCGGTCGGCAGGCCCAATGCTTCGTCGAAGCCGTTGGTGTGGAGGCTCTGCGTGCCACCCAACGCAGCCGCCAGCGTTTGGACCGTGACGCGGACGATGTTGTTCTCCGGCTGTTGGGCCGTGAGGGTCGAACCACCAGTCTGGGTGTGGAACCGGAGCATCTTCGAGCGATCGTCCTTCGCCCCGAAACGCTCCGTCATGATCCGAGCCCACATACGGCGCGCGGCACGGTACTTGGCGACTTCCTCGAAAAGGTTGTTGTGCGCGTTCCAGAAGAACGAAAGACGCGGTGCGAACGCGTCGACGTCCATACCGGCCGCAATAGCCGCCTCGACGTAGGCGATGCCGTTGGCGAGAGTGAAGGCGATCTCCTGCACAGCCGTCGAACCGGCCTCACGGATGTGGTAGCCGGAGATCGAAATGGTGTTCCAGCTGGGCAGGTTGTCCGCGCAATACGCGAAGGTGTCGACGATAAGGCGCATGGAAGGACGCGGCGGGTAGATGTACGTCCCGCGCGCGATGTACTCCTTCAAGATGTCGTTCTGGATCGTTCCTCGGATCTTGTCGCCCGATACGCCTTGTTCCTCGGCGACCAGTTCGTAGAGCAGCAGCAAGATGGCGCCCGTGGCGTTGATGGTCATGGACGTCGTGACCTTGTCCATGGGCAGGTCGGCCATCAGGAGGCGCATGTCGGCCAGTGAGTCGATGGCGACGCCGACCTTGCCGACCTCGCCCTCGGCGCGCTGGTGGTCAGAGTCGTAACCCATCTGGGTCGGGAGGTCGAAGGCGCACGAAAGTCCTGTCTGACCCGCGTCGAGGAGGAACTTGAAGCGCTGGTTGGTCGCCTCGGCCGACCCGAAACCGGCGTACTGGCGCATCGTCCACAGCTTCGAGCGGTACATGTCGCGGTGGACACCCCGGGTGTAGGGGAACGACCCCGGTTCGCCGAGCTGCACCGCCGGGTCCCAGCTGGCGAGGTCGTCGGAGCCGTAGACGGGCTGGATGGCGATACCCGAGTCCGTGCAGTGCTCGGGCGCGCCCTGGGAGTCCTTGTTCGGCGGTGTCACAGACACGAGATTACGGAGTATCCGGGTAGGAGGGCCATATGGGCTCAGCGAGGGTGCCGGAACGGACAGACTACGGCCATGGACGACAGCGGACCTGCCTTCTCGCACTTCGGCATCTGCGTGAGCGACCTCGAGCGGTCGCTCGCCTTCTACTGCGGGGCCCTCGGGTTCGAGAAGGCCGAATCGCACGAGATCGGCTCGGACTTCGCCGCCCTGATGGAATTGCCCGACGTGGCCGTCACCTCGCAATTCATCCGGCGGGGGCCGACGGCCATCGAACTGCTGGCCTTTCATGAGCCGGGCCCCTTCGGCGAAGGGACACGGAGGGCGGTCAACCAGTTGGGATTGACCCATCTCTCGTTCCGGGTGAAGGACGTGGCAGCCGTTGCGGCCAGGGTGGTCGAGTTCGGCGGCGCCGTCGTCGAGTCCAGCCGCACGACCATCGACTTCGGCGGCACCGCGCTCGAGTTCCTCTACTGCACCGATCCTGACGGTGTCCGCGTGGAGTTGATGGACCTCGGCTGAGTGGCATCACCCTGCTCCGCGAGAGCTTGGGCGTCCAGTTCCTGGTCGATGCGCAATGCTTTGCGCTCCTCCAGATGCATCCAGCGCAGCGCGACGGGAATCATCGGCCACAGCATCAGCGTGTCGCCCACCACCCACATGATGGAACCGCCGATGTGCAGGTCGTTGACGTAGGTCGGGCCCCATGTTCGGTGCGTGGCGAGATAGGCCGGGAACATTTCCTTCGCGGTTCCGGCGAGTGAAAGCCCGGTGAAGGTGTCGATGGGGATGGCCAGGAAGAGATAGAAGAACTGCATGGCGGGATGAAGCCGATAACAGTTCGGGTCGTTCCCGAAGATCTGGCGCCAGAACAGATAGCCGACGATCAGAAAGGCAAGGTGCTCCGCGTTGTGCAGCCCTTCGTTCTCCAGGGTGAGGTTGTACCAGCTCGTGAGGTGACTGATCGGGATCAACACGGCGTAGAGCACGAAGGCAACCGCCGGGTGCCCGAAGAACTTGGCTATCCCGGAGCGCAGGGCCTCGGTCACCGCGATATGGGCTGTGCCGGTCGTCGACCTCCAAGCCAGGTCGATCGGTGATGCGATGGCGAAGAGCGGAGCCGCCACCATGATGAGCAGCAGGTGCTGGACCATGTGGACCCAGAACAGCTCGCCGTCGTACACGCCGACGAAGGTGAAGATGGAGACGGCCGTGGTGAAGAGGGCACCGATCCAGGCCGCCGTCTTGCCGGCCGACCACGGATGGCGGGGGTGCAGACGCGTTGTTGCGCCTGACCCCCCACAGGTAGAGAACCAGCGCGGCCACGATCAGGGCCGCCGGGGCGAAGGCGAACTGGGTATTGAAGAGCTGCGACCCCCGCAGTGGCGGGAGTCCCGCGTCGAAGACCGCGGCGATCACCTCAAGACGCTACCGCTGGGTTCAGCCGTGTTGCCAGACGCGTTGGGCAAGGCCGCGCTTGCCGAAGAGGGAGGCGGCGTCGAGTACGGCCAACTCCCCGTCGGTCATCTGCCAGCCCAAGGCGCCGGCGTTCTGCTCAGCCTGCGAGCGGTTCTTCGCTCCAGGGATGGGAACGGCGCCCTGCGCGATGAGCCAGGCCAGAGCCACCTGGCTCGGCGTCCGCCCATCGTGGGCGTCCCCGATCCGGCGGAGCTCAGCAACGATGGCGTCGACCTGCTCCATCGGGTGAGCCGAGAACGTGCGGCCGCCCGGTGGAGGGTTCGATGCGGTGTACTTGCCCGTCAGCCTCCCCTGGCCGATCGGCGAATACGCGAGCGGGACGACACCGAGCTCGCGGCAGCAGTCAAGAAGACCGACCCGGCGGGGCATGGTGCGCAGAAGCGAGAACTCGATCTGATTGCTCGCGAGCCGCAGGCCCCGTTTGCGCAGCGCCGTGTCGATCGAGCGCGTCTCCTTGGCCGAGTAGTTGGACACTCCGACCGCCTTCACCAATCCCTCCGCCTGTGCTGCGGCCAGCGCTTCCGCCAAGGCGTCGTGCGAGCGGAGGGAGATGGGGCCGTGGATCTGGTAGAGGTCGATTGCGTCGCAGCCGAGCCGCTCGAGCGATTGCCGTGCGGCCGAGAGGAGCCGGCCGTGGACGTTCACCTTCCAAGGGCTCGGCATGAACTTCGTCGCGATGACGATGCGGGAACGGACGGTGGGTCCGCAGCCAGGAGGCGCCCGATGATGCGCTCGCTCTCGCCGCCTCCGTAGACCTCGGCCGTGTCGAAGAGGACGACCCCTGCCTCGATGCTGGCCTCCCACGCGTCGCGGATCGTCGATTCGGTGAGCGACTGGTCGTAGCCGCCCATGCCCCACACGCCCTTGTCACCCCATGCCCAGGTGCCCACGCCGAGGGGTGGGATGGCGACGTCGGATCCGGCCAGGACGATGCGGTCGGTCGCTTGTGGCGGTGCGGCGCCTGTCACGGCCGTCCGCCGGAGGCGTCGGCCCACGCGAGGTGGGCGCGCACCGCGTTCTTCCAATCTTCGGAGTGCGTCAGTTGCGGCGAGTGGTAGGCGCCCTCGATCACGGCGAGGCGACCGTTGGCCACCAGGCTTGCCAGTTCCGGCGCCTGGTCGACCAGCGGATGATCGTGCTCACCGGCGATGACGGTCGTGGGGCAGGTGATCGACGGCAGCTCCGCCCGCAGCGACGTCTCGCCGTCGCGCGACGTCGGCCATCAGCGCCATGCCGAAGGCCTTTACGGCGTAGGCGTCCATGCCGGCGAAGATGGCGTCCTTCTCCTTCTGCCAGGACGCTGGCATCCTCTCTTCGATCAGTGCGTCTTCGGGACCTCCCATGCCTATTGAGTCTCGGGCATGCCCTTCGCCGGGTCGAACGCCTCGATCCAGGCTTTCACCAGCTGACGAATGTTGTCGTCGGGCGGCATGAACGACCAGGCGCTGGTGTCCATGAGGATCAGCGCTGCTCACCAGGTCCGGACGGCTCAGGACGAGGCCCATGGAGACGCGGCCTCCCATGGAGTGACCGAGGAGGTCGACCGGGCCGTCACCGACTGTCTTCGAGGAACCCGGCGAGGTCGGCGACGAGCTGATCGATCGTGTAGCCCTCGAGGCTTCCCGTCTTGGTGGAGTGGCCGTGGCCACGCTGGTCCAGAAGGACGACACGGCGGTCCGCCGCGAGGTCGTCGGCAACGAGAGCGAAGTCGTGGGCCGAGCCGGTAAAGCCGTGGACCAGCACGAGAGTCGGCGTCCCTGCTCGGGCTGGAGCCGCGCTCCGACCATGCCAACTCGACGCCGTTGACGGAGAGAGACTGCAGGGCCGTCTGTGTCACGAACCACTGTTTAGCGGCTGGCGACCCGTGATGCTCGGGCCGCAATTCCGCCGAGGACTCAGTGGCCGTGGGGCATGCAGAGCTCGTCGTACTCGGCGATGATGATCTCGCCGGCGTCGGGCCCGCACGCCGGGCACGCCGGGATCCCGCCGCACCTTGAACGTGCGGAACGACCCTTCCAGCGTGTCGTAGGCCAGCAGCCGGCCGACGAGCGGGTCACCGAGCTTGAGCAAAACCTTGATCGTCTCGATCGCCTGGATGGAGCCCGATGATCCCGGGCAGCACGCCCAGCACGCCCGCCTCGGAGCACGACGGCGCCAGCTCGGCCGGCGGCGGCTCGGGGATCAGGCACCGGTAGCACGGGCCGTTGTAAGGATCGAAGACCGTGACCTGGCCCTCGAACCGGAAGATGGAGCCGTGGATCACCGGGATCCGCTTCAGGAGCGACGCGTCGTTGACCAGATAGCGGGTCGGGAAGTTGTCGGTCCCGTCCAGGATCGCGTCGTAGCCGTCGATGATGTCGAGGATGTTGTCGGCTCCGAGACGCACGTCGTAAGTGACGACGTTCACGTCGGGGTTCAAGCGCCGTCAGGGTCTTCTTCGCCGAGTCGACCTTGCGCTCGCCCACGCGGTCCATGTTGTGGAGGATCTGACGCTGCAGGTTCGACTCGTCGACCACGTCCATGTCGATGACGCCCAGGGTGCCGACTCCCGCGGCGGCGAGATAGAGCGCAGCCGGTGAACCGAGGCCGCCGGCACCGAGCAGCAGCACCTTGGAACCGAGCAGCTTGAGCTGGCCGACCTCGCCGACCTCGGGGAGCAGCAGGTGACGCTGGTAGCGGTTCCGCTGGGCCGGGGTCAGGGTCTGGGGGGCCGCCCAGGGACGGTCCTGGTCCTTCCACTTGTTGAAGCCACCCGACATCGACTGGACGTCGGCATAGCCCAGATCCTGCATCGTCTTGGCCGCGAAGGCCGAGCGAACGCCGCCGGCGCAGTAGACGACGATCGGGCCCGACTTGTCGGGAAGCTTCCCCTCGACCTGGAACTCCAGGTGCCCGCGGGGCAGGTGGACGGCGTTGGGGATCGCCCCCTGCTCGTACTCGTCCGGTTCGCGCACGTCCAAAAAGGTGACGCCGCCGCCCTCGAACAGCTCCTGCGCGCCGGCGGGATCCACCTCGCGGATGGACGCCTTGGCTTCGTTCAAAAGATCTCGTGGCGTGGGCACTGCTGGTCCTCCTCACGCGGCCAGCCCCGTCGGTGCGGCCCGTACGAACCGTTAAACACTACCAGCGGGGTCAACATTCCCTGGCCCCATCAGGCACGCCTGTCCCCTGGGAGAATGCGGTCTGTGGAACTCCATGAAGCTCTGCGCCGGCGCGCCATGTGCCGGAGCTTCGCGCGCGATCCCGTCGATGCTGCGGCTCCTCGACGGGATCCTGTCCGGGGCGCTGTCGTGCCCCGACCGCCGGCAATACCCAAGGCACGTCGTGGGTCGTCCTCGAGGGTGCGGCGCAGACCGCAGCCTATTGGGACGCCACCACCGATGAGGCATGGCGGAGTCGGAACCCCGACTGGTTCAGCGGACTTGTTCGGGCGCCGGTCGTGCTGTTGGCCTACGCGTCGGCCGTCGGCCTACGTCGCCCGCTACGCCGAGCCCGACAAGGCAGACCCCGCGCTAGGGAGCGGGCCCGGGGCCTGGCCGATCCCCTACTGGTACGGGGATGCGGCATTCGGCGTGATGGCCGTGCTGTTGCAGGCCGTCGACGCCGGGTTGGGCGCGTGCGTACTCGGCAACTTTCGCGGAGAGGCCGAACTCGCAACCGCCCTGGGCGTACCCGAGGCCTGGCGGCTCTTCTGTGCGGTGCTGATCGGACAGCCCGATGGGAGTCCCCACCGCTCAGCCTCGCTCGATCGAAAGCGACCGGATCAGCGCCGCCCGGATTCATCGTGGTCGATGGTGAACCGAGCGGCCGCAGCCTGTTGCGACGGTGCGTCTGCCGGTGTCAATTTCGAGGCTTCCGCAGGCCAGAGGGTTGAGAACGAGGGGACTAGAATCCTTGGCTTGTCTATGGGAGCACCATCACCACTCGGTGGACAGCCGCCGCCGGTCAATGAACCCGGGTTGGTGGATTACACCAACAGCCAATTCCGATTCCGGGGCCTGACGACCAAGTTCGCCCTCAGGGCGCGCACGAAGATGTACGAGGCGTTCCTGCAGACCCTTGCTCCGTCGGCCGAAGCGACGATCGTCGACATCGGCGCGACGCCCGACGCCGTGACCGAGGACTCGAATTTCCTCGAGAAGTGGTATCCCCATCCGGAACGGATCACGGCGACGAGCATCGAGGACGCTTCGTACTTGGAGGAGGCTCATCCCGGCGTGTCCTTCGTTCAGACCGCCGGTGATCGACTGCCTTTCGAGGATGGTCAGTTCGACATTGCGTTCTCGAGCGCTGTGATCGAGCATGTCGGCGACCGATCACACCAACGCCAGTTCATCTCCGAGATGGTCAGAGTCTCCAAGCGGTTCTTCTTGACGACCCCGGACAAGCGTTTCCCCATGGAGCTGCACACGTTTCTGCCCTTCGTCCACTGGCTACCCCAAAAGCACCATCAATCGATACTCCGCAAGGTCGGCAAGACGACGTGGGCGAGCACGGAGAACCTGAACTTGCTGGACGAGAAGGCCATTCGTCGGCTGTTCCCACCGGGTGCCGCCGTGGCCGTCGACGGGGTCAGCCTTTTGGGCCTACGTTCGAACCTGGTAGTCCACGGGTCATCGCCCGCCTGATCGTCAGGATCGAAACACTCAAATGGTCGTCGAACTCAGCGAATTACTGGAGCCGCGCGAAGTCACGATCCTGATGCCGTGTCTCAACGAGGCTGAGACACTCGGCACCTGTATCACCAAGGCCAAGGAATACCTCGATCGGTCGGGTATCGCCGGCGAGATCCTGATCGCGGACAACGGCAGCGACGACGGCAGCATCGGTATCGCCGAGGAGGCCGGTGCTCGTGTCGTGCATGTGGCGCAGCGAGGGCTACGGCAACGCCTTGATCGCCGGCATCCAGTCGGCGCAGGGGAGCTACGTCATCATGGGCGATGCGGATGACAGTTACGACTTCTCCGATCTCGACGATTTCGTCCAGGCACTTCGTAATGGTGCGGACTTGGTCATGGGCAATCGATTCCAGGGCGGAATCGCTCCTGGGGCGATGCCGCCGCTCCACCGCTACCTGGGCAACCCGGTCCTGAGCAAGATCGGTCGCCTGTTCTTCCGCTCGAAGATCGGAGACTTCCACTGCGGCCTCCGCGGTTTTCGACGGGACCGCATCCTGGCCCTCGACCTTCACTCCGGTGGAATGGAGTTCGCGAGCGAGATGGTGGTCAAGGCGACGCTCGAGGGCCTCGACGTCCAAGAGGTTCCGACGACGCTCAGCCCCGATGGACGGTCCCGCCCGCCCCACCTGCGCACCTGGCACGACGGGTGGCGTCACCTACGGTTCTTGCTCATTTACAGCCCCCGCTGGCTCTTCTTCTATCCGGGCATCGTGCTGTGTGCGCTGGCCCTCGTCCTCGGCATCCTCGTCGAGAGCACCACGGTGAGGATCGGAGGCGTGACGCTCGGCGTGGACACGCTGGTGGTGTGTTACGCGCTGCTCATCATCGGGTTCCAATCGGTCATCTTTGCCGTCCTGACCAAGAAATACGGAACGAACGAAGGGTTCCTCCCCGCCGAACCCGACGTTCGAACGGATCCTGCGTCAGGTGTCGTTCGAGCGTGGCGTCGTGATGGGCATGATTCTCTTCGTCGTCGGGGTGGTCGGCCTCGTGGTCGCCATCCTCAGATGGAAGACCGTCGGATTCGGCTCCCTGAACCCGACCCAGGAGCTGAACATCGTCATCCCCTCGGTTGCGTTGTTGACCATCGGCTCGCAAGGGGCACTGGCAAGTGCGTTCCTCAGCGTCCTCGACATCCGCCGACGCTCCGTCGCGACCGGTGGGACCGGTGAGACCCTCGAGGCGACGCTCGCGCCGGCGGAGCTCGAGACCGAGACGTCCTGACGGACGGGGTCAACCCGGCTGGGACTTGGACAGCCGGTGCTCGCCCTTCCTGCCAGCGCGCCATTGCCCACAGCAGGTCGGACAGGCGGTTCAGGTACACGGGAACCAGTGAGTCGGCTGGGCGGTTCGGCCACCGCGATGCGTTCGGCGCGGCGCACGATCGTGCGGGCGAAGTCGAGGGCGGCGGCCACCCGGTTCTCGCCCGGGATGGTGAAGTCGCTCGGCATCTCGAAGCGCTGGAGCAGGTCGTCGATCGTCGCCTCGAGCGCGCCCACCATGTCCGGCGTCACCAAGCTCGACCCCGCCTTGAGCTTGCTGCGGTTCTCCGGGGCGGTGGCCACCTCGGCCATCAGGACATAGAGGTCGCGGGCGAGCGCGGTCAGCCGCTCGTGCGCCTCGGAGCCGGGGACCGTCTCGGCGCGGGCCAGCCCGAGCGCCGCCTGGGCCTCGTCGACGACGCCGTTGAGCTCGATCTGCCGCGAGTCCTTGCGGGCCCGCCCGCCGAAGAGCAGCCCGGTCGTCCCGTCGTCGCCTGTCTTGGTATAGATCTTCGGCTGCACCAGGGCGGATGCTAGCGGCGCCGTTCCGGGGCCGTTCGGAGGCGCCGGTATCCTGGTTGCCTCATGGCTTCCTCCCCCGAACTGCTGGGACGTCTCGACCCGTCCGCGTCCTCCTACCTGCAGGCGCTGCGTGAGCGCGTCGTCATCTTCGACGGCGCCATGGGTACGAACCTCCAGCTCCTCGGGCTGGGCCCCGAGGACTTCGGCGGACCCGAGCTCGAGGGCTGCAACGAGGTCCTCGTCGAGACGAAACCCGAGCTCGTGGCGCAGGTCCACCGCTCGTTCTACGAGGTGGGATGCGACGTCGTCGAGACCGACACGTTCGGGTCGACCTCGGTGGTGCTCGCCGAGTACGGCCTGGCCGACCGGGCCCGCGAGCTGACGCGCACGGCGGCCGAGCTCGCCTGCGCCGTGCGCAACGAGTTCGCCACACCCTCCCGCCCACGCTGGGTGGCCGGCTCCATGGGGCCGGGGACGAAGTTCCCCACGCTGGGCCAGATCAGCTACGCCGAGTTCCGCGACGCCTACGAGGAGCAGGCGCTCGGGCTGCTCGAGGGCGGCGTCGACCTTCTTCTGATCGAGACGCAGTTCGACATGTTGTCGGTGAAGGCCGCGATCAACGGCGCCCGACGGGCCATGGCGGCGCTCGACCGCATCGTGCCGCTGCAGGCGCAGGTGACGATCGAGCTCACCGGGCGGATGCTGCCCGGGTACGGAGATCGGCGCGGCGTTGACCGTGCTCGATGCGATGCAGGTCGACGTCGTCGGGCTGAACTGCGCGACGGGGCCGGTCGAGATGAGCGAGGCCCTGCGGCACCTGTCGGGTGCGTCGCGGGTGCCGATCGCCTGCGTGCCCAACGCAGGGCTCCCGTCGGTGGTCGACGGCAAGATGCACTACGACCTCACGCCCGAGGGCCTGGCCGAGCACCTGCACCGCTTCGTCACCGAGTTCGGCGTCGCCGCGATCGGCGGCTGCTGCGGCACCACCCCCGACCACCTGGCCGCGGTGGTCGAGCAGTGCGCCGGCGCGACGATCGCGGCGCGCACGCCGGTGCACGAGCCGGCCGCGGCTTCCATCTACACCTCGGTGCCCTTCAAGCAGGACACCTCGTTCCTGGTGGTGGGCGAGCGCACGAACGCCAACGGGTCCAAGGCGTTCCGCGAGGCGATGCTGGCGGCCGACTGGGACACCTGCGTGGCCATGGCGCAGGACCAGGTGAAGGAGGGCTCGCACCTGATCGACGTCTGCGTCGACTACACGGGCGCCGACGGCGTGGCCGACATGACCGAGGTGGCGAGCCGGCTGTGCACGCAGTCGACCGTGCCGATCATGGTCGACTCCACCGAGGGCCCCGTCGTGCGCGCCGCCTTGGAGTGGATCGGCGGCCGGCCGATCCTGAACTCGGTGAACCTCGAAGAGGGCGACGAGCCGGGCACGCGGCTTGGACACGTTCCTGCGGCTGGCCCGCGAGTTCGGCGCCGCCGTCGTGTGCACCTGCATCGACGAGGAGGGCCAGGCCCGCACGGCCGAGTGGAAGCTGCGTGCGGCGCGCAACATCCGCGACATCGCCGTCGAGCGCTACGGCCTGGCGCCCGAGGATCTCATGTTCGACGCACTGGCGCTGCCGCTCTCGACCGGCATGGAGGAGAGCCGGTTCGACGGGGTGGAGACGATCGAGGGCATCCGCTCGATCAAGACCGAGCTGCCGGGTGTGTCGACGATCCTCGGTTTGTCGAACGTGTCGTTCGGCCTCAACCCGGCCGCCCGGCAGGTGCTCAACTCCGTCTTCCTGCACGAGTGCGTGGAGGCCGGCCTCGACTCGGCGATCGTGCACGCGTCGAAGATCCTGCCTTTGTCGCGTATCGAGGAGCGGGCCAAGGAGATCTGCCTCGACCTCGTCTACAACCGGCGTACTGACGACTACGACCCGCTGCAGGAGCTGCTCGCCCTGTTCGAGGGGGTCAAGGTCAACGCGGGCGCCGCGGACGACCACGCCGACTGGCCGGTCGACCAGCGGCTTGAGCCAGCGCATCATCGACGGCAACCGCAACGGGCTCGAGGGCGACCTCGACGAGGCGCTGGGTTCGGGGCTCGGCGCGCTCGAAGTCGTCAACGACATCTTGCTGGCGGGGATGAAGGTGGTCGGCGACCGCTTCGCCTCGGGCGAGATGCAGCTGCCCTTCGTGCTCCAGTCGGCCGAGACGATGAAGACGGCCGTCGCGTACCTGGAACCGCACATGGAGAAGACGGACCAGGGCGGCAAGGCCACGGTCGTGCTGGCCACGGTCAAGGGCGACGTGCACGACATCGGCAAGAACCTGGTCGACATCATCCTGACCAACAACGGCTACATCGTGGTGAACCTCGGCATCAAGGTCGGCATCAACGAGATGATCGCGGCGGTCGAGGAGCACGAGGCCGACGCCATCGGCATGAGCGGCCTGTTGGTGAAGTCGACGCTGATCATGCGCGAGAACCTGGTCGAGCTCAACGACCGCTCGCTGTCGACGGTCCCGATCCTGCTGGGCGGCGCCGCGCTGACCCGCACCTACGTCGAGCGCGACCTGCGGGAGATCTACGAGGGCCGTCTCTTCTACGGGCGTGACGCCTTCGAGGGCCTGCGCACGATGGACCGGTTGGTGGAGCTGAAGCGCACCGGCGAGGAGGACCCGCTCTTCGGGCGCGAGATCTCCGAGCGCAACGTGCCGCGGCGCTTCGACAACAAGGACACGGGCCCGGTGGAGGGGCAGCCGGCGCGCTCGGACGTCGCCGCGGACAACACGCTGTTCCGCCCGCCCTTCGTCGGCACGCGCATCGCCAAGGGCATCGCGCTCGACGAGGTGGCGGAGTTCCTCAACCTGACCGCGCTCTTCCGCAACCAGTGGGGCTTCCGGCCCGAAGAGGGCGAGGACGACCCGGCGTTCAAGGAGCGGGTCAAGGCGACGCTGCGCGAGCAGCTGGCCAAGGCCAGGGAAGGCGACATCCTCGTGCCGCAGGTGGCCTACGGCCATTTCGCGGCGAACGCAGAGGGCAACGACCTGATCATCTGGAAGGACGAGTCCAGGTCGTCGGAGTGGATGCGCTTCACCTTCCCGCGCCAACGCAAGGAGCCGTGGCTGTGCATCAGCGACTTCTTCCGCTCGGTCGACTCCGGCGAGGAGGACTTCGCGTCGTTCATGCTGTGCAGCATCGGGTCGCGGGCCTCCGAGGAGGCGGGCGCGCCTGCGTGCCGAGAACCACTACCAGGACTACCTGTTCCTCCACGGCCTGAGCGTCGAGATGGCCGAGGCGACGGCGGAGTACTGGCACCGCCGCATCCGCGAGGAGCTCGGCTACGCCGCCGAGGACGGCCCGACGCTGACGGGCCTGTTCCGCCAGCAGTACCGGGGCGGCCGTTACTCGTGGGGCTACCCGGCCTGCCCGGACCTGGACGACAACGCGAAGGTGGTGGACCTTCTGGGCGGGGAGCGCATCGGCGTCACCGTCAGCGAGGGGTTCCAGATGGAGCCCGAGCAGACGACCGACGCCATCATCTGCCACCACCCAGAAGCCAAGTACTTCGTCGCCTGAGGTCCGCGCCGGCGCTCAGCGTTGGCCGGTGCGCGTGGAGTTCCCGCTCGGCGTGAACCCTGCGTCGATGCCGAACAGCTCTCTGGCGTTGGTGTCCACGATGTGTGACCGGACCTCTGCATCGAGGTCCGTGCGCGCCGCCAGGATCCGCTGGGCCGCTGGATCCGAACCGATGTCGATGTGTCCCCAGTCCGAGCCGCAGACCAAATTGCTGTGGCCGAGGCGGGTGATCAGGTAGGGAAGGTCGTCGTCGACCTGACAGGCGACGTACAGGTTGTTCTTTTCCAGGACTTCGACTTCCCCACGCCAGTCACGATCGCTTCGTGTCCCACTCGGATCGAGCCGGGCGACTTCTTGGAGCATCCATGGCACCCAGGCCGCGCCGGCTTCGAAGAAACCCCATTTGAGAGCGGGAAATCGGGCCGGAAGGTCGTTGATGAGCAGCGAATAGAAGGCGTAGGTGCACGGAGCGATCATGTCCCACGCCTTTTGGCCACCGGGATAGCGGTGCAGGACGTCCGTATTGCTGACACCGACGTGGAAGCCGACGACGAGGCCAAGCTCTTCCACCTTCTCGTACAACGGGAACAGCGAGGGATGCGCCACGTGCCGGCCGTCCAGGTCCCCGAGCAGAAAGACGCCCGCGGCGCCGTGCTGTGATCCGAACTCGAGCTCCTCGCAGGCAATCCGGAGGTCACGCGCCGGAACGTTGATCATCCAGCGGAGACGCCCGTTCGAGGGCTCGGTCGCGGCGGCGATCCAGCGGTTGTAGCTCCGCTTCAGCGCCGCTTCGATGATGGGGTCCCGGATGCCCACGTTCAGCCACAGCGATGGAAAGAGCACCTGGACGTCCACGCCCAGGCGATCCATCTCGCGCAGACGTGCCGGCACGTCGTCCAAGCCTTTCGTGCCTGGCGGAAACAGCGCCCGCTGCTCTTCACTCAGATGCGGGCTGTCCCCGTCGTTGCGGAGCACACGCTGGTCTTGCACGAGCCAGAACCGGAAGGGGACGTCTGTTGCGCCGGCCACCTCCGCGACCGCCGGACGGAACTGCTCCTCTCCGGGCAGCAGGTAATCCCACGTCCGGTCCGTCTCCCAGACATCCGCGTCGCAATCGATGTACCCCATGCGTGTCTCCGGTCAACCAGCTGGACGCTGCAGACTGCCACATCGGCCGTCAAGCCCTGTCCCCGGTCCACCACGAGGTGTCGGTGCCGGAGCCGCAGCGGGCCGCCGGCACGAGCCGGCCTGGCTCACCGCGTGGCGGCGGACGCAGCCTCCCGGGCGTGGTAGCTCGACCGGGTCAGCGGCGAGGCCTCCACGTGCGCCAAGCCCAGCGCAGCGCCGGCGGCGCGCAGCCGCTCGAACTCCTCGGGCGTCCAGTACCGCGCCACGGGCAGGTGGTCGCGGCTCGGCCGGAGGTACTGCCCGACCGTGACGATGGACACGCCGACGCCGCGCAGGTCGGCCATGGTCGCGACGCACCTCGTCCTCGGTCTCGCCGAGCCCGACCATGAGGCCCGACTTGGTCACGAGGTCCCGCGGCGCCCGCCCGCGCCAGCACGCCGAGGCTGCGCGCGTAGCCGGCCGAGGGCCGGACCGCCCGCTGCAGCCGGGCCACCGTCTCGATGTTGTGGTTCAGCACGTCGGGGCGCGCCGCGAAGATCGAGTCGAGCGACGCCGCGTCCCCCCGGCAGTCCGAGATCAGCACCTCGACGGTCGTGCCCGGCGTGCGCTCCCGGATGGCGCCGATGGTGGCGGCCATGGCCCCGGCGCCCCCGTCGGGCAGGTCGTCGCGGGCGACACAGGTGACGACCGCGTGCCCCAGGCCCATCCGCGCCACCGCCTGGGCGACGCGGTCGGGCTCGTCGGGCGAGAGCGGCAACGGGTGCCGGGTGTCGACCTGGCAGAAGCCGCACGCCCGCGTGCAGCGCTCGCCGTTGATCATGAACGTCGCCGTGCCGTCCGCCCAGCACTCGTAGATGTTGGGGCAGCCCGCCTCCTCGCACACCGTCACCAGGCCGAGGTCGTGGATCGTCGACCCGAGCTGGCGGTACCCCTTGCCGATGCGGACGGGCACGCGCACCCATTCGGGCTTGCGCTGCGCGATGTCGAGGCCGTCCTCGGGCGCGACGCCGGCCTGGCGGAGGCGTCGCAGCAGCGGGCGCTCGCCGTCGCCGTCCACGAGCCGCAGCGCGGCGGGCCCCGTCACGACGTCGGCCCGCTCGGCCTCGCCGCCGCCGAACACGGCGGCGGCCCGCGCGCGCCAGTGCGTCGGCCACGTCGTCCACCGACACGTCGATGCCCTCCGCCGCCAGCGAGGTCACGCCCCGGTCCGCGATCCCGCACGGCACGATGTGGTCGAACATCGCCAGGTCGGTGGTCACGTTGACGGCGACGCCGTGCACGGTGCGCCGGCGCCCCGGCCCGACGCGCTTGGCCCGCACGCCGATGGCGGCGATCTTGCGGGGCCGCTCCCCCGCCGCGTCGACCCACACGCCCGGGAACTCGTCGTCGCTGGTGCAGCCGGGCAGGCCGAGGTCGGCGAGCGTGTCGATGACGAGGCGCTCCAGCCGGTGCACGTGCGCCGCGCCAGAAGAGACGTGGTCGGGCACGGTGACGATCGGGTACGCCACGAGCTGGCCGGGACCGTGGTAGGTCACGTCGCCGCCGCGGTCGGTGCGCTCGAGCGTCGCGCCGACCGACGCGGGGTCGACGAGGACGTGCCCGTCGTCGGCGTGCGCGCCGAGCGTGTAGACGTGCGGGTGCTGCAGCAGGAGGAGGTAGTCGTCCGCGGCCTCGCGGGCCAGCGCGTGCTGCAACGCGGTGGCCTCGTGGTACGGGACCGTCCCGAGGGACCGGATGCGCAGCACCGGCCCGCCCCTCAGAGCTCGGCGGCCCAGTCGCGGGTGCCCAGGAGCTCGGCCACCTTCGCCAGGAACAGCGAGACGTAGGCGCCGTCGACCGCCCGGTGGTCCCAGCTGACGCCGAGGATTCCCGTCGAGTGGATGGCGATGGACTCGGACCCGTCGGGTTGGGTCACCACCACCGGACGGCGCGCGATGCCGTCGGTCGCGAGGATCGCCACCTGCGGCTGGTTGATGATCGGGACGGTGAAATACGTCCCGAACGGCCCGTCGTTGGTGATGGAGAACGTGCCGCCGGCGATGTCGTCGGCGTTCAGCTGACGGCCACGCGCCCGCTCGGCCAGGTCGCGGATGCGCCGGGCCACCCCGCGCAGCGTGACCTCCTCGGCCCGGTGGATCACCGGCACGATCAGGCCCTCGTGGGAGAGGTCGACCGCGATCCCGAGGTTGACCTCCGAGTGGACGACGAGCGCGTCCTCGACCACCGACGCGTTGAGCAGCGGGAAGTCGCGCAGCGACTCGATCGCCGCCCGCGCCACGAACGGGAGGTAGGTCAGGGCGAAGCCTTCCTCCGCCTTGAAGCGCTCCCCCCACGCCGTGCGCACACGCTCGACGGACTCGAAGTCGACCTCGTTGGCGATGAACGCGTGGGGCGAGGTGGCCTTGGACCGCACCATGTGCTCGGCCGTGCGCCGGCGCATGTTGGAGAACGGCACGACCTGGTCGCCGGCGGTGCGGAACGGCGCCATCGAGACCGTCGGGGCCGCGGGCGCGACCCGGGCCGGCGGCGCGGCGGGAGCCGCCTGGGCGGGAACCGCCTGCGCCGGCACCGCGGGCGGTGGTTGCACGGTCGGCGCCGGCCGATCGCCGCGCGTCGGCCGCGCGCAGCGCGTCGTCCCGCGTGATGCGGCCGCCGGCGCCCGTGCCGGTGACCTCCGACTCGTCGATGTCGTTCTCCGAGAGGATGCGGCGCACCATCGGCGAGAGCACCTGCGCGCCGGCTCCGCTCCCGTTGCCGTCCGCGCCGACCGGCTGCCGCGGCGGCTCTGCGGCCGGGGCAGGGCAGGCCGGGGCGGCGGGCGGCGCCTGCGCCGGAGGAGGAGCGGGAGGTGGAGGCGGCGGCGGTGCAGCCTCCGCAGCCGGTGCGGGAGGCGGAGGCGGCGGCGGTGCGGCCTCCGCAGCCGGTGCGGGCGCCTCGGCCGCAGCCGCGGCCGGCGCAGTCGCTCGATCCGCTTGCGCCGGCGCCGTCGCCGATCACCGCCAGCCGCACGCCGACCTCGACCGTCTCGCCCTCGGGCACGAGGATCTCGGAGAGCACGCCGGCCGCGGGCGACGGCACCTCGGAGTCGACCTTGTCCGTCGAGACCTCGAAGAGCGGCTCGTCGCGCGCGACCTCGTCGCCGACGGCCTTCATCCACTTGGTGATGGTGCCCTCGGTCACGGTCTCGCCGAGCTGTGGCATCACGACGTCAGCCAAGGTGCAGTCCCCTTCCGGTCAGGGCCAACATGGTCTCGCCGAACGTCTCGGAGAGCGACGGGTGCGGCTGGATGAACTGGGCGACCTCGTCGGGGAACGCCTCCCAGTTGACGGCGAGATACCCGCCGCTCAGCTGCTCGGTGACCCACGGCCCGCACATGTGCACGCCCAGGATCCTCCCCGCCGTCCCGTCCGGCCGCTTCTCGGCCACGATCTTCACCAGTCCCTCGGTGTCGCCGATGATCTGCGCCCGGCTGTTGCCGCCGAAGGGGTCCTTCTTCGTCAGCACGTCGATCCCGGCGGCCTTGGCCTGGGCCTCGGTCATGCCGCAGAACGCGACCTCGGGATGGCAGTAGATCGCCCACGGCACCTTGCCGTTGTCCACCGGCACCACCGGCTCGCCCAGCATGCCCTTCACCGACGACGATGGCCTCGGCGAACCCGACGTGGGCCAGCTGCGGCGTGCCGGCCACGATGTCACCGACGGCCCAGACGCCGTCCACCCCCGTCCGCTGGTACTCGTCCGTCACGACGAAGCCGCGTTGGTCGATCTGGACGCCGACCCCGTCGGCCACCAACCCTTCGGTCCGGGGGCGTCGCCCCACCGACACCACGACGGCCTCGACGTCCCAGGACTGCTCGCCCGCCTTGACGGTCGTGACCGTGCCGTCTGCCGACGGCGTGTGCGACTCGACCTTGACGCCGGTCACGATGTCGATGCCGCGCTTCTTGAACGACCGCACGATGAGGCGCACGATGTCGTCGTCGCACCCCGGCAGGATCGCGTCCAGCGCCTCGAGGATGGTCACCTTCGACCCGAGGTCGGCCAGGAGCGAGGCGAACTCGCAACCCACGACCCCGCCGCCGATGACGGCGACCGACGCCGGCAGCTTCTCGAGGTCCAAGAACTCGTCCGAGGTCATGACCCAGCGCCCGTCGACCTCGAATCCCGGGAGGCCGTGCGGCACCGACCCGGCGGCGAGCACGACGTTGCGACCCGTGATCGCGCGCCCGGCGTCAGGACCGTCGACGACCTCGACGCGCCGGCCCTCCTGCAACGTGCCCGTGCCGATGAGTGTCGTGACCTTGCGGCCCTTGAGCAGTCCCTGCAGGCCCTTCCAGAGCTTGTCCACGACAGCCTGCTTGCGCTCCTGGCTCCGGGCGAAGTCGAGCGTCACGCCGGACACGTCGATGCCGAACTCCTTGGATCCTTCGATCGTTCGCCGGACCGCCGCGGTCTCGAGGAATTCCTTGGCCGGGATACAGCCCCGGTGCAGGCACGTGCCGCCGACCTTGTCCCGCTCGACGATGGCGACCGAGAGCCCCGCCGCGGCTGCGTAGAGCGCGGTGGCGTACCCGCCCGGGCCCCCGCCGATCACGACGATGTCGAACTCTTCCTCGTTGGCCATCGACCTGCCCTCTTCTCGTCCCGATGACGCCCGGTCCGCGCTGCCGGCCCCCCGGAACAAGTCCCGGTCGCAACGGCCCGAGTCGCCTTCTTTCGGCTTTTCGACTCGGCGCGTGCCTGCTGGGCAGCCTACCGTTCGGCCCCCCGTGCCGATGCCGGCGCGGCCTGGCTCCGTGCCGTGGAGCTACCCGCTCCGAGCGGTCCCCGCTCGACCCACGCCCGCTGTCGGCCGCCATCGTCGCGAGCTCGTCGACCACGTCGTTCCAGGGATCGCCCGAGTGTCCCTTCACCCAACGAAACGAAACCGGGATGTCCGCGGCGAGCGCGAGCACCAGGAGTGGCTCCCAGAGGTCGCGGTTGGCCACCGGCTTGCGTTGCGAGTTCTTCCAGTCGCGCTTGAGCCAGCCCTCCCACCAGCGGTCGCGGAAACAGTTGACGACGTAGGTGGAGTCGCTGACCACCTCTATCGACGCCGGCCCTTCGGGTCTCAGCGCCTTGAGCGCCTCCAGCACGGCGCTGATCTCCATGCGCTGGTTCGTGGTGTGCGGTTCCGCCCCGCTCGCATAGCGGCCGCCCGGCACGGCCCAGCCCCACCCACCCGGCCCGGGATTGCCCCGGCACGCGCCGTCCGTGTACACGACCACCGGGTCTCCTTCGTCTGGCATCACGAATGTGTAACACCCGCGACCGGTGGTCACATGCCTCGAGCCGGTCCCGGTACCGTGGGGTGATGCTGTTCGACGGGATCAGCCACCAGGTTCCCGACACGGACCCGGGCGAGACGGCGGAATGGCTCGACTCGTTCGATGCCGTCGTCGACGCCCGTGGACGCTCCCGGGCGCGGTACCTCCTGATGAAGCTGCTCGAGCGGGCGCGCACCAAGCAGGTCGACTTCCCCGCGGCCGTCTCGACGCCCTACGTGAACACCATCCCGGCCGACGCCGAGCCCTGGTTCCCCGGCGACGAGTACCAGGAACGCCGGATCCGCGCCTACATCCGCTGGAACGCGGCCGCCATGGTCACGCGGGCCAACACGCGGACCGAAGGGATCGGCGGCCACCTTTCGACCTATGCCAGCTCGGCCGCGCTCTACGAGGTGGGCTTCAACCACTTCTTCCGCGGCAAGTCCGATGGCGGCTTCGGTGACCAGGTCTACTTCCAGGGCCACGCCTCCCCCGGCATCTACGCCCGCGCCTATGTGGAAGGCAGGCTGACCGAGGCCGAGCTCGACAACTTCCGCCACGAAGTCGGCGGCGGCGGCCTCCCGAGCTACCCCCATCCGCGCCTCCTTCCCGACTTCTGGGAGTTCCCCACCGTCTCGATGGGCCTGGGCCCGATCGCCGCCGTCTACCAGGCGCACGTCAACCGCTACCTCAATCTGCGCCGCCTCGTCGACACCTCGGGCAGCCGGATCTGGTGTTTCGTCGGCGACGGCGAGATGGACGAGCCCGAGTCGATCGGCGCGCTGGGCGTCGCCGGCCGCGAGCACCTCGACAACCTCATCTTCGTGGTCAACTGCAACCTGCAGCGGCTCGACGGCCCCGTGCGGGGCAACGGGAAGATCATCCAGGAGCTCGAGGCCGTCTTCCGCGGCGCCGGCTGGAACGTCATCAAGGTCATCTGGGGCTCCCGCTGGGACGCGCTGCTGGCCAAGGACGTCGACGGCGTCCTGCTCGACCGCATGAACACCACGGTCGACGGCGAGTACCAGAAGTTGGCGGTCGAGTCGGGCGCCTACATCCGTGAGCATTTCTTCGGCCCCGACCCCCGGCTGCGCAAGATGGTCGAGGACCTGAGCGACGACGAGCTCGTGTCGCTGCCCCGCGGCGGCCACGACTACCGCAAGCTCTACGCCGCCTACAAGCTCGCCACCGAGCAGCGGGGTGCACCCACGGTCATCCTGGCCAAGACGATCAAGGGCTGGACCCTCGGTCCCGAGATCGAGGCGCGCAACGCGACGCACCAGATCAAGAAGATGACCAAGGCGCAACTGCGCGCGCTTGCGCGACCGCCTCTACCTGACCGACGACATCGGAGAGGACGCGCTCGAAGGCGACCCGCCCTACATCCGTCCCGCCGAGGGTTCCGACGCCATGGAGTATCTGCGGGCACGCGGGCGCGTCCTCGCCGGGCCCGTGCCGGTTCGGGTGGTGCGTCCGGCACCCGTCTTGCGTCCCGACGCCAAGGTGTTCGAGGAGTTCGCCGCCGGGTCGGGAAAGCAGGCGGCCTCCACCACCATGGCGTTCGCGCGCCTGCTGCGGAACCTCGTGCGCGACCCGACCGTGGGCGCGCTGGTGGCACCGATCGTCTCGGACGAGGCCCGCACGTTCGGGCTCGAGCCCCTGATCGCCGAGGCCAAGATCTATGCGCCTGACGGCCAGAACTACATTCCCGTCGACGCCGACCTCCCGCTCAACTATGCCGAGAGCTCGTCGGGCCAGCTCCTCCAGGAAGGCATCACCGAGGCCGGGGCCTTGGCCGCATTCACAGCCCTGTCCACGGCGTACGCCACGTGGGGCCAGCCCATGGTCCCCGTGTACCTCTTCTATTCGATGTTCGGCTTCCAGCGGATCGGCGACCTGGCCTGGGCGCTCGGCGACATGCGGGGCCGGGGCGTCCTGGCGGGTTGCACCGCCGGCCGCACCACGCTCATGGGCGAGGGACTGCAGCACGACGACGGGCAGTCTCCCCTCCTGGCCTCGACCAACCCGGCCGCCCTGGTCTACGACGCGTCGTTCGCCTACGAGGTGGCGGTGATCATGGAGGCGGCGGTCAGCGACATGCTGGGCCCGAACCCGGCCGACCACTTCTGGTATCTCACCTTGTACAACGAGACGTACCCCATGCCCGCGCTCCCCGAAGGCGATCAGGGCGCGGCCGTGCGACGGGGGATCATCGAGGGGGCGTACCGTTTCGCGGAGCGGCCCGAGACGTCGGGCGACCTGGCCGCGACGGTGTGCTTCTCCGGGCCCATGTGGAGCGTCGCCATCGAGGCCCAGCGCGTGCTCGCCGAACGCTACGGGGTGGCGGCGGACGCCTGGGCCGTGACGTCGTGGACCCGGCTCCGCACCGACGCGCTCGACGTGGAGCGCTGGAACCGGCTGCATCCCGAATCCGAGCCCCGGGTGCCCGCACGTCACGGCCGCATTGGGCGCGGGACGCGACCCCGTGGTCGCCATCACCGACTACATGCGCGCCGTGCCCGACCAGGTCGTCGCGCTTCGTCGACCGGCCGTACGTCTCGCTGGGCACCGACGGCTTCGGCCGTTCCGACGCCCGGAACGCGCTGCGCGGGTTCTTCGAGGTCGATGCGGCGCACCTCGTGGTGGCCGTCCTGCAACAGCTCTCGCTCGACGGACGCGTCAAGCCTTCGGTCGTCGCCGACGCGATCGCCGAAGCGGGTATCGACCCCGAACGAGAGGCGCCTTTCAGCGTGTGAGCATGGCCACGAAGGTGGCCATAGCCTCCTCTGCGCCCAGCGGCACGCGGAGGGAAAGGCTTCGCTGCTGCGCCCCGATGTCGATGGCGACATCGAAGAACGGGCAGCACTGCTTCTCCCGCTGCGCCAGATCCACCGCGGTGACGAGGGCGGCCTCGGACGGCTCCAGCACGAGGTGCACGGCGGTCGGCTCTACGTCAACGGTGACGACGAATGTCGCCACCAACGCGCGCCACTCCTCGACCCGGTCCGCCAACGACCCGGCGTCGAGGCTGCACGCGATCGGCGTGTCCGCGCAGGGGTCAGCACTCATGGCTGTGCCATGAGTGCATCACACGTGATCTCCATCTGTCCGAGGTGCTGGAACAACTCTTCGAGGACATGGAGCAGGACCGCGCCCTTCGTCTCGCTGTAGGGCACGGGGTCGTCGGGGTCGCGGTGGACGCTGTGCGGGGCGTCCCACGTGTCGAGGCCGGCCAGGTCCTCGGCCAGGCGCACCCGGGCCTTCTCGGCCCGCGCCAGCAAGGGTGCGACCGGCCCGCTCGCAGTGAACTCGGCGGCCCGGTCGCGTTCGATCGACCGCCCGGCAACCGTGGCGCCGCCCCAGTACTCCAGTGACACCGAGGCAATGGGTCAGGATGACGAACGGGGAGTTGGCCCCGGCGAAGGCGGGTCGGCGGTTGGCCAGCTCGTCGCCGAGGTCGGCCACGATGCGAACCATGCCGCGGAGGGCGAGGTCGGCGAACCACAGGAAGTCCGCTCGGGCCACCGCGACCGGGACGGGCACGCGGGCCCGCGAGGTCAGTGGGCGACCCAGGCATCGGGGTCGGTGACCAGCTTCGCGACGTGCGTCGGCAGCCGCCCGGAGATCACATCCGTCAGCGTGACCTTTTCGAGCACCGACCGCAGGCTGGCCCGCACCGCGACCCACACCTGTTGGAGGTGCTCGGCGGCCCCGTCGTAGTTGGTCGCCTCGGGGCGGAAGCCCCGCACCTCCGCCAGGGGGCCGTCGAGGGCCCGGATGACGTCGGCGATCGTGATCGAGTCGGGATCGCGGGCGAGCCGGTAGCCGCCCTCCGCTCCCCTCTGACTGGCCACGATGCCCGCTCGGCGCAGGTCGGCCAGGATGGCGCCGAGGAATCGCGGCGGTAGGCCTTGCTCCCCGGCCAGGAACTCGGCCGTCTGCGGAGTCCCGGCCGCGGCCAGCGCCAGGAGGGCGCGAATGCCGTAGTCCACCTTCGCCGGGATGTGCATGGCCGAGAGTCTGCCGCGCCGCGCGCCCTTCAGCGCAAATAGCGCACAAGCAGCCTCTTTAGTGCTCCGCCTGCGCCGTCGGCTGGCGGAAGTCCTCCATCACGGCCTGTGTCATGTGTCGTGCCCGTTCGGCGGCCGCGGCGTTGCCCAACGACGCCTGGATGATGCTGCCGCACAACAAGAGATGGAGTGACAGGGCCAGCTCGGCGGGGTCGCGGAAGCCGGCGTCTACGGCCAGCTCGGTCAGCAACTCGCGGATCGTGTTCATGTGCTCGATCGACGCCGCGCCCGCTGGGTGACCCGGGCCCATCTCCACCAACACCTTGATGAAGGGGCAGCCCGCATATCCGGGCTCTCGGAACCACTCGTCGAACAAGTCGAAGACGGTGAGAAGCCGTTCTTCGGGCGTGCCGCCACGCTCGCGGACGCTTTCCTCGAGCCAACCGATCGTCCAGCGTTCCTCGCGCAGCTTCAGGAAGGCCAAAATGAGCTCGTCTTTCGAGGCGAAATGCCTATACAGCGTTGCCTTGGCGACGCCGGCTCTCTCAACGAGCTCGTCGACGCCGACGTCGCGCACGCCGCGGACACAGAACAGCTCGTACGCGGTCTCGAGCAACCGCTCGTCAGGTCGATACGTCGAAGCCATCCCTACCGCCTCTATACCCAGGCGCAACCCTGGTGATTCGTGACAAAAATTTACCGTTTGACTAGACGGTCTGTCTATGTCGTTGCGCCCGCGGGTCATAGTGCGCGAAAACCTGGTAAACAGACCTGTCTGTTCAGGTGCACCTCCTCCGAGTGGCCGCATCGGCAGGGAACCTCCCAACGAATGAACTTGGAGTGACTGAGCAGCCCCCACAGCCCGTGGCCAGCACCCGCACCGACGTCGACACCGCATCGGTCGGCCTGGTGACGATCGACACGGACTCGCAGGCGATCAGCTCGTGCAACGACGCCTTCGCCGAGCTCGTCGGCCGCGCGGCCGACGACGTGCTCGGATGCCTGATCACCGACTTCGTCGACGATGAGGTGCGGCCGATTGCAACTGCCGTGATTGAAGGCATCAGCGCCGGCTTCATCTCCTCCGTCGACGGCAACGTGGACCTCTTGGGCCAGGCTGGGACCGTCAGGGTCGATTGCTGGATCCTCGCGCTCGGTGCCGACCTCCCTCACCAGGTGGCGATCGCCGGCGTCCTGCCGGCGACCAGCACCGCGCCCCCCGGGCCGAGCCCTCCGAGCCGGGCTTTTGGCCCGCTCGCATCGACCCCAATCGGATCGTTCTGGCGACATTGGACAAGGACTGGCGGATCACCAAAGTGGCGCCCGGATCGGCGGGCCGGCTCGGATGGCCGTCGCCGCCGTCGGCGACCGTGATGCCCCAGCTGCACGAGCTTGCGCATCCCGCCGACGCATCCACCCTCGACGAATCCTTCCGACGTCGCTCCTCGACACAGGCACCCGACACGTTCACCTTGCGCCTGCGCGGTCCGGACGAGCAGTGGATGGCTGCCCGTATCACCGTGAGCTCGCTGCGCGGCCAAGCACCTCCGCAGTTCGGACTTGTCGTGTCGCGGCTGCACGCGGAGGAGCCGGACGTCAGCGTGTCCGAGCGCGTGGCTCGCCTCGAGGATCAGCTCGCCCAGATACGACAGGTCGTACAAGCGACGGACGGCAACGGCCCAAACCGGCTGGTCGACCTGAGCGACCTCACGATGCGGCAAGGGGAAATCGTGGAGCGTCTCCTGCAGGGGCATCGCGTCGACGCCATCGCGCGCGACCTCTACGTCAGCCCGAGCACGGTGCGCAACCACCTCTCCGCGATCTTCGAGAAGTTCGGCGTCGCCTCCCAATCAGAACTCATCGAGCTCCTGCGGGATCGCCCGATGGGCGCCAAGGCGAACGGCCCGGACGGCCTCTGACCAAGACGTCGCGGCACCGACGAATGGCTCCCGCGGATCCCGCGCCCACCGACGCCAAAGCGCCGCGGCGCTACGCTGCGGTTGTGCTCCACCTCTCCCAAGATCAGGACGCTGACAAGTTTCTGACCGGGAACTGGCTGGGTCTGCTCATCGGGATGGTGCTCGACCAGCAGGTCACGATCGAGAAGGCCTTCTCCTCGCCGGCCGAGCTGTCGCGGCGTCTGGGCGTCCCTCTCGATGCTGCGGCCATCGCCGCCATGCCGCTCGACGACCTGACTGCGCTCTTCAAGGAGCGGCCCGCGCTGCACCGGTACCCGGGCTCGATGGCCAAGCGGGTGCAGGACGTCTGTCGCGTCGTCGCCACCGACTACGGCAACCGCGTCGAGAACATCTGGAAGGGCGTGACGAGCGGCGAGGAATTGGTCGGCCGGCTGAACGCCCTCCCCGGCTTCGGGATCCAGAAGTCGAAGATCTTCGCCGCCCTCCTGGGCAAGCAGCTCGGAGTGGGTCCCGCCGGCTGGGAGGCGGCCACCACGCCCTACGGGGACGACGGCGCCTTCCTGTCGGTGGCCGACATCACGGGCCCCGAAACCCTCGAGAAGGTGCGGGCGAACAAGCGGGCCATGAAGGCCAAGGCGCGCGCGAAGGAGTGAGCGCCCGGCGCGACCTTTCGGGCCGGCGCCTCTACCTGTGCACGCCGGACCGGCCGGACCTCGCCGGCTTCGTGGCCGCCTGCATCGCCGGCGGCGTCGACGTCGTCCAACTGCGAGAAAAGCACCTCGAGGCCCGCGCGCTCCTGGCCCGCGCCCGCATCGCCGCTGACGCCTGCCGCGCCCACGGCGTCCCTTTCGTGCTGAACGACCGGCCCGACCTCGCCCTCGAGGCCGGGGCGGACGGTGTCCACGTCGGGCAGGACGACGCGCCGGTCGCGTTGGCGAGGCGCATCCTCGGGCCCGACGCGATCGTCGGGTTGTCCACCCACGGACCGGACGACCTGGCCGCGGCGGCGTCCGAGGACGTCAGCTACATCTCGGCGGGGCCGGTGGAGCCGACACCCACCAAACCGGGTCGGCCCGGAACCGGGTTGGGGTACGCCACCGAGGCCAGCGCCCGCTCCGCCGTGCCCGTGTTCGTCACCGGCGGCGTCACCCCCGAGCGCATCCCCGCGCTGGCCGCGGCGGGCGTGCGCCACTTCGTGGTCGTTCGCTTTCTGACCGAGGCGCCCGACCCGCTGGCCGCCGCCCGGGCGCTCCGCGCTGCGATCGACGCCGCGCTCGCCCCGGCGGCGTGAGTCCGCTCAGAGCCCGAGCCGCAGTGAGAGGTCGGAGGCGAGGACGCCTTCGGGGTCGACGCGGCGCCGGACCTCGGCCAGCTCGGCCAGGCGCGGGTACATGAGCGGGCACCAGCTCGGGCCGGAGCCGCGCGTCCTTGGCGAGGTAGATCCGGCCACCCGCTGCGGCGACCATCTCGTCGAGCGAATCGAGCAGACGCCGGCAATCCCGTCGGCCCGACCGGGAAGTCCAGCGCCAGCGTCCAACCGCTCTGCGCGAACGAGAGCGGGCCGGGCGTGCCGGGGCCGAAGCGCTTGAGGACGGCGAGGAACGCTGGGATGCCCGACCCCGCGATCGTCTCGACGGCGTCTGCGACGACGTCACCGCGCTCGGGCGGGACCGCGAACTGGTACTGCACGAAGCCGTCGGGGCCGTAGAGCACGTTCCAGCCACCGATCCCGTCGAGCGGGTGGAAGTAGGTCGCCAGCGGCACCAAGGTCCCGTGGGACGAGACGCGGAACCAGCCTTCGTTCAGCACGCGCACCGACAGGCGGTTGGCCATCCGCAGCGGAGGTGCCAGTGGCACCCGGAGCCTGGGCTCGGTCGGGGCTTCGAGGGCGCGCGGCCCGAGGCGCGCGGGCAGCGACGACGCCGCGGCATGGTCCCCCAGCGTGAGGATGGAACGACGCCGGCCGGTGCGGCTGGCGAGGCAATCGAGCCACGCCACGCTGTAGCGGTGCCCGGCGTCGGACTCCTCCATGACCGCCATCAAGGAGTCGAGCGTGGTGAAGCGGCGGTTCTCCACGTGCATCCACGACGTCTCGATCGGGAGCAGACGAAGCGTGGCGCGCAGGACGATGCCGGTCAGGCCCATGCCGCCTGCGGTCGCCCAGAACAACGCCGCGTCGTCTTGCGGGCTCACGACCTTGGCCCCCGTCGGGGTGGCGAGCACCATGCTCGTGACGTGGCGGGCGAAGCTGCCGTCGCAGTGGTGGTTCTTGCCGTGGATGTCCGATGCGATCGCGCCGCCGACGCTCACATAACGCGTCCCCGGCGTCACCGCGACGAACCAGCCCTGCGGGATGATCGCCTGCATGAGGTGGTGGAGGCTCACCCCGCCGCCGACCTCGATGCAGCCCGACGCCTCGTCGACCGTCCCGATCTCGTCCAGCTGCGACGTCTCGACCACGACGCCCCCGCTCCGCTGGGCCGCATCGCCGTAACTGCGGCCGAGGCCCCGGGCGATGAGCGGACGCCCTGCCGTCTCGAGCAGGCGGGCGACCGACTCCTCGTCGCCGGGGATCGCCACAGAGGCACGCGCCGGCGCCGTCCGCCCCCAGCCGAGCAGCTCGTGGGCGGAGGTGTCGAGGCCCGTGACGGCTGGTCGGTCGTCGACTGTCGTCACCCGTAGATGCCGATGACCATCAAGGCCGCCCACATGAGCCCGTAGGCCTGCAGGACATGGTCGTGCAGCACCAACCGCTCGGGCTCGCCGCCATCGCCGGCGTCCAGCAGCCGGAAGATGTGCAGGACGCCGAGGACCAGAGGCACGACCGTCAACTCGATCCACACGGCGTGATGACCGTCGTGAGAGGCGAGGAGGCCCGAGCGGTCGAAGGCCCAGAGGCAGTAGGTGGCGACGGTGACGGCCGCGCAGATGGTCAGCGTCGACCGGAGGAACGACTCGGTGTACTCGTCGAGCACGCTGCGGTGGAAGCCCCTCGTCTCGCCGAGCCGCGCGTGCTCCGCATAGCGCTTGCCCGTGACGACGAACAACGCGGCGAACGAGGTGAACACGAGGAACCAGTTGGAGAGGTACACATGGGCGACCAGGCCGCCCGCGACGGCCCGCAACACGAAGCCCGACGCGACCACGGCCAGTTCCATGACGGGTTGGCGCTTGAGCCACAGGCTGTAGGCAATCGTCAGGGCGAGGTAGGCGGCCACGACCAGCACGAAGCCCCAGGGTCCGAGCAGGGCGGCGCCGGCCAGGCTGACCGCGATGAGCGCGACGCCGGCAGCCACGGCGATGGGGGCCGGGAGCTCGCCGCTCGCCACGGGGCGCAGGCGCTTGACCGGGTGATGCCGGTCTTGCTCCGCGTCGAGCACGTCGTTGATGAGGTAGTGCCCCGACGCGGCGGCACAGAAGAGGAGGAACGCCACGACCACACGCCAGAACACCGACCAGTGGCCGAGGACGCTCGCGGCGGCCGGCGCCGCGAAGACCAGGACGTTCTTCGTCCACTGGCGCGGGCGCATGGCGCGCACGAGGAGCCAGGGGGTGCTGTGACGCCAGTGGGCCGCCGGGTCGCCGAGGTGCGGCGTCCAGCTCCGGTCGGGATCCTCGCTGTCGTTCTCTGTGCGCTCGGGGTAGGTCACACGATCACCTGGGGGGGATGGATCGACGGCGCGGTCCAACGGCGGCCGGCGGGAACACAAGCGTAGACGCCCCCGTTCCCCCCGACCTGCGCACCCGCACGGCGGCCCGAGCGGTTGCACCGTGGGTGTCGCCCCGCAGGCAGGCGTCAGTGACGCCGTTCCAGCCAGCCGACCAGCAGGGCGAGCACGCGCGGGTCGGCCCGCAGCCAGTGGCCGCCGCCCAGCACCACGTGCAGCTCGGACGGCCCGGTCGCGGCGTCGGCCAGCGCCCGCGCGCTGGCCAGGGCGACGTCGGGATCGTCCGACCCGTGCACCATCAGCAGCGCCCGCCCCTTCAAGAGCGCGGCGTCCTCGGCGGGGTGCAGGACGGAAAGCTCCTTGGCCCACGCGTCGGCGGACGCGGGAAACCCCGGCGTCTTGATCACCCCGGTGCGGCGGCACCGCGCCAGGAACGCCTCGGTGTCACCCGTCAGCTCGGAAACCTCGGCGGGCGTGCCGAGACACGCGACGCCGATGACGCGCTCGTCGCCCGCAGCGAGATGCAATGCCAGCACGCCGCCGAAGCCGAAGCCGACGACGACGCGGGACGACGCCTCGGGCACCTCGCTCTCGGCGAGGTAGCGGAGGTCGTCCAGCCAGCCCAACGCGGAGAAGTCGCCGGCCGACTCCCCGGCGCCACGCAGCGCGGCGGTGACCACCTGCCAGCCGGTCTCGCGCGGCCAGGCGGTCAGCCAGCGCGGGATAGGTCAGCGCGACGTCGGCGGCGGCGGCCTGCGGCCGCGGCAGGTCGTGGCAGAGGAGGACGTGGCCGCGTACGGGCGCGCCGGGACTCGTCGCGGTGGCGTAGGTCCACAGGTCGCCCGCAGGCCCGGGCCGGAGCCGGAATGGCCCCGGCACCTCAGATCCCGATGCGTTGCGCCAGCAGCTCCCGGTGGTACGAGGGATCGCCGAGGAACAGCTCGGATGACTTGGCCCGCTTGAAGTAGAGGTGCGCCGGGTGCTCCCACGTGAACCCGATCCCGCCGTGGATCTGGATGTTCTCGGCGGCGGCGTGGAAGTAGGCCTCGGAGCAGTACGACTTGGCCAGGCTGGCCACGACCGGGAGCTCGTCGGAGTCCTCGGCGGCGGCCCAGGCCGCGTAGTAGGCGGCGGACTTGGCCGACTCGACCTCGAGCAGCATGTCGGCGCACTTGTGCTTGATGGCCTGGAAGCTGCCGATGGGCCGGCCGAACTGGATCCGCGTCTTGGCGTACTCGACCGATGCGTCCAGCACGCGCTGTGCGCCCCCGACCTGCTCGGCGGCCAGCGCCACGGCGGCGAGGTCGAGCGTCTTCGTCGAGCCCCGCCTCGGCCCCGCCGTCGGTGCCGATCAGCGTGGCGGGCGTGCCGGCGAACTCGAGGCGCGCCTGCTTGCGCGTCTGGTCCATGGTCGGCAGCGGCGTGCGGGTCAGGCCCGCCGCGTCACCCTGGACGGCGAAGAGGGAGACGCCCGCCCCCGTGCGGGCCGCCACGATGATGAGGTTGGCCACGTGGCCGTCGATGACGAACATCTTGTGGCCGTCGAGCACCCAGCCGTCGCCCTTCTTTTCCGCCTTGCACTCGATGCCGCCGAAGTCCCACTTGCCGTTGTCCTCGGTGATGGCGAGCGTCGCGATCGTCTCGCCCGACGCGATGCCGGGCAGGTAGCTCTTCTTCGCCTCGTCGTCGCCCGAGGTGAGCAACGCGTTGGCGCCGAGCGCCACCGACGAGAAGAACGGCGCGCACAGCAGGGCGGCGCCCATCTCCTCGAGCACGACGAGCAGCTCGACGTAGGTGAAGCCGGAGCCGCCGAACTCCTCGGGGATGGTCAGCGACTGCAGGCCGAGCTGGTCGGCCATCTGGCTCCACACGGCGGGGTCGTAGCCCTCGGTCGTGTCCATGAGGCGGCGGACCTCTGTCTCGGGCGACTTCTCGGTCAGGAACCGGCGGACTGCGGCGCGCAGCTCCTCCTGCTCGTCACTGAAGGCGAAATTCATGCCTGGGCTCCTCTTGCGTCTCCCCCCGGCAGCCCCGCCGGCGGTGTGTCCCTTGGTTACCCGGCTGTCTACCAGACCAGGACCTGCGGCGACCAGAAGGCCCCCGGCATCTCTTACGCTGGCCCCATGGGACAACTGGAGAAAATCTGGAGCGACGCGGCCGCCGAGGTGCACCAGATCGTCGTCGGCCCGATGGACAACAACGTCTATATCTTGCGCTGCCGCCGCACCGGCGACGCGATGCTGATCGACGCGGCGAACGAGCACGAGGCGCTGTTGGCGATCTGCCGCGACCTCGGGGTCAACCAGGTCGTCGAGACGCACGGCCATTGGGATCACATCCAGGCCGTGCCGGCGGTGCGCGAAGCCGGGATCTCGGTGGCCGTGACCAGCGCCGACGCAGCGATGCTGCCGAGCTACGACCTGATCATCGAAGACGACGAGATGCTCAGCGTGGGTGACCTGCGCATCAAGACCCTGGCCACCCCCGGCCACACGCCCGGTTCGATCTGCTTCGCCGTCGAGGGCACCGACCTGCTCTTCACGGGCGACACCCTGTTCCCCGGCGGACCGGGCAACACGTCGTTCGAGGGCGGCGACTTCCCGACGATCATCGAGTCGATCGAGCGCCGCATCTTCGCCAATTTCGACTCCGGCACCCGGGTGCTGCCGGGGCACGGGACGGCCACCACGGTGGGCAACGAGTCCCCTCACCTGCAGGAATGGGTCGACAGAGGCTGGTAGTCGACCGGGCCTGTTCCGCCGGGACGGGTCCGGCGGCCGGAGCCCGGCCGGCCGTCCGAGAAACCTGACCAAAAAGGTAAGCTTTTAGCCATGCCGGCGACTCCCCCGCTGCTCGAAATCGAGGACCTCCACGTCTCGGCCGAGGACGGCGCCATCCTGCGTGGGGTCGACCTGACCGTCGGCGCCGGCGAGATCCACGCCCTCATGGGCCCGAACGGCGCCGGCAAGTCGACGCTGGCGGGTGCGCTGCTCGGGCACCCGGCGTACCGGGTGACGCAGGGCCGCATCTCGCTCAACGGCGAGGACGTGACGAGCTGGCCCACCGACGTGCGGGCCAAGGCGGGCCTGTTCCTCGCCTTCCAGTACCCCGAGGCCATCGAGGGCATCTCGGTGACCCAGTTCCTCCGTCAGGCCATGGCGGCGCGCAAGGGCACCGAGGTCTCCGCCCTCGAGGTGCGCGTGCTCATGACCGAGTGGATGGAGCGGCTCGGCATGGACTCGTCGTTCGCATCCCGGCATCTGAACCAGGGGTTCTCGGGCGGCGAGAAGAAGCGCAACGAGATCTTGCAGATGGCCCTGCTCGAACCGCTGGTCGCCGTGTTGGACGAGACCGACTCGGGCCTGGACATCGACGCGTTGCGTGTCGTGGGGCGCGGCGTGTCGGCGGTGCGGGCGGAGCGCCCTGCAGCTCGGCGTCCTGGCGATCACCCACTACGAGCGGTTGCTGATGGAGCTCGTGCCCGACGTCGTGCACATCCTGATGGACGGCCGGGTGGTGGCTTCGGGTGGGCCCGAGTTGGCGGCGCAGATCGAGTCGTCGGGTTACGAGGCGTTTCGATGAGCGTGGACCCGGGCCCGGCGCCGGCTCCGCTGAACACGGAGGCACTGCGCAAGGACTTCCCGCTGTTGGCGCGCAAGGTCAACGGGCGGCCGATCGTCTATCTCGACTCGGCCTCGTCGGCGCTGCAGCCCCAGTCCGTGATCGGCGCCATGACGCACTACTACGAGACGACGCACGCCAACGTGCATCGAGGCGTCTACGCGACCGCCGAGGAGTCGACCGCCCTGTTCGAGCGGGCCCGGGTGGTGGCGGGCCGCTTCCTCGGCGCGCCGGACCCGGAACGGGAGATCGTCTTCACGAAGAACACGACCGAGTCCTTGAACCTGGTCGCGCACTCGTGGGGGCGGGCGAATCTGCGGCGTGGCGACGCCGTGTTGCTGACCGAGATGGAGCACCACTCGAGCTCCGTGCCCTGGATGCTCCTGTCCGAGGAGCTCGGCGGGTTGGACCTGCGCTACATCCCCGTCGACGGCTCCGGACGTCTGGACCTCTCGGACCTCGACCGGCTGGTGGCCGGGGTCAAGGTCGTCGCGGTGTCGGCGATGTCGAACGTCCTCGGGACGATCAACCCGGTCGCCTCGATCGCCGAGGTCGCGCACCGTGAGGGCGCCGTGGTGATCGCCGACGGGGCGCAGCTGGTGCCGCACGTGCCGACGGATGTCGGCGGGGTTGGGCGCGGATTTCGTGGCGTACTCGGCGCACAAGACGATGGGCCCGACGGGCCTGGGGGTGCTGTGGGGCCGGGCGTCGCTGCTCGAGGAGATGCCGCCGTTCCTCGGCGGTGGCGGGATGATCCTCGACGTCAAGCTCGACGGGTTCCGGCCGGCGCCGCCGCCGGCGCGCTTCGAGGCGGGCACGCCGCCGATCGCCGAGGCGGTCGGGCTGACGGCGGCGCTCCGGTATCTCGAGCGAGATCGGGATGGACCGCGATCCGGGCCCACGAGCTGGCGCTGACCAACTACGCGCTGGCCCGCTTGGACGAGAAGCTCGGATCCGACGTGCGGGTGTTCGGGCCACCGGCCTCGCCCGACCGTGGTGGCGTGATCTCGCTGGCGTACCGGGACGTGCACGCGCACGACCTCGCGCAGGTGCTCGACCAGTTCGGCGTCTGCGTGCGCCCGGGCCACCACTGCGCCAAGCCGCTGATGCGCAAGCTCGGCGTGCAGGCGACCGCCCGGGCCTCATTGTCCCTGTTCAGTGACGAGCACGACATCGAGGTGCTGATCGAGGGCCTCACGGAAGCCGGTAGGTTGTTCGGCTGATGGCCATGGGCGACCTCGACGATCTCTACCGCGAGATCATCCTCGACCACTACCGCTCCCCCCGGAACCGGGGCGAGCTGGAGTCCCCACCGGCGCACCGCGTCGAGGGCTTCAACCCTCTGTGCGGCGACGAGGTGGTGGTGTCGATGGTCGTCGAGGACGGTACGTTGTCGGATCTGAAGATCGCCGGGTCCGGCTGCTCCATCAGCCAGTCCTCGGCCTCCTTGATGTCGGCCGCCGTGAAGGGCAAGCCCGTCGACGAGGTGCGCCAGCTCATCGGCACGTTCAAGGGGATGATGTCGATCCACGAGGCGTCGTTGGAAGGCGACGGCCACGGGGGCGAGTCGAACGGCGCCGAGGTGCTGGCGGGCGAGCCCGAGGAGGTCGACCTCGACAAGCTCGGGGAGCTGGCGGCGCTGCAGGGTGTGGTGAAGTTCCCGGTGCGGATCAAGTGCGCGACCTTGTCGTGGAACGCGCTCTCCCAGGGGCTCGACGAGGTGGGGGCGGCGGCGAGCTAGCCGTTCGGGCCGGGGCCCTCGCCGGCCGGCTCCACCATTCGCCGGACCCGATCTGTCACGCTGGGTGGCCATGGGCCGACGCTTTGGTCAGGCATCACCATCCCGGATCCGTCGGCCGGTGATCGTGGTGGCGTTCCTCGTGGTCGGTACGTTCGCGTTCTCATCGTGCTCGGCCATCACCACGATCAAGAACGACATCCACGACGTCCGCGGCAACAAGGCCGTCATCGACGGCTTCAACTCCAAGTTGAACACTGCGCCCCAGACATTCGAAGCCGTCTACACGACCACCGGAAGCGCACCCGCCACTGTCACGTATGCGGCGCAGTTGCCCGACGACGTCGCGTTCTCGCTGACGCCGAGCGGTGGTAGTGGGAACACCGCGCCGGTGCACCTCGTCCAGAACTCGTCGGGCGAGTACGCCTGTGACCAGACGTCAGGACAATGGAGCTGCGACAAGATCAGCGGCGTCGACGCCCAGAGCCAGAACGCACTTATCGGCATCTACACTCCGGGTCACTGGACTCATTTCCTGAGCGGCGTCGCCCTGGTGGCGGGAATCGCAGGCGACAAGGTGAGCACCTCGACCATGTCGCTCAACGGTTTCTCCATGAACTGCATCGACCTCGAGACGCCCGGAACCTCGGGCAAGAGCACCATCTGCACGACCAGTCAGGGAGTGCTCGGCTACGTCCAGGTCGTCGGCACGTCCACCGTCTTCGAGATCACCTCGTACTCGTCGTCCCCGTCGGCCTCGCTGTTCGAGCTGCCACCGGGCGCCAAGGTCACGACGGTGACGGTGCCGACCACCACGCCCTCGGGCTGAGCGCGCCGCGGCGCGCCTGCACCTCGCCGTTCGGCTCAGCTGCAGTTCGTGGGGTTGAACGACGGTGGTGGTGTCGTCGTCGGCGTCGTCGTGGCACCGGAGCTCGGCGCGGCGTGTCCAGAGGCCGCCGCGGTGGTGGGCGTCACGGTCGTCGGCGTGATGGTCGGCGGCTGGTGGGGCACACCGTTCACGTCGGGCGGCGGGTTCGTCGGCGTCTGCAGGCTCGAGCCGAAGATGTTCACCAGCATCTGCTGGGTGGCCGGCTGATCGACGGTCAGGACGTCACCGAGGCCCCCGAACGCGCTCGACGACACCGTGGGCAGGGTCTGGCCCGCCAGTTGGGCAGGATCGAAGGAGCGGTAGGTCAAGGCAAGGCCGACGGTCTCGTTGAAGCCCCAGCCGTCGTCGATCGTGACCCCCTCGTGGAGGGAGCCGAGGAAGGCGTTGACCGTGAACGGGTCCACCTTCGACTTGGCCGACTGGATCATCGATTTCAAGAACACGTCCTGGCGCTGGATGCGCCCGAAGTCGCTCGTGCCGTCGGTGTGCCAATAGCCGTTGGTGTAGTACTCGTAGTGGCGCGAGCGCGCGACGGCGAGGGCCTGGGAACCGTTGAGCAACTGGCAGCCCGGCGTGGTGATGTTCAGGCCGGAGTACGCGTCCTTGGCCGGGTAGGGGAAGTTCAGGTGGATCCCGCCGAGCGCATTGACGGAATCTTGAAAGCCCGAGAAGTCGACCTCCACGACGTGGTTGATCGGGATGCCGAAGTTGGCGGTGATCGTCTTCACGAGCTGGTTGGCACCGGTGTTGTAGGACGAGTTGATCCGGTTGTACGTCCCGTATTGCGAGTCGTCCGGCGGGAGCATGGTGACCACGGTGTCGCGCGGGATCGACATGACCTGGATCGACTTGGTGGACGGGGTGACGCGCCACAGCTGGACCACGTCACTGCGCTGGCCCGTGACCTGTTGGGCCGAGCCGAAGGCCTGGGCGCCCGCAGCGGACTCGCCGACACGGGAGTCGGATCCGATGACGAGGATCGTGAAGGGCTGGCCGCTCTGCGCGGCCACCTCGTCGGAGATGTGCACCTTGTTGAGCTGGTTGAAGCGGTACCACAGGTAGGCGTAGCCGCCCCCGATCCCCGCCGCCACCAGCACGACCAGGCTGACGAGAATGACGACCGTCTTCTTGCCGGCGCTCCATTTCGGCTTGCCGCTGCGCCGCAGTTTCTGCGGACCCGACGCGTCGATGCGTGCGCCGAGCGACTTGAGCCCCTGCTCGTTGGCGACCCTTTCGGGGTCGCCGCTGCGCATCTCGCGACCGAGCGCGGACAATCCTTCTTCGTTCGCGCTTGCGCCACGGGGTCTTCGGGGAGGGCGGGCAAAGTCGTCGCCCGGCGGACGACCGTTCGCCATGCAGAGACGGTACCTTGCAGGCTCTTGCAATTGGCGTCAGCTGGAAGGCGCCGACCTGCGCTTTTCCCCGCTCACAGCGCGCGTGACGCGTGCGGTCAGCTCTTGGGGTCCTTGTAGCCGACGTACCCGGTCTGCTCGAGTTGCAGCGCGAGATCTGCATCTCCCGTCGCAACGATGCGGCCGCCGACCATCACGTGCACGAGGTCAGCCTCGAGCTGCACGAGGAAACGGTTGAAGTGGGTGATGGCGAGGATCCCGACGCCCCATTCGGTGGTCGCCAGCTGGAGGCGGCGCGCCACCTCGCCGAGGGCGTCGACGTCGAGCCCGGAGTCCACCTCGTCGAGGATGCTGATGGCGGGGCGGAGCACACCCAGTTGGACCATCTCCGTGCGCTTGCGCTCGCCACCCGAGAGGTCGACGTTGAGCGGGCGCCGCAAAAGGCGCGTCTCGAGGCCGACCGCCTTGGCCTCGTCGACCATCCGGCCATCGAGTGCCGCGTGGTCCGCGTCAGGACCGAGCGCGGCGTCGAACAGCGAGTGCAGGCTCACGCCGGGCACCTCGACCGGATGCTGCAGCGCGAGGAACAGCCCGGCCTGCGCCCGCTTCCACGCGGGCTGTCCGGCCAGTTCCTGTCCGTCCATGGTGATGGAGCCCCCGGTGACCTCGGTGCCGGGCCGGCCCATCAGCGCGTGCGCCAGAGTGCTCTTCCCAGAGCCGTTCGGTCCCATGATGACGTGGACCTCGCCGCTGCGCACCGTGAGGTCGATGCCGTGCAAGACCTCCTGGCCACCGGCCGACGCCTGCAAGCCCCGGACTTCGAGCACGTGTTCGCTGCTCCCGGCACTCATGGCAGTTCCACCGACACCTTGTTGCCGTCCACGACGATCTTGTACACGGCGATCGGCTGGGTCGCGGGCAGCGAGCACGGCTCGCCGGTCAACAGGTCGAACGTGCTGCCGTGACGCGGGCATTCGATCTCGCACTCGTCCGCCCAGACCTCACCCTCGGCCAGGGAGTAGTCCTCGTGGCTGCACTCGTCGTCGACGGCATGGAACGCGTCACCGATGCGCACCAGGGCGATGCGACGGCCGGCGACGTCGAAGCGCTTGGCCTCACCCGGCGCCAGCTCGTCCGTCTGGCAGAGCGTCACGGTCTCAGACACCGGCGACCTGCCGTCCCCTCAGCGCCGCGTCGAGGCGGGCATGCACCTCGCGCTCGAGCAGCGAGGCGGCCTCGGGAACGGGGCCCCGCTCGATGATGGCGTCGAAGAAGCCGCGCACGATCAGGCCCTCGGCCACCTCGGGGGCCACGCCACGAGACTCGATGTAGTACCTCTGGTCCTCGTCCACCGGCCCGACCGTCGAGGCGTGCGAGCACTTCACGTCGTTCTCGAGGATGTCGAGGTTCGGGACCGAGTCGGCGTGCGCCCCCTCGTCGAGCACCAGGTTGTGATTGGTCTGGCGGGCGTCACTGCGGACCGCGCCGCGGTGGACGCGGATGAGGCCGCTGTAGACGGAGCGCGAGCGTCCGGCGACGGCACCCTGGCAGAGGAGCTCGCTGGTGGTCCTGGGCGCCGCGTGATCCTGCAGGGTCCGGATGTCGTGCACCTGTGTCTCATCACCGAGATACGTCGAGAGGATCTCGCTGCGGGCGTCCTTTCCGTCGGCAGTCACATCGGTGCGGATCCGGTCGTAGGCGCCACCGAGCCCGACGGTGAACGTGCGGACCGACGAGTTCCTGCCACCGCGGGCAGAGAGCCGGGCGATGCGACCACGCGTTGTCCGCCAGTGTCTGCAACGACACGTAGGACACCGACGCGTCGTCCGCGGCCAGGAGTTCGGTGATCGGCACGACCAGTGAGCGGCCCGGCCCCGACGCGGGCGGTCCTGCGAACACCTCCACGACGGAAACGGCCGCGCCGGTGCCGGCGCGCACGCAGAGGCGCGGGAAGGCCGCAACGCCGGGCTCGCACCAGTGCACCACGAGCACGGGCGCATCGACGGTGACGCCGCCCGGCACGTCGACGAAGATCGGGTCGGGCGCGAACGCGTCGTTGAGCCGGACCAAGGCGTCGCCGTCGCCCTGGACGGACCCGAGCATGTCGGCGGCGGCGGCGATCGTGTCGGCCGGGCCGAAGCCGAATGTGGCCGAGTCCCCGTCTCCGGTGGCGCTGTTCCACGTCGCCGGGACGGCGCGGCCACTCTGCACGAGGACGCTGGCCGCGGTGCGCCCGAGGGCCGTGCGCAGCGTTTCGAACAGCTCGGCCGCCTCGGGCGATCCGGCGCCGGCTGCGGGCTCCGGGATCGACACCGGGAGAGAAGTCCTCGAGCGACAGTTCGTCGATCGGCGAGTAGCGCCAGACCTCCTCGCTCTCGGAGGGCAGCGGGGTCGAAGCGAAGGCCTCGAATCGGGCGGCCCTTCGCCGGCGGAGCCAGTCGGGACCGCCCAGGCTCGCGGACGCCTCAGCGCTGAAGGTGGACAGGGGTCAAACCTCTCTCGATACGTGTGCTGCGAGTGCTCGCGGGAGCTCGGTGCGTGTGCAGCCAATGCACCTTAGTGGCCCACTACCAGGGCCATTACCTGGGCGGTTAGCCTGCGGGACATGGGTGAGCACGCAGGAATCGAAGGCTTCGAGTCGCCGGTCTTGACCATCGAGCGGGACCAGGACGTCGCCACGCTCTGGTTGGACCGACCCGAGGCACGCAACGCCATGGGCATGGACCTCTGGCGCGACCTGCCGAAGGCAATGGCGGTCTTGAGCGAGGACAACTCGGTCCGGGTGATCGTCATCGCGGCGAAGGGCCCGCACTTCTCGGTCGGCCTCGACCTCAAGGCGATGGGCAACCTCTTGGCGGGCGGCGGCGGCGACGGTGGCGGTGGGGCGGCGAGGCACGTCCCGCTTCCATGGCGGCACGGGCGCGCAGCGGACGGCTCGAAGTGAAGCGCCTGCAGGACTCGGTCACGGCGGTGGCCCAGTGCCCCAAGCCGGTGATCGCCGCCGTGCACGGCTACTGCATCGGCGGCGGCGTGGACCTCATCGCCGCCTGCGACATCCGCCTGGCGTCGGCCGACGCGATCTTCTCGGTACGCGAAGCCAAAGTCGCGATCGTCGCCGACCTCGGCAGCTTGCAACGGCTCCCGGCGATCATCAGCTCGGGGCACCTGGCCGAGCTCGCGTTCACCGGGAAAGACATCACGGCCGAGCGCGCCGAGAAGATCGGCCTGGTCAACGACGTGGCCGCCGACGCCGAGGGCGTGCTCAAGGCGGCACGCACCCTGGCCGGTGAGATCGCGGCGAACTCCCCCATCGCCGTGCAGGGCACCAAGGCCGTCCTCGCGGCGAACGAGGGCCGGACGGTGGCCGAGGGCCTCGATTACGTCGCGACCTGGAACTCGGGCATGTTGGCGTCCGACGACCTGGTCGAGGCGATGACGGCCTTCATGGAGAAGCGCACGCCGAAATTCACCGGGCGCTAGGACCCAGCGGCGCGTCAGCGCCGCCGGCGCCACCAGCGGCTCGACGAGCGTTCCTTGCGGGCGTCCTCGGCCCGTACCTGCTTCGAGCACCCCGGGTGCGACCTCGTTCACGATGTCCTCGGCCGAGTCGAGTAACGCCGCGATGTCCCCACCGGTGTCCTCGGGCTCGTCCTCGAGTGCGGGCTCGACCAGGCTGCCGTGCACCCAGCCCACGTCCGCCATGCGCGGCTTGTACGACGGGCAATTCTCCGGGCAGCGCCAGGGTGCTTCGGGGGCGAGGTCCAGCCGGCAGAAGCGGGCCGCCTCGCCCGATGCGTAGGTGCGGCTCTGGAAATGAACGCATTCCTCGCGCATCGGCATCGTTCTATGGTGCCACGTTGCAGGCCCGGTTGCGCCGCGAGGTCCGCGGTGTCAGAGGCGGCCTGAGCCCGTGCGGCAACCTCAGCCGACAGCCCCTTCCATCTGCAACTCGATCAGTCGGCTCCACTCCACCGCGTATTCCATCGGCAGCGTGCGGGTCACCGGCTCGATGAACCCGTTGACGATCATGCCCATGGCCTGTTGCTCGGTGAGGCCGCGGCTCATCAGGTAGAAGAGCTGGTCGTCGCCCACCTTCGAGACCGTCGCCTCGTGGCCGATCCGGGCGCTGCGTTCGCCGACCTCCATGTAGGGCTTCGTCTCCGAGGTCGACTCGTCGTCGAGAAGGAGCGCGTCGCAGCGCACGAAGGACTTGGCCCCGTACGCCTCCGGGTCCACGTGCACCTTGCCCCGGTACGTCGTGATCCCGCCGTCCTTGGAGATCGACTTTGACACGATGGTCGACGTCGTCTCGGGCGCGACGTGGTACATCTTGGCGCCGGCGTCCTGGTGCTGGCCCGGCGCCGGCGTAGGCGACCGAGAGCACCTCCCCGCTCGCCTTCGGGCCCATCAGGTACACCGAGGGGTACTTCATGGTCAGGCGCGACCCGATGTTGCCGTCGATCCACTCGACGTGGGCCTCGGCCTCGGCCCGCGCCCGCTTCGTCACGAGGTTGTAGACGTTCGACGACCAGTTCTGGATCGTCGTGTAGGTGATGCGGGCGCCCTGGAGCGCCACGAGCTCGACCACCGCCGAGTGCAGCGAGTCGGTCGAGTACACCGGGGCCGAGCAGCCTTCGATGTAGTGCACCTGCGCGCCCTCGTCGGCGATGATGAGCGTCCGCTCGAACTGGCCCATGTTCTCCGCGTTGATGCGGAAGTACGCCTGCAGCGGCATGTCGACTTTGACGCCCGGCGGCACGTAGATGAACGATCCGCCCGACCACACCGCAGAGTTCAGGGCGGCGAACTTGTTGTCGTTGGGCGGGATGATCTTGCCGAACCACTTCTGGACGAGCTCGGGGTACTCGCGCACCGCCGTGTCCATGTCGGTGAAGAGGATGCCCTGCGCCTCGAGGTCCTCGCGGTTGCGGTGGAAGACGACTTCGCTCTCGTACTGCGCGGTGACACCCGAGAGGTACTTGCGCTCCGCCTCGGGGATCCCGAGCTTCTCGTAGGTGTTCTTGATCGCGTCGGGCAGGTCCTCCCACTTGTCCACCTGCCCGCCGGTCGGCTTGATGTAGTAGTAGATGTCGTCGAAGTCGAGGTTGGGCATCTGCGTCGCGAACCACGGCGCCATGGGCTTGCGCTCGAAGTTCTTGAGGGCGCGCAGCCGGAACTTGCGCATCCACTCGGGCTCACCCTTCATCTCCGACATCTCGCGGACGATGGACTCGTTCAAGCCCTTCTTGGGCTTGAAGATGTAGTCCTCCGCGTCGCTCCATCCGAGCTGGTAGCGACCGAGGTCGAGATCCGTTGTCGCCATGTGGCTCCGTGGCTCCTCGAGTCGGGAGAAGGGGAATTTCCCCTATGTAGATAGTAACAACTACCCCGGCCAGGCGAAACGCTCACCTCGGGCCGGCGACGGCCGTGTCGCCAGCCCGGGCGGCGTGGCAGGCTCATCGGATCATGCCCAGCCAGCCTGACCAGCACACACCGCCCGTCGCCCCCCGCCGCCCCCACGTCATCACGCGCCCACGGCGACGAGCGCCAGGACCCCTGGTTCTGGCTGCGCGACCGCGAGGACCCCGAGGTCCTGGCCTACCTGGAGGCCGAGAACGCCTTCACCGAGGCCGAGACGGAGCCACTGGCCGGCTTCCGCGACGGCCTGTTCGAAGAGATGAAGGCGCGCATCAAGGAGACCGACATGTCGGTCCCGGCCCGCCGCGGCCCCTGGTGGTACTACACGCGGACCGAGGAGGGGAAGAGCTACGCCATCCACTGCCGCCGGCCCGCCCACGGGCACGACGAGCTCCCACCGGCGGGCGAGTCCGGCGAGGAGGAGCAGATCCTGCTCGATGAGAACGTCGAGGCCGCCGGCTCCGAGTACTTCGCCGTCGGCAGCGCCGCGGTCAGCCACGACCACTGCTGGCTGGCGTATTCGACCGACCGCGCCGGCAACGAGAGGTACGAGCTGCGCTTCCGTCCGCTCGATGCCGACATCCTCCCGAGCACCGCTCCCGAGATGGTGCCCGAGACCTCCTACGGGCTCGCCTGGTCGGCCGGCGCTGACGTCGTGTTCTACGTGCGCATGGACGAGGCCCAGCGACCGCACCAGCTGTGGCGCCACCGATTGGGCACCGACCCCGCCAGCGACGAGCTGGTGTACGAGGAGCCCGACCGGCGCTTCTCGCTCGGAACCGGCTCGACCCGCGACACGGCCTACGTGCTCCTCGGTCTGCACTCCACCAATACGAGCGAGTGGCGCGCCATCCCTTCGGCCGAGCCGCTCGCGGTCCCGGCGGTCGTCATGCCTCGGCGCGAGGGAGTCGAGTACGCCGTGGACCACCTGACCCGGTCGGCGACCCCCCATGACGGATGGTTCGTCGCGCTCACCAACGACGAGGCCCGGGACTTCCGCGTGCTCGCCGCGCCCGACTCCGACGCTCGGGTCACCCGAAGACGGCGTGTGGCAGGAGGTGGTCCCGCACCGTCCGGGCGTGCGCGTCGAGGACGTGGACGCGTTCGCCGGCGCGCTCGTCCTGAGCGAGCGGGCCGAGGCCGAGACCCGCGTCAGGGTCCTGCCGCTGCGCACGGGGGCCGGAGCGGCCGCGACGGGACCCTTCGGCGACGACCTGCTCGGCGCCGGCTGGATCGTCCCCCCGCCCGCCAGCCCCTCGGCGACCTGGCTCGGCGCCAACCCCGAGCCCGATGCGCCGGTCCTGCGGATCGGGCGCACGACGATGGTCACCCCGTCGAGCGTCCTGCAGGTCGGCCTCGCCGACCGCGCCGAGACGCTCCTCAAGCAGGAGCCCGTTCTCGGCGACTTCGACCCGGACCGCTACGAGACCTACCGCGAGTGGGCCGTCGCGCCGGACGGCACGCGCGTCCCGGTGTCGGTCGTGCAGCGCAAAGGCCTCGCGCTCCCGGCACCCTGCGTCCTCTACGGCTACGGCGCCTACGAGATGTCGATCGACCCCGCCTTCTCCCACCACCGCCTCTCGCTCCTCGACCGCGGCGTCGTCTACGCCATCGCGCACGTCCGGGGCGGCGGCGAGATGGGACGCGCCTGGTACGAGGGCGGCCGGATGGAGCACAAGGCCAACACCTTCGCCGACTTCATCGCCTGCGGGCGCCACCTCACCGGGCGCGGCATCGCACGAGCCGACGCGCTCGCCGGCCGCGGTGCCTCGGCCGGCGGTCTTCTGATCGGTGCCGTCGCGAACCAGGCGCCCGAGCTCTTCCGTGCGCTCGTGGCCCAGGTGCCCTTCGTCGACTGCGTCACGACCATGCTCGACGACGAGCTCCCGCTGACCGTGGGCGAATGGGAGGAGTGGGGCAACCCGCTGGCCGACGAGGCCGCCTACGTCCGCATGCTGTCCTACTCCCCCTACGACAACGTCAGCGGCACCGACCCTGACGGGACCGACCGCCCCTATCCGGACCTCTTCGTCACGGCGGGCCTCACCGATCCCCGCGTCGCCTATTGGGAGCCCGCCAAATGGGTCGCCAAGATCCGTGCGCTGTCCCCGGCCACCCGGGTCCTCCTGCGCACCGAGCTCGGCGCCGGTCACGGTGGCCCGTCGGGCCGCTACGACGCATGGAGGGAGGAGGCCCTGGTGCTGGCGTTCCTGCTCGACGCGCTCGGCCTGGGACAACAGGCCTGAGTCAGCACGACGCCCCCGGGCCACCGGCCGGAGGAGCACGCAGCGCCCTGACCCCTAGTGGCGCTCCCAAACAGAGATGTGCTTCGTGCTCTCGCCCGTAAAGGGTGCTCCGTCCCAGTCGGCCCATCGTTCCCGCAGCCTCATCCCGGCCATCTGACCCATGAGGTCAAGTTCGGCGGGCCATGCGTAACGGAACGGTGACTCGAAATGGCCACCCCGTCCGTCCACGACCACGTAGTGGTGCGACACGCCCTGTTGGTTGACGACGTCGAGCGTGTCGAAGCCGACGTGGCTTGGGCTCACGTCAAAGGGCAATACCGCGGCACCGGGCGGAAAACGCCGAAGGTCGATGACGTCGAGTTCCATGGCGAACACGCCACCCGTTCTCAGGTGACGGGAGGCGTTACGAAACGTCTCCACCCACTCGGACTGTTCGAGCAGGTTGGAGATGCTGTTGAAGACCACGTAGACCAGCGAGAACTCACCTGGAACCCTTGCCGTAGCGAAATCACCGACGGTCGTCCCAATCGATTCGGACGCAGGCTTGCGGCGCAGTTGGTCGATCATGTCGGACGAGATGTCGATGCCGTGCACCTCGATGCCGCGCTCGCTCAGCGGAATTGCGACCCGACCTGTTCCGATCCCGAACTCCAACGCTCGACCACCGTCTGCCAGTCCGGCAAGGAACGCCGTCGTCGCGTCCAACAGCGCCGGGTCCCACAGCTCCGGGGACCCGCTGTCGTAGTGCTTCGCCTTGATACCCGTGAACAGGTTCTGCGGCACGGGCCCAGTATTGCCCTCGTGAAGGACGACGCGGACGTCGCGCCGAGCCGTCTATTCGACGTCAGCAGCCGCGTGTTTCACCGCTGCGTCCACATCGCTTTGCGTGACGCGGATCGTTCGGGGCCAGCCCTGGGCGGTTGAGAGACGGACCCAATAGATGTCCCCGTCGTACGAGATCCATGACACCGTCGGGACAGCAGCGTCACTACGGGGCTCCACCAAGGGGTTGGACCGATCGGGCTTGACTCGATAGCCACGAACCGGGAGGTCGACTTCGGCGGTGCAGGTTGCACCAGAACCGCGGGCCCGCCAGGACAGCTTCGCAAGTCTCTTCACGGGCCTTCTTCCGGATTTGTTTGGTTGCAAACTACACCACCGCGTGCCTGGCTCGAGAAGGCAGCGACCACAGGGCCTACGCTGCCGATGTGTCAGTGGAGATGGAGCCTGAGGGCGTCTTCCTTCACCTTCTCGGCGAGAACCAAGCATCCTCGCTCTGGCATCTGTCCGATGCCGAGAGGGCACTGACTCTGTGCGGTCTCGATGTTGGCTACGGCAATCCGCGGATGACGTGGGCATCGACGCCGGTGGGTCGCCGCTGCGGCGTCTGCCTCGACCGCTTCGGTGGGAGCCGTTGAGTTTTGCGGCTCCACCGCGTGGGGCAGCGAGCCGAACCGCCCCGGACACCGCACGGGCGCAGGTGGGACCCTCCGCCTAGGTGGTCGTCGTGGTGGTCGACGGTCCGCTGGGAGACCCCGGCGTCCCGAATTTCAACGTGAACGGCGCCTGGAACCCGAAGGGCAACTGCACCGCCACCCCGTTGACGGTTGCGGCAAAGTCTGCCGGTGCGCCCGCGACGACGGTGACCGGACCGGTGGCAGAGACGGTGTGCGATTGGCCTGCGGTCAGGATCCCGGTGAACAACACGGCGCTGTTGGCGTCGCTCGTCGCCGAGACCCAACAGTCACCCGACGTGGCCGACAACGCGAGCGAGTAACTCGCGACGCCAACTTGATAGTTCGCCACGTTCGGCGACGTTGGAGCCGGGGCGGACACGACGGGCGCGATGGTCGTCGTCGTGCTCGCCGACCTCTTGTGGCTCTGGTGACCATTGGCCCCTGCCGTGCCCGAATGCGGATGTGAGCGCGTCGGTGTCGTCGTTACCGTGCCCGAACTCGGATGCTTGGGTGCCGGCGAATTGGAGTGCATCCCCGCCACGATGAGGACGACGATGAGGAGGACGACTACCGCGAACGCGACGAGCGCGCCGATGCGCTTCGGGCGGTGGTTGATGAAGTGCATCGCCTTGTCGTCGGCCCCGCTCATGAAGCTGGACTTCGACGAATCGCTTGGCGTGTCGTGCGTGACATGCGAGTCGACGAAGAGCACCGGCTCTCCGGAGCTCTTCACCGGCGGCGGCGGCGCAGGTGGGACGATGGTGTGGCCCGGTTCGGTCAACCTCACGGTGGAGGAACCGGGGACCCGGAAGGCGCTCGCCGGGTACGCAGCGGCGCCCTCCTCGTTTTCCCCCTCAGCGTCCGACCCCGGCGCAGGGTGCGTGCGCAACTCCTCGAGGGTGTGCAGTTGGCGGTGATAGTGCTCGACCGAGTGCACGTCGTCCCGGGAGCGGTTGCGGAACACTGCGGCCGCGATGACGCCCACGACGACCACCGCAGCCAAGATCCCACCGATCCACACTGCCCCTATTCAACAGGATCGGCGGGCCTCGCCGGACCGCGGGAGCGCTCCCGCTGGACATCGACTTCGTGACGTTCAGGGGGCAGGGACGGCGGGCACCTCGTACGGCTCGGACAACGTCCGTGAAGGCGGTCGCCGGGCCAGGGCCGCGGCCTTCGCCGGGCCCAGGCGCTCCTCCTTCGCCGCCTCGGTGGCGTCGGCCCGCTCGGCGAATTCGGGCAACACCTCTCGAGCGAACAGCTCCATCGACTCGCAGATGTGCTCGTGCCGATTCCGCCCCGCCTGGCTCACGAAGATGAGCTGGTCCACCCCGACCTCCTCGTAGCGCCGGATGAGCTGGCGCACCTGATCGGGTGTACCGATCGCCCCACGGAGAGCGCCGAGGCCCTCTTCGAGCAGTTTGGCTCCGAGTACCTGGCCCTGCTGAGCCGCCACGCGGCGGTCGAACCCGAAAGCCGAGCGGTTCTGCTCGAACTCATCCCACACGTTCGTCTCGCCCAGGCGGTGGCGCCCGAACGCGTAGTAGTGAGCCAGCGAGTACCCGAAGAAGTGCCCGCCGTCGAGGCCCCGGGCGATGGCGGTCTCCTCGTCCTCGTGACACATGAACGGCAGCACGCACGCCAGGTTGGCGTTGACCGAGAAGCCGCCGGGCACGCATTCCTCAGAGGCGATCGTGTCGTAGTAGTCGTCGACCCACCTTCGAGCCTCGTCGGCCTCGATGAAGGAGAAGGAGAGGGCGCCGATTCCCTTCGTCGCGGCCAGGTGGATCGTCTCGCGGCGTGAGCACGCAACCCACAGCGGCGGGTGCGGCTTCTGCAAGCGGCTTGGGCACGACGTTGCGCGGCGGCATGGAGAGTCCCGGCCCTTCATGGCCGGCGAACGGCTCCTCGACCATGAGCCGCGTGACCACGTCGAGCGCCTCTGTCCACTCGGCCCGCTTGCGCGCCCGTTCCACCCCGAACCCGCCCAGCTCCATCTCCGAGCTCGACTCGCCCGTGCCGAACTCCACGCGCCCGTCGGAGATCAGGTCGAGGGTGGCGATCCGCTCCGCCACCCGGGCCGGGTGGTTGAAGCCGAAGGGCAGCTGCACGATGCCGTGTCCGATCCGGATGCGCGAGGTGCGCTGGCTGGCGGCCGCCAGGAAGACCTCGGGCGCCGAGGAGTGTGAATACTCCTCGAGGAAGTGGTGCTCGACCTCCCACAGGTAATCGAAGCCCAGTCGGTCGGCCAGCTCGATCTGTTCGAGGGCATCCTTCAGCAGCTTGTGTTCGGACCCGGCGTCCCACGGCCGTGGCAGTTGGTGCTCGTAGAAGATGCCGAATCGCATATGCCCCCCGGCCCTGCGCCCGCCCTATTTCGCGTAGCGGGGCCGGACATCGTCCGGGATGTCGCCGCGGCTCGGGTTTGCCTGGTCGCGCCCAGAGAGGATCGGGTTGCTCACGCCCCAATCGGCCCCGACCTCGGGGTCGTCCCAGGCCAGCCCCAGCTCGTCCTTCGGGTCGTAGTAGTTGTCCACCAGGTAGGTCAACAGGATGTCGGTGTGGGCGGCAAAGCCGTGCGCCACACCGGGAGGGATGTACACCCCCTGATCGACGTCGCCGTCGAGGTCGATCACCTCGGTCTTGCCATCGGTCGGCGAACCGATCCGCAGGTCGTGCAGGACGACACGGATCTTTCCTCGCAGCAGGTACCAATAGTCAGCCTGAAATCGGTGGAAGTGCAGCCCGACGAGCGCGCCCGCCTGCTTCTCGGATCGGTTGCCCTGCACCATCTCGCGGCCATTGGGGAACCAGCTACGCCGGTAGGACTCGACGAAGCGTCCACGCTCGTCGCCGTGCACGTCGGGTCGAACCAGCACGACGTCGTCGATCACGGTAGAAGGGATGATCTCTGGCATCGCCGGAACGGTAGCGGGTGGTCCCCTCAGGAGGCGAAACGGCCGAAGCCGGAACGATAGAACAGCAACGGGCTGCCCTCTCCGACCTCCATTGCAACGACTCGGCCCGTGACCAATTCGTGATCACCGCCGTCGAAGATCTCGCCGAGACGGCATTCCACGACGGCGAGCGACCCGGTGAGCACGGGCGATCCGGTCACACCCGGCGACCAGCCGACGCCGTCGAACTTGTCGCCGCCCGAAACCGCGAACGTGCGGCACAGCGCCTCTTGGTGCTCCTCGAGGATGTTCACGCAGAACGCGCCCGCTTCGCGGATCCGCGGCCAGCTCGTCGAGCTCCGCGCCGGGGCGAGGATCACCATCGGAGGGTCGAGCGACAGCGCGGCAAAGGACTGGCAGGTGAAGCCGACGGGCTCGCCCTCTTCGAGCGCGGTCACGACCGTGATCCCGGTGGCGAAATGCCCGAGCACCTCGCGGAACCGGGCCTCGTCCAGGCCCGTCACGGACGACCTACGCCTTGCCGAGGTCGATCGACTGGGACTCGTGGGCGGAGGACACGTCTTCGACGTTCTTCGCCTCGGGAAGTCGCCGCGCCCCGGTCAGGATCCTGTCCAGTTCGCGGTCCGTGTGCGACGGATCGTGATGCGTGAGCAACAAGCGCTTTGCGCCGGACTCGGCCGCCACGTGGACCGCGTAGGCCGCGGTCGAGTGACCCCAGTCGGCCTTGGCGGAGAACTCGTCCTCCGTGTACTGGCCGTCGTGGATCAAGAGGTCCACGTCCTGGCAAAGCTCGAGCACCGCATCGGGCACGGCCCGGCGGTCGAGAGGCGCCTGATGGTCGGACATGTACGCGACCGAGCGGCCCTCGGCTTCGATCCGGAAGCCGAGGGTGACGCCGGCATGTGGGATCGGGCGCGCCATCACCTTGGCCGTGCCGATGGAGAAGTCCTCTGCGCCGACGTCGACCGTGATCAGTTCTCCGCGGAACTGCTCCATGTGGATAGGGAACACAGGCGGCTGCACTGCCGCGTGGAGCGCGTCCTTCAGGCTGCCCTTCGGCTGGCTCGGGCCGTAGACCGTCAGCCGGGCGCCCGGGTCGTGCAACGGAGCGAAGAAGGGGATGCCCAAAATGTGGTCGAAGTGGAGATGGGTGAGCAAGGCGGTCGCGTGGAGCGGCGTGCCGAGCGCCCGTACCTCCTTCTGCAGGGTGTCACCGAGCGCGCGCGCAGACCGGTGCCCAGGTCGACGATGAGCGGCTCGTCCCCGTCGATGTCGATGACGAGGCACGAAGTGTTCCCCCCGTACCGCCTGTAGCGATCCCCCGAGCACGGGCACGACCCCCGCACGCCGTAGAACGTGACGTTCACCGGCTACGACCCTATATCCCAAGGGGCGATACGTTCTGTCGCATGGGACAACAGGAGACCATTTCCGCCAACGGGCTGGAGTTTGCCTGCCTCACCGACGGGCCATCGGACGGGCCGCTCGCCCTGTGCTTGCACGGGTTCCCCGACACTGCACACACCTGGCGCTACCTGCTGCCCGAGCTTGCCGCGGCCGGGTTCCGAGCGGTCGCACCGTTCCTGCGTGGCTACGCCCCGTCGCCGGTGCCGCCCGACGGTCATTACCAAGTCGGCGCCCTCGTGCGCGACGCCAACGCCTTGCACGAAGCGCTCGGGGCGACCTCGGACGCCGTCATCATCGGCCACGACTGGGGCGCGCTCGCTACATACGGGACCGTCGCCCACCAGCCGGATCGCTGGCGTCGCGCCGTGACCGCAGCCGTTCCCCCGACCCTGTCCATCGGGATGAACCTGCTGACCTACGCGCAGCTGCAGCGGAGCTGGTACATGTTCTTCTTCCAATCGTCCATGGCGGAGGGCGCGCTGCCGCTCGAGGACTACTCCTTCATCGACGGTCTGTGGCGGGACTGGTCGCCGGGATACGACGGCTCCTGGGACGTGGCCAGGGTGAAGGAGTCGATCGGTGACCCCGAGCACATGCTGGCGGCGATCAGCTATTACCGCGCCATGTTCAACCCGGAGTACCAGGCGCCCGAACTGGCCGACGAGCAGGCGGCCGCGTTGGTGCCGACGCCCAAGCCAACGCTGTACCTCCACGGGCGTGACGACGGCTGCATGCTGCTCTCGTCGATCGGCTCGCCGCTCGACTTCCTAGCCGAGGGCTCCGAGATGGAGATCGTGGACGGCTGCGGGCACTTTCTCCACGTCGAGCTGCCCGACGTCGTGAACCGGCGGATCGTCAAGTTCTTGACCGGGTCCTGATCACTCAGCGCAGCCGGAGCAACGGATTGGCGGTCCCGCGCCAGCGGGCGAACCCTTCCTCCACCAACGAGGCGGCGACGCGTTCGGCGCGGACGACGTCATCGGGCCACCCGCAAGCGGCGGCGACTTCACTGGAGGAAACGTCGCCAACCCGCAGCGCCTCGAGCAGACGGCCCCGTCCCTTGCCGATCGGAACCCGAGAACGGGCTCTGCGGACGCACCGTCGGACTAGCCCGCCACGGGTCTCCTCCACCCCTTCGACGCCAAGAGCACTGGCGCCGGAGCGGGCAACGCCCGCAATCGGGGCGGGCGCGTGCACACCGTCGCGCCCAGGTCGAACATCGTCTGGTTGAACTCCCATGAACCGGCGCGGGGCACGAGGCGGTCTCCGAGGGTGAAAGCAGCCATGGCCGAGAGCGGGAAGCCCGCGACGGCGCGGCGCCAGCACCCGCACGCCGTTGGTGTCCACGGCCGCGATGTCCTGCCCGAACCCGAAGGACCGCACCGCCCGCGCCGTGTAGGCGCCGACGCCGGGCAGCGCGCGGAGTTTCGCGTCGGCCGAGGGCACCTGCCCGTCGTGGTGGTCGACGATGGACGTCGCCGCCCGGTGCAGGTTGAGCGCGCGCCGGTTGTAGCCCAGTCCCGACCAGCGGCGGACCACCTCGGCCGAACCGCCGGCGGCGCAGGCGGCGGGTGTTGGGTAGGCCTCGACGAAGCGCTCGTAAAACGGCACCACCCGGTCCACCTGCGTCTGCTGGAGCATCACCTCGGAGACGAGGATCTTCCACGGATCGCGAGTGTGGCGCCACGGAAGATCGCGACGGTGCTGCGCGCCCCACTCGAGGATGCGCGCTCTGAAGCGGCGCGCCCGGTCGGGCGCGAGCGCGACGGTTTCAGTCCCAGACGTCGTCGCCGTAAGGGCGCTGCCGGGCGGGCGCGGAGGCCGTCTTCCAGACCATGAGCTTGCGGCGGAAGTAGCACACCTCCTCACCGCGCTGGTTGAAGCCCTTGGTCTCGACCGTGACGATGCCGCGGTCATCCTTCGATTTGGACGGCGTCGCGTCGAGGACCCGCGTCTCGGCGTAGATGGTGTCGCCGTGGAACGTTGGCTTCCGGTGCAGCAGCGACTCGACCTCGAGGTTGGCGATACACGAGCCGCTGACGTCGGGCACGCTCATGCCCAGCACCAGTGAGTAGACGAGGTTCCCGACGACCACGTTCTTGCCCTGCACGGTCTCGTGCTCGGCGAACCACGCATTCGTGTGCAGCGGGTGGTGGTTCATCGTGATCATGCAGAAGAGATGGTCGTCGTACTCGGTGACGGTCTTGCCGGGCCAGTGCCGGAAGATGTCTCCCGGCACGAAGTCTTCGAGATAGCGCCCGAAGGGCCTGTCGTAGACGGTCATTCGGCGGCTTGCGGGAGACGGGGTCGCGTCGTGAACCCCAGCGATGCTCCCGGCAGCGCCTCGCCGTCGATAGTGAGGCGCCAGGCGAACCGGGTTCCGGGCGCCAACGGAATCGGCCCGAGGTTCACGGCCAGGGCGACGTCGATGGGCGAGCCCTCGGGGATGCCCTGCGGCTGGCTCACCGTGAACTCCCCGCGCACCTCGACCGGCTGGGTCCCGTCGGCCGTCTCCATCAGCACCGGGCGGCCGTCCGCGTCCTCGAGAAACAGCTCCCAGTGGTGCGAGGTCTCAGCCTCGTGCCAGTCGACGTCGATCTTCAACGCCACTGCCGATGGCACGGGGTCGGGACCGGTCATACTCCATCCCCCACCGAGGATGTAGAGCTTGCCGTCGGACACCTGGGCTGCGTCGCACAGCAACATGGTCACCTTCACAGGGGAGCAGGTTACCGGCCCGCGGCGAGATGGCTCGATTTCGTGCTCGGACGGCACCCAGAATCACCGTTCTCCTTCCGACTCCTAGAGTGCTGGTCCATGGTGGTGCCAGTCTGCGGAGAACCCTGCGATGAGTGAGCTCAAGGGTCTGCGCGACGACGTCTACCGTCGGCCGCTGGCGACCGCGTTGGACCGTCTCGGGCTCGGCGCGGGCTGGCGGTGCGTCGACGTGGGCGCTGGTGGCGGTGACGTGTCCGTAGCCCTTGCGGAGATGGTGGGTCGTGGCGGCCGCGTCTATGCGGTCGACAGCGATCCTCTGGCGCGCGACGAGGTGGCACGGGCGGCCGCGGCACACGCGCAGGTCATCGCCCTCACGCAGGCCGGCGAAGACCTCTCTCTGCCCGAAGAGGTCGACCTGGCGTTCTGCCGCTTCCTCCTGCTCCATGTGCTCGACCCTGACGCCGTCGTCGCCAAGATGGCTACGACGGTCACGCGCCGGGCGGCTGGGTTGTGGCGCAAGAGCCGATCACGTCGGCCGGTCGCATCGGGGGTGCGCCAATGTCGATGCCGGATGCACGACATCCCGATGTCGGTGCGCTGCTGCCGGCGCTGGTCCGGAACGCGTCGCTCGAAGTGGTCGACGCCTGGGCGGAAGCACCGGCGGGCGTCGGTCCGGGAGCGGTGTCGCAATACCTGGAGTCGTTGACCGGCGTAGATCCCGGCGATGAACCCGTCGTGTTGCCGCCGCTGGTGACGGTCATCGGGCGACGCGCCTGACACACCCGCAGCCGAAAACGGCGTGAGCGGGTCAAAAAGGAGCATTCGGGCCAGCCAATAAGGTGGCGCCCCATGACTCCGCCCGATTCCGCCGACCTGGCCGCTGCCACCGTTGCTGTCGATCTGGCCCAAGAGCTCGTCGACCAGGCCTGCGCCTCCATCAGAGGCCGAGGGGGGATCGATGCCAACCAGGTCGTCGCCTACGACGTTGCGCACGCGGCGGCCGCGGTAGGCACGGCCCGGGCCGCCCTCCAATACGGAGAGCAAGGGGGACGTCGAGGCGGCCATCGCAACGGCGTTCGTGGCCGACGTGGTGGCCGACCTCGCGGGGAAGGTCGCCGGCCGCGAAGCGTTGTGGGGCGTGGATCCAGGGTGGGACACGCCGGCGTCCTCTTTCCTGGAAGCCCAGCGCGAGCCGTCGGTGTTGGCGGCGCTCGCGGCGACCGAAGGGCCACGGCATCTCGGCGAGGACTTCGAGCTCGTGCGCGAGACGTTCCACCGCTTCGCCGAGGAAAAGGTGCGTCCGCACGCCGAGCACGTGCACCGCACGAACGCAGACATCCCCGAGGACGTGATCGAAGGACTGGCGGAGCTCGGTGGGTTCGGCCTCTCCGTACCCGAGGAGTACGGCGGCTTCGCGTCTGGGGGCGAGAGCGACTACATGGGCATGGTCGTGGCGACCGAGGAGCTCAGTTGGGGCTCGCTCGGCGTGGGCGGCTCGCTCATCACCCGGCCCGAGATCCTGACGCGGGCGCTCGTCTACGGCGGCACCGAGGAGCAGAAGAAGCACTGGCTGCCGAAGCTGGCATCGGCCGAGATCCTCGCCGCGGTGGCCGTGACGGAGCCCGACTACGGATCGGACGTCGCGGGCATCGTGACATCGGCGACTCGTGTTGACGGCGGGTGGGTGGTGAACGGCGTCAAGACGTGGTGCACGTTCGCCGCCCGCGCCGATGTCCTGATGCTGCTGGCGCGGACTGACCCCGACCGGTCGCTCGCGCATCGAGGGATCTCCATGTTCGTGGTCGAGAAGCCGCGCGGGGACGGCCACGGCTTCGTCTTCACCCAGGGTGGTGACGACGTGGTCGGCCGGCCGGCGGATCTGGAACCCGGGCGGCTGGAGGGCCGGCCCATCGACACGCTCGGCTACCGGGGGATGCACTCCTACGAGCTGGCGTTCGAGAACTGGTTCGTGCCCGCCGCGAACCTCGTTGGGGGCGAAGAGGGCCTGGGGAAGGGCTTCTACCTGCAGATGCAGGGCTTCGAGAACGGGCGCCTGCAGACCGCTGCCCGTGCGCTTGGGCGTGATGCAGGCCGCCTACGAGGCGGCAGTCTCCTACGCGTCGGAACGCAAGGTGTTCGGCTCGCCGATCATCGATTACCAGCTGACGCAATGGAAGCTCGGCCGCATGGCCGTTTTGATTCAGGCGACGCGGCAGTCGTCGTACCACGTCGCCCGCCTGATGGCCGGGGGCGAAGGCGCGTTGGAGGCGTCCATGGTCAAGGCGTACGTGTGCCGCGCCGCCGAGTGGGTCACCCGAGAGGCCATGCAGATTCACGGTGGCATGGGCTACGCCGAGGAGTTCCCGGTGTCGCGCTACTTCGTGGACGCCCGGGTGTTGTCGATCTTCGAGGGAGCCGACGAGACGCTGGCCTTGAAGGTGATCGCCCGCCGGCTGATCGGCGACTGACTCATTCCGAGTTGGTTTGGTTCTGACACACGCGTGGACAGGGGACGTTGGCGTGCGGGTGTATGCGCGACTTCGTTCTAACTGTGGTCAGTTCTATGCGCGTGCCGTTCTGAAAACGCGGAGGAGGTTCTGAATTGCGCGGAAAATAGAACCCCGACGCGAATACACCTGGACGTAAGCCGCCGGACCTGAGATTGCTCAGCCCGCGCTGCGCGTCAGCCCGGCCCGCTCGCCCCGGCTGACGAACTTGATGGCCATCTTGCGGCTCGCCTCGTCGATCATCTCGTCGCCGAACATGACGGCGCCCTTGCGATCCTCCTCGGTCGCCCGCTGGTAGGCGTCGAGGATGTCGAAGGCGTGGTCGAACTGCTCCTGGGTGGGTGAGTACACCTCGTTCAGCACCACCGCCTGGTCCGGGGTGAGCGCCCACTTGCCGTCGTAGCCGAGCATGCGAGTCCGCATGGCGTAGTCGCGCAACGAGTCGAGCTCGCGCACCTTGAGGAACGGACCGTCGATGACCTGTAGACCGTTGGCGCGTCCCGCCATGAGGATGCGGCTGAACACGTAGTGGAAATGGTCCCCGGGATACTCGGGGATGTTGATGCCGCCGGTGAGCACCGGCATCTCGACGCTGGCCGCGAAGTCCGCCGGTCCGAAGATGATCGTCTCGAGGCGGGGCGAGGCGGCGCAGATCTCGTCGACGTTGATCAGTCCCCTTGCCGTTTCGATCTGCGCCTCGATCCCGATGTGCCCGACCCGCAGCCCCGAACTTCTTCTCGACCTGTGTGAGCAGCAGGTCGAGCGCCACGATCTCGGCGGCGGTCTGCACCTTGGGCAGCATGATCTCGTCGAGTCTTTCGCCGGCGTTGCCGACCACCTCGATGACGTCGCCGTAGGTCCACTCGGTGTCCCAGGCGTTGACGCGCACGCACAGCACGCGGTCGTCCCACGGCAGGTTCTTGATGGCGTCGACGACCTTGGGCCGTGCCGACTCCTTCTCGAGGGGCGCCACGGCGTCCTCGAGGTCGAGAAACGTCATGTCGGCCGGGACTGTGGGCGCCTTGGCCAGGAACTTCTCGTTCGAGCCGGGGGTGGAGAGGCAGGAACGGCGGGGCAGATCACGTGAGCGTGCGGACATGATTCGATGGTAACCCACCGCCTTCGGGGGCCATTTCGGGCGGGTTTCCGTGAGGCGGTCGAAGCAGGAGCACAGTAGGGCGACCGTTCTCCGTGGCGAGCTCGAACCCCGCCCGCCGACGCCTTACTTCAGATGCTCAGAGAAGAACGACAACGTGCGATCCCACAGTGCGCGCGACGCGTCGGCGTCGTACACCTCGGGCCGCGTGTCGTTGAAGAAGGCGTGATCGGCGCCCGGGTACACGATGATCTCCACCGACTTGCCCATGCCACGCAGCTGCGCGGCGAGCTCGTTCGCCTTCTCGGGGGTGAAGTACTCGTCCTTCTCGGCGTAGTGGCCGAGCACCGCGGCCGACATCGCGGCGTAGTCGGGCTGGACGTCGGGCCACGGCACGATCCCGTAGCACGGCACGACGGCGGCGACGGCGTCCGGACGTTGTGTCGCCAGCACGAGCGCGAGACCCCCACCCATGCAGAACCCGATGACGCCGACCTTGGACCCGGCGCTCCGCCGCAGCACCTCGTCGACCGCGCCGCTCATGTCGCGTGCCGCTTGGTCCATCTTCATGGCCATCATCGCCTTGCCGGCCTCGTCGGGCTCGCCCGGCGCGACCTTCTGCCCGTGGTACAGGTCGGGAGCCAGAGCGACGTAGCCGGCCGCCGCGAAGCGGTCGCACACGTCCTCGATGTGGTCGACGAGCCCCCACCACTCCTGGATCACCACGACGCCGGGCCCGCTGCCGCTCTCGGGCACAGCCGAGATAGCCGCCGGCGGTGGATCCATTACTCGGAAATTCGATCATTTCACCCATGGCCGGTGACCGTAGTTCCCGCGATCGCGTGGCGTTCTCTTCTCTTGTTGAGTTCGAGTTCATATTTTCTCATTTTGCGCTATCACCAGCGACTTCGTACCCGGAGTGCGAAGCCAAACAGGGGTTTAAGGCCAGAGGGTGTTTGAAACGCCGAGGGGGTTCCAATAAGAATGTCCCCCATCGTGACTGACGTAGAGCGGGTTGTACCCCACTCGACGCCGCGGTCTTTGAGGAGCGCAAGGCTGCTCCAGCGGGTAGGTGTCCCCGCGTTGACCGTCGTCACAGTGTTGTCGAGCACTGTGTTTGGTCTTGCGCGCCCCGTGGGCGGTGACCAGATCTCCGACGCCAAGGCGAAGGCGGCCGCCATCGAGGCGCAGCTATCGCAGGCCCAGAACGAGATGTCCGCCCTGAGCCAGCAGTACGACGAGGCGCAGTACCACCTGTCGCAGATCAACTCGAGTATCGACACGACCAAGGCGAACATCGCGGCCGACCAACAGCAGGTGTCGAAGGACAAGGCCACGCTGTCCAAGGCGGCTGTGGCCAACTACATCACCGACGGGACGGCGTCGACGCAGAACTCGATCTTCAGCGGCAACCAGGAGACCGCGGGCGCCACGAACGAGTACAACCAGATCGCCGAAGGCGACATCTCGCTGTCCGTCGACAAGCTGCACACCGCGGAGAACCAGCTGAACGCGCAAGAGGCCCAGTTGACCAACGAGCAGGGTCAGGCCCAGACACAGGTCAACGTCCAGCAAGCCGCAGTGGCCCAGAACGAACAGGCCATCAACCAACAGAAGAACGCGCTGGCGCAGGAGCAGGGTCAGATCGCGCAGCTCGTGCAGCAGCAGCAGCAGGCCGAAGCTGCAGCCGCCGCGCAGGCCGCGAGACAGAAGCAGGCTGCCGCAGCCGCAGCCGCCACGGTGAGCACCGGCGGCGGGGGTGGCTCCTCGCAGCTGACCAGCGCCGCACATGCGCCGCCTCCTCCGACGGCACCGGGTGGGGCCGGAGCCGTGCAGGCCGCGGAGAGCCAGCTCGGCGTCCCCTACCAGTGGGGCGGCGAGACCCCCGGCGTTGGCTTCGACTGCTCCGGTCTGACCGCTTGGTCCTGGGGCCAGGTCGGGGTGCCGCTGCCGCACTTCTCGGGCGCCCAGATGTCCGACTCGGCCCCGGTTCCCGTCAGCGACCTGCAGCCGGGCGACCTCCTCTTCTACGGCCCCGGCGGCTCGGACCACGTGGCCATGTACGTGAGCTCCGGCACGATGATCGAGGCGCCGTACACGGGTGCCGACGTTCGGCTCACCGCCCTTCGCCTGGGTGACGGCTTCGTCGGCGCCGGCCGGCCCTAGCCCGGCTCCGCACGCCGCCTCCACACCCCACCCCACCCCTCCCCCGCCTCGTAGCGTCCTCCCGGCCCGCCGGCTACTCCCCCGGGCCGCCCGGCCGTAACCTGGACACGCCGCTGCGATGAAACCAATCCCCGTCGCCTTCCACATCGGCCCGCTCGAGGTCCACACCTACGGCATCGGCCTCGCGCTCGACGTTCTGGTTCGGGTTCGTCTATTTCGAGCGCCGGCTCAAGCGCAACGGCTACCGCACGGACTGGCTCGTGCCCGTCTTCCTCTGGATCATCCTCGCCGCCGTCGTGGGTGCCCGCGTCCTCCACGTCCTCACCAACACCGGCTACTACTCGCACCACCCCTCCGACATCTTCGCCATCTGGCAGGGCGGGCTCTCGTCCTTCGGCGGACTGCTCTTCGCGGTGCCCACGGGCATCATCCTCACCCGGCGCCGCTGCCCCGAGCTCGCGCTCGGCCGCGCCCTCGACCTCGTTGCGCCCGTCCTCATGGCCTGCTGGGCCATGGGCCGTCTGCTCGGCCCCCAGCTCATGGTCAACGGCGGCGGGCACCAGACGCACCAGTGGTTCGGCATGTACTACGCCGGCGACCAGTTGGGTAAGCGCCTCCCGGTACCCATCTTCCAGGCGCTGGAGGACTTCGCGGTGTTCCTGATCCTCATCGCGATCGAACGGGCCCTCGACCGGTGGCCCGACGGCACGCGCCGCGTCGGCTATCCGTCGGGTGTCGTCATCGGCACCGGAATGATCCTCTGGGGCATCGAACGCTCCCTCGACGAGCACCTGTGGCTCGGGGAGGACGGCCGCCTCGGTTCGGACCTCGTCCAACTGGCGGGCGTTCTGTTGATCGTCGCCGGCGCGGTCATTCTCATTCGGGCACGCCTGCGCTGGCGCGTGTGGCTGCAGACGCATCACGCCGGTGACGCTTCCCAGTCGCCCGACACGGCGCACGACGCCGAATCCGGGACGGCTGCGGCATTGTCATCGGACGCGTTGGCGACCCGCGGAGACGCCGGCCCGGCGTCCTAGTTTTCCCGCTCAGCCCCCGGGGCTGTTTGCTTTTATTCCTCGCTCAGATGCGAGAACCGGGCACTCCGCGTGCGGATGCGATCGCCTTGACGCTCAATCGCAAAGGCACCGCCGTCCCGGAAGATCCAGCCCACTTCGCGCCACGGGCGGATCTCCGGAATGGCGTCGGAGTGCTCGGGACTCTGCACCGCTGCGTCATCGATACGAATACTCACGATTGCATGCCCCCTTTCCTCGACGTTCCGACCCGCCCCTCGAAAGGGGAACTGAGCGAGGTGCCGACTTCTTACGCCGGTGCCGAGACTAGGAAGCGCCGTCTCCGATGTGGTGGACCCACTGGGCGTTGTCGCGCGGTTGTCGAACTCCGTTCACACCCCGACGACGGGGTGCGAAATCCCGCCCGCGCCGCAACGCTGTTGCGCAATCCGCCAACCTCCACGCGGCGTATAACCAAATGGCCAGCTCAATATGGAAATTGCATGAGTGATGCGCAAGTTTGCGCCCCCCGTTGACTTCTTCCGATGTAGGGAAACGGAGACGGCGGGAGAGAGGGGACGTGCGCCATGGCCACGATCCAGTCCTGGGTACCGACCACGAGTGAGCCGATGAGCAACGAGGCGAGCTGGAGCGACGAGGAGAAGCAGGAGTGGTTCGCCACTCACGGCGGTGCTCCGACTCACGTCGTGACGTTCGAACCGATGTACCAGATCGAGCTGTGCATCCCACCCTGGGAACAGCCGGACCGGCACATCGCACGTTCCGCCGTCGCCTGGGGGCAGAGCATGCAACGCATCCTGGACCCTCGAGACCCGTTCGCAGACCCGTTTGCGACGACCGTGGTTGCCGCGCATCACGAGGGCAACTCGATGGAGGTTTACAGCAAGCAGAGCGCTCGCCCCGAACCTCGGTTGCGCGCGGTCACCTGAGCCTTCGCGGCCTCGCCTCTTCGAGGTGTCGCGCCGACCAACTCACCCGTTGGGCTTGTCCCCCGATGCGGCCGCTCGACGCATCTCTTCCAACTTGTCGATGAGGCCCATTCGCTCCTGACCGATGTTCGAGTCGAGGCGCTCCGCGATCTGCTCGGGCGTCCAACGGCCGTCGGCCCACATGGCGCGCACCTCGACCGGCTGGTTCCAGACCGCGATCTTCGAACCCACGACGGTGTACACCTGGCCGGTCACGTGCTTGGCCTTGTCGCTCAACAGATAGACGACCATCGGTGCGACGTCTTCGGGGTCGCCCATCTCGGACAGCTCCTGGGGCACATTGGCCGACATGCGGGTCCGCGCCACCGGCGCGATGGCGTTCGCCGTCACCCCGTAGCGGTAGAGCCCAGCGGCGGCCGAGCGCACCAGCGAGACGATGCCGCCCTTGGCCGCCGCATAGTTGGCTTGGGCGATGCTCCCGGAGAACGCGCCCGAGGTGAACCCGATGAGGGCGCCCCCACCTTCCTGCTTGCGCATGACCGCAGCGGCGGCCCGGAACACGGTGAAGTGCCCTTTGAGGTGCGTTGCGATGACGGCGTCCCACTCGTCCTCGGACATGTTGAAGAGCATCCGCTCCCGCAAGATGCCGGCAATGGCCACTACGCCGTCGATCCGGCCGTACTTCTCCACCGCGGTGGCGACCAGCCGCTCGCCCGCCTCCATCTGCGAGATGTCGTCAGCCACGGCCAGCGCCTCTCCGCCGGCCTTCGTGATCTCCTCCACCACGGCGTCCGCGACCTCGCTGGTCGGGTCCTCTCCGGCCATGCCGACGCCGTAGTCGGCGACCACCACCGTCGCCCCCTCGGCCGCACAGGCCAGCGCGACGGCACGACCGATGCCGCCGCCGCCGCCCGTGACCGCGACGACCTTGCCCGCGAGGAACCCTGCCATGGTGGTATCTCCCGATATCTTTCGCCGGGCCGACCGCCGGCCCGGGCACGCAGAAATTGCCGTAAGTTAGAACACGTTCTAGCCTGCGGGCGGCGGGGGGTGCCATTTCCCCTTCGTCTCGTGAGACGTTCCAAGGAGACTGCAGATGGGTGACCTCGGCTTCTGGGCACTTGCTCAGGAAAACCCCGACTACCTGGCCCTCGTGACGCCCGAAGGCGACGAGATGAGCTCCGGCGAGTTGTTGGGCCGGGCCAACCAGCTGGTCCACGCGTTGCGGGCCCAGGGTCTCGAGGTGGGCGACCGGATCGCCACCCTGCTCCCGAACGGCGCGGAGATGATCGAGATCTACCTGGCCGCCCTCCAGGCGGGCTGGTACCTGGTGCCCATCAATTTCCACCTGGTGGCCCCCGAGGTCGCGTACATCCTCAAGGACTCGGGCGCCAAGGCCTTCGTCGCGCACGAGCGGTTCGCCGACGCCGCCACCGCTGCGGCCGACGAGGCGGGGGTCGATGCGGCGGGGCGCCTCTCCGTCGGCGCCATCACGGGCTTCACGTCCTACGCCGCCGTCCGCGACGTCCAGCCGACCACGTTGCCCGAGGACCGCACCGTGGGCGACGTCATGAACTACACCTCGGGGACCACGGGGAACCCGAAGGGCATCTATCGCAAGCTCATGGGAGTCACCCCGGAAGAGGCTGCGCTGGGACTGGCGGGGCTGCTCTTCCTCTTCAACATCCAGCCGCAGGACGACAACGTCCACATCATCGGCTCGCCGCTGTACCACACCGCGGTGTTGCGCTTCGGGAGCGCGTCGGCGCACCTCGGCCATACCCTCGTCGTGATGGACAAGTGGCTGCCCGAGGACATGCTGCGTCTCATCGAAGAGCGGCGGGTGACGACATCGCACATGGTGCCGACGCAGTTCCACCGCCTCCTCGCGTTGCCCGAGGACGTGCGGGAGAAGTACGACGTCTCGTCGCTGCGCCACATGATCCACGCCGCGGCGCCGTGCCCGATCGACGTGAAGCACAAGATGATCGCCTGGTGGGGCAACGCGGTTGACGAGTACTACGCCGCCAGCGAGGGTGGTGGCACGCTCGTCACGGCCGAGGAGTGGCTGCAGAAGCCGGGAACCGTCGGGAAGCCGTGGCCGATCAGCGAGATCGCCATCTTCGACGACGACGGCAACCGCATCGAGGAGCCGGGGGTCATCGGCACGGTCTACATGTCGATGGGTACCGCCAACTTCGAGTACCACAAGGACAAGGAGAAGACGAAGAAGAACCGGATCGGATCCTTCTTCACCGTCGGCGACGTCGGGCTCCTCGACGAGGACGGCTTCCTGTTCCTCCGCGACCGCAAGATCGACATGATCATCTCGGGCGGGGCGAACATCTACCCGGCCGAGATCGAAAACGTCCTCCTCTCGCACCCCAAGGTCGGCGATGCAGCGGTGTTCGGCATCCCGCACGAGGACTGGGGCGAAGAGGTCAAGGCGGTCATCGAGCCGGCCGAGGGGATCGAGGGCAACGACGAGCTCGCCGCCGAGATCCTCGCCTTCTGCGGCGACAAGCTGGCAAAATTCAAGACGCCAAAGACGGTCGACTTCACCAACGAGATGCCACGGGACCCCAACGGCAAGCTCTACAAGCGGAAGCTGCGCGACCCCTACTGGGAGGGCGTGCAGCGCGCGCTGTGAGCGCGAGCGGTCAGCGCAAATCGGTCACGCTGACGACGTCAAGGTTGCGGAACACGGGCGGGCCGTCCAACAACGCTCCCATCTTCTCCGAGAATTGGGCCGTCTGCGGATGCTCGGAGTTCTGCATCGCCTCCTCGTACGAGTCGAACTCCACGATCACGTAGTAGTGCCCGCGTCGCTCCCGGTCCTCCGCGGTCGTCGCCTTCCGGGCCTTGAATTCGTCTCCCACCACCTCGGCGAGCTCCCGCCCCAGGGCGTCGACCTGGTCGATCTTCGACGTGTCGATCTCCATGATCTGCAGGAATCCGGGCATGTCAGCACCTCCGATCTCGAGCTTCCTCGGCGGACGCTACCGCAGCGTCGGGTCCAAGGCCTCGAGAAGCCGTCACGCGCTGGCATGCTGGAGGCGTGGTCGTGACGTCGGAATTCGCGATGCGTGTCCAGGACCACGGCTCGGGTGAGGTCTGCCGGCGCATTCTCGGCACGCTCCCGACATGGTTCGGCGTTCCCGAATCCGTCGAGGACTACGTCGCCAAGGCCGACGAGAACCCGACGGTGGTCGCCACCCTGGATGGAGAAGGCGTCGGGATCCTTTCCCTCGTCCTTCACACCCCGTATGCCGCCGAGGTGTACGTCATGGGCCTCCTCCCCGAACACCACCGGCTCGGCATGGGGCGTCAGATGCTCGGGGTGGCCGAGGCGTGGCTCCGGGAACGCGACATCGAGTACCTGCAGGTGAAGACGCTCAGCCCGCGGCACCCCGATCCCGAGTACCAGAAGACGCGGGAGTTCTACTTCGCCGTCGGGTTCCGGCCCCTGGAAGAGTTCCCCGAACTCTGGCAACCGGATAACCCGGCGCTCCAGATGGTCAAGACGCTCACCTCTCACGGTCCCGGCGCATGACAGGGCGGGAGGGCATCGGTACCGATGCCGACTACCTGCGCGAGCGGCAGTACAAGGACCCCACCAACCTCAACGCGCGGCATCGCGTTGCACGCACGCTTCGCCCGCGCCGACGAGCCCTGGTACCCGTGGCTCGCCGGCCGCGTGCACTGGCCGGAAGACGGCGAGGTGCTCGAGGTGGGATGCGGGCCCGGCCTCCTCTGGACGAGCATCGCAGCGCTCCTCCCCCACTTCCATCTCACCCTGACCGACCTGTCCGAGGGAATGCTCGCCACGGCTCGCGACGTCGTCGAGCGAATCGGATCGATCGATGTGGCGTCTGCCCAGGTGTGCGACGCGCAGCAGCTCCCGTTTCCTGACGACGCGTTCGACGTCGTCGTCGCCAACCACATGCTGTACCACGTGCCCGAGCCCGCCCGCGCCGCCGCCGAATTCGCCCGGGTCCTCCGACCCGACGGCCTCCTTCTGGCGGCGACGAACGGGCCGGACCACCTCGACGTCATCGCCGACATCTCGCGCCGCGTCTTCGGCTGGTCCTCGCTCGACTTCGTCGACCGCCGCTTCGGGCGTTCCAACGGCAGCTCCATCCTCGGGACGGCCTTCGAGGAGGTCGTGTGGTACCACCATCCGGGCCGGCTGGTTTGTGACGACCCCGACGCCGTGGTTGCGTACATGCTGTCGTCGTCAGCCGGTCAGGAAGCCGACGGCTCGCAACTGGCCGCGCTGACCCAGGCGGTCCACGATCGGTTCCGGGAGGACGGCGGCGTGGTCACCATGACGACGGACGCCGGTTGCTTCGTGGCGCGGCGACCGCTCGCGGCGACCGCCTGAGCCACGAAGCTGAAGAGGTCGGCCCCGGACGGCCTCGGCGCGTACATTTGCCGCCATGCACCGTCAGGCAGGCATCCGGGGAGCGACATGGCCAAGCTGATCTACATCGCCAATGCCTCCCTTGACGGCTACGTCGAAGACGCGCATGGCATCTTCGAATGGACCGAGCCCAGCGATCAGGTCTTCACTTTCATCACCGACCTGTTACGCCCCGCCGGCACCCACCTCTATGGACGGCGCATGTACGAGACGATGGCGGTGTGGGAGACCGACCCCACCCTGGCCGCCCAGTCAGAGCTCATGGCCGACTTCGCCGGCGTCTGGCAGGCGGCCGGCAAGGTCGTGTACTCCACCACGCTGCACGCGGTCGCGACCGCCCGGACGCGGCTCGAGGACCACTTCGACCCCGCTTCGGTTCGCGACATGAAGACGTCCGCCGCCAGCGATGTGCTCATCGGCGGCCGGACGCTCGCGGCGCAAGCGTTCGTCGCCGGCCTGGTCGACGAGTGCCATCTCTTCGCCTATCCCGTGCTCGTCGGCGCCGGCAAGCCCGCATTCCCCACCGACGCCCGCGTCACGTTGGACCTACTCGAGGAGCACCCGTTCGACAACGGTGTCGTGTACCTCCGCTACCGCACCCTGAGCTGACGCTCCGTTCGTCACCGCACCGGCGGGTCGCGGGCCCCGGCGTCACCCGTTCGGCGGGTCGCCCTCTCGTTGCTCACGGTTCGCCATCATGCGCTGCCAGTCCGCGTCGACGAGCGGCCCTTCGGCACTGTGCGCGCCGTGCGCGTTCCCGGCGACGATGTCGAGCATCCGGCCGAAGTCGACGAGGATGAAGACACCCTCGGCCTCGGCCGTGAGCTCGCCCTCGTGGTAGAGCCCGCCCCAGGCGAAGACCTTGCGCCCGTCGCGCCCGGTGTGCCGCGCCGCCACCTCGAGCGGTGCCAGCAGGGGCGTGGGGCGGCGGTAGCGGATCGTCAGCGTCCCGGTCATCGCGCCGACGCCGACCAAGATGTTGGACAACCCGAGGAGCTCGTCGAAGAGCTCCGCGATCACGCCCCCGTGCACGCATGTCGGCGGACCCTCGAACGGGTAGTCGAAGGTCACTCGCCCGCGGACCTCGCGCTGGCCGTCCTCGCCGTGGACCGCCCACACCTCGACGGGCGGCGAAATCGGGTTCGCGTAGCCGATCATCGGGCTGGTCGGGAAGTGGTCCTGGGGATGGACGCCGGGGAACCCGGCTTGTCCCGGCGTCTTGCGATTCCGCTTCGAGGCCGCCGCGGCCGCCTCGAGCTGTTCGGCCACCTCTGCCAGCCGCGCCCCGGCCGCACGCAGGTCCTCGTCCTCCAGAGGCTGGCCGATGCTCACCGCACCGATCCGGCGCAACGCCGCGGCCACCTGATTGATGGGCAGAGCGGCCGCGGCGGAGGTGGGCACCCCGTCCACGCCGGGGTGCCCCCCGCCCGGACCCGGGTCGAGGTTCTCGCCGCCGGCGAAGGCACGAGTCGCGGAACCGGTCTGCTCGTCGCTCACGTGCGCGTGTAGTTGGGCGGGCGCTTTTCGGCGAAGGCCTTCTGGCCCTCGGCCGCGTCGTTCGAGGAGAAGACGGGCCAGCCGATCTCGAGCTCGCGGGCCAGGCCGTCGACCTCGGACATGCCCTCGGTCTCGCGCACGCTGCGCACGATCGCCTCCACGGCGAGCGGCCCGTTCGCATTGATCACGGCGGCGATCTCCAGCGCCTTCTCCAACGCCTTCCCCTCCGGCACCACGTGGCCGATGAGCCCGATGCGCAGCGCCTCTTCTGCCGGCACCTCACGCGCCGTCAGCAGCAACTCCATGGCCACCGTGTAGGGGATCTGGCGGCGCAGGCGCACCGTGGAGCCGCCCAGGGGGAACAAGCCGCGCTTGGCCTCGAAGATGCCGAACACCGCGCTCGAGCCGGCCACGCGGATGTGCGTCGCCTGGAGGATCTCGGTCCCGCCCGCCACTGCCCACCCCTCGACCGCCGCGATCAACGGCTTCTTCACGTCGTAGTGGCGCAGCAGGGCCTTCCAGTGCAGGTCAGGGTCTTCCGCCATCCGCGACCGGTACTTCTCGGCGTCGCTGCCACCCATGGCCTTGAGGTCCATGCCGGCGCAGAAGGTGCCGCCGGCGCCCGTCAGGATGGCGCAGCGGATGTCGTCGTTGCCGTCGATCTCCTCCCAGGCGTCCTTCATCCCGACCAGCATCGGCAAGCTCAGTGCGTTCTTGGCCTCCGGCCGGTTCATCGTGACGATCGCCGTCGCGCCGTCGCGCTCGAACGTCAGGTGCTCGGTCGAAATGTCTGCCACGGTCCCCTCCAGAGGTAGGCGCCGATGTGACTCGTTGGATTGGGATCAGCGCCGCGTGCCGGCGGAACAGATGCCGCCAGCCGGCTGCGCCTTAGAGCCGCTCGATGATCGTGCCCGTCGCCACCGCGCCGCCACAGCACATCGAAACCAACCCATAGGTCGAGTCGGTCCGCTCCAGCTCGTGCAAGATCGTGGTGATCAGACGCGCCCCGGTCGCACCCACCGGATGCCCCAACGCGATCGCCCCGCCGTTCACGTTCAGCTTGTCCATGTCGGCGCCGTGCACCTTGGCCCAGCTCAACACGATCGAGGCAAAGGCCTCGTTCACCTCGTAGAGGTCGATGTCCTTCATCGTCATGCCGGCCTTGGCCAGCACCTTCTCCGTCGCGACGATCGGGCCGTCGAGGTGGTAGTAGGGGTCCGAACCCGGCGAGCACCTGCGCCACGATGCGGGCCCGCGGCTTCAAGCCCTCGGCCTTGGCCCGCTCCTCGGACATCCACAGCACCGCGGCCGCCCCGTCACTGATCTGCGACGAGGTCCCCGCCGTGTGGATGCCCTCGGGCAGCACCGGCTTCAGCTTGGCCAGGCCCTCGAGCGTCGTGTCGCGCGGCCCCTGGTCCTTGCTGACGACCATCTTGTCGCCGCTGTGCTCGCCCCGCGGCCCCTCCTCGCCCACGATCGGCGCCTCGATGGCGAAGATCTCGCGGGCGAACCGGTCCTCGGCGACGGCACGGGCCGCCTTCTCCTGTGACGCCAGCCCGAACGCGTCCACGTCCTCACGGCTGATGCCGTGCTTCTTGGCGATGCGCTCCGCCGCCTCGAACTGGCTCGGCATGTCGTAGGGCAGATCCTCGGGCATGGCCCGTCCGACGCCGGGCGCCGACGCGTTCGCACCGAGCGGGATACGGCTCATCGTCTCCACGCCGCACCCGATGGTCGTGTCGGCCCCACCGGCGGCGATGAGGTTGTTGGCCATGTGGTTGGCCTGTTGCGACGACCCGCACTGGCAGTCCATCGTCGTCGCCGCCACGTCGTAGGGCAGCCCGGCCAGCAGCCACGACGTGCGCGTCACGTTGAAGCCCTGCTCGCCCGCCTGCGTCACGCACCCGCCGAACACCTGGTCGACGGTCGCCGGGTCGACGCCCGCGCGCTTGACGACCTCGGTCTGCGCGGCGCCGAGGATGTCGGCCGCCCGCAGGCCCGACAGCCACCCGTTGCGCTTCCCGATCGGCGTGCGGACCGCCTCGATGATTACCGGCTGCGCCATGACGGACCTTCCTCCTGCGACTCCCGGCCTCGGGCCGGCTGCCCTGCTTGGGCGAAATTTAGAACCTGTTCTAACTTTAGCACCGGCCCCCCGAAGTCTGCCTGGGCCTGGTCGCCGGGCGCCAACTCCGTCCCGCCGGACACCTAGAGGTTCTTGAGCACCTCGCGGGCGATGACAACGCGTTGGACCTGGTTGGTGCCCTCGTAGATCTGCGTCACCTTGGCGTCGCGCATGAAGCGCTCGACAGGGAAGTCCTTCGTGTAGCCGTAGCCGCCGAGCAGCTGTATCGCGTCAAGCGTGATCGCCATGGCGGCGTCGGAGGCGAAGGCCTTCGCCATCGCGCCGAACAGCGTCAGCTCGCCCTGGGGGTCGTTGTCGACCATGGCGCAGGCGCGGTAGACGAGTGCGCGGGCCGCCTCGTTGCGCATCGCCATGTCGGCCAACATGAACCGCAGACCCTGCAGGTCGGCGATCGGCCCTCCGAACGCGTGCCGCTGCTTCATGTACGCCGCCGCGGTGTCGATCGCACCCTGTGCCAGTGCCGACCGCCTGGGCCCCGATGCCGGGCCGGCTCCGGTCCAACGTGTGCATGGCGATCGTGAAGCCCTGGCCCTCTTCGCCGATCCGGTGCGACGCCGGCACTCGCACGTCCTCGAGCAGGACCTCACCCGTCGGGCTGCCCCGCATGCCGAGCTTGTCCTCGTGCTTCGGCACCTGGATACCCCACTCCTTCTCGACCAGGAAGCACGAGACCCCCCGTGCGCCGGCGTCGGGGTCGGTCTTGGCGAAGACGATGTAGACGTCCGAGATGCCGGCGTTGCTGATCCAGTACTTGGTCCCGTTGAGGACGTACTCGTCGCCGTCGCGCACGGCCCGCGCCCGCATGGCGGCCACGTCGCTACCTGCGTCGGGCTCGGACAGGCAGTAGCTACCTTGGATCTCGCCCGTGGCGATCCTGGGCAGGTAGCTCCTCTTGAGGTCGTCGCCGGCCCAGTTCATCACGGGCAACATCGAGAGCTTGGAAATGATGATCGTGAGCGAAGTCGACCCGCACACACGGGCAAGCTCCTCGATCGCGATGGCCTGCGTCACCGTGTCGGCACCCGCTCCCCCATACGCCTCGGGGATTCCGAGCGCCGGCAGCTCCATCTCCTTGCACGCCTCGAACGACTTCCATGGGAACTCTGCGTTGCGGTCCACCTCGGCCGCGTGCGGCGCCACCTTCTCTTCGCAGAAGGTGCGCAGGGTCTCGCGGAACTCACGCTGGACGTCGGAAAGGGCGAAGGAGGGGATCGAATCGCTCACAGGCTCATTCTCGCAGAGCCCTGGGCTGCGCCCAACGTGAGCCTGACGCGGCGTCAGGTGGAGGTGAGGTGCCGCACCAGAAGGTCGGACAGCTGCTCGGGCGCGGTCTCGGGGACCCAGTGCGACACGTCCTCAAGCACCTCGAACCTGTACGGCCCGCGCACATGCTCCCGTGTGCCCTCCGCCGCCGCACGGCCGATCCCCGCGTCGCCGGTCGACCAGACGTACATCGTCGGAACCCGTACCGGCTCGAGATCCGCAAGTGCGCTCAGGTCCATGGCCCGGTACCAATTCAGTGCCGCAGTCAACGCGCCTGGCTCGCTCAGTGCCGCGGCGTACATCGCCGCGTCCTCCTCGTCGAGACCCGTCTCTCGCAGCATGCGCAACATGCCGCTGCCGTCCCCCTCGGGTCCGAGTAGGAGTCGTTCGGCTACCTCTGGTTCTTGGAATCGACGTCGTCGCGGCGATAGTGGCAGCCTGCTCCGGTTCGCCCCCCGACAACGCGTGCTGCAGTGCCAATGGGTGCGGCGTGGAGACGACGCTGAGCGACCGGACCCGGTCAGGCAGCCGCTCCGCCACGATCCACGCGAGGAGCCCGCCCCAGTCGTGCCCGACGAGATCGAAGTGGTCCATGTCCATGGAGTCCGCCAACGCGATCACGTCACCGATCAGATGTTCGGTGCCGTAGTCGCTCGTTTCGGGCGGGCGGGCACCGCTGCAGTAGCCGCGCTGATCGGGCGCAACCGCGCGACAGCCGGCGTGTCCGAGGGCCCACAGTTGGTCGCGCCAGGCCCACGAGGTTTGGGGGAAGCCGTGGAGGCACAGGACGCGCCGCCCATCGTGGGGCCCACACGCACGCCCGGTGAACGTGAAGCCGCCGGCCTCGATTTCGATCCGGTCAATGGCCCGGGGTACGTCGGTGGGCGCCACAGGTGCGTGGACTACGCGGAGACGGAACCGCCCTTGAAGCGTGCGTCCTCGGGGGTCAGGCGGAGGGCGTCCTCGTCGATGGAGTCGACCAGGCTGCGCTGCGCGACGTAGTCATGGGAGATGGAGGAGAAAGCGGCCCGGCGCGCCGCCCGGAGTTCGGCGGGCGCGTCGTCGAGAAACCCCCAGAGATTCAGTGCCAAGCGCACGTCGTAGACCGAAGGGGCTCTTCCGAACAGCGCCGCACGCTTCGCTGCGATCAGCGCGACGCCGAGCGCGACGTCGTGCTCCGTCTCACCCTGTCCCAACTTCAGCTCGTGCTCGAACCGGTGCGCCAGCCGCAAGGCGAACCCAGAGTCCGGACCCGGAGTGCCCATGCTCCGACCTCGCGGATGTTCGGGCACCGTGAGCTCCGCCGGGCGGGAGGTGGTCCACGATCCAGGGACGTTCATGTGGCGAGCCGGCCGGACCTGGTCGGCCTCCGCGATCGGCACGAACGTGGGCTGGGTCATGGCCGGAGACTAGCCGAGGGCGTCCGGGCGACCCATCTACGAAAGCGGCTCCTCCGCCATCAGGTGCACGACGGGCAGGATGATGCACGACGGCCGCATGGCGTCGTGGAAGACCTCCTGATCGGCCGAGCGCAGGTTGGCGCCGGTCGCGAGCGGCTCACCCGTCCCGGCATTCCGGGCGTAGAGGGGATGTGCGCCGCTCGAGACTTGGAGGCGGATCCGGTGGCCCGCACGGAACATGTTGGCTGTCGGCCACATGGAGATGTCGAGCCGGATGACACCCTCGCGGTCCTTGTCGACCGAGCCCGGCGTCAGGCGAACGATACCGTCGCTCACATTGAACGACTTGCCGTTCTTCGTCACGTCGCACAGCCGAACGAAGAAGTCGGTGTGTTCGAGTGACGAACGCACGTAGAGCGTCGCCGTAACCGGGCCGATGACGGTGAGGTCATCGGTGAGGACGGGACTCGTGTAACTGAGGACATCGTGCCGGTGCTCCCGGCGGCGCTGGTCCTTCCGGCCCGCCGTGACGAAATTGAGCCCGGCGCCACCCACCGCCGGGGTCGGGTCGTGTGGGTTGTAGTGATAGTGGTCACGGCCGCTTGCGTCGGGTGACTCGGTGCCCAGCGTGCCCCAACGTCCCAGGTACCAGCGCTGGTCCTCGCCGGCCGGCGGCCAGAGCGAGAAGTCCTGCCACGTTTTGGAGCCCATGACGTAGACCCGGACTGGTGCCCGGGGTTCCTTGCCGCGTCGTTCCCCCAGCTGCTTGGTGAACCAGTCGAGCCCGTCGCGAATGCCCTCGCCGAAGAGGCCGGGGCTGGCGTGCGTCCAGGGACCGATCGTGATGCGGGCCGAGCCGCCGGCCCGGCGGAGCGCCTCGTAGTCGCCCACTTGGCCCGGCAGGAAGAGGTCGTACCAACCGGCGACGAGACTCGCCGGGGGCACCTTCTCGAGACGACGCCCGAAATCGATCTCGTCCCACCACGGGTCGCCTGGCACGTTGTGCTCGAGCCAGTCCTGGAATATGGGCGAGACCTCCCCCAGGGTCGCCGTGTCGCACTCGCCCAGCGGCAACTTGTTCGCAATGCGAGCGACGACTCGGTGCGCGCCCAACTGCTTGCGGACGACGGTGGCGAGCCCTGATTCCTGGTACTTCATCTGGTAGAGCCAGCAGAGGGCCATCTCGAGCGCGAACGTCTCGCCGGGGTAGACGATGGCGTCGCGGAATTTCGACGCGGTTACCTGAAGATTCAGCGCTTTCACGAAGTCGGGCGCCTCCTCGGCAATGGCCCACTGCGTCATTCCGAGGTAGCTGGCGCCCCACATCACCAGCCGCCCGTCGAACCACGGCTGGGACGCCACCCACTCGAGCGTCGCATGCCCGTCGGCCTGCTCGTGACGCACCGGCACCAACTCGCCCTCCGAACCGAAGGTGCCCCGGCAACTCTGGATCACCACCTGGTACCCACGCTCCGCGTAGAGACGGCCCAGCGGGCCCATCAGAGTCCGCCCGTACGGCGTGCGGATCAACACGGTCGGTCGCCCACCCGATGCGTCCGAGGGGTACCAGCGGTCCGCAAGGAGCACGGTGCCGTCGGGCATCTTGGCAGCGAGGTCGCGCTCGACGGAGACGCTCGTCGTCTCCGGCGGCGGCAACTTGACGAGCCGCGCGGCCAGGCGGCTGAACACGGTCATGCGTTACGGATCCCCACTCTCACACGGCCCTCCCCCGTCCCGTGCTGCCCCGCTGGGGCCCCAATGGTGCGCCTATGCGGCGTGGAGCAGCCCGAAGACGATCGAATCGTAGAGCGCCTGCCAGCTCGCCTCAATGATGTTTTCCGACACCCCGATCGTCGTCCACGTCCGCTCACCGTCGGTCGAGTCGACCAGGACCCGGGTAACCGCGCCCGTGCCGCGGCCCGTATCGAGAACGCGGACGCGGTAGTCGGTGAGGTGGATGTGATCGAGGGCCGGGAACTTCGAGCCGATGGCACCCCGCAGCGCAGCGTCGAGCGCATTGACGGGACCGTTGCCCTCGGCGGTGGCGACGACCCGCTCCCCTCCGACGTGCACCTTCACCGTTGCTTCGGTCGTCATCCCGGGAGTCGCTGCCGACGACGACGTCGCCTCGTCGTCCGCTTCGCGGGCGGCGCCGTGGTCGGTGATGACCCGGAACGACTCGACGGTGAAGAAGTCGGCCACCCAACCTGTGGCGCGGCGCAACAGGAGCTCGAGCGAACCGTCGGCGACCTCGAAGTGATAGCCCTCGTGCTCGAGGTGCTTCAGCTCGTCGAGGACGCGCCCGATGACCTCGCCATCGAGTTCGAGCCCGAGCTCCGCCGCCTTCATGGCCAAGGTAGAACGACCTGCCATCTCCGACACGACGACGCGGGTGCCGTTGCCGACCGTGTCGGGCACGACGTGCTCGTAGAGGTCGGCGCTGCGAGCGACCGCACTGGCATGGAGGCCACCCTTGTGCGCGAATACCGAGTTACCGACGTAGGGCTGCTGCGGATTCGGCGCGATGTTCACCAGCTCGGCGATGTGGTGCGCCACCGGCGTCAGCCGCTCGAGACGCTCGGCCGGGATCGTACGGATGTTGAGCTTCAGCGAGAGGTTGGGGATCGCGGCGGAGAGGTCGGTGTTGCCCGCGCGCTCGCCGTAGCCGTTGATGCAGCCCTGCACCTGGGTCGCTCCGGCCTGCACGGCGACCAACGAGTTCGCAACGGCGCAGCCGGCGTCGTTGTGGCAGTGGATCCCGAGCTGGGCGCTGGTACGGGCGCGTACCGCCGCGACCGCGGCGCCCACGTCGTCGGGCAAGGAGCCGCCGTTGGTGTCGCACAACACGAGCGCCTCGGCGCCGTTCTCCTCCGCCGCCGACAGGACGGAGAGCGCGAACTCCGGGTTGCGGCGGAAGCCGTCGAAGAAGTGCTCCGCATCGAGGAACACGCGCAGGTCGTGCTCACGCAGGTAGCGCACCGAGTCGGCCACCATGGCCACCGCTTCGTCGAGCGACGTGCGCAGCGCCTCGGCCACATGGCGGTCCCACGACTTCGCCACGATGCAGGCCACCGGCGCCCCGGCTTCGATGAGGTTGGCGAGGACGGCATCCTTCTCCGGCTTGACGCCGGCACGCCGCGTCGAACCGAAGGCGACGAGCGTGGCCGTGCCCAAGGTGAGCTCCTTCTTGGCCCGCTCGAAGAACTCGATGTCCTTGGGGTTGGCGCCCGGCCAGCCGCCCTCGATGTAGCTGACGCCGAGGTGGTCGAGCTGCTCGGCGACGCGGAGTTTGTCATCGACCGTCAGCGACAGCCCTTCCTGCTGGCTTCCGTCACGGAGGATCGTGTCGAAGATGTCCACCGCCTCGGGGAGCTCGGGCATCTCGTAGTCGTGCGCGTGCGCGGTGTGGCCGTGGGCATGCGTGTGCGACACGCCGCCGTGGCTATGTGTCTCAGTCGACATAGTCCAGCCATTCCTTGTACTGGTCGACCTCGCCGCGAACGGTTGCGAAGTAGGTCTGCTGGATCTCCTTGGTGATCTTGCCGGGGTGGCCCGCGCCGATGACGCGGTCGTCGACGGCCCGGATCGGCACCACCTCAGCGGCCGTGCCCGTCAGGAAGGCCTCATCGGCCAGATACAGGTCGGTGCGGACGATGTGCTCGTGCTCGACGGCGTAGCCCATATCGCGGGCGATGGTCTCGACCGAGTTCTGGGTGATGCCGGCCAAGGCGCCGGCGTCGGAGGTCGGCGGAGTCACGATGACGCCGTCCCGCACGATGAACACGTTCTCGCCCGTGCACTCACTGACCTTTCCGTTCGGGGCGAGCAGGATGGCTTCGTCGTACCCCGCCTTCAGGGCCTCGACCTTCGCCAGCGACGAGTTCGCGTACATGCCGGTCCCCTTGGCCGCGGTCGGCACCGCGTTGGGGTCGTGGCGGCGCCACGAGCTGATCTTGACCGAGACACCGTTGGCCACGCCCTCGTCACCCAGGTAGGTGCCCCACGGCCAGCACGCCACCGACACGTTGACCGGGCAGGGCAGAGGGTTCAGGCCCATCTCGCCGTAGCCGAGAAACACGAGCGGGCGGATGTAGCAGCCGTCGTTCATGCCATTGGCGCGCACGACGAGACGGCAGGCGTCGATGATCTGGTCGACCGTGTAGGGCACGTCGATCATGAACACCTTGGCCGACGCGAACAGCCGCCGGATGTGGTCGCCCAGACGGAAGACGGCCACGCCGCGGCTCGTCGGGTAAGCCCGGATCCCCTCGAAGACACCCGAGCCGTAGTGCATGGTGTGCGTCAGCACGTGCACGGTGGCGTCGGCCCAGTCGACGAGCTCGCCGTCCATCCAGATCTTCTCGGTGGTGGTGATGGGCATTTGGGCTACAGCCTTTCTGCGATCGCGTCGCCAACGGCGGACGTAGACAGCTTTTCGGAGGAGGTTGACATGGAATCGGCCTGGGCGGAGAGCGCCTTGAGGATGCGGACGGCGGCGTCGGCCTCGCCCAGATGTTCGAGCATCAGGGCGGCCGAATGGATGGCGGCCAGAGGATTGGCGATGCCCTGGCCGGCGATGTCGTGGGCCGCGCCGTGGACCGGCTCGAAGAGGGAGGGCCCGGTCCGAGCCGGATTGAGGTTCGCCGAAGCGGCGAACCCGATGCCGCCGGCGACGGCGCCGGCGAGATCCGTGAGGATGTCGCCGAAGAGGTTGTCAGTCACGATCACGTCGTAGCGCTTCGGCTGCTCCACGAGATAGATGCACGCGGCGTCGACATGGTTGTAGTCCCACGACACGTCGGGGTACTCAGCAGCGACCTCTTTGACCGTCCGGCTCCACAGGTCGCCGGCGAAGGTCAACACGTTCGTCTTGTGCACGAGGGTGAGACGGTTGTTGCGCCTGCCGGCGAGGTCGAAGGCGAACCGCACACAACGCTCGGCGCCCATGCGGGTGTTCACCGAGCCCTGGGTGGCGACCTCGTGCGGGGTGCCCTTGCGGAGGAAGCCGCCCTCGCCGGCATAAGTGCCCTCGGTGTTCTCGCGCACCACGGCGAAGTCGGCACCCGCGGCGATCGAACCGGGCACGCCGCTGAAGGGCCGCAGGTTGACGTAGAGGTCCAACTCGAAGCGGAGGCGGAGCAGCATGCCGCGCTCGAGGGTGCCCGGAGGGACGGCGGTGTCGCCCACCGGCGGTCCCACCGCGCCGAGGAGGATGGCGTCGTAGCCGCTGAGCTCCGCGAGCGTCTCGTCCGGCAGGACGACCCCGTCCCGCAGGTACCGGGCCGCCCCGAGGTCGAACTCGGTCGTATCCAAGTCCACGCCGGCCGCGGCGACCACCTTCAGCGCCTCGGCACAGACCTCCGGCCCGATGCCGTCGCCGCCGATGACGGCGACGCGATGCCTGGTGCTGGCGGTGCCCACGTTCCTCTTCGTCCTTTCGTTGTCTGGTCAGTCGTCCCCAGGATGCCCCGTCGGCGTCCCCCTCCTGGCCCCGGTGCCGCAGTCCCGCCGGAAATTGAAAAACCGCCCACGTTGTGGACGGTTCGAAGGCGCGCGGGGAGGTGGCGCGCCTAATGAATAATGCCTACGAAGTGCTCGGGACGGCGCATAGTCACCCCAGTCTCTCGCAGGTGGGCGGGCCCCGTCAACACACGCGGCACGGCGAAACGAGGGTCGCCCGGGGAGCGTTAGCCTGGTGGTTGCGGCCGCCGTGCCTGTTTTCGCACCGCCGCACGCCCGCTTCCCGAAGGACATGCCGTGACCAACGCTCCCGCCAACCAGAGTGAAACGTCCAAGCTGACCCAGGCCACCTACGACCGCCTGGTCGCCGAGCTCGAGGACCTCACCACCCGCGGGCGGGTCGAGATCGCCCAGGCGATCGAGGCGGCCCGGGCGCTGGGCGACCTGAGCGAGAACGGCGACTACCACGCCGCCAAGGACTCGCAGGGGAAGATGGAGTCGCGCATCCGCCAGCTGCAGGCGATGCTGAAGTCGGTCGAGATCGTCGACGAGTCCGGGTCGAGCGACGGGTCGATCTCGCTCGGCAGCACGGTGACGCTGCGGTACGAGGGCGACGACGAGGACGACACGCAGACCTTCTTCGTCGGCTCGATCGAGGAGCGGCAGGGGGACCTGCCCGTTGTCTCGCCGAGTTCGCCCCTCGGGCAGGTCCTGGTCGGCCGGAGCGCCGGCGACGCGGTGGAGTACCGGGCGCCGGGAGGGATGCTCAAGGTGCACATCGTCAAGACCGACCGCTGATGGCGACCCGCCCTCGCACCCTCAGCGAGAAGATCTGGGACGCGCACGTCGTCCACGCGGCAGAGGGCGAACCGGACCTGTTGTTCATCGACCTGCATCTCGTGCACGAGGTGACCTCGCCGCAAGCCTTCGACGGGCTGCGTCTGGCGGGTCGCGGCGTGCGGCGGCCCGATCTGACCGTAGCGACGGCGGACCACAACGTGCCCACCACCGACATCGACAAGCCCGTCGCCGACCCCGTGTCGGCGCAGCAGCTGAAGGTGCTCGACGACAACACGGCCGAGTTCGACATCACCTCGTTCCCGATGGGCGACCCCAACCAGGGCATCGTGCACATCATCGGCCCCGAGCAGGGTTGGACCCAGCCGGGGATGACCATCGTCTGCGGCGACAGCCACACGTCGACGCACGGCGCCTTCGGCGCTCTGGCGTTCGGCATCGGCACCAGTGAGGTCGAGCACGTGCTGGCCACGCAGACGCTGCCGCAGGTGCGACCCAAGACGATGGCGGTCACGGTCGAGGGTGCGTTGGCGCCCGGGGTGTCGGCGAAAGACGTGGCCTTGACGATCATCGGGACGATCGGCACCGGCGGCGGGATCGGCCACGTGATCGAGTACCGCGGCTCGGCCATCCGGGGCCTGTCGATGGAGGGCCGGATGACGCTGTGCAACATGTCGATCGAGGGCGGCGCCCGGGCGGGGCTCGTCGCGCCCGACGAGACGACGTTCGCCTACGTGCAGGGGCGCGACCACGCGCCGGTCGGAGCGGCATGGGACGAGGCCGTCGCGTACTGGCGGACGCTGCCGACCGACGAGGGGGCGACGTTCGACAAGGAGGTCGTGATCGACGCTGCCTCCATCACGCCCCACGTCACATGGGGCACGAACCCGGCCCAGGTCACCCCGATCAGCGGGTCGGTGCCCGACCCCTCCGCGCTGGTGGATGCGGGCGACCGGGAGGCGGCCGAGCGCGCGCTGGCCTACATGGGTTTGGCGGCGGGAACGCCGATGCGCGAGATCGCGGTCGACACCGTGTTCCTCGGCAGCTGCACGAACTCGCGTATCGAGGACTTCCGGGCGGCGGCCGACGTGCTGCGCGGGCGCCATGTGCGGACGGGGCTCCGAGCGCTCGCCGTGCCGGGTTCGCACCGGGTGAAGGCGCAGGCCGAATCGGAGGGTCTGGACGAGGTGTTCAAGGCCGCCGGGTTCGAATGGCGTGAGCCGGGCTGCTCCATGTGCCTGGCCATGAACCCCGACAAGCTCGCCGTCGGCGAGCGGTGCGCCTCGACGTCGAACCGCAACTTCGAAGGGCGGCAGGGGCGGGGCGGCCGCACGCATCTGGTGTCGCCGGCGGTCGCCGCGGCGACCGCGGTGGCCGGGACGTTCGCGACACCGGAGGACCTGGACTGATGGAGGCCGTCATCGTTGTCACCGGCCGGGCCGTGCCGCTCGATCGCACGGACGTCGACACGGACCAGATCATCCCGTCGGACTGGCTGAAGCGGGTCGAGCGGACCGGGTTCGGCGCCGGCCTGTTCTCGGAGTGGCGCGACGACCGCGACTTCGTGCTGAACAAGCCCGACTTCGTCGGCGCGAACATCTTGGTCGCCGGGCACAACTTCGGCACCGGGTCCTCGCGGGAGCACGCCGTGTGGGCGCTGATGGATTACGGCTTCCAGGCCGTCGTCTCGTCGCGCTTCGCCGACATCTTCCGCAACAACTGCACCAAGCAAGGGCTGCTGCCCGTGCAGGTCTCCGAAGAGCTCGACCGTCAGCTGCTCGACGCGGTGGAGAAGGACCCGTCGCTGGAGATCACCATCGACGTGGCCCGCGGCACGATCGAGGCGCCGGCCGCCGGCCTTTCCGGCACCTTCCCGCTCGACGAGTTCACCCGCGAGCGGTTGCTCAACGGTTGGGACGACATCGGCCTGTCGTTGCGCTACGAGTCGGACATCACCGAGTTCGAACGGCGGCGGCCCGCCTTCCTGCCTTCGGCGTAGGCGGCTCGATGGTCACGTTCCGGGCGATGACCGAGGCCGACGTCCCGGCCGCGGTCGCCGCGTTCGACGCGGGCTTCCTCGCCATGCTGGCGCGCCACGCCCTGCCGGTGACCGGCAACACGATCCAGGACGAGCGCCGGCGCCAGGACCGGACCCGCCACTTCCTCCAGAGCGACCCGGCGGGGTCGTGGGTCGCCGAGGACGAGGGCATCGTCGTGGGGATGTCGCAGTCCTTCGTGCGGGAGGACTACTGGACGCTCTCCCAGCTGGGCACGCTGCCCGGGCGGCAGGGGCGAGGGGTGGGCCGGGAGCTCCTCCGGCTGGCACTGACGCACGGCGACCCGTCCAGCCCGGGGACGATCCAGTGCTCGCGGGACCCCAAGGCGATGGCGTTGTATACGAGCTTCGGCTTCGTGTTGCACCCGGTCGTGGCGGCGTGGGGCGCCATGCGCCCGGGGGCGGTCGAACGGCCGGCGGAGGTCGTGCGGTTCGAACCGGATCAGGTGACCGAGCGCGAGCTCGGGATCGTGACGGCCATCGACCGCAAGGTGCGCGGGTCGGGGCGCAGCGTCGACATCGTCTCCATGCTCGCCCAACCGGGGCACCGGCTATTGCTCCACGCGGAGCAGGGATACGCAGTCGTCCGGGACGATCGCGTCGTGACGCTCGGCGCGCGCGACGAGTCCTCGGCAACGCTCGTGTTGAAGGCGATGCTCGCCGAGGCGCCGGCGGGCGAGACGATCGAGATCAACTGGCTGACCTCCGCGCAGCAGTGGGCGATCTGCGTGATAGTCGAAGCGGGCATCGAGTTGCAGCCCTACGGGCCGGTCATGGTGCGGGGCATGGACGGCCCGCCGTCGCCGTACATCCCGAGTGGCGGCTACGGGTAGCTCTGCTCGCTCGTCCCGGACGCGCCGTGAGGCGGTGGAGCTCGGTCAAGTAGCGGTCGAGTTAGGGAAGTCCCTGACGTTCTCGGGGTTATTCCTGACTGGCTACGACACTCCCCGACTGTTTAGATACCCGGTATGCACAGCGGGCCTCGGCGGGACCAGTCGTGACGCTCGTCGACGACCCGCCGGTCCGCGGCGACAGCGAGTGGGCCGTCGAGACCCATGGCCTGACCAAGCGTTTCGGGCCGCAGGTGGCCGTCGACGACGTCGAGCTCCTCGTCCCGCGTGGGTCGGCGTTCGGGTACCTCGGGCCGAACGGGGCCGGCAAGACCACACTGATCCGCACCTTGCTCGGCCTCACCCATGCCGACCGCGGCACCATGTCCCTGCTCGGCATCGCCGTTCCACGCCACCGCTCCCAGGCCCTGGCCCGGGTCGGCGCCATCGTCGACGAGCCCCGCTTCCACGGACACATCAGCGGACGCGAGAACCTCCAGCTGCTCGCCGCCGCGCGTGGGGGAGGGGCTCACGAGCGCATCGGGCCGTCGCTCGAGCGGGTGCGTCTGGGCGAGCGCGCTGACGACAAGGTCCGCAGCTACTCCATGGGCATGCGCCAGCGGCTCGGCGTGGCCGCGTGCCTCCTGGGCGACCCCGAATTGCTCATCCTCGACGAACCCATGAACGGTCTCGACCCCGCCGGCATGCACGAGATCCGCGACATGATCGACAGCCTCGTGGCGGAGGGGCGCACCGTCATGCTCTCCTCGCACCTCCTCGACGAAGTGCAGCGCACGTGCCACGCCGTCGCCATCGTCGACCGTGGCCGGGTGATCCGCCAGGGTCCGATCCAGGAGCTGCTGCGCAGTGCGAATGCCGTGGTCCGCGTCGAATGCCCCGATCCGGTCGCGGCCGCGTCGTTGCTCTCTCCCTCTGACCTGGTCGAGAAGACGGACACGCAGTCCGGGAGTGCTGTCGGTGACCCTGCGCGTCGGATCGACCCGCGACACCGTGGCCGAGCTGAACCGCCGCCTCGTCGAGGGCGGCGTCCCGGTGTACGGGCTGCAAGAGGTCCAGACGAGCCTCGAAGATTGGTTCCTCTCGGTCACGAGCCGGCTGGGCGAGACCGCGCCATGAGCACCACGGTCACCACTGGGCGTTCGTTGACACCGAACGACGCGGCAGACCGCCTCGGATCGTGGCTGCCGACGTGGCCCATGATCACGAGCAAGTTCATGGAGTTGCGCAAGCGGCGGGGCCTGATGGTCGCCATCGTCTTCCTCACGCTCGCGCTCCCGGTGCTCGTGCTCGGGTTGCGGCTGCTGTTCCACGCCATCGACCCGTCGCACTACGGCCCTGCGGGAAGCCCGAGCGTCTTTGAGGCCCTGTGCGACCCGATCGCGCAATTCGGGTTCATCATTGCCGCCGCCGTCGGAGCCACTGCCGGTGCGACCGACCTCGGCGAGGGCATGTTCCGGCACCTGGTGATCACCGGCCGTTCGCCGCGTTGCCCTCTTCTTCGCCCGCATCCCCTCCGGCCTCGCGCTGCTGCTGCCACTCGTCGCCGTCGGCTTCACCTTCATGTGCCTGGTGACCGCCTTCGAGGGGACGCCGCAGCCGACCTCGGTGAACGTCGACGGGGCCTCCATCCCCCTGAACCTCAACGAAGGGCAGCTGCACTCGTTCCTGCTCGACCACGCCTCGGAGTTCGCCGGTGGGCCGGTCTTCAAGAGCGGCGACGGTTCGATCACCTTCGGAGGCGGTGGTCCGTCGGCCAATCCGCAGCAATTCATCCGGTCCAACTTCGGCAACATCTATCAGGATTACCTCGACGCCCAGGCCACCGGCCTCAACCCTCCGGCCAACGAGATGGCGAAGATCGGGCTGTGGATCGAGCTCCAGGTGACGCTCGGATTCATCATCGGCCTGGGCCTCGGATCCCTCACCGGTCAGCGCACGGTCACCGTGATCGTCCTCATCGCACTGCAGATCATCGTGACGCCACTGATGTCCGCCGCCGTCATCCCCTACTTCCTCAATGGGCAACGATTACTCGTCGGGGTCGCCATGGAGCAGCTCCGGCCGGCGGCGTTGATCAGCGTGAACGGCATCGGCCATCACGGCCCGGGCCGGGCGATCCTGGGTGGGCGCGGCGCGCTCGGCATCCCGGCCATGCCGACGTGGGCGATGATCTCGGTGATCGTGGGTTGGATCGTCGCCTGGACGGGCCTCGGGGCCTGGCGGATGGCGACCAGGGACGCCTGACACCGCAAACGCGTCAAGCGCCGTTCGCGACCTTCTCCTGAGCAAGCCGCTGTGCGAAGGCACCCAGTCCGCCCTTCCAGCCTCCGTCCGAGCCTACCGCGTCGCGCATCGACTCCCAGCCCTCGCCGTGGCGGTCGATGTGACGGTGCTCGAGCTCGACCCGGGTGCGCGCCGGGGCCATCGGGGAGGAATCTCACCTCGACCTCACTGGTCTTGGCCGGGTCGGTCTCGATCTGCCACTGCATCGAGATGTCCCAACTGAAGACGATCCGATGCGGAGGCTCGTACGCGAGCACGCGTGCCCAACGGCACTCGCTCCCGTCGGTGCCGACGTCATAGATCGCACCGCCCACTCTGGGCTCGAACACCATCCGGGCGAGCGGCGTTTGCAGTATGTGGTGTTCCTTCGGCCACCAGCTGTCCATGTCCTCGGTGAACACGGCAAAGGCTCGCTCGATCGGCGCCTCGACGACGATCGACGTGGCGACGGCGGTCTGGACATCAGCCATGGGGCTCTCCCTCTTCCTTCTCTGGGTTCTCTTTCTCGACCCGCGTCTTGAACGAGTGCAACGCCGTGCGCCAGAAGCGCTCGAGGTAGTCCCGCAGGCCGGCGAGGCCATCGGGGTCGAGGCTGTAGATGCGGCGCGTCCCGACCTGGACGTCGCGCACGAGGCCCGCCTCCTTCAACACCTTCAGGTGCTGCGAGACAGCCGGGCGGCTGACCGGCAGGCGGTCGGCCAGGTCCACCACCGCGGAAGGGCGCTCGCCGAGCTGCTCGAAGATGGCGCGCCGGGTGGGGTCGCCGAGGGCGTCGAGCACGTGGGGCGCAGTAGCAGGGTAAGTTGTCACTTACCGTAAGTTGTAACTTACGGTAAGGTGCCACGTCAAGGGGCGGTACGGGACGGTGCTCCGGCCGCCGGGACGGGTCCGGCGGAACAGGGCGGCAGCCTCGGCGAAGCGGTCTTCACACCCGACCGACAAGCGGGCGACAACCGTCGGACAAGTCGCCGAAGCCTTCACGCACGAGTCTCCAATTATGAATGCGTTCTCATCGCGGGCTTATTCGCCGTTCAGGATTCGCCATCACACTGGCCAGGTCTGGGAGGACGACCACCCGTAAAGGGTCATGCAGCAGAGGGGGTTCGATGGTTCCGCGATGGTTCTTGGGCGCCGTTTCCGCGGCCGGTTTGGCCGCCGGCTTCTCGGTGAGCGCGTACGCCAGCTCAACGCCGAAGGCGCACGCTGCCACCGGGTACGCAGAAGTGGAACGGCTGTACCACAACGAAGTAGCGCTCAGCACGAAGGAGCAGCAGCTGCAGTTCCTGCTCAAGCTGCGCACCGAGCAACAGTTCCTGCTCGCGCTGAACGCCCATCAGGAAGCCGCGACGGCACGCCCGACCACGACCGTGCAGCCGCAGACTGCCGCTGCGCCGAGTGCGTCCCCCACGACCCCGCCGTCATCTCCGCCGCACGCTCCTTCCACCACGACGACGATCGAGGCGACGACGCCGCCTCCTCGAGTCCGAGCCCACGCCGACCACGACCACGCTCCTCCGCCTCCACCTCCGACGACGACAACCACCGTGGCGCCGACCACCACGACGACGACGTGGAGAGACGACTCGGGCGGAGGTGACAACTGATGGCCCGCGACAGTCGTAGAGGACGAAAGACGCGACGGCGGGTCACGATCCCCAGCGCTGTCGTGACGGCGGCGACGCTCGGCACCACGGGGCTCGCCCTCGTCTACTCGGCGGAGACCGCGCCGGCGGTGCACTCCGGTTCGTCCGGTCATGCCGTGGCCACCGAGGTGGCGAACGAGAAGGCGGGGATCGCCCGGCTGCAGGGATCGATCGCGGCAACCCAGAACCAGTTCAAGGTGCTCGCGACGGGAACGACGACCACAACCGGACCGGCGGGCGCCAGCAGCGCTTCGCCGCAGACCACCGGTGGCAACGGAACGACGGTCGGGTCGGCCGCCGGAGGCAGTTCGAGCCCCGCCGCGGCCGCATCGCCAACCGCCGCCGGAGGCCCTGCGCCGGCGGCCGCCCCGGCGGCGGCGCCGACTCCCGCTGCCTCCGCGGCCGCGCCGGCGGCCGCCCCGGCGGCGGCGCCAGCGCCCGCTGCAGCGCCTGCTCCCGCCCCCGTCGCCACCCCGGCTCCGGCACCGGCACCGCCCCCGCCCCCGCCGGTGACGACGACGAGCGGCGCGACTGCGCCTCCGCAATGACCGCCACGGCCCCTCTTGCGTCGACGGTGCTCGGATCCGTCGATGCCATGGCCTGCCGGGCTGTCGTGCACGCGGGCCCTGGATCGTCGCCGGTATCACCCCCGGCGCTCGCCGAGGCGCTGGCTTGGTTCACCGAAGTGGACCGGACCTGCACCAGGTTCAACGACGAGAGCCCCCTCATGCGGGCGAACCGGGCGCCCGACGTCTGGCACCAGGTTCCCGCAACGCTCCACGACGCCGTCGTGGAGGCGCACCGCGCCTATCAGAGAACCAAGGGCCTTTTCGACCCCCGGATCCTCCTTGACCTCGAGGCCGTCGGATACGACCGGAGCCTGCCCTTCGGCCAGGGTGACGTGACGGCACACGGGTCCTCCGTCCGGCGCCCGCCGCGGCCGCCCTGGAATCCTGGTTTCCGCGGTGGTCCGCTCCCCCGGCTGCGGCTGGGGAAACATCCGATCGACCTCGGCGGGATCGGGAAGGGTCTCGCCATCAGGTGGGCGGCACAACGGCTGGCCCGTGAGTGCTCCGACTACCTCGTCGAGGCAGGCGGCGACTGCCTCGCCCGCGGGAGCGGGCCTGACGGTCCGGGCTGGCGAGTGGGTATCGAGGATCCGCGGGGCGGCGCGGAGCCGCTTGCCGTGGTCGAACTCTGCGACCTCGCCTGTACCACGTCCTCGATCCGCTTCCGCCGCTGGCGTTGCGACGGGGCGACGGTGCACCACCTCATCGACCCGAGAACGGGTCGGCCCGGTGGAGACGGTCTGCTCGCCGTGAGTGTCATTGCCAACGATCCGGCCGACGCAGAGGTGATGAGCAAGACGCTCTTCTTGCGCGGTGCGCCGCGACATCGAACGTGCGGCGGCGCGCGCACGGCACGGCGGCGTTCTGGGTGGGTCGCAACGGCGAAACAGGTGCGACGCCTGCGTTCCTCCGGCACGTGATCTGGCCGGCCCGATGACCCCCAGCACCGTGCAGACGCGTGAGCGCGTTGGCCAGACGCGCGCACCGGACGCAGCGCCCGCTCCGGACGCACTGGACGCGGGGCGGACAATGCGGGACCGTGCACGCGAGGTGGGGGTGGTCCTCGCTGTACTGGCAGCTTCTCTCGGCGCCGGCTGGGTGCTCGCGTTGCACAGCGAGGGGCTGACCCACGACCGAATGCTCCCGTGGATCATGGCGCGTTGCCTCGGGCTCGCCGCCTATGTGACGCTCAGCGCCCTCGTCATCATCGGCATCTGGTTCCGTCATCCGTGGCGGGTCGCTTGGCGCGCCCCGCGTCCCGAGTCCCTCCTACGTGCACACGTGGCGTTGGCCGCGGCAACGTTGGTCCTGCTCGTGGGCCACATTCTGGCCACGGTGCTCGACAGCTACGCCGGGGTGGGCTGGACCGGCGCCTTCGCGCCCTGGCATTCCGCCTTCAAACCCACGGGTGTGGCCCTCGGAACGGTCGCCCTCTACGGCATGGTCCTCGTGGCCGGGACCGCGGCCCTCGCCGGCTCGCTGGCCCGAAGGATCTGGCTGCCCATTCACTCCACGTCGGTGGTCCTGTTCGGACTCTGCCTCGCCCACGGACTCCTCACCGGCAGCGACAACCACACGCTGTGGTGGATGTACGCCGCAATCGGCCTCCTGGTCGCGCTGCTGCAGACCTCCCGAGCACTCGCCAGGCGAGCGATCTCGGCTGAGGCGCTGTGACCGTCACCTTGCTGTCGAGCCAACAAGAGGGGGCGACGGCCCTGCTCGGCGACCCCCACGGCGTCCTCCTGGCGGGCCCGGCGGCGGCGGACGGACCCGAAGACCTGGCGGCCCACGTGGCGCGGCTGGGACCACCCCCCGATCTGGCCCCCGCACAGGTGCTCGCGGCCCTCAGGGAGTGCGGCATCGAGGGGCGCGGGGGCGGCGGCTTCCCCGTGTGGCGAAAGCTCCAGACGGCGATCGACGCTCCCGGGGAGCCGGTCCTGATCGTCAACTGCAGCGAGAGTGAGCCCGGCAGCAGGAAGGACTGGGTCCTGTGCGCTCTGCGTCCGCACCTGGTGCTCGAGGGTGCGACGGCGATGGCTCGTGCGCATCGGCGCGCGTTCGGTGACCCTGCACCTCCACCGCGAGAGCACCGAGCCGGCCATCGCACTGCGCACCGCGGTGCACGAGCGTCCCACGGGCGACGACGAGCCCTTGTGGGGACTCTCGCGTGGCCCCGGCGGCTACGTGGCCGGCGAGGCCAGCGCAGTGGCCCGCTTCGCACACGAGGGCGTCGCCCTGCCGACCTTCGGGAGCATCCCCCTCGCCCGCCGTGGCCCTCGGGGCGTCCGACCGTCGTGTCAAACGCCGAGACGGCGGCCCAGGTGGCCGTCCTCCTGCGGTCCGGCGTGGCGAGGATGCAGGCCCTCGGCTCCGCTGCTCACCCCGGATCGAGCCTGGTGACCGTCACCGGTGCCGTCGAAGGCCCCGGGACGGTGATCGAGCTGGTGGGCCCGACCACCATCGGAGACCTCCTCTCCGAGAGCCGCCGGCGTCGTAGAACCGCCACTCGCCGTCCTCGTCGGCGGGTACTGCGGGACGTGGCTCCCGTGGTCCGTCGCACGACACACGCCGATGGATCCCGACGCGCTCGCCCGGCTGGGAGCGTCGAGAGGATGCGGCCTGATCGGCGTCCTGCCACCGGATGCGTGTGGCCTGTCCGAGACGGCGCACCTGGCGGCCTACATGGCGACACAATCGGCGGGCCAGTGCGGGCCGTGCGTCTACGGACTGCCCCTACTCGCCGAACACCTGCACGAGCTGGCCTTCGGACGCGGCGGTCGGCGGAACCTGCGTCAGATCGAGCGCACGGTGGACTCGCTCCCCGGCAGCGGCGCATGCCGGCACCCGGACGGAGTGGCCCACTTGGCCCGCAGCGCGTTGACGGCGTTCGAGCATGACGTGACGCGGCACCGCAAGAGAAAACCCTGCGCGGGCATCGACCACCTCCCGGTGTTCGCGACCACGCCGGGGCACGGCGAGCGTGGCGTGCGATGAAGTGGACCGTTCGGATAAACCCCATCCGTTGCCGCGGGCACGGCATCTGCGTCCTGCTCTTCGCCGAGGGTCTCGAGCTCGATCGCTGGGGCTATGGGAGGACGCTCGACGTCGAATTCGAGGGGCGCCGACACCTTCGACAGGCACACCGCGCGGCGCGTGCTTGCCCGAACGGAGCGATCACCGTGACGGTCGAGGAGTCGGAGGGGCAGTAATCTTTCACCGGGGTCCGCGACCGGTGCTCGGGTCGAAACGGACCCTTCCATCATGGATCGGGGGGACGATGGAGTCGGCAGAAGAGTGCTGAAAGATCGGTGGTGGCCACTGCCCGGCATTCTTGCCGTAGTAGGAACCGTGGTCCTGGTGGGATTGTCACAGGGCTGGGTGCGGACCTCCCCGGTCGTGCTCCCCCAGAGTCTGCAGATCGGCGCACCCCCGGCCCCCTCGAAGGCGACGACCACCACGACGACGACGACACTGCCGCCGCAAGGACGGGATCGTTGTCGGCACGGCACGCCCGGTCGTGGGAGAGTCCGCTGGCACGTGCCGTCGGCGGCGAACGGACCAGCTCCGACCGCGGCCCCACTGCCGAGCGCGGATCCGTCCGCCAGCCCGGGCGAAGCGGCGAACGAACCGGCTCCAGCCGCCTCGGCGGTGACGACGACGACGCTGATCTACCCGCCGACGACCACGCTGCCTCCGACGACAACGACGACCCGGCCGTCGACAACCACCACGACCGATGACGGCGGGGGCGGGGGAACCGACCACTGATGGCGGACCCGACCCGCCGCCCTCGTCGTCTCCGTATCGGGTCAGCGACACGGCTGGCGGGCTTCCTGGCCATCCTCTTGGCGGCCGTCCTGGCTATTTCGGCTTTCGAGACGATCCGCGTGTTCGACTCGCAGTCGCTCGCGTCCACTGAGCGCAACCTGTCGGTCGAGCTCGGCAGCTTGAAGACGGCGCTGAGCCATCGCGGCACCCAGGACGTGGCGACAACGACGGTCGACTACCTGCAGGGCCGTACTCTGCCCGAAGGTGAAGTGATCATCGTCGGGCTCCAGTCGGGTCAACGGTACGGGAGTGCAGACTCCTCCTGGCTGCTGGACGCAGAAGAGGTCCACGACGTCCTCACGCATCCACCTGCCAGCACGACCACGGTGCATACGAGACTCTCCGGGATCGACACCGCGTACGTCGTGTCGCCCATCCTCGAAGGGTCCCATGTGATCGGCTCGGTCATCGTGGCCGAGAATCTGGCGTTCCAACACTCGGACGAAAGCAAGATGTTGACCCTCGTCGTCGGTGAGGCTTGGTCGCACTGGTGGGCGCGGTGGCAGGCGCCTATCTCCTGCTGCGGCGGCTGCTGCGCACGGTCGGGCGCATCACCACGACGGCGTCCGCCATCGAGAACGGTGACCTCGAACGCCGGCTCGGTGATCAGGGGACGGATGACGAAGTAGCCCAACTCGCAGCCACCTTCGACTCGATGCTGGACCGGCTCGACGCTTCGATGACCGTCCAGCGTCGCCTGCTCTCCGACGTGTCGCACCAGCTCCGCACTCCCCTCACGGTGGCGAAGGGACATCTGGAGGTCCTCGCCCGCCAGGAGAATCCGGACCTCGACGACGTGCACGAGACGATCGGCGTCGTGGTCGACGAGCTCGACCACATGAGCTCGCTCGTCGAGCGCCTCCTGCTGCTGGGACGGGCCCTGGAGCCCGATTTCCTCCAGGTCGAGCGGCTGGACCTCCGCACCTTCCTGTCCGACCTCTTCGACTCGGCCCGGGTCCTCGCCGACCGCCACTGGGTGCTCACCGATGTTCCCGATCTGGTGCTCGAGGTGGACGTGGCGAAGCTGCGGGGCGCGCTGCTGAACCTCATCGACAACGCGATCCGGGCGACCGCGAACCGCGGACGAGATCGAGATCTCCGCGGCGCACGACAAGGACAGTGGATCGGTCGTGCTCGCCGTCGAGGACTCCGGGCCCGGCATCCCTCTCGATCAGCGCAACCGCGTGATGGAACGCTTCGGCCGGTTGGGCTCCGCCGATCGTGAGGGAAGTGGCCTGGGGCTCGCCATCGTGACGGCAGTAGCCGAAGCCCACGGCGGGGAGTTCAGCCTGGGAGGGTCGACCTTGGGAGGGTGCCGCGCCGCCATGGTGTTGCCGCGCAGAGCGGGTGAGCACGGCGAGCGCGAGTGCCGGCCGGAGTGTGACGTGCGGATCCTGATCATCGAGGACGACCCGGGCATCACGTCCTTCCTCGTCAAGGGTCTCGGTGCCGAAGGTTTCACCTCGACAGTGTTGACCGATGCGACCCAAGCTCGGAGCGCCCTGTCTTCGAACGCGCCCGGATGCCGACCTCGTGCTGCTCGACCTCGGCCTTCCCGGAGGCGACGGGATCGACCTGCTCCGGCGGCTCCGTCAAACCGACCGCGAGACGCCGGTGATCATCTTGACGGCACGGGCCGAGGTGAGCGACAAGGTAGAGGGGCTCAATGCGGGCGCCAACGACTACGTGACGAAGCCGTTCTCCTTCGACGAGTTGCTGGCCCGCATTCGTGCCGTCCTGCGAACGGTGGAGCAGCCGACCACGACGCAGCTCGAAGTGGGTGACCTCCGCCTCGACCTCCTCACGAAGGTGGCCTGGCGGGCCGGCCAGAGGATCGAGCTGGCGCCGCGGGAGTGGGCTCTGCTCGAGCTGTTCATGCGCTATCCCGAACAGATCCTCTCGCGGGCGCAGATCCTCAGCCGCGTCTGGGATTACACATTCGATCCGGGGAGCAACATCGTGGACGTGTACGTGGGCTACCTGAGGAAGAAGATCAACCGCCCGGGCCTCGAGCCGTTGCTGTTCACGGTCCGCGGCGCCGGCTACCGCTTCCGGGGTCAGTCCGAATAAGCGGCGCCGAACTACCCCTCGTACCAGCGATACCGCGTCCAGCCCGCCATGGGCCGCGCGCCGAGCTGTTGGTAGAAGTCCATGGCCGGCTGGTTCCACTCGAGGACCTCCCACTCGAGGCGGCCGTCGGTCTGCGCGCGCAGGTGTTCGACCAGCGCCGTGGCGACAGCCCTTCCGGCGGTGCGCGGGACGCACGTAGAGGTCCTCGAGCCAGATGCCGGTCTTGCCGAGGAAGGTCGAGAACGTGCGGAACCACAGCGCGTGCCCGGCCAGGCCGCCGTTGCCGTCCTCGACCACCGAGTCGTAGATGACGGCGTCGGGACCGAAGAGCGTCGCGGACGAGGTCGTCCTCGGTGACCATCACCTGGTCGGCGAGGTGCTCGAACTCGGCGAGCTCGCGGATCATCGCCACGAGCTCGGGGACGTCCGCCTCGACCGCCGGGCGGATCACCCCGTGCGGGCCCTGTTCGCTGCGGAGACGACGGCGCTCAGCGACGCATCGAGAATGGACGAGTCGCGTCCGACGCCCCACCACGTCGTGCCGTCGGTGCCGGCACATTCCACGTACGCAACCGCCGAGGCACCGGAGCCCTCGGTGAGCGCGTGCTCGGAGTAGTCCTTCACCTCCAGCACGATACCGAGGTCGGCCTTCAGCGCGCCGACCAGCGCGTCGATAGGCCCGTTGCCCTCGCCGCTGATCGTGCGGTGCTGGCCGTCGATGAGCAGCTGCGCCGTGACCTTGGTGTGCCCCTTGCCCGTCGTGACCTCGCTCGTCATGAGGCGCAGCCCGGCGTCCTCGGGCAGGTAGATCTCCTCGAAGACGTCGCGCATCTGGCCGGAGCGGATCACCGTGCCGCTCGCCTCGGTGATCTCCTGGACGCGCTTGGAGAATTCGACCTGCAGTCGCCGGGGCAGGTCGAGGCCGTGGTCGGTGTCCATCACGTACGCGACGCCGCCCTTGCCGGACTGGCTGTTGACCTGGATGATCGCCTCGTACGTGCGCCCGGTGTGCTTGGGGTCGATCGGCAGGTACGGGACCTCCCACTCGTCGTAGTCCGTGCCGATGGCGGCCATGCCCTTCTTGATCGCATCTTGGTGGGATCCCGAGAACGCGGTGTACACCAGGTCCCCGGCGTAGGGGTGCCGCGGATGGACGGGCAGGCGGGTTGCGTACTCGGCGGTCCGGCGCACTTTCTCGATGTCGGAGAAGTCGAGCGCCGGGTCGATGCCCTGGCTGAAGAGGTTCATCGACAGGGTGACCACGTCGACGTTGCCCGTGCGCTCACCGTTGCCGAACAGTGTGCCCTCGATGCGGTCGGCGCCGGCGAGGACGGCCAGCTCCGCCGCCGCGACCGCGGTGCCGCGGTCGTTGTGCGGGTGCAGGGACAGGATGATGGCGTCACGGTTCTTGATCGTGCGGCCGAACCACTCGATCACGTCGGCGTAGACGTTGGGGCTGTACATCTCGACCGTGGCCGGAAGATTGAGGATCATCGGGTTCTGCGGTGTCGGTCCGATGACGTCCATGACGGCCTCGCAGATCTCGACTGCGAAGTCGGGCTCGGTCCCGGTGAAGCTCTCGGGCGAGTACTCGTAACGCAGGATCGTGCCGTTGTCTGTCAGGTGGCGCTCGTGTTGCTTGCACAGCTCGGCGGCCTGGACGGCGATGTCGATGATGCCCTTCTTGTCGAGCCCGAAGACGACCCTTCGTTGCAGTTCGGAGACCGAGTTGTAGAAGTGGACGCAGGCCCGGGGCGCGCCCTGCGAGCGACTCGAAGGTGCGCTCGATCAGCTCCTGGCGGCATTGCGTGAGCACCTGGATCTCGACGTCGTCGGGGACGAGGCCCTCGTCGATGATCAGCCGCTGGAAGTCGTAGTCGGTCTGGCTGGCCGAGGGGAACCCGACCTCGATCTCCTTGAAGCCGACGTCGACCAGCTGTTGGAAGAGGGCGAGCTTGCGCTCGGAGTCCATCGGGTCGATCAGGGCCTGGTTGCCGTCGCGCAGGTCGACGCTGGCCCAGCGGGGCGCCTTTTCGAACTGGCGGTCCGGCCACGTGCGGTCGTGCAGTTGGAGCGGGACGTGCGAGCGGTACTTCCGCCATGGCATCGGTGACGCCATCGGGTCGCAAGGCATGGCCAGGGTCTGGTGACCCCGGTCCGTGTCGTCGCATGTGCGTGTGCACGTTGCCACCCTCCCCTTTCTGTGCCTCGGTCGTCACTGTCGTGTCCCTTCTCGTTGTGTGTGTAGCGTCTGTCTATCGGAGCGGTCCGTCGGCCCCTTGCCCTGCCGGTCCAACAAAAAACCCCCTGGCCTGAAGGCTCAGGAGGTCGTCAGCGAACGCGATGTGGCGTTCGCCGTCAGGTAAGCAGCAGGTCGGAGGTCGAGGGCTTCACCGTCATTTCACGGCAATTGTAGCCAATTCGGGCGTCCGACGTCAAGGGCGGCCCCGACCGTTCGGGACGGGTCACGCCGGCTCCCCCTTCACGATGGGCGAGCCGAAGCGCAGCAGGTTCCCGTCGGGGTCCGTGTGCGACGCCTCCCAGACGCCGAACCCGGGGTCGAAGAGGTCCGTGGTCTCGCCCACGCCGGCCCGGCGCCACTCCGCGTGGAGGGCATCGGCGTCGTCGGCGGCCAGGTAGGCGGCCCCGGGCGCGAAGGGATCGCCGGCGGCGTCGGGGACGTGGCGGAAGTGGATGCGCACGGCGTCACGGGCTGCAGTGGCGTACCCGCCGCCGTGGACGTGCACCTCGAACCCCAATTTCTCGTAGTGGGCCTGCATCGCCTCCATGTCGGCGGTCGGAAAGATCGGTGCGGCGCTCTGCAAGGTGGCCATGCCCGTTGACGCTACTTTGGACGGATGCGCCGTCTCCTGTGGACCGTGATCAAGGCGGGCCTACTCATTGCCGTTCTGGCCGTCGTGCGCTCGGTGTTGCTCGACCGGGCTCCGCAGCGATCGCTCCACGGCGACGAGCCGATCATCGGCAGTCTCGACACGTGGCCCGAGGTGCCGCGGAAGCCGGCCGGCTGACGCCGAAACCGGCCGGCGGATGGTGCCGCCGTGCATTCGCCGGAATCGTGAACTGTCCGCCTTATCGGGTGACTACGCGGATCCCCCCGTCACGGCAAAGAGGTTCCAGGACCCGGGCACTCCCTTGAGCTCGTGTGCTCCCCGGTCTTCGAAGTCAATGCCTGAGCCCGCCACCAGATCGGTGACCGTTCGGGACACCAACGTCTCACCCGGGTGTGCCGCGCTGCACACCCGCGCCGCGATGTGCACGGCGATGCCGGCGATGTCGTCTCCCCGCTGCTCGATCTCTCCGACGTGGACGCCACAGCGAATGGAGACGCCGATTTGGGCAATACCATCGGTCATGGCCCTGGCGCAGCGGATCGCCGCGGCCGGACCTTCGAACGTGGCGAGCATGCCGTCACCGGTCTGCTTCACGACCTGACCACCGAACCGGGAGATCTGTCGTCCCGCGAGCAGGTCGTGTCGGTCCAGGCGATCCCGCCACACGTTGTCGCCGAGGCTTCGCGCTGTCTCGGTTGACTCGACGATGTCCGTGAAGAGCACCGTGGCCAAGCGCCGGTTGCCCGTCGGCGCGTGCCGGGTTCCTGTCGAAAATTCCTCGATTTCGCCCACCGTGTCGGTGTCGTCGGTCCACGGCAGGTGATCGGCAGAGTCGATCTCGATGAACCTGGCTTTGGAAATGTGCGCTGCCAGGTATCGGCCGTTATCGGCTCGCACAAAGTCGTCGCCCGCGGCGTGGAGGACCAAGGTCGGGGCTTGCACCTGTGTCAGCAAGTCCCGAACATCGGAGTTCCGTGACATCGTGAATATTGCGCGGGCGGTGGATGGGCTGGCCCCGCGGTGGCCGGCCTGTAGCCACCAGCTTCGGAATTCGGCGTCGTCCATCCGGCTCGGCGCCATGAGCGGAAGGTCGTCGACCGCTTCGGACTGACCCGTCAGATGCCGACGCGGGCTCCACCAGGGAATCGAAGAAACGGTCGTAGATCTCCGAAGGGATGCCGGCGGGGTAGTCGGACGCCCGGAGCATCCGGGCGTACGTGTCGATGAGCACGAGCCCTCGTATCACCGAGGGATTCGTCGCCGCCAGGAACACGGCCACGGGTCCCGAGTGCCCGGTCGCCAAGAGTGCGGCTTCGTCGGAACCGGCCGCTGACATCACGGCCAGCGTGTCGCTCGCGTACTGCTCGATCGTCGCACCCTCGGAGCTGAGGGGATCGGACAGTCCGATGCCGCGAGGATCGAAACGGATGAGGCGAGTGAATGCCGCGAGGCCTTCGACGTACCCCTGCCACCGAAGCTGGTCGCTCGCCGCCTCGATGGACATATTGCTCCCGTTGCCGACCTCGACCAGATCGATCGGGCCGTCTCCGACGACCGTGAAGGCGAGGTGGGCCCCGTCGGCCGTCCTCGCATAACGGACGTCGGGGACTGCCATGACAAACAGTCTTGTCGAATCTCGATCAGACGGGCGCGGCCGCCGCTGTGGGCCGCACCGCCCAACCGACCTCTCAGAGGGTGACGCGGTGCAGCTCTTGGATGCCCCCGTCCCCGCGCAGCTGCTCGATCACGGCGTCCGGCGCCGGCGTCGTCGTCGAGATCACCATCATCGCCGTCGAGGTCTCGGGGCTCGGGCCCACCGCCATCGACGAGATGGAGACGCCCGCCAGGCCCAGTGCGGTCCCGACGATGCCGATCACGCCCGGACGGTCGTCGTTGCGCACGACGAGCATGTGCTCCGCCGGCGGCACCTCGACGACGTGGTCGTCCACGATGACGATGCGCGGCTCGGTGCGCAGGCCCGCGGTGATCAGCGTGCCCGCCACCGAGTGCGAGCCCGAGCGCAGCGTGATGAGCGACTTGTAGTCCGCCGACGTCGCCGTCGACGATTCGCGGACCTTGAGGCCGCGCTGCTCGGCCAGCTGCGGCGCGTTGACGTAGGAGACGGCTTCCTCGGCGGTGCCGCCGAAGATGCCCTTGAGCACCGACAGCGTGAGGATGCCCGTGCCCTCCGCCGCCAGTTCGCCCTGGTACTCGATGTCGATCGAGTCCGGCATCCCGTCGTGCAGCCCGACGAAGAACCGCCCGAGCTGCTCGGAGAGCCCCATGAAGGTGCGCACCACGTCGGAGACGTCGCGCGCCGCCACGTTCACGGCGTAAGGAACGAAGTCGCCCGCCAGCGCGAGCAGCACCTGCTCGGCGATCGTGACCCCGGCCTTGTCCTGCGCCTCCTCGGTCGACGCGCCGAGATGCGGCGACACCACCACGCCCGGCAGCTCGAACAGCGGCGACTCGGTCGCCGGCTCCTGGGCGAACACGTCGAGCCCCACGCCGGCCACGATGCCGTCGCGGATCGCGTCGGCGAGCGCCTCCTCGTCGACGATGCCGCCCCGGGCCGTGTTGATGATGCGGATGCCCGGCTTCGCCTTGGCCAGCAGCTCGCGCCCGAAGAGGCCGAGGGTCTCGGGCGTCTTGGGCGTGTGGATGGAGACGAAGTCGGCCTCGGCCACGAGCTCCTCGATGCTCACCAGCCGTACCCCCATCGCCCGCGCCCGCTCCTGCGAGACGAAGGGGTCGAACCCGATCAGCTCCATGCCGAACGCGTGCGCGCGCTGCGCGACGAGCGAACCGGCCCGCCCGAGCCCGACGACGCCGAGCACCTTGCCGTGGAGCTCGACGCCCTCCCACTTCGATCGCTCCCAGCGCCCCGCCTTGAGCGCGGCGTCCGCCTGCGGGATGTTGCGCGCCTGCGCCAGCATCAGCGCCATCGCCTGCTCGGCCACCGAGAGGATGTTGGACGTCGGCGCATTGACGACCATGACGCCGCGCTCGGTCGCGGCCGTGACGTCGACGTTGTCGAGCCCGACGCCCGGCGCGGCCGACGACCTGGAGCGACGTGCCCGCCGCCAGCACTTCGGCCGTCACCTGCGTGGCCGAGCGGATGATCAGCGCGTGGGCGCCGACGATCGCCTCGAGCAGCGCCTCGGGGCTCAGCCCCTCGGCGACGTCCACCTCGTGACCCGCTTCGGCGAGCAAGTCGAGCCCGCTCTGCGCGATCTTCTCCGTTACCAGTACCCGTGCCACCGCGGTGGTTCTCCTTGCTCCCCCCGCCTCGTGTGGTGCAGCCGACTGCCCGGTCTGCCCCGCCTGCGCGGTCTGCTCAGTCTTGCGCTTCGGCGAAGAGCGCAGCCAACCGGCTAACGCCCTCGACCATGTCGTGGTCCGCCATGGCGTAGGACATGCGGAAGAAGCCCGGCGCGCCGAACGCCTCACCGGGCACCACCGCCACCTTGGCCTCGTTGATGCAGATCTCGGCCAACTCCGCGCTGCTCGCCGGACGTAGTCCACGGAGGGACCGCCCGAGCAGCCCCTTGACCGACGGGAACGCGTAGAACGCGCCCTCGGGCTCGGGGCAGTCCACGCCGTCGATCTCGTTGAGCATCTTGACGATCGTGCGGCGACGGATGTCGAACGCCTCCCGCATCGCCGCCACGTCCTCGAGCCCGCCCGACACGGCGGCCAGCGCAGCGCGCTGGGCGACGTTCGAGACGTTGGAGGTCTCGTGGCTCTGGATGTTGGTGGCGGCCGCCACGGCGTCGCCGGGACCGATCAGCCAGCCGACGCGCCAGCCGGTCATGGCGTAGGTCTTGGCCACGCCGTTGACGACGATGCAGCGCTCGGCCAGCTCGGGCACCAGCACCGGCATGGAGTGGTGCTCGACACCGTCGTAGGTCAGGTGCTCGTAGATCTCGTCGGTGACGACCCAGATCCCCTTGCTCACGGCCCAGCGGCCGATGGCCTCGATCTCCTCACGCGGGTACACCGCGCCGGTCGGGTTGGACGGGGACACGAACAACAACGCTTTCGTGTTGGGCGTCCACGCCGCCTCGAGGTCGTCGACCGAGCTGCGGAACCCGGTTGTCTCGTCCGAGCTCACGTACGCCGGCGTGCCGCCAGCGAGCGCGATCGACTCGGGGTAGGTCGTCCAGTACGGGGCGAGCACGATGACCTCGTCGCCGGGGTCGCACAGGACGGCGAACGCGTTGGCGACGGCCTGCTTGCCGCCGTTCGTGACGAGAACCTGCCCGGCGGTGACCTCGAAACCGGAGTCGCGCTTGGTCTTGGCCGCGATGGCCTCGCGCAGGGCCGGGATGCCCGCGGTCGGCGTGTAGTGGTGGTTGGCCGGGTCCCGGCACGCAGTCACGGCAGCCTCGACGATGTGCGCCGGCGTCGGGAAGTCGGGCTCGCCCGCGCCGAAACCGATCACGTGCTCCCCCGCCGCCTTCAGCGCCTTCGCCTTCGCATCCACGGCGAGCGTGGCCGAGGGCGACACGGCGGCCGCCCGGCGCGAGATGCGGCGGACTTCGGTCGTGGAAGGGGTGGTCGTCACGGATGTCATGATCTCATACGTGCCAGAGATCCCCGACATCACGATCCCGCCCTCATTGCTGCCCTCTGACGGCCGTTTCGGGTCCGGGCCCTCCAAGGTCCGGCCCGCACAGGTGGACGCGCTCGCCGCCGTCTCGACGACCTACCTCGGCACCAGCCACCGCCAGAAGACGGTGAAGTCTCAGGTCGGGCGGGTGCGCGCCGGCATGCGCCAGCTCTTCTCCCTCCCCGACGGCTACGAGGTCGTGCTCGGCAACGGGGGGACCACCTGCTTCTGGGACGCCGCCACGTTCGGCCTGATCGAGGAGCAGAGCCAGCACCTCAGCTTCGGCGAGTTCTCCTCGAAGTTCGCTGCCTGCGTCAGGGCGGCCCCGCACCTGAAGGACCCCCAGGTGATCGAGTCGGAGGTGGGCACGCACCCGCTCCCGACGGCAGACGCCTCGGTCGACCTCTACGCGCTGACCCACAACGAGACCTCCACCGGCGTTGCCATGACCATCCGGCGCCCGGCCGGCGCCGCCCCGCCGGCCGAGGGCGGCGGGCTGGTGGCGGTCGACGGCACTTCGGGCGCCGGTGGCCTGCGCGTCGACCCGGCCGAGTTCGACGCCTACTACCTGGCCCCGCAGAAGTGCTTCGCCAGCGACGGCGGCCTGTGGATCGCACTGATGTCGCCGGCAGCGTTGGAGCGGGTGGAGCGGATCGCCGGCCACAGGGCGCTGGATCCCGACCTTCCTCGACCTCAAGACGGCGGTCGACAACTCGAAGCTCGACCAGACCTACAACACGCCGGCGCTCGCCACGATCTACCTCTTGGCCGAGCAGCTCGACTGGATGAACGACAACGGCGGCCTCGAATGGACGGCGTCGCGCTGCGACCGCTCGGCCGAGATCCTCTACACGTGGGCCGAGCAGTCCGGCTACGCCCGACCCTTCGTGGAGAACCCGTCCGACCGCAGCCATGTCGTCGGGACGATCGACTTCGTCGACGCCATCGACGCGTCAGTGGTCGCGGCCGTCCTGCGGGCCAACGGGATCGTCGACACCGAGCCCTACCGCAAGCTCGGACGCAACCAGTTGCGCATCGCGATGTTCCCGGCGATCGAGCCCGACGACATCGCCTCGCTCTGCGGCTGCATCACCCACGTGGTGGGTGCGCTGGCGAACTGACCGGCTGCTTGCCGGCTCTTCACGGTCAGGCCGAGCGCGAAACCGGCCGAAGCCAGGAGCCGTTCGCTCTCGTCCCACAGCCGCGCGGCTGCGGCGTCGTCGCGGGCGTGGCGGCTCATGTGGCCGGGCTTGCTGCGCACCCAGTACATGCCGGTCTTGCCGGCGACGTCGGGCGAGGTGGCGAGGTAGATCGACGTCTTGGCCCCGCGCCGCGGGCTGATCTGGACCGGGCGGATCACCCGCATGCCGAAACCGATGACCCCCGTGATGTCGCCGTCCATGGCGAAGCTGCTCCGCACCCAGCCCGGGTGGGCGGCATTGGCCGTGACCCCGCTCGCCGTCCAGGCGCTTGGCCAACTGGCGAATGAAGAGGACGTTGGCCAGCTTCGAACGGCAGTAGACCTCCATGCCCTCGTAGCGCTTCTCGCTCTGCAGGTCGTCGAAGCGCATCCCGCCGAATGCCGCGTGGTGGCCGACCGAGGTCACACTGACGACGCGGGCGGGCGCGTCGGCGCACAGCCGCTCGAGCAGAAGGTTGGTCAGGTAGAAGTGGCCCAGGTGGTTCACGCCGAACGTGTACTCGATGCCCTGCGCCGTGTGCTGGCGTTGGGTCCACGTCCCGCCCGGCGTTGTTCACGAGCACGTCGAGGCGCCCCCATCGGGACAGGATGTCGTCGGCCGCCTTGCGCACCGAAGCCAGGTCGGCCAGGTCGAGAGCGACTACGTGCACGTCGTCGTTCCACGTCCGCTGCGTCACCACCTTGGCTGCCGCCTCGGCCTTGGCCTGGTTGCGGCACGCCAGGACCGTGGTGGCGCCGCGCTCGGCCAACCCGACCGCCGTCTCGAGGCCGATGCCGACGTTGGAGCCGGTGATGACCACCACTTTGCCGTGCATGCTCATCTCAGGCTTCCTCTCCGGGAACAACGGCGGTCCGAGCGTTGGTCCTCGCCGTGTCCGAGCAGTCTAAGGAGGCTCGTCACCGGCCGCCCTGGGCCGCTCGCCGCTCTCGACTGTCGGAGTTCCCGCGTCGGGCGTAGCCTTGGCCGCGCATGCGTGCGGCGGGAACCGACTCATGAGCATCGTGACCAGCCCGACCCTCGACGGGCACCTCCTGCAGGTGCTGATCACGCCCGAGGGACAGGCCAATCCGTACCCCTATTACGCACTGATGCGCGAAGAGGCCCGGGTCTACCGGACCTCCTTCGGGCCCTACTGCGTCAACGGCTACGCCGAGTGCCAGGCGGTGTTGCGCGACCCACGGCTCGGGCGGGGCGTCGGGATCGAAGACTCCGGCATGGACATCTTCGGCAACACCGACAGCCGGCGCGGCGAGTTCCTCGACGTGGGACAGCACAACATGCTGATGGCCGACCCACCCGATCACACACGCCTGCGGCGCCTCGTCTCCCGGTCGTTCACGCCGCGTCAGGTCGAGCGGCTTCGGCCGGCCATCCACGAACTCGTTGACACCCTCCTCGACGACCTGGCCCGGCGCGGGGAAGTCGAGTTCATGACCGAGTTCGCGCTGCCGTTGCCGATGGCCGTCATCGGCGAGCTCGTGGGTGTGCCCGCCGAGGACCGCGTCCGGCCTGCAGCCCAAGGTCAGGGCGGCGGCGCGTGGGATCGAGCCTGTGCTCACCGAAGAGGAGATCGACGCCGCGATTCTCGCGATCGGAGAACTGGGCGCCTACTTCGAGGCCTTCTTGGCCGAGCGCCGCCGGGAACCCCGCGACGACCTCATGAGCGCGTTGGCCGAGGCGAGCGAGAACGACGACCGGCTGACCGACGACGAGATCCTCTCGACGGCCATCCTCCTCTTCTCGGCGGGCTTCGAGACCACCACGAACCTGCTCGGCAACGGGCTGCTCGCCCTGCTCGCGCACCCCGAACAGCTCGCGGATTGGAGGGCGCACCCCGAGATCGCTCCCTCCGCGGTCGAGGAGCTCCTACGGTTCGACAGCCCGGTGCAGTTCAACCTGCGCGCGGCGCTCGAACCGGCCGAGCTCGCCGGCCAGCCGCTCGAGCGCGGTGACCGGATCGTCGTCCTGCAGGGCGCGGCCAACCGCGACCCCGAGGAGTTCGACCGCCCCGAGGAGCTCGATCTCCGCCGGTCCCCCAACACGCCGCTCAGCTTCGGCTGGGGGATCCACCACTGCATCGGCGCCGCGCTGGCGCGGCTCGAGGGTGAGATCGCGTTCAACGCGCTGCTGGCGCGCTTCGACACGATCGAGCTGTCCGACGAGGAGCCGCAATGGCGGCCCGGCTTCACCCTCCGCGGGCTCCAGTCCTTCCCGCTACGGGTCGCACGCTCACTGATCGCCCGCGTCACTCGCGCCGTGGACCCGCTCCCATTCCTCGGGCGGACCGAGCGCCGAGGCCTCCGGCCCGAGCTGCGCGACGTAGTCGGGGTGCACGACCCGCCAGCGGTCCGGCGGCGCAAACGGGACCCCCTCGCCGCCGGCGATGTATCCGAGCTGCTCGAGGCAGACGTGCCATCCGGCGGCGTCCCGCGCCGCCTTCGCGTACTCGGGGAAGGTCACGGTCAGCGTCAGCACGCTGCCTGAGCCCTCGGGTGCCAGCTCGAAACGGAGCACGTCGTCGCCCCAGCGCAACTCGAGGAGCGACGGTGCGTCCACGGCGAGCATCTCGCCCTCGAAGGGTGGCGCCTCGTCCTCGCGGAACGAGAAGCGCAACGACGCGCCCGGCGACCGCTCTCCCTCGATCGTCGTGGGGAACCAGCCCGCCAGCTCTGCATCCTCGGTCAGAGCACGCCAGACCGTCTCGGGTGGCTGGCGCAACACCCGTCGGTAGCGCAGCACGCACAACTGGCCGTCTCGCTCGAGCGTGCCGAGCTCGTCGTTCACGTCCACTGTCCCTCCTCTCCCTCGCCCATGAAGTCCAGATGTCGCTCCAGCGCGCTGAGGTGTTCCGCCCAATGGGCGCGGTACGGGCGCAGCCACTCGTCGACTTCGCGGAGCGGCTCGGTACGGACCCGGTAGATCCGGCGCTGGGCGTCGTGGCGGGAGTCGACGAGGCCGGCGTCACGCAGAACCTTGAGGTGTTTGGAGACCGTGGGCTGGCTCAGCGCGAGCCGATCGACGAGGTCGCCCACCGGGCGCTCCCGCTCGATCAGCAGGTCGAGGATGCGACGCCGGCTCTCTTCGGCCAGCACCTCGAAGGCGACCGTCATACAGCTAATATGCTCCTAATTGCATATAGCTGTCAAGGCATATTCAGCTGGCTTTCTTCGCAGCGATCCGACGGAGCGGCGGCAGCGTGGGCGGTGGCTGCTTGCGGGGCGGGAGCCCCGTCAGTAGCTCGGTCGTGGCCTTGGTGACCTGGCGGACGGCGCGCTCGAACGCCTTCTCGGTCTGGGGCGACGTCGACTGCACGCCGCTGACCTTGCGAACGAACTGCCGCGCCGCGGCCTCGATCTCCTCGGGTGTCGCCGCGGGCTGGAGCCCGCGCAGTGTGGTGATGTTCCGGCACATGCGGACCACCCTAGGAGCCGGCGGGTGCCGCCGGCCTCAGGAGCTGCAGGCGCCGGGCACGACGGTCACCGTCACCAGACGGCCGGTCCGCGCGTTCGCCACGTCGAGAAGGTCGCTCCCCGGCGCGGAGGTCACGTGCCCGCCGCTGACCTTGGCGCAGTAACCCCGGGGGTAGTGGATCTGCGTGGGCACGAAGACGACGGTCGGCGCGTGAATGCGGTGGTTCGGCGCGTACGCCAGGTGGAACACGTCGGTGTTCGGTGAGTAGTCGAAGGAGATCGGCCGGCCGGCCACGGCCTCGGGATAGGTCCGGCTCAGCACACGCGCCGTCGCCTTCAACCGCCCGTCCGCCATGACCAGCGATTCCGCCGCGCTCCCGGTGGGGTCGCCGTAGTACTTCCACGACCAGTAGACCCATCCCACCTGCTCGGCGTCCATGAGAGAGGTGACGTTCGCCAGGTACGGCACGCTGCTCGTCGCACCGAACTCGGTGACCAGCCATGCCGGCCCGCCGGGCTGCGTATGCGACGCCATCTCCGGCCGGTCCGAGTGCCGCTTGCCGAGAGAGCGTGCCGCCTGCCTGGCACAGAGCGAGACGTTGGTCGGGTTCCCCGTGACCGGGCTCCTCGCCCCGCAGTAGAGATGGACGTTGTAGACGAGGTTGCCCAGTCGCATCGGGCCGAGGAACGTCACGTAACCGAGCGTGCCGTAGTTGTCCGGCTCGTCGAAGACCAGATGCGAGGGGTCGTTGGCCAGAATGGTCGGGACCACGCCGCTGGCCGGATCGTGGCGCGGGCAGTGCAGGGCCGGCGCGCCCGAAAGCCGGATCTTTATGTACTTCGTCCCGGTGTAGAAGCACTGGAGCTGGGCGTCGAAGTGCTCGCCGCGGTAGGGGACGAGCGAAGTGGAGTACGGCTCGTTGAAGGGGTCGTAGCCGATGACCCACGGATTGCCCCGGAATGCCTTGGCCACGTAACCCCACACATGGTCGTACTGGCCCTGGAGGTCGCCGCGGACGTCGTTGTTCCAGAAGTGGCCGAACGCGATCCGTGCTGCGGTCGTCGTGTACTCGCTCGACCACCGGCCCGGCGGGTCCGTCCTGGGCACGTCGTTGGTGCACACCGCCCAGGACGGTGCGCCTTCACCGTCGAATGCGTGGTTGTAGACGTCCTGGTGCATGTCCAGGATCGTGAAGATGTGGAAGCGCCCGAGGAGTTCCACGGTCTGCTTGAGGTGCGCCACGTAGCGGTCGAGCACCGCGAGGTTGAGCTGGTGGGGATTGGTCGGCCGCCCGCGGCCGCAGATCGCGGGAGAGTTGGCCTTGGCCTTTCCCGGCTCCAGGCCGCTCCACGTCATGCCCAGGCGGACGACGTCGAAGCCCAAGCGTGCCATGAGCGATGCGTCGGCCGCAGAGAAGTTCCAGGGTTTGCCCGGATCCGCATACAGCTCGAAGGGTTTCCGCTTGTAGACGGCGTCCACGCCGTGGAGGAAGACGACGCGGCCCTGACTGTCGTAAAGGAACGGTCCGCCGGGCGACCTGATCGGGCCCGCGATCGCCGGGGCGCCGCTCACACTGGCACCCGCGAACGCAGGCGACCGCAAGGTCGGCAAGCCGGCCTCGACGGCCGAGGCCGGTCCCGCCGCCGATAGCGCAACCAACGGGGCGGTCACGACGAGCGCGGCGGCTACAGCAACGCACCTGGCAATCTTTCGCCGCAACACTGTCGGTCAGTCTGACCGCGCAACATGAAGACTTGGTGGCGCCCCAGTGGCTATTCGGATGGTGTCTGGCCAGGGAGGTTGGGACGCAACGGGTAGTCGGCGATGATCGCCCGCGCCGCCGTCATGGGCCGGACCGAATGCGGTGTCTCCGGCGGGACCACAGCGACGCAGCCCGCCGTCAGCACCTGCTCCTCGCCCCCGATGGTGAGGGCGATCTCCCCGTCCACCACGTGCCACACCTCCTCCTGCTCGTGATGGTGCTCGTGCAGGGGTGCGGCGTCCGCGGCGATGTCGTAGTGGGCGAAGGTCATGTTGGCCGAATGGAGGAAGCGCCCGCTCCAACCGGGGAGCGGTGTCCCACTGACCATGTCGGAGGGATGGACGAACGGCATGTCAGTAGTCCAGGCCGGCGTACCAGTCGCCCCGGCCTCGGGGCGTGACGTCGAGGATGTGCCAGGCCGGCGCGAACAGGTCGATCCCTCGCTCGCGGATGTCATCGTCGAACTGCGGGTGGCTCGTGTAGAAGTGCCGGGGCGAGCCGTCAGGATCGAGCGTGAAGACGGACACGGTCGAGTTCTGCCACCCTTCGTCGTCCTCCGCCTCGAAGTCGTGCTGGAACGTGTTGTCACCGCAGCTCAAGAGGCGCACGTTCTCCCAGCCGCGGTCGCGTGCGTGCGCTCGCAGCGCCGGAGGATCGGCGGCGGCGGCAACGACGAAGTCCACGTTCTGGGCCACGTGGCGCGCCACCCCGTTGAGGCCGTCGATCCACATGGTGCACATCGGGCACGGGGCCGTCTGCAACTTCCCGTACATCAGGTGGTAGACGACGAGCGGCCGGTCGGGCGCCGTGAAGAGCTCGGACAGCCGAACGGTGCGCACCGGCTCGTCCCCGTCCGCGAGCCGCGAGGGTCCTTCGATGAACTCGTAGTCCTGCACGGTCGAGCCCGGCGGGAGTGCACGCCGGAGCGCAGCCACCTCCTCGCGCTGGCGCATGAGCGCGATCTCCGCTTGGAGCAGTTTCTCCCTACTGGCGGCGTATGCGGCCGGCTGGTCCAGGCGGGTCTGTCCCATGATCCGCACCTCCTTCGGTCAAGTCGAATGTAGCGGCGCGACGGTCCGACCGACTTTGGCCCTTGGAGAGGTGTGTCCGACCGCACTGGTGCCCGAGCTCATGGGAAGGATCGACGAGCTCCCCTTCGTGTTCGAGTAACCCCAGGGCAGGGTACCCGGGCCTGGTCGGCGGTCAGGCCACCTGCTCGAGCGCCCGCTCGATCTCGACGTCGCCCGAGACACTGCGCACGCTCAGCTCGACCAACGCGTTCTTGCGCGCCGACCCCGGCGTGTCCTCCAGCGGGATGTCCGAGCGGACCTGGCCCGACATCGTCTCGACGTCGACGTGCAGGTCGACCCCCGTGACGACGCCGACCGAGACGCTGCCTGACACCGAGCGCACGTGGAGCGTGCCCTCGTCGAGGGCGAGCACCCGGACGTCGCCCGAGACGTTGGAGACGCGGGCCCCGTGGGCCAGCTCGCCGAGCCGCACGTCGCCCGATGTCGCCTTGACCTCGACCTGACTGGCCGCCGCGCCGACCTCGATGTCACCCGACGCCGTCGTGAAGACCGCGCGGCCGTCGACGCTCGAGCAGCGCAGGTCACCCGAGGCGGTCTGGACCCTGACATCGCCGCCCACGGCGCCCACCGTGATGTCACCGCTGGCAGAGCGGGCAATGAGGTCGGCGGCGACGTCGTCGGCCGCCACGTCCCCGCTCGACGTGGCGAAGTCCCCCGCGCCGATCGGTCCGGTGACCTCGACGTCGGCCGACCCCGCGACCACGGTCACGTCGCTGCCCTCGGGCATCTCGACCCTCACCGTCACCGCGTTGCGCCGGAGGAAGCGGCTCCCCACGCCCTGCTTGGGGACCTTCACCACCACCATGTGCCGGCTGCCCGCGGGGCGGCACTCGACGGTCGGCGCGCTCGACCAGCTCCTCGGCCCCAGGCGTGTGCGCCTCGAGCGACACCACGGTCTTCTCCGTCTGGGCGGCGGTGACGGCGACCAGTCCGACCTCGTTCTGCACGTGCAGGCGAACGGTCCCCGGTGTCTCGAAACTCTTCTCCATGGCTGATGCTCCTTTCAGATTTCAGGTTCAGGTCGTGCCGTAGCCGCGCAGGCGGTTGCCGGCGTAGTTCTTCCGCTTGTGCTCGCCCGACGCGCCGTGCTCGAGGGTGCGCACGATGAAGGCGTTCACCGAGATCCCCTGGCGCGCCGCGCCCTCCTCCACCCGCGTCTTGAGGCTCTCGCTCAGGCGCAGGGTGATGCGGGCCGACATGTCGCGGTCCCGGTCCCGGTCCCGGTCGCCGTCGCCCTCGACGTCGGAACCGGCGGTCCCGGCAGCCGCGTCCTCCACGTAGGCGAGGTCGACGTCGTCGCCGGCGACCCGGATCTCGACCCGGCCGTCGGGCAGCTCGGCCGACACCTCGGCCGCCACCTCTGACAGCAGGTCGAGGATCCGCGAGGGAATGGAGCGGCCGAGCACCTCGGCGATGCGGTCGGCCACCTCGGCCACCGTGTCGTCGCCGAGCTCGCCGACGCTGATCACGTCGGAGCGCAGCCCGTCCACCACCAGTGACATCTTCATGATGTCACTTTGACATCACTTTGATGTCAGGTCAACCCTCCGGGGAGGAATTCCAGGAATCCCTGGTCAGCCGCCCGAAGCGTCCTGCACCCGGGTCTTGCCGGCCGAGATGAAGGGCATCATGGCGCGGCAGCTCGGCGCCCACCGACTCGATCTGGTGGGCCTTGCCCGCCTCGCGCAGGGCCTGGAACTTCGGCCGGCCCGCCTTGTTCTCGGCGATCCACTCCTCGGCGAAGGCGCCGCTGCGGATGTCGTCGAGGATGCCCTGCATCGTCGCCCGGACGGCCTCGTCGATCACCCGGGGCCCCCGGGTCAGGTCGCCGTACTCGGCGGTGTCGGAGATCGAGTAGCGCATGCCCGCGATCCCCTGCTCGTACATGAGGTCGACGATCAGCTTCAGCTCGTGCAGGCACTCGAAGTACGCCGACTCGGGCTGGTAGCCCGCGTTGACGAGCGTCTCGAACCCTGCGGTCACGAGCGCGGTGAGGCCGCCGCACAGGACCACCTGCTCGCCGAAGAGGTCCGTCTCGGTCTCCTCGTCGAACGTCGTGTCGAGCACGCCGGCCCGCGTCGCGCCGATGGCGTGCGCGTAGGAGAGCGCGAGGTCACGTGCCTTCCCGGTGGCGTCCTGATGCACGGCAACGAGCGACGGGACCCCTCCTCCCTCGGTGTAGGTGCGCCGGACGAGGTGGCCCGGCCCCTTGGGCGCCACCATGGTGACGTCGACACCGGCAGGCGGGACGATCTGGCCGAAGCGGATGTTGAACCCGTGGGCGAACATCAGCATGTCGCCGTCGTTGAGGTTCGGGGCCACGAACTCGTCGTAGGCCGCCTTCTGCTCGGTGTCGGGCAGCAAGATCATGATCACGTCGGCCTCGGCCGCCGCGTCACCGAGCGACAGGACCCGTAGCCCCGCCTCTTGCGCCTTGGCCCGGCTCGAGCTCCCCTCGCGCAGGGCGACGCGCACGTCCACCCCCGACTCCATCAGGTTCTGCGCATGGGCGTGGCCCTGCGACCCGTAGCCGAGGATGGCGACCTTGCGCCCCGCGATCAGCGTGGGGTCGGCGTCGGATTCGTAGTACAGCGTGGCCATGGCGTCTCTTTCTCTTTCTTTGTCCCTGGTTGTCCCTGGTTGTCGCTGGTTGACCTGGTTCCCGAAGGTCCCGCCGGGCGGGTCAGTGGCGTTCCAGCTTAGGCAGGGCCACCCGGCCCGTCCGTTGGAGCTCGACGACGTGATACTGCTCGAGCAGTCCCTCGAAGTCGTCGATCTTCTCGGGCCGGCCCGCCAGCATCACGGTCACGCGGTCCGTCCCGACGTTGATCACCTCGCCGCCGAAGACGCCCACCAGCTGGATCACCTGCGAGCGCTCCGTCGGACCGGCGGCCACCGTGACGAGCACGAGTTCCCGTTCGACCGCCTCGGCCGGCGACAGCTCGCCGATGGAGACGACGTTGATCAGCTTGTCCAGCTGCATGATCACCTGCTCCAAGGGCGCCGACTCCACGTCCACCACGATGGTGATGCGGCTGAAGTGCTCGTCCTCGTCGGTGGGGGCGACGGCGAGGGAGTAGATGTTGAAGCCGCGCCGGCTGAACAGGCCCGGCCACCCGGGCCAGCACACCGGCCTTGTTCTCCACCAGCACCGACAGGATGTGGTGGCGGGGCGACGGCCCCTTCCCGCCCGTTGAGGGCCGTCGACGTTCGCGCCGGTCGCGCGTCATCGGGCCGCCGCCTGGTCCGGGTGCACCACGATGTCGTCGTTGGACGCGCCGGCCGCCACCATCGGGAACACCTTCTCGAAGGCGTCGGTGCGGAAGTCGACCACGACCGGGCGGTCGTCGATGGAGTTCGCCTTCTCGATCGCCGGCCCCACGTCCTCGGGCGACTCGGCCCGGATGCCGACACAGCCCATCGCCTCGGCCCACATGACGTAGTCGGGCAGGTCGGGCGAGAGGTAGACCTCCGAGTAGCGCTCCCCGTAGAACATCTCCTGCCACTGGCGCACCATCCCCAGATACGCGTTGTTGAGGATCGCGACCTTCACCGGGATCTGCTCCGCGCTCGCCGTCACCAGTTCCTGCGCCGTCATCTGGAAGCAGCCGTCGCCGTCGATCGCCCACACGGTGCGGTCGGGCCGGCCGACCTTCGCCCCGATGCACGCCGGCACGGCGAAGCCCATGGTGCCCGCCCCGCCCGAGTTGACCCAGGTGTAGGGGTGCTCGAAGTTCCAGTACTGCGAGGCCCACATCTGGTGCTGGCCCACCCCCGCCACGACGATGGTGTCCTCGTCCGCGGCGTCCCGGAGCTGTTCGACGACGTTCTGCGGCTTGATCGCACCGCCCTCCGTCTCGGCTGTAGTGCAGCGGGAAGCGCTCCTGCCACTCGTGGATCTGGCGCCACCATGGCTCGAGGTCCTGCACCACCGCCTCACCGACGGCGTCACGGGCGTCCATCGCCAGCAGCAGCTCGCCGATCACCTGGCGGCAGTCGCCGGCGATGCCCACGTCCGGCACGCGCACCTTGCCGAGCTCGGCGGGGTCGATGTCGACGTGGATCACCTTGGCCTCCGGCGCGAACGACGAGATCTTCCCCGTCACCCGGTCGTCGAACCGGGCGCCGAGGTTGATCAGCAGGTCGCTCCGCTGCATGGCGGTGACCGCGGTGTAGTGGCCGTGCATCCCGGGCATCCCCAGCGCCTGGGGGTGCGAATCGGGGAACGCTCCCCGGGCCATGAGCGTCGTCACCACCGGGATGCCCGTGCGATCGGCCAGCGCCCGCAGCGCCTCGGCCGCGTGCGCCTTGAGCACGCCGCCGCCCACGTAGAGGACGGGCCGGTTCGCTTGCAGCGATGAGCTCGGCCGCCGCGCCGACCAGCACGGGGTCGCCGAACGTCACCGGGTGGTACCCCGGCAGGTCGAGCTCGTCGACGGAGGACGGCCAGTACCACTCCATGGTCTGGTTCGAGATGTCCTTGGGCAGGTCGATCAACACCGGCCCCGGCCGCCCGGTCGTCGCAACGTGGAACGCGGCGGCCACCACCCTCGGGATGTCGTCGACGTCCTTGATGAGCCAGTTGTGCTTCGTGATCCCCATGGTCACGCCGGTGATGTCGCACTCCTGGAAGGCGTCCGTGCCGATGGCCGGCGTGGCCACCTGGCCCGACACCACGATCAGCGGCGTCGAGTCCATGTACGCGTTCGCCAGCGGCGTGACGATGTTCGTGGCGCCGGGGCCGCTCGTCACCATCGCCACGCCCGGCTTGCCGGTCACCATGGCGTAGCCCTCGGCCATGTGGCCCGCACCCTGCTCGTGCCGGACCAGGATGTGGCGGATCGACGAGTCGATGATCGGGTCGTAGACCGGCAGGATGGCGCCGCCGGGCAGGCCGAACATGACGTCGACCCCCTGCATCTCGAGGCTCTTGATGAGGGCCTGGGCCCCTGTCAGCTTCATTGTCGGTCCCCTGTTCCTGTCCTGTTCCTGTCCTGTTCCTGTCGTCTCTGCTGTCCTGCGGTCCCTACGGACCTTCGTGCCGTCGTGCGGGGAAATTTGTCCGGGAATTGAAACGACCCCCCGGTGCGGGAGGTCGAGAGGCGCGTTGCGATGTGCGGGCGCGCCTCTACGTTACGACTACCAGAATCGTCTCGGGCCGGTTCGGGCGCGTGCTCATAGCGCCTTCATTGTGGCACGCGAATCCAGGGCGGACAACCCCTCCCTCCTGCCCTCACCGCTCCCCGGAGGGTCCCGCGAGAACCGCCGGATATCCGACTTCTTCCTGCTGACGTCGCTGGCCGGCGTCACAGGCACGGAGCAGACTCGTAGAACGGGCTCCCGAGCCGCGGCGCGTGCTGGCGGCAGCCCGCACCTGAAAGGAGAGCTCCATGGAACACCCGGTCGTGCACTTCGAGATCCTCGGCCCCGACGGCCCGGCGCTGCAGACGTACTACGCCGACCTCTTCGGCTGGCAGGTCGACTCGGACAACCCGGCGAACTACGGCATGGTCACCCCGATCGCGCCCGGCATCGGCGGTGGCGTCGGCCCGAGCCAGGACGGCAAGTCGTTCCTCACCCTCTACGTTTCCACCGACGACCTACAAAGCAGCCTTGACAAGGCCGTTTCGCTGGGTGGCACGAAGGTGATGGACCCCACCGACATCCCCGGCGGGCCCTCGATCGCCATGTTCACCGACCCCCAGGGCAACACGGTGGGCCTCGTCAAGGGGATGTAACCCGCCCTCAGGGCGAACACCCGTTTGGCCTCCCGTGAGATCGCGGAACGATTCCTGCAGTTCCTGTGGAAGAATAGGGCCGGAGAGACTCGTAGCGGAAGGGCTGCGACGGTCTTTTGGGGGAATCCATGAAGCTGGCCCCACCCGCCGAGACGGCGGCGAGTGATTTGGCGCACGGCGTAGGGCGGCTCGCCGCCGCGTCCGGGCTGCAATTGAGGCTGCCATGAGCCACCGCTGGCGCCCTTCCCCGGTCGCGCTCCTGATCGGGGCGATCATCGTCCTCCTCAGCATCGGCGGCTACTTCTTCCTCCAGCACAGCGTCGACCAGCAGGAGACCGCCCTGCTCGGCGAGCAACACCACCGACGCGGGCGCCACCGCCTCGTCGGTCTTCGGGGGCATCACCACCGGGCTCTCGAACGACGCCGCCGTGGTCAAGACCTTCACCCACGCCGACCCGATCGCCTTCGTCAACTACGTGAACCCGACCGGGAAGACACTCCTGGTGCGGACGACGTCCTTGTCCGCAAGGACGGAGACCACTACGTCGTGGTGGCCGCATCCGGCAGCAGTTTCCAGCCGGGCGAGACGCTGAGCGGCGAAGCGCTCGCCACCGTCCAAAGAGCCACCGGCACCGGCGTCATCAGCGGACCGGTCACGTCGAACGGCAAGACGAGTATTGCCCGCTTCGCCGTTTCAGCCTCCGGCGGGCTCTACGTGTACGAGCAGTTCACGATCCCCGTGCACATCAACATCGCCACGGCGATCGGTTCGCGCCTTCAGCAACCTCAATGTGGCCCTGTACGGCCCGGGCCCACCGAGTCCTCCAACTTGCTCGTCACCTCGACCAAGGCAGCTCCCGCTGGCTAACGCCGTCGGCGCATACACCGGTGCACATCGGCGCGTCGAACTGGACCGCTTGTTGCGAACGCCCGCACGCCCTTCGTGACGGGCCTCGCATCCTCGGGACCGTGGATCCTGCTCGTCATGGGCCTGCTCATCGCACTCGTCGTCACCATCACGATCGAGACGGTGCAACGGCGCCATCGTTACGCCCAAGCCGTCGTCGAGGAGCGCACCGCCGACCTGAACGCATCGCTCGAGGAGCTCAAGGACACGCAGGACGCCCTCGTCCAGAAGGAGCGGCTCTCCGCCGTCGGTGAGATGGCGTCGGTGATCGGCCACGAGCTCCGGAACCCACTTGCCGCTGTCACCAACGCCCTGTTCATCGTCCGCGGCGATCTGGGTGAAGAATTGTCCTCAGACCACCGAGAAGTATCTGTCGATGGCGGAGCGTGAAACCTCGAAGGCGGCCGTACTGGCGGACGACCTCACCGCCTTCGTCCGGCCCCGCGAGTTGGTCGTGAGCGAGATCGACGTGCCCGACCTCGTCGACGAGGTCCTGTCCACGAATCCCCATCCCGACGACGTCCAGGTCGATCTGGAGGTCACGCCGTGCTCGGTGGTCGGCGACCGTGGCCAGCTGGCCGAGGTGCTCACGAACCTGGTCACCAACGCGTACCAGGCCATGCCCGAGGGTGGGACGGTCCGTGTCGGGGCCTTCTGCACCGACGGCACGGCGACGCTCACCGTCGAGGACAGCGGGACCGGAATCAAGGACGGCACCATGACAGCGGGTCTTCGAGCCCTTCTTCACCACGAAGGACAGCGGGACCGGGCTGGGCCTGGCCATCGTCCAGCGGCTCGTCCAGGCGCACGGAGGGAAGATCTCGTTGGAAAACGCTGCGACCGGCGGCGTGCGTGCGACGGTCGTACTGCCGGTCAAGGAACGGGCGGCGGGGTGAACAGCGTCCTGCTGGCCGACGTGCTCGTCGTGGACGACGAAGAGCCCGTGCGGACCTCTGTCGCCCAGATCCTGCGTTCCGCGGGCTACTCGGTCGCCGAGGCCGGCGGACGGCCAGGACGCGCTCGACATGCTGGAGTCCGGGAGCGTCACGGTCCTGCTCCTCGACATCCGCATGCCGCGGCGGACCGGCATCGAGGTCCTTCAGGCCCTCGACTCACCGCCGAACGTGATCTTGATGTCGGCGTACCGCTTCGAGGGAGAAGACAAGCGGAGCGTCGGGCACAAGGTCTTCTCCCACCTGATGAAGCCCGTTGCGCCCCAGCAGTTGCTCGACGAGGTCCGGGCTGCGATCGACAGCGAGGACGCATGACCGATCTCTACGGCGTGCCCGACCCTACCGAAACGGTCCTCCTCGTCGACGACGACGAGGACATGCGCGACACGCTGGCCGAGGTCCTCCGCATGGACGGGATCGAGACGATCACCGCGGGCCGAGTCGACGAGGCACGGAAACTCGTCGCCATCCACACGCCGGCCGTGGTCGTCGTCGACTACCAGTTGCCCGACGGCACGGGCATAGACCTCGCCCAGGACGTCAAGGCCCACGATCCGGAGATCCCCGTTCTCCTCCTGACGGGCTATGCCACGCTCGACACCGCCATCGCAGCGGTGGGCCAGCTCGACGCCTATCTGATCAAGCCGGTCGCTCCGCAGCAGTTCCAAAAGAGCGTGGCCGACGCCCTCACAGAAGGCGACTGTTCAAGCAGAACCGGGACCTCGTCGACCGCTTGAAGCAGATCAACGCGTATCAGGCGATGTACGACCCGTTGACCGGTCTGCTCAACCGGGCCCTGCTCGATGATCGCCTGGAGCAGAGCTTGGCGCTCAGTCATCGGAACGGTCGGTCGGTGGCGCTCTACTTTCTCGACCTCGACCGGTTCAAGGTGGTCAACGACCTCTTCGGCCACCAGGTCGGCGACCGGGTGCTGCAAGAGGTCGCGCACCGCCTGAGCGCGTCGTGTCGGAAGACGGACAGCGTGGCGCGATTCGGGGGTGACGAGTTCGTCGTCATCTGCCCGGACGTGCGAGGTTCCAACGAGGCCTGCGCCATCGCCCAGCACCTGCTCGACACGTTCCAGAAGCCGATCGAGATCGACGGATCCGACTACGGGATCAGCGCGAGCGTGGGCATCGCCATGACCGTGCCGGGCCTCCGGCGGCACTCGGCGGAGACGTTGCTGCGCAACGCGGACACTGCGATGTACCGGGCCAAAGAGGGCGGGCGCGGCCGTTGGGAGCTCTTCGACGACGAGATGCGCGCCCAGGTCAGGGAACGCTTCGAGAGTCGAGCGCGAGCTCCCCGTCGCGATGGCGACCGGCGCCTTGGTACTCCTGTACCAAGGGATCGTCGACCCTTTGACCGAGGACGTCGTCGCGGCCGAGGCGCTCTTGCGCTGGGACCGTCCGGGTCACGGGCGGGTCCTTCCCGAGAAGTTCTTGCCCGTCGCGGAAGACAGCGGCCTCATCACCCCGATCGGCACGTGGGTATTGGAGCAGGCGACGGCTGATCTCGCCCGGTGGCGGGCGGAGGACAAGCTCTCCGGCCCCTTCCGTCTGTGGGTGAACGTGTCACCCCAGCAACTCGCCGACCCGGGCTTCCCGGCCTTGGTCGTGGACGTGCTCACGCGCAACGGGATTCCGCCAGAACTGCTCGGTTTCGAGATCCTCGAGGAGGCCTTGCTCGACGTGGGGGTCGCCGAGGTGGTCATGCGATCGCTTCGAGACCTGGGTGTGTGCCTCAGCTTGGACGACTTCGGGGCGGGCTACTCCAACTTCTCATGGCTCCAGGACCTGCCGATCACGGGGATCAAGATCGATCGCCGCTTCGTCTCGACGCTCGATTCCGACGACTGTCGCAGCGCGGCCATCGTGCAGGGTTTGGTGAACCTGGGTCATTCGCTGAACCTGTCCGTGGTGGCGGAGGGGGTGGAGACGGCCGAACAGGCCGGTGCGCTCCAGGCGATCGGGTGCGAATCGGTGCAGGGCTTCTTCTACGGATACCCGGTGCCCGCCGACGAGCTCTGGGATACGTTCGGCTCGATCCGGCCCGACGCACTGCACCGCACGGTCCAGTAGTAACGCCGGCAGCGTCCGCGATCAGGCGGGCGACGGTGTCGCCATCCCCGCGCCCAAGAGCGCCGGCAGCGCCGTGGCTCGCATCCGCGCCAACACCCGGTCCGTGACCGTGCTGGCATCGGGGTGGACGCCACCGTTGCGGTCGACCTCGGCTCGCCACGCCGCAGCACGCTTGTCGAACACGCCGGGTTCGTCGAGCTGCGGGCAGTCCATGCGGTCGTTCGTGACGTCGATCACGATGGTGTCACCCTGCTCGACGAGCGCGATGGGGCCCCCGAGGAAAGCCTCCGGCGCGACGTGGCCGATCACCAGCCCCACCGATCCGCCCGAGAACCGCGCGTCGGTCATCAGCGCGATGGTGATGTCCGCGCTCGCGACACAGGGCCGTGATTCGCGACGTGGGGTCGAGCAGCTCGGGCATGCCCGGCGCACCCCGGGGTCCTTCGTAGCGGATGACCACCATGTCGTTGTCCTCGAAGCTGTCAGGCTGGCTGTCGAGAGCCTCGACGAGGGCGCGCTCACTGTTGAACACGCGGGCTCGTCCGGTGAACACACCGTCCTGCACGCCGCGCTCAACGCCTGCAACCTTGAGGATCGCGCCACCCTCCGGCGCGAGGTTTCCCCGAAGCAGACGCAGTCCGCCCGTGTCCTTGAAGGGCTTGTCGACCGGGTAGATGACGTCCTGATCGGGCGGCGGGGGATCGAGCCGCCGAACCTGTTCGGCCAGGGTCTCGCCCGTGCAGGTCAGAGCGTCACCGTCGAGAAAGCCCGCGTCGAGGAGCTCCTTCACGATGACCTGCAGTCCGCCCTTGGCGTCGACGTCCACCATGGAGTAGTCCCCGAAGGGCCGCATGTTCACCAGCACGGGCAGCCGCCGAGCCAGGTCGTTGAAATCGCTTTGACTGAGCACCTCGGCCCAGAGGTCGATCCCGGCGGCCCGGGCGATCTCGACGCTGTGCAAGGCGACATTGGTGGAACCGCCCATGGCGATGGCCACCGTCAGTGCGTTCCGTAGGGCCTGCGGCGTCACGATGTCACGCGGCCTGATGCCCCGGCTCGTCATGGCCAAGAGGCAGTCGACGAGCTGGTCGGGGAATTCTGCCAACCGACGCTGGTCGTCGGAGGGAGGGGCGACCATGTGCAACGGCTCGAGCCCGAGCACGGCGATGAAGGTCTGCATCGTGTTGTACGTGAACATGCCGCCGCAGCTGCCTTGGCCCGGGCATGCGTGCAGGGCGTAGCGGGCGCGGACGGCCGCATCCTGGTCGGCGATCTGGAAGGCCGCGACGATGTCGATCGGGGCTCCGGTCTCCGGGTCGATCCCGGGTCGGATGGGCCCGTCGGAGAGGATGACGGCGGGGGTGTCGTTTTCGAGGATGGCGGCGAGCGTCCCGACCGGCGGCTTGTCGCACGCCACGACGGCGACCAGTCCGGCGACCTTGTTGGCGACGAGGTGCACATCGGCCACGTCGTGGACGAGCTCGCGTCCGACGAGGGAGAACCGCATTTCCGGCGTGCCGTTGAGCTGGCCGTCCGAGACGCCGAGGGTGAACGCCGGCGGGATCAACCGGACGGCAAGGTCGTCCTTCGCGATTCGTCGCGACATGCGCCGACTGGATGATCTGCACCTTCTCCGGGACGCCGAGGTAGCACTGGCTGTCGCCGAGGTTTCCGATGACCGCCCACACGGGGTCGTGGATCTTCTGGACGTCCTCACCGAGGAACTCCGCAGTGCCGACCCGCTGCACGTCGCGTCCCGGGTTCAACGACACGAACGTGGACGACCGGTTGTTCGCTGCTCATGGGCGCCAAGCATACGGCCGCCCCTGCCCAGGTCAGGCGGGCGTGGGCACCGGAGTCGGCGTCGGCGGTCGGGGTCACCTCGATCCCCAGTCTCGGGCATCGATCGGTCCATCCACCGGGGCAGCCACCAGTTGACCGGACCGAGTACCTCCATGATCGACGGGACGAGCACCATGCGGACGAGGGTGGCGTCGATGAGCACCGCGGTGGCCAGGCCGAGGCCGAACACCTTGAGGATGTGCAGCGGGTCCTTGATGATGAACGAGCCGAAGACGCAGAACATGATCGCGGCGGCGGCCGTGATGATGCGGCCGGTGACGGCCAGCCCGTCCGCCACCGCGGTCGAGTTCTCACCCGTGCGCAGCCACTCCTCTCGGATGCGCGAGAGCAGGAAGACCTCGTAGTCCATGGAGAGTCCGAAGAGGACGACGAACATGGCGACCGGGATCCACGGGTCGATCGGCCCCTTCTCGCCGATGCCGATGATGCTCCCCGCCCAGCCCCACTGGAACACGGCCACCATCACCCCGTACGCCGCACCGACGCTCAGCAGGTTCATGATCACCGCCTTGAGCGGAAGGACCAACGAGCGGAAGACGACCATGAGCAGCAGGAAGGACAGGATCAGCACCGCGCCGATCACGATGAAGAGACGGTGGCCGAGGAAGTTGGCGGCGTCGATCGACGCGGCCGTCTCCCCGCCGACCTGCGCGTTGACGTCGGTCCCGCTGACCACCGGCGGGATCACGTCGGCACGCAGACGGTTCACGAGGTCGACCGTCTGCGACGCCTGCGGCGACGTGGTCGGGATGACCGGGATGAGGGCACCGGTGTCGCTCGCGTTGAACTGCGCCGGTGCGGTGAACGCGACGCCCGGCACCCCGGACGACAGCGCACGGTCGAGGTGCTGCACCGTCGGCACGTCCGAAGGCCCGCTCATGGCGACCGCGACAATGAGCGGACCGTTGAACCCGGGGCCGAACCCCTTGGCCAACAGGTCGTAGGCCTGGCGCGTCGTCAGGCTGGAGGGGTCGTTGCCGGCGTCGGTGAACTGGAGCCGCATGCTGAACAGCGGGAGCGCGAGCGCCACCAGAACGAGCACTGCGGCGATACCGGTGAACCAGGCCCGCCTCTGCACGAACCGGCTCCAGCGGTACCAGAACCCGTTCTCGGGCGGGGGCCCACCGTTCTGGAGCAGTCCCGGAATGTGCAGCTTGTCGATGACGTTGCCGGCGAACCCCAGCATGGCCGGGAGCAGCGTCAGCGCTGCGAGCAGCACCATCAGCACGGCCGCGATGCACGCGGTGGCGAGGCCGATCATGTAGGGCTGCTGAATCAGGTAGAGCCCAAAGAGCGAAATCACGACCGTGCTCCCGGCGAACATGACCGAACGCCCCGCCGTCATGTGCGACGTCATCACCGCGTCGCGCGGCGTCCGGCCTTCGAAGATCCCCTGCCGGTACCGGGTGACGATGAAGAGCGCGTAGTCGATGCCGACGCCGAGGCCGATCATGATCGCCATTTCCGGCGAGAAGTTCGGCACGGTCAGCAGGTGAGTGAGCAACTCCAGCAAGGCGATGCCGATCCCCAGCCCTGCCAGTGCGGTGATCACCGGCAGTCCCATCGCCACCACCGACCCGAACGCCAACAGCATGATCAACAGCGCGGCCGTGATGCCGATGCCCTCGCTCGGTCCCGGGTGCGGCGGTGGCAGCGGCGGAAATCGGGCTCCCGCCGAGCTCCACCTGGACCCCCTGGGGCGCAGCACCTTGCGCGGTGGAGATGACCGTCTTCACCGCCCCGGTCGGGATGTCGGCCGTGTCGGTGGTGAACTGGATTTCGGCGTAGGCGATGTCACCTCTGGGCGCGATCTGGTGCGCCCCCTGTGGCGAGAACGGGCTGGTGACGCCCTGGACGTACGGAAGCGGTCGGACCTTGTCGATGACATTGGTGATCGCCGCCTGGTTGGCTGCGATCGGGCGTCGACGATGTGGAACACGATGTCCGCGGTGTCGCCGGACTTGGACGGGAAACGCTGCTGGAGGATGTTCTGCGCCTGCTGCGACGGGGTGTTGCCGGCGGTGAACTTGTTCTTGAAGGTCGTGCCCACCGCCACCGAGACGACCGTGATGCCGATGATGGCGACGATCCAGAGCACCAGCACGAGCCGGCGGCGGTCGTAGCACCGCGCCGGCCAGGCGGCCGAGTGCCGTGACCTCGGTCTGGTTCCTCGCATCCATTCCGCTCACCCGCTCACCATCCTATGATTCATCACTGATGAGTTTTAACACAGAATTCTCCGCTGGTGAATACCGGCTGACCCGCCAATTCGCGGCGCTACGGCGGTGAGCGCCGTCGGACGTCGGCCGGGGAACGCGGACACCCGGGGTGAGATCGTCGAGGCGGCCAAGCGCGTCTTCGCGGACAAGGGCTACGACGGCACCAGCCTGCGCGGCGTCGCCCGGGAGGCCGGCGTCGACCCCGCCCTCGTCCACCACTACTTCGACGGCAAGGCCAGCCTGTTCGTGGCGGCCATGGCTCTGCCCTTCGACCCGAGGCAGGTGAAGGAGCACGCCGCCGGTCCCGAGTACTCGGGCTCCCGGACGATCGAGGGCTTCCTCACCATGTGGGACCTCGCCGAGGGCACGGGGTCGTCGTTCGCCTCGTGCCTCTCCGCCATGGCCGCGTCGAGCAAGCGTGGCCGACGCCATGCGCGAGTTCGTCAACGAGCGGGTCTGGAGCGTCCTCCGCCACAACGAAGGCGAGACGGAGACGGTGCGGCGGCGCCGAACGGCCATGGTCTCGTCGCAGCTGATGGGGCTCGCCTTTGCCCGCTACATCCTGCGGGTGCCGCCCATGTCCACGGCGTCGCCCAAGCAGATCGGGCGCTGGGTCGGCCCGACGCTCGACCGCTACGTGAAGGAACCGCTCGAGTCCTAACCGCGGCGGCGACGGAGCTCGGCCGCGACGTCCTTGCCGTTTGCCTTCTTGGCCGTGGCCTCCATCACCTTGCCGGTGAAGAAGCCCATGAGCTTGTCGTCACCGTCGACGAAGCGCGCCCACTCGTCGGGGTTCGCCGCGACGACCTCGTCGACCACGGCCGCCAGCGAGTCGGCGGCCATGGCTTCGAATCCCATCTCCTTCGCCACGGCCGCCGGGTCTCCTCCACCCCGCTCGAGGAGCACCGCCAGTACCGCCTTGGACTGGGTGGCGGACAACTTCCCGCCCGCCTCCAAGGTCAGCAAGGACGCGAACGCACCGGCGTCGAGGCGCAACCCGGCCTCGCTCTGCGCGGCGACCTCGTTGGCCGCACGCACCAGCGCAAGCGCGGCGGGTGCACCGGCGTCCGACGCGGCGTGCACGAGCCCATCGAGACCCAGGTCGACGACGGCGTTGATCTGATCGACCTCGGCGGAGCTGGGGTCACCGCCGAGCGCGGCCACCAAGCGCGGCCCGCCGGTCGGCCGGCATCGGCCCGAGCGAGCCCCGCACCCGGTCGCGCCACGGGGCGTCGGGCGCGAGGGGCACGAGGTCGGGCTCGGGGAAGTAGCGGTAGTCGTTGGCCTCCTCCTTCGACCGCAACGCCTCCGTACGCCCCGCCGACTCGTCCCAGTGGCGGGTCTCCTGGGCGACCGCCCCGCCACTCTCGAGGAGTGCGATCTGCCGGGCCACCTCGTAGTCGATCGCCCGCCCGAGCGAGCGCAGCGAGTTGAGGTTCTTGATCTCGCAGCGGGTGCCGAACTCGCTGCTGCCGGCCGGGCGGACCGAGACGTTGGCGTCGACCCGCATCGAGCCCTCCTCCATACGGCCGTCCGACGCTCCCGTCGCGACGAGGATCCCGCGCAGCTCCGACGCGTACGCCCGCGCCTGCGCCGACGAACGCATGTCGGGCTCGCTGACGATCTCGACCAGCGGTACGCCAGAGCGGTTGTAGTCGACCAACGCGTGCTGGGCCGCGTTGATGCGGCCGCTCGCGCCGACATGGGTGAGCTTGCCGGTGTCCTCCTCCATGTGCGCCCGCGTCACGCCCACGCGGAACCCGTCGGGCAGGTCCAGCCACCCCTCGGCGTTCAAGGGCAGGTCGTATTGGCTGATCTGATAGTCCTTGGCCTGGTCGGGATAGAAGTAGTTCTTGCGGGCGAACACCGAGGGTCGGATGTCGCAGTGGAGCGCCGCACCGATCCGCATGGCCAGCTCGACCGCCTGCTCGTTGAGCACGGGCAGCGAACCCGGGAGCCCGATGCAGGTCGGGCAGATGTTGACGTTGGGCTCGTCGCCGAACGCGTTGCGGCACCCGCAGAACAGCTTCGTCGCTCGTCGCGAGCTCGCAGTGCACCTCGAGCCCGATCACGGTCTCCCACTCGCTCATGGCGCCTGCGCCTCCACTGCACGGGCGACCCGGAACAACAGGGCCTCGCCCAATGCTGGCGCCAGCACCTGCACGCCGACCGGCAGGCCGTCCTGCGCCCGTGCCGAAGGGCACCGAGATCGCCGGATGCCCCGAGAGATTGGAGGGGATCGTGCAGACGTCGTTCATGTACATCGCCATGGGGTCGTCGACCTTCGCCCCCAGGTCGAACGCCGTCGTCGGCGCCGTCGCGCCGAGCAGCACGTCGTAGGACTCGTAGGCCCGGTCGAACGCCTGCATGACGAGCGTCCGCACCCGCTGGGCCTGCGCGTAGTAGGCGTCGTAGTAGCCCGGCGGACAACGCGTAGGTCCCGAGCATGACGCGGCGCTTCACCTCGGCCCCGAACCCGGCCGTCCGCGTGGCCGTGTTCATCGCCTCGACGTCGTCGCCGTCCACGCGTAGCCCATAGCGCACGCCGTCGTAGCGAGCGAGGTTGGAAGAGGCCTCGGCCGGTGCGATGAGGTAGTACGCGGAGAGGCCGTAGGCGAACTCGGGCACCGAGACCTCCTCCACCTTGGCCCCGGCACGGCGGCCAGCGCGTCGGCCGCCTCCTGCACCCGCGCCGCCACGTCCGCCGCGCACCCGTCGACCAGGTCGCGGCACACCCCGATCCGGATCCCCTCCACGCCGTCGCCGATGCCGGGCAACGTCGGCTCGGGCGTCGACGGCAACGAGGTGCTGTCCATCGGGTCGTGGCCGGCGATGACGTCGTAGAGCAGCGCCGCGTCCTCGACGGTCGCCGCGAACGGCCCGATCTGGTCGAGCGAGCTCGCGAACGCCACCAGCCCGTAGCGCGACACCCGGCCGTAGGTCGGCTTCATCCCGACGACGCCGCAGAGCGCCGCCGGCTGCCGGATCGAGCCCCCGGTGTCGGAGCCGAGGGCCAGCGGGGCGAAGCCGGCGGCAACCGCAGCCGCCGACCCGCCGCTGCTGCCCCCGGGCACCTTGTCGGTGCAGCGGGGATTACGCGTCGGGCCGAAGGCCGAGTTCTCCGTCGACGAGCCCATGGCGAACTCGTCCATGTTCGTCTTGCCCAGCGGCCACCGCCCCGGCGCGCCGGAGCGCCGCGACGACGGTGGCGTCGTACGGCGGGCGCCATCCCTCGAGGATCCGCGACCCGCACGTCGTGGCGAAGCCGCGGGTGCACAGGTTGTCCTTCAGTGCGACCGGCACCCCGGCCAGTGGCCCGGGGTCGCGGCCGGCAGCCACGGCGGCGTCGACCGCGTCGGCCTGCGCCCGCGCCTCGTCGGCCATCACGTCGAGGAAGACGTGGAAGTCGTCGTCGCCCGCGGCCACCGCGGCGAGCGCCTCGTCGGTGACCTCTCGGGCCGAGCGCGCGCCCGAGCGCACCGCCGCGGCCACGGACACCGCAGTCGCCGTCGTCACGGAGCCTCCCCGCCGATCCGTGGCACCCGGAAGCGGTGGTCCTCCACGGCCGGAGCGGCCGCCAGCACCTCGTCGCGGTCGAGGCTGGGACGCGGCTCGTCCGCCCGCAGCACGTTCTCGAGCGCGATCGGGCGAGACGAGGGCTCCAAATGGGAGAGGTCGAGCGACGCGACGTCGGCCGCGTGGTCGAGCACCGTGCGGAGCTGGGCCGTGAAGAGCTCGACCTCCTCTTCGGTCAGGTCCAGGCGCGCCAGGTGCGCGACGTGGACGACGTCGTCCCGGCTGAGTGAGCTCGTGACCTTCTCGTCGCTCACGGACGCGGGGCGGCCAGCACGCCGCTCAGGAACTCGACGGTGCGTGCCTCGATCTCGTCCTTGTCGTAGTCCAGCGTCGCCACGTGGTAGCTCCGCTCGAGGACGACCTGCTCGACGGGCCCCTTCACCCGTTCCATGAGCACTTCGCTCGACTTGGGGTCGACGACGTGGTCCTGGGCGCTCGTGAAGAGCAACACCGGGCACGTCACCGAGCCGAGCTTGGCCTCGACCTCCTCGACACCCTCGAAGAGGGACAGCGCCGCCCGCAGGGGCAGCTCGGGGTAGGCGGACTCGACCGAGCCCTCCATCGCGATGTCCGAGCCGATGCCGGGCGCGATCTCGTCGCCGCCCTCGATCATCGCTTCGATGAACCCGGTCGTCGCCACGTCGGGCGGGGTCACCAGGGGGTTCACCACCGACAACGCCGCCACCTCGGGGTGATGCTCGGCCAGCCAGACGGCGAGGCTGCCACCCATCGACAGCCCGACGACCACCACCGCGTCGCAGCGGGCCGCCAACGCGGTGAACGCGTCGTCCGCCGCCTCGCACCATTGGGGCCACCGGGTCGGGCACCATGTCGGCGATGTCGGTGCCGTGGCCGGGAAGCAGCGGCATCTCCACCGTGAAGCCGGCGTCCGCCAGCGCGAGGGCCAACCCGCGCATCGACTGGGGGTTGCCGGTGAACCCGTGGAGGACCAGCGCGCCGCGGGCGTCGCCGGTGGCCGAATAGGGCTCTGCACCGGGGATGATGGGGTGGGTCACGAATCGGCAGCCTACTGGCGAGGCGAGTAGGGTTCCGGCGGCCAGAAGGCTCCGGGCGGGGCGACAGAGGCGCACCGAGCGGGGCGAGACCGAAGACGAAGGAGCACACACGAAATGCCGTCGTACCCGTTCCTCAGCGACGAATGGCTGGACGAGGCGCGCAAGATCCGCGCCGAGTACGAGGGCAAGACGCCGCCGATCCCCCACACCGTCCGCATGAACCTCGTCGTGACGGCGGTCCCCTTCTCCGCCGACGACATCCACGCCCACATGGACACCTCGACCGGCGAGATGATCCTCGACGTAGGCCACCTCGAGATCCAGGACCTCAAGGTCACGGTCGACTACGACACCGCGAAGGCCATCCTGATCGAGGGGAACCCCCAGGCCGGCATGCAGGCCTTCATGGCGGGCAAGGTGCGCGTCGAGGGCGACATGGCGAAGCTGATGGCGTTGCAGGCCACGCCGGCGGCGGCCGACCCGAACGCGGCCGAGATGGCCACCCGCCTGCGCGACATCACCGAGTAGCCCCGCCTCAGCGCGGGGTCGACCGCCAGCTGCGACGGCCCGCGCCGAGCGCGGCAGCGGGCGGATGAAGAGCGCGCAGACCACGGCCAGCGCGGCAACGAACGTGCCGACCCAGAACGGCACGCTGAAGCTGTGCAGCAGCGCGGTGCTGTGGTGCACGTTGCCCAGCCCCGAGCTCTTCGCGATCGACTCCTGGATCGTCAGCACCATTGGATGCCCGCCACCTCGCCGACCTGCGCGGCCAGCAACTGCGCTGCGCTCATGACGCCGTACTCGGATACCGCAAGCTCGTTCGCCATCGTCGACGAGGTTGCCGGCATGGACACCCCCATGCCGAGGCCGGACAGGGCCAGCGCCACCACCACCACGATCACGGCCGACGATGCCCCGAGGGTCGCGAAGATCACCATGGAGAACAGCAGCGCCACCGTCCCGAAGAGCGTCGCGTTGCGCTCACCCGTCCGCACGGTCATGTACCCGGCGATCGGTGCGCTGATGGCGAAGACCAAAGGCCGCGCCACGGACAAGAACCCGACCTGCGACACGCTGTAGCCGTAGACCTGCTCCATGAGCAGTGGGAACAGGAAGAAGGCGCCGAAGTAGGCGAAGCTCGTGCAGAACTTCGTGCCCATCGGGAACATGAAGTTGCGCCGCCGCCAGTAGGTCGTCGGGATGAGCGGCGAGGCGAAGGTCGCCTCTCTCCACACGAAGACGACGCCCAGCACCACGGCGGCCGCGCCGGAGACGATCACCCCGACCGACGTCCAGCCCGCGATCGGCCCGATGCTCAGCACGAGCATGGCCGCCGTCACGCCACCGGCCAGACTCCAGCTTCCGACCCAGTCCATGCCCGCCCAGATGCTGGGCTTCTTCCCGTCCGCCTCGACCAGATCGTCGACCGGCTCGGCCGCCGCCTTCGCCCGTCGTCGCGTCGGCAACAACGTCGCCACCACGACCGAGGCGATGATCAGCAGCACGAGCTGGCCCCAGAAGAGGGTCCGCCAGCCGAAGTACTGGATCACCGGCGAGCCGAGCGTCACCCCGAGGACCGGCCCGCCGGCGCCGACCAGGGACCACCAACCGAGCGCCTTCACCCGGTCCTCCGGCGCGAACAGCTCGAGGATGATGGCCATCGAAGCCGTCCCGGTGGCGGCTCCCTGGACGCCGTCGAGGACCCGGGCGAACAGCAGCATTCCCACGTTCGGCGCGGTAGCCGTGAGGATGGCGCTCACCATCGCCCCGAGCAGCCCGAACTGGTAGAGCCGGCGGTGACCGAAGAGGTCGCCCACCTTGCCGAAGAAGGGCGCCGCCACGCCGAACGCCAGCAACGGTCCCGTCGAGGCCCATGCCAGCACCGAGAAATTGGAATGGAAGTCGGACTTGACCGTCGGCAGCGCCACCACGAAGACGGTGAAGGTGATGTTGAGGGCCAGCAGCCCGGACAGGAGGGCGACCAGTGCCCACCACTGGTAGCGAGGGCTCCGGACCGCCCGGTCCGTGACGCGCCGGCGCAGCAGGATGAACCAGTTCGTGTCGACGGACCCGTCCCCCAGGGTCCCCATGGCGGCCCCGCCGGGGTCAGCCGCCGGGTCCAGGAGCGCGTCAGAGCGCTCCCTGGGAGATGCCTCCATCCGCGACACCCTACCGGGGGCCAATTTCGGGCTTTTCGCCCCTCCGTCAGTGGGCGGCGGTCAGTCCGTCAGCGCAAACCGCGCAACCGGAACCACCAGTTCGGGTCCCGTCCGTGCGCGTGAAAGTGGTTCGGGATCTGGCGCATCACTCGGTCCACCGACCACTCGCCCGGCCCGAAGCGCGCGTCGGCCACCCGGGTCAGTTGGGCCACCATGTGCTCGACGTCCTCGTCGGGCGGCACCGGTCCATGGTGCTTCCACACCACCATGGGCACGCCGCACACCTCGCAGTCGGCCACCCAGCACACGTCGTCCTCGTGGTGCCACTCCGACAGACGCGCCGCCTCGCAGAGGTCACAGCTCGGGTCGAAGGGCAACGCCATGGGAGATGGAAAGTAACGGAGTCGACGCCGACGTCGTTCAGTGCGTGAAGAGCTGGACGGCGGAACCGGTCGGCACGGTCGACCCGATGGAGGGCTGCGTGCCGATCACGTTGCTCGACGGGTTGCCCGACACGCCCGACGGCGTCAGCCCGGCCTGCTGCAACGCGGCATCCGCCTGCTGCACGGAATCGCCCTTCACGTCGGGCACCGTCGTCGTCGGCGGGCCGGTCGATACGTTCACCGTCACCGCCGAGCCGTAGGGAGCCTGTGCCCCGCTCGCCGGCGCGTCCCGATGACATCCCCGTTCGGCATCGGTCGTGCTTGACTGGTTGTTCTGCGTCGCCGTCAGCCCGACCGCCTGCAGCGCGGCCTGTGCCTGGGCGAAGGTGTACGTCTGCGGGATCTGCGGGACGGTCGCCGGCTCGTGCCCCAGCGACGGCACCAACGTGATGGTGGCGCCGTACGGCGCCATCGTCGGGTTCTGGGTCGAGCCGATCGTCCAGATGTCGAGCACCCCCGCCGTCACGTTGTTGTTGTAGGCCCCGGGCGCACACACGGACTTGAAGTGCGCCGCAGTCAGTGCGTTCGTCGCCTGCGCGCACGTCATGCCCGCCAGGCTGGGCACGGTGACGTTGGGCGGGCCGTCGGAGACCACGACGGTCACGGTCGTACCCTCCTTGACCGACACGCCCGCCTTCGGGCTCTGCGACACGATGTCGCCGGAACCCACCGTGATCGACTTGATCGGCCTCCCCTCGGCCAGGGTCATGTGCACCTTCGCCAGCGACGTCCGGGCCTCGGCCACCGTCAGGTTCGCCAGCGTCGGCGTCGGGTGCGAGGGCGTGAGCACGTTGGTCCCGAACGCCACCGCCAGACCGGCCGCCAACAGCACGACCGCCAGGGCGACGCCGGCGATCATCCAGGTCCGGCGCCCGCCGAACCCGTCCCCACGCCACCAACGCCGCTTCTTCGGCGCCGGCATCGGGCGCCCCCGCCGCCCTTCGAGCGGCCGAAGGCCTCGGCGTCGAAGACCTCTCCGGGGCCGGCCTTGGTCCCGACCGGCGCCCCCGCCGCCGCCACCATGGTCCCCCCTGCCGCCACGGCCGTCGCGCCCGCGCCCGCGCCGGCAACCCCGACGACCTTCGTCTCGGTCAGCTCGCCGACCCCCGGCGCCTGGAACCCGGCGATCGGGGCCGACTTCTCCAGCTGCGCGAACACCAGCGGCAGCGGCGCAGGCGTGGGCAGAGCCGCCGCCAGCGCCCCTAACCGGGCCGACAGCCCCGCCGCGTCCAGGCGGGCGGCAACGTCGGGCGCGGCCGCCCGCGCCAACACGTCGTCCAAGGGGCCCAACGCCGGGTCGTGCGGCAACGTCTGCCCGATCCGAGCCGCCAAGCGTCCCCATCGTCGTGTCCGTCACGAACGGCACGGTCCCCGTCACCGCCTCGTACAACACCAACGCCAAGGAGTAGACGTCGGCGCGCCCGTCCACCGGCTTGCCCTCCGCCGCCTCCGGCGAGATGTACCGGGCCGTCCCCACCATCGCCCCCGCCGGCTCGGTCCACGCCGCCTCCGCCAGCGCACGCGCCACGCCGAAGTCGGCGATGCGCACCCGACCCTCCTCGTCGAACAGCAGGTTCGCCGGCTTCACGTCCCGGTGCACGAGCCCCCGCACGTGCGCGTACGCGAGCCCCTGCGCCACCTCGGCGCCCAACATCGCCGCCTGCGCGTGCGACAGCCGCACGTCCCGGTCCAACAGGTCGCGCAGCGACCCGCCGCCGAGATACTCCAGCACCAGATACGGCTCGTCGTTGTCCTCGCCCCAGTCGAACACCCGCAACACGTGCGGATGGTTCAGCGACGCCACCGACCGCGCCTCGGCCCGGAAACGCTTCAGGAACGCCTCGTCCGCGGCCAGGCCCGGCTGGAGCACCTTCACCGCGACATGGCGCTGCAACGACACGTCCTCGGCCAGATAAACGTGCGCAGAAGCGCCGGTGCCCAGAGCGGAGAGCAGCCGGTACCGCTTCCCAAGGACCCGGCCGATGGAATCAGAGATCAGGGGCATCGGGCGAAATTCAGGCTACCGACATCGCGCGCCCACTGCGGTGGACACCCCCCTACCAGCACGCCCATTGCCAACCACGCCGCCCGCCGCCCGTCCCGGCCCAAATCACGGCAGCGCGCCGGACTCGAGCAGCGCGTCGAACCCCGACGCGTCGATCGTCGGAATCCCGAGCTCCTCGGCCTTCTTGGTCTTGCTCGCCCCCGGCGCGTCCCCCACGACGAGGGCGAAGGTCTTCTTCGACACACTCCCCGGCGACTTCCCGCCCCGCGCCATGATCGCCTCCTCTGCCCCCTCCCGCGTGTAGCCCGGCACCGCACCGGTGACCACCACCGTCTTGCCCGCCAGCGTCTGCTCCAGGGCATCGGCCGCCCCGGTCCCGCCGCCCGTCGTCCCGGCGGCCCCCGGCTCCTCCGTGTTGACCCCGGCCGCCCGCAGCCGCTCGAGCACCGGCTCGTTCTGCGCCAGGAACTCGGCGACGCTCGCCGCGATGACCCCACCCACGCCGTCCACCGCTCCCAGCGCCTCCTCACCCGCGGCCTCGATCGCCCCGAGGTTCCCGAAGGCACGGGCCAGCGCCCTCGCCCCCGTCGGCCCCAGATGCCGGATGCCCAACGCCACCAGGAGCCGGCTGAGCGGCTGCGCCTTCGACGCCTCGATCGCCGCCACCAGGTTGCTCGCCGAAATCTGGGCGAAGCGCTCCAGCAGCACCAGCTGTTCGACGGTCAGTCCGTACAGATCCGGCGGGTCGTTGATCAGCCCCGCTCCGACGAGCTGGAACACGCGCTCCTCGCCCAGGCTCTCGATGTCCATCGCCCCCCGCGACGCGTAGTGCACGATCCGCTGCACCCGCTGTGACGGACAGTCGATGTTCGTGCAGAACGTGTCGCTCTCGCCCGGCAGTCGCGTCAGCGGCTCGCCACACGACGGGCATTTCGACGGGAACTTCCACTTCGACTTGCGCCGGGCCGGCACGCCCGGGCCGTCTTTGACCGGACCGACGACTTCGGGGATGACGTCGCCCGCCTTGCGCACGATCACCAGGTCCCCGGGGCGCACGTCCTTGGCGGCGACCTGGTCCTCGTTGTGCAGCGTCGCCACGCCGACGGTCGAACCGCCGACGAACACGGGCTCGAGCCGGGCGAACGGCGTCGCCCGGCCGGTCCGGCCGATGGACACCATGATGTCGAGCAGCCTCGTCGTGCGCTCTTCCGGCGGGAACTTGAAGGCGATGGCCCACCGGGGGGCTCGTGACGTGAATCCGAGCACCGCCTGGAGGGCGAAGTCGTCCACCTTGGAGACGACGCCGTCGATCTCGTAGGCGAGCGAGTGCCGCTCGGCCTCGAGCTCCCGGCACCGGGCCCCAACCGCCTCCATGCCCACCACCCGTCGGGCGTCGGGGCTCACCGGGAAGCCGGCCTTGGCCAGCTGTGCCAGCGTCTCGGACTGCGTCGACGCCGGCCACGTGCTCTTCGCCGGCGCGCCCTCGACGAAGCCGACCGCATAGGCCCAGAAGTGCAGCGGCCGCGTCGCCGTGATCGCCGGGTCCTTCTGCCGCAACGCGCCGGCCGCCGAGTTGCGCGGGTTGACGAACAGCCGCTCGCCGGCGTCGGCCTGGCGCTTGTTCATCGCCTCGAACTCCTTGACCGGCATGTAGATCTCGCCACGCACCTCGAGCACGCCGGGATACGGACCGCCCGCCTTGGCCAACTCGTGCGGCACGTCACCGACGGTGGCGACGTTGGACGTGACGTCCTCGCCCGCAACGCCGTCACCACGGGTCGCCGCCTGGACGAACTTCCCCCTCTCGTAGATCAACGACATGGCCACGCCGTCGACCTTCGGCTCCGTCGAGAACGCGAGCGCGGTGAGGTCGATGTCGGGCACGGCCCGCCGCAACCGTTCGGACCACGCGCGCAGCTCGTCCTCGGAGAAGGCGTTGTCGAGGCTCATCATCGGCACTCGGTGACGCACCTCTTGGAACAGGCCCGACGGCGCGGCCGCCCCCACCATGTGCGTCGGCGAGTCGGGCGTGGCGAGCTCCGGATGGTCCGATTCGAGCTGGCGCAGCTCGACGATCAGGAGGTCGTACTCGGCGTCGGGGACCTCCGGCTCGCCGAGCGCGTAGTACAGCTCGTTGTGGTGCTGGATCTGGGCCCTGCAGCTCCTTCGCCCGCGCCGCCGCCTGCCGGGGCGCCTTCCCGTCCTTCCCGCCCCTCCCGCCCGACCTGGTTCCCGCCATGTCAGGCGGCGATGCCGGCGCCGATCACGGCGTCGGGATCGTCGGCGTCGTAGAGGGCGACGGTCTGTCCGGGGGCGATCGGCCGCTGGGCCGACTCGAAGCGCACCTCGAGACCACCTCGCTCTACGTCCGCGTCCACGGTGCACGGGATCGGTCGACCGTGCGCGCTCACCTGCGCCACCGCACGCGCGCCAGCGGCGAGCGGGCCGTCCACCCACGTCACCGTGTCCGTCGGCAGGAACACCGACGAACGCACGGCCGCCTCCACGCCACCGACGGTGACACGACGCGCCGACACGTCGACGTGTGTGACATAGCGCCGCTTGCCGTCGCTGCCATGGCCCATGCCGCGTCGCTGTCCGACCGTCACCAGCTCCACCGCATCGACGGTGCCCGCCGGATTGCCGGCGGCATCGACGACCTCGCCCGGGTGCAGATCCAGCCGATCGGCCAGGAAGCCGTGCCGGCCGTCCGTACTTCCGATGAAGCACACGTCCTGGCTGTCGGGCTTCATGGCGGTCCGCAGGCCGAGCCGTCGGGCGTGCGCCCGCACCTCTCCCTTGGTCATCTCCCCGACCGGGAACAGCACGTGCTCGAGCTCACGCTGGCCGAGCATGGACAGCACATAGGACTGGTCCTTGGCGTCGTCGAGACCCCGGCGCAACGACAGCGGCCCCCGGCGCGTCCGGGCGACCCGGGCATGGTGGCCCGTGGCCAGGCGGTCGAACCCGAGCCGTTCCGAGCGGTGCAGGAGGCGGTCGAACTTCATCGTCCGGTTGCACTCGATGCAGGGGTTGGGCGTCCGCCCGACCGCGTGCTCCCCGATGTAGGGGTTCACCACGTGGCGGTCGAAGTCCTCGGTCAGGTTGAAGACGTGGTGGACGATGCCCAGCTGCTGGGCCACCCGCCGGGCGTCCTCGACGTCGGCGACGGAACAGCAGCCCGAGTCCGACTCGCCACCCCAGAGCTTGAGGGTCGCACCCACGACCTCATGGCCCTGCTCCACCAGGAGCGCGGCCGCGACCGAGGAGTCGACGCCCCCGGACATGGCAACGAGCACCCGCATGCGCACAGTGTGCCAAACCGCTCAGACGGCCCGGCGCAGCGCGGCAGCGACCCTGGGCACCACGGCGAGGGCGCGGTCGATGTCCCCGTCGGCGGTGTCGTAGCCCAGGGAGAACCGCACCGCCCCGACGGCCACATCCCGGTCCACGCCCATGGCGGCGAGGACGTGGCTCGGCTCGAGCGCGCCGCTGGCGCAGGACGAGCCGCCGGAGACACAGACACCCTCGCCGCCGAGCGCCACGAGCAACTCCTCCCGGTCCACCCCCGGCAGGCACAGGTGCAGATGCCCGGGCAGCACCGGGACGGCCGCAGGCACCGTGCGGTGGGCCCACGGCAGGGCAGCCAGCAAACCGTCGGCCAGACGGTCCCGCAGCTCCGAGACGCGGTCGCTCGCCGCCGCACGGTCCTTGGTCACGAGTTGGAGCGCGGTGGCCATGCCGACCGCGCCGGCCACGTCCGGCGTCCCGCTGCGGCGCTCGCGCTCCTGCCCTCCGCCGTAGAGGCGGGGCGAAAGCGTCACCCGGGCGCCCACCGCCAGCGCGCCGGTGCCGACCGGTCCCGCCGAACTTGTGCGCGCTCACGCCCACCATGTCGACGCCGGCCGTGACGTCGGCGAGGTCGAGATACGGCGCCGCCTGCACGGCGTCGGTGAACACGTACGCCGCGGGTGCGCGGCGGCGAACCGAATCGACGACGCCGGCCAGCGGCTGGATGACGCCGGTCTCGTTGTTGGCCGTCATCACCGCGACCACCGTGCAGCGCGAAGAGAGCGTCCGGTCGAGCGCGTCGCAGTCGATCACGCCCGGCGCGATCCACTGGCAGCTCGCGCACGTCGACGCCCATCTGGCCGGCCGCCTTCGCCGACTCGCGCACGGCGGGGTGCTCGACGGCGGACGCCAGCACCACGGCCTCGCCCCGCGTCCGGAACGCCGCCTCGGCGGCGCCGAGGACGGCGAGGTTCGCCGCTTCCGTGCCGCCGGAGGTGAAGACGATCTCGCCGGGGTCGCGGCCGAGAAACGCAGCGACCTCGTCCCGGGCGTCCTCGAGCAGGGCGCGGGCGCGCTGCGCCGGCGGGTGGCTCCCGGTCGGGTTGCCCAGCAGGCGCTCGTGGACCGACGCCATCGCCGCGGCCACCTCGGGCCGCAGCGGCCGTGGTCGCGGCGTGGTCGAGGTAGGTGATCGGGCCGCTCATCGGGACCCCGCCCGCGAGGGTCCGGCGGTGCGGCACGGTGTCAGCCGATCCATACCGTCTTCTGATTGGTGAACTCCTTCAAGCCGAGCTCGGACAGCTCGCGGCCGTAGCCCGACTTCTTCACCCCGCCGAAGGGGAGCTCGGGCGTCGACGCCACCATGGCGTTGACGAAGACGGCACCGGCCTCGATCTCCTCGATGCAGCGCCCGATCTCGTCCGCCTCGTTGGTCCACACGCTCGAGCCGAGGCCGAAGGTGGTGGCGTTGGCGGCGGCGATGGCGGCATCGAGGTCGGGCACGCGGAGCACCAGCGCCACCGGTCCGAAGATCTCCTCCTGCGCCACCGGCATGTCGACGGTGACGCCGGAGATCACGGTCGGCGGCGAAGTACCAGCCGTCGCCGGACGGGACGGTGGGGGCGGCGTGGACATGGCGCTCCCTGGGCTCGTGCGGCCTCGACCTGGTTGACCAGCTCGTCGCGTTGGGTCTCGGTGACGATCGGCCCGACGTCGGTGGCGGAGTCGAACGGGTCCCCGACGACGAGCGCGTCCATCGCCTCGGTGAAGCGGGCCAGGAACTCGTCGGCGACGGCTTCGTGGACGATGAAGCGCTTGGCGGCGATGCAGGACTGCCCGTTGTTCTGCACGCGTGCGGTGACGGCGGTGCGCACGCAGGCCTCGAGGTCGGCCGACGGCAGCACGATGAAGGGGTCGGACCCGCCGAGCTCGAGGACGCTCTTCTTCAGGGCGTCACCGGCGGCCGCCGCGACCGACATGCCGGCGCGCTCGCTGCCGGTGATCGTGACGGCGGCGATGCGGGGGTCGTGGATGAGGTCGGCGACGTCCTTGGACTCGACGAAGAGGTTGGTGAAGACGCCTTGTGGCAGGCCCGCGCGGCGGAACAGGTCCTCGATGGCCAGGGCCGTCTGGGGGACGTTGGACGCGTGCTTGAGGAGGCCGACGTTGCCGACCATGAGGGCCGGGGCGGCGAAACGGATCACCTGCCACATCGGGAAGTTCCACGGCATGACGGCGAGGACGGCGCCGATCGGCTGGTAGTGGACGTAGCTCTTGCTCGCCTTGGTCGGGAACTCCTCGTCGGCGAGCAGGCGTTCGGCGTTGTCGGCGAACCAGCGGAGGGCCACGGCGCACTTGGAGACCTCGGCCTTGGCGGCGGCGAACGTCTTGCCCATCTCGGTGGTGAGGATCCGGGCGACGTCGGGGACCTCGCCCTCGAGGAGCTCGGCGGCGGTGATCAGGTGGCGGGAGCGCTCGGCGTAGGTCGTGTGCCGGTATTGCGGCGAAGGCGGCGACCGCCTGGTCCAGGAGTCGCGTCGACCTCCGCCGGGGTCATGGTCGGGAACTCCTTCTCCGTCTTCCCGGTGGCGGGGTTGGTGGTGGCGAAGGGCATGTCCCAGTCTTACCCGCCGGTGGCGGTCTTTTGTCAGCCGCCGGGCCCTTCCGCCAGACCGAGGTGCTGCGGGACGGCCCTTCGCATCAGCTTGCCGGTGGCGGTGTGGGGCAGGTCCCGGGCGGCGATGTACGTCCTTGGGCCGCTTGTACGGGGCGAGCTGGTCGGCAGCCGCGGCCCGCAGGGCCTCCTCGACGTGGCGGCGCCGCGAGGCAGTGTCGGCGACGTAGGCGGCACAGACCCTCTGGCCCCACTGCTCGTCGGGCAGCCCGAACACCGCCACCTCGCTGGACGCCCGGCACGGCGGAGAGCACGTTCTCGACCTCGGCCGGGTACACGTTGACGCCGCCGCTGATGATGAGGTCGTGGCGGCGGCCCGCTCAGGTAGAGGAAGCCGTCCTCGTCGAGGCGGCCCAGGTCGCCGACGGTGCAGGCCGACCCGCGCCAGGCGTTGGCGGTCGCTTCGGGGTTGCGCCAGTAGGTGAATCGAGCGAAGTCGGGCTGTTCGCACCAGATCGCACCCTCGTCTACGAGGTCGTCGGTTCTGCGTCTGCGTCTGCGACCGCGTCGTCGATCGAGGCGAGGAGAGCCGGCGGCCGGGACGGGCCCTTCCCGACCGTGCCCGGGATGCTCGAGCCAGTCGTCGGGCGAGCAGACCGTGTACTGCGCCTCCGTCGAGCCGTAGAACTCCCAGACGACGCCGGGACGGGCGCGTGCCATCGTCGCCCGCTTGACGGTCTCGGGACACGGCGCGCCGGCGTGGGCGAGCAGCCGCAACGAGTCGAACGTCTCGTCGGCTCCGAGGTCCGGGTGTTGCAAGATCCGCTGCAGGTGGGTCGGGACGAGGAAGGCGGTCGTCGGGCGGAGACGGCGCAGCGCGTCCGAGCGCGGTGCCCGGCGTCGAAACGGCTCAGGATCGCGAGTGAGCCCCCGGCCAGCAACGTGTTGGTCGAGAAGCGGATCGACACCGTGTGGTACATCGGCGAGCAGACCAGGTGCAGGTCCGACGGGTCGAAGTGCCAGACCGCCGCCTCGTCCTCGTAGACGAGCGCGGGCGGTGGCCTCGTCCACGAGACCGGTCGTGACGCCTTTGGGCCGGCCTGTCGTCCCCGACGTGTAGTGCATGGGACGGGTGAGCGGGTACGGGGCGAGTTCGACCGAGGCGGCGACGTCGTCGGCCTCGTCGTCGGCCGTCAGTGCGGCCAGCGTCGCCGTCGTCGAAGACCCGCACCGCCGGTTGCGCGTCGTCGGCGAGGGCGTCGCGCTCGGCCGGTCGTCAGCGTCGCGTTCAACAGGACCGGGATCAGGCCGACGCGGGCCGCCCCGAGGACGGCGCAGATCAGGTCGGCCGACGAGCCGAGGGCGAAGGCGACACGGTCGCCTTCGGTGCAACCCAGGGCCAGCAGCGCCGCGGCGGCTCGGCGCTGGCGCACCTCGGCGTCGGCCGCGTGCAGCACTTCGACCTTGGCGGGCCCGGGACTGGGCATCGGCGGCAGCGTACGCCGGTCCCCCGTGCCACCATGGCCCTCGTGGACGAGACGGAGCCGAAGACGTCGGAAGCCGACCTCGTCCGTGCCCGTGCCCTGATCGAGCAGGCGCGGCGCGTCGTCGTCCTGACCGGCGCGGGGATCTCGACCGAATCGGGCATTCAGGATTTCCGGGGGCCGAACGGGTTGTGGACCAAGAACCCCGAGGCCGAGAAGACGATGACGCTGCAGACCTACGTCGCCGACCCCGAACATCGGCGGCGCGCCTGGCAGAACCGCCTGACGTCGACGTTGTGGGACGCCGAGCCCAACGCCGGGCATCGGGCGCTCGTCGAGCTCGAGCGCAGCGGTCGTCTCGACACGTTGGTGACGCAGAACATCGACGGGCTGCACCAGAAGGCCGGCACCGACCCGGCACTCGTCGTCGAGATCCACGGCACGACCCGCGACGTCATGTGCCTCAGCTGCGGCGACCGCCAGCCGAGCGAGCCCGTGCACGAGCGGGTGCGCGGCGGCGAGACCGACCCGTCGTGCCTCGTCCGAGGTCGCGAGCGGCGTCGTCTGCGGCGGGATCCTGAAGCCCGCCACGATCAGCTTCGGCCAGAGCCTCGTGCCCGAGGACCTGTTCCGGGCCGAATCGGCCGCCGCGGCCTGCGACCTCCTCCTCGCCGTCGGCTCGACGCTCGGCGTCTTCCCCGCCGCCGGCCTCGTCCCCGTCGCCGTCCAGCACGGCGCGGTGGTCGTGATCCTCAACGGCGGGCCGACCGAAATGGACTCCCTCGCCGACGTCGTCGTCTACGGGCGCATCGGGGAGTGCCTGCCGAAGATGGTCGAGGGGTTACCGGTCCTGGCCGGCTGACCGACGCTCGACCGTCTACTTCTTGCCGTTGCTGGAGCCGCCCGCGCCGCTCTTGCCCTGTCGGCGCGGCTTCAGTGCGAACCACCAGATGCTGGCGATCGTCCCCAGCGTCACGGCGGCGGCCGCCACCGGCTTCACGACCTTGCGGGCACCGCTCTTCGGCATGGGGGCAGACACTATCGGGCCAGCCCCGACGGGGATGCGGACGGCGCCGGTCGATCCGGGCTGGTCAGGGATCCGCAGCGTCACCGACTCCGGCCGTCTCGGGCCCGAACGCCAACCTGCAGGATGTGGTCGCCCACCCATCCCGGTGAGTTGAACCGCCCGAGCTCGGCGAACTGCCGGAACCGCTCACGCTCGGGGAACGACGCCGGGATCCGCCGCCCGTATGGCCGTCTGCATGTCGGTGTCGACGATTCCTGGCGACAGCGAGTACGCAGACAGGTCGTGGCGCGCCTCTTCCAGCGCGACCACCCGCGTCAGCTGGTCCACCGCCGCCTTCGAGGCGCAGTAGGCCGCCCACCCCTCGTACGCCTTCGTCGCCGCGCCCGAAGACATGTTGACCAACACGCCCCGTCCCGGCCTGCTCCGCACGTGTGCGGCGAACACCGACGACCCGTTGGCGACGCCGATGACGTTGACCTCGATCGCCTGCGCCACCTCGGCCCCGTCCGCCAGCGCCAGCGGGGCGATCGGCCCGAGCAGCCCGGCGTTGTTCACCCACAGGTCGATGCGGCCGAACCGCTCGACGACGGCGTCGGCGAAGTGCGCCAGCGCCGCCCGGTCGGTGACGTCGACGGCCGACAGCAACGGCGCCTCGGACGAGACGATGTGCCCCCCTTGCGCCGTGGGCCTCGTGCGGGCGACGAGGCGCGGCCGGTGCCGTGCGCACAGACCGAGATGCATCCCCGACGCCGCAAAGTGCACCGCCAACCCCGCCCCCAGTCCCCGGCTCGCCCCGGTGACGACGGCGACACGACCCGTGACGTTGGGATTCATGCGCTCCGGCGCACCGAGCGCTCCTCGGCGTAGAGCTGCGCCGCCCGCACGAGCGCGTCGAACGGCCGCCGGTCCCCTTGCTCTTCGGGGTGCCATTGGACGCCGAGGACGAAGCGCGCGCCTTGGAGCTCGACCGCCTCGGTGACCCCATCGTCGGTCGCGGCGGTCGGGACCAACCCCCGCCCGAGGTCGGCGATCGCCTGATGGTGCGAGCACTTGACCACCGGCTTCGGCCCGAACACCTCCGCCGCGATGGAACCCGGCACCGTCTCGACGTCGACGTCGCCGAACACGAACGGCGCGCTGCGGTGGGCCGCGTGTCCGACCACGTCGGGAAGGTGCTGGTGCAACGTGCCGCCGAGCTCGACGTTGAGGACCTGGCAGCCGCGGCAGATGGCGAGCACCGGCAGGTCGGCCCGCAGGGCCGCCGCCAGCAGCGCCCGCTCGCTGGCGTCACGGACCCCGTCGACGCCACCCGTCTCGGGGTCGGGCGGCTCGCCGTAGGCCTGTGGGTCCACGTCGCCGCCCCCGGTCAGCACGAGGCCGTCGAGGATGGCGACGACCTCGTCCGCCCCTGCCTCGGGCCCGCCCGGCGCGGTGCTCGGCGGGGGCACCAACAGGGGCCTGCCGCCGGCGGCCGCCGTCAGCTCGAAGTACGACTGCGGCAGCACGCCCGAGCGCCGTTCCCACGATCCCCAGCGGACGTCGGCCACGTAGGTGGTGAGGCCGATGAGCGGCAACGACGTCGGCATCGGCCCAGAGTACCCACGGGCTGGACGACCGCCACCGGCGCAGCCAACATGTCGCATGGCAGGTCGCGAGTTGATTGACGCCGGGATCGCCGACGGATCGATCGACACGGTCGTCATCGCGTTCCCCGACATGCAGGGGCGGCCCGTCGGGAAGAGGGTGACGGCCGACTACTTCGCCTCGCACGCGGCCGAACACGGGATCGAGTGCTGCGAGTACCTGTTGGCCGTCGACGTCGACATGACGCCGCTGCCGGGCTACCGCTTCGCCAATTGGGACACCGGCTACGGCGACGTCGTCTGCCATCCGGACTTCGCCACGGCCCGGCGCATCCCGTGGCTCGAGGGCACGGCGTGGGTGATCGCCGACCTCAGTGACGGGTCCGGCGGGCCGGTCGAGGTGTCACCCCGGCAGATACTGCGGCGACAGCTGGAGCGGGCGGCGGAGCGGGGGCTCCGTGTGCTGGCGGCGACGGAGCTCGAGTTCTATCTGTTCCGCGACTCGTACGAGGAGGCGGCGGCGAAGGGGTGGCGGGGGTTGGAGCCGCACACCTCGACGATCGAGGACTACCAGTTGCTGCAGACGTCGCGGGAGGAATACATCTTGCGGCGGATCCGCAACGAGATGATCGGCGCCGGCATCCCGGTCGAGTTCTCGAAGGGCGAGGCGGGGCGGGGGCAGCACGAGGTGAACGTCACGTACGACGAGGCGCTGACGGCGGCCGACCGGCACCTGGTGTTCAAGAACGGGATCAAGGAGATCGCGGCGCAGGAGGGGCGGGCGGCGACGTTCATGGCCAAGTGGACGATGGACGACACGGGGTCGTCGTGTCATGTGCACACGTCGTTGTGGGACGCGGCGAGCGGCGAGCCGTTGATGGCGGACGCGTCGCATGCGACGGGGTTGTCGGAGTTGGGGCGCCGTTGCTTGGCGGGGCAGCTGGCGGCGGCGCGGGAGCTGGCGTGGTGCGCGGCGCCGACCGTGAACTCGTATCGCCGGTACGTGCCGGGGAGCTGGGCGCCGACCGCCGTCGTGTGGGGCGAGGACAACCGGACGTGCGGGTTCCGTGTCGTCGGGCGCGGGGCGGGCCGGCGGGTGGAGTCCCGGATACCGGGAGCGGACGTGAATCCCTACTTGGTGTTGGCGGCCGCGGTGGCGGCGGGCTTGTACGGGATCGACCACGAGCTCGAGCTGGGCCCGGCCTATCCACGGAACGCGTACGAGGCGTCCGACGTGCCCCGCATCCCGTCGACGCTGGTCGAGGCGATCGACGAGCTGCGTGGGTCGAAGGTCGCGCTCGAGGCGTTCGGTGCGGACGTGCACCACCACCTGCTCAACACGGCGGTGCAGGAGTGGGAGGCGTCGAACCGCCACGTGTCGGACTGGGAGCTGGCCCGGTACTTCGAACGGATGTAGGCGGGGTCGGCCGTCGGCGGCCGTTCGTCGGCCCTGGCCAGCGCCTCTTCGACGACCGAGCGGCCCGTTACGATGCGCGCCGTGTCGACGTCGCTCGCCGGGACCACCTCGGACTCCGACACGGACCTGCCCGAGGAGGAGGGGTCGTCCCGCATCGTCCGTCCCGCCGCCGGCACCGTCCTCACCGGTCCGTTGCGGGTCGCCTGGTACGTGGGACTGGGCGTGTTCCTCGTCCAGTTCATCCTGCTCGTCGTCCACAGCGCCTACCTGTGGGACCACTTCGACCTGACGGCCGACTTCGGCCAGTACAGCCAGGCGTGGCAACAGATCGCGACGGGACACCTGAACCCCTACGACACGACGTACGCCTGGAACTACCCGCACTACGGCTACCCCTTCTACCAGGGCGACCTCGAGCTGATCATGTGGCCGTTGTCGTTGCTGTACTGGGTCTCGCACAGCGCGTTCGACCTGCTGCTCGTACAGGACGCGGCGCTGGCCGGGGCCGGCCTCGTCGCCTACCGGTGGGTGCTCGAGCATCTCGAGAACCACGCGCCGAACCGACGCTTCGCGCTGATCGTCGGTGGGTCCGTGCTCGCTGTGTTGGTGCTGCAGCCGTGGACGTACTGGGCCGCGTCGTACGACTACCACTCCGAGCCGCTGGCCACCTTCTTCCTGGTGTTGGCGGGACGGGACCTGTGGTCCGGCCGCCGACGAGGTTGGATCTGGATCGGCGGTGTGCTCCTGTGCGGGAACGTCGCGACGTCGTACGTGGCCGCTCTGGGTGTGGCGGCTCTGATCAGCGGACGGCGGCGCTGGCGCATGGGCCTGGTGCTGATCGGCGTCGGCGTGGTCTGGCTCGGCGTCGTCGGTCTCGTGCACTCGGGGAAGGGCGCGGCGCTGGCGGACTACGCCTACCTCGCCAAGAAGACGACGGTGAACGACTCGGTCGGCGGGATCTTCACGATCGTGACGGGGATGGTCGTCCATCCGAACATCGCCGGCCACGTGATCCGGACTCGTTTCGGGCAGGTCTACAACTTCGTGGGCGGGGCGGGAACGGTCGGCATCTTCTCGGCCGTGGGGGGCGCGTTGTCCGTCGCCGTGTTGCTGCCGAGCGTCCTCAACTCGTCGCCCTCGTTCATCTCGGACATCGGCGGGTCCCAGAACTTCATGGCGGTCGTCGCGTGCGCGATCGGCATCGCCATGTTGGCGACCTGGCTGACGCGCCAGGGATCAGGGCGTTCGCCGCGCTGGCGTACCGGCCTGGCCGCCTTCGCCATCGTTCTCGCAGTCGGGTCCGTCGTGGAGACGGCCCTGTTCAGCGCACATTTCACGCCGCTGTCGGGGCAGACGTTCGCCAAGGTCGACGACGCGACGGCGGCGCAGTTGTCGGCGGTGAGCGCCAAGATCCCCAACGGGGCCGAGACCATCGTGTCCCAGGGCGTGGTGGGCCGTTTCGCCGAGCGGCACTCGTTCTACCCCTACTTCGACGTGTTCGCGGACGGCCAGACGGTGCCGGTGTTCGGTCGGACCGTCTACGTGGTGCTGGTGCCCCAGCAGGGGATCGAGCAGGCGTCGGTGCCGGGCACCCAGGCGGCTGTTGCGATGATGCGACGCCTCCACGCGCACCCGCTGAGCGCTCGTGACGGCGTCTACGCGTTCGCGTGGAACGTCCCGAAGGGGCAGCACACGATCGTGTTCCCGCCGGGCTGACCACCCGACAATCCGACAGGTACGGGGTACCGTATCGACCCCCGTGCGAGTCCGGTCAGTCGGAATGCAGCCGGCGGCCGTTCAAGCCGCTTGTGGATGCCCTTCGTCTCCTTGTAGAGGTTGACGAACTCCTTGAGGAGTTCGGCGTAGACCGCCGCCGTCGACGGGTCGGGCTCGTACGTCGCCTTGATGCGCACGGTGGCCGGGATGTCACCGACGCTGATGTGTCTGGAGGGCGAGGAGCGTCAACAGGCCGGCGCCCCGGACGTTGGCGAGGACAGGGTCCTCCGTCTGGCGGATCGTGCGGCCGAGGGCGTCGGCGTGGATCTGGCACCACAAATCGGAGTTGGCTCCACCCGCCGATGAAGGCGAGTGAGTCGAACCTCTTCTTGCAGAACTTCTCGACCGGGTCGAGCAGCCAGGCCGAGTTCAACGCCACCCCTTCGAAGACGGCTCGGACCATGTCGGCCCGCGTCGAGGACAGCGAGAGGTTGTGAAACCCGCCCCGGATGGTGTGGTCGTCGACGGGCGTGCGCTCGCCGTTGAGCCACGGCGTGAAGAGCACGCCGTGGGCGCCCGGCGGGACCGACGACGCCACGTCGTTGAGGAGAGGGAAGAAGTCGTCGGGCGCCGCGACGTCACCCAGCGCGTCGCGTGGGAACGCCATGGTGTCCCGGAACCAGGTCAGGCACGCCCCGCCGGTCTCGTGCTCGTCCGCCACCACGTAGCGGCCGGGCAACCCGGACGGAATGGAGGCGACGTTGGTCGAGCGCGTCGGTCTTCTTGAAGGGCACGTGGCAGCTGATCCAGCTCGATGTGCCGATGTACAGGTGCGCGTCGAAATCCCCCACGGCGCCGGATCCCACCGCCGCCGAGTGCAGGTCGCCCGTACCCGCCACGACCGGCGTCCCCGCGAGCAGTCCGAGCTCTTCAGCCGCCTGCGCCGAGAGTCCCCCGAGCACGCTGCCGGTCGGCACGAGGTCGGGCAACTTCGCCCGCTCGAGGCCGGCGAGGTCGATCAGGCCGTCGTCGTAGCGGATGTCGTTGATGTTCCGGTTGTCGGTGACCCAGTGCGCCGTGATGGAGTCGTGGGACGCCCGGGCCAACCCGGTGAGACGAAGGTTCAGATAGTCGACCGGCTCGAGGAACACTGCCGAAGCCCGGTAGACGTCGGGCCGTTGGTCGCGCAGGAAGTGGATGTGGCCGACCGGGTCCTTGCCCGACAGGCTGGGAATGGCTCCGGTCTTGCGCACCCAACGGGCCAGCTTCGAGGCCGAGTACCCCTGGATGTTGAGCGCCCCCCGTACCTTCTCGCGCACCGCACGGGCGCCCACGCGAGTCCATCCAGATGATGGCCGGCTCTATCGGCGACCCCGTCACCGTCGACGGGAACGGTCCCGAGCCACTGCGAGGTGCAGCCGATCCCGACGACCCGCTCGGGCGGGACACCGCTCTCTTGCAGCGCCCGTCGGGCCGACGCCACCACCGCACCCCACCACTCCTGCGGCGACTGCTCGGCGCCGCCGTCCTCGGTGAGCTGGATCCCTACCGCCTGAAAGGCGTGCGCGGCGACACGCCCGGTCGCCGACAAGACGCGCCACCTTGGGGCCGCCCGTGCCCAGGTCGACCGCCAGGACATACGTCGAGTCGGCCGTCCCCGGGTCGATCGATCGCAACTCGGTCGGTGGCGACTCGGACATGGCGGGGAAGCGTACCCAGCGGTGCCCCGGACCTCCCGGTTACCGAGAAGCCGTGGACCGCCGGGCCGCTCCGTCCACCGACGCCGACCAGCGACCAGCAAGACTGGTCGGCGTCGGTCAGTCGGCCAGTGAGGCCTCGACCTCGAGCTCGATCACGACCTTGTTGCCCACCACGACGCTGCCGTCGAGCAGCGAGTGGTTGAAGCTGACGCCGAAGTCGCGCCGGTCGATCTCAGCGGTCGCCTCGAACGCCACGACGGTCTTGCCCTCCTGCATGGACGGGCCCTCGCCCAGGTACTCCACGTGGAAGTCCACCGGCTTGGTGACGCCACGGATCGTCAGTTCACCCGTCATGACCCAGTGGGCGTCGTCACTCGCGGCGGAGGCCGACGCTCGTCAGGCTCAGGGTCGGGTAGTTCGGGACGTCCAGGAAGTCGTTGGTGCGCAGGTGGTCGTCGCGCATTGAGTTGCCCGTGTTGATGCTCGAGGCCTCGACTTCGGCCTTCAGGGTGGACTCCTCGGGGTTCTCGGCCACCGTGAAGGTGCCGGACACCTCGGTGAAGCGTCCCCGTACCTTGGTCCCGACCAGGTGCCGGGAGATGAAGCCGACCTCGGTGTGGGCCGGGTCGATCACGTAGGTCCCCGTGCGGGGAAGGGTCGAAACTGCGGTCTCGCTGGTCATTTCTGTTGCCTCCATGTTTGATTGAACGACTACTGATGGTATAGTATCTGACTTAGCAGATACTTGTCAATCAACCACAACCGAAGACAACACATTCCCGAACCCCTCATCGGAGACACATTCCACGCACCGGCGAGGGGCTGCCGAGGAAAAGAGCAGCAAAGCGGGTGTGTTTCAGGAGAGACTGGATACGTAATGGCGAACACGGCGACAAGCCAAGGCGGCGAGCACGAGAGCGTCGAGGCGTCCCTGGGCGCGCCCAGCCCGGGCAACTCCTGTGGCGTCCTCGGCCAGATAGACGACGAGCGCCTCCATCTCATGGGCCTCATCGTCCGCTCCCACCGCCTCCTCACCGACCGCCTCGGCCGGGAGCTGGAGCAGGACGTCGGGATCCCGCTCGTCTTCTTCGACGTGCTGATCAACGTCGGCGCCGCCCCCGAGGGCCGCGTCACGATGAGCCGCCTCAGCAACGACATCGCGCTCACCACAGGTGGCGTCACCCGCCTCGTCGACCGCATGGTCGACGCCGGCCTCGTCGAGCGCCAGGCCTGTCCCAGCGACCGCCGCAGCATCCACGTCATCCTCACGACCGAGGGCCGCAGCGTGCTCGACCGAGCGATCGCGGCGCACATCGAGGGCATCGACCGCCACCTGATGGCGCACCTCAGCGACAAGGACCGCGCCAGCCTCGCCACGGCGCTCACCAAGATCCTCGCCGGCGGCGGCTGACCCCCTCCCGCCACCCGCAGCACCTCTCCCCCGCTACACCCTCTTCTGCGGCGCAGTGACTCGTGCCCACAGGGGTGAAGGGCGCGAGGTCATAACCCGGCCGCTCGGGCCGACGAAATTGAGTTCACCGTTTCCGTTCCCGGACAGCAGCCAGCTCTTGGAGTGGATCAAATGGTGGTGGTGCTCGCAGAGAAGTGCGAGGTTGTCCAGATCCGTGGGCCCGCGGTCGCGTTTCCACCATCTGATGTGGTGCGGATTGACGAAGATGGCGTTGGCACAACCGGGGAAGCGACAGTGACGGTCGCGGCGCCAAAGTTCGCGGCGCTGTGTGGGAGTCGGATCTCGGCGGGCCCGACCCTCGTACATGGTGTGACCCACGTCGTCATCGAGAGCCACCACCAAGGTGGCGTCGCAGGCCAGGCGGCGTGCCACCTCTGCGTCGATGAGACCACGGTGCTCGAGCTCGCCGCGAAGGTCGGTGTTCTCGTCAGTCAGGGTGGAAAGGGGCACGTGGGCCACGACGAAGTAGGGGCTGGGCACTGCGTCCGATGACGGGGGCTCTTTGTCGTCTGCCTTCCGGGAAACCGGACGCCGTCTCCGCCCGCCACCGATACGAACCAGAGAAACGAGCGCGTCGGCCAGGCGCTGGTCCCACCGGGTCTCGCCGTCGGAGGTGATGCCTCGGGCGGTCGCTTCGAGGCCGGCACGCACCTCGGCGTACGAGGCTTCCGGCAGCTGCGCGATCATCGTCCGGGCAGCGTCGTTGAAGCGCACGGAGCACGTCTCGTGCTCGCTCGCCGCCTTGGACTGCTGGGTCTTGGCCGAGGCCGAGGCGGCAACGTCGGCCTTGGCCAGTTCGCCGAGCTGGCGCACCGAGCACTCGGATGCCTGCGCCACGTAGGCGTGCTCCGAGTCGGGGGTGGCCGCGTCGACGACGGCGCGCACCTGGTCGAAGCTGAGCCCGCCCGCGCAGAGGCCGTCGGCGAGTTTCGGCAGGTCGGAGAGACGAGTGCCGACATGCGACCAGGCCCGGGCCGTCGCCGTTGAAACGCTGCAGCGCTCCGAGAGCCAGGCCACGACGCTGGTCGCCCCCTCCGCGCGCCAGCCCTCGCGGCGATCGAGCTCCGCGGCGAGCAAAACGATGCGTCCCGCCAAGGAGGCCAGGTGGCGGGAGGTCTCGGCCGCCTCCTCCATCAAGTGCGGAAGTCGAGAGCTTGGCGATCGAGGAGGCGACGGAAGGTCCGGTTGTCGGAGGAGCGCTGACGGGTGACACCGAGGACGAACGGTCGCAACGGAACGGCAGGTGATCGGGTGCGTGGAAAATCTTCGAACCGGCGCTCCGCACGGCGGCCGGGGGCTTCAGCCCCGGGTCTCGTCCTTCTCCAGCCAGACCCGGGCCGGCACCGAGCCGTCGAGGTCCTCCAGTTCGAGGACGGTTCCCTCCCCGGCGCCGGGATCGGTCAGGATCTCGGTCGCCAGGACCTCGCGGGCGATGAAGTCGAAGTGCTCGGCAATGAAGTCCAATCCCGACCAGGTGCAGCCGGATGCGGTCGGAGACCTCCAGGCCGCTGGTCTTGCGCAGGTCCTGGACCAGGCGCACGACCTCTCTCGCCAGCCCGCGTTTGCGCAGTGCATCGTCGAGGGTGAGGTCGAGTGCCACGACCTCGCCGCTCTCCCTGGACACGGCGAAGCCTTCCTGGCCTCGCACGCGCAGCTGCACGTCGTCCGGAGAAAGTTCGACGGGCTCGCCCGCCAACGTGACCGTGATCGACCGGCCCGCCTCCAGTTCCTCGGCGGCCGCGGCCCCGTCGAGCGACGCCAGCGCCGACTTGAGGTCCTTCGCCCGTTCACCCAGCCGGGGGCCCAGGGTGCGGAAGTTCGCGGCCAGGTCGAACTGGATGACCTCGCTCAGTTCGTCTCCCGTGTCGATCTCGTCGACGTTCAGCTCGTCCGCCACGATGTCGCGCAGGATCTCGGGCGCGTCCGCCGGCAGGAACACCAGCGCCCGAGCGAGGGGCTGGCGCACCTTGACGCCGGCCTCGCTGCGCGCGGCGCGGCCGAGAGACGTGAGGCGGCGGGCCAGGGCCATCTGCGCTTCGAGGTTCTCGTCGATCAACGTCGTCGGGGCCACCGGCCAATCCTGCAGGTGGACCGACTCCGACTCGGCGGCGCCGGTGAGGTGACGCCACAGCGTGTCCGCCACGAACGGGCACATCGGCGCCAGTAACACCGACAACGTCGTCAGGACGGTGTGCAGGGTCGCCTGGGCGGCGAGCGTGTCACCCGGTGGCGCATCCGGATCGGTGCGCCAGAAGCGACGCCTGCTTCTTCGTACGTACCAGTTGGAGAGATCGTCGACGAGCGCGCCCGAGTGCGGTTGCCGCATCGAGCGGCTCGTACCCGCGCAGGGCGTCGGTCACCTGCGGCCGTCGTGCTGGCGAGGCGAGACAGGATCCAGCGGTCGAGTGGCCCGCGCTCGGCGGCCGCCGGGATCGCGGCGTCGCCGGGATCGAAGTCGTTGAGCGACGCGTAGGTGGAAAAGAAGCTGAAGGTGTTCCAGAGCGTCAGCAGCATGTCGCGCATGGCCGTGTCGATGGCGCCCATCGACGCGCGCGTGGGCGTCCACGGCGAGCCCTGGCTGAACATCCACCACCGCATGGCGTCGGCGCCACGGGTGTCGAGGATCTTCCAGGGATCGATGATGTTGCCCAACGACTTGGACATCTTGCGGCCGTCGGCGTCGATGATGTGGCCGAGGCAGACCACGTGGCGATAGGGGCTCTCCCCGAAGACCAGCACGTTGACCGCCAGCAGGGAGTAGAACCAGCCGCGGGTCTGGTCGATCGCCTCCGAGATGAAGTCGGCCGGGAACGTGAAGGCCTCCGCCGAACCCTCGGCGTGGGGATACCCCACCTGTGCCGCCGGCATGGATCCAGAGTCGAACCAGGCGTCGATCACCGGCTCGACCCGCCGGGCCACGGCGAGCTCGTCGTCATCGCCCTCGGCCGCGCACGTGGAGCACTCGAAGGTCACCTCGTCGATCGTCGGCCGGTGGGGATCGATCCCGGTCACGTCCCGCCCGGCCAGGTCCGACAGTTCGGCCAGCGAGCCGACGCAGCGGAGGTGGCCACGGCCGCAGCGCCAGATCGGGAGCGGCGTGCCCCAGAAGCGGTCGCGCGACAGCGCCCAGTCGACGTTGTTCGCCAACCACTCGCCGAACCGGCCGTCCCGGATGTAGCCGGGATGCCAGTCCACGGTGGCGTTGGCGGCGCAGGAGATCGTCTTTCCGCGTCGAGGTCGCGATGTACCAGCTGGGCTTGCCCCAGTAGATGAGCGGAGTCCGGCATCGCCAGCAGTGCGGGTACGAGTGCACGTACGGGAAGCGGCGGATCAGCAGGCCCGACTGCCTCGAGGCGGTCGTTGATGTCGTGGTTGGCCTCGCGCACGTCGCGGCCGGCGAGCCACCCGATGTCGGCGGTGAAGCGGCCGTCGGGCCCGACCGGGTTGAGCGACGGCAGTCCGTTCTCGCGGCCGATCTGTCGGTCGACCTCGCCGAAGGCCGGTGCGAGGTGCACGAGGCCGGTGCCTTCCTCGGTCGTCACGTAGCCGGCCGGCACGACCCGCCATCCGTCGACCCCGTGCGGGGCGTCGAGGTCGTCGAACGGGCGCACGTAGTGCAGTCCGACGAGCGACGAGCCCGGCACGCGTGTCGTGACGCGGGCGCTCGCACCCTCACCCATCACGGCATCGACCAGCTCGTCGGCCACCAGGATCTCGTCGACGACCGCGTAGGTCAGGTCGGGGTTGACCGCCACGCCGGTGTTCGACAGAAGGGTCCACGGGGTCGTCGTCCAGACGGCGAGCCACCGGGCGTCGCCGACGACGGCGGTGTCGGGGTCGACGAGGGGCAGCCGCACGTAGGCCGACTCGTCCTCCTCGTCGCGGTAGACGTCCTCCTGGCCGAGCTCGTGGCTCGACGAGCGCGGTGCCGCAGCGCGGGCAGTACGGCACGACCTTGAGGTCCTCGTAGAGCAGCCCCTGGTCGAAGAGCTGCTGGAGATGCCACCAGACCGACTCGACGTAGGACGGATTCAACGTCCAGTAGGCGTCGCCCATGTCGACCCAGTAGCCGATGCGCGTGGTGAGCCGTTCGAACTCGTCGACGTAGGAGTAGACCGACTCACGGCACAGGCGCGTGAACTCGGCGATGCCGACCTGTTCCTCGATCTGCTGCTTGCCGGTGATCCCGAGCTTCTTCTCCACCTCCACCTCGACCGGGAGCCCGTGCGTGTCCCAGCCGGCGCGACGTGCCACGTACGAGCCGTCCATCGTCCGGAAGCGACAGAAGAGGTCCTTGTAGACCCGCGCCCAGACGTGGTGGAGACCGGGGATGCCGTTGGCGGTCGGCGGACCCTCGTAGAAGACCCAGGGCGGCGCCCCCTGCCGCTGCTCCATCGACCGCTCGAAGACGCGGTGGGTGGCCCAGCGGGCCAATTCGGCCTGCTCGAGGCCTACGAAGTCGATGTCGGGAGGTACGGGCGAGAACACGGAAGGGGTGGTGATCGGAGCCGAGAAACGAATGTCCCGGCGTCTCGGAAAGGATAGAGGGTATGCATCCGTCCGCTTTCGCCATCTCGTTGCGGCCGGAGCCTTACGGCTCGGAGGGTCCACGCTGGGTCGTGGCCCGGGCCGAGGCGGAGCTCATCACGCGCTACGGCTCCCTCGACGACGGGGAGCTCGGCCTGACCGCCGCCATGTTCGACGCCCCGGCCGGCGTCTTCCTGATTGCCCGGACGGAGAGTCGGGCCGAGCCGATCGGGGGTGCGGGCCTCCGCACCGTGGCGACGGATACGGGCGAGGTCCGCCGCTTGTGGGTCGACCCCGAGTGGCGTGGCCGAGGTATCGGGCGCGACCTCATGGCCGGGCTCGAGGATGCCGCCCGCGACAAGGACCTCTCCGTGCTGCGGATCGAGACGGGTGATCGACAGCCCGAGGCGGTCTCGCTGTACCGAAGCTTGGGGTGGGAGCGCATCCTCGTCACCCCCGAGGGAGCGCCCCTTCCAGAAAGCTGGATCCGCTTCCGCAAGGTCGTCGGCTGAGCCGGCCGTGCCAGCACGCTTCGAAGTCATCTGCGAGATCGAACCCGCCACCACGCCGGACCTGACACGGGTGCGGCACCAGATCGGGGTCTTGAGCCCGATCGCCGACGCGTTCCTGATCCCCGACAACCACATCGGACGGGCCACGGTCTCGAGCGTGGCCGTGGCGCACGAGGTGCAGGCGATGGGTGGTCGCTCCATCGCCTGCCTCAACGCCCGCGATCGCAACCTCCTCGGCTTCCGCCGCGACCTGCTCACGGCGGCCGCCTACGGCGTCGACGAGTTCCTCTTCGTCTACGGCGACGATCCCGTTGCGGGCACGAGGACCAGCGAGCTCACCGTGCGGACGATGATCGACGAGGGAAGGAAGTACTCCGAATCGCTGGAACCCGGCACGACGATGCGCTTCGGCGCCGCGACCGGGTTGCGGTCCGTGCCCGCGTGGAAACGGACCGCCGACTTCCTGTTCGTCCAGATCGGCTTCTCCCTCGACGACCTGTTGCGCTGGCGCTCCGAGGTGGACGTGTCGATCCCGGTTTACGCGGGAGTGATCGTCCTGCCGAGCGCGACCATGGCCCGCCGCTTGGGCCACGACATCCCCGACCTCGCGGTGCCCACCGATCTCATCGAGCGGCTGGAACAAGATCGCAACGCCGGCGTCGACGCCGCGTGCGGGCTGGTCGAGGCCATCCGTGACTCCGGGGCCCTCGACGGGGTCCACCTCATCCCGGTCACCCGCTTTCGGGAGGTCGCGGCCCGCCTGGAACGGACGCTCTGACCGCTACGAACCGCCAGAGGGGTATGGCCCTTTGCACGCACCGGCTCCACACGGGTCGGTGATCTCACCGGTGGTGAAGAAGGTGTGCATCTGCGCCCAGAACGATTCGAAGGTCCTTGGGGTCGTGTCATGCGGATCGGGCCCTTGTGTCGGTGGCACGTCGGAGAGGGGTGCGGGAGGCACACCCGTGTCCCAGACGAAGAGGGCCGGGCCCTCCGAGGGACTCGAGAGGGTCGGAAGGCCCCAGAAGGGCTCCTTCTCCTTGCTGCGACCAGGCACCAGTACTTGCTCGTGGAGGTGCGCCCCGATCGTCCGCGCCTCGGTCTCTGTCGCGATGTTGGCGACCTGGTGGTCACCGAAGGCCTCCTCGAGGAGGACTTGATGGGAGGGCGTGCCCGGCAGGCCGTTCGTCATCTGTTCGGCGTAACCGTCCGCGTCCGCCCGGTCCCAGAGCATCTGCATGACGTCGAAGGCGAGCTGCTGCACCGCGCGATCGGGATAGGTCTGGTTGAGAGCGCTTTGGAAAGGTGCGAAGTCGGCGCTCCGCGGCAGAAGGACCGCGTAGTCCTCACCGGGGACGCCCAGTACCGAGCGGCGCACCTCGGTCGATACCGCGGTGAAGACGCCGCCCATGATGCCGCCCTCCGAATTGCCGTAGTACACGAGCCCCGACGGACGTATGAGTGGCCGATGCTGCGCGTCCTCAAAGGCGGGGCTGGTCGCGAAACCCTTCGGACTCACCAGGAGGTTGCCCAGCACCTGCGCGTTCAAGAGCGCCTGGAGCAGATTGTCGACCAACGCCGGGAACTGGTTGATGTTGTTGATGACGGACACTGCGACGGGCAGCGTGCTCGAGGAGAGCCCGAGCCAATCCGTCCCGCAGAATGTGTAGTCGTAGGTGTTCGAGTATCGCGGCACCGCCGACTGTGTCACCTCGTCGGCCGAGTTGAACAGCCCGTGGCCGTAGATGCCGATCGAGGCCGGATGGGATGCGGTGGCCGCCTTGGGGATCTCGCACTCGAAGTTGGCCTGGTCCACCGAAGACCCTATGGACTCGGGCAACCCATTGCTGCCGACAGTGAGGACGGCCGATGGTGCGCCCGGAGCGGCCGAGAGATAGCTCGGAACGTCGAACGTCCCGATGACGATCCGAGCGAGGTCCGGCTGCCCTTTCGGGTCGATGATGTCCTGCGTGACGGAATAGGCACCGACTCCGTGACCGAGAGCGGCGAAGGTCTGGTCGCGCATGGTGAGTGCAGGCGCAGTGATGGAGCGGGTGCTCGCCACGGTGAAGTCCCACGCCAGGTACAAGCCGGCGCGCCCGACTCCGTGGTGGGAAAGCTGCTGCACGACACTGCGCAGATGCGCCTCGTAGGACGCGCTCGGGCCGGGCGGCGGTGTCGTGGAGGAGCTCAGGACGGCGGCAAACCCCGGGGAGGGAGCGATAGACGAGCCGTCCGGGGTCCTGAGGTCGCGCAGGGCGACCAGATAGCGGTCACCCTCGGTCAGATTGCGGGCGGGGTGGATCAGGAGGAGCCTCGTCGCGGGGTTGGGATCGGTCACGTCGAGCTCGGTCCAGGTGGGCCAATGCGCCCCCGTCCTGGCGTCGATCAGCACGACCGGGCTATTCGGATTGAGTGAGTTGCCGATATCGGAGATGGTCGCGATGTGACTCGTTGCCAGGTCGAGGCCGGTGACGTGCGTCATGAGCGTGGAACCCGGGCTGAAGCCGTCGTTGGACTCCCACGGCGTCGGGTCGAACACGGTGCCCGATCCCGAAGGCGGGAAGGCGCCGGAAGGGAAGGACACCCGCCGGCCCGTGCTGGTCGCTGGATCCGAGACCGTGTAGTAGTCGCTCGGGAACGGAGACATGCACAGCGACGCGTCGAGACCTTCACACGGCGCCTGCGTCGTGGCTCCCCACGCGGGGGAAGAGGTGGAGTGGAACGACGCACCCGCACTCGTGTCGACGGCGGGGAGCGAGCAGAGTGAGAGGGCGAGGAATGCGCCCGTTGTCACGCCCACGGTCCGCAGGCGAACCATGGAGACCGACACTAGCGATTCACGAGTCCGTGTCCGTGTCCGTGTCCCTGTCCGTGGCCCAGGCGAAGTGCCGACGGGCGACGTCGTCCAACGCGGCAGCGTCGACCTGTTCCAAGGAGTCGACGACGAGGTCGGCCAGCCCGAAGGCGGGATGGGCACCCTCGCCCGGTTCGGGCACGGCGATGCACGCCATCGACGCCGCCTTCGCCGCCACCACGCCGGCCGGCGCGTCCTCCCACACCAGGCAGCGCTTCGGCGGTGCGCCGAGCTTCGACGCCGCCGTCAGGAACACGGCGGGGTGGGGCTTGCCGTACTCCTCGTCCTCGGCGGAATGGATCGAGCGCGAAGCGATCCCGGAGAGCGAAGTGCTCGAGCGCGGCGTCGATCAAGCGGTACTCCGACGACGACGCCACCGCCAAGGGCCAGTTGCGAGCGGCGCACAAGTCGATCGCACCGACGGCGCCGGGCTTGAGCGAGCCCTTGGTCAGGATCAGGTCGATCACCCGGTCCACGATCGAGACCGCGACCTCGGCGGGGGACGGCCCCGGCCACGGGAAGAGCCCGTACCAGTGCTCCGTCACCTCGTGGACGAACATCCCCTTGGTCGTCCGGAAGCCGTGACTCTCGAGGGGGACGCCGAGGCGGCCACCGAGTATCTCGAGCTCGGCCTCGTGCCAGAGCACCTCGGAGTCGATCAGCAAACCGTCCATGTCGAAGATGGACGCATGGAACCCCGCCGGGACGGAGTCTGGAGGAGTCAAGCGGCGAGCTGCGCCTCGATGTCGCCCACGATGGCCGCGTCCTCCGGCTCCACCTGGGGCCGGTACCGCGCCACGATCTCGCCCTTCGGGCTCAGGAGGAACTTCTCGAAGTTCCACGTGATGTCGCCCGCGTTGCCCTCCGCGTCGGTCTTCTCGGTGAGCTCGGCGTAGATCGGGTGGCGGTCGTCGCCGTTGACGTCGATCTTCTCCATCAGTGGGAACGTCACGCCGTAGGTGGTCGAGCAGAACTGCTCGATCTCCTCGGCCGTGCCCGGCTCCTGGCCGAGGAACTGGTTGCAGGGGAAGCCGATGACGCTGAAGCCGCGGTCGGCGTAGGTCTTCTGCAGGCGCTCGAGCCCTTCGTACTGGGGGGTGAGGCCGCACTTGGAGGCGACGTTGACGACCAGCAGCGTCTTGCCGGCGTAGTCGCCGAGCTTGGCTGTCGGCGCCTTGGAGGGTGTGGATGGGGATGTCGTAGAGAGCCATGACGCGACCCTACCGGCGACCGGCGACCGGCCGCTCGGGCCGTCCTAGGGTGGCGGGATGCTCGCCAACGTCATCGCGCAACAACGAGCTGCAGTGGGAGGAGCACGACGATCCGGTCCCGGGCGACACGGAGCTGCTGGTTTCGGTGAAGGCGGCCGGGATCAACTCCGCAGACCTGGTCCAGCGGGCCGGCTTCTATCCCGCCCCACCCGGATGGCCGCCCGACATCCCGGGCATGGAGATGGCAGGCGAGGTCGTCGCGGTCGGACGAGCGGTCACGCTGTTCGCTCCCGGGGACCGGTGTGATGGCGCTGGTCGGTGGCGGCGCCCAGGCCGAGCTGGCGTTCGTCGACGAGATGCACGCGCTGGCCGTCCCCGACGGACTCGGCTGGCCGGAGGCGGGCGGCTTCGCCGAGGCCTTCGCGACGGCATACGACGCGATGTTCACCCAGGCCGCCCTGCAGATGGGCGAGCGCGTGCTGGTCAGCGGCGCCGCGGGCGGCGTGGGGACGGCCGGGGTGCAGCTGGCCGCGGCGGCGGGTGCCCATGTGACGGCGACCGTGCGCAACCCCGACCACCACGACGCGGTGCGCCAGCTCGGGGCCGACGTGGTGATCGAGCCCGGCAAGGAGGGCGACCACGGTCCCTACGACGTGGTGCTCGAGTTGGTGGGGCAGGCCAGCCTGACCGCGGTCCTCCCGCACATGGCGCCGTGGTCACGCGTCGTCGTCATCGGGGTGGGCTCGGGGGGCCGGATGGAGATCGAGCTGATGCAGCTCATGAGCCAGCGCATCCGCATCGGTGGCTCGACCTTGCGCTCGCGCAGCCGTCAGGAGAAGGCAGACGTGGTGACGGCGGTGCAGACGCATGTGATCCCGCTGCTCGTGGCCGGCCGCCTGCGGGTCCCGATCGCCGACACGTTCCCCTTGGCGGAGGCGAACGCCGCGTACGAGCGGTTCGCGGCGGGCGGCAAGTTGGGCAAGGTCGTCCTCGTCGCCTGATGCGTTCGACGCCTTCGTGATCGAGGCCGTCCTCTTCGACGGGGACCAGACGTTGTGGGACTTCGAACGGGTGATGCGCGAGGCGCTGACCGCGATCGTCGACGAGCTCCGGGCCGCACGGCCGGGACCGTTCACGGATGCGTTGGGTTGGGCAGGACCTCGAGCGGGACCGGGCGGTGGTCGGTGAGGAGTGGGACGGGATCGAGTACAACCTGGCCCGGTTGCGGGTGCTGGGCTTCGCGTGGACGCTGCAACGGTTGCGGGCGGCCGAAGGAGGTGACGACGCTGACGGACGAGGCGCTGACCCTCGAGCTGAGCGACTCGTACTTCGCGCACCGGGACCGTGACCCGGCGCTCTTTCCCGACACGGTGCCGTGTCTCGATGCGCTGTGCTCGCATTACCGCCTGGGTTTGTTGTCCAACGGGAGCCGGCTCCCCGAGAAGGTCGGGCTCGACGGGTACTTCGAGTCGGTCGTGTTTGCGCAGGACCACCGGGTGGCCAAGCCGGACAAGGCCATCTTCGAGATCGTCGAGAACCAGTTGGGCGTCGCGCCTGGCGGTTGCGTGCTGGTGGGCGACCACCCGCTCAACGACGTGGTCGGGGCCAAGCGCGCCGGCTGGTCGGCGGTATGGATCGATCGGGACGGGGACGGCAGCGGCGGGTTCGCCGACGAGGACCGGCCCGATGCCGTGGTCGGGTCGCTCGCTGAGCTGCCCGATGCGCTCGAGGCGATGAACCGCGCCCTCAGCGGGAGAGGATGACGACGCCGGCGTTCGCTCCTCTCCCCACGGTGTGGGAGAGGGCGGTGCGGGCGCCTTCGACCTGACGGGGCCCGCATTCGCCGCGGAGCTGGCGCACCAGCTCGACGATCTGGCCGAGCGCGGAGGCGCCGAGGGGCTCGCCCTTGGAGAGCAGGCCGCCGCTCGGATTGACCGGGAGGCGGCCGCCGAGGGCGGTGGCGCCGGAGTCGAGCAGTGCCGCCGAGCCGCCGGGCTCGCAGAGTCCCAACTCCTCGCACGAGCCCAGCTCACGGGCGGCGTCGGTGTCCTGGCACTCGACGACGTCGAGATCCTCGGGCCCGAGACCGGCCTCTTCGTACGCGACGGTGGCCGCGAGCGTCGTGGGGGCGGGCACCGAGTCGTCGGTGAGACCGGAGAGCGGTGTCGACTCGCTCAGGACCGGGCCGGGGATGTGTGAGCGCAGGACCGCGGAGGCGAGCGTGACCGGGGTGGTGCCGGGCGGGGCCAGGTCCGCCGCGCCGCAGCACGAGGGCGGCCGCGCCTTCGTTGGGCGAGCAGAGCATGAAGAGGTGGAGTGGTTCGCAGACGACTCGAGAGGCGAGGACCTCCTCGACCGAGGTCTCCTTCTGGAACATGGCGTCGGGATTGGCGGCGCCGTGGCGGCGGTTCTTCACGACGACGCCGGGCGAGATGGTCCTTGGTGACGCCGGACGTCTGGCAGAGGCGCTGCGCGCGCGCAAGGCGAAGAAGGCGGGCGTGGCGGCGAGGCCGGCCTCCTCCTGCCACGGCTCGAAGAAGGACGAGCGGATGATCCCCTTGGGCATCTTCTCGGTGCCGAAGACGAGGACCGTGTCGTACTGGCCGGCGCGGATGGCGGCGGCGGCCAGCATCAGGGCGGCACCGCCGCTCGCGCATCCAGCCTCGATGTCGACGATGGGCATGCCCGTCATGCCGAGGCGGCTGAGGACCTTGTGACCGGTGGCGACACCGCCGTAGGCGGTCCCGCAGAACGCCGCCTGGAAGCCGCCCTTGCCGACGCCCGCCTCTTTGAGCGCGGACCGGACGGCGACGACGCCCATGTCGGTCGTCGAGGCGTCGAAACGCCCGAAGGGGTGCATGCCGACGCCGGCGACGACGACGGAGGTGGTCGCGCTCATGGGGCGGCCGCCGGTGCGAAGGCGTAGGTCACGACGTCGTTGCCTTCGGCGTCGGCGTGGAGTCGGACGACACGGCTCTCCATGGCCTGGCCGGCGTGCAGCGCGGCGGGGTCGCTCTCGGTGAGGCGGGTGATGACCCGGACACCCTCGGGCAGTTCGACGATGCCGATCCCGAAGGGGACCTCTCCCTCGTAGCCGGGCGGTGACGCGGTGACCGCGGTCCACGACCAGAGCGTGCCGCGGCGGGACAGTTCGACGGGCTCGGGGTCCTCGGTGGCGCAGTAGGTGCAGGAGTCGGCACGGGGAAAGAGCGTCGATCCGCAGTTGGAGCACCGGCTGCCGAGCAGCGCGCCGTCCGGAGAGAAGAGGCCGGCGCGGACCATCACGGGCGCGGTCATGTCTGGGTTCGGTTCGTTCAGCTCTCGAGCTCGACGAGCTCGAGCGCGTCGAACTCCCAGTAGGCGCGGAGGGAGGCGATCTTGTTGGCGCCGTTGGAGCGGTACGTCATGACGACATGGACGACCGCCTGGTGGGTGCCGCCGGCGATCGTCGTGCGGATGATGCCGACGTCGGCCACCTCGACCCGTCGCCGCAGAGGTAGGACTCGTAGATTTCGAAGTCGATCGCCTCGCTGGGGCGCGATGACGGTGTCGTAGAAGGCGGCGATGGCCTCCTGGCCGTGATGGCCCTTGCCCTCGGGGTCGAAGGGCGAGGGGCCGATCGGATCTTGCACGAGGGCGTCGTCGGCGAAGAGGTCGAGCCAGCCGTCACGGTCCCGGGCGTGGACGGCGGCCCGGGAGCGGATGCCGAGCTCGCGGGCGGTGAGGGTGTCGTTGGCGGTGTCGGTCATGGTGGGTCTCCCTCCGTCTCAGACCTTGGCGATGACGTCGTCGGCGAAGCGGCGCAGGTTGTCGATCTTCGTCTGCAGCGGCTCGGTGTCCTGCTCGACCCCGTAGGGCCAACGGAACCCGACGATGACGTCGGTGATGCCGAGCTCCTCGAGCCGGCGGATGCCGTCGGGCGTGTAGGCGTCGGCAGAGATGACGTGGACCTCGAACGGCTTGTCCTCGGTGCCGTGCTCCTTGCGGAGGATGGCGAGGCGATCGAGAAGGCCGGGGAGGTCGGCGGGGTCGCCGCCGCCGTGCAACCAGCCGTCACCGTCGACGGCGGCCCGCTTGAGGGCGGCTTCGTGATGGCCGCCGATGAGGATGGGCACGGGACGACGCGGCGTGGGACACATCTTGATGGACGGGACGTCGAAGATCTCGCCGTGGAACTCGAAGAAGCCGCCGGCGGTGAGGCCGCGCATGACGGTGATCATCTCGTCCATGCGCTTGCCGCGGCGGGCCCAGGGGACGTCGCGTGATCTCGTAGTCCTCGGGCCACGGGCTGGTGCCGACGCCGAGGACGAGGCGGTCGTCGGTGAGGACGGCCGTCGAGGTCATCTGCTTGGCGACGAGGACGGGGTGGCGGATGGGGAGCTTGACGACGAAGGTGACGAAGCGGATGCGGTCGGTGACGGCGCCCATGGCCGGGATGATCGAGAACGGCTCGAGGAAGGGCTTGTCCTCGAGGAACTCGCGGCTGCCGTCGGGGTTGAACGGGTACGTGGTGTCGGAGACCTCGGGGTAGCAGATGGAGTCGGGGACGACGAAGGAGTCGTATCCAGCTTCTTCGGCGGCCCGGGCCAGGGGCAGGTAATACGAGGGGTCGACCATCGACTCCGCATACGAGAACCGCATCGACACCTCCACTTTGCCTTCTACCTCGTCTACGAGGTCGGTCGGTCGGGCCGGCCGGCCCCGGTGCCGCCTACCATGCGGCACTGTGCCCGCTCATCCTGCCAGGACCGACGCGACGGGGCCCAACCCGGATGACCGACCGGGGCGGGGCTCAGGCTCGACCGGGATCGGCGCCGATGGTGACCGACCTCTCCCTGGAGGACCTGGAGCGGGAGGCCCGTCACGTCATCGGCGAGATGGCGTACGCGTACTACGCGGGCGGGGCCGACGACGAGCGGCTGTTGACGGGAAACGTGGAGGCGTGGGGACGCTGGCAGCTCCACCCGAGGGTCCTGGCCGGGATGTCGGAGGTGTCGACGGCGACGACGGTGCTGGGTTCGGCGGTGGCGTCGCCCGTGGGGATCGCCCCGACGGCGATCCAGGGGCTGGCGCATCCCGAGGGTGAGGTGGCGACGGCCCGGGGCGCGGCGGCGGCCGGGCGCGCTGCTGATCCTTTCGTCGCTGGCGACGTGCCCCCTGGAGGACGTGGCGGCGGCGGCGCCGGACGCGGTGCGCTGGATGCAGATCTATGTGCTGCGGGACCGGGCCCGCACGGCCGACCTGGTGGCAAAGACGGTGGCTGCACGGCTACCGGGCGCTGGTGCTGACGGTGGACGCGCCGGTGTCGGGCCTGCGGCTGCGCGAGTGGCGGACCGGCGTGCACCTGCCGGACGACTTGGCGTTGCCGAACTTGGCCGGCGACAGCACGTCGACGCGCCCGGGAGGGCGGGTTCATGGCCGTCGTGACCAACGAGTTCGAGCCGGCGCTGACGCCGGACGACATCGGGTGGCTGGGCGGGCTCGAGCGCGACTGCCGGTGGTCGTCAAGGGGGTGCAGCGGGCGGACGACGCGGTGCGCTGCGTCGAGGCCGGGGCGGCGGCGGTGGTCGTGTCGAACCACGGGGCCCGGCAACTGGCCGACGCACCGGCGACGGCCGACATCCTGGCCGAGGTCGTCGACGCGGTCGGCGGACGGGCCGAGGTGTACGTGGACGGCGGGCTGCGACGGGCACCCGACGTGGTCAAGGCGCTGGCGCTCGGGGCCCGGGCGGCGCTGGTCGGTCGGCCGTCGCTGTGGGCGCTGGCGACGGGGGGCGCCGACGGCGTGGCGGGCGATGCTCGGTTGGTTCGAGTCCGAACTCCGACGGGCGATGGCGCTGTGCGGTGCGGCGACGGTCGACGGGCTGGACCGGAGCCTCGTGCGGCGCACGCCGGGAACGGGGGGATTCGCATGACCACGGTGGCGGCGATGGTCGCGGCACGGGCCGACGACGACCGCACCGGCGTGTTGGACATCGACGGCAGGTCGCTGGACCTGGCGCCAGGCGGTGGCGGAGGGTGCGGCCCGGGGGGCGCTGGCGCGGTCGCTGATGGGATCGGCGCTGCCGCATGTCGGGCTGCTCCTCCCCAACGGCCCCGAGTATCTGTTCTGGCTCAACGGCGCCGCGTTGGCGGGGGCGGCGATCGTCGGGATCAACCCGACGCGCCGGGGTGAGGCCCTGGCGGCGGACGTGCGGGCGACCGACTGCGCCATGATCGTCACCGACGACGAGGGCGCGGCGTTGCTGCGGGGACTGGACCTCGGGGTCGACGACGGACAAGGTCCTCGTGATCGGGACGGCGCGGTACGAGGAGTTGGTGGCGGAGTTCGCCGGCGGTCCGGCGGCGCAGGCGCTGATCGACGCAGGCGGGCGACGTCGACGAGGAGTCGCTGTACCTGTTGATCTTCACGTCCGGGACGACCGGGGTGCCCAAGGCGGTGCGCTGCACCCAGGGTCGGCTGGCCGACATCGCTGAGGTGGCGGCCCCCGGCTACGGCTACACGTCCGACGACGTCTGCTACTGCCCGATGCCGTTGTTCCACGGCAACGCGCTCATGGCGCTGTGGGGACCCTCGGTCATGGTCGGGGCGGCGATCGCGGTACGGCCCCGCTTCAGCGCGTCGGCCTTCCTCGACGACGTCCGGACCTTCGGCGCGACGAAGTTCAGCTACGTCGGCAAGGCGATCGCCTACATCCTCGCCACACCGGAGCGGCCCGACGACGCTGACAACACGTTGACGAGCGCGTTCGGGACCGAGGCATCGGTCCGGGACCGCAGCCGGTTCCGCAAGCGGTTCGGCTGCTATCTGATCGAGGGCTACGGGCAGAGCGAGGGCGGCGCCTCGATGAATCCAGTGCTCGGGATGCCGAAAGGGGCGATCGGCAAGCCGGTCGACGGCGTCGACCTGGCCGTGATCAGCCCCGAGACGGGCGAGGAGTGCGCCCGTGCGGAGTTCGACGACGACGGACGGCTGCTGAACGCGGGCCAGGCCATCGGGGAAATCGTCAATCGCAGCGGGCGAGGCAAGTTCGAGGGGTACTACCGGCGTGAGGACGCCGAACAGGAGCGGCTCCGGGGCGGGTGGTACTGGACCGGAGACCTCGGCTACGTCGACAAGGAAGGCTTCTTCTACTTTGCCGGCCGCAGCGGCGACTGGCTGCGCGTCGACTCGGAGAATTTCGCGGCCGGCCCGGTCGAAGCCATCCTCTCCCGCAATCCCGACCTGGCGGTCGTCGCGGTGTATCCCGTACCGGACACGGCGTCGGGCGCAGGCGACCAGGTCATGGTTGCGCTGGAGACGGTGCCCGGCCGGCCGTTCGATGCGGACGCATTCGGCGTCTGGCTGCTGGCGCAGCCAGACCTCGGACCGAAGTGGATCCCCCGCTACGTCAGGGTCTCGGAGTCGCTGCCACAGACCGCGACCGGCAAGGTGACCAAGGTCGGTCTGCGCGACCGAGGCGTGGGCGTGCGACGAGCCCGTGTGGTGGCGCCCGCTCGACAGCACGGACGTCCGTTTCGAGCCCTTGACCGACGACGACCGCGACAAGCTCGCAGCTGGACTGGCCGAGAACGGCCGCCCGCCCGTCGGCTCGCTCAGCTGACGGGCGCGCCGACGACGCCGGCGATCGGGAGCACGCCCGTCAGCTCGGCGACGCGGTGGTCGCCGGGTTCGAGCGCCGGCGCCTCCAGTCCGTCGCGATCGTCCGCCCGCCATACGTGGACGGCCGTCATGCCGAGTCGACGCGGTCCGCGGACGTCCGGCTCCCAGGAGTCACCGACGAACACCACCCGCGTCGGGTCTACCCCCAACGCGTCGATCGAGCACCCGTAGATGCCCGGGTGCGGCTTCCGTGAACCGGCCCGCGCCGAGGTGATGGTCGAATCGACGAGATCCAACAGCCCGACCTGCTCCAGATAGGCGTCGAGCTCCCAGCCCCAGTTCGAGCAGACCCCGATGGCGATGCCGGACTCCCGCAGCGACCGGAGAGTCGCCGCCGCTTCGGGGTAGGCGACCATCGGGCTCTGGTCGAGATTGCGCAGGGCGTCGACGACTGCCTCCCTGTGCTCCTCCCTCACCCCGCAGGCCGTCGAGAGCTCGCCGAGTCGCCAGCGCACCCAGGCCTCGTAGGCGTCTTCGCTGACCGAGTGCTCGGCGTGGTCGACGCCGTCGTATCGGGAGAAATAGCCGTCGAGGACGGAGGGGGCCGGCTCGTAGCCGAAGGAGCAGAAGACCGTGTGTAGCTCGCCGACGTGAATCCGCCCAGTGGGCCAGCGTCCCGTAGAAGTCGAAGATGACGGCGTCAGGCACGGCCCAATTGTGGCTCAGGGGCGTGACAGGCTGTTCGGACGGCTCCGTGTACCCGCTGCCGCCCGCCAGCCGGGTAATACTGCTCAGCGCGATGGACGGCGAAGAACTCCAGGGCGGCGCCGTGCCTCCGGAGGAAAGCCCGGCGCCGGAGGCGGCGGCCAGCAGCGAAGTCGAACCGCTGGATCATCGAGCTGGTCGGCGTCGTCGTGGTGGCTCTGGTGGTGGCCTTCCTGCTTCGCACCTTCGTCATCGCCACCTATTCCATCCCGTCGGGCTCGATGGAACCGACGCTCCAGGTGGGCGACCGCATCGTCGTGAACAAGCTCAGCTACCACCTGCACGGCGTCGACCGGGGCAACATCATCGTGTTCTCGACGCCACCCGAAGGAGGACTGCGCCGGGCCCCCGGTCGCCAACCTCGTCAAGCGCGTGATCGGCCTGCCGGCGAGACGATCTCGCTGTCGGGGGGCGACGTGCTCATCAACGGCCGCCTGCTCGCCGAGCCGTGGCTGCCGGCGTCGGAGCAAGGCAGGACCTATCCAGGTCCCTCGCCTGCGGCCTACGCGCTCCATCACCCATTCCGGTCCCCAGTGGGGACGTCTTCGTCATGGGTGACAACCGGACGCTGTCGTGCGACAGCCGCTACTGGGGCCCGATCTAGGAATCGACGATCGTCGGCAAGGTCGACGTGCGGATCTGGCCGCTCTCCCGCTTGGGGCTGTTCTGACCCACACCGCACCCGGGACGGCCTGATCGCGGCCGGCTCAGGCCGCGTCGCTCGCGCCGCCAGACCACGCGCATGCCCGTCCACGTCTCGTCGATGGCGCAGACCTTGTTGTCGACCAGGCCGAGCGGCAGCGCAACCTCGCGGAGCACGCCCTCGTGCATGTCCGTCTCGACTCCCGACGCGCGTTTGGGCCACGCCACCCAGAGGCCGCCTGACGGGGAAGATCATCTTGGACAACGAGCCGATACGGCGTTCGAAGTCCTTCGGCGACGTGTGAAGAACGCCACGACGACGTCCGCCGTGCCCCGCGCCTGTCGCTTGACGCGAGACACCGCGCGGCAAGCCGTCGATGATCGCCGGACGGTGCGTCGATCAGCACGAGCGATCGAACCCTCGACGATGCCGAGCTTCTTCGGAAGCGGTGTGCCGCTGTAACCAGCCATCGTGACGTCGGCGCCGAGTCCTAGGAGCTGCGGGCCTCGTAGACCATGAAGGCCAACGGGATATTCGTAGACGTCTGCCCCTGTTTCGCCTCGACGGCGAACGGGCGAGGTGCGCTGTCGACGGCATGCGATCGCCTCGTCCTCGCGTTCGGGAGCGACGCCCATGAAGGAGAGACAGCGATGTGTCGACCACGGCGCTGGCGGGAGCCCGCACCGTCGTCTCGTACGCGGTGCTCTTCGACGCGCGACGTAGCCCGCAGCTTCGAGGAGCTCACGGACGTACTCGTCGTCGCCCAGAGCAAACGGTCCCACCGGGCTCTTCCCGGGCTCTGGCGTCCGGGGTGGCGGAACGCAACGCTCGCAAGGCCGTGCCGGTATGCCACGGATTGCGCTCGACGCCCTGCCAGCACGCGAACACGAATCGTCCGTCGGGCACCAGGAGCCCCCGGATGGAGGCGAAGGCCGCAGTGGGCTCGTCGAAGAACATGACGCCGAACTGGCTGACGGCCAAGTCGAACGGCGCGCCGTCTAAGGCGCTGACCTGGACGTCTGCCTCGACGAAGCGGACATTGGACATGCCCGCCTCGAGCGGCGCGTGCACGCGGCGAGCTCGAGCAACGCCGCCGAGAGGTCGTACCCGACCACTTCGCCTCCAGGCCCGACCATTCCCCCGAGAGCGATCGTCAGCCCACCACCACCGCAGCCGATGTCGCAGATCCGCTGCCCCGGCTGCACGCCGGCGGCGTCGATCACATAGGGGGTCACGGCTTCGGTCAGCCGTTCGCGCTCGGCCACGCGTCGGTCCAGCGCTGGTCGTTCCACCGCCGGGACTCCCCCTCGTTGGCCACGCCGAAAGGGTACAGGGACGAGCCGTCTCGCCCCGATTAGTTTCGGCAGCCGTGCAGGATCGGCCTCGTCATCCTCCCCACCGACCGGTGGCAGCGAAGCGCAGCGCCAGTGGAAGTGGGCCGACGACGCCGGGCTTCTGCACGGCCTGGACGTACGACCACATCCGTTGGGGCGGCATGCCGGATGGCCCATGGCACGCCGCGGTGCCGGTGCTCGCAGCAGCCGCCACAGCCACCCGCCGGATCAGACTAGGAACCCTCGTCGCGACGCCGAACTTCCGCCATCCAGTCACGCTGGCGCGTGACGCCCTGGCCCTCGACGACGTCAGCGACGGCCGGCTCGACCTGGGGCTCGGGCCGGGCAGCGAGGGCTTCGACGCCGGCGCACTCGGACAGACGCCCTGGTCCCCGCCGAACGAATCGACACGGTTCTCCGAGTTCCTCGCAGTGCTCCAACCCATCGTCGAGGGGCCAGCCTCGGAGCGAACGACGCTGCAGACCGAGCACTACGCCGCCAACGAGGCGCCGAGCACTCCGGGCGCGGTGCAACGTCCTCTCCCTCTGACGATCGCCGCCGGCGGCCGGAAAGGGCTGCGCCTCGCCGTGGCCCACGGCCGCAATTGGGTCACCATCGGGCCGACGGGGCCGGTGGAGCGCACGCCCGAGACGATCCTCGCCGCGGTGCGACGCCAAGTCGACCTTCTTGCCGAGGCGTGCGCCGACGCCGGCCGTGACCCGGCGACCCTCGGGAAAGTCCTGCTCTGGATGCCGTACGAGCCCCGGATCACCTCGGCCGACCAGTTCGAAGAGCTCGCGGCCCCCTACGACGAACTCGGCTTCGACCAGTTCGTCCTGCACCATCCCGACCAGACGGGGCCTTTCGGTGGCGACGTCACGGCCTTCGAGGAGATCGCCGCGCTACGCCGCAACCTGACCTCGACGCACCGAACCCGAACCCCGACTCAGTCCAACAACGCGGCCGCGACCGACTCCTCGAGCACCCGGTCGTCCGCCCACATCAGCTGCTGCACCTTGGCCCGCCTGAAGTAGAGCTGGATGTCGAAGTCCAGCGTGAAGCCGATACCGCCGAAGATCTGCTGCGCCATGGCCGTGATGTCGCGGAACGTCGAGCAGGCGAAGAGCTTGGCCATCGGCGCCAACGACGCCACGGACCGGCCGGTCGCCCCCGCCCACGCCGCCTCGTGGACCAACTGCTCGGCTCCGTCGAGGGCGGTGACGGCGTCGGCGAGGTAGTGCGCCAACGCCTGGAAGGCGCCGAGCGGCTTGTTGAACTGCTGGCGGTCCTTGGCGTACTGCGTCGTGATCTCCAGCGCGTAGCGCGCCCCGCCCACCGCCTGCGCGGCCAGCAGCACCAGGCCGGGCTCGAGCACGCTCTGCCAGGTCGCCCAGCCCGTTCCCGCCGCGCCGATGCGGTCGGCCTCGCCGAGCACAACGTCGGAGAACGTGACCTCGTACTGGGTGTCCGAGGCGATCGAGAACTGCTGGCGCACGCCACACCCGGACGCGGCCGGGTCGACCAGGAACAGGTCGACGTCCTCGTCGCCCTCCCCCGTCCGGGCCAGCACCACGAGACGGTCGGCGGCCGACGCGAAGGCCACATGGCGCTTCACCCCGATGAGCGAGAACCCGAACCCGACGCAGCGGGGACCGCCCGGACCTCGACCCCGCGCGGCGAGAACCCGTTCTCGGGCTCGAGCCACGCCGGCGTCAACACGGCCTCGCCGCGCGTCACCGGCCGGAGCCAGCGCTCCTTCTGCTCGTCACTCCCCGCGGCGGCGAGCACCCCACCGGCCATCACGGCGCTCACGAAGTGGGGCGTCGGCGCCAGCGCCCGGCCGAGCTCCTCGTACAGAGCCACGCCCTCGAGCAACGACATCCCGGAGCCCCCGTACTCCTCGGGCAGCAACAGACCGATCAGATCGAGCTGACCCAGTTGCGACCACAGCTCGGGCGGATACCCGACCGGGTCGTCCTCCATCGCCCGGACGACGTCGAGGCCGCAGTGCCGCTCCAGCACGTCGCGCACCGTCTGTCGGAGCAGCTCCTGCTCCTGGTCGAATTCGAGGTCAAGCACGACGCATTCCCTTCATGTCCCTAACACGACACCACCACAACGCAGCCAGTCACGCCGCGGCGCCGGCCGCCACTGGTCGCCCCGCCGCGACCACGGGTTGTCCGACGCGTCGACGCGGCAGCGCCACACGCGCCGTGCACGTCGTCTTCACGTCCTCGTCGACCGACAACGACACGTCCACGGTCACGAACCCGCAGCCGACCGCATCCACCTGACACCCCCGAGACCACGCCCGACAACGTCATCGTGTCGCCGGGGAAGACCGACCCCTTCATCCGGAACCGGACCCACCCCAAACGCCCGTGGGGGCCAGCTCCAATCCGTCAAGAAACGCTCGAACCACGCCGCCTGGTTCGGCGTGTTCAAGAAGATGTCCCGCGTCCCGTTGCGATTGACGGCAAAGTCCTTGTCATGATGCATGGGACGCCAGTCCCGGGTGGCCAGCGCCCCCAGGACGACTGTGGTCGCCGTGACGTCGTAATTAAGAGGTCTCAGCTCGTCCCCGACCGACACGTCCCCAAACAAGCGTTGAGGCGACACGACCACGGTCACGACGCCTCCTCCCCGGCCCCAGAGCCACGCCGGTACCCGAACCCCGTATACGACTCCTTCGCCACGAGCTCCCCGTCCTGGTTCGCGTAGACGACGTCGATCACCCAGAACCGCCCGGTGCCCAACTTCGTCGTCTTCTCATCGCTCACCGACCGCAGCACCTGATGCGTCCGCAGCACGTCCCCCACTCGCACCGGCGTATGGAACTCGATGGTGTTGTCGGTCATCACGGCCTCGGGCAGCCCGAGATGCTCCTTCAGGTCGAAGTGCACCTGCAGCGGCAACGCCTGCTCGGCGCGCCCCGGCGCCCAGTGGTGCGGACGGAACCACACCGAGACCATGGTCGGCGGCGCCACGGGCCCACCGGTGATCGCGGAGGCCACCGCGTCGTCCCAGAACAACGGGTTCCCGTTCTCGACCGAGGCGCACGACGTCCAGATGTAGCCACGCTCGACCGGGAACTCCCCCACCTCGTGGTACTGCTCCACCCCGATGAGGTCGCGCACCGCGGCCGGCACGTCGGCGGCGAACTCTTCGGTCGCCGTCACGCCACCACCCCCTCGGCCACCCAACGGGCCACCGTCTCGCCGTCCACGCCCGCCTCCTTCAAAAGGTGCTCCGTGTCGCTCTGCGACTGATCGGGCAGCGACACCACCCCGTCGGGACGCGGCATGCCCGCCAGCAAGGGCGCGAGCTGTCGGATCTCACCGTGCTCCGGATGGGAGGCGACCCCGACCACCCGCCGGGCCGAGAACTGGGGGTCGGCCACCACCTCGCCCACCTCGAGTACCGGCGCCACACAGGTGTCGGCGCCCGCCAGCACCGCAACCCACTCATCCCGGGTCCGGCCGGCGAACGCGTCGGCCAGCGCCGCCCGCAGGCGCGGCTGCGCCTCGTCGTCGTACTGCAGCGCCGCCAGCTCGGCACACCCGAGCGCCGCGGCACAGGTTGGCGAAGAACTTGCCTTCGATGGCCCCCACCGCCAACCACTTGTCGTCACCAGTCCCGTACACCCCGTAGCAGGCGTAACGGCCAGAGAGCACGTCGTGGCCGGGCCGCAAGTCGCCCCCGAGAGCAAGCTGCTCGTCGATGGCGAGCGACATCAGCCACAGCACCCCGTCGGCCACCGACACGTCGAGATACGCGCCCACCCCGCTCGACCCGCGCCCCGCCAAAGCCGCAGTAACCGCCAGCGCCGCGTGCATCCCGCCGGCCGCGGCATCGGCGATCGTTGCGCCCGGCAAGGGCGGCACCCCGCCCTCCCCGGCGCCGCTCATGGCCAGGTACCCGCCGACCGCGAGATAGTCGAGGTCGTGCCCGGCCCACTGGGCGTGCGGCCCGTCCTGGCCGTAACCGCTCGTCGAGCAGTACACGATGCCGGGATTGCGCGCCGCCACCGCGTCGTAACCGAGGCCGAGCCGGTCCATCACGCCGGGCCGGAAGCTCTCCACCACGACGTCGGACGCCGCCGCCAGCGCGAGGAACGCCTCCTTGCCCTGAGGGTCCTTCAGGTCGAACAGCGCGCGCCGCATGCTCCGGTGTCCGCTGTAAGAGAAGTAAGGCGGGACGATAGGTGACGCACCCGCGGCGGGAACCGGTCCCACCTTCACCACGGAGGCGCCGTAGCCGGCCAACAGGTGCGTGCAACGCGCCGCGGGGCCGACCGTCGACAGGTCGAGCACGGTGATCCCGGTCAAAGGCCCGGCGGCGGCAGCTACATCAGCCATGAGGTCAGAAGTTCTTGGGGAGCCCGAGCTTGCGCCGAGCGATGATGTTCTTCTGGATCTCCGAGGCACCGCCACCGATAGTGTCGATCACGGTGTAGCGGTAGGTCGACTCGGACCGCCCGGCCATCGGCGCCTCCGCCGTCTTGACCCGCAGCTGCGAACCGGGGCCGGCGATGTCCATCGATGCATTGGCCAACCGCTTGGAGAGCTCCGTCGCGAAGAGTTTGTACTCCGACGCCCACGCCGTAGGCGCCGCCCCACCCTTGGCCGACTCGAACACGAAGCGCAGGCCGATCGTCCGCGCCACTTCGAGTTGCGTCGCCAGCTGGGCCAAACGCTGGCGCACGACCGGGTCGTCCTTCAACAACACCCCGTCTCGCGCAGTCGTCTTCACGTACTCCACAAGCAGCTCGAAACGTTGCTGAATGGGCGAGATCGTGAACATCGTGAAGCGCTCGAGGTCGAGCGCCTCCGAGATGTACTGGAACCCGTGGTTGACCTCGCCCACCACGTACTCGTCGGGGACGAAGACGTCGTTCAGGAACACCTCGTTGGTGCGCTCGTCACCCATCGTCCAGATGGCGTTGATCGTGATGCTGGGTTGGTCGAGCGGCACGAGGAAGAGGGTGATGCCCGCGTGCTTGGCGGCCTCGGGGTCGGTGCGCGCCCCCACCCAGTACCACTCGGCGAAGTGCGCCGAGGTCGTCCAGGTCTTCTGGCCGTTGAGCCGCCAGCCGCCCTCGACCTTGGTGGCCTTCAGCTGCATGGAGGCGGCGTCGCTCCCGGCGTTGGGCTCGGAGTAACCGACCGCGAACTCCACCTCGTTGCGCAAGATCTTGGGAAGGAACTCCTCCTTCAGCGTCTCGTTGCCGTGGCGGATGATCGTCTTGCCGACGATGCCGACGCCCTTGCCGATCTGAGGTCCGCCCCGGCCGGCCAGCTGCTCGTTGAGGAGATATTCGTAGACGCCCTCACCCTCGGACCCGCCGTAGTCCTTGGGCCAGGTCATGCCCAGCCACCCCTTCTTGCCCAGGGAGGCCATGAAGGTCCGCCGCTTGGGGGTGTCGACAATCTGGGCCATGTTCTCCCGGGTCGGGTCGAAGACGTCGGGATCGTCGTTGGCGTCGAGGAAGGTCTCGACCTCCTTCACGAAGGCCAGCTGCTCCGGTGCGAATTCGAAGTCCAACTCCCTGCCTCCAGATGCCGGGCCCGGTTCCGAATCTGACGGGTCGTCAGATTTCAGGAGCATCATAGGACACGGCCTCGTCGACCCTCCATGAGCCATTCCTGAGGCCGGCCACCCTTCCTCCCCGCTCAGTCAGGTTGCAATTGGCCTCGTACACTCACCCCGTGGGACGGGGGGCCAGGATCGTCGTGCGCATCGGCGCGGCCCTGTTCGCGCTCGGGCTGCTCCTCGTGGCCTTCGTGGCCTATCAACTCTGGGGGACCGCCCTCTACGAGGCCCAGGCGCAATCCCACCTCAAGTCGGAGCTGTCCTATCAACTGCACCACGCCCTGCCCGCGACGCTGACGGCCTCCCAGCGCCTCGGCCTGCCTGCCATTGCCACCAAGACCGCTCCCACCCAACCGGACCCCGAAATCGACCAACCCGTCGGGCTGCTGTCCATTCCGAAGATCGGCATCCTCGACGCCATCGTGGAAGGTGTCGGCGAGGCCCAACTCGAGCAGGGCCCCGGCCACTACCCCGGCACATCGCTGCCTGGAGAAGCGGGCAACGTGGCCATCGCAGGACACCGCACGACATACGCCCATCCGTTCTACAACTTGGACGCACTGTCCCCGGGAGACGTCATCTACATCCTCACGGCGCAGGGGCTCTTCCAATACACGGTCAACGGATCGCAGATCGTCGCTCCGACCAACGTCAGCGTGTTGAACACCGTTCCGGGCAAGTCGACCCTCACGCTCACAACGTGTAACCCGCGCTACAGCGCCGCGCAGCGGCTGGTGGTCACGGCGAACCTCGACGCTCGCACCGCGCCTCCACTGAGCACCGTCACCTCGCCGATCAGACCCAAGGCCACCCAGCTGGCGGGCGAATCGACCTCGTCCCTCGGTGGGAGCAGCTCACCATGGACGTCGGTCATCGTGTGGGGTCTTGTCACCGTGGCATTGATCGTGGCTGCCTACGTCCTGTGGCGTTGGGCGCGCCCACGAGTCCTGCGGGTGGCCGTCGTTGTGGTCGCCGTCCCACTCTTCTTACTGTCTCTGCTCATGTGCTTCGAGCACGTCAGCTTGGCCCTACCGGGAAGCTTCTGAAGCGACTCGCTAGATCCTTATACCGGCGCCACTTGTTGGGTCGATGGCGACTCCACGATCGGCACTTCACCCGTCACAGCGTCGATCGGTGGCTTCGGATTGTTGCGCTCATGACGCCGCCGCATGATGTTACGTACGGCGAGCAGGACCAACTGGGCTAGCACGATCGCGGCAAGCACAAGTCCAACCGGCCAGATGGTCACCGGTACTTTGAACGAAGTCTGTTGGCCATCTTCGGTGAAGATATGCCCGTTTAGATTCATGTTCCCGACCGAGAGCGCCGGAATCTTCACGGACACTTCATAGGTCTTGGTTTGCCCCGGTTCCAAAGGCGCCAGGTGAGTGTTCAGTACGGGCGTCGAATCCAAATCAGCGATCAGGTGAAGGGACGTGGCCGGCGCCGCTCCGGTGTTCGTGAGGGTGATATCCAGTGTCCGCGTCGCCGGAAAGCCGAACCATGCGGGGACCGGGGTAGAACCGGCCAGTTCGCTCTTTGCGACCACGAGGTGACTTAGCGGGACGGTCGGAGGTGAAGCTGGCGCCGGCGTCGTACTTGCGCCAGGGATTGCGATGGGCGTCGTCACTGTCAAAGCGGTTGTGACCGAAAACGCTGCGACCACGCACGGGCAGGCGGTGGGAGGCACAGCGATTGTGAGGGGCACGCTCAGGTCGCCGTTTGCGTCTGCTTGGATCGACGCCGCCGCGACACCGGCACAATCCGCGGAACCGTGCACAGCGTTCTGGCCGCAGATCTGCACCTGGTAGATGCTGCGCGGCGGGAGCCCCGTGGACGTGACGATCACCACCTGCCCGGTCGCGGCAGTGGACGGGCGCACTGTCATCTTCGGCCGGGCCGCGGCAGCGCCCGAGGCAGGGCCGGGCACGGTGGCCATACACACGAGAAGCGCCGTGATGAGCGAAAAGAGCCCAACCGACAGCCGCCGAACCTCTGCGGGAGTGCCGGCATCACGAAATCGCCTCATGGCACCATCATTTGATCACGGTCAGAACTCGACGGTGACCTTGCCGCGGGAGCCGCCCACCTGAGACGATGTTTGTCCATCGGTGCCACGAACCGAGCCCTGCCCGTGGTGTGCCGCCCCGCCTTGCCCCGGCGACGTCATCCCTGCGACGGCAGGTTGGCGCACGCGTGCTGGAGCCCGACATAACCGCCCGCGAGGGCCAACGATCCATTGAAGACGAGACCGCTCTTCTTCTTGGACCTCGTGGTGGTGGTTGTGATGAGAGTCGTTTCCCTGTGGATTGCGTCTGCGTACGTCTTCACGGGTTCGTACTGCGCCGAGCCGGCCATGTTTCCGATCTGGACCATGTCAGATCTCCATCCGGTGTAGTTCTTGGCGTTGTATGCCATTGTCGCCTGGGTGACGAGTTGGCAGATCGCCGTGTCACCCGCACCTGGGGGTGGCGATTTGCCGCTGATGTGGGCGCTCGGACTGCTCGGAGTCGAACTGCACGCGGCCAGTCCCACCACGCACATGACCGCGGTGAGTCCCACGGCCATTTGGGTGCGAATCGAACGGATCATTGCGCCACTCCTGTCAAGGTAAATTGTGCTGTCGGCTCATCGTTGAGGTCGCGGGAAGACGGATCGATGTCGTCTTCGCCGTCGCGTCGGCGGCCGATGAATGCCGCCACCGCCAATAGGAAGCTCACTGCGAGGACGATCAGGAGGGCGTAGAGCGCCCAGGGCATCGTTGATGTGCTGCTTACGAACCTGTCTTCGAACCCCGCTCCCGTCACCCTGCCGATGACCGCGATACTGGCCGTGGGAGAAGGTGGAGAGGGCGAAGGCCGCTGCGATGTGCTCGGTTCTTCCAGGGCGCAACACCCTGGGGGCAGGGCTCGTGATCACATAGTTGTCGGACCCGCGAATCCAATACGCCACCAGCAGTGCACGGACCGGGTCCGGGCTGCCGTTGTGCACCGTCAGGACCAGTTCGCGTGGTGCCGCGGCCCCGAACCAGGTCGTCCACGAGTCGTTGGAAACGACGTGGACGTTCGAGACGGTGACCGCTGGACGCACCGGCGGTGGCGGCGGCGGCACCGGTGCGCTCGGGGCTCCTTGTATCGTGATGGGCAGGCTCTTCGTCGCGCTCGGGTTCTGCTGCGTCACCAGCACGACGCAGGGACAAGGCGCCGGCGGGAAGGCCACGACCATCGATGCCTGGACCACGCCATTGTCGGCCGATCCGAATCCGATTGCGTGGGCAAGGTCGCATTCCGAACTCACGGCCAGCGACCCGCCGCCACAGACGGCCGCCTGCAGCACTCGGTGGGCTGGCCAGCCATGGCCGATGATCGACACCGTCTCGCCCGGTGACACATTCGACGTGCTCAGCTCGAGTGGAGGAAGTCCCGCGGCCTCAGCGGTGCCCACCGACCAGGGCGCCGCCACGGCCCACGAAACGGTGAGACCGCACATGAGCCCGACGGCGACCGCGAGCGCCCGAGCGAGCCGGCGCATGCAGCTACACGCCGGACGACGCGGTTGCGGGTTCCTCTTTGACAACCTCGGTCGATGCGGGAGCGGCTCGTTGGCGCCGTCGGCGGTACCAGAGCAGGCCCAGAATCAAGAGGATGATCGCGATGAGGATCCACGGAATGACCCAGGTGGTAGCGGTCGCGGTAGTGGATCCGGCGCCGGAGGTCACCGTGAGATTGGCGTTCAGCCGCAGAAAGGCCTCCTTGCTCGGTAGGTGGTAGGTCACCGTGGCCGAGTTATGAGGCAAGAGCGACGGGAAGATCCGCGGAGGAATGTTCGTCGACGATCCCAACAAAGGCGAGACGCTGAGCTTGGCCGTGGGGTTCAGGACCTGGTTCCCCGTGTTGGTCAGCCTGTAGGTGACCGTCGAGCTGACCGGTCCGCCCAGATAGCCGAGCCAGCCCGGACGTGCTGAGAGAGAGCTGCGTGATGGAAAGCCCGGGATGAAGGGGGCCTCGGATTCGATGTAGATCCGCGTGGCGACGTTCTGGAAGACATTGAAGGTGAAGTTTCCTCGGTGCTCAACCGACGGATTCACCGTCTGCAGCACGATGCCGCCGGCATAGTCGCCCGGGGTCAGCCCGGCCGGGACAGTGAGCGTGAACGGCACGTTGGCGAGCGTGTGCGGTGGCAGGGTGAACTCGAGGTCGCTCAGTTTCACCCAGGCGCCCACGGAGCGCAGAGGCGCTTGAGGCGGGTTGAGGGCGAATCCGCCGCCCTGCGCGTTGATCGCATCGGCCGGAAAGAGCTTGAACGCGATGGAGCTCGTGGTCTGGTTCGTCACCGTCACCGCGTCGCTGATGACCGAGCCGGGGTTGACGAGGTAGTTGAAGAACACACGGGGCGAGTTCCCCGTAATGGTCGCCGGGAATACCGAGTACAGACCGTTGCCGGCCGCCGCTGCGGGCGGGCCTCCGCCTCCGACGACGAGAGCCGAGAGCGAGGCGGCGACGAGCAGCCCGAAGACGAGCAGCGTACGCAACGCCGAGAACACCCTGGTCTTCACCACGTCAATCCCCCGAGGTTTCAAAATGAGAGCCGCCAGAGTAGCGGATGGGCGGCACCACATGGGTGCCGCCCATCCATCTACTGCTGCATTCCACTACTGGTGAAGAACTACTACCCCACCGTGTATTGCACGGATCCGACGTAGTCCCCCGAGTAGACCGACTCAGGAATCGTCAGGGAGTAGGTCGCGTTGTACAGGAACGTCCCACCACTCTGTCCGACCGAAGCCGAGCAGAGAGTCACCGCTGACCCGAAGTTGCCACCCGCGGTAGGCGTCGCGTCCGGGTTGAGGTTCGGCGGGTCGTACGGCGGGAAGCTGGTGCCACCAGTGGCGTCAGCCTTGCACGTGATGCCCGTCACCTGCAGGTAGTTGGGAGCGATCTGCCCGTCGTGTGCACCGTTCGTCGCCGTGTTGAGGGCGGCGGCACCGACGCTCGAGTTGCAGAACGCGTCAACCCCTGCGCACGACGGGTTCGGGTTATCACCGTTGGCGATAAGACCGGTCGGCGTTGGGATAAAGGTCCCAGTCAGCGTCCACGAGTCCGTGGGAGCGCCTCGGTTGTCCGAGATGTAGATCGTCCCAGGGTTCGCGCCGCTTGGGTTCGGTCCACCGGTTTGGCCCGTGGTACCCGTGACCGTCTGCTCCAGTCCGTCCAGCGTGATGGAGGGGAACTGGAACTCGGGGCATTTCAGCAGCGGGTTCACCGAGGTCGGAGCCGGGCTCTGGTTCTGACCGGCCGGTGCAACGTAGTTGGCCGGCGAGTCACAGCTCAGAACGAGCTGTCCACGGTTGACCTGCTCCGTGAACGGCTGGACGACCGGCGGCGTGCCGATGTCCACTGTGATCGTTCCCGGGGAGTGTGCTGCATACCGGTCCCCCGTTTAGCGCCGGAAGTGTGTCGCAGGCATTGAACTGGAACGTCAACACCGTGGCTGTGGCACCCTGTGTCGGCCAGGTTCACGGTCGCCGTGGTGCCGACCTGCGTCACCGTCAGGCGGCCGCCGAGCGTCTGCGGGCTCCCTCCGACGAGGCTGAACCCATTCGGATCCACGGGGTAGGCCCCCGGGCTGCCGTCAACGTCACACTTCCGCTTCCACCTTCACCGAGGTTCACGGTCTGGTTGTTCGCCGTCGGTGCTGTGTCGTGTCAATTTGACGAACGCAGCGGCCGGAGGCGTGGAGCTTCAGCGCTGTGCCGGCCTGGCGTGATGAACCCCCGTTGGCCGTAAACGGGGTCGTCGACCGGGGCGTCAATGGCGTAGGCGAGCCGAGCTGAGCCGGGCCCCGAGCTGGGCCGTGTCCGTCAACCGGTCAGCGACGCACGTCGCTCCGGTTACACCAATTTCGTCTTGCCACCGAAAACCAGGTTAATGGTAGATGCTGTTCACGGTGCGGCGCTGATGATGCCGATGTTCGCTTGACCACCGTTGACACCGTTCCTCGTGAAATGCCGATGTGCTGCGCGTGGCCGTCCGTGACACATGGTTGCCGTTCCGACATCCAGTAGCGGCCTGAGCTGCCGTGGTGGGCGGCTGATCGTGCCGGGGTCAACCGTGACGATCGCCGCGGTGGCAGGAATCCCGGGGAGCAGGCGGATCCCCGGCGACGCGTCGCCGCCGACGTCTGTAGCTAGGAAGGTCCCGGGGACGTTTCAGCCGTCGCACCTGACAACCATGGACCGCGCCAACGACCCGTTGGCGACCGAGCGCCGTTACCTGCGGAAAGACGTGGTTATATGTGCCCAGTGGCGGTGCCATCTGTCGAGCCGATCACCACATTGCTCACGGTGAAGCCAATGCTGGTGAAGTTGTTGGCCGTCAGGTTGGCGACCAACGGAGCAATCAGGGTCGAGCTGTACGCGCCTGCTGCACCGAAGGTAGAGCCCGTGGGCCTTGCCCGTCCGGTGCAGCATTTATGGTCAGGGCCGAAACAAACGGGCGTTCTGGCCGGCAGCTGCCCCGTTCCGGCGCAATCCGACTCGTACGAGTCGTGCCGTCAGTTTGCCACGGCACTGTTGGCGGGCAAGGCGCCGACAAACCCATCATGGCACAGACCCCTGCACCGAGAGCGAGTGCCGCTCCTCCCGTTGCGACTCTCTTCAATCTTGTGAGTCTCAAAGCATTTTCTCCTTGGACAGGTGAACCCTGGCCCCCCTCAACGCAGAGATCTCAAGTGCTCGGGGAAACATCGAACGGGTTGCCGTGCGCGTCGAGATCGACGAATGGCAAGCGTCCCCGTCCCCCAACCGACAGTTGTTCCCTAGACCCCCTTTCCCCTCGACAGGTCGCCCTGTCGAGTTCCTCCTGCCCCGACACTGCTGTCGCCGGGGTCCTTCGTCGGTGCCTTCCCCCAGGCACTGGCGAGATCATTGGGCAAACGTTGGTTCAAGTCAAACGACTTTTGGCCGATAACGCCCGCTCCATCAATCCGGTGGCCCATCGGGGTCATTCCAGCGCTCAAAAGACGGTTCCTAGCGACTGTCTTCAGCCCCTGAGCACACGGACGCGCTGAAATCATGCGAAGAGGACGCACCGGGCCAAATTGTGGATCTATTGTTGTTCGTCATCTCGCTTGACGCGATCCCGCCGCTAGAAAGGCTTCCGCCCGACGAACATGGGGTCCTGAATGGCGTCAGGACTCGAGGGCGGCGTCAAACACGCCTCGGGGGATGGGCAGATGCGACGGAGGAGGCAACTCAACCGGGTCTCGGTTGTCTTGGCTGTATTGCTGTTCGCGTCACTCGGCGTCACGCTCTTCATCTCTGCTCCCGCCTCCGCAAGTCCGACGATTACGGTCACGCCAAGTTCAGGGCTAGCAAACGGGCAGACCGTCTCGGTGTCCGGAGCAGGGTTCGACGCCGGTTCGACGGGAGCCGTTCTCGAGTGCAACAACGACCCGGGTCAGCCGACGATTACCGTGCTCGGGAACTCGATCCCGGTGTCGTGCACCAATCCCCTAAGCAATCTTCACTCGACCGATGCGCAGCGGCAATCTCCCGGCAGCAGCCTTCTCTGTCAGCACAGGGGTCACGGGGCCACCAGGAACTGGCACGGACAGCAGTGGTGGGAGCGCTGCTACCGATGCGGTCAACTATCCATGTCCTCCCACTCCAACTCAGGTCAGCGCCGGTGACTCGTGTGTGATTTCCTTCGGCGACCAGAGCGGAGCCCAGGCGCACACGACTGTCTCGTTTTCTGGCGGGTCGACCACGACGACAACTACGAGCGGCACGAGTTCAACCACTTCAACCACTAGTACACCCACCACGACAACGACAACGACAACGACAACGGGAAGCGGGACCGGTAGCCCTCCGTCCGGACAGTTCCCGGGTTTCTTGACGGTCGTGGCCGGTCAGTCGACGATGATCCAAGGTGCAGGTTTTGTACCGAGTGAGACCGTCACAGCGGCTATCCACTCAACCACCATCCAGTTGGAACTTTTACTGCCAATGCCATCGGCGTAGCCAGCGGCACGATAGTGGTCCCCGTCGGCACCGTCGTGGGCTACCACGAGATCTACTTGACCGGATCAACAAGTGGTCACGTTGTCATCATTCCAGCCTGGATCATTACGGGCGGACCCGCAACGCTGGCCTCAAACGCGAGCACTCCGGCAGCAACCGCGGGCTCAACCAGCGGTGGGTCAACGACCGGGGTCGCTCCATCAGCTGGTGGCGGCTCGTTGGCCTACACGGGTGCTGGTCGAGGGGTCTGGGTGACCCTTGTAGGCGGGCTCCTACTCCTCGATCTCGGCTACCTACTCGTGACAACGTTCTTGCGCCCCCGCCAGTTTTTTGCTCGTCGTGCCAATCGACGACTGGACTCGACCCCGACCGAGTAACCGGTCCAAACCCGGCGGCAGGCAAGCCGAGTACACCGTCAGGCCCCGACTGGCTCAACAGCCTGCACTTCCAGTGGCTGGACTCGTCCAACGCCGCTTTCGCCGCCAGCGGACGGCCATCCACGCCGCAAATGCGATGGCGAAAGCGCCTAACACGAGCAGCGCCCAGGGCACAGTCCAAACCATGCTCACCCTGCTGGCTTCCGCTCCTTGACTGACTACGGAGACCTCGACTCGCAGATGACCGTACGTCGTGAGCCCGGAAAATCTCACGCTGTAGGCCAGGGAGCTGCCGGGGAGGATCTCGTTCACGACGAACCGTTTTGTCGCTGTTGTCCCTACCGGGCTGCTCAGCTGCACCGTCGCCATTGGAGAGAGCACGGTGTTGCCGGAGTTGTCCACGCGAAATTTCACGCGGACATCAACCGATGAGCTGAACTCACTCGCCACCGACCGTTGGACTGACAGCGACATCTCGGGCAGAGCGAGACCGGGGTGCACCGGACCCACTACGCGGCCATAGATGCGCACCCCGACCGCCTGAACCACCGTGACCGGAACCGAACCCGATTTCGACGTGGTGCCCTGAGTGTCCTCCGCGACAATCCCGCCTACGTGGTCACCTGGTGTTGCCTGCTGAGGTGTGTCGATCGTGAAGGGCACCTCGGATTTGCCATGTGCGGGCACGCTCAAAGTCGAATAAGGCAAGTGGATCCAGCCACCAATGTCGTGTTGTACGGACGTCCTCGGTCGCAACGACAGGCCACCGCCCGCTGTGTTGACAGCGTCTGAGGCATAGATGTGAAAGTCCAGCGCCGCGGACGTGTAGTTCGCCACTGTGACCGAGTCGCCGTACTCCTTGCCTGGAGTCAGCTCTGGTTCGACAAATGGCCGAGGAGCTTGCCCTGCGTGGGTGGTTGGGAAGACCGACCACTGCCCGTTGCTGGCCGCTGCTGCGGGACTGGGGGAATCGACGCCTATCAGCACGATGACCAGGGCGAACGCGCTCGCGAAGAAGACGCCGGCGTGTCCGTGAAAGGGGCCCAGGCGGGTCTTTCTATGGTCCTGTGTTCTCATCGGCAGGACCAATGATCGCGGACGCCGAAGCCGTCACGGCGGCAAACCCAATCGAACCATGGGCACCCTAGAAGGCCAGGTACTCCACGGTCGCTTTGTACTGCCCTGAGTAGATCCCCTCGGGAATGTGGAGCACGTAGGTGGTTCCGATCTTGAAAGTGCCCGCGCTGTGGCCCGCCGGAGCCGAACACATCCCGACAGCCCCACCCTCTGCAGGGAAGGCGCCTCCCGGGCCAGCAAGCGGCTCGGGACTTGCGTTGCCGCCGGAGGCCACACAGGTGATACTGCCGATGGAGAAGTGTGATGCCGGAATCTGTCCTTGCGGATTTGCGGCGGCAGCTCCCACTGACGCGTTACAAAATGTGGCTACCGCCGCACATGCCGCGTTGGAGTTTCCAGCCGTCGGCATCAAATAGGCGCTGACCGACCACCCCGCATTCGAGAGCCCCCGGGTGTCACTGACGTAAAGATCGTTGCCCGCAGACTGGATTGTTTGTTCCAGTCCGTCCAGGCTGAGGCCGGGCAAGTCGATCCCTGTGCATGTTGTCGTGGTTGTGGCTGGCGGATTTGAGCAACCCAGTGCGAGCTGACCTCCGGTGACGTCGAAGGCCGAAGAAACGGCCGCTGTGTACGTGGGAGAGCTTGTTGCCGACAGCGTGTATCCCGCTCCGATGGCGTCGATCGAGAGGCTCGCGAAGGTGGCGATGCCCGCCGTGACCGTCGTCGCCCCGCCCCCGCCGAGCGTCCCTCCTCCTGGGTTGGTCCCCAACGCCAGCGTGATCTGTGTCGCGTTGTCGTTCGTCTCGGTGTTCCCGTACGCGTCTTCGAGGGCGACCTGTACCGCTGGCGTGATGGTTGTTCCCGCCACCGTTGTAGTCGGCTGCACGACGAAGGCAAGCATGTTCGACGGTCCGACTGTGATGTTGAAACCCGCCGAAATCGCCTGCGCATAGGCGGGCGAACTAGATGCATTGAGTGTGTAGCCGGTCCCGACCTTGTTGATGGAGAGCCCCGAGAAGGTCGCAATCCCGGAGGAGACTGTCGTCGTCGCGCCCCCGGTCAAGGTGCCGATGCCCGGGTTGGTCCCGATTGCCAGGCTGACCTGAGTGCCGTTGTCACCGGTCTCGACGTTGCCGCTGGAGTCCTCCACAGCGACCGTCACCGCCGGTGAGATCGCCGAACCGGCCTGCGCGTTGGAGGGTCCCTGGATGAAAGCGAGCTGCGTGGCCGATCCGGGACTGATGTTGAACGCCGACGAAGTGGCGGGTGTGTAGGTCGGGGTGCTCGAGGCCGTGAGTGTGTAGCCGGTCCCGACCTTGTTGATGGAGAGAATCGAGAACGTCGCGACCCCCGAGGAGACCGTCGCCGCGCCCCCGGTCAAGGTGCCGCTGCCCGGGTTGGTTCCGATGGCCAGGCTGACCTGGGTGCTGTTGTCACCGGTCTCGACGTTGCCGTCGGCGTCCTCAATCGCCACCGCTACCGCCGGGGCGATCGAAGTGTTCACCGCGGTGTTCGTCGGTTGCTGCATGAAGGCCAGAGTGGTGGCTAGTCCGGGAGTGATGTTGAACGTCGAAGAGGTAGCGGGTGTGTACGTCGGGGTGCTCGAGGCCGTGAGGGTGTAGCCGGTCCCGACCTTGTTGATGGAGAGCCCCGAGAAGTTCGCGATCCCCGAGGAAACCGTGGCTGCCGCGCCTCCCGTCAAGGTGCCGATGCCCGGGTTGGTCCCGATCGCAAGGGTGACCTGGGTGCTGTTGTCACCGGTCTCGACGTTGCCGCTGGAGTCCTCCACAGCGACCGTCACCGCCGGTGAGATCGCCGAAGCGGCCTGCGCGTTGGAGGGTCCCTGGATGAAAGCGAGCTGCGTGGCCGTTCCGGGACTGATGTTGAACGTCGAGGAGTTGGCGGGTGTGTACGTCGGGGTGCTCGAGGCCGTGAGTGTGTAGCCGGTCCCGACCTTGTTGATGGAGAGCGCCGGAGAAGGTCGCGATCCCCGAGGAAACCGTCGCCGAGCCCCCGGTCAAGGTGCCGCTGCCCGGGTTGGTCCCGATGGCCAGGCTGACCTGCGTGCTGTTGTCACCGGTCTCGACGTTGCCGCTGGAGTCCTCCACAGCGACGGTCACGGCCGGCGAGATCGCCGAAGCGGCCTGCGCGTTGGAGGGTCCCTGGATGAAAGCGAGCTGCGTGGCCGATCCGGGAGTGATGTTGAACGTCGAAGAGGTTGCGGGTGTGTACGTCGGGGTGCTCGAGGCCGAGAGGGTGTAGCCGGTGCCGACCTTGTTGATGGAGAGCGCCGAGAAGGTCGCGATCCCCGAGGAAACCGTCGCCGAGCCCCCGGTCAAGGTGCCGCTGCCCGGGTTGGTCCCGATGGCCAGGCTGACCTGGGCGCTGTTGTCACCGGTCTCGACGTTGCCGCTGGAGTCCTCCACAGCGACGGTCACGGCCGGCGAGATCGCCGAGCCGGCCTGCGCGTTGGAGGGTTGCTGGATGAATACGAGCTGGCTTGCCGTGCTCGTGACATTGAATGGTTGGGAGGACGCGACCGCATAGGCCGGCGAGCTCGTCGCCGACAGCGTGTAGCCGTTTCCGGGTTTGTTGATCGTTAGGACCGAGAAGGTGGCAACACCCTGGAAGACGGTCATAGCCGACCCACCGGTCAGGGAACCCCCCGCGGGATTGGCTCCGATGGCCAACGTCACTTGGGTGGCGCTGTCCGACGTCTCGATATTGCCGTTGGCGTCCTCTACGGCGACGGAGACCGCTGGGCTGATGGCCGTGCCGGTTGCGGTATTCGTGGGCTGCTGGATGAACGCCAACTTGGAGCCGGCGCCCGGTGTGATGGTGAAGGCAGAGGATGTTGCGGCCGTATAAGACGGAGAGCTCGCAGCGCTGAGCGTGTAGCCAGAGCCCACCTTGTCCACAGAAAGCGCCGAGAATGTCGCAACACCCGACGAAACGGTCACTGGGCCGCCGCCGGTGAGTGTGCCACTCCCAGGATTGTTGGCAAGGGTGAGGGTTGCCTGCGTACCGTTGTCGCCCGTCTCGATGTTCCCGTAGGCGTCCTCGACCGCGACGGTGACTGCAGGCGAGATCGCCGAGCCGGCCTGAGCATTGGAGGGGCCCTGCATGAAGGCCAACTTTGTGGCCGTTCCCGGAGTGATGTCGAACGACGTCGACGTCGTCACCGTGAACGAGGGGATGCTCGAGGCGGTGAGTGTGTAACCCGTCCCGGTCTTGTTGATGGAGACGCCCGAGAAGGTGGCGACGCCCGAGATCACCGTGACGGCGGAGCCTCCGGTGAGGGTACCCACGCCCGGGTTGTTGCCGAAGGCCAAGGCGACTGTCGTGCTGTTGTCGCCCGTTTCGATGTTCCCGCTGGAGTCCTCGACGGCGACCGTCACAGCGGGTGTCATCGTGCTGCCCGCAGAGGTCGTCGTGGGGTTCTGGATAAAGGCCAGAGTGTTCGACGGGCCGGGAGTGATGTTGAACGCTGTCGAGGTTGCCAGCGTGTACGCCGGAGTGCTCGAGGCAGTCAGGGTATAACCAGTCCCGACCTTGTCGATGGAGAGGCCGGCGAAAGTCGCTGTGCCTGACACCACGGTGACGGCGGAGCCGCCTGTGAGGGTGCCCCCGCTCGGATTGGATCCGATGGCCAGGCTAATTTTCGTGGTGGTATCGCCGGTCTCGATATTTCCGCTCGCGTCCTCGATTGCCACGGTGACTGCAGGCGAGATAGAGGATCCCGACGCTGTGCTGCTCGGTCCATGCACGAACGCGAGATGGTTCGCCAGGCCCGGCGAGATCGTGAACCCTGCCGAGGTGGCGGCGGTGAAGCTTGGCGTGCTCGATGCGACCAGGGTGTAGCCAGAACCAATGAGATCGATCGACACGTTCGGGAACGTAGCGATGCCCGCAGCAACAGTCACCGCAGAACCACCAGACAACGTGCCACTGCCTGGATTGGTGCCGATCACGAGGCTGATTTTGGTCGCATTATCACCGGTCTCGACGTTCCCGTTGGCGTCTTCGATCGCGACTGTGACCGCGGGCGAAATGGACGAGCCAGCTTGCGCATTGGTGGGCTGTTGCACGAACGCGAGGTGCGTCGGAGCACTAGGCGAGATCGTGAACGCCGATGAAGTCGCCTGCGTGTGCGAAGGCGTGCTCGATGCCAACAAGGTGTAGCCCACCCCTGCCTTGTCGATAGAGAGAGTCGAGAAGGTTGCGACGCCTGCTGAGACGTTGACGGCAGAGCCGCCGGTCAATGTGCCGCCGGCCGGATTGGTGCCGACGGCGAGACTGACTTGAGTGGCGTTGTCTCCTGTCTCGACGTTCCCGTTCGCGTCCTCGACGGCCACTGTCACGGCAGGAGTCACTGTGCTGCCCGACGTCGTGTTGGTCGGGTTCTGGAGAAAGACCAGCTTCGTGGCGACTCCGGGGGTGATGTTGAAGGCCGACGAGGTGGCCGCAGTACGGGCGGGTGTGCTCGATGCCGTCAGCGTGTACCCGGTTCCCGTCTTGTTGATGGAAAGTGCAGAGAACGTAGCGACGCCGGCCGAGGCGGAGACCGCCGTGCCGCCGCTCAGCGTGCCGCTCCCAGGATTGGTGCCGATGGCCAGGCTGACTTGGGTGCTGTTGTCTCCGGTCTCGACGTTTCCGTTGGCATCCTCCACCGCGACGGTGACCGCGGGAGACACGGCCGAGCCGGCGGCCGTGTTCGTCGGGTTCTGAATGAAAGCCAGCTTCGTGGCGACGCCGGGCGTGATGTTGAAGGCGGATGAGGTTGCGATTGTGAAGGACGGGGTGCTTGAGGCAGTCAGCGTGTAGCCCGTACCTGTCTTGTTGATCGACAGGCTCGAGAAGGTGGCGACTCCGGCCGAGACGGTTACCGCCGCGCCGCCGCTCAGCGTGCCGCTCCCGGGGTTGGTGCCGATGACCAGGCTGATCTTGGTCGCATTGTCAGCGGTCTCCACGTTGCCGTTGGCGTCCTCGACCGCCACGGTGACCGCTGGGCTCACGGCCGAGCCGGCGACCGTGTTCGTCGGGTTCTGGACGAAGGCCAGCTTGTTGGCGGTACCCGGCGTGATGTTGAACGACGAGGACGTTGCGGTCCCGTGGGCCGGATTGCTCGATGCGACAAGGGTGTAGCCGGTTCCCGTCGCGTTGATCGACAGGCTCGAGAAGGTGGCGACGCCGGCCGACGACGGTGACCGCCGTTCCGCCGCTCAGCGTGCCGCTCCCGGGGTTGGTGCCGATGGCCAGGCTCACTTGAGTGCTGTTGTCTCCAGTCTCGACGTTGCCGTTCGCGTCCTCGACCGCGACGGTGACTGCCGGGGACAGGGCCGAGCCGGCGGCCGTGTTCGTCGGATTCTGAATGAAGGCAAGCTTCGTGGCGGCACCGGGCGTGATGGTGAAGGCCGACGAGGTGGCCGCAGTACGGGCAGGTGTGCTCGATGCCGTCAGTGTGTACCCGGTTCCGGTCTTGTTGATGGAAAGTGCAGAGAACGTGGCGACGCCGGCCGAGACGGTGACCGCCGTGCCGCCGCTCAGGGTGCCGCTCCCGGGATTGGTGCCGATGGCGAGGCTGACTTGGGTGGCGTTGTCACCGGTCTCAACGTTGCCGTTGGCGTCCTCCACCGCGACGGTGACCGCGGGGGACACGGCCGAGCCGGCGGCCGTGTTCGTCGGGTTCTGAATGAAGGCAAGCTTCGTGGCGGCGCCGGGTGCGATGTTGAAGGCTGAGGACGTGGCCGCTGTGTAGGCAGGCGAACTGGACGCAGTCAGCGTGTAGCCCGTGCCAGTCTTATTGATCGACAGGCTCGAGAAGGTGGCGACTCCGGCTGAGACAGTTACCGCCGCGCCCCCGCTCAGCGTGCCGCTCCCTGGGTTGTTTGCGATGGCCAGACCGACCTGGGTGCTGTTGTCAGCGGTCTCGACGTTGCCATTGACGTCCTCCACGGCAACCGTGACCGCGGGGGACACAGCCGCGCCGGCGACCGTGTTCGTCGGGTTCTGAATGAAAATGAGATGGTTCGCTGGGCCCGCGGTGATATTGAACGCCGAGGAAGTTGCCGCCGTATAAGAGGGCGAACTGGACGCAGTCACCGTGTATCCCGTCCCGGTCTTGTTGATAGAGAGGCCCGAGAACGTCGCAACGCCGTTGTGCACCGTGACAAGTGACCCACCCGTAAGGGTCCCCGCGCCGGGATTGGTCCCGATGGCCAGGGACACTTGCGCCGAATTGTTCGCTGTCTCGACGTTGCCCGCAGCATCCTCAACGGCAACGGTGACCGCGGGTGTGATAGCACCTCCCGCCGCGGTATTGCTCGGCTGTTGCACAAACGCCAACTTCGTCGGAGCTCCAGGCGTCAGAGTGATCGTGGTCGACGTCGCGATATTGACCCCGTCAGAGGTGTCCGTCGCGGAGAGGGTGTAGGCCCCTACTGGCCCGCTGATGGAGCAGCCAGCAAAGCTGGCTGTACCGCCCGTTGTCGGTGTGATTGGATTCGTGGTGCAGGACAAGGTGGCGACGGGACCCGACGGCTGGGAGGCAATGCCCAGCTGAATTGGATCGTTGTTGACCACCGCGCCGCTGTAGTCGCCGGCGTTCACGATCGGCTGCGTTACGAGAACAGCACCCGACGAAGCAGAACTGCTCGGCTCGGTGGAGAACGACGAGTGTGCCGCAACGGCTCCGACGGTGAACTTGACCACCAGCGACCCAGACGCTCCGGTGTGGCCGGATGAGCCGCCCTGGCCGTTGCCGGTGCTACTCGTTCCACACTCGGTAGTACTCGTGCCGCAGTTGGCACCTGAGGTCGTGATCTGCGAGTAGATCGGCGTGCCGTACGACGCGTTCCAGAATGCGGAACCGGCTCCTCCTCCCGTGCCCGAAACGGGATTGCCGCTGAAAAGTGAGTTCTGTCCAGTGGCGCCACCGCCACCGCCGAAGTAGCCACCCCCGCCACCGCCTCCCGCCGCATTCTGGTCGAAGAAGAATCCGTTGCCCGCTGAGGCCCCGGTTCCACCCGCTCCGTTGCTTGCGGCACCACCGGTACTTGATCCAGTTCCAGGTGCTCCGACCGCCGAACTGGTACCTCCGCCGCCGCCGGTACACGAACCAGTGCCGCCGGAGCCGGTGCAACCGGTCGCGCCTCCGGCGCCGCCGCTACTTCCCGAGGCCGCACCACTTCCGCCCGTTGCTCCCGTGGCACCGCCGTTGTCTGCTCCCGCGGCTCCACCACCACCGCCGGCCACGCCGATGATCGTGCCACCGGAACAGTTGGTCGAAGCCGTGGAGAGGACGCACACAGCACTGCCGCCACCGCCACCGCCACCCGCGTTGTTCGCCTGGGCGGTGCCCCCGGCGGCACCACTCCCGGTCGGTGACGTGGAGCCCTGGCCCGAATCGCTCTCACCTATGCCGCCCGCGCCGGCAGTCGGAGATGTAGAGCCGGCTCCACCCCCACAGCCGAGATGGGCGTACAGCAGCGACCCGGCAGGTAGCAGCGCGGACGAAATGGTGTTGGTGACCTGAGCGGCTCCTCCACCGACACCACCCGTTGCAGAACTGCCCGCAGCAGAACCTCCACCGCCGCCGCCGATAAGGGTCACCTGGGTATTGATGATGCCGGCAGGCACATCCAGATTCGAACTGTTGAACCACCCATTCGAACATTCGCCCGTCGCGCCGCTGACAGTCTCCGTGTACGTATTCGATGCAGCCGCGAACTTCGGTGAATACACCTCCGGCGCAACGGCGACGATGCTGGCAAGTGCGCTGACCGCCAATATCGACGCCACAGCGGCGACCACAAAACGAAGTAACCGTCGTCCAGAGCGAGATCGAGACTTGGCGTGCTTTGCGGTCATCCCGACACCTGGTGCTCAAGCCGACGGGCGGAACCGCCGACTCTCAGGAGACGAGCGCGGGCAGCACGCGCGGGGCGCAGCACGAGACCGTGCCGCCTTCCGTGCCAGCCCGACCGCTGGTCCACCAACCCCTCCCCTTTACCTCGTGCTGTCGCCAATCCCGCCACGAGCCCATCGGAGGGCAACCAAGAGTTGAAGCAGCGCTCCCTGCCTCAACTCGAACTTATCCACCTCAACCAGCCGCCTTGCTGGCCCTCCGTAGCGGCTGATGGTACTGGCGACCCGCTGAGGGTGCCACCCGTCCCCTCTGATCCATTGCGCCGAACGGCCCGGGCCGAACGGCCCCCCTGTATCCGGAAGCGGCACGCGACATGCGGCGTCGCGATGGGGGCGGCACGCCGGCCAGACCGATCCTGAGGGAAATTGTGCCCCGTGTGCGCTTACAGCACGTCCGTGTAGTGGAGAAGCCGGTGGCTAGCGAACGTTGCGAACGATCACTGCGGCGGTGAAATTGCCCTGATCGACGCCGTCAGCGATGACCACATTCGTGGCGTTGCCCCACTCCGACAGGATCTGCTGGTACTGGCCGGACCAAAGGCCCGCGGCCCAGGCGGGGAAGGCGCCAGCGTGCGCGACCAAGCCGACGAAGTTGGAGAAAACAGTGGCCTGAGTGGACGGAGTCGCACCCTTCAACTCATACGCCAGTTTGCTCACGTAGATCCCATTCCCCCGGAGGGAGCCGAGTGGTGGGGTGGCGTCCTTCGGAAACGACGCGAGCGAAAAGTTGGCGGTCGGAAAGGCAGCGGGGCTGGTTGGTGCCACTCTCGGATCTGACCGCTCGACTTCCAACGTTCCGGACCCGCCTTTGTCGGGTTGCGACGTCAGTACAGCGCCGACGTGATACTTGTTCCCCAAGATGTTTGTGTCCTTTGCGCCGGCCGGAATGAGGACCACGACGTTGCGCCCGGTTCGACGGAGGTCTGCCAGCGTCGCCTTCGCCAGCGATCCCGCAACGGACGATGGCCGGGTCGCAACATTCGCCATGGTCAATGGTCCAGACCCCTCAATGCTCTTATTCGCGAAGTTCGCCCAGAGCCCGTTGTCGACTGCCGTTGTTGGATTGTGGTCGTAGCAAATCTCTGAGAGATCGACGACTACCACCTCTGTTGGATGCGACCCCGCCCAGTTCGCTACTTCATCGAGATACTCCGACAGGGGCCAACTGCTATAGAGGTTCTGGGTTACGCGCCACCCGGAGACCGGGTTCCCGCCTCCGTTGTAACCGACCTTGAGGTCTATCCAGCGCGCTCCATCGTCAAGCTGTCGGGTGATGCTCTGGTCCTGAGTGGCTGAAAAGCGCTGCACCGTGGTCGCGTTGACGCTGTTGAGCGCATCGATCGTTGTGCAGGCAGATCCTGCTTGGACGTCAAAGGCTTGTGGATCGAGATTGAACGTCCCGGCGTTCTCCGCACCTGGGAGTGCCATCTCCGACAGCGGCACGTGCACGAACGCGGGATGAGCTCTCACCAGGCACTGCATCCACTCGCTTGTGGAAAATCTTGCGCAGGCATTTGCCTGAGACTCTGTCGGCCACAGGCGTGCCGTGGTACCGGTACTGGCGTTTGAGGACGTGGAAGCGGTGCAAGCACTCAAGAGTCCCAGGCACAGAAGCGCCCAGGATCACACGCCTTCGTGCCGTCACGAACGAGTTCTTACCACCAGGATTATCTGGTGCCGTGGCACCAGTCCTGCTTCCAAAAATGACGAAGTTCCTGATGACAGTGGGTACGTTGGTCCGTCGACGCCAAAAATTGCGACATCGCGCGCCCGGCCCTTCGCGGCGTCAAGGCAGTGCATGCGCTTGACGGAGCGCGGATCGGCCTTTAGCGTGCCGCTCGGTCTCAACGGGGGATGTAGGGCCTTTTGGAGGAGTCGTGTCGTCGCTTCAGCGGCAACGGCGCGGGGGACAAAGGGGAACAATGGGAACGCGTATCCAGCGCATTCACCCGCGGGTCGTGCTTGCCACCGCGGCGTTGCTGGTTCTTTCGGGAACTGGAGTGCTGGTCTTGGCTGCAGAAGCCGGGGCCTCCGGCACCCTCCAGGTGACGCCATCGACGAGTCTCACGAATGGGCAGAGCGTCGCGGTGTCCGGCTCGGGATTCACCGCAAGCGCGACTGGCGCCGTCATCGAGTGCAACAACGATCCGGGGCAGCCGACCATCACAGTTCTGGGCAACGCAGTTCCCGTCTCGTGCTCGAACCCTCTCTTGCACATCAAGAGCACAGATACCAGCGGCAACCTGGCTTCATTTAGTTTCACCGTGGTTACGGGCACAGTCGGGCCTCCTGGGACCGGGACTGACTCGGGCGGCGGCAGCGCAGCAACCGATGCCGCCAGCTATCCGTGCCCGCCGACAGCTGCTCAGATCACTGCCGGTGACTCCTGCGTGATCGCCTTCGGGGATACATCAGGGGACAAGGGAACCTCCGACATCAGCTTCTCGGGCGGTGGTGGCGGTACGACGACCACTACGACTACAGGCGGCACGACCACGACGACGACGAGCGGGTCCACCACACGACGACCACGAGCGGATCCACTACCACGACGAATTCGACCACGACAACGTCGACCACGCATCCGACTACGACGACTACGTCCGCTTCCACCACCACGACCACTGCGCCCTGCAGCGCGAAATCCACGACCTCGGGCGGCTCGCCGAGCCTCACTGCCAACCCGGGCACCTGCCTGAACGGCGGCACCAAGGTCACCGTGACCGGTTCTGGGTTTACGAAGGGCGCGACCGGTGCTGTGCTGGAATGCAACAACGACAAGAATCAGCCCACGGTCGATCTGCCCGCACCAATCAGCCAGTCTGTTCCCGTCAGTTGCAGCGGGATTTCTGGCGCCGGACTGGTCACCGTGGGCTCTGACGGGTCGATTTCGACTGCCTTCAGCATCATTTCGCCCACGTCTGGTCCACCATGTGGTGGTTCAGACCTCGTCGCGTGTCCAGCCAAAGACAGTGCAGGAAACGCGCCCGCTACCGACGCAGCCAGTTACCCCTGCCCGCCCACCGCGGCGCAGACGGCAGCCGGCGACTCGTGCGTTCTCGCGTTCGGTGATTCGTCTTCGAGTGACCCTCAGGTCAAGGTGTTGATTTCCTTTGTGCCGGCGCCCACGGCGAGCCCGGTTTCTCAGTCCACCGGCGCCAGCGTGACGCAAGGAGGCTCGGCCGGAGCAGCGTCGACTAGCCCGGCGACAGGGAGCAGCACAACTGGCTCGGCCAACGGTGGCACCTTGGCCTTCACGGGTTCCGGTCCAGGCGTGTGGGCCCTCTTCGTGGGCGGCATCGTCTTGATCGATCTCGGCTTCCTCGTCATAACGATCTATTACCGGCCGCGCGAGCTCTTTGCCATGGCAAGAAGGCGGACAAACCGGATCCTGGGTCTCCCTCCGGTCTCGTAACCGGAGCTGCAACAGGCAGGCTCCGAACTCGGAAGGACTCCCTGACCCGATTCGTTTGATGTCGGTGCAGAGCTCGCTGGGCACCTCTGTCAGCTGAGCGAACGATCGCTGCGACATGTTCTGCATTGACTTGTCGAGTCAGTCTCCGACGTGTGCCAGTCGTCTCGGTGGTCTAGTTCGAGGTGCTGATCCGTTCGACCCGAAAGGCCCGTACGGGTTCTTCGATTCCACGCAGCTGGGTGGGCTCGAGTGCCTCCACGGACCAATCGTTCGGCGTGAGTTCTTTCGCGGCCTCTTCGGTCACGATGAGGTCATTGGGATCGCCGATCTTCACCATGCGTGACAGCAGGTTGACGAGCGGCCCGAAGTAGTCGCCTTCCCGGGGGGTGGCGTACCCGAGCCCGATCACGCCACGGGCCGGCGGTAGGACGTCGTCCTCGGCGGCGGCACGGATCGCATCGGTGCCGATCCGACAGGCCGCATCGGCCGTCGGTGCCGCGAAGAAGACCTCGTCGCCGATCATCTTGACGATGCGTCCGCCGCAAAGGACCGCCGACGACCAGGCGGCCGACTCGAAGCGGGCAAGCGCAAGGCTTTGGTCCCGCAGGCTCAAATCCTGGGCCCACGCCGTAGAACCCACGAGATCGACGAAGCCAAGCGCCACATGCTCCGCGTTCGCTCCAGCGGTCAGTGCGTCGACCGCCTCCGAAGGGCTCGTTCCGCCCTCCTGTCCCCAGGCACGTACTGCGATGGCTCTCCGGAGCGCCCGCTCGAACTGGTCAAAGACCATCTGCGCCAGGACGTCGGGCACCGCGGTGAAGGCCATCGTCGCTGTCTCTGCGAGCTGCGCACGGGTGAGCTCGTCCTGCCCTTCGCGCTCGGTCCCCGGACCGAGCTCCGAATAGAACAAGGCGACCGCACCCTCGGCGATCTGAATGGCAGCTGCTCCGAGAAGCCGCGTGAACGCCAGGATGGCCTCGTCGCCCATCAGCGCCGAACCCTGCTCGAACGCCGCCATGAGGTCGATGGCCCTCGCCGGGATCTCGGTGTCGGGCTCAGCCGGGATGCCTGCGGCCAGGAGCACCCGCAGCACTCGGTCGAGCGAGATCCCGCTCTGGGCAGCCACCTCGGACGCCGGGACCAGTTCGTTCTTCCGGACCACGAGGTCGCTGGCGACGGCTGGGAGATTTCCGTGCGCGTGGGCATCGACCATCTGCTCGATCGAGGCCCCGCGGTCGCTCAGGTATCGGAGGAGGGCGAGGCGTTGGTCCGCGTCGGGATCATCGGGGTCGTAGAGGCCTGCCTCGCGCCAGAGCTCGAGGTCGTTCACCCTCTCAATCGGCCCAGGTCAGCGTCGCGGAAAGCTGAGCTCGCGCCATCCCCTTCAAATGGGTTTCGCGGTGGCCGTCGAAGCTGAACTCGCCGGAGCCCTGGACGAGTTGTTCGGAAAGCGAAGAGACCAGGATCTCGCCCGGGGAGGCGGCATCGGCCAGTCGGCTGGCGACGATGACCGTGTGCCCGAGATAGTCGTCGTCCTCGACGACGGCGTCGCCCGTGTGGATGCCGATGTGGACGGCGATCTTCTCTCCTTCGGCGGTGACGTGGTCGCGGCAGGCGCGTTGGGTGTCGATGGCGCATCGCATCGCAGGCGCCACGCCTCCGAATGCGACCATGAACCCGTCACCTTGCACCTTGATCTCTCGGCCGCCGTTTCGTGCCACGGCGTCGCGCACGATCCGGTGGTGCTCGTGGAGGATGCGGCGTGAAGCGTTGTCCCCCAAGCGCTCGGTCATCCCTGCGTAGTCGACCATGTCGCAGAACAGGATCGTCACGGTCCCGACCGTCGGCAGGGGGCCCTCGTCGCCCGCCGCCTCGAACGTCGCAGACTGCGGCGAAGGGGTCGGAGTGAAGACGTGGGTCGTGGAAGTCGAGGTCGAGAAGGGCGGAGCGGGAGGCGCTGGCGGCGCGGGAGGTCCCGCGGCAGCCGATTCGTCACGACGCCGCCGACGATCGACTTGTTTGTACGCGTGACGTTGCGCGTGCAGCTCGCGGCGGATCTGGCGCCCGAGCGCGGCCAGGTCGACGGGACCGTCGGGAGTCGCGTCCGCCGCGGCATTGAGCGCATCCTGCGTGTACGCGGCCGCTGCGTCGAGGGCGTCTTGGACCATGCTCGAGGTCGAACTTCGGAGCTGCTTCGCCGATCGATTGGGGCGGCTCTTCACCTCGATGCCGCCCATGATGGCGAAGCCTCGGACAATGATCCTTGGCGAGCCACGCACGATGGGCACGTCGCGGAGCCGGAGGCTCCGGCCACCCATGAAGGAGAAGCCTCGGAGCTCGACGTCGAAGCCCTCGGGGACGATGATTTCGACACCTCCCCAAAAGGCGAAGGCGGTGATCTCGACCTCGGGCCCTTCGATCTCCGCCCGGCGCAGGTCCATGTCGCAGCCGCCCATGATGGCGACCGCCTTGGTCTTTCCGCCGATGCGCCACCGGCCGCGTGTCGAGTGACCGCTCATGACGGCGATGTGCCAGCGGCTGGTCTTGCGAGGCGTCGCCGTGGTCGACGGCGAGGCGGTCGGGACATCGCTGGTCACCGGCAGGTCGGCCATGACGGCATCGAGCTCGCCGCGGGTCTTGGCCTCGAGGGCGGCACCCATGCGCTCGGAAAATTCGTCGAGGGTCAACCGCCCCTCGACGACGTGCTCTCTCAACAGGGTGACGGTGCGATCGCGGTCGGCATCCGCGACGCGTTCCGTGAGGCCTCGATCGGGCGTGGCCGGGAGCTGGTCCTCGGGAACCATCATCGACAGTTTGCCCCCTCTTCCTGGCCGAAGTCGGATCTCACGACCCGCCGGATATCCCTGCGTCGATCCAGACGGCCGGCTGAAGAGCCTCGGGCAGCTGGCGGGCGCCTCGGGGCTCCCCAGGTTCGTCCATCGCCTCGGCGGTCGCGACCGAGTTCGGCGTACGCCTCAGGCAGCGAAGCGGCGGTTCACCCTGCCGGGCTCGCGCTCAGTCGACGAGCGACGCCAGCGGCGTGTACTCCAGGCCGTGCGCGTCGGCGACCGGCTTGTAGACGACCCGGCCGTTGGCGACGTTGACGCCTTCGCCGAGCGGGGGGTTGGATTGGACGGCCCGCTGCCAGCCTTGGTCGGCGATCGCCATCGTGTACGGGAGGGTGGCGTTGGCCAGGGCGTGCGTCGAGGTGTGCGGGACGGCGCCCGGCATGTTGGAGACGCAATAGAAGATCGAGCCGTGGGCCTCGTAGACGGGGTTCGAGTGGGTTGTGGGGTGTGTCGACTCGAAGCAGCCACCCTGGTCGACCGCGATGTCGACGAGAACCGAGCCCGGCCGCATCTGGGCGACGAGCTTGTCGGAGACGAGGCGGGGTGCCCTGGCGCCGACGACGAGGACGGCCCCGATGACGATGTCGGCGTCGAGGCAGACCTCCTCGATCGCGTGCTCGGACGAGGCGATGGTCTCGAGCTCGCCGCGGAAATGGTGGTCCACCTCGCGCAGCTTGTCGAGGTTCTTGTCGAGGATGAAGACCTCCGAGTGCATCCCGACCGCGATGGTCGCGGCGGCGAACCCGGCGACCCCGGCGCCGAGGATGACGACCCGTGCGCAGCGGACGCCCGGCACGCCGGTGACCAGTACGCCTCTCCCCCCGCCCGGGCGCATGAGGTGGTGGGCACCCATCAGCGGAGCCATGCGCCCGGCGACCTCGCTCATCGGAGCCAGTAGCGGAAGCGTGTTGTCGGGCAGTCGGACGGTCTCGTAGGCGATGGCGACGTTGCCCGCAGCGAGCAACGCCTCGGTGCACTCCCGCGACGCGGCGAGGTGGAGATACGTCAAGAGCGTCTGGTTGGGGCGCAGGCCGAGACGGTGGTACTCCTCGGGGTGAGGCTCCTTGACCTTGCAGACGAGGTCTGCCGCGGCCCACAGCTCGTCGGCGTCCTCCACGATCGTGGCGCCGGTCCGGACGAACTCGCTGTCCGGCATGGAGGAGCCGTCGCCGGCGCCCTTCTGGACGAGGACGGTGTGGCCGGCCGACGTCAGTTCCCGCACCCCGGCGGGCGTGATGGCGACCCGATACTCGTCTTCCTTTACTTCCGATGGGACGCCGATGATCATGGCTACTCCTCGATGTTGCTCATCACGTGCTTCATACGCGTGTAGTCCTCGAACCCGTAGGCGGACAGGTCCTTGCCGTAGCCGGAGCGCTTGAAGCCGCCGTGGGGCATCTCGGCCACCAGGGGGATGTGGGTGTTGATCCAGACACAGCCGAAGTCGAGGTCGCGTGCCATCCGCATCGCGCGCCCGTGGTCGCGTGTCCACACGGAGGAGGCGAGGCCGTACTCGACCCCGTTGGCCCACTCGAGCGCCTCGGACTCGTCGCTGAACTCCTGCACCGTGATCACCGGCCCGAAGACCTCCGACTGGATCATCTCGTCGTCCTGGTGGAGACCCGCGACCACCGTCGGCGCGAAGCAGTAGCCGCGGTCGCCCACCGCGGCGCCGCCGGTCTCGACCGAGGCGTGCGCCGGGACGCGCTCGAGGAAGCCGCGCACCCGCTCGAGCTGGTTGGCGTTGTTGAGCGGCCCGTAGTCCGCATCCTCGTTGTCGGTCCCGCCGACGGTCGTGCCCTGGGCCTGCTCGACGAGAGCGGCCAGCAGGTCGCCGTGGACACGGGGCCCGGCCAGCACCCGGGTCGCCGCGGTGCAGTCCTGTCCGGCGTTGAAGTAGCCCGCGCCGGCGATCCCTTCGGCCGCCGCGCCGGCGTCGGCGTCGTCGAAGACGATCACCGGCGCCTTGCCACCGAGCTCGAGGTGCACGCGCTTGAGCGTAGGGGCGGCCGCCGCCGCGACCTCCATGCCGGCGCGCACCGAACCGGTCACCGACACCATCGCCGGCGTCTCGTGCACCACGAGGGCGCGGCCGGTGTCGCGGTCGCCGCACACGACGTTGAAGACGCCGGGCGGGAGGTGCTCGGCCATGATCTCGGCCATCAGCAATGCCGTGACCGGCGTCGTGTCCGAAGGTTTCAGCACCATGGTGTTGCCGGCGGCCAGCGCGGGGGCGAACTTCCAGACCGCCATCATCATCGGGTAGTTCCACGGCGTTACCGCACCGCAGACGCCGATTGGCTCGCGGCGTATGAACGAGGTGTGGCCCGCCATGTACTCGGCCGCCGCGAGGCCCTCGAGGTGACGGGCCGCGCCGGCGAAGAAGCGGATCTGGTCGACCATCGGAGGGATCTCCTCGTCCATCGTCAGTTGGAACGGCTTTCCCGTGTTCTCGGATTCGGCGCGGACCAGGTCTTCGGCCCGCGCCTCGAGGGCATCGGCGATCCGGATCAAAGCGAGGCTTCGCTCCGAGGGAGTCGTGCGTCGCCACGAGCCGAACGCGTCCGCGGCCGTCGCCAGGGCGCGGTCGACGTCCGCCGGCCCCGAGACCGGCGCCTCGGCGAAGGCTTCGCCCGTCGAAGGGTCGATCAGCGGCGCCAATGGGCCGTCCTCGGCATCGCAGTAGGTGCCCCCGACGAAATTCTGCAATCTCCGCATGCCGCTTCCTTTCGCCACGTGAGTCCAATGCTGACCTACAGAATCACAGGATGCCCGCCTCCAACAAGCGTTTTCGCAATATCGGGTGCCCAACATGACGAATTCTGCTTGACTGGGACCGTGTAGATGACACAATTCTGCACAACAGGATTTTTGGCCGACGAGGCTAGAGAGGTGCGAGATGCCCGAGACCCGCGGGCACGAAGAAGCCGACGCACAGAACGACGCCGGAGGCGCGTCCGGCACGCTCCTCGACGGGCCGAACAGGGCCATCATCGAGGCCCTCCAACGCGACGGCCGCCAGCCGTACGGCGCGATCGCCGAGGCGGTGGGGCTCTCCGAGGCCGCCGTCCGGCGCCGGGTCCAGCGCCTGCGCGAGTCGGGGATCATGCAGATCGTCGCCGTGACCGACCCGCTCCAGCTCGGCTTCACGCGCCAGGCGATGATCGGGGTCTCGGTGGAAGGCGACGTTCGACGTGTCGCCGAGAAGCTCAGCTCGTTGCCCGAGGTCGACTACGTGGTGATGTGTGCCGGATCGTTCGACCTCCTTGTCGAGATCGTGTGCGAGGACGACGAGCGTCTTCTCCAGGTCCTCAACGACTCGGTGCGCTGCATTCCGGGCGTCCGGGCCACCGAAACCTTCTTGTACCTCAAGTTGGCCAAACAGACATATACGTGGGGCACCCGTTGAGCGGCGTGCCCCGAGCGGAGGATCGATGAGCACCACCAGTCCCGAGAACATGGACCTGAGTGATCGGGCAAGACGCCATCTCTGGATGCACTTCAGCCGGATGGCCGCCTACGAGGACCACGAAGTGCCGGTCATCGTGCGCGGCGAGGGCGCGTGGGTGTGGGACCAGCACGGGAAGCGCTATCTCGACGGCCTGGCCGGGCTGTTCACGTCGCAGCTCGGGCACGGGAGGACGGAGCTCGCCGAGGCGGGCGCCAAGCAGGCCGGGACGCTGGCCTACTTCCCGTTGTGGACCTACGCCCACCCCCGGGCGGTGGAACTCGCCGAGCGCGTCGCTGCCCTGGCTCCCGGCGACCTCAACCGCGTCTTCTTCACGTCCGGTGGATCCGAGGCGGTCGAGTCAGCATGGAAACTCGCGCGCCAGTACTTCCGCATGACGGGCCAGCCCCAACGCACCAAGGTGATCAGCCGGGACATCGCCTACCACGGGACGTCGATGGGAGCGCTGTCGATTACGGGTATCCCCACTTTGCGCACGCCGTTCGAACCGTTGGTCCCGGGCGCGATCAAGGTACCCAACACGAACTTCTACCGCGCCGAGCTCTTCGCCGACGACGAGGTGGCCTTCGGACAATGGGCGGCCGACGAGATAGAACGCGCCATTGTCCGGGAGGGCGAGGACACCGTTGCTGCCGTCTATCTGGAACCGGTCCAGAACGCGGGAGGCTGCTTCCCTCCGCCGCCGGGCTACTTCGAGCGGGTGCGCGAGATCTGCGACCGTTACGGCGTGCTCCTCGTATCCGACGAGGTGATCTGTGCCTTCGGCCGGCTCGGCCACTGGTTCGGTGCGCTCCGCTACGGCTATCAACCCGACATCATCACGGTCGCCAAGGGGCTGACGTCGGGGTACGCGCCCCTCGGGGCGATGATCGCGTCCGACCGCCTGATGGAGCCCTTCCTCGAACCTGGTGCGTCGTTCCTGCACGGTTTCACCTTCGCCGGGCACCCGGTCAGTTGCGCGGTGGCTCTCGCCAACCTCGACGTGTTCGAGGGTGAGCGCATCCTCGATCACGTCCAGTCCACCGAGGACGCTTTCCGCACCGCGCTCGAGGGCCTCTACGACCTGCCGATCGTCGGCGATGTGCGCGGCGCCGGGTTCTTCTACGGGATCGAGCTCGTCAAGGACAAGGACACCCGCCTCTCGTTCGACGACGAGGAGTCCGAACGCCTCCTGCGCGGCTTCCTCTCGGGCGCGCTCTTCGACGCGGGACTGATCTGCCGGGCCGACGACCGGGGCGACCCCGTCGTCCAGTTGTCGCCCCCGCTCATCTGCGGGCAAGAGGAGATCGACTTCATGGCGTCGACGCTGCGCGAGGTGCTCGCCGAGGCGTGGCGCCGGATGTAGCGCCGGGCGCCGGAGCGGCCTCGGAGTACGCACGGCTCTCCCTGTGGTGGGAGGCCGTCCCACTCCCCCTGCCGGTCCGTCCCGCTCTCGCCGAGGATCTCCAGGTCGACGTCTGCATCGTCGGCGCCGGGTTCACCGGCCTCTGGACGGCGCATGCGCTGGCGCTGGCCGACCCGACGCTCCGCATCGCCGTCCTCGAGCGCGAGGTCGCCGGCTTCGGTGCCTCCGGGCGCAACGGTGGCTGGTGTTCCGCCTTGTTCGCGACGTCCGACAGTGCGCTGGTCCGTCGGCACGGGATCGACGCCATGCGCGCCATGCGCCACGCCATGCAAGAAACCGTCGACGTCGTGGGTGCCAGCGCCGCCGAGCGAGGGCATCGACTGCCACTTCGAGAAGGGCGGCACCGTCGACCTGGTGCGCAGCGAGGCCCAGAAGGAGCGGGCGCTCGCCGCTCTCGAATCGTCGCGGTCGCTCGGGTTCGGAGAAGACGATCTCCGCTGGCTCGGCCCGGAGGAGGCGCGCGCGTTGGTGGGAGCGGCGGGGACGATCGGCGCCACCTTCACGCCCCACTGTGCGGCGATCCAGCCGGCCCTCCTCGCCCGTGGCCTCGCCGACGCAGTCGAACGACGTGGTGTGCGCCTCTACGAGCACACCGAGGTGCTCGACATCCGTCCCGCCGGCGGCGGCGGGCCATCCGTCGAGACCCGCGGCGGCACCGTCCGCGCCGACGTGGTCGTGCGGGCCACTGAGGCATGGACTGCGACCCTCGCCGGAGAGCAAGCGCGACATCGTGCCCGTGTACTCGCTCATGGTGGCGACCGAGCCACTCGGCCCGGAATTCTGGGAGGCGGCCGGACTCGGCGGCCGGCCGACCTTCGCCGACCACCGGCACATGATCATCTACGGGCAGCGGACCGCGGACGACCGCATCGCCTTCGGCGGGCGAGGCGCGCCCTATCACTACGGCTCCGCCGTCCGTCCTGCATTCGACTCTGACCGATCCGTCCACGCACTGTTGCGGGAGACCCTGGTCGAGCTGTTCCCTGACCTCGCGGGCGTCCGGTTCTCCCACGCGTGGGGCGGGCCGCTCGGTATCCCCCGGGACTGGCACTCCTCCGTCGGTTACGACCGCACCACCGGCCTCGCGTGGGCGGGCGGCTACGTCGGCGACGGCGTGGCGACGACCAATCTGGCCGGACGCACCCTGGGTGACTTGATCACCGGAAGGGACTCCGACCTGACCACGCTGCCGTGGGTGAACCATCGTTCACCCCGCTGGGAGCCCGAGCCGCTGCGCTGGCTGGGCGTGAACGCCGGCCTGTGGACGATGAAGCTCGCCGACCGGAGCGAGGCCCGCAACGGACGCCCGAGCAAGACCGCAGGGGCGCTCGGACGACTTCTGGGCCAATGATCGGTGCCACAATCACGGCCGTGCCCGAAGCGCAAGAGGCTGCGGCGGTCGAGGCGGCGATGGCCGTCCATGCCGTCACCAAGCTCATCTACTCCTATGCCGAGCGGATCGACGAAGGTGACTTCGCCGGTGTCGCCGAGCTCTTCGAACACGCCACCCTGACCTTCGAGGGTTTCGGCGATGGCATCTCGGGTCGCGACGCAATCGAGAAGCTCTACACGAACACCACGCGGCGCTACGACGACGGAACGCCGCGCACCAAGCACGTCATGACCAATGTCATGGTCGACATCGCCGATGACGGGGTCAATGCGTCGAGCCGCTCGTATTTCACCGTGCTGCAGGCGGTGCCCGGCGAGTTCGCACTCCAACCCGTGATCGCGGGGCGGTACCGCCACACCTACGTGAAGGTGGACGGCCACTGGCGGGTGGCCACCATGCACATCATCATCGACCTCACAGGAGAATTGGGGCACCACATGCTGATCGACCTGCAACCATGAGGCTCTCGCTCGACGTACGGCTGGGACTGCACCCCGGAGGATTTCTGGGCGCTCTACTTCGACCCCGACTTCACGGTGCGCATGCACCTCGAAGCGCTTGGATCGACGTCGGCCGAGGTCGTGTCCCAGGAGGGCGACCTGTCCACGCGGGCTGGTACGCACCCTTCGGTATGGGCAGAAGCCCAACATGCCGGGGCCGGTGCGCAAGATCTTCGGCGAAGAGGTTGTCACGACCGAGATCAGCACGTTCGACCCTGCCGCATCGACATCGACATTCACCATGACGCCAGGAACGATGGCCGACAAGACGCAGATCGATGGCGCGATTGCTCTCGCGATCGAGGACGGTGCGACCGTCGAGACGTTCTCCCTCGATGCCCGGGTGAAGATCTTCGGCGCCGGCCCCATCGTGGAACGCTTCATCGAACACCAGGCCCGCGAGATGCAGGGCAAGGCGGTGGAGTTCATGCGAGCTCGTCTCGGGGGCTGAGCGAGCCCGGCTCGTCGAGCCAGCACGCCTCAGCGACAAAGCTGCTTGACGTGGCCCGACCAGCACCAAAGGTATGGCCGTCAACCTTCGGTCGCTCGCTCAGGGACGCGGGCCGAACCTGGCGTGTTATGGAACGGACGAGCGAGTGGACGTGAGGCCGGGGGTGCTGCCGGGGGCAGCTGCGATCCCTCGATCGGGCCTTGTCGGTCGTCCATGATGCTCCTCGAGGCGAGCACAAGGGAGGTAGCGAACGGTGACGGTCACCGAGGACTACGCGGAAGACCTGGCGGTCATCCACGACCCGGAGTCCAAAGAGGCGTTCCACGTCGAGCAGCACGGGATCGACTTCATCCCGGAGAGCGAGCGATGGGCGAGGCCGAGGGACGTCGGCGGCATGTGGGCCGGCGCGAGCGTGCAGATCGAGTACTTCATCTACGGCGCCATCCTCATGACGTTCGGGCTCACCTTCGCCCAGGTCGTCATCGTCATCGTGCTGGGCAACCTGTCCTTCTTCCTGCTCGGGCTGTGCTCGCTGCAGGGGCCGAACGCCGGAACGACCGTCTTCGCCATCAACCGGGCGCCGTTCGGCCCCAACGGCGTCGCGTCCGATCTCGTTCTTCAACTGGATCACCCAGATCGGCTTCGAGGTCGAGGGACTGATCCTGATCGTCGGCGCCGGGCTCGTGCTCATGATCAAGGCCGGGTTCCTGCCCGGCGACCCGGCGAAGGTGGTCCTGGTCATCGTGGCCGTGCTGATCCAGGGGATCCTGCCCTTCTTCGGCCACGCGGCCATCGTGAAGACGCTCCGGCTGCTCGTCGCTGCCCTTCGTGGTCCTCTTCGCGGTCCTGCTCGGCTTCTCCGTCTCCCACGCCAACCTGCACGTCGTCAAGACGAGCGGCGACTGGCAGGCGCTTCATGGAGGCGCTCGCCTTCACGATCGCGTTGACGGGCCTCGGCTGGACCGAGAACGGCAACGACTACACGCGGTATTGCCCGACCAACACCTCGAAGAAGGCGATCGTCGGCTGGGTCTTCCTCGGCACGGCCGTGCCCGAGATCCTGATCATGACGCTCGGCGCCGTGGTCGGGACGTTCGTCCCGAACGATCGGGGACCGGGCCGGAGGCGCTTGCTGCCCTTCGCCCACACGAGCGTCATCCCCCCGTGGTTCGTCGTCGTCTTCCTGTTGTTCGCCATCGTCCAGATCTTCGGGATCAACAGCCTGGACATGTACTCGTCGGGCGTCACGCTGCAGGCGATCGGCGCGCCGGTGAAGCGGTACCAGGCGGTGCTGATCGACTGCGTCATCGCCTTCGGCGTGACGATGTACGCGATCTTCAGCTCCTCCTTCACCCAGTACCTGTCGGACTTCGTCGACATCGTCATCATCTGGATCGCGCCGTGGTGCGCCATCTTCCTCGTCGACTGGGTGCTGCGCCGATACCGCTACGTGCCGAGCGAGCTGCAGAAGACCGGGCCGCGACTCGCTGTACTGGCGGAAGGGCGGCATCCACTGGCCGGCGTGGGTCGCCCAGCTGGTCGGGATGTTCGCCGCCATCTCCGGGCTGTCCGCGACCTTCCACTCTGCCCACTGGCTCAACCTGCTGACGTACCACACACGCGACGCGTTCGGCTTCGGCGCCGACTTCAGCATCTTCCTCGGGATGGGCGTGGGTGGGCTCGTCTACGCGGTCCTCGCCTGGCGGGGCGTGCGGGGCCGCGAGGTCGACGCGCAGGACCAGCTGTTGCGCGCGGAAGGACTGCTGACCGCCTGAGCCGAGCGTTCTAGTCCCAGTCCTCGACCAGGCCGCCGTGGCCGTCGGGGTGGAACAGCGGCATGGCGCCGAGGGTCCGCACCAGCGCCGCGTCCTCGCCGAGCGCGCCCTTCCATTGTCCGCCCTCGGTCATCAGACAGCCGATGACCACCGGCTCGGCGTCCATACGCCGGACCAGCCGCAGCGCCGAGGACAGCGACGCGCCGGTGGAGATGACGTCGTCGACGATGGCGACCCGGCGGCCGCGTACGGCTTCGACCCGGGCGGGGTCCATCCGTAGGCGCTGCGGCTTGTCGGTCGTGATGGAGTAGACGGCCTCGGCCCACGTATCGCCCAGGTGGATCTTCGGCGTCTTGTGCAGGATCACGTAGTCGTCGAGGCCGAGCGCTCGGCTGGCCTCGATCGCGATCGGGATCCCCATGGTCGCGACGGAGACGACGATTTCGGGTTCGGCCGGCCGCATCATCTCGGCCAGCTCCCGGCCGGCCGTCTCTGCGAAGGCGACCCCGAGGTCCACGCAGATGAGCAGCGCGATGGTGAGCTCGTCGGAGAGGGCGACGAGCGGCAGCTCCACGGTCTGGCTCCCGACCGTGGTCGTGTAGCGTACGAGCGGTGGTCGTCGACATGGCCTGGGAGAGCCTACGTCCGATCAGCTCTGCAACAGCCGGCCGGGACGGGCCTAACCTCGGGGAAGAGGGGACGCGCGCGATTGGAGGACGAACGGGAGGTGCCGAGGCGGTCTCCTTCTTCCATGCGGTCTGCCTCCACGGGACGCGTGGGCGGTCCATTCGATCCCCGGCTCGTGCACTACGCCCAGGCGACGCGCACCTACCTGATCCTCTCGGTCGCCGCCGGAGGGATGGCCGCGTTCCTGGTGATCGCGCAGGCGTGGCTGATCGCAACAGTGGTGGCCGACGCCTTCCTGGACCATCGCAGCGCCGCCTCGCTGCGCGCCCCGCTGCTCGTCCTGCTCGCCGTCGTGGCCGCGCGCGCCCTGCTGGCCTGGGCGGGCGAACGTGCCGCGTTCCGGGCCTCGGCGTCCGCCAAGTCGGACCTGCGCCGGGCCGCCGCCACCCGCATCGGCGCGCTCGGGCCGGCCGGGCTCGACGAGCGCGACACAGGTCAGCTCACGGTCCTGCTGACGACGGGCATCGACGCCCTCGACGGCTACTTCTCCCGCTATTTGCCCCAGGTGTTCCTCGCCGTCATCGTCCCGGTTGCGATCATCGGGGTCGTTGCCGGTGCCGACTGGGTCAGCGCTCTGCTGATCGCAGTGAGCGTGCCGCTGATCCCGATCTTCATGGCGCTCGTCGGCGCGACGACGCGGGAGCGCACGGCGAAGCGGATGCGGGCGCTGCACAAACTTGCGGGGCACTTCCTCGACATCGTGGCCGGGCTCCCGACGCTGAAGGTGTTCGGCCGGGCCAAGGCGCAGGCCCGTTCCATCGCCGAGGTCACGGAACGGTATCGCTCGGCCACCATGGCGACCCTCCGGCTCACCTTCTTGTCCTCGCTCGTGCTCGAGTTGCTCGCCACGGTGTCGGTCGCCCTCGTCGCTGTCGCAGTCGGGCTGCGCCTGCTCGGCGGCAGCATGGGGTTCCGCGACGCGTTGTTCGTGCTCGTGCTCGCGCCCGAGGCCTACCTGCCGCTGCGGGCCCTCGGCACCCACTTCCACGCCAGCGCCGACGGCATCAAGGCGGCGGAGGAGATCTTCGAGCTGATCGAGGGGAAGGACAGCCACGCGGTTGGCGGCGGCCGGCGTGCAGACGGGACCGGCATCGCCATTTCGGGGACTGGACGTCACCTATCCCGGGCGGCGGCTGCCGGCGGTCCACGACTTCGAGCTCGTCGTCCAACCAGGTGAGACGGTCGCGCTGGCTGGACCGAGCGGCTGCGGCAAGACCACGGTGCTCTCCGTCGTGCTCGGTCTGCGCCGCCCCGATGCAGGCACCGTGCTCCTGGGAGGCGTCGACCTTTCCGACCTCGACCTCGACGATTGGCGACGCCATGTGGCGTGGGTGCCGCAGCGGCCGCACCTCTTCGCCCGCACGGTGGCCGAGAACGTCCGCTTGGGACGGCCGGACGCGAGCGATGCGAACGTCGCGGCCGCGCTCGACGCGGCCGGGCTGAGCGAAGTCGTGCGCCGGCTCCCCCACGGCGTGGACACCCGGCTGGGCGAGGGCGGCGCGGGACTGTCGGCCGGCGAACGGCAGCGCCTCGCGCTGGCCCGGGCCTTCGTGCGGAACGCGCCGCTCTTGTTGCTCGACGAACCGACGGCGGGCCTCGACAACGAGACCGAGGCCGATGTTCTCGGCGCCGTCCGCGAGCTGGCCTACGGTCGTACGGCGCTCATCGTCGCCCACCGGCCGGCCCTGGCCGCGCTGGCGGACCGGGTGGTGGAGCTTCCCGCTCCGCCGGTGCCGGCGGTCACCTCCGCACATGATGGGGGCCCGGGCGCATGAGCGACCGGCCCGCCGGGACGTTGCGCACCCTTGCGATCGCCCGGCCCGCGCGGCGCCGTCTCACCCACGCCTCGCTCCTGGGCGCGGGGGCCATTGGCGCCTCGATCGCCCTCATGGGTACGTCCGCCTGGCTGATCTCGCGTGCCGCCCTGCACCCAGCCGAGGCCTCCCTGACGCTCGCCATCGTCGGCGTCCAGTTCTTCGGGCTCTCCCGCGGCTTCCTGCGCTACGCCGAGCGGCTGGTCGGCCACGACGCCGCGCTCCGGGTGCTCGGTGCCCTGCGGGTCCGGTTCTACGAGAGCCTCGAGGCGGTCGCACCCGCGGGCCTCCCTCTCTTCCGGCGTGGCGACCTCGTGGCGCGGGCGGTCAACGACGTGGACTCGCTACAGGACGTCGTGCTGCGGGTGATCGAACCCTTTGCCGTCGCCGCGCTCGTAGGGATCGCCACGGTCGCCGCCATGTGGTGGATCCTCCCTTCCGCCGGTCTCGTGTTGCTCGTCGCGCTCACGCTCTCGGCCACCGTCGTGCCGTGGCTCACCGGCCGCCTGACGAAGCGCGAAGAGGCCAAGCAGGCCACGGTGCGTGGCGAGCTCGCCTCCGAGGTGGTCGACCTCGTCACCGGTGCACCGGAGCTGGTGGTGATGGGAGGGATCGCAGCGCAGCTGGACCGCATCGAAGGGGCGGACGGACGCCTGCGCTCGATGGCGCGGCGGGGGGCGGGGACGGCGGGGGTCGGGCTCGCCCTCACGACGGCGCTGGCGGGCTTGGCCAGCTGGGGCGCGCTCACGGCGGGCGTACGGGCCACGCACGGCGGATCTCTCAACGGTGCCTTCCTGGCCGTTTTGGCCCTCGTACCCCTCGCCGCGGTCGAGCTCGTCTCTCCGCTTCCCGCCGCCACCCAGGCGCTGCAGCGATCCCGCGTCGCGGCGGGACGGGTGTTCGCTGCCATGGACGCGCCGCCCGTCGTCACGGACCCGCTCAATCCCGCACCCGTCGGGTCGGGCCCGCACACGGTGGAGCTGCGCTCGGTGTGGGCCTCGTACCCGGGCGCCGGACGGGCCGCGTTGCGCGGGGTCGACCTTGCACTGCGGCCGGGACACCGCGTCGCCCTGGTCGGGCCCAGCGGGGCAGGCAAGTCGACGCTCGCCGATGTGCTCGTGCGCTTCCTGCCTGCCGACGCCGGCGAAGCGATGCTCGACGGCGTGCCGCTCGAACGGGCCGCGGCAGACGATGTTCGGCGGAACGTGGGCCTCGTCGAGCAGCGGCCCCACCTCTTCGACACCACACTCGCCGAGAACCTCCGGATCGGTCGCCGCTCCGCCGACGACGCCGAGCTCACGCGGGTGCTCGAGCGGGTCGGGCTGGGTCCTTGGCTGCAGGGACTGCCCGAAGGGCTGTCGACGGGGGTGGGCCCGATGGGGGCACGCCTCTCGGGCGGCCAGCGCCAGCGTGTCGCCGTGGCCCGTGCGCTATTGGCCGACTTTCCGATCCTCGTGCTCGACGAGCCCGCAGAGCATCTCGAGCCGGCGGCCGCGGACGCGTTGACGGCAGACCTACTTGCGGTGACGGAGGGGCGGTCGGCACTGCTGATCACCCATCGGCTCACCGGACTCGAGCGGGTGGACGAGATCGTGGTCCTCGAGCGAGGCGTCATCGTCGAGCGCGGCACGCATGCCGCACTCCTTGGGGCCGGGGGCCGCTACGCCGCGTTGTGGTGGGAGGAGCGGATGGGCGACCAGGCCGCCTCGACACAACAGACCGTCACCGATGTCACCGACTCCACCGACTTCATCACCAAAGGGAGCGACCAACCGTGAACCTCGACCTCGCGCGGTGGCAGTTCGCCATGACGAGCATCTACCACTTCCTCTTCGTCCCCGTGACGATCGGGCTCGCCTTCCTCGTCGCCCTGCTCGAGACGGCGTGGTACCGCAACGGCGACGAGACATACCGCCGATTGGCGCGCTTCTTCGGTGCCCTACTTCTGATCAATGTCGCCATCGGTGTCGTGACGGGACTGATCCAGGAGTTCGAGTTCGGCATGAACTGGTCGGCCTACTCGCGCCTGGTCGGCAACGTCTTCGGTGGCCCGCTCGCCATGGAGGGCCTGGCCGCGTTCTTCTTGGAGTCCACGTTCCTGGGCATCTGGATCTTCGGCTGGAACCGCCTGTCCAAGAAGGCCCACCTCGTCACCATCTGGCTGGTCGCCGCCGGGACCATGTTGTCGGCCGCGTTCATCATGGCGGCCAACTCCTGGATGCAGCACCCCGTCGGCTACAAGATGGTCAACGGAGAGCCCCAGCTGAACAACATCTGGGCCCTGTTCACCAACCCGACCTTCGTCTGGTCGTATCCCCACGTCCTGCTCGCAGCCCTCGTGACGGGGAGCATCCTCATGCTGAGCGTCTCGGCGTGGCAGATGCACCGCCAGCAGGGCCTCGAGACGTTCCGGCGAGCAGCCGTGATCTCGCTGGCCGTACTCCTGCCGTCCATCGTCCTGGCCATTTTCGTGGGCAGCGAACTGGGCGTCGTCGAGGAGAAGTACCAACCCATGAAGATCGCCGCTGCGGAGGCGCTGTGGAACACCTGTCCATCCCACTGTTCGTTCTCCGCGATCCAGATCGGCGGGGGGAACAACGACCAGACTCCGACGCAGATCATCAACATCCCCGATCTGCTGTCCATCTTGGCGACCAACCACGTCGATGGAGAAGTCCAGGGACTCAATCAGCTGAATGCGCAGTACCAGAAGGAATACGGGCCAGGGAACTACGTGCCGAACGTCTTCATCCAGTACTGGTCGATGCGCGTCATGGCCTACCTGGCGACCCTGATCTTGCTTTTCGCACTGTGGGGCGGCTGGCTGCTGTACCGCAAGAAACTCGGGCATGCCAAGTGGTTCCTCCGAATAGCCCCGTGGGTGGTGATCCTGCCCTTCCTCATGAACACCGCCGGCTGGCTGCTCACCGAGAACGGCCGCCAGCCTTGGATCGTCCAGGGGCTGATGAAGACGGCCAATGGCGTATCGCCTTCTGTGAGCGCGACTGACATCTGGATTTCGATCCTGGTCTTCCTCGCCGTCTTCGTTGCGCTCGGTGTGGCCGACACCTGGTTGATGCTCCGCTATGGCCGACGTCCTCTGGGGCTGGACCCTCTGGCCAAGATCACCTCACCCGAGGGCGCCGGTGCTCCGGCGTCCGGCACCGAGTCGGCCGACGAGGACGAGTCGGCCCTCGTCTACTAGGAGAGACCATGACACTCGGAGAATTCTGGTTCATCGTCGTCGCCGTGCTGTGGGTCGGCTTCTTCATCTTGGAGGGATTCGACTTCGGCGTCGGCATGCTGCACTCCTTCCTGGGTCGGACGGACATTGAGCGGCGAGTGCTTATCAACACCATCGGTCCGGTCTGGGACGGCAACGAGGTGTGGCTGATCGTGGCGGGCGCTGCAATTTTCGCCGCCTTCCCAGGTTGGTACGCCACCATGTTCTCGGCCTTGTACCTCGCAGTCGTGCTGCTCCTCCTCGCGCTGATGATTCGCGGCCTGACCTTCGAATACCAGCGCAAGTTCGACGACCCCCGCTGGAGGACGTTCTGGCGTTGGGGCATGACCGTGGGCAGCGCACTCATCCCTTTCCTGATCGGAGTGGCGCTTGGCGACCTGCTGCACGGGCTCCCCATCAATTCGCAGCACGAGTACACGGGCGGCTTTTGGCAACTCCTCACGCCCTTCGGACTGTGGATGGGTCTGACCATGGTCGTGCTGTCACTCCTCATGGGGGCGACCTATCTCACGCTGAAGACCACAGGGGAGATCCATGCCCGGGCGCAACGCGCGGCTACGGGCATCGCCGTGGTCGCGGTGATCGTTTCCTTCGGATTCTTCACGTGGGTCCACGTCGGACTGAGCACTGGCTTCGTCCCCGAGCCGCTCGAGGCGCTGGCGCTGATGGCCGTCATCGCGGCGGCATGGCTGACATCGGCGAGAGCTGACGGCTGGGCCTTTGTGGCCGCGGCCGTGGGGATCGCCGGCACGGTGGGGTCGATCTTCACCGAGCTGTTTCCGCGGGTGATGATCTCGACAACCAACACCGCGTACAACCTGACCGTGGAGAATACAGCCAGCCCGCCCTACACCCTCAAGGTGATGACGGTCGTCGCGGTCGTCTTGGTGCCGGTTGTCGTCGTGTACCAGGCGTGGGCCTACCACGTCTTCCGGGCACGGCTGAAGGCCCCCAGGGTCGGGGCTCAAGATGGTGGGGCCATGGGCGTAGCCGTCGCCGGCAGCGGTCAAGCGGGTGCGTCACCGGGTACGCCTCCCGAGTCGGGCTGACCGGCCGACGCCGGAGTGATCAGAGCCCGGGGCTGCTCTGCATGATGCCGCCATCGGCGAAGATCGTCGTGGCGGTGATGTAGCTCGCGCCGTCAGAGGCCAAGAAGGCGACGACCGAGGCGATCTCCTCGGGCTCGGCCATGCGGCCCAGGGGGATGGCGGCGTTCAACTTGGCCAGGGCGGCGGGGTCGTTCAGGGTCTGCGTGTTGATCGGCGTCGCGACGGCGCCGGGACCGACGCCGACCACGGTGATGCCGTGGGGGGCGAGCTCGACGCCAGCCGTCCTCGTCAGCATGCGCATGCCGCCCTTGGAGAGGCAGTACGGCGTGTTGCCCGGCATCGGCCAATCCTCGTGGACCGAGGTCATGTTGATGATGCGCCCGCCACCACCCTGGGCGATCATCTGCTTGGCGGCCAGCTGCGTCCCGAAGAATGCACTCTTGAGGTTGATCTCGAGGACCTTCTCGTACTGCGCCTCGGTCGTCTCGAGGATGTTCGAACGGGTCTCGATCCCGGCGTTGTTCACCATCACGTCGAGTCGCCCGAACGAGGACACCGCGGTGTCGATCATCCGCTGCAGGTCCTCGACCTTGGAGACGTCCGCGTCGACGCCGACGGACTTCTCACCGAGGCCGGCGACCTTGCGTTCGAGGTCTTCGGTCGCCTGCTCGTTCGCCACGTAGTCGATCACGACGCTGGCGCCCCTCTCGGCCAGCGCGAGCACCACGGCCGCGCCGATGCCCGTGTTCCCCCCAGTCACGATGGCAACCTTGCCGGCAAGTTCCTCTGCCATTTGGACTCCTTTCGCGGCCTGACGACCGCGGCCTACCGCCTCGTTCACGCTAGCCACCGGTCGGGACGAAGGAACAGGGTCCAAAGGGCAGCCAACTCGTCACGATTCCGTCACGAAGCCGGGCCCGCGTGACCAACGGCCCTTGCCGCGACGATCGGATGTGCCTAGCATCCTGCGAGGTGACAGACACACCGCTTTCTGGTGCTGTGACCGACGCGGGCGAGGCCACGGGGCGACGGGACAGCTTCCCATCCATCGCGGACTACGCGTTCCTCTCTGACTGTGAGAACAGTTGCCTCGTGGCCCCCAATGGCTCGGTTGAGTGGTTCTGCCTTCCGCGCCCGGATTCGCCGAGCATCTTCGGCGCGCTGTTGGACCGGGCGGCCGGCAACTTCCGCTTCGGACCGACGGGTACACAAGTCCCGCACCATCGGCGCTACATCCCCGGGACCATGGTCCTCGAGACCACCTGGCACACACCCTCGGGATGGCTGGTCGTCCAGGATCTTCTTGTCGTCCAGACGATGGAGGACGGCCAGCGGCGGACCGACTACCGCCGCGCTCCGGGCGACAACGCGCCGAGTGGCGTGCTCTTGCGCATCGCAACCTGCATCGAGGGCCATGTCGAGGTCATCGCGAACCTCGTACCGGTCTTCGAGTACGGCAAGCAGACCGGCATGTGGTCCTACGAGGGGGAGGGCTACGAGACGATGTCCGTATGCCCGCCGGTGGGCGACCCGTCGCTGACGCTCCGCTCGTCCTTCGGTCTCGGGGCGGCCGGCGCCCGCTGCTACGGGCGCTCCACCCTCGCCAAGGGTGAGTCCGCGTTCGTCGCGCTCTCCTGGTCGGGCCGCCACCCTGACGATCTGGCAGCGGCGCAGGCGCAGCTCGATGCCACCGTGACCTACTGGCGGGACTGGCTCTCCAACGGCACCTTCCCCGACCACCCGTGGCGCATCTTCCTGGAGCGCAGCGCCCTCACCCTCAAGGGACTCAGTTACGCGCCGACCGGGGCCATCATGGCAGCCGCCACGACCTCGCTGCCCGAGACGCCTGGCGGCGCGCGCAACTGGGACTACCGCTACACGTGGATCCGCGACTCGTCCTTCATGTTGCGTTCGCTCTACCGCCTCGGGTTCGAGTGGGAGGCCATGGAGTACTTCGCCTTCGTCATGGAGGCCGTCGCGGCTGATGCGGGCACGAACTGGGATCTTCAGATCATGTACGGCATCGACGGTCGCAAGGACCTGACAGAAGAGACCCTCGACCACCTGTCGGGATGGCGGAATTCACGCCCTGTCCGCGTGGGCAACGGCGCGTGGAACCAACATCAGAACGACGTGTGGGGCATGCTGCTCGACGCGGTGGACATCCACCTGCGCCAGGGAGCTTCCCAGATCGTGCACCCGGTCTGGGAAGGCGTGGCCCACCTCGTGGACACAGCGATCGCACACTCTGGCGATCCCGACCAAGGGATCTGGGAGATCCGGGGTGACCCCCAGCACTTCACCGCGTCCAAGGTGCTGTGCTGGGTCGCCATGGACCGGGGGGCGGAATTGGCACAGTTCCGCCAGGACACCGACCGGGCGGAGCAGTGGCGCAAGGCGGCGGATGAGCTCCGTGCCGAGATCCTCGACAAGGGAGTCGACGAACAAGGCCGCTTCCGCCAGCACTACGCCAACGACGAGCTCGATGCATCGCTGCTCCTGATCCCGATCCTCGGGTTCCTGCCACCCGACGACGAGCGCGTCCGGGCCACCGTCCTCGCCATCGCCGACGACCTCACCGAGGACGGCCTGGTCCTCCGCTACAAGGTCGACACGACCGACACCGGCTTCGCTGGGAAAGAGGGGACGTTCACCATTTGCTCCTTCTGGCTCGTCACCGCGCTCGCCATGATCGGCGAGCAGGAACGAGCACGCGCCTTGTGCCAGAAGCTGTTGAACTTCGCCGGGCCGCTCCAGCTCTATGCGGAGGAGATCGACGCCACGACCGGGGAGCATCTCGGCAACTTCCCCCAGGCGTTCACCCACCTCGCGTTGATCGACGCCGTGGGACGGCTCATCGAGGCGGAGGACGTAGCGGAGGCCGGCACCAAGTAACTCCGAGAACGAAGACGACGACCCCGGCCAATCGGAAGCGGCCGGCAGGCCGCGCGGTGAACGAAGCAGAACAAGGAGGGCACCCGTGAGCACGACTACTCCCCCGGCGCATCGTGTTGTCGTGGTGGGAGGAGGTTTCGGAGGCCTGCCCGCAACCAGACTGCTGGCCCGCTCCCGCGACATCGAGATCACGCTGATCGACCGGCGCAATCACCACCTGTTTCAACCGCTCCTCTTCCAGGTAGCGACCGGCATCCTCTCACCGGGGCAGATCTCCCCGGTTCTGCGTCACATGCTGCGGAAGCACTCCAACGTGCAGGTCGTCCTCTCTTCGGTCACGGGACTCGACCTCGAACGCCGGGTCGTCCACACACAATCGGTCCCGGGTCGCAACGACGAATACCCGTTCGACAGCCTCATCGTGGCAGCCGGCGCCGGGCAGTCGTATTTCGGACACGACGAGTTCGCTCTGATCGCACCGGGCATGAAGACGATCGACGACGCGATGGAGATACGCCGGCGCGTCTACGGCGCCCTCGAGCTCGCGGAGACGATGCCGAACTCCGCCCTCCAGCGGTTCTGGACAACGTTCGTCGTCGTCGGAGCGGGTCCGACCGGTGTCGAGCTGTCGGGTCAGATCCGGGAGCTGGCCGCCCGCAGCCTTCGCGGGGAGTTCCGAACGATCGACCCCGCCTCGGTCCGGGTGGTGCTCGTCGACGGCGGCTCCGAACCCCTGGCCAACTTCGGAGACCGACTGTCGGGACGCGCCTGCTCGGACCTCGAGAAAATGGGGGTGGAACTTCGCATGGGTCTGCGCGTGGTCGGCGTCGATCCGTTCGGGGTCGACGCCCAGAGCGCGGACGGGAAGCCGAGCCGCTTCGAGAGCGGGACCGTGATCTGGGCGGCCGGCGTGCAGGCGTCGCCCCTGGCCGGCCTCCTCGCCGAGGCAACGGGCGCAGAGATCGACCGCGCCGGGAGGATCTCGGTCCTGCCGGATCTCAGCCTTCCGGGGCACCCCGACGTGTTCGCCGTCGGCGACATGGCCTCGATCAACCAGCTCCCCGGCGTCTGCGAGGTGGCCATGCAAGGCGGCCTCCACGCCGCCAACACGATCAAGCGAAGGCTCGCAGGCAAGGGCTCCGTGCCGTTCACCTATCGCGACCTCGGGAGCGCCGCGAGCATCGGCCGCTTCAAGGCGATCGTGAGCGTGCGCGGGATCCGTCTCAGCGGCTTCCCCGGCTGGGTCATCTGGTTCTTCGTCCACATCGGGTTCTTGAACGGTTTCGGGCACCGCATCAGCACGATGCTGCGCTGGTTCCAGGCGATGCTCGGTCGCTCCCGGCCGGAACGCGTCTTCAGCGTCGGCCACACGGGCGGCGACCTGAGCCTGCCCGACGACGTGAAGGCCAAGGTCATGCCGAGGCCGTTCCCGGTCGCCGACGACCTCGGGGATTGGGCGCAGCGCGTCGAACAAGCGGAGTCGGCGGCGCAGCCGGACGACCCACCGCAGTCCAAGGAGGCTTGACGCCGACCCGCCTCTGCCATTGGTCCGGCAGGCCACGTGACCAGGGACGCCTCGTCCACCGTGACTTTTGGCTCTATTGGCAGTTTCCGCGGTTCCCTAGCATCGAAATCAGGTGGCCGAAGATGCTGGCGTGAGAGTCCGGCGGCGCGTGTCTCCCCACGGCTGAGTATGGGTTCGTCTCGGGTGGCGGAAGCCGCCGCCCCTGGCGACTTGGTCTTGTGGTTTGCGCCTTCCCCGGTCGAGCTCCGCCGGCGTCTTCGGCCCCGTTCCTGACTCGCGCTGCCACCGGCGACCACCGGGCCAACGGCTCGCCTCCATCCGGCCAACTACATTCGCCTGATGATCCTCGACAAGTTTCTCGTCACGGACCAGGTCGCCATCGTGACCGCGAGCGGACGCGGCATCGGCGCCGGTGCGGCGGTGGCGCTGGCTCAGGCCGGGGCGGACGTCGTGCTCGCCGCCCGCACGGAGGACCAGCTGCGCGAGGTGGCCAAGAACGTGGAGGCGGCCGGGCGTCGCGCCGTCGTCGTCCCCGGCGACCTGACCGATTTCGACCAGATGGCGTCTCTCGCCGAGACCGCGCACAACGAGTTCGGCCGGCTCGACATCGTCGTCAACAACATGGGCGGCACCATGCCTCGCCCCTTCCTCGATACGTCGCCCCGCTTTCTCGAAGAGGCCTTCCGCTTCAACGTCTCCGCCGGCCATGCGTTGCTCCGAGCGGCCGTGCCGCGGATGCTCGAGGGCGAACACCCCGGTGGGGCCATCGTGAACATCTCCTCGGTCATGGGCCACGTAGCCGGCCGCGGCTACGTCGGCTACGGCACGGTGAAGGGTGCGGTCGAGCAGTACACCCGCCTCGCCTCCCGCGACCTGTCTCCACGTATCCGCGTGAACGCCATCGGCGTCGGCTCGACGGCGACCTCGGCCCTCGACATCGTGATGGCGACCGAAGAACTGCGCACCGCCATGGAGGACGTGACGCCGCTCAGGCGGATCGGACACGTCGAGGACATCGCCGCCGCCATCCTCTACCTGGTCTCACCGGCCGGTGCGTATGTGACGGGCAAGGTGATAGAGGTGGACGGTGGCCTGCAGTCGCCCAACCTCGAATTCCCCATCCCCGACCTCTAGGAGAACCGACATGCCCTACCGCGTCGTCCAATGGAGCACCGGGAACGTGGGGCGCCACGCGCTCGCCGGCATCGACGCCCACCCAGAGCTCGATCTGGTCGGCCTCTTCGTCTCGAATCCCGACAAGGTGGGGAAGGACGCCGGCGAGCTCGCCGGACTCGGCCACACCCTGGGCGTGTCGGCGACGAGCGACACCGAAGCCCTGCTCGCGCTCCGACCCGACTGCATCGTCCACACGGCGATGGCCGACGACCGCATCTTCGAGGCGCTCGCCGACCTGGAGCGCTTCCTGACGGCGGGCATCAACGTGGTCTCGTCCAGCCCCGTGATGCTGCAGTACCCCGCCCCCGACGACCCCATCGCCGCTCCCGTCATCGCGGCGGCCGAACAAGCGGGTGTCTCGATCTTCGTCAACGGCGTGGACCCCGGCTTCGCCAACGACGCGCTGCCCCTCGTGCTCTCGGGCGTCTGCGAGCGCATCGAGGAGGTCCGGTGCTCGGAGATACTCAACTACAACACCTACAACCAGCCGATGGTCCTCTTCGACATCATGGGCTTCGGCAAAGACCTGCACGACGTGCCGTTCCTGCTCTCGCCCGGCGTACTGACCATGGCGTGGGGAAGCGTGGTGCGCCAGATCGCGGCCGGCCTCGGCGTGACGTTGACCGACGTCACCGAGTGGTACGAGCGCGAGGCAGCGCCCGAGGACTTCGAGGTCGATGCCGGCACGATCAAGGCAGGCACAGCCGCCGCCCTCCATTTCGAGGTCCGGGGCATGGTGGGTGACCGCGCCGTCGTGGTGCTCGAGCACGTTACGCGGCTTCGCGACGACCTCGGCGCCGCGTGGCCCCGGCCCGCCGGCCACGGGTGCTACCGGGTGCAGATCACGGGAGAGCCCAACTACACGCTCGACCTGCAGCTGATGGGCACCGACGGTGACCACAACACCGCCGGCCTGAAGGCGACCGCCATGCGCCTCGTCAACGCCGTCCCGGCGGTCATCGTTGCACCGCCGGGCCTGGTGACCGCGCTCGATCTGCCGCTGGTGACGGGACGGGGTCTCGTCGTCACCTGACCGGCTCCGTCGGCCCGCACCGCGTTCGCAACCAATCGAACATTCGTCACGCACCACACAGGACGCACAACGACGCACGAAGAATTCGCCAACGCACAATTCCGGAAAACATCCGCGACAGCCCCGTTAAGTCCGTTCGCCCCAATGGCGAAGGAACGGCATGGGGGAAGGGAAGAAGCCTCGGCGCGCGCGGGCATCCGCCGTTGCCACGGCTGTTGCGCTGAGCGCGCCTGTCTTGTTCTTCGGGGGCGCGATCGCGCGCGCTGCTGAGTCATCGTCGGGCCGACCGACGAGTGTCTCCGTCAGTTACACGGATGCCAGCGGTCAACCCATCGGAACCGGGGGCACCACGACAACGACGACATCGGGTGACGCGGGCGGCACCACCGCCGGCGCCGACGAGGGCGTGAGCGTGTCGGTGAACGGGGCGAACGGGAACACCGGCTCGAGTGGGAGCTCGGTCGACCAGACGATGGAAGTTTCGGTCCTCACCGGGCCGCTCACCATCACCCCCGCCAGCCAGGCGGTCTCGTTCACCAAGGCGCACGGGCGGGGCAAGGGGGCTGGCTCGCTCTCGACCGTCACCGTTGTCGACGCACGCGGGTCTCTCGTCGGCTGGGATGCGACGGTCTCACTGCAGTCGGTCAACGGCGTGAGCGCCGCCGACCTGGCCAAGGCCAGGCTCTGCGTGACGCCCGACACCCCGACCGTTGTCGCGGGCAATCCGCCCGAGGTGAAGGCGGGCCGGCATGCGTGTGGGAAGGCGGGCGACGCGCTCACGGTGTTCTACGCCCCGGCCAACGGGGGCGGCGGCACATTCTCCGACACGGGAGCGCTCACGCTGCACGTGCCGGGGGCTGCGGCGGGCGCGCTGACGGCGACGCTGGCGGTCGCCGTCCACTGAGCCAGACGCTGCAGCGGCGTCAACCCACCGGGATGATCTCGCTCGTCTGGAGAACCGGCGTGATGTTCGTGTAGTTGGCCACGTCGGCCAGCACCTCGCCGGTGGCCTCGGCGCCCATCGCCGCCTGGATGGCGTCGGCCGAGTCGAACTCGAAGTGCACGGCCGCGACATACGGGCCGTCGACACCCTTGTCGATGTCCGCCTTGGCGAGACCCCAGGCCCGCAAGCACAGCGGCACGTGCTTCTCCCGGTAGTAGTCGTGGTCGAACGTGGAACCCTCCGAGGAGGGGTAGAGCACGGACAGTCGGATCACCTGGTCGCTCCTTGTCTACGAGGTCGGGACAGTCTGCCAGGAGCCGGACTTTACGACTTCCTGCCAAGGGTCGGGTCCGCCGCACGCGCCGGCGCGACCGCCCGGGAGGGCAGCCGCGCTCGGCCGATGAATACAGTCCCCACAGAGGCGGTGAAGTCAGTCCCCCGTGGACGGGTCGATGACCGCCGAGACCAGCGAGACGCTGTCGCAGGGGAAGCTGCCGCAGCGGGCGTGCTCGAAGATGACGTCCTGGTCCGGTGCGACGTAGACGCAGTAGATCTTGTCGTCGGTCACGTAACTCTGGAGCCACTTGATCTCGGGGCCGAGGCTCGCGATGACCTTGTTGGACTTCTCGCTGATGTCGTGAAGTTCCTGGGCCGTCAACTTGCCTGCTCCCGGGAGCTCTCGCTCGATCACGTACTTCGGCATGTGCACAACCTCCAACCTGATAACATACTGAGAGTATCTCTCTCACATACGATTGGTACGTCATTATGCATACCAAAGGTACGGATGTCAAGGGGAGGCAGGACCGCCGCGTCGCGCAGGGCGACGCGACCAGGGCGTCGCTGGTGAAGGCCGCCCGCGAGCTCTTCGGCGAAAAGGGCTACGTGGACACCTCCCTCGACGAGATCGTCGCCCGGGCCGGCGTCACCAAGGGCGCCGTCTACCACCACTTCGACGGCAAGGAGGGGTTGTTCCGGGCCGTCTTCGAGCAGGTCCACACCGAGGTCACCGATCAGGCGGCGGCCGAGTTCCTCGGGCCCGACTCGTGGATCGCGCTCCTCGACGGCTGCGCGTTGTGGATCGACGCCCACCTCGATCCCGCCGTTCGCACCATCGCCCTACAGGACGCCCGCGCCGTCCTCGGTTGGGACGAGGTACGGGGCATCGAGAACCGCTTCGGCGCCGTCGCGCTCCGCGGCGCGCTGCGCAAGGCGATGTACGCCGGGGTCTTGGAACAGCGACCCCTCCGCCCGCTGGCGTTGCTCCTGATGGGCGCGCTCGGTGAGGGATGCCTCTATATCGCCGAGTCCAATGATCCCGCCGAGGCCCGCGGCGAAGTCCTGGCGTTGATCACCGACATGCTCACCGCGTTTCGCATCGGAGCGGCGCCGTCCAAGGCCCGGACGAACGCCGCTGCCGCTGCCGCTGCCGCTCAGGGGTAGCGCGCCGCCCTGGTCCCCGGCGGATGGAACTCGCCCGGGACGGCGTCGGGGTTCTCCACGCAGCACTCGCACTCCAAACCGTCCGGGTCCCGGAAGAAGAGGCTGAGCATCGGCCCGAAGTCGGTGACGAAGTCGTCCGCCGCACCTCGCTCCATCAGGCGCGCGCGGATCGTCTCGAACGCGTCGAGCGAGTCCGCCTGCAAGGCCAAGTGGTCGAGCCGGCCGCGGCCGAACATCGGCGTCTGGCGGTCGGCTTCGGTGTTCCCCTCGATCTGGAAGACGTTGAGCTCGGCCCATTCCCCGATCTTGATGATGGACATGCGCGGGCCCTTGCCGTCGGGGAACTCGGAGCCGTCCCGCAGGATCTCGGCGTCGAACACCTCTTGGTAGAAGTCGTTCAGGCGGCTCGCGTCGTTCGTGATCAAGCCGACGTGGTTCAGTCCCTTCAGCAGCATGGTGCTCCCTCCTCGGACGATTGGGACGGCGTGGTCAGGCTATGTGCTCGTGAAGCTCGTGGCGCCGGCGCGCCCGATCGCGCCGCTCAGCCGAACAGGTCGCCCGGACGGATGCGCACGCTCCCCGCGCCAAAATCCCAGACCGCTTCGTCGGTGCCGCGTGCGAACCCGCTTTCTCGGTATACACCCTCTACGAGAACAAAGGCCGTGACCGTCTCGTCATCGGGGTCGACGATCCAGTAACGCGGCAGGGCTGCCTGAGCGTACTTCGATGTCTTCGTGACCAGATCGTGCGCCCGGTTCGACGAGAGCACCTCCACGGCCAGCAACGGCGTGCCCGTGAAGCGTGGTTGTTCATCGGTCGGCTCGGTCACGAGCACGTCGGGTACGAACTCGTCGTCCCCGGGCTTCCACGCCCACTCGATATGCAACGAAGCGGTCATGGTCAGAGCGGCTTCCAGGAGGTTCGCCAACCGCCACACGGCACGCTGATGGCGCTGTGTCGGGCTTGCGTTCACGACGGCCCGCCCGTCGACGTACTCGGCGTGGAGGTCCTCGTCGAGCTGCTGGTACTCGTCCCACGACATGGTCGTGACCGTCGTTGACATCGGATGCTCCGTGGCGTCGAGATGCGGCTTCGCACTCAGGATCGTACCTCCCTCGTCGGTGAGAACGGTTTGGGCGAGGCCGGCGAAGTCAGCGGAAATCCCGGCTCGCCGGCACGGCCGTCCCCACGACGAGTGCCTCGACCCGCTCGGCGTCGAAGCTCACTGCGCCCTGCCCCTTGCGCACGCGGCCGCGGATCAACAGGACCGGCGTGTGCCGGGCCACGTGCTTCCAGCGCGCCCACGCGCCCCGCGAGAACACCACGTTCACGTGCCCGGTCTCGTCCTCCAGGTTGAGGAACACCGCGCCGCGCGCCGTCTCGGGATGCTGGCGGTGCGTCACCACGCCGGCCACCACCGCCCGGGACCCGTCCCCGAACGACGGCGACTCCAGCGCCTCCGCCGTCACCACGCCCATCGCCTCGAGCCGCTCGCGGGCCAGGTGCATCGCCGTGCGCTCGGGCGCCAGCCCCAGCGCCCACAGGTCGTCGGCCACCGAGTCGTACAGGCTCGGCTCGGGCAGCGGCGGCGCCTCCGCCCCCACCACCACGCCCGGCAGCCGGTCCGGTGTCCCCATGGCGGCCGCCCCCGCCCCCCACAGCAGACGCCGGCGCAGCGATGTCACCGACCCCGGCACGTCCTCGCCCACCGGGTCGAGCGCCCCCGCCGCCGCCAGCGTCTCGAGCTGCGCCTGCGTGACGCCGGCCCGGCGCACCAGGTCCTCGCTGCCCGCCCAGGGCCGCTCACGGCGCCCCGCCACGATCCGTTCGGCCGTCGCCTCCCCCACCCCGCGCACCGACCCCAGCCCCAGCAGCAGGACGGGATCCGACCGCACCCCCTCCAAGGACGCCCCGACCTCCGAGCGGTTCACGTGCGGCCGGCGCACCCGCACCCCGTGCCGCCGCGCGTCGGCCACCAGTGATTGGGGCGACCAGAACCCCATCGGCTGCGAGTTCAACAACCCCGCGGTGAACGCCGCCGGGTAGTGCAGCTTCAACCAGGCCGACGAGTACACGAGATGCGCGAACGACACCGAGTGCGACTCGGGGAACCCGAAGTTGGCGAATGCCGCCAGCGCGTCGAAGACCTGGTCGGCCACCGCGCCCGTCACCCCCCGCTCCGCCATGCCCGACATACAAACGCGCGCGCATCTTCTCCATGCGCGCCGCCGAGCGCTTGGCCGCCATGGCCTGGCGCAGCTCGTCCGCGTCGGCGGCGCTGAACCCGGCGATGGCGACCGCCATCTCCATCAGCTGCTCCTGGAACAGCGGCACCCCGAGCGTCCGTTCGAGGATCGGCTCGAGCAACGGGTGCAGGTACGTCACCTCCTCTTCGCCCCGCCGGCGCCGGATGTAGGGGTTGACCGCGTGCCCCTGAATGGGACCCGGCCGGATCAAGGCGACCTCGATCGCGATGTCGTAGAACGTGCGCGGCCGCACGCGGGGCAGCGTCCCCATCTGGGCCCGGCTCTCGACCTGGAAGACCCCGACCGTGTCGGCCGCGCACAGCAGGTCGTAGACCGCGTCCTCCTGGGGCAGCTGGGCCAGGTCGACCTCCACGCCGTAGAAGTCGTGCACGAGGTCGACCATGCGGTGCAGCGCCTCGAGCATGCCGAGCCCCAGCAGGTCGAACTTCACCAGGCCGATGGCGGCGCAGTCGTCCTTGTCCCACTGCAGCACGGAGCGGCCCTCCATGCGCCCCCACTCGACCGGGCACACCTCGACCACGGGCCGGTCGCACAGCACCATGCCGCACGAGTGGATGCCGAGATGGCGCGGCCGGTCCAGCACCTCGGCCGCCAGCTCGGCCACCAGCGCCGGGACCCCGCCCGTCCCATCCGTCCCACCCGCCGGGTCCGTCGCCTCCTCGACCGCCGCCGCCGACGACGGCCCCCGCCCGTGCCCCGCGTCGATCCCGGCCGACCACGCGTCCACTTGTTCTTGCGAGAAACCGAACGCCTTCCCGACGTCGCGCACCGCCGACCGGGGCCGGTACGTGATGACGTTGGCCACCTGCGCGGCGTGCCGGCGGCCGTAGCGCTCGTACACGTACTGGATCACCTCTTCGCGGCGCTCCGACTCGATGTCCACGTCGATGTCCGGCGGCCCGTCCCGTGCCGGCGACAAGAAGCGCTCGAACAGGAGCCCGAGGTCGACCGAGTCGACGTTGGTGACGCCGAGCGCGTAACAGACGGCGGAGTTCGCCGCCGAGCCACGCCCCTGGCAGTAGATGTTCAGCTCCCGGCACACCCGTGCGATGTCCCACACGACGAGGAAGTAGCCGGCGAAGCCGAGCGTGCCGATCACATCGAGCTCGTGCTCGATCTGCTTCCACGCCCCCGGCACGCGCTCGCACTCCGGCGGCCCGTACCGAACCGAAGCCCCCTCGTGCACCAGGTGGCGCAGGTAGCTCTGCTCGGTCATGCCGGCGGGGACGGGGAAGTCGGGCAGCCGCGGCGCCACGAGGCGGAGGTCGAACGCGCAGGCGCGCCCGAGCTCGGCGGCCCGCTCGACGACACCGGGCCAGCGGGCGAAGCGCCGGCTCTGCTCGCCGGCGGAGCGCAGGCAGGCCACCGGGGCCGGGGGCAGCCAGCCCTCGAGCTCGGCCAGCGGACGGCGTGCCCGCACGGCGGCGAGCGTGGTGGCGAGGCGGAACCCAGCCGGCGTCGCGTAGTGCACGTTGTTGGTGGCGACCGCGTCGACGCCCCACTCGACGGCCAGGCGCGCCAGCGCGTCGTTGCGCGCGGCGTCGATCGGATCGCCGTGGTCCCACAGCTCGAGGGCGACGTTGGCGCGTCCGAAGGCGTCGATGAGGCGTCCGACTTCTTTGGCGGCCGCGCTGGGCCCTGCTTCCATCAGCGCGGCGGGGACCGCCCCTTTCCGACAACCACTGAGCACCAGCCAGTGGCCGCCCGCGGCGCGGGCCAACGCGTCGAGGGTGAAGATCGGCTTCCCCTTCTCGCCGCCCTCGAGGTGCGCGTCGGCCAGCACGGTGGACAGCCGCGCGTAGCCGTCGGGGTCGCGGGCCAGGATGACGAGGTGCGCGCCGGTCGGGTCGGGTTCGCCCGTGCGCAGGCCGGCGGGCGCGAGCGTGACCTCGGTCCCGAAGACCGTCGGCAGCCCGCACACCCGCGCCGCCTCGGCGAAGCGCACCACGCCGTAGAAGCCGTGATGGTCGGTCAGCGCGAGCGCGGCCAGCCCGAGCCGGTCGCGCCTCGGCCACCAGCTCCTCGGGGTCGCTGCTCCCGTCGAGGAAGCTGAACCCCGAGTGCGCGTGCAGCTCGGCGTACTCGACCGCCTCAGTCATAGAGCGCCTCCACCCACCACCGCCCGCGCTCGGAGCAGAGCAGCCGCGCCACGCCGTCCTCGGTCACGACCTGCAGGCGGGCCCGGCGGCGGCGGACGGACCACCAGCGCTCGGTGACCGGCCAGGGGCCCGCCCACGCGGCGACCTGCTCCCAGGGCCCGCCGTCGACCGACAACCGGTCGATCGGCGCGGTCAGCAGCCCGCGCCCGCTCACCACCATGGCGTTGTCCTCGGCGTCCACCAGCTCGGCGCGCCGGGGCACCCGCAACACGTCGGTCGGTGCGGGTGGCGGCAGCCGGCCCGGCCATGGTGCGCCGGCCGCCTGAGTGCTCGAGCTCGGAGTGCTGTCGGGGTCGGTACTGCCCCAGGGGACCAGCACCGACTGGCCGGCGGGATCGCGCCCACCCCGGAGGCGGCCGATCAGCACCGCCTCGATCCCCAGGCGCTCCTGCACCCGCACGAAGGAGCGGGCGGCGCGCGCGTCGGCCTCCGACGTGCCGCCGAAGAAGCCGGGCTGCGAGGGCGGGGGCGGCGCGTCGGACGGGCGGTCGGGGTCCTCGCCGCGTGCGACGCGCAGCCGGCGCGCGATGGCGCGGTCGCGCAGCCCCGCCAGCTCCCCGCTCTCGCCGCGCGCCACCGCGTGGCAGACCGCCGCGTCCGCGCCGAAGCGGTCCGAGACGCTCGCCGCCGGCAACGCGGCGAACTGGCCCAGCGTCGTGATCCCGAGGCGCTGCAAGGTGACCGCCAGGTCGGGCCGCGCCAGCGTCGCCACCGACCACGGGGCGAGGAAGCCGGCCGTGCCCGCCGGCGGGACGATCAGCTCCGAGCGGGCCGCCAGCAGCGCGGCGAAAAGCCCGTCGGCAATGCCGATCTTGGCCTCCTCGCCGACCTTGCCGAGGTTCTCGAGGTCGTCGAGATTGTCGACTTCGTCGAGCGCGCCGATGACCGCGGCCAGTCGCGCCACGACCGCCTCCTCGCCGCCGAAGAAACGGGCGGGGCCGCGGGCCGGCAGCGCGCCGACACCGAGCCGGATCGGATGCACCCATGGGCAGAGCTCACCGGCCCGCGCCAGGACGCGGGCGAAGCGCCGGGCTTCCTCACCCCGCGGCCCCTCCTCGAGGAGCCCGGGGCACCAGATGACAACCAACCGTTCCACTGCTTTCCACCGCTTTCTGCTTCTGCTTCACCACCGCCTGATCCGTGCCGGCGCCGTTCGCCATCGGCGTCGCGGCCGTGGCCACCGCGCCGGAGTCGGCGGGCAACCACAGCGAGCACTCGGTCACCCGGCCGGCGGCGCGGCGCCCGCTCACGCGCACCTCGGCGCGGCGGCCGCGGAGGTACCCGTGGCCGCGACCGACGCCCTCCCACTCGACCGCTCCCACGGCGAGGGCGAGGTCACCGCCCTCGGGCCAGCTCCCCGCGCCCTCGAGCAACACGACCAGCGCGGCCTGACGGTCGCGGGCCCGGGCGATGAGGTGGCGGGCGGCGGTGAGGCGCGCCCGGCCGGGCGGGCGCACCAGGACCGCGTCGACACCGGAGAGAAGGTCACCGGCCGCCTCGGCCCAGCCCGTGCCGGGGTGGGGCACGAAGACGACCCGGCGCAGATCGAGCCCGAGGCCGGCCGCGGCGACCACGCCGGGGTCGGGCAGGCCCACGGCGGCACACCAGCTCCCCGCGGCCGATGCCGCGCCCAGGAGGGCGAGCGCCAGGGTCGTCGCGCCGTGGCCGGGCTGCCCCGAGACGATGGTCGTGGTGCCGCGGCGCAGGGAGCCGCTGGGGAAGAGCGGGGCGAGCGGCGTGGGCACCGGCAGGGTCCGCCCGGCGACCGGCGTCGTGGGCCGGACCCGGTCGGCCAGCCCGGCGGGGAGCTCCCGGGGGTCCCGGGGGTCCCGGGAAGCCCGGGGATCCCGGCGGGGGGTGACGGGATCGGGAGATGGCGCTGCCCCGGTGGTGGAGAAAGCGAACATATGTTCGCACTCTACCGAGGCGGTGCCTCCCCTGCTCGGGGAGCCGAAGCCGCAGGTCAGGGGGTGTCGCGTCCGGATCGGGCCCCGTAGGTCACAATGCTGCCGCCATGTGCGGACGCTTCGCCCTCTACACCCCGCCGGCGCGGATCGCCCGCTACTTCGAGGCCACCCTGGCCGAGGGCGAGGACTCCGAGCACGAGCCCAGCTGGAACGTCGCCCCCACCGACAAGGTCCTCGGCGTGCGGGACCGTCCGCAGAAGGACGGCGGCGACCCGGTGCGCACGCTCATGACGTTCCGCTGGGGCCTCATCCCGTGGTGGTCCAAGGACAGCAAAGGGGGCAGCCGGCTCATCAACGCACGGAGCGAGACGGTGGCGACGCGCGCGTCGTTCCGCGAGGCGTTCAAAGAGCGGCGCATCATCGTGCCCGCCGACGGCTTCTTCGAATGGCGCCGGCTGAAGACCGGCGGCAAGCAACCCAACTACTTCACGCGCGCCGACGGCGCGCCGATGGCGTTCGCCGGGCTGGCCGAGCGCTGGCGCGACAAGGCGGCACCCGAGGACGCGCCGCCCGTCCGGAGTTGCACCATCATCACGGCACCGGGCGGCGCGGACATGCAGGGCATCCACGACCGCATGCCGGTGATCCTCGACCCGTCGACGTTCGACCTGTGGCTCGATCCGGCCAACGAGGACGTCGAGGAGCTCAAGGCGCTGTTGCGCCCGCCGCCGGCGGGGACGGTGGTGCACCATCAGGTCGGACAACGCGTGGGTAACGTCAAGAACAACGACGCGGAACTGATCGCAACGGTATGAGGTGAGGTGACCATGGGGGCCGGGGGGCACGCTGGGAAGTGGGAGACGCGGCGCTTCGACCGCCGGACGCTGCTCGCCGCGGCACTGGCGGGAGGCGGTGCGGCCGTGGTCGGGCGGCGGGACGGGGCAACGCCGCCGCAGCCGATGTGGAGTTGGCCTGGGCGGCGGCCAGGACAAAGCCGGCGGGCTCGGATCTGGGGGCGATCGAGCACGTCGTCTTCCTGATGCAGGAGAACCGGTCGTTCGACCACTACTTCGGGACGTATCCGGGCGTGCGCGGGTTCGACGACCACCCGGCGGGGAAGCTTCGGCGCGTTCAGCCAGCGCTGGCCGGGCGGGCGCGACAGCCATCTGCTGCCGTTCCATCTCGACACGAAGTCGGGGATCGGCGAGTGCACGCATGACCTGTCGCACAACTGGCTGCCGCAGCACCTGTGCCGGGGGAAGGGCGACAACGGCGCGTTCGTGTGCGACGCACACCATGGCCCAGTACGAGGGGCCCGAGCAGGGCACCGTGACGATGGGCTACCACACGCGGAGCGACATCCCGTTCTATTACGCGCTGGCGGACGCGTTCACGATCTGCGACAACTATCACTGCTCGGTCTTCGGGCCCGACGCACCCGAACCGGTTGATGAGCGCTGTCGGGCACGGTGCGACCCGGCGGGGAGTGCCGGCGGGCCGGTGCTCGAGACCAACGACAGCTCCGACGCGGTGTACAGCGTGAGTTGGGACACGATGCCCGAGGTGCTGGAGGACGCCGGGCGTGAGCTGGAAGGTGTACAACCCGGTGGGGACGCCGTACACGCCGGCGTTCATCGAGCAACACGGCCTGTTGATCAGCGATGCGATCCTCCCCTACTTCAAGCAGTACTCCAACCCGAACTCGGCGCTGTACCAGAAGGCGTTCCTGCCGCTCTACCCCAACGACTTCGCGGCCGACGTGCGCGAAGGGGACGCTGCCCGCGGTCAGCTGGCTGATCCCGCCGCTGGGCTACGACGAGCACCCGCCGGCGCCGCCGGCCATGGGCGAGTGGTACACGAGCCAGGTGCTGCGGACGCTGATGTCCAACAAGAAGGTGTGGGCCAAGACGGTGGTGTTCCACTGCTACGACGAGAACGACGGGATCTTCGACCACGTGCCGCCGCCGGTGGCGCCGGCCGGGCACGCCGGGCGAGTACCGTGACGGTGTCGCCGCTGCCGGCGACGGCGCAGGGCGTGGCCGGGCCGGTGGGGCTCGGCTACCGGGTGCCGATGCTGGTGATCTCGCCGTTCAGCCGCGGCGGGCACGTGGCGTCCGAGGTGGCGGACCACACCTCGCAGCTGCGGTTCCTCGAGGCTCGCTTCGGGGTGCGGGCCCCCAATATCTCGGCGTGGCGCCGCAAGCACACGGGCGACCTGACCTCGGCGCTGCACATGGGGCATGCGGACGTATCCGTGCCGAGGCTGCCGAGCACCGCGCACGACCAGCAGGCCGACATGGCCGCGCTGGGGTGCACGGCGGGCCGACATCGTCGAGGCGGCGGACAACCAGCCGGTGTACCCGGTGCCGCTGCACCAGTCGATGCCGCGCCAAGAGACCCGGTAGCGGATCTACTTCTCGGTGCGAGGGGTGCGGCGAGGCGGGGGGTTCCGGCACGCCGTGGCGTCGTGGCGGCGGCGGTGCTGGTGGCGTGGGGGGCCGCACGGCGCGCGGGTGCGGGGGCGTCGCGGCGTCGGTGCCGGGTCGGCGTCGGCGTCGCGCGCACGACGGGCTGACCCGCCCGCTGGTCGGCGCGTACTACTACCTGTGGAACCCCGAGAACCTGATCGCCGGGGGCTCGCTGCGGTCGCAGCTGGTCCCGCCGCAGCGGCCGCCCTTCGGGCTCATCGACTCGAACAAGACGCAGACGGCCACCCGTGACATCGCGAACGCGCACAAGGCGGGCATCAACTTCTTCGCCGTCGACTGGTGGCCCTACGACCCCGGCTTCTCGGGCCGCAACTACCTGGCCGCCGACGCCGCCATGAAGGAGTTCCTCGCCGCGCCGGACCTGCACGAGATGAAGTTCGCCATGTTCTACGAGACCTGGAACCTCGGCTTCGACGCCGGCCACGAGTCGACGCCCGTCTCCGTGCAGGCGGAGCTGCACTTCGACTCGGACATGCTGGCGCTGGCGAAGGACTACTTCTCGAATCCGTCGTACCTGCACATCGAGGGGCGGCCGGTCGTCTACCTCTACCTGACCCGCACGCTCACGGGCGACGTCGCCGGGATGATGGGCGGGGCACGGACGTATCTGGAGCAGCACGGGTACGCCGACCCGTTCTTCGTCGGCGACGAGGTGTACTGGCGGGTGACGCCGCAGATCCAGGTGCCGAACGCGCCGGTGTTCACCGGGCAGCCGCAGCTGGGCGCGGATCGACCAGTTCGACGCCGTGACGGCGTACACCTTGTACTACGGCGACCCGCAGCAGGCCAACGGGCCGGCGGGCGACTCGACCGGCTATCCGGGGACGACGAACATCGCGGCCGACCAGCGCTTCCTGCTGACCATCTACCGCAACGCGACGGACAACAAGGTGCCGGTCCTCCCCGTGGTGCAGCCCGGCTTCAACGACCGCGGCTTCCGGCTGACGACCAACCATCCGGCCCAGCCGCGCCAGTGGCTACCGGGTGACGGGCCGTCCTCCACGCTCGACCAGATGCTCCGCTGCGTGGCCATCCCCGAGGTCGACCCGGCCCTGCCCATCGTCATGGTCACCTCGTGGGACGACTGGAACGAGGACACCGGCGTCGAGCCGATCCCGGGCACGCCCACTGTCCGAGACGACAGCCCGAGCGGGAGCGCCTACACCCAGGGCTACCAGTACGGCGGCGAGGGCACGAGCGAGGTGCGGACGCTCCGGCAGGACGTGGGCTTGCTCGACCGGGCGTACGCGCACCACGAGATCGGTGGGGCGGCGCCGGCAGCGGGGCTCGGGTGCGAGAAGGGATGAGGAGAGGGAGGAAGACCCTTCGTCCTGCTCGAGCGCCGAAGGGATCTCAGCCCATCGTCTTCTGACCGTCGAGCGTCTCGCGCAGGATGTCGGCGTGGCCGGCGTGCTGCGCCGTCTCGGTGGCGATGTGCAGGAACACCCGCCGCGCCGACCGGCGCGGCGTTCGGCGGGAACCAGGGAGCCTCCGGCAGAGGGTGCGAGACGTCGAGGGAGGGAATCGTCGCGACCAGCTCGTCGGTCCGGCGCCGCGACCTCTTCGTAGTTGGCCAGCACATCGACCAAGGTCTCTCCTTCGAGCATGCGAAAGCTGGCGGCGTGGGTTGCCATGGCCCCCTGCGTCGAAGCCTGAGCCATTGCGCCCGGTCCTTCGAGGATGAACCTCACCCAGCTGGACTCCACCGCGGTGACGTGCTTGACGAGGCCGCCGAGACACAGCTCGCTGACGGTCGTGCGCTTCGCCGCCTCTTCGTCACTCAGGCCCTCGACCGTGTAGCGGAGGAACCTCCGGTGCGCCTGCAGCGTCTCGATGATGTCGGCGCGCTCCTGGTCCACGTTGCTCCCCGTTTCGGTCATGGTCGGACTCCTTGGCTGTCGTATCCCGGTCGGGCCATCATGCACCGCGGCAGTGACACGTCTGGGCGCTCTCCACCGGTATCGCGCGAGATCGTGGCGACCCGGCCGGCGGCCGTCAACGCGGGGTCTTGGTAGCCGTGGCCACGATCACGTCGGTCTCGGCCGGCCGCGCCCCGAGCCCGACCCGCCGGCCCGTCCAGCCCGTGCGCGCCAAGCGCTGCGTCGAAGTAGCCGCGTGTCGAACCCGAGCTCGAGCCAGCCGTAGGTGCGGCTCGACCACACGGAGAGGCCGTCGAGGCGCGGGCCCCACGGATAGCCGAGCCGCTGCACCGGCTCGGCCGCGAAGAGGACGACGCCATCGGGCCGGACGATGCGGTGCAGGCGGTCGAGCATCGCGAGGTGGTCGGCGCAGTGGTGGAAGCTCTCGTAGAACACGGCGGCGTCGAACGGCTCGTCGGTCGTGAAGCCCAGCATGTCGCCCTGGTGCACGGCGAGCGCGCCCGGGCCTTTCGGCGCACCGCTGGCCGATGAGCGTGCAGAACTTGGGGTCGAGCTCGACCACCGTGACATCGAGCCCGGTCGCCACCAGGTCGGCGGTCAGGTTCCCCCAGCCGGCCCCGAACTCGACCACCCGGGGCCGCGGCCGGGCGCGTTCACGGCGGGCAACGCCTTCGACAAGCGTGTCGAGGACGTGGCCGCGCGCCACGAGGTCGCGCCCGACCAGCTTCAGCGACCCGCTCTCGTAGGGGAACGGCCGGGTCAGCGCGCGCTCCAGGTCGAACGGCGAGGCCTCGTGCGCGGTGTCGTACCCCTCGCCGCCCCGAGATGCGCCGGTACAGGTCCCAGGTCCATTCCCGGTAGGCGTCGGAGAACGGGTCGGGCGGTGGCGGTGCCGGCAACGCGACGACGAACCCGCCCAGCAGCGCCTGCGCCCGCTCGGGCGACGTCCCCATCAACGCGGTCGCGCCGCGCCAGCTCGGCGTCGAGCGCGTCGAGCGCGATCTCCCGCGGGCCGGGCCGGCCGGCCAGGGTCGCGCACCTGGCGGCGCAGGCCCGGTGGCAGGGCGTCGACACCGCGCCCGGCCAGGGCGCGCAGGGAGGGCTTCAACCGCGGCGGGAGCGCGGTCGCCTCGAACATGGACGCCGTCGCCCCCGTCATGCGGCCGAAGTTGCGCTCGGCGAACGCAGTCTCGTGGGGCTGCGCCAGATGCGCGTCGAGCAGCGTCCTTGGACTCCCAGCACTCGAAGAAGGAGAAGGTGTTCGGGTGTTCGAGGTCCTCGGCCCACCAGTACTCGACGCAGCCGGCGTCACGCCGGCTGGCCGCGGTCACCTCGGCCAGGCTCGCCAGCACGTCGGCGCGGTCGGCGGCGTCGAAGCTCATGGAGCCGGCGACGATGATCATCGCCGGAGAGTACAGCGGCTCAGCGCCGTGGCCTCGGCGGGCCCGAGCGCGTCCAGCTCGTCCATGACCAGCGTCCCGCCCTTCATGATGGCGACCAGGCGGGCCCGGTCCTGGAGCACGCCGATGTCGGCGAGCGGGTCGCCGTCGACGACGAGCAGGTCGGCCAGGTAGCCCTCGCGCACCGAGCCGAGCTCGTGGGCCCGCCCCATCACCTCGGCGCCGTTGCGCGTCGCCCAGCGCGAGCACGTCGAGGGGCGCGATCCCCGCCTCCTTGACGTAGAACTCGAGCTCGTCGGCGTAGCTGGCCGTGCGGCAGGCCGATGGCGCCGTAGTCGTCGCCGCACAGAAGCTTGACCCCGGCCTAGTTGGCCACGGGCAGGATGGCGAGCGCGCGCTCGATGTCCTCGGCCATGCCGGCGGTGAAGCCGAGACCGCCGCCGCCCATCATCTCGGCGAAGCGGGCCGGGAAGAGCTGGCTCGGCACGAGGAACGTGCCCTGCTCGACCATCCGCCCGATGGCCGCCTCGTCCAGGCCGTCCCCGTGGTCGACGACGTCGATCCCTGCGTCGAGCGCCATGTGGAGCGCCTCGCGGTTGGCGATGTGGCCGCGCACCATCGCGCCGCGCTCGTGCGCCGCCTCGATGCCCGCCGTCAGCTCGGCGTACGACATCTCGGTCTGCTCGCTCGGGGCGACGGTGCCGTGGCCGCCGGTGACGAACATCTTGATGATCTCGGCGCCCTGCTTGATCTCCTCGCGCACGGCCCGGCGGAACTCGTCGGGCCCGTCGGAGCGGTTGACGGCGCCACGGGCGCCGACGTCCCAGTACCACGGGAAGCTCTTGTCGCCGGCGTGGCCGGTCGTGCTGACGTCCCGGCTGCCCGCCATCAGGCGCGGCCCGGGGAAGAGCCCCTCGGCGATCGCCGTCTTCATCGAGGCGTCGATGGCGAACGGCGCGCCCGCGCTCACCGCGCCCGTGAAACCGCAACGCAGCGCCAGCTCGAGATGGTGCGCCGCCCGCACCGCCTGGAGGGCCGGCGGCTCCTCGAGCCCGAACGGCGCCATCTTCGAGCCGAGCTCGTGGTAGGTGGCGTGGAAGTGGCTGCTGACGAGTCCCGGCATGACGGTCCGGCCGCCGAGGTCGACCACCCGGTCCTCGGGCCGGGCGTCGACGGCGCGGCGTCGGCGACGCCGTCGCTGCACACGACCGTGATCCGGCGGTCCTCGACGACAACGGTCGAGTGGGGTCGGGGGCCGTCCGCGTCGAGCACGGTCCCGCCGACGAGGATCAGCCGCGCCACGTCCGCGCTCCCTACTTCCAGCCCTGCCATGACGTGCTCGAACCACCACTGCGGCGCCGCGGCGACCAACACGTTCATGTCCCAGTAGTCGCACCAGCGCGTGATCCGGCCGTCCACCAGTTCGTGCACCGAGGCGCACCGGCAGCGCCATCGTCTCGCCGGTCGGCCACGACCAGTGCTCGACGTGCTCGGTCAAGACGGCGTCGTCGCCGGCCACCAGGTGCCGACGCTCGTCGCGCGAGGCCCGCGAGCTTGCCGAACGCGAGCGTCAGGCGCCGCACGATCTCGTCGGGACCCCGGGCCACGTCGTCCTCGGGCGTCTCGATGTCGGTGTAGGTGCCGTCGGGTGCGAACCGGGCCGCCGCGGCGACCAGGTCCTGGCGGTACAGGTCGTCCCAGAACCCCTCGATCACCTTGCGGTTCTCGTCGGCTGCGCTCACTGGTCACCCCCGGCGCGATCACGACGCCGTGTCGCCGTCGGAACGGAACATAGTGCGCCCGGCGTCGGCGATCCCATATGGTGAGCCACCCAGCGCCACCAGGGGGTGAGCCGTGTCCTATCGCGTCGTGCAGTGGGCGACCGGCAACGTCGGCCGGGCCGCCATCGAGGGGGTCCTGGACCACCCGGATCTCGAGGTCGCGGGCTGCTGGGTGCACTCGGCCGACAAGGACGGCGTCGACGTCGGCGCGCTCGTCGGACGGGCTCCGATCGGGATCACCGCCACCCGCGACATCGAGGCGCTCCTGGCGCTCGACGCCGACTGCGTCGTCTACAGCCCGATCTTCGCCGACGTCGACGTCGTGACCCGGCTCCTGGAGTCGGGCAAGAACGTGGTGACGCCGCTGGGCTGGTTCTACCCGCCCGCCGACGAGCGCGCCCGGCTCGACGCCATCTGCCGCGCCGCCGGCGTGACGCTGCACGGCACCGGCATCCACCCCGGCGGGCATCACCGAGCGCTTCCCGCTCATGGTCTCGGCGCTCTCGGGCTCCATCACCCGCGTCCGGGCCGAGGAGTTCTCCGACATCCGCACCTACGGCGCGCCCGACGTCATCCGCGACTGGATGCTGTTCGGCAAGACCCCCGAGGAGGCCCGCACAGAGCATCATGGCCGACGCCCTCGGCGCCGGCTTCGGCCAGTCGGTGCACATGGTGGCCGACGAGCTCGGGTTCGACCTCGACCCCGAGCTGCGCACGACGCACGAGATGGCCGTCGCCACGGCGCCGATCGAGTCGCCCATCGGGCCGATCGCGCCCGGCCTGGTCGCCGCGCAGCGCTTCCGCTGGGAGGGCCTCGTCGACGGTGAGCCGGTCGTGACGGCGGCGGTCAACTGGCTCATGGGCGAGGAGCATCTCGACCCGCCGTGGCGCTTCGGCCCCGACGGCGAGCACTTCGAGGTCGAGATCACCGGCGACCCCGACTGCCTGGTGACGTTCCGCAAGCTGCACCCCGCGTCGGTCGAGGCGGGCCTGGCGCGCAATCCCGGCATCGTGGCCACGGCGATGCACTGTGTCAATGCGGTGCCCTACGTGTGCGAGGCCGAGCCCGGCCTGCGCACCTACCTCGAGATGCCCCTCGTCGCAGGCCGCGCCGCCAGAACCTGCCTGACCGTCGGCGAGCCTCAGTCCGCCGAGCTGACGGCGTCGAGCAGCCCCCGCGGCTGCGCCGACGCCTCGAGCGGCCGACGCCGCAACGACTTGCTCGGCGATGGCCGCCGGCACCCAGCCGACGTCGGTCTCGTTCACGTCCACCCCGGGCGGCACGATCTCGTCGATCCGGTCGAGCACGTCCCCACCCAGCCGCAGCTCCAGCGCCGGCAGCTGCGACTCCAGGTGCTCCATCGTCCGCGGCCCGATGATCGGGCACGTCACGCCCGGGTGCGCGAGCACGAAGCCGAGGGCCAGCTGAATGCAGCGACAGCCCCGCCTCGTCCGCCAGCGTGCCGAGCCGGTCGACCGCCTCGAGCTTGGCCCGGTTGGCGGGGAGCTCCATGTTGTAGCGGTCGGGCATGACCGAGGCCCGCCGGCTCGTGTTCTCCTTGCCGGTCCCGAAGGCGCCCGAGAGCCAGCCGCCCGCCAGCGGGCTCCACGACAGCACGCCCATGCCGTAGCGCTGGCACGTCGGCAGCACGTCCTTCTCGATGCTGCGCACCAGAATCGAATACGGCGGCTGCTCGGTGACGAAGCGCTCGCGGGCCCGGCGCTCGGCCACCCACTGCGCCTCGACCACCTCGTGCGCCGGGAACGTCGAGCTGCCGAAGTAGCGGATCTTCCCGGCCCGCACGAGATCGGTGAGCGCGCCGAGCGTCTCGTCGATGTCGGTCTCGGGCGACGGCCGGTGGATCTGGTAGAGGTCGATGTAGTCGACGCCGAGGCGGCGCAGGCTGTTGTCGCACTCGGTCCATGATCCAGCGGCGCGAGTTGCCCTGCGCGTTGGGGTCGCTGGCCCATCTGCCCGTGCACCTTGGTCGCCAGCACCACGCGGTGGCGCTTCGTCTGCGCCAGCGCCTTGCCGACGATCTCCTCGGACTCGCCGAACGAGTAGATGTCGGCGGTGTCGACGAAGTTGATGCCGGCATCGAGCGCGGCGTGGATGATGCGGATGCTGTCGTCGTGGTCGGTGTTGCCGAACGATCCGAACATCATCGCCCCGAGACACAGGGGGCTGACCTTGATGCCGGTGCGGCCGAGGGTGCGGTATTCCATGGCGCCGAGGCTAGCCGAGGGGCCTGGCGGCCCGCCCCGCGCCCCCGCCTCAGCCGGCGAATCGGGTGCCGGCGTCGGCTGCCGCCCACAGCAGCACCGGGTCGCCGCGTGCGCCCGAAGCTGCGCAAGGCCGCCTCGGTCAGCTTGATGGCGTGCTCGTCGCGCGAGGCCAGCGCCCGGTCGACCAGCGCGTCGGCGGACAGCGTCTCCCGCTCGGGCAGCTCGCTCTTGCGATCGATGTCGTAGGCGACGTGGAGCGCGGCCACGGCCTGCCACACGTAACCGAGGGCGGCGTCCCGGTCCTCGACCGCCAGCCAGGGCAGGATCAGCTCGCAGGCCAGGGGCGACGTCACCGCGTGCAGGAGACCGATCGCGCCGCCGTCGTCCGCGTTGCGCAGGTAGGCCAGCGAGCCGCCCCAGGCCAGCGCGTCGAGCAACTCGACCGGGCCGCCGCTCCAGCCGAGCGAGGCGACCGCCTGCTCGAACTCGTCGGCGATGTCGCCCGACCTGCACCACCATGTCGCTGATGAGCAGCTGGCGCGGCGCGTCCTCGTCCAGGTAGGGCAGGTCGGCCAGCGCGTCGGGCACGTCCTCCTTGCCGATCAGCAGCGGCGGTCCGGGCAGCTCCTGGTAGCGTCGAGGCCCAGAACGCCAGGCCGTTTGCCAGTTCGAGCCGACGCGGCGGCGTGTCGGCCGCCGCCAGGGCGCGCACGGCGTGCGCGGTGCGGATCAGCCCGTGCGTGGCCGCCCCGACCGCGCCCGGCAGGAGGCGCGGCGCCCACTCGCCGACCACGGCGACCGGCGGGCGGTCGGCGACCTCCCGCTCGAACAAGGTGAGCCATTCGGCGAAGCGCTCCTCCTCGCCGAGGGCCTGCGGCCACTCCTCCTCGGAGAGCGGCCGCGTCGGCCGGCGGGGGCGCCGGCTCGAGCCGCCCGCGGTAGTGCTCGACCCAGTCCGCGATGGCTTCCTCGCGGCCCAGGTGGGCCAGCGCCTCGGCCGCCATCGGGCCCGTGGTTGGCCAGGCCCAGCGACCCGTAGCAGGGTGCCGTGGCCGCGAAGACAGTCAACGCGTCGTCGAGGGGGGACGACTCCACGGCCCCAGTATGGCCAGACCCGGACTCCGGTGCCCGGGGCGGCGACCGCTACGATCCGGCCTTCACGAACAGGAGGTGCGATGGCGACGACGCCACCGCTGCACGGGTTGCGGATCATCGAGTGCTCGGCTCTGGGGCCGGCCGCCATCACGACGTCCCTGGTCGACCTCGGGGCCGACGTGATCAAGGTCGAACCCCCCGCCGGCGACTACATCCGCGAGATGACCTGGCCGATCGTCGAGGGCGTCTCGCTCATGCACCTGCACCTCAACCGGGGCAAGCGCTCGATCGTGCTCGACCTCCGGACGGACGCCGGGACGGCCATCTTCAAGGAGCTGGCGACCGGGGCCGACGTGGTGATCGAGGCGATGCGGCCCGGGTCGCTGGCCCGCCGCGGCGTCGGCTTCGACGACCTGAAGGCGCTCAATCCCGAAGATCGTGTTCTGCACGATCTCGGGCTACGGGATGACCGGCCCCTACCGCGACTACCCGAGCCACGGCATCGCCTACGACACCTGGGCCGGCATCGTCAACGTGGCCACCGACGACGACGGGTTCGCCTACATCCCCGAGCACGTGTCGATCGGCATCAACGCCGCGCCGCTCTTCGGCGCGCTTGGGCATCCTCGCCGCGGTCATCCGGGCCCGCGACACCGGCGAAGGCTCCTACATCGACCTGGCCCAGTCCGACGCGGCGGCCGCCTTCGACTGGTACCGCTCCGAGACCTGGCGGGCCTACGAGCGGCCCGCAGTCCGAGGTCACCGGGAACAAGTCCGACGACTACGAGCGGCGTGCCCCGGGCACCGCCGGCATGGTCGAAGGCGTGCGCTACCAGGTCTACGAGTCGGCGGACGGCGCCCACGTGCTCTTCATGGCCTCCGAGCAGGCCTTCTGGAAGAACTTCTGCGAGGGCGTGGGCCGGATGGACCTCTTCGAGCGCTGGCCCGGGTCGAAGTACGCCGATCACGCGCGTGGGCAACCGCGAGCTCCGCAGCGAGCTGCGCGACATCTTCCGGACCAAGACCGCGCAGCGAGTGGCTCGACTTCGGTGGTGCGGTGAACACGCCGATCGCGCCGGTCAACACGCCCAAGACGCTGCTCGACGACCCGCAGTTCGCCGACCGCCTGCCGCTGCTGCCCCAGTCGGAGGTGGGCGCCGACCAGATATTCACGCCCCTGCACTTCGTCGGCGAGGCGTTGCCACACCCGGCCAAGGCGCCGACTGTCGGTCAGCACACCGAAGACGTTTTGCGCGGCGTGCTCGACTACGACGACAATCGGATCGCCGCGGCCCGAAACGGGGGGGCATTCGGAACCGACGCGTAGGCGGCGCGTCTTGGCGAGAGGATGAACATGATGGACAAGGTCCGGCTCGGCGTCGTGGGCGCCGGGAACATCGCGGCCATGAACGTCCGCGGCTATCTGGAGGATCCCCGCTGCGACGTCGTCGCCGTGTGCGACTCCGACGAAGAGGTGGGCAAGCGGGCGGCCAAGGAGTGGGGCGCCGAGCGCTTCTCGGCCGACCTGGCCGACCTGCTCGCCGACGACGCCATCGATGCCGTCGAGATCCTCACCCCCACCCACCTGCACCACGACCACGTGATCGCTGCCCTCGAGGCCGGCAAGCACGTCTCCGTGCAGAAGCCGGTGGCCAACTCGGTCGACGACGCCCTGGAGATGCAGGCCGTGGCCGAGCGCACCGGGCGCCTCCTGCGCATCAGCGAGTGCTTCGTGCACTATCCGCCCCTCGAGCTCGCCAAGAAGCTCGTCGCCGACGGCGCCATCGGCAAGCCGACCTCGCTGCGCATCCGCACGCTGGTCGGACAGACCGACTCGGCCTTCCAGGCCGCCCTTCGCCCCGAGGGGTACGGCTGGCGCCTCGACAAGCGCAGCCCCGGCGGCCACCTCTTCGACGACATGGTGCACAAGTACGCGATGGCGCTCTGGCTGCTCGACCTCGGCATCACGTCGGTCCAAGCCGTCGTGCGGCGGCGCGACTTCTTCTTCGAGCCGTGCGCGGTGATCTTCGAATACGAGGACCCCGAGGTGCTCGGGATGATGGAGGTGCAGTACTCCCCGAACTTCTACATGCGATCGCAGTACTACGGGGCGGACGAGTTCTTCGAGATCACGGGGGACGAGGGGCAGCTGTGGGTCACCCGTGCCACCGGCGAAATGTTGGACCTGGCGCCGGTCGTGTTGTTCACCGGCACGGCGCACGAGCTCAAGACGACCGAGTTCACGGACATGGACGCCGACTGGGGCGCCGGCTTCGTGCGCTCCTCCCAGCACTTCGTCGATGCCCTCGTGCACGGGACACCGGCCGCCATGACCGCCGGCGAGGCGACGGACGTGCTGCGGCTCTGCTTCGCCGTCTACGAGGCGGGCCAGACGCGTGGCCCCGTCGACCCACGCCTCGTGACCGGGTCGGTCAGCCCGCCCGGTTGGGGCGAGTGGTAGCGGGCGCGACGGTCTACTCCCAGGGCGGCCTTCCGACCTCGATGCGCTCGAGCCGCGAGCGCACGGTGCCGAAGCGTTCGTCCTGCTGTGTCCATTGTCGGCGGGCCGCGGACGCCTCCTCGGTCGTCCGGGACACGAAGTTCCACCACATGAGGAGCTTCTCGGGGAAGGGCACGCCCCCGAGGAGCAGGACGCGGGCCGGTGCGCGCAGGTCCAGCCGGCACTCTTCGCGCGCCGTCCCGAGGTAGGCCAGCACACCCGGTTCGACCACATGGTCGCCGACGCGCACGCTTCCCTCGAGGACGATTAGCGCGTGCTCGTAGTCCGGGCGAAGCCGCAACACCGCCCGAGGGGGGCGCAGCCTCAGTTCCACGCCGACATGCTCCGTGTCGCGCCGCGCCGGGGATATCAGCCCGCCGTAGTCGCCGACGAGGATCGTGCCCTCTCCCCCTTCGAGCGCCAGCCGGGGCAGGTCGCCGTGATGCTCGAACGCCGGGTCGCCGTTGCGGGTCGCCTCGGGTTGCGCCACCCAGAGTTGGATCCCGTGCAACGTCCGAGAACGCCCGGGGTCCTCTTCGGCATGGGCGACCCCGTAGCCGGCGGTCATCAGGTTGAGTTGTCCGGGACGGATCAACTGCTCCGACCCGAGGCTGTCGAGGTGGAGCATCTCGCCCTCGACCAGCCACGTCACCGTCTGCAGGCCCATGTGCGGGTGCGGGCCTATGCCGAACGTGCCGGGCGTGTCCGGGGTGACCGGGCCCATGTGGTCGGCGAAACACCAGGCGCCGACGGTCTGGCGCGGCCGGTGCGGAAGGACACGGCGTACCGGCAGTGACCCGACCCGGGCGACCCGACCGGGCTCGAGTTCGACGACCGGAGACTGCGACGCTTCTCCGTCCCCGGGGGTGGCCGCGACATCCTCGGCGCTGACGGGACCGCTCATGGCATCCCTTCTACACCCATAAGGTGGCTTCCGACCGCGTCGACTCCGGAGGGTTCAGCCATGGCCGACCACAGCGAAACCGTGCACGTCGTCGACGTCCCCACCGAGGACCGGTTCGTCGTGACGGCCGAGGGGATGGAGGCCGAGCTCGTGTACCGGGTACGCAGCGACCGCCTGTTCCTGCTCCACACCGAAGTGCCCGAGGCGTTGGGTGGCCGCGGCATCGCCGGCCAGCTCGTGCGGGCGAGCATCCGCCGCGCGGAGGCCGATCACCTCACCATCGTCCCGTGGTGCCCGTACGCGTGCCGCTGGCTGAAGGACCACCCGGACGAGGCGGGCGGCGTCACCATCGACTTCACGACGCCGCCACCGGAGGAGTAGCGCGCCGGACCTGCAGTCCCTCGTGACTGAGGCACGTCGGAATGACCTGCAGAGCCGGATCGGCATCGAGGACCGCGCGTTCCATCGAATAGCGGTGCGCCGGGTCCGGGCCACTGAGAAGGCTCAGGCTGCCCCCCTCACCGCCGGCGCCGTTGACCTTCCATCCCGATGCACCATGGGAGGCGGCGATGTCGATGACCGCCTGGGCCTCGGCGCTCACCAGCTCTCCGTGCAGACGGCGCTGCGCGTCGGTGTTCCGGGTCATGGCTCTTCCCAGGCCTTCGAGATCACCGCCGAGCACGGCGTCGCGTGCCATGACCGCGCACGCACGCAGCTCTGCGAGGTACGGAGAGTCCTCACCCTCATGGACCAGACGGGCGATCACGCGCTCGTGGACCTCCGAAGAACGGTGCGCGCGGCCCAGGTGGAGGAGGACCAGCCGCCGCTCGAGCTCTTGCCGTGCGGGCTCGGGCACCGAGAGCCCGGTCCGGGTGGCTTCGGGGTACCGGTCGATCTCGATGAAGTTGACGCCCCCGAACGCGGCGCACAACTGATCCTGGACGCCCGACTGCAAACCGAGCCGCTCGACCTCGATGCGATGCGCCGCCCGCGCCACCTCGAGCCGGGACCGCGGACGAGGGGCCAGCGCGTCGAGCGCGCCGATGAGCGCGACCGCCACGGCCGCCGATGTACCCGTCGAGCTCCCCGGCGGCACCTCCGAGGCGACGCGGATCTCGAGAGCGAGACCATCGGGCGCCCCGATCTCGTCGACCACCGCTTCGAGCAGCGGGTGACGACCGGGAGCCTGTCCCGGCTCGAAGCCGTAGCAGTCGCCGAAGTTCACCACGTCGAGCGTGATTCGGTGCAGCGCCGACTCGTATGCCAAGGCCCGCACGCGAACGTCCACCCCCGGAGTGACCGCAACGTTGAAGACCTTGCCGTGGCGGGAGAACCACGTGTCGGTCCACCCGCCGATGTCGCACACACGGATCGGTGCGACCGCTGTCACCTCTTCGGGGATGGGTCCCTCATCCCGCCGCTGAAAGCGTTCCGCCGCGGCGGGCATGACCCGCTCAGGTACCTTCGAAGAACTCGATCAAGTGCCGTGCGACCTCTCCGACGTGCGTCATGATGCCGAGGTGTCCGGAGCCGGCGACCTCGCGGTAGATGCAGCCCGGAATCGTCTCGGCCGCCTCCCGGGCGTAGCGGGGTGGCGAGTCGACGTCGTGCTCGAACGCGAGCACGAGGCACGGAACGCGCGCCTCGGGCCAGCGGGTCGTGCGGGACGGGTCCGTGGACCAGGCCAGCGCGGCCTCGTACTGACCGAGCCTCCCGGGGTTGGGCCACACCGGCACGTCGCTGATGAACGAGAGCCACGTGCTGACGACCTCGGAGTCCTGGAGGTCGGACGTCGGCAGATACCGCAGCGTCTCCGTGGCGTAGAACAGCGGCGGGAGGTCGTAGTCCAGAGCGGCCAGGTCGCGCTCGACCGTCGTGATGGCCACCTCCCAGGCCGTCGGCTTGTTGGCGCTGCCCATCAATGCGGCGGCACGCACCCGTTCCGGCTGATCGAGCACGAGGGTCTCGGCGATCCAGCCCCCCATGGAATGGCCGGCGATGCGGACCGGCACCTCCCAGCCGAGGTGGTCGAGCAGCCCGACGGCGTCGGCCGCCATCATGTCGACGCTGTAGGGCGCGGGCGGCGAAGACGAGGGGGCGACGCCGCGGTTGTCGAAGGTCGCCACGCAGTAGCCCGCGGCGACGAGTGACGGGACGAGGCCGAGGTGCCATGCGATCGCGGGCTGGCCGCAGCCGGCAACCAGAAGGAGCGGGTCGCCCTCCCCCGTCACCTCGTAGCTCAAGATCGCGCCGTTGACGCTCACCTCAGGAATGGAGGACCTCCGACAGGAGCTTCGGGGCCACGTTGCGCCCGGTGAGGATGACCACCGTCTCCCGCCCGTCCGGGTCGGGCGACACCAGCCCGCTCCGCAAGGCGGCGACGCCGACTGCGCCGGCCCCCTCGATGACGAAGCCCATCTTGTGGGCGGCGAAGGCCATGGCGGAACGGATGTCCGCCTCGCTGACGGTGAGCACCTGCACCCCGTTCGCCAACGCGATGCCCACGGTGACCGCTCCCGGCTCCAGATTGCCCGCGAGGCCGTCGGCCACCGTCGGCTCCACGTTGATCGGCACGATGGCCCCCGCGGCGAGCGCGGTGCTCATGGAGGGCGACGCCTCCGACTCGACGCCGACGATGCGCACGTTCCGGCCCTCGAGCCCGAGGATCACGCCGGCCAGCAGGCCGCCGCCGCCGCACGGCACGACGACGGTGCCCAGATCGGGGACCTGCTCTGCCAGCTCGCGCGCCAGCGTCGCCTGACCGGCGATGACGTCAGGGTCGTTGTAGGGCGACACGTAGCGGCTGCCCTCGCGCGCCGCGAGGTCGAGGGCGTGCGTCTCGGCTTCCCGGTATCCCTCCCCGTAGAGGACGAGTCGCACGTCGAATTGCTGGAGGGCCGAGACCTTCGCCGCCGAGGCGCCGGTCGGTACCACGACCGTCACCTGCGCGCCGAGGTTGGACGCGGCAAAGGCGAGCCCGAGCCCGTGGTTGCCGGCCGACGAGGCGACGACGGCGCGCCCGGGTTCGACCTCGTGCGTCGCCGCCACCGCGGCGAGCCCACCCCGGACCTTGAACGATCCCGTCGGCTGGACCGTCTCGACCTTCACCGAGACGGATCGTCCGAGCTGTGGGGCGGCCACCACCGGCGTGACCGGCAGGTAGAGACGCACCGCCTTCCAGGCGGCCTCCAGGTGAGCCGGGCCGGGGACCTCCACTGCTCGCACGGATCCAGTCTGTCCGACGCGCGACTGGCATGCTGACGCCGTGCAGCCGGGAACGACGAAGGCGGGAGAGGCCACTGTGCGCCTGCACCACGACGCCACGGCCCTGGCGCGGGCCGCCGCCGACGAGGCGGCTGACGTGCTGCGCGCCGCCGTCGAAGCACGCGGCGTTGCCCACGCCATGTTCGCAACCGGCAACTCGCAACTCGCCTTCATCGATGCGCTCGTGAACGAGACGCCCGGGGTGCCGTGGTCCGAGACGGTCGTCTTCCACATGGACGAGTACGTCGGTATCGGTCCAGACCATCCCGCCGGCTTCCAGCACTGGATCCGCACGCGCATCACCGAGCCGGCGCATCCGAAGGCCGCGTTCTACGTCGAGGGATTGGGTGACGCAGCGGCGGCGTGCGGACGCTATGCGGCGCTGCTCCGCGAGTACCCCCTCGACCTGTGCTGCCTCGGCATCGGCGAGAACGGGCACCTGGCCTTCAACGATCCGCCCGTGGCGGACTTCTCCGATCCGCTGGACGTGAAGGTGGTGGAGCTGGACCAGCCCTGTCGCTCCCAACAGGTCAACGAAGGGCATTTCCCGAGCCTCGAGGCCGTACCGGCGGAGGCGATCACGGTGACCATTCCCGCGTTGCTCCGGGCCGGTCGCGTGCTTGCCATCGTCCCGGAGGGCCGCAAGGCCCAGCCCGTGCACGACGCGCTGACCGGCCCGATCGCGACCAGCTGCCCCGCTTCGGCTTTGCGCAACGTGTCCCACGCCACGATCCACCTCGAGCCGGAATCGGCAAGGTTGCTCCCGGGCTGACCCGTCCGCCGATCACGGCAACCACATCGAACCCGGCGGGCAACGACAGGGCAATGCCGATTCCGTAGGTTTGGGAGCGGATCAGGGGGAACCGCCGGGCTTGCGGCCGGGCCGCTCGACGGGGGGGAAGTTGACGATCGCTATCGCCACAGGGCTTCGGGCCCCGGCTGCGTCGTTCGACACCGACGTTGCCGGCGGCGGCAGCGACGGAAAGCGCAAGCGGCGGCGGCTCCGTCGCGTGCTGATCGCGGTCGGCGGCGCGCTGCTCACGCTCATCGCGTTGGCCGCCGCGTGGATCGGCATCGGCATCTACAAGATCGACCACGCGGTCCATCACGTCGTCGTGCCCGCCTCGCTGCTGGCCAAGGGCAAGAACGACCTGCTCGCCATCGTCAGGGGGCCGAATCACTTCGAGCAGGTCTTCGTGTTCCACGACACCGGGTCGCACACCAACGTGCTCAAGGTCCCCAGCTCGCTGGCCCTGCCGCTGTCGGGGGGCCACAAGGCCACCATCGAGCAGCTGAACCTGCACGATCCCGACGCCATCATCGCGGGCCTCGATCACCTCGGCATTCCGGTCACCCACTACGTCGGTGTGGACCTGCACATGGTCGACCCGAATTCGAACCTCGGGAAGCTGGCCACGGGCAAGCTCTCGGTCTCGTCCCTCATCTCGGATCCAACGGGCACCACCACACTGCTCGAGCAGGTCGCATCGCACATCTACCTGGGACCCAACACGCCGGTGTCGGCCGTCCTCTCACTGATGAACGTCCCCACTGCGCACCCCGTTTCGGTCCCGACCTCCAAGGACGTACACGGCACGGTCGTCCTCGCCTCGGCGTTTCCCACGGTTCTGCGCAGTTTCCTCTAATGCCGGGGCACGCCCGGCCCGGGGCCGGCGCCCTGGTGCGCTGGAGGGCCTGGTTCCAGGGTCTGGCCGATGACCATCCTTCCGGCAAATCGGAACAGAGCCCCCCGCAGGTCGCGCCTCGTGACGGAGAGGAGCGCGTCACCGACACCTCGTTCGACGAAGTGTTGCGCAACGCCGCACCACGGCGCGATCCCGGTGATGACCCCGATGCCGGCAACGGCGACGCGACAGGGTGCTGACTGACTCAGCCGGCCGCGGTCGCCGGGTCGTGCGTCAACCAACGGTCGAGGAAGGGCAGGGCCTCGGTCCCGTGCCACTGATGGCCGCCGTCGAACACGTCGTGCACCAGACGGTCCGACGCGCCCTCGGCTTCGTAGACGAGACGGGTGCGCCGTACCGATTCCGTCGCCGTCGCGAACCGGGAACAGGAGGTCCTCGGTGCCGGACTCGATCAGGAGCGGGCGCGGCGCGACGAGAGCGGCCAGGTCCTCGTGCTCCAACCGGCCGAGCATGCCGAACAGGATCTGCGAGCCGCACATGTTCCACGGCATCTTGTGGCTCTCGACCCATGACGAGAAGTAGCCGCTGACGACGGCAGCGGCGACGCGGTGGTCGACGGCCGCGGTGAACAGGGTCACGGTGCCGCCGTAGCTGATCCCGACCATGCCGAGGCGATCCGGATCGACGAGCGGGTGCTCCCCCAACACGTCGAGCGCGCGCTTCAGGTCCCAGACGTTCTGCGTCAGCGGGTTCCACCCCGCCATGGCCGCGTGCACCAAGTTGGTGTCGCAGGCGTAGTGGTCCTCGGGATTCCAGTCGAGGCGTTCGCCGAAGCAGCGCAGGTCGGGCGCAAGGACGACGTAACCCCGGCGCGCCAGCTGGAGCGCGTAGTCGGCGTTGGGCATGTCGGTATGCTCCAGGCCGACGACCTGCGACTTGCCCGGTCCGTGGCCGTGGCAGGCGAGGACCGCCGCACCGGGCGGGGCGTCGGTGCGCGGATCAGGGACCAGGAGGTACGCCGGCACGGACATCGTGTCCTCGCTGTCGAAGACGATCTTGTCGCGGCGATAGCCGTCGCATGCGGTCGACTCGAGCGTCTCGATGTTGAGCGGGACGCGGGAAGGTTCCGGTCCCGTCAGCTCGTTGAGCCGGGTGCGGCAGCGCTCGACCCAGGCGGGGATCGCCGCCGGGTCGGGGTCGCCCTCGGGCAGCGGGTCCTCGTGCTCGGTGGCGGCCAACCGGGCCATCCACTGATACCAGGGCGAGTAATTGCGAACTGGCGGAACCAGCAGCGGTCCTGCGTCGTCGGTGCTCATGCTCGGCCCCTTCCCCGTCGGCCCGCCGTCATTGGCTGCGGGCCAATGTAGGGGACCACGAACTGGGGCAGAATTGGGGCGTGACCCTTGCCACGTCCATCGGCGTCCACCCGATCTCGCCGAAGATCGGCGCCGAGATCTCGGGCGTGGACCTGTCGGAACCCCTGACACCCGAGGTCGTCGCCGCGATCCGCGCGGCGTGGACCACCCATCACGTCATCTTCTTCCGAGACCAGTCCCTGACGGCGGAGCAGCAGGCCGACTTCGCCCGCCAGTTCGGCACCGTGACCGAGGCGCACCCGGTGCTCCCCTCCATCGAGGAGAGTGCAGAGGTCCTGGCCATCGACGGCAAGGTCGACCGGGCCAGCTGGTGGCACACCGACGTCACGTTCCTGCAGACTCCGGCGATGGGTTCGATCCTCTACATGCTGGAGGCACCCGAGGTGGGCGGCGACACCATGTGGGCCAGCCTGCAGGACGCGTACGACGGACTGGCCGACCCGGTGCGCGCCCTGTGCGACCAGTTGATCGCCATCCATCACGACCCCTGGTTCGCGGCAGACGTGGCCGAGCGGGGCGGGTACGAATGGGACGGCGTCTGGCAGGAGAAGCTGCTGCCGGCGCTGCACCCTGTCGTTCGCACCCACCCTGAGAACGGGCGCAACGGCCTCTTCGTCAACCGCCAATTCACCCGGCAGATCTTCGGGCTGTCCGACAACGAGAGCAACGCCATCCTCGAGATGCTCTACCACCACTGCGTCAAGCCGGAGTACACCTGCCGCTTCCGTTGGCGGGCCGGTTCGGTGGCCTTCTGGGACAACCGGGCGACCCTGCACTACGCGCTCGACGACTACGGCGACGCCCCCCGCTATGCGCACCGCGTGACCCTGCGGGGTGACAAGCCCTTCGGGCCGGCGATGCCGCTGCCGGCAACCTGACCGCACTCCTGGCCGCCGCCGGTTTTTGGGCCGACGCCGGCATTGCGGCCGCGGCCTTCGTCGGCACCAACGTCGACAACACCGTCGTGACCGCCACGCTGGTGGCCGGTGCGCCGCTGGACCGGGCCCACCGGATCGCCGCGGGACAGGTGCTGGGTTTCGTGGCCCTCGTCTGCATCGCCGCCGCGGCGGCGGCCCTGCTCTTCGAGTTCTCGACGGCGGCGGTGGGACTCCTCGGTTTCGTCCCTCTGGCCATCGGGTTGCGCGGCCTGATCGGCCTGATCGACCGCCCGGTTCGCGCCGACGAGCCCACGCGATCGCGAACGCGACGACGGCGACGGCGCGCCACCGACCGCGCCGTGGGTCGCAGCCTGACGGCGGCGGCGCTGGTCACCCTCGCTGCCGGTGGCGACAACCTGGCCGTCTACATCCCCCTCTTCCGCCAAGGCGGCGCGAGCAAGCTCGCGGCCATCGCCGTGGTGTTCGTGGCCGGAGAGATCGGGGTGACCGCGGCGATCCTGGCGGCCGGCAGGCACCCGCGGGCGCGTGACGCCATGGCGAGACTCGGAGCGGTGGCGGTGCCGTTGTTGTTGTGTGCCGTCGGCGTCCTCGTGCTCGTGACCGCCGGGACCCTGTCCTGGCTCTGAAATGACAGACTGCCCGGGCTCGACAAAGGGGGCCGGATGAAAGACCTAGAAGGCAAGGTGGCGGTGATCACAGGCGGCGCCAGCGGCATCGGGCAGCGCCGTCGCGGAGAAGGCCGCCGGCGCGGGCATGAAGATCGTCATCGCGGATATCGAGGAGGCCGCGCTGAAGGAGGCCCAGCGCGACCTCGCCGAAGGCGGCGGCGACGCCATCGCCGTCGTCACCGACGTGGCCGACGCCGCTTCGGTCCGTGACCTGCGTGACCGGGCCCTGCAGGAGTTCGGTGCCGTCCACCTCGTCCACAACAACGCCGGGGTCGGAGGGGGTGGGCCGATCTGGCAGGTGCCGGAGCAAGACTGGCGCTGGATCCTCGGCGTCAACCTCTGGGGCGTCATCAACGGCGTCACCGCGTTCGTTCCACTCCTCATCGAGCAGGGAGAGGGGCACGTGGTGAACACGGCATCCATCGCCGGCCTCACGACTGCGCCCTTCCTCGGGCCCTACAACGCCACCAAGCAAGCGGTCGTGGCGATCTCCGAGACGCTCTTCAAGGACCTGCAGGCGAGCGGCGTCACGGGCGTCGGTGTCTCGGTCCTCTGCCCCGGGTTCGTGCGGACACGGATCGCCGAGTCCGCCCGCAATCGCCCCGCCTGGGCCCCCGAACGCGTTGCCGACGACGCCGAGGGTGCCGAGACCCTGCGCACCGCGATCAGCGACATGATCGCCAGCGGGATCGCACCCGACGCCGTGGCCGAGCGGGTGATCGACGCCGTGCGCACGGACACCTTCTACATCCGCACCCACCCCGAGCTCGACGCTGCGATCGCAACGCGCTTTGACCGAGATCCTTGAGACACGGCCGCCGACGACCACCATCATCGGCTGAGCGGCCGTTCGGCTGATCAGCCCGCCGGGAGCGGCTTGAACCCCTGCACCGTCACCCAACAGGTGCCCTGGGGCTTGTGGTTCGTCTTGAGCTTGCACTGCGACGACGGCGGGACGTTGTTGTGCACCTTGACCACCTGGTAACTGCTCGGGCCGTAGAACTTGTCCGGACCGAAGGTCCACGTCGGTGACAACGTCCCGGGGAAGTTCGTGATCTTGGACATCGCCGTCACGAAGGTGCGGCGGTTCAGGTTCGGACCGGCGTCCTTCGCGGCGAGCGCGAACAGGCGGATGGCGCCGCACCAGGCCTGGATCGGGCCCTGCTCCTCGATGTAGAAGCTCTCCGTCCCCGGGATGGGCTTGGGGTGGTAGGCGTGCCACGTGTCGAAGCAGGAGCGCACGCCGGGGTCGTAGCCGCCCTGGCTTTCCGGACGCGCGTCGTCGAAGCCCCCGAGCGTCTCGGTGGTCACACCCTCCTGTCCGTTCAGCGCGGCCTCGTAGGGGACGGGGATCAGGCCCAGCGCCGTCTCGATGGTCGACTGGTAGTCGCTCAGGAGGAGCTGCGGGTAGTACTGCTGGGAGTTCTCCGCGCCGATGAAGGGGAAGAACGCCGGTTCGTAGATGAGCGGGAAGACAGACTGCACGCCGGCGGCCTTGAACTTCTCGACCGCCAGCTGCGCGTCCGAGCTCGTCGACGCAGTCTCGTTCAATCCGGCCGCAATGGTCTCGACCATCGGCGTGATGCCCGCCTTCTTCAGGTCCGGCAGCAGGTAGTCGTTCATCGCCGCCTGGTCGGGCGCCTGGTCGGACACCACGATGCCGACCTTCTTGCCGTGGCCGAGGCGGCCGGAGCTGAGACCCCACTGCACGGTCGCGGCCAGGACGGGCGCCATGTCGGCCCCGGTCCACCACAGATAGGGCGAGCCGAGGTTCGTCCAGTTGGTGGTCGTCGACCAGGCGCTGATCAGCGGCGTCTGCCCCTGCTGGGTCACGCAGAGCTGGTCGGGACCGATCCACGTGCCGATGCCGTCGACGACGGCGAACACCGCGGGGCTGCCCTGGGTCCATTGCCGGCACAGGGCCTGGTCGTTGGCCTCGTTGCTCGGATCGAACTGGACGATCATCGGGTTGATCTTGCGCCCGTTGATCCCGCCGGACTTGTTGATCTGGTTCACGTAGAGGTTGATGGCGGGGATCTGCTCGTTGTACTCCTTGTCCGTCGCGAAGCCGAACTTGCCTGCCTGGCTGTTGACGGCGACGACGGGGAACACGACGTTGATCTCGGTCTTCGAGACGCCACGCGTGCTCGTGCTGGCCTGACTCACCGGCGTCGCCGTCGAGCTCGAGGCGCTCGCCACCTCCGCCGCGCCGGCCCCGCCCGTCCCGCCCGGGGTGCCCGAGGGCGCGAACGCCACCCAGGCCACGAGACCCACGACGATCGCCACCACGATGAGCGCGGTGCGGATCTGCAAGGCCCGCGGGCGGCGCCGCAGGCGGCGCCAGGATCGCCCGATCGGCGCCAACGGATTCCACATCGCCAGGTGTGCGGGCACTTGGGTGCTCCCCTCCATGGTCACGCTCCTTCGCTTCGACCTGTGCGGTCTCGACCGCTCTCCCCGAGCGGGCCCGACGCCATGAGGGCCTCGTCGCTGGCACCAAGGTAGGCGGCCAGGGCCTTCGGGTCAGCGCGGACCTGGTCCGGCGGTCCGCCGACGACGACCTGGCCCAGCTCCATCACGATCACGGTCGAGCAGAGCTCGAACACGAGGGGGACGTCGTGCTCGACGAGCACGATCGTGGTGTCGGCCACCTCGTGGATGCGCCGCAGGAGCGGGATGAACGCCTCCGCCTCCCGCTGCGCGATGCCGGCGGTGGGCTCGTCGAGGAGCAACAGCCGGGGCTGCGCCAGGACGACGGACGCCAGATCCACGACCCGCCGGGTCCCCGTCGAGAGTTCGGCCGTGCGGTGATGGCGGAACCGCTCGAGGCCGAACGCGGCGATCACCTGGTCGACCGCCTCGAGCTTGCGCCGCTCGGCCCGGCGCGCCCAGGGGAGGCGCAGCGTCGTCGACAGGACCGCCACCTCGTGGCGGGCGTCCTCGCTCGAGCAGCAGCACGTCGAGCACCGAGAGCTCCGGGTAGAGGCGGCAGTCCTGGAACGAGCGCACCATGCCCACACCGAGCCGCTCTTCGGGGAGGTACTCCCCGAGGTCGATCCCGTCGAGTCGCACGTGTCCCGCCTGCGGCTTGACGAGACCGGAGATCACGTCGAGCGTCGTCGTCTTGCCCGACCCGTTGGCGCCGATCAACCCGACGATGGATCCGGCCTCGGCCGTGAACGTGACGCCGTTGAGGGCGTGCACCCCGCCGAAGCGCACGCTCACGTCCTCGACGCTGAGTTGCGCCGGATGCCGGGCCGGCGTCTCGGGCGCGGCCGTCATTGCTCCGCTCCCTCGGCCAGCAGCGCGGGCGGTGGCACGGTGCCAGGCGCGGACACCGGCGGGCCGGGCGTATCGGTGGCGTCGCGGTGGAGCACGGAACGGACGCCTATCGTCACGACGTCCCCGAAACGGCGGAGCAACTCGGCCAGCCCGCCGGGCAGGTACAGGATGAAGGCCACCAGCCCCAGCCCGCTCGTGAGGAACTGGATCGTCTGGTTCGAGCCGAAGATGGCCGGCAGCCCCTCGAGGTAGAGCGCGCCCAGGATGGCGCCGGGGATGGACCCGAGACCCCCGATCACCACCATCGAGATGATCACGAACGAGGTGGTCGGGTCGAACGTGATGTCGGTGTTGTTGAGCTGCCCGCACCGCGAAGGCGAAGCACACGCCGGCGTAGCCGGCCACGAACCCCGAGAGCGCGAACGCCAGCAGCTTCGTCCGGAGCACGGGGATGCCGAGTGCCGCCGCCCCGAGCTCGTTGTCCCGGACGGCGACCAGGCGGCGCGCCACGCCCTTGTCCCGCCACACCCGGAGGATGAACACGGACAGCAGTAGCACCCCCAGGGCGAACCAGGCGAAGGCGCGCTGCGACGACAGGCTGATGCCGAACAGCGAGGGTCGGGGGACGACGGTGTACGCCGGGTTGGGCAGGCCGGTGCAGAGCGTCTTGTTGATGCCCGGGATCGTGATGCACGGGGTGGCGAGCACGGCGGTCTGCATGAAGATGGCGAACGCGAGCGTCGTGACGGCGAGAAAGAGACCGGGCATTCGGAGCGCCGGCAGCCCGACGATGATCGCCACCAGCGCGGTGACCGCTCCGCCGTAGAGCATCACCAGCGGGAGCGGGACGGAGGTGCCGAGGTGCACGGCGACGAGCGCGCCGACCGCGACGAGCCCGAATTGCCCGAGCGAGACCTGGCCCGCCCAGCCGGTGAGCATCGTCAACGACAGAGCGATGACGGCATAGATGCAGATCTGGCTCATCAGGAAGTCGTTGCCGACGGAGAGCACGAGCGGCAGCAGCGCCGCGGCCGCCACCACGAGCCAGACGCCCGACGACGACACGCGGCGGCGCAAGAGGTCGGCCGTCGCCCGCACGGTCGTCGCCGCGCCGTGCTCCCAGGTGCTCCGGTCCCCCGTCCGCGCCCCCTTGCGCAGTGCGCCCACCCGGACGAGCAGCACGACCATGATCAGGATGAAGATGATGAGCTGCTGCTTCGCCGGCGACGCGACGTTCCACTGGAGCAGCTCGAGGAACACGCCCATGCCCACCCCGGCCACGAAGGCGACGGTGAGGCTGATCATGGCCCCGATCAGCGCGGCCGTCAGTGCGTAGAGCAGCAGGTCGGGTGACAGTGCCTGGGTGAGCGCGCTGGTCTGGTTCGGCGCGTTGAGGATGGCGGTGAAGGCCGAGAGCGCGCCCGCCACCGTCCAGGTGAGGGTCGACGTGCGCCGGATCCACACCCCGGAGAGCCGGGCGGAGTCCGCGTTCTCCGACATGGCCCGCATGGACAGGCCCCAGGGCGTCAGGCGGACCGCAAGGACGAGGGCAACCGTGACGAGTGGGGCGACGATCAGCGTCAACACCTCGGTCGGCGTGATGATGAACGGGCCCAGGTGGAACGACAGGTCGAACGGGACCGGTACCGGCTTGTAGAGGTTCTTGGGGCGGATGAACGGCAGCGCGGTCAGCGCGAGCAGCACGTAGCTCAGGCCGATCGTCGCGACCATGACGAGCACCCTCGGCCGGTTGAAGAGCCGCCGCAGGACCAGCTCGGACAGCGCGCCCACGAAGGCGGCCAGGCCGATCGAGAGCACGAGAGCGAACCAGTAGTTGAACTTGAAGTCCGCCGTGAGCTTGACGAGGAAGACGGCGGCGATGACGCCGATCTGGCCCTGGGCGAAGTTGAGGACCCGGTTGGTCCGGTACACCAGCACCAGGCCGAGCGCGAGCAGCCCGTAGCCGAGGCCGTAGAAGACGCCCTGGACGAGCACGAAGTTCGGCGCGGAGAAGGCGAGCATGGGCCTACCCCAGTCCCGTCGACGCGGTGCCCAGGAAGACCGGGCGCAGCAGGTCGTCGCGCTCCATCAGCTCGGTGGTGGGGCCGTCGAATCGGATCTCCCCGCGCTCCATGAAGAAGCACCGGTCGGCCAGGCTGAGGGCGCGGTTGAGGCTCTGCTCGACCAGGATCACGGTCGCGCCGGCCTCGTTGATCCGCCGCACCATCCCCATGAGCCGCTCGACCGTCATCGGAGCCAGGCCCAGCGACAGCTCGTCGATCATCAGTAGCTTCGGCTTCGGTCATCATCACCCGGGACAACGCCAGCATCTGCTGCTCGCCGCCCGAGAGCGTGCCCGCCGGCTGGTCGAGCCGCGCCGCCAGCTCGGGGAACGTCTCGAGGGCCTCGTCGAAGGCCCGGGCGATCCGGGCGCGGTCGCGCCGCATCGTGTGGCCGCCGATGCGCAGGTTGTCGCGCACGCTCAGGCCAGGGAACGTCATCTTCCCGCCCACCAACAACGCGACCCCCAGGTCGATGATCTGCTCGGGCTCGAGGTACGTGCAGCTCGTGCCGAACAGCCGGGTGACGCCCCGGTGCGGGTGCTCCAGACCCGACACCGTGCGCAGCAACGTCGACTTCCCGGCCCCGTTCGTGCCGAGCAGCGCCACCATCTCGCCCTGCGCCACCTCGAGGTTGACGTCGAAGAGCACCTGGTTGGTGCCGTAGTAGAAGTCGAGGTTGTGCACCTGCAGGGCGGGGATGGCACCCCCGCCCTGGCGCCGCTTCCCCTCGGCGTAGCGCTCCAGGACGTCCTCGATGACGAGCGTGATGTCCCGGCGCACGCTGCGCGACCCCAGGAACAGCAAGAAGCCCCCGATCGCGCAGACCGGTGCGATCAGGGTGAGCGACACGATGATCCCGTGCAGCCCGCCGATGGAATCGGAGATCGCGCCGAGCACGACGGAGCCGGCGAAGCCACCGAAGACCAGGGAGTAGACGCCGAACATGGCGAAGCAGATGGTCCGCATCTCCGCCGGTGCGGTCGCGGCCAGGGTGAGGAAGATGCAGATGGCGAGGGGGGACACCGCCGCGTTGGCCAGGAACTGCAGCGTCACGACCATCCAGAGCTGTGGCATGTACAGCGACAGGACGTAGAGGCCGCCGTACGCCGTGATGCAGATGCCGGCGATGACGAGCGGTCGCTGCGGGGCCCTCCGGAAGAAGCGGTCGCCGAACACGTAGGCCAGCGGGAGCCCCAGGAACGCCGCCAGCCCGATGATGGCGTACACCTCGCTGCGCGAGGCCGTGTCGAGATGGAACTTGTCGATGAAGAACAGGTTGCCGAACAGCGGCGCGCCGGTACCCGCAAAGCCCAAGATCGCGACGGCGACCAGCTCGTAGTACAGCGAGCGGACGCGGAGCAGCCGGGTCATGGCGGAGCCGAGCAGGACGCGGGGCGCCTTCTCCTGCTGCGTCTGCAGGTCCATGCCCGAGGCCTTGAGGATGTGACTGGACTCGTTGGCCCCCTTCTCGGGCTCGCGGAGCGTGAACAGCGCGAACCCGAGGGGGATCCCCACCAGGGCCACGAGGAGGCCGTAGCGCCAGTTGTGCGAGATCGTCACGACGTACCCGAAGATCAGGATCCCGATCGTCTGCGACAGCGGGTCCGACAGGTTGTGCCAGCTGAAGATCCGGCCCCGCCCCTCGGTCGGGTAGGCGTCGGACAGGTACGAGTTGTGCACCGTGTTGTTCACGCCGGTGCCCACCGACGCCGCGAGGTAGAGGAACGCGAACGCCCACACGTTCGGTGAGAGAGCCATCAGCGCGCCGAAGCCGGCGAAGATGAGCAGCGCGACGCCCGCCACGAGCTTGCGGCTGCCGCGGTCGGCCCACACGGCCAGGGGGACCGCCCAGAGGAGCTGCGACACCTGCGCGATGAAGGCCACCGCGCCGAGCGACGCGTTCGACATGTGGAACGACGTCTGGAGGTTGTGCCCGATCAGGGTGATGCCGTTGCCGAAGGTGCCCGGCACCAGCGCCGCCGCCGTCATCAGGACGAGCGGCGCGTACCCGGACGACTTGAGGATGCCCACCAGGGGTGGCGGCTTGCCCTCCCCCGTGCCCGGCATGACCGCGATGTCCGCCACCACGTCTGCGTCCTTGACTTGCGTGACCGCCTCTCGCAACAGGTCGTCGGGGACGGCGAAGTCGAACAGCGGCTCGCTGGGCACTGGAGCAGGACTCTAACCTGACACCTGCGTCAGGGATCGTTCAGATGAAAGGGTCTCCCTTCAACTGCGCAACCCACAAGATGTTGTGGTTGAGATGACGGGAGATCAACTGCCCCTGAACCCGGGCTGGGGTACGGCAGAACGGCACCCTGGGGGCAGGCCACGGTTGCATCGCCGACAGGCCATCATGGTCGTGTGGGTGCGAGACTTCGCGGACACTATCGGTGGCTTGGTGGGGTTTCCTTCGCGGTTCTCGTCCTGGTCTATGGCCCCTGTGGCGTCTCAGAAGCCAGCGGTTCTCGCACTGTCGTGGGCACTCCGACGCACCCGCAGATCCTTACCTGTTATGAGGAAGCGACGCAGTTCACCGGCGGACTCGCCCCCCGTCGGGCCAGATGACATCGGATTCGGCGCTGGGTATTTTCCGAAGGCGCGCCTGCGGGCGACCATGAGTCCGCCCAACTCGGGCCGAGACGCTCAACTCACCGGGTACAAGCTCCCTCCGGTTGTCTATCCGGGAGCCACGGTGACCATGACGATCGCCCCTAGTGCGCGGTCCTACGTGGTGCAACAGAACCCATGGTCGTCCCGCCAAGGGAGCGTGTCGGTCACGTACCGGGCCTGTTTGCACAAGCCGGGTTTCTTTCCCCAGAGCTTCCGGTTCACCGATGGTCGAAAACGGGGCTGCGTACCCCTCGACGTGCGGGTCGGCAGGCAGCGAAAGACGAGCCACATCGTTCTGTCGTTCTTCGCCGGACGGTGCAGAACTTCGTCTTGATCCGTCAGGAGTTCTTGGCCCAGAGCCATTGGTTGCCGGGCGTTAGGTGTGCCCCACTTCGCCGGGATTGTGCGACGCTTCGGAAGCTAGGGACGCTTTCGACCCGACCCACTAGCGTCCGTCTTCATCACTTCCGCTCCACAGTCACCCGTGTGCCGAGGGATCCGCCGTCGCCTTCCTGAAGGCTGTGAATCGGCATGATCACCACCACGACACTGGGTAGTGCCGGTTCTGTTCCGGGGAAACGTTGTTGATGAGTAACGCCGTAATAAGCAGTACGAGAACTCCGATCAGCACCGGGCTCAGGACATACTCATAACCCAGTGCATGCACCTTCGCAGGACCGAGTACGGCAATGAGTGCCGTCGCTCCAGCTGGTGGATGCAAGGAGCCCGTGAGAAGCATGATTGCAGCGGCGGATCCGACTGCCAGGCCAGCCGCGACACCAACATCACCTCCGACGAGCTTGAAGGCCGAGACACCGCAGATGGCCGCGATGAGCTGACCCAATATCAGACTCCTTGGCTGTGCAAGGGGCGCGTGGGGTGCTCCAAAAAGGAGGGCAGCTGAAGCCCCAAATGATCCGATGAGAAAGAATTTCGTGGAAACCGGGAGGTCGACCACTTCGGGTAGGGCGATCACGTAGATGCCGATGAAGCAGCCTAGGAACGCGGTCAGGATTGTCAACGGAGTCGCTCTCGGGTGAACGGTCGCGGCCGGGGTGCCCCGCATTCTCCCGAGGTACAGCTGAAACGGCGATCGCCTCAACGATGTTTGTCGGAACTTGCTGTCTGGGTCGCTATGCACAATCCCACTCCCGCCCACATATGAATTTCCTCAGTCCAATAGGAGAGGGCAGTCTGCTCAGCTCCCGCCTGACGACCGATCGCAGTGTCGCTATTCTCGCCGAAGGCTCAACATCTGCCGTAAAGTCCACGCCCTCCTCTGCGACAAGATGCATCCGCAATTGCGCCAAATGACCATGTGATTGTCACATGTTTGCCCACCACGCGCTTGGGCTTCCACCCAATCGACTCTCCAGAGTCTCTTAAGGGGATGGAGGTGAGTCTGAACAGTCATCGCACAGGTCCGCCCCGAGGCGGCGTCGACCCCGACCTGCCTCCGTGCTGCCGGTTCGGCGGAAGGGAGCCGGATCTCGTATCCGCACTCCCATCCAACGTCATGTGGGTCGCGCAGTGAAAGGGATAGCCCTTTTCAGATGCGCACGGTGGCAACGGTGAGCGGGCCTTCCGGCAGCACGGCGACACGGGCCGACGGGCCGAGCCCGGCCAGCGAGTCGTCGACCGCTTCGTCGAGGTCGGGGGCCGGCACGAGCTGCGCCGCCCGGATCGCCTCAGCCCCCAGGCCGTCGCTGTGCAGCCGGACCGCGCCCCGCGCCAGGACGCGGCCCAGCACCTGCGCCTGCCAGCGATCCAGTTCCGGCCCGGCCGTCGACGCGACGAGGTCGTCGGGCGTGCGGGACTCCGCCAGGAGACGCGGCGAAGGCGCCGTCGTCGGGGACACCGTCCGCACAGGCCGCGGCCATCACCACGGTCCCGCCGGGACGGCGCACCCGGTCCGCCGCCGCCATGCCCTTGACGGCCTGGTACAGGTTGCGGTCGAGCGGATGCCCCCCGTTGGTCGAGACGACGAGGTCGTAGGGCGCGTCCACCTCGCGCCGCGCCGCCGCACCCACGTGCGCGCAGGCGGCGTCGTGCGCCGCCGTCAGCGGCCCGGCGAACACCGCCGTCACGCGGCGGGCGCGGTTGATGGCGACGTCGAGCGACAGCTGCGGCGGGGCCAGCGCCGTCGCCGCCCGCACGAAGTCGTGGACCGGATTGCCGTGCCGGGTGAGGAAGGTGGCGCGCTCGTCCGCGATCCGGCGCGGGTGGTGCGCCTCGAGGATCGTCGCCGTGGCGGCCAGGCCCGGGCACACCGCCTTCGGGCCTCCGCTGAACCCGGCGAAGAAGTGCGGCTCGACGAACCCGGTCACGATGCGCACGTCCGCCTCGACGTACTCACGCTGCAGCAGCACCGCGACGCCGTCCACCTCGCCCACCAGCACGTGCTCGTCGCTCGCCGCGTCGTGGTCCACGACCCGGTAGCGCGCCACGAGCTCGGGACCGATCAGCTCGGCCATCTCCGCCGCCGTGGCCTGGCGGTGCGTCCCGGTCGCGCACAGCAGCGTCACCCGCTCGGCGGGCACGCCCGCCCGCGCCAGCTCGTCGAGCAGCGGCGGCAGCACCGTCCGGTTGGGCATCGGCCGGGTCAGGTCGGGAAAGACGACCGCCACCCGCCGGGCGCCGTCGACCAGGCGCGCGCAGCGGATCGCCCGCCACCGGCGCCGCCAACGCGGCGCGGATGGCGGCGTCCTCGTCGGCCAGCGCCGGCGCGTCGACGGGGAGGATGACGTCCGCCGAGTCGGGCACCTCGACCGACGTGCCGTGGCGGCCGTAGGCGAGGTCGACGCGCACCGCGGTGTCAGATGTCGCGTTCGTTCCGCGCCCGGCAGCGACGCCGTCGCCGCCAGGACGGACATCGCGACGTGGTCGACCTGGGGCCGCATGCCGAGATAGACCTCGACCGCGTCCGCGTCGGGCTCGATCACACCGGAGACCGGGTCGAGCTTCTCGAGGGTGAGGCCCATGCCGAGCGCCTTGCCCGCCAGCAGCGCGGCGCCCGCCGACGCCGCCTCACCCGAGCGGCGCCGCGTCGCCGGCACGCCGAGCACCGAGGTGAGCACGCCGACCCAGACCGGCAGCCCCGTGCCCGGCGCCACCCAGGGTGACCCCGGCCGCCGACGAACCGCCGAGCCGACCGACGGTCACCACCTCCATGACGCGCAGCACGTCCCACGCCACGGACTCCATCGCCGCGCGCGGGCCAGGTCCTTCGGCTCGTGGGCCGCGCTCAGCCCCATGAAGCCCGCCCGGGCGTCGTCGCGCCACCACGGGGCGCGTGCGCCGTCGAGCCACGGCACCGCCAGCACGCCGTTTGCGCCGGGCGGGCTCTCACCCGCCATCCGGGCGAGCTCGTCCGTGCGTCGTGTCGAGGAGGCGCCCAAGCCAGGCGAGGAACGATCCGGCCGACGAGAGCCCGCCCTCGAGGAGCCAGCCGCCGTCGGCGCCACGCGTGACCACCGCCCCGGCCGGCGACGGGACGGGCCGCTCCTGGACCGGCACCGAGATGTTGGCCGTCGTGCCCCAGCTGACCATCGGCCGGTCCTCGGAGGCGCCCGATCCGAGGACCTCGCACTGCCGGTCGCCGGCGCCGATGACGACCGGGATGCCGGGTCGCAGGCCGAGCTCGGCGCCCGGCACCGGCTTGAGCTGGCCGACGACGGTGTCGGACGCCACGACGCTCGGCAGCTTGCCGAGCGCAGGGCCGGCCAGCTCCCGCACGGCGTTGCCGTCGAAGTCGTACAACCCGCTGCGCGACGCGAAGGTGGCGTCCGTCACCACCTGGTCCGTCATCCGGAAGACGACGAGGTCGCGCGGCGACAGGATGAGGTCGGCCGCCTCGAGACGCTCCGGCTCGTGTTCGGCGAGCCAGGCGAGCTTCGCCGCCACCGCACCGGCATCGAGCGGGATGCCCGTACGGGCCCGGTTGATGTCGTCGCCGCCCATGCGCACGCGCCAGGTCCCGCGCCGAGGACGCCGCCCGGTGATCGGACCACAGGAGCCCCTTGCCGATCGGTTCGCCTTTCGCGGTGAGGGGCACGAACGTCTGGCGGGCCCCCGAGCACGCGACCACGTCGACCTCGCCGAACTCCCGTGGCGCCTGGGCCCGCGCCTCGGCGCACGCGATGACCGCCGTCGTCCACCAGCGCAGCGGATCCTGCTCGGCCCATCCGGGCTGCGGATGCGCGGTCGCGAGCTCGGTGCGGGCCAGCGTGACGAGGCCGTCCTCGCCCCACAGGCCCGACCTTCGTCACCGTGGTGCCGAAGTCGATCGTGAGGATCATCATGAGGCGGGTGTACCAGGGCGGCCACCAGGCCCGCCATTTCCGCCGGGTCGGGATCCTGGTAGATCGTCCGGCCCATGGCCATCCCGGCGCCACCGCCCTCCATGACGTCGCGCACCTCGTCGAGGACGGCGTCGCGCCCCGCCTCCGTCCGCGGCCCCCCCAGGAAGAGCACGGGGACGCCCACGCTCGCCACGACCCGTGCCACCGCGCGTTGCCGCTCGGCGCCCGGTGCCTCGGCGGGAACCGGCACCTTGATCACGGGCGCGCCGATGTCGTGGGCGAGCACCGCCGCCAGCACGACCGCGTCGGTGTCACGGCGGATCCGCCCCTCGCGCCACACGATCGGCTCGACGAGCGCCTCGAGGCCGGCGTCGCGCGCCTGCTCGAGCACCTGCCCGAGCAGCTCCAGGGCGGGGGCCGTCAGGGGGTCCTCGAAGTCGATGCGCGTCATGTGCTTGATCCCCGTCCAGCCGTCGGACGCAGCGCGGCCGACGCTCGCCACCAGGCGGTCGTCGAGCTCGAACACCGAACCGGCCAGACCGGTGCGGTTCAGCGACAGGTACGTCCGGTGCCGGGCGGTGATGTGGCCCGCGGCGGCCAGGCCCTCGAGGGGCTGGGCCGTCGCCAAGATCCCGTCGCACGCCGGCAGCGCCTTGGCCAGCGAGCCGAAGAACTCTGCCCAGTTCTCCGTGGTGAGCACCGCGCGGGCGCGGTGGTCGGCCGCCAGGATCAGCGCCGGGATGGGCAGCGCCCCGCCGCGCGTCATGTCGATGCGCCGGACAGGGCGAGAACGACCTTCGCCACCGCCGAGAAGTCCTCGCGCCCGTAGCCCGCGGTGCTGGCCGCGGTCAGCATTTGCGCGCGGCCGCCGTGGTCGTCGACCGGCACGCCGGACTTCGCCGCATAGGCCAACGCAAGGTCGATGTCCTTGGCCATGAGGTCGGTCATGAACCCCGGCCGCCATCCGTTGGACGCCGGGCTGTCCGGGACGACGCCCGGGACGGGCAACCGGGTCCGTACCGCCACGCAATCGCCGGTGGCGTGGGTCAGGACCTCGTAGAGCTTGGTCATGTCGACTCCGGATCTCTCTGCCAGCGCGGTGGCCTCCGCCGTCGCCGTCATCTGTGCCGCGTAGATCACTTGGTTACACAGCTTCACGACCTGGCCCATCCCCGGCCCTCCGACGTGGACGATCAACCCGGCGAAGGGGTCCAAGGCCGGCGACGTCGCGGCCAGCACCCCGGTGTCGCCGCCGACCATGAGGGTGAGGGCACCCTTCTGGGCCCCGGCCGTGCCGCCCGACAGCGGTGCGTCCAGGTAGCGCGCTCCGGTCTCGCTCACCCGTGCGTGCTGGGCCCGCTCCACCTCCGGGTCGATGGTCGAACAGTCGACCACCGTCTTGCCGTCGCCGAGGACCGCCAGCATGCCGTCGACGACCTCCATGACCTCGGGCGAGTTGGGGACGCACAAGATGATCACCTCGGACGCCTCGGCCACCCCGCGCGGCGAGCCGCCGTCGGCCGCACCCTGCGCCACCGCGGCCTCGATCGGTCCCCGGCTGCGCGACGCCACGGTCACCTCGTGACCGGCACCGACGAGATGTCCCGCCATCGGCAATCCCATGGCGCCGAGCCCGATGAACCCGATCCGCATGCGTGCTCCTCCCCGAAACGAGACTCGATGCGCCGATTACGCGAACTGCGGCAGCCACTCCGCCGTACCGGCGAGCAGCTCGTCGATCATCGCCTCCGTCACCCCGAGGTCGCCCCGGCCGGCCAGCGGATCCAGGGTGAAGGCCTCCCCCGCCAGCCGGCGGTCGCCCCGCAGCGCGGCCTCGACGGTGAGCTCCTGCGTGGCGACGTGGCGCCGCACGATCTCGTCGTAGGGCGCCGGCAGCACCGAACGATCGCGGCCCCGGATGCCCTCGCCGTCGATCACGCAGATCGACTCGAGCACGACGTCGGGCGGCAGGCCCGCGCCTTGCCCGGCGTTCGGGATGTTCACCGGCGCCTCGAACGGCTCGCCGGTCAGCATCGCCTGGATCATGGGCGAGGGCAGCTCGCCCGACTGCCAGGTCTGGAGGTCCTTCGTGCCGGCGAGCCACGCGTCGACGTCGGCCACGTACTCGGCTTGATGCTGCTCGCGCCTGCTGATCGGGCTGAGCCCGATGTTGTACGCCGCGCCCCACTCCGACTCCGGCGTGAGCGCGAACGAGACGAACTCGGCGATGTGGCGGTCACCCGCCGCCGGGAACGTCCCCCAGCGGTCCAACAGCGTCAGTTTGAACAGGTGTCGTTCCGCGAAGTCACGCTTGGAGAACTTCTCGGCCTCCGGCCGGCCCGGCTCGGGGTGCAGCGACTCGAGCCCTCCCACCTCGTCAACGAGTTTGCGCAGCACGTCGAACCCGTCGGCCCCGTCCACCTCGAGCGCCGTGAGCACCGGGAAGTGGTTGATGCCGGTGACCGAACACGTGACGGCCTCGAACGGGCTTGCCGCACGCGATGGCCAGGTCCATGCAGAAGTTCCCGACCTCGTGGCACAGCCCTACCGTCTTGATGTTCGTCTCCCGGCACACGGCCCGCGTCAGGCAGGTCATCGGGTTGGTGATGTTGAACAGCCACGCGTCGGGGCAATGCTGCTCCATGGCCTTCCCGATGCCGACCAGGACGGGGATGTTGCGCAGCGACCGGTTGATGCCGCCGGGCCCGACCGTGTCACCCACGGTCTGCGTGATGCCGTGCCGGGCCGGCACGTCGAGGTCGACCGCCATGGAGCGGAAGCCCCCGGTCGAGATGCACACGATGACGAAGTCCGCGCCGTCGAGCGCCGCGCCCGAGGTCGGTCGTCGTCGCCACCGTGGCCTTCGCGCCCATGGCGTCATTGAGCTTGTGGGCCAGCGCCTCCATCTTGGGCAACGGCGCCGGGTCGATGTCCTCGAGCACGAGGTGCATGCCCGCCAGCGCCGGCGGTCCCGAAGAGATCGGCCATCAGCTCGGGTGCCCACTGATAGCTGCCGCCCCCGACGATCGTCACTTGGGTGCTCACGGCGCCACAGTACAGTCCCGGTCGTGAGTCGCCTCCGGCGTCGTGCCGGCCGGACACCTCCCTCAGCCGTCGCGATCGGGATCGCTCGCGCGCCCTCGAGCCGTGTCCGGGCTGATGGAGATCAGGGTCCTCCGCGCCGGTGATGATCGCCTCGTCGCGGCGGCCTCACACCTGTTCGACGGACCCGCCACGCCCGAGGCGACGGCACGGTTCCTCGGGGAGGCGGGCCACCATCTGCTCATCGCCTACGAGGCCGATCGGGCGGTCGGCTTCGTCACCGGCGTCGAGGTCACGCACCCCGACAAGGGGACCGAGATGTTCCTCTACGAGCTCGCCGTCGACGAGGAGTTCCGGCGCCAGGGCGTCGGCCGGGCCCTGGTCGAGCGCCTGGCCGCACTCGCCCGCGCAGGCCGGGCTGCTACGGCATGTGGGTCGTCACGGACGACGACAACGTTGCCGCGCGTGCGACCTACGAGGGTGCGGGCGGTGTGCCCCAGACGGACCAGGTGGTCGAGGTGTGGACGTTCTAAGGCTTCATGGTCGGGAGGTCCTCGACCTCGACCTCGTGGATGGCGGCCTTCACCGCCTTGGGCCCGCCATCCCGCGTCAGCACCTCGAGTCCCGCACGAGCGTGCTCAGGGGCGTCGAACACCACGATGCACGTGCCGACTCCTCGGCCGTCGTTGAGCCACAAGCTCTCGCGATAGCCGGGAAGGTCTCGAATCTCCGGGAGCACGTACTCGTTGAGCACAGCGTGCCGGTGCGCCGGGTCCGCACCGGGTTCGATGGCGATCTCGACGACAGCTGCGTACGCGGATCTGCTCATGCCAGGACCTTCTCTCCCCAGAAGCACGCGAAGGGGTTGTCGTTGTAGGGCGGCACGTCAACGTACCCAGCGGAGCGGTAGAGCGCGAGCCCGTGGACCTGCTTCGGACCCGTGTCGAGGCGGACCTTCTGTAGCCCAGCTCAGCTTGCCGTTTGCTCGAGCGCCGTCGAGGAGCGCCCTGGCCACCCCACGCGAACGGGCCGCCGGACGGACGAACATCCGCTTGATCTCCGCCACGCCGTCGTCGAGTCGCCTGATACCCCCGCCGGCGACCGCGTCGGCTCCCTCGTACCCCACGAGATACGCGCCGTCCGGACCGCGCAGCTCGTCCGGCACCAGCGGCGGGTTGTCAAGCCGACTGAAGGACTCGTAGACGTCGTTGAGCTCGACCCGCATCTCGGCCAAGAGCTCTGATGCCGGCTGCTCCTCCGGGTCGGCCTGCTCGAAGCGCAGTTTGCTCACGCCACCTTGTCCGGATGCAACGCACGAGCCATGCGGTGCATCCCGTCGCGCCAGGGCACCGTCGTGGGACCCGCCACCTCGTGCATGCGTGTGGTGTCGATCTGGACGCTGTCGATGGTCTGTTCGGTCGGATCGAAACGAGGCTCCACCCCGGTCAGCTCGCCGAGGTAGGTGCACCATTCCTCGATGCTCACCGGCTCGCTCCCGCCCCAATTCACGGTCAAGGCCGGAACCGAAGCGGCCGCCAACAGTCGCGGCACCATGGCGAAGATGTCGTCGGCGTGCAACGGGTGGTAGACGCTCGGCGCGTCGACGTAGACGGGGATCGCGCTCCCCGACAGCATCATGTGGAGGTGGATGGCCGGCCATCCGCCGTTGTCCCCATAGGGGACCGACAGCCGGGCGATCGTTGTCGGGATGCCGAACCGTTCGGCCGCCCAGCGCGCTGTTCCCTCGGCGGCGATCTTGCAAATGCTGTAGGTCTGCAAGAAAGGCCACACGCCGTGGTTGTCGCCGAGAGCCGCCGACTCGTCCAGGGCCAGGTGTCCCGCCGGTTTGTAGACAGCGGTCGACGAGCAGTGCAGGAACGCGGTGGCGCCCTGGTGGTGCTCCATCAGACTGGCCAGACCCCCGCTGTTGGCGGCGAGGTCGCGCTCCCAGTCGTTCGTCTTGGCGACCGCGAAGTTGAGCACGTAGTCAGCGTCCGCCGGCAAGCCACTGACGTCGCCGGCGACGAGGTCGATGGGCACACATTCGACGCCTGCGGCCTCGAGTTCGGCTCGAGCCGCCATGTCAGAGAAGCGTGCGGCGCCCACGACCTGGTTGTCCCGGGCCAGGGCGAGAGCGAGGGGTCGAGCCACCTGACCGGTGACTCCCGTGATGACGATGGTCTTGCCTTGGAACGTGTCTGAGCTCATAGCATCCTTTCGTACTCGCTACGCTGCCCCGCGTGCACCTCTACGCCGCATTCCTGGGAGGCGAGCTCACGGACGGCCGGATGGGAGAGGACCACGAGGTGGTGTTCGTCGTCGCCGAAGACGTGGTCTCGGCCCGCCGCGCCGCCAAGGCGAAATGGGGTGGCGACGGCCGCGCGCACGTCGACGCACTGACCCGGCTCGACATGATCGACGGTTTCACGATCGGCCTCGAGAAGGGCGGCTCAGGGCGACCGTACCGAGACGGAGGGCTACAACGCCTGACGGTCAGACGGCCGGCGAAAGCCCTCCGTCGAGGTTGATCGCGACCCCGGTCAGATAGGACGCGCGGGGCGACAACAAGAAACAACCCAGGTCGGCGAACTCTTCGGCGCTGCCCGAAACGGCCTAATGCGGAATGGCAGCGTCCTTGGCGAAGCGTGCGTAGAACTCCTCGAGCGACTCCCCCGTGCCCTCCGCAGCGCGTACCCACTGGCCGCTCTCGATCAGACCGATCAACACGGCGTTGGCCCGGACACCGTCGGGGGCGAGCTCCTTGGAAAGGGCCTTCATCAGTGCCATGCCCGCAGCACGGGTGACCGAGCTCGGTTCGCTCGACCCGCCTGGTGCCTTGGCCGAGATCGCAAGCGTGAAGAGAATCGATCCCTGCGTCGCGCGCAACTCGGGCAGCGCCAGTCGGGTCAGGCGTACGCGCGGCCATGAGCTTGAGCTGGAAGTCGGACTCCCACGCCGCGTCCTCGATGGACTGAATCGGACCACCCGCAGCGCGCCCGGCGTTGTGGACGATCCCGTCGATCCTGCCCCAGCGTTCCATGGCGGCCTCGACGAAGGCGTGAAGGTCCGCCGGGCGCGTGACGTCTGCCTGCTGGGCCAAGACCTCACCGCCGATCTCGTCAACGCGGTCTCGGCGGCGCGCACTCGTTCCCGGATCGCGTCCGCAGACCGCCACCGATGCACCCTCCGCCGCGAGCCGCTTGGCCAAGGCCAGTCCGAGCCCGTCGGTGCCACCCGTGATGAGCACCGCTTTGCCGTTCAGTTCGAGGTCCATGTGTCACTCCTCCTTCGTCAGGGCCGAGCGGACACCTTCGAGAAAGGCGTCCGCCTCGGCCTGAGAGCGCAGCCGCACGAAGCGCAAGGCAGCCCATTGCGGATCGATCTCTGCGGCCCGGTAGCGGCGCCGATACACCCGGTGACGGGTTGCCGTCCACGCAATGATCGACTTCTCCGGATTGAATGACCACAGATTCGACAGCGGTTCCCTGTTCCCGTTCCAAAGCTCTTCACGTGTGAGGACACGGCGGACGGTTCGTCGGATCGTCCGTGCCATCACCGTCAGATAGGGCAAATCGAACCAGACCACCGTGTCGGCTCTACTCCACGTGATGTCCCGGATGACCGAATAATTGCCGTCGACCACCCAGGCCTCGGGCTCGGTTGCCGCGGCGACGCGTGCCCTGAACTCGTCGTCGGAGAGTGGCGTCCATCCTGGCTGGTGGATAGATCGAGTCCAACTCGACGTGCGTGCGCGCCCAGCGCCGCCGCCAAAGTACGCGGCCAGCGTCGTCTTTCCCGATCCCGAGCATCCTACGACCGCAACCCGCTTGTATCTCAGCGCTCCTGTTCGGTCGGCCGAACGAGAATCTCGTTGATCGGCCACCCGTCGGGGCCTTGTGTCACGGCATACCGGATGCTCTCGGCGATGTCGTCCGCCTGCATCATCTCCATTCCCGGCGAAGTTCTGGGCCATTCCCTCCAGAATCTCAGGTCGGTTCTGGAACGCGAGCTCGGTTCGCCGTGGCGCCGGGCTCTATGAGGGTGACTCGGACGTGGCGCTTCGTGACCTCCTGGCGTAGGGACTCGCTGAACGCGCCGACGCCGTGCTTGGTTGCGTTGTAGACACCACTGTTCAGCCGCGCAACCCGGCCAGCGACAGAGCTGATGTTCACGACGTCGGCCACCGAACGCGGGTCGGACTCGGCGGCGGACAACAGGTGCGGCAGAGCGGCGTGAGTGCAATAGAGCAGCCCCAGAACGTTGAGCTCCACCATGCGCTGCCATTCCTCGACGGGCGCGCCAACGATCGGACCCAGCAGCATCACTCCTGCGTTGTTGACCAGGATGTCGAGGCGGCTCCGCTCTTTCACCGTTGTGTCGACAGCCCGTTCGGCCTCCGATCGATCAGTGACGTCCGCCTCGATCACCAACGGATTCCCTTCCAAACGCTCTGCCAATGCCTCGAGCCGGTCGCGTCGGCGCGCCGCCACCGCTACCGTCGCTCCCTCCTCGGCCAGGACGGCCGCCGTCGCCTCGCCGATTCCGCTGCTCGCACCCGTCACCAGGGCAACGGTCCCTTCCAATGTCTTGGTCATTGCCGTTCTCCGTCTCGGGCCGGTTGGCCCGCCGCCACGGTTCTATCGGACGTTGACCACTTTCGGTGCGCTCTCTTGTGCCTGGCGTTCCAAGTCGGCCCTAAGCCGTCCCGGCGGGCTCGTCCGTGGTCGGCGTCGATCCTCCCGGCGGCGAAGGATCGCCGTCAAACGGCTCGACGCCGAAGAGTCCGACGGGCACACCGATGTCCTCGGGCACCCGGGTAGGTGTGTCCCTGTTGAGGACCTCGCCTCGGAAGTAGGCGGGCCGGAGACCTCGGTAGACGAACATCAGGACTATGCCCAAAACGATTGCACGCTACGTCGAGGATGATCACGCCGCCGACGACGCGGTGCGTACCGGGGATCATCCATGTGGTGTAGCTGTTGCTCGGGGTGACCCAGTTGTACCAAAGGAACCAGAACATCGCGAACCACAAAATGAGACCTCCTGCGAGCGGAAGGATGCCCCGCAGCCAGAGGCTGCGTGTGCTCTCGCGGAGTGAGTGGCGGTAGTACCAGACGCATGCGAACCCTGTCAGCCCGTAGTAAAACGCGATCATCACTCCGAGCGCAGTAACGGAGTCTCCGATCACACTGCTCCCGCTCGAGAGGTAGTTCATGACGACGTAGAGCACGATGGAGACGAGACCCATGGCGACGGTCGAGAACGTCGGGGTGAGGAACCGCTTGTGCACCCGGCCGAAGGCCGACGGGATCGCTTTGTAGGTCGCCATCGAAAGGGTCGTCCTCGCAGTTGGCAGGATCGTCGTCTGCGTCGATGCCGCCGCAGAGCTCAGCACCATCAGAAGCAGCAACTTGGTCATGAACCAGCCGATGCCGGAAGTCCCGAACACAGAGGTTCCGAGCACATTGATCACGTCGTTCTCATTGGCGCTGTTACCTAACCCGATGCCGTGGGTGCCGACGCCGGCGTAGGACTGGGACGCCATAACGACCAGCGCATAGGTCACGAGCAAGATCACCGTGGAGAGTACGGCCGCCCGGCCCGGAGTGCGGTGGGAGTCCTTAGTCTCCTCGTTAACGGAGACCGACGTGTCCCAACCCCAGTAGATGAACAACATCAGCGTGAATCCCACCATGAAGCTCGTAAACGAGAGGTGGTGGAAGGGATTGAACCACTCGGCGCTCGGAATCAGATGACCAGCGGGGGCGTGGCCGGTGCCCACCTTCACCAGGGCCACGACTGCAAAGAGGATCAAGATCGTCAGCTCGATGCCGAGAAGTACCTTCTGAAGGTTGGCGGAAACCTCGATGCCGACGTAACAGATCGCCGTCATTAGGACGATCCACAGGATCCCGACCAGCAGCACCCAGCCGCTGGCTGCGTTGGTTCCGATGCCCCCGGCGCCGAAAAGTAAGAAGACGTACTGTCCGGCGATCTGAGCCAGGCTGGCCATGACCAAGATGTCGGCCGCAATGATGCCCCAGCCGCCGAACCACCCGGTCTTGGGCCCGAAAGCGCGGGCGCCCCAGGTGAATGTGGTGCCGCAGTCGGGGTCGGCGTAGTTCAATTCCTTGTAGGCGTAGGAGATGAACAACATCGGGATGAACGCCAGGATCGTGATGATCGGCGCACCGAGACCCCCGATGGCGATGACGACGAATCCCAGGGTGGCAGCCAGGCTGTATGCGGGCGCCGTCGAAGCGACCCCAACGACCACCGATGAGATCAGCCCTAGTGCACCGCTCTTGAGACCCTTCTCCCCCGGATCATCCTTGTGAGCCAATGACGCATCGAGTTGAACCATTGACGCCCCCCGTTCCTTCCAAGGCTGAGGTCCCGAACGATAGCTAAGCCTCAGCGGGATTTCCCGGAATCTTCACTAATCTCGTCTCTTCCTGGCGGTTTTCGTAACCGTTTCAAGGGGAGACCTGGCTAAGGGTGCCCGAATCCGTCGCTACGCCCTTCGCTTGGACTCCGACTGACCGATGCCCTCCCGGAGCTTCTGCAGGCTCGAGGAGAGGAGGCGGGACACGTGCATCTGACTCACTCCAACCGCGACCGCGATCTCCGACTGCGTGAGCCCCTCAACGAAGCGCATACGCAGGATCGACTGTTCCCGAATCGGCAGCGTGGCCAAGGCCGGACCCAGAAGCACCCGGTCGTCGACGGAGTCGTAGTTGCCGTCGTGCTCGCCCAGTCGGGCCGAAAGTGGATCGTCCTCGCTCTCGTTCGCGTCGATCGACGCGGCGCGGTAGCCCTGCCCGGCTTCGATCGCCTCGATGACCGCTTCTTCACTTGCGCCCGTTGCTTCGGCGAGTTCGGCAACCGTCGGGTTCCGTCCAAGCTGTTGCACCAAAGTGGCGGTGGCGTGGCCCAGTTCGAGATAGAGCTCCTGAACGCGACGACTGGCCCTGACTGCCCAACCCTTGTCGCGGAAATGACGCTTGAGCTCTCCGATGATCGTCCTCGTAGCAAATGCGGCGAAATCGACACCACGACTGGCGTCGAAGCGGTCAACCGATTTCACGAGCGCAACCGACGCAACCTGCACCAGATCGTCGAGCGGTTCGCCGCGGTGGAGGAAGCGACGTGCCAACTGATGGGCGAGTCCGAGATTGGAGGTGATCAGCTCCTCGCGCTCGGCTGGGCTGAGGGGCGGTTGGTCAACTCCGGTATCGGATTCCGGCCCGGGATCGTTTTCCCGGCCGACCGTCACGCGTCATGCACCCCCCGCTGCTTGCGTAACCACGTACGCACGGAGCCGTCCTGGCTCTCTCGTCCGTGCTCATCGACAAGCGCGTCCAGGATCTGTTGACTCAGAAGCGCCCACTCGTCCTCATCGGGCTGGGTCTCGCCGCCTGGTGCGGCGTGTTCCAAGGTGCACTGGATGCCGATCGCGTCGTCCAAGACGCTCAATTCAAGGCGAAGGTCCCCATACCGGCCATCGTGCCCCTGCAACGTGAGGAGACACAACTCGCCTACGGCAAGACGGAGGTCTTCAAGTTCTTCGATGTCGAAGCCCGCCTTGGCCGAGATTGCGCTGGTGACGAGTCTCGCAAGGACGATCAGATCACCCCGCGCCGGAAAGGTGAGCTCGATGCGGTCTCCCGTGGCGAGCTTCTCCATGGATTCGGTCACGACGCTCCGGCTGCCTGGAGTGAATCGGTAATCGTAAAGACGTTGGTAAGACCAGTGATCTCGAAGATCTTGATGATGCGAGGGTCGGCGACAACGACGTGGAGATCACCACCCAACTCGCGACACCTCTTCAAGGCGCCCACGAGCACACCGAGTGCTGTCGAGTCGAGGAATGTCACACCCAGGATGTCGAGGACGATGGTGCTTCCACCGTCCGCGATTACCCGATGCAGGCACTCACGTAGTTGCGGAGCAGTGGCAACGTCAATCTCGCCGCTGACCGCGACCACAGGGAGTGCCCCGGCCGTCTTCTCTTCTATCTGGAACTCTTGATCCACTCTTGCTCTCCTGGTGAGGGCCAAATGCGGGGTCGACGGGCGCGTTGCAATGGCGATTGTCCCCTTGGATCTCTATAGCCGTTCTACGAACAAACTAAACGTCTGGGGACCCCAAGACGCCATTTTCCAAAGTCACTGCTAGCCACCCCACCTGGAGCCCCAAGGCGGCAAGGGCCCGGAGAAGCCCCGCGATGGGAAGGTTGTCCGCCTGCCCTCCTACCCCTCGGCGCAATAGCGTTTCCCGAGCCGGACGCCCTCTTGGGAGAGAATGGACTGTGCCCGAATCTGCGGAAGAGGAGACTCAGGCCTCTCGGAGTGACCGAGCGGACCGCGCGGAGGCAATAGCGACGATCGTCGCCCTTCTGTGGGTCTCGGTGGCCGCAATCATCTTTGCTGTCTACGGCGGCAATATCTCTCTCGTCGGCGTGATGGCGATCGGACCGTTCATCGCCGCCGCCTTCGCGCGACCCTCGAGGGTCGCGTTGGTCGGAGTCCTGGCAGCTCTGTTTGCGCTGATCATCAGTACCTCTGCACACAATTACGGGGAGCTGAACCACACACTTCGCGTTGTCACCCAGTTAGCGGCAACGGCGGTCGCCATGTGGATCTCATATCTGCGTGGTCAGCGCAATTTGCAACTCTGGACGGCGCGGTCAGAGACGCGGGCGGAACGACGTCGACGTGTCGCTGCGGAAACGGCGCAGCGCATGCAGGTCATGGCCCGTGCTCTGACGACTGCCGCCGATCCGGCTCAGGTCGCGGACGCTGTCTTTGCGGCACTCCGCGATGAACTGCATGTCGATGCGGCGACATTTGCACTCGTCGGCGAACGAGGAAGGCTTCGGACCCTGCGGCGATTCGGTTATGACGCCGAAGAACCGGTCGACGGCGTGCTGACCTCGTTGCTGCCCGGTGGACCTGTCCTCGGACAGAATGTCGCGCTCTTCGCAGAATCGCCCGAAGACCTGACACGCCAGCGTCCCGACGTGTATGCCTCTCTTGTCTCGAGCCGCTTTCGCGCCCTGGCGGTGATCCCGCTAGTGGTCTCCGACCACACGATCGGTGCTGTTGTGGTGCACTGGGACGACGATCGCGAGATCTCAGATCCCGACCGGAGCTTCCTTTTCACCATCACGGGCGCCGCCGCTCAGGCGGTGGAGCGTGCACGGCTCACCGTCACCGAGTTCGTCAACCTCGAACGAAACCAACATCTCCATCAGTTGAGCTCGGCCCTCGCCGCTGCGACGACTCCCGGGGACGTTGCACACGCCGCGATCGCCGGCGGTCGTCGGGCTCTCGGGGCTCAATCCGCGGTGGTGCGGGTACCGGTCACTGGTGAGCAGGCTCTGTGGTGCGTAGCGAGCAGCGGTCATCCGGCGCTTTTGGCTCGCGGGATGGTCCCGGTCGACGAAGGCAATGCCGGTATCTGCTTCTCTCGCGCAACGACGGTCGTCGGAACGATCGAGAGCGCCGAGACCTTGGGCAGTGAACTCGCGGCCGAAGTAGTGCCTCGGGTGCTGGCGGAAATGGCCGAACCGGTCACGATCGTTTCTGAACCGCTGGTCGGCAGCATTGGGCCGCTCGGTGTCCTGTCCCTTGCTTTCGTCAACCACCCCGAGCTGAGTGAACCTGACCTGAGGTTCCTCTCGACGCTCGCTGGCTTGACTGCACAGGCGCTGGAGCGAGCCCAGGTCTTCGAACACGAAAGGGAGGCGTTGCGGGCGGCCGAAGCCGGACGCGAACGTCTGTCGCTGCTATCCGAAGTCACGCGGTTGCTCAGCTCCAGTCTCGAGCCCACCACCGTGATTCGCCGGACGATGAGCCTCGTCGAGGGCCGACTCGCCGATTCGTGTGTGGTGCAGGTCCCGGGAGACCTGGGATTGGTCCGACTCGACGTCCAAGGCCCCAACGGCTCAGAAGCGGTTCCCGCGGGGACGGAATTCGAGAGCGTGGCATTCGACAGCCCTGCTCCCGCCGCCGTGGCGTATCGGACGGGACGGACCCAATTGGCTCCGCTCGAGGAGACGGACGACGCCAACCCCCAAGCCGTGTCCACGGTTCTGGCTGTGCCCCTGACGGCAAACGGGGAAGTCATCGGCGTGATGACCTTCATCGACGGACCTGGCCGCATGTTCGAAGCGGATGACGTCTCGTTGGCAACTGAAGTGGCTTCGAGGACAGGCGTTGCGCTGTCTAACGCCACTCGCTTCCAGCGCGAACACGTGGTGGCAGAGGTGCTCCAACGAGCAGTTCTTCCAGATTCCTTGCCCGCGGTGGACGGCTTGCGCCTCGATGCCGAGTACCGAGCCGGCGTTGCTGGCAGCTACGCGGGCGGTGACTGGTACGACGTGTTCGAGCTGGGGAACGACTCCATCTTCTTCAGTGTGGGCGACGTCATGGGAAAGGGAGCTCCGGCGGCCGCATTGATGGGTCAGGTTCGCAGCGCCATTCGGGCGTATGCAGTCTCGGGTCAATCGCCGACCGAGGTCCTTTCGTCGCTCGACCGCCTGTTCAACACCTTGGTTGAAGATCGGGTGGTCACAGCCGTTGTCGGAACGATCACGCCATCGACGGGGCGCGTCGTCCTGAGCAACGCGGGACATCCACCTCCACTGGTAGTGCGTGCCGACGGCACTGTCACGTTTTGCCCACTGCAGCACTCGCTGCTGATCGCCGCCGGACTGAACGGGGGCCCGAGGCCCCGCGATGAGGTCGAGCTCGACCGCGGTGACTCGCTCGTCATGTATTCGGATGGGCTGATCGAGCGACGGGGTGAGCTCATCACCAACGGCATGGAACGCCTGGGTGGTGCCGCAACAGTGATTGCGAAATCGGGGTGGCCGGATCGGGCTGCCGTGACATTTGCATCGATGCTGAGCAACGAGGAACGCACCGACGACGTAGTGGTGCTGTGCATCAACTACTTGGGAGTCACCGAGGAAGGCATAACTGCCCTTCCCGTGGGTACGACACGGGAAGGCATGGCAACGCTGCAACTTGAGCCGGTCGTGGAGAGCACGCCAGTGGCACGACATTGGATTGCCGCGCACCTCCGCGAACTTGCCCTCTGATGTCTCGAGTTGCGCCGCCCTTCTGACATCAGAACTCGTGACAAACGCGGTCCTTCATGCCGCAACGCCGATGTGCGTCACCCTGCATATTCTGCCCGATCGGATTCGGGTCGATGTCGCCGATGGAAGCACGACCTTTCCGGCTATCAAGGACTACGGACGAGACGCAGCTACAGGCCGGGGTCTGACTCTCTTCAACACGCTTGCCTCAGATTGGGGTGTCCAAGCTGTCGATGGGGGCAAGATCGTCTGGTTCGAACTTCCGGTCGATTTCCCGGTGGCCCCGGTCACCTTCTCGGACGGGACTTTCCGCTTCGACCTCATGGGGTTGACCGACCCGGAAATGCACCGCGACGAACCAAAGTCACCAATGGTGTCCGTTCAGTTGATCGGCATCCCGGTGGCGCTATTGCAAAAGGCCAGCGAGCAATACGAAGCGCTGTTTCGCGAACTGCGACTGATGAAGGAGCGCGGCGGAAGTGGTCCTAATACTCTTGGACTTCCCGAACGACTCTCCGTCTTGGTTTCAGAGATAGGGACGCGCTTCAGCGGGTTCGGCCCTGGGATGGACGAAATGTGGCAATTGGCCGTGGACAACAAGGTCGATCAGTTCGATTGGACACTCGAGCTGCCCCAGGCGGCGGTGGTGGCGTGCGAGTTCTACGACGCCATGCTCGACGAGGCGGACGAATTCGGACTCTCAGCTCAGCTCCTGACGCTTCCGGCATCGCCGACCAGCGTGGCCGTGCGGCGTTGGTTCCTCTCCGAGCTCATCGGCCAGCTCCACGGCAAGGCACCGGTCGCGTGGAACGAGAGCCGGTTCCACTCTGCGCTGCAAGCCACGACAGCGACCTGAAAGTCGCCTCAGCGAGGCTTGGCGGTCGCCTTCTTAAAGACCTTCGCGTAGTGATCCAAACCCTCGTTCGAGAGCGCTGATGCCGGACCGCTTGCGATGGAGACCCGTTCGGGCACGATCCCCCATACGGGCACATTCAACTCTGTCCACCATTCGATGGTGGCGTCCAGGTCATTGGTGCCCGAGCCGGGCCGAGCAGATGACGACGCCGGCCTGTACGTTGCGCGGCGTCATCGCCAAGGTCGCCATGACGCGGTTGGGCTCGACCCCGCCCGCTCGCGTGGGGATGACCACCGCATCTGCACGGCCGAGCGCGGCCTGGACGACGGTGCCTTCACCCGGCGGCGTGTCCACCACGACGATGCCGTCCGGCTGGTTCATTGCCTTGCCGACCGTCCTGACCGACGGACCCTCCACCAGCTCGACTCCTTCAAGGGGATCCGCGTCGTACCACTCGGCTGTCGAGCCCTGGGGATCGGCGTCGACGAGCACGACCGGTCCTCGTCCCCGTCGACCGGCGACGGCGGCCAGGTAGACGGCGGTGGTCGTCTTGCCGACGCCACCTTTCACGTTGCTCACCACGATGTTCATTGGGTCCGGTCCTTCACCGCTCGGGAAATTCGGCCCTTACGGTATCGGCCGGCCGCACCCCGGCGTCACGGCAGCAGGAGCTTGCCGAGACGGCGGCGGGTGATCATGACGCCGCCGATCGCCATGATGACCAAGTACGGCGATGTGGCCGAGCAGGGTCCAGCTGAAGATACCCAGGTCGGCGGCGCGGACGATCACGACTCCCTGGTAGAGCGGGGTGCACCTCACGACCGCCTGCAGCCATCCGGGGTACACGGTGAGGGGGTAGAAGGTGGCCGAGAAAAGGAAGAGCGGGATGAAGGCGAGAGAGATCATGTCGAAGTCCTGCCACGTCCGCATGTAGGTCGTCCCGGCCATCCCGGCCGAGGCGAAAGCCAAGCTGATGAGGATGGCGGCCGGCCAGCACAGGACGGCCCACGGCGAGACGATGTAGCCCAACATCGCCATGATGGCGAGGAAGGCGGCCGAGTAGAGGGCGCCTCGCAACACGCACCAGCTCAACTCTCCGAGGGCGACGTCATTGACGCCGAGAGGCGTGGACAGCATTGCGTCATAGGTCTTGGCGATCTTGAGCTTGAAGAAGACGAGAAACGTCGAGTCGAGCATGGCGCCGTTCATGGCTGACGATGCCAGCAGTCCAGGTGCAACGAAGGCGGTGTAAGGCACAGACTTGCCGTCGACGTTGATCGGCCCGACGAGATGGGACAGCCCGACGCCGATGGACAGCAGGTAGAAGAGCGGCTCGAAGAAACCCGAGATGATGAAGATCCACGAGCGGCGATACACCAAGATGTTGCGCTCGAGTACCCGCGAGGCGTGGCGGCCCCCAAGAAGAGCAAGCGGCGTGATACGAGCAGCGACCCCGGGAGGCCGCCGGTCGATCACCGCTTTCGGGTTGCTGACGCCTACGGACATGTCAGACCACCAACCGGCGAGCGAAGGTTCGGCGCCCTGCGAGATAGCCGATGAAGGTCAACGCGCAGAGGTAGGCGAGATGCCCGAGGTCGGCCCACGAAACCTGGCCCAGCGTCAGGTCCCGGCAGAGGGCGACTCCGTGGTACAGCGGGGTCACATAGGCAACGGCCTGCAGCCACGCAGGCAACTGGGAGATCGGGAAGAACGTGCCCGAGAACAGGAACATCGGGATGATGGCGAACCGGTACAGCGTCGAGAAGGAGGTGTCCTTGTCCTGCGTGGCTGCAAATGCACTGACGGGCGCGGAGAAGGCGAGACCAGTCAACACCGCCGCCGGAAGCGCCGCGATCGCCCAGGGCGAATAGACGACTCCGAATGCTGCCATCACGGCCAGATAGATCGACACGACGATGGCCAGCCGAGCGGCGATCCAGGCCAGATGGCCGAGCAGGACGTCGTAGACCTCGAGTGGCGAGGCCAGTTGAGCGAAGTATGTGCGCATCCATTTGATGCCGCCCATTACCGGATAGGTCGCATCGTTGGTACCGATCTGCATGCAAGTCCCCGCCAGGAGTCCGGGAGCGAGGTAGGCCACGTACGTAACGCCGTCCACTCCGTGCGAGTGCTTGTCGATGAGTGATCCGAGGGCAATGCCCATCGCGGCCAGGTACAGCACGGGAATGAGGAAGCTGGTGACGACCGAACTCCGCCATGTGCGCCGGTACTGGTAGGCCCAATACCCGGCGGCACGCAACCACATCGGCGTGGAGACACGTCGTGCCGGGAATGACTCTCCGTGCTTGAAGATCGTGACGCCCCGCGGCGCCGCGCCCTGGCGCCGTCGTGGTCACGTGGTCAATCCACCAAGCTGCGGCCGGTCAAGCGGAGAAAGACGTCTTCCAACGTCGACCGACGGACCAACGTGCTCTGGGCGACATGACCCATGCGAGCGACTTCTTGCAGAGCGGCGTCACCGTCCTCGGTGTAGAGGAGGATTCGGTCAGGCAGCACCTCCTGGCGCTCCGCCAGGGCGGCCAACGAAGGTGCGACCTCCTCGTGCTGGCCGGGCGCAAACCGCAGCTCCACGACCTCCTTCGTCGAGAACGCTTCGATCAGTTGGCGCGGCGTGCCCTCTGCCGCAAAGCGGCCCTTGTCCATCACCACCAGTCGGTCGCAGAGTTGTTCCGCCTCGTCCATGTAGTGCGTCGTGATGATGAGGGTGACCCCTTCTTGCTTGAGGCGATAGAGACGGTCCCACAACAGGTGCCTGGCCTGTGGATCGAGACCCGTCGTGGGCTCATCGAGAACCAGCAGATCGGGATCGGAGATCAGCGCTCGGGCGATCGTCAATCGGCGCTTCATCCCACCCGACAGGGGATCGACCCGGTCGTTCGCGCGGTCGGTGAGCTGAGCGAAATCGAGGAGCTGCTCGGCCCTCTCCCGAATGACCTTCTTCGGCATGTCGAAGTACCGCCCGTAGATCATGAGGTTGTCGAGGACGGTGAGCTCCAGGTCGAGCGAGTCCTCCTGCGGCACGAGTCCCATGCGGGCGCGGATCCGTGGCCCCTCGGTCGCAGGGTCCATTCCCAGTACCCGCAACGACCCCTCGCTGACCGGGCTGATGCACGAGATCATTCGCATGGTCGACGTCTTGCCCGCTCCGTTGGGCCCCAGGAACCCGAACGACTCTCCCTTGGAGATGGTGAAGTCGACGCCGTCGACGGCGACGAAATCGCCGAAGCGCTTCACCAGACCATGCGCCTCGACCATGGGCGCGGTGGCTGCACCGGCCCGCACATCGCCGGCCGGCACTTCGTCTCGTTCCCGCTCCGAATCGGGGACGTCAGTCATCGGCGAGGAATGTGACGCCATTGTCAGGTAACGATACCGTGCTCTCCCGGGACGCAGGACGAGCGGGAGGACAGGCCATGACCGGGAACCGGACAGAGCCGGGCGTTCCCCAGGGGGTTCACCTGGGGCACCGCGACGGCGGCACACCAGATCGAGGGCGGGAACGTCAACAACGACTGGTGGGCCTTCGAGCATGCAGCCGGGCTCGGTGTGCTCGGAGCCATCAGGTGACGCCTGTGACTCATGGGAACGGTGGGAAGAGGACGCCGATCTGGTCGCGGGTCTGGGATTGGACAATTACCGGTTCTCCGTCGAATGGAGCCGCATCGAGCCGGCTGACGGCGAGATCTCCCAAGCTGCGCTCGCGCACTACCGCCGGCTGTGCGAGGGCCTGCGTGCACGCGGCATCGATCCGGTCGTGACGTTCCACCACTTCACGACCCCACGGTGGCTCACCGATCAGGGGGGATGGGAGAGCGGCGTTGCGGTGGATCGCTTCGCGCGCTTTTGCACAGTCGTGGCGAACGCGCTCGGCGACGTCATGAGCCGCGCGTGCACGATCAACGAACCGAACATCGTCGCCACCATGGGCTGGCATGCCGGGTTGTTCCCGCCAGGCAAGAACGATGTCGAATTGGCACGCCGTGTAGCAGCGCACTTTGTCGACGCCCACCGGGCGGCTGTCGAGGCCATTCGTTCCGCTGCTCCCGGCATCCCTGTCGGGCTGACGCTGTCGATGACCGACTATCAGCTGGCGCCCGGAGGTGAGGCCAAACTCGAGAGCATCCGCCATCACGCTGAGGACGTGTTCCTCGACGCAACCAAAGGCGACGACTTCCTCGGGGTACAGACCTATACCCGCCAGCTCATCGGGCCCCAGGGATGGGCCGGGTACGAAGAAGGCGTGCCGGTACTCGACATGGGGTACGAGTTCTACCCGGCCGCACTGGGCAACTGCCTGCGGCGCGCCTGGGATTACACGAACGGCGCGGTTCCGCTGCTCGTAACGGAGAACGGGATCGGCACGACAGATGACGAGCAGCGCATCGACTACGTTCGCCAGGCGCTCTCCGGCGTGCTCGACGTCGTCGACGAGGGTATCGACGTGCGGGGGTATACCTACTGGTCTCTCCTCGACAACTTCGAGTGGGCGCTGGGCTATCGGCCCCGGTTCGGGATCGTCAGCGTCGACCGTTCCACCTTCGCGAGAACGGCAAAGCCGAGCGCAACATGGTTCGCGGCAGTCGCCGCGGCCAATGCTCTCGATGTTTGAGTGACCTCCGCTTAGCCGCAGCGAGCTCCGTGTTCGCGGCAATCGCATCCAGTAGCTCGTTCCAGAGGACCTCGGGCAGGTCGTGGCCCATGCCCGGGTAGGTGACCAACTTGGCCCCAGGGACGGCCTCTGCCGTCGCCTGCCCGCCGCTGAGCGTGACGAGGGGATCGGCCTCTCCGTGCAAGACGAGGAACGGCAGCTCCACACCGTGCAGTCCCTCCGTCCGGTCGGGTGAGGCCAAGACGGCCGCCAGCTGGCGTGCCGTGCCCTCGGGACAGTACGAACGGTCGTAAGCAGCAGCGGCCCGCGTGCGCAGCACCTGCTCGTCGACGGGGTACGCCGGCGAGCCGATGACCTTGCTGCCCGCCACGCTCGCTTCGATTGCCTCCTCCCTGCTTGTCGCGACAGGCCGCAGCAACGCGGCAATGGCCTCGTTGGTCGGCGTTCCGACGGCGCGATTCCCCGTGGTCGACATGATGGAGCAGGCGGAGAGAAACCGGTCCTGATGATGGATCGTGAGCGCCTGGGTGATCATTCCTCCGAGTGATGCACCCACGACGTGCACCTTGGAGAGACCGAGCGCTGTCAACAGCCCGGCCGCATCGTCGGCCATGTCCTCGATCCGGTAGGGAGCCGATGCCGTGTCACCGCCGAACAATGCCGCGATCTCGGGCAGCCCTTCGAGCTTCGTCGACAAGCCGCTGTCGCGGTTGTCGTAGCGGATCACGAAGAAGCCTCTTTCGCACAGACCATCGACGAACCCCTGTGGCCACGTGATCAACTGGGCGCCGAGACCCATGACGAGGAGCAGGGGTCGGTCCGAGGGATCGCCGTCCGTGACGTATTCAATGTCGATCCCGTTTGCATGGACTTTGGGCACGATTGCTCCCTTCGAGGGTGGTTCCTGGCGCCTTCCTACCAGGCCGAGCGCACGAAGCGGTTAAGCGGGCGTCGAGGGCTCGACGAACGATGCATCTGGAGCCCTGCTCTTCCTCCACCGCGGGCCCGGCTCCCAGCCCACGAGAAAGACTTCGACCGAGCCCATGCAGACGATGAAGATCGGAAACGCGGCGACGTCGAATGTCCAATGGTCGATCGTCAGCAGCAAGATGACCATGCTCAGAACCGCACCGACATACGTGTAAACCGTCTCGGTCTCCGGGTGGGTCCAGCTCTTCATCAATGTCGGCACACCGGCCAGGAAATCGGCGAGGATGGCGGCTGAAATGGCGAGGACGCCGTTGCGCGTGACCAACCAGACGACCGTACCGACAACAGACATGACGCCACAGCCGTAGTCGAACCGACGGATCTTCCAAACCGATTCCGGGTTGTGGAACGAAGCGACGAAGACCAGGAGTGGCATGAAGCCGATCATGAAGGTCGGCAGCGTGCGCAGGCCCACCCCCTGATCGAGCTCGACCGCGGCGGCCAACAAGGGCGCGACAGCCCAGAGCAGCCACGTCACCCGGTTCGGCTTCGTGGTTCCCCGCAGGGTGTCACGCAGGTATACGGCTGTACCGAGAGCTCCGATTGCGCTTCCGACGTACACCCAATTGACGCTGATCACCGCTAGACAGTCTGCAGTCTCGGGCGGGCGCCCGTCATCCGGAGGGCGACCAGTCTTGTCCGAGGCCCGCCGGTAGCGTTGGCGAGAGAGAGCGAACCGGAGGAGCGCCGGTGCGAATCGGTCAAAAGGGAAGTGACATCCATGGGTGAGCTCCTCCTCGTCGCATTCCTCGGCGGCCTCATCACCGGCATCTCGCCGTGCATCGTCCCTGTGATTCCCGTGGTCGTCGCGGGAGGCTCATCCACCACGAGCCGCCGGCGTCCGTTCCTCATCATCGGCGGGCTGGTGCTGAGCTTCAGCCTGACGGTGCTGTTTGCCCAGACGGTGCTCAATTTCCTGCATCTCCCGCTCGACTTCCTCTTCTGGCTTGGCGTTGCGATGCTGGGAGCGATTGCGCTCGGGTTGATGATCCCGGCGACTCGGCGAGTTCCTCGAGCGGCCATTCGCGCGACTTGGCTCCACGCGTTACGCCAGCGAGGGGGGCGGGTTCGTCCTGGGGCTGAGCCTCGGTCCTGTTTTCGTACCGTGCGCCGGACCCGTCCTGACTGCGATCTCGGTCGCCGGCACCCACAGCCGGGTAGGGATTTCGGCGCTCCTTGTGACGCTGTTCTACGCGATCGGCATCACGTTGCCGCTCCTCGTGCTCGCGATCGTGGCGCAGCGTGCGGCTACCAGCTGGACTGGATTGCGCAAGCGCCTCCCGGCGGTCCGGCAGGTGGCGGGGATCGTGCTGGGCATCGCAACCTTGGCCATTGCCTTCAACTGGCTTGGTGCCATCCAGCGCGATGTCCCGGGCTACACCACCGCGCTCGAGAACCACATCGAGTCCACAAACTCGGCTTGTACGGCACTGCGGCAACTGAGCGGAGAACGTCAGAACCAGTTCGCTGCGGCCAACGCGAAGCTCGAGGGGAAGAAGGCCACGTGCTCAGTGACCGATGCCGGCAACAGCCAGAGCGGGCACCTGGCCGCCGCTAAATCGACGACCACCACGTCCACGACGTCTCCCGGCGCCACTACATTGCCTCAGAAGTCGACCGTCTTCATGCCGAGCAAGACGAACCTGCCCAACTTGGGCCGTGCCCCGAATTTCACCGGCATCAACGCGTGGTTCAACACGCCGGACAATCAGCCGCTCTCGCTGAGTGACCTGCGGGGCAAAGTCGTACTGGTCGATTTCTGGACGTACTCGTGCATCAATTGTCAGCGCGCGCTCCCTCACGTCGAAGGTTGGTACAACGACTACAAGAAGGACGGCCTGGTCGTTGTCGGGCGTCTCGTCACCCGAATTCGCATTTGAGCACGTGGTATCCAACGTGAAGAGTGCCGCCGGCAACCTTGGTATCGACTATCCCGTCGCCGTCGACAACAACCTCGCCACCTGGGACGCCTACAACAACGAATACTGGCCGGCCGACTATCTCATCGATCCGACTGGTGTGGTCCGCGCCTACAACTTCGGCGAAGGCGGGTACGGCACCATGGAGAGCAACATTCGCATGCTGCTGTCCGCCAACGGCGTCTCCGATCTGCCGTCACGGACCGATGTGCCGGACAAGACCCCAACAAACCAGTCGATCACTCCAGAGAGCTATGTCGGCTACCAACGCCTCAACAATGAGGTCGGCACGTCCGTCGCTCCGGACAAGGCCGATCGTGTACCACCCTCCCGCCTCGATACCTTCGAACAGCCTCGCCTTCGGCGGCACGTGGACCGTTCACAGTGAAGAGGCGACTGCCGGCTCCCATGCAACACTCGGCCTTCAGTTCACCGCGGAGGACGTCTATCTGGTGATGAGCGGCCAGGGAACCGTCGGCGTCTCCCTCAACGGCCAACCCCTCACGACATTGCATGTAGGCGGGGTTCCGAAGCTGTACACCTTGTTCTCGAGCGCATCGTCAAGCAGCGGCATACTCACGCTCACTGTTTCCCCCGGCGTCGAGGCCTACGACTTCACCTTCGGTTGACCCGCGACGCGTCGCATGCGCTCACTTCTATTCCCTGATTTGGCTGACCGGGTTCGGGTATGGATTCGAGAACGGCAACAGAGGAGGTAACGACCGTGTCAGTCAATGACAAGGCGCACAACACCGCTGAAACCGCCCACGGTAAGGCAAAGGAAGTTGTCGGCCGCGCAAGCGATGACAAGGGGTTGCAGGTCGAAGGAAAGATCGAGCAAGTCGTCGGGCACCTTAAGCAGGCGGGCGAGAAGGTGAAAGACGCACTCAAGAGCGCCTCCAATCGCAAGGAGCCCTGACCTCCGAAATGCCGGGTCAGATCAGTGGATCGACCGCTCCTCCTGCGCCCAGTACGGGGCGCGTAGCTCGCGCTTGAGGATTTTCCCCGAGGGGTTGCGCGGCAAAGAATCGGTGGTGTCGACGGATGTCGGACACTTGTAATGGGCCAGACTGGCGCGGCAATGTTCGATGAGGGTCGATTCCTGCACGTCGGCCGTCGATGCGATGACGACTATGGCCTTGACGGTTTCGCCCCACCGCTCGTCCGGGACCCCGATCACCGCCGCGTCGACGACCGCGGGATGTGACAAGAGGACGTTCTCGACTTCCGCCGGGTAGATGTTCTCCCCACCGCTCACGATCATGTCCTTGATGCGATCGTGGAGGTAGAGATACCCGTCAGCATCGAAGTACCCGGCGTCGCCGGTGCGCAACCATCCGCCTTGGTCGATCGTCGCATTTGTCTCGTCGGGCTTTCGCCAATACCCCGCCATGTTGTACGGGGATCGAGTCTGAATCTCTCCTACCTCGCCGATCTCCGCCTCCATCCCCGTGTCCGGGTTAACAATCCTGATATCCACGCCATCGAGCGGCCGGCCAGCAGAACGAAGCAGGCCGCGGCGGGGTCCGTCTGGATCATGGTCCTCGAACGGCAATGACGTGATGGCGCCTGTCGTCTCTGTCATCCCGTAGACCTGACAAAAGCCGCAGCCAAAGGCGGCCATGCACTTCACGAGGACATCCTCGGAGATCGGCGACGCTCCATAGAAGATGAGTCGCACACTGGAAAGGTCAGTGGTTGCTAACGACGGTGTCGCCAGAAGCACCATCAGAACCGCCGGAACAAGGAACATCTCGGTGATGTGCTCCGAGGCAATGAGCCGCAGGAGGAGATCAGGATCGACGTCACGAAGGATGATCGACCGTCCACCGCGCGACATGGCGCTGAGCGCCCACCCCGACCCCCCGATATGAAAGAGCGGCATTGCCACGAGACTGACGGTGTCCTCCGAGATATTGAAGGTCCTGTTCGCAGCGGCGATCGCCGTCGACAGGTTGCCATTGGTCAACATGACACCCTTCGGCAAACCGGTGGTACCGGAGGTGTACAGCTGCATGCTGACCTCGTCGTCCGTACCGACATGACCGGGGTCATCCGTCTCGGCATCCTCGATCCATTTGTCAAAGGGCACCGACCGAGGGTCGGAACACTCGAAGTCTTCGGTTTCTCCGATGACGACGATCCGACGCACCTCGGGCAGACCTCCCGGCATGTCGGCCAGGGTGGCGAGGTAGTCGGCGTGAACGACCAACACAGGTGCCTGCGAATCATCGATGATCGCTGCCATCTCTGACGGTGCAAGCCGCCAATTGACGGCGACATTGACGGCTCCGATCAACGAGCCGCCAAAGAGAAAATCGAAGTAGGCAATCCCGTTCCGATCCAGGAAGGCAATTCGGTCACCCACGTTGACGCCGTCGCGCGCCGCAGCGTGCGCAACGCGGCAGGCGACGTCGAACTCCTCTGCCCATGTCCGGCGTTCGTCACCGAGCACGAACATCTCGTGATCAGGCTGCTGGCGCGCCAGTTGCCGGATGATTCCGGCCACCGTGTAGCGCTCACGCTCGGTGACAACGGCGGTTGTTGACACTGGCGACCTCCCCGCAACTGCTGATGGTTCGGGAGGGACCCTAGAAGAACGAGCGCCGGCAACCGCGTGAGCACGAAGAAGGATCCCGTGACCCTTCAGATCTTGCGTCATTGCTACTGGTCAGACGCATTTTTGCGAATTGAGAAGATTTTTATCCCGGCCATTCACCTAAAAACAGCTCTCCGACCAGGGAGTTTGTGATCAATATCACAAGCATCCTAGCCAAAAGACCAGGTCAGAAGCGGTACGCAAGAGCTGAACACCTGTTCCGTTACCCCCACTGCTAGATTGTTCACCGTAAAGCCTGATTGGCTTTTCCGTGAGAAGCCGTGAAGCAGAGGCTCCGGCTGTAACGGAAAGTAAAGGCCGATCGGCACCGCTGAGATCGTCGATGGTCTCGGCGCGCCTGCCTTGCAGGCAGGCACCACGGCGTACATCGCTCAGAACAGACGAATCGAGGACCACCCGCCAGAGCACCAACTGGGCTGTAACAACAACCGGCCGCACACCCTGCGGCGACGAGCCAGAACGGACGATGCCTCCCTGCTCTCCGTTCGGGGCGCGAATGCAATGGCCGGAGCCCGCCCAACACCGAGCAGAGCCCGGCGCGCAGTTGCGCCTGACGAAGGGAGGTGCCGTGCGGACCCGCATTGCACTATCGACGGCCCTGGCCGTCCTTATCGTTGTTCCAGTTTTACTTTTCGCGTTATCCAGCAGTAACCCTGTCGCTTCGGCACAGAGCCGCCATGAGGCGGGGAGCCGTCACAGGGCGGCGCGTATCGACATGAAGCTCATGTCCTACGCCCAGGCGGAGAAGATCACCAAGCTGGCGACCTTCTACAACGCCGTCACCGCGCAGAGAAGAGCAGACGTACCTCAAGGAGATCGCCTACCTCCAGGCGTTGGCCGCGCAACGATCCGCGGCGGCCGCGCCTCACACCCAAGCGGTCACCGCTTCGCTCCCGGTCCCTGCGGGCGGCGGCTCGGATGGCACGAGCACCAACACGCCCGACTGGGCATGCATCCGTCAGCACGAGTCGGGCGGAAACTACGCCGAGGGCGGCGGAGGTGCCTATCAATTCGAACTCGGTACGTGGGAAGCCCTTACCGGCCTGAGCACCCCGGCTGAGGACTCCCCGCCTCCGTACAGGACGCGGCAGCGCTCAGGTTGTATGCGGAGCGCGGCTGGGAACCGTGGACCACTCGCTACGTGTGCGGACTGTGAGCCCGGTCGTGAAGCGCAGGAATACGGCCCGCTCACGCGCGCCCGAGAGAGCGACACACGGTTCGAAGTCGCTTCGCGTTCGGAACGGCGGCGCTCTCCGTTGTCGTCATTCCGGCCATTCTCTTCTCGCTGTTGACTGCGAGCCCCGCGGCGTCGACGCGGGTCCGTCACGAAGCGGGGACCCGCCACCGAGCTGCACGCATTGACGACAGGCTGATGTCGTACGCCCAGGCAGAGAAGGTGGCGAAATTGGCAACCTTCTACAACGCCGTGACGGCGCAAGAGGTCAAGACCTATCTCCAAGAGGCGGCCTTCCTCGAGGCGGTGGCAAACGCCGAACACAATGCCGGCCGCTTGGCAGGCGACCGCCACGTGCGAGGAAGGCGGTCGTGACGACCCGTACGCCGGCTATTTCGGCATCCTCGAGTGGAACGGCTTCGGCGGCTACCCGACCGCGGGCAGTGCGCCGTTGTCGGTGCAGTTGGCCTGGGAGTCGGCCCACGGGATCTCACCTCCGGACGCTCCCGGCCAGTGCCACTCGTACTGAGCGGTCGCGGCTCCGCGGACCGTGGGTGACGCCTGACGAGCGGTGACCCGGTACAGGCTATCCCAGCCCGAAGATCGCGTTGACCTGACGCCATGTCGAAGTAGTCCCGCCATGCGGTGATCTTTCCTTCGACGACGTTGAAAGCACCCATGACGGGAAGAGGCGCCGTCTTCCCATTGATCGTGAAGGTGTCCGTCCGCTCGGTCAGCACGGTCGAGCCGTCGGACGCCAGGTGATGGACCTCGAACTCGAGCGCCTCGCACATCGTGACGAACATGTTGATGACGGCCATCGTGGCTTCGATCCCTTCGGCGGGCTCCATGGGGATGTTGTGGTACACGATGTCGTCCGAGAAGTAGGACCGCAGCTCGTCAGGATCCCGACGGCTTGCTGCCGCACAGAAGTCCCGGACGACTTGTTCGGCGCTGGGCATGACGCTCCTCTCCTCGGGACGGGCAGCACACCGTAGCGAACGATCGGTCATGATGGTCCGGTGACGAAGCCTGAAAAGCGAGTCGCCGTGCTCGCGCCGATGAAGCCCGAGCTGAAGGCCATCGTGAAGTCCTTCGGTCTCCACCCCACCCCGGATGACCCTGTCTTCACGCATGCCGGCACCGCCGGATCGTGGGCGGTCGCCACGCTTGTGACCGGCATGGGACCGGCATTGGCCCGCGAGGCGACCCGCAAGGCCTTGGCCGCCGTTCCCTGCGACCACGTCATGGTCATCGGCATCGCCGGGGGGCTCGATCCGGACCTGCCGGTCGGATCGCTCATGGTGCCGAGCCGGGTGCAGCTCTACCCCGAAGGACCGGAGTTCCGCGCGCATCCGATTCCGCCACGAGTCGCCGACGGATCGTTGATGACGACCGACGGCCTGTTCGACGACGACCAGGTGTGGCGCCCGATTCTCGAGCGGGGCTTCGGCGCCGTCGACATGGAAGCAGCCGGGGTGGCCGAAGTGTGCGAGGACGCGGGAGTGGCCTGGTCCGATCTATCGGGGTATCAGTGACCGCCCCGACGAGCACATCGTCGACCAGGCGGTGTTCTCGCTCAGCAAACCGGACGGCTCGGCCGACCCGGTCGCCCTGGCCAAGTACCTCGCCCGTGACCCGCGCCGGGCGAAGGCCCTCGCGCACCTCAATCGCTGCATGCAGGAAGCGGCGAGCCTCGCCGCCGACGCCGCCTACGCCGATCTTTCGACGAGCTAGCCCGCGTCGTCGACGCTCGGAAGATCCTCGGCAGCGTCCCGACGCGCGATCACATGCACGTCGATGTCGTTCTCAGAGGCCATCCGGAGGATTTGCTGGATCACCGAACCTCGCGTCATCGATTGCCAACGCGTGAGCCGGGACGTCCCGAGAACGATCTGCGTGATCTGCTGATCGACGGCCGCCGCAAAGATCGACTTGGCCACGTCGTCGCCCTCCAGCGTCTGCCACGTGCCCCCGACGGCCCCCACGAGCTGCTCGAGCTCGGCCGTGCCCCCTTCCGTGCGTCGGCGTCACCGCTCACCACGTTGATCGCGACCAACGGCGCCTTCAGGCGGGCCGCGATGCGCGCGGCACGCCTGATGACCGATGCGTTCCCCGGGGCGCCGGTGACGGCAACCATGATTCGTTCGGTGGTCTCCCACAATTCCCCGCCCGCACCGCGCGAGCGCAGGTACTCGAGCAACTCTTCCTCCGTCTCGTCGGCGACGAAGCGGAGCGAGAGCTCGCGTAGGGCGGCCAGGTTCTCGGCGCGGAAGAAGCCACTGAGTGCCGATTGCACCTTCTCGGCGGGGTAGATGTTGCCGTGCAGCATGCGACGACGGAGCTGGTCGGCTGACGAGTCGATGAGCTCGATCTGATCTGCCTTTCGGACGACCCAGTCGGGCACCCGCTCCCGCACGCTCACGCCCGTGATGCGCTCGACGGGATCCGCCAGCGACTCGAGATGTTGGATGTTGACCGTGGTGATGACCGCGATGCCGGCGTCGAGGATCTCGAGTACGTCCTCCCAGCGCTTCTCGTGCCGACCCGATCCCGGCACGTTGGTGTGTGCCAGCTCGTCGATCAGCGCGACCTCCGGCTTACGTTCCAGGACCGCGTCGAGGTCCATCTCCTCCCAGACCGAGCCGCGATAGTCGACCTGCCTTCGGGGCATGACAGGGAGGTCGCGGATTTGCTCCAGGGTGTAAGGGCGCTTGTGCGTCTCCACGAACCCCACGACGACGTCGGCGCCTCGCTGGAACCGACGCCATCCCTCGTCGAGCATGGCGCAGGTCTTGCCGACTCCGGCCGCCGCGCCGAGGTAGACACGGAAGCGCCCGGTCGGCCTTACGCCTTCTTCTTCTCCGTTCGTGCTCATGTCACCTCGGCTGGCCCGAGCATGCCGGTCCGTCGGTACAATTCGAAGTCGGCGAGATGCCGACGAACATGAAAGCAGTGACAGACGTGACGTACGGCATGCTGGGTACCAGGGGAACGTACCAGCGCTTTCTCCTCGGCATCGTCGCCATGCTGGCTTCGCTCGGCGCCCTCCTGGCTGTGCTCCTGCCGTTCCGCACCTCCCTGAGTATCGCCATCCCAGCCCTCGCGTTCGTGCTGCCCGCGGTCGTGGGCGTGGTGATCGGAGGCTTCTGGGTCGGCGTCGTGGGCGCGGCGGCCGGATTCCTCGTCTACGACTGGTTCTTCCTCCCCCCTTACGACACACTCACCGTCCGGTCGGCCCAGAACTGGATCGCCCTCGTGGTCTACATCTCGGTCGTGCTCATCGTGGCGCAGGTCGTCGCCCAGCTCGGCAGTGCCCGCGAGGAGGCGCTGCGGGGGCGGGAGGAGTCCGACCGCCTTTACGAGCTGTCGCAGGCGCTGATCGGCGACCTGCCTCTCGCTCAATTGCTCACGCACATCGCCGAAAGTGTGCAGAGCGCCTTCCAGCCCCGCTGGACCGCCCTGGTGCTGCCTCATCACCGCCTCGATGACCCGGTGCCCGGCGAGACGCTCGAGGTCGCGGCGAGCTCGGGGCAAGTGCTGACCGAGACCGACGTCGGATCCCTGACTTCGTCGCAGGGCCAACCGCTCGCGATCGGATTGGTCGGCGACACGAACGACCGCAGGCCGCGCAGGCTGTCGATTGCCCTGGCGGTGAACGAGCGGCCGGTGGGCATGCTCGTTCTGCAGGACGTCGTGTTGAAAGGCCGGGACCGCAGCCTCCTCGGGACGTTCGCCAACCAGGCTGCCCTGGCCGTCGACCGCGCCAGGCTGCGCGATGAGGCGTTGCGCGCACGCCTCTTGGAGGAGATCGACCTGTGGCGCCGCGCCCTCATGGGCGCGGTGTCGCACGACCTGCGCACACCACTGGCAGCGGTCAAGACTGCGGTGTCGAGTCTCCGCCAGGCCGATGCACGACTCAGTGCCGGTGATCGCGCGGAGTTGTTGGAGCTGATCGAGCAGCAGTCGGACCGGCTGGCTCGCCTGGTGACGAACCTGCTCGACATGACACGGATCGAAGCCGGTGCCCTCGAAATCAGGCCAACCGCCATCCCGATCGACGAGTTGGTCGATGAGGCACTCGGGAACCTCGGTGGCATCGTCGCCCGCGAGCGGGTGCGCGTGGAGGCACCCGTGGACTTGCCCATGCTGCGCATCGACCACGTCCTGATCAGCCAGGTCCTCGCCAACCTGCTCGACAACGCCGAGCGGGTGTCACCAGCCGGCAGTGTGATCTGCGTGACGGCTCGGGTCGCTCCCGCCAGAGAGGACCGCATCGAGATCGCAGTGGCCGACCAAGGCCCGGGCATCGCACTGAGCGAGCGCGAACGCGTCTTCGAAATGTTCAGCCAGAACGGCCGGGGCGGACGCGCCGGACTCGGGTTGACCATCGCCAAGGCATTCGTCGAGGCGCACGGCGGGACCATCTGGATCGACCCGAACATGGACCTGGGGGCCCGTATCGTGTTCACCGTTCCCGGCGATGCCATCGCGACGGCGCGCAACTGAGGCCCGACATGTCCAAGTTCCTCCTCGTCGACGACGACCCCTCGCTGCTCAAGGCGCTGCGGATCGGACTGAGCGCCCGCGGGGACGAGGTTCTCACGGCGCACACGGGAGCCGAGGCCGTGGACCAGGTCGCGCTGGCCTCGCCCGACCTGGTGATCCTCGACCTCGGGCTGCCCGACCTGGACGGGATCGAGGTGTGCCGCCGCATTCGTAACTTCTCGACCGTACCGATCGTCGTGCTCTCGGCCTACGGCGACGAGCGGCGCAAGGTCGAGGCGCTCGACGGGGGCGCCGACGACTTCGTCACCAAGCCCTTCGGGATGGCCGAGCTCGAAGCCCGGCTCCGCGTCGCGCTGCGACACGATGCGGCGCGCAACGCCGAGGGTGCCGAACCGCTGGAGCTCGACGTCGGCCGCCTGCACGTCGACCTGGTCCACCACATGGCGCTGCTCGACGGCGACGCCCTCCAACTCACCGCCAAGGAGTTCGAGCTGTTGGCCTACCTGGCCCGGCATGCCGGCAAGGTGTGCACCCACCACATGATCCTCAAGGACGTTTGGGGACCCGGGTACGGCATCGAGTCCAACTACGTGCGGGTCTACACGCACCGGCTGCGCAAGAAGCTCGGCGACGAGGACGGGCGGCTGCTCAAGACCGTTCCCGGCATCGGCTATCAGCTGACCGACGAGCCGAGCTGCGGAGCATCCTCAGCCCGCGACGAACTGATACAGGGGGTTGTGAACCACGAGTTCGCCGTTGCGGAGCGCAGGTGTGCCCTCGGCGACGATGCGGCGTCCCGGGACGAGGCCGGAGACCTCGGCTCGCCCCATGAAGCGAAGCACCACCACCCCGGTGCCGTCGCCGACCTCGGCGTCGGTGCGGACCCAGGGCAACTCGTAGGCCACGACGGAGAGGATCTCCCCGGCCATCGTGGCCCGCCGCCGGGGTTCGAGCTCCCCGATGGCGATCGCACTCACCGTTGGAGCTGGGCGAGGGCCTCGTTGAGCTGGAGCACGTTCACGAAGGGCGAGCCCAGGAAACCGAGCGGCCTGCCCTGGGTTTGCTGGTTGATCAGGCTCACTAATCGCGACGGCGGAGATCCCCGTGGCTCGCGAGACCATGGGGACCTCGGCCGAACGCGTCCTGCGGCGTGATGTTGGGATCGAGGCCACTCCCCGAGGTGGTCACAAGGTCGGGCGTCGGGTTGACGCCCCGCGCCTTCCAATAGGCAACGAGCTGCTGCGTGTTCTGCAACAGGGTCTTGGAGCGCGGACCGAGGTTGGTCGTCGCTGACGAGCCGGAATTCAGGGTCCCTGGTTTGCCGGGGATGTTGTTTGCCTCGAGCGGGTTGTCGCCTCCACCGGAGACCGGCTTCGCCGACCCTGCATAGGGCCCGAGGTTGTCGGGACGGCCCTGGAACACGCAGCTGCCCAAGCGGTGACCGGGGCAGCGGGTCTGCGACCAGTCCTGGCCGATGAGCCTCGATCCGTTCGCCGTGAGGGAGCCGTCTGCCTGGCCCCGGAAGAAGGCCTGAGCGACTCCGGTGCCGGCGAAGGCGTACAGAAAGCCGAAGAAGGCGGTGAAGACGATGACCGTGACGATGGAGCGTCGGATGTTCGTGATCATGATGGATTGACTCGCGAATCAGTAGGCGTGTAGGGCGACCAGGATCAGGTCGATGAGCTTGATGAAGATGAAGGGGACGATGATTCCTCCGATGCCGTAGATCCATACGTTTCGACGCAGGATTGCGGCGGCAGATGCCGGCCTGAACCGGACGCCCCGGAGGGCGAGCGGAATGAGCGCCACGATCACGAGCGCGTTGAAGATCACCGCCGAGAGCACGGCGCTCTCGGGGCTGTGCAGCTTCATGATGTTGAGTGCGTTGAGTTGCGGATACGTCGCCACGAAGAGTGCCGGGATGATGGCGAAGTACTTGGCCACGTCGTTGGCGATGGAGAAGGTCGTGAGTGAGCCCCGGGTGATCAGCAACTGCTTGCCGATCTCCACGACGTCGATCAGCTTGGTCGGGTTGGAATCGAGGTCGACCATGTTGCCGGCCTCCTTGGCCGCAGTCGTCCCCGTGTTCATCGCCACACCGACGTCGGCCTGGGCCAGCGCCGGCGCGTCGTTGGTGCCGTCGCCGGTCATGGCGACGAGTTTCCCGCCCTCTTGCTCTTGACGGATCAGCTCGAGTTTGGCCTCCGGGGTTGCCTCCGCCAGGAAGTCATCGACGCCGGCCTCCTGCGCGATGGCCGCCGCAGTGAGGGGGTTGTCGCCGGTGATCATGACGGTGCGGATGCCCATCTGGCGCATGTCGTCGAACTTCTCGCGGATCCCGGTCTTCACCACATCCTTGAGCTCGATGACACCGAGGATGTCCCGACCGTCCGCCACGACCAGGGGGGTGGATCCGGCCCGGGCGATCCGGTCGACGATCTCGCCGAGCCCATCGGGCGGCGTGCCCCCCTGCTCGAGGACCCAGTTGCGCACTGACTCGGCGGCGCCCTTGCGAATCTGCCGACCGTCCATGTCGAGCCCTGACATCCTCGTCGTGGCCGAGAAGGGCACGAACTCGTGCGACCCGGACAGCTCCCGCTCGCGGATGTCGAAGCGCTCCTTGGCCAGGATGACGATAGAGCGTCCCTCTGGCGTCTCGTCGGCCAGCGAGGCCAGCTGGGCGGCGTCGGCGACCTCCTCCTCGGTGTGGCCGTGGGCCGGATAGAAGGCCGAAGCCATCCGGTTCCCGAGCGTGATGGTCCCGGTCTTGTCGAGCAGGAGCGTCTGGACGTCGCCCGCCGCCTCCACCGCACGACCGCTCATGGCGAGCACGTTGCGCTGCACCAGGCGGTCCATGCCGGCAATGCCAATGGCCGAGAGGAGCGCACCGATCGTGGTCGGAATCAAGCAGACCAGCAGCGAGACCAGGATGACGACCGACACCGTCGCGCCCGAGTAGTGGCCGAATGCCTGCAGCGTCACCACGACCGGCAAGAAGACGATGGTGAGCACCGACAAGAGGATCGTAAGGGCGATCTCGTTCGGTGTCCTCTGGCGGTTGGCGCCCTCCACGAGGGTGATCATGCGATCGAGAAAGGTGTGCCCGCGCTCGGCGGTGATGCGCACCACGATCCGGTCGGACAGCACTCGGGTGCCCCCGGTGACAGCCGAACGGTCGCCTCCGGACTCACGGATGACCGGCGCCGACTCGCCTGTGATGGCCGACTCGTCGACCGACGCGATGCCTTCGACGATCTCGCCGTCCGAGGGGATCAGGTCGCCCGCCTCGCACACCACGAGGTCTCCTTTCCCCAGGTCCGAGGCTGCCACGTGCTCCTCGGTTCCGTCCGGGGTGAGACGGCGCGCCTCGGTCTCGGCCCTCATCCGGCGCAAGGTGTCGGCCTGGGCCTTGCCTCGCCCCTCCGCCATGGCCTCGGCGAAATTGGCGAAGATCACCGTGAGGAAGAGCCAGATGGTGATGGACCAGTCGAACACCCCGGGGTGCGCGACGGACTCCAACAGCGTCACGACAGTGCCGACGAGCACCACGAACATGACCGGGTTCCTGACCTGCACCCGAGGGTCCAGCTTCTTGAAGGCGTCGATGAGCGCCCGGCCCATGATCTCGCGGTCGAAGAGGTTCCTCGAGCCGGCGACGCCATGTGGCAGGTCGCTGGGCTGCGCGGGCGCAGGTGTGATGGTTGTGGTCATTAGAAGAACTTTCCGTGGCTGAGCTGCTCGACGATGGGGCCGAGCGAGACGGCGGGGAAGAACGTCAGTCCGCCGATGATGATGATGACGCCGATGGTCAGCCCGACGAACATGCCGTTGTCGGTGCGGAAGGTGCCCAGCGACGCCGGCACGGTGTTCTTGGCGGCCAGGACGCCCCCGAGCGCGAGTGCAGGAATCATCACCCCGAAGCGCCCGACCAGCATGTCGATGGCGCCGACGACGTTGTAGAAGGGCGTGTTGCCCGTGAGCCCGGCGAAGGCTGATCCGTTGTTGTTGCCCTGAGAGGTCAGGGCGTAGAGGATCTCGCTGAACCCGTGGGGCCCTGCATTGAGCGGGCCGGCCCGCCCGGCATGGAGCGACACCGCGATCGCCGTCACGACGAGCACGATGACGGGCATCACCAGCGCGGCCAGGCCGGCGAGCTTCACCTCCTTGGCCTGGATCTTCTTTCCCAGGTACTCGGGTGTTCGCCCGATCATCAGGCCGCCGATGAAGACGGCGATGACGGCGTAGATGAGAATCGTGTAAAGACCGCTCCCGGTACCACCCGGGGTCACCTCGCCGAGCATCATGCCGGACATCGGACCGAAGCCGCCGATCGGGGTGTACGAGTCGGTCGCGCTGTCCACAGCGCCGTCGGATGTCTGCGTCATCGACACGTTGAAAAGCGCGCTGCTCGTATCGCCAAAGGCAACGTTCTTGCCCTCCGTGTTGCCCACAGTCGAGTGGATCCCGGCCGCTGCCACGGCAGGGTTGTTCTGGTGCTCGGCGAACGACGTAAAGCCGACCCAGGTGCCGAAGATGAGGACCATGGCGATCAGCAGGGCGACGCCGTGGCGGATGCTCCCCACCATCTTTCCGAAGGTGTAGGTGAGCGCAAATGGGATGGACAGGGTGAGCCAGATGTAGATGAAGTTCGTGAGGGCCGTCGGGTTCTCGAACGGGTGGCCAAGGTCGACGTTGAAGAACCCGCCGCCGTTCGTACCCAACTGCATGATCGACCCCATGAAGCCGGCCGGACCGCGCGGAATCGTCTGCGTGACACCGTTCAGCGCGTTGTGGACGGACACGGGCCCCGCCAGGGTCTGCACGGCGCCCGAAGCGACCAGCACGATCCCGGCCAGGAACGCGATCGGCAGGAGTATGTAGAGGCTGCACCGGGTCATGTCGACCCAGAAGTTGCCGATGGTGGGGGAATTCCGGCGCGAGAAGCCCCGGGTCACGGCGATCGCCACTGCGATCCCGACTGCGGCGCTCACGAACTGCTGCACCGTCAGAACCCCGATCTGCGAGAAGTACGACATGGTCGTCTCGCCGCCGTAGTTCTGCCAGTTCGTGTTGGTCATGAACGACACGATCACGTTGAAACCGAGCCCTTGCCCCACGGCCCCAAAATGCTGCGGATTCAGCGGCAGCGACCCTTGGATACGCAGCAGGACGTAGCCGACGACGAGGAACACACCGGAGAAGATGACGGTGGAGCCGGCGTAGCGCTTCCACGACTGCTCCCTGTCCGGGCTCGTGCCGAGGAGCCGGTAGAAGGGCCGCTCGAGCCACGCCAGGTAGGTGACGCGGCCGTCGAAGACGGCGGCCATGTACGACCCCAGATACCGCCAGGCGAGACCCAGCGTGACGATCAGGAGGACGATGGTCCAGAAGAAGCTCACGTCAGAACCACTCGGGCTTGAACATGGCGACGCCCAGATAGATGAACATCAAGATCGAGATGCCGAGGAGGAGGCCCTGGACCCAGGTCATACCCGCTCCAGGCACCAGATGAGGCCCAGGAACACCGCGACGAACGCGACGAACCCCAGCACTGCGAGAAAGTCAGCCATAAGGGCCATGCTTCCCGCGCCGTTGTCAACGGAAGATGAACGCCGGTGTGGTCCGTGTCAACAATTCGTCAATGGCCGTTCGGTGGCCACGCTGCGTAAGGTGAACGGCGCGTAACTCGAAAGTGGGGTGGACGATGGCGCTGGACCTGGAGGGATGCCGCACGCTGGTGACGGGCGGCTCGTCGGGGATCGGGGCGGGCCTGGCCGAGGCGCTGGCCGAGCGTGGGGCGGTCGTCGGCATCTGCGCCCGCCGGGCCGACCGGCTCTCCGAGGTGGTCGGGCGCTGCATGAAGTACTCACCGGACAGCCGCATGTGGGTCGTCAACCTGGCCGACATCAACGCGGTCGACCAGCTGGCGATCGACGTCGTTGACGCCTTCGGCGGCGTGGATCTCCTGATCAACAACGCCGGCATCCCGAAGCGCCGGCACGTGACCGCATTGGACATCGACACGATCACCGCCGTGATGCACGTCAATTACCTCTCACCCGTCCGGCTGACCATGGCGTTGCTGCCGCAGATGCTGGCCCGGGGTTCAGGCACCATCGTCAACGTCTCCTCGATCGCGGGCAAGCTGAGCGCGCCCGGCGAGTCCGCCTACGACGCGTCGAAGGCGGCCCTGACGGCGTTCTCCGAGGCGATGGCCGTCGATCTCTGGGAAGACGGCATCAAGCTCATGGTCGTCTACCCCGGCGTGATCGACACGGAGCTGTTCAGCCTTCCCGACAACGACACTCCGGACCTGCCGGTCCCGGCCGAACCGGTCTCGGTGGCGGTCGACGCCATCCTGGCGGGGCTGGACGCGGGCGCCGCCCAGGTCTGGGTGCCCGAGTGGTTCCACGGTGTGGTCGCCAACAAGGAGAAGGACGTCGGCGCCTTCCTCGAAGGGACCGCCGCGTACATGCGCGACCAGAAGGCGAAACAGGCTCAGGCGTAGGCGACGGCGAGAAGAGAGGCAGGACAAGGATGAGCACGGTCATGAAGGTGGAGCCGGACGCCGCGGGCATGCGCGAGGACCGGCTCGAGCGCATCACCGAGCACTTCGGGCGCAGCTACGTCGATACCGGCAAGATCGTCGGCTGCCAGATCACGGTCGTGCGGGGCGGCCACGTGGCGTACTACCGCTCCCTCGGTCAGATGGACCGCGAGCGCGCGATCCCGATGGCCGACGACGCCATCTTCCGCATCTATTCCATGACCAAGCCGATCGCGTCGGTTGCCCTTATGCAGCTCTACGAACGCGGCATGTTCCAACTGCTGGACCCGGTGCACCGCTACATCCCCGAGTGGCGGACACTCCAGGTCGGCGAGGTCCAGGACGACGGGTCGGTCACCACGGTGAAGCCGAAGCGGCCGATGAACATGCGCGACGTCCTGATGCACACGACCGGACTGCCGGGCAGCCTGTTCCCCGACAACCCGATCGACGAGGCGTTCGCCGAGGCGCGGCGCGCCCTCGGGCATGGTCAGACGCTGGAGAGACGTGACGGCCCTGCTCGCGCAACACCCGCTGAAGTTCCACCCGGGCACGCACTGGAACTACGGACTGTCCACCGACATCGTCGGGCGTCTGGTCGAGATCCTCTCCGGCCAACGCTTCGACGAGTACCTGCAGCGCGAGCTCTTCGAACCGCTCGGCATGACCGACACCGGCTTCTACGTCCCCGAGGGATCACTGAGTCGCCTGGCCACTTGCTACCAATACCGCCCGGCCAACAGCCCCCGCCTCATGGAGGGCGAGTTCGCCAACCGCATCACCCGGCCGCACTCGTACCTGTCGGGCGCCGGCGGTCTCGTCTCGACCACCCACGACTACGTCGCCTTCTGCCAGATGCTGGCGAACGGGGGCCAGCTCGACGGCCGGCGGGTGCTCGGGCGCAAGACGATCGAGCTGATGACGGCCAACCACCTGCCAGGCGGGGCGACTCTGGCGGACCTCGCCATGGGCGGCTTCGGCGAGGCCGGCTTCGAGGGCGTCGGCTTCGGACTCGGCTTCGCCGTCGGGCTCGGGCCCGCCGCCACGGCGATGGCCGGCTCCGCGGGCGAGTACTACTGGGGCGGGGCCGCCAGCACCGCGTTCTGGGTCGATCCGTCCGAGGACCTCTTCGTCGTGTTCATGACCCAGCTCTTCCCCTCCATCGCGTACCCGTTCCGGGCGCAGCTGCGGTCGCTCGTGTACCAGGCCATCGACGACTGATGACCGGGCGACGCCGGCCCCGTGGGCCCGGCCGACGCCACCGTCGTCCCCCGCTTCGCCGGGCCCGCCACGTTCGCCCGCCTGCCGGCGGCCGACGCCGTGCCGCGCTGGGACATCGCTGTCGTCGGCATCCCGTTCGACGGCGGCACCACCTACCGGCCGGGTGCCCGGTTCGGGCCGTCGGCCGTGCGCCAGGGCTCGCGACTGCTGCGGCCCTACAACCCCGCCGTCGGGGCGCTGCCCTTCGAGCTCGCCCAGGTGGTCGACGCCGGCGACGTCGCCTGCACGCCCTTCGGGCCCGAAGAAGCGGTCGCCCAGATCGAGGCCGCGGCCGAGGCGCTGCTGGCGGGCGGCGGGCGGCTGGTGGCGATCGGCGGCGACCACACCGTCGCCCTGCCGCTGCTGCGCGCCACGTCGGCCCGGCACGGCCCGCTCGCCCTCGTCCACTTCGACGCCCACCTCGACACCTGGGACGTCTACTTCGGCCAGCGCTTCACCCACGGCTCCCCGTTCCGGCGGGCCTGGGAGGAAGGGCTGCTCAGCCGCGACCACAGCACGCATGTCGGCCTGCGCGGGCCGCTCTACTCGAGCACCGACCTCGTCGACGACGCCGGCATGGGCTTCGCACAGATCACGGCCGACGACGTCGCCGAGCGGGGCGCCGCCGCGGTGGCGGCACGGGTGTTGGAGCGGGTGGGCGACGCACCGCTCTACGTGTCCGTCGACATCGACGTCCTCGACCCGGCGCACGCGCCGGGCACCGGCACGCCCGAGGCCGGCGGGTCTGACCAGCCGCGAGCTCCTGTCGCTGGTGCGTGGGCTGGCGCCCGCCCGCATCGTGGGGGCCGATGTCGTCGAGGTCTCGCCTGCGTACGACCACGCCGAGATCACGGCGATCGCCGCCGCGCACGTGATCTACGAGCTGCTCACCGCCATGGCGCTCCGCGGCGCCTGAGCTTCGGGCACACGCGAGCCCACGGCCCCCAGCGCACGATGTAACAAGGCATTCACAGGCGGGAAACCCTCCCCGAACGTTGCGCCCGTACCGTGCAGAGCAGGCGGCGACGAGAGGAGTCGACGGGCCCGGTGGGGATGTGAAGCGAGACCTCCTGGTCGGCGTGGCGCAGTGGCTGTCCACGCCGGGCGAGCCCAAGCAGAACCTCTCGGTCGCCCTGGGCATGATCGACGACGCCGCCGCCCGCGGGGTGGAGCTGCTCGTCCTGCCCGAGCTGTGGTCGTGCGGCTACGACCCCGAGACGCTGGCCGACGACGCACGGCGGGACGCCGAGCCGCGGGACGGTCCACGGGCGGTGCGCCTCGCCGAGCGGGCGCGGCGACACGGCCTCTTCGTCGCCGGGAGCCTGCCCGAGCTCGGTGAAGACGGCTCGGTGCACGACACGATGCTGGTGTTCAATCCCCAGGGTGACCTTGCCGCCTGGCACCGCAAGGCGCACCTCTACCGTCCCGCCCGGGAGCACGCCGTCTTCGCACCCGGCAACCGCATCACGACGTTCGACGACCCGGCGCTCGGAAGGGTCGGGCTCGTCGTGGGCTTCGAGGGCGACTTCCCCGAGGTCGCCCGTTCGCTCGCGCTGCGCGGGGCCCGGCTGGTGCTCGCCGCCTGCGCGTGCGAGGTCGAGGCGGCGCCGGCGTGGGACCTCCTGCATCCCGCCTATGCGCTCGCCAACAGCCAGTGGTGGCTCGAGGCGAACCAGGCCGGCACGCACGCCACGTCGACGCTGCTCGGTGCGAGCCGCATCATCGCCCCCACCGGCACCGTGGTCGCCGCGCGCGCCGACGGCCGTGCCGGGCCGGCCGAGCCCGGCCGAGCTCGTGGTGCACCGCATCGACCTGCACCTTGCGCACCGGCACGAGGGCGTGGGCGCACTGCTCGAGGACGAGCGCCGGCCCGCGCTCTACGGCGAGCTGGTCGAAGAGCCGTGGCTGCCGTCGGCGTGGACGGCCATTGGTAGCGTCGCCGGGGTGCACCCCGACGGCGTCTCCCTCTACGACGGCCTCCTCACGACGCGGGCCATCCGCCGCTACGCCGACGAGAAGGTGCCCGACGACGCCCTGCGCGACATCCTCTTCGCAGCCACCCGGGCCCCGAGTGGTTCGAACCGCCAGCCCTTCCGCTTCGTCGTGCTCACCGACGGGCCCGTGGCGGCCGAGGCCAAGCGGCTCATCGGCGCCGGTGCCCGCCGGTTCTGGGATGCCAAACGGGCCGAGGACGGCTACGACAAGGGATCGGGCACCCAGGCCGACTCGCCCAAGTCGCGACTCGCCCGCACCATGCAGCGCTACGTCGACGACTACGAGTCGGTGCCCGTCCTCGTCCTCGCCTGCTACGTGCGCTACCGGGCGCACACCGCCAGCAGCGACGGCGCCTCGATCTACCCCGCCTGCCAGAACCTGCTGCTGGCTGCCCGCGCCCTGGGCTACGGGGGCGTGCTGACGGGGTTGCACCACATGGCCGACGGCGACCTGCGGGGGTTGCTGGGGATCCCCGACAACGTGGAGATCATGGCCTCCATCACGCTCGGCCGGCCGCTGGGGAGGCACGGTCCGGTGCGCCGGCGCCCGCTCCCCGAGTTGGTGTTCGGGGAGCAGTGGGGGTCGCCGCCCGACTGGGCCGTCGACCCCGAGGGCGTGCAGTTCACCGCCGCCGGCCCGCCACGCCCCGGGCCATCGGCCTGACGGGGCCCCTGCCGCCAGCCAATACAGTTCTGGTGTTGCGCCACACCGACGCCAGGCACGCCACGCGGATTGGGAAAGGCTGACAATGCCCACGCTCGACGCACCCGTCTTCGACGCCGACAACCACTACTACGAGGCGCTCGACGCCTTCACCCGCCACCTCGACCCGGCGCTCGGGCCGCGGGTCATCGAGTGGGTCGAGGTGAACGGACGGCGCTACCACTCGCTGGGCGGTCGCATCAGCCGGGCCGTGACCAACCCGACGTTCAACCCGATCTCGCCGGCCGGCGCGCTGTTCGACTACTTCCGCGGCAACCCCAACGGCGTGCCCATGCACGAGCTGATGGGCACACCCGAGCCCACCCGGCCCGAGTACCGCGACCGTGACGCCCGGCTGGCGACGATGGACGCGCAGGGCCTGGCCCAGGTCTGGCTCTTCCCCACCCTCGGCATGCTCTACGAGGAGGCGCTGAAGGAGGACCCCGAGGCGGTGGTCCTCCTGTTCCGCGCGTTCAACCGCTGGCTGGCCGAGGACTGGGGCATGGCGTACCGCGACCGCATCTTCGCCTCGCCCTACATCACCCTGGCCGACGTGGACGAGGCCGTGCGCGAGCTGGAGTGGGCCCTCGACCAGGACGCCCGCACCGTCGTGCTGCGGGCGGCGGCCCCGATCACGGCGGCGGGGCCGCTCTCGCCGGCGGCCGACGAGTTCGACCCGTTCTGGGCGCGGGTGAACGAGGCCGGCATCACGGTCGTCGTGCACGCCGGGGACGCCGGGCTGTCGTCGAACGGCTACGCGCCAGGACGGCTTCCGGGCCTCGTTCAAGGGTGGCGGCGGGTACCAGCGCCCGAGCATCAAGGCGTTCGCCATCGAGCGGGCGGCGCACGACTGGCTGGCCACGCTCATCCTCGAGAAGCTGTTCGACCGTTTCCCCAACGTGCGCGTCGCCTCGGTCGAGAACGGCTCGGAGTTCCTCGCTCCCCTCTTCCGCAAGCTGCGCACCACGGCGCGGCGCATGCCGGGCTACTTCTCCGAGGACCCGGTCGACACGTTCCGGCGCCACGTCTGGATCAACCCGTTCTGGGAGGACGACGTCGACGAGATCGTCGGCCTCGTGGGTGAGGACCGGGTCATCTTCGGCTCGGACTGGCCCCACGTGGAGGGCCTCCCGCAGCCGACCGACTGGGTGACCGAGCTGCAGAAGCTGCCCGAGGAATCGGTGCCGAAGATCATGGGCGCCAACACCGCCGAGCTCAACGTGCGGAGGCCGGCATGACCGAGGTGGTGGACCGCAGCGAGACCGCCGACTCGGCGACGTCCGGCTCGCAGATCGACCCGCACGTGATCGTGCTGTTCGGCGCCACGGGCGACCTGGCGGCGCGCAAGCTGCTGCCCGGCCTCCTCCACCTCTCGATGCTCGGGATGATGCCCGACTACCGCATCGTCGGCAGCTCGACGCGCCAGACTGAGCGACGAGGACTTCCGGCACCTGGCCCGCCACGCCTGCGACGAGTTCTTCACCGGCAAGATCTCGCTGCGCCACTGGGCCGAGTTCGAGAAGCGGCTCACCTTCGTGTCCACGTCCGAGCGGCGCCCAGGCGCTGGGCGACCACGTCAACGGCGCGGAGAAGGCGATCGGCGGCGACAGCAACGGGGTGCGGCGGCTGCACTATCTGAGCGTGCCGCCGGCGGCGGACCAGGCGGTCATCCAGATGCTGGCGGACGCCAAGCTGATCGAGCGGTCGCGCATCGTCATGGAGAAGCCGTTCGGCACCGACCTGGCCTCGGCCTGCGCGCTCAACGACATGCTCCACCAGTACTTCGACGAGGAGCAGATCTTCCGCATCGACCACTTCCTGGGCAAGGAGGCGGTGCAGAACATCCTGGCCTTCCGCTTCGCCAACGGGCTCTTCGAGCCGATCTGGAACCGCGACCACATCGACCATGTGCAGATCGACGTGCCCGAGACGCTCGGGGTCGACGACCGGGTCGGCGTTCTACGAGGCGACGGGCGCGTTCAAGGACATGGTGGTGACCCACCTGTTCCAGATCATGGGCTTCGTCGCCATGGAGCCGCCGACGGCACTCGCCCCGGACCCGATCGGCGAGGAGAAGAACAAGGTCTTCCGCTCCATGCGCCCGCTCGACGTCACCCAGGTCGTGCGCGGGCAGTACGACGGCTACCGCGACATCCCGGGCGTCGCGCCCGACTCGGACACCGAGACCCTCGTCGCCGTGCGCTGCGAGATCGACAACTGGCGCTGGGCCGGCGTGCCCTTCTTCCTGCGCACGGGCAAGCAGATGGGCAGCGGCGAGCGCATCATCTCGATCGCGTTCCGCGAGCCCCCCAAGTCGATGTTCCCCGAGGGCTCCGGCGTCGGCACCCAGGGCCCCGACCACCTCACCTTCGACCTGGCCGACTCGTCCAAGCTCTCGCTGTCGTTCTACGGCAAGCACCCCGGTCCGGGCATGCAACTCGAGAAGCTCTCCCTGCAGTTCGCCCTGCACGAGACGGGCCAGGACGCCGACGTGCTCGAGGCCTACGAGCGCCTGATCCACGACGCCATGGTCGGGGACCACACGCTGTTCAACACGGCCGAGGGGATCGAGCGGCTGTGGGAGGTGTCGACGCCGCTGCTCGAGAACCCGCCGCCCGCGCGAGCCGTACGCCAAGGGCGGCTGGGGGCCGCCGGCGATCAACGACCTCATCGCGCCGCGTACGTGGCGCCTGCCGTTCGAGCGGCAGTGGCGCTCGTCGAGATCGGCCTGAGGACAAGGCCTCTCAGGTCATCCCTTCCATCTGACGACGCACCTTCGGCCGCGTGAAGAGCAGGTAGTAGCCGCCGAGGAAGAAGCCCAGCCCGAAGAACCAGGCGATCGCGATGATGACGACCCAGGTGGTCTTGTTCGAGCCGGCGCCGTAGAAGGCCCCCGCCGGACGACTGGCCGCATCGATGACGGCCCAGAGCGGCACCAAGAGGCCAAAAACGAGGGCGACGAGAACGATCAACAGACCGGGGCCGAAGGCGGCGGCGAGGGTCATCGGCCCGCCTCCACTTCATCCGTGGCACCGCCCCCACCTCGACGTGGCGGCAAGCCGGCCTGGATGTCGTCGCCGAGCCACTTCACCACGACCATCCCCAAGAAGCCCAGACCCACGGCACCGACGCCGGTGCCCAGGGTGGCGAAAAACGCACTCCACTGCTGCGACGGTGAGACCTGCATCACCCGGCCCACGATCGAGAGGATCCCACCGAGGGCGGTGAGGACAGCGAGGACGAGCTCGAGGCGCAACACCAACCGGGTTCGGTCCTCGGCGAAGTCGTCGCCGTCACGCCGCCCGGCCCAGGCGACGAGGGCGAGCGGACCGAGGAGAAACACCGCGACGGCCCAGGGCGCGGACCAGCTGCTTGCCAGCGTCAGCGTGTAGCCCAAGACGTGGCCCCCCTCAGCGCTCAATCCCTGTCCTCCGAATTGCGCCTGGTTCGCGATCCCTGCCGCGACGAAGCCGAGGATGGCAAGGCCCTCGACCACGAGTAGTCCGAGTGCGACGAGTTCGGCCAGCCTGAGCTCCCGGTGAGCAGAGCCGCTCAGCCCTTCGGTGGGAGCGCCAATGGTCATTGCGGAAGCGTACCGACCGATCTGTGCGAACGAACGGATGAATGCTCGGAAGCCCGCCCGCCTGACCTTGCAAAGCGTCCCGAAGACAAACACCTTCGGGTCAGTCCGACAGGCCACCTCCTGCGACGGGCAGGATATTGGCGTGACCGAGGACGCGTGGGCGCCACTGGCTGACCGATTCGTGGATGGACACTACGGCTCGCTCCGTGGCCGGGTTCGCACGCACGTCATCGATTGCCATCTCCGCGAGCACCTTCCATCACCGCCGGCGAGGCTGGTCGATGTCGGGGGTGGGGCTGGTCACCAGGCCTTGCCTCTCGCGCCGCGCCGGCTACGAGGTGACCATCGTCGATCCTTCGGCCGCCATGCTGCAGCGGGCGGAGGCACTCGTGGCTCAGGAATCGCCCGAGATCATCCGACGGATACAACTCGTCGAGGCGACGGCGGAGCAGGCACCGGAGGCCCTCGGCCGAGGAGTCTTTGCCGGCGTTCTCTGCCACGGAGTGATCATGTACGTAGACGAACCACGACCGTTCGTGGCTGCCTTGGCCGACCTTGCCCAGCCAGGCGCGGTCGTCTCGCTCGTGGCCAAGAACATCGACACGCTCGCGGTCAGGCCAGCATTGGAGGGCGACTGGACCACCGCGCTCGCCGCGTTCGACGCCGACCGGCAGGTAAACGGACTCGGCGTGGACACCCGCCCCGACTCTCTTGAAGGCTTGACCCAGATGCTCGCCGACGTGGGAATCGAGCGGGTGGCGTGGTACGGCGTCCGGCTGTTCACCGACGGATGGACACAAGAAGCACGCGACAGCCCAGGGGTCGAGTCGGAGTCCACGGTGCTCGCCGTCGAGCTGGAAGCCAGCCGCCGGGATCCCTATCGATGCATGAGCCGGCTGTTCCACCTTGTCGGCGTGCGCCGATGAAACCGCGAGATCCCGATCATCCCCGTCGGGTGGGTCGGTTCGGCACGAGTGAGGCAGCCGTCTCCCAGCCGATGTTCGCCGGGACGTTGGCTACGCCGTCGTGTGATGGACACGGAGACAGGTTGCGACGGCAAAGCGCCGGTGCAGCTTCTGCTCCTTGGGTCCGAAGTACCTGGTCGCGTCGGACATCGGTATCACCTGGGGCCCATCGATCCGAAACGTTCGCCCGTGGCTCACCACGGACGCCTCCCCGCCGGCGACCACGTTCTTCAGCCAATCGGTGCGCTCTCCATAGGGGAGGGCAATGAGAAATCCGTCGTCGTGTTCGACCGCGACGACCGGGGTCTCGTAGGTTCGACCCGAACGGCGTCCGACGTGACGGACGATCGAGGTGCCGGAGGTTTCGCTCCCCGCGGATCGCATGGCAAGTGGCCGTGTGAGTTGCGTCATTCTGCGCAGGACCGCCCGCGTGGGTCCCTTCATGTCTCCGGGCTGGCGGGAGGCGGCGTCTTGGCGCCGGCCCATTCGACGGTGATGCCGTCCCGACGCATCATCGCCATGAACCCGGTAATGGAGAAGAAGATCGCGATGGCGGTGAGGCCGTATGTCACTGCTGAGCGCTCGAGCACGAAGGATCGCAGCGACGATGACACGAGCAACCAGAACACGAGACCTGCATTGAGCATGAGGACGGAAGCCCAGAGGACCGAGATCCGAATGAAGAATCGACGCACGAGCGGTCGCCTCATGATTGCCGGGTCGATCGGGCAAAAATCGTGCGCGAAGCGTTGTGTGAAGGGCCGGCCGAGCACCGCCGAAACCAGCAGAGCGAGAGATATCACGATCGTTCCGGCCGTCGGTTGGGCAAAGTACACGAATGCGCTGCCCGTGATGAAGGCGATCGCCGTCCTCAGGGTGAGCAAAATCGTTCCGAACAACAACAACATGGATATCCGCTCACCTCTGAGCAGGCGCCGACCAAGAGCCAGATACGACCACGTGAGCGCGGCGATCAACGCACCTTTGAAACCAGAGACGACAAGGAGCAGATAGAACAGGACGAGAGGACCGACCACACCCTCGAGCACCACGGGAAGTGCGTGGCGAAGGACTTTGCGCGGCTGCGGGAGGAGAAGCAGTGAACCTTCTTGGCCGCCGCTCTTGGACATCGGGTGGAGGCGGAGCAGATGCCAGGGCTCGACGCTCCGGCCCTTCGCTCTGGTTTTCACAGCGCCGTCACTCCTGCCGTCGTAAGCGACGGCGCTTTCCACCCGAGGTGAGGTTACGAAATGATACACCGACCCCGGTTGAGGATCCCGTCGCCACCCGCCACCCGCCCCACGCTGCGAGTTGACCGGCGGCAGTCATCTTGCCTCCACAGTCCTGAGAGGCTTGCTCAGTAACGTGGTTCCGTACGTGGCTGAGATCCTTACGCTCGAAGAAGATCGTTGGCGAGACATTCGAGAGATCCGCCTCCGAGCCCTCGGCGACACGCCCGATGCATTCACCTCGACCTTTGCTCGGGAGTCGGCCTACGACGAGGCTCATCATGATGGAGTGTGACCTCGGCCCGACATGATCTCCACGGTGTCACCGGACGTGAGCGGGTTGGTCAAGAGACGTCGTGCAGCATCCAGACATTGGGCTCCCAGTACCGGCCGACATCATCGGTGATCGTGAGGGGTGCCAGCCCGGCGGGAAAGACGTAGAAGCCGTCACGATGAAAGTGCATTCCGGTCCATTCTTCCCAGTCCGGTACCTGAGCGGTGAACTCCATCGAGTTCGGCTCGGGCCGAAGGATTCTTGCTCCGAGGCGGGCGTGAACCCGGATCCACGGATCGAAGGCGAGTCCGTCTCGGCGCTGCCAAGAGGCGTAGTCCGCGATGGAGTTGAGCGGAAAGCGGTCCTTCCAGCTGGGCCGTACCGGAGCGACCAGCGGCGCAAGGCGCGCCCGACGGGCCATCGTCACCATCGTCGCAAGTACGAGCGAGCTCAACCCGGTTCTCTGGTGCTCAGGTTGCACTTCGGCCGACAAAGCCGAGAGCGAGTTCGGGGTCCGGGGATCCTCGACAGCTCGGAGACCCAGGGCGTCGATACCGCCAGGGAGGTCCTCGAGAGTGCGGTCCCAACAAAACGGAATGGTTCGGGCCCGAGCCATCACATCGCTCGTCCGCCGATCGACGAACAATGCCTGAAGGTGGGCGAACCGGGGAACGAGATCTCCGAAATAGCGGGCCGCATGCGTTCCATGCAGGTTGTATTCGGGCCAAACGGAATCGAACAGACGCCCGGCCCGGACGCGCTCCCAGAGATCCGGTCGCTCCTGTGCCGTGACAACCTCGAGCCACGATGGTGCGCCATCGGGTGCTTCCACGCAGTCATGCTCGCAGACTGAGGTCCGCCCGAGAGCATTTGGCGATCGCAGACAGACTGCGCTTAACGTTCTGAGGGTGAGCGAGCACTTCGGTTACGCGATCGACAAGCGCTACCTACCGGTGTTGTTGCCCTTCTTGCTCCGTCCGGCGAAAGACGGCGTCACGCTCACTGACGAAGGGACACTCGTAGCAACATTCGGCCTTTTCAACATCAAGACGCCGCTTTCTAACATCACGGGGGCCCATATCACCCGGAACTACCGCTGGTGGACAGGGGTTGGCGTTCGCATGTCGGGTGCTGACGACGGATTGACCTTTGGAACGAACCACGACGCAGGCGTGTGCATTCACTTTGGAGAAAGGGTGCCGTCGCAGTTGCGAAGGCGTGGACATTCGGCACTGACGGTGACCGTGGCCGACCTGGAGAGGTTGACAATGGTGTTAGGCGGGCAAAATCGAGACCCGAATGGTGAGACGATTCGATGAGCACATCGAGGAGTGCCGGATCGGATCCCTGTCCACAACGTCGGCCGGTGGGCGTTCTGGTCGCCTGGGGCGACCGAACGAGGAGTTAGCCGGTACCGCTGTTCGGGGAACGTTGTTGTCCGGCGGCAGTTCGCAGCGCTTGGAGATCTGCGCAAACAAAGGCAAAGGCCAGTCCTGCGGCGAACAACGAGTCCCGTCGTCCGATGGCCCGCATTGCCGCAAGGCTCACGACGGTGTCGAGCGCATCGCTCGCCAAGGTCGCTTTCGCCCACCGACGGGCGTCGGATTCATCGGATCCCTGCGCGGCCGTCACCGTCCCGACTCCCAGGACGAGATCTCGGATTCCGATTGTCCGCATCAGAAGGAGGGTGGTACCGGTCGGGGGATCGCTACCGGCGATGCGCATCACAGCACCCGGTGCGGCGATGAGAGCGAGACCCACAGAGGTGCGAAGCCACCCCATCGAACCCGTGTCAATCGCCGGCATTGCGTCGCCCATTGGTCGTTGTGCCAACCCACACCGAAAGCGGGGTCCTGAAGGTCACAAGCCCTTTCTGACCGTTCGTTCCAAGATTCCGAGCGTTGCGCGCAGGGCCGACTCGGGCACGATCGGAAAATGGTCCTTGTATTCGTCGCCCATCTTCGACCAGTCGTAGTAGGACGTCACGTTGGTGACTCCATCCTCACCGGCCTCCAGGCGATACCCATAGAAGTGTGGAAACGGAATATCCGGTCCGAGATTCCAGGCGATCTCCTTATCGCGCTCGAACAGGATGATGTGCACGGTCACGTCGTACTTCCCGAGCGGAACGTCATTGAGCGACTCGCGATCCATGTGGATGACGAACGTGTCTCCCACCTTCTCTGCTGGTTCTCCACTGAAGTCCTGCAGCATTCCGGAGGCGTCGATAGCGACATGCCCAGCTGGACTTCGCACGATGTCGAAGATCGCGTCAGCCGGCGCCGGGATAGGGCGCGTCACCTCGAGGCGGTCGGGCAGGTGAACGGTATCGGGCATGTGGACTCCTCATGGTGGGTGCGATGGCCCGCCGGCCGACTTCGACACGTTCGGCCCGGACAGCATCGCGGACCGAGACTCGGGCCCGCTGCTGCAAGCAGCCAAGGAGTTTCGACATCGATGGGGTGGCCATCGGCCCGAGTGCCGGTGCGTGCCCGGAACTCCCCACCGCCTGACGCTGATCGACCTACTGTCATCGAGATGGACGCCGACATCATCGTGCTGAACGGCGGGTCCAGTTCGGGGAAGTCCTCCCTTGCGGTCTGCCTTCAGCAGCGTCTTGAAGGGACCTGGCTGACCCTCGGGGTCGACGACCTGATCCGCGCCCTGTCGCACGGACCGAGCGACACCACGGCTGGAGGCACCCTCGATTTCAGGTCCGATGGGTCGATCGCGGTCGGAGAGTCATTCCGCCACGCCGAACATGCTTGGTACCGGGGGATTGCCGCCATGGCCCATGCGGGCGCCAACCTGATCGTCGACGAGGTGTTCCTCGATGGGGCGGGATCGCAGGCCCGGCTTGCCGCCGCTCTCGATGGGCTGACCGTGGTCTGGGTCGGCGTGCGCTGCGACCTCGAAGTGGCAGAGGCTCGCGAGAGACAACGGGCGGACAGGATCATCGGACTGGCTCGTGATCAGGCGACCCGAGTGCACCGAGGGGTTCGCTATGACCTCACCGTCAACACGACGAACGCTCTCTCGGACGAATGCGCGGTCACCATTGTCGAGCAGCTTGCCGCTAACCGGCCGTGATCTCGCCTCGCCCCGAGGGGATCAAAGACTGAGGACGCCGTACGTGTTGCAGAGACCCAGTGCGTCGATCAGGAAGAACGCCGCGACCACGGCGAGAACGACGGGCGTCTTCCAGCCTCGCCCTCCGGACCTCGCAACGGGGGGCATGTACCAAGGCGGGAGGGGTGCGGCGGCGAACTGCGCTATGTGCACATGGATGGGAACGGCATCAGCCGAGAGAGGTGCGTCCGGGTCCGCGGCGAGCGCAAGCTCGGTCAACTCCTCGTCGGTGATGCCGGGAGCACGGGTGGATCCAAGGTCCTCGCTCATCTCACCAACGGTAGCGGGAGACCGGGGCAACGTGTCACCGCCTGCAGGCTAGGCGCCGCCCTTCAACTCCAGGATCCGAAACCAGACGCACACGAACGGGGAGTCGTCGAAGACCGGAACTCCTTCTTGTTCGTAAAAGGAACGGTGACCACTCCGCCAATGCTCGATCGACGTGAACCCTTCGCCCTCGTCGTGCGCAAACTCCCACGGGACGTCGATGAAGCGGTGCGTCTCGACCCCGGTGATCTCGATGAGTGCCACCGCGTCATCCTCGGTACCGAGAAGCACCTGCCGCTCACCTGGTACCTCGACCGGTTCTCCCTCGTCGAGGTATTCCTGTTGGAGCAGTGCCCCGGTCGCCGTCTTCAGTCCCTCGACGGCCGCCAGCGTGAGACGGGCACGCATCTCTCCGGGCCTTCCGAGAGAAAAGGCTCGCAGACCATCTACTCGGGGCCACATGCTCCCGGAAAGATACGCGCTGCCGTCCGCACACGCCGGAAGGTGGATGATCTAGAGACCGGCGGACGCCGCGCCGGACGAGGGGCGGGGCGCTCTCGGTTCCCGCAGTGAGGTTGCGTCGCCGCCACCGACACCTCCGGTGATGCATCGTCGGATCCACCAGGTTGCGTAGGTGGAGAACGAGAACCCCTTCGCCGGAGTGAACTTCTCGATGGCGGCCCCGAGGCCCTGTTCCCCGAGTCGGGTCCGCTCCTCCCAGGACAGACCGCTGCGTGCGTACCGCTCGGCCAGCCTCACCACCAGGCGGCGATGCGCCGTCGTCAACGCAGCACGAGCACCACGGTCACCGTTCTGGGCCCGGGCGACGAATGCCACGGCGTCAGCATCAGCCATGTGGGGAGCCGCCCGCGCGTGACGGGCATACTCGTCGTCTTGGTCCGCGGACACGGGCCCAGGCTACGGCTGGGACCTCGAGATGCAATCGAAGGGGACCTGCCTGCCCCATGCCCCCTGTCGGGTACCTCGCTACTCGTTGCTCGGCGCGAGAGGAATGATCTCGATCTCCTGCCCGAGCCAGAGGGCTGATTGCTCGAGGTCGATGAACCGCGCTTCGTCCTCGAGCAGGGTCTGACCGGCGGCCGCACCCTCGGGTGACGAGGTGGCGGCAACCAGCGCGTCGAGGTCGTCCCACCACAGCTCCGCCACCCCGTCGTAGGGCTCGAGGCCACGCCGGCTGGCTCGGAGCACGTCATTGAGCGGCGTCTCCAGGCGGTGCGTCTGCACGTAGCGGCGGATGCCGAGCGCCGACCGGAGGGACCGCACCAGCGGCCCGTGCTGGTCGCGCCAGTAGCTGTGGAATTCGGCGGGGTCGACGTCGATCCGCCGGCGCACCGCGAACGTGAGCTTGATCACCGCCCGTGTCTAACACGGCCCCCAGAGCGAGTCCTGCCTACGCCAGGTCCCGATCCCGCTCGCGACGCGCCGTGTCGCCGGGGCTCCCGAGCGGGCTGCCGGTGCCGGTCTCCGCGTAGTCACGCAGGCTCGGGATGAAGTGGTTCCAGCCACTGGTGCACATGTCGATGCACTCCAGTTCCGACGTCAGGCCGACGTGACGGAACCGAAGCTCCGTCGTGCCGTCGTCGAGCGGGATGATCGTGTAGGTCGGACGCGTGCCCACCCAATCCGGCATGAAGTCGCACGACGTGCAGGTCCACTGCACCAGGGCCGGCCTGGCTGCCACGTCGACGCGCATCACGCACGGCTCGGCCGCGTTCATGGTGAAGCTGAGCTCGCCACCGGCCTCGCCTGACCCCGTCACCGGGGACCACCACGCCGTGAGTCCGGACACGGTGGTGAGCGCGTCGAAGACCGCGTCGGGGCTCGCGTGCACGATGACCGTGTGCTCGTAGTCCTTCGCCTTCGCCGGCGTCGTCGTCTCTTCGGTCTGCGTCATCTTTCTGGTCCTTTCGTGTGTGTCGTGTCTTCGTTGACGTTCGCCAACGCACGCGTTATGGCTGGCGGCCCGTGTACGCGAGCAGCTGCTCCATCGGCCCGGCCCCGTCGCCGCGCCGGGAGCTCGTCGCCGAACCCCTGGCCCTCGCCACGGAACGACGGCCGGATCAACCCGTGCGCGAGGCCGAGCACATAGGTCGTAGAGCCCGTCGTTGGCCGGCACGGTCCGGCCGGTCGCCGCCGCGAAGTCCCACGCGTGAACGAGAAACTCCATCGACAAGATCCCGCATGCCGTCTCTGCCGGGAACGGCCCCGGCCCGAGGTTCACCTCACCCTCGAGCCCGTGCCGCCGCCACCCCTCGAGCACCGGCTGGGCGAGGTCGGCCACCCGCACCTCGAGCGAGGCGTCCATGTCGGGTGCCACCTGCACGCCGACGCACCCGCCGAGCGAGACGAGCGACCCGCAGAGATGCTCGGCCAGCTGGTCCACGTCGTACTCGCTGCACGGTGTCTGCGCCTTCCCGTCGCCGGGGCCCATCTGCGCCAGCACGTACTCGCACACCGCCAACGACGCCTCGGCCGACGTGAGCGGGTCCCAGCTCTCCGCCGGGCGCTGCAGCATCGGGTCGAGCTCCGCGTCTGCCGTCGTTCGCCGCCGCGACCAGCCGGCCCATGAAGTGGTCCCACCCGTGCGAGTGCGCCTCGTCCTGTTCGGGCGTCAGCCCCTCGTGCACGAGCCGCACCGTGGTGCCGCCGTTCGGCGGGCTCGAGCGTGATCGTGATCGTGGAGCCGCCCGGCTCGGGCCCCATCTCGGTCCGCTCCGTCTCCCAGCCCCACGTGTACACGAGACGCTTGCCCGGCTCGACCTCGACGAACGTGCCCGACGCGTTGGCCCCGGGCACCACGGTCCAGCGGAAGTCGCCGCCGGCCGCGCAGGTCCATGCGCGCGGAGACGAGCTGCCAGCGCCGCAAGCGTGCGGGCTCGGTCAACAACGCGAAGGTCTCGTCCGCGTCGAGCGGGACCAGCACGGTCTTGTCAATGGTCATCGGGGGTTCCTTTCGTTTCGATGCTCTCGTGCGAACCCGACGTCGGGCGAGCCGACGCGAGTTCCTCCAACTCGGTGGTCCAGAACGCGTCGAGGCTGCTGCGCAACGCCGCCATCCCGTCGGGACGGACCCGGTAGCGGCGGAACCGGCCGTCCCGCCGGACCTCCACCAAGCCGGCCGCCGCCAGCACGCCGAGGTGCTGCGAGATGGCCGGCCGGGTGACCGTGAAGTGCGCGGCAAGCTCCGTGACCGTCATCTCCCCGCCCCGCAGCAGCTCGAGCAGGCGCCGCCGGTTGGGCTCCCCCAGCACCACGAAGAGGTCGAGGGTCGTCGGAGTCTCGGTCTCGCTCACCGCACAACATGTTAGTCAAGACTAACGCGTTATGTGCGAATTGCAAGTGGGTCCGTGACCAGGGGTTTTCTCGAAAGCTCCCCTACGGGAGCGGCGTCAGGGGATCAGCAGGACCCGGCCGAAGGCCTGGCGGCTCTCGATGTAGGCGTGGGCACCGGCGGCGTCGGAGAGCGGGAAGGTGCGGTCGATGACCACCTTCAGCTCACCCCGGACGATGGCATCGAGGTGCCCGGCGATCATGCCGTGCACCCGCTCGTGCGCCAGCAGGAGCTCGGCGCCCATGAAGTAGCCCGACAGCGTCTGGTTGTTCGCCCGCATGCTCGAGATGTCGAGCGTGTTCGGCCGGCGCCGGCCGGCGTCCCCCACCGTCGACGCAACGCCCGCGGTAGGCGAGCGCGTTGATGCTGCCCTGCAGCGTAGGGCCGCCCACCGAGTCGACGATCACGTCGACGCCGCGCCCGTCGGTCAGCCGCCGCGCCTCGGCGACGAAGTCGTGGGCGCGGTAGTTGATGCCCTCGTCGAGCCCGAGGTCCTTGAGCCGCTCGAGGCGTTCGTCGCTCGAAGCGGTGGAGAGCACGCGTGCGCCGGCGCGCTTGGCCATCTGGATCGCGGCGATGCCGACGCCGCCGGCACCGGCATGGATCAGCGCGGTCTCGCCGGCCTTCAGCCGTCCGAACTCGAAGAGGCAGTCGTCGGCCGTGCCGAACGGAACCGGCACGCGCGGCCGCGTCGTCGGTGCTGACGCCGTCGGGGATCTTCCAGGCGAAGCCGGCGGGCACGGCGCGCCGCTCGGCGTGCGAGCCGTCCAGCCCGACCGTCACGGCCCGGTCCCCCACCGCGAAGCCCTGCACGTCGGCTCCCACCTCGGCCACCGTGCCGGCCGCCTGGTAGCCGACGATGTGCGGGCACCCGGGCCATGTCGCCGCCGAGCCGACTCAGGGTGTCGCCGCCCTCGATGCTCACCGCCTCGACGGTGATCAGGATGTCGCCCGCACCGACCGCCGGGTCGGGCACGTCCTCGTAGCGAAAGACGTCGGGCGCTCCGGTCTCGTAGTAAACGGCTGCTTTCATACGCGTTCGTACTCCTTCATCTTGAATCGCTTCGTCTGGTCGGCGTACCACCGCGACGTCTGTGGCAGCTGGGTGGCGATCTTCCCGGCGGCGTTCTTGAAGTAGCTCTGGCAGCCGTCGTGCCACAGCGTGCCGTCGAGCGCCACGGCCAGGTCCTCGTTGTAGGCGTCCATGACGTCCCGCCGCACGTCCACCGCCGTGGCACCGGTGGCGGCGCATCGCCGTGAGCGCACTCATGATGTAGGTGGCCTGCGCCTCCAGGATGATGATGATGGAGTTCCCGCCCTGGTTGGTGTTGGGCCCGTACATCATGAAGAAGTTCGGGTAGCCCGAGACGGTGAGGCCCTTGTAGGCGTGCGCGACTCGGGCCTTCGCCCAGTCGTCGTGCAGCCGCCGGCCGTCGCGACCCACGACGTCGATACCCTCGAGGTATTCCGTCGCCTTGAAGCCCGTCGCCAACACGATGACGTCGACCGGACGCTCTGTGCCGTCGACGGTGACGACGCCGCTCCTGGTGACCCGCTCGATCCCGTCCGTGACCAGCTCGACGTTGTCGCGCAGCAGGGCCTTGTAGAAGTCGCTGCAGATGAGTGTCCGCTTGCAGCCGAAGGGGTAGTCGGGGGTGAGCTTGGCCTTCAGCTCCTCGTCCTTGATCCGGTAGTCGATGTGACTGAGCGCCAAGGCCTTCAGCCCGTCGGCGGCGCCGTCCTCGTAGCGGAAGGCGATCGTCTTCTCGAAGGCCCAGTAGATCTCGTCGCGGTGCTTCTTGGCCGCACGCTTGTTGCGGGCGAAGCGTTGCTTGTCCTCTTCGCTGAACGGCTTGTCCGAGCGAGGCAGGATCCACTGCGGCGTCCGCTGGTAGACGTCGACCTGCTCGGCGATCTTGGCCACCTCGGGGATGATCTGCGCCGCGCTGGCGCCGGTGCCGATGACTGCCACCCGCTTGCCCGCCAGGTCGTGCTCGTGCTCCCAGCGCGCCGAGTGAAAGCTCGGCCCGGCGAAGTCGTCGAGGCCGGCGATGTCGGGATACGACGGCGTCGTGAAGGTCCCGATGGCACTGACGAGCACGTCGCAGGAGAAGGCGTCGCCGTTGGCGTCGACGAGACGCCATCGAGACGCCGCCTCGTCCCACGTGGCCGACGTGATCCGGGTGTGCGGTCGCAGGTGCGGCCGGATGCCGTAGCGGTCGGCGCACTCCTCGAAGTACTGGAGGATCTCGGGCTGGTTGGCGTACGTCTTCGTCCAGTCGGGCTTGAGGGCGAACGAATACGAGTAGAGGTGTGACGGCACGTCGCAGGCGGCTCCGGGGTAGGTGTTCCACCGCCACGTACCGCCGACGCCCTCGGACGCCTCGAAGACGACGAAGTCGTGGTTGCCCGACTGCACCAGCTGGATGGCGAGCCCGAGCCCTCCCGGGCCGGCACCGATGATGCCGACCTTCCAGTGCGACGTCGGCACCGCTCGCTCGCCTGGCTCATGCGGCGGGCCGCGTCATGCGCGAGCGTCACGACGTCACGGGTCACGATCGCGAGTGGTGCACCTTCGCCACGGGGCCTCCGGCTTGGGGAACGAGGCCCAGAGTTTGTCACCGTCGGCCGGGTACGGTCTGGCCCGACCGACCCCGACGCGGAGTCCGAGCCGGCGGTCGAAGGGAGGCACATGGATCACGACGCCGAGGGACTGGCCCTGGTGATCGGCGGCGGCTCGGGCATCGGTGCCGCCCTGGTCGAGGCGTACCGGTCTCGGGGCACCCAGGTCGTGACGTGGGACATCGCCGGCGAACCGGACGTCGCGTTGCGACGTCAGCGACCCCGATGCGGTCGATCGGGCCGTCGACGAGACCCGGCGGCGCTGGGGCATCCCGGACTGGGTGACGGTCACGGCCGGGAGTCGGGCACGGCGGCCTGCTCGTCGACGTCACGCCGGACGAGTTCGACCGCGTCCTGGCGGTGAACACGCGGGGGCCGTGGCTGTGCCTCCGCGGCTGGGCCCGCGTCCTGCGGGCGGAGCGCCGGACGCGGCTCGCTCCTCGCCGTCTCGAGCGTGAGCGCCCGGCTGGTCGATCGGACCATGGGCGTCTACTGCGCGTCGAAGGCCGCCCTGTCCATGCTGGTGCGCGTGGCCGCCGACGAATGGGGGCCCGACGGGCTGCGCGTCAACGCGGTCGCCCCCGGCGTGACCCGGACCCCGATGCTCGGGCACCGGGCCCGAGGTGAGCATCGAGGGTTCGCCCTGGCTCGCCGCCGTGGCCGGGCGCACGACGCTGGGACGGTTGGGTGAGCCGGAGGACATCGCGCAGGTCATCCTGGCCGTCCACGGTATGGAGTGGGTCACCGGGCAGGTGGTCGAATGCGACGGCGGCCTGTCCCTGCGCAGCCCGATCGACCCCTACGGCGAGGCCTTGCGGGTTCGGACGAACCGCCGCCCGTTAGGACGACGGCGCCCGCAACCCGTCGCAGACGATCCCGAGCAGGTCCATGACGGGCGCCTGGTCCGTGTGACCCCGCGGCGTGACAGGTTGCGCTGATCAGTCCGACGACTGCGGCGGGAGTGACGTCGGCGCGCACTGCACCCTCGGCCTGGGCCCGACGCAACAAGACCCCGACCGCCTCGCGGAGTTCCTCCTTGACCGGCGCCGCCGCCTCGTCGAAGTCCAATCCCGCACCCATGACGGCGACGATGAGGTCGCGCTTGGCGGCGCCGAGCTGCGACGAAGTGCTCGAGGAAGCCGAAGAACGCGGCGACGGGGTCCTCGGCGTCGGCCTGGCGCGCGGGCGTCCTCGGTGAGGTCGCGCAGGCGATCGAGGAGGATGGCCTCGCAGAGCTTCTCCTTTGTCGGGAAGTGCCGGTAGAGCGTGCCCACGCCGACGCCGGCCTTCTCGGCGATCACGTCGACGGGGGCCTCGATGCCCTCGGAGGCGAAGACCACCTCGGCCGCCTCGAGGATGCGGCCACGGTTGCGCAGCGGCGTCCGCCCGCAGCGGACGCTCCTCGCGCGGTCGGCTCGTCACAGCCCCCCGGTACCTTCGACTTCGGGCCCACGGATCTCACTTCCTCCCAGGGTTGACAAACGGAACCTTGGTTCCGTATAGTCTAAGTGGAACCAGAACTCCGATTCCGATTGTAGGCCGAATCGGGCGCCGAATCCACCCTTTTCAGGAAAGCTCCTGGTGAGGGGAGCGGCGGAGGCCGAGCGATCGGGACTGGAACCGAAGGACCACATACCCACCGCCAGGAGACGGGAGACCCGAAATGACCTCGACACTCGAAAGAATCGAGCCCGGAGCCGGACGGCCGTCGGACGGCGACCCCAAGCGCTTCCGGGCCCTGGGCGTCATCGCCCTCGCGCAGCTGATGGTGGTGCTCGACGCCTCCGTCGTGATCATCGCCCTGCCCTCGGCGCAGAAGGCGCTGCACATCTCGACGGCCAACCGCCAGTGGATGCTGACGGCGTACACGCTCGCCTTCGCCGGCCTGCTGCTGCTCGGCGGCCGCATCGCCGACTACTTCGGCCGCAAGCGCATGTTCATCGTGGGCCTCATCGGGTTCGCGGCGGCATCGGCGGTCGGCGGCCTGGCCCAGAACTCGGCCATGCTCTTCAGCGCCCGCGCGCTGCAGGGCGCGTTCGCCGCCGTCATGGCGCCGGCGGCGCTGTCGCTGCTGACGGTGGCGTTCACCGAGCCCAAGGAGCGGGCCCGTGCCTTCGCGGTCTACGGCGGCATCTCGGGCGGCGGCGCCGCCATCGGCCTCATCCTCGGCGGCGCTCCTGACCCAGTACGCGTCGTGGCGCTGGACGCTGCTGATCAACGTGCCGTTCGCGATCTTCGCCGCCGTGGCCGCGACGCGGGTGGTGAGCGAGAGCCGCAGCCCGTCCAACCACGGCTACGACCTGCCCGGCGCGGCCACCGTCACCGCCGGGCTCGCTCGCCCTCGTCTACGGCTTCACCAAGGCCGGCACGGACGGGTGGTCCTCCTCGACCGCGGTCGCGTTGTTCGCTGCGGCGGGCGTGCTGCTCGTGTCGTTCGTGCTGATCGAGCTGCGGGCCGAGCACCCGCTCCTCCCCATGCGTGTCGTGCTGCACCGCGACCGCGGCGGGTCGTTCCTCGCCTCGCTGCTGATCGGGACCGGCATGTTCGGCACGTTCCTGTCGCTGACGTACTACTTCCAGAACACGCTGCACTACTCGGCGCTCAAGAGCGGGTTCGCCTTCCTGCCCTTCTCGCTCGGGATCATCACCGGGGCGACGCTGGCCAGCCGGTTCCTGCCCCGCATCGGGCCTCGGCTCGTCATGAGCGGCGGGCTCGTGCTGGCCGCGGGCGGGCTGTTCCTCTTCAGCCAGCTCGACGTGGCCTCGACCTACGTGTCGATCGTCCTGCCGGCCGAGCTCATCGCCAGCCTCGGCATGGGCCTGGCGTTCGTGTCGCTCAGCAGCACCGCCCTGATCGGCGTGCACCCCGAGGACGCCGGGCGTCGCCAGCGCCCTGGTGAACTCGACGCAGCAGACCGGTGGGTCCATTGGGCGCCGCCCTGATCAACACGATCGCCACGACGGCGACGGCCTCGTACCTCGTGGTGCACGGCCACTCGCCGGCGGCGCTCGAGGCGGGAGCCATCCACGGCTACACCACGGCGTTCACGTTCAGCGGCATCGTGCTGGCGGCGGCGGCCGTGACGGCCTTCGCCCTCATCCGCCGGGCCGCGCCACCAGGAGCAGCCGGTCGGCGTGATCGACGAGGAGATCCTCGTGGGATCGAACGAGCCGGTGGTCCGCCGGCGCGGCGCCGGCGTCTGACGCGTCGACGTCGTGTTTCGCATCGTCGTCCTTCGCCCAACACCCTTCTCCCGCCCCTGCCAAGGGAGGCCCTCGAGCCGCACCGGTGCCCTCAGCGCCGGTGCGGCTCTGAGTGGTCCCAGTCGGCCAGCAGGGTGCGCAGCGCGGTCAGCAGGATCAGCGGCTGGTCGAGCATGGCGTGGTGGCCGGCCTCGGGGATCTCGATCACCGGCGTCACCCGGCCGAGCTTCTCGTACATGAACGCCCCGATCTCCGGGGTGACGAGGCCGTGCTCGGAGCGCAGCAGCGCGAGCCGGCAGTCGACCTCGGTGAGGTAGGGCACGGCCAGGCCGCGTACGCCGCGGCCGAACTGCTCGAAGATGCGGCGGTCGAACTTCCACTGCCACCCGCCGTCGACCTCCTTCAGCGAGTGGCGGGCCACGAAGTCGACGACGTAGTCGAGGTAGTGCTCCTGGGGCGGCACGGTGCGGAAGCGGGCGACGGCGGCCTCGACGCTGCGGTAGGTCCGGGGACGGCCGAACGCATCGTGCGCGCTGATCTCGGGGTCGGCCTCGGTCACCGGCGAGTCGCAGACGATCACGCTGGCGACGTCGTCGGGGTGGCGGGCCGCCGTGACGATCGTGATGAAGCCCCCCATGGAGTGGCCGATGACCACGGGCAGACCGTCGATGCCGGCGTCGGCCGCCACCGCCATCACCTCGTCCGCCCACTGCTCGGGGTCGTAGGCCTCCCGGTGCCCGCTGTCGCCGTGGCCGGACAGGTCGATCGCCGCGACGCGGAACTCGCCGGCGAACGTCGCGGCCACGTGCGTCCACCAGTGGGCGTGGGCGCCGCCGCCGTGCACGAAGACGAGCCCGCGGCGCCCCGGCTCGCCCCAGTGCAGGTAGTGCACCGCGCAGCCGTCGACCTCGACCGTGCCGTGGCCGTGCGGCACCGCGACGGCAGCGCGGAACCACGTGGGCGCGTCGGGGAGGATGGAGGGGACCGTCATCAGGCTCGTCCGGAGCGGCGCCGCCGGTGCCGGCGGGTTACTCGCTGATGATCTCGATGGCGTACTCGGGGCAGTTGGCGATGGCCAGGCGGGCCTTCTCCTCGAGCTCGGGCGGGACCTCGTCGACGATCACGGTGGACTGCCCGTAGTCGTCGACCTCGAAGAGCTCCGGCGCGAGGCTGTAGCAGCGGGCGTGCCCCTGGCACTTGTCGGGATCGACGCGGATCTTCATGGGAACACCACGGGCAGGATACGCGGGCCGCGCACCTGGCCGCCCGCCCAGGTGATCTCCTCGCCCTCGGCGAGCGTGAACTCGGGGATGCGGGCCAGCCACTCCTCGAGCGCGACCTGCAGCTCCATGCGGGCCAGGTTCGACCCGGCGCAGCGGTGGATCCCCGAGCCGAAGGCGACATGGCGGTTGTGGGCGCGGTCGAGCTGCACGACGTCGGGGCTCTCGAACGCCTCGGGGTCGCGGTTGGCGGCCGGGAAGTTCATGAGGACCTTGTCGCCCGCCTTCATGGGGCAACCGGCGTACTCGACGTCCTGCGTCACCTCGCGGGCCATCGTCACCGGCGAGTACGCCCGCAACAGCTCCTCGACCGCGGTGGGCATCAGCTCGGGCTCGGCCACCAGGCGCTTGCGGTCCTCCTCGTGAGAGGCCAGGTGCCACAGCGACGAGCCGATGGCGCTCCACGTGGTGTCGACGCCGGCGATGAGCACGAGCGCGGCCATGCCCAGGACGATGCCGTCGTCGACCGGCTTGCCGTCCACCTCGGTGTGCAGCAGTTCGCTGAGCAGGTCGTCGCCCGGGTGCTCCTTGCGCTGGGCCAGCTGGTCGACGAAGTAGTAGAGCAGCCCCTCCGCCCCGGCCTGGCGGCGCTCCGGGTCGTCGGCGAACTCGAGCACGTCGCGCACCCAGCCGGTGAAGGTGTCGGCCAGGTCGGTCGAGACGCCGAGGATGCGGGCGATCACCCGGACCGGGATCTGCTGGGCGTAGTCGGCCGCGGCGTCGGCGTGGCCCTTGTCGGCGAAGCCGTCGAGCAGCGACCGGCAGAGCTCGCGGGTCAGCGGCACGTAGCTGTCCACCCGCTTGTGCGAGAACCACGGCAGCAGGAGGCGGCGCGTCCAGGTGTGCAGCGGCGGGTCCGCCGAGATGGGCGGCAGGCCGTACTCGAGGTTGGGTCCGTCGAAGTTGGCGTTGGGGTCCTCGTCCTCGTCGCCCGGGATCACCGCCACCTTGAGGGAGCTGAAGTGCTCGATGTCGTGGGCGATCGCCGTCACGTCCTCGTAGCGCAACGGCATCCAGCTGCTCTTGCGCCGGTCGGTGTGCGGGATCGGGCAGGTCCGACGCAGCTGGTCCCAGATGGTGAACGGGTCGGCCAGGTACCCCGGGTCCATGACGTCGAAGTCGGTCGCCCAGTCGGTGACCGGCGCGGTGTGTGTCATCGGGATGCCCCCTTGTGGTGCACGTGCGGCGGGTACGGCGTGTGTCTGTGTCGTCTGCCCGCCGGGGTTCAGACTACTGCCGGGGTGCCGGAGGGGTCCCGCCGGCGGCGCCGCGCCAGGCGGACCTACGAGGCGACCGGCTCCCCGCCCCGCACGCACCTCGTACTGGCGGGACTCGTCGTCGGCCGGCACCCGGGCCCCGGGCGCACCGTCGGGCTCGGGGCGGATCACCTCGGCCCCGTCGGGCGCGAACTGGACGATGTAGGCCTTGCGCACCGCGTCGGTGCGGTTGGGGCCGGTCGAGTGCGGGGTGAGCGAGGAGAAGACCACGATGCTGCCGGCGGCCGCGGGCACGGGCACCGCCTCGGCGGGGTCGCGCAGGCAGACGAAGCCGATGTCGGAGTACTCGTGCGCGAGCGTGCCGAGACGGTGCAGCCTCGGCACGACCCAGGGGCAGCCGTTCTCCTCGGTGGCGTCGGTCAGGGCGACCCAGCACGTCAGGTACTGCTGCGGCTCGACGAACGCGTACCCGTTGTCCTGGTGCCAGGGGAAGGGCGACTCGGTGCCCGGCTTCTTGTACACCGCCTGGTCCCAGTAGAGCCGCACGTCGGGCCCGATGAGGTCTGCGCACACCCCGGCGAACAGCGCGGAGGCGGTGAAGCGGCGCAGCCGCGGCGAACGGACGACGAGGTGGGTGGTGAAGGTGATCTCGTCGGCGCGTGCGATGAAGAAGCGGCCGCCTTCCATCTCGCGCAGCGCCTCCTCCTGGCGGTGCTCGAAGGGGTCGATCTCGGCGAGAAGCTCATCGACCTCGTCACGGTGCAGCGCGCCCTCGAGCACGAAGTAGCCGAGCTCGTCGTACTGGCGCGCCTGCTCCGGCGAGACCACGCGGAAGGGCCCGCTGTGATCGTGCCATTCGAATCCGGCATTGAGCGCGTGCAGCGGCGGGCTCGCAGGCCCGGCGGCGGCGCTGAGGCTCATGCCCCAATCATGTCCCGGTGAAGCGCGGGGCGCGCCGCTCGGCCGTGGCGCGCACGCCCTCGGCGAAGTCGGCGCTGCCCTGGAGGCGGAGCTGTTCCGCGCACTCCTGGTCCATGGCGGCCTTCGCCGACTCGACCAGGCCGAGCCGCAGCGTGGCCCGGATGGCGCGGACGGCCAACGGGCCCGACCCCGCCAGCTCACCGGCGTAGGCCGAGGGCGTCGGTCATGAGGTCACCCTCGGCGTCGCCGACCAGGCGGTCGCACAGGCCGAGGGCGAACGCCTCTTCCCCGCCGATGCGGCGCCCCGTCAACAGGAGGTCGGCGGCCGCCTGTCGCCCCACGACCGCGGGAAGGGTCACGGTCAGGGCGAACCCGTGGTGGAAGCCGAGGCGGGAGAAGTTGGCACTGAAGCGGCTGGACGCGGTCGCCACCCGGAAGTCCGCCGAGAGCGCGAGGCCCAGGCCGCCTCCGATCGCCGCGCCCTGCACGGCCGCGACGACGGGGAGCGGCGCCGCGAAGAGCCGCAGGGCCTGGCGGTAGAGCTCGGCGATGTCCTGGCCCGCGTTCGCAGCGAAGTCGAGGCCGGCACAGAAGTGCTTCCCCTCCGCGGCCAGCACGATGGCCCGGCACCAGCCGGTGCGGTCCAGCTCCTCGTACGCGTCGCCCACCTCGTGCACCAGCGCCGTGTCGAAGAAGTTGTTGGGCGGCCGGCGCAGGCGACACCACGCCGACGTGCTCGCCGTGCTGCTCGACGCGAGACCGCGTCGCTCACGGCGCCGCCCGGCGGCCGGCGCTCACAGCGGAATGTCCTCCAGGCTGCGCCAGTAGATCAGCGCGTCCTCCCCCTCGACGGCCTTGGGGATCCGGCCCACCTCGGTGAAGCCGAGGCGCTCGTAGAGGGCGCGGACGGGATTGGACTCGAAGACCAGGTTGAACTGCAGGGCGTCGAAGCCCAGTCGCCGGGCCTCGAGCATCGAGTGCTCGACCAGCGTGCGCCCGACACCGGTGCCCCGGTACGCCGCGAGCACGAAGTAGCCCGCGTTGGCGATGTGAGCGGCGCGGCCGACGAAGTTGGGCTTGATGTAGTACGCCCCGATGAGATAACTGCCGAACTTCGCCACCTGGACGGCGGAGGAGTGGTCGACCCAGTAGTCGTCGAACTCCTCGCGGGTGACGGGCGCCGACTGCGGGAACCCCTCGCCGGCGCCGACGATGCGGCTGAACGCAACGAACAGCTCGTCGTAGTCGTCCACGGTGGCCATCTTGATGTCGACCGGCACGACACCCACGGTAGTGGTGCGTGCGGCGCGAACGAGGCCACTTGCGGCACCGACGTGCCGATTTCACGTCGGCGCGCCGCGACCGGCCGATGCAGCCGTCAGCGCGCGGCGAAGCCGGTCGTGCCGATGCCGGGTCGCACGGCCTCGATCGGGTCGCGCAGATCGTCGATGTAGCCGAGTGCGTACGCCCCGCGGTCGTAGCCCATGAGGCGGAGCAGGTCGACCGGCAGTGTCTCGGCCACCTCGCGGGGCACGGAGAGGTACTGGTTCTCCTCCTGGCGCAACCACGCCACGGCGTAGGTGATGTTCAGGCCGATGCGGGTTGCGGCCGAGCGGTTGGCGCCACCGCCGTGGTACACGCTGCCCGAATAGACGAGCACCGAACCTCGGGCCATTTCGGCGCGGCTCGGTGTCGTCGGGACCGAACGCCTGGCCGTCCGCGAGGTGCGTTGCTGCCGAGGACGACCCGGGTTGCGCCGTTCTCCTCGGTGAAGTCGGTCAACGCCCAGATCGTGTTGCACTGGACGTCGTAGCCGGACGGGAACGGGAAGAAGTCGAAGGCCCACTGGTCCCGGTGAATGGGTTGCGCGGTCTCGCCGGGCCCGATGGCGATGGCCTGGGTGAGATGGAGCTGGATGTTCGTGGCGTGGCCCAGGAACGTCCGCGCCGCACCGAGCGCGAGCGGGTGCATGACGAGGTCCCGGCACGCGGGCGAGCGGGCGATGAGGGAGCCGGTGCGGCGGGTCGAGTTGCCGCTGAAGTCGTCGGGCCCGGTGGGCGTGGCGTCGAGGAAGGGCCGCAGCTCCGCCTCGACCCGGTCCAGCAACGCCGGCTCGGCGACGCGCTCGACGATCACCGCGCCGTCGCGCACGACGGCCGCCGCCACATCGTCGGGGCCGGCCTCGTTGCTCAGGCGGGTGATGGGCACGCCCTCATCCTGGACAACGGCCGCCCGCTTGGGCAACTCCTGTCGGTGGGGTCTCCCGGGACGGGCCAGCCGAAGTACGGGCCCTCGACCCTGCCGGGCCTGCCGACACCAGGCCGAGCTCGGCCAGCTTGCGCAGGGTCTGGCGGACGTCGTCGCCGATCACGGCGGCCTGGTCGGGATACGTCTCGGTGAGCTCGCTGATCATCTCGTCGACGGTGGTCGAACCGTCGCACAGATTCCACACCGCCCCGGCGCTGGCGTTGAGCAGAATCATCAGCTGGCCCACCTCGTCGTAGACGGCGATGTTGTCGTCCAGCTCTACCGCCGGAGGCACCAACACGGCGGACCGGCACCGAATCCGCTTCCGGCCACGGCACGCCTCCACGTCCACCATTCCTATACCCGGGCGCCCACGAGGCCGAGCACCAGCTGCACGCCGCGTCCAGGTCGGAGAAGGCAAGGGAATAGCACGCGCGCACCGCGCCGCCAGCCGGCCCAGCGCCTCGGATCCGGCGGGGCCGTGGGGCAGCAGGTTGACCGCGTGGAGCGCCAGCGTGAAGAAGGCTTCTGTCTCGCTGAGCGGGGCGAGCGCTGTCTCTGCCGAAGGGTCGTAGCGGGGAACGATGACGAAGCCGGGCTCACACGGCTCGCCGACGCGCCGCCCGGTGCCGTCGCCGACCGGGACCTGCCACTCCCCGTCGCCGGCTCTCCGTCGAGCGCGTCCGGGGCCATGTCCGCCAGCACGCCGAAGCTGCCCGGCTTCACCGTGATCGGCTTGGGGTAGGGCAACAGTCGGTCCGGCCCGGCACCCGAACGGTCGAGCTCGAGGGCGACGAGCTCGTCGCTGAGATACCCGAGGCCCGCCCGCACCAGCCCCGCCGTCAGCGTCGACTTGCCCGACCCGGAAGCGGCCGGCACCAGGATCCCGACGCCCGCCGCCTCCAACCCACCGGAATGGAAGAGCAGATGCTCACCGCTCAGCTCGGCAGCAAGGCGGTTGACGTCCCACACGAGCCAGCCGACCGCGACGCCCGGCGCCAGCCCGGACTCGATCAGCTCGTCGTCGCGGCGGAAGTCGACGGCGCCGGGTCGCTCCGGCGAGGACGTGAGCGTGTAGCGGTGCGGCGCCGGCTGCCCATGACGGCGCCATCGGCACTGTCTTCATCGGGGACTCCGCAGCCGCTCCGCGTCGCGCAACGACGAGAACAACGCAGAGATGTGAGCTCCGAGCGCCGCGTCGTCGCAGCAGACCGCGAAGCGATAAGAGAGCGCCTCGCAGGTTGGGGGTGCAGTGCGCCCAGTCGTGCACGTCGGGCACGGGCACGAACTAGGTCGGGTCGACCTGGCTCCCCGCCTCGTGCCCCTCGGTCGCGGTCTCGGTCGCCGGCTTGGGCGTCCGGCTGGCCCAGTGGTGCATCGCCCAACCGCCGGCGACGAGCGCAGCGCCGATCTCGGCGTCGCGCTGGATGTCGATACCCGTGAACGCGAGCGTCGAGGGCGACGTTGCAGGCGACGCCGTGGATCCCTGCGCCCCGGGGGTCGAGCTCCCTGAGGTCGACGACGGGCTCGTCGTCGGGTTGCTCGTGCTCCCACCGGTGCCGCCACCGCCGTGGTTGCCCGACATCGTGGCGCCCGCGGCTGGCTTCGCCGTCAGGATTTCCGGCACCATCCAGGCCGCAGCCCCCGCGGTGGCCGCCACCGACATCCGGCCCAGGGCCTGACGCCGAGAAAATGTCCGGCCGGAGCGGGCCTCGCCGGGTGCAACCGGAGATGTGCCCACCTCTCGACTTGTCCGTTGCCTCTGCATACTTCCGCCCGTCCTTTGATGGCCTCGGGGAGACTGTACTGCCGTTCCCCCACTTGAACAGCACTTTCTTTTGTCTGAACGTCAGCAGATCCCGAGCGCGAGCACGGGCTGCTTCACCTCCAGTGAGTGAATAACGCCCGACCGATCCGTTTACTACCGCTCGGGGTCTCACCAGGTGAAATTGTGCCCTGTTTGTGGAACCCGAGTGTCACGTCCGCCCCGGCGCGCCGCCCCGTTGCGGCCGCGCCTGCCGTCCCCGCAACCGCCCCAGAGGAGGCTCGGGCGAACCGGACGGCATGATGAGCGGGTGAGGGGCGGGGCGACGGCCGTGGATGCGTCGATCGAGCCGACGGCGCGCCTGCTCTGGGAAGCCTGCCGCCCTGATCCCGACCCCGAGTCGGTGCGGCGGGCCCTGGCCGCCGGCGCCGACGTCACACTCGCCGTCTCGGCGGCAGAAGATCACAGGCTCAGCCCGCTGCTGTGGCGAGCGCTCGATGCGGCCGACGCCCTGGACGCGCTCGGCGCGGACCGGGTCGCGCTGAAAGGGACGGCCGACGCGTTCGCCATGGAGGCACTCCTGCTGATCCCGCGCGCGATGCAGCTGGCCGTCGGCCCGCTCACCGCCGCCGGGCTCGAACCTGTCGTCTTCAAGGGCCCGGCCGTTGCGGCGCGCTACCCGCGGCCCGGCCTTCGTCCGATGGAGGACATCGATCTCCTCCTCCCCCGCGCCGACCACGCCCGCGCGTTGTCCGCGCTGGCGGGGGCGGGATGGACGGTCGCGCGGGCGGCCGAGGGCGAGCAGTACGACACCGTGCTCACCCACCCCGAGGTGCCGTCGTTGTTCCTGGAGCTGCACTTCGGCCTCGAGACCGCGTCACAACGCGTCACCGCGCTCGATCCGGTCACGCTGTGGTCGCGCCGCCTACCGGCCGTCGTTGCGACGGTGCCGGCGTTCGTCCTGCCCCAGAACGAAGAGCTCGTTGTGCTCGCTGCGCACGCCGGCAAGCCACACCACGGCTTCGTCCGGCTCGTGTGGATCGCCGATATCGCGATGATCGTGCGTGCGGCCGCGAACGAGGGCAACCCCGTCGACTGGGAGCGCGTCCGCGCCCTCGCGGCGTCCACCCACTGCGTCACCGTGGTCGGGGCCGCTCTCGCCATGGCGCGGCGAGCCGGTGTCGATGCGCCGACCGGCTTGTTCCCGCTTCCGACCCGGGGCTGGCGGGGTGCGGCCATGCGCCACCTGCTCTCGGAGAGCTGGCCGCTGACCCATCTCGAGCTTCCGGGCTATCAGCTCAATTACGCGCTGACCGACGATCGGGCGCAGCGGCTCAAGATCCTGCTCGTCCTGCGCGGATCCGGCTATGGCATCGGCGGGCGCGTCCGGCGTATGGCGACATGGCCGCGCCGTGCGCGGGCCGGCACGCGGACGTCCGGCTGATGATCGGACGCCGGCTCAAATACCTGGGAAGACCCGGCGCAGGAGATCGAGCACCTCGCCGTTTGCGGCCACCGGGGGGCTGTGATCGGGATCCAGGCGGCCGTAGACCAACCGGCAGAAGGACTCCGCCGGCAGCTCCAGGTCGGGGTCCACGCCACCGTCGCCCTCGAGGAGCCGAGCGGACTCGGACGTCAGGCGCACCGTGAAGTGCCGGACAGGCTCGTGCGTGCGGACCCGGACTTCACGTTCGTCGCCCGTGGGTTTCGCCGCGAACCCTCCGATCATGCCCAGGTTGTCGATGATCACGGCGGCCGCATCCGACGGAAGGACAGCCCCGGGATTCGACATGACCTCGATGTCCCAGGTGTGCAGCGCGTGCTCGTTCAGGCGCAGTGCCACCGCCGTCTCGAAGCTGACCGTCAACGGACCAAATGGGAAATCGATGTGTTCCCGATCGTCGTCGTCCACCGACTCGAACGCCTTGCCCAGCCGCTCATCTTCGGCCAGCGCATCGTCCGCTTGAGCCTGCGGCGACTTGGCATTCCATTCGTCCCACACCGGCTGGACGACGTCGTCAGGGAGCGGGACGCCCGCGAGGCTGGCCTCGAGGCGACGCTCCATCAGCACCCCGCCCGAACCGAGATGGGACAAGACGTCGGCGATGGTCCAGCCGGTGTCGTACGACGGGCTCTCGAGGTGGTCGACATCGAGGCCTCGGACCAGTTCGCGTAGCCGCTGGACCGAGGCGGCGAGAGGCGGCAGCGGGTTGTCCATGCCAGCGGTCTAGCGGAAGGGCGCCGGTTCCGATCCCTCGTGTAATTAACTTGACAGTTAACTAACTCAGAGGTTAAATACAAGGATGACAACGCAGTTGTCCGAGGAGCGGCTCGATGCGGCGTTCGCCGCACTCGCCGACCCCACCCGGCGGGCCATCGTGAGCCGTCTCGCACACGGCGACGCAACGGTGGGCGAACTGGCCGCCCCGTTCGCGATGTCGCTGCCCGGCATCTCGAAGCACCTCAAAGTGCTCGAACGCAGTGGTCTCATTTCACGCGGGCGCGACGCGCAATTCCGGCCGTGCCACCTCGAGGTCCATGCACTCGACCAGACGCTCGATTGGATCATCGCGCACCGTCAGATCTGGGACGAACGCTTCGACAAGTTGGATGCGCACCTGCGCGATCTCCAATCCGGCCCCAAACGGCCGAAGAGCTCGGGATCATGACGCCACCGGCGAACGAGCTGCGCTTTTCCCGGGTCTTCGACGCGCCGCGCGAGATCGTCTTCGATTGCATGATCGATCCGGATCACCTCGCGCATTTCTGGGGGCCTTCCGGCACCAGCGCACCGCGGGAGCACATCTCGGTCGATGCCCGGCCCGGCGGCGTCTTCTCGACCATCATGGTCAACGACCGCGACGGCAGCCGGTACCCGACGCACGCCGTCTACGACGAGGTGCGCCCACCGGAACTCCTGTCGTGGACCGAGTCGCACTCGGGCATGAAGGTGACGACCCAATTCGTGGTGCTCGGGCCGGACCGCACCGAGGTACGGATACATCAGCGCTACGTCCCCGAGGCATTCATGGCTCCCGAAGCCCAGGCGGGGTTCCTGACGTCGCTCGACCGCTTCGCCACTCATCTCGGGAGCGTTTCGACCCGATCCCCATACGCCCAAAACGATCAAGTCCCGTCAGAGCAGGAGGACCCATGACAACCGACACCAGCATGACTGCGCACGGCGACGTGCTTGCGAAGGGCATCGCCGAGGAATTCATCGCCCTGGCCGACCTGTTGGAGGCGGCCGGCCCGCAAGTGTGGGACGAACCGTCGCTGTGCGAGGGCTGGCGGACCAGGGAGATCGTCGCCCACGTGACGATGCCGGTGCGCTATCCGGGCCCCGCCTTCATGGCGGAGCTCGAGGCGGCGGGTGGCGATTTCACCCGGCTTTCGAACACTGTCGCGGCACGCGACGGCGCCCTGCCGCACCGAGCGCCTCCTCGCCGATCTGCGCTCCGAGGTGCTGCACGGCTGGCAACCGCCGGGCGGAGGGGAGGACGGCGCGCTCACGCACTGCGTCGTGCACTGTCTCGACATCATCGAGGCGGTCCCGTTGTCGCGTCGTGTGCCCGACGAGCGGATCGCGCGGGTCCTCTCGGTGGTGGCCGACCCCGCGGGGCCCAACCTCTTCGGCACCGACTTGTCCGGCGTCGAGCTGCGCGCGGACGACCTCGATTGGTCCTACGGCGTGGGTGCGCCGGTCGATGGTCCCGCCCAGGCACTCGCGGCGGCAGCCTGCGGGCGCCTGCTCCCGGCGGGACGGCTGCGCGGGGACGCGGCCGCACGCTTCACGCAGCGCTGACGCCCATTTCGATCTGAAGGTTGCTACGTCCGAGAAGCCGAGGTTTCCCGCCAGGCTCGCCAGGCGCGGTACCCGCCGGCGAGGTCGGACACCCGGGTGAATCCCAAGGCACGCAACGAGGCTGCGGCAAAGCTCGAGGCGTACCCCTCGGAGCACGCGACGACAACAGGCTGGCCGTAGCCGTCGATGTCATCGAGCGCGTGGTCGGCCGCGTAGATCGAACCGCCACTCGAGGACGTTGCGCTCGACCACGATCGCATGGTCGAACTCGCCCTCCTCGGCTCTCTGGCGCTCGGGACGGATGTCGACCAGGAGCGCCCCGGCGACGCGCCAGGGGCCGAGCTCCTCAGGGCTCACCCGGTCGATGTGACGACGGGCCTCTGCCAGGAGTTGCTCGACGGAGGTTGTCGTCACGGCGCCACGAGCTCCAGGGTGGATCGGTCGATGGATGCCGCTTGTTCGTGCGTCGGGACCCACCCGTTCTCGCGGGGTACCAGGCGGTCACCGGAGCGGTCGTAATAGATCATGGACGTCAGCGGGGGGCTGTACACGTGGAGGCTGAGCGCATGCACGGTTGCCTCGTTCCGCACATCGTGGACGTGGCCGGCACCGAAGGCAAGCGTCGCGCCCGAGTGCACCTCTCTCCGCGCGAGGGTCACGCTGCCGGACTCGTCACGCCACGGAATGGTCTCGACGAGGGAGCCGCTGATGACATGGAGCGCACCCCGCGAGCCGCCATGGTCGTGCAGTTCGGCAGTACCCCCGCTTGGCCACGCGATGAGCCAGGCGTCGAAGTCGCGGTTCTGGGCGATCAACCGCCAGGACCGGTCGCGGACGGCCGCGGCGCCGGGCCAGTGCACGGCTGCGCCGAGACGCCGTGCGACGGCTGCGGGATCGACGTGCCGGCGAACCGGGGTGACGCGATCGCCGGCGCCCTGACCGAGCCGGGGGGGCTGGCCACCGGGAAGAAGGCCCGTGCTGTGCATCCGGAGAAGGGTACCGATTAAATCCGAGTAAGTCAATCGGATTTAGTGGGTTTAGCCCGACACCCGCTCGATGGCGGGTGCAGCACCGGACGCCGCGCTCCCCCGCCGAGGAATTCATCTGTCGGTCACCGAGTGATCGACGGCTTTTCAAGATGGTCCTCTACCGTCCAACGCGATCACTCGACTGGAGGTCGCGCATGTCCCGATTCAGCCCAGCGTCCGTCGGCGCCGTTTGTGCGTCCGGACTGGCCGCGCTCGCGGTTGCCGTGCTTCCCGCCGTCCCACCCGCAGGGAGCGACCAGCCTTCGCCCCAACCTGCGCTTACGGCGTTCACGATCCTGTCGGGGATGACCCTCTCGCACACGTTCACGGTCAGCGGCACGGCCAACACCACGGCAAGCGAGCCGCTGACGAAGCCGGACGACATCACCCGGCTCGGCGGAACCATCTTCGTCGGATTTCAGAACGGTGTCGGCGCCCAGGGTCAACCGAGCTCTGACGGCAACACGGACAGCACCATCGTCGCGATGGGCAGATTCGGCAAGGCACGGGCGCAGTGGGACGTGCAGGGCAAGGTCGACGGGTTGACCGCCGATCCCGCGATCGGCGGGGTGATCGCCACGGTCAACGAAGACGCCAACAGTTCGCTGTACACGATCACGGCCGGAGCCCACGGCGCGGTCAACGTCGTGCACTATGCGTACAACGAGCCGCTTCCTCATAACGGGGGCACCGACGCCATTTCGGTCCTCGGAGACGAGATCTTGATCAGCGCATCGGCGCCCGGCACCACCGGGACGCTCGCCCCGCCGCAACCGACCTTCCCTGCCGTCTACTCCGTGACCCTCGATCCGACGACCTCCGTGGCCACGGTGTCACCCCTCTTCTACGACGAAGATACGGCCACCGTGGCCAACACCGGTTCGCAGGAGGGAAGCAAGGTGGCGTTGGCGCTGACCGACCCGGACTCGAGCGAAGTCGTGCCCAGCGGTGCTCCCCGCTTCGCCCATGACTTCATGCTCGACAGCCAGGGCGACCAGCAGCAGATCTTCGTCGGACGGGGGAACCCGTCCAAGTCCCTCTCGGTGCTCTCGCTCTCGCAGTCCGTCGACGACACCGCGTGGGCCGTCGGCCCGGGGGTCCTCGTACGGCACCGACTCGACCAACGATGCCGTCGACGTCCTCGGCGGCGACCTTCGGATCGGACCCGATCGTGGCCGTGACGCCATGTGGCGCCAACAGCGCGCCCTCCACCTGCCCGTCGCTGCCGGACTTCCCGCCCAACTACGTGGGCTCGCTGAACCCCTGGAACGGCGCGATCACACCGGTACCCGTCAGCGGCGCCGCCTTCGTGCCCCAGGGTGGCCTCCTGTTCGTGCCGTTCCCCCACCACAGGTAGGCAACCGGGGTAAGCGCGGGCGACCGGCCCCGAAGAATTCGAGGTCACCGGGCTGATCCGACCGCCCGGGCGGCGCCCGGCCGGGCGGTGACGACCGCGGAGCGACCTTTGTCGTATCCGCGCGGTTCTCATGCGCTCGTGTTGCGGAGGTTGTAACGTCCGACTCGATGCCGGGGGGCTGGTAGGCATGCGCGAGCACGGAGCGCGCTCGGGACGAGCACCTGCCACCTCCGTGCCCGGGTAGGCCCAGAGTTGAGCCCGGTCCTCGAGGCCTCCGAAGGTTCCGCTCTCGGCGACGCCGGCGCGCTGGAAGACGGCCCATTGCTCGAAGTGCGGGACGTCACCATCGGATTCGGCGGCGTGCTCGCGCTCGACGAAGTCTCGATGTCGATCGGGACGGGCGAGGTCGTCGGGGTCATCGGACCGAACGGCGCCGGCAAGACGACCCTCTTCAACGTGATCTGCGGCTTCGTGCACCCGAGCTCGGGGCACATCGAGCTACCGCGGCCGTGACCTGCAAGCGGCACCATCCCCATGACCTCGCCAAGCTCGGCATCGCCCGCACGCTGCAAGGGGTCGGGCTCTGCGCAGGGCTGACCGTGCTCGAGAACGTCATGTTGGGCGCGCAGCCGGTGCTGCGCAGCGACCCGGCTTCTTCGTTCCTCGGGCTGTGGCGTTCGAGCCGCGAGGAGCGGCGGACCGCGGCGCGGGCGATGGAGGTCCTCGAGGACCTCGGTGTCGCCGCGTACGCCGACCGGCTCCCGCCGGCGCTGCCCTACGCGGTCCAGAAGCAGACCGCGTTGGCTCGCGCCCTGATGGCCGAACCTCGCTTGTTGCTGCTCGACGAACCGGCCAGCGGGCTGTCCGAGACGGAGATGGCCTCGCTCGGGCTCGAGGATCCGGAGCCTCACCACCGAGCATGTCGGTGCTCCTGGTGGAACACCACATGGACCTCGTCATGTCCGTGTGCGACCGGATCGTCGTGCTTGAACTTCGGGCAGGTCATCGCCCACGGCACCCCCGACGCGATCCGCGCCAACCCCGAAGTGGCGACCGCCTACCTCGGGGACGAGGTCGACGCAGGCGAGTCGACGCGCCGACGGAAGCGGACCGACGGTGCTTGAGGTCCGCGAGCTCTCGCGTGTCGTTCGGCGCTGTCCGAGCGCTGCGCTCCGTCTCCTTCGACGCGGAGCCCGGAGCGATCACCGCGGTCCTCGGCGCCAACGGCGCCGGCAAGACCACCCTGCTGCGCACGATCTCGGGTTTGGTGAAGCCCGTCGGCGGGATCGGTGTCCTTCGACGGAGGATCCGCTCGTCGGTCGTACGGTCGAGTCGATCGCTCGACTGGGGGTGGCCCACGTGCCCGAGGGGCGCGGCGTGATCGAAGAGCTCACGGTCGAGGAGAACCTCCGCCTCGCCACGCTGTGGTGCCTGCAAACGGAGCGAACGCCAGGCGGCCATCGAGGAGATCCTCGAGATGTTCCCGCGACTGCGGGGCTTCCGACGCCGCCACGCGTCGACGCTCTCGGGCGGAGAGCGCCAGATGCTCGTCCTCGGCCGTGCCCTCATCTCGCAAGCCCCGGCTGCTGCTGCTCGACGAGCCGAGCCTGGGGCTGGCGCCCCTCATCACCGCCCAGTTGATGGCGATGCTGCACGAGCAGACCGAGGGCAAGGACATCACGGTCGTCCTGGTCGAACAGAACGCACGCAGCGCGCTCTCGGTGTCGCATCACGCCGTCATCCTCAACCTCGGACAGGTCGTCGTGTCCGACTCCGCGGCGACAGTGTCGGCGGACGACGCTCTGCGCCACCACTACCTGGGTTTCTGACGCGATGACCCTCTTCTTCGACTACACGCTCGACGGCATCGCCAACGGGATGATCTACGCCACGCTCGCACTCGCCCTGGTGCTGATCTTCCGGGCCACGCGCATCATCAACTTCGCCCAGGGCGCGGCCGGCATGCTCACGACGTTCATCGCCTTCAGCCTCCTTGCCCGGGGCATGGGGCTACTGGTGGGCCTTCGTCCTGGTGCTGCTGATCGGTTTCGCGCATCGGCGCGGCCACCCAGCTGGTCCTCATCCGACCTCTGGCCGGCAAGTCGGAACTGAACCCGGTCATCGTGACGATCGGCCTGCTGGTCGTCTTCGAGGGCTCGCCGGCGCGATCTACGGCAACGCGAGCCGCGGGCTTCCCGGCTGCCTTCTCTCAACGGGGGCTGCGCATTCGGGACCACCGACCATCGCCTTCTCGCACTTCGACGTCTTCATCCTTGTCGCCGTCCTCGTGCTGATGACCGGGACGCTCATCCTGTTCCGCTACACGGCGCTCGGGCTGCGCATGCGAGCTTCGGCCTTCTCCCGGGAGATCGCCCGCCTGCTCGGCGTGCGGGTGGGCCTGCTGCTGACGTTGGGATGGGGTCTCGCCGGGATCGCAGGTTCGCTGGCCGGGCTCCTTGCCGCACCCGACCAGCGCGTTCGGGCCCTATTACATGGACCTCATCCTCGTGTACGGGTTCACCGCCGCCGTGATCGGCGGGCTCGAGAGCCCGGTTGGCGCGCTGGTCGGTGGGCTGATCGCCGGGCTCTGCATCTCCTACGTCGGTGGGTACCTCGGATCGGGGCTCGAGCCGCTCGGCGCCCTCGCCCTCCTGATGGTGGCGTTGATGGCGCGTCCGGAGGGCATCTTCGCCCGGCCGCCGGCAAGGCGGGTCTGAGATGGACGCGGCTGCCGTGACCAAATTCGTGCCGCCGCCAGCCGATGATCCGCCACCTGCTCGTGGCCGTGCTCGCCGGCGTCGTCCTTTGGTACCTGACGACACGGCTCAGCTCGTACAACGACTACCAAGTCGGCGAGATCGCGTCCTACATCGTCGTGCTGGCGGGACTGAGCCTGCTGACGGGCGCCAACGGTCAGATCTCGCTCGGCCACGGCGGCTTCATGGCGGTCGGTGCCTACACGCTCGGGCTGTTGATGACCCACACCGCGACCAACTTCATCCTCGAGCTCGCGGCGGCGGCCGGTGTGGCGGCCGTGGCCGGCGTCCTCATCGGCCTGCCGGCCACCCGGCTGAAGGGCCCCTACCTGGCCGGCATGACGCTCCTGTTCGCCCTGGCCGTGCCGTCCATCGCCGACAAATGGCCCGCCACGTTCGGGGGCGACCAGGGGCTGACGGTGAGCGCGCCCACGGCACCGGGGTCGCTCGGCCAGGAGGAGTGGCTGGCGTGGATCCAGATCCTCGGCGCGCTGATCGTGCTCGTCCTGCTGGCGAACCTCCTATGGAGCCGCTACGGACGGGCGTTCCGCGCGGTGCGTGACGACGAGATCGCCGCGTCGCTGGCGGGGATCCACGTCGCACGCACCAAGGTGCTGGCGTTCGCCATCAGCGCGGCCTGCGCCGGGCTTGGCGGCGCACTGTTCGCGCTCTCGACGGGGATCGTGAACACCGGTGCGTTCCCCGTGACGCTGTCGATCCAACTGCTGGCGGCAATGGTGCTCGGCGGCACCGGGACCCTGATCGGCATGGTGTGGGGCGGGATCCTCATCGTGTACCTGCCGCAATGGTCGACGTCGTTGTCGTCGGACTTCAATCTCGGCAGCGGAGCGAGTGCGTATCTCGCCACGATCATCTTCGGGCTGGTGCTCATCGTGGCCATGCTCGCGGCGCCCAACGGGATCCAGGGCGGGCTGCGGTGGCTGTGGGCGCATCGTCCGCACCCCGGCCGCGGCGACCACGGAGCGCGCCGCGCCGGTCCCGGTGTCAGCAGGTGACTAATGCAATGTGCAAACAAACAAAAGGAGAAGTGATGCGACGACGAGCAGGGAGATTGACGGGTTGGGCCCTCTGGGTCCGGGCCCTCGTGGCGGGATTCGATGGGTTGCGCGCTGGGGGTGACGCTCGCTGCCGGCGACCGCACAGGCCGCCAGCACCCCAGGCGTCACCTCGAATTCCATCAACATCGGTGCCACGGTCCCGCTCACCGGGCCGGCCGCGCCGGGCTACGACGAGATCGCACCGGCGATGAACGCGGTGTTCGCCTGGGCCAACGCGCACGGGGGTGTCGACGGTCGGAAGATCAACTACACGTATCTCGACGACGGTTACAACCCGGCGAACACGGCGACCCTCACCCGCAAGCTCGTGCTGCAGGACAACATCTTTGCGGACGTCGGGTCGCTCGGGACGCCGACCCAGTCGGCGGTGCAGGCTTTCTTGAACCAGCAGAAGGTGCCGCAGCTGTTCATCGAGTCGGGCTGCAATTGCTGGAACAACCCGAAGTACCCGCTGAGCCTCGGGTGGCAGCCGCCGTACACGATCGACGGCAAGATCCTCGGCTCGTACATCAAGTCCAACTTCGCCGGCAAGAAGATCGGCTACCTGTACCAGGCCGACGAGTTCGGCCAGGACGTGGTCAAGGGCCTCGACATGGAGATCCCTTCCTCCTCGGTCGTGTCGCGTCAGACCTATGACGCCGCGACGCTGGCCGGACCGCTGTCGAACCAGATGGCGGCGCTGAAGGCGGCGGGCGCCCAGGTGGTCGTGCTCGCCACCATTCCCGGCGGCGACCGCGCTGGCAATGTTGCCCGGCGGCGGTCATCGGCTACTCGCCGCAGTACGTCGTCGACAGCGTCGGTGCGGACGCCCCGACGGTCGGGCCGCTGCTCGCGTCCTTCGCCCAGAAGGGCGGCGCATCGGCCGCACAGGTGGCAGCAGCCGGTGGACTCCTCAACGGCGTCATCACGACGGCGTACTTCGCGCCGGAGTCGGACACGTCGCAACTCGTGGGTGCAGACGGAGAAGAAGATCCTCCAGACAGTACGCGCCGTCGCTCTATGCGAAGGCGGGCCTCGACGGCAACGACCAGTACGGGGTGGCGCTCGCCTATACCTTCGTGCAGGCGCTGCAGAAGGCCGGCAAGAACCTGACACGGCAGAGCCTGATGAACGCCATCAACAGCAACGGGCACAGCTTCGTCACGCCGGGGTTCGTGCCGCTTTCCTACTCGAGCTCGACGCACTTCGGCTTCGAGGGCGAGGAGGTCGTGAAGCTGGAGAGCTCGGCGCCGCCGGCGGTGACGCCGACCGGCAGCTGGATCGGCGGAGTGCCCGTCGGGCCGGTCGAGACGACTAGCCCCGGATCGGGTCCGATCAAGAAGTACACCGGTCCGACGTCGACACCGCCCAAGAGCCTGTCGTCAACGGCCTGAGGTCTTCGGCCACGACCGGCGGCGGGGGTAACCCCGTCGCCGGTCGTGGCCGGATTCAGTTCAGGTTTCCCAGCCACGAAGCCACGGCCTCGGCGGCCTCTCGCTCGCTCTTGCGCAGCGAGTGGTCGCCGTCGACGAAGGTGAGCGTCACGTCGCCGGGGATGGCCCTCGTCTCGCGTTCGAGCTCGTCCGGGGTGGCGAAGGCGTCGCGTCGTCCCGAGACGAAGAGGCACGGGACCTTCAGGGCGGGGAAGTGCTCGGTGCGCAGCCGCTCGGGCTTGCCCGGCGGGTGGAGGGGATAACTCACGAGCACGAGGGCGGCGGCCTCCAGGCCGTCGGCGACCGCCATGGAGCACATGCGCCCGCCGAAGGAGCGCCCGCCGACCGCGATCCGGCGAGGCGGGACGCCGAGGCGCTGCGCCAATGCGGACGCGGCGTCGCGCACGGTCGCGATGCACACCGCCGGCGGGTCGGTGCGTCGCTTGCCCGCGGCCTGACCCGGGAAACTCGACGCCGCTCGACGGCGATGCCCAGGGGTGCGACCGCGGTCTCGATGGCGACCAGGCCGGAATGCTCCCGACCGGCGCTCGCCCCGGGGGTGACGACAAGGCCGGCGACGTAGGGGCGGCGGGGCATCGCGACAGTCTGGCCGAGCGCCCGGCGGCGCGAGAGTGTCCGGATGCCGCCCGCACCAGGCCCGACGGATTGGCAGGCGCGCCTCGCTCGAGCGGTCGGGACCCCTTGGCGCCGTGCAACCCTTGAGCGCCAGTGCCTGGCTGGTCGAAGCGGCGGAAGGCCGCTCGTGGCCAAGATCGGGCCGGGCGCCCGCGACGAGGCGGACGGCCTGCGGCAACTGGGGGCCGTTCGCGGCGGGCCCCCGATCCCCGACGTCGTGTTCGCCGACGACGAACTCGTCGTGACGGTCGCCGATCGACCAGGTGCCGCGTACGCCGGGGCACGAGGAGTCGCTCGGCCGCGCCTTAGCGGCACTGCACACCACGGCGCTCCACGCATTGGGGTGGCGGCTCCTCGTGGATCGGCGCCTGCCCGGTCGACGCCTCGACATGGCCCGACGGCCGCGGCCTTCTACGGCGCGCCGCTTCGGGGAGCTGGCCGCGCGTTGCGGGCTGGAGCAGCCGGTCGGCCGCGTCGTCACCCGGCTTCCCGAGCTGCTCCCGGCGGGCGACCCCGCGCTGCTGCACGGCGACCTGTGGTGGGGCAACGTGCTGTTCGGCGCGGACGGACGGGCGTGGCTCATCGATCCCTCGGTGCACGGGGGCCACCCCGAGGAGGACCTGGCGATGCTCGGCCTCTTCGGCCCGGTCCCCGACCGTCTGGTGGATGCCTACCAGGAGCTCGCCCCCCTCCAGCCCGGATGGCAGGAGCGGGTCGCGCTGTTCCAGCTCTACCCGCTCCTCGTCCACACCGTCCTCTTCGGCCAGGGCTACCGGTCCCAGGCCGAGGCCGTGGCGCGCCGGTTCTCCTGACGGGCCGGAGTCGGGCTGGCGGCGCCCGGGTACGCCGGACCGCGATCTAATGGCGCCTATGGCCACCCCGATCGAGTTCTGGCTCTACCTGCCCCAGATGCGCCTCGGCATGCACGACATCGTCGAGCGCGCCCAGACCGCCGAGATGGCGGGCTTCGCCGGCATGGCCGGCATGGACCATCTCGCACCGCCGGGCGCCGAGTCGTCGCCGATGTTCGACGCCATGACGACCAACGCGTGGGTGGCGGCGCACACACAGCGCCTCAGCGTCGGCTCTCTCGTCCTCTGCGACTGCTTCCGCCACCCCGCGGTGCTGGCGCGCGAGGCCGTGACGATCGACCAGGCGTCGGGCGGCCGCTTCGAGCTCGGCATCGGATGGGGCTCGGTTGCCTCCGAGTTCGAGACGTACGGCATCGGGTCGACCGAGCCCAAGTTCCGCGTCGGACGCCTCAAGGAGTCCCTCGAGATCATGACCGCGCTGTGGCGCGGCGAGACCCTCGACTACGAGGGCGAGCACTTCACCCTCCACGGCGCCCAGCAACAACCCGGGCCGGTCGGGAAGATCCCGATCCTCATCGGCGGCGGCGGCCGCAAGACCATGGAGCTCGTAGCCACGTACGCCGACTGGTGGAACGTCCACGTCAGCATCCTCGACCGCTTCGACGAGATGCGCGAGCGCGCCGGCTCCGCTCGCTGCTCCCTCCAGGTCCAGGTCGCCTTCGTCCATCCGCACAGCGACCGTGACGAGGTCGACGCCACCGCCCGCCGCCGTTTCTGGGGCAACCACGTCCTCGGGACCGCGCCCGAGCTCGTCGACTACTTCGGCACTCTGGCCGAGCGCGGGGTCGAACGGGTCTACGCCTGGTTCACCGACTTCGCGCCGGGCGAGACGCTGCGCGAGTTCGGCCAGCAGGTCGATCGCCCCGCTGCGAACGCTCCGCCTGACTCAAGCGGCGGGCGTGAACTCGAGATTGCAGCCGCATGAGCCCGCGGAGGATGTACGTCGGCACGTAGTCGTAGCGGCGCGCCCCCGCCGGCCCGTGGGCCGCCTCGGAGATCCGGATGTCGCCCATGCGCTCGAGCAACTTGGCGATGCTGATACGCGTCTCGGCCCGGCCAGCGGCCCGCCCGGGCAGGCGTGCGGCCCCCGCCCGAACGCCAGGTGCTCCTTGGCGTTCGACGCGGTCCATCCGGAACTCGTTGGGCTCGTCGAAGCGGCGCGGGTCACGCCCCGCCGCGCCGTTCAGCACCATGACCGTCGTGCCGGCCGGGATGTCGACGCCGCCGACGTTGACCGCCGTCCGGGAGAGCCGGAAGTCGCCCTTGACCGGGCTCTCGAAGCGCAGGCACTCCTCCACGAACCCGGGGATGAGCTCGTGGTCATCGCGCAGGCGTTGCTGGACGTCGCGCGTTCTCGCCGATGGTCTGCAGCGCCGTGCCCGAGCAACCGCACCGTCGTCTCCTGGCCCGGCCGAGAAGAGGTTGGCGGCGACGCGCACGACGTCGATCACCTCGGGCATCGAACCGTCCGGGAAGGTGGCGGTCGCCAGGCCCGGTCAGCACGTCCTGGCGTGGCTCGCGCCGGCGATCCTCGACGTAGCCGGTGAGCCGCTCGTAGAGGAACTCGAGCGGCGAGTGGGTGAGCGAGCCCTTGCCCGTGCTCCCGAGACCCTGCGTGTCCTTGCGGTGCCCACCCTGCAGCTCGTGGCGGAACCACTCGTGGTCCTCCTCGGGCACGCCGAGCAGGTCGGCGATGACGTAGAGGGTGAACGGTCCGGCGAAGTCGCGGATGAACTCGCACTCGCCGCGCTCGATGAACTCGTCGATCTGGCGGTCGGCGTGCCGCCACATGAAGTCCTCGTTCTCGCGCAGCCGCTTCGGCGTGATCAGCCGCATCAGCAGCCCGCGGTGCGCCTTGTGCGTGGGCGTGGTCCATGACGGTGATCTGGTCGCTGAAGGGCAACTCGTAGCGGTGCTGCTCGATGAGGTCGCTGACGTCGTCTCCCTCGAGCGGCACGGGGAAGCCGGGGAACGGCCCGGTGACGGCGTTGCACGACGAGAAGGTGGTCGTGTTCGTGTAGACCGAGACCGCCTCCTCGTACCCGGTCACCATGACGACGTCGTGGTTCGGCTCCTGCTGGACCGGGCACTTCTCGCGCAGGTGGTCGAAGTAGGGATACGGGTCGACGACCAGCTCGTTGCCCCGGAAGAAATCGATGCCGTCGAACTCCCCCATCAAGCGCTCCTTCACGCGTGCCGTCACCGTCCCGATGTGCGGTTGGTGAGAATGTCGTTCTCGCAATGGAGAGTACCACTTTGTACCGCTCGTTCCGAGGCCGGACGCGGCGCGGTCGGGGCGGCCTCGGTCCGTTCCGCCGGACTCGCTTCCGGCGGGCGGGCCCGGCCGCCCTTCCGGAGGACGGCAGCGGCATCGGCCCAGGTGGGAAGCGGAGAACGGCAATTTCACGACTCGCCTAACATCGGTCCCACCACGTCAGGGGAGGAAGCCGGGATGAGGACCGTCGTCGTCGGGGCGTCGAGCGGGCTGGGCCGCTGCATCGGGGTTGGCCTGACCAAGCGAGGAGCGCAGACCGCGCTGCTGGCACGCCGGCTCGAGCGGCTCGAGGCGGCCGCGAAGGAGGCCGGCCCGGGCACGGTGGCGATCGCGTGCGACGTCACCGACACCGCGTCGTGCCGATCGGCCATCGACGAGGCGGCCGAGAAGATGGGCGGGATCGATGCGCTCGTCTACACGCCGGCCATCGGCCCGCTCGCCGCACTGGCCGACATGGACGCCGAGACCTGGCGGCAGGTCTTCGACACCAATGTCATCGGCGCTGCGCTCGTGACCCAGGCCGCGCTCCCCCATCTCGAGCGCGACCAACGGCGTCGCCCTCTACCTCTCCTCGGTGAGCGCGTCGCTCACACCGCCGTGGCCCGGCCTCGGCGCCTACGCCGTGAGCAAGGCGGCGCTGGACAAGCTCGTCGAGGCCTTCCGGGCCGAGCATCCCGCCGTCGGGTTCACCCGCGTGATCGTCGGTGACTGCGCCGGCGGCGAGGGCGACTCCATGACCGGCTTCGCCAACGACTGGGACATGGAGCGGGCTATCGAGTTCGGGACGGTGTGGGCCGAGCGCAAGTACCTGAGCGACAGCCTCATCGAGGTGGAGGAGCTCGTGACCGTGGTCGACTCGCTCATCCGGCACGGCGACAGCCTGAGCCTGCACTCCGTCACCGTGGCGCCGCGCACGGTACCGGGCGCGGCGCCGTCGCCCGGGCTCGACATGGGTGCGCAGGGGTCCTGACCGGCGGCGGTCGATCGGTGCGCGTGGAGCCCTATCCGTATCGGGCGCGCGCCTGGTGGGGTGATGCGCTCGTCGCCGAGTCCGAGGCGTGCCTCGTGCTGGAGCGCGACGGCGAGCCCGCGTTGCTGTACTTCCCGCGGGCCGACATCGACGTCTCCGCGTTCCGCAGCACGGGGCCAGTCACGCCGGAGCCCGAGGGTGGCGACGGCGAGGCCTGGGACGACGGCGCGGTCCGGCGCTGCCGTGGTCACGATCGTCACGCGACCCTCCGGCGGCGCTCGGTTCGCTGCGCGACCACGGACGGTTCGACCCGGATCGGGCGCGGGTCGAGGTGCTCGACGGCGCCGGCGGCGCGGACGCGCGACGTCACCATCAAGCGCTTCCCCACCTGGGGCGACGCCAGCGACCTGGTCGACGCTGCTCGACGTCGAACGCGACGGCGACCTCGCCTTCGTGGCGGGGGCGCACACCGACGGCCGGCGCCCCGTGGTGGAGGGCAGCCAGATGCTGGGCCAGGCCATCGTCGCCGCCGGCCGCCACGCGCCCGGACGCCGCGTCGTCTCGGCGTCGATGATGTTCCTGCGTGCGGCCGACGCCGGCTCGCCCGTTGCGCTTCGAGCTCGCCGAGCTCAGCGCCGGCCGCACCTTCACCGGCCTGGCCGTGGAGGTGCTCCAGGGCGGCCGCCGCTGCGCGGCCGGCACCCTGCTGCTCGACGTCACCGCACCCGAGATCGTCCGCCACGCGGTGGACGCGCCCGACGTGCCGGGCCCCTACGATTGCCCGCCCGTTCGACATGGGCGTGACCGGGCGCGACCTACGCGTGGTCGACGGCGCGTACACCAACGACGCCGACGCGCCGGCCGGCCCGCCCGTCATCGACTGCTGGGTGCGCTTCCGGACGCTGCCCGACGACCCGCCGCTGCACGCGGGCCTGCTGGCGCAGTTCGCGGGGCACATGCCGATCGCCACGGCGCTGCGCCCCCACGAAGGGGTGGGGCAGTCGGCGGCGCACCGCACCCTGTCGATGGGGATCAACGCGATCAGCCTGTCGGTGCATCGAGATGTGCGCGCCGACGAGTGGATGCTCTACCACCACCATTCGACGTTCGCCGGCGACGGCATGACGCATGCCGAGTGCCGGGTCTTCACCGAGGGCGGCGATCTCATTGCGTCGTTCACCGTCGAGGCGATGGTGCGCCCCTTCGCCGAGACCGACGGCGCACGGGACGATCGGACGGCGATGTGAGCCTCAGCACGGGCCGCGGGCCACTCAGCGGACGGCCGGCGGGCCGTTTCACGGCCGCGATGCCGGCCGAGGTCGCCTACATCGAGCCGTTCCGCCGGCGCGTGCGGGGGGTAAAGGACGGCCGGACCCTGATCGACAGCGAGCGCGTGCTGCTGGTCCACCGCCCGGGCCGGCCACCCTCCTACGCCTTCCCCGACGAACGACGTGCACGGCCCGGCCGCCGAGCCGGAGCCCGACACCCCGGGCTACGTCACCGTGCGCCTGGGACGCGGTCGACTCCTGGTTCGAAGAGGCCGAGGAGGTGTACGGACACCCCCGCAACCCCTACCACCGCATCGACATCCTTCGCTCCGAGCGGCGGCTCCGGGTCGACGTCGGAGCCGATCACCCTGGTCGACACGAACGACACCCTGGTGGTCTACGAGACGGCGCTCGAGCCGAAGCTCTACGTCGACCCGCGCCACGTCCGCATGGACGCTGCTCGAGAAGAGCGCCACCGTGACCTACTGCCCCTACAAGGGCACGTCCACCTACTGGTCCGCTCCGCGTCGGCGACGACACCGTCGCCGACGTCGCCTGGAGCTACGAGGACCCGTTGCCCGAGTCCGCTCCGCTACGCGGCTTCCTCAGCTTCGAAGGGTCCCGCGTCACGCTGCTCCACGACCTGCCCGCCGGCGGCTGACCCCGGCCCTACGACGCGCTGGCGGTCTGGGTCCCCGGCAGGTCAGTGCCGCAGGTCGGCGTCGGAGAGACGAGCTTGAAGCCCGTCTTTTCTGCCTGCATCACCCAGGCGCACGTCTTCGGCAGGTCGTGGCCGAAGATGGTCGAGTAGTTGATCGACTCGGGGAGCAGCCCGTTGACGTTGTAGGACTTGAGGCCGCGGAGGTCCTTGATCACGGTCGCCTGCGTCGGGTTGCTGCCCGCCATCTCGAGGCCCTTGATCATGAGGTCCGCCCCGGCCCACGACTCGTACTGTCCGAATGTCGGGAACTGGGTCTTCGTGAAGTGTGCGTACTTCTCCATCGCGGCCTGCATCTGCTGGGTCCCGGCGTTGGGCAGCGACCACGGGCGGAAGGGCGAGAGGAAGTACGCGCCCTGCAGCGTCGACCAGGCCGGGGAGTTGATGACGTCGGGCTCGTACCCCGTCGCGTACAGCGTCGCCTTCAAGTTGACCCCAGCCTGGTGGAGTGCCTGGGCCAGCGCGTAGTTGGAGTTGGCGTCCATGGCCGGCACCATCGCGTTGATGCCCTTCTGCTTGGCGACGAGCGCAATGCTGGAGAAGTCGACGCTCCCGAACGGGACGGTCGTGTTCAGGACGCCGGTCTTGCCGCCGGCATGCTGGAAGGAGTCGGCCGGTCGCGATGGCGGCCCGGCTCGAGGACGGCGAGATGCCGTAGCCGTAGGTGCCGAGCACGGTCCCGCCGTGCGCCTTGAGGAAATCGCCGATCTGGGTGTTGACGGGGTACTTGGGATCGACGCTGCCCTCGTCGGAGGCGAACATGTTCGTGTTGGGCGCCGTCCCCCACTCGGGGCCGTCGTCGTAGGAACCAGTGACCGGGACGCCGGCCTGGTTCGGGTACTTGGACGCCAGGAAGAACAGCGGGCTCTGCGAGACGATGCCGAAGGCCTTGGAGTCGGCCTCCTGCACCACGGTGGAGATGTTGGCGGGGTTCGTCTGGTCGTCGAGGACGAGCGGCACCAGCTTGTGCCCGTGCACGCCGCCCTCGGCGTTCTGCATGGCGATGCGCGCCTGGAATCCGGACGGCGAGTTGCCGTCCTGGGCAGCCGCCGGGCCCCGTGAGAGAGCTGATGTAGGCGATGGTGATCGGCGCGGGAGCGGCCGATGCCGGCGTCGACGACGTCGCCACCAGGGCGAGGGGAAGGCCGGCCACCGCAGCAGCCAGCACCGAAGCGAGCGTCCGGACGCCGGACGGAGCCCTGGTCGTGGAGATGTCTCCGAGTTGCACGTGCCGTTTTCCTCCCCCGGACTCGTCGGAGTCCCTCACCAGGAGCATGATAGCCCGCTTTGAGGATTATGAGAATGCCAATCTCACATCGGGCTACTGCCGTTTACATGTACCGACCGGTCAGTACGAACTGACCGGAGCCGTCACTGTAACGCGTTCGTAATGCCCGTGGGGGTCGGCGCCTCCGCCTCCCCGAGGTAGCGCTCGATGACCTCTTCGCCGGCATCGGCCGCCGGTCCCGACCAGCCCACCCGGCCCCGGGTGAGGATGACGCAGCTGTCCGCCATGGCCAGCGCCCGATGGACGAACTGCTCGGTGAGGACGATCGTGATCCCCGAGCGGCGCGCCTCCTCGAGGCCCTCGAACACCGACTCGGCGACGAGCGGCGCGAGGCCCAGCGACATCTCGTCGGCGATGATCAGCTTCGGCGAGACGGCGAGCGCACGTGCCAGGGCCAGCATCTGCTGCTCCCCGCCCGACAGGCTCCCGGCGCGCTGCGTCCGGCGCTTGCCGAGCACCGGGAAGCGCTCGATCGCCCGGTCGATCGCACCGGCTCGGTCTTGCCGGCGCTCTTGGGCCACGGCCATGCGCAGGTTGTCCAGCACGGAGAGACCCGGGAAAATGCCGCGCCCTTCGGGGATGTAGGTCAGTCCGAGCTTGCGGATGCGGTGGGGTGACAGACTTCGTGACGTCGTGGCCGTCGAAGTGCACCGAGCCGGCGTTCCGCGGCACGAGACCGGATGCGGCACGGGCGAGCGTGCTCTTCCCCGCCCCGTTCGCACCCAGGACCGCGACCACCGTTCCTGCTTCGACCGAGACCGACACGCCGAAGAGCGCCTGGGAAGGTCCGTAGAGGACGTCGAGGTCGCGCACGTCGAGGATGGGCTCCGTCACGTCGTCGCCTTCGGCCGCGTTCGAGCTGGGTGTCACCGAGGTAGGCCTCGCGCACGCGGGCGTCGTTGCGGATCGCCTCGGGAGTCCCGGCGGCGATGAGCTCGCCGAAGTCGAGCACGAACACCGTGTCCGACAGCGAAAGGACGGCTGCCACGTCGTGTTCGACGATCACGAGGGAGAGCGGACTCTCGTTCTGGTTCGACGATCTGGCGGAACACGGCCAGCAGGTTCTCCGACGCCTTCATGTCGAGACCGGAAAGCGGCTCGTCGAGGAGAAGAACCCGAGGCTCACTGGCGAGGGCGCGGCCCACCTCGACCAAGCCGGGCGACACCCAGAGGCAGCGCGGCCACCGGAGCCTTGGCGACGCGGGTCAGCCGCAGCATCTCGAGCAGGCCGTCGATGTGGTCGTTCTCGCGCTTGCCGGGTGGCAACAGCGAACGCGGGATCGAACATGTCGCGCCAGAGGCGAACCGGCGACACACGCGCCCGGTGCGCAAGCACGAAGTGCTCGCGCACGGTGAGGCCCATGAAGAGCTCGGGCTGTTGGAACGTCCGGGCCAGGCCGCGGCCGGCCCGGGACCGCGGTGAAGCGCCGCTGACTTCCTCCCCACCCAGCCAAACCCGGCCCGCGTTGCACCGCTGCAGACCCGAGAGCACGCCGAGCAGTGTGGACTTCCCCGCGCCGTTCGGACCGACGAGACCGGCGATGGACCCGCTGGCCACCTCGATCGAGACGTCGGAGAGCGCGGTCAGCCCCCCGAAGCGGACGGTGACCCCTTGGGCGGCCATGGCGACGTCGGTTCGGCGCCAACACCGGGCTCGGGCTCGAGTCGCCGTCGTCCCGGTCGTCACGAAACGCCCTCGGCCACGCGCGGCACGGGTTGTCCGGAGCCGACCTCATCAGCGGTCAGGCCGATGTCGTCGAAGCGCTCGGGCCCCTTCCCGCGCGGGGCCGAACCGCAGCAGGAAACGCCGCAGGCTGCGGCCGTTCTCGGCCAGGACTCCGTCGGGATACTTGGCCGCCGAGATTGCGCCCAGCGCCGAAACCGATCGCCAGCCAGTCGGGAGGTTCGTGATCTGCGGCCAGTAGTACTGGAAGATCGCGCTCGGGGAACACGAGTGCCACTCCCGCGATCAAGGCAGCCGCCGTCGACCGGACTCCGATCGTGACCAGCACGGCGAGCCAGACGATGCCCTGGAGGGTGGCGAATTCGCTCGGCTGGAACGTCGTCTGCGCCATGGCGAAGAGCGCCCCCCCGATGCCGGCCACAAGCGCAGCCATCGAGCCCGCGATGACCTTCATCTGCACCACGCTGATGCCCGACGTACGCGCGCCCGCCTCGCTCCACCGCGCCGCGTTGCAGGGCCAATCCGGTCGTCGATCGTCGGAAGTTGACGATGAAGAGCGCGATGATCCCGAAGACCACCAGGACAGAGAGTACGCGAAGGCCATGTTCGAGCCGGCGAACCCAGGCCGGTTGAGGGTCAGCCCGATGCCCTGGTTCACGAAACTGGGCAGGGTGAAGACGAGGGTCTCCATCAGGAGCCCGAACGTCAGGGTGACGAGCGCGACATAAAGATCGCCGAGCCGGATGCTGAGGAAGCCGACGATCGCTCCCATCGCACCGGCGACCAGGCCGCCGACGACGGCGCCGGCCAGGACGGGCCAGCCGTAGTGATTGGCGAGCTGTGCCGTGGTCAGTGCTCCGACACCGGCGAAGGTGATCTGGCAGAGCCAGAGCATGCCGCCCTCGCCGGTGACGATCGTCCAGGAAAGGCAGATGATGGCCAACGCGAACGCCTGGGGGAAGAGCCCGACCCAATAACCGCTCACCAGGAGTGGCGCCACCGCCACGGCGAGAATGAGAAACAGCGGGCCGGCGTACTTTCCGAAGAAGTTGAGAGTCGCGGTCTCGACCACGTTGCTCGTCGACCCGGCCAGGCGGCTCTCCCCTTGCGGGGTGATGGCGCGGTCGAGTGCGCCACCCCAGCCTTCGGTCTCCCCCACCCGTCCGCGCCGGATCAGGCTGTAGATGAGGAAGAGCGCGATCACGATGAAGGGGATGGAGTTGATCAACCCGGTGGTCCACTGGCTGTTGGACGGCAGATAGCGCTGGATCAGCGACGTCGCGACGCCCATCAGGAGGCCGACGATCACGGCGACGGGCAGGCTCCGCAGCCGGGCGGCGACGACCGCCGCAAACGACGCGGCGATGAGAAGCGTGAACTGACTCGGGTCGAGTCCGTTCAACGGCGCGATCAACACGCCGGCCAGACCGGCGAAGAAGGTGCTGACCGCCCACACCCCGAGCGAGATGGCTGTCGGGCTGGACCCCGACAGATCGGTCATGGCCGGAGAGTCGACCATGGCACGCACCTTGAGGCCGACCTCGGTGTACCGCAGCACCACGGCGCCGAAGACGACCATCGCCAAGACACAGATCAGCACGATGATCTGGTTCTGATCGATCGGAACGCCCAAGAAGTGGTAGACGGCGTTGGGGTTGGGTGCCAGGCCGGGCGCTGACTGGATCGGTCCGTTGCCGAAGATCCAGACGGCGAGCTCCGGGATGGCCACCAGCAAACCGATCGTCGCCACGACTTTGATCAGGGGTGAGGACAGGCGCATGTGCCGGAACAGGACCACGTAGAGCAGCACACCGATCGCAGGTGACAACACGACAATCGAGAGAACTGCGGCGGGTGCGATGCCCCAGTTGTGCTGCGTGTGGAGGTAGTAATAGAAGCGCGCGACGAAGTACGCGATCGCGCCGAACGCGAAGTTCAAGATGCCCGAGGACGTGTAGGTCATGACGAGCCCGGCCGAGGCGATGGCGTAGACACCACCCGTGACCAGCCCGACGATCATGAATTGCAGCATCCTGCGGAAGCGCACCCCCTTGCCGGCCGGATCAGCCGGAACATTTCTGAATTCGACGTCGATAAATATTAACGAGGCGATACAGCCGGTGCTCGGCGGCAAATCTGCCCACTGAGCTGGGTTTTCACTGCATGTTGCTCTCTGCGGACGGGCACCGGAGCCACAACGCGGGCCGAGTGCCGTTCCTGCTCAGGAGTCGGCGCGAACCTTGTCCTTGACCGCCGGCACGATCGGCGGCGCCTCCTTCCAGTTCGGGATCCCCGCGTCCTCCTTGGCCACCGGGAACCGGTCCTCGTTGACCCAGGCCCAGTGCGAGTGGTTGAGCTCGTGCAGGGTGAAGCACGCGTTGAGCGCGTTGTAGAAGCCCATGTTGTCGACGCTCTGGTTCACCGACTCCTTGATGAGCAGCGAGGTCATCGTCGGCAGCTGGGCGATGCGCCGCGCGAACTCGATGGTGCGCTCCTCCAGTTGGTCCTGCGGGAAAGATCTTGCTCACCATGCCGAGGCCGTGGGCCTCTTCGGCGTCGATGGAGTCACCCGTGAGCAGCAGCTCCTTCGCCTTGCGCGGCCCGAACTCCCACGGGTGGGCGAAGTACTCGACGCCGCACATGCCGAGCCGAGACCCCACGACGTCGGCGAAGCGGGTGCCCTCGGCGGCGACGATCAGGTCGCAGGCCCACAACAGCATGAGGCCGGCGGCATACACGTCACCGTGCGCCTGCCCGATCGTGATCTTGCGGAGGTTCCGCCAGCGGCGGGTGTTGTCGTAGAAGTAGTGCCACTCCTGGAGCATCAGCGACTCGGCACCCTTGCGAGTGGCACCGTTGATTGTGTGCGTGGGGTGCTGGTTCGGCCCGGGCATGTACTCCTCGCGGGAGGCTTTCGAGCCCAGGTCGTGGCCCGAGGAGAACATGGGCCCGGTACCGCCGAGGATGACGACCCGCACGGTGTCATCGGCCTCCGCCTGCAAGAAGGCGTCGTTCAGCTCGACGAGCAGCCCGCGGTTCTGGGCGTTGCGCGCGTCGGGACGGTTCAACATGATGCGCGCGATCGTCCCGTCGTCGAAGGTCTCGTACAGCACGTACTTGTAGTCAGGCATCTCCGACTCTCCGTGAACTGGTGTTCTCCATTGTCGGGCTGACCCTATCGTCAGAACCCGCGGCGCTGCGATGCGGCGTTACCCCGCGGCACCTACCGGCACATCGACCTTCATGATCTCGGCCAAGTTGCCGCCCATGATCTTGCACAGGTCCTCGTCCGCCAGCCCGGCCGGCAGGTGCTCGGCGTAGCTGCGCGGTTCCGCCAGGCCCTCCGGGTGCGGGTAGTCGGAGCCGAAGAGGACATGGTCCGCCCCGATCGTCTCGATGAGGAGCGAGAGATCGTCCTCGTGGAAGGGGCTGATCCAGACGTGGGACTTGAACTGCTCCACCGGGTCCTCCTCGAAGGCCTGCGGCATCTTCTTGTAGGTGTCGGCGACGTGGTCGAGAAACCCGGCCACCCAGTCACCGCCGCTCTCGATGGAGGCGACACGCAGCTTCGGGAAGCGCGAGAACACGCCGTGGCAGAGGTAGGCCGTCATGGTGTCCTCCATGGGCCGCTTGCCGACGCTGATGGCGCGGAAGGGATCGAGCCGGAAGGGCAGCATCTCGTCGGTCTGGCCGATCCAGTCGTTCTGGTACCGGGTGTACCCGCTGTCCGAGGAGTGCATGGAGACGAGGATGTCGGCCTCCTCGACCGCCTTCCAGAACGGGTCGAACTCGGAGTAGCCGAACGAGCGCGAGCCGCGGTAGCCGGGCACCGGGGCCGGGCGGATGAGGACCGTCTTGGCGCCCCGCTCGAGCACCCACTCGAGCTCCTCGAGCGCCTTCTCCACGATGGGCAGCGTGATCACCGGCGTCGCGAAGATGCGGTCCTCGTAGTTGAAGGTCCATTCCTCGTACATCCACTCGTTCAGCGCATGGATGGCGGCGTGCGTCAGTTCGGGCTCGTCGCGCATCCGCTCCTCGAGCAGGCTGGCCAGCGTCGGGAACATGAGTGCACGATCGACGCCGAGCTCGTCCATCAGCTCGAGGCGCGGGCCGGGCTCGCGGAAGGCGGGGATGCCGCGCATCGGCTCACCGACGATCTCACGGTACGACTTCCCCTCGGGGTTGCCGTCGCGGAAGTATTCCTCCTGGGCGCCGGGACGCGCCACGACCTCGAACGTCGGGTTCGGGATGTACTCGCTGACCGTCCCGCGGATCATGATCTTGGTCCGGCCGCGCAGGTCGACGTAGTCGATGGCGCCCTTGTACCGCTCCGGGAGATGCCGCGTGAACGATTCCCGCGTCTCGTAGAAGTGGTTGTCGGCGTCGAAGACAGGGAAGTCCAAGGTTCTGGCCATGCTCTCAGGATAGTGGATTTTTGACTACGACGTCAATATCAGATTCTGCGCAAGGGCCGCCGCGAACCCGCAGGCCGCAGCCGCCGTCAGTGATCAGAGCCGGTACAGCTGGCGCGCGTTCTCTCCGAAGATCTTGCGGCGGATCTCCGGGGTGAGCGTCTCCATCTTGGCCTCGACGGTCTGCAGCGGGTTCGGGTACAGACAGGTCGGGTGCGGGAAGTCGGTCTCGAAGAGGATGCGGTCCTCACCGACCGCCTCGATCAGGTCGGGCAACTTGTTGCGGTTGTTCTCGAACCAGAACGTGGCGTACAGGTTCGTCCGGAAGTAGTCCGAAGGCATCCGCTGCAATCTGCGCGAGCTCCTGCGGCGCGTTCTCGGCCATCTCGTAGTCGAGCGCCTCGAGGATGAACGGGATCCAGCCCACTCCGCTCTCGACCGAGACCATCTGCAGATCCGGGTAGCGGTCGAACATGCCCGAGAGGATCAGGTTGGTGACGACCCGCGCGTTGCCGATGAAGAGAAGCGTCCCGCCGATCGCCAGCTTCGTGTTCTCGGCGTGCGACTCCCAGGGGTACTGCCCGAAGAACGTCATCGCGGTCTGACTCGCCCCGATGTGGAAGTGGACCGGCATGGCCAGCTCGCAGCAGGCCTCCCAGAAGGGGTCCCAGGCCCGGTTGGCCAGGTCCGGCGCGCCCAGGTCCTGGGGGTCCGAGGTCATGTTCACGCCGCGTGCGCCGAGGGCCGAGACCCGGCGCACCTCCTGCACACAGGTGGCGACGTCCCACGCCGGCATCAGCGGGAGCGGCAGCAGGCGGTTACCCGAGTCGGCCTGGATCTCGGCCATCCGTCGTTGTAGATCTCGATCGCCAGACGGCACAGAGCCGGGTCGTCGACCATCCCGAGGTCCTGTCCGCCGAGCCCGATCGTGCTCGGGAAGATGATCTGCGCGTCGATGCCGCACTCGTCGAGCACGCCGAGACGAACCTCGGGATCGTGCGCGCCGAGATGGACCTCGTCGTGATCCCATTCCATCAGCGCGTGGAAGGAGCTCTCCTTCGTGCCGTCGCGTGCGATGACGCCGCCGGCGCTGAAGCGGCCGACAGGGTGCCCGTCGAACACCCACATCTTCTCTCCGTCGACCTCTTCGACCCGGGGCACCCGGTCCTTGAATGCGGCGGGTGCCCGCTTGGTGAAGAGGTCCGGGGCCTCGCACCAGTGCGAGTCTGCGTCGACGACGAGCATGTCCTTCAACATTGACGTCAATATTAGGGTAGCGTCGCCCGTGCGGCAACGGGCATAGGGGCAGGTGGACGAGTGAGCAACGCGACGAGGGGACCCGTGCGACCGCTGCCTGAGCTGACACTGGCCAGCGAGTGGTTCTGGACGTCGGGGGCCGACGGCGTGCTGCGGATCCAGGGCTGCCAGGACTGCGGCCAACTCGTGCACCCGCCGACCCCCGTCTGCCCGTCGTGTCGCAGCCGCTCCTCCAAGCCCGTCGCCGTCTCCGGCCGCGGCACGGTCGTCGGATTCACGGTCAACGCGCACCAGTGGCACCCGGCCTTCGAGCCGCCCTACGTCATTGCGAACGTCGCGCTCGCCGAGGACCCGAGCGTCCACCTCACGACGAACGTCGTCGGACTGCGCGCCCACCGATGTCGCCATCGGCCAGGAAGTCGCCGTGCGCTTCGAGCACCACGAGGACGTCTGGCTGCCGCTCTTCGCGCCGACGGGTGCGATGGACCCGGTCGACCGGGTGCCCGAACCGACCCGTCCGCTCCCTCGCCGGCCGCCGAGCCTCGAGCGCTTCGAGCATCGCGCCGTGCTCTCGGGCATCGGACGCTCACAGATGGGGCGACGCCTCATGGTCGACCCGCTCTCGCTGGCCGTCGACGCCTGCACCGCGGCAATCGCTGACGCCGGGTTGACGTTCGACGACATCGACGGCTTGTCCACCTACCCGGGCGCCGGAGGCATGGGGATGAGCGAGGGCGGCCCGACGGCCATCGAGGAGGCGCTCCGCCTACACCCGACCTGGATCAACGGTGGCGGCGACCTGCCCGGTCCCGGGGGGTCGATCATCGCCGCGGCCATGGCCGTCGCCGCGGGCCTGTGCCGGCATGTGCTGTGTTTTCGCACCGTGTGGGAGTCGACGTTCGCCACCCTCGCGGCCCAGGGCAAGGCAGGCGGCGGACGAGGCGGCGGCGGACGCGCCTCGGGCCCGATGCAGGAGTGGCGCGCCCCGTTCGGCGCACTCTCCGCCTCCAATTGGATCGCCATGAACGCGAAGCAGTACCTCCATCGCTACAACGCCCCGCGCGAGATGCTGGGCCTGATCGCGCTCAACGGCCGCGCCAACGCGGCGCGGAACCCGGCCGCCATCTACCGCGACCCGATGACGATGGACGACTATCTCTCGGCACGGCCCATCACGTCGCCGTTCGGGCTCTACGACTGCGACGTCCCGTGCGACGCGTCGATCGCGGTCGTCGTCTCCGCGGTGGACGTCGCCGACGACCTGCCGCACCCCGCGGTGCGGATCGAGGCCGTGGGGACCCAGATCCTCGAACGGGTCTCCTGGGACCAGGGCACCGTGACCCACGAACCACAAGTGATCGGGCAGGCAGCCCACCTCTGGACGAGGACGGACCTGCGGCCCTCCGAAGTCGACCTGGCGCTCGTCTACGACGGCTTCACGTTCAACGCCATCTCGTGGATCGAGGCGCTCGGTTTCTGCGGCTTCGGCGAGGCCTACGACTGGCTCGACGGCGGGCGCCGCATCGCGCTCGACGGCGAGCTTCCGGTCAACCCGCACGGCGGCCAGCTATCGGAAGGAAGGACGCACGGTTTCGGCTTCGTCTACGAAGCGATGCAACAGCTCCGGCACGACGCGGGCGAACGGCAGGTGCCCGACGCAAGTACGGCCGTGGTCACCTCCGGCGGGGGCACACCGTCGGGGGTCCTCCTCTTGCAGCGGAGGGACGGGTGAGCATGCGATCGGACAGAGCAGGCGTCCACCAGCGCAGACCACAGGCACGGGTACATTGAAGGGACCCCCGGCCCGGGAGCCCGCACGGAAGGAGAGTCGCGTGCCGACGGCGCGGCCGGACACGAACGGCAACGACAAGCCAAGCGGGCCCCGTTCCCGCAAGGGCGTCGAGACGCGGGCGCGCCTCGTCGCGGCCGCCAAGGAGATCTTCGAACGCGACGGCTTCCTCGACGCCCGCATCTCCGACATCGCGGAGAAGGCCGGGCTCTCGCACGGATCCTTCTACCACTACTTCGAATCCAAGGAAGAGGTCTTCCGTGAGGTCGTCGCCGAGGTGGACGAACGCCTCAGCGCGCCCATGACGAACATCATCCTCGACCCGAAGTCCTCGCTGAGCCCCTTCGACCGTATCCGGGAGGCGATGCGGGTCCACCTCGAGGCCTACCGCGACGAGGCTCGCATCATGGGGGTCATCGAGCAGGTCTCGCGGTTCGATCCGGAGGTCGCGGCCACCCGTTTCGAGCGGCAACTGTTGGGACTCGAAGAGGTCGCCAACTCCATCCGCAGCCTGCAGCGCCACGGGATCATCGATCGCCGCCTGGACCCGACGATCACGGCGGCAGCTCTGGGGTCGATGACGCGCCGCTTCCCCGAGGCATGGCTCGTCGAAAAGATCATCGACGACGACTTCGACGACGTGCTCGAGCAGTTCACCTTCATCTTTGCTCGGGCCCTCGGCCTCGACGTGAGCGAGCGCGACCTGCCGCGCGCCCACGAGGCCGGCTCCGCGGCCTCACGCAAGGCCTAGAGGCAGGCGCTCAACACCGGGTCGGGGCTGTCCCTGAGTCTCAGCTCGCGGCGCGGAGATTCGCCAGCTGCCGACGAAACGTCCACGACTTTCCCGAATCCACGCTTGCGTAGAGGAACCTTTGGATTGCGGAGGCATGGTTCGTTTGATTGCCGAAGGCAACAGCCTCGAGGGTTCCTTTGCTCTCGCTCACTTGATAGACCCCAGCAGCAAAAGCAACGGTCGACCATTGAGTGCCCGAATCGTGGGTAATCCAAATCACGTTGCCGCCACGCCCCCAGAAGTAAGCCCCATGGGGTCGAAGGGCGCCGGCACTTCCGACCACACTGGCACCTTGCGCGGCGTCGACGTGGAACATCGGCCCATCGATCTCCCACGTCACCCCACCATTTCCGCTTATGACAGGATACGTCTGGCTCGTGACCGGAATGGTGGCCAACCCGAACTTCAGTTTCCCGCCATCCGACACAGTGGCCGTGACGTCGCTCCGAGGAACGGACGACCCCGCTGACAGCTCGTTGGGAACGAATGGCGCAGCAGGCCTCACGTAGGTGGTGGCGTGCATGGTCCGGGGAAGCCAGGGTGGCCGTGCAGTGACATCCGATGTCGCTTCACGGCCCCGTACGGGCTGGGCCGCAGCGGCAGATGCTCCGTCGATCAGGAGAACCAACGTCACGAGGACAGCGCCGGCCGACACGCGGCGCGGGGTGCGTCCCTTGTCGCCAGCGCGTTCAGGACGGTTCACCGGAGCGCTTTGCAGGCGAAGCATGACCGGGTCAGCCGCCACCACGTGGCGACACCCTGACGACTGAGGTGTACCCGAGATACCCGTTCAATCGGAACGGCGGCAGAAGGACGTAGAGCGCTCCGTCGTAGTAGACGGCCTGGTTCGGGACCAGACCATTTTCTTGGTTCACGATTGGCTCTTGGGTATAGGGCAACGTCCCGGCAACCCTCTCCGCGCCTGTCTGAGGGTCGATGGAAACGATCTGTTGCACACCCGCATTCAAATCCAACGTCCAGAGGCCTTCTGTCTCGTCTCCGATGACGGTGAAGGGCAAGAAGTTGCCGGGTACGGAGAACAGGGGCGTCGTGCCGTGGTCCACGAATCGTTCGACGGCCTGTTTCGCACAGGCATTCTGGAGACCCGCCCCGACCCAGACACTCGCTCCGTCTGCCTGGAGCCAGCAGATCGGCACGTTCGTGTCCGGGATCACGACGCTCGGAGCGGACGAGCCGGCGCCGACGTAGAACAAGGCCGACGCCGGTGACCCCCCGATCGAATTGGCAACCCAGACCCCTCCGCCGTCGGCTGCGAGTAAGGGCTTGTAGAGAGCGGGTATGCGAACGGTATCGACGACCTGGCCCGACGAAGCCGAGACCTGGAGAAGCTCGGATCCGTTCGTCGTCGAGTTGTCGTAGATCCAGAGCCATTGCGTCCCGTAGGCGATCACCGGACGGGTGTCCGAATAGGACCCGTACGTCATCACGACAGGGCCGTCGCTGACATGACCGGTCACCGGATCCGCCACGTTGATCGATATCGTCGCGTTGTTCGACTGTGGCAACTGCGTAGTGACCGCCTCGACCGTGCGACCGGTGAGAAGCGGGTCACCGCAGCTCCCCACCTGGAGCTGCCCGACCGCCAGGGACTGCGGATCGAGGAATGCCGCCACGCAGGTCGACTGGGGACTGGACTCGGGGTTCTCGCCGTTCGCATTGGTGACCCCGGTGAGCAACAGGCCATTCGAGGTGATCGAGATCTGGTTGAACAGCGCCGACGACGGAAGTGCCACACCGGGAGGCTTCTCCGCCGAAACCGGTGGCGTCGCTCCATGCGGAGCTGTTCCGGCGTGGTGACGGGAATCTGTGGGCCGACGGCCGCCGCCGTTGCTCATGGCGACACCGACAACGATTGCGCCGACGATCACAATGCACGCGGTTGCGACGAGGAGGTACCGACGACGTCGGCGACGCCGGGCCTCCCTGATGATGAGCTCTTCGGCCTGTCGCGGGTTGGTACTCGTCGGTCGCGTCGATCCTCGAGCTACCGCGCGGCTCTCGAGCATCTTCACAGAATGATACTAACTGAGGTGGTACAATCTGTCCATGGCAGTCGAGAGCGACGGCGCCCGAGCGGTGTATCTCCAAGTGGCCGCCGAACTCCGCCGCGAGATTTCCGAGGGAGCGGTCAAGCCCGGAGGACGGTTGCCTCCCGCACGCGACATGGCCGCGGTTCGGGGCGTCAACCACAACACCATGTTCCGCGCTCTTCGCCAATTGCGTGACGAGGGACTCCTCGAATTTCAGCGTGGCCGCGGCATCACCGTGGCAGGGGAAGCGCCCGGCTTGAGCGAGGTCGTCGCCCATTGCCGTGACCTTCTGGGATTCTCGAGCCGGCACGGCTATCAAAAGGACGAGGTCCTCGAGATCATCGCGGGGCTCTGAACCCTGTCGTCGGTTACTTAGGCGAGCGTGGCCGCCTGCCAGTCCAACAGCTGCGGCGCCAACAGCGGCCAGCGGACGAAGATCCCTTTCTCTCGCTCCTCTCCGCGTTCTAGCCACTCCCGGTCACCCCACGGCGGCTCGACCAGGCGGGCCTGCGGCAACACCTCGGCCAGGCGCTCGGAAGTGGCGCGTGTGTGCCAGACGTCGCTCCCGCCGCTGCGGAAGACGAGTGCAGGGATGTCCAACGCGCCGGCGGCGGCGAGCGAAAGACCGGGAACCGGCTCCTCGGTCGGCACGTACGCCATCATCCAGCGCTCCATCGCCGCGATGAACGTCTTGGGGTCCTGGTCCAGTATGCGCCGGCGGTTCGCCGCATTGCCTTGTATGACCTCCTGCCACTCGGGGAGATCGGCCACCGCCTCCATGCCGCCGCTGGTCCATGCCGCCGCCAGCGACCCGCCGCAGTAGTGCATCGCCAGCGTGAGCAGCCCGTACACGCCGCCACTGATCCACCAGACGGCCAGGCCCGTCGCCGCGCCCGGGTGCGCCGCCCGCCAGCAGCGACACGCGTGCGCCGCCGGATCCGCCGATGATCACCGCCGGCGTCATCTCGAGGTGCTCGAGCAACCCGACCAGCGCCTCGGCCTGCATCGCCGACTCCGAGGGGCCTTCGAAGCACACGTCCGACTCACCGCAGTTCGGCCGGTCCCAGATCAATACCCGGTTGCCCTGGGCGGCCAGCGCCTCGGCCAGTTGGCGCACGCCCGGCTCGTCCTTCGTGAAGCGGCCGCCCGGCGTGATGACCCAGGGCCGCCCCTCCCCGATCGTCTCGTACGCCAGCGTCAACCCGTTGACGGTTGCGGTCGCCACGCTCTGTCCCTCCCCTGATTGTGCCGGTTGGCCCGTTGCGAAAAAGCGGCCGTCAGCCCGAGCTCGGGCGGCTCCGCGGCACGTCGCGGAACGGCACGTCCTTGTCCAGGCGGCGCTCCCGCGGCATGCCCAGGCACGCGCTCCGCGACCACGTTGCGCGCCATCTCGAGCGTCCCGCCCCCGATGCTGCCGCCCTGCCGGATGAGGTAGTTGATGGCGGCGCGGGAGGTCGGACCGTCGCCGCTCCAGGCCGCGCCCGCCGACCCGGCGACCTCGAACCCGAGGGTGCGGATCCGCTCCTGCGAGGAACCCTTGAACAGCCGCACGATCGCCGCCGCCTGGTCCGACAGTTTTCCCGCCGCGATGCTCTCGTTGATCCGCTTCCCCACCGCGTCGCTGATGAGCTCGAGCATCCGCGCCTCGCCGATCATCTCCCGGGTCGCCGCGTCCTCCAGCTGGCCCGCTTCGCGCGCCACCGTGAACACCGAGTTGGCGTCCATGCTGCCGTGGGTCATCCCGACCGGATGGCTGGCGTAGGGCGAGTTGAAGAGCATCCGCTCGTGGAACATCCAGCGCGTGCCGACGGTCCAACCGTCGTCCACGTCACCGATGCGGTCATCGTCGGGAACGATGACGTCGGTCAGGAACTCCTGGCAGAACTCGCGCGACCCGTTGAGCATCTCGATGCGGTGCACCTCGACGTTCGGCTGGTGGATCGGCAGCATGAACACGGTCAGGCCGCGGTGCTTCGGCACGTCCCAGTTGGTGCGGGCGAGGCAGAGGCCCCAGTCCGACCACCAGGCGCCTGTCGTCCAGATCTTCGACCCGTTGAGCACCCACTGGTCCCCGTCGCGCACGGCCGTGGTGAGCGCGGCCGCCACGTCGGACCCACCGCTCGGCTCCGACAGGAACTGCATCCACAGCTGTTCGCCGCGCAGGATCGGAGGCAGGTGGCGCTGCTTCTGCTCCTCCGTCCCGAACTCCAGGATCACCGCCGCGCACGGCACGAACGTCGGCACCTGGATCCGCCACGGGAAGTCGCGGCCCACGATCTCCTCGTTGAACACCATCTGGTGCGCGGGCGTGAGCCCCTGGCCCCCGTAGGCCCGGGGGAAGCAGATGCCGGCCAACCCCGCGTCGTAGAGCATGCGCTGGAGCTCGCGCTCGTGCGCTATGTCGGCCAGCTCGGACTCCTCGTCGCCCACGCTGTAATCGAGGCGCATCTCCTCCATCGTCTTGGGTGCCAGGTTGGCGGTGACGAAGCTGCGCACCCGGTGGCGGAAGCTCTCGAGGTCCTCCACTTCCTCCGTGCCGGTCTCCTCCTCGGCCCGCAATGCGCTCACGCTGCCGCTCCTTGCCGGGCCTCGACGATGCCGGTGATCCACCGGAGATGCTCCCTCGGCGTCCCGGCGACCGAGCGGTTGACCGTGAGCCGGCGGAGGTACAGGTGCAGGTCGTGGTCGAACGTGACGCCGATCCCGCCGTGCAGCTGCACGCAGTCCTGGATCAGCTCGCCGCCATAGCGCCCGATGAACGCCTTGGCCGCACTGGCGAGCTCGTCGGCGTTGGGCTCGTCCTCCTGCGCCGCGGCGCATGCGGCGTCGCTGATGCCGTGACCCGCCTGGAGCCACGACATCATGTCGGCGAAACGATGCTTGAGCGCCTGGTACGACGCCAGCGGCCGGCCGAACGAATAGCGGTCGAACGACCACTCGACCGTCATGTCGAAGGCACCCTGCATGGCGCCGACCGCTTCGCAATTCAACATGGCCACGGCCCGGCGCAGCTGGCGCGCCACGTCGGACGACGCCTCGCCCGCGGTGCCGACGATCGCGGCGGCCTCCACGCGGACGCCGTCGAAGGTCACCGCACCGAAGCGCCGGGTCAGGTCCACCGTCTCCAGCGCCTCCACCGTGATCCCCGCGGCGGCGGCCGGGACCAGCACCTGGCTCAGGCCGGCGCCGTCTCGCGCCGTCACGAGGAGATGGTCGGACTGGCCGGCGTGCTCCACCGGCCGGACCGCGCCGCGCAGCACCAGGGCGTCGCCGGCGCGCTCGATCTCGACGCCGGTGCGCCACTCGCCCGGCCGCGCTCCGAGCTCGGGTGCGCACCAGGTGGCGATCGCCTCACCCGCCAGCAATCCCGCCAGCACCTCGGCCTGCTCGCCGTCGGCGCCGTGGTCGCTCAGGGCGGACGCCACGACGTTGGTCGCGGTGAGCGGCCCGGGTGCGGCGTGGTGGCCGAACTCGTACGCCACCAGGCTGAGGTCCACGAGTCCGGCGCCGCTGATGGAACCGCCGCCGTGCGCCTCGTCCACCAGCAACGACGTCCAGCCCAGCTCGGCGCCGCGGCGCCAGTAGGCGCGGTCGAACCCGTCCGCGTCGTCGCGCAGGTGGCGCACCGCGTCCGGCGGGGCGTGCTCGAGCAGGAAGCGCTCGGTGGTCGCCCGGAAGAACTCCTGTTCCTCGGTCGGATTGATCAGCATCGCGGGCTGCGGTCCTCCCTCACAGCGCGCCGATACCGGCGGCCTCGTTGCGCTTGCGCCACTCGTCCTTCGACATCCGCGTCACGTCGACGTCGCTCGCCGCCGCGCGCAAGGCTCCGACCGTGGCCTGCTCCCTCGGCGTGTGCACGAAGGGATCCCAGCCGTAGAAGCGGCACGCGTTCTCGAAGGTGATCTTGTTGATCTCGGTCTCGTCCGTGACCCCGGCCTCCTGGAACTCGCGCCAGGCGAACTCGGGCGACCTCGGCCACGTGGTGTCGGTGTGCGGGTAGTCGCACTCCCAGGCGATGTTGTCGATGCCGATCCGGTCGCGCAGCAGCAGCCCCGAGGGGTCGGTGATGTAGCAGGCCAGGATGTGCTCGCGGAAGACTTCGGAGGGGAGCTTGCCGCCGAAGTCGCTGTGCAGCCACTGCTGGTTGCCGTAGTGGCGGTCGATGCGGTCGAAGTAGAACGGGATCCAGCCGATCCCGCCCTCGGACAGCGCGACCTTGAGCTCGGGGAAGCGGCGCAGCGTCGGCCCGAACAAGAGGTCCTGCGCCGTGATGGCGCTGATCTGGCAGGCCAGCACCATGAGGTGGTCGACCGGCGCCTCCTCGGCGCGCTGGATGACCGCGAACCCGGCGCCGATGTGCAGGGAGAGCACCATGTTCTCGTCGCTCAGCGCCTCGAGCATCGGGTCCCAGTAGCCGGACAGGAAGCTCGGGAACCCCTGCACGTGCGGCGTCTCGAGGAAGCTGATCGAACGGCAGCCCTTCTTGGCCACCCGGTGCACCTCGGCCACCGCGGCGTCGACGTCCCACATGGGGACGATGCCCAGCGGGATGAAGCGGCCCGGGTACGCCCCGCACCACTCGTCGATGGCCCAGTCGTTGTAGGCCTGCAGCATGACGAGCGCGATCTCCTTGTCCTGGGCCTCGGCGAACGTGCGGGCGTTCCAGCCCGCCATCGTCGGGAAGCACATGGAACCGAGCACGCCGTTGGCGTTCATGTCGCGCACCCGCTCGTGCACGTCGAAGCACCCCGGCCGCAGCTCCGTGTAGGTGCCGGGGTTGAAGCCCCACTCCTCCGACGGCCACCCCACGGTCGCCGACATGCCGAAGGAGGTGCTCGTCTTCTCACCCTGGAACACCCACTGGTCGATGCCGTCCTCGTGCACGACCTTGGGCGCGTCGTCGAGCCACCTGTTCGGCACGTGGTTCTCGTACATGTGCGGCGGCTCGATCATATGGTCGTCGATCGAGACCAGGATCATGTCGTCCATGTTCATCGTGTGGCCTCCTCCCGGGTCCTCACGCCGTCCGGACCGGCAGCGTCTCCCAGCCGCGCACGGTCGAGGTGCGCGCTCGCTTCGCCCGGTCGTAGTCCACTTCCCACTGAGGAAAGCGCGTCAGCACCTCGTCCAAGGCGATGCGCCCTTCGAGCCGGGCGAGCGCCGCGCCGAGGCAGAGATGGATCCCGTAGCCGAAGGCTTGATGGCGGCCGACGTCGCGGTGGATGTCGAAGCGGTCGCCGTCCGGGTAGTGCCGCTCGTCCCGGTTGGCCGATCCGTTCAGCATCACCATCACGCTGCCCTCGGGCACCGTGCGGCCGTGCAGCTCGACGTCGCGCGCCACGTAGCGCGACTGCACCGGGCTCGGGGACTCGTAGCGCAGGAGCTCCTCGACGGCGTTGGGGATGAGCGACCGGTCCGCCACGAGCTCGGCGCGCTGGTCGGGGTGCCGGCCGAGCACCTCGCCGGTGAAGCCGATCAGGCGGGTCGTGGTCTCGTTCCCGGCCCCGGCCAGGAGTCCGACATAGCCGATGATCTCCTCGTGTGACAGCGTCCGCCTCGTGCCGGTGGAGTCCTCGAACTCGGCGTTGAGCAGCTCGGTCATCAGATCGTCGGAGGGGTGCTCTGCCCGCCAGGTGACGTAGTCGGAGAACACGTCGAACTGCGCATTGCCGTCGTACACCCGTTCGGACGGGACACCGTCGTCCAGGCGCAGGCCCTCGTCGAGATGGTCGCGGATCGCCTCCTGGTCCTGTTCGGGGATGCCCAGCAGCATCCCGATGACGCGCATGGGCATGAACCGGCCCAGGTTCTCGACGAAGTCGAACTCACCCGACCCGACCAGGGGGTCGAGCACCTGGGCGCAGTACGCGCGCACCTGCGGCTCGAGCGCCTGCATCTTCTTGGGCGTGAAGACCCGGGACAGGAGCGACCTGTGCACGTCGTGGGTCGGCGGATCCTCGAAGAGGATCGACCCTGGGGGGATCTCCACCCCGGCCTTGATGATCTCGAGCACCGAACCACGGCCCGAGAGGTACGTCTGCCAATCGAGCATGCCGGCGTCGACGTCTTCCCATCGGCTCAGCGCGAAGAACTCGTACTTCTCGTTCCAGTACAGCGGCGCCTCGTCGCGCAAGCGCTTCCAGATGGGATACGGATCCGCGTCGATGTCGAAGTCGTACGGGTCGTAGTAGACGTCCGAGGAACTGGTGACGGTCACGCCCTGGCCTCCCTCCGTCCTAGCCCGCGGGCCAGGAGACCGACTTGATCTCCAGGTACTGCTCGAAGCCGGGCTTGCCGTTCTGGCGCCCGACGCCGCTGTGCTTGTACCCGCCGAAGGGGAGGTCGGGGCCGTACGGCGCACCGCCGTTGATCGAGAGGCCGCCGGTCCGGATGCGCTTGGCCACGGCCAGCGAGTGCTCGACCGAGCCCGAGAAGATGCCACCCGACAGCCCGTAGATGCTGTCGTTGGCGATGCGCACCGCGTCGTCCTCGTCCTCGAACGGGATTGCGACCAGCACCGGGCCGAAGATCTCCTCCTGCGCGATGGTCATGGAGTTGTCGACGTCGGTGAAGAGCGTCGGCTCCACCCACCAGCCCTTGGCGAACTCGTCGCCCGACGGGCGGCCGCCGCCGAGCGGCGAGCGTCGCGCCTTCCTTCTGCCCCTTCTCGATGTAGCCCGAGGACCCGTTCGCGCTGCTTGGCCGACACGAAGGGCCCCATGATCACGTCCTCGCGGTGTGGCTCGCCGTAGGGCACCGCCGCGAACATCGCCTTGAGCTGCTCGACGCCCTCCTCGTAGCGGGACCGGGGCAGCAGCATCCGCGTCTGGATGGCGCAGCCCTGCCCGGCGTGGAAGCACGCGCCCATGCCCATCATCGCGGCCAGGCCCAGGTCGGCGTCCTCGAGCACGATCGTCGCCGACTTCCCGCCCAGCTCGAGGAAGACCCGCTTCATCGTCGCGGCGCCCTTCTCCATGATCCGGCGCCCCACCGCCGTCGAGCCCGTGAACGAGATCATGTCGACCTTCGGCGACAGCGTGAGCTCCTCGCCGACGAGATGGTCCGACGACGTCACCACGTTGATCACGCCGGCCGGGATGTCGGTCTTCTCCGCGATCAGCCGCCCGAGGAACGTGGCGTTCCACGGCGTGTCGGGCGCCGGTTTCACGATCATCGTGTTGCCCGTCGCCAGCGCCTGTCCCACTTTGTGCAATGTCACCTCGACCGGGAAGTTCCACGGGATGATGGCGCCCACGACACCGACCGGCTCGCGCCAGATCCGCCGCGAGTCCACGGCGCCGGTGATGCCCATGGCGTCCGGCAGCACCGTCTCCCACTCGAAGTTGTCGATCTCCTTGGCCGGCCAGGCCAGCGCCTCGGACAACGGTGCGTCGAGCTGGGGTCCGTGCGTCGTCATCACCGGGCACCCCACCTCGAGGATGAGCTGTTCGCGCAACTCTTCCTGCTCCGCCTGGAGCGCCTCGTGCAGCTGCTCGAGGCAGCGCTTGCGCAGGGCGTGGTTGGTCGACCAGTCGGTCTCGTCGAAGGCCCGGCGCGCCGCGTCGATGGCCTTGAGCATCTCGGCGGACGAGGCGTCCGTCACCGAACCGATGACCTCTTCCGTGGCGGGGTTGATGTTGTCGAAGGTCTTGCCCGAGTCGGCCTCGACCAGCTTCCCGTCAATGAGCATCCGCTGTTCCGGATTGACCTTCACTGCCTCGGCCACGTTCCTCTTCCTCTCGTCGCTCGGATTCGCCCACCCCACAAAGGGCACGGCTGTCCCGCTGGTGACCGGAAAGGCCCCGGTCACCCGGCTGGGACGCCGGTTTTGGAGGGTATCTGATTTTGACGTCGCCGTCAAAATTGGCGATATGCTCGTCCGGACCCCAAGGTAGCGGCCTCGCGCCCCCGTACCGGCCGGGGCCCGGAGGCCGGACAGCCGCGTTCACCGCCGGTCCCCCGCCGCTGAGAAGAAGGAGCCCCTGATGCCAACCATCGACGCCTTCCTCGAGGCCCTGACCCTCGAGCCGCTCGGCGAGGACCGCTTCCGCGCCATCAACCTGCCGTCGGCCCACGGCGTCGTCTTCGGCGGCCAGCTCCTGGCCCAATCGATCATGGCGGGCCTCGCCGGGCAGGAGGGCAAGGCGGTCAAGACCATTCACACCGTGTTCGCCCGCGGCGCGTCGCACGACGCGCCCCTCGAGATCGCCGTCGATCGGATGCACGCCGGCCGTTCCGTCGCCAGCAGCACGGTGACGATCAGCCAGGGCGACCAGATCTGCACGCGGTCGCTCGTCTTGTTGAGCGCGGTCGAAGACGACGTCATCCGCCACGCCGACCCGCGCCGCTCGTCCTCGAGCCCCGAAGACGTCGCCGGCCACGTCCGCGGCGAGGAGGCTTGGGAGCTCGGCATCGTCGGCAACGTCGACATCAGCGACCCCGAGGCCGTCGGGCCGCCCGAGCTCGACGTCTGGGTGCGCTTCGCCGGCGCCCCTGACGACGCCGCCACCGACCAAGCGCTCGTGGCCTATTCGACTGACGGCTTCCTCATCGGCACCGCCATGCGCCCGCACAAGGGAGTCGGCCAGGCCCAGGCGCACGTCACCCTCTCGACGGGCGTGCTCAGCCACACGCTCACCTACCACGAGTCATGCCCGGCCGCCGAGTGGCACCTCTTGGAACAGCGCGCCACCTACGCCGGGCACGGACGCAGCTACGGCCGCGGCGAGATCTTCCGTTCCGACGGGCAGCTGGCCGCATCGTTCGTGCAGGACGCCATGATCCGCGCCCGCTCGGGGAGCGCCGGCAAGCTCTGACGTTCCACGGACACGCCTCTGCCCCGTTTCGCCGGTCGCGTGTCGTGTTCGGACCCGCTCGGGCAGGGTTTCTACTTTCTCGTTCGTGCGCCGTACACGCTGACAACGAGCAGCCACGCTGCCGAAATCATGAAGGCCACGATTGCGACCATCGCAACTGCGGCAACGTAGAGCCCCGCAATGGAGCCAGAGATCAAGATCAACGCTCCAACGAGTTGCGCCAGATAGAGGCAGGTTCCAACCACCAGACGTTGCTTGCTCGGCTGAGACCCGAACTTGAAGGCCTGACGAAAGCCGTAGAGGAAGATGAGTCCTCCAGCGAGACTAACGACGAATACCTCAATGGCTATTTCCTTGTGGTTCTGATCCGGCATGAGGACCAAGCCGCAGGTCACAAAGACGGCGGTCAAGCCGGCCAATGTGTTGATCGATCGATACTTGTGTGTTGCATCTTCTGTCATTTCCTCGAGGTTCAACGACAGAGCGATCGACAAGGCGACAAAGACGAGACCGGTCAACGCAGCAGCCCCACCACCGACCATGATGAAGAAGCTGTTCCACAGATCTGGCTTGTAGATGTCAGCGATCATTGATGAGTATGGGCCTCGTCCACCTTGTAAGAGGCTGTGTTAGTCGAACTGACGGCGCAGCCAATCGTCCTTGCAGTGCGTCGCGAGGCGCACCGCCTGCGCGTCCGGCGCCATCTGATAGGCGTGCGGAAGGCCGGCGATCACATGCAACTCACAGGGCACGCCGGCCTGGTTGAGCCGAACGGCGTACTCCACATCCTCGTCCCGAAAGCCGTCGATCGATCCGACAATCACGCAGCTCGGAGGCAGACCGGCCAGATCGGTGGCGCGTGCCGCCGCGGCATAGGGCGGGACGTCGTCGGATCCGTAGAGTTCCCCGAGGTAGGAGCGCCACCCGAACTCGTTGGACTCGGCGTCCCAGACGTACAGGCCCTTCGCACCGATCGAGGGTGTGGTCTGGCGGTCATCGAGCATCGGGCAGTCGAGCAACTGAAACGCGAGCGGGAACTCCCCTCGGTCGCGCACCAGGAGCGCAAGAGCGGCGGCGAGCCCTCCCCCCGCGCTCAGCCCGTAAATGCCGAAGCGTGCCGGGTCGACGCCGATCTCGTCCGCATGCTCGTGGGCCCAACGCAGGGCCGCATAGCAGTCCTCGACTGGTCCCGGGTACGCCGTGTCGGGCGCCAGCCGGTACTGCACCGAGATCCCCACGGTGCCGAGGAGCGGTGACCACTGGTCGTGCAGGTAGTCGTCCATGTCGTAGGACCCGATCACATAGCCGCCCCCGTGGATCGTGAAGATGCCCGGGAGCGCACCGTCGACTCCGACCGGGCGGTGGACACGCACGGGGATCGCAGGGTCCCCCGGGACCTCATGTTCCGTGCGTGCCACCGCATCGGAGAGCGGCATACCAGGGAACGACACGCTGCGAATGGCCAAAATGGTTTCGGCATCGAACGGTGGCATCTCGAACGTGCCGAGCACCTCCCGAAGATCGGGGTCGAGGAGGTCGCGCACGTCGACCGCGTCGGAAGCGCTCTTCTGTGAATTCGGACTCACCCCGACAACCCTCCGCTCCTCACAGCGGCAATGACACCGCCGTCGACCGTCAAATCCACACCTGTCACGTAGCCAGCCTCGTCCGAGAGCAGGAACGCCACCGCGGCCGCCACCTCTTCGGGCCGACCCTTCCCGCGCCAGCGCCGAAGACTTCACGAGCATTGCCATCACCTCGTGGGTATCCGCTTCTTGGCGGCCCATCGGCGTATCGATGATGCCTGGCGTCACCGAGCAGATCCGGCTCCCGACATGACCGAAGGCGGCCGCCTCGCGCCGGACAAGGCGATGTACCCCGCGCTTGGCCCACGTATAGGCCATGCCCGAGTCTTCGAGATCCGGCCCGACAGCCTCGCGTAGGCGTTCGAGGAAGTCCGGATTCAGCGGATCGTCGAGCGCCGCGTCAGCGGGTTGGTCGACGTCCGGGATGGCGAGCGAGGCGGAGATCGACGCGAAGCAGACGACGGCTGTACCGTCCGTGCACAGCGGCCGCAGCGCATCGACGAGCAGGGCTGTCCCGACCAGGTCCACCGTCAAGGACCTCGCGCCAGTCGGCCATTGTCGGTGAGACCCCGGCCGCGTGCGCCACTGCGCGCAGAGGGCCGAACTCGGCCGTCCGCGCGGCCGAGACGCGCCAGGCCGTCACCGTCCTTGACGTCGAGGGCGAACGTTTCGACCGTGGCGCGCCCGGGCGAAGCCGCTTGACGCTCCGCGGCGGCCGCGAGACCGACTTCGTCTCGGTCGACGAGTACGAGAACATCCACCATGTCTTTGACCCGGTCTGCGCACGCGGCGCCCATGCCGCGACCCGCGCCGGTCACGATGCCGACCGTCATCTACGTCTCCCTTGCGGTGTGACACCCATGCACTCAGCCGCCGACGTTCGACGCGGCGGCAACCTTGTCGAGCGTACGGGCGTCCGGCGCCAACAGATAGCCCTCGCGCACCAGTGCCGCGGTTGCCGCATCCCACTTCTTCACGAAGTCCTGCATGGTTCGGGTACAACGTCGCCAGCTGCGATGCGCTGAACGGCACCGTCGTCCCGAAGATGGCGCACAGAACGCCGGCGCCTACCGCGGTGCTCGATGACGTGGTCTTTTGGCCCACCGGCTGACTCGGTGCCGGGGTGCGCGCCCGGTTGCCCGAGCCCTGAGAGTTTCGACACCGCTGCCACCACCTGTGGTGTCCGGATGCCGCCGAGGGCGTTACCGTTGGCGTCGGTCGACGAAGCCCGTCTTGGTGGAGTTCACCTCGAGACGCGGTGACTGTGGAGGCGCGGTGCCGGTCCGCACCCAGTGGTCGAGCGCAGCAACGGCGGCCCGCAGTTCGTAAGTGTGCGAGCTCGCATTGATGGGCGCGTTGCAGTCGACGATGCCGGGGATCGGATCTTTTGGTGGGTTGAGCATCGACGCAAAGGCCTGTGTATCGGCCTGCCCGCTCAGATTGTCCGTGCGCGAATACAGCAGTCCGTACGTGTCGTCGTGTGCCGTTCCCGCTGTCTCCCACTCGCGGATGTATTGCGTCGGCGCCTGGCGGGCCTCGACATAACCCAAGAGCAGCAGGTCGGCCTCCGTCTCGAAGAGAAGAACCGGGACGTGGAGGTCGGTGCGAATGTAGGTCGGGTTCGGGGTGGCGATGGTGGGTTGCGGCGCCTGGGAAAGGTTGGCGCCGTCGTTGCCACGGCTGTAGACGAGATACCCGTCGTAGATGCCTGACGACATGGGCTGGATGGCGTCGAGGTAGGTAGTCAGATAGAAGGCCGACTGCGACTCCCCGATTGCCAGCACCCGCTTCGGCACCAGGCCGCTGAGTAGCTGGGCGGCCGATTTGTGCACGGCCTCGCCGGCCTGCTCGAAGATGCTGAACGAGTAGCTGTCGCCTGGGTGGTTCAGCGCGGCATAGCGAGTGGGATCGGTCTGCTTGAGGCCGCCCGCACCAGCCTCAGCCGAGGCGACGGAACCGGGCACTCCGTTGATCCCTCCGACCTGCGCGTCCACGCCGACGTAGGCCACGCCGGCACGGATCTCTTCGGGATGGCCGGTCAACCAGGCGGCCGCCGCGTCGACGCCGCCAGTGACGTTGAGCCACTCGACGTCGACCGTCCCGTCGAACTTCTTCGTGTCGATGGGCCGATAGACGACGACGCGGGTGGTGTAGGGCGCCGTGCTGGCCGGCGTCACGTGCCACTTGCCATCCTTGGTCAGCGGGGTCTTGCTCGTGTACGCGGTCGCCGTCCCCGACAGGAAGTACTCGGATTCCTCGTACCCGACCTTGCGACAGGGGAAAGAGCGTCGAGCCGAGGAACGAGATGCCACTGGTTGGCAGGATCGGCCCTTGGACGGTCGGCGACGGGACGATGCGTTGCCCGTCGATGCCGTGGCGGCGCTTGCGGGTGCGGCGGCCGGCACGACAGCTGCAACGAGGCTGCCCACGGAGGCCGCCAGGACGGCCAAGCGCAATGACCACTCGGTGAGGTTGGACGCCGTGCAGCCGGGTCCCGTGGTGTGACAGGTCGTTCGACACCAATCCCTCCCCTTTGCCGGCGTTCCTGTGCCAGAGCGTCGCCGGGTGACAGTAGCCGCAGCCCTCGTGACGAGAGGTTCGGCCCCGAAGTACCGATAATGTCCGGGCGCACGCCGGCGCGAGAGGGAGGGCACGATGGCCAACGAACTGGGTGCGGCTGGACTGCGCTTCGAGCGGGAGGGCCCGATCGCCTGGTGCGTCATCGACCGACCCGAGGCCCGCAACGCGCTGACACCGGCCATGTATTTCGGCATCAAGCGGGCGGTCCACCTCGTGAACCACGATCCCGAGCTGGCAGCGCTGATCATCACCGGCACCGGGGACGTCTTCGCCCCCGGTGGCGACCTGGGCGGGCCGCCAGCAGCCGGACGACGAGCCGACCCCCGACATCGAGCACGACATCCTGCCGTTCCTCACCATCCGCGACAGCCGAGCGCCCGTGGTGGCGGCGGTGAACGGGATCTGCCAGGCCGGAGGCCTGCTGATCGCCATGCTGTCCGACATCTGCGTGGCGAGCGACCGGGCGACGTTCCGCGTGCCCGAACTCCTGCGCGGCATCCCCGACGCAACCTACGCGGCCGTGCTGCCCGCTCACGTGGGCATCGCCATCGCCCGGGACCTGCTGCTCTCGGGCCGTCGCTTCGATGCCGCCGAGGCGCAGCGCATCGGGCTGATTGCACGTGTCGTGCCGCACGACCAGCTACGGGAGGCCGCTCTCGACGCGGTGCGCGAGATCCTGCAGACACCGCCGATGGCGCGCATGCACGTGAAGCGGATGCTCAACGAGCGCTATGGACTCATCGACTACCAGACCATGTTCTGGGCGTTGGCGGAATCACCCGAGCCGCGCGAAGGCATGGCCGCCTTCATGGAGAAGCGACAGCCCTCCTGGGTCCCCGAAGGCCTGGACGTAGAGAAGGGCTGAGCGGAGGGGCGGGACACCGCCGCCACCAGGTCCGGCGGAACCGTGCGGCCGCCGAGGCAGAAAGATCAGCGCCGGACGGCGCGGCAGGCAGAAGTCGACCACGCGGTCGGTCTCGGCGCGGCTCGGCGTCCGGTGCCACGCCAGAGGCAGTCCGAGAGCAAGCCGAGGGTCGCGTGCGCGGCGAGCGCCGCATCGAGCTCGGGCGCGTCGCTGCCGAGCGCGGCGAACGGCTCGTGGAGCAGGGAGGCGAGCGGCGCGCTGGCGAAGTGGCGGCCGGCGGCCTGGCCGCCGTCGGCGCTGCTGCCGTTCCACAGCACGGCCAGCGTGGCGGCGGCGACGTCCCCATCGGCCTGGCCGAGCACGCCCTCGACCCAGCGGCGGACCTGCGCCTCGGGCGTGCGGGCCTTGGCCATCTGGTGGGACAGATAGCCGCGCAGACGCTCCGCGCCGTCTTCGAGCAACGCGTTGACCAGGTCGTCCTTGGAGCGAAAGTGCCGGTAGAAGGCGTCGTTGGAAAGGCCCGGCGGCGGCCACGATGTCGGCCACGCGGGGGCGCGAGGAGGTGCCGCAGTCGTGCATGACCTCGAGCGCGGCATCGAGCAGGCGCCGCACCTCGCCGGCGTACTCGCCCTCCCGCTTGGCCAGGGAGCGGCGCACGATGCGGCCGGCGACGCCCGTCCTCGGGGGCGGTTTCCGGAGTCCGGTATTGCGTTCTTGATAGCCAGAATCATATTCTGGCACCGAGCCGAGGGAGGGCGCCATGGCGTGGGACTTCGAAACCGATCCCGAGTACCAGAAGAAGCTGGACTGGGTCGACCAGTTCGTGCGGGAGGAGGTCGAGCCGCTCGACCTGGTCTTCCCGCACCTGCAATTCACGCCGCTCGAGGGAAGCGCCGCGAGGCGATCGACCCGCTGAAGGAGGAGGTGCGCCGGCAGGGCCTGTGGGCCACGCACCTCGGGCCCGAGCTCGGCGGCCAGGGCTACGGCCAGCTGAAGCTCGCGCTGCTGAACGAGATCCTCGGCCGCTCGCAGTGGGCCTCGATCGTCTTCGGCTGCCAGGCCCCCGACACCGGCAACGCCGAGATCATCGCCCACTACGGCACCGAGGAGCAGAAGAAGCAGTACCTGCAGCCGCTGCTCGACGGCGAGTGCTTCTCGAGCTACTCGATGACCGAGCCGCACGCCGGCGCCGACCCCACGCTGTTCAAGACCCAGGCGGTCAAGGACGGCGACGAGTGGGTCATCAACGGCTGGAAGTACTTCTCCTCCAACGCCAAGACGGCGTCGTTCCTCATCGTGATGGTGGTGACCAACCCCGAGGTGAGCCCGTACCAGGGCATGTCGATGTTCCTGGTGCCGACCGACACGCCGGGCGTCAACATCGAGCGCAACGTCGGCCTCTACGGCGAGCCGGTCAACGAGGGCTCGCACGCGCTGATCCACTACGAGGACGTGCGGGTGCCCGCCGACGCCCTGCTCGGCGGCGAGGGCCAGGCCTTCGCGATCGCGCAGACCCGGCTCGGCGGCGGTCGCATCCACCACGCCATGCGGACGATCGGCATGGCCCAGAAGGCGATCGACATGATGTGCGAGCGGGCGCTGAGCCGCGAGACGCAGGGCAGCATCCTGGCCGACAAGCAGTTCGTGCAGGGCTACATCGCCGACTCCTACGCCCAGCTCGTGCAGTTCCGGCTGTTCGTGCTGTACACGGCGTGGGAGATCGACAAGTACAACGACTACAAGCGGGTGCGCAAGGACATCGCCACGGCCAAGGTCGTGATGCCGACCGTGCTGCACGACATCGCCTGGCGGGCCATGCAGGTGCACGGCGCGCTCGGGACGACCAACGAGATGCCGTTCTTCGGCATGATCCACGGCGCCGGCGTCATGGGCCTGGCCGACGGCCCGACCGAGGTGCACAAGGTCACCGTCGCCCGCCAGGTGCTGCGCGACTACAAGGCGAGCGACGACATCTGGCCCACGCAGTGGCTGCCCAAGCGGCAGGAGGCCGCCCGGGCCAAGTTCGCCGAGTATCTCGAGACGGAGGTGGCGAACCTGTGAGCGCGGACGCGGCGGCGGACACGGAGTGGCCGGTCGGCGACGAGCCGACGATCGCCGACGAGGAGAAGTTGTCCGCCTGGCTGGACGCCCAGGGCCTCGGGGTCGGGCGCGCCGCTCGAGCACCACTACATCTCCGGGGGGCAGCCAGAACGAGATCTACGAGCTGCGCCGCGGCGACCTGCACTGCGCCATGCGCATCCCGCCGCCCAGCGCGCCGGCGCCGCGCGACGAGGGCATCGTGCGCGAGTGGCGGATCATCGAGGCATTGGGCGGCACCGACGTGCCGCACACCGAGGCCATCGCGGTGTGCACCGACCAGTCGGTGCTGGGCCGCACCTTCTACCTGATGGGCTTCGTCGACGGCTGGTCGCCGATGTCGACCCGCCGCCAGTGGCCGGCGCCTTTCGACACCGACCTCGACGGCACGCCAGGGGCTGGCGTTCCAGCTCGTCGAGGGCATCGCCCTGCTGTCGCAGGTGGACTGGAAGGCCAAGGGCCTCGCCGACCTCGGCCGCCCGGACGGCTTCCACGAGCGGCAGGTCGACCGCTGGACCGCGTTCCTGGAGCGGATCAAGGGCCGCGAGCTGCCCGGCTTCGACGAGGCCGCCGCGTGGCTGCGGGCGCACCGGCCGCTCGACTACATCCCCGGGCTGATGCACGGCGACTACCAGTTCGCCAACGTCATGTTCAAGCACGGCGCGCCGGCGCGGCTCGCCGCGATCGTCGACTGGGAGATGGGCACCGTCGGCGACCCCAAGCTCGACCTGGGCTGGGTCGTGCACTCCTGGCCGGACGACACCACCGACGACGAGGACCGCGTCGGCGGCTACGTCGACATGACCGGCATGCCGTCGCGCGACGAGCTGCTGGCGCACTACGACGGGCGTCTCCGGCCGCCAGGTCGACGACATCGACTACTACTGCATCCTCGCCAAGTGGAAGCTGGCCGTCGTGCTCGAGCAGGGCTACCAGCGGCGCCGGCAACGACGAGAAGCTGCAGGCCTTCGGGCCGATCGTGCTCGATCTCATGCAGTCCGCGGCCGACCTGGCCGAGTCGACGCCTTACTCGGTGCTCGCCACGGCCTGACGTGCGCGCCGCATTGTGCCGCTCCTACGGCGGCCCCGACGTGGTGGAGATCGCGGACGTCCCGGCGCCCGAGCTCACACCCGGCACGGCCCGGGTGCGCGTGCACGTCGGCGCGGTCAACTTCCCCGACGTGCTGGTGATCGCGAACACCTACCAGGTCTCGGCGCCCGTCCCCGTTCATCCCCGGCAGCGAGTTCGCCGGCGAGGTCGTCGAAGTGTCGGAGGGAGCCGATGGCGTGGCCGTTGGCGACCGCGTCTTCGGGTCGGTCTTCATCGGCGCGTTCGCCGAGGAGGTCGTCGTCGCGGACGCACTCGCTGTCGCGCATCCCGGACGGGGTCGACGACGTGACGGCGGCCGCCTTCGGCGTCGCCTACCAGCACGGCGTACCACGTGCTGCGCTCGGTGGCCGAGCTGCAGGCGGGCGACGAGCTCGTCGTGCTCGGGGCAGGCGGCGGCGTGGGCTCGGCCGCCGTGCAGCTGGGCGCACTCCTCGGTGCGACGGTGACCGCGGTGGCGTCGTCGGACCGAGAAGCTCGAGGCGGCACGGGCGTGCGGCGCGACGCGCCTCATCAACCACCGCGCCGGCGACCTGCGCCAGGCCCTGCGCGATGCGCTGCCGGACGGAGCGGACGTCGTGGTCGACCCGGTCGGCGGCGACCTGGCCGAGCCGGCTCTGCGCGCGGTGCACTGGGGCGGGCGGTTCGTGACCGTGGGCTTCGCGTCGGGGACGATCCCGCGGATACCTCTTAACTTGGTGCTGCTGAAGGGCGTGCGGGTGCTCGGGTTCCAGTTCCGGGACTTCGCCACGCACATGGCCGCCGACATGGCGCGCAACGACGCCGAGCTGCTCGAGCTCCTGGCCAGCGGGCGGGCCCGGCCGGTGATCGGCGCCACCTACGACCTGTCCGACACGGCCGAGGCTCTGCGGGTGGTGGGCGACGGCGAGGCCGTGGGCAAAGTGGTGCTCCAGGTGGCCCCGGCCTAATATCGACGTCGATGTCAGAAGCAGAGGGAGGGCCGCCGTGAGCGCGACCGCAGTCATGAAGGGCGTCCGCGTCCTGGAGGTGGCCGAGCAGACTTTCGTGCCCGCGGCCACGGCGCTGCTGGCCGACTGGGGCGCCGAGATCATCAAGATCGAGCCGGCCGAACGCGGCGACGCCATGCGGGGCCTGGCCGCCACGGGCGTGATGCCCATGACCGGTGACATCCATCCGCTCATGGAGCACTCCAACCGCGGCAAGCGCAGCCTGGCGCTCGACCTGAAGCACCCCCGAGGGGATCGACATCCTCTACAAGCTCGCGGCCACGGCCGATGTCTTCCTGACCAACAAGCTGCCCGGCGTGCGCAAGAAGCTCAAGATCGAGCTCGACGACATCCGCGCCCACAACCCGAACATCATCTACGTGGCGGGCACGGGACAGGGTGAGCGCGGTCCCGACGCCGACAAGGGCTCCTACGACTCCCTCTCCTTCTGGTACCGGCCCGGCGTGGCGCTGGGCGTGAAGCCGGCCGACATGGAGGGATACATGCCGCACCCGCCCGGCCCGGGCTTCGGCGACTCCATCGGCGCCATGACGATCGCCGGCGGCATCATGGGCGCGCTGTTCCACCGCGAGCGCACGGGCGAGGCGACCACGGTCGACGTGTCACTCCTCAGCTCGGGCATCTGGGCCATGGGCCAGGCCTACGCCGTCTCGCTGCTGCTGAACCAGCCGTGGCAGGGACCGCCCTCCAACATGCCGCGCCAGAACCCGCTCGTGCGCAACTTCACGACCAAGGACGACCGCCAGCTCTCCCTCTGCTGCCTTCAGGCCAGCCGATACTGGGCCGAGCTGTGCAACCTCGTCGGCCGTCCCGATGCCGGCACCGACCCCCGCTTCGACGGCCACGACGCCTTGATGGAGAACAGCGCTGGACGCGCAGGCACTGCTGGAGGCGGCGTTCGCAGAGCGCACCGTCGGCGAGTGGCGCGAACGCCTGGCCGACTTCACGGGACAGTGGTGTGTCGTCCAGGACACCCTCGAGGCGGCGACGGTCGACCCGCAGTTCGCGGCCAACGGGTACATCCAGGACTGCGCGACCGCGAGCGGCGCGCCGTTCAAGCTCGTTGCTGCGCCGATTCAGTTCGGCGGCGAACCGGCGCCAGCGGGTCGGTCACCCGAATTCAACGAGCACGGCGACGACATCCTCCAAGAGCTCGGAATCGACTGGGATACCATCGTGGACCTCAAGGTCCGCTCCGTCGTCGGATAGGACGCGCCCACAGCGTCAGTCAGGAGAGAGCACACATGTCACTGTTCGATGCATTCCGTTACGACGGCAAGCGCGTCCTCGTGGTCGGTGGCGCCACCGGCATGGGTGCCGCCGCGGCCGAGCTGGCCCGCGACGCCGGCGCCGAGGTCGTGGTGATGGACTTCGCCGACGTGAAGCTGTCCGGGGTCAAGGCCATCCAGATGAACCTGGCCGACAAGGACTCCATCGACGCCGCGGTCGACGAGTGCGGCGGCCCGGTGCACGCGCTGATGGCCTGCGCCGGCGTGGCCGACGGCACGCCCAACATCGAGAAGATCAACTTCGCCGGTCACCGCCACCTGATCGAGCGCATGCTCGCGGGCGGGATGCTGCCCAAGGGCTCGGCCATCGGCTTCATCTCCTCGGCCGCCGGCCTGGGCTGGGAGGCCAGCTGGGACCAGGTGAAGGAGTACCTCGACACGCCGGACTTCGACTCGGCGTCGGCCTGGGCGATCGAGCACGGCTGGGCCGACTACTTCCATTCCAAGCAGGCGGTCTGCGGCTACGTGGCGCGCGCAGGCGTACTCGATGCTCAAGCAGGGCATCCGGCATCAACGCCATCTGCCCCGGCCCGACCGACACCCCGCTGGCCCAGGCCAACGCGGAGATGTGGCTCGGCTTCGGCGCCGACTACCGCGAGGACGTGGGGATCGAGGCGTCCACGCCGCTCGAGCAGGCCTACCCGCTCGTGTTCCTCTGCAGCGACGCGGCGGCGGCCATCTCGGGCCAGACCCTCATCAGCGACGTGGGCTACATCAGCTCGGGCATCACCGAGTCCTACCCGCCGGCCGCGGCGGCGGCGGGGTTCCTGCTCGGCCGGATGTAAGCACCGGCGCGTCCGGCGCCGGTCACGAGGAGAACAATGACGTCGACGGTCGAAGGAGAGGAGGCGGCGCCGGCGCGCCGCCACGTGCTCCAGGAGCTCGGCTGGGACGTCGGGCCTTCGGAGGAAGCCGACGGGCTCATGCTCGGCTCCGCCGTCGTCGTCCCGGAGATGCACGCGCCGGGCACCGCACACCTGCGCACCTCCATCCTCGCAGCATGGGCCGACGTGCGTGGCCGGTTACCTTGCCGTCGAGACGGTGGGCCCGCGTGTCCCCGTCACGCTCGAGCTGGACGTGCACCTGTACCGGCCGGCGCCGGGTGCGGGCCGTGGTGCGCGGCGAGGGCAAGGTGATGAAGTCGGGCCGCTCCGTGTTCGTCGCCGGCGTCGACTTCCTGGACGAGGACGGCGAGCAGTTCGGTTTCGCCGCGGCGTCGTTCATGGCCTCGCCGGACGAGCGCCTCCGGATCGATTCGCTCGCGGGCCGCGCACCGCTTCCGAGCGGCGCGCGGTTGACGATGCCGTTCGCCGAGCGCGCCGGCTGCGAGCGGCGCGCCCCCGGCGTGGCAGCGCTCGCATACTCCGACGAAGTGCTGAACGCGTCCAACACGATCAACGGCGGGCTCATCGCGCTGACGGCGGAGGAGGCGGTGCTGTCGCTGTCGCCGCCGGGCGCCAGCCTGGCGTCGCTCGACCTGCGCTACCTCCAGCCGGCGCGGGTGGGCCCGGCGGTGGCGGTGGCCGAGGTGCGCCACGGGCTCGGCCGTGTCGAGGTGTGCGACGAGGGGAACGAGAACCGTCTCTGCGTCGCGGCGACGGCCCGGACCTTCGACCCGTAGGCGGACGCCGATCCCGCTCGCGCTACTCTGGCGCCCCGAGACGGAAATGGGCATTCTCGTGATGGGAGAACGGATATGACAGCCCAACGCTGCGTGGACGAGGGGCTCTTCGAGTGGCCCTCGGACGAGCCCAGGATGCGCGCCTCGCGCTGCGACGCCTGCGGCTACGTGAACTTCCCCGCCCAGGACGCCTGCCCCAGCTGCGGCACCGACGCCGTCAGCCCGACCCTCCTGTCGCGGACGGGAACGCTGTGGACCTGGACCCGACAGCGCTTCCAACCCAAGAACCCCCCGTACCCGGGCCGGGAGCCGGCGGCCGAGTTCGTACCGTTCGGGGTCGGTTTCATCGAGCTGCCCGAGGGGCGCATCGAGGCGCGGCTGGCCGGTGACGTCGATCAGGACCTCCGTATCGGGATGCCGATGGAGCTGACGGTGGTGCCGTTCACCACCGACGAGGACGGCACCGAGGTGCTCACCTACGCGTTCCGCCCGGTGAAGGAGGACTGAAGGCCATGGACGATGTCGCCATCATCGGTGTGGGCCTGCACCCCTTCGGCCGCTTCCCCGGGGTATCCGGGCTCGAGATGGCGGCCAAAGCGACGCGGGTGGCGCTGGCCGACGCGGGGATCACCTGGAAGGACGTGCAGTTCGCGTTCGGAGGGAGCTACGAAGTCGACAACCCCGACGCCGTCGTGAACTTCCTCGGGCCCACCGGCCTGCCGTTCACCGACGTCTACAACGGCTGCGCCACCGCGGCCAGCGCGCTGACGCAGGCGGCGAACACGTTGCGCCTGGGCGACCACGAGCTCGGCATGGCCATCGGCATGGACAAGCACCTCCCGGGAGCGTTCGCCGCCGACCCCGTGGACTACGGCGCGCAGAGCTGGTACGGCGAGACCGGCCTGTTCCTCACCCCGAAATTCTTCGCCATGAAGATCCAGCGCTACATGCACGACTTCGACATCAGTCCCGAGACCCTGGCGAAGGTGGCGGCGAAGAACTACCGCAACGGCGCGCTGAACCCGAACGCGTTCCGTCGCAAGCCGCTCAGCGAGGAGGAGATCCTCGCCTCGCAGATGGTGAACGACCCGCTTGACCCAGTACATGTTCTGCTCGCCCGACGAGGGCGCGGCCGCCGTCGTCCTGTGCCGGGCCGACGTGGCGCACCGCTACACCTCGACGCCGATCTACCTGCGGGCCTCGGTGGTGCGCACCCGGCGTCTCGGCGCCTTCGAGGTGCACAGCCCCTGGCTCCCTCTCGAGCGCGCCGATGCGCCGACGGTCGACGCTTCGCGTGCCGCGTACGAGATGGCCGGACTCGGTCCCGAGGACGTCGACGTGGTGCAGCTGCAGGACACCGACGCCGGGGCCGAGGTCATCCACATGGCCGAGAACGGCTTCTGCAAGGACGGCGAGCAGGAAGCGCTGCTGGCCGAGGGCGCCACCGAGATCGGGGGCACCTTGCCGGTCAACACGGACGGCGGCCTCATCGCCAACGGCGAGCCGATCGGCGCGTCGGGTCTGCGGCAGATCCACGAGCTGGTGCTGCAGTTGCGCGGCGCCGCGGGCGAGCGCCAGGTCGCGGGATCACCCCGCGTCGGCTACAGCCAGCTGTACGGCGCGCCGGGCACGGCCGGCGTGGCGATCGTCTCGACCTGAAGCAGTTTCAGGCGGCGAAGGGCATCTTCATGACAGCGGCCAGGTTGCCGCCCATGACCTTGGCCACGTCCTCGTGGGGCAGGCCGTCGAGCTCCTTGACGTAGGTCAGCGGCTCGGCCATCCCCTCGATGTGGGGGTAGTCGGACCCGAAGACCACGTTGTCGGCGCCGATGAGCTCGATCAGGCCCATGGGGTCGTCCTCGTGGAACGGGTGGACCCAGATGTTGCGCTTGAGCACCATCAGCGGGTCCTCGTCGTAGAGGTGCGGCTCGCGCTCGTAGGAATGCGTGACGGCGTCGACGATCGGGCGCACCCAGGCCGACCCGTTCTCGACGGGCAGGATGCGCAGCGTCGGGAAGCGGGAGAGCAGGCCGTGCCCGATGAGCGACGCGACCGTGTCGAAGATGCCCCGGCTCTGCGTGTGCGCGAGGTCCGAGAAGGCCGACTTGCCGCCCGCGAAGGGGAGGAGCTCGCCGCCGTGTGTCCCGTTCCAGTCGTTGTAGTAGCGGGTCATCCCGTCGTCGGAGGCGTGCATGCCGACGGCGATGTCGGCCTCGGCGACCTTCTCCCAGAACGGGTCGAACTCGGGCAGCGCGAAGGAGCGGCGCCCCTCGTAGCCGGGCACCGGTGCGGGCCGGATGAGGATGATCTTGGCGCCGCGCTCGAGCACCCACTCGAGCTCCTTGATCGCCTCGCTCACGATCGGCAGTGTGATGACGGGCGTCGGGAAGATGCGGCCCTCGTAGTTGAAGGTCCAGTGCTCGTGCATCCACTCGTTGAGCGGCGTGCACGACGACGTGGGTGGCCTTCGGGTCGTCGGCGAGGCGCTCCTCGAGCAGGCTGGCCAGCGTCGGCCACATGAGGGCCCGGTCGAGGCCGAGCTCGTCCATGATCTTGAGGCGCGGCTCGGGGGCGAAGAAGCCCTCGGGCGAACGCATCGCCTCGCCGATCAGCTCTCGGCGGGACTTGCCTTCGGGGTTGCCCTGCTTGAAGTACTCCTCCTGCGCGCCGGGGCGGCCCACCACCGCGAAGGTCGGGTTCGGGATGTAGTCCGAGATGACGTTGCGGAGCGCGATCTTCGTCCGCCCGTTCACCTCGACGTACTTGACCAGCCCGTCGTACTCCTTCGGCAGGAACTTGGTGAACGCGTCCGTCGTCTCGTACATGTGGTTGTCCGCGTCGAAGACGGGAAAGTCGACAACTCCCTTTGACATGGCCACCTCCGCAGCACCGATCACGGCCGGCGCAGGCAGGTTCCCTGCGGCCGGTTTTCAACATCGACGTCAATATTATACCCTGGCTCCGTCCCGGCGACCACCCGGCCGCCGGTCGCTCGGGCAAACCGCCTCGGGCCGGAGTGCCAGAGGGAAGGAGATGGCGTCCATGGCGACCTATGTGCTGGTCCACGGTGGCGGCCACGGTGGCTGGTGCTACCAGCGGGTGGCCCGCCTCCTCCGCGCCGAGGGGCACGAGGTGCTCACCCCGACGCTCACCGGGCTCGGCGAACGGGCGCACCTGCTGGACGAGCGGGTGGACCTGGAACGGCACGTCACCGACGTCGCCGCCGTGCTGCGATTCGAGGACCTGCGCGACGTGATCCTGGTCGGGCACAGCTACGGCGGCATGGTGATCACCGGCGCCGCCGACCGGGAGGCCGCCCGGGTGGGCCGTCTCGTCTACCTGGACGCGGCGACACCGGTCAACGGTCAGTCGCTGGTCGACGTGGCCGGGCCGGTGATCAACGCCGTGCGGCCGATGGGCCAGGTCGTCGACGGTATCGAGCTGGTCCTGTGGCCCGGCCCCGACGCCGGCCTGCTCTACGGGGTGACGGACCCGGCGGACCTGGCCTGGATGGCGGAGCGGCTGACGCCCCACCCCTGGACCTGCTTCGAGCAGCCGCTCGCGCTCGGCAACGAGGACGCGTTGTGGGCGATCCCGCAGTTCCACATCGTCTGCACGTCGACCCTGCCGACGAGGGACCGGGACCAGATGGCGCAGCGCCAGAGCCGAGGGGCGGCTCTGGGACATCGACACCGGGCACGACCTGATGATCACCGAGCCGGAGCAGACGGCGGACGCGTTGCTCCAGGTCGCGGGGTCCTGACCAGCGCGGACGCCTCCAAGGTCGTGTATTACAGAACCGTTACAGGAGCGAATCGAACGCTTAGGGGGTTGGAATCGATGAGGCTTCCGGATCGCAAGGGAACTCGAGGTGGACGCCCGCACCGGCGACTGGCACGGGCCGGCCTGGCCGCACTGATGGCCGGCGGCGTGACCGCCGGCGCGGTGGGCGCGCTCTCCGGGACGGCCGGCGCCGCGACGTCGGAGGCGCCGATCACCCTCGCCATGATCACGTCGCTCACGGGACCCGGGTCCGCCGAGTTCAGCCAGGCTGCCGCCGGGTTCAACGCGCGCATCGCGCTGCAGAACGCCGAGGGCGGTGTCAACGGACACAAGCTGGTCGGGTTGGTCCTCGACGACCAGACCAGCCCCACCGCCATCGCGACGGCGGTGCAGGACGCCCTCTCCAAGGGGGCGTTCGGCATCGTGTCGGACAGCCCCCTCTTCTTCCTGGCCGCCAAGCCCCCGCAACAACAGGGCGTGCCCGTGACCGGCGGGTTCTTCGACGGGCCCGAGTGGGGCACGCAGCCCTACACGAACATGTTCGCCTCTGACGCGGGCAGCGTGGACCCCAAGTACCCGGTCAACACTGGCATCGGTCAGTTCATCAAGCAACACGGGGGCACCGTCCTGTGCTCCTACGGCTACGGCATCTCGCCCTCGTCGACGCGCTCGGCCATCGGCACGGCCGACTCGTTCGAGCACGTGGGCGGCAAGGTCGGGCAGCTCGACACGTCGATCCCGTTCGGCTCGGTGGCCATGACCGGGCCCGCACTCGTCGCGAAGCAGAAGGGGTGCGACACCTTCTACGCAGGGCTCGACGACAACTCGAACTTCGCGCTGGCGGCGGCGCTCAAAGAGGCCGGCGTGAAGCCGAAGGTCATGGTCTTCCCGACCGGCTTCGAGTCGCAGCTGGTCCACTCGCCGTCGTGGGGTGCCGGTGCAAGGCGGCTACTTCGACTCGGAGTTCCGGCCGTTCCAGCTCCCCGACGCCGGGACGCAGCAGATGAAGTCCGCACTCGAGAAGTACCAGCACTTCTCGAGCAGCTCAGTTCCCCAACTTCAGCCAGTACGAGTCCTGGCTCGGTGCCGACCTGATGATCCAGGGCCTGAAACAGGCGGGCAAGAACCCGACCCAGGCCAGCGTCATCCACGCCCTCCGCAGCCTCAAGAGCTACAACGGCAACGGGTTGCTGGCCCAGTCGATCAACTACTCGACGATCTTCGGGCACGACCTGCCCAAGGCCTGTGGGTGGTACATGATCGCCAAGACGAACGGGTTCGTGCCATCGTCGACGTCACCGGTGTGCGGAACGGACATTCCGGGAACGACGACCGCTTCCTGATCCGTCAGTCCTCGATGGAGATGGCGTTCTTCGGGCAGGACCGCACGGCTTCCATCAGCTTCTCGCGCAGCTCCTCGGGGGGGTTCTCGTCGAGGACGTAGAGGAAGTCGTCGTCGCGCACCTCGAACACCTCGGGGAGGATGCCCATGCAGAGGGCGTTGCTCTCACACTGGTCGAAATCGACGACTACACGCATCAACGCTGCCCTTCCGGTTTGATCGGGAGCACCGATGCTACGTCCTGCCACAGGGAGGCGGTCCCCTTCGAGCCGGCGGATGAGGTCCTCCACAAAGGCCACCGTCTCGGCGTGGCCGGTGGACATCCCGAGCATCGCCTGCTCGATGACCAGAAAGGTCGAAACGCTCGTGAGCAGCACCGCGCAGACGATCGGCGGAAACTCAGTCTCGTCGATCTCGTAGCGCGCGAGCACCGAGCGGAATGCCTCGAGCAACCCCGCCCGGTACCGCTCGGCCGAGGCCAAGAGTTCGGCCCGAATGGCCTTGCGGTGGTTGGCGAGAGCGGTGAACTCCATCGTCAACGCGGTCCCGCGTGGATCGCGGCTGAGGTCCCAGAGCGACCACAGCGGCTGGGTCGAGCCGAGGGTGCGGGCCTGACGCTCGAGGCCCTGGTCCGCCCGGCGGCGGAACAGCGCCAGGAACAGGTCGTCCATCGTCCGGAAGTAGTAGTGGACGAGCTGGGGTTTCAGGCCGGCGCGGGCCGCAATGCGACGCGACGTGACGGCGGCGTAGCCCTCCTCGAGCATGAGCCTCTCGGCGGCGTCGAGGAGGACGCCGCGCGTCTTCGAGGTCTCGGCGCCGATTCGCCGAGCGGTCGTGCTCACGGGACGCCCCTCAGATGTACATGCCGCCGTTGACCCCGATGATCTGGCCGGTGATGTAGCCGCCTTCGTCGGAGCACAGGTACGAGCAGGCGCCCGCGATGTCGTCGGGAGTGCCGGCCCGCCCGAGCGGGATCATCTTGCTCATGACCTCGATGCTGGGGACGTGCCCCTCGGTCTCGCCCTTGCGGGCCATCGGCGTGTCCACGATGGTCGGAGGGATCGTGTTCGCCGTGATGCCGTGGTGGGCCAGCTCGCGGGCGAAGGCCTTGGTGAGCCCGATGACGCCGCCCTTTCGACGCGACGTAGTGCGCCATGTTCGGCGCGCCGGACTGGGCGCTCGACGAGGAGATGGTGACGATGCGCCCCCAACCCGCCTCGATCATGTCGGGCACGGCCAGCTGCAGGCAGGTGAACGTGCCGGTCAGGTTGACGGCCAGGACGCGGTCCCACTTCTCGGCCGAGACGTCGGCGATCGGATCGAAGGCCTCGATGCCGGCGCTCGTCACGACGATGGTCACCGGCACCGAGGTCGTGGCGGACCGCTCGATAGACGCGCTCGAGCGCGTCCCGGTCGGCGACGTCGGCCTCGTAGGCGGCAGCGGTGTGACCCTGGCCGGTGAGCTACGGCGGCGACCCGGCGCACGCCGTCGCCGTCGAAGTCGAGCAGGGCCACCGCATGCCCGTCGGCGGCGAGCCGCCGGGCAACGCCTTCGCCGATGCCGGATGCGGCGCCGGTGACCACCGCCACCCGGGTGCTCACTGCGGCCACCTCGGCCGGGGTGAACTCGATGTGAAGCTCGTGCAGGCCGCGCAGGACCCAGGTCGGCTCGTACTCGAAGTGGCGGGCCGACGGCGGCCCGTGATGCTCCTCGGAGAGCCGGATGTCGTGCATGCGGTCGAGGATGCGCTCGATGCTCACCCGGCCTTCGGCACGGGCCAGCGGACCACCGGGGCAGGCGTGGACGCCACGACCGAACGCGATGTGCACCTTGGCGTTGGGCCGGTCGATCCGGAACTCTTCGGGGCACTCGAACAGCCGGGGGTCACGATTTGCCGCGCCGTTCAGCAACATCACCGGCGTGCCCGGGGCGATGTCGACGCCGGCGACGTTGACGTGACGACGGGACAGGCGGAAGTCCGCCTTGACTGGGCTCTCGATGCGGAGGGCCTCTTCGATGAAGCCCGGGATGCGGTCCTTGTGCGCACGCAGCTCGTCCTGGAGCTCGGGGTATTCGGCAAGGTATTTCAGTCCGACCGCCAAGCAGCCGCGCCGTCGTCTCCTGGCCGGCGGCGAAGAGGAAGGTCGCCGTCCGCACCAGGTTGGTGATGTCGGGCGTGCTCCCGTCGGGATAGGTCGCAAGGGCAAGGTCGGTCAGCACGTCGCCGCGCGGGTTCTTCCGCCTGTCCTCGATGTACTGGGCGAAGTAGTCGTCGAGCCAGAAGAGGGCGTTGCTGGACATGCCCTTTCTCTCGGTCCCGAGCTTGCCCGGGCGTCATGCTCAGCCCGAAGCCCTCGCGGAAACGCTCGTGATCGGACTCGGGAACGCCGAGGACGTCGGCCACCACCAGCATGGCGAACGGCTGCGTGTAGGCCTTGATGAACTCACAGTGGCCGGCGCCGACGAACTCGTCGATCTGGCGGTCGGCCAGCCGCCACATGAACGCCTCGTTCTCCTTGAGCCGCTTCGGGCGTCAGCAGCCGCATGATCAGGGCGCGCTCGTGCGTGTGTTGCGGCGGGTCCATGGTGACCATGTGCTCGAACATCGGCAGCGCTTCCCGGTTCCCGTCGATGATGGCGCTGACGTCGTCGCCCTCGAGCGGCACGGGGAAGCTGGCGAACGGTCCGACGACCGAGTTGCAGGACGAGAAGTCCTCGTTGTTCAGATAGATCTCCGACGCCTCCTCGTATCCGGAGACCGCCACGACCCCGTGGTGCGACGTCGGAACGATCGGACAGCGTGATCGCAGGTAATCGAAATAGGGGTACGGGTCCTCGTTCAACGACTCGTCCGTGAAGAAGTCCACCGACTCGTAGTCCGCCATGGCAGCTCCCTCCGGGCCACTTGCGCTGGGCGGGTGCTCAGCGCGATGCTGAGCGAGTGCTTAGCACGCGGTCGATGAGAGCGCCAACGAAGGCGCAGACACGGCCGACCGCATTCTTTCCTTCGCCAGCGCAAAAGCCCAGTTCATCTCAGTAGTGGGCCCGACCCGAAAGGTCGGTCGGAGAAGGATGTTTTCTAACTGAGAGAAGACCGGTTCTCTTCCCGGGCGGGCCTTGGTAGGGGGGCAATTGAGGACGATTCAACGTGGCGCAGGACGCACCGAGGGCACGCCGGGCCATGACCGCGTCGCCTTCGCCCACTGCGACAACGATCTTGGGTCGCTGCCCTCGCGCTCGCGAGCGTCGCCCTCCTCTTCGCGGGATGCGGGAGCCGGCTCGCGCAATCCGCCATCGAGGCGGCGGCGCACAAGCCGATCGTGCACGGCTCGGACACCGTGACCGGCTCGAGCGGCGCCGGCGGCGACCGGTACCCAGGCACTGGGCGCGGGCGGCGCCGGGTGCTCGTCGGCCACGACGACGACCACGACCAAGCCCACGGGCACCGCCGCGAAGTCGACGACTTCCACGACCAAGGCCACGGGCGGATCCGCCGCTTCGCCGACGACGACCACGACCACCCAGTGCTCGTCCAGCGCGCTCGCCAGCGGGCCCCACCGGCAAAGCCGGCTCAGGCGGCACGAGCGCGAGCAGCACCGGGGCACGCACGGCCGCGAGCTCCGGCGGATCGTCCGGCGGGCGGCGGCGGCGGCGCATCGAACGGTTCGACGATCGCGCTCGGCAACGTGGGCACCTACAGCGGGGTGATCGGCGCCGTGTTCTCGGGCGCGCAGCAGACGATGGGTGTGTGGCAGGCGTACGTCAACCAGCACGGCGGGCTGAACGGCCACCCTGTCCACGTCTACATCGAGGACGACGGCGCCGATCCCTCTACCAGCGTCTCCGACGTCGAGCAAGAGGTCACCCAGGACCACGTCGTCGCGTTCGTCGGCAACCTCATGCCGCTGACGGTGCAAGCCAGCGTGTCGTATCTGCAGCAGCAGAACATTCCGGTGATCGGCGGTGACGCCAGCAGCACGACGTGGTGGCAGAGCCCGATCCTGTTCCCCCAGGGCTCGAGCGACCTCGGATCCGACCAGGCGGTGTTCACGATCAAGGCGGCCGCCGCAAAGGGCTACACGAAGATGGGCGTCGTCTACTGCGTGGAGGACCCGACCTGCTCCAACGGCATCCAGAGCCTGATTCAGCCGGGTGGCGGCCAGCAAGCGGGCGTCACCACCGTCTACTCGTCGTCGATCAGCATCACCCAACCCGACTTCACCGCACAGTGCCTCGACGCCAAGCAGGCGGGCGCCACGCTTCATCTACTTCGCGGGAGACGGCGACAGCCTGATGCGGATGGCGAACAACTGCGCGGCCCAGGGCTACAAGCCGCTCTACGTGGGCGACAGCATCGCCATCACCGCCAACCTCGCCTCGAATCCCAACCTCAACGGGTTGCTGGCCGGCCAGACGAACTTCCCGTGGATGGACAGCTTCACGCCGGCGCAGGCGACGTACCAGCAGGCGGTCAAGCAATACGACCCGCAACTCGCGGGGTCGGCCACGACCGCCGCTGAATGGGCCGCCGGCATGCTGGCCGTCGCGGCCGCCAAGGACCTGACCGCCACCCCGACGTCGGCGGAGTTCTTCCAAGGCCTGTGGAGCATCAAGAACAACAACCTCGGCGGGCTGGCCCCGCCGCTGACCTTCAATCAGAACGCGCCGGCAACACCGTCCAACTGCTTCTTCCTCATGACGCTGCAGAACGGGCAGTTCGTGGATCTGCAAAACGGGAGCTCGCAATGCGTCTCGTGACGAGGACGCACTCGCGGCGACGCAACGACCAAGCGAGAAGGAGGCAACGAGATGGACATCGGTAAGTGGCTGCGCCTGCAGTGGGACCGGGTCCTGGCTTGGGTGTTCGTGGCCGCCGGCGCGATCGCGCTGATCGCCGGCTGGGTGGGCGTCAGCGGGTCTGCCTACGCGGCGGGCCAGCTCCCCTACATCATCTCGGGCGGCATCGGCGGCATCTTCCTCCTGGGCGTCGGCGCGACGCTGTGGCTCTCCGCCGACCTGCGCGACGAATGGCGCAAGCTCGACAGCATCGAGGACGCCCTCCGGGAGGAGCAGTCCCGCGGCAGACGAGGTCGCCGTCGGCTGATGGCCGAAGCGGTCGGCCAGCGGACGGCTCCAGACGAGAGCCCGCCTCAGTCGACGCGTCGCGTCACGTCGCGCCGGCGCGCCCGCTGCTCTGGGGTGCCGAGGACCTGCTGCGCTGGGCGATCACCATCGGCCTGGGCGGCATCGTGATCGCGGTGGCGTGGTACATCGCGGCCGGTGAGGCGACCTTCGGCCAGCAGGTCGGACCCGTCGACGCGGCGCTGGCCGGGCCTGTTGCTCTCGGGAGTCGGCAACCTCGCCTGGTTGCTGCACGGCCGCCGGGCGCTTGGGTGAACGCCGCCGGCTCCTGCTGCCCGACATCGCCGCAGCCACGCGCGAGCGCCGACGCGCAAGCCGTCGCTGGTCGGCCCACTCTCGACCCGGCGGGCGCGGCCACGGTGGACGCCGTGTTCCTGGCCGGCGAGGGCATGGAGCGCTTCCACCGGCCCGAGTGCGCCTTGGCCGCCGGCCGAACGGGCTGGACGACGGCGACGCGCCGGGAGCACGAAGAAGCCGGCAGGCGTCCCTGCGGGGTGTGCCGCCCGTGAGCAGCTCGCCCTCCCTGCTGCTGTCCCGCGACGCTGACGGCGCCACCACCCTGTCGCGTCAGACGTTGATGAAGGCGGGCGGGCTCGTTGCGCTCGTCGTCGTCGGCCTGCTGCTGACGGCCGCATTCTCGGTGGGCCCTTACGTCGTCACCGGGATCGCGGACGGATCGATCTACGCGCTCGCCGCGCTCGGCCTGGTTCTGACCTACAAGACGTCGGGCATCTTCAACTTCGCCATCGGCGCCCAGGCGGCGGCATCGGCGTACGTCTTCTACTCCCTGCGGGACACCGTCGGCCTCCCGTGGCCGGTCGCCGCGCTCTTCTCGGTGATCCTCGTCGGCCTCGTCGGCTCGCTCCTGTTGGAGCGCATCGCGTTCTGGCTGACCGGTGCATCCGCCGCCATGAAGGTCGTCGCCACCATCGCGCTGGTCGTGCTGCTCGAGTCGGTGCTTGACCGGCATCTACGGCGTCGCCACCATCCAGTTCACCTCCTTCCTGCCCAGCAAGGGCATCCACCTCTTCGGCGTCACGATCCTGGGCAGCCAGATCATCGTGTTCGCCTTGGCCGTCGGCGCCACCATCGGCCTCTATCTCTTCTTCAAGCGGACCCGGCTCGGCGTGTCCATGCACGCGGTCGTCGACTCGCCCACCCTGCTTGGCGCTGGAGGCCACCAATCCCGTCGTCGTGCGCCGGTACGCCTGGGCCATCGGGTCCTGCTTCATCTCCATCTCCGGCATGCTGCTGGCGCCCGCGCTCGGGATCGACGTCAACATCTATCTCCTCGTCTACATCGCCGCCTTCGGGGCGGCCGCCGTGGGCGCGTTCAGCAGCCTGCCGATCACCCTCGCCGCGGCGATGGGCATCGGCATCACCATGAACGTCATGAGCGACAAGCTGGCGGGTCAGACCAACCATCGTGCTCGCCGAGCTCTACACGCAGATCCCGTTCCTCGTGCTGGTGGCGGCGCTGCTGCTCGTGCCCCGGGCAAAGCTGATCACGCGGGGCGCCGACGCCGTGCGCAAGCTGCGGCCGGCCACCACCTTCCCGACCCCCGTCCTGGCGACGGGCGCGCTGGTCGGAATCGGTCTCGCCGTCGCCATCCCGTTCATCGTGGAGCCGGCCTACGTCAACCAGTACACCACCGGCATCGGGTTCGCCGTCGTGCTGGTCTCGCTCGGGCTGCTGCTCTGGACGTCGGGACAGATCTCCCTCTGCCAGATGGCCTTCGCCGCCATCGGCGCCTCGACCTTCGGCCATGCCACCGCCGCCGGGATGGCCATGGCTCGCCGCCCTGGCGGCCGCCGTCCTCGTCGCCGTGGCCGCCGGGGCGCTCGCCGCCATCCCCTCGTTCCGCCTGTCCGGCGTCTACCTCGCCGTCGCCACGTTCGGATTCGGGCTGCTGCTGCAGAACCTGATCTATCCGACGTTCCTCATGTTCGGCCAGTCCGACTTCGTCAGCATCCCGCGGCCCCAACTGCTCGGGATCAACGCCACGTCGGACCGGGCCTACTACTTCGTCGCTCTCGTCGTGGCCGCGCTGTGTGCCCTTGGCGCGTGATCGGTCTCCGCCGGAGCAGGCTCGGTCGTCTCCTGCGCGGCATGTCGGACTCGCCCCTGGCGCTCGAGGCACACGGCGCCAACACCCGGCTGACACGCCTCTACGTCTTCGGCGCCGCGGCCGGCCTCGCGGCCGTGGGCGGCGTGCTGATCGCCGGGGTCACGCAGTCGGCCGGCGGAACGCCGACGGGACCGTTCGGGTACTTCAACTCGGTGGTGCTCCTCGCCGTGCTCGCCATCTGCGGCAGCCAACCCATCCTGTCGCCGGTGATCGCGGCCTTCCTCTTCGAGGTGATCAAGATCTACCGACCCTTCAGCAACGCGTGGTTCTCCAAGTACGAGGGCGTGTTCTTCGGGCTCGGTGCGCTCGCCGTGGCCGTGGTCCCCGGCATGCGCCTCTCCTTCGCCGGCCGCCGGACGGCGGCGCGTGACGGTCGCAGCCCGGTCACCAATCGCACCCGGCTGGCCTTACCGGCACCCGTTCGTGTGTCGAGCCAGGGGTCCCACCCGTGATCGAAGTGCAACCCGACCTGGACGTCGACGGCTTGACCGTGCAATTCGGTGGGCTGGTCGCGGTGAACAGCGTCTCGCTCCATGCCGGCAGCCGGGGCCATCACCGGGCTCATCGGGCCGAACGGCGCCGGGAAGACGACGATCTTCAACGCGTGCACCGGCGTCGTGCCCTGCCACGCCGGGCACGTCCGCCTCGGCGACCGCGATCTCGGCCATCTCTCGACGGCGAGCCGCGCCTCCCAGGGACTGGGCCGGACGTTCCAGCGCATGGAGCTCTTCGACTCGATGACCGTGGCCGAGAACGTCGCCCTCGGGCCCGAGGCGTTCCTGGCGGCGCGGCGGCCCTGGAGCCAGCTGGCGTGCTCCCGACACCAGCGACGTGACATCGGCACCCGGAGCGAAGGCAGGCCATGGAGCGTTGCGGGATCGGGCCGATGACGCGCCAGCGTGTCGGCGATCTCTCGACCGGCCAGCGACGCCTGGTCGAGCTGGCGCGGGCCATGGCGACGCCCTTCCACTTCCTCCTGCTCGACGAGCCGTCGTCGGGCCTCGACGTGGTCGAGACCGAACGCTTCGGCCAGATCATCAGCCGGTTCGTGGCGGAGACGGGCATCGGCATCTTGCTCGTCGAGCACGACATGGCACTCGTCTCCGGGCGTGTGCCGCTACATCTACGTGCTCGACTTCGGGAACCTGATCTTTCAGGGTCCGTGTGCCGAGGTCCTGTCGTCGGAAACGGTGCGTGCCGCGTACCTCGGTTCCGACGAGATCTCGGTGGCCCAGACGGACGGCGTGGCATCCCATGCTTGAGCTGCGCAACATCTGCGCCGGCTACGGGACCGGGCGGGTCCTCGAGAACGTGAACCTCGTGGTGCCCGACGGCGCCGTCGTGGCCCTGCTCGGCCCGAACGGCGCGGGCAAGACGACCCTGCTCAGGGTCGATGTCGGGCCTCCTGCGCCCGACGTCGGGCCGGGTGCTCCTCGACGGCGTGGACGTCACGGGCGCCTCCCCGTTCGAGCTGGCTCGGGCCGGCATCTGTCACGTCCCCGAGGGGCGCGGCATCTTCCCGACTCTCAGCGTCGCCGACAACCTGCGGCTGCAGGCACCTCGCTCGGTCGACCGGCGCGCCGTCGAACTCGCCGCCGCGGTGTTCCCGCGCCTCGAGCAGCGCCGCAACCAGCTGGCCGGGACGATGTCGGGTGGGGAACAGCAGATGCTCGCCCTCTCGCGTGCCTACGTCGCCGAGCCCGCCACGGTTCTCCTCGACGAGGTCTCCATGGGCCTCGCGCCCTTGATCGTCGACGAGATCTTCAGCTACCTGCGGCCGGTTGGCGTCCGAAGGGATCTCGCTGCTCGTGGTCGAGCAGTACGTGGCCCGCGCCCTCGAGCTGGCCGACTACGTCTACATCCTCAACCGGGGACGCATCCGCTTCGCCGGCGAGCCAGGCTGAGGTCGGAGACCAGACGGTGCTCGAGTCCTACCTCGGAGCGCTGACGTCGTGACCCTCGTGCACATGATCCGAAGGGTGGGGGCATCGCGACGCGTCCGCCTCGTGCAACTGGTCGCGCTGGTGGGCTTGCTCGTCGGGCTGGGCGGCATCGCCGCCACGTCTGGCGCAGGAGCAGACACGGGAAACACGGGCTCGAGCGGGGCAGCCAACACGAACACGTTCAACCTGTCGGCCCAGGCAAACGCGCTCGACGTCCTCCTCACCGACGCCTCGTCTGCCCTTGTCCGGCGACCTGAACTACGAGGTCGGCCCCTGGGGCGCCTCCGCGTCGCTGAACAGTCTGGGCGAGTCGATCTCCGACGCCGGGGCGCCCTACTCCCCCTCGATCGCCTCGTTGCCCGGGACGATCAACGGGCTCGGCGGCCGGCAACTTTCCCCCTCTGCCGCCGCTCCCGGGCTACGTGTCGGCCAGCTACCCCAGCAACAAGGCAGCGATCCAGAGTCAGGCGGGCTACGACATTGCCGCGACGGCCCAAGCCAACTCATCCAAGGGCGCGGTCGGGCCTGGGCGTGCAGCCGAGCGGGTCCCCGAACACGACGTTCTTCGCTTCGGCGGAGACAACGGCCAACCCCGACGGCAGCGTCACCCTGAACGCGTCGGCCGGAATGGACCTGCTCGACTTCGGACAACTCCTCGACCTCGGCAACGTCTCCTCTTCGCTGTCGATGACCCAGCAGTCCAACCAGCAGCCGAAGGTCACGTCACACACAACGCTGGGCACGATCACCCTGTTGGGTACTTCCACGGGCCTGCTCGGGAAGGGCGTGAGCGCGCTGGGCGTCGGCGTCCCCATCAACGTCAACCAGGAGCTGATCGGAACGCTCAACACGGCGCTCGCGAAGACGGGCCTCAAGCTGACCTATCTCCCCGTGACCTACACCTACACCGACGGCACGAGCAGCACCGGTTCGAGCCCCGACAGCGCGAAGACGCTGGAAGCGGTCGACTCGGGTGCCCTGCAGGTGACGTACAGCCAGAACATCCCGTCGCAGGGCCAGTGACGCTCAGCGCCACGTTGGGTCGTGTGTACCTGTCGACGACCGACACGCCGGGCATCGGGCCGACATCGGGGAACAGTGGTGTGATCGCCGGCAACACGGGCGCGGCTGCCGCGCCGGCGTCGTCATCGTCCGCGGTGGTCGGCAACACGGGCAGCGGTGACCGGGAACTCGGGGCTCACGTCGACCAGCCCGCCCGCTCCCCCCACTCAGTCCGGGGGCAGCACCCAGACCCTGGCGAGCGGCCCCGCCTACCTGATTGAGCACGGCCCGCCGATCGAGAGCATCTACCTGGTGCTGGTCCTCGCCGCGTTGGGCCTGCTCCTGGCGTCCCAGGCCGCCCGGTACCTGGCCGTACGGCTGGCGCTGAGCGGACGGGGAACGTGAGGCGCCGGCGGATGTCCGAGCAAGGTGAGCAGCCGAAACTCGTTGAACAAGAGATCGCTTGGTGAGGAGCGCTACCGCATGACGACACCCAGACCGATGCCACTGCGCCGCTCGAGACGGCCGCACCTCGTGGCCGCCGCGGCGGCCGCGGGTCTCGGCGTGCTGGCGCCACTGGCGCTCCTCGCGCCCGCCGGCGCGTCCAGTGCGCAGACAGGCAACACTGGCAACTCGGGCAAGGCCGCGGTGGTCACGCCGCTCCTCGAGATGTTCAAGTTCGGCAACGCCATCGGCCTCCCGCTCGCCTGCAGCGACGCCGGGTCGATCGTCTCCATCATCGGGAGCCAGACCGGCGGCACCGCCGTCGCCTCGAAACTCGTCACCGAGCTCGACAGCCAGTGCAACGAGCTTTCTTCGAAGGGCGGCGGCTATCTCCAGCAGGCCATCGCGCAAAGCCAGGCGCTGACCCTGCTGAACCCCGTGGTGAACCCCTTGATCTCGGCATTGGCGAAAGGCCTGAGCACCGTGGGCACCCAAGAGGGAGCCTCGCTGTCGCCCTTCGGCCCCACGGTGGCCGGGCTCGGTGGCACCGTCACCTTCTTCGAGGGTTCGTGAGGTGCGCCGCGCGATCCGGGTGCCTCTGGCCGCTGCCCTGATCGCCGCGCCCGTGCTCCTCGCCGCCTGCGGCGAACGGGCACACATTCCCAACGGGTCGGCCGCCGCTCCCGCGGGGACATCGCACCACTCGAACGCGGCGAACACGACGACCACCATCTCCACCGCGGGGACCGGTGCCTCCGCCCTGCCGACACTTCCGAAGGGGAGACTCCCACCGACCACAGTGGCACCGACCACCGGAGGCGCCGTCGGTGCCGCCGCGACCGATCCCACACAACGTGCGATCCTCAGTACGTACGAGTCGTACCTGGTCGACCTCTCGGGGCTCGACGACAACCTTTCCCAGGGCTACATCGCTCCGCTCGCTTCAGTCACCACAACACGGCTGGCCCAGGCGAGCGTCCGGCAGGCGGCCGCGATCCTGGCCGCGCAAGAACATGGCGTCGGGACCCTCCATGACGACCACGTCTCGGTCGTCATGACGGGCTCGAGCTCGGCGGCCCTGGCCGATTGCCAGGACGAGTTCGACTTCTACCTGGTCAGCGACAGCACCTCGACCCCCGATGCATTCGTCCAGCGCGGCGACTTCGCCGGGTCGGCACAGATGGTGCTGCAAAACGGGCACTGGCTGGTCGACGTGTTCACGACGACCCACGTCGCCTGCGCCTACTGATCTCCGAGGACGGTTATCAGCTCTCGGCGCGCAGCGTGCCGCCGATCGAACTCACGCTCGTCGCGAGGCCGGCGAGCGTGCGAGCGGGCTCGCCACCGCTCAACCGCGCCGCCTCTTCGGACATGAGCGCTTCGGCGTCGGCCAAGAGGCCGAGCCGGAGCCGGTTCGATGCGAGCGGGTCGCCAGCTGTCCCCGGAATTGAGCCGACATAGGCATCGGCGGCACCCAACGCGACGGCCATCTCCCCGAGGTTCGACTGCTGTGCGTGACCGGCCACCGCGGCACGCACTGCGGACTGCGCCGGCGCGCCGTCCGTCGCGATTTCGGCCGCCCACTCCCCCTTCGGCTGCGAACCTGCGGCGGGCGTGCCACCCAGATGCCACAACGGCGCAAGGGGTGGGGCGGGGGCGAGGCCATCGGAGGACCAATCGGGAACGTGCGACGCCGCAGCGACGTCTGGGCCGGCGAGAGCCGAGCCCAGCTCTGGCGCGAGTTCCGCCGTGCCTTGATCGAACACGATGTCACCCAATGAGCGGAGCCGCTGGTAGCTGTGCTGGAGCTGCTCTTGGAGCGCCCCACTCGGCTCTTCGGTGGCCGCCTCGTCCATCTGGAGGGACGCGACGTAGAGGCCGATGGCCGCCACATAGTCGTCGCGGGCTGACGTGTGACCTTGCAACGGCGCGAGATTCTGGAGGGCATGGTGGACCCGCTCGAGCGTGGGCAGATCGCGCTCGAATTCCCGCCGCGCCTTCGTGGCGGACTCCGACCCGGTGGCCCACCCGGACGCGGCGTCGAGTGCGCCGAGCAGCGTCGACTGCAACGGATGCAGATCGTTCACGACATGCCGGTACCACGCCTGGGCTGCATTGGACGGAGCGGCAACGACCGCGGCTCCCGGCCACACGGCGGCCCCGGCCAATGCCACGACGAGCAACACCACGGTGCGGCGGGCGAGCGTCACGGCCCGACATCCTACGAACGGGAGTTGCGCCCGCGGCGTCAGGTGCCCGCCAGGAACGGGTAGATCCGGGTGAAGTCCACGCCCGGCTCCGCCTCGGCGAAACGCTCCCAGACGGCGGCCGTGACGGCACCGACCGCGTTCGGTGCACCGGGCCGTGCTTCGGCCGCTTCGAGGTAGAGGCGGAGATCCTTGGCCATGAGGGTGTTGACAAACCCGGCGGCGTAGCGCCCGGTGAGGACATGATTGGGGAACTTGTCGGTGGTGGCTTGACTCTGTCCACTCGATGCGTTGAGGACTTCGACCATGACGTCGATATCCAGCCCCACCGAGACGCCGAAGGACACCGCCTCGCTGGTTGCCGCCAACGCGACGGCCGAGAGGAAGTTGTTGGCCAGCTTGAGCGCCTGTCCCAAGCCGGCCACTTCGCCCACGCGACGCCGCCGGTCACTGAGGCCGGCGAGCACCGGCTCGACCGATTCGCACACGGCCGCGGGGCCCGCGTACATGACAGAGAGTGTGCGGGCGTGCGCGCCGGCGACGCCGCCGGACACCGGGGCGTCGACATAGCCGATTCCGGCCGCCGACAAGACCCCGTCGACGGATCGGGCGGCCGTCATTCCGATCGTCGACGTATCGATGACCGCCGCGGTGCGCCGGCTTCCGCTCCGAGCGATCGCGGCAGCTACCTGCCCCAAGGCTGCACCGTCGGGGAGGCTGCACACGACCACATCCGCTCCCCGGCTGAGCTCTTCGACCGTCGTCACGAATGCGGCGTCGGGCGGACTGTGCTCGGAACCGGCCACGTCGTGGCTGAGCACCTCGAATCCCGAGTCGACCAAGTTGGCGGCCAGGACTCGGCCCATGTTGCCCAGGCCCACGAAGCCAACCCGCTCGATCGTCATGCCTCGTGCTGGTCGGCTCGCACCGCCTGGAGAGCCCGCTTCGCCGACAGGCCGGCGGGCGCCCCGCAGTACGCCGCGATCTGGAACAGCAGCTCGTCGAGCTCATTGGGCGTCACCCCGGCGCGGTGGCTTGCGCCGGCATGGAGTGTGAACTCCTCCATGCGACCGAGGGCCGCGGTCATGGCAAGCACCAACAGGCTCCGGTCGCGCGTACTGAGAGCTCCCTCCCGGGCCCACACGCCCCACGCCGTAGCCGTGAGGTATTCCTGAAACTCGGCCATCGCCGGGTTCGGATCGGCAGCCTGCGCGTCGACGTAGGCGTCTCCGAGCACCCTTCGGCGCAGGGCACGGGCCGCGTCGAGGGGGTCGATGTCCTCCATGTGACTCTCCCTTCGGATTGGGGCCGAACTGCTGGAGCAGCTGGTCGCTGCTCAGGTTCCTTTGTAGATGTGTCCGTCCTTCATCACGAAGCGCACATCCTTGGTCACCTTGATGTCCTCGGAAGGATCGCCGGGCACCGCGATGATGTCGGCCAGATATCCCTGGGCCAGCCGGCCGAGATCGTGGGCGCGCTCGACCAGGTCGGCACTCGTCATCGTGGCCGCCTGCAATGCCTGCATCGGCGTCATCCCGCGGTCGACCATGGCGATGAGCTCGTCGGCCTGCGTGCCGTGGGGGATGGCGGGGGCATCCGAGCCGCACGCGATCTTCACGCCGGCCGCGAGTGCCCGGCCGAACATGCGGACGCGCCTGCGGGAAGATCTCGGCGGCCTTCTTCTGCAAGATCGGATGGATGCGGTCGATCGCCATGTGGTCCGCGAGCGCGGTGGTGCCGACGAGGAACGTTTCGCTGTCGGCCATCAGTTTGACCGTGTCATCCGTGGCCAGCGACCCGTGCTCGATGCAATCGACCCCGGCCCGGATACACGCCCGGATGCCCGCATCGCCGTGCGCGTGCGCAGCGACCCGCAAGCCGTTGCGGTGCGCCTCGTCGACGATGGCATCGAGCTCCTCGTCGGAGTACTGCTGGGCGCCGGCCGCGCTCGAGAACGACATCACCCCGCCGGACGCCGAGATCTTGATCAGCTTGGCACCGTGTTTGATCTGGTAGCGCACGGCCTTGCGAACCTCGGGCACGCCGTTCGCGATCCCCTGCTCGACGCTCTGCGGCATGATGCCGGGCGCCAGACCTTGGAACATGGTGGGGTCGAGGTGGCCACCCGTCGGCGTGATGGCGTGGCCGGCCGGGTAGATGCGGGGGCCGGGGAACCAGCCCTGGTCGACCCCTTTCATGAGGTCGACGTCGAGGAGGAACCCGGCGGTGTACACCATCAACCCGAGATTTCGCACCGTGGTGAATCCAGCCATGAGCGTCGTCGCGCAGTTCACCACTCCGCGCAACGAGCGATAGACCGGCGTGTCCTTCACACCGTGCATCGGGTCGGGCAGCCCCTCGGGTCCACCCGGCCCGCCGATGAGCATGTTGAGCTCCATGTCCATCAACCCGGGGAGGAGCGTGACGTCGCCCAGGTCGATCTCCGTCGCCGGGCTCGGGACGTCTTTCGGGTTGACCGCAACGATCTGGTTGCCGTCGACGACCACCACGGCCGGTGACCGAACCTCGCCGGTCTCGACGTCGGCCCAGCGCTCTGCCTTCAGCACCGTCACGTCGCTCATCGCGCCTCCTCGTTTGTCGTGTCTTCGGCTCCGCCCGGTCGCGCCCGTTGCGCTCAGCGAATCGGCTCGTCCCCGCTCATCGTCGTGCGGTGCAGCTCCCGCGCCGACGCAGGATCGTACGGGCACGCCCGGTGCATGACGCCGGTGTTGTCCCAGATCACCATGTCACCTACCGACCACTCGTGCCGGTACACGCGTTCGGGAGCCGTGGCTCGGTTCAGCAGGCCGTCGAGCAGCGCCTTGCCGTCCGGGCGCTCCATCCCGACCACGTGGTCCGCGGTGGCGCCGATCACGAGGGAGCGGCGCCCGGAACGATGGCACCAGACGAGCGGGTGCACCCGATCGCGCTTCTCGCGCCAGCGCGCCAGCTCCGCCGGCGTGGGGTCGGGATGGACGAGGCGCTGCGACGCCTCGAAGGAATGGAGGACCCGCACGCCCTCGAGGCGTTCCTTTTCCTCGTCCTCGAGGTCGTCGTAGGCGGCGTACGTGCTGGCGAACTCCGTTTCGCCACCCTCGGTCGCCACGACCTTCGCGCTCAGCATCGTCGCCTTGGTGGGCACCTCGTCCTGCGCGCCGTCGATGTGCCAGGCGAACGTCCCGCGCAGGTAGTCGGCCACGGGGTTCTTCGCCGGGTCGAGTGTCACCGTGAAGATGCGGGGCGGCTCGGCGGGCTCGGCCTTGCCCACGTCGTCGAGGCGCTTGGAGAACGCGACCTGGGTGTCGTCGTCGACGTGGAGGTCACGGAAGACGAGGACGCCGTGCTCCTCGAGCGCCTCCATGCACCAGGCCGGCAGCGCAGTCGTCGTCCAGCAGATGCGACCGGTCGACACCATGGACCTCGGCGCCGACGCTGCGCCCGAGCCGCTCGACGGTCTGAGTGCTCAGAGGTACCACGCCCCGTTGACGTTGATCTGCTGGCCCGTGATGTAGCCCGCGTCCTCGGAACACAAGAAGGCGGTGGCAGCCGCGATGTCCTCGGGCGTGCCCAGGCGGCCCAGCGGGGCCCGCGCCACGATCTGGTCCATGCTGCCCATGGCGCCCGACTCCATCGGGCGCCGCATCATCGGCGTGTCGATCGCGCCCGGGGGAATGGTGTTGACCGTGATGCCGTGCGAGGCCACGTCGAGCGCGAGCGCCTTGGTCAGCGCGATGACGCCGCCCTTCGAAGCGACGTAGTGCGCCATGCGCTTCGTGCCCGACTGTGCGGAGGACGACGAGATCGTGACGATGCGCCCCCATCCGGCCTCCACCATGTCGGGGAGGACGGTCTGCACGCAGTGGAACGTGCCCGTGAGGTTGACGGCGAGCATCCGCTCCCACGCCTCAACGGTGATGTCGGCGAACTTCACGAAGCCTTCGATGCCCGCGCTCGTGACCAGGATCCCGATGGGCCCGAACGCGCGCCCGGGCCTGATCCATGGCTGCCTCGACGGCGGCGCGGTCGCTGACGTCGACGCTGACGGCGAGCGCGCGCCCGCCTTCGACCCTCGATTTCCTTCGCCACGCGCTCGGTCGCGTCACCGTCGATGTCGAGCACGGCAACCCCGTGGCCCTGCGCCGCCAAGCGGTGGCAGATGGCCTCGCCCATGCCTGAGCCTCCGCCGGTGACCACCGCCGTTCGTGCCGTCTCTCCCACGTCGCGCCGCCTCCCCTTGCCTTCTCAAGCGTCCCTAGCGTCCAGCGAAAGCATGCTATACCTTAGATGAGAACGCCATTTCCACATCGAGGGGAGCCCGATCATGCGGATGGGACTGCAGGTCAGCGCCGACCGGGGGCGCTACGCCACCAAGGTGGAGAAGCTCCAGGCCGACGCACGCTGGGCTGACGAGGCGGGGCTCGACACCGTCTGGACGCCGCAGATCCCCGACGAGTTCGACGTCATGACGGCGGCCACCCTGCTGGGCGCCGCGACCTCGCGCATCGAGATCGGCACGTCGGTGGTCCCGATCCAACCCCGCCATCCGATCGTGCTGGCGCAGCAGGCGTTGTCGACGCAGGCGGTGTGCGGCGGCCGCTTCACGTTGGGCCTCGGTGTCTCGCACCACTGGATCATCGAAGACATGCTCGGCCTGCCCTACGAGCGCCAAGCCACCACGATGCGCTGTTACCTCGACGTGCTCGACAAGGCGCTGGCCGGCCCGGGACTCGTCGAAGTCGACAACGAGCTGTTCCACATCCGCAACCCGCTCGACGTCACCGACATCACGCCGACGCCGGTCATGATCGCCGCGCTGGGCCCCGTCATGCTCAAGCTGGCCGGCGAGCGGGCTGCGGGCACGGTCCTCTGGCTGGCCGACGAACGCACCATTGGTGGGCACGTCGTCCCGCTGATCACGAAGGCCGCCGAGGCGGCGGGCCGGCCCGCCCCGCGGGTGATGGCGGGCGTGCCCGTATGCCTGTGCGGCGACGACCAGATCGATGCCGCGATCGAGCGGACGAACCGGACGTTGAGTGAGGTGGTGGACTCGCCGAACTACGCGCGCCTGATGCAGCACGGCGACGCCCGCAGCATCGGCGACGTCCTCGTCTGCGGCAGCGAGGCCACCATGGAGAAGCGGCTGCGGAGCTTCGCCGACGCCGGGGTCACCGATCTGAACTGTCGCATCGTCCCGCTCGGCGAGGGCCGCGACCAGATCAAGGCTTCGGCCGAACGCACCCGGGAGTTCCTGGCGGCGGTAGCGCCATCGGTACGCGCTGCCGGCTGAAGACGATTCCCGCACCGCTCGGACCTGCCGAGCGGTGTGGCCTACTTCCCACTTCGAGCCGGTCGCGATGCCGGTGGCGATGAACTCCCACATCTCGTCCGCGGCCCGGGCATTGTCGTGCGACTCGGTTCCACTGATCGTCGACGCATACGCGGCGTTGAACATGATGGTGGAGAGGATGCTGCCGGCCACGTCCTCACCGGCATACGAGGAACGCACGGCACCCGCCTCGACGGCATCAGCCAACGCCTTCTCCAGCAACGCGACCAGCGGCACGAACGCCCGTGACGCCTCCTCATGGTGCGCCGTCAGGAGCTGGTGGCAGAACTCCGCGAGGACCGGCGTCGGATTGTTCTTCGACGCGCGGCCCTTGGGTGCGGGCAAGCACATCCGGTAGTACTCGACGACGAAGCGGTGCAGCCGCTCGAGCGGGGTGCGCTCCTTGGCGAGCTGGTCCTCGAGGCGCTCGGCCGTCGAGCGGATCGCCTCGTCGAAGAGCGCCAACAGCAACTCGTGCTTGCCGGCGAAGTACTGGTAGAAGCTGCGCAGCGACTGCCCGGAGCGGTCCACGACCTCTTGGACCGTGAAGTCACGGCCGGACTCGGCGCTGGCCAGGAGCTCGAAGCCGGCGTCGAGGAAGCGCTGCACCCGGCCCTCGCTCCGGACACGGGCCGAGTCGAGGGAGCGGGCAACCGCCAGATCCCGCCGGCGCACCGGGGCGTCGGATCCCGCAGCGGCGGTGGCGTCGTCAGCGGAGGACATCGCCCGAGTGTATCCGGTTACCCCTAATTGAGAGCGGGACTCTCCCCCACGGAGGTGCCGCGGCGAAGAATTTCTGCAAAGGCAGTTCCCCGTACGGCGCGCTCTGCCCGGTCCGACCCGGACGCCTCTGCGTCCGCACAGTGGATTGCAGATTTTGAGAATGCTGTTATCGTGACGGCGCATGGACCCGGCCCGCACGGCTGACATCATCGAGCTCGAACAGGTCCTGGCCCGCTACGCGGTCGGCATGACCCGCGACGACGTCGAGGCCGTGATGGAGGTGTTCACTCCGGACGGCACGTACAGCGCCTTCGGCACGACGTACACGCTCGAGGACTTCCCCGCCCTGGTGGCCGCCGCCCCGAAGGGCCTCTTCCTGACCGGGACCCCGGTCCTCGACCTCGACACGCGACAACGGAACTGGCACCGGCTACCAGACGCTGTGCTTCGTCGAGCAGACGACGCACGACATGCGCATCGGGTGGTACACCGACACGTACCGCAAGACCGACCACGGCTGGCGGCTGCAGACACGCTCGATGACCTTCTTGCGGCGCAGCGGCGCGCGCGACTCGGGCAAAGCGCACGATCCCGGGCCGCCCGATGCCGTCGTCCTCGGACGCCTAGACCGACGAGGCGAGCACGCCGTGGAGCTGGCCGAGTTCAAGACGTCGGTCGACCGCTGGCTCGACGAGCACGCAGGCAGAGCTCGAGCCCGAGTTCGAGGGCATCGGGACGCTCGACGAGCAGATGGCACAGCTGCGCAAGATCATGCGGCTCGGCTACGACGCCGGGTTCACGCGTTGGGGCTGGCCCGAGCGCGTCGGCGGCCTCGGCGGCTCCAATCTGCTGCGCGCGTATCTCGGCGAGGCCCTGACCGCACGCGACCTCGTCGAGCCGGGCAACTACTCCATGCCCGAGGTGCTCGCCCCGACGATGATCGACTTCGCGCCCGCTGAGCTCGCCGCCGCCATGGTGCCGCGGCTCCTGTCGCGGCGACGAGATCTGGTGCCAGGGCTTTTCGGAGCCGGGTACCGGGAGCAACCTGGGCTCGCTGGCCTGCCGCGCCACGAAGGACGGCGACGGTTGGCGGGTCAACGGCCAGAAGGTGTGGACGAGCCTGGCCCAGTACGCCCAGCGCTGTGTCCTCCTCACGCGCACGGGCACGCCGGAGTCCGCCCACCGCGGCATCACGGCCTTCTTCGTCGACATGGACAGCCCCGGCATCACGGTGCGGCCGATCGAGACGATGCACGGCGTCCCGGAGTTCTCCGAGGTCTTCTACGACGACGTCTTCGTGCCCGCACGAGCGCATCCTCGGCCAGGTCGACGGGGGCTGGGCTGTCGCCATGGACCTGCTGCCCTACGAGCGCAGCACCGCGCTGTGGCACCGGGCCACGTACCTGCAGCGCCGACTCGAGCAGCTCGTCTCCCTCGCGCCTGCCGGCGCACTCGACCCGGCCGTCGCTCGGCGAGGCGATCGAGCAGGTGTGGGCGCTCCGGGCCCGCTCCCGCGCCACGCAGCGCCGGCTCGCCGCGGGCGAGACACTCGGCGCCGAGACGTCGATCGACAAAGTGCTCCTCGCCACCGCAGAGCAGGCCGTCTTCGACCTGGCGGCAGAGGGCCTCGGCCCGTGGGTGGCCGTGGGCGACGACCCCGAGAGCGGACGTTGGCGCGCCGAGTTCCTCTATTCGCGGGCGGCGACCATCTACGGCGGCAGCGCCGAGATCCAGCGCAACATCATCGCCCGGCGACTCCTCGATCTCGGGGCGGACCGTTGAGGAGCGCACGCGTGATGGACGACGGCCGAACGCGCACTGTTCGCCGACACCGTTCGGCAGCTCACGGTGCAGCGCAGCGGGGACGAACTCGACGCCGCCCTCGACGGGCTCGGCTGGTCCGAGGCGCTGGCCGTGGACCGTCCGATCGCGGTCAGCGTGCTCTTCGAAGCGCTCGGGGAGGCGAACGCCACGTCGTCGGCACTCGACGAGGTGCTGTGTTCCGTGTTGACCCCGTCGGAGAGCGACGCCGTCGCCGGTCGCGCTGCCGCCGATCCGCACCTGCGACGCACCCGCCCGGCTCGACGGGTCACAGGTCACGGTCCACGGCCTCGGCACGAGAGCGCTGGGACGGCACGACACCGTCGTCGTCGTGGCATCGGATCAGAGCGGCCATACGTCCTTCGTCGTGCCCGACGTCTGCGTTGAAGCTGGAGCGCGCACGCGGGTTGGACCCCGATCTGGGACTGGTCGAGGTGACGGGTTCGCTGGAGCGGGGTTCGCTCGGCGGAGGGGCCGTCGTCGATTGGGGTGCCGCAGTGGCGGCGGGTCAACTCGCGCTCGGCCACGAACTCGTCGGGCGCGGCGCGCACGATGCTCGAGCTTGCTCGCGTGCACGCGCTCGAACGGATGCAGTTCGGACGGCCGATCGCATCGTTCCAAGCGGTGCGGCACCGCCTGGCCGAGAGCCTCGTCGCCATCGAAGCCGGCGGCGGCGCTTGCTGGCGGCGGCGTGGGACGAGCCGGACCCGGTCATCGCCGCCATGGCCAAGGCCGTGGCGGGGCGGTCCGCCCGCACCGTGGCGCGCCACTGCCAACAGGTGCTCGCCGGCATCGGCTTCACCACCGAGCACACCTTCCACCGCTACTTCCGCCGGATCGTCGTGCTCGACCAGCTATTGGGCGCCGGCAGCGAGCTCACCCGCCGGCTCGGCGAGGAGGTCCTGGCCACCGGGTCGCTGCCGGCGACCTTCCCGCTCTGATTCCGCCGGTCCGGACAGGGTCCGTCGGCGGTGAGGCCGTCCGGCGGGTCGATTATGCTTCTATCAGATTTTGATAACTAGGTTTCCGCCTGGTGAGAGACACCCGGCAGAGGAGGGTGGGGCGATGACGGCAGCGACCGACCACGAAGTCAGGATGCTCGTCGACGGCAAGCTGATCGAGGCCGACTCGGGCAGGACGTTCGACAACGTGAACCCGGCGACCGAGGAGGTGCTCGGCCCGGTGGCGGACGCATCGGCGGCCGAGATGCACCGTGCCATCGACGCGGCGCGCCGGGCCTTCGACGAGACGGACTGGTCGACCAACCGGGAACGCCGCAAGGAGTGCCTGGGCCAGCTGCAGGACGCGCTCGAACGCGAGCGCGAGGAGCTGCGCGAAGAGCTCATCCTCGAGGTCGGCTGCCCGCGCATGACGACCCACGCCAACCAGCTCGACATCCCGCTCGACGGCGCGCTCAAGTACCCCATCAAGCTGATCGACGAGTTCCCGTGGCGCAGCGGACCTGCCCGAGGTCGTCGACCGCCGGGGCACCGCCAACACGCGGCAGATCTGGAAGGAGCCCGTCGGCGTCGTCGGCGCGATCGTGCCGTGGAACTTCCCCCTGGAGGTCACGCTGAACAAGCTCGGCCAGGCGCTCGCCACCGGCAACACGGTGGTGCTCAAGCCGGCGCCCGACACGCCGTGGAACGCCACTCGGCTCGGGCGCCTCGTCGCGGAGCAGACCGAGTTCCCGCCCGGCGTCCTCAACGTCGTGACCTCGTCGGACCATCTCGTGGGCGAGGAGCTGACGCTGTCGCCCAAGGTCGACCTGATCTCGTTCACCGGTTCGACCGCCGTCGGCAAGCGCATCATGGAGAAGGGCGCGCCGACCCTCAAGCGCGTCTTCCTCGAGCTCGGCGGGAAGTCGGCCACGATCGTGCTCGACGACGCCGACTTCGCCACCTCGGTGCCTTCGGGCATCGCGGTGTGCTTCCACGCCGGCCAGGGCTGCGCGATCCAGACCCGGATGCTGCTGCCCCGCTCGCGCTACGACGAGGGCGTCGAGATCCTCAAGGCGACCCTCTCGTCGGTCGCCTACGGGGATCCCCAGCGTCCCGACGTCCTGATGGGGCCGGTCGATCTCGGCGAAGCAACGCGACCGCGTGCTCGGCTACATCGAGAAGGGCGTGGCCGAGGGGGCGACGCTCGCGCTGGGCGGCGGGCGCCCGGCGGACCTGCCCAAGGGTTGGTTCGTGGAGCCGACGCTGTTCACCGACGTGGACAACGCCATGACCATCGCGCAGGAGGAGATCTTCGGGCCCGTGCTCGTCGTCATCCCCTTCGAGGACGACGACGACGCGGTGCGCATCGCCAACGACAGCGTCTACGGGTTGTCCGGCGGCGTCTTCTCCGGCTCGCTGAGCGCTCGCTTGCGGGTGGCCGAGCGCATCCGGACCGGGAACGTTCGCCGTCAACGGCGGGATGCCGATCGGCCAGGCCGGACATCCCCTTCGGCGGCTACAAGCACAGCGGGATCGGTCGCCAGAACGGCCTGGCGGGCTTCGACCAGTATCTCGAGACCAAGGCGGTGGCCTGGCCGACGCCCGCCTAGGCCTCGTGGCCTCGGGTCGAAGCGCGATGACCGACCACAGCTCCGTCCTCCACGCGCACGGCTACCACAAACTCCGGGTCAAGGACGTTGTGCGCGAGACGCACGACGCCAGCTCGTTCGTGCTCGACGTGCCCGACGAGCTGGCGGCGACGTTCGAGTACCGGCCGGGCCAGTTCTGCACGTTCCGGGTGCCGGTCGGCGGCGAGGAACAGGTGCGCTCCTATTCCATGTCCGAGCGCACCGCGAGATCGGACGCCGACCTCACCGTGACGGTCAAGCGCGTGGCGGGCGGGCTCGTCTCGAACTGGTTCCTCGATCATGTCGGCGTGGGCGACGTCTTCGAGGTCACGAAACCGGCGGGGGTGTTCTGCCCGCAGGACGGGGCCGAGCGACCGGTCCTGGGTTTCTGCGGCGGCAGCGGGGTGACGCCCGTCATGTCGATCACGAAGCACGTGCTCGCCCACGCCGGGCGCTCGGTACGCCTCCTCTACGCCAACCGCGACCGCGACTCGGTGATCTTCGACGCTGCGTTCGGTGCGCTGGTCGAGCGGTACCCCGAGCGGCTCGAGGTGCGGCACCACCTCGATGCGGCGGGCGGCTTCCTGACCGCGGACGACATCAACGCCTTCGCGGGGCCGGATGCCGGGCATGCCGACTGCTACGTCTGCGGTCCCGGCCCGTTCATGGACCTCGTCGAATCGGTGCTGGTGGAGCTCGGCGTGCCGGCCGAGCGCATCTTCATCGAGCGCTTCCTCGTCGAGCAGCAGGAGAAGGATGCTGCCGCGACGCAGCCCGAAGCGGCGAGTGCCGGAGGCGGAACTGCCCGAAGAGGTGACGGTGATCCTCGGTGGGAAGAAGACGGTGGTGAAGTACCAGCCGGGCGACACGCTGCTCGAGACGGCACGGCCGGGGCGGGCTGCGTCCTCCCTTCTCCTGCGAGGCGGGCAACTGCGCCACCTGCATGGCCTTCCTCAAGGAGGGCAACGTGAGCATGCGGGCCAACAACGCGTTGACGCCCGAAGAGGTCGAAGAGGGCTGGGTCCTGACTTGCCAGTCGCTGCCGTCGGGCGAGACAGTGACGGTCGAGTACGAGGCCATGTAAGCGTCCGGGGAGGACAGGGACATGCGTGACATCCGAGAGCTGAAGGACGACCCCGAGGCGTACCGCGACGAGCTCCAGCGGCGCTGGAGCGGCCTGCTGAGCTACCGCTACATCGGCCGCAACCACTCCTCCATGAATCTCGGGCCCGAGGACAACACGGTGAAGATCCGCCGCGACATGCGCAACGAGGCCGGCGGGATCATGGTGGCGCCACTGGCCATCTCGTCACCCGAAGGCGGCAGCACCGACCTGGTCGCGGTGCCGAACCCGGTCATCGCGTCGGTGCAGATCCTCGACCCCGGCTTCGACGTGCAGACCATCGAGGTCGTCGACTCGGGCTCCATCCATCAGGGCCGGACGATGGGCTACGGGCGCTGCCGCATCGTCGACGCGGCGAACCACGACCGGGTGATCGCGTTCATCGACGGGCAGGGCGCCGTCCATCGGCACGCCGCCCGAGGGTCTCGAGCGGATGGACGTCGACGACGCCAAGCTCGAGATCGAGGACTCGCCGGACCTGCCGCCGCTGTGGCAGGTGTTCGGCGCGTCCCGGCGCGACGACGGCCACTGGACGCTGCCCGAGCTCAGCGTGGAGTTCGCCTCCCCCGACGCGGCGCTGCACATCGGGCCGCAGCACATCGTGCTCGAGACGCGCCGCCGTGGATCTGGCCGCGGCGCGCTGGCCGGACGCGCCGGCTCCAGGTCCGGAGCTGGCACGTGATGTTCCTCGCCCGGGGCAAGGTTGGACCGTTCCGGGTCGACGGCACCGCGTACCCAGCGCCGGGCGGGCTGATCGGTGTCCGCCTGATGCTCCACGACGAAGGCAACGGTGACCGCGCCATCACGTCGGGGTCGGCGGTGCTCGAGGCACTCACGTAGGATGCGCGTGGCGAAGGCGGTTTCTCGAACCAAGGGGGGTTCAGAATGGCGAACGACGGCAACGGGAACGCGGCCGACATCCGGCTGATCCAGGCGGTCCACAACACCTTCCGCACGGGCCTGACCCGGTTGATCGATGCGACGGCAAAGCTGGAACCGTCGGCCCTGCAGTCCACCGTGGGGCCGTACTGGACCTTCTATTCGGCGATCCTCGACTACCACCACCACAACGAGGACGACGAGGACTTCCCGCTCCTCGTTCACTACTACCCGGACATCCAGCCGGTTGTCGACGAACTCGGAGCGGATCACCGGCAGATGCTCGATGTCATGGCGACGATCAATGCTGCGGTGGATGCCTTTCAAAAGGCGCCCGACATAGCGGGCAGGGACGCGATCAACGGGGCCGCCGCCGATCTGCGCGATCTCTTCTTCCCCCACCTGGACCGTGAAGACGCCGATGTCCTTCCCATGTACGCCAAGTGGATCCCCCACGACGAGTGGGAGAAGCTGGAAACCAAGGCGCTGAAGGGCATCCCCAAGCCTGCGATGGCGTACGCCGTGGGCGCCCTCGACGAGACGATCAGGGCGATGCCCGAAACCGAGCGGCCGGAGGGTCCGCCGCTCCCGGTAAAGATCTTCCTGTCGCTGTCGTGGCGCAAGAAGTGGGCCGGGCTTGTGCAGCCCCTGCTCGTGTAGGCAATGGCGTCCTCAAGCTTGGCCCAACAGGAGCGCAGCACCATCTGCGATCTCTTTCTCGACTATGGCGCCGACGCACCCACCTTGTGTGAGGGATGGCTGGCCGCTGACCTCGCGGCCCACCTCGTCGTACGCGAGCGGAGACCCGACAGCGGACCCGGACTGGTGTGGCCGCGGTTGGCGGACCACACCGAAAAGGTGCGGCGAGCTGAGCGGGATCGCATGCCGTTCGAAAAGCTCGTCGACACCGTTCGGCGTGGGCCGCCGTTCCTCCTTCGTCCCTTCGACGGAGCGATGAACACCGTCGAGTTCTACATCCATGTGGAGGACCTGCGCCGCGGCCGAGACGGATGGCATCCGCGCGCGGTCTCCCCCGAGTTGGCCGACGCGCTCTGGGCCCGGGTCGGTCCGGGCGGCATGGCGAAAAAGGTCCCCGCGACGATCGTGTTGACGTCGCCGGGCCGGGACGACAAAGAGGCGGGCTCGGGGCCGCGCCTGACGCTCGCCGGCGACCCCGGCGAGCTCACGATGTTCGGCGCGGGTCGCCAGGCGGCGGCCAATGTCGAGATCGGCGGCGACGTCACGCTGGCCGCGCAGCTCCGCACCGCGAGGCTCGGAGTCTGATTTATCGAGAAGGCTCGATCGCGGTGGGATGTTTCGGCTGGTAGAGGCCGACCTCGGCACCGCTCGGAAGCAAGATCTTCGTGATGGAGCCCCAGCGTGCCTCCTCCACCGACGAGCAGGCCACACCGTGCCCGGCGAGGGTCCGCATCTCCGCCTCGAGGTCGTCGCACATGAGGTACAGCTCCGCAGCCGGCGCCTCCGCCGGGTGCACCGCGGCCTCCGCCGGGGGAAGCTCGAAGATCAGCCACCCGCCGCCGGCATCGACGGAGTCGAAGCCGAGGACGTCGGCCAGGAAGTCGCGGTCCGCCTCTGCGTCCGTGCTGAAGAGGACCAGGTGTGCACCGAAGATCATCGGTGCATCATGGCCGAGGCGGGGCTTCGCCCGCCCCTTCCGGATCGCCGGGTCAGGGACCCGGCTCGACCAGCAGGTCCAGGTAGGCGGCGCCGGTGTCGGGCACCGGGCCCTGGCCCCAGCACTCGACCGGGAACGACACCATGATCATCGAGTACAGCAGGTGCATGAGGTTCACGGCGTCCTCGGGCATGTCGTCGAGGGGGAACGTGTCGCAGTACGCCATCGCGTCCTCGAAGCGCGGCGTGATGGCGTCGTAGAAGGCCTGCATCTCGTCCATCGGGACGGCCAGGCGCTGCGCGAACCGCTCGCTCTCGGTCGGCAGGCACCAGGTCGGCGGCGAAGGGCTCGAGGTCGGCGAACTCGGCCGGCAGCATCGTCGTGGTCATCGGATCAAACCCCCGCCTCTTCGAGCTTCTTGTACTCGTCCACCCACTCCCCGACCACCTTGTGCAGGTGGCGGCACAGGACCTCCTGGTCGTTCAGCGGGAACCGCTCGAGCACCCGCGACTCGAGCATCGCTCTGCGTCGCCTCCAGCGTGTTGGCGTCCTGCAGCCCGTACTCCTTGAAGGACACCGCGGCGAGCTCGTGCGCCACCCGCTCGCGCGGCGTCTTGGCCGGCACGAAGTACAGCGTGCCCTCGAAGACGTGGGAGCCTTGACCCGTCGGCCAGTAGTGGTAGGTGAGATACCACTCCTGGCCCCAGACCAGGATGGTGAAGTTCGGGAAGATCTGCCACGAGTCGAGGCCCCACGGATCGCAGCCGGCCGGGTTGATGCCCGCCGCCTTCTGGTCGTAGTCGAGGTCCGGCTTGTCCCACGGCCCGAAGAGGCCGCTGCGCGTGATCCGCTCCATCGGCTTGAGCATGTTGTCCGGCAGGTTCCACGGGTGAATGCCGGCCGTGCTCACGAGGCGGTGCGGACCGGAGATCGTGTACGCCGGCGCCTCGAAGCCGGCCTGCTGCGCGGCGGTCGACCAATCGGGCGGCGTCTGCTTCGCGTGCAGAACCGGTGCGTGGTAGAACTCCTGGAAGGCGTCCATGTAGAGCTTCCAGTTCGCGTTCACCGTCCCGCGGTAGAACCAGCGCTCGGTCAACTGGTCGAACGGGTAGTTCTCGAGCTTGGTCACGTCCGGTCCGAGGAAGTCGACCAGGTTCTGCTCGGGCTGCTTGGCCAGGTTGACGAAGATGAACCCGGCCCACACCTCGCAATGGACCGGCACCAGGCCGTAGTCGGCCTTGTCGAGGTCGAAGAACTCCTGCTCCTGTTGGACGAAGCTGCACGCGCCGTCGAGGTCGTAGCGCCAGCCGTGGTACTTGCAGACGAACTGGCGGCTGACGCCGCTGGTCTCCTCGTTCGGGAAGTCGCTCCACACCAGCTTGTTGCCGCGGTGCCGGCACACGTTGTAGAACGCGCGCACCTCGTCGTCGGTGCCGCGCACGATCACCACCGAGGTGCGGGCCACCGCGAGCTCCTTGGTGAAGTAGCTGCCCTTGCGGGGCAGCTGCTCGACCCGGCCGACGTTCAGCCAGGCGCGCTTGAAGACGGCTTCGCGCTCGAGCTCGTAGAACTCGGGGGAGATGGAGTCCTCATAGGAGATGGGCTCGGTGCCGAGCTGGTAGTGCTCGGTCCAGCTCCCCTCCGGTGGCTTGGGCCAACGTGCCATGCGCGGGTCCTCTCGTCGCGGCCTTCGGTGACGGGCTTGAGGATAGCACGGCTCTCACGAGATGAGAAGGGCGTTTCCGCAGAACGCTCGTCGCTCCTCCGGGCAGGTCAGGGGGCTCGGATCGGCCCCTGCGGTCCCCGCCAGTTCGGCCTTGTGCAGTGTGTTGGCGGCCAGCCGCATGTGGGCAGCGTCGACCAGCCGGCCGTCCCGCCCGATCGCCCCGACCCCTCCCGCCTCCGCCTCCCGGTAGGCCGCGATGGACGCCCGGGCTTCGGCCACCTCGGCCGGTGTCGGCGAGAAGACCTCGTTGGCGATCGGGACCTGGCTCGGATGGATGGCCCACTTGCCGTCGAAGCCGAGCGCACTGGCCGCCGTGGCCGACCGCCGGTAGCCGTCGGGGTCCGCGTAGTCGGGGTACGGCGCGTCGATCGCATCGACGAGCCCGGCACGCGCCGCGGTGAGGACCTGGGCGCGGGCGTAGTGCCAGAAGTCGCCCGGGTAGTCCACGACCGGGTCGAAGTTGCCGTCGACCCGCGCGTGCAGCGACGCGGAGAGATCGCCCGCCCCGAAGATGAGCGCCTCGAGGCGGTCGCTCGACTTGCGCGATCTCGAGCGCCGCGGGCCAGACCCTCGGCGTCTTCGATCAGGACCTCGAGGCCGATGCGCTTCGAAAGCCCGAGCTTCGACTCGAGCTGGCCGAGCAGCACGTCCACCCACCAGACGTCGCGGGCGGACCGGACCTTGGGCACGATCAGCACGTCGACGCAGTCCCGCGCCCCGGTGACGATCTCGATGATGTCGCCGTGGCACCACGGCGTGTCGATCCCGTTGATCCGGACCGCCCGCACGGTGCGGCCCCAGTCGAGGCCTGTCAGCGCCCCGACCGCGATCCCCCGCGCCGACTCCTTCGCCGACGGCGCGCAGGCGTCCTCGAGGTCGAGGAAGACGAGATCGGCACCAGTCGCCGGCGCCTTCTCGCACATGCGCTCGCTGCTGGCCGGGGTGGCCAGCTCGGAACGACGGGCCCGGGGTGCGCGCACCGTTGCCTCCTGTCTGCCGCTCAGATCGTCCCGCGCCGCCCGCAACGCGGCCAGGCGTTCGGCGTCCACGCCGAGCAGTCTCACCGTAGACCTCGTCGTTGTCGGCGCCGAGGGCCCGGCCGAGGTGCTCGACCACACCCGGCGTCTCGCTGAACCTCGCGACGGGCGCCTGCACCGTCATGGGCCCGAGGTCCGGGTCATCGACGACCACGAACGAGCCGCGCGCCCGCAGGTGCTCGTCGGCCAGCAACTGCTGCGCGTCGTAGACCGGGGCGGCAGCGACCTCGGCCAGCTCGAAGGTGTCCATGACCTCGTCCAGCGTCCGGCTCTCGATCCACGCGGCGACGAGCGCGTCGATCTCGACGGCCCGCGCCTGGCGCTGCACCGGGTCGGCGTACCTGGCGTCGTCGACCATGTCGGGGCGGTCGATGGCCCGGAACACCCGCAGCGCGATGTTCGGCGACGCGCTCGAGATCGCCACCCACTTGCCGTCGCTCGTCTGGTACGCGTTGCGCGGCGCGCTCGCCGGCAGCAGGTTGCCGACGCGGCCCGGGATCTTTCCCAGGTGGCTGTAGGCCAGCGTCGACGTCTCGATGAGCCGGGCCAGCGGTTCGATCAGGTTGACGTCGATCAGCTGGCCGCCCGCGCCATGCACGTCGCGGTGGTAGAGCGCCAGCATGACGGCGGCGGTCGCCGACTGCGATGCCACCCCGTCGGCGAGGAAGAACGGGGGCAAGGTCGGCGGCCCGTCGGGCTGGCCGGTCACGTGGGCGAAGCCGCTCATCGCCTCGGCCAGGGTGCCGAAGCCGGGCCGGTCGCTCTTCGGGCCGCCCAGTCCGTAGCCGCTGATGTGCAGCATGACCACCCGGGGATGCGCCGCGTGCACCGACTCGTAGTCGAGTCCCCACTCGGCCAGGGCGCTCGGGCGGTTGTTCGCCACGAAGACATCGCTCACGTCGAGGAGGCGGTGGAACAGGTCCTGGCCGTCGGCGTTGCGCAGGTCGAGCGTGACGCACTGCTTGTTGCGGCTCATGCTCTTCCAGAAGAGACCGACGCCGTCCTTCTGGTCGCCCCAGGTGCGCAACGGGTCGCCCACGTCGGGGTGTTCGACCTTGATCACCTCGGCGCCGAATTCGCCGAGCATGGTGGCGACCATCGGCCCGGCGGCCAGCGTCGCCGCGTCGATGACGCGGATGCCGCGGAGCGGGAGCTCGGGCTCAGGCACCCAGGGCCACCGCCGGGCGTTCGAGTCCCAGATGCTCGCGCAGCGTCGTCCCCTCGTACCGGTCTCGGAACACCCCCCGGCGCTGCAACTCCGGCACCACGAGGCGGACCATGTCCTCGTACGCACCGGGGCTGTGCGTGGCCGCGATGACGAAGCCGTCGCAGGCGCCGCTGTCGAACCACGCCTCCATCTGGTCGGCGATATCCGGGCCGGTGCCGACGAAGCGGGGCCCTTGCAGCAGCGTGGCCCGGTGGCCCGCCAGGTCACCGAGCGTCACCGTCTCGCGTGCCGATGTGCTGCTTGATGTTCTGCACCAACCCCCGGATGCCGGACACCGACTCGATCAACTCGTCGGTGATGGGGGCGTCGAGTTCGAGGCCGGCGAAGTCGTAGTTCATCAGCTCGGAGAGCAGGGTGAGCGAGGCCATGGGGTCGACCAGGTCGTTCAGGAACATCTGCTCGCGCTCTTCGGCGTGGGCCTTCGACTCGCCGACGACCGTGTAGGCCATCGGGAGCATCTTGACCGATTGCGGGTCCCGACCCCGCTCGCCGATCTTCTCCTTCTGGTCCTTGTAGTGGGCCCGGGCGATGTCGATTCCCGGGTCACCGGTGAAGATCAGCTCCGCCCAACGGGCCGCGAAATCCCGGCCGCGACCCGACGACCCGGCTTGGAGCAGGACCGGGCGTCCCTGTGGGCAACGCGGCACCGTCGAGCGGCCCGCGTACGCTGAACCACTCGGCGTCGTGGTCGAGCTCGATGCACCTTCGCGGGGTCGGCGAACAGCGGCGTCTCCCGGTCGAGCACGAGCGCGTCGTCCTCCCAGGTGTCCCACAATCCTGTCGTCGCTTCGAGGAACTCGTCCGCCCGGTCGTAGCGGAGGTCGTGAGGGATCGCCTCCTTGAAGCCGTAGTTCTGCGCCTCGCTGTCGTTCACCGACGTGACGACGTTCCACGCGGCGCGCCCGCCTGACATGTGGTCGAGCGTGGCGAACGTGCGGGCCACGTGGAACGGCGTGTAGTACGTCGTCGAGTAGGTCGCGCCGAGGCCGATCCGGCTCGTGACGGCGGCGCAGATGCCGAGCACGATGCTCAGGTCGAGCTTCACCGGCCGCGCGCCGGTCCGCACCGCCTCCGCGACCGAGCCACCGTAGATCCCCGGCATGGCGAGGCGATCGTCGAAGAACATGAGGTCGAAGCAGCCCTCTTCGAGCGTCCGGGCCAGCTTCTTGTAGTAGCCCGCCGTCAGGAATCCGTGCTCCGTGGCCGGGTGCCGCCAGGACCCGGCGTAGACGGTGGCGTTCCCCGCCTGCATGAACCCGACCAGGGCCATCTGCCTTTTCTCGTTCGCCACGGGGCCCTCCCCTACTGCATTCGTCGCTGGCCGAACTTAGTATGTAATATTTCAGATATCAAACTGATCAGCACAACCGTCCGGGCCCAGGCGGCCGACGAGCTGCGCGACCGGATCCTCACCGGTCGCCTGCGGCCGGGGGACCGTCTCGACCTCGACCAGCTCACCGCGGAGTTCGGCATCAGCCGTACCCCGATCCGCGAGGCGCTCCTCGAGCTGTCCTACGAGGGCCTCGTCGCCATCACCCCGCGCAGCGGCATGGCGGTGGTGGGGATCACGCCGGAGGACGCGGTGGACAACTTCGCCATCCTCGCCGCGCTCGCCGGCAAGGGGGCCGAGCTGGCGACGGCGCGCATCACTTCCGAGGAGCTGCACGAACTGCGTGCTCTCGCCGGCAGCGATCGGCGGGTCCGACGACGTGGTCGCGGCGAACCGCCACTTCCACCGCGCCATCAACCTGGCCGCGCGCTCGCCCCGGCTCCTGACCTACGTGCGCCAGGCCCAACGCGTCGTGCCCGGCAACTACTTCGAGCTGTTTCCCGAGCAGGAGCAGCGCAGCCAGCGCGAGCACGCCGAGCTGCTCGATGCCATGGAGCAGGGCGACGGGAGCGAGGCGCGTCGCCTCATGGAGACGCATGTGCTCTCGGCCGGCGAGGCACTGGGGACCTGGCTGGCCAAGGCTGCTCAAGAGCCGCCCCACCCTTAGCTCGCGTGCAGGTGGGCTGTGCTCAGCCCTCTTCCGGCTTGCGGGTAAGGGAAACGGGCACGTACTCCGGATCGTCCGGCGAGCGCATGCTCAGCTGCCAGCGGCAGCAGACGTGGCCGTCGTCGACCCGAGGGGGTATCGCCAGCACATCCATCTTCATGTTCGGGTTGTAGAGCTTCGCGGTTTCTTCGATCGACGCCGGGCACGTCATGTGGCAGCCCTTCTCGAGGATGTCCTCGCGCCCCAGCGCCTCCCACATCATCGGCGCCGCGCATTTGTTGAAGGTCATGACACCCACGTCGGGCTCGGGCATCTCGAAGACGAGGTCGAACTTCTTGCCGGGGAATGCGGACGGATCGATCTGCAGGTCCTTCATGAACGCAGCGACGTCGTTGCCGCTGATCCCCATGTGACGTGCTTTCAGCCCCTTGACCGCCGGCAGCACCTTTGCGCTCCAGATATCCCACGAGATCTGGAACATCTCGTCGAGGCTGTGCCGGATGACGACCTGCATCGCCACCGCCTGATTGCACGCGAGGATGTACTCGTGGCTCCCCAGGAGCATCGCCACGAGCTCTTCTTTGGGGAGATCGACGAAGTCCTGCTGCGGAGCGAAAGGGACGCCGTAGTCGATGCCGAGATCGCTATCGCTCTCCGGCGGGTCCGCCACGAAGCGGCCGAGATCGGCGGCGGCAAGGCGCTGGTCGACCAGGGACGCCGGCAGGAACTCGCGCAGCATCGCTTCCATGCTCGGCGCCAGAACGTCACGCCAGGCGATCCATTCGATGACGATGCGTTCCCGCCGTCCGAAATTCTGCTCGACCTCGTCCAGCCAGGCGCCCACCCACACCTGACGGTACTCGTCGCACATCATCAGCATCCGCAAGAGCTGCTCGGACGAGAAGTCGGTGAAGCGCAGGTCCGACTTGAACGGTCCGCTGTAGTCCGGAAAATCCAAGTTGGGGTCCACGACGAACTCTTGACGAATGTCGAGCTTGTCCCGCTTGTAGTGGACGTCGGGCTCGAGCACGGGCCATTTCTTGAAATTCGGGTCGATCTTGAAATCGAGGAGGGCGTCCGCGACGGCCGCCGCCTTCTCGGCTGGCACGTGGGACATGGCATCTCGGTTCTCTCGGTCCATTTCCGTCACCTCCGGTGGCACGCGTCCCTCACGAGACGCATTGGTAGTTTCCGTTGTTCACGTCGACGAATTGTTCGTTCTGGATGGTCATCAGGAAGAAGCAGTAGGAAGGCGTGGCCGACGCGTTCTGTGTGAACGTCAGCGGCGGGGCGAGGCCACCCAGGTTGTCGTTCTTGATACCCCAGAGGCCCTGGAGGAACTCGGCCGAGGTGGGCGTGGCCGTGAGGAACTTGTCGGCAGCCACGGCAAGCATGCCGGCCGTCCATTCCGCGGCCGTCGAGGCCGATCCGGGCACGTTCGGAGCGTACGACTTCATGGCCTGCTGGTACGTGGCCTGAGCCGCGGTGAAGCCGTCGATCCACGGGAAATCCGATTGTCCGGCCAAGAGGCCGTTGAGGTGGCTGTTGTTCGAGAGGCTTGCGGTGACGGCGAGGCTGTCGATGTCGTAGATCGGGTTGTAGCCCTGCGCGACGCAGTTCCCGACCATGCGAATCAGGCTGTCGGAGTCGCCGGCAAAGTAGACGAACGTCGCACCCGCCTGTTTGGCCGCGATGCACTGGGCCGTGAAGTCCGGCTGCGTGAGGCTGATGGTCGACGCGTAGACCGTCGTCGCCCCGTCCACCGTGCTCCCGGGTTGGTCGAAGCTGTGGACGGTCGTCGCACATCCTGGGTCCTCGACGCAATAGAGCACCGCCATCTTCGTGTACCCACGCGCGACGGCGGCGCCAATCGTGAACTCGGCCTCCACCGATGGGTTCAGAGCGCCGGAACCCTGTGGGAACAGCATCGGGCTCTGCCACCACGCGTCGGCGTTGGAGTCGCCCCCGATGACCGGAATTCCCTGCTGCTGCAGGTACGGCACGCTGGCACCCACCGTCAGCGGATAGAAGTTGCCGACGAATGCGATGACGTGGTCCTGGGTGACCTCCTGTTCGACTTCGGAAACGCTGGTCGAGGGATCACCTCCGTCGTCCGCGAAGTAGATGTGGACGGGATGCCCGTTGAGCCCGCCGTGCGCGTTGACGTAGTTCTGCCACACTCCGAGGGCGGGCTCGGCGCCGGCAAACACCGCGCCGATGACACCGCTGTAGCTGCCGACGTTGCCCAGGTTGATGGTCGACCCGCTGGCTGCCGCCGCATGCGTGCTCGAGCCATTTCCCGAGGCCGCCGTGCCGTTCGCCGATGGGCCGACGGCGGCGCTCCCGGACCTTGCCGCCGACCCCAGGGCCGACGACGATGAAGACGACGCCGGACCTCCGCCTCCCAGTGAGCCGTTCGGCGACGGCGCCGTGCTGCCGTTCCCGACCGCGTCCCGTTGCAACGCCGCGGTGACGATCGGCCGCTTGGCGGCGGATGCAATCGACTCGCGGCTGAGCCGGGAACCGCACGCCGTGGCCGCGAGGGCGAAGCAGGCGAGGCCGAGGACCAGCGCCGCCGCCCGCCCCCGGCTGCCACCCGGCCCACGTCCGCTGCGTTGCTCAGTCGCCCGCATGTCCTTGCCCCCACCAGGCCGATCACGATTGGGAATGTGCTTCTGCTATGAGGGAGAACTTGATTCTATTTGGGACCTCACGGTCCGGAAAGGGGGATCCCGTATTTCTGCCACCTCCTGGGGTTTCGGGCCGCGGCCGGGTCACCCCCGCGACCGGCGCCCCGGAACCGGGCGGTCGCGACCCGAACAGGCCTAGGTGAAGTCCAGGACCGACGAATAGGCATCGTGATCCGCGACCGCAGCCCCGAGCCGCTCGAGCATCACGGTGGTCACGGAGGGATGCACCTTGAGGGTGATGGCCCACAAGAAGAGCCCGTAGAGCATCCCCACGCCGATGCCGCGCCACGCCTCGGCCCAACTCGGTGGCTCGCCGCCCTCGGCCTCGAGCCGCTGCAAATAGGAGGTAAGGAGTTCGCGCTCGGACTGCCGTCGATCGCCGACCGTCAGCGCGCAACCGAGGTGATAGCCGACGTCCACGTACCAGGGCCCGCGCTGCACGAGCTGCCAGTCGACGAGGCACGGGCGTCCGTCCGCGTCGAGGTACAGGTTGCCGACGTGGGCGTCGCCGTGCAGCAGGCACAACGGATCGGCCCTGGCCAGCAGTGGAGGAAGACGCGCGATCCGTTCCATGAGGAGTTCGGGGTCACGGACTTCGTCGGGCACCCGCGCACCGATCGGCCCCTCGAAGTTCCCCTTGATCTCCTTGAGACCCCGGGCGCGCATGGTCACATCGAGCCGGGGGACCAACCACGGCTTCTGCAAGTCGGCCGATGCCCATGAGCGGCCGTGCAGGATGGCCAACTGGTCGAGGCTCTGGGCGACCTGGTCGGGTGCATAGGGGCTGAGGGCGTCGAGGAATACGGCACCACCGGCGAGCACGTCCTCGGTGATGACGACACCGTGCCGCGTGACGGGGTCGACGTCCGCGTAGACACAGGGCAACGTCCGGATGCCGGCGCCAGCCGAGAGCTCCCGGTAGAACAAGACCTCGGGTTCGCCGGCGGAACGGCTCAGGACCGCGGCGTCGGAACAGTCTGCGAAGTACCCCTTGATGCAGAGATGCGCCGGGAGGCCCGGCGGCAGCCCCGCGTCGCAGTGGATCCGAAACCGGGCGTTGGTGGAGACCCGCGCTATGACTTCTCCCTTGTCCACCTCGGTCACACGGAGGCCCGGGAACCGTTCGCCCAGCGCGGCGTTGAGCCAGTCCGGCGAGAGCGCGTCGGAGAGGAGGTCTGGAACGGCCACGGAAGCATGCGATGGTGTCGCGTCCCTCGTCACCGCGGTCCACCCAGACCCGAGAGGCAGAATTGCCAGAGCCGCTCGGCGACCTCTTCGGACGAACGCTCCGCCTCGGCGAAGGCGTAGTGGTGGAAGACGGCCATGACGAGCTGCGTCATGTGCCACGCGTCGCTCCGGGGGTCCGAGCTCCGGAGCGACCCCGCCCGCACCGCGTTCTCGATTTCCTCGGCCAGCAGGTCGCTGAACGGGCTGATCGCAACGGCGATCTCCGCCGGATATTCCTGCTGGAGCCGCCAGTGCTCGCTCGTGATGAAGCGCGGCGCCGTGACCTCTGCACTGTCGCCGTCCGGAGGCCGCGCCGCGATGGTCACGCAAAAGCGGAGCCGCTCGATCGGGTCCTTCATCTCGGCGACCTGGCTCCGCAGGCCGTCGCAGAACTCCGAGATCAGGTCCTCGAAGACCGCCAGCAGCAGCTGGTCCTTGCTGGCGAAGTAACGGTAGAAGGTCTGCAGCGCGACGCCGGCTTCCTTCACGAGCTCTTGCGTCGTGAAGGACGTCCCCTTCGCCGCGAGGAGGCGGCGGGCGGCGAGCACGATGGCCTGCGCCTGCTCCATCCCACGGTTCCGTGATCGCTGGACCATCGGGGAACGCTCGGCGGCGCGCTCAACCCATGTCATTCGGGAGCCATCACCCCTATCGATCTCGTTACGGCTCGGCACTGTAGACCACGACCCCTCCGAGGTGCGGTGACGAATGGCAGGCGAGTCCCACCGACGTCGTCTGCGCGTTGTCGTGCGCCCGCCCGCCGCGAGAGCTGGAGGTAGCACTCGAGCATCTGCGGGACCCCGTGCATGCGGCCGTTCCCCAGCGCACCACCACCCGACAGAACGGGCAGTGCTCCGGCACGGTCGCTGTCGATGCCACCGTCGCGCACGAACTGATGGGCCTCGCCGACCGGACAGAACCCGAGGCTCTCCATCCAGAGGTAGACGAACGGCGAGAACCCGTCGTACACCTGTGGCAGGTCGACGTCGTCGGGACCGATCCCGGTCGCTTCCCAGAGGCGTCGCGCCGTCTCGGCGCCCACTTCCATGATGTCGTCGAGGGGCCAATGCAGCGGCAGCCGCCGCCGGACGGGGAACCCGCTGGCAAACCCCGATACGTAGACGGGATGATGGGGGAGATCCCTGGCCCGCTCGGCCGAGGTGAAGACGAAGGCGGCGACGCCGTCGACCGGGATGTCGCAGTCGAAGCGGCAAATGGGGTCGTTGATCATTGGCGCCGCCAGGTAGTCCTCGGCCGTCAGCGGCTTCTCGTACCAGTGAGACCACGGGATGCGGGAGCCGTTCTTGCGGGCCTCTTCGACGACCATGGCCATGGCCTCGCGCTCGGCGCCGAAGCGTTGCAGGTACTCGTTGTACGCCAACGCGATCATGGCGACCGGGCCGAAGAACCCTTGCGGTGCGGTCCACTGCTGATCCCCCCGCGCCTCGGTCATCGGGTTGCCGTGGTAACTGCCCTGCGGATTGTGGAGCGCCCGGTGCACGAGCACGTAGTCGGCGGCGCCGCTCGCCACGGCGTTGACCGCCATCGCCACGGCCCCGGGAATCTGGCCCATGCCCTGGAACCCCGCGGCGTAGCGAGGATTGACCCCCAAGTGCTCGGCCAGCCAGTTGGCCGACACGAGGCTCGTGCCGTCGCTGAGCGCGTGCGCGCCCGAAGTGGGAAAGAGGCTGGCCGTGACGAAACCGTCGACCTCGTCGACCCGCAACCCGGCGTCGCCGATGGCCCGCCGCGCCGTCTCGAGGGTGAGGGCGCCGAGCGAGCACCCGGCGTGGCGAGTGACGGGGCTCTGCGCGTACCCGGCGATGGCCACCCGGTTGCGGGCCTCGAAGGTCCGTGGCACCTCAGGCCTCCCAGGCGGTCGCGAGCTCGAACGCCGGCACCGACAGACCGGGACCGAGGTCCTCGAACGCAAGCGTGACGGGCCGACCGGTCCGGAGCGGTGCCGCCGGGCCGTCGAGCAGCCGGCCGATCAGGCGGATGCCCGGTGCGGCCGCCAGCTCCACGTCGACGAGGACGAACGGGACGTCGTCGTCGAAGCCCGGGAGGAACGACTGGCGCATGACCGTCCACGACCGCACGGTCCCCGCGCCGTCCACCTCGACGAATTCGAAGCCCGGGTCGGCGCTCCCGCACTCCCGGCACACGGCGTCGGGCGGGTGGGTGAAGGCGCCGCAGCGCGCACAGCGGGCCAGAGTGAGGACATGGCGGGCCGCCGCCTCCCAGAAGGGCGCAGAGACGCTCGTCGGGCACCGGCACGGGACGTGCGGCCGCCGTCACGGGACGACCCCGGCGTCCTTGAGCGCGGCGATGGCGTCCCAGTCGTAGCCGAGCTCGAGCAGCAGCGTCTCGGTGTGCTCGCTGTGTTCGGGGGCGCGGCGAAGATCGCGGCGGCTGCTCGTCGAACTGCACGGGAACGGCCGGCAGTCGATACGTGGGTTCCCCGTCGGCCACCTCGCCGATGTACCCGTTCGCCACCACCTGGGGATCGTCGAGGACCTCGACGACGGACTGCACCGGGGCCCACGGGGCATCGAGTTGCGAGAGCAGGGACTTCCACTCGTCGTACGTGCGCTTGGCGAACTCCTCGTCGAGGATGGCCATGCACTCGGCGCCGTTGGCGCGGCGCGTCGCGATATCGGCGAAGCGGGCGTCGGCGGCGAGGTCGTCCCGGCCGATCAGCCGGCAGAAGTCCGCCCAGTAGCGGTCGGCCTCGAGGAACACGAGCTGGATGTGGCGGCCGTCCTTGGTCCGGTACATGCCCACGAGGGGGTTCACGAGGGGACCGCGCCCGCTGGGGGCGGCCGGTGCGTCGCCACCGAGCGCGGCGAGGACGTCGGAGGACAACGTCCACATCGCGGTCGCGAGCAACGACACGTCGACGACCGAGCCCCTCCCGGTCCGCTCCCGCTTGAGCAACGCGGCCGACACGCCGAAGGCGAGGGACATCGCGCCGTTGCGATCCCCCATCGCACCCCGCTGGTTGATCGGGTAGTCGCGGTCCGGCGGGGTCAGGACGTTGGCCAGTCCCCCGCGGGCCCAGAAGGCCGAGGCGTCGTAGCCGGCCCGGTCGGCGTCGGGGCCCCGGACGCCGTAGCCGTGACCGCGCGCGTAGACGAGGCGCGGGTAGCGCTCGGCCACCGACGCGGCATCGAGGCCCAGGCGCCCGAGGGCGCCGGGCCGCAGGCTCGTCAGGAGAACGTCGGCCGACTCGAGCAACCGGTGCAGTACGGCGCGGCCGTCGTCGTGCTGGACGTTGAGCGCAAGCGACTTCTTGCCCGCGTTGGCCAGCGCCATCGACAGGTTCACGCCCTGGCGCTCGCTCCCGATGCCCTGCGTGGCCAGCCCGCGGTAGGGGTCGCCACGCGTGGGCTCGATGTGGATGACGTCGGCACCCCAGTCGGCGAGCAGTGCGCCGGCGACCGGCACGAACACCCACTGGGCCAGCTCGACGACGCGCACGCCCGCGAAGGGCTTGTCCTCTGTGTCGGTCACCTCATCCACCTCGCGCGTCCACGAGCCGCCCCCGGTTCACCTTGGTCGCTTCGCTGCGGGGGATGGCGCCGACGAACTCGACGGTCTTCGGCACCTTGTAGGCGGCCAGCCGGCCCTTGGCGTAGCCGATGATCTCCTCGGTCGTCGGCGGCGTGGCGGGGTCGCGGGCCTCCACGATGGCGTGCACCCGTCTGCCCCACGCTGCGTCCTGCAGGCCGATGACGACCACGTCGGCGATCTCGGGGTGATCGATGAGCGCAGCCTCGACTTCGGCAGGGAACACGTTGGCGCCACCGGAGATGATGAGGTCGACGCGCCGGTCCACCAGGTAGAGGAAACCGTCGTCGTCGAGGTAGCCGACGTCGCCTCCGGTCTGGAACCCGTCGTCGGTGGAGCGGAGGGCAGGCTCGTCGCCGAGGTAGCGCGACCCGCCGTAGGACGGCGAGCGCAGGTAGATGTCGCCGACCTGGCCCGTCGGGAGATCGTGCCGGTCCCCGTCCAGGATGCGCACCTCGGTGCCGCGCATGCCCTTGCCGACGCTGCCGGGGTGGCTCATCCAGTCGTCGCCACGGACGGCGGTGATGCCGATACCTTCGGTCATCCCGTACGCCATGAAGATCTTCTCGGCGCCGATGAGGTCGGCCCAGCGGTGCACGAGCGAGGGCGGCATCGGCGCGGCGCCCTGGGTGATCCAGACGAGGCTCGAGAGGTCACGGTCGTCGATACCGGGCACGTCCGCCATCCGCTGCAGCATCGTCGGGGTCGCGGTGAAGGTGGTGATCCGGTGGCGCTCGATGACCTCGAGGGCGCGGGCCGCATCGAACTTCTCCATGACGAACAGGGGGTCGCGCATCAGGAGGCTGTTGAACGTCGAGAACGCGTTGACGTGGTACATCGGAGCCAGCACCAGGATCCGCTGCGGCCGCGGGATCGGTGCCCACTCCTCGGCGAAGGGCGTGCTGTAGGCGGGGTTGAACTCGGCCGGCGAGCTGCTCATGATCACTTTCGGCGTGCCGGTCGAGCCACTGCTGCAGATGCCCTGCATCTGTGGCGAGACGACATCGGGCAGCGCGGGCACTCCGGCGGTCTCCGACGCGTCGATCCACCCGAGGTCTTCCGCGCCCAGGTAGGCGCGGGGCTCGATCACGGCGCGTACCCGTTCCAGCTCCCACTCGGGTAGGTCCCAGCGCACGGGGACCGGCACGGCGCCCAGCTTCCAGGCGGCGAAGACACTGATCATGAACTGGGGCGAGTTGCGCAGGCCGATGCCGAGCCGGTCGCCGAAGCCGAGGCCCCGTTCCGCCAGGGCGCCGGCCAGCTGGCTGGAGCGCCGGTCGAGCCAGAGCCAGGTAAAGGCCGGTTCCTGTCCGTCCAGCGCAACGTGCCAGTAGGCGAGGTCGTCCGGGCACTCGAGGGCGACGTGGTGGAGCCGGGAGGCGTGACTCCCCCGGCGTCTCGGCCGCGGCGGCAGAGACGGGGTCGGTCATCAGCGAGGAGTCAGGACGACGACCGGGATCTCGCGCTCGGTCCGGGTCTGGTACACGTCGTAGTTGGGCCACTGCGCGGCCACGATGTCCCACAGCCGCGGCTTCTCGTCCTTGGTGGCCGTGCGGGCCCGCACGTCCAGATGCTCGCCGCGCACCTGAATATGGGCGTCTGGGTTCACCGTCAGGTTCTTGTACCAGTTCGGGTCCTGCGGAGCGCCACCCATGGAGGCCACGACGAGGTAGTCGTCGCCGTCGCGGGCGAAGATGAGTGGCGTGGTGCGCGCCTGACCCGTCGTACGCCCGGTCGTCGTCAGGAGCAGGGTGGTCGCACCGTTCCAGATGTAGCCGACTTCACCGTCCGTCTCCTGATACCGCCGGACGTGCTCCTCACCGAGCAGGGTGATGTCGGGCTGCTGGTAGGGCGCGTCGCTCACCGGTTCCTCACCCGAAGAGCACGGGGAGGGCGGACGCCCCCCGCTCGTAGAACCCCACGTAGCGCGGCGGGGCCTGATCGGGATCGAGTCGCAGGTTGGGCAGCCGGTCCAGGAGCGCGCCGATGCCCACGAGCATCTCGGCCCTCGCCACGTGCATGCCGAGGCAGATATGCGGGCCGTTGCCGAAGGAGAGGCTCGGCTTCATGTCCCGGTGGACGTCGTACTCGTCGGGGTTGTCCCAGCGGCCCGGGTCACGGTTGGCCGCGCCCAGGCAGAGGTGCACGACCGCGCCCTTTTCGATGGTGGTCCCGAAGAAGTCGATGTCCTGTGTGGCCCAGCGCGAGAACATCGGATCGGTCGGCATCCAGCGGAGCGACTCCTCGATCGCCGGGCGCAGCAGCTCGCGGTCGGCCGTCACGGCGCGCAGGACCTCGGGTCGCTCCAGGAGTGCGGCCAGCGTGGTGCCCATCTGCTTCCACGTGGTGCCCGACCCGGCGGCGAGGAGCAACGCGGCGAACGAGAAGATCTCGGGGTCGCTCAGCCGCTGCGTGGTGCCGTCCTCGCCCTGAATCTCGGCCTCGACGAGCACGCTGATGAGATCGTCCTGCGGGACCTCCCTCCGGGAGGCGACGATCGGCTTGATCATCTCCACCAGGTCGGCCGGCTGGTGGAGCGCCTCGCGGATGTCGAGCGCCTGCTCGACGGGGACACCGAAGCTGCCCGTGATCGTCAGCACCGGGATCGCGGCGCAGAAGTCGACGTTGAGCTCCGCACACCCCGCCGCCCTCGAAGTGGTCGATCAGCAGGTGCACCGTCTGCTCGATCCAGTTCCGGATCCACCATTGGGCCTTTGCGGGCACGAACGACGGCTGGACCAACGAGCGGTAACGGCGATGCTGCGCCCCCGTCCATCGACAGCATGGAGTTGAGAGCCGACACCGCTCCCTTGTCGAACTCCTCCGCCACGGGAGCGGAGGCGAACACCTTGGCGTCGCGGTACGCGCCGTCGCACGCCTCGTAGGAGAAGACGGAGTAGTGCGGCAGCTCCGGGTAGGGCAAGCCGTGGAACAGCGCGGGACGGTCCAGGCCCGACAGTTCGTGGACGGTGCCTTCGTGCACCGGGCCCCGCTCCCGGAGGTCGCGCCAGATCGGGTACGGGTCGTCCTCGAACCAGCCGCCGTTGAGTTCGAAGAAGCCGCCTCGCAGGTCGAAGAGCTTCCGCATCCGCTCCAGGTCGAGCACGGGTGTCGACGTCACTTCGCCACGTACCCCCCGTCGATGGGGACCAGGATCCCGGTGATGTTGTGCGCCCTGTCCGAGACCAGGAACGCGGCGACCTCGGCGCAGTCCTCGGCCGTGATCGGCCGGCCGAGCGGGTGCGAGGAGCCGACCTGCTTGCCGATCGCCTCGAGGTCCAGCTGCGAGGTGTCCATGCCGCCGGCGGACATGAAGTTGGTGAACGGCATCCCGGCCGGGCAGATGGCGTTGCAGCGGATGCCGAAGGCGGCACCCTCGACGGCGACCGCCCGTGTCAGCTGGTGCACGGCGCCCTTGCTCGCGCCGTAGACGGTCCCGCCCCATCCGACGAGCCCGGCCACCGACCCCGTGTTGAGGATCACGCCCCCGTCACCCTGCTTTTTGAATTGGATGACCGCGTGCTTGCTGCCGAAGAAGACGCCGCCCACGTTGATGCGCATGAGCCGCTCGAAGTCCTCACCCGTGTGGTCCTCGAGCTGTGACCCGAGCCGCGGCGTCGGGACGCCGACGTTGTTGAACATGATGTCGAGCCGGCCGAAGCGCGCCACCGCGGCGCCGACCGTAGCGGCCACGTCCTCCTCCTTGGAGACGTCGCAGCGGTCGGCCGCTGTCGTCCCGCCGGCGGCCTCGATCTCCGCCACCGTCTCCTTGACGCGGTCGAGGTCGATGTCGACGCACAGGACTTCCGCCCCCTCCTCGGCGAAGCGCAGCGCCGAGGCGCGGCCCACCCCCGAGCCTGCGCCCGTGACGATCGCCTTCTTGCCGTCGAGCAACATCGTGCTCATTCCTCCTTCGTAGCGCGGGCGTCGCGGCCCGCAACGGACCGGTGCATCGTGTGGCTCAGGCGCCGACGAGCGCCGGCGGCTCGGCGGGCGTGAAGCGGTACAGCCGTTCGGCGTTCCCCCGCAGGAGCTTGTACTGGACCTCGGGAGAAAGGTGGCCGATGCGCTTCTTGACGACGCCGATGCAGTCCGGCCATGTCGAGTCCGAGTGGGGGTAGTCGGTCTCGCACATGATGTTGTCCTCGCCGATGTCGTCGATGCTCGCGATGCCGTGCGCGTCGTCGATGAAGCACCCGAAGACGTGGTCTCGGAACAGCGCCCGGATGTCGATCGTGTCCAGGTCCACATCGGTCGTCGCGTGCTCCATGAACTGCACACCCCGCTGCACCCAGAAGCGCTGCTTGTCGAGGACCTGTTCGGCGCGCTCGAGGAAGTAGGGCATCCAGCCGATCTCGCCCTCCGACAGCGCGATCTTCAGGCCGGGGAAGCGGGTGAACATGCCGCTGAAGAGCCACGACAGCATCGCGCCCGAAGTGCGCACGGCGCCCCAGGCGAGGTTGGCCATGAACGGCGAGTCCGGGGCGATCTGGGGGACCTGCGACGACGAGCCGACGTGCATGGAGCACACCATCTCGAGGTCGGACGCCGCGGCCATCACCGGGTCCCAGTAGCGGTCCTTGTCGTGGATCGTCGGGAGCCCGAGGGGTGCCGGGTTCTCGGAGAAGGCGAAGGCGGTGGCCCCCTTGGCGGCACACCGCTCCATCTCCTTCGCGGCGAGAGCCGGGTCCCACATGGGGATGAGGACCAGCGGGATGTAGCGCCCCGGCGCCGCGCCGCACCACTCCTCGATCATCCAGTCGTTGTACGCCTGCAGGCACACGAAGCCGAACGCACGGTCGCTCGCCTCCATGAAGAGCTGCCCGCAGAAACGGGTGACGGTCGGGAAGCAGAGCGACGCCAGGATGCCGGCGCGGTCCATGTCCTCGATCCGGGCCTTGGCGTCGTAGCAGCCGGGCCGCATTTCCGCGTACGTCACCGGCTCGGGGCTGAACTCCTCCTTCGATCTTGCCGGCCACCGCGCTGAGCCCGGAGCTCGGGTAGCGCTTGCCGTCGTAGACCCAGAACTCCATGTCGCCCTCGACGACCTGGTGGGGCGCCCGCTCGCGGTCCTTGGCCGGCACCCGGTCGACCCACACGCCGGGCGGCTCCAGGACGTGGTCGTCCACCGAGATGAGCCAGTCGAGACACAGTTCCGTCGTCACCGTACGCCCTCCTCCTTTCAGCGCGGCAGCTCGCCGATCGCCATGTGCTTCACTTCCTGGAAGGCCCGGATGCCGTCGGTACCCCGCTCGCGACCGAGCCCGCTCTCCTTGTAGCCCCCGCCGGGTGCGTACGCGCTGAACACTGCCGTGTTCACGTTGACGGCGCCGGTGCGCAGCCGGCGCGCCACGGCGGTCGCCGCGGCGACGTCAGCCCCGTACACCTGCGCGGAGAGGCCGTAGGGGCTGTCGTTCGCGATGCGCACGGCGTCGTCCAGGTCCTCGTAGCCGAGCACGGACAGCACCGGCCCGAAGATCTCGTCCCGCGCCGCGGGGTTCTCGTTGTCGGGCACGTCGAGCACGGTCGGCTCGAAGTAGTAGCCGCGCTCGAGCGCCGCGGGCCGGCCGCCGCCGGCTGCGACCTTGCCTCCGTGCTCCTGGGCGAGCGCGACGTAGCGCTCGCAGCGCGCCCGCTGGGCGGCGCTGATGACCGGTCCCATCATCGCGGTGGGGTCGGTCGGGGGTCCCACCGCGATCGCGCCGTAGGCCGCCGTCACGGACTCGAGCACCTGGTCCTTGGCCTCGCTGCGGCACGAGCATCCTCGTCGCGGCCACGCAGGCCTGACCCGCGGTCATCGCCACCACCTGCGCTGCACCGATCGGGGCGCGCGCGATCGGCGTCGGGCAGATAGATCTGCGCGGACTTCCCGCCGAGCTCGAGCGCCACCCGCTTCACCGTCGGTGCCGCCTGCGCCAGGATCTGCTTCCCCACGGCGGTGGACCCCGTGAAGGACACCATGTCGACGCGCGGGTCCGACGTCAACAGCGCAGCCCCGGCCGAGCCGGCCTCGACGACGACGGAGAGCACGCCGGGCGGAAGGCCCGCCGTTTCTGCGGCGACGCCGAGCGCGAGCGACGAGATGGGCGTCAGCGGGCTCGGCCGCACGATGACCGAGTTCCCCGCCATGAGGGCCGGGATGATCTTCTGGAGCGCCATGAGGAGAGCCGCGTTGTACGGCGTGATCGCGGCGACGACGCCGACCGGCTCGTGGCGCCGGATGCTCAGGGCGACGCGGCCTCGGGTGAGCTCGTCGAGCGGCACCTGGTTCGGCGCCTCGTGGGCCATCGAGAGGTACAGCTCGATCGTGTTGCGCGCGAGCCCCACTCCCCCCGTGACCTGGCTCATCTCGGCGAAGAACGCGGGCTGCCCCGCCTCCTGGACCATCGTGGCGACGAGCGGCTCGCGGCTCTGCTCCAGGCAGTCGAGGAACGCGCGCAGGACCGCGGCCCGCTCCTTCGCCGGCCGGTCGGACCAAACGCCCTCGTCGAAGCTGCGCCGGGCCTCGGCCACGGCGCGCTCGATCTCCTGTGGCGGCGTGACGGATACCTCCGCCACCTGGGACTCGTCAGCCGGGTTCTCGACCGCCAGGCCCTCGTCGCCGTCGACCCAGCTCCCGGCCACGAAGGATTTGCGCTCAGCGATGATCGGGGCGGGGGCGGCCATCAGTCCGGCCCGAGGTAGAGCATGCTTCTACCAAATCAGAATATGAACTATCCGTCAACCCCGATGGGGGCCGACCCCCGTCCTGGCCCTGAGTCCGGGGCCCCGTTCGGGAACGGCCCTACGAGCTGGCCGTCGCGGTCCCCGGGATGTCCGTGCCGCAGAGCGGTCCGGGCGCCGCCATCTTGAAGCCGGTCTTGGTCGCCTGGACGACCCAGGTGCACGTCTTCGCCGGGTTGTGCCCGAAGTTGGTCGAGTAGTTGTGGCTAATCGGCAGCAACCCGTTGGCGTTGTAGGACTTGATGCTGCGCAGGGCGTGGATCACGGACGCATGGGTCGGGTTCGATCCCGCCCCCTCGAGGCCCTGGATCATCAGGTCGGCGCCGGCCCAGGCCTCGTACTGGCTGAAGCTGGGGAAGTCGGTCTTCTTGAAGTGCGCGTACTTCTCCATGGCCGCCTGCATCTGCTGGGTGCCGGCGTTGGGGATCAGCCAGGGACGGAAGAGCGAGTAGAAGTACCCGCCCTGGAGGGCGGACCAGGCCGGCGAGTTGATCACGTCGGGCTCGTACCCCGTGGCGTAGACCGCCGCCTTGAGGTTGACGCCAGCCTGCTTGAGGGCCTCGGCCAGGGCGTAGTTCGAGTTGGAGTCCATCTCGGGCGCGATCGCGTTGATGCCGTCCTGCTTGGCCGTCAGCGCGATGCTGCCGAATTGGCTGCCCCCGAAGGGGATCGTGGTGTTGATGATCGGTGACTTTCCGCCCGCGTGCTCGAAGGACTGCGCCGTCTGGATGGCGGCGCGGCTCGACGACGGCGAGATCCCGTAGCCGTACGTCCCCAGTTCCGTGGCCCCGAACTTCTTGAAGATGAGTCCCGCCTCGGTGTTCACCGGGTACTTCGGGTCGACGCTCCCGTTGTCGGCGGCGAACATGTTCGTGTTGGGCTGCGTCCCCCACTCGGGGCCGTCGCTGTAGGACCCGGTGACCGGAACGCCCGCCGCCTGCGGGTACTTGGAAGCCAGGAAGAAGAGGGGGCTCTGCGAGACGATGGCGAAAGCCTTGGAGTCGGCCTCTTGCACTGCGGTCGCAATCGCCGCGGGGTTCGTCTGATCGTCGATGACCAGCGGGACGAGCTTGTGGCCATGCACGCCGCCCTCGGCGTTCTGCATGTCGATCCGCGCGGTGAACCCGGCCGGCGAGGTGGCATCTTCAGCCGCCCCCGGGCCCGTGACCGAGGTGATGTAGGCGATCGTGATCGGCGCCGGCGATGCGCCCGCAGGGGCGGACGTGGTCGTCAGGACTGCAAGCGGGAGAAGGCCGAGCATGCCCAGCATGGCGCCCGTGACCCGCAGCCCGTGCCCCTGCGTCTTCGTCCGTCGAGTACCCCGTCGCAAATTCGCGGAATGCCGCACGTCGCCTATTCCTCCCCCGAACCCCTTTATGGGAATCTTAATTTTCGAATGATATTCAAATCCGAGGCGATGTTCTACCGCGGTTGCCACCCGGATTCACGTCACCCCGCCCGGATCACCTCGCGCCGTCCCCGTCCGACCGCTTCAGCATCCTGTCGATGTTCGCCCGCAGCTCCGGCGACGTGAACGACCGGTCCTCCGCTGCCAGTGCGTAGTCGAGCACGGCGAGGACGGCCCGCTCCATCTGGATGTTCAGCACCCGCTTCGTGTCCTCCGCCGCGCCCTTCGGCAGCCGGGCGATGCGCCGCGCGCACTCCATCGCCTCGGTCAGCACCTGGTCGTCGGCACACACGTGGTTGACCAACCCGATCTGGGCCGCCCGCTGCGCCGGGATCCGGTCCCCGGTCAACGCGTACTCCTTCGCCAGCTGCAGGCTCGTCAGCAGCGGCCACACCACCGGCCCCCCGTCGGCGGCAACGAGCCCGAGTGCAACGTGCGGGTCCGCCAAATGCGCACTCTCGGCCATGAAGACGATGTCCGACAACGCGACGAGGGAACAGCCGAGTCCTACCGCCGGACCGTTCACGGCGGCGATGATCGGCAGGCGGCAGCCCACCATCCCGGTCACGATCTGGCGGCCGTGCACGAGCGTCAGGTTCCGCAAGGCCGAATCGCGCGACAGCTCGTCGATGTATTCGAAGTCGCCGCCTGCCGAGAACGCCCGGCCGGCGCCCGTGAGCACGGCCACGCGCGCCTCGTCGTCGGCGTCCAGCTGCGGGAACAAGGCAGCGAGCCCGGCATGGAGGACGTGGTTGGTGGCGTTGAGGTGCTCGGGCCGGTTCAGCGTGACGACGCGGATCGGACCGTCCGCCTCGACCTGGATCTCGTCGGGAAGCTCGTACGTACTCATGTCGTGGGTAGCTCCAGGATTCGGTTGGCGATCAGGTTGCGCTGGATCTGCGACGTCCCGCCCATGACGCTCTGGGCGCGGCTGTAGAGGTAGACCCGCAGCCAGGTGTCGTCCCCGCCGGCTTCGGCGCTGCCGCCCACCGAGATGGCGGCGTGGCCGACAGCCTGCTCGACCTCGGTCATGAGGAGCTTGTCGACAGAGCCCTCCGGCCCGTGGACGATGCCATGGAGGCGGTCGGACAAGCGGCGACTGACGTGGTGCCGCAACATCTCGGCCTCGACGATGGCCCAGGCGAGGTCGCGGCGTTGCTCCTGGTCGAACTCGGTCGGCGCTCCCTCGACCTGGTGGACGAGCTCGTTGACCAGCTTCCCGTAGCGGGCGACGTAGCCGAGCTCGCCGGGTTCGCGCTCGTGGCTGACGACCGTCATGGCCAAGCGCCATCCCTCACCGGGCTCGCCGATCATGTTGGCGGCTTCGACCCGGGCGCCGTCGAAGATCACCTCACCGAACTCGCGCGTGACCCCGTTGATCATCTTGAGCGGGCGCTGGGTGATGGCATCCTGGCGCATCGGCACGGCGAACGCGGAGATGCCGCGATGCTTCGGTACCTCCGGATCGGTCCGGGCCAGCACGAGACACCATTCCGCCGCGTCCGAGTAGCTCGTCCAGACCTTGTGGCCGGTGATGACGTACTCCGACCCCTCGCGAACGGCCTTCGTGCGCAGCGAGGCGAGGTCCGAGCCGGCGTCGGGTTCGCTGAAGCCCTGGCACCAGCGGTCACGGCCGCTCACCAGACCAGGGAGGAAACGCTGCTGCACCGCCTCGTTCCCATGCTCGAGCAGCCCCTGCACGAGGTAGCCGATGCTCGGCCGAGGGGGCGCGGCGGCGGCGATGAGCTCCTCGTCAAGGATCACGTCGTACACACTCGGCAGCCCGTGGCCACCGATGGCGGCCGGCCACGACAGCCCGAAGAAGCCGGCGTCGTAGAGCGTCTGGTGCCAGGCGGCCTGCCCCGCCCAGTACTCGTCGGCCGTCGACGAAGGTGGCAGACCAGGGTTGTTGCGCGCGAGCCACTCGCGCAGACGGAGCCTGAACGCAGCCTCTTCCGGCGAATCAGCGAAGTCCAACGTCGCCTCCGATGCCGCGGGCCGCCAGTACTCGCTCGAGATTGGGCCCGACGTCACCGAGCACCTTGGTTGAGAACAACGCCCGGCGCAAGAAGACATGCGCGAGGCACTCCCAGGTATTACCGATGCCGCCATGTACCTGGATCGACGTCTCGCACACCGAGCGCGCGGCGCGTGCGCAGTACGCCTTGGCTGCCGAGCAGGCCGCCAGCGCGTCATCGGCGGGCAACGCGTCCACCGCCCACGCGGCGTGCAGCGCGATACTGCGCGAACCCTCCGTGGCGACGTGGGCGTCGGCAAGCATGTGCTGGACGGCTTGGAACGACCCGATCGCCGCGCCGTACTGTTTGCGCTCCTTGGCGTACTCGGTGGCGAGAGCGAGCGCCCCCCGCATCGTGCCCACGAGGTCCGCACAGGCCACGGCCAGTCCGAGGCTGTGCCAGCGCAGAAAGTCCTCAGCTTCGAGCAGTCGTGACTGTCCGTCCAGGGGCGCGATCTGCTCATCTCCTTGGAGGGGCGCAACGGGACGGGTCAGGTCGGCGCCCGTCGTCTCGGGGCCGAGAGTGATCGCGCCCAGGCGCCGATGATCGCTGCCCCCGACGAGGAGCAACGCCGAACTCGCGCCGTGTGCGTCGACCGCCATCGCATCCACATCGTCTTCAAGCACGGCGAGGCGAGCGAGACCGTGGCCGAGCGCGACCGTTTCACCCGCGGTGGGTGGTGCACCGGCCCGGCGCCGGAGGTCGGCCGCCAGGGTCGGACCCAGAAAGGCCGCGTCGGCCAAGCCGCGCCCGAGCTCTTCGGCGATCACCGCGACCTCCACCGCCGAGGCCCACGGATTTCCGTCGTCGGCCGGCGTCCGCAGCTCGCGCCAACCTGCGGCCGCCACCGCGGCATCGAGCTTGCCGGAACGTTCGGCATCATCGAGCTGGGCGACGGTGGCCGGACCGAGCCGGTCCACGACCTGTGCCGCGGAGTCGCGTAATGCGACCTGCTCGGGCGAAAGGCGGACGTCCACTCAGTTCGCCCCGGTGGACGCCGATGCGAGGCGAGGAGCCCACTCGTCGCGCAGGGTTCGGCGGAGCACCTTGCCCGACGGCGTCCGCGGCACCGCGTCGACGAAGACGACGTGGTGCAGTCGCTTGTACCCCGCGAGCTTCTCCGTCACCAGATCCTGCAGCTCCTCGCGGCTGGTCTCGGCATCCGGCGCCAGTTGTACCGCTGCCGCAGGCACTTCGCCAGCTCGCACGTCCGTGACCCCGAACACTGCGCAGTCGACGACGGCCGGGTGCGCGTGGAGCACGGCCTCGATCTCAGCGGGCGCCACCTGGAACCCGCTCACCTTGATCATCTCCTTGCACCGGTCGGTCAGATGCACCCAGCCTTCGGGCTCGAGCCAGCCGACGTCGCCGGTGCGGTAGAAACCGTCGTCGAAAGCCGCCGCGGTCGCCTCATCGGGCAGATAGCCGGCCATCGCCGTCGCGCTCCGGACCTCGATCTCTCCGGTCTCGCCCGAGGGGAGCACCGCTCCGGTGGTGAGATCGACCACGCGCAGCTCGACGTCGCCGACGGGGAGGCCCGCCGAGTCGAGCCGCCAGCTGTCGGCATCGTCGACCGGGTTGGCGGCGATCACCGGGACCTCGCTCGTCCCGTACGCGGGGAGCCAGCGGACGCCCGACCGCGCGGTGACGGTCTCTGCCACGGCCGGCGTCACCGGCGTCGCACCCCACATCACGTAGCGCAGCGAGGACAGGTCGTAGGCCTCGAGGTCAGGGTGGTTCGCCATGGCCAGCGCGATCGGTGCGACCGCCATCTCGAGTGTCATGCGCTCCTCTTGGATCGCCCGGAGCTCGGCGTCGAGGTCGAAGCGGCGGTGCAGGCGAACGGTGGCGCCCGCCGCGGTCGCGGTCAGCAGGTTCAACAGTCCGAGAATGTGGGACGGCGGCGTGGCCACCTGGAACCGGTCGTCGTGGCCGAGGCCGAGGGCCTGGCGCCAGTGTGCGATCGCCAACACCATCGAGCGATGAGTGTGCCGGACGGCCTTGGGCCGATCGGTGGTACCGGAGCTGAAGACGAAGACAGCGTCGTCGTCGTCGGCCGCGGCATACCCCGGCGGCTGGGCGTCGCTGAGGCGGTCGACGACGAGGCGCGCCGCGTCGGCATCGAGATCGAGTACGCCGTCGGCGCCGAGGCGCTCGGCCAGCAGGCCGACTCCGTTGCCGTCGGCGACGCCGTACCGCGGTGCGGTCAACGCCAGCGCGGACTCCACCTCGAACGCCTTCCACGCCCCGTTGAGCAGCACCGGCACGGCGCCGAGCATGCTCGCGGCGTGCACCACCACGACGAACTCGGGCCGGTTGGACGTCATGAGGGCCAGGCGGTCACCCGGTCCGACGCCCTGTACGGCGAGATGTCGCGCTGCGGCGTTACTTGCCCTCAGTAACTCGGCGTACGTCCACACGTCGTCACCCGCAAGCACCGCGGGGTGATCGGGAAAATGGGCGGCTGCAGACTCGAGCCCGAAATGCATGAGGCCCCGGGTCATGGTGGAAACATTCTTCTCCGAATTGAGATTCAGCGTCAACACGATTGAAGGGTATGGTTATCGCCATGAGGAAGACGGCCCCGGCGTGGTCGGCGTGACCGGCTCCGGGACCGAGGCGGTCGACGAGGCCGTCCGCGCCGAGATCATCGACACGGTGCGCAAGTTCGTGCAGCGTGACGTCATCCCGGTTGCGTCGGATCTCGAGCATGCCGACGCCTACCCCGAAGACATCGTCGCCATGATGCGGGAGCTCGGCCTCTTCGGCATCACCATCCCGGAGGCCTACGGCGGCCTGGGCCTCGACCTTCTCACCTACGTCGGCGTGATCGAAGAGCTGTCCTATGGGTGGATGAGCCTGACCGGCATCGTGAACACGCACACCATGGCAGCCACGCTGATCATGACGTACGGCAGCGAGGAGCAGCAGCGCCGTTGGCTCCCCTCGATGGCCACGGGAGAGCGTCGCGGTTGCCTGTCACTTTCCGAACCCGACGCCGGCAGTGACACGCGCAACCTGTCGTGCCGGGCTCAGCGCGACGGCGAGGAGTACGTCATCAACGGCTCCAAGGCATGGGTGACCAACGGTGAGCGCGCCGGCATCGTGGCGCTGGCGGCGCGGACCGAGGAAGGGATCTCGGCCTTCATCGTCGAGAAGGAGCCGGGGCCGCGCTTCGAGGGCATCTCGGTAAGCAAGAACGTCAGCAAGCTGGGTTACCGCGGCGTCGAGACGGTCGAGATGGCGTATTCGGACCACCGCGTCCCGGTCGCCAACCTGGTGGGTGAGGCCGGACGAGGCCTGCCGCAGATCCTCAGCGTGCTCGAGATAGGGCGCATCAACATTGCGGCACGCGCGGTGGGCGTCGCGCGGGCCGCGTTCGACGCCGCGCTGGCCTACGCCCAGCAGCGCGAGACGTTCGGCAAGCCCATCGGCGAGCACCAGGCCATCCAGCTGAAGCTGGCCGACATGGCGACCCGGCTCGAGGCGGCGCGATTGCTGACCAAGAACGCGGCCGAACGCAAAGCCCAGGGACTGCGCTGCGACGTCGAGGCGGGGATGGCCAAGCTCTTCGCGAGCGAGACGGCGCTCGAGCTCAGCATGGAGGCGATGCGCATCCACGGCGGCGTCGGGTACACAACGGAGTTCCTCGTCGAGCGGCTCTACCGCGACGCACCCCTCATGGTGATCGGCGAGGGAACCAACGAGATCCAGCGGCTTGTCATCGCCCGCGGGCTGCTCGCCCGGGCGCGCGGCCAGAGCTGAGCGCCCCGGCCGTGGCGCCGCCGCCCGTCATGGAGCAGGAGCTGATCGAGGCGGCGGTGGGGCAGACCGGACTCGAAGAGTTCGGGGGCAATTCGTTTCGAGAAGGCCTCGGACAGCTGACCCGCTCGCTTGCGACCGAAGCGAACCTCAACTCGATCGGCGACGCCGTCATCTACCCCAGACTGGTCAACCACCTGGTCACGCGTCTGCAAGTGGAGCACTGGTACGCCCGTCATCCTGAGATCGCGGACGCCCCGGTTCTGTCGCCGTTGATCGGATTGTCGCTCCCCCGCACCGGATCGACGGCACTCTCCTTCCTCCTGGCGCAGGACCCGGACGTGCGGTACTTGCGCCAGTGGGAAAGTTCACAACCCTGCCCACCCCCCTCTACCGTCGACGGGCCCGACCCCCGCATCACCGCGATGGCCCAACAGCAAGCGGGGACCAAGGAACACGTGCCAGCCGACGTGCACGGCCCCATGGAGTGTCTCGACCTCATGGCGCTGGACTTCCGAACGCCGATCTACGAAGCGTTCGCACGGATCCCCGCCTATGCCGACTGGCTGAATGACGAAAGCCTCATCTCGACCTACGGCTACGAGATGAGAGTCCTCAAGCTGCTCCAGTGGGGCGAGCCGCTGAAGCCGTGGCGCCTGAAGTCCCCGGCTCACATGCTGTGGGTGCATGACCTCGGGTCCGTCTTTCCCGACGCCCGCTTCGTGATGACGCATCGGGACCCGACCGACGTGATCGCCTCGGTCTGCGATGTCTATGCGGACATTGGCGGCACCTTCACCGACGAGCTCGATCGCGCCTACATCGGACGCGTCAACCTCGAGCAGTGGGCGCTCGGGATCAATCGTGTCGTCGGCTTCCGCGACGGGCCAGCCGACGAGCGGTTCTACGACATCGACTTCGGGGCCATGCAAGCTGACCCGATCGGCGAGGTACGAGGCCTCTACGAATGGCTGGGCCAGCCCATCAGCGGAGAGTTCGAGCGGCGGATGCGCGTCTGGTGGGAGGCCAACTCGGCATCGCGTGAAGAGTCGGTGCACTCAGATCTCTCCGTCTACGGTCTTGAACCTGCTGACGTAAGGCCACTCTTCGCCGACTACGTCGGCCGGGCCCGTGAATGGACTGCGCACAGGAGCTGAGTGGCCAGGGGAGCAAGATGGAGGACGCGCCATGAGCATCGACACGACCGGTGGGTTCAGCGAGGACCTCGAGGACGTCTTCGCGTCGCCGCCTGCGGAACCCGAGATCCGCGAGTCGGTCAACGCGTGGATCTGGGACCGACGGGCAGAGGTCGGGCTTCCCCGAGTCGGCGTCGAAGCCGTGGCTGACTCATGGGAAACCCACGACGTGCAAGTGAACATCGCCTTCGCCGACGGGAGGGTGTTCAACATCTTCGGCCCCGGACCCCGCCACGACCCGTTCGGCGGTGCAAACCGTGACCGGCCACGCGTGCTGGGCGCGGGGCCGCTCTCCTTCGAGGTGGTCGAGCCCTTCGGCCACCTGCGGCTACGCGCCGAGGGTGATGCAGTCGCTACCTCCGTGACCGCACAGATGGCAGGCGCCCTTCCCGGCCAAGGCGTGCCCTCCGTGCCCGTCGAGATTGTCCTCGATCTCTTCCCGGCGGCTCCGCCGTTCATGAACGGCGGCCTTCTCGCTGAGGCCAAGCAGGTCCTCGACACGCAGGACGAGGGAGATCTCATGGGCCATCCGTGGCGATTCGAACAGCTCTGCCGCGCCTCGGGCACCGTGCGGATCGGCGACGAACGTTTCAGCCTCGAGGGCGGTGCCAACCGGATCCGTCGCCAGAGCATCCGGCGCCTTGCGAAGCTGCGTGGGCACGCATGGCAGGCAGCGCTCTTCCCAAGCGGGCGCGGCTTCGGCTACATCGCCTATCCGCCGCGAGACGATGGCAAGCCCACCTACAACGAGGGCTACGTCTTCGAGGGAGACGGCGAACTCATCCCGGCGCGGGTGGTCGAGGCTCCTTGGCTGCGCTCGCTGGCCCCGAAGGGCGACGACGTGAGCTGTGTCCTCGAGACGACGGAGGGCAAGACCATAAGAGTCCGTGGTGAGACGGCGCTGTCGACCTTCATGATCATGCCTCCCGATGTCGGCGGCGGAGGGCTGCAGTTGCAGCAAGCGATCGTCCGCTACTCCTGGGACGGCGAGGAGTCGGTGGGAATGCTCGAGCGATCGACTGCGGCTGCGAGCATCGACTGAACGCCGTCCGGCTGATGTCCCGCCGGTCCAGGTCAGCGCAGTTCGGAGAGCACTTCGTCGGTGTGCTCGCCCAGTTGCGGTGCCGGAGCGGACGGCCGGACGCGTGCGTCCGAAAAGCTGACCGGTCCGTTGACGGAGCGCTGCTTCGGCCCGCCGCCGTCCTCCCCGAGCTCGACGATGCCGTCGTTCGCCAGGAGCTGAGGGTCCTCCAACACGGTGGCCGGCCCTTGTGCAGGCGCCCACCACACCCCCGCTTCGTCGAGACGCTCGGCCCAGACATCGAGCGTCTCGGTCACGACGATCTCGTCCAGCGTGGCGATCACCTCGACCCGGTTCTTGCGGATCGCACGCGCGTCGGCAAAGCGTGGGTCAGCAAGCAAGTCCTCGCGGCCAAGGGCGCGGCAGACGTTCCCGATGTGGCGGTCAGCCTCCAGCCCCGTGAGGAAGAGCCACTTCCCGTCTTTCGTCTTGTAAGAGTTCATCAGCGGTGTCTGGTTGGAATGCCGTGCCTCGGCTGGCGCGACCTTGCCCAGGTTGGCCTGCAGGCTCAGGTCCCAGCCCAGCACGTAGCTCCCCGTCCGCAGCAGTGACACCTCGACGACCCGGCCGAGGCCAGTGTGGCGCTGCTCGAGCACGGCGGCCAACAGGCCCGCCAACGCGGCGAGGCCGCTGATGTGGTCGCCGATACCGCCGCGAGCGTTCAGCGGCACGCCTTCGCTGTTGGCGAGCTGCACCGACAGGCCGGAGCGGGCCCAGAACGCGCCGATGTCGTAAGCCGGCCGGTTGCGGTCCTCGCCTCGGAGCCCGTAGCCGCTGACGCTGCAGTACACAAGGTGCGGATGGCGTTCGACCGTGGCGTCCGGCTCCAGACCCAGGCCGTCGAGCGCGTCGGGACGGAGATTGGTCAGGAAGACGTCGGCCGTGGCGAGCAGCTCTTCGAACGCGGCACGGGCGTCGTCCTCGCGCAGGTCGAGCACCACGCTGCGCTTCCCGCGGTTGTCCTGCGCGAACGCTGGATTGGGAACGTCGTCGCCGATGCCCAGCGAGCCAAAGGCGCGCCGCATGGGGTCCCCGGAGGGCGGCTCGACCTTGATCACGTCGGCACCCCAGTCGGCCAGGAGAGCCGCCGCCGACGGCGCGGCCACCCAGACCCCCATCTCGACGACCCGCAGCCCGGCCAGCGACGAGAGGCCCTTGCTCTCCGACGTTGTCATGCCGGACGACCCGTGGCGGCCGCTCGTTCGCGCAGGGCGTCCTTCATCACCTTGCCGGTGGCATTGAGCGGCAACTCGTCGACGATCTCCACCGCGCGCGGCACCTTGTAGTTGGCCATCTGGTCACGGCTCCATTCGATGATTTCGTCCGCGGTGACCGAGTCCGACGTCACGACGAACGCCATCCCGACCTCGCCCAGCCGGTGGTCTGGAACGCCGATCACTGCGGCCTGCCGGACGGCGGGGTGGCGCAGCAGCGCGTTCTCGACCTCGGCCGGATAGGCGTTGAACCCACCGACGATGAACATGTCCTTGACCCGGCCCACGATGCGCAGGCGGCCCGCATCATCGAGGATCCCGAGGTCGCCCGTCCGCAGCCAGCCGTCGGCCGACAGCACCTTGGACGTTTCCTCGGGGTCGTCGAGGTAGCTCGCCATGACGCTGCCGCCACGCAGCAGCACCTCTCCCGCCTCTCCGGTGTCGACGTCGCGGTCGCCCTCGCCGACGATGCGCACCTCGAAGCCGGGCCGGGCCCTCCCGACCGTGGTTGCGATGGCCTCGGGATCGTCCCGGTCCGATGTGGCACAGGCGGTCCCGCCCTCGGTGAGGCCGTACCCAGTGATGATGGTTTTGAATGGGAGCTCCTGCTGCACGCGATGGATGAGTTCGACCGGAATGTCGGCCGCCCCAGTGACCGCGACACGCAGGCTCGAGAGGTCATGTTTGTCACGATCCGGGTGGTCGAGGATCGACTGGTAGATGGTCGGGGCTCCGGGCAGAACGGTCACCCGCTCCGCTTCGACGCGGGCGAGCACAGCGTCGACATCGAATACCGCTTCGGGCAGCATGGTCGCGCCCGCGACGACGCTGGCGAGGATGCCCGCCTTCAGCCCGAACATGTGGAAGTACGGGTTCACCTGTAGGTAGACGTCGCCGGCGCGCAGCCCGGTCATCGCCACCCAGTCGCTGGCGACGGTCAGGGTGCGGCCGTGCGTCATGACCACGCCCTTGGGTACGCCGGTGGTTCCCGAGGTGAAGAGGATGTCGGAAGGATCGTCCGGTCCGAGTGCCCGCGCTTCGGCGCTCGACCTCCCCGAGCGCTTCTGGTGTGGCCCGTCCGAGAAAGGTTGTCCAGTCCACCGCGGGGTCCCCGGCCTGGTCCGCGCGGCCGCGAGCGAGCACCGTGGTTTCGAGCGCCGGGAGTGCCACGCCCGCAGCCTCGAGCAGCGCCGGGTAGTCGGTCCCGAGAAAGTCGGTGACGGTCACCAATGTCCGGGCGCTGCTCCGCCTCAAGATCTCGGCGGCCTCGTGACCCTTGAAGCGCGTATTCACCGGGACCAGTACGGCACCGGCGGCGAAGATGCCGAGGACGGCCACCACCCACTCGGCGCAGTTGAAGCACCAGATGGCCACCCGGTCGCCCGGGCCGACGCCGGACTCGATCAAGGCGGCGGCGAACCGTCGGGCTTCGGCGGCGAGTTCTGGGAACGTCAATGTCGTCGCGCCGTCGTGCACCGCGACCCGCTGCCGCATGGCGCTCTTCGGACGCGGCGAGCAGCGCCGGGACGGACGGCCAAACGGGGCGCGTCGCCCCGGTCATGCGATGCCCAGCCCGAAGGGCGTGCCGACCTTCGAGAACGTCCTTCTTTCCACGCGTTAATGTTACTTTCAGTCGGCGACCTCACAAGAGTGCCGGTCGGAGAGCATGCTCGCCGCGTGGAGGGAGACCAGATGGCCACAGTCGCGCCCGCGCCGTATTACGACCCGTACGACTTCGAGATCGACGCCGACCCGTACCCCGTGTGGAAGCGGCTGCGCGACGAAGCGCCGCTCTACTACAACGACAAATACGACTTCTATGCCGTCAGCCGCTACGCCGACGTCGAGCGGTGCAGTGTCGAATGGGAGACCTACAGCTCGGCCCAAGGCTCGGTCATAGAGATCATCAAGGCGGACTTCGAACTGCCGCCTGGCATGTTCATCTTCGAAGACCCGCCGGATCACGACCTGCACCGTGGACTCCTGAGCCGCGTGTTCACGCCACGGCGTCTGGCTGCGATCGAACCCCAGGTGCGCGCGTATGCGGCCCGGACTCTCGACCCGCTCGTCGGGAAAGAAGGCTTCGACCTCATCGCCGACCTGGGCACGGAGATCCCGATGCGCACGATCGGCATGCTTCTGGGCATCCCCGAGCAGGACCAGCAGGCGCTGCGGGACCAGATCGACGAGGGCCTCCGGCTGGAGGAGGGCGTCATGCCCGTGACGGCGACGCCGGACCTCAGCACTTCCGAATATGCGGAGTACGTCGACTGGCGGGCCGACAATCCGTCCGACGACCTCATCACGGAATTGCTGACGTCCGAGTTCACCGACCGCGACGGGAACGGTGCGCACACTCACCCGCGACGAGATCCTCGGCTACATCGGTCTTCTCGGTGGAGCGGGCAACGAGACGACCACCCGCCTCATCGGATGGGCGGGCAAGTTGCTCGCGGAGTATCCGGAGCAACGGCGCGCCATGGCAGAGAACCCAGAGCTCATCCCCAACGCGATCGAAGAGATCCTGCGGTTCGAGGCGCCCTCACCGGTGCAGGCACGTTTCGTGACCAAGGACGTCGAACATCACGGCCAAGCCGTGCCCGCCGGGAGCATCATGGTGCTCCTCAACGGGTCGGCCAACCGCGACGAGCGGCAGTTCGAAAATCCCGATGTCCTCGACATCAGGCGCAAGGTGGGGCGACACCTCAGCTTCGGCTACGGGCTGCACTTCTGCCTCGGGGCACACCTGGCTCGGCTCGAGGCACGCATCGCGCTGGAAGAGCTCCTGCTGCGGTTCCCCGAGTGGGAGGTCGACCTCGACAACGCCGTGCAGGCGCACACCTCGACCGTGCGCGGTTGGGAGAAGCTGCCGATCATCACGCCGTGAGCCGTCCGCCGGGCGGCGGCGTCAGGATAACAATCGGTCGGCGCCGCTCACGGCCGACCGCAACCGGGGGCCGGCTTCGAGCAGCCAGCCGGCCACCAACTCGTCGAGCTGATCGAGTTGGTCCTCGGTGACGTACAGCCCCCGGGTCGGCAATGTCGCCCCCAACTCGACGAGCACCGGCCGCAGGTACGCCTCGACGGCGAGCGAGTGCTGGAGGCCGGCACCGACCATGACCGGCACGACGGTGACGCCGTCGAGATCAGTCGTGCCGAACCAGTCCAAGAACGACTTCAAAAGGCCCGTGTAACTCGCCTTGTAAGTCGGAGAGGCCACGACGGCGAGAGTGCAGCTCCGGATGGCGTCCACGGCCGCGCGCACGTCGGCAGAGGACCAGTCGAAGAGGTGCGGGCCAAGGTCGGCAAGATCGACGGTCGTGCGTTCGGCGCCAGCGAGGCCGGCTGCTCCCCCCGCTGCGCTCGCGACGGCCTCGGCGACGGACAGCGTGCGCGAACGAGGCTTTGGATTCCCGACGACGACGCCGACCGTGCTCACCGCAGTACCGGGATGATCTGCGGCAACTCGGTGCTTGTCCGGATGCCCGATTCCGCCTGGCAGACGTAGGGGACGGCATTCACCGGTCGGTGCGCGGTCAGTCCGGGCGATGTGGCCGCCCAATCTTCGGGCGGCACCGGAAAGCGGATATCCACGTCCAACGGCGTGTCGCCCTCGACCAGCACGTGCCACCCGGTCGCGCGCAGATCCCAGGCCGGCTCGACCTCAGGGGTGAGATACCAGTTTGCGCTGAAGCAAAGGAGAGGCCGGCCACCGTGTATGCCCGTGACCTCGAGCCGTTGCGCCGCAATGGTGCCAGCCTCGATCCGTCCCGCGGCGATGTCGGTTGCGTGTCGGGCAACGGCCACCTGGCCCTTCGCCACCACTTCTTGGAGCGGAAGGGACAGTGCGTCGGCAACCATGCCGAGGGACCCGGCGAACGATGCGCCGCCGTGGGCCTCCACGCCGCGCGGATCAAAATGAGACGGGTCACGACCGAATCCCATCAGGTCGAAGATCATCTCTGGAGAATTCCGCGATGACATGTCGGCGAACTCCTCGATGACGAGCCGGTCCAGTCTGCGCTGCATCGACAACAATGCGAACGGCAGGGCTTCAGTGATGAAGCCAGGGCTCGAACCGGTGCTGAACAGTGTCGAGTGCCCGCGGGCACAGGCGTCCTCCAGTCTTGACCGGATTGCGGGATCGAGACCGGCCGGACGGTGGAATTCGCTGCGCGTCGACACAACATTCGCACCCGACTCGAGCAGACGGCACGATTACGTCGGCGTCCATGCGGTCTCCCATGTAGATGACGCAGTCCGGGTGCAAGGCCAGGATCTCATCGATGTCGCGCGTCGCAACCACGCCCACCGGCGGTAGTCCGCACAGGTCACCCGCGTCCTTTCCTACCTTGGCGTCCGAATAGACGTAGAGACCCACCAGCTCGAGGTCGGGATGGTCGATGACCGCCCGCAACGAGCGCAGGCCGATGTTGCCGGTCGCCCATTGGACGACCCGATACGGGGCACTGCTCATGGTCGACGCTCCCTCCCTCCGGGCACCTCTTGCGGGCCGATGCCGACGCTATTGGATTCAGGTCGTCCGCTGCGCCCTTCGCATGGCATCGGGCCGCATGCGGTGGAACAATGCCGCTGAGATGACAGCCTCGCAGCCCCGCCTCACCCCGGTCGCTTTCGCCCAGTGGGACGAAGAGACGCGCACGACCTTGCTGTCGCACCTGCGCCGGCCCGAGCGCTACCTCTCAGGGGCACCGGACGCGCCGCCGATACCCGTGGTGCTCGAGCTCTTCGCCCACCACCTTCCCCTCAGCGAAACCTTTCTCACCTTCACCGACGTGATGGCAGGTGATCAGTCGAAGTTGGAACCGAGGATCCGAGAGCTCGCGATCCTCCGGGTGGCGTGGCGCACCGGGTCGGGTTACGAATGGAACCAGCATCGCCGAATTGGCGGGGACGAAGGTCTCACCGACGCACAACTCAGTGCGGTACCGAACGGGCCCACCTCGCCGGTCTGGACCCCGACCGAGCGGGCGGTGCTCACGGCGGCTGACGAGATGATCGACGACTTCGCAGTCAGCGACGAGACCTGGGCTGCCCTTTCGTCGTCTTTCGAAGCGGCTCCCCTCTTCGAGCTCCTCTTCGTGATCGGTGGCTACCTGTGCTTGGCGGCGGTGCTCAACAGCATCGGCCTACGCGGCGACATACCCGAGGCGTCATGAAGGCAGTCCGTAGTGGCAACGGCGGCGTCAGCGTGGTCGAACTCGACGAGCCGCCGGGCAGCGGAGTGCTGCTGGACATGGAAGCGACCAGCATCTGCGCGTCCGACCTGAGCTACATCCGGTTCGGCAGCACCAACGTGCTGGGCCACGAGTTGGCCGGCCGGCGCAGCGACGGGACGCCCGTTGTGGTCGAAGCGATCTACGGCTGCCTCGAATGCGAGCAGTGCCGGCGGGGCGCATACAACCTGTGCCCGACACACAGCCAGCGAGCGCTCGGAATTTTCGCCGATGGTGGCATGGCCGAGCAGTTCTGCGCCCCGCCCGAGCGCTTGGTCGACGTCCCGCCGGGTCTCGATTTGCGCGACGCGTGCCTCGTCGAACCGACATCGGTGTCCTGGCATGCGCTGCGTCTTGCCGGCACTGGGCCGGGCACGCGGGTCGCGATCGTGGGAGCCGGCGCCCTCGGACTGCTGGCAGTGGCGGGCGCGCGGAAGATGGGGGCCGCGGACGTGATGTTGGAAGCTCGGCACCCGCACCAACGCGACGCGGGCGAACGTCTCGGTGCGACGGTGGGCGAAACACGACAAACCTACGACGTCGTGGTCGAGGCCGCGGGATCCAAGGAGAGCTTGGCCCGTTGCGGTGAGCTCGTCGCTCCCGGCGGCACCATCGTGGTGCTCGGCGTGCACTTCGGTCCTGTGCAGCTCGACTGGATGCCTCTGTTCAACAAGGAGGCTCGCGTGATCCCATCTCTTGGCTACTGCGCCCACGAAGGCCTGAGGGAGTTCGACGAGGCGGCAGCGATGCTGGCCGAGGACCGCGAGATCGCGCAGACCTTGATCACGCACCGATACCCGCTCGAAGACGCGGAAGAGGCTTTCCGCGTCGCCGCCGACCGGAGCAGCGGCGCAATCCGCGTCGTGCTCGAACCCTCGTGAAGGCGACAAACCAGTTCCACATCGGCATCGTCGTCGAAGATCTCGACGCTGCGCTCGAGGAACTCGGCGGCCTATTCGGTTACGAGTGGTGCCCGGTCTTCGCGATCGAGACGCCCGTCGTCCTTCCCGAAGGCGAGATCATGGCCGACCTCCGCTTCGTCTATTCGAAGACGGCACCCCGCGTGGAGTTGATCAGGGCCATGCCCGGCACGCCCTGGGTTCCTGCCGCGGACTCGGGAATCCATCACGTGGGGTACTGGTCCGACGACATGGCAGTTGACCGGGGCAGTCTCGATGCGTCCGGCTACGCCGAAGAGGCCAGGGGCGTCCTGCCCGACGGCACGCCGATATGGGCCTACTACCGCAGCCCGCGAGGCCTGCGCATCGAGTTGGTGAGCCGGCAGCTCCAGGCCGGCCTGGAACAGTACTGGGCCTCGGTCTGAAGAGATCTTCCGCCTCGCGCTGACAGCTCTCCGCCAAAACCTGAGGTTTGTTCCCCGGCGCTACCATACGTTCGAATGCCGTCCGAGGGTGTACGCAGGGAAGAGATTCTCCAGACCGCCGCGCAGCTGTTCGCCTCGTCCGGATTCAGGACGTCGCTCGCGGACATCGCCGACGCGTGCGGCATTCTGCCCGGCAGCCTGTATCACCATTTCGATTCGAAAGAGGCCATCGTCGTCGAGCTCGTGCACCGGTATCACGACGACCTCGATCGTGTCGCCAAGGAAGCCCTCGACACGCTCCACGAACCGGTGCCACGGTCGATTGAGGACAAGATCCTCGACTTCGGTCGCGCGATCGCGGCATGCGGCGTCGAGCACCGTGCGGCGTTGTTGCTGACCTTGTACGAACCGCCAATGGTTGCGGGTGACGAACTCGCAGGTCTGGCACAGATGCCGGCGAGTCATCCACGATGCCATGCACGAACTGCTCAAAGCTGGCCGAAAGGCGGGCGCGATCCGCTCCGGTATCGATCTCGCCCTGCTAGCCGATCGGCTGTGCCAGAGCATGCTGAACGTCGGGGTCGGGGTGTCGCACGTCACGCCGGGTGGTGAGCTCGTCCCTGACCTGAGGATCAAGATCCTCCTTCAGGGGATCGCCCAGCGGAGCCCGTCGGATTCGGCCTTGGATCGCTCGAACGCTCTCCGCACCGCACGGCGCGCCGTCGAGTCGTGGGAGGGCCAGAACGATGAAGATGACGACCGTCTGACGCATTTGTTCGCCGTGGCGAGGGCCGAATTCGGCCGTCGGGGCTACGAGTCCACCACCATGCGCGACATAGCCACCGCGGCAGGCATGAGCACCGGAACCGTCTATCGACTTCTCGGCTCGAAAGATCAGCTCCTTTTCGACATCATGTCGTCGTATTCGCAGAAGGTCGTCGGCGCTTGGGACGCCGTCGTTCGATCGGATTCGCCTCCGCTCGCCAAGATCGATGCGCTCATTTGGGTGGCGATCAACGTCGTGGAGCGGTTCAGCAACGAGGTGCGGATCAGCCTTGCGTGGATGCGGCAGTCGCCGCCGAGTACACCGACGTCGCCGAGTCTCGGGGTCTTCCTCCCGGCGCAGTTGCGTCATGTGAGGGCCCTGATGGCAGCGGGAGCCAAGACAAAGGAAATCCACTACGAGGGTGGGCCCGCCGACATCAGGGCACGCTGCCTTCTCGAGGCAATCTGGGGTGCAGGCACACCGGTGGCCACGGCAGGAATCCAAGGTGCCCACGCCCTGGCCCGCGAGACGGTGCTCCGCGGCGCGGCCGCACACACCTGACCCGCATGGGGACGGTCACCGGGAGTCGTGAGCCTGGCGACATCAGACGTTTCGAATTGCTTGCGTCGGCGGTCGCCGGCCGCAGTGTGACGATCGAGCGCACCGATCAGAAGGGTGGAGCCTGGACCGACGGAGCGACCATCTTCGTCAATCCCGATGCACCGGAACCCACGCCCCTCCAGTGCGTGGTCGCCCAAGCGGCGCTCTTGGGTGCCGGGAGCTTCGACGGGGAAATTATGGAGCGGCTCGTGCGAAGTACGAGACTACGCCGCCGTTACCTCTCCATCGAAGGTCACCGCGCTCTCGACAGCGCTCGAACCGCTGATCCCTCCTTCTGCTCGGCGCCTCATCAATCCAAGGGTCGCAGCGCTCAGCACATCACCTTTGCACTCGCTGGACATCGCATCCGGCAGTCAAGTCCTCCCCGACCCGCCACAAGCGTTCGGCGTGATCAGACCACGACGGATCCGGAGACAGATCGATGCACCGGGGTCGGATCCCGCGTCGGCGCAGTATCAGCCGAGATCCCCCGGTCGGGAACTCCTCCGCGATCTCGACGACCAAGTCGAGGACTCTTTTGAGGGCCCGGACGTCGTATCCAGCCCGATCGGAGGTGGTGGCGCGATCGGCCGACTGCTGAAGGGACTGTTCAAAAGCAGCCGTTCCTCGACGAGCGGCCCTCCGGGAGCCGATGCACCAACCCACCGAAGCCGTCGCGGCACACGGGCCTCTCGAAACATCGGGTTGGCGCCCCCCGCTTTGCAGGAGACGGCGACTGGCGACCCCTTCGCACTTCGTGGAATCACCTATCCCGAATGGGACGTACATCGCGCTCGTTACCGGCCGGACTGGTGCACCGTCACCCCGGTCGATCCCCCCCCGTCAGCGGTCGTTACGTTCAACTTGCCGAACGTAACGGAGATCCGCCGATCGCTCTCCCATATTGGCGTTGCGCTCGAACGGCGTCACCGTCAACTCCAGGGCATCGACATCGACATCGACGCGGTCGTCGAATCGCATGTGCAGACGATGTCAGGTGCAATCCCAGAGGAGGCGGTGTACCTCGACCTGGTGCGGGCTCGTAGAGACCTCGGAGTCCTGGTTTTGCTCGACGTCTCGGGTTCGAGCAGTGAACCCAGCACGGGGAGCGGCACCGTGCACGAACACCAGCGAAGAGCTGCCGCGTCACTCACGATCGCACTGTCGGAAATGGGCGACCGCGTCGCTCTCTATGCCTTTCGCTCACAGGGGCGCTCCGCGGTACAGGTCGAGCGCATGAAACGATTCGATGACCGCATGGATGCGGCCGTGCTCCGGCGCTTGGGCGCGTCGGAACCCGGCGCCTACACCCGCCTCGGGGCAGCCATTCGTCATGGGACGTCACTCCTGGCACGGGAGTCAGGGCGTCTCCCGGCGGCTTTTGGTCGTCTTGTCGGACGGCTTTGCCTACGACCACGGCTACGAAGGTGGCTACGGCGAAGCCGATGCCCGCCGTGCGTTGTCCGAGGCGAGGCGACTCGGTACCGGATGCGTGTGTCTCAGCATTGGAGCGTCGACCGATGCCGACAAGCTGCGCCGAGTCTTCGGTACTGCCGCTCACGCCAGTGTCTCCCAATTCGAGGACCTGCCGAGGGTCGTCGCGCCCCTTTTCCGATTTGCTCTCCGCTCAGCAGAGGCACAGCGGCGGCAATCCCAACACACCATCCGCGCCAGTGAGCGGCTTGCGCTCGAGGTCAGGAGCGTCGCATGAGCGTCAGGCCGTACTACGTCCCCGTTGGCAGCGAAGAGCAGGTGTTCCAGGCTGCATTCAACCAGGATCTTTCGATCCTGCTCAAAGGTCCGACCGGCTGCGGCAAGACCCGATTCGTCGAAGCCATGGCGCACGATCTGCAGCGTCCGCTCATCACCGTCGCTTGCCACGACGACCTCACCACCGCCGACCTCGTCGGGCGTTTCCTTCTCGTGGGCGGTGAGACCAAGTGGGTCGATGGACCTCTGACGCGAGCAGTTCGAGAGGGTTGCATCTGCTATCTCGACGAAATCGTCGAGGCCCGCCAGGACACGACCGTCGTCCTCCACCCACTGGCCGACCATCGTCGCCAGCTCCCCATCGATCGACTTGGGCTCACGCTGGACGCAGCCCCAGGATTCTGCCTGGTGGTCTCCTACAACCCCGGCTACCAAAGCGTCTTGAAGGACCTCAAGGATTCGACCCGCCAACGGATGGTCGCCATCGAGATCGATTTTCCACCGGCTGACATCGAAGAGAAGGTCGTAGAACACGAGGCCGGGGTCGACCAGCACATGGCGTCGGAATTGGTGCGCTTGGGCCAAGCCATCCGTCGGCTCGAGAATGCGGGACTTCGAGAAGTTGCGTCCACCCGCGTCCTCATTGCGGCGGGCCGACTCATTTGCGAGGGCCTGCCACTCCGCGTCGCAGCGAAGGCCGCCGTGAGCGGGCCACTCACCGATGATCCTGTCGTGACAGCAGGGCTCTCCGAATTGATCGACGCTTATTTCGAGGACGAGTAGTCCCGCAGAATCCCCTGATTGACGGCACCGCCACGGCCTGGTTAGTGTCGGAACAAATGTCAGGTTAGTGGCGGCGCCCGGACGGACCACCACTCTGAAGGGGGGCGCCGTGTCCTACGAGAGCACCGCTGAGCCGATCAGGCTCGGCTACCTCATGGACTTCAAACTTCCTGAGGGCTACCCGCAAGAAGGGCGGGACGATCTTGTGCTCCCCTTCGAACTCGTGTTCAAACAGGGACTCGAGCAGGGATTGCTCGACCGTCCTGTCGAGATCGTGTTCCGCGAAGTCGAAGGCTTGCCGAAGGGAACGATCAAGTCGGTGATCGACGCCTACGGGGAGCTGGTCGACGAGGGATGCCTCGCCGTCTTCGGGCCACACATCACCGACAACTGCGTCCCGACCCGAGAAGCCATTGAGGAGCGCTATCGGGTGCCGTCAATCAGCGTCACCGGCAGCGATGACTGGTTGGGCGAGTGGACCTTCGCACTGCCGCAGGGCTCGATGACCGACGAGCCGATCTTCTGGGCGGACCTCCTGGCCAAGGAGGGCTACACCGAAGTGGGCGCTCTGATCGAGCAATCACTGGTGGGTGACTCCTACATCCGAAACTTTCGCAAAGCCTGCGCGGCCAAGGGCATTCGCATCATTGCGGAACAATGGATCCCACAAACCGGTCAGGATATTGAGCCCGTGGTGCGCTCCCTCTACGAGGCAAAGCCCCAAGCCATCGTGCATTGCGGGTTCGGATTCGGCATCGTTTTGCTCGACCCGGTCCTGGCCCAACTGGATTGGGACCCACCCCGTTACATGGGTACCGCGTTCCAGAACGCGTGGATCCACGAGATCATGTGGCGAGCCATCGAGGGTTGGACCGGTTGTGATCAATACGACGAGACGAACCCGGTAGGCCAAGCATTCCTCGACGAGTACCTCGCGGCTTACGGTCGGCGACCCGAGTACTGCGTCCCGGTGGTGAATCACGATGTTGCGACCGCGTTCTTGCTTGCGTTCTCCGACGCGCATCCACTGACACCACGAGGGGTGAAGGAAGCGCTCGAGAGGGTCAAGATGGTCCCCGCCGCCGCTGGAGGACCCGGAACTCGGGTTTCATTCGGCAAGTGGACTCGTCGGGGCTGGATGGGCGCGGGATATCTCGTCGCCCGCCAACTCGACGAGGAGTTCGGAAAGTCGCACCTGGTCGGACGCTTCGGAGAGGTCTGAATAGTGGCGACCCAGCTCCTACCGCCTCGGCGGACGGATCGCAGCAACGACGAGCTTCCCGGGACGGCACATCCTTCGAACGGGCGGGAGACGCGGATCAGCGTCCTCTGGGGCCTCCTCATCTGTGCCGTCGTGGCGTCCATCGTCGTGGTGGCGCACAACGCCCGACGAGGCGCCGTTGCGGCACGCATCAAGAATCCCAGCGTCCAGGGCGCGCCACGTCCCGTGCGGCCGCTCTTCGGCTGGACGCACTGGATCACATTTCTCCAGATTTCCACGGTGCTCGCCTTGGTGCTCATCGTGGTGAGCTTCGTGGTGTTGTGGCGGCGGAAGCCATACCACCCCATCTTGTTGATGGCGATCGTCTGCACGACGCTGGTGTGGCAGGACCCGATCATGAACTGGGCCCCTTACGCCGTCTACAACCCGCAGCTGTGGCACTGGCCCGAGACGTGGCCGTTGGTGTCGCTATCACCGACAGTCGAACCGTTCATCGTCCTCGGCTACGTGATGTTCTACCTGGCTCCGTTCTTCCCGGCGATCTGGGTCCTCCGCCGGCTCCAACGCAACCGAACCGTTGACTCGTTCGTCTGGCGCCACCCACTCATCTCCCTCGCGCTCTTGATCTACGTCTTTGGGTTCATCTATGACGCCATCCAAGAGATCTTGCTGATTCGAACGCAGCTCTACATCTATTCGCAGGTCATACCGTTCGGCTCTGTGTTCACGGGCAAGACCTACCAGTTCCCGTTGCTGTGGGAGTCGTCCCTGGTTACCGCAGTGATGATCCCGGCTGGCGTGCTCCTGTACCGCGACGATTCGGGGCGAACCGTTGCCGAGAAGCTTGCACAGCGCATCCGCGGTTTTCGCGGTCGAGAGGTGCTCGGCACGTTCACCGTGATGTTCCTGATCTTGAACGCCTGCTACTTCTTCCTCTACGGAGGGAGCTTCGCCATCATTCGCGGCAGTGGCGCCGCAACCTCGGTCGCGTGCCCGTGGCCCTTCCCCGAAGCCAAGGTCTACGACCCCCAGGGCTACTACGAGCAGGCGGGCCAGCCCGGGCCGTATTCGGCCGGCATCTGGTCAGGGTGGGCCACCGGCCAATCCGGCCGACCCGACGTGTCCCAGCCCGCTAGCGGGGGGCGCTGCAGTCCCTAGAGGTCGTCACGGGTCTCAAAAACGCTGGGCTGCGACGTCGCCGGTTCAGGGGTTCAGCTGTCCGGTGGGACGAACGACCATCTCGTTGACGCAGATGCCATCGGGCAATCCGACGATGTAGGCGATGCAGTCGGCGAGCGGCTGTGGTGGAACCGGTGCCTCGCCCTCCACGAAGTACGGGATATCGCTGGTCGGCACGTCGCCATCGATGATGATGCCTTCGAGTGTGAGGCCTTCTGTCTCGAACATTCCCGGCAGGACGAGGCTCACGTTGATGCCTGCAGGCGCCAGCTCGAGCCGGAGTGTGTCGAACGCGGCTTCGAGCCCGCGCTTCGATGCGGCATAGATCCCGACTCCCGGCATTGGGGTCATCGCTCCGGTCGATCCGACGATCACCACGTCGCGACGACCGGATGTCGCGAAGTGCTGAAGGGCGTAACGGATCGTGGCCAAGGGGCCGATGAGATTGAGGTCGATGAGCTCGCGCCAGCGTTGCGGAGTCCCGCTCGTCATCCCGCCGGTCATCATCTGTCCGGCCACCGTGATGACGCCGTCGAGTGAGCCGAAGTGCCGAGCGGCCTCTTCGACCTTGCTTTCAAGCGCTTCCAGATCAGTCACGTCGGCGGCCACGACGTAGGTACTCTCGCCCAGCTCGGCCGCAAGCTCCTCGAGTCGCTCCTTGCGACGGGCGACCATCGCGACCTTTCCACCGCGAGCGACAATCGATCGGCACGTCGCCGCACCGATCCCACTCGAAGCTCCCGTCACCAGGAAGTGTCGACCGCTGAGGACACCATCTACCGGCATCGGACCCCCGAAGTGTCGTTCACAAGCGGGACACTAACATTTGTTCTGCGATTCCGAACTGGGAGAACGCGGCGCGGCGTCTTCCAAGCTCCTTGAGATTGACGTGGCAATTCTGCCGGCGCTAGCGTGCTGAACAAATATTAGGTTTCAACCCTTGGGGGCCCAGTGAAAAGCTCGGTGGAACCCACCGCAGACGGAGTTGTGTCGCAGGATGCGGTCACCGACAGTGACGAGCTCGGGTTGTTCGACGACGCAGTGGCTGGAGACGTCCGAGACCCCTACCCCGAGCTCGCCGATGCGCGCCGGGCGCACCCGATCCAGAAGCTCGACTCCTCTCTCATGCCACACGAAGAGGGTCGGGACGTCTTCTTCATGTACCGCCACGACGACATCACGCAGGTGCTGCGTGACGGCGAGGCGTTCTCTTCGGCCCACATCATCGACTTGATCATGGGCCCGATCATGGGTGAACACATCATGCTCGGAATGGATGATCCTGAACATCGCCGTTACCGGGCCATTGTTTCCACGGCGTTTCGTCAGAAGGTCCTCGCTCAGTGGGAACAAGAGCTCGTCGTCGATGTCGCGAACGAGCTCATCGATTCCTTTGTGGGGCGCGGCTCTCGCTGACCTCGTGCGGGAGTTCAACTTCCCCTTCCCTACGAAAGTGATTTCGGGCATCCTCGGCCTGCCTCGTGAGGACTACCGGCAATTCCAGCGCTGGACGACCGCGATCCTGAGCTTCTTCACGAAGTTGGATGAGGCGATCGTGGCATCGCAAGAGGTGAAGGAATATATGGCCGTGATCCTGGCGGAACGGCGGCGCGAACCCCGCGAGGACCTCATCAGCGAGCTGGCACAGGCCGAATTAGACGGTGAGCACCTGAGCGATGAGGAGATCTTTTCGTTCCTACGGTTGCTGCTCCCCGCCGGCGTCGAGACCACGTACCGGGCGACCGGCAACATGCTGTTCTCACTCCTTTCGAATCCCGGGCAACTCGAAGCGGTCCGATCCGACCGCGAGCTGATCCCACAGGCGATCGAGGAATCGCTTCGGCTCGAGACGCCGCTCTTGAACATCACGCGCCTGGCCACGAAGGACGCCGAGGTCGGGGGTGTTCCCATCCCGGCTGGTTCGACAGTGATGCTGATGCTCGCCGCCGCCAACCGGGACGAAACTCGTTACCTCGACCCGGACATCTACGACATCTTGCGGGAAAACCCGAAGCCGCACATCTCGTTCGGCCACGGACCGCACGCATGTCTCGGAACCCACCTGGCCCGGCTCGAGATGCGTGTGGCCCTCAACCTGCTCCTCGACCGATTGCCCAATCTCCGCCTCGATCCCGACGGAGACGACCCTCACATCCGGGGACAGGTCTTCCGATCACCGACGTCGTTGCCGGTCCTTTTCGGCTGAGCACGCCGAACCATGGCGTCGGAAGTGATCGAATTCACCGATCAGGTCGCCCTCGTCACCGGGGCGGGGCGGGGACTGGGCCGCCTCTACGCATTGGAGCTCGCGCGTCGTGGCGCCGCTGTGGTGGTGAACGATGTCGGGGCCAGCATGCACGGGGACGGGACCGATCCGGACATCGCCGACGCTGTCGTACGCGAGATCCAAGAGGCAGGTGGCCGCGCGATCGCCTCGCACGACTCGGTTGCGTCCATCGAAGGCGGCGCTCGCATGGTACAGACCGCGGTCGCAGAGTTCGGCCGGCTCGACGTCGTGGTGAGCAATGCGGGCATCTTCCACACGACGGAATTCGAGAACCTGACGCCCGACGATTGGGAACGCATGGTGAATGTGCACCTGCACGGCGCGTTCTACTTGTGCCAGCCGGCTTATCGCGTCATGAAGTCGCAGGGCTACGGTCGCTTTGTCTTCATTTCCTCGTCGGCCGGCCTCTTCGGTCAACCGAATTCGGCACACTATGCAGCCGCGAAATCCGGAGTCGTCGGTCTGTCGAACGTCATCGCTATCGAGGGCGGACCCTACGGCATCCTGGCCAATTGCGTGCTCCCCTTCGGATACTCCCGAATGGTCACCGAGACGGTCGGTGACCGCGACCAGTTCCAAGGTGAGCTGCCGTTCCTCGACGCCATCGACCCTGAGCTGGTTGTCCCGATCGTCGTCTTCCTCGCCAGCCGTGACTGCGAAGTCGACCCACCACTGCATCTCGGCCTGCGCCGGTCGCTTCTCCCGCGTCTTCGTCGGACAGGGCCGCGGCTGGGTCGCGGAGCGGGTGGGTAATCCGTCCGCCGATGACGTCGCTGCCAACTGGGCTGAGGTGTCAGCACCAGACCCATACTCAGTTCCGGGTTCCATTTTCGACGAAGTTGCCGAAACCTGCTCGATCGTCGGTATCCCGCTGTAGTCCTCTCGGGTGGGTCAGGCCACCGGTCGGAGGTCTCGCTTGAGCACCTTCCCCGAGGGGTTCCGTGGCAGAGCCTCGAGAAACGTGACGTCCTTCGGCACTTTGTACTTTGCCAACTGGCTGGCACAGTGCGCAATCAGCTCCTCAGCTGAAGCGGGCTCACCTGCGCGCAGCACCACGAAGGCCACCGGCACCTCGCCCCACCGCTCGTCCGGACGACCCACGACGGCGGCCTCCAGCACGGCGTGGTGCTCGTACAGGACGCGCTCGACCTCGGACCCCGCGATGTTCTCTCCGCCCGAGACGATCATGTCCTTCAGCCGATCGACGATGAAAAGATAGCCGTCCTCATCTTTTACTCCGATGTCGCCGGTATGGAACCAGCCGCCGGCGAAAGCGCGGTCAGTGGCCTCAGGGTCGCGCCAGTACCCCTTGAACACCTTGGGGCCCCGGAGCACAATTTCTCCGCGCTCGCCTGCAGCGACAGGCTGGCCTTGCTCGTCCCAGACCTCGAGCTCGAGGTACGCGCAGGGCCGTCCCACGCTGCCGAGTTTCGTGATGAGGTTGTCCTGATCGAGGAATGTGTCGCCGGACACCGTTTCCGTGAGCCCGTAGGCATCGGCAAACCAGGCCGACGGGAATGTTCGTTGAATCCGTTGGATCAATGGAATCGGCATCTTCTCGCCTCCATTGATGATCACGCGCACCGACGAAAGGTCGCGGCTCTCGACTTCCGGCAACGCCATGATCGCGTTCACCATCGCTGGGGCCAGCCACACCGTCGTCACCCGCGACCGCTCGATCTCGTCCACGACGGCGGCCGCGTCGAACGCCCGGTGGACGATCGTGGTGGCACCGGCGGCGATCAGCGTGGTCGTTGTCAGATCGAGGGCTCCGACGTGGTACAGCGGTCCACAGGCCAAGCCCGTTTCTTCGGCATTGAACCCGAACTCGATGAGGTGTGCCAGGTTCTTCCATGCCAGGTTGGCGTGCGAGATCATCACGCCCTTAGGCCGACCCGTGGTCCCTGAGGTGTACATGAGGCGGTGGGTGTCGTCGGCAGCCGTCGGACACCGCTCGACGGGCGATGCGCCAGATCGGAGCTCCGCGATCGTGGTCCAATCGCCGGCGGCCTCCGTCGCGATGCACGCCTTCAGCGGGCTCGGGTCGACATCCTTGGTGGCATCATCGGCCAGTTCCACGAGAGCCTCGTCGCACACCAGCGCCCGGGCTTCGGAGTGCTCGAGTATGAAGCGCACCTCGGGTGCCGCCAGTCTCCAGTTGATCGGCATGACGGTCGCGCCGAGGTAATTCGCCGCAAAGACCGTCTCGAGGAACTCGGGACAGTTGTAGGAGAGAAGGCCAACCACCTGGCCGGCCCTGACCCCCCTCTCGTGCAGGCCCGTCGCCAATCCCGTCGCTCGCATCGCCATCTCGGCGTATGTCGTGACCGTTCCCTCAAAGACCGTGATTGCCCGTTCTGGCGATCGTTCGGCGTGATGAGCCAACACGCCGAACCAGTTGATATCGGCCTTCACGCGGACCTCCTCGATGGGTCATCTACGGCGTGCCAGCTACGACCCTCGTCGCCGAAAGACCGATGGTTGCCCCAATCCCCACTAGCGTCATCGTCCGTGAGCGCGCAGGCCAACGCAGACTCCCGGCGCAGCCCGAAGTGGGAGTCGCGACGCGAGGCGATCATCGACACCTCAGCGCATCTCTTTGCTCAGCAGGGCTATCACGCAACCGGGATCATGGAGCTGTGCGCGGCCAACGACCTGGGAAAGGGCGCCCTCTACCACTACATCGGATCGAAGGAAGCACTGCTCGCCGCAATCCATGACCGCGTGATGGACGAAGTCATGATCGGTGCGGATCGCGTCGCCCAGGCAAGTGGGACCCCATCGCAAGCGCTCGCCATGCTCGGTGACGAGCTTCTGGACGTCATCCACCGCTACCCCGACCACGTCTGGGTGTTCTTGCACGAGTTCCCCGCTCTGTCGGGTCCTCGGGCCGACAGGTTCCGGAGACGGCGGCGAGAGTACGAACGCCGCGTCGAAGAGGTGCTCCGTGCGGGCGTGGAGTCCGGCGAGTTCCGAGAGGTCGATCCCTGGTTGACGGCGCGTGCGTGGCTCGGGATGCACAACTACACCTATCTGTGGCTGAAGCCGGGCGGTCGGCTCGCTGCAGTTTCGGTGGCGCAACCCTTCGCAGAGATCTTCATGCGCGGCATCACGAAGTAGCTGGGCCAGGCCGACCGAACGCAGATCACGGAGCCGAATACCCGCCGTCGACGACCAACGCTGCCCCGGTCGTCCATCGCGACTCCGCGTTGGCGAGATAGGAATAGGCACCCACGAGATCCTCCGCCGAGCCCAGCCCGAGCGGGTGACGCGCAGCAATCGTGTCGAGAGCTTCTTCCGGAAGTCCAGTATGGATCCCCGATCGGAACGTACCCGGACACACGCAGTTGACTCGGATCCCGTCTCGGGCGTATTCGACGGCGGCGACCTTGGCGAGCTGAATCACTGCCGCTTTGGTGGCGCAGTAAGGAGCCGAGTGTGACCATGCCGTGAGACCCGCGACGGACGCCGTGAGAATGATGGAGCCCGAGTGCTGTGTGCGCATCACAGGCACCGCTGCCCGAATTGCATTCACCCCTCCGAGCACGTTCACCTGAAACGCTCGCTCCCAGTCCTCCGTCGAGAGGTTGTGGATGCGCCCGTTCGGAGACAGGATGCCCGCGTTGCTTATGATGACATCGAGTCGGCCGAACTGCTCAAGGGCCAGCTGCACAACGGATTGCACCTGGTCAAAATTGCTGACGTCAGCGAGAGCACTGGCAGTCGGGCTCTGCGTCCCTTTCACCGCGTCCACGCTGGCGGCCAGCGCTTCCTCGGCGACGTCGCTCAATACGAGCGCGGTGTTCGGCTCGCCACCCAACCGACGCGCCAACGCCATGCCCAACACCCCTCCAGCGCCGGTTATGGCGACCACACGTCGCGTCGCTCCGTGCGCAATTAGAGAGGACTCGGGGGTTTCGATCTGACTCGACATCAGCCTCCCGCTTGTACCGGTCAGTACAGTACACAATGGTGACGAAGGTCGACGAAGCTTCCGCAGTGTTCTCCCGGTCAGATCTGCTCGAGATGCAGCGGCGCATGCTCCTCATCCGCGGCTTCGAAGACCGAGTCGCGGGCCTCTACCGGGACGGGCTCGTTCCGGGTTTCGTTCACCTGTCGATCGGCCAGGAGGCCGCGGCGGTCGGCGCCTGCTGGCCCCTGCGATCGAACGATGTCATCACGTCCACTCATCGCGGCCATGGACACTGCTTGGCCAAAGGGCTCGATCCGCTCGGCATGTTCGCGGAGCTCATGGGACGCGCCGAAGGAACGAACCATGGTCGGGGTGGCTCGATGCACATCGCGGATCCCAGAATCGGGATCTTTGGCGCCAACGGCATCGTCGCCGCGGGATTGCCCATCGCGGTGGGTGCAGCCACGGCGTCGCAGATCCGCGGCAGCGAGGAGGTGGCAGTGGCCTTCTTCGGCGACGGCGCCGTCGCCCAGGGAGCGTTCCACGAGGCGCTCAACCTTGCCGCAGTCTGGCAGCTGCCGGTGATCTTCTTCTGTGAGAACAACGGCTACTCGGAGTTCTCGCCAACTGAGGCGCAACACGCAACAACGCTTGAGCGGCGCGCGGTCGGCTATGCGATGCCGTTTCACCCGGTCGACGGAAACGACGTCGTTGCCACTGCAATCACCATGGCTGACGCCGTCGAGCGCACTCGGTCCGGTTCGGGCCCAGTCATCATCGAGGCGAGTACGTACCGCTGGCACGGCCACTACGAAGGCGATCCGCAGCGTTACCGCTCTCCCGAGGAGCTCAGCACGTGGCAAGACGCGTGATCCCTTGGTGCTGCACCGCCAGCGGCTCATCGACGCCGGCATCACCGAGACCGACATCAAAGCACTCGAAGAGTTGGTGGCGGACCAGCTTGACGAGGCGGTGGAACGGGCGCGCGAGTTGCCAGCTCCTGAGGCGACCGCACTGTTCGACTTTGTCGTCCGAGAGCGATCGGTGGTCGCCGCCCAACCCGCCTCGACGGGGAGCGGACCGGAGATCCGCACCATGGACGCCATCCGTACTGCTCTCGAGACAGAGCTCGCCACGGATGACCGCGTCTTCCTTGCCGGCATCGACCTGGGCGATGGAGGCAATGTGTTCGGCCTCACAAGGGGCCTCCGCCAGCGGTTCGGCGACCGGGTCCGCGACACGCCCATCTCGGAGAATGCGATCGTCGGGCTCGCGGTAGGCGCAGCGATGGCCGGCATGCACCCGGTAGTGGAGATCATGTACCTCGACTTCCTCGGCGTCTGCCTCGATCAGCTTTTGAACCAAGCAGCCAAGCTGCCGTTCATGACCGGGGGGTCTGCGGAAATGGGCCTCACCGTGCGCACCCAATTCGGTGCCGGCCGTTCCTCGGGGAGTCAGCATTCACAGAGCCTCGAAGCGCTGCTGGCCCACATTCCCGGCCTCACAGTGGTCATGCCCTCAACACCTGCGGATACCTACGGGTTGTTGCGGGCTGCCATCCAGGACCCCAACCCGGTCGTCTTCATCGAAAACCGGCTGCTGTACGGGATGAAGGGCCCGGCGCCGCCGGCTGACTCCGTGCTCCCGCTCGGAAGGTCCGCTGTCGTCCGGCCGGGATCCGACATCACCGTCGTCTCGGTGTCGCGCATGGTCCATGAGGCGATTGCAGCCGCCGAGACGGTGGCGGGTGAAGGCATCTCCGTCGAGGTGATCGACCTACGGACGGTTGCGCCACTCGACCTGGATCCCGTGTTCGACTCGCTGAAGAAGACGAGCCGGATATTGATCGCGCACGAGGCCGTCGTCCCCTTTGGCATCGGCGCGGAGATTGCTGCGAGGGTCGCCCGCGAGGCGTTCTGGGACTTGGACGCTCCGATCGAACGAATTGGTGCCGCCGCCACTCCACCGCCATATGCTCCGGAGCTCGAACGGGCGTGGCTACCCGGTCGTCAGGAGATCGCTGCCGCGCTGCGTCGCCTCTCAGCCGTCTGATCGCCGCAGCACGCGGTTCAGCAGCCCAAGGCGCGGGCGATCACCAGGTGCTGGATCTCGTTGGTGCCCTCGCCGATCTCGAGCACCTTGGCGTCGCAGTAGAACCGGGCGACCGGGCTCTCCAACATGTAGCCGAGCCCGCCGTGGATCTGAACCGCTTCGGAGGCAGCTGCCACCGCCAGGCGGCTGGCCTTTAACTTCGCCATGGCCGCTTCCTTTTGGAACGGCTGGCTCTGGTCGCGCAGCGACGCCGCTCTGTAGGTGAGCCAGCGAGCCGCCTCGAGCTCGGTGGCAATGTCGGCGAGCTTGAACTGCACTGCCTGGAACTTCGAGATCGGCTGCCCAAATTGCACGCGCTCCCGTGCATATTCAGTTGCCATGTCCAGCACGGCCTGGGAGAGGCTGAGCGAGAGCGCGGCAATGGAGATCCGCCCGACTTCGAGCGTCTTGAGGAACTGGGCGAGTCCCATGTCCGGATCGCCAACGAGATGGTCGTCCGGCACCCAGACGTCGTCGAAATAGAGGTCCCGGGTATCCAGTCCGCGCCAACCGATGCCTCGCATCTTCGAACCCATGGTGAATCCCGCGGTGTCCTTCTCGACCACGAAGCTGGCGTAGCGGGGTGCCTCGTCGGACTCGTTCGTCCGGGCAAGGAGCGTGACGCCGAAGGACATGTCCGTCCCGGCGTTCGAAATGAACGTCTTGCAGCCGTTGATCAACCAGCCGCCGTCCTGGCGAAGGGCCTTCGTCTGGATGCCCCGGGCGTCCGAGCCGGCATCCGGTTCGGTGAGGCCGAATGCCCCGAGCGCCGCGCCCCTCTGCCAAGGGCCGCAACCACCGCTCTCGCTGATCGTCGTTGCCGAACAAGAGCAGCGGCAGTGAGCCGATGGTGACGTGGGCCTGCATCGCCGCCGCAACGGATTGATCGGCCAGCCCGAGTTGCTCCATGGCGGCGACGAAGCCGACCGTCGACATGCCGATGCCACCCCAGCGCTCGGGGACGAGCATCCCGAGTAACCCGAGTGCACCCATTTCCCGGAGCAGATCCGTCGGACAGCGACCCTCCTCCCAGGCCGCGGGCGCGCGTGTTGCGATCTCCTTCTGCGCGAATTCACTGCACAGTGCCGCCAGCTCGCGCTCGGCTTCGCCCAACGAGAAGTCCATGCGACCATCCTATGGACTGACCGGTACACTGTTTGAGTGCCGACAGATCGGGCCCCCCATGCGTTCCCCGAGTTCAGCACTGTCGAGGAGGAGCGGCGCCACCGCAAGCAGCGATTGGCCGCGGCCTTTCGCCTCTTCGGGAAATTCGGTTTCAGCGAGGGAACGGCCGGCCACATCACTGCCCGCGATCCCGAGCTTCTCGACCACTTCTGGGTCAACCCCCTCGGCATGAACTTCCGCCAGATCCAGGTAAAGGATCTGTTACTGGTCAATCACCAGGGCGAGGTCGTCGAGGGCAGCTGGCCGCTCAATCTCGCCGCATTCGTGATCCACTCCCAGATCCATGCGGCGCGTCCCGACGTCGTGTCTGCCGCGCACTCGCATTCGGTGTACGGCAAGGCGTGGTCCACCCTCCACCGTCCGCTCGACCCGCTGACTCAGGACGCTTGTGCCTTCTACGAGGACCACGTCCTCTTCGACGATTACACCGGCGCCGTGCTCGACGTCGAGGAGGGCAAGCGGATCGCGCACGCACTTGGCGGTTGCAAGGCCGCGGTCCTGGCCAACCACGGTCTGCTCACCGTAGGACACACTGTCGACGAGGCGGCCTGGTGGTTCATCACTATGGAGCGCACCTGCCAGGCCCAGTTGTTGGCCGAGGCCGCAGGAACACCCGTGCTGATCCGTCCCGACGTGGCACAGAGGACGGCCGGCCAGACGGGTGGCCATGGCACCGGCTGGTACCAGTTCCAGCCGCTCTACGACCAGATCGTCGCCGAAGAGCCGGATCTCTTGGACGAGTAGAGCAGCAGCGTCGCCGCTCGTCCCCTCCTAAAGATCTTTTGGCGGTACGACTCTGAGATTCGCTCCAGCATCGCCCCGAACGTTGGCGATAGAGGGCATTCTCTAGAACCTCCCGAGACAAGCCGTCTGGCATTCTCTTGTGGTGGCACGGCCCGAAATCTTGCCCATGCCCCCGATCGCGGCCGATGCCGCCCTCCCGTGGGACCATCCAGTCGCCGACGCGGTGGCGACGCTGGTGGCTGCTCGACAGAGTTGTGGCGACACCTTCATCGTCGACAGCGGTCCGGATCGCTATCTATTCACTTTCTCAGCCCGGGGCGTCTCGGCCTTCTATGCGTTGCCCGAGGACCATGCGTCAAAAGGAGTAGCTGACTGGCGGATGTTGCGGCGCAAGTTGCCTGACGAGATCTTCGACGGACGGCGAACGCTGCCCCACGACCTCTTTGGTCGAGCCGACGCTGCTACGTACCTGGCCCGCGTGGACCGAGCTCTCGACGCCACCGTGGTCGAGCTCGGTGATTCTGGCTCTGTCGACCTGTTCGATCTGAGCCGACGGTTCGGCCATCGAGTGGGACTGGCATCGTGGGGAGGGCCGGGATCGGCCGAAGAGCCCACTCTGTCCACCCTCATGGCCGCCTTCGACACCCTTGACGGAGCCGAGTCTTTCGTGCACCCCGATGCGATGGCGGCTGTCGCGGCCGATGACAAGCGATCCGAAAGGGAGGCTCTGGAACGAGTCGTCGCACAATTCGCCGAAGCGGTCCAGGCCGTCGAGTCGCAGCCAGACACCTCGACCATTCACCCTCTGTTCGCTCGCATCGTTCAGGCCTGGCAGAGCGAGGAAGGCGACGCCCGGTACCGCGGAATCGCACACGATGTGGCCTTGATCCACATCGCTTCGATGTCCAATCTCTTTGCTGCCATGGGCTGGATGTTGGTCGATCTGCTCTCACGCCCAACTGCAGCGATCCGGGTCGCCCATGGTGATGGCGATTGGGCGAAACGCTGCGCCTTCGAATCGATCCGACTGGCCCAACGGTCGATCATGTCCCGTTACGTCTTGAAGCCGATCGAGTTGGCCGACACCGACTGCACTTACCAGGTTGCGACGGGTGTGACCATTGCCACGCTGTTGCCGATGACCAATACTTCGGCCGGGCCGGGACTCGGAGACTGGGACCCAGATCGCTGGCGCCACCACCGCCTGGTCCGACCCCCCCTTGCCACACCCGAATTGGTCACTGTTTTCGGACACGGGAAGCACACCTGCCCGGCCCAGCCATTCGCCGTCTCCGCCATGTCGGCGACGGCCACCAAGCTTCTTGCCACCTACGAGTGGGAACCCCGCTGGAAGTTGCCTCCTCGACCTGTCGCCGCCCAGATCGGCGGAGTCGCCCGCTCGTCCGATCCGTGTCCGGCAACCTATCGACGCCGACCGAACAGCACATGAGGACTGGGCCCTTGTGCCCTTCCAAGCACCCTGGGGTCCCGTGAGCCACAAGGGTCAACTGTCGCCCGTTAGCTGTCGGCAGCGCGTCATCTGGACGTCTCACCGACCTGATGTGATGAACGATTTACTGTTGAAGTCCGCCAAGCGTCACTAGATCTAGATCTAACAAAAGACGATTTGAGGTTCCTCCGAATCCTCCACTGCCCCAATGGTGACCGGGTCCCGGGCGTTCTGGGACGGTCTGTGGCTCGGACCAAAGCTTCCGCGCCGTGCTACATCTCGTTTCCCTCTGAGAAGAGCCAAAGCGGATATCCCTGTCGAAGCACGTCTAGATGCATGCTCCACTCACTGTCAGTCAACATCTCGATGTCACTCAGGATCACGCTGCTGCCCGAGTCACTAAAACCCCACGAAAATCCTAAGAGAGGTACAACTCGCCTTGGATTCATCGCTGCAACCTCGTCGAGGGGGGTTGTGGCCAGAAAGCTGTGCGCCACCCACTCCAGGGGATCTCGGACCGGACGCGACGGAGCGTCGAAAAGTGTCGGGCGCTGCCCATACCAACAGTACGGCGAAGGTGCGTCGCCGAACAGCCCGAACGGGTCCAGCTCGAATCGCAGGCCCCCAGATTCGTTGTCAGTCGAGCGAACGAGCTGCACCCATCCGAGCATTGAGCGGTAGCCGAGCGCTGGATAGTCCACGGTTGCGGTACAGACTGGGAAGCCTTCCGCGACCGGCGACCAGCATCCGTAGAAGCCCGGATCCGTGTTCGGTACACATTCGACGTGGACCCGCCCCGCCTCACCTCGCCATCTAAACCCGGCCTCAAACGTCCTGCCACCGTCGCTCATGACAACAGTCTCGTCGCGCTCGGTTCGGGGCGCACCAGGTGCAACCCGGTATCGTCCACGACGAAGGCGACAACCGAGCGGCTCACAGGAGGATACAGATGACGGGCGAGGGCGACGGCCAGGAGAGCGAACAAGTCCACGAGTGGGGGCAGGCCGCGCCAGCCTCGTCCGGCCCACCCAAGCCCGGCGACATCATCACCCAGTCCGGTTCGGCCATTGCTCCCGAGCCACTGGTCGGCCACGACGTTTCGACCCCGCTCGATGAGGATGAGCCCGAGCACACGATTCCGCCTGGACCGCTGTGGGCCATGAAAGAGCGTCGGCACATCCAGTGGCACCTCTTACCTGTCCACGAACGCCACGAGCGTATCCGCGAGTGTTTGGAGGCTGACGACTACACCCTTTATTGCATCGACGACGGGAGGCATCACGCCATGGTTGGCCGCCGCGTCGGTGACTCGCCCAGCGGCTGCGAGTACACGCTGCTCGGTCGCATCTCGCGTGAACGCTACGAGGAGCTGCGCGATGAGGTCGTGCCGCTAGCAAGCTGCTTCGACACGGCTACGGAGATACAACTGTGTGGAGTTGCCGTCGAAGAGGACATCCGATCGTCCAATATTTTCGACGTGGCCAACTACCAGAGCGTTGACGAGGTCCCCCGCGATTACCGCCCGGGCTCGCCCTTCCATCACTTCCGTCAGGATCTCGAGATCACCCCATAGCCGAAACGGGTTTCCTCGAGCGTTTTGCATGCCCGACTTTGAGTATCCGCGTGCGGAGACCCCTCCCGGGCGCGGCGTCGTTCCCAGAAGCGCGACGAGAGCCACGGGTATAGCGTTTGCTCCGCGGCCGAAATTGTGTCCGCAACAGGAAGGAAGGGCGATGTATACACGTTTGATTACCTGGACAAATGCCACCAACATCGACGGTGGTATCGAGTACTTGCGCGGCACAGCGCTCCCGCTCATTCACCAACAAAAGGGCTACCGAGGCCTGAGCGCAACGGTTGACCGATCGACGGAGAGGTTGCACATCCTTTCGACCTGGGAGAGCGAGGCGGACCGCGACGCAAGTGACGGCGCAATGAGCAAAGCGCGCGACGAAGCCACTGAAATCATCGGAGGAACTGTTCAAGTTGAGAGGCTTGAAGAGCTGGTGTCCGAGGTCGTGAACCCACCCGTGCCAGGGTCCGCACTCATGGTTTCGCCGTTCAGCATGGACCCGGCGACGATCGATGAGAATCTCAGCTTTTTCAAGAACGAGATCGTGCCTCAGATAAAGGCTGCTTCGGGTTTCTGCTCCTTGCGCAACATGGTCAACCGCGACACGGGTGAGGGATACGTAGGAACTGTCTGGGCCGACAGGGCTGCCTTGGACAAGCAAGCCGAAGGAGCCGCCGCGGCGCGGCGCGAGGCTGCGAGCGCGCGTGGAATTACCTTCGGTGAAATCCGCTATCTGGAGTTCGTCCTGGTCGATTCTCCCTAGACGTCCCTCGCGGGGAACAGCCTCGCAAGCGGACGTAGCACCATGGGACTCCCGGCGCTTCACCTGATTCGCCTGCGAATCGTGGGAGCGAAGTAGAAGTTCGTTCTCTCTGGTAGCAAGACGTGCCCAAATCCCACCCCAGGCCGGCGTACTGGGTCACCTCGGAACTAGAAAACCCCTGACGCGCAAAAGAGGCCCAAGGGCCCCTTCGCACGATGCTGCCCTTCCTTTCTTACGAAAGTGCACCGGGTTCGGTTCCCGGCCCGAGCGCCCCGCCCGAGGGTCGGGCTGCTGATGGCCGGTCACCATCGATTCGGCAGCCCGACTTGGCGGACGATTGCTCCGCGAAGCGGCGGACGGGCCTACCCCGCGTGCCCTTCGGTTACGACGCGCAGAAGGGGCCCGAAGGCCCCTTCTCACGATCTCTGCGTCGCCCTGATTGATCTCAGGTTTCAGCCAGACCCAACAGGTGTGGGTCGATAGCGCCGGCTACTTCTTAGCTGCGGCCGAGCGTACCAATCCGGTGAACTCCACCACGTCCCATAGTGGCTCGATCTCGACATACTCGAGCGTCCCGAGGGCCAAGATCTCGGCCACGGTGGTCATCGCCGATAGCTGATCCGGGTACTCGATGACCGAGGTTATGGCGTTGTGACTCGGTGAAAACGTGACGGCCTTGACGTCCCCGCCGTTCCTTCCGATGACTTCGTAGATGGCTGTTGTCTGCTTCTCGTTCTGTGCGTCGGTGAGGTTCTCCCACGCGGCGGCAACTGGTCGCGTGCGGGAAAGCTCTATGTAACTCATGACGTGGCTCCTTGGTCCGATACCGCGATCGGGCATCGAGGAGAGTCTTCCCCACGGGTTCGACGGTGTCGATGCCCTTTGTGCCATCCATTAGTCACTTTGCTCGGGCAAATTCCTCGTCGAAGAGAGCAAGGGTGGTGGTGGAGATGAAGATGGAGCGGTATTTGGAGACGCGGCCTACCTCATTCGCGAGAGGAGGTAAAGGTGGTGGAGCGAAGGCCGTACGAGGGCACCCGATTCTTATGCGTTATGGGGCACATCCGTCGAATTCCCAAAAGGGAAACCATTCCTTGATCCGTTTGGCGACGTCACCCCAAGTCTTTTCGTGAATTCCGACCAAGAACCCCTCGATTTCACGACGGAGAGGACGTTCGTCAAAGTCCTCGCTCTTGACGACAAGCAGTCCGGCGCCCGGCATGAACGATCCATTCTCAGACTGCGCAGCGATCCACTCAGGCGTGCAAAGGGTTGCGTAAAACAGGTCGCCAATCGCTTCCTCGGGCGTACCTACCAAGATGGTGACGAGGGTCATCATCTGCGCCGGGTCGGCCTGAAGGAGCTGCGGATCGGGATCGAACTCCAAGCCGCTGAGCACGACCTCGATTGGCCCAATGGTCCCGACCGTCCGGACCACCTCTTTGTCCTTCCGAGTCTGCGAAAAGCTGCTCGGTGTCGGCACCAGCGTGACGGTCGACCATTTCGTCAGTCGCCAGGGAAGGATCCGTCGGACTCCACCACGAGCGGCCCCACAATTGTTCGCCCGTTCGCAGCGCCATTTCTCCCGACGCCGTACGAAACTCCAACCCCGTGCGCCGCAAGTCCTCGCGCAGGGGCTGGCATCTCCTCTGGGCGTCGAACCACATTCGCCCGGGCACGCTCGACTGGTATTGGTCCAATTTCTGCAAGCAGACTTCAGCTTGTTCGCGGATCTGTAGTGCCAATGCCTTACCATCAGCGTCATCGAGGGTCGGATCGGCGGACCGCTGCAGACCGCGTAGCTTGGCGATCTCGTAGGCCAGTTCCCGTCGGTGCCTGCTCGTGGTCGACACTTTGATCCGCCTCCTTCCCAAGTCTTTTGACTGAGAGCTCGCCGACCATCTGCGACAACCCGTCGGGCCGACTCATGCTCCCTTCAGTCAAGGCTGACGGAGGGAGATCCCGCAGTCATGGGACTAAATGCCCATAAGTCTCATCGCCGCATTCGGCGGACCACGCGATGAAGCTGGTCGGATCCGACAGCAACAGCATGTTGTGTCTCATGTGTGTCAGGCGAGCCCTGTGACAAAGGAGACCGACGCGGACTGCGCCCGCTTAGTCGTCACCTTGCTGCAAGTGGGACAAGAACCGGGCGGACCAGTCGGGGAGGTCCTTCGGAACCGAATAGCCGGTTTCGTCGTTGATGTCCGCCCAGTGCTCGGCGACGTCCTCGATCGGTCACACCTGCGCCGGGATGGACATACCCCGGACGTCGTCGCGAGGAAGATGCGAGCAAACCGTCCGGCCCCGGCGGCGTACATCTCGCCATTGACGGGGCAGGACTCGTGCGCAAGAAAGGCCGCCATCGGCGCGACGAGCTCGGGGCTCATGTCCGGCGCATCGCCTTCACCGGCCATGCGGGTCATCGCCGCCGGCGCGATCAGGTTGACGCTGATCCCATGCTTGGGCGCTGCGACCGCGAGGCTGCGGGTGAGGCCGATGACTGCGGCCTTCGCCGTGGCGTACGACGTGTTGTTCTTGAGCCCGAAGACGCCGCTCGAGGTGGTCATGACGATGCGGCCGTAGTTGCGCTCCGCCATGTGCGGCCACGCGGCACGCGTGACGTGAAACGAGCCGAACGTATGGACGGCAAGGTGCCGGGCCAGATTTTCCTCGTCGACCTCGGGAAATCCGGCCCAGCGGATGATGCCGGCGTTGTTGATGACGACGTCGAGTCGTCCGAAGTTTCTGAACCGCCGCCTCCACCAATGCCTGCGCCCCCGCCGAAGTCGCCACGTCGCTCGTGTCGGCCAGCGCAGCACCGCCGGCGCCTGCGATCTCGCCCGCGACCTCCGACGCCGGCCCGGCGTCGGCGCCCGTCCCCTCCATGGAGCCGCCGAGGTCGTTGACGACGACGGTCGCGCCGCGTGCGGCGAGCAACATCGCGTAGGCGCGCCCGATCCCCCGCCCCGCACCCGTGACGATGGCGACGCGACCGTCGAATCTGAGCTCGCTCAGGTGCCGGCCTCTCAGGCGGCGACGGGCGCGAACCCGAGGAGCCCGCCCAGTGTGCCGCCGACCAGGGCGTCGCGCTCGTCAGTGGGCACGCCGGCGAATTGCTCGGCCATGAGCTGGCGGCTGCCCCGGAACGTCCCCTCGGCGTGCGGGTAGTCGTTGCCCCACACGAGCGTCGACAACCCGGTGATGTGGCGGCAGGCTACGGCAACGGGGTCGTCCTGGAAGGACACGTGGAACTGCCGGCGCACGTACTCGCTCGGCATGAGCGGGTAGGGCCACTTCTCGTTCAGCTTGAACAGCTGCGCCATGTGGGACTGCTGCTCGGGCGGCAGGGTCTCGTCCCAGACGCCGAGCCACCAGTCGGAGTCCTGGCCGATGCCGGTGATCCAGCACTTGTCCATCGCACCGACGAGCGAGGACAGCCAGTGCGCGTTGAACTCGATGAGCGCGAAGTGGAGGTCGGGATAGCGCTCGGCCACGCCCCCGCCGACCAGCTGGCAGATGACCTGCTGGGGAACGATGGTGCTGTAGATGGCCTGCGTGATCATCCGCTTCGACGCGGACTTCTCGGTCACGGGCTGGTTGACCTGCTCGGCGTTCTCCATGACGACCTTGAGCGTCGTCGCCTCGGGATCGTTGACCTTCACCCCGCCCGTCTGGGTGTGGATGAAGACGTGCACGCCGTTCGACTGCGCGGCGGCCCATACCCGGTCGTAGTCGCGGGAGTAGTAGGGCTTCGGCGGCACGGCCGGCAGCAGGATCGCCTCGGAACCCGGCCGCCGCGACCCGCTCGATCTCCGCCACGGCATCGTCGATGTCGGTGATCGGCACCGGCGCCGTAGGGGCGAGGCGCGAGAAGTAGGGCGAGAACCGCTCGATGATGTAGTCGTTGTAGACGCGGGCGTGCGCCATCGACAGCTCGTGGTCGTCGGAGTAGAGCCCGAAGAGCGAGAGGTTGGGGTGCATGACCCCGACGTCGACCCCGTCGGAGGCGAGGTCCTCGATGATCATCTCGGGGTCGCCCTCAGGCATGCGTCCACCGGTCTGGCGGTAGCGCGAGATCGTCCATCCCTCGAACCCGGGCGTGTGGAGCCGGCGGAAGATGCGCGCCCCACCCTCGACGAGTGGCTCGATCTCGAAGTCCTCTTCCCAGACACCGCGGTCGCGCAGGTGTTTCGGCAGGCGCGTCTTGAACAGGTCGGTCGGTTCGAGAATGTGTCCGTCAGCGGAGACGACAAAGGGCTTGTCCTGCATGTGCTGTCCCTTTCGTCGGGGTTTCGAGAAAACCTTCGCAGGGCGTGCGAAGCTGCGCATCCAGATTAGACCAACCGGTCGGTACAGAACAACGGCGCGAGACGACAAGGGAGTGCAGACGTGACCAAGCGGTGGAAGCAGCGCCCGGCCGGCTCGACCTGGGGCGACTGGGGCGACGACGACGAACTGGGACGGATCAACCTGGTCACCTCCGAGAAGGTCCTCGCGGGCATCCGCGAGGTCGAAAACGGCGTCACCTTCTGCCTCAGCCTGCCGCTCGACTACCCGGGCGGCACCGCGCTCAACCAGCGCAGGCACCCGCCCGTTGTCGCGCCGACCGAGGACATGCAGGGAGAGGCGGCGACCTTCTACAACGTCCACATGAGCGAGATGGAAAGCTTCGGCGACCCGAAGTACGTCGACGTCTGGGCGGACGACGTGGTGACGCTTTCGCTGCAGTACTCCACGCAATGGGACTCGCTCGCCCACGTCGGAGCCGAGTTCGACGCCGACGGTGACGGGGTCGAGGAGGCCGTCTACTACAACGGCTATCGCGCCGGAATCGATCTCGTGGGCCCAGTTGCCGACGCGCGCGGTGACGGCGGGTCGCACCGCGCCTTTGCGCACCACCTCGGTCTGGAGCACATGGCCTTCCACGGCGTGCAGGGGCGTGGTGTGCTGGTGGACCTGGCGCACCATCTCGGCGACGCCTGGCAGGGCGTCGACCGCACGAAGCTCGAGGAGATCATGGCGGCCGACGGCGTCGTGGTCGAGCCGGGCGACATCCTCTTGTTGCACACGGGCTTCGCCACCAGGGTGCTGGAATGGGAGCGCCACCCCGACCCGGTGAAGATCCACACCATGTGCTCGTATCTCGACGCGCGGGACCCGTCGCTGCTCGAGTGGATCGCGGACTCGCAGATCTCGGCGCTCGTGGCCGACAACTACGCGGTCGAGGGTTTGCTCGGCAAGGACCGCGACCCCAGCCGCCACTCCTTCCTGCCGATTCACCACCTCTGCCTGTTCAAGCTGGGCGTGCCGCTGGGAGAGATGTGGTACCTCCACGAGCTGGCAGCGTTGCTCCGCGAGCACGGACGGAGCCGGTTCCTCCTGACCGCACCGCCGCTCCGGATGCCCGGGATCGTGGGCTCCCCCGTGACGCCCATCGCCACGGTGTGACGTCTGGCCGCTCGGCCGACTCAGCGTCGGGCGGCGGCGGCCTCGCTCGTGCGCGACATGGAGAAGGAGTCGTAGTCGTTCGCGACCGTGTCGGCCGCGATGGAGAAGAACTTCGGGCGTCCCCCGGAGTTGAGCAGGTAGCGCTTCGGCTTCCCTGGGATGTTCGTGCCGAAGTAGTAGCTCTTCTCGCCGAACGACAGCGGTGACTCCGCGCCCCGATCGATCATCCTCGTCCAGCGGTCCTCGGCCGACTCGGTTGTCTCGACCACGTCGCAGCCTCGGTCGCGGGCGTAGAGGAGGAGGTCGGTGATGAAGTCGACCTGGTCACCGTTGTAGCGAGGGTTGTTGCCGGCCGCGGCGTGCGGACCTCCGGGAAGGAAGAGGTTCGGGAAGCCGTGGGTCTGAACACCGAGAAATGTGCGCGGGCCGTCCGCCCAGTGGTCGGCCAGAGCCAGGCCGTCGCGACCCCGGATATCCATCCGGGAAAGTGCGCCGGTACCGAAGTCGAAGCCGGTCGCCCAGACGATGATGTCGAACTCCCTCAGGCCCTCGGTCGTCTCGATCCCCTCTGGCGTTATGCGGACCATCGGGGTCTTCTTGAGGTCGACGAGTGACACATTCGGCCGATTGAAGGCCTCGTAGTACCCGGTGATGAATGGTGGGCGCTTCTCGCCGAAACGGTGGTCCGTCGGGATCAGCCGCTCGACGGTCTCGGGATCGTGGACGATCTCCCGGATCTTGTCGCCGATGAACGCGCACCATTCTGCGTTGGCGTCGGGATTGGAGAGCAGGTCCGTGTAATTGCTCGTCAGCTTTGTGAAGCCCGGGCTGTTCCACATCTTCTCGTAGAAGGCGTGGCGCTCTTCCGACGGGTCTTCGGTCGCAGCGCGGTCGTGGGCGGGGTGGTGAAAGCCGTGGACAGACGTGTTGAGGATCTCTCGTAGCTGTTCGAATCCCGCCCGCAGCTCGGCCTGCTCCTCGGGGGTGATGGGCCGGTTGTTGAGCGGGGTGCACCAGTTGGGTGTCCGCTGGTACACGGTGAGCGACTCGACCTCGTCCGCGATGACAGGCACCACCTGGACCCCGCTCGACGACGTCCCGACGACGGCGACGCGCTTGCCCGCGAAACCGACGGGCTCCGACGGCCAGAGCCCGGTGTGATGGGCCTCACCGGTGAACAACTCGCGACCGGGCACGTCGGGGATGTAGGGCATCGAGAGGACGCCCGTCGCGGCGACGACGAATCGTGCGGTGACCTCAGGTCCGTCGGCGGTGACGACGTGCCACGTGCCGGAGCCTTCGTCATAGGACGGCGGACGCCACGCGGGCACCGAGGCGAATGTGCCGGCGCAAGTCGAAGCGGTCGACGACGTAGTTGAGGTAGCGCTCGGTCTCCTCCTGCGGTGCGAAGTGCTCCTGCCACTGCCACTCGTCGAAGAGCTCTTTCGAGAAGAGGTAGCCGTACGTGTAGCTCTCCGAATCGAAGCGGGCACCGGGGTACCGGTTCCAATACCAGGTGCCGCCGACGCCGTCGCCGGCCTCGACCAAGAGCGCGGTGAACCCGGCGTCGAGCGCCCGGTACAGCTGGTAGATCCCCGTGATGCCGGCGCCCACCACGAGCACGTCGACGTCCGCGGCGTGGAGATTTGCGTTGTCGGCGGTGTCGAGGAAGGCGTGCATGAGGAGGCGGGTTGGGCGTCGGGTGGACCGAGGCGACGACCCCGGGAGCACCATCGCCAACTTTTGTACCGACCGGTTAGTCTACTTCGGGTTCGAAGGAACGGGCAGAGAGACGACAGTATGGCGATCGTGGAACAGAAGTGGTCGGCCTTGCCGGTGCCCTTTGCCATCGAGGTTCCCGACCGGGTACCCAAGCAGCGCTACTACGACCCGGACTTCTACCGCCTGGAGGCGGAGCAGCTCTGGCCGAGGACCTGGCAGATGGCGTGCCGGCTCGAGGAGATCCCGCAGCCGGGTGACTATGCGGAGTACGAGATCCTCGACCAGTCGGTCATCGTCGTGCGCACCGAGGACATGGGCGTGCGCGCCTTCGACAACGTGTGCCGCCACCGTGGGGTCCGTTTCGCCCAGGGCAGGGGCTCCAAGCCGGGCGGCTTCGTCTGCCCCTTCCACGGCTGGTGCTACGGGACGGACGGGCAGAACGCTCGGGTCACGCAGGCCGGGGCGTTCGCGGCACACAATCTCGAGCCGACGTCGGAGCTGAACCTCACCGCCGTGCGGTGCGAGACCTGGGGCGGCTGCGCCTGGATCAATCTCGACGCCGACGCCCCGCCGCTGCGCCAGTGCATGGAGCCGTTCGCGACGGTTTTGGACGGTTGGAAGATGGAGTCTTTGCGGGCGGAGTGGTGGTACGCCGCCCGTTTGCCGGTCAACTGGAAGCTCGGCGTGGAGGCGTTCGTCGAGCAGTACCACGTGCTGCAGTCGCACCCGCAGCTGCGCATCCCGGGCCGCTTCCCGGGTGGTGGCGGTTCGGGGTTCGACGCGGCTGCCTTCGTGGAGGGGGAGCTGCAGTATCTCCACACGATGAGCGACGGGATGGCGGGCATGGTGCACGCGCGTGGACGTGCGGATTGCAGAGTCGATGGTGGGATCGGGGCTGGAGCTGGCCGGGGACTTCGGGGGCGCTCGTGCCGAGTGGGACCGGACGTTGAACGACGCGGTGGTGCGCGAGCACCGGTCCCGTGGGTGCGACATGCCGGACCTGAACGCGCTGGCGGCTCAGGGGTGGGGCGACACGATGTGGTTCTGCTTCCCCAACTTCTTCGTGCTCCCGATGTACAGCAGCGCCACCTCCTACCGCTTCCGGCCGTTGGGGCCCGAGGAGTGCCGTATGGACATGTGGTCGTTGACGCGGTACCCGCCCGGCGAGGAGCCGGAGACGCCGCCGATGCCCGAGCTCTGGCCCCACGACGACGCGCGGTGGCCGCCGATCCCGACACAGGACTTCTCGAACCTGCCCAAGCAACAGGTGGGCCTGCACGCGCGGACCTTCGAGTACATGCGGCTGTCGGAGCGAAACGAAGGGCACATCTCGAACTACCAACGCGTGTTGGACGGTTTCTTGGCCGGGTACCCGACCGAGAAGTTGCTGGGGGCGCTGCGGCAGGTCAACCTCAACCCTCTCGAGCAGCCCGTCGCCGAGATCGAGCTCTGAGCCGGGCGGGCTGTTAGGGATGGGAGACGTTTTGACCAGCGCCGACGTGGCCGAGGGCGTACGCGCCGCGATCGCCACCTACACCCAGGCACTCGATGACGGCAGGACCGACGACGTGGTGGCGACCTTCTGCCCCGACGGATCCTGCGAGATGCCCGGTCTCGGGGTCTTCTCGGGCTCGGACGCTCTGCGCGACGCATATGCAGGGTGGAAACCGGCCCGGCCCCAACGCCATCTCGTGTTGAACACGGTCGTCACGTCGTGGGAGGGGGACGAGGCGCACGCCACGAGCGACTTCGTGTTCGTGCTCAAGGGCGAGACCCGGTGGGGCGTGGAGCTCGTCGGCCGCTATCACGACGTGCTCCACCGGGACGGTGACGCCTGGCGCTTCCACAGCCGGGTCGCCGAGTTCGTCGGCTAGAACGGGGGGCAATGAGGTTCGGTCTAGACGTCGCTCAGCAACGCATGCCCTGGGACGAGCTGGTGCGCCGCGTCCGCCTAGCCGAGGATCTCGGCTTCGACGGCATGTGGGGGTTCGACCACTTCCAGCCGATGTACGGCGAGGGGCCCGGGGAGACCTTCGAGGGGATGACGACGCTGGCGGCGTTGGCCGGGGTGACGTCGCGCATCCGGCTGGGCCTGCTGGTGACGGGAGTCACCTACCGCCACCCCTCGGTGCTGGCGGCGCAGGCGGTCACGGTCGACCACGCGTCGCACGGGCGCCTGGAGCTGGCCCTCGGTTCCGCCTGGTTCGACAAGGAGCACCGCGAGCTCGGGATCCCCTTCCCGCCGACGGGCGAGCGCTTCGACCTCCTCGAGGATGCGTTGGAGATCGTGACGCGGTTGTTCACCGGCGAGGTCGTCTCCTACGAGGGCAAGCGGGTGTCGCTCCACGACGCGGCGCTGCGGCCGGTGCCCGTGCAGCAACCCCACCCCCCGATCTGGATCGGCGGCACCGGCCCGACACGCACGCTGCCACTGGCGGCCCGCTTCGCCGACGTGTGGCACGCATTCGGGACGCCCAACTCGCTGGGGGAGGCAAGCGCCCGGCTCGACACGCTGGCGGCGGAGGCGGGGCGGGACCCGGCATCGATCATGCGGGCCGGGTCGCTGTCGCTCGATGACCTCGAGACGGCACGGCGCCACGCGGCCAAGTGGCAAGACGCCGGGTTCGGCTATCTCGTGTGTGGTTGGCCCGAAGCCGGTGATCCACAGGTGGAAGCGTTCGTCCGCGACGTCCTTCCCGAGTTCGCCGGCTGATCACCACTTCGTCACGTCACGTTCGATGAGCACGAACCGGGTGCCGCCGCTCCCGCCACGGCAGTGGCCGGCAGGCATGGCCGAGACGCTGTCGGCGACGCTACGTCCCGAGAATCCGCGGCATCCGGTGCCACCACGTGACCCGGCCAGCCCCTCGGGCCTCAACGCCATGGGCGTGCTCGCCCACCATCCCGAGCTGACCGCGGCGTACAACCAGCTCATCCGGCATGCGCTCTACTTCACCACGATCACCCCGCGTCAGCGCGAGCTCCTCGTCCTGCGTGTCGCCCACCTGCGGGATGCGACCTACGAGTGGGCCCAGCATGTGTACCAGGGTGGCGTGGTCGGCCTGGCCCCGGAGGAGATCGCCCGGGTACGCGTGGGACCCGACGCAGCGGAGTGGACCGCGTTGGAGCGCGCGCTGCTGGCTGCGGCTGACGAGCTGGTGGCCGACGCGCGCATCGGCGAACGGACGTACGCGGCGTTGTCAGCCGAACTCGACACCCAACAACTGATGGACGTGGTGTTCACCGTTGGTGCCTACGAGGTGTTCGCCATGGCGATGCGCACCTTCGACGTCGAGCTGGACGACGACCTGCAGCCCTACGCCTGAGACGCGGGCCGTGGGCTTCGGGCGGGTGCGGCGCGTGCGTCGCCGTGCGCTCAGTAACTCACTCGCACGAAATCGAGGTTCGTGGTAAGCAAGCCCGGTCGGAACCCAACCACGGAGGCAGCAACCAATGGGACTCTCCATCAACGACACGGCCCCGGACTTCGAAGCGAAGACGACCCAGGGCCCGATCAAGTTCCACGACTGGATCGGGGACTCGTGGGCGGTGCTCTTCTCACACCCCAAGGACTTCACCCCCATCTGCACGACCGAGCTGGGCTACATGGCCAAGATCGAGCCCGAGTTCGCGAAGCGCGGCGTCAAGATCATCGGTTTGTCGGTCGACGCGACCGGGGACCACGAGAAGTGGGCCGATGACATCGAGGAGACCCAGGGGACGCGGCCCACTTACCCCATCATCGGTGACGACGACTACAACGTCGCCAAGCTGTACGGGATGCTCCCCGCGTCCACCGAGGGCGACGCCAAGTCCCGCACGCCGGCCGACAACGCGACCGTGCGCAACGTGTTCGTCATCGGCCCGGACAAGAAGGTCAAGCTGATCCTCGTCTACCCCATGACGACCGGGCGCAATTTCGACGAGGTGTTGCGGGTCGTCGACTCTCTCCAGCTCACGGCCAAGCACAAGGTGGCGACCCCGGTGAACTGGAAGCAGGGCGACGACGTCATCATCGCCGGCTCCGTCAACAACGAAGACGCCAAGAAGATCTTCGGCACCTGGAAGGAGCCGAAGCCCTACATCCGGATCGTGCCCCAGCCCAGCTGAATCGCGTCACAGGTCCCAGGCGTTGGCGCGCCCGTGGGCCTCGAACGCGGCGTGGAGCGCTGATTCTTCGGCCTCGGTGAACGGCTGAAAGTCCGGCGCGCCGCGGGCGCGCTCGGAACAGACGATCTCCGTCAACCCGGTCGTGGCGGAACTTCTCGTGGATCAGCGTGCGGGTCAGAATCTTGTTCGTTGGCGTGCTGGGGAGGGCATCGCAGAGGCGGATGAAGGTGGGCTGCCACTTGGGTCCGAGGTCGGCCTGGGCGTCGAGCCATGCGGCGAACGCGGTGCCGTCGAAGGCAACGCCGTCCCTGAGGACGAGCGCGGCCATGACCTGATCGGCCGAGTCCGGCGCGGGCACGCCGTACACCGACGCCAGGAGGACGTCGGGGTGCCGGCCGACAATGGCCTCGATGGGCGCGGCGGTGAAGTTCTCGCCGTCGACGCGGAGCCAGTCGGCGGTCCGGCCGGCGAAGAAGACCCAGCCCTCGTCGTCGACGTAGCCGAGGTCCCCGCTCCAGTACCAACCCTGGCGCGTGGTTTGCTGCATCGCCTGGTCGTTGCGGTAGTAGCCCTCGAAAGGGCCGACGCCGAGTGTGTTGACGAGCTCGCCGACACATTCGGCGGCGTTCTCGAGTCTGCCGGCGGCGTCGAAGCGTGCGGGCGGCGCCTCGTTGCCGGCGTCGTCGACGACCATGATCCCCTGGCGCAGCCGGCCGATCGAGCCGGGAGGACGGTTGCCCGTGCGGTCCAGCGCGATGGCGCCTTCCGTCGAGCCGAACACGTCGATGATCCGGACACCGAACCGTGCCGCCGCCTCCTCCACGACCTGGGGTGACCCTTCGTTGCCGAAGGCGACGCGCAGGGAGTTGTCGGCGTCGTCCTCTCGGGGCGGCGTCGCCAACAGGTAGGTCAACAGCTTGCCGGTGTAGTTGAACCAGGTCACCCCGTACCGGCGCACGTCGGGGAGGAACCCCGACGCGCTGAAGCGGCGCGCCAAGGAGAGTGAGGCGCCGGCGACCAGTGCCGGAGCCAGGCCGGCCATCAACGAGTTCGTGTGGAACAGCGGCATCGCGGCGTACCCGACGTCTTCGGGGGCCAGCTCGAGCATCATCGCCATGCGGTTGCCGGTGGTGAGGAGACGGCGCTGGGTGCAGCGCACCGCCTTGGGGGCGTCCGACGTGCCGGACGTGAACAGCAGGACCCAGAGGGCGTCGACGTCGGCGGCGTCGCCGGTGTTCTGGTCCGCGAGGCCACAGGCTGCGTCCAGTGCCTGCTCGAGCGACGCGCCACGGGCGGGCGGGTCGTCGCCATCGGCGAACCGGCTGGACACGAACACCCCGCCGGGAAGGTCGACCGTCCCGAGCGCGGCCTCGAGCTGCGCGTGGTGACGCGGCTCGGTCAGGACGAGTTGCAGGTCGGTGTGCACAATGTCGCGGGCAAGATGCTCGCCATGGCGTGTGGAGTTGAGCCCGGCGACGACCGCCCCGCTCAGGGCGGCGCCGCAGAGCGCGAAGACGTAGTCCGGCGTGTTGTCGAGCAGCACGCCGACGTGCGGCGGTCGGCCCGGGTCCAGCCGGGCGCGGAACAAAGCGGCGAAACGCTCAGCCTCTGCGACCAGCTCGCGGTGCGTCCAGATCCGTTCGCCGAAGCGAAGGGCGGGACGGTCGCCGTGCTCGGCGGTGACGTTGCGCCGGAGGAGGCTGGCCGCGTCGGGCGCAGGAAGCGGCACCTCGGCTAACGGCGGGGCCAGTGGTGCTGACGATTCAGCGGCCGTCACCTCTCCATCCTTGCGCGTCGGTCCTCCCCCGTGGGTAGCCGGCGATGCGGATCCGCCCCTCTCGAGGGCGTGACCCGACACGCACTGGTGGCGGTGCGCCGTAGCATGGCGGTGCCGGGGAGGGCTCGACGCACGATCCGGTGCCGCGTCGGAGGGAAGGGCGAAGATGGACCTCGAAGACGTCTTGGTCGGCGAGGACGACGTCATCCCCCGCGCCAGGTACACGAGCCCCGAGTTCGCCGCGCCTGGAATTCGAGCGGCTGTGGTCGCGGCGTGTGGCAGGTGGCCTGCCGACAGGAGGAGATCGCCGACGTCGGTGACTTCTGCGAGTACCTGATCGGCGACCAGTCCATCCTCGTCGTCCGGTCGGGCCCCGAGACGATCCGGGCCTTCCACAACACGTGCCTGCACCGCGGCACCCGGCTCGCCGACGGGTCCGGTCGCTTCCCCGAAGGTTCCATCCGGTGCCGCTACCACGCCTGGCGCTACGACCTCGAAGGGAACCTGGTCGAAGTGGTCGACCGCGAGGAGTTCGACGAGATCCCCGACGGTGTCTGCCTCAACGCCGTGCGCGTCGAGGTGTGGGGGGGATTCGTCTGGATCTGCCTCAGCGCGGACGCCCCGCCCCTCCTCGATTACCTCGATCCCTTGCCGAAGTTGTTGGCCCCGTATCACCTCGAGCGGTTCCACCTGCGCACCTACCTGTCGACCGTGCTGCCCGCGAACTGGAAGGTCGCCGTCGACGCCTTCAACGAGGGCTATCACGTGCAGGGCACGCACCCGCAGCTGCTGCCCTGGACCGACGACGTCAGCCTGGAGTACGAGCCACTCGGGCTCCACGCTCACTACGGACGGCTGCCCAACGCGCGGCGACAGTTACGGCCGAGCCCGCGTCTAGGGCTCGCCGAGGGGGAGTACGACGAGGGCGAGATCCTCGAGGCGTTCATCGCGGGCCTGGGCGGCCTCTTCTACAAGGACGAGGGTGCGCTGGTCGAGGAGATCCGGGCGTCGGGCGCGGACGGCGCGACCATGCTGAGCCGGTACCAGCAGGGACGGCGCACACTGCTCGAAGCGAGGGGCGTGGCGGTGGAGGAGTTCGCCGACGACCAGCTCACGAGCGCGGACGACGTCTTCTTCTTCCCCAACATGGTCGGGCCCATCTATCCGGGGATCGCGATCGTCTTCCGCGTCCGGCCGAACGGGTTGGATCCGGACAGCTGCATCAAGGACACATGGTTCCTGCACTGGCCCCAACAGGGTGAGCCGCCGAAGCGCGCCAAGCGCCGCTTCTTCCCGGACTGGCAGGAGCGCGACTGGGGCGAGATCACCAACCAGGACTACGCCAACATGGAGCACGTGCAGATCGGGATGAAATCCCGCGGCGGCACCGGCCTCCGCCTGAACCGGCGGCAGGAAGCCAACCTCTTGCACATGCACCGGGTCATCGACCGCTACCTCACGATGGGCTGAGCGCGTCGCTCGCCGTTCGCCGTCACAGGTTGCGGTAGAGCCCCCCGTCGACGGCGAGCTGCGCCCCGTTGACGTAGCTCGCGGCGTCGCTGGCCAGGAACACGCAGGCGCCGGCGATGTCCTCGGGCTGCGCCAGCCGCCGCATCGGGTTGGACTCGGCGACGCGTGCCTTCGTCTCGGCCGGCCAACCCCGGTTCATGTCCGTCTCGGTTGCACTGGGCAGGACGAGGTTCACCCGCACCTTCGGCGCCCAGGCCCCGGCCAGCCCGATGGTCAGTGCGTTCAGGGCCGCCTTGGCCATGCCGTACGGAAGGTCGATGGTGTTGGGGCGTCGGGAGCCGATCGAGGAGATGTTGATGATCGACCCGCCGTCGCCTTGCGCCATACGGTCCCCGGTCAGCACGCTCAGGCGGAACGGCCCCCGTGCGTTCGTCGCGTGCACCTTGTCGTAGAGCTCTTCGTTGACCGAGGCGAGGCCGTCGTACGCCGGCGACATGCCGGCATTGTTCACGAGCACGTCGCAACGGCCGAATTCGCCGTACACCGTCTCGACCAGCCGGTCGCACTCCTCCCATCTGCCCACGTGGCACGCCACGGGGAGCGCCCGGCGCCCCGTGGCCTCCGAGATCTCGCGCGCCGCCGTCTCGCAGTTGTCGAGTTTGCGGCTCGCCACGACGACGTCAGCGCCGGCACCGGCCAGAGCCTCCGCGACCACGCGACCGATCCCCCGGCTGCCGCCGGTCACCAGCGCGACCTTGCCACTGAGGTCAAGGAGCTCGTTGATCCTCTTCATCTGCATCCGTCCGTCCAGGCGTTGTGCATGCCGCGACCCTGCCCCGACGCGGGACGACCGTCAATCGTCACTCTCGGCCATGCCGGGACGCATTGTCTCCCCGGCGAGCCCCAGGGCTAATCTGCCGGGACGCCAACATCGAGGTCAGATTCACCTTTCGATGCCTGCCCACTGATTGCCCGTGCCAAATCCTGAGCCCGATTCAAACGCTCCGCGTTTCGACAAGGAGACCGTCCGCGCCAAGTACCTGGCCGAACGCGACCGCCGGCTGGTCGAAGGCAGGTCCGAGATCCGTGACCTGCAGCACGACACCCACTTCTCGGGGTACCGCGACGACCCGTTCACACCAAGGACCGACCGCGACCCGGTCAACGACGAAGTCGACGTCCTGATCGTCGGCGGCGGCATCGCCGGGGTGCTGGCGGGCGCCAACCTCCGCAAGGCCGGCATCGAGCGGATCCGCATCGTCGATCAGGCGGGCGGCGTCGGCGGCACCTGGTACTGGAACCGATACCCGGGGGTCATGTGCGACGTCGAGTCGTACATGTACATCCCGATGCTCGAGGAGTTCGACTACATCCCCACCCGGCGCTACGCCTGGGGCGAGGAGATCCTCGACCACCTCCAAAAGATCGCGGCGCGCTACCGCCTCGAGGACGACGCGCTGTTCCACACGGGCGTGACCCGTGCCGAGTGGCTGGAGGACGAGGGACGCTGGCTCGTCACCACCGACCGCGGCGACGAGGTCCGCTGCCGCTGGTACGTGCTGGCCGTCGGGATCCTCAACCTGCTCAAGCTGCCGGCCATCCCCGGCATGGAGGACTTCGAGAGGCCGCTCGTTCCACACGGCGCGCTGGGACTACGAGTACACCGGCGGCGGCGCCCACGAGCCGCTCGAGCAAGCTCGCGGACAAGACGGTCGCGGTCCTCGGCACCGGCGCCAGCGGCATCCAATGCGTGCCCCCGCTGGTCGAGTCGGCCAAGCACGTCTACGTCTTCCAACGCACGCCCTCCGCCATCGGCGTGCGGGGGAACCGGCCCACCGACGCCCGTTTCCGCGACCATCTCGGGCCGGGGTGGCAGCAGGCGCGCATGGACAACTTCCAAGCCATCATGCTCGGCCTTCCCGTCGACGACGACCTGGTCGACGACGGATGGACGCACCACTTCGCCGCCGTCAACCACCCCAAGGTCGTCGAGGGCATGACGGGCGCCGACGTCGCGCGCCGGGGCGAGGAGCTCGACTACAAGGTCATGGAGGAGCACCGGCGCCGGGTCGAGGAGCTCGTGTCGGACCCGGTCAAAGCCGACGTCCTCAAGCCGTACTACCGCTACATCTGCAAGCGGCCCGTGTTTCCACGACGAGTACCTTTCTGCGTTCAACGCATCCGAACATCACGCTGATCGACTGCCCGGCCGGCATCGAGCGGATCACCGAGAAGGGGCCCGTCGTGGACGGGGAGCAGTACGAGGTCGACTGCATCGTCTACGGCACCGGCTTCGAGCCCGAGCAGACGCCGCTGTACCGCCGCGCCGGCCACGAAGTCGTCGGGCGGGGCGGCGTGACGCTGGCCGAGAAGTGGGCCGACGGTCCGCACAGCCTCTTCGGCATGATGAGCCGCGGCTTCCCCAACATGTTCATCATGCCCGGGCCGTTCCAGCAGTCGGTCGTCACGGTCAACTACACCCAGCTCGCCATCCTCGGTGGCGAGTTCGTCGGACGTGCCATCGAGCTGCTCCAGACAGGAGGGCGTGGACGTCTTCGACGTGCAGCGCAGAGGCCGAGGAGAAGTGGGTCAAGGGGATCGTGGACGCGTACATCGACGCCAGCCGGGTCATGGCCGCCTGCACGCCCTCACGCATCAACAACGAGGGCCATCCCGAGGACAGAAGCCCGCTCGTGGGGGCCTACCGCGGCGGGTTGGGCGACTGGTTCGGCTATCGCGAGCGCCTGGAGAGCTGGGTCGAAGACGGCCGCTTCGACGGCCTGGAGCTCGAAGTCCGCTCGCCGGCGCCGTGACCACACGCCAGCGGGTCGCCGTCGTGACCGGAGGCGGCGGCGGCATCGGCGGTGCGATCGCCGAAGCGCTCGGCCGCAGCGGCTGGTTCGTCGTGACCGTGGACCCGATGGTCACGCTCGAAGGCACCGAGGAGCTGCCCGAGCCCGAGACGACCACGGCGGGGCGCATCGTGGCCGCGGGCGGTACCGCCCGCGCCTCGTCGGCATCCGTGACCGACGGCGAGGCGCTGCGCGCGCTGTTCCAAGAGCTCGCCGCCGAGCGCGGCGGGCTCGATGCCGTCGTCAACGTCGCCGGCATCACCCGCCAGAGCTATTTCGCCCGCGGCACCGAGGAGGACTGGCAGGCGCTGCTCTCGGTGCACCTCGGCGGGTACCTCAACGTGCTCGATGCCGCGCTTCCCCTCATGGCCGCAGCCGGACACGGGCGCATCGTCGGCGTCACCTCCGGCTCGGGGTGGCGGGCGGCCGACGCCGGCGGGTACAGCTGCGCCAAGCGCGCCGTGGCCGCCCTGACCTGGCAGCTGGGCGCGCACGCGCCGCCCGGCGTCACGGTCAACGCGCTGTCGCCGATCGCCAACACCCGCATGGTCGCCGCCGCCCTCGAGCGGGCCCGCCAGGAGGGACGGGCGGGCGGTGGCGGAGGGCTGACGCTCGATTCGATGCCCGGACCCGACCAACTCGGCCCTCTCGGCGCCCACCTCGTCGGGGACTCGTTCGGCTGGTGCACGGGCCAGGTCGTCTTCGCCAGCGGCCCCGAGGCCGCCATCGTCGACCAGCCCCGGCTGATGGAGGTCGTCCGCACGACCGGAGCCGCTTCGCTGCGAGGCGCTCTTGGCGGCCTTCGTTCCCCGCGCCCTCGTCAAGGCGGAGGCCAACCAGGCGAGCGCCGGCGGCGGGAATCCCCGCTTCGGCCGGATCTTCGACGAGCCGGCCCCCGACCCGGTGCCCGCGGCGACGGTGAAGACCTGCGCCGTCGTCGCCGACGGCCGCCCCGAGCTGGCGGGCCCGCTGATCGCCGCCCTCGAGGCGCGCTCGATCACCTGCCACCGCGTCGGGACGGCTTCGTGACTTCGACGGCGCGGCGGACGCATTGCGCGCTTCGCGTCGAGCGCGAGGGGCCGGTCGACGCGATCGTGCTCGCGCTCGATCCGCATCCACCCGCCGCCTCGACGGCACCGGACTGGGCATCGATCCTCGCCGATCACCACGGGATCGTCGAGCACCTGCACGCCGACGCCGCGTGGTCGCGGGCAGCCGCCGACTATGCCGCGCTCGCCGACCGCCCGCGTGCGGCTCGTCACCCTGACCGCAGCCACCACCCCGGCCGGCCGCAGCCGGGCCCAGGCGGCCGCGCAGCTGGCCCGGGTCGCGGCGGGCGCGACCGAGGGACGCGTGACCGCGTTCGCGGCGGGCATCGAAGCGTCCCGACGCAGACGCTGGCCCGGTCGCCGGCGAGCTCGTCGGGCACCTCCTCGCCGAGCCCGAGGCCGCGCCGCTGGCCGGCGCCGAGCTCGTGGTCGGGCCCGGATGGCTCGGCCTGCGCAGCCACCCCCGGCCCATCGGCACCGTGACCTACGGCGGCCCCGAAGTGCCCGACTGGATCGACGACGCCTTCCGGGAGATGGTGGGCGTCGCGCACGCCCGCACGAGACGGAGGCCCGATGACCCCGCCCACCCGCGTCGTCGACGCGCACGTGCATCTCTGGGACCCGGCGCGGACCGACTGGTACCCGTACCTGTCGCAGCCCGCCCGAGGGGATCCCGGCCGGCGCGGGGATGTACCGGCGCTTCGACGTCGACACCTACCGGACCGAGGCGGCGCGGTGGCACGTCGAGAAGATCGTCAACGTCGCCGCCGCCACCGGTCCCAACTCGGTCGACGAAACCTTGGAGCTCGATGCCAAGGCCGGCCGAGCGGGGCGGCCCGGACGCCATCATCGGCGGGCTTCCACCTGCTGACTCCGCCGCCGAGGCGATCGGGTTCATCGACCGGCAGATGGCGGCGCCCCGCTTCCGCGGGGTCCGCCCGATGGGCGGCCTCGGCTGTGGCCGTCCCCGACGCCGACGTCATGCGCGCGCTGCAGGACCGGAACCTGGTGTTCGAGCTGATGGCCCATCCCGACCAGCTCCTGCAAGCGGCAGAGGAGCTGTCCTCCTTCGACGACCTCACCGTCGTGGTCGAGCACACGGGGTGGCCCCGCAACGACTCCGACGAGGAGCGCGCGCTCTGGAGAGAGGGCATGCAACGCACTGGCCGCGCTCGGCGGCAACGTCGTGTGCAAGCTCTCGGGCCTCGCCATGCCGCTCGGGTCGATGCGGGCCGACGCCCTCCGCCCGTGGCTGGAACACTGCGATCGAGGCCTTCGGCGCCGAGCGCTGCATGTTCGCCAGCAACTTCCCGGTCGATTCGGCCGCCGGGAGCTTCGACGACCTCTACACCTCGTTCGACACGGTCACCAGCGGTCTCGACGAGCGCGTCCCGCGAGGCGCTCTTCGCCGGCACCGCGGAACGCATCTACCGGCTCTGACGCACGACGGGCGACGTGCGATTGCCGCACGTCCTCGCGTCAGTAGGCGCTGTTGTTCTCGAAATAGCGGCGCGGGGTGTCGACGAGCATGGTAGTCGATCTGTGCCTCGGTCACGCCTCGCTCCCGGACGTAGGGCAAGACGTCATCGTGGATGTGCAGGTAGTTCCACTGCGGTCATCATCTCCCGCAACCTCGGGTCCATCCAGTCGATGTAACAGGCGGCGTCGTGGGCCAGGACCATGCGGTCGGCGTACCCGCGCTCGCACATCTCGACCAACGTGTCGGCCCGCGCCTCGAAGGTCGTCTCGACGTTGATCCCGAATCGGTCCATGCCGAGGATGAAGCCGCGTCCGCGAGCGCGCTCAAGTAGTCGAGGTCGCTGCTGTCACCCGAATGGCCGAGGACCACCCGGGTCGGGTCCACCCCCTCTTCCTCGCAGATCACCCGCTTGACGACCAGACCGGTCTCGGAGCCCGGATGGGTGTGCACGGTGATCGGGGCGCCCGTTTGGCGGTGCGTGCGCGCCACCGCACGCATGACGCGCTCGACCCCGGCGCGTGAGGCCCTTGTGGTCGATGGCGCATTTGAGAAAGGCCGCCTTGACCCCGGTGTCCGCGATGCCTTCGGTGATGTCGCCCACGAACATGCTCGATCATCGGATCCGCTTCGCCCAGCCCGATTGCGGCGTGCATTGCCGGATCGCGGTAGTACAAGAAAAACGGCACTTGGTCGTACGTGTAGCAACCCGTCGCAGGGATGATGTGCAGGTCCGGCACCTGCTCCGCGATGCGCTGGATCCGCGGGATGTACCGGCCCAGTCCGATCACGGTGGGGTCGGCGATCGACCGGATTCCCTGGGCCGCCAGTGCCTTGAGCTTCTCGACCGCATCCGCGACACGCTCGTCTTCGCTACCCCATTCGGCCGGGATAGTTCTGCTGCGCGTCGGCGTCGAGGACGAAGACGTGCTCGTGCATGTATGTCCGGCCCGAGGTCAGCGGTGTCCACCGGGCCACGAATCGTCTGAACGGTTGCCACTCCCACTCCTTCTTGCGGATCCCCACGACCTTATTGGTCCGCGACGGGGACAATCCCGGGAACTGCCCGCTACGTTGACCATCCGTGGGCGGCGGCAGGCGGTTCGGACGGAGGGCTCTCCTCGGCGGCGCCGCGATGGCGGGCGCCGCGGCGGGCCTCGGTACATCCGGGTCGGGCTGGGGCCGTCGAGCGTCGTCTCTGCCACGGCATTGCGACTGCCGGACAGCCTTCCCCACCCCCACGTCCCGCCCGGAACCGACATGCTCCCCGACGTCGAGCACGTGGTCATCCTCATGATGGAGAACCACTCCTTCGACGACCACTTCGGTCGCCTCGGCCGCGGCGACGGGCTCAAGGTGGCGAGCGACGGCACGCCCCTCAACTACAACCCCGCGCCGCGACAGCGGCTACATCCTGTCCTTTCCCATGCCGAACACCGCAACGCCGGTCGACTCGAAGATCGGCCAGGACTGGAACGCGTCCCATCTGTGCTGGGACCACGGCACCAACATGGGATTCGCCCGCACCTGCGGTCCGGCATCCATGGGTCACTTCACGCCAGCCCAGCTCCCGTTCTATTACTCGCTGGCGTCCCACTTCCCGATCGGCGACCGCTATTTCTCGTCGGTGATGGGGCAGACGTACCCCAACCGCCGGTTCCTGATCGCCGCCACCGCGCTCGGCAACGTGGCGACGGACGGCACCGGCATCTCGTCCAAGGACGCGCCCAACGGCACGATCTTCGACCGCCTCGACTCGTACAAGATCACTTGGAAGGACTACTACCCCGACCTGCCGACCTGCGCGCTGTTCCTCCCCGAGTTCACCGACAACCAGCACGACGGGAAGCTGGCGCCGATCAACGATTTCCTCTCCGATGCAGCCGCCGGGACGCTGCCCCAGTTCTCCCTCGTCGATCCGTACACCAAGTACTCCGAAGAGGACGGCGACATCTCCATCGGCGAGGCGTACGCGGCACGCATCATCGATGCGGTGCTGCACTCGCCCAAATGGCCGCACACGGTGATGTTCCTCGTGTACGACGAGCACGGCGGCTGGTACGACCACGTGCCGCCGCAGCCGGTCGTTCGCCCGGACAACGTCTCGCCCGAGATCACCGTCCCACCGGATCAGCCCGGCGCCTACGACTACACCGGGTTCCGCGTTCCCTGCGTCGTGATCTCGCCGTTCGCCAAGCGTGACTTCGTGTCCCACGTCGTGCACGAGCACACCAGCCTCTTGAAGTTCGTCGAGACGAAGTGGAACCTGCCCGCAATGACCTATCGGGACGCCAACGCGGGAGCGATGCTCGAGTTCTTCGACTTCTCCGGGTCGGCCGCCGTTCGAGCATCCGCCCGAGCTGGCCGCACCGCTCAACCCATTCGCAGGGCCCCTGCCCGCGAGCTCCGGCTCGCCCGGGTTCCATCCGATCGCGACCGGGGTGGCGGCGGCGAGCCTGCCGCCGGCCAAGTACCGGGTGGAGCATCCACCCCGCCGGTAAGGGTCCGGCGGAACGGGGCGGTCTTGACCCCTCAGATATTCACGTCGTAGTCTGACACGAACTTTCCTACGCCGAACAGCCCCTGGGGAGGCATCGTGAGCGACGACGTCTATTACGACATGTACAGCGTGGAGATCAACGCTGACCCCTACCCCGTCTACCGACGGCTGCGCGAGGAGGCGCCGCTCTACTACAACGACACCCACGACTTCTGGGCGGTCAGCCGGTACGAGGACGTCGAGAAGGGGCTCCTCGACGCGCAGACGTACATCTCGGGCAAGGGCGCCATCCTCGAGGTCATCAAGGCGGACATCGACATCCCGCCGGGCGTGATCATCTTCGAGGACCCGCCGACCCACACCATCCACCGCCGGCTGCTGTCGCGGCGTTCACGCCGAGGCGTGTGGCCGAGCTCGAGCCCAAGATCCGCGAGTTCTGCGCCCACGCCCTCGATCCACTCGTCGGGTCCGGCGGCTTCGACTTCATCGCCGACTTCGGCGCGCAGATGCCGATGCGCGTCATCAGCATGCTTCTCGGCATCCCCGAGAGCGACCAGGAAGCCGTCCGCGACCACGCCGACAACAGCCTGCGCACCGAAGAGGGCAAGCCGATGGAGGTCACGGGGAACGTCGTGACCGGCGAGCTGTTCGCCGAGTACATCGACTGGCGCGTCGACCACCCCTCCGACGACATCATGACCGAGCTGCTCAACGTCGAGTTCACTGACGAGACCGGCACGGTGCGGAAGCTGAGCCGGGGCGAGCTCCTGACGTATCTCGAAGTCCTGGCCGGGGCGGGGAACGAGACCACGACCCGGCTGATCGGCTGGACGGCCAAGGTGCTGGCCGAGCACCCCGACCAGCGGGCGGACCTGGTGAAGGACCCGTCGCTGGTGCCGAACGCGATCGAGGAGCTCCTGCGCTTCGAGGGGCCGGCGCCGCACGTCGGGCGGTGCGTGGCGAAGGAGGATCTTGTCGTGCGGGACACGAAGATCCCGGCCGGGAGCGTGATGGTGTTCCTGCTGGGGTCCGCGAACCGGGACGACCGCCGCTTTCCCGACGGCGACAGCTTCGACATCCATCGAGAGGTCACACGGCACCTGACGTTCGGCAACGGCATCCATCTGTGCATGGGTTCGGCGTTGGCCCGCATGGAGGGCCGCATCGCGTTGGAGGAGTTGCTGGTGCGCATTCCCGAGTGGGACATCGACTACGAGAAGGCGCGGCTATCCCCCACCTCGACGGTGCGGGGGTGGGAGACGCTGCCCGCGATCATCGGGTAGCCGGCGGTGGCGACTCCGCAAGACAACGACGCCACGCCGCTACGAGAGCCCGGTGCGGCGGCAGCAGGCCCTCGAGACACGCGCAGCGGATCATCGAGGCGGGATGCAAACTTCTCCGACGGTCCGGCATCCGAGACTGGCGGGCGTTGACGATCCGGGGCGTCGCGGAGCAGTGCCGGGGTGAACGAGCGCACGGTCTACCGCTACTTCGGGAACGAGCGGGGCCTCCGGGACGCGGTCATGCACCGGCTCGAGGAGAAGGCCGGTATCGAGCTGGAGGGCATGCAGCTCGAGGACGTCGCGGGTTTCGCCGCTCGCATCTTCGCCCACGTGTCCGCGTACCCGGGCCGGCCGAAGCCGCCTCTCGATCCGACGCTCAGCGACGCGAGCGTCCGTCAGAAGAACGCATTGTTGGCTGCGCTCGCCGAGCGGACTGCAGGGTGGACCGACGCGGAACGCACGTCGGCCGCCGCACTGCTCGACGTCTTCTGGAACGTCGCCACCTACGAGCGCCTCGTCACGGACTGGGAGATGGACCGTGACCAGGCGATCGAAACGGTCAGCTGGGCGATCGGACTGGTCGAGGACGCGATCCGAGAGGGGCGGCGACCGGGGGGTTAGTCGTCTGCGTATGGCTGTCCGGGTCGGCGGCGCTTACGCGACCTCGGGGCGACGGCCCTTGCGCCCGCGGCCGCCGCGCCCGCTCGACGCGGCCCGTGCGGACAGGTCGTCGATGACCTCCTCCGAGCGCTCGACGTCGAACTCGTTGCCGCTCGCCCGCAGCTGGGCCAGGAGCTCGATGAGCTGGTTGCGCTGGCGCTCGGTGAGCCCGATCTGCTCGTAGACGGTCTCGTTCAGGTCGTTCGTCGCATCCATCGCCACCCGGCGGCCGCGCGCGGTGATCTCGGCGAGCGTGGTGCGGGCGTCCGACGGGTGGGGCACGCGACGGACGAGCTTCTCGTCCTCGAGCCGGTCGATGATGTTGGTGACGGTGGCCGGGGGAATGCGCAAGGTCTTGCTGATCCAGCTGAGGGTCAGGGCAGAATCGGGGTCGGTGGCCAACCAGGTGAGGACCTCGTAGCGGGCGAACGAGAGGTCGTGCCGGCGCATGACGTGCTGTATCTGGTCGTTGAGGAGCTGGTAGGAGCGGAGGATGCCCGTGAACACGGCCATCCCGGACGCAGCCTCGGCGTCCCAGCGCTGCAGCCAGACCCGGCGGGAGGCTTCGACGACGTCGAAGGGAGCGGCCTCGAAACCCATCCGCGAAGAATACGGCGACCGGGCCACGCGCTCAGGTTCCCGAAACGAGCGACTCGCCGATGACGCCCTCGGCTTCCAGCGCGTCGAGGTCGTCGCTGGTGAGGCCGAGCTGGCCGAGGAGCTCGCGGTTGTGCTCGCCGAGGAGCGGCGCGTGGCGGGTGTGCCAACGCTCGGGACCACGCTCGAACCTGATCGGGAGCGTGCTGTATCGAGAATTGCCGATCACGGGATGCTTCACTTCCTCGAAGAAGTGGCGGGACTGGAACGGCGGCAGATCCGGCTGGTGGTGCGGCTGGGTGACGCTTGGCGACCGGCACGCCGGCGTCTGACGAGCCGTTTCACCACATCGTCGGCCTGCTTGTCGCGGCACCACTCCCCCAGGCGGGCGTCGATCTCGTCCTGGGCGCGCAGCCGCCCTGCGGTGGTTTCCAGCTCGGCGTCGGCGGCCCACCCGGGCTCGCCCAGCGCCGCGCGGAGCAGGCGCCATTGTTCGTCGGTGGCGACCGCAATGGCGACCCATGCATCGTCCCTGGCGCTCTCGTCGGGCTTGGCGACCCGGTAGAGGTTCTGCGGCGCCGCGGTCGGCCCACGGTTGCCTTGGCGTTCGAGGAGCGCTCCGTACGCCGAGTGCTCGATCACCTGCTCCGCGGCGACGTTCAGTGCGGCGTCGACCATCGACGCTTCCACCAGGCCGCCCTCGCCCGTACGGCGGCGGTGCTGGAGCGCGAGGAGAAGGCCGAAGAGCGCGTGCAGGCCGGCGTTGGGGTCGCCGACCGTGTACGGCTCGAACGGGAGCAGATCCGGGTGGCCGGTCAGCCACGTGAGCCCCGATGCGTCCTCAATGACGAAGGCGAACGCCGCCTGGTCGCGCCAGGGTCCATCGAGCCCGAACCCCGGCATCCGGACCATGACCAGATCCGGACGTTCGCTCCGCAACGTCTCGTAGTCGACGCCGAGCTGGTCGAGCACCCGCGGGGTGTAGTTCTCGATGACGACGTCGCACGTCTTGACGAACTCCCTGAGGACTTCGTTGCCCCGGGGGTTTCGGAGGTCGAGGGTCAGGCTCTTCTTGTTGGTGTTGAGCGCGGCGAAGATCGGTCCGCGTTCCCAGTACCGCTCTTCGCTCTGGGGCACGCCGCCGACCAGCCGGACGCCGTCCGGCCTGTTCGCGGACTCGAGATGGATCACCTCCGCCCCGAGGAGTGCCAGCACGTGGCCCGCCAGGGGTCCCGCCCAGAAGGCGGTCATGTCCAACACCCGCAGGCCTTCGAAGGGAAGGGCGCCGGAGCGTTGCGGCCTTGGCCACGGGGGTCGATCCGTGGCGCCGCTGCAGCGCCGCTTCGATGGAGTGCTCGCCCGAGTCGGGGGGCGGGCTCGGCGGGACGCAGGCTGGCTGCGCCGAGCCGGTAAGGCGGGCGCGGGTTCGCCGCGCCGTCCTTCGGGTTCGGGGCGAAGGTCCCACGGTGGCGGAAGTGCTCGAAGGTCGTGGCGTTCTCGCCGTTGACGACCGGTGCGTTGGGGATGCGGAAGGCCGAGGTCAGGTCGAGCACCTCGTCGACCGTGTGCCGGCCGATCCACTCGTCGATCGTGGGCGCCAGGGCGGTGCGATCGAGGAAGAGCTTGGGGTCCTCGGTCCACTCGGGATGTTCGACCATGGCGCAGAAGTCGAGCCACTGTTGCCCGGTCCCGACCCCGAGCCCGACCAGCCCGTCGCTCGCGGCACCCACGCCCGGGGTCGGGACGAAGCGCTTCTTCCGCATCGGCCGCCCCATCTGGTCGTTGAACGTGACCGGGTAGTAGGTGAGGCACGACGCGAGCGCCTCGAGCATGGAGACGTCGACGAGGTCGCCGCCCGGGTCGCCCCGCCAGCCGGCGGCGAGCGTCCCGATGGCGGCGAAAAGCCCGGCGAGCCACTCGCCGATCTGACCACCGACGTACACGGGCTCCCGGTCGGGTCTCCCCCGCGCGAGCCCGACGATCCCCCCGGACCAGGCCTGGAGGGTGAACTCCGTGGCCGCCCTGTGGCACCACTCTCCTTCGAGGCCGAAGGGCGTGATCGTCGTGACCGTCAGGTCGGGGTGGCGATGGCGAATCTGCCGCGGTGCGAAGGCAGGGTGTTCGGCAACGGGCGAGCCGAGCGACCAGACGACGGCGTCGGCGGACGCCAGAAGAGCCTGGAGCGAGGCGAGTTGGTCGTCGTCCGTTGTGTCAACGACGACGCTCTCCTTCGACGCGTGCAGGTAGTTGAAGAGCGCCGCGTCGTCGCCGGGCTCGATCATGGCTCCCGACGCCGACCAGCGCCGCAACGGATCACCCTCGGGCGACTCGACCTTGATGACCTCGGCGCCGCCGTCGGCGAGCAGCTTGGTGCAGTAGGCGCCCGCGATCCAGGTGGAGAGATCGACCACCCGCAGGCCGCTCAGCGGCGCCTGCGACGACCCTTTCTCCGAGTTCGGCGTGCTCGCAAGGGGCGACGCCACGGGTCAGTCGTCGTCGCGGCGTCGGCGCCCGGAATGGCTGAGCCGCCATTCCGGCGGGTACGCGTTGTCATTGTTCTTCACCTCGACATTGAGCCCCGCGTCCATTGTCTCCATGCTGAGGTTTGCGCGTCTTGCCGTCCACGTCGTTCCGAGCTGTCCCGCCCATCGACTCGAGCCAGGCACTGAGCATGCTGCCCATGTATTCGCCCTGCTGTTGCTTGTAGATCTCGAAGAACGTCTTCTGGAGGAACACCGTGTCGGTCGGCCGCGTCCTTGCACAGGCACGGGCATACTTGTCGACTTCGGCCTCGAGCTCCTCCCGGGACACCACGCTGTTCACGAAATTGCACTCGTACATTTCCTTGGCCGTGAAAGGCCGGCCGGTGAAGACCATCTCTTGGAACTTGCGCAGGCCCATCATGGTCGCCCATTGCCACATGCGAGGGGCCCAGCCGACGTAGCGGAAGGCGGGGTGTCCGAACAGGGCGTCGTCGGACGAGATGACGATGTCGGCATCGCCTGCCTGGTAGAAGTGCCAGCCGTAGCAGTAGCCCTTCACCTCCAGGATGCTGATCTTCTTGAAGTCCTGCAGGCTGCGGCAGCCCGACCGCACGTTGCCGTACCAGTGCAAGAGCGACGCCCCGGCCCGATATGAGCGCTGCGGCGGCAGTGTGATGTCGTCCTCCTCGTCCAGCCCCAACTCTTCGTAGAGAACCCTGCCTTCGGCCTGCTTGTACATCACCTCATCGAGGTCGGCACCCGTACCCAAGTGGTCCCCGATGCCACGGATGACCAGCACCTTGACGTCATCGTCGATGCTGGCCTTGAAGATGAGATCGGCGTAGCGCTTGCGGGCGCCGATGGTCGGGATGTTGTGCTGTTCGGGCCGATTGAAGGTGATCGTCGCGATCCTGGTGCTCGGATCCTTCTCGTAGAGGACGATCTCCTCGGGCGGTGGGAATTCGCTGGTCGGGCATGTCAGTGAGCTCCTTGTCTGCTGCCAGTCGGTGCAGGGGTGAGTGCCGGTTTCGGTGCTCCGGGTATCAAGCTTCGATTCTCAAGAACCGCTTGACGTTGCCGCTGGCGATTGCGGCGGTGGCATCGGCACCCACCGCGTCCACGACGGAGGCCAGCGACTCGTTGCTGTAGCCGTAGGTGCTCTCGTTGTGGGGGAAGTCGGTGGACCACATCACTCGGTCTACGCCGATGCGGGCCAGGAGCGCGAGTCCGAGCGGGTCGACCATGAACGAGGCACACATGTGGTTGTCCCAGTAATAGGTCGGCTCGTGCTTGATCTGGAGGTCGGCGAGGTGCTGGAACGAGGCTGCGATGTGCTCGGCGTCCTGCAACGCGGACGGGACCCAGTTGATGCCTCCCTCGAAGTAGCCGATCTTGAGGCCGGGGTGACGGTCGAGGATGCCGCCGAAGATGTACTTCCCGAAGGTGTCCCGGAAGGGTGCCACGGACTGGAGCATCCCGATGCTGATCGCGTTGAAGGCGATGGGCGTCGCCGGGGGGTTCTCCCCGATGTGGTGGGAGACCGGGATCCCGGCCTCCTCGATCGCGTCCCACACCCCGTCCATCGCGGGGCTCGCGTAGTCGATCGGCTTACCGTCGAGGTCCTTGCCCGGCATCAGGGGCATGAGGAACGTCTTCAGCCCGAGCGACTTCAGCTCGTTGACCGTCCGGCGTGCCCCTTCAGCGTCCCACCAGTTGATCAGGCCGACGCCGTAGATGCGGTGGCCCGACCGCTCCTGGACCTCTGCGATGTACTCGTTGTAGATCCTGAAGCAGGCTTCGCGGATCTCCCGGTCCGGCCATCCGAACAGGGCGAGCACGGAGTTCGGGAACGCGAGCTCCCTGTCGACGCCCTCCGAGTCGAGAGCGGCCAGACGGGCGTCAACATCGCCCGCGTGTGACCCGGGCACGGGGTCGTACTGGGTGACCACCCGGATGAACTCCGGCACGAGGATGGACTTGCCGTCGACACCGACGGACCAACCGCCTTCGACGTTGATGATCCGCGGCGCCCGTTCCTTCATGCTCTCCGGCAGACGCTCGTAGAAGATGTCCTCCGATAGCGAGATGTGGTCGTCGGCCGAGAACACCTCGGTCCCGGCGGGCAGGCCGAGGTCGGCGGGCGGCGTCGGATGACGGTCCTTCGGGGCGCCCAGGCCCTCAGCCGGATAGCTCAGCGTGCTCGAATTCCCGCTCATCGGCCCCCAACTTTGCGCTCGAAACGGTCGAGGGCAGATTACTTCGGATCCGTAGCAATCGTCAACGGGGCCTGCTAGCTTCCTTTGACGCTGCAGTAGCAACTCTGGGGAGGTCGGAGAGGTCGTGACATGACGACGTGGGACTCCACCGTCGACTTCGTGATCGTCGGGTCGGGTGGCGGTGGCATGGTTGCGGCTCTCACCGCAGCCGATGCGGGGGCGAGCGTGTTGGTGCTGGAGAAGCAGGCGGTGATCGGCGGCTCTACCTGTATGTCCGGTGGCATCGTCTGGGTGCCGAACAACCCGGTGATGCTTGCCGAAGGGGTGCCCGACTCCTACGAAGACGCCATGGCTCACTTCGAGGCGGTGGTGGGCGATGTCGGCCCGTGCTCGTCGTTCGAACGGCGGGACGCCTTCCTGACGTCCGGTCCCGAGATGGTCGCCTTTCTCCAGAGGAGCGGCGTTCGTTTCGTGTACTGCCGCGGCTACAGCGACTACTACTCAAGTGCGAAAGGCGGCGTGGACCCCGGGCGCGGGATCGAACCGGTGCCGTGGGACGGCCACGCGCTCGGTCCGTGGCTCGAGAAGCTGCAGCCGGGCCTCGCGAAGAGCCTCGGCCTCGCCGTGATGACGAACGAGGCGCGCTCGCTCTCGAATTTCAACCGCAGCATCGGCGCCTTCACCGTCTCGGCGCGTGTCGTGATGCGGACCTACGCGGCGCAACTCCGTCGCCAGGCCTTGCTCACCAACGGGGCGTCGCTCATCGGACAGATGCTCAAGGTGGCGCTCGACCGGGAGATCCCGGTCTGGACCGAGGCGCCGCTCGAGGAGTTGATCGTGGAGGACGGCCGGGTGGTGGGGGTGCGCACTCTGCGTGAGGGTTCCCCCGTCACGATCCGCGCCCGCCAAGGGGTGCTCCTCGCCTCCGGCGGCTTCGCCCACAACCGCGACATGCGCCAGCGCTACGGGGGCGAACAGCCGAACAAGGCTCGGTGGTCGATCTCGAATCCCGGCGACACCGGCGAGGTGCTCGAGGAGGCCATGCGGATCGGCGCAAAGACCGACCTGATGGACGAGGCCTGGTGGCTGCCCTCGCCACGGACGGGCCGTTTCGGGCAGTCCACTCTCGACCAGGCGCGCCAGCGACCGCGCACGATCTACGTGGATGCCGCCGGGCAGCGCTTCGTGAACGAGTCGAACTCGTACATGGAGGTGGGCAAGGCGATGTACGCGCGGGACAAGACGAGCCGGGCGGTCCCTGCTGGCTCATCTTCGACGACCGCTACCGCAAGCGCTACGCCCACCAGCGCTCCCGCCCCGGCCGATTTCCCCCGCAAGTTGTTCGAGAGCGGGATGCTCAAGCAGGCGTGGACGCTCGACGACCTCGCCCAGTTGTGCGCCATCGACCCGGCCGGCCTGTCCGAGACGGTCGAGCTCTTCAACGAGAACGCCCGCAACGGCGTCGACCCCGACTACGGGCGGGGGAATCGGCCTACAACCGGGCGCTCGGCGACCCGAACCACCGGGTGCACCCCTGCCTCGGCCCGATCGACGAGCCGCCCTACTACGCGGTCGAAGTCGTCCCGGGCGACATCGGGACCTGCGGCGGCGTGCTCACGGATGAGCACGCCCGGGTGCTCGGCCAGGACGACCGGCCGATCGCGGGGCTCTACGCGACGGGTAACGGCACGGCGACGGTCATGGGCCGCCACTACCTCGGGCCCGGTGCGAGCATCGCCAACACGATGGTGTTCGGCTACGTCGCGGCGCGCCACGCCACCCGACGGAGCGGTGACGCGGCTGGTCCTGTGACTTCGGCGAACGGACGGGTTGAGCGATGAGCGAGTTCGAGGACGTCAACTTCTTCACCAACCGGGCGGTCCAGGACGACCCCTACGCGTACTTCGACTGGGTCCGGGCCCAGTCCCCGGTGTGGCGGGAGCCCAACTACGGGATGTACGTCATCACCGGGCACCCCGAGGCGATGGTCGTCTACAACGACCCGGCGTCGTTCCCACCGAACGACGTGCCCTCGGGGACCTACTCGTCGTGCAACTGCGTGTGCGGGAACTTCCAGAAGTTCTCGTCGCCCTTCGAGGGCGACGACGTCAGTGCCATCATCGTCAAATGCCGTGACGAGCTGCCCTTCAGCGACCAGCTCCCGGCGTTCGATCCGCCGAACCACACCGCCCACCGCCACCTTCTGATGCGCCTCATCACGCCGAAGCGCCTCAAGGAGAACGAGGACTTCATGTGGCAGTTCGCCGACCATCTGATCGACGGCTTCCTCTCCACGCGGTGCCTGCGAGATGGTCGGGTCCTACGCGGAGCCCTTCACCCTGACGGTCATCGCCGACCTCGAGGGCGTGCCCGAGTCCGATCACTCCCTTTTCCGCGAGCGCCTGTCGACGGCGCACGAGGCGGTCACGCACAAACCGCTGGAGTTCCTCTACGAACGCTTCGCCGGCTACATCGAGGACCGCCGCGAGAACCCGCGGCACGACGTGTTGACCGGCCTGGCCACCGCGACCTTCCCCGACGGGTCGACGCCCGACGTGAAGGACGCCGCGCTGATTGCCGCCAACCTCTTCGCCGGCGGACAGGAGACCACGGTGCGGCTGCTGTCCTTCGTGCTGCGCATGCTCGGTGAGCGCCCGGATCTGCAGAAGCTGGTGCGAGACGACCGGGACCTGATCCCGAACTTCATAGAGGAGACGCTCCGTCTCGAGAGCCCGCTCCGCACGCAGTTCCGGATGACCCGGGTCCGCACCGAGCTGGCCGGAGTCGAGATCCCCGCCGGCAGCAGCCTCATGCTCGTGCCCGGCGCCTGCAACCGCGACCCCCGGATGTTCGAGAACCCGTACGAGTTCGACATCAACCGGCCCAATGCCCGACAGCACATCGCGTTCGGATTCGGCATCCACACCTGTGCCGGCGCGCCGCTCGCCCGGGCCGAAGGCAAGGTGACGGTCAGCCGCTTCCTCGATCGCACCTCCGACATCGCGATCTCCGAGAAAGAGCACGGTCCCGCCGGCGCACGGACCTACGAGTACCTTCCGACGTTCTTCCTCCGGGGGCTGCAGCGGCTCCACCTGGAACTCGCACCGGCCGGCTGAGCGCAGCCGGTCGGGCGTCGGTCACGAGCCGGGACTGTTCGACGCTTCCGGCGGCTTGGCCGTCGACATGATGAGCTTCGTCTGCGCATACGACGGGCCGGCGGTCGTGCCGCCGTCGATCGGCAAGATGACGCCGGTGACCTGGGCCGCACGATCGCTGGAGAGGAAGACCACCGCATTGGCGACGTCCTCGGGTTGAGCCTGGCGCTCGAGCGGCTGCATGTAGCGCAGGACCGGTCCCATGTCGTAGGTCGTGATGCCCGTGCGGATGTGAGCGGGTGTCAAACAGTTGACCCGGATGGCGTAGGGCGCCAGGTCGATGGCCATGCACTTCGTGGCGTGGGCGATGGCCGCCTTCGAAGCCCGGTAGGCGATCATCCCGGCCCCGGCGTTGATCGCGGCGATCGACGCGTTGTTGATGATCGACCCGCCGCCGTGGTCCTTCATGTAGCGCGCGGCGCTCTGCGCGCCGGCGATGACGCCGAAGAGGTTCACGTTCATGATGCGTGAGAAGTCCTCGAGGTCGTCGTGCAGGAACCGTGTGAGCGGGCTTCCGATGCCGGCGTTGTTGAACATGATGTCCAGGCCGCCGAACCGCTCCACGGCAAAGTCGACCAGCGCCTGCACCTGGGCGAGGTCGCTCACGTCGGCCTGCTTGAAGGCGGCGGCGTCACCGATGTGGTCCGCGAGTTCCTTTCCCGCGTCCACGTCGACGTCCGCGACGACGACCTTGGCGCCCTCCGCCGCAAGCGTTTCGCAGGAGGCCCGGCCGATGCCGCCGGCTCCACCGGTCACGATCGCGACCTTGCCGGCGAGCTCCTGCGTCTGCATGCCGCGACATTACGGTCCCGTAGCTTTCGTCGCCAGGGACGGCGCGACCGTCGGCGGCCGGATGCGAGAGTCCCGGCCCGACGCAGGGAGGATGAGGCCGCGCCCGCGGCAGGGACTTAGGCGGCTCGGGGCAGGGAGCGCTCGGCCGCCGTCTGCCGAACCTTGCGCGCCACCGAAGGCACCGACGTGCAGGATCTGACGGAAATCCGATCGCGAACCGACGTAGACCACGGCATCGGTGCTGGCGGTGACCGTGGCGTTTCGCCGACCCGAGCCGTCGTCTTGGAGGAGGGCCATCTCGCCGACGAGGTCGCCTCGCTCCAATGTCGCGATGGTCTGCCCTTGCTGGCTGACCGTGGCATTGCCCTCGACGAGGACCATGAATTGGTCACCGCGGGCCCCTTCCGTCACGAGCACTCGGCCGGCCGCCACCGACAGTGGGGTCAGGTGGCGCCGGATGACCGCTCGCTGGGCCCGGTTGGCCTCCGCGAACAGCTCGACATCTTCGAGTTCGTCCCTGTACAGGCGCACGGTTTCTCCTTTTGCCTCATCTCCCCTTCTGAGCCCACAGTGGCCTGTGGCGCTCTATCTGTCAATACGCTGGCAACGATAGTTATTATCTGTTTTTCAGATCGTCTGCCCGTTCGACTCTTCTCTCGGGCGGCGGCCGAGCCATGCGCTCAGGAGTCCTTCAAGCCGGCCTCCGGCCGGATGGGCTCGAACAACTCGATCGGATTTCCCGAGGGGTCTTCGATCATCACCTGCTTGGTCCCCACCCCCGAAATGACGTCGGAACGGAGCTTGACGCCTTCTCGCCGAAGGTTCTCAGCGGACGCATCCACATCGGCGACTTGCAGCATGAATCGGTTCCACCCACCGGGCTTTTGGGGAGTCCCATCGGGCATCGGTCTCGACCCCCCACCCGGATGGTCCGGTCCGACCGGCGACACCAGCACGAGCCGGAGGTCCCCACGCGACAGCATGGCGAAGGCCGGATCGGGATGCATGTCCAATCGGAAGCCGAGGTGTCGGACATAGAACTCGTTCGCTTCGTCGACGTCATCGACGATGTAACGGACGCTCACAGTGCTCATCGGTTGCTCCTTTCGTGATAGCGGGCGGTTGGTTCGATCAGCTCCACGGGATTGCCGGAGGGGTCTTCGACCAGGAGCGTGCGCACACCGACACCGGCTTGGATGTCGTGGCGGAAGGCAACCCGGTGCCTCCGGAGGGAGTCCGCCGTCAAGGCGAGGTCGGCGACCTGCAGGGTCATACGGTTCCAGCCGCCGGGCTGCGGCACGGTTCCGTCCGGCAACGTGTGCACCGCGCCGGCGCCCCCGGGAACACTGAGGAGGAGCCGGAGGTCGCCTCGGTGGAGCATGGCGAAAACGGGAGAGGGACGCAGCTCCTCTTCGAAGTCGAGCAGGCGACAGTAGAAGTCGACGGATGCGTCCAGGTCGGCAACGAAGTAGCGAATGGTCGCCGTCTGGCGGTCGAGGGGACCGGGACGGGCCTCGATGCGGCGCAACAGCGCGTCGGCGAACTCAGGCCTGGGTTCGATGAGCAGGACGGGGAGACGCAGTGCATCGAACGGGTCAGTCGTCATGGCTTCTCCGATAGGCGCGGCGAAGGGCGGCCTTCGCGCGGACGAGGAGGGTCTCGGTGGCGCGCACGCTGCGGCCGAGGTGCTCCGCTACCTCTGCCACACCAAGCCCATCCAGATAGCGGAGAGTCAGCGCAGCGCGTTGAAAACCGTTGAGTTCGGAGAGCGCAGCGTGAAGGTCGACGCGGTCGAGCGTCTCCTCCCACGGGTCCTCGGGCTCCTGTTCGGCTTGACCGATCGCTGCGCTGCTTCGCTGCTCGCGCTCCTGCCGGCGCCAGTAGTCGACGAGCTTGTGGCGAGCGACACCGATGAGCCAGGGGACGTCGACTTCGGGCGCTGCGCCTTGTTGCATGGCGGCGACGGCGGCCATGAAGGCCTCCGCGGTCAGGTCCTCGGCGATCACGACACTGCCGCATCGTGGCAGCAGGTAGCCGTACACCTGCGGGAGTGCCCGGCGGTAGATGGCGACGAGAGCGCCCGGGTCGGAAGTGCCCACACCTGATACATCGCCCCAGAACGTCGAATTCCGAACATCGGATTCCGCACCCCTGGGACCAGGGTGTTCCTGGATGCGGTCGCCGGAGGATTTGGGGTGGGCCGCGCCTACGACCCCGCTCGAGGTCCCCAACGCCACACGGCGGACGCGAACGTCATCCCGGCGCCGAAGCCGGAGAGCAGCACGAGGTCACCCGCTTTCACCCTGTCCCGCTCGACGGCGTCGACGAGGGCGAGCGGGATCGACGCAGCACTCGTGTTCCCCGTCCACTCGATCACCGACGCGATCCGTTCCTCGGGAATGCCGAGCCGGTCCGCTACGGCGTCCATGATGCGCTGGTTGGCCTGGTGGGGAGCGAAGAGGGCGATCTCCGACGCGTCGACGTGGGCGCGGTCGAGTGCTGCCTGGGCCGACTCGGCCGTGGCCCGAACGGCTTTGCGGAACACCTCGGGTCCGCGCATCACCATGCCCGCCCCGAGTTCGGCGTAGAGCAGGTCGACCAGTGTCCCGTCGACGCCGACGTGGAACCCGAGCAGTGAGCCTTGGCCTTCGACCGGTTCGAGGACGACCGCGCCGGCTCCGTCCCCGAACAAGAACGCGTTTGTGCGGTCATTCCAATTGGTCGCTCGTGTCAGCGTCTCGGAGCCGATCAGGAGGACGGGACCGATACCCGCCGACGTGAGGGCGGCCGCCGTGATCAGCCCATAGGTAAAGCCGGCACACGCGGCATTGAGGTCCATGGCGCCCCCGGTGATGCCCAGTGCACCGGCGACGGCGGAGGACGTTGCGGGTATCGCCATGTCCGGCGTGGACGTACAGAGAATCAGGGCGCCGATGTCCTGCGGCGAAACGCGGGCGGTATCGAGGGCACGGCGTCCGGATTCGACCGCCAGCGTCCCCGTTGTCCCGAGTTCTCGTGCGTCGAAGACAGGGGCGCTTTCGACGAAGGGGCCCGTTGCGGCATGTCGGGTCCGTATGCCGGAACGTTCAACGATCCATTCGTCGGTCGTCTCGAAGATCGACTTGAGATCCTCGTTGGTGACGATGGTTGGTGGGACCGCTGCACCCCACCCAGTGATTGTGCAACCGCCAGTGCTCATATCACCGGGATCCTCTCCAACCTGTTCGGACACAACCCATACTTTGCGCCGAGGGTCGCACCATACGCACGGAATCGACACTTGGGAACTGACGACTAGGTAACTTCGTCTCCGTCGTTCAGGAGTCGACGGGCGTCGCGGTGAACGCGAGGTACTCGTGGATCGCCCGGACCGCGGCCGAACCCTCGCCGACTGCGGTGGCGACACGCTTTGCCGACCCGGAGCGCACGTCGCCCACCGCAAAGAGCCCGGGGTGGCTCGTTTCGTACGGAAGTGGCGCACGGTTGAGTGTGTTCCAGACCCCGTCCAACAATTCCGGCGTCAAGGATCGATCGGTCAGGACGAATCCATGTTCGTCCAGGGCGGCACAGCCAGACAGCCAATCGGACTGGGGGTCGGCGCCGATGAACGAGAAGAGGGCTGAGCACGGCCGGCCGAAGCGGCCTCCAGGTCCCTCGATCTGGACCGAGCGCAGGACCTCTTCACCCTCGAGATCCACCACCTGACTGTCGGTGAGCACGTCGATGTGCGGATGACTTTCCAGCCGCCTGACGAGATAGCCCGACATGCTGGCGCCGAGGTGGGCGCCCCGGATGACGACCGTGACCGAGCTTCCCTTGTCGGCCAGGAAGACTGCGGCCTGCCCGGCGGAGTTTCCACCGCCGACGACCACCACCGGGTTCCCGGCGCACTGTCGGGCCTCGAGTTCGGTCGCGGCGTAGTACACGCCTTTTGCGTCGAACTCGCGGATTCGTTCCACCCCGAGCCGGCGATAGTGAGCACCGGTAGCGGCTATCACTGCCCTCCCGGCCACCTCGGTGCCGTCCGAGAGCTCGACGAGGAGGTGGCCGGATTTTTCCTTCAGGCTCACCGCTTCGCACGGCGTGGTCAGCTGCGCGCCGAATTTCTCTGCCTGCACGAAACCACGCTGGGCGAGCTCACCACCCGAAATTCCGATGGGGAACCCGAAATAGTTTTCGATTCGCGAGCTGGTGCCCGCTTGACCACCCGGTGCCACCATGTCGACCCCAAGCGTTCGCAGGCCCTCCGACGCCCCGTACACGGCCGCAGCAAGACCGGCTGGGCCACCTCCCACGATGACGAGGTCGAAACAACGCTCCGGGAGACGATCGACGGTCAGACCGAGGTGGTGGGCAAGCGATCCCGGCGTCGCGCGCCGAAGCACAGTGTCCGACGAAACGATCACGGGAAGGTCGGACGCCTCGAGGCCGAACTGCTCGAGGACGTCACGCACATGCGGGTCCTCGTCAGGATCGAGCCATTCGTAGGGAATCCGCGTGCGCGAGAGGAACTCGCGCAGCTGGAGCACGTCGGGTGAGAACCGCGACCCGATCACCCGGGTCGCCGAGCCGGCTCCGGTCAGGAGCTCGTTGCGACGTGCCATGAACGTCACCAGGATCTTGTCGCTGAGCTGCGGCTGCGTGGCGATGATGCGCCTGAACTCCTCGACCGGGATCTGGAGGACCTCGCTGGTCTCGGCTACCCGGGCCGACACGAACACTCGCAGGCCGGTCAGCAGGTTCAATTCGCCGAGAAATCGTCCCGGCCCATGTTGGACGATGACCTGTTCTTCGCCGTCGACCGTGAGGACGATCTCGACCAGACCCGAGAGCACGACGTAGAAGTCGTAGTCGGCATCCCCAGCCCGGTAGAGGTACTCCCCCGGACGAGCAACCCGGCGCGTGCCGTACGACTCCAGTTGGGCGAGCTCGACATCGTCAAGGTCGGGGGTCGCTAGGGGATCAATCATCGCGATGTCGTTTCTGAATTCGTATGAAGAGTTGCGGACTGATTTCTCGCTCAGACGTCGACGTTGAGCCTGACGTTCACCGGCGGCTCGGGCGCGAGGGCTTCGGCATCGTCGTCGTGGATCAGCCGGCTGTGGCTGAGTGTGATCACGCCCCAGACCAGCGCAGCCAGGGCAAGCACTTCGACCACAAGGTTGGAAGGCTGGAGCTGCAGGTGCTCGGAGAACAGAAAGACCCCGAGAAGGCTCGCCACGAGAGGATCGACGATGGTGAAACCGGGCTGGGACGCAGCAAGCGGACCGGCCTGGAGGGCATGCGCGGCAAGGAGCATCGAAAGGGCTCCCACGCAGACGAGCACGTAGGGGGTCCACGAGGACAGCGCCGAACCGAGGGTCTTGTGCGTGCTCATCTCTTTGATGACGGCGGCTACGAAGCCCCACGAGACACCGGTCGCGATGCCGATCGTCGCGGCCTTTCGTGCGGGAGACGGGAGCGAGCCCCTACGCAGCGGTACGTAGGCGGCCACCGTGACGAGCGCGGCGAGGCCAATTGCGGAGATTCCCGCGAGCCACCACAGGGTTGCCGGCGGGTGCACCCTTCCGCCCGACGGTGCCGCGGTGAACAAGAACACAGACAGCCCGGCCGCCATGGCGACGGCTGCCATCCAATCCATCTTCAAGAGTCGCTTCCGGCCGATCACCGCCATGTAGCCGAACACGAAGAGCAGCTCGGTGGCGAAGATGGGCTGTACCAGCGCGAGGCCACCGAAGTGCAGGGCAACCACTTGGAATCCGAAGCCGAGGATCAAGCTCGCAACCCCGGCCAGCCAGATGGGGTGGCGGGCCAGGTACAGCAGCAGCTTCAGCGAGAACTTCTCGCCCGTCGGCGCCGTGGAGGCACCGATGCGTTGGCAGACCGAGGAGGTGGCCGTGCAGAAGCTCGCTATCAGTGCCAACACGACAGCGGTTGACATGGCCCGACCTCCTTTCTCCGCCCCGTATTCAACACATGTTATGGGTCGACTGCGTCGGCAGAAGCCCCTGACCAGGACGTACCAGGGTGGCTCCGGCTCGCGATCGTGGCGAGCATCGGAGGCTCACGGACGCGTTCGCGACCATGGTCGATATCGTGAGACGTCGAGTTCTCGCGCTTGAGGAGTTCGTGCCGGCGGTGAAAGGCGGCAGGGAGGCAGCACTGTGACGGATACGGCGATCGACCCGCAGAAGGAGCCGAGCGGCACCGGTTGTCTCGAGTGCGACGCCGCGGGCGGTTGGTGGCTCCACCTGCGCCGCTGCACACAGTGCGGCCACATCGGATGCTGTGACAACTCCCCCGCGCAGCACGCGACCGCGCACGCCCACGAGTCCGGCCACCCGATCATTGCGAGCTTCGAGCCGGGCGAGGACTGGTTCTACGACTATCGCAACGCTGAGTTCGCCGAGGCGCAGCCGCTGGCTCCGCCCACCCACCATCCGCTCGATCAACCCGTACCCGGACCAACCGGGCGCGTCCCCGCCGATTGGGAGACGCGCCTCCACCCCTGAGCACATCGGGAGTCCGCTTGGTGTGGCCTGGTCGACGCGGCAGAGGGCTCGCCGTCCCCACCTTGAACCTGCATTCCGGCTCTGGCGGGTCGGGACCGGTGGCCCGGCACCGCAATCGGGGTGACCATGGCGGCGACACAGGCCGGAATCTCTTGCTACACCTGGTCCGTAGGACTTATCTGTACGAGGAAGCCGGCGGCCCTGGAGCGAGGTCCAGGGAACCGGCCTCTCAGAACCGAGGAGAACCCCACATGAAGACCCCCCACCGTCCGGCCGCCACCTCCCCCACGTGGCTCGGATGGCTAGGCACCGCCGCGCTCGCCCTCGGTGCCGTGTCGGCCACGGCATTGTCCACCGGGACGGCCGGAGCGAGCAGCGGCAAACAGGTCACGGTGTCCGTCACGACGATCGGCAACAACAAGGTGCTCATCGCCGACGGGAAGCCGCTCTACGTCCTGAAGCCGACCGCCGTGTCGTGCGGCACCGGATGCCTCAAGATCTGGGCCGCCCTGACGTTGCCTGCCGGCGTGGCCAGCGCGACCGCGGGCAAGGGTGTGCAGAGCGCGAAGCTCGGGACGACGGCCGGTCCCAAGGGCCTCATGCAGGTCACCTACGGGGGCCAGCCGGTCTATTGGTTCTTCAAGGACAAGGCGCACGGGAAGGCGACGGGCAACATCACCGACAAGTGGGGAAAGTGGACCGACGTGGTCGTGTCGAAGTCGTCGTCGAGTTCGAGCAGCGGCTCGAGCGGCAACTCCGGTGGGAGCAACGCCGGCTCCGGCGGCGCCTCGTTCTGATGCGCCGAGTTGACCGCGGCTGGCCGGGGCGTCGAGGCCCGTGGTAGTCGTCCCCGTCTGGCCCTCGGCCTCACTCGAGGTCCGAGGGTGGCGGCGCCGGCTCGGTCGCCTGCCGTCGGCTCTCGCCGCGCGCGTCTACCTCCCGGCCTGCCTCTGGGTAGCCGGAGCCGCCGTCCTCGTCGGGTTCGGGTGGGCCACCAACTGGGGCGGCACCAATTTCGCCGGGTCGGTCGAGCGCGTTGCGCATCATCGTGCTCGGGCCGCTCACGCTCGCCATCATCGGTCCGATCCTGATCCTCGAGCGGGTGCGGCCGGCGCAACGCCGGCCGCTCGTGGCGCGCGGACACCGCCAAGACGTCCTCTACACGCTGCTCAACGTCGCCCTCGTGGCGCCGCTCGTGACCGCGCTGACGCTCTCGTTCGCCGAGGTGTTCAACCGGGCGTTCCCGTGGCTCGTGCTGCCCCGAATGGGCCTGGTGCCGCGCTGGGTCGCGGTGGCGGTGATCTTCGTGGCGATGGACGGGTGCAACTGGTTCGTCCACCTGATCAACCATCGCGTACGGATGCTGTGGCGCTTCCACGAGCTCCACCACTCCCAGGAGGACCTCAACGCGTTGAGCGTCTTCCGCACTCACCCGTTCCTGCATGTCTCCTACGTGCTGGCCCTGCTGCCCGGAGTGATCCTCCTGCACAACGGCGTCGTCTCCGCGTTCCTGCTCGTCCTCTACGGTGGCTGGGTGGCCCTGGCGCACTCCAACACCAACCTGACCTTCGGGCCGTTGGGGCGCGTGTTCGTGAGCCCGAACTACCACCGCATCCACCATCGGCTCGACGGTGCCCAAGACGTCAATCTGGGCTTCACCCTCACGATCTGGGACCAGCTCTTCCACCGGGCGGTCTTCCCCACGGCCGAGACCGTGCGCATCGACACGGGCATACCGGGCAGGCCGCTGGCCGTCGAGCAGGAGGGGCCCCGTCCCCGGCATCTGGCGGTGTTGATGGCGCAACTCGCCGGCCCCTTCCGCCCGATGAGCGAGCCTGTTGACCTCCCGACGATCCGGAACGCCTCCCCCGCCGCCGAGTCGTAATGGCGACGACCGCCACGCTCCCGAGCCCCGCCACGCGTCGCGCGTGACCTGCTCCAGTGGGTATTCAGCGTCAGGTCGTCGCCGCTGCCGGCGGACCTGGGGTTGATGGCGGCCCGCATCGGGTTGGCCTGGATCTTCATCTACTACGGTGCCGGCAAGCTCTTCGGCGCCTTCAACGGCCCGGGCATCCACCGCACGTCGCTCTACATGTCCAACGTCGCGCACCTGCATCCGGGCGGTCTCTTCGCTGTATTCGGGGGCCTGGTCGAATTCGGGAGCGGTGTCGCCATGGCCTTGGGCCTCTGCGCCCGCCTCGCCGGCCTCGCGCTCGTCGGGGACATGGTGATGGCGATGATCACGGTGACCTGGGCGACCGGCATCAACAACTCGACGAACCCTCCCGGGTACCAGCTCAACCTCGCCCTGGCCATCCTCGCGCTCGTCGTGGCGCTGCTCGGGGCCGGCCGCTTCAGCCTCGATGCCGTGATCGGGCAACGGCTCGCCGGTGGTCGCTCCGCCCCCGAGGGCATCGGCGGGGGCTGACGTCGTGCCCGGCGTCGCACGCGTCCAGAACGCGCTGCCGCCGCGCTCGCAACAGGTGGTCCGGATCTCGGCGAACGTCGTCGGCGCCGCGGGCGCGGCCTATTTCGCCTATGTGACGCTCTCGTCGTACCTCCACACCCATCGCCCGATCGGCGTGCTGTTCTTCGCCCAGCAGGCGGTAGTGGTCGTGGCCTATCTGGTCCGTCGTCCGGCGAGCACAGTGACGCTGCGCTTCGGCGACTGGCTGCTCGCCTTCGGCGGGACGTTCAGCCCTGTCCTGCTTCGGCCCGACGGCGCACATCCCCAATGGGGGCTCTCGACGGGCTTGGCCCTGCAATTGGTCGGGGTGCTGATCGCCCTCTGGTCCCTGGCCACGCTTGGGCGGTCCTTCGGTTTCGCCGCCGCGGACCGCGGCCTGGTGAGCCGGGGCCCGTATGCGATCGTCCGCCATCCGGTGTACGCGGCCTATGTCCTGCTGCTCGCGGGCTACCTGTTCCAGAGCATCTCGCTGCGCAATGCCCTCGTCGCCCTCCTGGCCATCGGCTGCGACGTCGGGCGCATCCGCGCCGAGGAGCGGGTCCTGGCGCAGAACCCTGCGCACCCGGCCTACTGCCGGCGGGTCCGCTGGCGGATGCTGCCGGGCGTCTGGTGAGCGAACCCGAACCCTAAACGGCCCGTCAGAACCCCACGCCGCCGCCACCGCCCGACGTCGTCGTGGTGGTGGTCGGAGGCGGTGACGTAGTAGTCGTCGGTGGAGGCGGCGACGTGGTCGGAGGTGAGGTCGGTGGCGGGCTGGTCGGCGCGGGACTGTTCGGCGCCGGGCTCGCCGGGGCCGAGGTCGGCCGCGTCGTGGTCGAAGCGGACGAACTCGAAGGCGTCGACGTCGGGGTCGTCGGCGGGACGGTGACGATCGTCCCCGAGATCTTCGTGCGGTCGAGCGTCCCGTTCGTGTGGACCGTGAACCAGATGTTCAAGAATCCCTGCCCGCCCGCGTGCGACAGGGAGCGGTCGTTCACGAACCAATAGAGGGCATGTCCGTGCATGGCCACCTGGAGCTGGCCGTTGGAGCGGTGGATCGTCCCGAGGCCGGACACATGTCCCAGGTGGTGCGCCTGCTGGCGGGTGACGATCAGCGGTTTCCAGATCTTGGTGCATGCACCGGTGCAGTTGGTGTGGCCTTTGGGGTCGCTGACCAACTCGTAGACGGCCCGGTGCGATGCGACGAGGACAGTGCCGAGTCCTGCGACCTTGCCGGTCGTGACGACCGGTTGTGGCGCGGACGCCCCGGCCACGGCCGTTGCGCCGAGCGAGCCCGCCAAGACCGCAGCGGGGACGAGGCCTCGGCTGACGAGGCGGCGGTTCGCGACTCCGTGCCGGAACGTTCGGGTCCAAGCAGCATCGGCTCGTGTCATGGGTGGATTCCTCCCGTGTAGCGCGATAGGGCCTGCAGTGACTACGGCCGAGGGCCGTGGAGGGATGGTCCGGGACAAGGTGCGCCCCGGTCAGGAGGAAGCCGGGCCGCCGACCCGGCCCCTGCAGCCGCCGGCGTTCAGCCGAAGGTCAGCGACCGGGCGTTCTCGACCATGATCTTGCGCTGGTCGTCCAGCGAGAACGACGCCACGTTGGCGAAGAAGTCACGCGGCTGGGGCAGCCCCTCGGCGTGCGGCCAGTCCGAGCCGAACAGGATCCGTTCCACCGGCAGGTAGCGGGCCAGGTCGTCGACGTTGTCCTCGACGAAGGGTGCCACCCAGCAGTGCTCGATGAACTGCTCGACCGGATCGGAGGCGAACATGCCAGGGTTCTGCCCGCCCAGCATGTGCAACGAATGCAGCAAGCGTGGGACCCAGTCCGCTCCGTTCTCGATGTACGCAACGCGCAACCGGGGGAAGCGCTCGAACAGGTTGTGGGCGACCAGCACCGTGGCGAAGTCCTCGATCAGACGGTGCTTCATGAGCTGGGCGACCAACGAGGACGACTGGACGGCGGCCGCGTCCGGACGACGCTCACCATCGGGCGCGGTGGACAGGCCCCAGGTCGCCGCGATGTCGGACGCCACGTCGGTGTAGCCGTCCTCGAAGCCCGCGTGCGTGGTGACGACGATGCCCGCCTCTTGGACCCGGGCCCAGAAGGGGTCGAAGGCGGGGTCGGCCGGTGATCGCCGGCCCGACGCGGTGAAGACGGGGCCGTTGCGGATCGTGATGACACGAGCGCCACGTTCGAGACACCATTCGAGCTCGCGCACCGCGCCGTCGAGGTCGGACAGCGTGAGGAACGGCACCGCAAAGATCCGGTTCTGGTACGCGAAGCCCCAATCTTCGTCGAGCCATCGGTTGAACGCCCGCAGGATCTCGATCGAGGCCTCGATGTCCGGCTGCATGGGACCTTCCATGCACACGCCCTGCGAGGGGAACAGCCAGGCTGCCTCGACGCCCTGGGCGTCCATGCAGCGCAAGCGGGCGTCGCGTTCGAACCACTCGGGGTGAGCCGCCGGGTCCTCGCAGGCCAACTCGTCACCGACCCGCTCCTTGCTGGTCTTGCCGGCGAAGTAGTCGTACAGCGCGCCCGGACGGGGACGGGGATGGGCGTCACCGGGACCGGGGATGATCGGATGCGCCCGCTCGCCGAAGAAGTAGTACGGCTTTCCGTCCTTCTCCTTCAGGACGACGCCGCGGTCGGCGAACTTCGGGTCGCGATGGCGGGTGAAGGAGTCGCTGACCTCCCAGTAGTGGTTGTCGGCATCGAACAGCCTCCCGATCTGCGATTCGGCGGGGGTCATCGTGCTCCTCCTCAATCCGCGCCGTGGCGCAACAGCTTGCCCGGCGTGTTCCCGGTGCACTCGCCGTCGACGAAGGTGGTGACGCCGTTGACGATGATCCGCTCGTAGCCGACCGCCTTCTGGATCAGCCGCCACTCCCCGGCCGGGTAGTCCCAGACCCGCTCTTGAGGCGTGCTGTCGAGGGTCTCGGGGTCGTAGACGATCAGGTCGGCGGGCGCCCCCTCGGCCAGGAAGCCCCGGCCCTTGAGCCCTGCCGCGACGGCCGGATAGTAGGAGAGCCGCCAGTGCGCCTCCTCGAGCGACATGATCTCGTGCTCGCGGACCCAGTAGCCGAGCAGCTCGGTCGGATACCGCGCCGTGGTCACGAACTTGGTGTGGGCACCACCGTCGCTCACACCGGGAAGTGCCACCGGGGAGGTGGCAATCTCCTTCATCGCGTCCGGGGGCGTCTCGAGCATCCGAGTCGCGAAACCCACCCGAAGCTGGCCCGCGACCGCGACGTCGAGGAACGCGTCGATTTCATGCTTGCCCTCGCGCGCCGCAACCTCACCCACGGTGAACCCCTCGTAGGTCTCCTTCAACTCCTGAGCGCCCGGCGCATCACTCGAGATCCAGTTGATCTTGATCTCGCTGAGGTCGTATCCCGCTCCGAACAGGCCGCCCCGCTCCTCGTGCACTTCCTTCATGGCGGCGCGTCGGGCCGGGTCGGCGAACTTGACGATCTTCTCCTCGACCGTGCCGAGGCAGGCCTCCCGCCAGCACGGGATCGTGTCCGCCAGGTTGTAGTCCTCGAGCGTGAACTCGGAGACGAAGTTCGTGGTCAGCGCCTGCGCGAAGACGCGCAGACCCTCCTCTTCGTTCAGGTAGGCCAGCTGCTTGAGCGCGTCCCGGTGGGAGTACCTCGCGCCGCCGTGCTGGTTGAGGGCACCGTCGGCCAGCAGGGCGTTCCAGATAATGGGTCGCCCGCTCTCGCGCCATAAGCGCCGCCGTCTCGAGCGTCCCGGTCAGCTGCGCCGTCCCCCGCCCGGTCGAGCCCATCGCCCGCGAGAACGCGATCACCTCTTCCTCGGTCATGCAGTCCGTCACCATGGGCGTGCCGTCGAAGTCGAGTTGGACGTTGCCGACCTCGCCGGAGACCTGCGCGCTGAACCCGCACCCGCCGGCCTCCATCCCCTCGACGAGCAGACGACACATCTCGTCGAGCTGCTCGTTGGTGACGCGATACGCCTTCGCGTTGTCCACACCCGCCACATACGCGTAGAGGGGGGCCAACGGGACGAACGACATGACGTTCACGCCCTTTGGCGTGCGGTCCACGCTGTCGAGGAATTCGGGATAGCTGACCCAGTCCCACGGCATGCCGGCGCGCATCGTCTTGAGCGGCACCGCTTCGTTGCGCGACACCGTCAGCATCGCCCGCTCACGGTCGTCCGGCTCGCAGGGAGCGAAACCGAAGCCACAGTTGCCGATGACCACGCTGGTCACGCCGTGCCAGCCCGACATCGTGCACCACGGGTCCCAGAACACCTGGCTGTCGTAGTGCGTGTGGAGGTCGACGAACCCGGGCGCCACGACCTTGCCGCGAGGCGTCGACCACCTCACGACCGTCGGACGCGTCCACCCGGCCGATCTGCACGACCCGCCCACCGGCGATCCCGACGTCAGCCTTGTACCGCGGCGTCCGCAGGCCGTCGATGACGGTCCCACCCTTGATCACCAGATCGAACTTCGACATGAACCTCCCTTGACCGGCGATCCCCGACGCGGTCCGTGCAAACCTTGGCGCGGCCACGCCTGCAAGCCAGCCACGATACTTGCTTGCTAGTTGACAAGCAAGTAAGTTTCGCCAGGTGACGGAGACGGCGGCACGCCGGAGCCAGGCCGAGCGGCGCAGCCGCTCCGAGGACGCTCTCTTGGAGGCGGCTGCCGAGCTGGTCGCCGAACGGGGCGTCCAGGGAGCGTCGCTCGCCAGCATCGGCGGCCGGGCCGGCGTCAGTCGCGGCCTCCCGGCGCATCACTTCGGCTCCAAGGACGCACTCGTGACCCAACTGGCCGAGCGGGCACAGGACAGGATCGAACAGACGATCCTCGAGATGCGGCGCCGCCAGGAACAGGCGACCGGCGCGCTTTCGGCGCTCGACGAGATCGTCCTCGGCGTCGACGCCTACCTCGAGATGTTCGAACGCCCCGGGCCCGACCAGCGCGCCCTCCTCGTCATGTGGGGATCGACGTTCCCCTCCGACGCATCGGTCGAAGGGATGGCCGAAGCCGAGCGGCGCAGCTACGAGGGCCTCTCACAACTGATCGGAGCGGGACAGGAGGATGGCTCCGTGCGATCAGACGTCGACCCGATGGCCAGCGCCGTGTTGCTGCACGGTCTCATGCGGGGCGTGGCCGCCCTTTTCCTCACCGACGAGGGCGCGGCGGACATGCACACCGTCCGCCGGACCGGCCGTGAGTGGATCGCCGCCGCCCTGGCGTCGACGCGGACCTGACCGCCTCGGGTCGGACGTCTACTTCTTCTTGCGGCGGGCCGTCGCCTCGTTCATGGCCACGGCTTCGAGGAACAGCGCCTTGAACGCCTTCTCGTCGAGCTTGTCTCCCTCGTAGAGATCGACCGCACGCCGAACGGCGCCTTCGGTGCCTGCCTTGAAGAGGCCTGCGGGGTCTTTGAGGGAGCCGCCTTTGGCAAAGGTCACCTTGACGTGGTTCTTGTACGTCTCGCCCGTGCAGATCAGCCCGTCGTGGTACCACGTCGGCACGCCCTCCGGGTTCGACACCTTGGCCCACTTCCGTTCCTCGACGACCTCGGGGTCGGCCTGTTCGATCGCCTTGCGGATCCGGGCGATCATCGCGTCGCGCCAATCACCGGTGGTCATGTCGCGACCATACGCCACGTGTCGATGCGGACCTCGCAGGTCAGGCCGACCTCGACACGAGAACGGTCGAGACCCCCTGCCCTCCCCGGTTGCGCTCAAAGGGCCCGTGGTAGCGTTCAACCGCCGTCGCAAGCGGCAAGCTCCTCACGAGGGGAAGCCGGTGAGAACCCGGCGCTGGTCCGCAACCGTGAGTGGCACGCCCACCGGGCGATGCCACCGAGCCGGGATGCCTCACTGAGCAGCTGAGTTCCCATCCGTCGAGACACGAGGACTGGGGCTCGGTGGAAACCACGTGCGCGTGGGTGCTCCCGGGCTCATGTCCGGGAAGCGAGAACCATGATCCGCCCCCGCCGGCTGCTGAGCGGAGCTACCGCCGCGGCCGCCGTCCTACTCGTCACGCTGGCTTTGCCCTTGACCGACCCCGCTGGCGCGAGCACGGCGTCCGCGTTCCTGCCGCAGGTGCCGGTCGCCCGAGCCTCGGCACAATGGCTCGCGCAAAAGCTCACCACGGGTGGGTACATCCCCGGCAGCACGCCGGGGACCGCCAATTATTCGGGGACGGTGAACACGTTGCTGGCTCTGGCGGCCGCCAATGTCGACCTTTCCCAGGCACGCACCGGCCTCGCCTACATGGAGCAGAACGTCAATGCCTACGTGACCGTCGAGGGCAGTGACGGCCCCGGGCAGCTGTCCCTGCTGATCCTTGCGGCCCATGCATTGGGGACGGACCCGACCAACTTCGGCGGCACCAACCTGGTCAGTCGTCTCCTCGCCACCGAGCAGACGAGCGGTCCCAACGCCGGCAGGTTCGGAACGGATATGCAGAATGCCAACTTCGACTCGGGCAGCTACGACCAGGGTGTTGCTCTGCAAGCCTTGAAGGCCGCCGGGATACGAGCAGACGCTCCCGCGGTCTCGTGGCTCCAGCAGCAGCAATGCCCGAACGGCGGATGGACCGATCCGGACACGACGACCACCCCGTGCAACGGTGACCCCGCGCAGTTCGGAGGACCGGACACGAACACCACCGCCGAAGCGGTGGAAGGCCTCGTCGCCCAAGGTGGCCTGAGCTCGTCCGCCGGCTCCAACGCCGTGGCCTTCTTCAAGAACGGGCAGAACGCCGATGGCGGCTGGGCCATCGAGCCGGCTGCACCCGACAACCAGCAGGCGAGTGACCCGGACTCCACCTCGCTCGTGATCCAGGCCATCATCGCCATGGGCCTTGCGCCCGACAGCGCACAGTTCGACGTTGGCGGCCATATGCCCACGGGACTCCTGCTGTCCTTCAGGATCATGTCGGGAGCCGATGCCGGTGCCTTCTACTTCTCGACGCCCGGGACCGGCGACCTGTTCGCAAGCTTCGAAGCCGTCCCCGCCCTGATGGGTCTGAGCTTTCCGTTTGGCCCCCCGGGCACGGCCTATTGGCTGGGCGGCTCGGACGGAGGCATCTTCAACTTCGGCGGCGCCGCGTTCTACGGCTCTATGGGCGGCAAGCCGTTGAACAAGCCGGTTGTCGGCATCGCTCCGACCCTCAATGGCGGCGGCTACTGGGAAGTGGCGTCCGACGGCGGGATCTTCAACTTCGGGACCGCCGAACTTCTACGGTTCCATGGGCGGCAAGCCGCTCAACATGCCGATCGTCGGGCTCGCTCCCGGACCTGAGGGCGGCGGCTACTGGGAGGTCGCGTCGGATGGCGGCATCTTCAACTTCGGCAACGCCGCGTTCCAGGGATCCATGGGCGGCAAACCACTCAACTTGCCCATCGTCGGCATGGCCGCTACGCCCGACGGCGGCGGTTACTGGCTCGTGGCGGCCGACGGCGGGGTCTTCGGCTTCGGCGACGCCGGCTACCACGGGTCCATGGGCGGCAAGCCGCTCAACATGCCGATCGTGGGCATGGCTGCCACGCCCGACGGCGGCGGCTACTGGCTCGTGGCGGCCGACGGCGGGGTCTTCGGCTTCGGCGACGCCACCTTCTACGGTTCGACGGGTTCGTTGCACCTCAATGCCCCGATCGTCGGCATCGCGGCGACACCCGACGGCGGCGGTTACTGGTTCGTGGCGTCAGATGGCGGAGTCTTCAACTATGGCGACGCCATCTTCTCCGGCTCCGCTTCACCGTTCGGCGTGCACAACGTCGTGAGCGCGTCCGCCAGCGCGACCTGATCAGTGTCGATCGTCGCTCGCACCGGTCTGCCCGTCGTCGGGGCCCTGCTGCTGGGCCCGTTGCTCTTCGGACCGGCCGGTGCCGCCGGAGCGGCGAGCGGACAGGTGTGCATGGGAGTCGTCGTCGACGACGCATCGAACGCAACCGCACAGGCCGCCCAGATCGCTCCGGGGACCAGCGACCTGCAGGCACTGTCTGCCGCCGGAGACACGGCCACCCAGAACAACTCGGGGCTCGTCTGCGCCATCAACAACGTCCCCGCCGACGGCCTGCAGAACTGCCTGAAGACCGCAGGCGGCGGCCAGTACTACTACTGGTCGTATTGGGAGGGTGACCCGTACACCAATACCTGGACGTACGCGAACGTCGGCCCGGCGTCGCACACCGTGGACACCGGGCAGACCTACGTCGAGGGGTGGCGGTACCAGGACCCTGGAGCGGACAACCCGACCGCGACGAAGCCCGCCGTCACGCCGAGCGACTGCGTTCGCACAGGCCTGCCCCGGCGTCACACCGGTGCCAGCCGGGAGCTCCGGCGGTTCCGGTGGTGGCGGCAGCGGGGGTGGCTCGGGTGGCGGCGGGACCACCGGTTCGGGCGGCGGGTCTTCTTCCGGGGCGGTCGGCTCTTCCGCCTCGGTGACGACCACTACGCCCGTCGCCACGAACGGCGCCGCCAGTGCCCGCACTGCTGTCGGTGGAACCGCGAGCTCGGGGAACGCCACGACCACGACGTCGCACCCGGGTGCCGGCGCCGGCACACCGCCCGGCGCCGCGCACGGGACGTCGACCACGACGACCGCCGCCGGCAAACGTGCGCAGCACGATGGCGGTACGACAGCCCTGGCCGATCCCCGCCCGCACGGCGCAACGGGCGGCGGCGACCCGGCCCTTCCCATCGTGGTGGTGGCCGTCGTGATCGCGCTGCTCGGTGGCCTGGCATGGTGGCGCTGGCGTCGACGCCCCGTCGAAGAATGACCCGCCGGCCGTCGCGATCGTTGCACCCGTTGGCGTGGTGGCTGTGGGCGGTGTGCCTCGCCGTCGTGGCGATGCAGTCGTTGAACCCGAACCCGTTTCTGCTGCTGCTCATCTGTGGCGTGGCTTGCTTCGTTGTCTCGAGTTGCCGGGGCAACGAGCCGTGGTCGCGCTCGCTCGCCTTCTTCTTGCGACTCGGTGTCGTGATCATCGTCATCCGGGTGGCGATCGAGATCCTCTTCGGCCAGCGCGGCCTGCCCGGCCACTTCCTGTTCACTTTGCCGCGCCTGCCGCTGCCGTCGTGGGCTGCCGGGGTCAGCATCGGTGGCGCGGTCAGCCTCGAGTCGATCCTCACCGCGTTCGTGGCGGGGCTCCAGATCGCCGTCGGTCGTGGTCTGCTTCGGCGCCGCGAACTCTCTGGCCAGCCCCTACCGGTTGCTGCGCTGCCTGCCCGCCGTCCTCTACGAAGCGGGGGTGGCGGTCACGGTCGCGCTCGGCGTTCACCCCGGAATTGATGGAGTCGATCGCAGCGGTCCGGCAAGCCCGGCGCCTGCGCGGCATTCCGACCAAAGGGCTGCGCGGCCTGCGGGGCGTGGCCGTTCCCGTTCTGGAGGGGGCCCTCGACCGGTCGCTGCAGCTGGCGACGTCCATGGACGCTCGGGGCTACGGGCGCCGAGAGGCGTCGCGGAGCACGGCGCGGCGCGTCGCAACCGCGGTCACCGTGATCGGGCTCCTGCTCGCCGCCATCGGCGTCTACGGGGTCATCGACTCGAGTTCGCTGTTCGGCCTGGGGCTGCCGATCATCACCCTGGCCTTCGCGCTCTGTGCGGTCGGCATGGCGGTGAGCGGACGTCGCAGCACGCGGACCCGCTACCGCCCCGATCCTTGGGGACTGCCGGAGTGGTGCGTCGTGGCTTCGGGGGTCATCGCGCTGACCACCATGCTCGTCGCCCGGGCCCTCGATGTTTCCGGAACAGTGGTCTCGTTCCAGCCGTTGGCCGTGCCGGCGCTGCCGCTCCTTCCCGTCGTGGGAATCCTGGTCGCGGCGGCGCCCGCGTTCGTCATTCCGGCTCCCCGTCTCAGCACGGCACGCGCCAAGCCCGAAGTCGAGGCGGTGGCCGCATGATCCGCTTCGACAACGTGTCGTTCACCTATTCCGGTGCCGACCATCCGACACTGCGCAACGTCAACCTCGAGATACCCGAGGGCGAGCTCTGCGTCGTGGTGGGCCAGACGGGCACCGGCAAGTCGACGCTCTTGCGCGCCATCAACGGCCTCGTCCCCCACTTCAGCGGCGGGAACCTCGGCGGCTCGGTCACCGTCGAAGGCCGTTCCACCCGCGACCACCGTCCTCGCGACCTGGCCGACGTCGTCGGCTACGTCGGTCAGAACCCGGTCGCCGGCTTCGTCACCGAACGGGTCGAGGACGAGCTCGTCTACACGATGGAGAACCTCGGCGTGCCGCCCGATGCCATGCGCCGCCGCGTCGAGGACACGGTCGATCTGCTCGGTCTCCAGGACCTGCGCGACCGGTCGCTGCGCTCGCTGTCGGGCGGCCAGCAGCAACGCGTGGCCATCGGCGCCGTGCTCACGGCCTCGCCGCGCGTCCTCGTGCTCGACGAGCCCACGTCCGCCCTCGATCCGGCCGCAGCCGAGGAGGTGCTCGGCGCACTCGCCCGGCTCGTGCACGACCTCGGCCTGACGGTGTGCATGGCCGAACATCGCCTCGAGCGCGTGCTGCCCTTCGCGGACCGGATGGTCCTCGTATCCGGGGACGGCGCACCGCTCGTGGTCGGCACGCCCCAAGAGGTCATGCGCGATGCGCCAGTGGCGCCGCCGATCGTTGAACTGGGGCGCCTGGCGGGATGGGACCCGTTGCCGCTCACCGTCCGCGACGCGCGCCGTCGGGTCGGTGCGTTGCGCACACGTATCGGGCCGACCAACCCCGCAGCGACCGCCGGGCCCGTCACCGGGGCGCCGATCGCTACCGCCCACAAGTTGGGCGTCACCTACGGACCGGTGACCGCGCTCTCCTCGCTCGACCTCGAACTGCGGGCGGGCGAGGTCACCGTGCTCATGGGCCGCAACGGTTCGGGGAAGTCGACGCTCCTGAACACCCTCGCCGGTGGGCGGGCCCCCACCCGTGGCACGGTGCGGGTCGATGCACGAGATCCGTACCGGATGGAACCCGCAGCGCGGGTAGGCGAGGTGGGCCTGGTGCCCCAGGACCCAGGACTCCTGCTGTACGGCGAATCCGTCCGCGACGAATGTCGCCTCGCCGATCGCACCTCGAGCCTGTCCGACGGAACGACGGCGGCGACGCTCGACCGCGTCCTCCCGGGCGTCCCGCCGGAGCGCCACCCTCGCGATCTCTCCGAGGGCCAGCGTTTGGCGCTGGCCCTCGCCGTCGTGCTGGCTCCGGCGCCACGGCTGCTGTTGTTGGACGAGCCGACCAGGGGACTCGACTATCCAAGTAAGGATCGGCTCATCACCCGGTTGCGCACGTTGGCCGATGAAGGGCACGCGGTTGTGCTGGCCACCCACGACGTGGAGCTGGCGGCGCGGCTGGCGGACCGAGCGGTGGTTGTGGCCGACGGCGAGATCATCGCCGATGGACCAGCACACACCGTGGTCTGCCATTCGCCCGTTTTTGCCCCGCAGGTGTCCAAGATCTTGGCGCCGGGGGAATGGCTCACCCTCGAAGAGGTGCGGACGGCGATGGCGGCGGCACCCGCATGACGGTGGACCTCCACGCACTACCCGGCGAGCCAGATGGCCCGGAGGAACGCCCCCGTATGGGCGCGCAGCACCACCGCCTTGTGCCGGCCATCCGGCTTGGGCATCGGTCTTCGCTGCTGTTGGCCATCACGACCACGTTCGGTGTGGTGGCGTTCGCCTGGCCGCTGATGATCCACCAGAACGCCGGCGCCAACAGTGCGCACAGCGGAGACGCACCGTGGGTCTTCGTCGCCCTCATCCCGTTGCTCCTCGCCATACTGCTGGCGGAGATCTCCGAAGGAGCGATCGATGCGAAAGCAGTGGCGCTCCTCGGAATCTTGGCTGGGTGCTTCGCCGCCTTGCGCGTGCCCAGTCCCGGAATCGACGGATTCGAGCCAGAGTGGTTCCTCTTGTTCCTTTCGGCGCGCGTCTTCGGGCGTGGCTTCGGCTTCGTATTGGGTGCCGTTGCATTCTTCGCTTCGGCGCTCGCCACCGGTGGCGTCGGGCCCTGGTTGCCCTTCCAGATGCTGGCGGCGGCTTGGGTTGGCTTCGGAGCCGGGTGCCTGCCACCGATCCGCGGCCTGGCGGAACGCGTGATGCTGGCCGCCTACGGTGCGGCCGCAGCGCTCGCCTACGGGCTGATCATCAACTTCTGGTTCTGGCCCTTCGCTGCCGGCACGACCACCCGGTACTCCTTCGTCGCTGGTCTCGGGGTGTTGGCGAACCTGCACCGCTTCCTATTCTTCGACCTCACGACATCGATGGGTTTCGACCTCACCCGCGCCGCGACGACCGCCGTCCTGATTTTGGTGCTCGGCCGACCAGTTCTCGCCGCGCTGCGCAGAACGTCACGCCGGGCGGTTTTCGAGCCGGTCGTGGGGTTCGGCGATTAGGACCGGGAGAGGGACGCACTCAGGGGCCGGATATCGGCGCTCGATGGCGCTCTGACCAGGCCGATCCGACTTCGGGGTAGAGCCACCCACGGCCGCGACTCGGGCGGCCGGTGCCCCGCCCATGGGTGTGCGGACCCGATATCGTCTTCGGGACCTACCGGCTCTGAGGACCTGTCGTGGGACCCGGCCAAGGGACAAAACACCGTGGGAGCACCCGCCGCCATGATCCGCACCACCCAGGGGACGGCTGTCGGTTCCCTCAATCTCTGGACGGGTGTCGGCGCCCTCGGATCGGTCGGCATCGCGGTGTTCGGCACTGGCATCGGCGCTCTCCCACGACCGGGGCCCGATCGCTACTGGGTCCACTTCACCGGCGTGGGGAGCACGCTCGTACACCTGGGGTTCTACGCCGGCGTGCTCGTTCTGCTCGGCGCCTGGATCGCGGTCGGCCTCGAGGCGAGGCGAGGCAAACTGACGGTGGCCCGCTGCTGGGTCCTTCTTGGCTGCTGGGGCCTCCCGCTCTTCCTCGGTCCGCCGGTCTTCAGTCGCGACGTTTACAGCTACATCGCGCAAGGCCTCCTCGCGCACCACGGACTCAACCCGTACCACGTGGCGCCCTCCGCGTTCGTGAGCGGCCGGCAGCTGGCCTCGATCGCCCACGTGTGGCGGAACACTGCCTCGCCCTACGGACCGCTCTTCGTCATGGTCACCCGGGGCACCGTGACGGTCGCCGGTGGCTCCCTGGACGCGCAGGTCATCGCCTTCCGGGCTACCGAACTCCTGGGCGTGGGGGCCATCATGGTGTTCCTGCCGCGTCTGGCCCGGCGGTTGGGCAGTGATCCCGGCGTCGCCTTGTGGTTGGCCGCACTGAGCCCACTCGCCCTGTTCAGTTACATCGCCTCGGGCCACAACGACGCGCTGATGGTCGGGCTGCTGGTCGCCGGTGTGGCCTTGGCCATGGAGGACCGGCTCGCCGTCGGCGTCGCGCTGTGCGCCCTGGGTGCCCTGATCAAGCTGCCCGCCGCGTTGGCCATCGTCTTCCTCGCCGTGGTGGCCTTCCGGCGTGCGTCCGCCGACGAGCGTTGGCGCGTGTTCGTCAAAGTGGTGGTGGTCCCCTGCGTCGTGCTGATCGTGGGAACCTTGGTGGCCGGCTACGGATGGACATGGCTCAGCCTGGCCGCGTTGCGGGTCCCGGCCGAACTCCGGATATTGGCCACACCCTCGGTCTCGCTGGGCGTCTTCTTTAGCGCGATCGCGCACGACATCGGGATCCCGGTGTCGACGAGCGTCGTCGTCTCGGCGACGCAGGTGGTCTGCGGCCTGATCGTCGTGGGCGGCACGCTCTGGCTGCTCTGGAACACCCAACGTTCGAATGTGGTGCGGGCCATCGGCCTGGCGCTCCTCCTTTTCGCGGTCGGGAGCCCCACCTTGTGGCCGTGGTACCTCATCTGGGGAGTCACCATGCTGGCGGCGACGAACGCACAGCGATCGAAGATCCTTGCTGCACTGGCCGGTTTGGCCATGCTCGTTGTGGGAGCCGGGGGTTCTCCCATGCTGAACGGACTGGACTACGTCGTGACCGCCCCGCTGCTCCTCGCCGGGTGCGTCTGGTTCTTCTGGGACCGCCATTGGCAGACCGTGCTGGTGGGCCATGTCGACTGAGTCCCCGCCGATGGACGACGCGGACGTCGAAGGGGGCGAACGGGAGGAGGCCGCGGTCGGCACCCTGACGGCGCCCGACCAGAACCCAAGGCCGGCACCTCAATCATGGGTCCGACGGTTCCGGGACTGGTTCCTCTTCTGGCCGGTCGTCGCCTACCTGGCGGCCAGGATGGTCACGCTGGTCGCGCTCGCCGCCACAGCCCCGATCAACCACCACACTCTTTCCGGACGGCTTGTCCGCTGGGACAGTATGTGGTTCCTCCGCGCCGCGGAACAGGGTTGGCCGCGCCACCTGCCCATGTTCCACGGCCATGTGGCGGGGAACACGACCGCTTTCTTCCCTGTGTTCCCCCTCGCCATCCGGTGGGTGTCTTCGGCCACCACGCTGTCACCGCTGGGCGTCGGGGTCTTCATCAGCGGCGTCACCGGCCTGACGGCCGTCGTGTCCATCGGCGTCTTGGTCCGGCGCTTTGCGGGGAGCGAAGGGGCGACGCGGGCGACGCTGCTCTTCGCCCTCTTCCCGGGGACCTTCGCATTCAGCCTCGCCTACAACGAGGGCATCGTGCTGACCTGCATCGCGTTGGGGCTGATGGCACTGATGGACCGCCGGTGGTGGCTGGCCGGTCTGCTCGGGATGCTCGCCACGGCGACCGCTCCCATCTCCCTGGCCTTCGTGCTGAGTTGCGCATGGTGCGCCGGCTGGGCGTCCTGGCGGAACCGGAGCGTGCGCCCGCTGGTGGCCCCCGCTCTGGCGGTGAGCGGCTTCCTCGCCTACATGTTCTGGCTCTGGCGGCACACCGGCGTCCTCAACGCCTGGCGCCTGACCGAACGGGGCGGGTGGAAGAGCTCGCCCTCCCTCAGCTACCCGTTCCGGATCATCTGGACTTTCGTCAGGAATCCGGTGAGTCCGACCATCACGGGACAGATCCTGTTCTTCGGCACCCTCGTCGCCATTGTTGGCGCCGTCCTGGCGATCCGGCAACGGCAACCGGCGCCGGTCCTCATCTACGGCTTGGCCGCAGGCGTGCTCGGTGCCATCTCCGCCCCCGTCGGCCTCCGTCCGCGGTTCGTCATGCTGGCCTTCCCGCTCGTGGTGGCCTACGGGACACGCCTTCGCGGCCGCGCCTATGTGGCGACGCTGGTGGTCTCGGGCGCGTTGCTCGTGGCCATGACCGCGCTCGAGTTCATCTCGTTGGCCGTGTTCCCTTGACGGGCGAGCACTCCGCACCTCTCAGCGCCGCGGACGAACCAGCCGACCGGATGTGGGGTCAGTCGGGCCTGCTCGCACAGCGCGGCGGCTGGACCCTCGTGTGGTTCGCCGTCGTCACAACGGGGCTCGGATTCTGGAGTTCCTGGACGCAATGGCCCGGGGCGGCCGCGCTGGCCCCACTCTTCGTCCTGGTCGGACTGATCGGCATCGTCGCCTGCTGGCTCGTGAAGGATCCGCGGGCCAAAGCCTTGCAATGGACCGGACTCGGCGCGGCGGTCCTCGCGGTCGGCGTCCCCCAAGCGATCGGCATCCACGTGCGCCGCTACTACACCACCGATTCGGCGGCCTTCAACCAGTTCGCCGCGCGCGTCCTCCTGCACGGCAAGAACCCGTACGCGACGTCGATGTCCGGCGCGGACTACCTGCTGAATCCGCCCTCGCACTTCTGGACCTACATGGCCGATGGCAACCACGTCACGCAGTTCTCCTATCCAGCTGCGTCCTTCTTGCTCGAAATCCCGGCCCGGGCGCTCGGCTTCCACCACGCGCTCGCCGACTGGACGGACCTGGTTGCCTGGCTGGTGACCGGTCTCCTCCTCTTCTTGTTACTGCCGGCCAGCCTGCGCTGGTTCGCCACCTTGGTGCTCTTGGCGGGGTCCTTCGTCGGCACCTTCTCGGCTGGCGGCACCGATGCCCTTTTCATCCCCTTTCTGGTCGTTGCCGTCTGGCGCTGGGACCGGTTCGGGACCGGGCGGGCGGCGGGTGTGGCCAACTGGATCGGGCCCGTCGCTCTCGGCCTGGCCTGCGCGGTAAAGCAGACCCCCTGGTTCTGTCTGCCCCTGCTCCTCATCGGCCTGGGCCTGGAAGCGAGGCGAAGGGGTGAGCCGGTGTGGCGCGTGCCGGCGCGCTATCTCGCAGTGGCAGTCGGCGTGTTTGCCGCCTGCAATCTGCCGTTCGTGATCTGGGGCCCACGCGCCTGGGTCGATGGTGTCCTTCTCCCGTTCACGAAACCGCTAGTGGCCGACGGCCAGGGCATGGTGACTTTGGCCATCCATGGACTGACCGGTGGCGTCGTGCTGCCGCTGCTGTCGATCGCCGGCGCGCTGGCGTATTTGGCACTGCTTGCGGCGTTCGTCGTCTGGTATCCGGCCATGAAGATCGTGTGGCTCTTGGTCCTCCCGATCGTGCTCCTCGTACCGGGCCGCAGCTTCTCGAGCTATCTGATCGATCTGTTTCCTGCGGCCTTGGTGGCCACGCTGAGCGTGCTCCGTGTCGAAAACGTGGAGGGTGTGGAGAGTGCGGCGGGCGCCGCACGGCTGGACACCGGCACTCCGGCCCGTCGGTGGGCGGTCCGTGCTGCCGTCGGCATCCCTGTCCTCGCCTCGGCCGCCGTCTGCGCGCTGGCTTTCACGTCGGCCCCCCTCGATGTCTATGTAGTCGGCGTCAGCACGTCCCAGGCAACGTTGCGCCTCGATGCGGTCACCGTCACCGTGCACAATTCGAGCGGGGCACGCGTCACCCCCCGCTTCATGGTGGTGCTCGACAGTTCGCATCCATCGGGGTTCTGGACACCGGCGCATCGCAAGAGCCCCCTCGTGCTCGGGGCGGGGGCAACGGCCACCGTCACCCTCGAACCCCCGGAGTTCACCTGGTCGCCGGTCCACGGCTCCCACTGGCTGGTGGAGGCCTACACCACGCCGCCCGACGCGCTGAGCACGTCGGCCCCGCAGTCGTGGCGGTTCGGCAAGCCGCAATGACGGTCCCTGAGAGGGTTGACGCGCACTGTTCCGCGTGAGTCCGGGTGGCGTGGCCACGGGTTCCGGACCCGCTCACACCTTCTCTCTCGCATGCCGGAGGCACCAGGACGTGTTCGTCCGTGTCGACGAGATACCTGATAGGTAGTGGAGGCCTGATGCGAGCATGGCAAGTCGACCGCCCTGGAGAGCCGTCGGAGGTTCTGAGCCTTACCGACGTCCCAGTACCCGAGCCCGGCCCGGGCCAGATCCGTGTCCGGGTAACCGCCGCGGGAATCGGACTCCCCGACGTGCTGATGTGCCGACACACCTACCCGCTCACGCCGCCCGGGGCCTTCATACCGGGGCAGGAGTGCGCCGGCGTGGTCAGTGCCGTGGGCCTCGACGTCGACGTGGCGCTCGGAACGAAGGTCATGTCGGTCACAAGCTTCATGGAGGGCAGTGGCTCGTTCGCGGAGGAATGCCTCGCTCCCGCACGATCGTCCTTCGCGGTTCCGTCCGGTCTGGGCGACGTCGACGCAGCCGGCTTCTGGATACCCCATCTCACCGCGTGGATCGGTCTGGTCGACCGCGCTCGTCTCGAGCCGGGCCAGTGGCTCGCGGTGATCGGAGCGGCCGGTGGCAGCGGGATCGCGGCTGTACAGCTCGGCCGGGCGCTCGGGGCCCGAGTGGTCGCGGTGGTGAGCGACGAGGCTCGGGCGGAGTTTTGCCGTGGCATGGGCGCGCACGAGACCATCAACCATCGAGACGGCGACCTAGCCGGTCGATTGCGGCTGGTGAACGACGGCCGCGGCGTGGATGCCATCTACGACCCAGTGGGCGGTCCGGTTGCCGAGGAGGCGGCGACGGCCCTGGCTCGTCACGGTCGCCTGCTGGCGGTCGGCTTCGCGAGTGGAAGCTGGGCCCGGATCAAGACCAGCGACCTGGTTGTCACCAACACATCGCTCGTCGGCGTCTACGCCGGTGACTACGGACGGGACGAGCTCGATGCCATCCATTCCGAGCTCTCAAATCTCGTCTCGACGGGTCGCCTGCAGAACGCGGTCACCACCCAGGTCGCCTTCGACGACCTCCCTGCTGCCCTGCAGCGCCTGGCGGATCGGTCGGTCGTCGGCAAGATGGTCATGGTCTTGTGACGATTGAGAACTATGCCCGACATGCCGAATCGCCCGTAGCTCTGAGGGTGATGAACGCTCTCCGAATGAACGATCGAGAGGGAGGCGCGAAATGAGAGCTTGGCGGGTTCGCGAATTCGGTGCGCCGACCGATGTCCTTCGGTTGGACGAGGTGGATGCACCTGAGCCAGGGCGGGGCGAAGTTCAGATCGCGGTGGAGGCAATCACGATCAACTTCAACGACATCGACGGCATCCGCGGCCGATACCGGACGGTACCGATCGAACCGCCGTACATCCCGGGTATGGAGGTTCTCGGTCGAGTGCGTGCAGCGGGCGAGGGTGGTGAGGGACTGATCGGAGCACGGGTCTGCGCGATTCCTGCCGGTGCCTTCGGCGGCTATGCGGAGATCGCAGTTGCGCCTGTCGCGATGACCTTCGCGATGCCAGACGACATGGACACCGCAGCCGCAGCTTCGGTCTACATGCCGTTCCATGTGTCATCTCTGGCGCTCTACGAGCGTGCCCACCTCTCGGCCGACGACACGGTGCTCGTGCACGCCGCTGCTGGCGGTGCGGGCTCGGCCGCCGTCCAACTCGCGCGCGCACGGGGCGCCCGAGTGATCGCGACAGCGGGCGGCCCTGACAAGGTCAGATTCGCCACCGAGCTCGGCGCCGACGTCGCAATTGACTATCGGAAGGACGACTTCGTCGCGGGGGTCCTCGACGCCACCGGCGGGCGGGGCGTCGACGTGGCCTTCGACACCGTCGGTGGAGCCACCACTCGCGAAACGTTTCGGTGCATGGCATTCGGGGGCCGGCATCTGCTGGTCGGCTTCGCCTCTGGGATCGAGGCCGAAGACGAAGGCATCGTGCCGAGACCGGTCTTGTTCGGCAACTTTTCGCTCGTGGGCGTATGCCATGCGTACACGGAGGATCCGCTCGAACTCAAACGCGTGGCCGGAATCAACTTCCCGTCGCACGCTTCCGGCGTGCGGCTCCATGAGGAGCTCTTGGAAATGATCGCAGCCGGGACGATTCGACCAATTGTCGGTTCGACGTGGTCATTTTCTGCGTTACCCGAGGTCGTCGGAGCAATGGAGTCGCGACAGACGATGGGTCGCAACGTGGTGATCGTCGATTGACGAGGCGGCATTCTGCTGACGCCCTAAAGCCGATTTTTTGACCTTGACCCCGTTTTCCGGACCAGGCTTGTAAGAGTCAGGTCTGGGTCTCGGCCAATCGTAGGGCCTCGAATTCGATCGGTGGCAGATAACCGAGCGAGCTGTGGAGGCGCTCGGGGTTGTAGAAGTGCTCGATCCACTCGGCGATGGCGATCGACAGCTCGATCTTGGTCCGCCACTTCTTGCGGTTGAGCAGTTCGATCTGCATGGAGCCCCAGAACGACTCCATGGGAGCGTTGTCGTAGCAGTCGCCGACCGTGCCCATCGAGCCCACGAGGTTCTTGGTTCGGATGAGTTCGCTGAAGCCCCAGGAGGTGAACTGGCTGCCGTGGTCCGAGTGGATGATCGAGTCGGGTCCCGTCTTTCGTGACTCGCTCGCCATCATCACCGCGTCGTTGACGAGGGCGGTCTCACAGCGCCGGTCGATAGCCCAGCCGACGACGCGGCGGCTGTAGGCGTCGAGGACGGCGCAGCAGTACACCTTGCCTTCGCGCGTCGGGTGCTCGGTGATGTCGGTGAGCCACAAGACATTGGGCCGATCCACGGTGAAGTTGCGCTGGACCAGGTCCTCTTCGGTGGCCTGGTTCACCAGGTTCTTCTTGTGCTTCTTCGGTCCGGGGAGCCCCTTGATACCCAGCTCGCGCATGATGGACAGGATCAGCTTCTTGTTCACCACCATGTCCTGCTCGCGGATGAGGGCGGCTTGGATGCGCAGCATCCCATAGGTGCCCCGCGACCTCTTGTGGATGTCGGCGACGAGGCCGCTGAGCAACAGCCGACGGATCTGGCGGTCGGAGGGTACGTGGTACTTGAACTCGTAGAAACACGAGCGAGAGACGCCGGCGATCCGACACGCGACGCGCTCGTTGTAGCCCAGATTGCTCAGGCCTTGGGCAATCTGGCACCGCCTTTTGGGCTGACGGGCTCCTCGCCGTTGAACAGGGCGACCGCCGCCTTGACGGCCTCGAGCTCGGCCTCGAGCTCAGCGATGGTCTTGTGGGCTTGTGCGAGCTCGTCGGCTTCGAAGCTCTTGATGCCCTCGGCACGGCCGGCATCGATCAGCGCTTGGCGCTTCCACAGGTAGAGGGTCCCTTCGGACACCCCCAGTTCTTTGCAGAGCGCGCTCACCTTCTCGCCGGCCACGAGTCGCTGACAGACGGCCCGGCGGAACTCACTCGCGTATTGCTTGGGCATGGACTACCTCCTGGTAGCTCACGACCAAACTCTTACAACGCTGGCTCGGCCTAAGGGGTATAGGCCATTTTGCAGCCCCAACGGGATTCGAACCCGTGTCGCCACCTTGAGAGGGTGGTGTCCTAGGCCTCTAGACGATGGGGCCGAGCGGCAGCTCCACGACGCCGTAGAGCGCCAGGATCTCCGCCGTGCTCGGGGGGAAGGACTCGAACCCTCAATAACTGGACCAGAACCAGCCGTGTTGCCGATTACACCACCCCCGAAGGGTGGACGTTCAGATTAGCCGAGCCCTCCCGGCGGCTCCTCAGCGCCGTGACCAGGGGGCGCGTTGAAACGGCCCTCGGCCGATGCGAAGATGCGAGACCCCGGGGACCCCCGGGGAAGCGAGTGCGGGTTCGGAGGGTCGGGGCATGTCGCGGTGGTCGGGGTACCTGTTCTCGGCGCACGCGTCCGCACTGGGCATCGCCGCCGCCGTCGCCGTCGTCTCGAGTGCCCTCGTGGCCGGACCGGCGTCCGCCGGCACCACCCACCCGTCCCTCAAGGTCTCCCCCGATCGGGGCCTCGTCAACGGCCAGGTGGTGACCGTCAGTGGCCGTGGCCTCAGCCGGGCCGCCACCGGCAGCGGCCTGACCTGGTTCATCACCGAGTGCAACGCCTTCGTCCACGGGCGGGTGGATCCCGCCACCGACACCCCCCACTGCGACGTCACCGACGCCAAGGCCATCCGGGTCAGCCGTGACGAGACCTTCTCGACCAGGTTCCGGATCCGCACCGGCATCGTCGGCGACGGCTACTGCGGCACCCCCGGACACTCGGGCTGCGTCATCGGGGTCTCGAACGCGAAGGGGCAGGGCACGGTCGTCACGGTCACCTTCGCCGGCCCGCACACCGCGACGACAAGCACGACGAGCACGACCGCCGCCTGAGCACTACGCGTCGTGCAGCCAGTCCAGGTGGTTGAAGCCGATGATCCGCCCCAGCCCCACGCCCACGCCCTCCTTCAAGAAGTACGGGACCGTGGACCAGCCGGTGATCGGTGAGGACTGCGTCGGCGTCGGCGACGGCGACAGCGAGAGGGTCGACGCGATCGCCATGGAGCGGTCCTCATGGAACGGATCGGAGGTGACGAGCACGGCCTTGACGTCGTGCTTGGCCAGGATGGGCGCCGCCTGCTGCAGATTCCCGTAGGTGGTGTCGCCGCCCGCCTCGAGGATGGCGCGGGCCGGCACGCCCTTGCTCTCGAGATACATCGCACCCGATTCCGCTTCGGTGCAGCGGTCGCCCGGCTTCTTGTTCCCCGTCACCATCACCAGGTGCGCGTAACCCTGGCGGTAGAGCGTCAGCGCCTGGTCGAGCCGCGCCTGCAGGTCTGGCGACGGCCGGCAGTTGTACTGCGCCGCCCCCATCACCACGATCGCCCCCGCCGGGTGCGGGTCGTACTGGCGCGAGGTCAGCCAGACCTGCACCAGCGTCACCGCGAAGTAGAGGACGATCGCCGCCGCCAGCAGCAGCGCGATGCGGAACGCCCACCGCACGGGCCAGAGCAGCATCAGCCGGTGGGAGCCAGCCGGTCCAGCGCCACCGCGATCCGCCGGCGCGTCTCCTCGCGCCCGAGCACCGCCAGCGAGTCGAACAACGGCAGCCCCGTGGTCCGCCCCATCACCGCGACCCGGATGGGCGCCTGCGCCTTGCCGAGCTTTCGCCCCGCGGCCTCCGCGATCGACAGCGTCACGGCGTGCAGCGCGTCCTTGTCCCAGGCGCACTCGGCGTACGCGGCCAGCGCCGCCGCCAGGATCTCCGCCGCGACCGGGTCGCCCGCGATCGCCTTCTGCCAACTCGCCTCGTCGATCGGCGCGTCCTCCAGGAACAGGAAGTCGACCAGCGCCGGGACCTCGCTCAGCGTGGCCACCCGCTCCTGCGCCACCGACGCGACCTCGGCGAAGCGCACCTCGTCGTAGCGCGATGCCGGCCACGGCACCGGGGCCACCACGGGTGCGCCCGTGTCGGGGTCGATCCAGGAGCCCGGCGCCCACTCCCCGGCCACCGGGTCGACCCACGGCCGCGCCGCTTCGACGAGCTCGGGCACCGACAACATGCGGATGTACACCCCATTGAAGTTGCTCAGCTTCTTCACGTCGAAGAAGGCCGGCGACTTCTGCACGTCCTCCAGTCGGAACCGCTCGATCAGCGTCTCCACCGGCAGGATCTCCTCGTCCCCCGGGCTCCACCCCAACAGCGCCAGGTAGTTGCGGAAGGCCACCGGCAGATAGCCCTGCTCACGGTAGAGCTCGACCGCCACCGGGTCCCGGCGCTTCGAGAGCTTCTTGCCCTGCTCGTTCACCAGCAGTGGCAGGTGGGCGTAGTACGGCAGGGGCAGTTGGCGCCCCTCGGCCTGGTTCAATGCCTCCCACAGCAGCACCTGGCGCGGGGTCGACGGCAACAGGTCCTCGCCCCGGATCACGTGGGTCATCGCCATGGTGCGGTCGTCCACCGCATTGGCGAGCGCGAAGAGCGGGGAGCCGTCCGCCCGCACGCAGACGAAGTCCTCGAGCGCCGACAGAGGGAACTCGACGTGGCCGCGCACCAGGTCGTCCACCGCGAGCGCACCCGAGTCGGGCGTGCGGAAGCGCAGCGCGCGGCCGTCCCCCCGCGGCAAACCCAGATCACGGCAATAACCGTCGTAGCCGGGTGTCGGGTTGCCCGCCGCCGCCCGTTCCTTGACCCGGGCGTCGATCTCTTCTCGTGTGCACGCACACGCGTAGAGCGCGCCGGACGACCACAGCGCTTCGATGGCGGCCTGGTGCGCCTCGCCCTCGGCCGACTGGAGGTACGGGCCCGCGTCGGGCGCCATGCCGAGCCACGTCATCGCCGAGATGATCCCCTCGGTCCACTCCGTCCGGCTGCGCTCCTCGTCCGTGTCCTCGATCCGCAGCACCAACGTGCCGCCGTGCTGCCGGGCGTAGAACCAATTGAAGAGCGCCGCCCGCGCGCTCCCCACGTGGAAGTAGCCCGTGGGCGAGGGCGCCATGCGCACCCGCGGCTCCGCCCTGGCGGCGACGGCAGCAGCGTCGGTCATCGAAGGAAGAGGGAAGAGCGAAGGCGCCGCCCCGGCGCGTCCCCGAGCGGCCGGGCCGAGCCCGAGGCCGTCAGTCTTCCTCTATCGAGATCGCCCCCGTCGGGCACCCGTTGACCGCCTCGCGCAGGCGGTCGCGGAACTCTTCGGGCGGGTTCTCGTTCAGCACGTAGAGGTACCCGTCGTCGCGCACCTCGAAGACCTCGGGCAAGATACCCATGCACACGGCGTTGCTGGCACACTCGTCGAAGTCCACGACGACCTTCACGGAGACCTCCTGGTCAGGGGGATTGGCTCCGCCGAGCATATCGGCCGCACCCCGCAAGGCCCGGCCGCCACACCGGCCGCCCGCACCCCGGTTACGGCTTGTCGGCCGCGACCACCCACATGGCGAAGAACTGCGAACCGCCCCCGTAGGCCTGCCCCAGCGCCCGTCGCACGCCGTCGACTTGATGCTCACCGGCCAACCCGCGCACCTGCAGCGCCGTCTCCAAGAAGCGCAGCATCCCCGACGCGCCGATCGGGTTCGACGACAGCACGCCGCCCGAGCAGTTCCACGGGATGTCGCCGCCTTCGATCATCGATGTCGCCCCCGCCTGCGTCAGCTTCCACCCGTCGCCCTCGTCGCAGAAGCCGAGGCTTTCGAGCCACATCGGCTCGTACCAGCTGAACGGCACGTAGACCTCGGCCATGTCGAAGTCCGCCCTCGGATTGGTGATCCCCGCCTGCCGGTACAGGTCGGCCGCGCAGTCGCGGCTCGCCTGCGGGTTCACCTGGTCACGACCGGCGAACATCGTGGGCTCCGAGCGCATCGCCATGCCGTGGATCCAGGCCGCCGGCCGCCCGGTTTCCGCCTGCGCCGACCCGGCGGCCTTCTCCGAACCGATGACCATGGCCGCCGCGCCGTCCGAGGACGGGCACGACTCCAAATAGTGCAAGGGATCCCACAGCATGATCGACTCCTCGACCATCTGCATCGAGATGTCCTGCAGGTGCAGGTGCGCGTACGGGTTCTTCGAGCGCGTGCAACCGGTCCTTGACCGCCACCATCATCCCGATGTCCCGCGGTGCGCCCGACCGGCGCATGTACGAGCGGATGATCGGTGCGAAGTACCCGCCCGCCCCCGCCAGCAACGGCGCCGAGAACGGCTGGGGCACCGACAGCGCCCACATGGCGTCCGAGTCGCTCTGCTTCTCGAACGCCACGGTCAGCACCCGCTCGTGGATGCCGGACGCCACCAGGTGCGCCGCCACCAACGACGTCGACCCCCCGACCGACCCGGCCGTGTGCACCCGGAACATCGGCTTGCCCACCGCGCCCAGCGCCGGGGCCAGATACAGCTCGGGCATCATCACGCCCTCGAACATGTCCGGCGCCTTGCCGACCACGACCGCGTCGATGTCGCCGAAGCCCAACCCGGCGTCCTCCAGTGCCATCACCGCCGCCTCGCGCACCAGGCCCGCGATCGACACGTCCTCCCGCTTGGACTTGCAGACCGTCTGGCCCACGCCGATGACCGCGCAGCGTTCCGCCATCACACACCCTCCAGCACGGCCACAAGATTCTGTTGCAGGCATGGCCCCGACGTGGCGTGCGCCACGGCCCTGTCCGCCTCGCCCGACCAGATCCGTGCGGCCGCCTCGCCGATGCGGATCAACCCGGCGGACATCATCGGGTTGGCCGCCGAGCGCGCCGCCCGAGGGGTTCACAGACACCCCGTCGCCCAGCCCCAGCGCCGCAGACAGGATCAGCTCCTGGTGCGCGTACGGCGCGTGCAGCTCGGCCACGTCCACAGCCTTGTTCCCGACCCCGGCCTTCTCCCCGGCCACCCGGGTCGACGACGACACCGTCAGGTCCCGCGCCCCGACCGAGTGCGTCTCGATCCGGTGGTCGATCCCCGTGATGAACGCCGGCCGCTCACACCACTCGTACGCCTTGTCCCCCGCCGCCAGCACCACCGCCGCGCACCCGTCGGTCAACGGCGGCAGCGCGTGCCGCCGCAACGGCGCCACCGCGTACTCCTCCGACAGCAACGACTCCGCCGAACGGTCGTAGGCCACCTGCGCCTTCGGATTCGCCAACGCCGACTTCCGGGAACGGCTCGCCACCGCCGCGAAGTCCGCCTCGCTCGCCAGCCCCGCATCGATCATCGCCTGCGCCTGCAGCGCGGCCAGCGACGTCGGGTCCGGCCACAACGGCGCCAGATAGTAGGGGTCCAGCTGCACGGCCATGATCTGGCTCAGGTCACCCATCGACGACCGGCCGAACGAGTACACCAGCGCCGCGTCGATCTCGCCCTCTTGCAGCAGCACCCACGCTTCGTACAACGCCCACGCCCCGTCCATCTCGACGTGCGACTCCGCCCGGGGCGGCCACACCCCCACGGCGTCCAACGCCGCCACGAACGAGAACGGCCCACCGATCAGATAGTCGGTCGAGCCCGAGCAGATGAACCCGACGTCGTCCTTGGTGATGCCGATGTTGCCGAACACCTCGCCCACGACCGGCAGGAGCATCTCGACCTCGTTGCGGTCGTCCTCGCGCCGCACGTTGTCGTACTCCGCGAACGACACGACGCCGACCGGTCGCCGCCCCGACGTCAGGTCCGGGAACGCCCCCTTCGGGCTCACAGGTACTCCTTGTACGTCTCGTAGTCGGCGTCGGGCTCGCCGTTGGGCCGGAAGTACTTGACCGACGCCAACGTCGGTCCCCACTTCTCCGGCGGCTCCCACACGGCCTCGACCCGCATGCCCATGCGGATCTCGTCGGTCGGGATCTCCTGGATCAGCCCCATGAACGAGAGGTTCGCCCCGTCCAGCAAGATCTGTCCGCAGATGTAAGGGATCTCGATCGACTGCCCGGCGAACGGCACGTTCACGATGCAGTACGTCGTCATCGTCCCCGTGTTCGGCAGTTCGACGAGCTCGGCGGTCGCCACGCCGTCGGTCGGGCACGATCCCCGCGACGGCACGTACACCTTCTTGCACTTGGGGCACCGCTGCCCGATGAACTTGCCCTGCTCGTACCCGTGCAGGTTCTTGCTCATGGCGACGCCGGCGGTGAACACGTACTCCAACCGCGTCGCCGCATCCATCATCGTCACCGGCTCACGCTCGCTCACGACGCGCTCCCCACGGCGACGAAGTGCTCGATGTCTTTGACATGACCGACCCGTTCTGCCTCAGGCCGGAACTGCGGCCGGACCCGCATCCCCGTCGACACCTCCTCTGGCGACGCTGCCGGCAGTACGTGGAGGAACGCGGTGTCCGCGCCGTCGAACTGCACCAGCACCCACGCGAACGGCTTCTCGAGCGGATGCTTCGCCCTCGGCTCTCTCACCCACGACCACGACGTGACCGTGCCCTCGGGCCCGACGTCCACGACGTCGGTGGTCTCCTCCCCGGTCTCGGGGTCGTACTCGGTCGGCGGCACGATCACCCGGCCCCCGCTGCCCTTGATCCCTACGACCTTGCCGTCCCGCAGGCCGGTCAGGAAGGCGCCGACGACCGGCCCGACCGAACGCACGAAGGGGTACTCGAGCACGTGGTCGGCCCTGTAGATCACCGTCTCTTCAGGCATCGCACCTCCCCATTCCCCTGTCCCGGTCCGGACCGAGCTGAAACTAGAACAGATTCCAGTTCTGTGCCAGGTGCCTGGCTTTGCACCAAATGACTAGGAGTCAAAACCCCGCGGCTTACACCAAAAGGCCGTTCGGCACTGGTCCGTCCGCAACCCCCATGCCACAATTCACCCCAGCGGCACTGCACCACTAGCGTCGGAGACCCCATGGCCCAGACCCCGCCAGGGTTCAGGAACAAACACAGCCCGAGGCTCGTCAATCGCCCTGACGGACGCTTTGAGATCCGCTGCCCCCAGTGCGAACGGATGGTCGCTGACGGTCGACCCATCGGGATCGGGATGCCCATCACCAATCGGGTCGAGGCCGAATCGATCGCTCGCAACCACACGGGACGCGCCGCCTGACGCAGCAGTCGCAAGAAGGGTTTTCGTAGGCTCCCAGCCGTGGCCTCATCTTTCGGCTGGCTCCCAGTGCGGGGGTGGACCGGTGGAGACAGAGAAGGCCGGCACCCCTTTGTTGCAGGAATCCCGTTTGCACCAAAAATCAGCACCCGAAAGCCACAGGTGCCTGCCGCCGGTACCGAGGCTCAGGGCAACCACAGGAAATGGGCCGTCCGGCTCTAGATGGTTACCGACCCCGATGCCAGGATGCTGGCGACCCAGGTTCGGGGCCGGGGTGCGATCGCCAACGCGCTGAGAGAGCCCTGGGGTGGAGGCGAGTGCGGCTGGCCCCGTCAGTACCGCCGACGGCGGGGCCAGCCTGCACCCTCGACGCAGATAGACCCCTCAAACCGGGCACCAACCCCAGCAGCGACGACGCGAGGAATCCCTTCCGATCGGCATTGGCATCCCGATCGTCAATCGAAATCGAGGCCGGGACGATCGCCAGGAACCATCAGGGTCGAGGGGCCCAGCACCAGGCCAGGCCTCTGCCCTATCCGGCCGCCTGATCGCCCAGGTCGACGCCGGCCAACAGCTGCGAAATGAAGGCCCGGTCGTTGAGGATCGGCACCTCCGAGACGAACATGTGGCCGTAGCGCTCGAAGTACATCAGCTGCTTGGCCAGAAGGAACGTGCCACGGTCGAAGTCGGACATCAGGCCACCCGACTGGTCGGCCATGCGCCGCACCCGTCGCTGCGTCCGCAGCCGCCGCACGATGGCACGCACGCTGCGCTGGTGCGCCTCGACGCCCTGGGCCTGGGCCATCTGCATCTGGATCGTCTGCATGATCCCGGCCAGGCTGATCTCGCCGAACGGCCGGTTCAGCGCCGGCTCGAGGATGGAGCGGAAGAACGCGGTGAGATCCTCGCCCGAGAGCCCGACCGCCTCGCCGATGGCCGGGCCGTAGACGTCGGTGATGTGCTTGGTCACCACCGGCCAGGCGTCCTCGTTCCCCATGGCGGCCGACAACAGCGAGATGAAGAAGCGGTGCGTCGACGGGTCGAGACGCCCGACGATGCCCCAGTCGATGACCCCGATGCGGCCGTCGCGCAGCAGCATCATGTTGCCCGCGTGCACGTCGCCGTGGAAGGCGCCCCAGCGCACGGTCGTGAGGAAGAAAGCGCGCATCACCTCCTGCACCAACGGTGTCGGGTCGTGGCCGAGGTCGGCCACCTTGGCCAGGTCGTCGATGGGCACACCGTCGAAGAACTCCATCGTGAGGACGTTGCGGCCCGACAAGTCGACGCAGGGCTCGGGCACCGCCATCAGCTTGAGGTCGAACTCGTTCTGCAGCCGGCGGAAGTGCACCATCGAGCGCGCCTCGTTGCGCAGGTCCATCTCCTCACCGATCTGCACACGGAAGCCGTCGAGGAGCTGCAGCACGCTGCCCGCCATCTGGTCGCCGGTCTGGCGCACGAGGATCTCGAGCAACGGCTGCATCAGGTCGAGGTCCGTTGCGACGATGTGTTCGACGTCGGGCCGCAACACCTTGACCGCCACCACCCGCCCGTCGAGAAGGCGGGCCCGGTGTACCACGGCGATCGACGCCGTGCCGATGGGCTCGGTCTCGAACTCGGAGAAGGCGTCACTCAACGACAGCCCGAGGTCTTCCTCCACCCGCTGGCGGATGTCGGGGAACGGGACCGGCGGGCCACTATCGAGGCAGGCCCGGAACTCGTCGGCCACCTCGTCGCCGAACATCCCCGGCGACGAGGCGATGATCTGGCCGAACTTCATGAAGGTGCCGCCCAGGTCCTGGAAGCTCTTGCGCAGCGGGCGGGCCAACTGCGCCGCGGGCAGCGCGCCGTGGCGGATCGTGCGCAGCTGGCGGAACACGGTCGGGGTGAAGTGGACCGCCACCACCTTGGCGATGGTGCGGCTGCGTCGCAGCAACTCCCGCCGCGTCGGATCGGGCAGCCGGCGCGGGTAGATCGCGCGGCACGTCCTCTGTCAGTGGCGCGGGAGCCGGTTGCGACTTCCCCTCCGTCCGCAACTGGGGTGCGCGGTCCGCCGGTGCGTCCGCCGCCCTTGAGGTCACGGCGGTCAGGGTAGGCGACGTGCGCTGGCCCCCACCCATCCCCAGGTGAGCACGCCGTCAGGGCGGATGATCCGCCCGTTCGCGTCTACGAGAACGCGTTCTCCAGTGAGGCGAGAGCGGCCTTGTACGTGTCGCCGAAGATCGGCGCCATCTCGTCGGGCGTCACCACGTAGGCCCACGTGACCTTGCTCCCGTCGCCGTCGGGCTCGACGCTGATAGTCGCCTGGTGGCTGTCGATGGGCACGCCGTCGACGACGGAGTACGAAATGGTCCGCGTCGCGTCGTCACGGGAGAGCAGCCGCTCGCGGATCTCCATCCCGAACATGCCGATGATGCGATCGTCACCTTCGAGACGGAACGAGTCGATGCCGGGGAAGAAGTCGGCCACACCCCCGAAGTCACCGACCTTCTCCCACACCTTTTCCGGTGCCGCCCCCACCGTCACGTCCACTGCGCCTTCTGCCATGTCTACCTCCAACCCTCGCAACGGCCCACAACCTGAAGTCGCCGGTACAGTACAGCGCAACGTCCGTGTCCGCACAGGACCGCAACCGGGAGGGAGTTCGCCGTGGAGACTCGCACCATCGGCTCGTTCAAGGTCAGCGTCGTCGGTCTGGGTTGCAACAACTTCGGCATGCGCATCGGGCGCAAGGAGACCGCTGCCGTCGTCGGCGCCGCACTCGATGCCGGCATCACGCTGTTCGACACAGCCGACATCTACGGTGGCACGAAGAGCGAGACGTATCTCGGCGCCGCGCTCGGGCCGCGTCGCGACGACATCGTGCTGGCCTCCAAGTTCGGCGCGCCCTACGAAGGCCACGAGGGCGGCGCGTCGGCCGGTTACATCCGCACCGCTGTCGAGGACAGCCTGTCGCGCCTCGGCACCGACCGCATCGACCTGTACCAACTCCACTTCCCCGACGCCAAGACCCCGCTCGCCGAAACGATCGGCGCGCTGTCCGAGCTGGTCGCCGAGGGCAAGATCCGCGAGTTCGGCTGCTCGAACTTCTCCGCCCAGCTGCTCGACGAGGCCGCCACCGCCACGCCCGACGGCGGACCGGGCTTCGTCAGCGTCCAGAACCAGTACAACATCCTCCACCGCGAGCCCGAGGACGGCGTCCTCGCCGAGTGCGAGCGCATGGGCCTCGGCTTCCTGCCCTTCTTCCCGCTCGCCAGCGGCCTGCTCAGCGGCAAGTACCGACCCGGCCAGCCGCCTCCGGAGGGGACGCGCCTCGCCGCCATGGGCGACCGGGCGGCCAGCCAACTGTCCGACGAGCGACTCGCCACGGTGGCCTCGTTGAACGAGCTCGCGGCAGCGCCACGATCACACCGTGCTCGACCTGGCCTTCGGGTGGTTGCTCTCCCGCCCCGCCGTCGCCTCGGTGATCGCCGGGGCCACCCGGCCCGAGCAGATCGCGGCCAACGTCGCGGCGGGCGCGTGGCGCCCCGGCGACGACGTGCTGCGCGAGGTCGACGCGATCGCCCCCGCCGAACCTCCGGCGACCTAGGAGGCGGGAGCGGGCACCCCGCCAGCGGCGTGCGACGCACGCCGGGCCTGTGCGGCCCGCACCGGCGCCACGTGGACCAAGAGGTTGTACGTGATGAGCGCGATCGGCAAGATGCATCACCACCAGCACCACAACACCCTGCGCCGACTCGCCCTTGAGCCAGATCCACACGTCCGGCAGCCACAACACCAGCGTCACCAAGATCGCCAGGCGGAAGAACAGCCACCGCGGCGCCGAGCTGATCCGGGTCACGATCGGCCACCCCGCGCACGCGACCCAACACCCCCAGCACCGTGAGCTTGGCGTAGTCGGAGAACTGGAAGTGCACGAAGCCCTTGGTCGCCGGCCACACGTGTTCGCCCACCGCGACCAACGCCGGCGCACGCCGCCAGCGACAACCCGATCGCAAGCACGGTGGCCAGCGCCAGGCGCCACCACTGCGGCTGGCGGTGCTTCGGGGCGAAGTCGACCTCGGGCCCAGGCCATGACGCGCTCGATCGACGTCCGGGGGAGCAGCCATGCCTTCCAGGCTACGGAACCGCCCCGCCCCGCCGGATCAACCCTGAGGCGGAATCGGGCGGCCGGCCCTCATCCTTGCGGGCGACTCCGACAACCCCTACGACCCGTCGACCTGCATGATCGCCGCCTCCACGATCTGGATGTCGGGCGGCTGGATCGCCAGCGGCCCCCCCGCCACCGGCACCTGCCACACCATCGTCATGTACGGCGTCGGCTGCACCACCGTCCCCGCCGCGCACGGCGGGTACCCCGTGATGGCGAGCGGCATCGTCGCCGAGACGGTGCCGGTCCCGCAGACCTGCGTGCGCCGATGCCACTGCACGAGCGCGCCGTAGGGCATCGGCACCGACGTCTCGGTCGCCGGCAAGATATAGAACGCCGCCGCCAGCACCTCCTGCCCCGACGGCGTCGCCGCGTACATCAGGCCGTCGACGTGCTGCGGGCTCAACGTCCGCCGGGCCGCTGCGTTCGCCGCCACGATCTGCGGGTTGACGTAGTACACGACCGGGTAGTCCGTGGGCGACGCCGCCACGTATCCAGCCGCCACCGCCTCGCCGGGCCGGCGTACTGCGCCACGGCCGCGCTCGTCTGCTGCACGTACTGCTGCGCCCCGATGTCCTCGCTCGACGTCAGCCGGGCGGCGCACCCGCTCGTCGCCATGTGGATGTCGGGCGCCGCGTTGTTGCCCTCGTTCAACAAGGTCTGCGCCTCGGCGTTCGGCAGCGGTGCCCGGTGTAGTGCCAGTTGACCTTCGTCGTGTTGAAGCCGGCCGCGGCGCTGGCGTCGGTCGCCGTTCATGTTCATGACGGTCTGCGAGCTGCTGCCCATGGCCATCTCGGGCGAGTTGGCGAGATCCAGGCCGGCGATCCTGCAGCCCGCTCTGATGCGGCCGGCACGTCGCCGACGCGACGGACTCGTCCGGCGAGGCCGCGCTGCCCGCCGCTGCCGCTGCCGCTGCCGCCCATCGCCATGCCGGCCATGGCGCTGCCCGTCGACTCCGCCGTGGCGGCCGGGTAGCGTCGCCGCGACGGCCAGCGCTGCGATCAGTCCGAAAGCGCCGAGGGCGCCGACCGCCGGAGTCCGCCGGAACACCTCGCCGGCGGGCGAACGCCATTCCGCCCTCGAGGCGATCACGGTCGGCGTCATTGCCGCGGCCAACAAGATGATCACCGGGCCGGTGTTGGGGTCGGTGTCGTTGCCGGTGAACAAGTTGCCGACGAGGCCCTGGCCGGCGATCCACAGGAGGAAGGCGAAGACGGCGCCGGCGAGCAGGAAGACGCCGGGACGTCGTACGACGAGCGGGGCCAGGCCGACGATGACGGCGAGGATGGCGAGGATCCACGCGGTCTGGGTGCCCGACGTCGAGAACAGGTTCCCAGGCTCGTGAGGAAGTGGGCGTACCAGCCCGGCTGTCCTTGCGCCATGCCGACGATGGCGCTCTGCACGGACGTGGGGGTGCGGTTGTGCGGGCAGGACGAAGAGGACGGCCGCCAGCGACCAATAGCCCGCCCACACGGCGAGCGGCGTGATGGAGCGGCCGATGCCCTGGGCGGCTGCGGAGGTGGCGATGCCCGTCGGCCGGTCGCTCCAGTCCGGCTGGTAGCGCCGAGGTGCCCGGGGCCAAGCCATGAGGCCGAGGAACCCGTACATGAGGACCGAGCCCGGGGCGCCGGTCAGCGCGCTGGCGCGTGCCGGTCAGGAGCATGCCCATGCCCTCGCCGAAGACCCAGACGCCGATGACCCAGACGAAGGAGACGGCGAGGGCGGGCTTGACGGAGCGCCGGAAGAGCAGCCCGACGCCGATGCCCAGTTGGATCAGAGCGAAGAACGTGTTCCACACCGCGATGTCGGGTGCGAGGAAGTTCCCGATGTGGGTGATCAGGTCGCCGACGACGAAGGGCTGTCCGTTGGCGTTGCTGAGGATGAAGGAGTCGACGAAGCCACGGCCGAACATGAAGGGCTGGAACTGGAGTGCCGCGTCGAGGATCCACAAGAGGCCGAGGACCACCTGAAGGGTCCGCTGCGTGCGCAGCGACTGGCGGAATGTCCCGATCGCCCCGGGACTCGGTGTTCGCTGCGAACGCGGCGTCGGCGTCGGCGCCCGGCATCTGCATCCGATGCGTCTGTGCCTTCGCGGTTCGATTCCACGCCCATGGGTCTACGGGCAACGCTACCGGGCAGATTCCGGCGGCCCAGGTCAGCCCGGACGGCACCCTTGTGCGTGCGGCTACGGGAGGAGGAAGTCCTGGGTGATGCAGTTTGTCGGCGTGGCGGCAACCGCCACCGGCTGGCCCTTCAAGTTCGTGAAGACGTTCAGCGTGGAGCCGTTCAAGCACGAATAGGCGGGCTCGTTCGTCTGGAAGTCGGTGACCTGACCATCGATGGCGAGGCGCACGACCTGGCTGGCGTCGACCGGCGGTCAGGGTGATGGTCTTGCCGGTGCGCTAGCGCGTTGATGAACGGCGCCGCGGTGGTCGTCGTCGTAGTCGGGGCCGGCGGCGGGCTTGCCGACCCGGACGGGGCGGCGCGCGGTCGCGGCCGTGGCGGGTGCCGATGCCACCGCGGTCGGGCCCGCCGGCCGGCGCGCCCGGTGCGGGCGGCGGAGCGCCGGGCGCCGGTGAGGACGACGTGGCCTGTGGGCCGGTGCCGGGTGGTGCGCCCGGGTTGAATGCCGTCGAGCGCCGCGATCATCTGGAGCGTCGTTGTTCTCCATCCCGAGGGCCCAGATGCCGACGCCGCGTGCGTTGTAGTGCGCGGCCAACTGGGAGATGTCGAAGAGGCCGTTGAGGCCCTCGTAGTACGACTCGTGCCACTGATTGCCGACTTGGTAGCTCGTCCAGGCGGTGTCGGTGACCGGGTCCCAGTACTCGGGGCCGTTCGCCGCCGCCTGGGAGTCGGGGATGTCGTTGGCGCCACCGGCGGCGTTTGCGGCCATCGTCCCGTTGTTGGTGGGCCAGTCGATGCCGAAGAACGGCACGCCGAGGATGACCTTGGAGGCCGGCACCGCCGAGGTGTACTGCTGCAGCGTGGTGAGGCTGCTGAACTGACCGCTGGTGAGCGGCGAGGCGGCCGACGGCGTGCCCTTGCAGGTTCAGCTCGTAGTCCATGACGAAGAAGGCGTCGACAGCCGGGGCGAGGGCGGGGATGTTGTAGAAGCCACCCGAGTCACCCGCTGAAGAGGCGTAGGTGTCCATGGTGATCTGCCAGTGCGGATCGGCGCGCCCGCAACGCGGCGGAGACCGACGTGATCAGGTTGGTCAGCCCGGCCTGGTCGCCGCTGCCGTCGCCCTCGAAGTCGAAGTTCACGCCATCGAGCGACTTGGCGTCGAGGAGCGGGATCAACGCGGACGAGAGCGTGCCCGAGGCCGAGGGCGACGAGGTGAGCGCGTCCAACGAGCCCTGGTCGAAGTCGGTGACGGTGAGCACGACCCGCTCACCGGCGGCGTGGGCCGCGGGTGATCAGGTTGGCCAGATCCTGGCTCTGGAAGCCGTCCCAGCCCGAGCCGCTCTCGTCGAGCGTGCCGTTCGGGTTCACGTCGATGGAGAAGTAGGCCAGAGTAGACAGGCCGGTGAGGGTGAAGGTCGACGACTGCGACAGCGTCCAGTAGGGCGCGAAGGCGAAGTTCTCGCGACCGGCGAGCGGCGGCTGATTCACCAACGCGGCCGGCGCAGCCGTGGGGATCGATGTTGCTGGTGCGAGGTTGATACTGGCATCGGCCCCCAGCATCTTGAGGGCGTTGCCTCGGTTGTCAGTGAAGGTCGCGCTGGCGTCTCGCCCGTGATGGTGGGCGTGCGATGCCGCGGCGGGGCGGTGAGGCTCGCTCGACGAGCTCGGAGCGACCCCGATCAGGAACCCGAACGAGAGCATGCAGAGGCAGAACAACGAAGACAGCGATCGACGGGAGCCTTGCGTTTGGCGCGTTTGCCCAGCTTGAGGGCGCGGGCTGCCGACGACGTCGAGAAGGTGGACGGACAGGTGGGCTAAGCGGACCCCGAGCGGGATCGGTTCTGGGTTCGGGAGTGTTCGGGAATCGGGATTGTGACGGCGGCAGCCTCGCGACTCCGCCGCCACCAACGGTGGGTCGGGTCGGGTTCCGTGGACAGCAGTGGATCCCCCTTGGAAGCGTGCGCGGGGTGATGCGCCGTAGTCACGGCAGGATCGCCATGTCGTAGCGGCGTGGTCCGGCGCGTGACGCGTCGCACCATTCCTCTCCCCACCCTCCGCAGGTTCCGCCCCCTCGCGAGGTGGGCCAGCTTCCTCCGAGCTAGCTCCATCCCTTCGGGAACCGGCCCTGGGCTGGAATCTCACGGTGGAGGGGTCAAGCCGCAATAGCGGGGTGCACTTGGCCATTCGGGACAAGAACTTGTCCGCCGAGCAGGCGCCCAGGGGAATCCCCTGGTCACCAGGGCTGTGATGTTGCTGCAGCGCTTCGGCGACCGAACGGCGCGGGGCAACGGCGCTAGGAACTGACGGAAACTTCGCTCAAGCCACGGCGACCATTCTCCCGACGATGACGCGGATTGAGACCGCACCCGAAGCCGTGCTGTCGCTGCCCCCGATTGGCAACAGCGTGACGGCGGCGATGTCCAATGCAGCAGCTTGGAGCGCGCCTCGACGACTTGTTCCGACTCCGGGCCGTAGTCGAGGGACACATCGTCGAGCTGCTCGGCGAGGCCGAGCGGAGAGGCGCCCACTACGACGACGGCGCGACGTCCGCCGCCGCCTGGACGGCGGAGCGCTTCCAGGTCTCGACGCCGTCGGCTCGCACATTGGTCCGTGTGGCCCAGAAGGCATGGGACGTCCCGCAGCTTGTCGGGGCCCTACAGGCCGGCGACATCAGCTTCGACAAGCTGCGAGTGGTCGCCGAGGCGGCGACGCCCGAAACCGAGGGCGCGCTGCTCGACGAGGCCCGCCAACGCTCGGTGCGAGAGCTCGCCGTCCTGGCGGGGTCAATGAGAGCAGCACCGCCACGAGACCCAGCTGTCGACGAGGAACGACGTTCGCTCCGCTGCAACGAAGCGGTGCGAACCATGACCGTGCAGCTCCCGCCCGAGTCGTTTGCCGAGGCCCGGTCTCGAATCGAGTCGATGGCCAAGGAGATCCCGTCGACCGACGGCGAGTTGTCGTGGGACCAGCGGATGGCCGACGCCTTCATGGGACTGGTCCGGTGCGGGCAAGACGGCAGCGGCGAGTCCCCGGTGAACAGCCCCTACTTCGTCGTGGTGCATGTGCCGATGGCGGCCCTCATCGAGGAGTCCGGCGAGGGGTCAGACCTGGCCGGCGACTTGGAGCGAGGCGGTCTCCTCAGCGTCGAGGCGGTGCGCCGCGTTGCGTGCGACGCGACCATCACGCTCGCGGTGGACGACGACATGGGGCACACGATGTACGAAGGGCGGGCACGGCGTGATCCCTCGGGGCCGCAGCACCGAGAGGTGCGGCGAAGAGACCGACATTGCCGGTTCCCCGGCTGTTCGAATGTCGTCTTCACCAACGTGCATCACATCAAGGAGTGGAAACCCGACCGAGGTCCGACCGATCTGGACAATTTGGTCTTGCTGTGCGTCCATCATCACGGGCTCGTCCACTCGAAACAGTGGCGCATGTCCGGGAACCCGAACGAGTTGTTGACCTTTGTCGGCCCGAGCGGCCGCGCCATGGAGTCGCGGCCGTCGCCGATGTGGACCGCAGTGACGGGTCCGGCGGCGACCCGGGCGGCCGCGGCCCGGAGGGCAGGCGGCGGTTGATCAGGCGTCGGCGACGGCGGACACCAGCTTCTGCAGGGTGTCCTTGGCGTCACCGAAGAGCATCGTGGTCTTGGGGTCGTAGAGCAGGTCGTTGTCGATGCCGGCGAAGCCGGGCCGCATCGAGCGCTTGAGGAAGATGATGTTCTCGGCCTCGTCGGCGTGGATGATCGGCATGCCGTAGATCGGACTGCCGGGCGTCGACTTGGCGGCCGGGTTGACCGTGTCGTTGGCGCCGACGACGAGGGCGACGTCGGCGGTGCTCATCTCGGGGTTGGCCTCGTCCATCTCCTTGAGGTCGTCGTAGGGGACGTTGGCCTCGGCCAGGAGCACGTTCATGTGGCCGGGCATGCGGCCGGCGACGGGGTGGATGGCGAAGAACGTGTCGACGCCCCGGGCCTTGAGGGCCTCCTCGAGCTCGCGGGCGGTGTGCTGGGCCTGGGCGACGGCGAGTCCGTATCCAGGGATGATGACGACCTTGCGGGCGTAGGCAAGGAGCACGCCGACGTCTTCGGGCGTGCCGGCCTTGACGGGACGGCTGGCGTCGCCCTCCTCTCCGCCCGTCGCGGTGATCACGGCGCCGAACGCGCTGAAGAGGATGTTGGGAAGGCTGCGGCCCATGGCCGAGCTCATCAGGCGGGTGAGGATGATGCCGGACGCACCGACCAGGGTGCCGGCGACGATCAGCAGGTAGTTGTTGAGGACGAAGCCCGACGCGGCGACGGCCAGACCGGTGAACGAGTTCAGCAGTGAGATCAGGACGGGGACGTCGGCGCCGCCGATCGGGAGCACGAAGATCACGCCCAGGACGAGGGAGAGGCCGAGGATCACCCAGACGTAGCCGATGCTCCCGGTGACGAGGGCGAGGATGATCATCACGGCGATGGCGGCTCCGACGAGGCCGTTGATGAGCTGCTGGCCCGGGTACGTGATCGGACGGCCGGTGATGAGCTCTTGGAGCTTGATGAACGCGATCGCGCTGCCCGAGAACGAGACCGAGCCGATGAGCACGCCGAGGAGCACCTCAGCCGTGACGTAGACGGCGGGCTGGAGCCCGAGCGAGTGCAGGTGCAGGAGCTCGACGATAGAGATGAGGGCGGCGGCGCCACCGCCGACGCCGTTGAAGATGGCCACGAGTTGTGGCATCGCGGTCATTTTCACGAAGCGGGCCACGGGGACGGCGATGGCCGCGCCGAGGACCATGGCGATGATGGCGAGGACGAGGTTCTTGCCCGAGTGGCGGAGCTCGGGGAGGGTGAACGTCATGCCGACCGCGAGGGTGGCTGCGGCCGCGCCGATGAGGTTGCCCTGGCGGGCCCGCTTGGGGGAGCTCAGGAACTTGAGCGCCGTGATGAAGCCGATGATCGCGACCAGGTAGGCCAGGTCGCGCCCGTCGGCCAGCGTGAAGCTTGCGGCGAGCATCAGGACGCCCCGCTCCCGTTGTCCGCCTTCGACGCGGTGTCGGCGGCGGGCTTGGCCCGCTCGTTCGGCTTGCCCCTGAACATCTCGAGCATGCGGTCGGTGACGACGAAGCCACCCACGATGTTGAGGGTGGCGAGGAACACCGCGAGGAACCCGAGGATCAGCTGCCCGGTCCCGTGGGCTTCGCCCATGATGATGAGGGCGCCGACCAGCACGATGCCGTGAATGGCGTTCGATCCCGACATCAGCGGGGTGTGCAAGATGCTCGGGACCTTGGAAACGACCTCGATGCCGACGAAAGCGGCCAACGCGAAGACGGTCAGGAAGGCGATGATCCCGGTGTCGGAGCCGCCGCTGGGGGCCGACTGCATGATGAGGCCGATCACGTCTGTGTACCTCCGCTACTGCTCCCGCCAAGCAGCTCCACCGCCGCCGGCGCCATCGCCGTGCCGTCACGCAGCACGCACATGCCCATCACGATCTCGTCGTCCCAGTCCGGGCGTCAGCGAGCCCTCGGGGCCCATCAGGGCGAGGACGTTGGCCACGTTGCGTGCGAACAGGAAGCTGGCATGGGTCGGCATGCCCGACGGCGGGTTGGTCAGCCCGACGATGTGCACGCCGTTGTGGTCGACCACCTCGCCGGCCTTGGTCAGCTCGCAGTTGCCGCCCTGATCGGCCGCCATGTCGATGACCACGGCGCCCGGCGCCATGCCCTCGACCATGGACGTGGTCAGGAGGACGGGGGCCTTGCGGCCCGGCACGGCCGCGGTGGTGATGACGACGTCGGAGCGGCCCACTTCCTCGGCCAGCGCGGCCCGCTGGCGGTCGAGCTCTTCTTGCGTCAGCTCCCGCGCGTAACCGCCGGTCCCCTCGGCGGAGACACCGGTGTCGACGAAGGTGGCCCCGAGGCTCTCCGCTTCTTCCTTGGCGGCGGCGCGCACGTCGTAGGCCTTGACCACCGCGCCGAGCCGCCGTGCCGTGGCGATGGACTGCAGGCCCGCCACGCCCACGCCCATGACGAGCACCTTCGCCGGCGGCACCGTGCCGGCCGCGGTCATGAACATCGGGAAGAACTTGGCCAGGTGGTCCGCTGCCGCCAACCCGGCCCGATAGCCCGACACCGTCGCCTGCGAGCTCGAGCGCGTCCATGCTCTGGGCGCGGCTGATCCGCGGCAACAGGTCGAAGCTGAAGACGGTGGCCTTCTTGGCCGGCGAGGGCCCGCAACGCGTCCTCGGACTGGCCCACCTGGAAGAAGCTCAGGACGGCGGTGCCGTCGGGCAGCGCCCGGGCCTCGTCGGCGCTCGGCGCGTTCACTCGTACTACGAGGCCGGCACCGGACAGCGTGGCGGCCGCGTCGGCAGCGACGGTGGCGCCCGCTTCCTTGTACGCCTCGTCGAGGAACTCGGCCGCCGTGCCGGCTCCGGCCTGGACACAGACCTCCCAGCCCGCGCCGACCAGCTTTTTGACCACATCGGGCACGAGGCCAACTCGGCGCTCTCCGCGACGGGTCTCCGTGGGGACCGCCAATTTCACGGTCGCTCTGTTTAGCAGCTACCCCCGGCTTGGCCCCTAATCGCCGTGGTGAAACGGGTATGAGGCCTGCGCTCAGCCCGACGGGTCGCCGCCACCGTGGCCGCGCCTGTGCCGCCACAAGGTAGGCCGGCCACTCCCCGCCCCCGTGGAGCACCAAATTCGCGCCGGAAACGTAGGAAGACCCCGGGCTCGCCAACCACAGACAGGCCGCCGCCACGTCGGCGGGGACGCCCATCCGCCCCAAGGGCACGGTCGCCGCCACCCGCTCCATCCCCTCGGGACCCGCCGTAGAACTCCTCGCCCGCACCGGTGTCGAGCAAGCCGGCGGTCACGCAATTGAGACGCACCAGCGGCGCCCACTCCACCGCCAACGTCGTGGTCAGATTGATGAGTCCAGCCTTCGCTGCCCCGTACGCGGAAGCTCCCGGCGAAGGCCGCATCCCCGAGACGCTGGTCACATTCACGATGCAGCCCCCGTCCTCCTGCACCGCCATGACCTTGTGTGCCGACTGCGCGCACCACAACGGCGCCAGCAGGTTGAGGTTGATCACGGCCTCGACGAAACGAGGCGACATGTCCGCCGCCATCGCGTACGGCGCCCCACCCGCGTTGTTCACGAGCACATCGAGACGGCCGAAGTGCTCTACCGCTTTCGCCACGACCTTCTCCGCATCCGCCGGCTTGCGCACGTCGGCGGTCATGAACACCGCCCCCTCGACCTCCGCCTCGTGACGCCCGCACGTAACCACGTGTGCGCCGGCCTCGACGAAGCGGCGGACGATCTCGGCACCGACCCCACGTGACCCTCCGGTCACGACCACCACACGCTCGCTGAAGTCGTAGACGGGCTCTGTCACGGGCCAACCCTACGGCAGCGGGCGACGCCCCCACCGAGGGGCCCGGCGCCGTGTTGGCCCTGCCCAGTGCGCTGACCTAAGTTCCCTGCGGCCTTCTGACGCGGCGTCAGGAGCCGCCGAACCCGACCGAGGAGACCGGCCGCCCCATGCCCATCGATGTGGTCCAGGAGCACGAAGGGATCGCCGAGGTCGTAATTGACCACCCCCCGGTCAACGCCCTGGATGTGGCCGGCTGGTTCGCCCTTGCCGACGCCCTCACCGCGGCCGGCCAGGTCCCCACGAACCGCGTCGTGATCCTCCGCGCCACCGGCCGTGGCTTCTGCGCCGGCGTCGACATCAAGGAGATCAACGCCAAGGGCGACGAGGCGCTCGTCGGGGTCAACCGCGGCTGCTACGCCGCCTTCGCCGCCGTGTACGACTGCGAGGTCCCCGTCATCGCGGCCGTGCAGGGCTTCTGCCTCGGCGGTGGCATCGGCCTGGCCGGCAACGCCGACATCGTCGTCGCGTCCGACGACGCCACCTTCGGCCTGCCCGAAGTCGACCGGGGCGCTCTCGGCGCCGCCACTCACCTCGCCCGTCTCGTGCCCCAGCACGTGATGCGCAGGATGGTCTACACGGCGAAGCCCATTTCCGCCGCCGAACTCGCCTCCTATGGCTCGGTGGCCGCCGTTGTACCGCCGGACCGGCTCCGTGCGGCCGCACTGGAGCTGGCCGCCGACATCGCCGCCAAGAGCCCCACCATCATCCGGCGAGCCAAGGAGTCGTTGAACGGCATCGATCCCGTCGATGTGAAGCGCAGCTACCGCTTCGAGCAAGGCTTTACCTACGAGCTGCACGTCCGCGGCGTCGCGGACGAACAGCGGGCGGCCTTCGTCGAGAAGCGCGACGCAGACACCTCCAAGTGAGCGACAAGCGCACAACGATCGACGACATCGTCGGCGAGCTCCGTTCGGGCATGACGATCGGGATCGGCGGCTGGGGCTCGCGTCGCAAGCCAATGGCCGTCGTGCGCGCCCTCTGTCGTTCCGACCTCACCGACCTGACCATCGTCGCCTACGGAGGTCCCGACGTCGGCCTCCTCTGCGCCACCGGCAAGGTGCGCAAGGTCGTGTGCGGGTTCGTCACCCTCGACTCGATCGCGCTGGACCCTCATTGGAGGGCCGCTCGTCAGCACGGCAAGGTCGAAGTCATGGAGATCGACGAGGGCATGTTCTTCCTCGGCCTGCAGGCGGCGTCGTGGCGCGTGCCGTTCCTACCCACCCGGGCGGGACTCGGTTCCGACGTCCTCACGGTCAACCCCGACCTGCGCCTCGTGCGCTCGCCCTACGGCGTCGGGAGTCCCCACCTGGCCGACCCGGCCGACGCCGAGGTCGAGCTGGTCGCGATGCCGGCATTGCACCTCGACGCCGCGATCGTCCACGTCAACCGGGCCGACACCGCTGGGAACGGGCAGATCCTGAGCACGGACCCGTTCTTCGACACCCTCTTCCTCGGCGCCGCCGAACGACGCTTCGTCACAACCGAACGGATCGTGCCCAACGGCGAGCTGGCCGACGAGACGCACCCGTTGTCGACGGTGGCGATCCACCGCATGCTCACCGACGGCGTGGCGGAGGCGCGCGGCGGAGCGCACTTCACCGCAAACCCACCCGACTACGGACGTGACGAGGCGTTCCAGAAGGAGTACGCGGCCGCCGCGGGCGACCCCGCCGAATGGGAGGCCTTCGCCGGGCGCTACGTCTTCGTGCAAGAGGACGAATACCAGGCTCGGGTGAAAGAGCGTCAGGCCCAATGAGCGACGTCCTCCCGCCGTCCGAGACCGGCATCACCCGCGCCGAAGCGTGCGTGATCGCCTGCGCGGACGCTTGGCGCGACGCCGGAGAAGTGATGGCGAGCCCGTTCGGGACGATCCCCTCTCTCGGCGCCCGCCTGGCCAAGCTCACGTTCGCCCCGGATCTCGTCCTCACGGACGGCGAGGCGGCGCTCATGGTCGGCGCGCCTCCGATCTCCACTCGTCCGGCCGAGCTCGTGCGGGAGGCGGCCATGCCGTACCGCAGCGTGTTCGACGTGGTCTGGTCGGGCCGACGCCACATCATGATGATGGCGAGCCAGATCGACCGCACGGGCAACCAGAACATCTCGGCCGTCGGACCTCATGACCACCCCAAAGTGCAGCTCGTCGGCGTGCGCGGTGCACCGGGAAATTCGGTCAATCACCCCACCAGCTATTGGGTCCCGGACCACAGCCCCCGCACCTTTGTCGAGCACGTCGATGTCGTCTGCGGGGTCGGGTACGGCCGCGCCGCGGCGGCCGGGGAGGGCGCCCTGCGTTTCCACGACGTCCGCCGCGTTGTGTCCAACCTCGGCGTGTTTGATTTCGAGACGCCTGACCGCACTATGCGGCTGTGCTCGTATCACCCCGGCGTGCGCGTCGACGACATCGTTGCGGCAACCGGCTTCGACCTCACCGTCGGCGACGGCGTCGGCGAAACGCGCCTGCCGAGCCCCGAGGAGCTGGACGTCATTCGTGTCGTCCTCGACCCTGGCTCGCTGCGTGACCGGGAGGTGCGGACCTGATCGGCCCGGGCCCAACGTTGCACCCGGCCCTCCACACTCCGTTCTGCGAGCGGGTCGGGATCCGTTACCCGCTCATGCAGACCGGCATGGGCTGGGTAGCCGGGCCCCGGCTCGTCGCCGCCACGTGCGAAGCCGGCGGACTGGGCGTCCTTGCCTCGGCCACGATGACCTTGGACCAGCTCGCAGCGGCGATCGCCGAGGTGCGGAGCCGGACCTCCGCCCCATTCGGAGTCAACCTGCGCACCGACGTGGAAGACGTGACCGACCGGATCGATTTGATGATCGAAACCGGCGCACGCGTCGCGAGCTTCGCCCAGGCGCCGAACCCGGCGCTTGTCGCTCGCTGCAAGGAAGCCGGCCTCTTCGTGATGCCCACGGTTGGCGCACGGCGCCACGCCGAGAAAGTCGCCGAATGGGGCGTCGACGCCGTCATCGCTCAGGGTGCCGAGGGGGGCGGACACACCGGCACCGTGCCCACGACGCTCCTGTTACCCCAGGTCGTCGACGCTGTCGGCGACCGGGTCCTGGTGCTCGGCGCCGGTGGCTTCTTCAGCGGCCGCGGCCTCGTCGCCGCCTTGGCCTACGGCGCGACCGGCGTGGCGATGGGCACCCGATTCCTGCTGTCGGCCGAGAGCCGTGTGCCCGATGCGGTGAAAGACCTCTATATGGAGACACCCGTCACCGGCACCGTGGTCACCACCAAGGTCGATGGCGCGCCGCAGCGCGTGGTCCGCACCGAGCTGGTCGAACACCTCGAGTCACAGTCGTGGCTGCGCGCGCTCCCTCGGGCCGTTCGAAGCGCGCTGCAGTTCCGCAAAGAAACCGGCGCAACCTTGCGCTCGTTGCTCCGTGAAGGACGTGCGATGAAGGCAGGGCAACGAACTCACATGGGCGCAGGTCGTCATGGCCGCCAACGCGCCGGTTATGACCAAGGCGGCCCTCGTCGAGGGGCGTACCGACGTCGGAGTCCTTCCGACGGGTCAGGTTGTGGGCGTACTGGACTCTCTTCCGCCGGTGGCTCGAGATCGTCGACGGCATCATGGCCGAAGCCGACGCGCTGCCTGCGCGGCTGGACGACCTAGTCGGAATTCGAGTCCGCGGCAGCGTTGCCCTGCGCGACACGCCGCAGCAGGTTCGACACCCGCTGATGCGTCACGCCGAACAGGTGCGCGATGCTCGGGATGCTTTGGCCCTCTGCCCGCAGGGCCACGACGAGGGAGCGACGCAAAAACCCGCTCGCCTCGGACTGCCGCCGCAAGATGGTGCTCACCAGCTGCACCGTGCCCGGCTCATCCTCGTCGCCCAAGATCGCCTTCCACTCCCGCCCGTTCTCCCGGGCGAGGCGGACGTCGGCGATCCGCTTGGCCAGGAGACGCTCGCTCTCGGCGTTCTCCCTAAGGACTGACTCCAGCTCGCCGAGGGCCTTCAGGACGTCATCGGACCCCGTCCCGTTCCCATGGTCAATCTGGTCCGGCATTCCCTTTTTTGCTCCTTGCTGCTGCTCATCTTGGCGCAACTCTGAAACATCAGTGGCCAACATGTATTTGGTTCCTCCAATCGCAGCGTCGTTTTGTTCGTAGCGTCGTTCCTTGCCGACCCCGAAAAAGACGACTCACGCGCACCGCCAGCCTAAGCAGGGCACTGCACTCGTTTGACGTCATTGAGGCTCATACCCGAAAGGACAGGGATCACACACGGCATGCAGGTACCGTTGGGGAGGAGAGACAAATAAGGCCGTTACCAGGGATTTAGCGACGCAGGAGCACGGACGAGCCATGGCCGAAAAGACCCTGGTTCGCCGTCACTGCCACCTGAGCACCCTCTACCTGGTGCCCCGTTGCGTCACCCCGCAGCTGCCAGACGCACTCGCAGACCTGCGCGATGGCCTGGGCGGGGATGGCTTCGCCGAAGCAGGAAAGGCCTCCGGAGGGGTTGACCGGCACCCGTCCACCAATGGACGTGACCCCGTCACGTAACAGCTTTTCCGCCTCGCCCTCGCCACAGAGTCCGATGTCTTCGTACCAGTCGAGCTCGAGCGCAGAGGAGAGGTCGTAGACCTCGGCGAGGTTGACGTCCTCCGGGCCTATCCCGGCCTCGGCGTAGGCAGCAGAGGCGATGGAGGGCCGGAACCCGCTGACGGCTGCCTCGCCCCAAAGACGCCGACACGGCCGCCGCCGAGTCCGTCGCGAAGTTCGGCATCTCGATCACGGTGTTGGGAAACGAAGGCGTGACCGTCGAAACGGCGTCGATGGTGACGAGGGGTGTCGCCCCACCCGAATGACGGCGCGCGAAGTCCATGCTCGAAAGCACGAGCGCAGCGCCTCCGTCGGAGGTGGCGCAGATCTCGAGGAGCCGCAGCGGATCGGCCACCATGGGTGAGCCGAGCACCTCGTCGACCGAGACCTCCTTGCGGTAGCGCGCGTACGGATTCGCAAGCCCGTGCCGCGCGTTCTTCACCTTGACCTGAGCGAAGTCCTCCTCCGTCGCACCGAAGCGATCCATCCGGCGTCGCGCATACAACGCGAAATACGTGGGATTCGTAGCGCCCATGAGGTGGAAGCGAAGCCAGTCGGGGTCGTCTTTGCGATCGCCGCCGACCGGGGCGAAGAAGCCCTTCGGTGTGGTGTCGGCACCGACAACCAAAGCGACGTCGCACAGGCCAGCGAGGATCTGTGCCGCGGGCGTTGGCGATGGCCACGGCGCCGGAGGCACAGGCGGCATAGACGCTCGACACTCGTGCCCCCGTCCACCCGAGCGCCTGGGCGAAGGTGGCGCCGGAGACGAAGCCGGGATAGCCGTTGCGGATGGTGTCGGCCCCCGAGACGAACTGCATGTCACGCCAGGTGAGACCGGCGTCGTTGAGGGCGTCGCGGGCGGCGGCCAACCCGTATTCCACGAAGGGCCGGCCCCATTTGCCCCACTCGTGCATTCCTGCGCCCAGGACGGCCACTCGCTTGTCGTCGGCCATGGATGGATCAGCCCTTCCCGTCCGCATGTGCCGCGACGACCGGTCGCCACTTCCACACGAGGTGGTCGCAGCCCTCTTCCGAATAGAGCGTGTCGATCACGAGCTCGACCTCGTCGCCGACGGCCAGGTCCTCGACCGTGACCCCAGGGACGACTTGGCCCATGACCACGAGTTTCTCGTCCGCCAGCTCCACGGCCGCCAGGCAGAAGGGGACGTAGGGGTCAGCCGCCACGTACGGCGGTGGTGGCTGGTACCGGGCGTCGGTATACGACCAGATCCGGCCCCGGCGCGACAGCTCGACCGACTCGAACGACGTCGACGAGCAGTCGGGGTTCCTGCAGTAGGTCGTCTCGGCGGGGAAGGCGAAGTTGCCGCATCCCTCGCAGCGGGAGCCGAGCAGCGCCGGCTCCCGACCGTCCTCGCCGGTCGTGAACCAACCCTCGACTGCTGGCGTGCGTGTGCCCACGATCAACCGAGCCGCTCGATGATCGTCGCGTTGGCCTGTCCGCCACCCTCGCACATTGTTTGCAGTCCGTAGCGGCCGCCGGTTCGTTCGAGCTCGTTCAACAGGGTGGCCATGAGCCGCGCTCCCGAACAGCCCGTCGGGTGCCCGATCGCGATCGCACCGCCATTGACGTTGACCCTCGACATGTCGGGGTGGTACTCACGCTCCCAAGCCAACACCACCGACGCAAAGGCCTCGTTGATCTCCACGAGGTCGATCTCGTCCAGCTTGAGCTTCGCCTTCGCCAAGACCAGCTCGGTCGCCGGAATCGGCGCCGTAAGCATGATCTGGGGGTCGTTGGCGGCGACAGCGAACGTGTGAAAACGGGCCCGGGGCGTGAGCCCCAAGGAGGTCGCCCGCTCCTCGCTCATGATCAGCACGGCCGCCGCCCCGTCCGATATCTGCGAGGAGGTTCCCGCCGTCACCGTGCCGGTCTCGGAGAAGGCGCCCTTCAGCGCGGCCAGCTTCTCGAGCGACGTGTCTCGCCGCACGCCCTCGTCAGCCGCAAAAACCCCGCTCACGTCAGCCGCCCCCGGCACGTCGGGATGCACCTTCGCCTCGAGTGGAACGATCTCGTTGGCGAAACGTCCCTCGTCGGTCGCCCGGGCCGCCCGTTGGTGCGATTGCAGCGCCAGCGCGTCCATCTCCTCGCGCGACACCTTCCAACGGCGTGCGATCTCCTCGGCGCACTCGCCCTGATGGATGAGCTCGAAGCGCTCCAGGTACAACGGACCGTAGGCCTCACCGGGCCCGGGCTCCGTCGTCGAACCGATCGGCACCCGGCTCATCGACTCCACGCCGGCACCGATCGCCACGTCCATCGCGCCCGCCATGACGGCCTGGGCCGCGAAGTGGATGGCCTGCTGGGCAGAGCCGCACTGACGGTCGACCGTGGTGCCGGGCACCGACTCGGGGAATCCCGCCGCCAACGCGGCGTTGCGGGCGATGTTCATGGCTTGTTCGCCCACCGTCATGGTGCACCCCATGACCACGTCCTCGACCAGCGAAGGGTCCAGGTCATTGCGCTTCAGGAGGGCGGCCAGCGGCTGGGCGGCCAGGTCGGTGGCGTGCCACCCGGAGAGCCGCCCGCCCCGGCGGCCGACCGGGGTACGCACGGCGTCGATGATCACGGCGTTGGGCATGGGGCCCAATTCTGACGCCGAATCAGATTTGGTGCCAGACGAGGGGTGGAACCTGATTCACCCCGGGTTCGGCCAACATTGGGAGTCATGCGCAGACCCCTTGCTGCCCTCGTGGTCTGCGCTCTCGCACTCTTGGCCCTGACGAGCTGCTCGACCAGCGCCAGCCCGACGCCGCCCAAGGCGACGGGGTCAGGGACGAGCGCCGGCACCGAAGCTCAGTGCCGGCCAGTCACGCCACGGTGACTTACTGCAATCACGAGCAGGCTCGCATTACGGAGCCGACCACCCTCCACGGCGCCGCCCCCGCTGCGGTCTACGTCCACGGTGGGTCCTGGATTTCGGGCAATTACGACACCGGCGGCTTCCTGATCAACACGATCGGCCCAGCACTGGCCGCACAAGGCTTCGTGGTCGTCAGCGTCGACTACCGCCTCGGACCCGAGGCCAGGTGGCCCGACCAGATCGTGGACGTCAAATGCGCCATCCGCTACCTGCGCGCCAACGCCACCCAGCTGAACATCGACCCGAACGAAATTGGAGCGTGGGGCCAGAGTGCCGGGGGCCACCTGGTGGCGCTGCTCGGCACCGCGGGCCCCGGTGCAGGGTGGGACGTCGGCGCCTACCCGAACGAGTCGAGCAAGGTCGAGGCCGTCGTCGACATGGCCGGCCCGAGCGACCTGCTCACGATGGGCAGCAAAGGCGACAGCCTCCTCGTATCCGAAGCCTTCGTCCGCCTTCTCGGACCAGTTCCCCACAAGACCTGGGCGCGGACCTCCGGGCCGACAGCCCTGTGAGCTACGTCGCACCAGGCGACCCACCGTTCCTTCTCGTGCACTCGACCGACGACGAAATCGTCTACCCCCAGCAGTCGAACGAGTTGTCCTGGGACCTCGGGGCCAACAGCGTGCCCCACCAGCTCGTGATCGTGGAGGGTGGCGGCCACGAGTTCGACAACCCCGGCGAGCAACCGACGGAGGCGGGTATCACCCGGGCGATCGCCGACTTCTTTGTACGAACACTCGTCTTTCATGGGCCCATCGGCAACAGCACGACGGTAGGCAGCCTCCCCCCGGGAGAGGTCACCACCGGCAACACGGGCACCACCGGCACCACCGGCACCACCGCCTCCACCGCCACCGGACTCTCCGGCAACAACTGAACCGTTGGCGCCACCGCCAGCCGCTGTGGAAGATTCCCTAGCCCCATGGACCTGACGTTCAGCCCCGAGCACGAGGCGTTCCGGGCCGAGGCACGCACCTGGTTAAAAGAGCACGTCCCCGCCGACCCGCTCCCGTCGTTCGACACGCAACAAGGCTTCGAGGCCCACCGCAGCTGGGAACGGACAATGTACGACGACCGCTGGTCCGTCGTCAGCTGGCCGACGCAGTACGGCGGCCGCGACCTGGGCATCTTCGAGTGGCTCGTCTTCGAGGAGGAGTACTACCGCGCCCGCGCCCCCAAGCGCGTCAGCCAGAACGGCATCTTCCTGCTCGCCCCCACGATGCTCGAGTACGGGACGGACGCCCAGAAACAACGCTTCCTCCCGCCGATGGCCGCCGGCGACGAGATCTGGTGTCAAGGCTGGTCCGAGCCCGACGCCGGCAGCGACCTCGCCGGCATCCGCAGCCGCGCCGCCCGCAACGACGCGGGCGACGGCTGGATACTCAACGGCCAGAAGACATGGGCGAGCCGTGGCGCCTTCGCCGAATGGTGCTTCGGCATCTTCCGCACCGACCCGGACGCCGAGCGCCACCGTGGCCTGACGTACTTCCTCATCGCCATGGATTCGCCCGGCGTCACCGTGCGTCCGATCCCTCAGCTCGACGGCGAGACCGGATTCGCCGAGATCTTCTTCGACAACGTCGAGGTCCCCGAGGATCAAGTGCTCGGCGAGGTCGGCGGCGGCTGGTCCGTCGCCATGGCCACGGCGGGCTCCGAACGCGGCCTCTCGCTGCGCAGCCCGGCCCGCTATACCGAGGTAGCCGACCGCCTCGTACAGCTCTACGCCTCGCGCGGCGGCCCACCCGCTTCCGCCGACGCGGTCGCGCTCGCGCACATGCACGCCGAGGCGTACAAGCTGCATACCTACTGGACGGCGAGCAAGGTGGCCCGCGGCCACGCCGTCGGACCCGAAGCAAGCGCCAACAAGATCTTCTGGTCCGAGACCGATGTCGCCATCCACACGGCCGCCCTCGACCTGCTCGGGACGGACGCTGAGCTCCTCACCGCCGGCGCACCCGGCGAATGGCTCGACGGCTATCTCTTCTCCCTCGCCGGTCCTATCTATGCCGGTACCAACGAGATCCAGCGCAACGTCGTCGCCGAGCGCCTGCTCGGGCTCCCGCGGGCCTGACGCATGGACTTCTCTTTCTCCGACGATCAAGAAGCGCTGCGCGCGCGGCGTCCGCAGCGTGCTCGATGCTGAATGCGACGTCGACGCGCTCCGCGCCTTCGAGCTCGCCGACGAAGAGGCCCGCGCCGAGTTGTCCGCCAACCGCTGGACGATCCTGGCCGAGCTCGGCGCGCCCGCACTCGTCGTGCCGGCCACGGCCAGCGGACTAGGTCTCAGCGACGTCGATCTCGTGGGTGTCCTCGAGGAATCGGGACATGCCTGCCTGCCCGAACCCCTCCTCGAAACCGCTGCCCTCGCCGCGCCCACCTTGTCGGCGTTGCTCCCTGAGCCCGCCGCCGCGGCAGCGCTGCGTGCGCTCGTCGAGGACGATGCCATGTTCGCGGTGGGTGGTATCGATGTGACCTCTGAAGGCGTCACGTCGCCCAGCGAGGTTTCGGCCGACGGGAGGTTGCGCACCCCTCGCGTCGTCGGCGCCCGCGACGCCGCGGTCTTCCTGCTCGCCTGCCGCGACGACGAGTCCGGTTGGCAGCTCCACGCGGTACCGGCGGCATCCTGCACGACCGAATCGACGCCGGCGCTCAGTGCGACCCGCGATGTGTCGGCCGTGCACTGGCCACTCGCCTCCGACACCCTGCTGGCCTATGGGGTGGCCGCCGAGGCCGCCGTGACGCTCATCGCGGACCGTGCGGCGGCGGCGACCGCCGCTCTCCTCGATCGGTCTCGCCGACCGCATGGTGTCCATGGCGTCGTCGTACGCCAAGGAACGGCACCAGTTCGGCAAGCCGATCGGGAGCTTCCAGGCGGTGAAACACCACCTGGCCAACGCCCGGGTCGCCCTGGAATTCGCGCGGCCTGCCACCTACCGCGCCGCGTGGTCGCTCGCGACTGCACAACCCTCGCTCTCTCACGACACGTCTATGGCAAAAGCAATGGCTTCAGACGCTGCCGATCTCGCTGCCCGGGTCGCGCTGCAGGTGCACGGCGCTATCGGATACACGTGGGAATGCGACCTCCACTTCTTCATGAAGCGGACGTGGGCGCTCTCGCGTTCTTGGGGTGATGCGGCCACACACCGCCGGCTCGTGCTGTCGCACACCCTTGCGGCGCAGCGGGCCGCCGGCTAGTCCGCGCTGCTCGGCTCGTCGTCGGGCCTCCGACCGGCCAAAATGGCAATGACCGATTCCCGCCAGTAATTGTCACAGCCACGTGCCACGCTGGACCGGTGATCGAGGACCCGGGCCGCTGCTACGAGGCGGCGAAGAGCAAGGACGACCGTTTTGACGGGGTGTTCTTCTGCGCCGTGACCTCGACCGGCATCTACTGCCGGCCCAGCTGCCCGGCTCGCACCCCGAAGCGGGAGAACATGCGTTTCTTCCCGACTGCCGCCGCTGCTCAGCAGGCCGGGTTCCGGGCCTGTCTGCGCTGCCGGCCCGACGCCACCCCCGGCTCGCCCGAGTGGAACATCCGGGCCGACGTCGTAGCCCGGGCGATGCGACTCATCCGCGACGGCATCGTCGACCTCGAAGGTGTTGAGGGCCTGGCCCGCCGGCTCGGGTACAGCACACGCCAACTCAACCGCCTCATCACTGCCGAAGTCGGCACCGGTCCGCTCGCTCTCGCTCGGGCACAGCGCAGCCAGACGGCACGCGTCCTGCTCGAGACGACGGACCTCCCAATCGCACACATCGCCTTCGCTGCAGGCTTTGCCAGCGTCCGCCAGTGCAACGACACCGTCCGCGAGATCTTCGCTGACACGCCCAGCGGCCTCCGGGCGCGGGCGGCGAAGTCGGCGCAGGCGAAGCGAGACCGGCAGCAAGCGGCGCCACAGGCCATTCACCTGCGGCTCCCGTGCCGGCGCCCGTTCAACCCGGCCTCGGTGCTCGACTTCCTCGGTGCCCGCGCACTGCCGGGCGTCGAGGCCCTTGAGGGCGCGTCGTACCGGCGCTCCCTCCGTCTGCCCCACGGCCATGCAGTCGTCACCCTGGCCGCGCCCCTCCGCCACCGCGACGAACAGGATGCGACGGATGGGCCCGCGTACGTCGGTGCCGACCTCGTGCTGTCGGATCTGCGCGACCTCACGACGGCGGTGGCGCGTTGCCGCCAGCTCTTGGACCTCGACGCCGACCCGGTTGCGGTCTGCGAGGCGTTGCGGAACGAGCCGCTGATCGGACCCGTCGTCACCCGCGATCCCGGCCGGCGCGTGCCGGGCGCGGCCGAGGGTTTCGAGCTCGCTGTGCGAGCCGTGATCGGCCAACAAGTGTCGGTCGCCGGTGCCCGCACCGTCGCAGGCCGGCTGGTGGAGGCTGCAGGCGACGCCCTTCCGGCGCCGTCTGGGACGCTGACCCATCTCTTCCCCACACCCGAGGCACTCGTGGAGCTCGCAAAGAGTGATCCGGGGACGTACGCCATGCCGTCGAGCCGTCGCCGTGCACTGGTGGCGTTGGCCGAGGCGGTCGGCGCCGGTGACGTCGTGATCGACCCAGGAGCGGACCCGGTCGAGCTGCGCCGTTCGCTCGTCGCGCTGCCCGGAATCGGGTCGTGGACAGCCGAGTACGTCGCCATGCGCGCGCTGCGCGACCCCGACGCCTTCATGCCGACGGACCTTGGGATCCGTCGAGGGGCGAAGGCCCTGGGCCTGCCCGACGGACCGGCCCAACTCGTTGCCGTCAGCGAGGCCTGGCGCCCGTGGCGCAGCTACGCAATGGCACATCTGTGGGCACTTCCCACGCCGACGACCCAAATCCCTGCCCGACAACAGAAAGGACGAGCTGCATGACGACCAGCACCGTCACCATGCCCTACGACACCCCGATCGGCCGCCTCGTACTCGAATGCGATGGCGACGTACTGGTCGGCGTCTGGTTGCCGAACGAGCGACGCCACGTGCGGAACGACGCCGACGACGTGCCGCCGGTGCTCAAGGAGACTGCGTCACAGCTCGACGAGTACTTCGCGGGCGAGCGAACCGACTTCGACGTGCGGATGGAGCTCGACGGCACCGACTTCCAACGCGAGGTCTGGACCGAGCTAACTCGCATCCCTTACGGCGAGACCATCAGTTACGGCGAACTGGCCCGACGGGTTGGACGCCCCAGCGCGCCACGCGCCGTCGGGCAGGCGAATGGCCGCAACCCGATACCCGTCATCGTGCCGTGCCACCGGGTGTTGGCCAGCAACGGCATTGGTGGCTATGGCGGCGGCCTCAAGGTGAAGCGGGCGCTTCTGGCGGTGGAGGGCGTGTCCGCCTGATGTTCCGGATCGGGTCGGCCGATCTGGCCGGGACGGCGGCGGCGCGTAGGGTGCGCCCGTGGAAACAGCCCAGAGTGTGCGTGACGCGTTCGACCTGACCGGCCGTGTGGCCCTGGTCACCGGGGCCGCCGGAGGCATCGGGCGGACGAGCGCGGAGGTGCTGGCGGGCGCCGGCGCCACCGTGGTCTGCGCGGACCTGAAGGTCGACGGCGCAATGGAGACGGCGCAGGGCATCCTCGAGGCCGGAGGCAAGGCCGAGAGCGCCGAACTCGACGTGTCGGCACGAGGGGCGGCGTCGACGCTTGTCAGCCACATCACGGAGCGGCACGGGGGCCTGCACGTGATGTGCAACATCGCCGGCATCATGATCGACAGCCACATCATCGACGTCGACCCCGACGAGTTCGACCGCATCCTCGACGTCAATCTCAAGGGCGTGCTGTACGGATGTCAGGCCGCCGGAAAGGTGATGGTGGAACAGGGCGGCGGTTCCATCATCAACATGGCGTCGGCAGCGGTGCTCACACCCGCCGCGGGCATCGGGCCCTACGCCATTTGCAAGGCCGGCGTCGCGCAGCTGACGAAGAGCATGGCGGTCGAGGTAGGCAGGCGAGGAGTGCGGGTCAACTCGATCGCGCCGGGGTTCGTGCCGACGAACATGACGGCGCGGTACTACACCGACCCCGACGGCTCGTTGAACGAGGAGCTGAAGGAGGCGGTACTCACGCCGATGGCGAAGAGCGCGCCGCTGCGGCGGGTGGGGACGACGGCCGACATCGCGTTGTGCGTGTTGTATCTCGCTTCGGACGCCAGCAGCTTCGTGACGGGGCAGATGATCAGCCCCAACGGCGGCGTCGCGATGTCGTATTAGGCGTCAGGAGAGGCGGACCAGGTCGAACTGGCCGGTCGTGGTGTCCGAGACGATCACGGCGGGCTGGGGGCCGATCAGGGTGACGGCGGCGCCGACGGTGACTGGGTCGCTGGTGGTGCCGTGCTCGTCGATGCGCAGGACGCACGCCGCCGGTGGCTGGGCGCCGGCGCAGGCGGCCGAGCCGGACGAGGGCTGGAGCACGAGCGGGCCGGAGGCGGTGTCGACGACGGAGCTGGTAACGGACCCGCTGTACGAGCCGACGCGGGCGAGGGTCTGGGTGTCGAAGGTCGTGTAGGCCGAATCGAGACCTTGGCCCGCCGGTTCGCTGACCCAGACGGCTCCGGCCGCGACCACCTCGACGTACTGGACGCCGCCGCCTTCGCCGTTGGGCGTGTCGGCGAGTGCGGGGCCGACGGTCGTGTTGCCGCTGGGACTGAGCGCGACCAAGTGGTGGTCGCTGCGCTCGTAGTAGATGGTGCCGTCGGAGCCTATGGCGTCGCCGAGACCTCGTACTACGAGGTGTGGCGCGGACGGGGCGCTGGGGTTGATGCGGTAGACGCTGGTGGTGTTGCCCTGCGTCACCGAGACGTAGAGGCTGCCGCCGCCGGTTGCGAGGGCGACGAGGTCGGCGTCGGAGCTGTTCGCCGCGTTGACCTTCGGCATGTTCCACTGCCCGTCCTGGTTGCCGCTGGCGCGGTCGTAGGCGTAGACGGTGCTGTAGGTGGCGGCGTAGAAGTTGTTGGCGTCGGCGGCGAGGGCGGCGATGCCGGTGGCGACGTGCTCGGCGATGGCGGCGGGACCGTTGCCGTCGACCACCCAGGCGATCGCGGGAGCGGGGTTGGTCGGATCTTGGGGGGCGGCGAACACGGCGCCGTCGGGGCTCTCGGCGGCGGTGACGCGGTCGGCGGCGAACGGGAGCGGGATCGGGGCGCCGGGCGTGAGCGGCCCCGTGGTGGCGGGCGGCGGGAGGGTGGTGGACGTTGCGGCCGTGGTCGACGTCGTCTTCGTGTGGTGGGTGGACGTGGTCGTGGTCGACGTGGAGGGGCTCGAGCTGCACGAGGCGAGGAGCACTGCTGCTGTGGCGGCTATGAGGAGGGTGAGCGGGACGATGCGGCGGCGGCGGGCCGTGCGGGCCGCGCGGGCGGTGCGAGTGGTGCGGGCGGTGGGGGTGGCCAATCCCGATTGCGGATGCCGCGACGTGCTCCCCGGGCATCGGGCCAGTATCGCGTCGACCGTCTGGGGATACGGTGCACGCATGGCGACCACACGTGACATCTCTTATGAAGCCGACGACCGGACGATGATCGGCACCCTTGCCGTGCCCGACGGGGACGGGCAGCGCCCGGGCGTACTGGTGTGCCACGAAGGCCCGGGGCTCGACGACCACGCTCGTGGTCGGGCGGTCCGGCTCGCCGACGAGCTCGGCTGTGTGGCGTTTGCTCTCGACTATCACGGCGGGGGTACGCCGATCGAAGACCGGGAGCAGATGATGGAGCGCATCGGCGGGTTCTACCGTGACCCGTTGCGTGTGCGTTCCATCGCGATGGCGGGCCTGGAGATTTTGCTGCAGGAGCCGCGCACCGACCCGCAGCGGCTGGCGGCCATCGGCTACTGCTTCGGCGGGACCATGGCGCTCGAGCTGGCACGGGGCGAGGCCGACCTCAAGGCGGTGTGCGGCTTCCACTCGGGGCTCAGCACGGCGCGCCCGCAGGATGCCTCCAACATCGTCGGGAAGGTGCTGGTCATGATCGGCGCCGACGACCCGATCGTGGACAACGCCCAGCGGAAGGCCTTCGAGGAGGAGATGACGGGCGGCGGCGTCGACTGGCAGATGGTCGTCTATGGCGGCGCGGTGCACTCGTTCACCAATCCGCGCGCTTCCAACATCGACATGCCCGGTATCGAGTACCACGAGCCGACGGACCGGCGTTCCTGGCAGGCGATGTGCGACCTCTTCGCCGAGGTGTTCTGAGGGCGTTCTCGCGTTTCTGACGCCCCGTCAGGTGCCGACTACGCTCGAAGGCCATGCCTGAACCCCTGCCGATGATCATCTCGGTCGACGATCACGTGGTCGAACCGCCCAACGTCTGGCAGGACCGCCTTCCCTCGAAGTACCTGGAGGTGGGGCCGCGAGTGGTCCGTGCGCCCATGCCCGAGGTCGAGTTCCGGGGTGGATCTCTGAAGGTCAAGGAGGGCGCCAAGGGTGCGCCGGTGGACTGGTGGTACTACGAGGACCTGAAGCGTCCCTTGCTGCGGGTGGACTCGGCCGTGGGGGTGCCCCGCGACGAGGTCACCATGCGCGGCGTCATGTACGAAGAGATGCGCCCGGGCTCCTATGAGGTGAAGCCACGGCTCGACGACATGGACGCCAACCACATAGAGGCGGCGCTGTGCTTCCCGACGTTCCCCCGCTTTTGCGGCCAGACGTTCACCGAGGCCAAGGACAAGGAGCTCGGCCTGCTCTGTGTGAAGGCGTACAACGACTGGATGGTCGAAGAGTGGTGTGCGGACACCGGCGGACGGCTCATTCCGTTGTGCCTCATCCCCCTGTGGGACGCAGAACTGGCGGCTGACGAGGTCCGCCGCAACGCCGAGCGAGGGGTGCGCGCCGTGTGCTTCAGCGAGATCCCCCCGTTCCTGGGCCTGCCGAGCGTCCACGACCCCGATCACTACTGGGACCCGTTCTTCCGGGCCTGCGCCGAGACGCAGACCGTGGTCAACATGCACATCGGATCGTCGTCGAAAATGCCGTCGACCTCGCCGGACGCCCCGCCGGCGGTCGGCTCGACGCTGACACACACCAACGCGACGTTCTCGCTGGTGGACTTCTTGTTCAGCGGCGTGTTCGTCCGCTTCCCCGACCTGAAGGTGGCCTACTCGGAAGGCCAGATCGGGTGGATCCCCTACATCTTGGAGCGGGCGGACCGCGTGTGGGAGGACAACCGCGGCTGGGCCGGCGTGGCCGACATCGTGCCGGAGAAGCCGAGCAGCTATTTCCCCGGTCACGTGTACGGCTGCTTCTTCGATGACGCGCACGGGCTGAAGTCGGTCGAGGAGATCGGCGAGGACAACATCACGTACGAGTCGGACTACCCGCACTCGGACTCGACGTGGCCGCGGACGCGCGAGATCGCCGAAGAGCAGATGGCCAACCTCACCGACTCGCAGCGGCGCAAGATCGTGCGGGGCAACGCGATCAAGCTGTTCGGCCTCGACTTCGTCGCCTGACGGCGTCGTTGCCCGGCTGAGCCTCCGCCCCACCACGTGGACCTCCGTTACACCGCGGCCGAGCAGGCCTTCCGCAACGAGTTGCGCCAATGGCTGGCCGGCACGCTCCCCACGCTGAACAAACCGCCGCCCCATGACGATTGGCCGGCTCGACGGGCCTACGACCTGCACTGGCAGCGGTTGCAGTTCGATGCGGGCTACGCCGGCGTCGACTGGCCGGCCGAAGGCGGCGGACGCGGGGCGTCGCCCGTCGAGCAGCTGATCTTCAAGGAGGAGTGTGAACGCGCCGGCGCGCCGTACGTCGGCGTCGGCTTCGTTGGACTCCTCCACGCCGGCCCGACCATCATCGCCGAGGGGACACCGGCCCAGAAGGAGCGCTACCTGCCGGCGATCCTGCGCGGTGAGGAGGTCTGGTGCCAGGGTTTCAGCGAGCCCGACGCCGGGAGCGACCTCGCCTCCCTGCGGACCCGCGCCGACGCGCGACGGCGAGGTCTACGTGGTGACCGGTTCGAAGATCTGGACCTCACACGCCGAGGTCGCCGACTACTGCGAACTGCTCGTGCGCACCGGCGACGCCGGCAACCGCGGCATCAGCTGGCTGATCATGCCGATGGACACGCCGGGAATCGAAATCCGGCCCCTACGGACCATCGAGGGTACGACCGAGTTCGCCGAGCTCTTCTTGAACGAGGTGCGCATCCCCGTGGCAAACCGGGTGGGTGAGGAGAACGACGGCTGGCGCGTGACGATGGTCACGCTTTCCTTCGAACGGGGGACGGCCTTCGTCGGAGAACTGCTCGAGTGCGTGCGCCTGCTCGGCGAGGTGCGGGCCGTCGCCGATCGGCTCGGGCTCCTCGGCGACGAGGGTTTGGTCCGGCGGATCGGCCACCTGGTGGCGGTCTTCGACGCTCTCTGGGCGCTGACCAAACGCAACGTGTCGGAAGCGGCACAGACTGGTATTCCAGGCATCGGTGGCTCCGTCTTCAAGCTGTCCTTTTCTGAGCACGCGCAGACACTCGGCGACCTAGCGGTCGACGTGCTCGACCGAGCCGCCCTCTGCGCGGACCCACTCAATGGTGCCGATGGGGCCGCGCTGGGCAACGCGGACCAGTTGCACGCGTGGTTCAAGTCGATCTCTCTGACCATCGCGGCAGGAACATCTCAGGTGCAGCGGAACATCGTGGCCGAGCGGATCCTCGGCCTGCCGAGAGCGCGCTGATGGACTTCCGGGTTAGTGACGACCAACGCCAGCTGGCGGAGGGCATCCGGGCCATGCTGGCCGGGCGGCTGTCGCTCGAGCATCTCCGCGCCCGCGAAGGCCACGAACAGGCCATCGCCGCCGACGACTGGGCTGCGCTCGGCGAGACCGGCGTCTTCGCCCTGACGCTGCCCGAGCCGGCCGGAACCGGGCTCGGGTTGGCCGATGCCGCCGTCGTGTTCGAGGAGCTGGGGCGCGGGCTCGTGCCCGGGCCACTCGTCGGGACCTTCCTCGCGGCGAGCGCCGAAATGGTCGAGGGTGCCGCCGAGGGCCGCGTGCAGGTCGGCGTGCACACGGCGAGCCGGCCGGGGCCGGTGCTGGTGGAGCACCTCGGCGTGCTCGACGCGCTGCTCGTCCTGGACGGTGACCGACAGGGACAGCTGCTGAAGCCCGCACCCGTCGGCGGGGCGCGCCACGTTGAGCACCCTTTGGACCCCCTCACTCCGTTGTGGCGACTCGAGGCACTTCCGTTCGGCGGCGCCGTAGCGGACGTCCATCGCCAGCTCTGGCACCAGGGCGCGTTGCTCACCGCCGCTCTGCAGGTGGGGCACGCTCGTCGCGGCGCTCGAGTTGGCGGTCGCGTACGCCAAGGAGCGACAGCAGTTCGGCAAGCCCATCGGTTCGTTCCAAGCGGTCAAGCACATGTGCGCGGACATGCTCGTCCGGTCGGAAGTGGCGCGTGCCGCGGTCCACGCGGCAGCCTGCCTCTTGGACGCACCGGACGTCGTGGACGCCGAGGCGGAAGCGGCGGGCTGCACCCCGAGCCAGATGCTCGAACGGAGTGTGTTGGGCGCAAAGGTGCTCGCCGACGAGGCCGCGGTGGCCAACGCGCGGCGCCTCCATCCAAGTCCACGGGGGCATGGGATTCACGTGGGAGGTGCCGCTGCACCTCCACCTCAAGCGCGCACGCGTGCTCTGCAACCACCTTCGACGGACCCGCCGACGCGTCGGTCTCGCTCGCCGCGTACGCCTGAGACGAACGGAGAATTTGAGATGACCGATCCGGCCCAGCTCCCCGCCGACGTCGTACGAACCGTCCCGGATGGACACGTCGTCTACGGCATGCAGCTGCCGATCCAGTCGCAGTCGACGCTGTATGTCGCCGACTGGGAGAAGGATGCGGGCCCGGCCGAGCTGGCCCGCATCGCGCAGGTCGCGGACGAAGCGGGCTTCTTCTATTTGGGGGTCTGCGACCACACGGCGATCCCCCGCCGGCTGGCCGAGGCCATGGGCACCATCTGGTACGACACGACGGCGACGCTCGGTTGGTTGGCCGCGCTGACGACGCGCACCCACCTGCTGTCCCACGTGTTGATCCTTGCCCAGCGCCACCCCCTGCGCGCCGCCAAGGAGCTGTCGACGCTGGACGCGCTCTCAGGAGGGCGTCTCATCGTCGGTGTCGGCGCGGGCCATGTGCCCGAGGAGTACGAGCTCTTCACGGGCGGCTTCGACGAGAGGGGCCGGCACACCGACGAGGCCGTCGCCGCGCTCGCCCGCTGCTTCACTGAGGAGTTCCCCGATCTCCCCGGCCCGCGGTTCCCCGCACACGACATGGGACTCGCCCCCCGGCCCGTTCGTCAGCCGCGGCCGCCCATCTGGATCGGCGGCTCGTCACCGGCGGCGATCCGCCGGACCGCTGCGTACGGCGACGGCTGGCTGCCCCAGGGCACCCGGCGCAAGGACCTCCCGGGACAGATCGCCCGGCTGCGGGAACTGCGGGCCGAACTGCGCTCGGGCGCGCCGATCGACATCGGCACCATCGTCGAACCGATCTACCTGACCTCGGGGGGATCGGGTTGGGACCTGCCCGGCTGGGTACTCACGGGGCCCGCCGAACAGGTCGCTGAGTCCATGCGCGAGCTGGTGGCGATGGGGGTGAACCACCTGCAGGTGCGCTTCATGGCCCGTACCGCCGAAGAGTTCTGCGAGCAGACGGCCCGCTTCGGAGCCGAAGTCGGACCCCTGCTGACCCAATAAGGCACCCCCAGCCATAGGGTGGAAGGCAATGGACGTCTTCTCCTACGTCGTGGGTGTGCTGGTCCTCATCCCCGTCCTGCTCCGGCAGATCAGGGCGGTGCCGGTGCCGCGCGCGTACGTGCCGCGCCTGCCGATTGTGCTGGGCGTGATCGGCCTGTTCGCGCTCTCGTCGTACGCAGGCGATCATCACGTCACGTCCACCGACTGGACCTGGGTCCTCGGCACGCTCTTGGGCGGCGTCGTCCTGGGCGCGTTGCGAGGGGTGTCGATGCGGGTGTGGGACAGCAACGGTTGGGTTGTCCGGCAGGCCAACCTCGTCACCATGGCGCTGTGGCTGGTCACCTTGGTGCTGCAGTTCGCCGGCGACGCGGCGGCCGGGCTCGTCGGCGCCAGCTTCCTCATCTTCCTCGGGCTCACCATGTCGGCGCAGCGCTACGTCGAGTTCCGGCGGGCGCGACCGATGTGGGCTCGTCTCGGCCCGGACGCGGGCAGGCCGTTCGTCATGAATTTCACGCAGGGCCCAGGTGCCTTCTTCGCAACGTTCCGAACCGATGCACAGGGAACGGGCGATTGGGGCGGCACGTCGGCCGGGTACGACCCCAACGTCATCGACGTCGAGGTGGTCGACGACGACGAGCACGGACCTCCCGAACTGCACGCGCCCCACTGATCATTCCTACACTCGGCGACCGTGACGTCGCCGCGCAGCTTCAGCCAGCGTCCCTACGTGGGTCCCCCGGGTTCGACCGAGCTCTTGTTCGTGCGCCACGGGGCGTCGGCCGACTCGGTCGAGGGCGAGACATTCGAGCTCGTCGAGGGCCAGGGTGATCCGCCGCTTTCCGAGGTCGGGCGCCATCAGGCCGAATTGGTGGCGGCGCGGTTGGGGCACGAGCTCTTCGACGGCATGTACGTCAGCAATTTGCGCCGTACCTCGGAGACGGCGGCCCCGCTGGTCGACCGCACCGGGATGGAGCCGGTGATCGACGCCGATCTGCGCGAGGTGTACCTGGGGGAGTGGGAGGGCGGCCTCCTCCGGCAGAAGGCGGCAGACCGCGACCCCCTCTTCGAGCGCATCTTCGCCGAGCAGCGTTGGGACGTCGTGCCGGGGGCCGAGTCGCGGCGAGGTGTTCGGCGGGCGCTTGCGCCGGTCCGTGACGCGCATCGCGGCGGCCCATCCCGGTGGGCGGGTCGTGGTGTTCAGTCACGGTGCAGCCATCGGCGAGGTCCTGGCCCAGGCCACCGGATCCGAGGCGTTCGCCTTCGTCGGGGCCGACAACGCGTCGATCTCCAAGGTCGTGGTGACCCCCGAGCGTTGGGTGCTGCGCGGTTACAACGACACGTCCCACCTGACCGGCATGACCGCTGACGCGGGCGATGGGACAGAAAAGCAAGAGGCAGCGCAAACCCACGCAGAAACTGCCCCCAGTGCCCGACTACGTGCGCTACACGGGCGGGGGGCGGCGCTATTGGCGACTGGGCGGCCCGCTCACCCGCACGCACGAGAAGGAGGCCCTGGCGGCACAGCGGAGCCGACCGCCGGGGCGACTGGGCCGTTTCGTGCTCCGCGTCCTGGGCCAGAAGCCGGGCCCGCCGGCGCCGGTTAGGCCAGCGCGGCCTCGATGTCCTCGAGCGACAGTTCGGCCGTGGTGTGGCCGCCGCACTGCGCGCAGTCGCCCGTGTGGCGCCACGACCGGATCAGACGGGTGCCTTCGGGGTTCAGCAGCACGGTGAACGCCTCCGAGCCGTCCGCCACTTCGAGGCCGAAGTAGGGACGCCACTCGGTGAAGACGGCGCGCTGGTCGACCTCGATCCCCTTCAGGATGCGGCGGAATCGCATGTGCTCGGCCGTCGAACACCCAGGTGCTGTTGCACGACTCGAACACCGTTGGAGGCACAAGAGGATTCTGCCCCCGCCAGATAAACACCAGGTCAGAACAACGTTGTGGTTGTGTGACGATCCGCGCGGAGGCCGTCCCAGAACGGTCTGACGGAGCGTCAGTGCCGGAGCGGGTGCGACTCGAAGAAGCTCCAGATGATCTTGTCGGCCGAAATAGCCATCGTCGTCGCGCCGAAGATCTTCGTCTTGCTTTCCAGCACGCTGCCGGGCCAGGTATGCCCCCCTCCCCTGATGCGGTACAGCGAGACCGTGGCGCCGTTCGGGCACGCGTAGGAGATCAGCGCCACGTTCTTGGCGAAGACGCGGGTCGTCGACGTCGACGCACAGTCGTCACGTTTGGCCCAGGCTGCGGTCGTCTTGGGATAGAGGGACCTTTCGTCGACTGCGGCACGTTGTTGCCCAGCAACTGGCTGAGGTTCCCCCTGGTCCCCGGAGGAAGCGGCAGCTTGTAGGCCGCCGCGCCGAGCCCTCCGGTGTAGGGGACCAGCGGGTCTGAGGTCCCGTGGAAGGCGACGACGGACACCGGGCGAGACGGATGGCAGGTGGCGGGATTGGCGATACCCGAGACGGGAGCGATGGCAGCGATCTGATGCGGCGTCCACGCAGGCGAGGACCGACGCCATGATGGCGCCGTTCGAGTACCCCGTCACGAAGAGACGGTTCTGGTCGACGCAGAGGGTCGACTCGACTCGGGAGATCACGCCGCGCAAGAACGCGACGTCCTTGCTCGTGGAGCCGGTCTTCCAATAGGGGAAGGGGCGGACCACCTGCGGCGTGATCGTGACGAAGCCGTCGCGATTGCCGTAGGTGCCCAACTGGGTGATCTTGACCATGTCGGCGGCGGACACGTCGTAGCCGTGCAGGTCCATGACGACGGGCATGGCGGTACGCCCCGTATACCGAGACGGCAGTTCTTGGATGTAACCGCCCGAGTCACCGCCGGCGCTCATGTACTGGATGGTCGTGCCGGGTTTCGGCGGCCGGGACGCCAGGCACCCGGAGGAATTGCCGGAGGGTACGAGCGAGGACGTCGTCGTCGTGGGCGGGGTCGTCGTGGGCGTGCGGCAGCAGGCGAGGCGGAGGCGGGGGCGGGCGGCAGTGGGACGAATTGCGCAACGGCGAACACGCTCACAAGGACCACAGCCGAAAGCGCGGGCAGCCGAAGGCGGACGGAGCGCGCTCGACTGTCCTGAACTGCGTTCATTGCTCCCTTCCCTGGTGGGCCCGTCACGGCGTGATCTCGGGGATCGTACCGGCGGGTCCGGGCCGACAAGGCGCGGCGCAGGACGAGCAAGCCCGGTTACGGGCCGAGATTCTTACGGGGCGTTGAAGTTCGGCGAACTCAACTCCGCGCTGGCGGCCTGCGGCCGTGGCAACTCGGTGATCGTCGCGGGCTCGGGCGTCTCGGCGAGTGCGGCCTCGATGACGTCGGTGATCTCGGACCCGACGAGCTCGTCGCGCTCGAGCAGGTGGTCGCGCAGCGCTTCGACCACCTCGGGGTGCGCCTCGACGATGGCCTTCGCAGCGTCGCAGGCCTGCATCAAGAGCGCATCGAGCTCGCCGCGGGCGTCTTTGTCCCCGAGCACCTTGTCGACGACGTTGCCTTCGAGATACCCGTTGCCGGCCGCCGCCACGGAAATGAGCGAGTTGCCCATGCCGCAGGCACCGATCATCTGGGCGCCGATCTGGGTGGCCGCCGCGAGGTCCGACGCGGGACCGGTCGATACCTCGTCGAACCAATGCTCCTCGGCCACCATCCCGCCCATGGCGATCTGGAGCAGCGCGTGCATCTCCTCGCTGCTCTTCGTGAAGCGCTCCTCGGTGTCGGAGTGCTGCAGGAGACCCAGCGAGTCACGCCGCTTGACGATGGAGAGCACGTCGAGCTGGCGCGTCTGTCCCACGAAGTACGCCACCGTGGCATGGCCGGCTTCGTGCGTGGCGACCCGGTCGCGCTCGTCGGGCGTGTAGATGGTCTCGTCGGTGACGCCGAGCTCGACCAGCATCTTCGCCTCGGCGACGTCGGCCATGGTCATGGCCGAACGTCCGTGGGTGAGCGCGATCACCAAGGACTCGTCCATGAGGCGCTCGAGCGCGGCCGGCGAGTAGCCGAACGTCATGCCCGCCACCGTGTCCACCGCACCGTGCTCGTCGAGGTCGGCCTCGTGCGCCTTCTTCCCGAGGTAGTAGGCGACGATCTCGGCGCGGGCCCGGCGGCCGGGCAGGCCGAAGTAGATCGAGCGGTCGAAACGGCCGGGCCGGATGAGGGCCGGGTCGAGGTCGTCCTTGCGGTTCGTGGCGCCGACGACGAGCACGTTCGCCGGCTCGACCTTGGGCTTGTCCAACTTGGACCCGTCGGGGAGGTAGCGGTTGAGCAGGTCGATCCAGGCCCACGCAAAGCGCTGGCTGCGGCTCGGGCTGTCGAAGGACTGCAGCTGCACGAGCAGCTCGTTCACCACGCCGCTGATCCCCTCGGTCCCACCGCTGCCGCTCATGCCGCGCCGTGAGGCGCCGATCGCGTCGATCTCCTCGATGAAGCCGATGGCGCCGCCCTCCTTGTCGCGCGTACTTCCGGAGCTGCTTGAAGAAGGAGCGGATCTTGCGGTTGGTCTGCCCGTAGTACATCGACTGGAAGGCCGAGGCGGACACGAACAGGAAGGGGACGTTGGCCTCCTTGGCCATGGCCTTCGCCACGAAGGTCTTGCCCGTCCCCGGAGGGCCCTCGAAGAGGACGCCGCGACGGGCGGAGCCACCCATCGTGTCTCGGAAGGTCTGGTGGGCCAGGAAGAGGTTGATGGAGCGCACGACCTCCGCCTTGATGGCGTCGATGCCGACGAGGTCGTTGAGGCCCACGGCCGTCTCGCCGGGTCGCACGAGCGTGTGCGGCGAGCGACCGGCGCCGAGGAACGGCGCCAGCATGACGACGCCGAGCATCAGCACGATGAAGATGATCGGCAGCGAGCCACCCAGCCAGTGCGGGATGGGGAGCGACGGCATGATGCTGTGCCCGCGCATGGTGCGGATGACCACCCATCCCAGGAGGAGCGCGGCCAGGGCCACGAGGCGCCGCAGGCGGGTGATCCGCCGGCGTTCACGGGCGCGGGCCACGTCGGCGCTGCCCAGGATCGCGGGCCCGACGATCGCCGACACTTCGTCCGGACGGCCGGCGTCGTGAGCGCGAAGAACCAGGGACCAAATCGGCGGGCCGACTCATGACCAGACTCCGTTCACTCCCCCGTGGACGTTTCCAATCTAGACAATCGCGCAGTGTGCCCAACCTTGCGAAGTGTCGAAGGTCCTGCCTTTTGCACAACGGCGGCACAAAACGCCGGCTGACCGGTCGCTGGGCGCAGATCGGACGGACCGAACTGGCTTTTTGGCGGCACGAGCCGGTGGGGAGTTGAATGTGACGGGGCGTCAGATGTGCTGACGCACGCCCGAACCCGGGAGTTCAGATGGCCGAGACGACGACGCGCGACGAGCACCAGCTCCTGATCGGGGGCAAGTGGGTCGACGCAGCCGAGGGCACGTACGAGATCGTGAACCCGGCGACGGAGGAGCTGGTGGGACGGGCGCCGAATGCCAGCGCCGAGGACGCCCTCGCCGCCGCGGCGGCAGCCAAGGACGCCCAACCGGGCTGGGCGGCGTGGTCGGCCGAGGAGCGCGGCGCCCTGATGCGCGAGGCGGCGGCGGCCATCCGGGCCAAGTCCTCCGAGCTGCTCCCGCTGGTCATCGCCGAGACCGGCGCGACGGCCACGGTCGGCTCGCGCATGCAGGTGCCGGTGGCGGCCGACCGCTTCGAGCGCTACGCCCGGGACCCGCGCCAGGTGCTGCAGACGCCGCTCCTCCCCCAGCCGGCCCAGGCGACACCGTTGGCGCCGGGCGGGATCATCGGCGGCATGGTCAACCGCCAGGCCGCTCGGCGTGGTCGCCTGCATCACGTCGTACAACTTCCCGATGGTCAACATGGCCGGGAAGGTGGCCCCGGCGCTGGCGGCCGGCAACACGGTGGTCGTGAAGCCGGCGCCGCAGGACCCGCTCGCCATCGTGGAGCTGGTTCGCATCCTCAACGACGTCGGCTTCCCACCGGGCGTGGTGAACCTGGTCAACGGAAACGGTCCGGCCTCCTCCGCAGCGTTGGTGGATGCCGACGAGGTCGACTGCGTCAGCTTCACCGGCTCGACGCAGGTGGGCGTCACCATCGCCGAGAAGGCGGCGCGGACGATGAAGCGCACGCTGCTGGAGTTGGGCGGGAAGGGCGCATGTGTCGTGTTCGAGGATGCGGACATCAAGGGCGCGATCGGCTGCATCGGGTCGACGTGGTCGTTCCACTCGGGCCAGATCTGCACCGCGCCGACGTGGGCGGTCGTGCATCGCAGCGTGTTCGACCAGGTGCGCGACGGCCTCGTGCAGATGGCCGGGTTCCTCACGGTGGGCGACCCGACGGATACGAAGACGATCATCGGGCCGGTGATCTCGGCGGCGCAGCGGGGACGGATCGAGGCGCACGTCGCCACGGCGAACGAGGACGGCGGCGAGGTCGTGATCGGCGGCGAGCGGCCCGCCGGCCTGCCCAAGGGCTTCTACGTGGCGCCGACGTTGATCACGGGGACGAACGACATGCGGGTGGCGCGGGAGGAGATCTTCGGGCCGGTGATCACGATGATCCCCTTCGACGACGAGGAGGAGGGCATCGCCATCGCCAACGACACCGAGTTCGGCCTCTACGACTACGTCTTCTCCGGTGACGGGGCGCGGGCGCTGCGGGTGGCGAAGCGGCTCCAGGCCGGCCACGTCGGCATCAACACCGCGCAGCGCAACCACGACGCCCCGTTCGGCGGCTTCAAGATGTCCGGCGTCGGGCGGGACGGGGGCGACTACGGGCTGCTCGCGTACACGGAGCCCCAGGCCATCATCTGGTGAGATCGTGAGCTGATGAGCTCGTAGTACGAGGGCGGCGCCTCGTCGGCTAAGAACGCAGGCGTGGCCGCCGCCGTCTTCCCGCACACCCCGATGCCCGAGAAGGGCCTGCCGAGGGACGAGGTCATGCAGCGACTGCTCGCCCTCAAGCAGGACGACCAGGACTGGCGGGGCGGACGGGTCTTCTCGCTGGTCTATTCGGCCGGTGACGAGGTGCACGAGCTGCTGTCCGACGCGCTCGCGCTGTTCAGCGCCGAGAACGGGCTCAACGTGCTCGCCTTCCCCAGCATCGGGGTCATGCAGCACGACATCGTCTCCAACACGGCGACGCTGCTCGGGGCCGACGAGCCCGAGGCCGGCGGGGCCGTCGAGGGCTACCTGACGTCGGGCGGCACGGAGAGCCTGCTGCAGGCGGTGAAGACGGCACGAGATGTGGGGCGCGAGCGGGGCATCGAGCGGCCGAGCGTGGTCGCCGGCGAGAGCGCCCACGCCGCCTTCACCAAGGCGGCCGACTACTTCGACGTCGACCTGGTGCGGGTGCCGGTCGGCGCGGACTTCCGCGTCGAGCGCGGCGGCGTTGGAGGCCGCGTGCACCGACGACACGATCATGGTGGTGGCGTCGGCGCCCACGTACCCGCAGGGGGTGATCGACCCGGTCGCCGACATCGCCGCGCTGGCGTTGCGGCGGGGGATCCTCTGCCACGTCGACGCGTGCATGGGCGGCTACCTGTTGCCCTTCTTGGTGGACCTGGGCCGGCTCGACGCCGGCGACGCGGCGTTCGACTTCCGGGTGCCGGGGGTCACGTCCATGTCGGCGGACGTGCACAAATACGGGTACGCATCCAAGGGCGTGTCGGTGATCCTGTACAGGACGCACGAGCTCGCCCGCAAGCAGCTCTTCGTGACGAGTGACTGGCTCGGCGGCTTCTACGCCTCGACGGCGATGGCGGGCACCCGGCCGGCGGGCCCGGTCGCGGCGGCGTGGGCGGTCATGATGCACCTGGGGCGGGCGGGGTACGTGGAGCTGACGCGGGTGGCGCACGATGCGGCGCGGGAGCTGCGACGGGGCGTCGAGGCGATCGGGGCCCTCGAGGTGCGGGGCGACCCGCCGGCGACCGTGCTCGCCTTCGGGGCCCGGGAGCCCGAGGCACTGGACATCTTCGCCGTCGGGGAGCGGCTGGCGGCCGACGGGTGGTACCTGGACCGGCAGAACCGCCCGGACTCGCTGCACGCCACGGTCCACGCCGGCAGCGCCGCCACGGTGCCGGCGCTGGTGGCCGACCTGGGGCGGGCGGTGGCGGCCGTCGGCTCGACCCGCACCGAGCGGCGCGACACGACGTACGGCGCGAGCGGCTGACGCCTCGGCTTAGGAGCCGGGCTCCATCATCAGATCGTCGACATAGCACCAGATCCAGTCCTCGCCCGGCTGGAAAGACTGCACGATCGGATGTCCCGAGCCGTGGAAGTGCTTCGTCGCATGCTTGTTGGGGGACGAGTCACAGCAGTTGACCTCGCCGCACGAGAGGCACAGGCGCAGGTGGACCCAGCGGTCGCCGGTCTTCATGCACTCGCCGCAGCCCTCCGTGAGCGGTTTCACGCCCTTGATCTGATCCAGATGCGTGCATTCGGCCTCGGCCATGGACCCCACCACCTTTTCTTTCCGGACGCCTCCGGGACGTCAGGACTTCAGGACGTCGTCATCCCCCCGTCTACCGGGAGCGCCGCCCCGGTCACGCCGCCCGAGTCGACGCCGCAGAGCCAGGCGATGAGCGCGGCCGGCTCCGAAGGCTCGAGCAGGCGCTCGACCAGCTGGTGACCTGCGAACTCCTCGGAGGAGGCCAGGCCGTAGACGGCGGCGGAGGCATCGAGCATGGGGCCACGCGTCGAGCCCGGGCACACCGCGTTGGCCGTGATGCCGGTGCCGGCGAGGTCGGCCGCCAGCGAGCGCATGAGGCCGATGACGGCGTGCTTCGACGCGCTGTAGGCGGCGAGGCGGCGCAGTCCCAGCAGCCCGGCGGCGGAGGCGACGGCGACGAAACGCCCGTGGCGCGGCGAGGGCTGCTCGAGGAGGGCGGGCACCGCCGCGGCGGCGAGGTGGCGCACCCCGTTCACGTTCACGTCGAAGAGGACGTCCCACTGTGCGTCGGGGGTCTCCCAGAGGGGCGGGCCCCCGCTGATGACGCCCGCCGCCGCGACCGCGGCGTGGAGCCCCCCGAAGTGGCGGACCGCTTCGTCGACCGCGGCCCGCATGGCGTCCGGGCTGCGGACGTCACCGACGACGCCGCGGACGGCCGCGCCGTGCCGGGTCACGACCTCGTCGAGATGCGCCTTGGTGGCCAGGCGGTACTCCAGCGCCGGATCGTCGGCGGCGGCGTCGACGGCGACGACGTTCCAGCCGGCCGCCACCAGCGCGTCCACCGTCGCCGCGCCGATGCCACGGGCCGCGCCCGTGACGACGGCCACCGGGCTCACGTCTCGGACCAGCGCGTCGCGACCGACGTCGCCAGGTCGGCGACCAGGGTTTCGAGGAGGACGTGCCCTTCCTCTGCGCTCGCTCCCGTGGGGTCGCCCAACACGCCGTTGGACGATACCGGCCGCACCCCCTCGGCGCGCAGACGTGGCAGCAGCCGGTCGATGGGCTCGGTGCAGCCCGGCTCGGCGAGGTCCAGGCGGACGGCGGCGGCGTCGAGGGCCAGCATCAGCGACGTCTCGGTGCGCCCCGCGTGCGCATCACCCCCGGGCACGACGGCGCGCCACACCAACACGCTCGTCGCCCTCGGCGTCACAGCGCCGCGCCACGTCGGCCAGCGTCGCCTCGTTGCCCCCGTGGGCGTTCACCAGCACGACGCCGCGGAAGGTGGTGCGTGCGCTGCGGACGAGCTCGACGAGGAACGCCGCCAAGGGCTCGTGCCCGACGAGCAGCGTGCCCGCGAACGCGGCGTGCTCGCCGCTGGCCCCGTAGGCGACCGGCGGTCCGACGACGACGCCCGGCCGGCGGGCCGCCAGCCCGGTGGCGAGGGCGTGGGCGATCCGGGTGTCGGTATCGAGCGGGAGATGCGGCCCGTGCTGTTCGAGCGAACCCAGGGGCAGCGCCAACAGGGCAGCGCCCGCCGTCGCGTCCACCTCCCTCCAGGTGGCCTCTCCCAGCTCCACGTCGACCCGATCAGCCGTGCAGTCGTGCAGTAGCGGTCGTGCGGTCGTCGCTGTGCCGTCGACCGGTTCAGGTGCGGGCGGTCGCGCGGAACCGCACCGGCGCCGGTAGCGGCACCGGGACCGGCGTGCCGTCCCGGGCCACCTTCGAGTGGCCGATGACCGACCGCGGCCGCACCTCCGCCGCCAGGCTCGCCAGCGCGGCTTCGCCATGGCCGTACACGCACTCGGGGTCGGGCCCGTCCAGGGGCAGCCCCGTGAAGAACTTCGCCGCCATGCACCCGCCCCGGCACGCGTCGAAGGAACCGCACGACGCACAGGCGCCGGCGCTCTGGGGCTCGCGCAGCGAAGTGAACAACGACGACTCGCGCCACACCTCCGCGAACCCACCCGGGTCCCGCACGTTGCCCGCCAGGAACTGGCGGTCGATGACGAACGGGCAGGCGTAGACGTCGCCGACGGGGTCGATGAGGCATACCACCCGTCCCGCCCCGCACAGGTTGAGGCCGTCGAGCGGCTCACCGAGAGCGGACAGGTGGAAGAAGGAGTCGCCCGTCAGCACCCCGGGACGCTCGAGCAACCAGTGGTAGAGCCGGCGTTGCTGCGCGGCGGTCGGGTGCAGCGCGTCCCACGAGTCGACGGCCCGGCCCGACGGCCGCAGACGGGTCAGGCGGAGCTGGGCGCCGTACGAGTCCGCCAGCGCCGCCAACGCGTCGAGCTCTTCGACGTTCTGCCTCGTGACGACGACGCTGACCTTGAACGGGCCGAAGCCGGCCGCCGCCAGGTTGTCCATCGCCGTTCTGGCCGCGGCGAACGAACCTTCGCCCCGGACGGCGTCGTTCGTCGCCGCCGTGGCCCCGTCGATACTCACCTGGACGTCCAAATAGTCCAGCGCCGCCAATTGCCTCGCCCGCTCCGCCGTCAGCCGGGTCCCGTTGGTCGAGAACTTCACGCCGACCCGCCGCTCCACCGCGTAGCCGACGAGGTCGAAGAAGTCCGGCCGCAGCATCGGCTCCCCGCCGCCGATGTTGACGTAGAACACCTGCATCCCGACCAGCTCGTCGACGATCCCGCGTGCCTCGGCCGGCGTCAGCTCGGCCGGGTCCCGGCGGCCCGACGAGCTCAGGCAGTGGACGCAGGCCAGATTGCAGGCGTACGTCAGCTCCCACGTCAGGCAGATGGGCGCGTCGAGACCGTGGCTGAACCGGTCCTTCAGCGACAGCGCCGCCCCTGCCTCGACCGCGTCAGACGGCATCGATCACCTCGGAGGCGGCGAGCCGCGCCAGCGCCCGCTCATAGGCGGCCCGGCTGCGCTCGGGGACGCAGGCGGCCAAGGCCGAGGCCGCACTGGGATGGTCGGCGAGCGAGCTGACGAGCGTCACCAGCGTGCGCGACTTGAGGAAGACGAGCCTGCGGTTGCCGTAGTGGTAGGCCAGCGCGCCGAACGCCTCGTCACGCAGAGCGACCTGGGGGTTGAGCCGCCACGCCCTCTCGACTGCGAACGCGGACCCCGCCGCCGCCGCCGGCCGCGTCTCTGTGGTGCTCAATAGACGCCGCACATCCCGTCGATCGAGACCTCTTCCACCAGGAGCTCGTCGATGTCGTCCTCGGACACGTCCTCGATGTCGATGTCCTGGGTGTCTTGGTCCTCAGCCAGCATCCCGACCTCCTCTGGGCGATGGCCCACCCTATCGCCGCGGACCGACTGCCAACATTGGGAGGTGACCGCCTCTGTGATGCCGGACCGGCCCGCGCTGCGGCCGGCGCCGGACCGCCGGACCACGCCGCTGCCCGCCTCCTTCACGCTGCACCAAGCGGCGTCGACCGTGCACCTCGACGGCGGCGCGGTGGTGCTGGGCGGCAGCCCGGTCAGCCTGTTCCGGGTCTCGGCGCGGGCGCAGCGTCACATCGAGCGGTGGCGGCTCGGCCACCCCGTCGGGCCCCAGCAGGGGGCGCGGCTGCTGGCGCGCCGGCTCGTCGCGTCGGGGGCGTACGCGCCGCGACCGACGACCGCAACGCTCCGGACCGACGACGTCACGGTCGTGATCCCGGTGCGGGGCCGGCCGGCGCAGCTCGACAGGCTGCTCCATGCCGTCTCCGGCTTGGCCTGTGTCGTGGTGGACGACGCATCGCCCGACGCCGCTGCCACGAAACAGATCGCCGAACGCCACGAGGCGCGGTTCGTCGCGCTGGCGGACAATTGCGGTCCGGCGGGCGCACGCAACGCCGGCCTGGCCCTGGTGCACACGCCGTTGGTCGCCTTCGTCGACTCCGACTGCGTCCCCGCTCCCGGCTGGCTCGAGCCGCTGCTCGGGCACTTCGAAGACCCCGTGGTCGGTGCGGTGGCGCCGCGGGTGGTCCCCGCACCGGGGCCTCCGGCTCGAAATGCGGCCGACCCCGTGCAGGCCTACGAGGCGGTCCGTTCCTCGCTGGACCGGGGGAGCGCCGAGGGGCTCGTGCGGCGAGGCTCCCCGATCCCCTACGTCCCGAGCGCCGCGTTGGTGGTGCGGGTCGCGGTGGCGTCCGGGACCGGCCTCTTCGACCCGACCTTGCGGGGAGGCGAGGACGTGGACCTCGTGTGGCGCCTCGCCGACGCCGGCTGGGACGTGCGCTACGTCCCGGCGAGCACCGTCGAGCACGACGGGCCCGCCACCCTGGGGGAGTTCCTCGCCCGGCGGGCCTTCTACGGGACGTCCGCGGCGCCGCTCTCGCGCCGGCACGCCGGCGCCCTGGCGCCCGCCGATATCTCGGCGTGGTCGCTGGCGGTGTGGCTCCTGGCCGCCAAGCGCCGCCCCGTGCTCGCGCTGGCCGCGCTGGCTGCGTCCATCGGGCTCTTGTCCGGCCGGCTCCGTGGCCTCACCGCAGATCCCGTCGCCGTCGCCACGCGGATCGCCGGAGACGGCACGGCGCGCGCTGCGGTGCCTGCGCTGTCCGGCCTGACCCGCGCCTGGAGCCCGGCGCTCCTGGCCGGGCTGGCCTTCCGACGCACCCGAAGAGCCGCTGCCCTCGCGCTGCTCGTCCCTGCGCTGGCCGACTGGCGGCATGAAGGTGCTGACCTCCGTCCCGGGCCCTACGTCGCCCTCCACCTCGCGGACGACGCGGCCTATGGAGCGGGCGTCTGGCTCGGGTGCGTACGCGAGAGAACGCTCGCCCCCCTGGTGCCGAAGGTGTCCTTCCGGGCCAGGGTGTGGTCGGCGCGGTCGTTGCGGGAAAGCCTGAGCCCGCGGGCACGCGCGGCCGCGCACTATCCCCGGGTGAAGCGCATCTGGGAGTCCTGACACTCCCAGTCCGAGGCCTCCCAGAACCCGGTGGCCTGCGGGTCGGTCCCCACGACGATCGCGTGCATGCGGCGCGCCCCGACGCGCCGAAGACGGTTCTCGGCCTCGTCCAACAAGCGACGGCCCAGCCCCTGGCGCCGGTGGTCCGGCGAGACCGCGATCCGGTACACCGAGCCGCGCCAGCCGTCCCACGCCGCGATGACCGTCCCGACGACCCGTCCCGACGACTCGGCCACCATGAGAGCACCCGGGTCCCGCTCCAACAGTGCGCCGACCCCGTCGGGGTCGTCGGTCGTGGTCGGTGCGGTGGCATCCCGCCAGAGGGACAACACCGCGGGAACGTCCTCGGGCCCCGCCGGCCGGATGTCGATCGTCATCCGGTCATGGTAGGGAGCCTGGCGACGCCCCCTACCCGACCACCCGACTCCTCTTGCGACAGGCCCTGGTTACGCCGACCGCTTCGACCGACCCGACCGGGTCGGCTCGACCTCCGGCGCATCGTGCAGCCCCGCGCCACTCGTGGGATGCCGCGCCGGGACGGCGGCACCGGGCGGCACTTGCGATCGTCTCCGCGACGGCTGCCATCGTTCCCGCGGCATCGGGCACGGCGTCACTCTCTGCCGATCCCGATCCCGAAACCGAGCCAGAGCCAGACCCCGACCGCGCCACCCCGTGCCGCCCCGGCCCGAGGATCTCGAGGGCATGCTCCAGGCCGAGCAGCTCGTCGAGCTGCCGCGCCGGCATGCCGGCGGCGTAGAAGTAGCCCTGGCCGTAGTCACACCCGAGACGGCGCAGCTCCGCGTCCTGCTCGGCCGACTGGATGCCTTCCGCCACGACCTGGAGGCCGAACTCGGCGCCGATCGCGAGCACCGACCGCACCAGCGTCGCCTCGTCGTTGCTCCGGCACAGGCCGTCGACGAACGACTTGTCCACCTTGATCACGTCCACCGGGAACTGCTGGAGGTGCGACAGCGACGAGTAGCCGGTCCCGAAGTCGTCGATCGCGATGGTCACCCCCAAACGGTGCAAGGACTCCAGCACCGCGTGCGCCCCGGCGACGTCGCCGATCAACGACCCCTCCGTCACCTCGATCATCAACGCGGCCGGCGGGATCCCCGCCTCGTCCAGCGCGCTCCGAACCGAGGACACGATCTCGTGGTCGCGGAGCTGGGCCGCCGACAGGTTGACGCTCACCACCATGTGCTCGTCGTGGGTGTCACGCCACCGCCGGACCTGCTGGCAGGCATCCTGCAGGACGATCTTGCCCATCGGGACGATCAAGCCCGTCTCCTCTGCGACCTCGATGAAGTCGGCCGGAGTGAGGAGCCCCAACGTCGGGTGCGCCCAACGGGCCAGAGCTTCGACGGCCTCGATCTTCTGGTCCGCGAGGGTGACGATCGGCTGATAGTGCACCTGGAACTGGTCGCGGGCCAGGGCATCGCGCAGCCAGGACTCGACGGCCAGGCGGTGCAGCACACCCTGGTGCATCTCGTCGGTGAAGTAGACGTACTGGTTCTTGCCGTTCGCCTTGGCGTGGTACATCGCGATGTCGGCCTGCATGAGCACCGAATCGGCGTCGGACGAGCCGGGTGCACAGGTCGCGATGCCGATGCTGGTGCTCACGTGCATCTGATGGCCGCCGACGTCGAACGGTTCCTGCAAGGCGTTGATGATCCGCTGCGCGACGATGCCGCCGGCGGCCGGGCCGTCGGGCGAGGCCGCGACGAGTACCGCGAACTCGTCCCCGCCGAGCCGCGCCACCAGGTCAGACGGCCCGACGCAACGGAGGAGCCGCTGGCTGACCTCGACCAACAGCCGGTCCCCCACGTCGTGGCCCAGGCCGTCGTTCACCGTCTTGAAATCGTCGAGGTCGATGAAGAGCACCGACGCCGGGTCGACGTCCGGGCGCACCGCCGGGACCGAACCGTCGACCCGGCCCCGCAGCAGTCCCCGGTTGGCCAGGCCGGTCAACGAATCGTGGAACGCTCGGTGCTTCAACTCGTCCTGCAGGGCCCTGCGCTCGTCGACGACCCGGTGGTTGATCACGATGCCCTCGACCGTTGCCTCGTCGAGCAGGTTCGTGAGCGTCGATTCGGCCCAGTGCCACGTCCCGGTCGAGTCGAGCAGCCGCAGCTCGATCGTCTGGGGCCGCAGAGGATCCGCGATCACCGCGTTCCACGCGGCCCCGGCCGCCGGCCGATCGTCGGGGTGCACGAAGGCACCGGCGCTCTGGCCGAAGCGCTCCGGTGGCGCCCACCCGAGAATGCGCTCCACGGCGGGCGAGTCGTAGTGCACGCAGCCCGTCGCGTCGATCACCGTGATCATGTCCGTCGCCCGATGGACCAGGGCACGGAACCGCTGCTCGCTCTCGTGCTTCGTCTCCGCCTGTACGGCACCGCCGGTCGAGCGGCGCACCATCAAGAGGAGATAGGTCACGAGCTCGCCAATGATCACGAAGAAGACCCCGCGGCTCACCCAGTCGCCCGCGGTCTGCGCCATGCCTGTCGCGGTGTTCGCGGGGAGGAGCGGCCCCGCCACAATCGTCGCCGTGAGCCCCGCCACCAGCGCCCCGAGCGGGCCGAAACGCAGGCCGGCCAGCAGAATCGGAATCAGGAACCACTCCGGCAGCACGTTGGTGCCACCGCCCAGCCAGTAGGCGGCCGCCCACGAGACGGGAAAGAGCACGGCGATGATGGCGAGCGCCAGCCCTGCGGGCAGGTCGGCCAGCGTGAACCACGCCGTCAGCCGTACCGACTCGGCCGTCGACCCCCCGTGTTCCTCGGTCACGCTGGTATTTCGGCGGTCCTCAGCCGTTCGTTGAGCAAATTTTTTGAATATCGGGGGCCCCTGGCCAGGGACGACGCCCTTGCTCCGGGCCCGGCGCCGCCGCAATGGGCGTGCCGCGCCTGACCCCCGCCGACCGCCTGGCCGGGGCCGGCGGGACTGGGGAGCCACCGGGCCGGGCGCGTAGAGTCCCCGTGCACATGGCTAACAAGTGGTTCGAGACGGTCGCCGAGGCCCAGCGGCGCGCCAAGAAGCGCCTGCCCAAGTCGGTCTACGGCGCGCTGATCGCCGGCTCCGAGCGCGGCCTCACCCTCGATGACAACGTCGCCGCCTACGGCGAGCTCGGCTTCGCGCCGCACGTCGCCGGCCTCTCCGACAAGAAGGACCTCGCCACCACGGTCATGGGCCAGGACATCTCGTTCCCCGTCGTCATCTCCCCCACCGGCGTGCAGGCCGTGCACCCCGACGGCGAGGTCGCCGTGGCCCGGGCCGCCGCCGCCCGCGGCACCGCCATGGGCCTCAGCAGCTTCGCCAGCAAGCCGGTCGAAGACGTCGTCGCGGCCAACCCGCAGACCTTCTTCCAGATCTACTGGATCGGCTCACGCGACCAGATCCTGGCCCGCGCCGAACGCGCCCGGGCCGCCGGCGCCGTCGGGCTCATCGCGACGCTCGACTGGTCGTTCTCCCACGGACGCGACTGGGGCAGCCCGACCATCCCCGAGTCCATGAACCTGCGCACCATGCTGAAGTTCGCGCCCGAGGCCCTCAGCCATCCCCGCTGGTTCTGGTCCTTCGCCAAAACGGGCAGGGCGCCCGACCTCACCACCCCCAACATGGTCCCGAAAGGCCAGACCGGGCCCACCTTCTTCGGCGCCTACGGCGAATGGATGGGGACGCCGCCGCCGAGCTGGGAGGACGTGGCCTGGCTGCGCGAGCAGTGGGGCGGCCCGTTCATGCTGAAGGGTGTGACCCGCGTCGACGACGCCAAGCGTGCCGTCGATGCGGGGGTCACCGCCATCTCGGTCTCGAACCACGGCGGCAACAACCTCGACGGCACGCCCGCCACGATCCGCTCGCTGCCGGCCATCGCAAACGCCGTCGGCAACGACATCGAGGTGCTCCTCGACGGCGGCATCCGCCGCGGCAGCGACGTGGTCAAGGCCGTCGCACTCGGGGCGCGGGCGGTCATGATCGGCCGCGCCTGGCCTGTGGGGCCTGGCGGCCAACGGCCAGGCCGGCGTCGAGAACGTGCTGGACATCCTGCGCAGCGGCATCGAGTCCGCGCTGCTCGGCCTCGGCCACATGTCGATCAACCACCTCGGGCCCGATGACATCGTCGTGCCCGACGGCTTCACCCGACACTTGGGGGCCTGACGGCCCACCTCGTCACGCCGCCGGAACCGGCGGCCGAGGTGTCGCCCGGTCAGCTGTCGAACTTCACCACGCCGCGGATGATCGTGCCCGCGCCCTGGTCCTCGTAGCCCTGCTGTACCTGGTCGAGCGTGTACTCCTGGGTGATGAGCTCGTCGACCTTGAGCTGCCCGTTCTCGAAGAGGTTCAGCAGGTTCGGCACCTGGACGCGCGGGCTCTGCGAGCCGAAGACCGTGCCCATCACCGTCTGGTTGAACATGGCGAGGTTGAACAGGTTGAGCTTCACGTCCATCGCGCTGAACGGCGAAATGGCGACGGCGACGATGCGCGCGTCCTTGGAGCCACACTGGGCGGCCTCGGCGATCATCTCGCCGCGCAGGACGCCGGGCGTGAGGATGACGACGTCGGCGTTGCGGCCCATCGTCAGCTCAGGGAGCAGGAACGGCACCTCGGCCAGCGACGCCGCTGTGTGCGTGGCACCGATCTCCTTGGCCTTCTCGAGCTTGTAGGGCACCGGGTCCACCGCGATGATGTGCCGCGCCCCGGCGATGCGCGCGCCCTGAATGGCACCCGAGCCCACGCCGCCGCATCCCGCGACCACGACCGTCTCGCCCGGCTTGACCTTGGCCCGGTCGACCGCGGAGCCGAAGCCGGTCGCGATGCCGCAGCTGATCAGCGCCGCGGCCTTCATGTTGTCCCACGGGTTGAGACGGACCACCGAGTTCTCGTGGCACACCATCTCGTCGGCGAACGTGCCGAGCTGCGCCATGCGGTTCAGGTTCTCGCCACCCAGGTGGTAACGGTACGTGCCGTCGCTGATCATGCCGCCGGCCAGCGTCATCATGCCGAGGTCGCACAGGTTCTGGCGACCCGAAGCGCACCAGAAGCAGGTCCCGCACGAGGGGATGAAGGCGACGGCAACGTGGTCGCCCACTGCGACCTGCGTCACATTCGGCCCGACCTCCGTGACGACGCCCGAACCCTCGTGGCCGCCGACGACGGGGAACATGGACTTGACGCCGATCATCTCGAGCACCTCGGGGGGTGCGCTGATGTCGCCGGTCCGCAGGTGCTCGTCGGAGTGGCACATGCCCGAATAGGCCATCTTCACCCGGATCTCACGGTTGGCCGGCGGGTCCACCTCGACCTCTTCGGTCTTCCAAGGCTCGTTGAGACCTGTGCATACCGCCGCACGTACCGTCGTCATTTGGCAATCCCTCCCTGAGGTTTGCTCCGCTGCTTGGGCGGACAAGTTCGCTGCGCTGCTTCTGCGTCGCAGCCTCAGTATCGTCGCCCGCCCCGACGGGGACAACCGGGCCAGATCCGGACGCGGCGGTAGTGTGCCCGCGTGCCCGAGTCCACCGCGTTCACCGAGGTCGCGGCACGCGTTCGCAACTGGGGGCGGTGGGGTCCGGACGACGAGATCGGCACCCTCAACCTGATCGACGGCGCCGCCCGCCGCCGGGGTGCCGCCTCGGTCGTCTCGGGGCAAGCCATCGCCCTGGGACTGCCCCTGTCGGAGGCCGACGGGATCCAACTCGGCTTCGTCGAGGGCCGGGTGAACCCCACCCGGACGACGATCCACGTGAACAAGCCGGAGGGCCCCGACCCCGAGTTCGTCGCGTTCAGTGAGGACGTGTTCTCCATGGCCACCCAGGCCGCCACCCACTGGGACGCGCTCGCCCACTGCAGCCACGCCGGGCACATCTACAACGGCTACCCCGCGTCGACCATCACCACCGAAGGCGGCGCCACCCGCTGCGGCATCCACCGCGCCGGCGCCGTCCTCAGCCGGGGCGTCCTGCTCGACGTCGCCCGCGCCCTCGGGCGCGAGGTGCTCGAACCGGGGCATCCCATCGCTCCGGCGGACCTCGACGCGGCGTGCGAACTCGCGCGCGTCGACCTCGAGCCGGGAGACATCGTGCTCGTGCGCACGGGTCAGATGGTGCACCTACAGCCAGAGCGGCGCGACCTCGTCGCCTACACCTGGCCGTCCCCGGGCCTCACCATCGAAACGGCGGCGTGGTTCCACGCGCACGACGTGGCTGCCGTCGCCACCGACACCTTCGTGTTCGAGGTCTTTCCCTGCCAGTACGAAGAGGCCTACCTGCCGGTCCACGTGTTGCACCTGGTCGAGATGGGACTGACCCAGGGACAGAACTGGGTGCTCGACCCGCTGTCCGACGCCTGCGCCGCGGACGGCCGCTTCACCTTCCTGCTCGACGCGACCCCGTTGCCGCTCGTCGCCGGGCTCGGGTCGCCGCTGCAACCGGTCGCGCTCCGATAGCACCGGGCCGTCCTACCTGCCGTCCTACCTGCTGTCCGGCCCTACTGACCGGCGTCGGCCTTACGGCGGCGTGATCGCGCTGCGCCGTCGTGCCGTCGCCCCTCCGAGCACCGGGCCGGTCCGCGGCCGGGACGCCTCGCGCGACCCCGTGACCTCGGCCGCCGGGGCCTCGCGTCCGGTGACCGCCCAATGCAGCATCCGGGCCTGCGTGTCGATGAGGTGGCCGGTGCGGATACCCCAGAATTCGAAGCCGTATCGGTGGGCCGACACGCTGGCGAACATCGCGACGAGCGTCCCCGCCACCGCCATGGGGTCGGTGCCGGCAGGCGAACCCGTCGTGGTGCCGGGCGGGCCCGACCCGGACCCCGAGGCCGACGGCGACGCCGCGACGATGACCTGGGCGAGCGCCACGGTCACCGCGTTCAACGCGCGGACCCTGATCCCCCGCAGCTCGGCGTCGCCCTCCTCGGTGGCGAGGTCGACGACGCGGAACACCGCGCGGTTGTCCTCCCAGTACGAAAGGAAACCCTCCGTCACCGCCCGCGCCGTGTCCCAGCTCGCTCCTTCGGACCAGTCGCCGCCCGCGAGCTCGGCGAGCTGCGCGGCCTGGTCCACCATGCCCTCGGCGAGCACGCGGATCGCCTGCTCCACGTTGCCGAAGTACTGGTAGAAGGTCGCCGGCGACGTGCGCGCCTGCCGGGCGATGTCGGTGACCTTCACCGACCGCCACGACGTCGTCGTGAGGAGCTCCACCGTGGCGTCGAGCAGACGCTGACGCGTCTGGCGGCCCCGTTCTCCGGGGACCCGGCCGTCGGTGGTCGCCAGCTCGGCGACACGCTGGGCGTAGTCGTCCAAACCGACGATGGCTGCGTCGCGGCCGGGCCGCGTTCCGGGCATGGCAGGCCAGCGTAGTGGGCGGTTCCCAAAGGCCCAGTTGAGAGCGCGGATATCCTGTCGGAATGGAGCAGACGGTCGACCGCCCGCTCACCCGCGCCCAACAGGCCCGGCGCCAGCGCGTCATCGACGCGGCGATGGCGCTCGGGCTCGAGGGCGGCTACGAGGCGGTGCAGATGCGCGATGTCGCGGCCCGCGCCGACGTCGCCATGGGCACCGTCTACCGCTACTTCACGAGCAAGGACCACCTGCTCGCCGCGACACTCGTGCACTGGGTCGAGATGCTCGACACCCGACTCGGGCAACACCCGCCCCGCGGCGACCATCCGGCCGACCGCGTGCTCGATGTGCTCGACCGCGCCCTGCGCGCCATGGGACGACAGCCGAAGCTCGTCGCCGCCGTGTTCACCTCGCTGTCGTCGCCCGACCCTGCCGCCGTCGGCTGCCAACAGCAGATCACGCTGCTGATGGAGGGGATCATCGCCCGCTCCATGGGCGAAACGGGCGTCGACGTGCCCGACATGTCCGACCGGGCCCGCATGATCGGGCACGTCTGGTACTCGGCCCTCGTCGGGTGGATCAACGGGTGGTCCACGATGGCCCGCGTCTACGACGAGTTGGCCGTCTCGGTCCGGCTCCTGTTGCCCGACGAACTCGTCGAGCGCCAGACCTCCGCCTCGGCCTCCGCCTCCGCCTGAGCCTGAGCCTTCTCAGCCCCGGAGCACGGCCCCCGGCCGGGACGCCAGCCCCTCTTCCGACGGCGCCCCGTCCACCCGGATGGGCACCCCGTTGACCAGCGTGTGCGTCATTCCCACGGGCGCATCCGCGATCAGGCGCTCCCCGTCGGCGGGGAAGTCGCGGATCCGGCGCAGCGGCCCCGGCGCCACCGTCGACGGGTCGAACACAACCAGGTCCGCCGCCTTGCCCTCCTCGACGGTCCCCCGATCCGAAAGCCCGTAGACGCCGGCCGGCTCGCCCGTCAGCTTGTGGATCGCCCGCTCGAGCGGCATGACCTGGCGGTCGCGCACCCAGTTCCCCAACAGGTCCGTCGAGAAGCAAGCGTCGCAGAGCTGCGACACGTGGGCCCCGGAGTCCGCCAGCCCCAACAGCACGCCGTCACGCGGCAGCAACCACGCGATCGCATCGGGGTCGTCGTTCGCCAGCACCGACCAGAACCGCGCCTCCAGATCGTCGTCCAGCGACACGTCGAGCATCACGTCCAACGGCGTGCACCCGCGCTCCTCGGCCAGCACCGCGACCGGCCGGCCGACCAGGTCCGCGTGCGTGCCGCGACTCGGCCACCGAGATAGAAGCCCAGTTCATCGGCAGCCTGCCCCCGGCCCCGCTCACGTCATCCCACGCCGTCGCGCGCCACGCCGGGTCGCGGTACGCCGCCACCCGCTCGGCCTTCGGCTTGTCCATCAACGCCGCGAACGTCGGGCGCATGTTCAACGTGAAGGGCTCGGACAGATTCATCTGGAACACGAGCGGCCGGCACGACACCTGCGGCCATACCTCCACGCCCGAGGCCCAGGCCTCGTCGTGCTCGGCGATCACCTTCTCGTGATACGGGTAGCCCTTCACGGTCAACAACGCCGTCCAGGTGAACGGCCGCCCGACCTCGCGCTGCAGCCTGAACACCTCCTGGTTGGGGAACACGCCACCCGGCAACAGCGCCACCACGCCGCGCCCCGACTGCTTCACCGGCTCCAACAGCGCACGCAGCTCGGCCAGGTCGGCCACCCGCGACGGGACGGGACGACCCGAGTCGCCGTTGTGGGTCGGCGACGCCGAGGACGCAAAACCCGCCGCGCCCCCGCCATCGCGTCGGCGATCACGGCTTGCATCGTCGCCAGTTCGTCGTCGGACGCGGGACGCTCGTACGCGTCCTCGCCCATGACGTACAGGCGGACGGCCGTGTGACCCGACGTAACAGCCGAAGTTCAACGACACCCCCCGCCCCTCGACCGCGTCCAGGTACTGCGGGAACGTCTCGAAGTCTCCCCACGGCACGCCGACGGACAACGTGTCGAAGGACATGTCCTCGACGTGCTGCAGCGTCCGCGCCAACAGCGCCACGCCGTCGGAACGGATCGGCGCGATCGAGAAGCCGCAGTTGCCGGCGATCACCGTCGTCACGCCGTGGAACGACGACGGGGTGAGGTCCGGGTCCCAGAACACCTGCGCGTCGTAGTGGGTGTGGATGTCGACGAAGCCCGGGCTGACAACCTGGCCTGACGCATCCAGCTCCCGCGCACCGGACAGACCAGGACCGATCCCGCTGATCCGGCCTCCCGTGACGGCGACGTCGGCGTCCCGGCCCGGTCCGCCGGTCCCGTCGATCACCGTGCCCCCCCGAATGACGATGTCGGCGCTCATCTCCCTATCGTCGCAGCCCCGGTATCCACATGCACGCGCGAAGATGCCGACCAGCCCTGACGGTCGGATACCGTGGGATCGCAGGGGAACGGTCGTTCCTCTCCATACCAGGGGAGCAAGCTGAACGCCGGAGCGAGCGCCGGCACGCAGGAGCGGAGGTCGGAGAGCATGGCGGTTCCGTTTTTCAGGCAGAAGTCACAACAGCCCCTCGACGACTCACTGCAGATCTCCGGCGCGATCGTGGCCCCGTCCGACGGGCCCTCGCCCGTCGAGCTGGTCGACGCGGGCCACGCGGCGCTCGGCCTCGGCGTCGTACGAGACCAATACGCCCGCAAGATCCGCAAGACGCCGACCATCCGCATGGTCCCGAGCTCGATGATGGTCGAGGGCCGCCGCCTCCGTTTCGCCGTCTCGGACAACGTCGGCGCCTACGGCCCCGACGGGCCCGGCACTCCCCCGGTGTGGGCCGTGAACATCCACGGCTACTTCGCCGGCGGCGGGATGTACTGGAGGGAGAGCGCACGCCTCGCCGAACAACTCGGCTGGCGCGTCATCAACCCGAGCCTCCCCGGCTTCGGTGGCAGCGACCCGCTCGAGTGGCAGGACGTCTCCATGGAGAGCCTCGCCAACCAGGTGATGGCGATCGTGCACAAGGTCGAGGCGGGCCCGGTCGTGTTGCTCGGACACTCCATGGGCGGGGCGGTCGCCGTGCAGTTCGCGCACGACCACCCCCGGCGCACACTCGGCATGATCTACCGCGACGGCGTCAGCACGCCGGCGTGGAAGGAGCGCACCGGCATCCTGCCGGCACTCCTCTCGCCGATCCTGCCCGACGTGGCGCCGATGGTCGACATGGTGGCGGCGGTCATCTTCGACCTGCCCGACCTCGCCATCGGCCGGCTGTACTCCACCGTGCGCGCCGTCCTGCCCGACATGCGCCAGAACATCCGCACCGTGTCCCAGACGCTCCCGGTCGGCAGCATGCTCATGGGCGTCGACCAGCGCAGCGAGGTCCGCCACCTGGCGGCCCAGCAGATCCCTATCCTCAACGAGTGGGGTTGTTTCGACCGCATCACCCCGGGCCACACGGCGCTCGAGTTCGCCGCCATCGCCCGCTCGCCCGTGATCTGGGTCCCGGGCGGTCACAGCTGGATGCTCGCCCGCCCGCAGGGCCAGGCGGACATCCTGACCCACCTCGTGCGGGGCCGCGACTACCTGGCGCAGATCGACGACCGCTGGCGCCAGCTCAACCCGCGCGAGACCACGCTGCGCGCCGTCAACTGACCGCCGCCTCCGGCGAGCGACCGCCCCGTTCCGCCGGACCACCTCGCGGCGGAGGACCCGAGCGGTGATCGACAAGCTCCTCCACCCGCTCCTCTCCCTCCACGGGTGGGAGGCCTACCTGCTCGTCGGGCGTGCTCGTCGCGGCCGAGGCCTCCGTCATGCTCGGCTTCGTCTTCCCCGGCGAGACAGCCGTCATCCTCGGCGGCGTCGTCGCGTCGAAGGGCGGCGTCAGCCTCGACCGGCATGACGATCGTCGTCGTCGCTGTGCGCCATCGTGGGCGACTCCATCGGCTACTGGGTGGGCGACAAGTGGGGCGACAAGATCTTGCGGCTCCCACTCCTGCGCAAACGCCAGAAAGGGATCGAGTCCGCGCTTGAGCAGTTGCGAAAGCGCGGCGCACTCTTCGTGTTCATCGGGCGCTTCACCGCGTTCTTTCGCGCGGTGATCCCCGGCCTCGCCGGCCTGTCCAAGATGCGTTACCGGGTCTTCCTGCCCGCCAACGCCGCCGGCGGGCTGTGCTGGGGCGTCCTGTTCCTCCTCCTCGGCTACTTCGTCGGCCAGGCGATCGAGCGGGCCGCGGGAATCGCCTCCGACGTGCTCCTCGGGATCATCGTCCTGGTCGTCGTGGTGCTCGTTCATCCGGCACCGCCGCAGGGAGAAGCGCGTTCGTGGGCGACTCCGAAGACGGCCGCGGCAGGACATCAGCGAGCTCGAGCGGTCCGGAGACGACTGACGCCTCACTCAGCGCGCGGCGTCCAAGCACCGAGCGGTCGCCCCGCCGCAGCCCGGCCAGGACCCGGCTGAACTCCCCGGCCGCATCCGCGCCGGCGGAGTCCGTGTCCAGCCAGCGCACCGCAGCCGGGTCGCTGCGGTCGAGCCCGAACAGGCCGAAGCGCGGCTCGTAGGTGCCCCACTCGTAGTTGTCGACGAGCGACCAGTGCAGGTACGCCCGCACCGGGACCCCCGCCGCGACCGCGTCCGCCACCGCGCCCAGGTGCTCGCGCACGTACCGCGGCCGGTCCATCCCGTCGTCGCGCGGCTCGGCCCGCCCGTCGCGCACCCGCGTCGCCATCCCGTTCTCGACCACCCACAGCGGCAGGCCCGGGCGCAACGCCGCCTCGGTGGCGCACCACGACCCCAGGGCGGCCGGGTCCGACACCGTGTCCCACAGGGCGCGCCCGAACGTCCAGTCGCGACCCGCCGCCGCCCGGCGGCGCGCCGTCCCGGCATCGCGCATGGCGTGGCTCGCGATCGGGTCGTACCAGTCGAAGCCGGCGGCGTCGATCGCACGCGGAGCGCGGCGACGCTCCGACGACGTCGACCACGCGGCGCGGCACCTGGCGCCGCGTGCGGCCGCGCAACGCGGCCCAGGCGCCGGTGCTCCCCGGCGCGCGGTCCGTCCCGTACGGCGACACGGCGGCGAAGAACCGGCGCAGCCACGCCTCCCCGGCGTGCCGCGGCGGGAACGCGGCGTCGTGCACGGCACGGCGCTCGTCGACGTAGGTGTCGACGTCGGAGGGATCGATGCCGGACTCGCGCAGCTGCAGGAGGTCGACGAGCATGCGGTCGTGCTCGTAGATCGACGACGAGCTCGTGTTCATCGTCACCTCGGAGTCGGGTTGCATCTCGGCGATGGCGTCCGCCGCCAGCACGTGGGCGCAGAGCAGGTTGTCGAGCACGCAGTAGGCGTCCGATACCGCCATGCGGCGACCCGGAGGCGAGGCGCCCTCCACCCAGCCCATCAGCATCACGATGTTGGGCTCGTTGATCGTGACCCAGTGGCGGCAGTACGGCACCAGGGCGGGGAGGATCCGGCGGACGTGACGGGCGAAGACGTCGGGTGAGCCGGGGCGCAGCCAGAACTCCTCGCCCTGCCACACCGGGTTGGTGAAGTGGTGCAGCGTGACCATGGGCGTCAGCCCGCGGGCGACGCACAGGGAGAGGATCTCGGCGTAGCGCTCGAGCGCGGCGTCGTCGAAGACGTCGGGCCTGGGCTCCAGGCGCGCCCACTCGACGGAGAGGCGGAACGCGTTGCAGCCGAGCGCGGCGGCCCGGTCGAGCGCTTCCTCGGGGTGGCGCCAGAAGTCGCATGCGATGCCCGAGCGCTCGATGCGCCCCGTGGCCTCCCAGCCGGCCCAGTTGTTGTGCGGCTCGTCCGTCCCGTTGAAGCCGCCCTCGATCTGGTAGCCCGACGTCGCCACGCCGACCAGGAACCCCTCGCCGAGAAGGTCGTTCGCCCTGTTCGCCCCGGCCGACTTCGCCGGGCCGCTCTTGGCCGCAGCCTTCGCCCGTGCCGGCGCACGTTTGCGCGCCGGGGCCTTGCGGGCGGGCGTCGCGGGAGCCATCGGTTCAGCTTGTCAGGCCCGCCGGGTTCGATGCCGCGGCGCGTGCGTCGGGCAGCGGGACGGCGATCGGCTCAGCGGGGTTGCGCGAGCGACCGCAGCCGGGACAGGCCGGCCGATGCGATGTCGATCTCCTCGGCGGCGCGCCGGACCAGCGCGCGCACCTGGGGTTCGGCCGCCTCGCTCCCGGCCCGCAGCGCCGCGGCCTGGACGTCGCGGCGCCGCGCCGATCAGCTCGGCCACCTGGCTGCGCAGCCCGTCGGAGCGGTGCGTGCCCGAAGGCAGTCGGCGCTCGTGGCGCAACAGGCCGTCGAGCTCGCTCGCCAAGCCGTGCAGCGAGCGGCACACCGACGGCAGGTCGGCCACCGGCGCCTCGTGGGACGAAGCATGGGCGACGGCCTTCTCCGCGTCCTCGACGGCCACCCACATCCGTCGCCGTACCCGTGCCGCGCTGCCGCTGCTCAGTTGTTCCGGCGTGGCCCGCGCCCATGAGCGCTCGCGGCCCGCCAAGACGAACGCACCCGCGGCCATCGCCCCGCGCGTCACGGGGTGTCGCCGCACGAAATGCCACCGCCGCCGCACGTAGCGGCGGGCCAGCACGAAGGCGACGGCCAGCGTCCCCCCCACGACCAGACCTGCGATGACCAGGAACTCGAGCACGTGCTCCATGAAGCTCACGCTCAGATTCTACGCGGCAAAGTCCCGATTTCCGGGCGGTACCCTTTTGGGCATGGAACCAGGGTCGGCGCCTGGGGCGGGCGGCTCGGATTCGGACGCCCCGCCTCTCGACCGTTCCTGGACGCCGGGCGTTCCCTCGGTCAAGGACCTGCTGCCGAGCCTGATTTTCGGCGCCGCCGTGCCGATCGCCGTGTACTTCGCCGTACGCCCCCACGTCAGCACCGATGCCGAGGGGCTGATCGCCGCCGGCTCGGTCTCCGTCGTCTGGATCCTCATCCAGTTCGTCCGCAACCGTCACGTCGACTTCGTCGGCGCCATCGTCCTGTTCGGCTTCGTGGTCGGTGTCGTCAGCTCCACGCTGCTGGGCGGCAACGCCTACATGCTCAAGGTGCGCGACGCGTTCTTCACCGCGCTCTTCGGCATCGCCTGCGTCGTCACCGTCTACACGCACGACCGTCCCGCGTTGTTCTACGTCGGCCGGTACCTCTCGGCCGGCAACGATCCGTCCAAGGTGGCCGCGTACAACGAACTGCACGAGATCCCTACGGCGCGACACGTCTTCCGCGTCCTCTCGGTCGTATGGGGCATCGGGCTGGTGATCGAGGCGTCGGCGCGTATGACGCTGGCCGAGGCACTGCACACCGGTACCTACGTCGCGGTGTCACCGTTCATCACGGCGACCACCATCGGGTCACTGTTCGCCTTTACCCTCCTCTACGCCAAGCGCTTCCAGCTCGAGGCGGCCGCCCTCATGACGTCCTTCGCGCCGGCGACCGAGCCGGTCGTGGATCCGCCCGGTCTGCCCAGCCCGGGCGCTGGCGAAGGTCCGCTCGACGCCGGCGGATCCCCCCTCCCCGTCAAATAACCGCCGCCGACGCCGGCGGACTGGGACCCGGCGAAGCCCCGCATCTATCCTCGGCCCCGGCGGCGCTCGGTCACCCCAACCCAACCCGCGAGCGGCGCACAAGACGAGCACCGGAAGGGAGCACCGAGACCGATGGCAGACGAAGTACTGCGGGAACGCCGCGGCAACGTGGAGATCCTCACCATCAACCGGCCCGAGGCACGCAACGCGATCAACGGCGCCGTCAGCCGGGCCATGTCCTCAGCAATGGACGAGCTGGCCGGGGACACCGAGTGCTGGGTCGTCGTCATCACGGGCAGCGGCGACAAGGCCTTCAGCGCGGGCATGGACCTCAAGGCCTTCAGCAGCGGCGAGGGCGGGGACATCATCGGGGCGAGCGGCGGCTTCGGCGGCCTCACCCAAAGAGAGTTCAGCAAGCCGATCATCGCCGCGGTCAACGGGTCGGCTCTGGCCGGTGGCTTCGAGATCATGCTCTCGTGCGACCTCGTCGTCGCCGCCGACCACGCCACCTTCGGCATCCCCGAGGCCAAGCGCGGCCTGGTCGCCGGAGCCGGCGGGCTCATCCGGATGCCCAAGCGCCTCCCCATGGCGATCGCGCTCGAGCTGGCCATGACCGGCGACCCGATCGACGCCGAACGGGCCCTCGCGCTCGGCCTCGTGAACAAGGTGGTGCCGTCGGCGTCAGCTCATGGACGAGGCCATCGCGTTGGCCGAGCGCATCGCCGCCAACGCACCGCTCGCCGTGCGCTACTCCAAGAAGGTCATGAAGGAGGCCGCCGAGCTGCCCGAGGCCGACGGCTGGAAGATCAACGCCGAGGCGGTCGGCGTCGTCTTCTCGTCGGCCGACGCCATGGAGGGCCCGATCGCCTTCGCGGAGAAGCGCCCGCCCAAGTGGCAGGGCAAGTAGGCGACCAGCACCGACCAGCACCGACCACCGAGGACGTCGAGGAGTCAACCCGTGCTCGCCACTGCTTCGCTCGCCCCCGCGCTCGATACCATCCGCCTCACCCTCCACGTACTCGCCGCCGCCATCTGGGTCGGTGGCCAGATCGTGATGGCCGGGCTCGTCGGCCCCGCCCGCGGCCTCGGGGGCGATGCGCCCAAGACGCTCGCCCGCGCCTTCGCCCGCCTCGCCTGGCCTGCCTACTTCGTGCTGCTCGCCACGGGCATCTGGAACATCTCGGCCGTCCACGCCTCCACGGCGACCTCGGCGTGGAAGGCGGTGCTGATGGCGAAGATCATCGTCGTGCTCCTCGCCGGTGTCGGCGCCTTCCTGCACCAGCGGGCGACGTCCAAGGCCCAGCTGGCGCTGTGGGGATCGGTCGGCGGGACCGCCAGCGTCGCCGCCCTCGTCATGGGCATCCTGCTGGCGGGTTGACTCCGAATACCTGGGTAGCAACAGACGGTGTGCCGCCTCCCGGCGGCGCACCCCGCGCTGCCGCCCTGCAGCTACCGGGGGCCGGAATTGGGTCTAACCTGGATTCAGTCACCGGTTCGTGAACCCAGGTGAAGGAGAATCTCATGCTCGCTGAAATCTTCGGGGCCGACCTCGTCATCGTCATCGTCATCGTCGCCGTCCTGCTCATTGGTGGGACGCAGATCCCCAAGCTGGCTCGCAGCCTCGGCTCGGCGAAGAACCAGTTCGAGCAGGGGCTGAAGGAAGGCCAGGCGGACTCGGCATCGAAGAACGGCACGTCCGCCGCCAGCGACACCCCGGCCCAGGCACCCGCGCCCCCCGCCGAAGGCAAGTCGCAGACCGGCTGAGTCGCAGCCGCTGAACCGTCGGTGCCGCGACGGGGCCGGCGCCGCACACCGCACACCGCACACCCGCATACCGGGGGGAACATGGCATCCGACGTCTTGTCCGTGGCCGAGCGGCTCTGGAACGGGGAGCTGTCGACCTCCACCTTCCACCCCGTCGACCACATGGGCGGGTTCGTCGAGATCACCGACGGCGTGGGGTTCTGCCCCTCTTTCGCCAACGTCTCGTCGTTCGCCACCGAGGACGGACTCGTGCTCGTCGACACCGGCAGCGCGCCGCTGGCCCAGATCGTCCACGACGACATCCGCACCTGGAGCGCGGACCGCCTCAACACGGCCGTCTACTCGCACGGACACATCGACCACGTCTTCGGCGTGCCGGTGTGGGAGGCCGAGGCGACGGAGAAGGGTTGGGCGGCGCCCCAGGTCATCGCCCACCATGCGTTGCCGGCGCGCTTCGACCGCTACATCTTCACGGCGGGCTACAACACGATCATCAACCGCCGCCAGTTCGGCTTCACCGACCTCAATTGGCCGACGGAGTACCGCTATCCCGACCGCACCTACCACGACACGCTCGACGTCTCGGTGGGGGGCGTCGGCTTCGCGCTGCGTCACGAGAAGGGCGAGACGGACGACCACACCGTGACGTGGCAGGCCGACAAGCGGGTGCTCTGCTGTGGCGACCTGTTCATCTGGGCCTCGCCCAACGCCGGCAACCCGCAGAAGGTGCAGCGCTACCCGCGCGAGTGGGCGGCCGCGTTGCGCCGGATGCTCATGCTCGACGCCGAGTTCCTCCTCCCGGGCCACGGCTTCCCCGTCATCGGGGCGGACCGGGTGCGCCAGGCCCTCACCGACACGGCCGATTTGCTCGACTCGCTGGTCGATCAGACGCTGGCGATCATGAACAGCGGCGGCCGGCTGGACGACGCCATCCACAGCGTCCGTGTCCCCGGCCGAGCTCGAAAACCGTCCGTTCTTGCAGCCGGTGTACGACGAGCCCGAGTTCATCGTGCACACCGTGTGGCGCCAGTACGGCGGGTGGTGGGACGGCAATCCGGCGTCGTTGAAGCCGGCGCCCGAGCGGGCGCTGGCCACCGAGCTGGCGGAGCTGGCCGGCGGGCCCGGCGCCCTCGCCGAGCGGGCGCTGGAGCTGCTGGCGGCCGCGGGCGACGCCCCCGAGTCGGGGTCCGGCGGGGCGGACGGGGCGTTGCGGCTGGCCGGACACCTGGCCGAGAGCGCCTGGCTGGCCGCGCCCGACGACCCGGCGACGCAGAGAGCCCGGCAGGAGGTCTTCGCGGCGCGGGCCGCCCGGGCGACGTCGACGATGGCCCGGGGCGTGTTCACCTGGGCCGCCAACGAGGCGGGCGGCGGGGCGGGGCGGCGGCGCGCACGCGCACTGAGGGGGCCCGGGCTGGGCGGGGCGGGTCGGTGGCCGGGTGCTGCGGGCCTGCCCGTTTCGTCTTTTTTGGGCCGGTTCGATAGTGTCGGCGCGGTGGACTCGTCGCTGACCGGCCCTTCCTCGAACACGCCCGAAAACCCAGGTCACAGCGCCAAGAGTCCACGTCGCCGACGACTGGCGATCGCCGGTGTCGTCCTCGGGTCGCTGCTGCTCACCGGCTGCCAACTCCCGACGTTCGGCGCCTTCAAGGGCGCCACCTCGCAGGGCCGCTCGACCTTCCACCTCTGGCAGGGCTTCTTCGTCGCCGGGCTCGTCGTCGGCGGGTTCACCACGGTCCTGATCCTGTGGGCGATCTTCCGGTACCGGCGGCGCTCGGACGACATCCCGCGCCAGACCCAGTACCACACGCTCACCGAGATCATCTACACGGTCACGCCGATCCTGACGGTGATCGGCCTGTTCGTGGCGACCGTCGTCGTCGAGAACCAGGTGACCGCCGTCGAGCCGCACCCCTACACGACGATCCACGTCTACGCGTTCCAGTGGGGCTGGGAGTTCCAATACGACAACGGGGTGAAGATCATCGGCCAGACGACGGACGCACCGACGATGATGGTGCCGACGAACGAGACGGTGCGGGTGTATCTCCGCTCGTACGACGTGCTGCACGGGTTCTACGTGCCCGAGTTCAACTTCAGCCGCTACGCCAGCCCCGGCTACTGGACGTCGTTCGACCTCAACGTGTTGCACAACGGGGTGTACCGAGGGCAATGCACACAGCTGTGCGGCCTCTATCACTCCATCATGTTCTTCAACGTCCGGTCCGTGAACCCCAGCGCGTACCAGACCTGGCTGCAGGCGACCGGCGCCTTCCAGCGGACGCACCCGAACTCCATCGGCCAGCTGCCGGCAGCGCTGCACGGCAACGTCAACGGCACCGCGCCCAGCTACTCTGGGAACTCGGGCAACTCCGGTACCGGCAACAGTGGCAACACAGGAGGTGCGTTATACGGTGACTGACGTCATCGCCCCCGGCGGCGCACACGAGACAGCGGTCCAGATCCCCGGTGACGGCCACGCCCATATCGGCCACGAGGACCACGGCCCGAGCGGCATCCTCAAGTGGCTGACCTCGACCGACCACAAGGTCATCGGCCTCAGTTACATGATCACGGCGGTCGTGATCTTCTACATCTCGGGGATCATGGCGCTGTTCATGCGGCTGCAGCTCGCCTCGCCGCACTCCTCGCTGCTCAGCTTCGGTCAGTTCAACGCGCTGTTCACCATGCACGGCAGCCTGATGCTGTACCTGTTCGCCGGGCCGTTCGCGTTCGGTGGCCTGGCCAACTACGTCGTGCCGCTGCAGATCGGCGCGCCCGACATGGCGTTCCCCCGCCTGAACGCGTTGAGCTACTGGCTGTACCTGACCGGCTCCATCACGATGATGCTGGGCTTCTTCGTGGCCGGCGGCGCCGCGCAGTTCGGCTGGGTGGCCTACGCGCCGCTGTCGAGCGCGACGAGCTCGCCGGGCGCCGGTCCCGACGTCTGGATCATGGCGCTGTTGCTCACCGGGTTCTCCGCCATCTTCACCGGCGTCAACCTGTGCGGCACCATCTTCTACCTGCGCGCGCCCGGCATGACGATGTGGCGCATGCCGATCTTCACATGGAACATGCTGGTGACCGGGATCCTGATCCTGATCGCGTTCCCGGTGCTCACCGCGGCGCTGGTGATGCTCTTCTGCGACCGCCACTTCGGGACCCACATCTATACGGCGGTGGGTTGTGTCCACGCCAGCGGGATCCCGATGCGATCGTGTGGGTCACCGTTGTTATGGCAGAACCTCTTCTGGTTCTTCGGCCATCCCGAGGTCTATATCCTCGCGCTCCCGTTCTTCGGCATCGTGACCGAGATCCTGCCGGTCTTCTCGCGACGCCCCGTCTTCGGCTACAAGGGCATGGTCTTCGCCACCATGGCCATCGCCGCCTTGTCCACGGGCGTGTGGGCGCACCACATGTTCACGACCGGCGCCGTGCTGCTGCCGTTCTTCTCGTTCCTCAGCCTGCTGATCGCGGTGCCGACGGGCATCAAGTTCTTCAACTGGATCGGCACCATGTGGCACGGCCAGCTGACCTTCAACACCCCGATGCTGTTCAGTATCGGGTTCCTGTTCGCGTTCCTGATGGGCGGCGTGACGGGCATCATGCTGGCGTCGCCGCCGATCGACTTCGCCACGCACGACACCTACTTCGTCGTGGCCCACTTCCACCAGGTGCTCTTCGGCACGGCCGTCTTCGCCGGCTTCGCCGGCCTGTACTACTGGTACCCCAAGATGTTCGGCCGCATGCTGCGGGACAACCTGGGCAAGTGGCACTTCTGGCTGATGTTCATCGGCTTCTGGGTGACGTTCATGCCCCAGTACGTCGTGGGGCTGCTGGGCATGCCGCGCCGGGTCGCGTCGTACCCGTCGAACCTCGGCTGGCAGAGCTACAACATCGTCTCGACCGTCGGCGCGTTCATCATCGGGATCTCGTTCGTGTTCCTGCTGGTGAACTTCTTCGTGTCGTGGCGCAAGCCCATCCCGGCCGGCAACAACCCCTGGGACGCCCACACGCTCGAGTGGTTCACGACCTCGCCGCCGCCGCACCACAACTACACGCACCTGCCGCCCATCCGTTCCGAGCGGCCGACGTGGGACTACAACCACCCCGAGCACATCGTGGTCCCGCACGGGCGGGACGCACGCACGAACGGGCACGCCAACGGAAAGGTCAAGGCCGGCGTATGAAGGTCGAGTCGCTCTTCCTGCTCTTCCTCGGGGCCTTCTTCGGGGCCATCGGCCTGTGGTACTGGTTCTGGGGCTACGAGGACGGCGGCAGTGTCATGCTGCTCGGCGCCACGCTCCTCGGCTTCCTGCCCGGCCTCTACTACTTCTTCTGGCACCGGCGCTTCCACGGCCACAAGTACTTCGTCGTCGGCAAGATCGACGCGGTCGGCGACCGGCCCGAGGACCACCCCGACGCCGAGATGGCCGACGGCGCCGGCACGATCGACTCCTTCCCGGGCTCGTCCATCTGGCCCTTCGTCATGGGCATGGGTGCGTTCACACTCGTGCTGGCCTTCGTCTTCGGGGTCTGGCTGGCCTTCATGGGCATCCCGCTGATCCTCACCGCGCTGACCGGCGTCACCGCCGAGAGCCGGCGCGGCGGCCACGTCTGAGCCACCGCTGACCTGAACCGCGTTGGCGCGGCCCGGGAGCCGGCGGGAACGGCGCCTGTACCCTGGACCGATGGCCGTGCCACCGCCACAGCACGCGCTGTCGCGCGCGCTGGTCGCGCTCATCGCGGTGGCCACCGGGGCCATCGTGGCGAACCTGTACTACGCGCAGCCCCTGCTGCACCGCGTCGCGGAGACCTTCCACAGCGGGCCCGGCCCCACCGCCTGGATCATCACGGCGACGCAGGTCGGCTACGCGGCGGGGTTGCTGCTCGTCGTCCCGCTCGGCGACCTGCACCCGCGCCGGACCCTGGTCGTGCGCCTCTTCTGCATCGCCGCCGCCGCGCTGGTGGCCTCGGCCCTCGCGCCGAGCCTGTGGTTCTTCGCGCTGGCCTCGCTGGCGGTGGGGGCGGCGTCGGTGGCCGGCCAGGTGATGATCCCCTTCGCCGCCGACCTCGCCCCCGAGGAACGGCGGGGCCGGGTCGTGGCGCGGATCATGACCGGGCTGCTCCTGGGCATCCTGCTCGCCCGCACCGTGTCGGGCTTCGTGGCGCAGGCTACGGGCGGCTGGCGGGGCGTGTACTGGCTCTCGGCCGGGCTGATGCTCTGCTTCGCGCTCGTCCTGTGGCGTGCCCTGCCGGCGGAGGAGCCGCGGCCGCACCGCACGTACGGCGCGCTCGTGCGCACGTCGCTCCGCCTGCTCGTGACCGAGCCCGTGCTGCGCCGCCGCGCCTGGCACGGCGCGGTCGCGTTCGGCGCCTTCAGCGTCCTGTGGACCACCCTCGCCTTCCTGCTCTCGGGCAGCCCCTACCGCTACTCGTCGGCCGTGATCGGCCTCTTCGGTCTGGTCGGTGCGGGCGGGATCCTGGCGGCCAACGTCGCCGGGAAGCTGGCGGACTCGGCCCGCACCACGCTCACGACGGTCGTCGCCGGCGTCCTCCTCACCGGCTCGTTCGCGTTGCTCTGGGCCGGCCGCACCTCGCTGACGGCGTTGATCGTGGGCATCGTGGTGCTCGACATCGGCACCCAGGGCATGCAGATCACCAACCAGGCGGTGATCTACGCGCTCCGCCCGGACGCCCGCAGCCGCATCACCAGCGCGTACATGGTCTGCTACTTCATCGGCGGGGCAGTGGGCTCGGTGAGCGCGGGCACCCTCTACGCCTTGCACGGCTGGGCGGGGGTGTGCCTGCTCGGCACCGGCTTCGGGGTGGCCACGCTCGCGTTGTCGGCCTACGAACGGGTGCGGCCGGTGCGCGACCGATCCGAGCGGGTGGGCGGGGCAGACACCGGGTCACGCACCGTCGGCGCCGCGCCCTCCCTCGAGGGCTGAGCCCAGCTGTCGTTCAGCCGTTCAGGCGCTCCGACAGGGAGACGGACACCCGGTCGCCCACGCCCTTGCCGATCTGCTTGCGCAGGTCGGCCTTGATCGGGAGCTTGTGCGTCCCGTCCCCGAGGGCCATGAAGGAGCTGCGGAAGGGCGCGCCGTCGATCGTCCCGCGCACCTTGACCAGGCCGCGTGTCCCGAAGTACTGCGCCGAGCCCGGCATGACCACGTAGGCCCAACCGCCCTTCTCGGGCGACTGCACGATCGTCGCGATGAACGTCTTGTCCAACTTCACCGGGGTGCGCGCTCCATGATCTTGAGCCGGTTCCCGTCCGGGTCGCGGAGGATGAACATCAGCGGTACGCCGGGCCAGCGCAATAACGGCTCCGTGTCGACACCCGCCCAGGCCAGCGACGCGTGGTCGGCCTCGGCGTCGCCCGTGGTGAACGTGATGCCGGTGTCGACGGCGACCCGTCCGCCCTCGCCGGCGGCAACCAGCGCGACGGGCACGCGGCCTCCGGGCGGGGCGACCTGGAGCCAGCGCCCGCCGTCCCCCATCGGCACGTCGAGACGGACCTCGAATCCGAGTTTCTCGACGTAGAAGCGAAGGGCCCGTTCCTGGTCGGCGACGGGGACGGCGACGCCGCCGACGTCGCTGATCTTCGTGGTGGTGGCGGTCTCGGCCATTGTGGCTCTCCTTTCGGCCGCGCTTCGCTCGACGCAGATGGTCCGCTCAGCCGTACCTGACCGAGCCGGGAGTGGTGAGGAGCTCGCCCGACTCGAGCCACGTCTTGAGGCCGGAGAGGATCATCGGCCAGCCGCCGAAGATCTGGGAGTTGGCACCCTCGCGCATCTGGTCGTGGGTGAGCGTCAGATGGCACGAGTCGCCGACCTGCTCGATCTCCCACGTGACCCGTGTCGTCCCCTCGGCGCGCACGTCGTCGTCCCACAGGCACGCCATCGTGTGGACGAGGCGCCGCGGCGGGTCGACCTCGAGCACTTCGCCCTCGCCGAGATGCACCCCGTGCTTCTCGACGTCCACGCTGAGAGGAGAGCCGACCTTCCACTCCGAGTTCACGGCGGCACCGAAGTTGTACTTGGCCCGGATCTCGGGGTTGACGATGGCGTCCCAGAGCTGCTCGGGCGTCGTCTTGATGAAGATCTCGTACACCTTTTCCATCTGCCTCTCCAATCTGTCCTTGATCTCGCTCAGCCCTGCCACCCAGGGCTCGGAGTACTTGCTGACCCAGCGGTCGTGGATGAGCCGGATCGGCACCGGATTGAGGAAATGGAGCTTCTCCCTGCCCCGGCGCCGCGTGACGACGAGGCCGGCCTCTTCCAGCTGCTTGAGATGCTTCATGACGCCGAAGCGCGTCATGGAGAACTTCTCTTCCAACATGCCCAGGGTCTGGCCGTCCTGGCGGAACAGCTCGTCGAGCAGCTCGCGCCGGGTGGGATCGGCCAGGGCCTTGAACACTTCATCCACTCCAAGCACTATATGTGACCTTTTAGTCACATGTCAAGACCCCGCCGGAGCCTCATCGATCGCCGATGTGGTGCCGGCGCGAACGGCCCTGATCACGTGGGCGCTTCCGGACGCCACACGTCCGAGCCCGGAGAACCCGTGCCGCCGGCGGCGGGCCTCGAGCCTGCGCTCAGTGGCCGGCGGCGTCCGTCGCGAACAGCGGCGAAAGGACGGGCCGCAGCACACGGCGAAGTGACGCGCGCAACGCGTCCTCGTCCTCGACGGGGAAGACCGTCTCCCGGGTCAGGACGAACGACAAGCCGAGCCGCGCCGCGATCTCGGCGAGCTCCTGAGCGTGCTCGTCACTGATGGCGGCACCGACGGCGCGTGCTTGGGCCACCAGGAAGTCACGCGTGAGGGCGATGAGAGGACCGGCCTCGGTGGTCAGGAACGGAAGAATGGTGGACGGGTCGGTCCGCAACAATTGCTCGACCAGGGAGCCGCGGAGAACGGCCAGGCCTGCGAGAGCGCCCTCGATGATGCCGTCCTCGGCCGAGCCGCTCCGGGCCGCCGCCGCCACGATGTGGGCGATGGTGGTGCGCAGCTCGCGGGCCAACACGGCGTGCACGAGCTCGTCACGCGTCGAGAAGGCGCGATAGACGCTGGTGCGGCCGATGGCGGCGTGTTCTGCGACGTCCTCCATGCTCCAGCGCTTCAGGCCGTAGCTCCGCATGAGCTGCGCGGCCGCGTCGAGGATGCGGTCCTCCGGTGACCCGACCACCGAGACCGCGGCGAAGGCGCCCAACATCGGTTCGAGCTCCACCGAGATCTTGCGCCGAGGCATCGTCAGGCCGCCTCCGCTGTCTGCAGGGCACGCTGGGCCCGCACCCGCTGCCAGCCTTCGAGCGCCCGCGGTTGCCAGCGCACGGTGGCGGGCACGAACGGCCACGCGTTCCGCACCGTGAGCTCGATCCCGTCCAGGGCGACGGTGTCGACGCTCGACCATCCGATCTCGAAGCGCTCGCGCAGGAGGGTCGGCAGGCCGCCGAAGGCGCACAACCGCACCAACCGGAACACGGAGTAGCGGGCGAAGGAGGTCCGGGCCAGCGGGCGCAGCAGCCCGAGCTGGGGCGGCAGCAGAGGCTCCGCGCTGAGCACCGGCTCGCGCAAGGCGTCGAGCACCCACGACGCCGCGGTATTCAGCTCGAGGACTTCCGCGCAGTAGTGGTCCCACTTCTCCTGGAAGGCGGCGCGGCTTCGCGGAACCGAACGGTCGCTCACCCCGTAGCGTCGGTACCACGCCACGCCCTCTTGGTAGAGCTGCTCGCGCTCGTCAGGCGTCAGCCGGTGTCGATCGAAGCGGTCGGCCACCTGCTCCGTCATGTACTGGAAGGTCGCGTGTGCCCACCAAAAGGTCTCGGGGTCGAGTGCGTGATAGGGGCGGCCTTGATCGTCGACCCCTTTGATCGTGCGATGGAAGTCGCGGACCTCGCGGCCGGTGACATCTGCATCGGGGCCGTCGTAGACGGCGCCCAGGATGCGCGGCAGGGAACGAAAGACGCGCCCATAGGGATCGCCGAAGAAGTCGGAGTGCTCCAGGACGCCGGCCCCGATCGCCGGGTGCATCAGCTGGAGGAGCCCGATCGTGGCTCCCATGAACGCGATCCGGGTGTCCCCGGCCCACCGCCAGAGCAGCGATTCGGGCCCCAACTCGATGCGACCCGGCACGGGGCCCGCTTCCGACCCCCCTGTATCCGCCGCCTGGTACATAAACACAATATATGTACGGACATACGTCAGCGGCAAGAACCCTGCTCCCGGGGCTAACGAGGGGCCTCGGGCCGGTCCGGGTGCTGGACGGAGGTGAGACGACGGGAGGGCCTCCTTGTGTCCCTTGGTGCCCTCTGGGGGGCGGTGGTGGCGTCGGTCAGCGAGGGCGAGGGGTCCGTGGCCTCACGGCGAGGGACTCAGTCGGCCAACGGACTCGACGCGGCCCGCCCCCGGACGGTGCCGCCAGGTTTCGACACAGCCAGAGGAACAGAACAGGACGACCGAACCCCGTACGTCGTGTGCGATCTCCTCCGCCGTGTCGTGCGAGAGGGGAAGGCCGCAGATCGGATCCCGGGAGCCGTCCTCACCGGCGAAGGCCATGCAGATGCTCGCAACCGGCACGGGCTTCTCCACCCCGCGCAGACTGACTGGCGTCTCACTCGCGGCGGTACCCCAACTCGGCATGTCGTGCATGACCGACGGGGACGCCCACGCCTCCGAGCCCGGCGCGAGATCGCACAAGCGCGACGCGACGTTGACACAATGGCCGATGTAGTCGTCACCCTCCATGAGGATCACAGCGCCCGAAGCGATGCCCGACCGGATGGAAACGGTCTTCACCGGCCCCGCGACCTCGGTGACCACATAGTGGAGCTCCAGGACCGTCTCGAGCAGGGGACGGGTATCCACGCACACGAGCATGGCGCCATCACCCAGCCATTTGGCGATCCGGACACCACGGCGAGCGCAGATGTCACGGAGAAGGGCACGAAAGGCGGTGAGGACATCGACGGCCCGCTCGTCGCCCTCGAGCTCGGTGAGCGCAGTGAACCCCGAGACGTCGATGAAGGCGAAACTACGGTGCACTCGCACGTCCGCATCGTGCCATGCGCCCCTGGTCGAAGCCCAATTCAGCACGGACCAAACCGGGCGGATCGGCAAGCCGACCAGGTCCTACGATGACGTCGTGATCCGCACCGCCCGGACCGACCAGCGCGCGCCGGCGCAGCCCCAGACGTCGGACGGCGGGGGCTGAGCGTGGGCCAGCTCGACGGAAAGGTCGTGCTCCTGAGCGGCGGAGCCTCGGACATCGGCCGTGCCACCGCACTGCTCCTGGCTGAGGAGGGCGCGGCGGTTGCGGTCGGCGACGTAACCGAAGAGGCCGCGGCCGCCGTGGCGCACGACATTGTGGACGCCGGTGGCCGCTCCCTCGGCTTGCGCTGTGACGTCCGTGACGAGGAGTCGGTCGCAGCGTTCGTCGAAGCTGCGGTCGACGCGTTCGGCGGGGTCGACTGCGTCGATCACAACGCCGCCTGGAGCCATGCGCGGCTCGACACCGACGCAGTCGGCGTCGACCTCGGAGTGTGGCAGCGGGCGATCGAGACCACGACCCGGGGGGCGCTGCTCATGGCGCGCCACGCCATCCCTGCCATGTCCGAGCGCGGCGGCGGATCCATCGTGACGATCTCCTCGGGCACGAGCATGATCGGCGAGTCGACACGGGTCGCCTACGGGGTCTCGAAGGCTGCGCTCAACCAGCTCACGCGACATCTCGCCGTCCGCTACGGGCGCGACGGCATCCGGGCCAATGCGATCGCGCCCGGGTTCATCCTCACCGGCACGGCCGGCGCCAACGTCCCCGTGGAGGTCCAGCGGAAGCTGGCCGAGGCCAACCCCACCCGCCGGTTGGGGACGCCGGCCGACATCGCGCGCGTCGTCGTCTTCCTGTGCAGCGACGCCTCGGCCTACGTGAACGGGCAGGTGCTGCAGGTGGACGGCGGGCACCAGATCGCCGGGATGATGTAGGTGCGCCGTGGCTGAGTCCGGGCGCGTCGCTCTCGTCACCGGCGCCAGCCGGGGCATCGGACGCTGTGCATCCGTGGCACTGGCCCGGCGCGGCTTCGACGTGGTGATCACCGCGCGCACGCTGCACGAAGGCGACGGGCGCGCCCACGCGTCGAGCGCACTCGTGCAGTCGGAGCCTGTGCCCATCGCCGGGAGCTTGGACACCACGGCCGCCGAGGTCGAGGCGCTGGGCCGACGGTGCTTGCCGCTGCGGATGGACCTCATGGCGCGCGCCTCGGTGGAAGAGGTGGCGGAGGAGGCGCTCGACGCCTGGGGCCGCGTCGACGTGCTGGTGAACAACGCCATCTATCAGGGCCCCGGAACGATGGACCGGATCCTCGACCTGCCCCTCGAACTGGCCGAGCGCTGCCTGATCGGCGATTACCTCCACCCGCTGCTCCTGACGCAGCTGCTCTTGCCCCAGATGCTCGATCGCGGCGCAGGCCGCCTGGTCAACATGCTGTCGGAGGCGGCGTTCACCACACCGCCGGCCCCGGCCGGCGCCGGTGGGTGGGGCGTGGCCTACGCCGCGGCCAAGGCCGCCTTCCATCGGGTCACCGATGTGTGCCATGTCGAGTTCGCAACCCAGGGCGTCCTGGCTTTCTCGATCGCGCCGGGCCTGACGCTGACCGAATCGATGCGCGCGTCCGGAACGGACAAGGCGCTCGTGAAAGCCGGCCACGTCCCTGCGCCGCCCGAGGTGGCGGGTGAGGTGGCCGCCTGGCTCGGCGACGACCCTGACGCCTCCGCCTACGCCGGGCAGATGGTGTCGTCGCGGTCCTTGTGCAAGGAGCTCGGGCTCGTCGATGGTTGGCCGCCGCCACGCGAGGCACCTGTGCGATAGCGGACGCCCTCCGTCTTGCCTAATCAGTCCACAGTCCGAACGGTGCGCACGTTCATTGCGTTCTGCTCCGGATCGCTCGCCATCCTCACGTCGGTATGTTTTCATGATGCTTCCAACGCGAGCATCAAGGAGGTGCACATGAAAATTGATTCGACGAATGTTTCGAAGTCGATGCTGTGCGCCTCGATCGCCGCGGGGATCCGCGCTCAGCTGGCCTGATCAGCATCGAGCTCGCAGGTGCGCGCCGGCGGCGCCGCCTCACCCGTCGGGTTGCCAACATGCTTGGCCGCACCCGATGTGACACCCCTCGTCAATGCTTCCTCTTCATCCCCCTTCTTTTTTTCCCCAAGGAGTACCAATGCATCCCGAATTGCTACGGGCCCTCGGCAAGGCCAGACATGAGGATCTCCTCAGTACGCGTCGATCCCGAGGACAACCCAGCTTCCGTCCCGATGACCAGTCACCGCGGTTCACCCGTTCACGGCAGCGGGTGGGCTCACTGCTCATCTGGGCAGGCGCACGCCTCATCGGTGACCGACAAGCGGCGCTGGAGCTGGCTCACAAATAGAGAGTCAGCTCTATCTCTGAGCGATCTGAGGCAGCCCCATCGGGTTGGGGAAGGGCAGCACACCGATGCGACCACCTCGATCGCGCAGGCTGACAGGGCGCCGTAGAGGTCGGCCACCGCGGTATCGCTGAGGTCCGCCGTAGGGCGAAGCCGCCAGCCGGTCTGTCTGCTCGTCGACTGCTGCGTGCTGCGTCCGCCCCGCGTCGGTCGCCCGACCGTCCGTGTGCAGCAACCCGATCGACGCCAACGTCGACGTCGCCGCCGCCCAGTCCTCCTCGCTCCAGCCCCGGTTGTCGCGCAGGACGTCGGCCGGCACGCCCTTGGTGCCCGCCGCCAGCAGATGCGCGTCGATCCCTCTGATTCCATGGGCGAGGAGCGCGGCAACATGGCCGTCGCCCCGGTGCTCGCGCAACGTCGTGCAGGCCTGCCACGCCTCGGCGAGACCTCCGGTCCCCAGTGCGGTCGAGATGGCTGGCCAAAGGGCCCGATTCGCCGATGCCATCACGCGTCCGGCCACGTCGCAGCCCGCTACCGCACGCCGGAGCAGTGGTAGGACAGCCAGCAGTTCCGAGCGGGCCGCCACGCTGCAGGCCTCGCTCAGCGCCTCCCCTGCCGCAATGGCTCGCACGCGGCACAGCGTCAGAGGGGCGACGGTGTCCCAGCATCCCGGTATCGCCTTGGCCACCATCGCCGGATGGAAGTTGTAAAAGGTCGCCGTGACCGGGCCGGCACCTACGGTGCCGAGCGGCGCCGCCCGGCCGGCGAAGTAGCCCGCCCAGAATCCCCGCAGGCCCGCCTCACGGAACGCAGCGCGACAACCTGGATCGAAGTACGTGACGGCGTGGACGGTTTCGAGGGCGACCCAGAGGTCGCGGGAGCCGGGCCTGTCGGCCGGCTGGGTCAGCGCGTGACCTGGCGCACGCCGGTCGGCGATGGCTCCGGCTGGCGCTCCCCGCCGTTCTCCAACGGTTCGATGTCGATGCGGACGGGCACCGGTTCGGGGTCGATCTCGACGCGCTCGTCGTCGGGCCGGGGCGCCGATGGGACGGTGGAGTACTCGCCCTGCGCTGAACGGCTGACGATCACGGCGCGCTTGCGCTTGCCGATGCCGTGCACGCCCTGCATCTCCAGGCAGAGCTGATAGGTCACCAGGGCCGCGACGATCGGCACGACGAAGGTCGCGATCCGGAAGAACCACAGGGTGGCGTTCAGGGAGACGTGGAAGAAGTTGGCGAGCACGTCGGTCGAGCTCGCCGCGAAGAGCGTGAACATGAACGAGAACATGGCGACGCCGGCGGCGGTCCGTTTGGGTCTGTCACGGGGACGGTCGAGCAGGTTGTGCAGCTCGTTGTCACCTGTGAGTTTGCGTTCCAGCGTCGGATAGATGAGCCAGAAACCGATCAGCAATGTCGGGAAGACGACCGCGGGCAAGAACACCTCGAGCGGCACGGTATGGCCCCAACCTGCGAATTCCCACGAGGGCATGATGCGCAGGGCACCGTCGAGCATGCCCATGTACCAGTCCGGCTGCACGGCATAGGAGATCTTCGAGGGATCGTATGACCCGAACTGCCAGATCGGGTTGATCTGGGCGAAGGCGCCTAGCAGGGCGCAGGCGGCGGTGACCATGAAGAGGAACCCGGTCGTCTTGGCCATGAAGGTCGGGAACATCGGTGACCCGACGACGTTGTGCTCCGTGCGCCCCTCGCCGGCGAACTGGGTGTGCTTCTGGTGCACCAGCAGCGCAAGGTGCACGGTGATCAGGGCGAGCAGGGCGAGCGGGATGATCAGGACGTGGATGATGAAGAACCGCGGGATGATGCTGCCGTCCCCCGGGAACTGGCCACCCCAGAGGAACGAGGTCATGTAGCTGCCGATGAGGGGCTGCGACTCGCGCGATCGAGTAACCGATGCGGAGCCCGGTGCCGGAGATGAGGTCGTCCGGGAGCGAATACCCGATGAAACCCTCCAAAACCGCCAAGACCAGCATGGTGATCCCGATGATCCAGTTGAGTTCGCGCGGCTTGCGGAACGCGCCGGTGAAGAAGATCCGCGCCATGTGCACGATGATGGCCCCGACGAAAATGTCGGCCGCCCAGTGGTGCATCTGGCGGATCAGAAGACCGCCACGCACGCTGAACGAGATGTTGACCGTCGACTGATAGGCCTCGGAAACCCGCTGGCCCCGGAGCGGTGCGTACGCCCCGTGGTAGATGACCTGGCTGGCGGAGGGCACGAAGAAGAGCGCCAGGAAGATGCCCGTCGCGATCAGCACGACGAACGAGTAAAGAGCGATCTCGCCCAACATGAAGGACCAATGGTCCGGGAAGATCTTGTCGAGTGCAGACGCGACCGCCCTTGGCGATGCCGTAACGCTCGTCGAGCTCGTCGACGATCTTGCCGACCTGGCCATAGGGGCCCATGGCCTTCCTCGTGCTGCGCTTCGTCCTGACTGCTGTATCGCTCATGTTGTCCGCTCGAAGAAGCCCGGTCCGAGAGGCTTGATCATAGGGCGCGGTGGCGATGAGGTACCCCTGGTCGTTGTAGCCGAGGGCCAGTTGCGGCAGCGGGCGTGGCGCCGGGCCGAACTGGGGCACCGCTCCGTTGCGGACGTTGAACATCGACTGGTGGCACGGGCACACCAGGAGCTCGAGCTCGCTGCTCGTAGAGCCCCACTGGACAGCCCAGGTGCGTGCACACCTTGGAGTAAGCCACGTAGCCATCGGGCGTCCAGTTCTCACGTCCGGGAATCGTGGTGAAGGCGCCGCCCGGCAGACGGATCAGGACGGTCTGGTCGGTGGCGAGCCCCTGATCGGTGAATGTCACCTGCCCGTTCTCGATGCGCATTTGGTTGCGCGGGTAGACGGTCATGATGCCGCCGGGGACGAGGGTTTCCCGGCGCACGGGCTCGGCCGTTGGAATCAACGAGCACCGTGCCGGCCTTCCACTCGCTCACCTCGTACTCGTCCTTGGGCAGCGGGCCGAGCGACCGCAACAACGGGAACGCCGAACGATCCCGAAGATCCCGCCACCGACGGCGAACAGTCCGCCGAGCATCTTTCGCCGCTTGACCACCACGGCCGGTGCGCTCCACAAGGGCCGCGGACATGGCGTTGCGCTCTTCAGGTGACTTCGCCAGGGTGTGACGTTCTTCCACGAACGGGTCCCTGGGGCATCAGGTACTTGCCCCACGCAGTGACTCCGAAGCCCGAGCGCGAACATGCCGGCCCCCAAGGCGCCGCCGAAAATCCACGGGCTCCAGTTCTGCCAGTAGGCCGCGCCAGCGATGCCGAAGAACACCATCGCCACGACGAAGACCACCGCGATGATGTTCTCCACTCTCCTTGGGTGGCGAGCGGCGTCGCTCATGTGCGGGTCGCTCAGCGCGGCGATCGGCATCGGCACCCGCGTGCGAGACGGCTGGTGGTCGGCGTCGCTCACGACCGCTCTCCGATCCAGAAGCAGATGAGGGCGAGGCCGCCCACGCCGATCAACAGAGCGACGAAGCCTTCGGCCACCGGTCCCACCCCACCGAGAGAGAAGCCACCGGGGTTGGTCGGATGCTGAAGCCTGCCGGTTACATAGGACACGATGTCCCGCACTTGTGTGTCGCTCAGGTTGCCCGAGAAGCGGGGCATGTTGGCAGGCCCCGGTCCGGATGGCCTCGACCACCTGTTGGGGCGTCACCGCGCGGTTCATCAGGGAGGGCGCGTTTGTGCCGTAGGCCAGCGCGTCACCCGTGCCCTCGATCGTGTGGCAGGCCGCGCAGTTGAGCGAGAAAAGCTCAGCTCCGACCGACTGGTTCGCCCTGTGCAAGTGCGGATACGGCACCGCCGGGACCGCCGGGTCGAGCGAGTTGACCCATGCCGCGATCTCGAGCGCCTGCTGCGGCGTCAGCCGGGTCGGTCGGCGCTCTGCCTCGACCGCCTTCACGTCGGTGGCCGGCATTCGGCCCGAGCTGACCCAGAAGTCGACGGTGGCGGCGCCCACGCCCTGGAGGTTCGGGCCGATCGTCGCCTCCGTCTTGCCGTTGACGATCGTCGTGCCGTTGGCCGTGTTGCCGTGGCAGCTCGAGCAAGTGGCTGCGCGAAGAGCTCGCGTCCCGGCCGCGATGTAGGACGCCGGCGGGTTGGCGTAGGTGATGGCGTGGTTGCCGTAGGAGATCAGGTTCCCGCCGTGGCAGATCAGGTTCGTGCTGGTGAACGGATTCCCGGAATTGGGCGTGGGGCTCACGCCCTTGGTGTTCACCGTGCCGCAGGCCTTCAAGACGCCGCTTGGTGTTCGTCGACACCTGCGACGCGTCGGCATGCCCGCTCGCCCCGGCACCGGTGCCGGGGAAGAAGACCGCCAGCGACGCCATGGCGGCGACGGACAGCAGGCCGGCCGGCAGGAGGAACTGTGTCCGGAACTTGCCTCTTGAGTGGTGCGTGCACGCCTCGCATGCCTACTTGAGAAGGAACAGGCAACTGTAGAGACCGACCCAGACGATGTCGACGAAGTGCCAGTAGTAAGAGATCCCCTGCATGGCAGAGAGCTCACCCGGGTCGCCGCCCTTGTCACCGCGCATGCGGCCCAGGAAGAAGACCATCGCAACCAGTCCGATGAAGACGTGCAATCCGTGCAGACCCGACATGATGTAGAAGAGCGAGCCGTACGAGTTCGTGTACCAACGGGTCGACATGAACAGCCACTCGAACACTTGGTTCGCCGAGGAAGGCTGTGCCCAAGATGATGGTGGCGATGACCCAGATTCGGGCCGACCGCCGCCGTCGCCATTCCGCTTGGAAGACGGCGTACTGCATGGTGAAGCTCGACGCCACCAGGATCGCCGTGAAGATGCCCGCGCGGACGACGTCGAGATCGGTCCCGGCCGGGGGCCACGGCCCCACCGTGTTGGCCCTGATCGTGAAGAAGGCGGCGAAGAGGCCGCTGAAGAACATCACCTCGGAGCCGAGCCAGATCATGACCCCGACAGCCAGCATCGGCGGGCGGTCGTGGACGATCTTCCCCTGAGGCGCGGGCACCTCCGCCGAAACTGCCTGGGTCACAGCGCTTTTTCTAGTCGACCGGATGCCGAAATCGCCAACTTGCAGGTGATGGAACCGTGGCGCCCGGCTCCGGGGCTGAATTCCCTGCTCAGCGGACGTCGACCGGCAGCGGATCCGCGTGCAGGATCGTGAGCCGCCTGGTCGGCCGGGTCAGTGCGACGTAGAGCGTTCGCAATCCCCGTGTAGTGGCAACCGGCGGCGCCTCTCCGGCCGGCTCGTCGCCTACCGACGCGATCAGGGACGGTTCGACGACGATGACGGAGTCGAACTCGAGCCCGTTCGTCTCGTCGGCCGGCAGGAGGACGAGGTCCGCCGCCAGGCCGTCCCCCGCCGGGTCGCGCGGGTCCGTGGCGTCGAGTCCCGCGTCGGACATCGCCCGGGCGAGCTCGGGCAGCATCACCGTCGGGCCGAGGACTGCGACGCGTCCGGGCGCCACAGCCCGCACCTCTTCGCGGGCCAACTGCGCCAGCCGTGCGGCGAGCTCGACGCGGCCGGTCTGCACGATGCGCGGCTCCTGCCCGGACTCCCGCACTGGCCGCGGCGGGGTGATCATCGGGGCGGCAACGGCCAACACCTGCGCCGCGAGCGCGATGACCTCCGCCGGAGTCCGATAGCTCACCGTGAGCTCCACAAGCCGGGGCGCTCGCTGCGGGCTCAGGTGGCGCGTGACGTCGTCCCAGTTCCTCGGCGCCCACGGCCCGGTGGCTTGCGCGATGTCGCCCACGACGGTCATGGAGCCCGAAAGCGAGCGCCGCGCCAACATGCGCAGTTGCATGGGCGAGAGGTCCTGCACCTCGTCGACCACGATGTGGCCGAAGGACCGGACCTCGTCGTCGGCACCGCCCGGGGCGGCCGTAACGGGGGCGCCGGTGACGCCGCCAACCCTTGGGGCCAGAATCCCAGTTCCTGCGCGGTTCCCTTCCTCGTTCCGCTGTACCCGGGTCCGGGCCGGGCGGCCCCGCCGCGGACCGAGGAGTGTCCTCGCCTCGTCGATCAACGCAGCGTCGCCGACCGTCCACGGCACGGCATCGAGCGACTCGCCTGCGAGGCCGGTACAGCCGCTGCACCTCCGTCGAGCTGAGGATCCCCTTACCCGCCGCCGCCAGGAGGGCCCGCGCGCCCAAGAGGTCGTGGAGGAACTCGTGCGGCGACAAGCGCGGCCACATCCGGTCGAACGCCTCGATCACTTCGGGAACACGCCGCAGCCGCCGCGCCAGGTCGTTCTGTTCCTCCTGGCTCGGCGCATCGTCGGCCGTCGTGACCCCACCCCGCTCGAGCCGGGCCCGGTACTCGTCGGACAGGCCCGCGGACCACTTGCGCCTCGACGATAGCGGCGGCGGGCGTTGTGGGTTCCCGGCCGCCGGCGGGCGAGTGCGACGATCTCCTCAGTCGCGCTGCGCGCGGAGGCGGAGCACGCCGGCGCCGAAGGGGATCTCCGCGTCGCGACGCAGTGGGCGCTGGCGCGTGCGCACGGCCTTGCCCAACACCTTCACCATCCGCACGTCGCCCTTCAGCTTTGCGACGGCCGGATCGTCGACGCCACGGACGCGCACCTCGGGGACGAGCCCCGCCACCGTCGAGAGGCTGACGCCCGTCTCGCCCAGAGAGGGGAGGACCTGCTCGATATAGCGAAGGAACAACGGATTGGGCCCGACGACGAGCACGCCCTGGCGCTCGAGCGGGAAGCGGTGCGTGTAGAGCAGATACGCCGCCCGGTGGAGGGCGACCGCCGTCTTCCCGGTGCCGGGACCACCCTGAACGATGAGCACGCCGGGCAGCGGCGATCGGATGATCTCGTCCTGCTCGCGTTGGATCGTCGCCACGATGTCGCCCATGCGGCCGGTCCGGCCAGACCCAGCGCCGAGAGCAGCGCGCCGGGGCCGCCGAGGACCATGCCGTCGGACAACAGGCCGCTCACCGCCCTGGCCCCCGTCGACGCTTGCGGGTCCTTCCGGCCTGCCCGCCGGATCGACGAAGTACTCGTCCTCGAGCCCGAGCACGCTCCGGCCGCGCACGGCGAGATGGCGGCGCCGCGCCAGGCCCTGAGGGTCGAGCCCGGTGGCCCGGTAGAAGGGCTCCGCCACCGGTGCCCGCCAGTCGACCACCAGAGGCTCGTGGTCCGGGCCGGACACGGCGAGCCGGCCGATATGGAAGGACTCCCCGAGGGCCCCGTCGTCGGCCCCGTTCCCGGGCTCGGGGAGACGGTCGATGCGGCCGAAGTAGAGAGCCTGGTCGCCGATGTCGAGTTGATCGAGGCGGGCGAGGCTCGTGCGCACCACGATGTCGCGCTCGGTGCGCGACTGGAACGTGCCGCCGCGGCCCAGATCCAAGACCCCCTGGAGCATCTGGCGGGCTTCGCCTCGCATGAACTCGAGTCCGTCGTAGGCCCGGTTGAGGAACTCCTGCTCATCCTGCAGATCCGGATGTTCGGGCACCTCTCCCCTTTCGCCCCGGTCCTACGGGGAAACGGTTCAGTTTAGACGCCCTCGTACGCCCGGGATGCCGGCATGGCGACGCCTACGATGAACCGGACCGAAAGGATTGCGATGCTCATCTCGACCATGAACGACGTGCCCGGCTACAAGGTGACTTCGGTGCTCGGAGAAGTGTTCGGCCTGACCGTCCGCTCGCGGAACGTCGGCTCCCAGTTCGGCGCGGCGTTCAAGTCGCTGGCCGGTGGCGAGCTCAAGGGGATGACCAAGAACCTGCAGCTGAGCCGCGAGGATGTGACCAACCGTATGGTCGAGGAAGCGGAAGCCCGGGGAGGCAACGCGGTCCTGGCGATGCGGTTCGACACCTCGGAGATGGGCGGCAACTGGACCGAGATCTGCGCCTACGGGACCGCGGTCGTCATAGAGCCGCTCGGGTGAATCTCGCGGCAGACGCCGTGCCCGACCTGGTGCGGGCCTGCCGACGAGAGCCGGTGGACCGCACGCCGGTGTGGTTCATGCGGCAAGCGGGGCGGGCGCTCCCCGAGTACCGCGCCGCTCGCGGCGACGGTCCGATCCTGGCGGCCATCGAGGATGCCGCCCTTTCTGCCGAGCTCACCCTCCAGCCGGTCCGGCGTTACGGCGTCGATGCCGCCGTCCTGTTCTCCGACATCGTCGTGCCGTTGCACGCAATTGGATTCGGCGTCGACGTCGAACCGGGCCGCGGGCCGGTCGTGGCGCAGCCGTTCCGGAGCGAATCTGACCTCGAACGCCTCCGTCCCTTCGAACCCGATGCCGACGCTCCGTTCGTCGCCGAGGCGGCGAAGTTGGTGGCCAAGGAGCTCATCGGCACCGGCGTCGCGCTGATCGGCTTCGCGGGCGCGCCCTTCACGGTGGCGAGCTACGCCGTCGAAGGTGGCCCGTCACGCACCTTCGGCCGGGTGAAGGCGTTGATGCACGGCGAGCCCGCACTCTGGGATCGCCTGACGCGAGCGCCTGGCGGCGATGGCCGTGGCGTCGCTCCGGGCGCAGGTCGCGGCGGGCGCGCAGGCGATCCAGCTCTTCGACAGCTGGGCCGGATCGCTCTCGCCCGACGAGTACGCAGCGGTTCGCGCTGCCGGCGACCCGCGCCGTGTTCGAGGGCATTGCGGACCTCGGGGTGCCGGGCATCCTTTTCGGTGTCGGCACCGGAGAGCTGCTGGACCAAATGGCCGGTGCCGGATGCGACGTCGTGGGCGTCGATTGGAGGGTGCCGCTCGACGAAGCGCGCCGCCGGATCGGCGGGGAGCACGCAGTGCAGGGGAATCTCGACCCCGCGCTCTGCCTGGCACCAGGGCCGGTCGTCGAGGACGCCGTCCGAGATGTGCTGGCGCAGGCCGACAACGGTACGGGCACCGGGCACATCTTCAACCTGGGCCACGGGGTCCTGCCCGAGACCGATCCGGCGATCCTTGCGGCGATCGTCGAGCAGGTGCACCGGGAGACCGCGCGGGGGTGACCACCGGCGTCCTCATCATGGCCCACGGCACCCCGGCCAGCCCCGACGAAATCGCCGCCTTCTACACCCGGATCCGTCGGGGCCGTCCACCCGATGCCGCGCAACTGGCGGAGCTCGAGGGACGGTACCGGGCGATCGGCGGCGTGTCCCCCTTGGCTGAACGCACCCGCGCCCAGGTCGAGGCGGTGCGCGCCGAGCTCGAGCGCCGCGCGCCCGGGCGATACCTGGTCGCTTTCGGCGCCAAGCACACCGCGCCGTTGATCGAGAAGGCCGCGTCCGAGTTGGTGGCGGCCGATGTTGCACAAGTGGTCGGGCTCGTGCTGACGCCGCATGCATCGTCGATGGGCTCACAGGAGTACCTCGACCGCGCCGCCGAGGAGCTCGGCGCAACGCCGTTCGTGCCAATCGGTGCGTGGTACGCGCAACCCACGCTGATCGAGCTCCTGGCATCGCGCATCACGGCCGCGCTCGCAACGGTGAGCGGGCGCCGGAAGGTTGTTTTCACTGCGCACTCCCTCCCTGAACGGATCCGCGAATCGGGTGACACCTATCCAGAGCAGTTGGCCGAATCTGCCGCGCTCGTCGCGCAGAAAGCTGGCCTGGAGGAATGGGAGGTCGGCTGGCAGAGCGCCGGGCGCACGCCCGATCCGTGGCTCGGGCCCGACGTCCGCGACATCGTCCGCCGGCTGGGTGCGGGTGCCGACACCGACGTCGTGGTCGTCTGCCCCATCGGCTTCGTCGCCGACCATCTCGAGGTGCTCTACGACCTCGACGTCGAAGTGGCGCAGGTCGCGGCAGAAGCCGGCCTCGAGTACGTGCGCACGGCCTCTCTCGATGACGATCCCGCCTTCATCGGAGTCCTGGCCGATCTGATCGCGGCCGCCGCGTCCTGACATGGCCAGGCGGATCGTCGTCGTCGGCGGGGGCATCAGCGGGTTGGCCGCGGCCTGGGAGCTGAGCGGCGCCGCGCTGTCACAAGCAGACCCGCCCGAGATCGTCGTGCTCGAGGGTTCTGACCGGCTCGGCGGCATGTTGCGCAGCGACGATCTCGCCGGGCGCGTCGTCGACATGGGAGCCGACGGCTTCTTGGGACGACGGCCCGAGGCGATCGACCTGTGCCGAGAGGTGGGGCTCGAGGACAGGCTGGTACCGATCGCCGCCCGTGGCGCGTCCGTCTGGTCCCGCGGACGGCTGCGCGTGTTGCCCGACGGGCACGCCATGGGCATTCCAACCAGGTTCTGGCCGACGGCTCGCAGTGGCCTCCTCGGAATCGGCGGTTCCTTGGCGCTTGCCCGAGATGCTCTGCTCCCGCGGCCCGACGTGCGCGGCCCCATCGGCGACCGCGCCATCGGGCCCCTCGTCGCGCGCAAGCTCGGGCGAAAGGTCGTCGACCAGCTGGCGGATCCCCTGATCGGCGGCATCCACGCGGGTTCGGTGGACGACATGTCGGCCGCAGCCGTGTTCCCGCCCCTCCTGGCGGCTGCGCATCGCCGAGGCAGCCTGATGCGGGCGCTCCGCGCCGAGATCCCGGCACCCGACCCCGACGGTCCACCGCTCTTCTGGGCGCTCGAAGGCGGCATGGCCGCACTGGTGCAGGCGCTCTCCACCGCTCTCGAGCGTCGTGGCGTGACGCTGAAGTGTTCGAGCCCCGTCGACGGCTTGGAGCGGGACGGGAACTCGTGGACGCTCACCGGCGCGTACGACGTACGGGCCGACGCCGCGGTGTTGACACTCGCCGCTCCGGTCGCCGCGCAACTGTTGCGACCGCACGACGACGAGGCAGCCGCTTTGCTCGCATCGATCGACTATGCCTCGGTCACGCTGGTGACGTTTCGTGCCCCGTCCGAATGCGTGCCGACCGGTCTCTTCGGCACCGGCTTCCTCGTTCCGCGCCACAGTGCGCCCAAACGGCGGCGAGCAATTGGCGGTCACCGCCTGCACGTATCTCGACCGCAAGTGGCCACATCTTGGGCGGGAGGGTGAAGTCTTGCTGCGAGCCTCGATGGGCCGCATCGACGACACCCGCGCCGACGAGTGGACGGACGAGGACTGTGCAGCGCGGGCCTGGGAAGAGCTCGCCGCGCTGACGGGGATCACCGGCCAGCCGACCGAATGGGTCGTCGTGCGCCATCCGCGGGCGTTCCCGCAATACCGCGTGCATCATCTGCTACGCACGGCCGGGGTCGAGGCCGCGGTGGCGCGTCTCGGCGGCGTCGCGGTAGCCGGGTCGGCGTATCACGGCGTCGGCATTCCCGCCTGCATCGCCAGCGGCCGTGCGGCGGCACGCGCCGTGTCGTGACCTGGCCGATGCGCCGGGGCCGCGTCGCGCTCCCGTCGGTCGCGGCAGGCGTCCTGCTCGCGCTCTCCCTGCCGCCGTGGGGGTGGTGGCCCCTCGGGCTGGCCGGTGCCGGGATCTTGTACTGGCGCCTTGCCGGGCTGGGGTTGCGGGCCCGAGTGTGGTCCGGGTGGCTGGCCGGTCTCGGCTGCTATGCGATCGGCCTCTTCTGGGCCCGCTCCTTCAACTGGTACGGCGCGGTGGTGCTGATTCTCGTCGAAGCGCTCTTCTTCGCCGCGGCCGCCGCCCTGACGCCGCCCGTGCGCGGCCGTGCCCCCGCTTTCGTGGCTGCGTGCACTCTGGCCGAAGCCCTCCGCATGACGTGGCCGTTCGGCGGGCTCCCACTCGGCGGCGTGTTCCTCGGGCAGGCCGGTGGCCCGCTCGTCCAACTGGCACGCCTGGGTGGGCCGCTGCTCATCACCGCGGGCGTGTGGGCGGGCGGCGTCGCCGCCGCCACCCTCGTCACCTGGTTCCGGGCGCGTCGGTCCGGGATGGGCACCCCGTCGGCGGCCGGAGCCGTCGCCATCGCGGTGGGACTGGCGGCCTTGAGCGTGGCCGGCGCAGTCGTTCCTGACGGCGGCTCCCCTGTCGGGACGGTCCGGGTCGCGCTCGTACAGGGGGGAGGACAGAGAGGGCTCAGCAAGGAGCAGGTGTCGCCCACGACGGTCTACGACGCCCAGCTCTCGGCGATGCTCGCCGTGGCCTCCGCGCGGCCGCACCCCCAGCTCGTGGTGTGGCCGGAGGACGTCGTCGCCCTGGACCGGCCGTTGGCCGGATCACCCGAAGCAGCGACCCTCAGCCGCCTGGCCAAGAGTCTCCGGACGACACTCTTGGTCGGCGTCACCGAGCCGGCGTCCGCGACGACATTCCGAAACGAAGTTGTGGCATGGGGTCCGAGAGGGAACATCGTCGGCGTCTTCGAGAAGGTGCACCGCGTGCCATTCGGCGAATACGTGCCGATCCGGTCCTTCTTCGCTCATTTCGCTGATCTCTCGGGTGTCCCCACCGACGCCGTGCCCGGTGACGGCACCGGCCTCATGCGCACGCCGGCCGGCCCCCTCGGCCTCATGGTCTCCTTCGAGATCTTCTACACGGACCGCAGCCATGCATCGGTACGGGCGGGCGCAGAGTTGCTCACGGTCCCGACCAACACGTCGTCGTACAGCACCTCGCAAGTGCCGACCCAGGAGACCGCTGCGGCGGTGGTCCAGACGATCGAGACCGGGCGTGATCTCGTGCAAGCGGCGCCGACCGGCTTCAGCGCGGTCGTGACGCAGCGCGGTGTCGTGGTCGAGCGGAGCGATCTCGGGAAACCTCAGGAGCTCTTCGCCACGGTGGCGCTGCGCCGGGGCATGACGCCGTACGACCACTGGGGCGACCTTCCCGTGTTGATCCTCTCGGCTCTCGCCATCGTCTTCGGGTGGGTTCGTCAGCTCCGCTATTCGTAATAGCCAGAATGGATGTAGACGCACGGCACTCCCGCCGCGACGTACATGGCATGGTTCGACGGGTCGTCCTCGAACGCGAGCCGCAAGTCCAACCCGAAGTCGCGCAGCTCTTCGACGACCGCCTGCTTGAAGCCGGTGACGTGTGCGTAGTCCCCTTGCGCACGCATCACCAAGAGATCCCAGCGCAGGCCGTAACGCTTGAGCCAGGCGATGGTCTGGGGCTGCACCCGCAGCGGGCGTCCGGTGAGGAGGACGACGTGGAGCGAAGAGTCGAGGAGCTCGAGGAGCCGCGCGATCTCCTCGATCACCGGATCGTCTCCGCAGGCCTCGAAGAAGGCGGTCCAGTCCCGCCTGCCCGCGCTCGAGGAAGTGCTGGCGCCCGGCCGCATCGGACAGGACGCCATCGATGTCGAAGACGACGGCCTGGCCCGACGACCGGTCCTTCGCGCCACGCCCAGTTCGTCCGCCTGCTGTCGGGACGCGGGCCGGGCACGAAACCCCAGCTTAACGCCCTGAGCTCCTCCTTCTGGCGGACGGACTTCCCCCTTGCGGGGGAAGGGTCGACCCGCCGGGAAGTGACACGATGGACGGCGCATGGACGCCGACGTCGACACCGCTGGGGCCAGCTCCGAGTCACTGCCGCATGGTGAGCGTTGCGGCATCGACGTCGCCTTGGGCCGGCGCGTCGAAGTCATCGGCGACCTCCTGCTCCCGGCCGAGCCATCCGCCTCCTCCACTGCGGTGAGCCGGGACATCACACGCCGGCTCGAGGAATGGCAGGGCCCCGGGATCGTCATCATCTGCGGCCGCCTTGTCGCACAGGGCTGCCCGGAAGGCTCGGCGCTGCCAGGCGCTCGACAATCACCCCGAGCTCACCGCTGCGCTCGGTGCGTTCGCCGCACGCCCGGACTCGTCGGTGATCGTCGTGATGGCGCCAGGCACCCGGGACGGCGAACTCGTGGGCACGCTGATCCATGGCGGCGTGCGCGTGGTCGAGGCGGTCGACCTCCATTGTGAGACGGGATCGGGCCTACGGACGGTGTTGGTACGGAGCGGCTCGATGCACCCGAACGCCTATCCCATCGATGCCGCCCCCGAAGGGGATCGTCCCTGGCTGGCCGGGATCGAGCGCCTCGACGACCCGCTGGAGTCCCGGCGCTTCGTGACATCTCGCCTCCTCTACCGGCGGCTCAGGCGCTACCTGTGGGCCCCGCCCCTCTTGCTCGCCGCGATCGCGCTGTTGCTGCGGATCGACTGGATCGTCGATGGGCTCGGGCATCTCTTCCGTTCGCCGCGCCAACAGGACGCGCTGCAGCGCGCCTACAACGCCTCCTGGTTCTCCCGCTTCATGGTCACTGTGGTGATCGCGGTCGCGTTGCTGGCGGTCCTCGCGGTCGTGGTCGCCGTCACGTCTCGTGGCATCTGGCGTGCTCTGGGCGGAGAGGGCCTCCCGGCCCCGTGGGCCCGCGAGCGTTCGGCCGCCGGCCCGATCGCGCACGCCCAACTTGAGGTCGAAGGCGACGATCCGCTCGACCTGACTCGCCGCGCCGTCGAGAACGGCGCTGCAGGCGTCATCGTGGGCGGTGCAGTCGCACCGGAGCTGACCCACCTCGACGTGGGGTTCTTCGCGTGTCCCGGAGCGACATCGGAGGTCGTGCACGAGCACCGCGGTCGCCTCGGGTCTGCCTCCCACCTTCCTGCACCACCGCCAGGAGTCCACGATCGAGATCGAGACCGGAGCCGAGCTGCACGTCCGCCTCATCCTGGCCACGGCCGACCTTCCGATGGCCACGATGGGCGAGCGACTGGTGACGGCTGACTCGGTCATCAAGGGACGCACCAAGGCGGCCGAGGTGCATGCCGAGCTGGTGGCGGGGTGGCCCACCGGGGCGTCGTGGCCGCCTGCACCCGAGGTCGCGGCCGATCGCGTCGCGGGTGCGCCGGATCCGCCGGCTGGCCGCCGTGTCGCTCTTCGTCGCCGGCGCCATCGACCTGCTCTCGGCGGTCACGGCACCGCTCCGCACCCATCTGCACCTGATCGCGCAATACCTGCCGATAGCACTCGTCCAGGCGGCGGGGGCCGTGGTGGCGATCGCAGGCATCGGGATGATCATGCTGTCGCGAGGCATCCTCCGAGGCCAGCGCCGCTCTTGGCTCGTGGCGGTGCTGTTGCTCACCGCGTCACTCGCCCTCCATCTCGTGCACGCGGCCGACATCGTGACGCTGCTGGTGTGCGCCGCCGTCCTCGTTCTGCTCGTCGTGCAGCGCGACCTCTTCCGGGCCGTGTCCGAACCCGCGACCTTGGTCGGCGCGTTCGCCATCCTCGCCGTCGGCGGTCTGCTCGCGACCCTCGGTGGCTTCATCGGTGTCGAGGTGGCGGGCAACGTCCACCACCATCCGCTCCCGGGCTGGCCGAGCGTTCTCGTCGGCTCGGCGGAGCGGCTCGTCGGCGTGCAATGGGTCAAGTTCCCCCCCACGATCGACCGCTTCGCATCCCGCAGCCTGCTCGCCGTCGGGCTCAGCCTGATCGTGGTGGCCCTCTACCTCCTCACGCGGCCGGTCGTCGACCGGAGCCTGTCATCGGGGCGCGCCGCAGTCGGCCGTCGGGCCGCCGAACTGCGGGCGCGCGACATCGTCCGTCGCCACGGCACCGGCACACTCGACTACTTCGCACTGCGTGACGACAAGCAATGGTTCTTCCATCGCGACTCGCTGGTGGCCTATGCCGTGTTCGGTGGCGTCTGCCTCGTCTCACCCGACCCGATCGGGCCGTTCTCCGAGCGGGCGCACGTGTGGGACGCGTTCCGTCGGTATGTCGACCGCCACGGTTGGGGGCTCGGGGTGATGGGCGCCGGCGAGGAGTGGCTCCCGACGTACCAGGCGTCGGGGATGCGCTTCATCTACATCGGTGACGAAGCGGTCGTCGATCCGCGGGCGTTCTCTCTCGAGGGCGGCAAGATGAAGGGGCTGCGCCAGGCGGTCAACCGCGTCGCCCGCTACGGCTACACCGTTCGCTTCCTCGACCCTGCCCATCTCGATCCACGCGACGCCGCCCGCATGGCCGAATTGATGGCCAAGAGCCGCAGGGGCGAGCAGGAACGCGGCTTCTCCATGATGCTGGGCCGGCTGTTCGACCCGCGCGACGCCGATTTGTTGCTGACGCTGGTCGAGGGGCCCGACGGGGATCCCGTTGCAATGTGCCAGTTCGTCCCTTCGCCGGCCATCGGCGGCTACTCGCTCGACCTCATGCGGCGAGACCCGGGCGATCATCCCAACGGGCTGCTCGACTTCGCGCTCTGCTCCACGATCGCCCACCTCAAGGAGCGGGGGATGACCGGCCTCAGTCTGAACTTTGCGGCCATGCGGTCGATCTTGGAGGGCGATTCAGGCGACGGGGTGACTCAGCGTGTCGAGCGCTGGGCGATTCGCCGGCTGTCCGGTGTCCTCCAGATCGAGACGCTGTGGCGCTTCAACTCGAAGTACGAGCCTCGCTGGCTGCCGCGCTACATCGTCTTCGACTCGGCGGAGCAATTCGTGCCGGTAGCGGTCCAAACCATGCGGGCCGAGTCGCTGACCGAGGTGCCGGTGATCGGGCGGCTTCTCACGACGGGCGTGGCCAAGCGCGCGGGACCGGCCGTGCCCGAAGAGGTCGTGGCCGCAATGGAGCACGAGGATGGCGCGGCGACCACACGGGAGGCCGAGGCAACCGGTCCTCGAGCGTGATGCCATGACGCTCGCCATGTCCCCGACTGAGCGGGAGGCGTTCCTGGCGGGGGTGCACGTCGGAGTTCTCAGTGTGGACGATCCCGGGTCACGGTCCCCTGAGCGTGCCGGTCTGGTACGCCTTTGCGCCAGACGGGACGGTGGACGTCGTCACGGGACGCGACAGCCTGAAGGCCCGGCGCCTGCGCGCAGCTGGCCGTTTCTCCCTCGTGTGCGCAGAACGAGACACCTCCCTACGGCTACGTCAGCGTCGAGGGGCCGATCGTCGCCATCGTGGACCCGGTCGCACCCGAGGTCCTGCGCGCCCTGGCCCATCGCTATCTCGGCCCGGAGTTCGGCGATCTCTATCTCGCCGCCACCGAGGACGATGCGCCCGACCAAGCCATGTTCCGCCTGGCCCCCGAGCGCTGGCGATCGACGGACTACGCCAAGCAATACGGCTGAGTGAGCGGCAAGGCGCCGTTCAGCAGATCAGGCCGAGGATGCAGTGTTTCGTCGTCGTCGTGGTCGTCGGCGGCGATGTCGTCGTCGTTGTCGGCGGGGCGGTGGCGGTGCCGTGGTCGGCGTCGGGGCCGGCGCACCGGTCGTCGGCGTCGGAGTCGGCGTCGTCGTCCCGGGCAGGTAGACGTAGGTCACGGTCGTCGGCGCCGTCTCGCTCCGGTGTGGCTGTGTCGTGGGCGTGCTCGGAGAGGTTGTCGACGAGGTGGTGGACGGGACGGCCGTTGGCGCCGCGATGGCAGCGACGGTCTCGGGTCCGCTGGCGGCGATCGGGCCCACGTCGTGCACGCTCTGCACCGGCAGCCGCGGCTGGCCGCTGCCCGGTGAGAGCATCACGAGCACGGCCAGCAAGACCCCCACCACGCCCAGACCGGCCAGCATGCCGGTGCGGTGCGAGCGGGCCCGGGGAACACGAGCCGGCTCGGCGAATTCCTCGTGGATGGCCGCGCCGGCAGCCAACCCTGCGTCGCCGGTCGGCTGCCGCCGTCGCGACGGACGGAACCAGCGCGGTCTCGTCGAAGACGGACGCGGGCGCACCGAACTCCTCGCGGATGAGGCGCTCGGCCAGGCCGGACTCTTCGGGCACCGCCGCCGCACCGGGCGTCGGCCCGGTCAATTGCTCGTCCATCGTCGATCCGTTCCTCGTCCACCGGTCGTGCCGGCGTTTCCCACCTGAGGAAAACCGCTACGGGGCCGTCAGCTTACGGCGGCACCCCCGGACCGGCCCCGGCAACCGGTCATCCCAGGTCATCGCCCACGCCACCTGGGCGTGGGTTGGTTCGGCCGTGACCCCTAGTGCGGCAGGAACAGCAGTGTGGCGTGATTGGCGAAGCTGATGAGCGGCTGCGGCCAGACGCCGAACAGCACGGTGACCCCGGTGCACAGCCCGATGGCGACGGCAGCGAGCACCGGCACCTCGACCGGCTCGGGCCCGGGCGCTTCCTCTTCGGCGTCCTCGTCGGCCAACAGGATCTGCTCGTTGAGGGTCGTGACCGCCCCGGCGGCGGACGCCGGAGTGGCCCACTCGAGCCCGCCGCTGGCCGAGCCTTCGGCGACGGGCACGGCCACGCCCCCCTCGGGGATCTCTGGCGGCGCCGCCGCCGTGATGGTGCCGCCTCCCACCATGGACTCGTCGTAGGCGAGGTCCGCCGAGCCCCCGGCCGCCGCGCCCTCGGGCTCACCCAGTCCCCCGCCCGCGTACATGAGCACGGCCACCCGGAGGTAGAAGTAGCCCGCCACGACGGCGGTCACCATGGCGATGGCAGCGAGCGTGACCAGTGCTGTCGTGCTCAGCCCGGTGGCGTTGGTGTTCGTGCTCCCGCCCTCGATGGCGGCGAAGACGACCTGCACCTTGGCCCAGAGGCCGGTCGTGAACGGTGCGCCCGCCTGCGCGAGCAGGAGGACGGCGAACGCGAGCGCGAGGAGCGGCTGGCGCCCGGCCAGGCCGCGGTAGCGGGACAGGTCGTGGTCGCCGTCCCCGGCGCGACCGAGCAATGTCACGATGGCGAAGCTGCCGATCGTCATCAGCATGTAGGCGAACAGGTAGTAGAGCGCCGCGCTCACGCCGCGGGTCGTGCCGGCGACGACGCCGAGGAGGATGAAGCCGGCGTGATTGATCGACGAGTAGGCCAGCATGCGCTTCACGTCGCGCTGGCGGAGGGCGACGAATGCGCCGAGCACCAGGGAAAGCAGAGCAAGCGCGTAGATGATCGGCCGCCAGTCGGTCGACACCACTCCCATGGCCGAGAACAGGACACGCAGCATGGCCGCGAACGCGCCCGCCTTGGCCACGGCCGCCATGAAGCCCGTCACGGGCGACGGCGCGCCCTGGTACACGTCCGGTGTCCACATGTGGAACGGCACCGCCGCGACCTTGAACGCGAAGCCCACGAGCAGGAGCGCCAGTCCGGCGAGCAGCAACCCGTTGGAAAGCACGACGTTCTTGGAGAGGAAGTCCGCGATCTGGGTCAGGTTCGTGGAGCCGGTCGCTCCATAGGTGAGCGCGATCCCGTAGACGAAGATGGCCGAAGAGAAGCCGCCGAGGATGAAGTACTTCAGCGCCGCCTCGCCCGAGGCCGCCCGCCGGTAGTTGAACGCCGTCAGCACGTACAGCGCGATGGAGAGGATCTCGAGTCCGAGGAAGATGATGATGAGGTCGTTGGCCATCGCCATCAACATGGCGCCCGAGGCGGACACCATCGCGAGCACGTGGAACTCGGCCCCCTGCACGCCTTCGCGGCGCAGATAGCCATCGGCGACGAGCGCGGTGAGCAACATGGCGATCGAAACGAGGATCATCACGAACACGCTGAAACCGTCCATCACGACGGCCTGTTTGATGTAGGTGTGCGCCCCGTGGTCCTGCACGTCGGTCCACTGCCAGATGGCGACGCCGAGCGCGCCGCCCGAGATCACCACGGTCGCCACCGTCGAGACCGCCACCCGGAGCGGCCGCGCCACCAGTGACGCCAGTCCGAGCAGCAGCACGGCGCCGCCGATCATGATGACCGGCGGCATGATGGCGAGCCACCGGATCGGCGGCACCGCGATGGTGTCCGACGGGACGTGCGTCGTCGTGGCCAGGAGGGTTGCGATCATTTGACGCCCTCCACGCCCTTCACCGCGACCGAGGGCTGGTGCTGCCCGGTGCTCGACTCGACGTGGGCGATCAGCTGGTTCACCGAGGGGTTGATCCGGTCGAGCACCGGCTTGGGGTAGACGCCCAGGAACACGATCAGGATGATCAGCGGCGCCATCACCGCACGCTCCAGGAGCGCGAGGTCACGCGTCTTCTCGTCGGCCTCGCGCGGCTTGCCGTGGAACACCTGCTGGTAGGCCCACAGCAGGTAGACGACGGCCACGATGACCCCGAGCACCGCGACGACGGCCCACCAGCGGTGCGTCAGGAAGGTGCCCGACAACACGAGGAACTCGCTGACGAAGCCGTTGAGACCGGGGACGCCGACCGACGCCAACATGACCACGGTGAACACGCCGGCCAAGACGGGCGCGGCCTTCTGCAGCCCGCGCATCTCGCCGGTCTGCCACGTCCCGCGCCGCTGGTAGATGAAGCCGATGAGGATGAACAGGGCCCCGACGATGAGGCCGTGGTTCAGCATCAGCAGCACGCCGCCGGCGAGTCCCTGGCTGCTGAGCGCGATGGTGCCGAGCGCGATGAAGCCGATCTGCGCCAGCGACGAGTAGGTCACCAGCCGCTTGAGGTCGCGTTGCGCGCACGCCACGACGGCGCCGTAGATGATGCCGATGACCGCCAGCGTGAGGACGAGCGGGGCGAGGGTGCGAGTGGCGTGGGGGAAGAGGCTGAGGTCGAAGCGGATGATGCCGTACGTGCCGAGTTTGGCCAGCACCCCGGACAGGACCACCGAGCCCTCCTCGGGTGCCTCGGTGTAGGCGTCGGGCGACCAGGTGTGGAACGGGAACAACGGGGCCTTCACTGCGAAGGCGGCCGTGAAGGCCAGGAAGAGCAGCACACCTTCGGATCCCGCTCAGATGCGTCTGCATGAGCGGTCCGAGCGAGAACGTGAGGTAGTGGTACTGCGATTCGTGGATGAAGGCCAGGGCCAGGATCCCGACCAGCAGGAAGGCGGAGCCGAGGAACGTGTAGAGGAAGAACTTGATGGCTGCGTAGGCCCGGCGTTGATGGCCCCACCCGGCGATGATGAAGTACGAGGGCACGAGCGTGAGCTCGAACATGAAGAAGAACACGAGGAGGTCGAGCGAGAGGAAGCTCCCCATGACCGCGGCCTCGAGCAGCAGGATCCAGGCGAAGTAGACCCGGGCGTTCTCCCGGTTCCGTCCCAGCACGATGGTCAGCGGAAACAGGATCGCCGTCAGCAGGACGAGGAAGACGGAGATGCCGTCGACACCGAGATACCAGTGGACGCCCGAGCGAGCTGCCCGTGTAGTCGTGGTCCGAGACGAGCTGGAACCCGCCGTCGTGCACCTTCATCTCGACCAGGGCGGCGATGGCGAATCCGAGGGTCGTCAGCGAGGCGATGAGCGCCAGCGCGTACGGCACCTCGCGCGGCAGCCGCTTGTCCAAGCCGAGTAGGCCGAGGACGGCCGCGCCGATAGCCGGGATGAGGACCAACAGCGTGAGATACGGGACGATGTGCCTCATCCCCACCACGTCCTGCTCAACATGAAGGCGATCAGCAGGGCCAGGCCCGAACGCGATGCCCAGCGCATAGTTCCGGGCGTACCCCGTCTGGAGTCGGCGGGCCGCCGTGCCGCCGAGTTTGGCCAGGTGCGCGGCACCGTTGACGGCACCGTCGATGACACGGATGTCGACCACCCAGGCGCAGAACGTTGCGATCCGCTGGCTCGGCCTGCCGATGACGGTGTCGTAGAAGTCGTCCCAGTACCAGACCCGCTGGAGGAACGCGGGCTCGAGCGCCGGCTTGTCCACCTGGACGCCGCGCCAGAGCGAGTAGGCCACGATCACGCCGATGAGCGCGGCCGCCGTGTCGGTTGCGGCGAGCGCCCACAGAGAGGCGTCGCTCAGGGTGTTGTTGTAGAGCGTGCCCGAGAAGACCGGCGCCAGCCAGCTCTCGAGGTCGTGGGTGTGCACCCAGGGCAGGTTCAGCACGCCGCCGAAGAACGCGAAGAAGGCGAGGATCACCAGGGGTAGGCGCATGACCCAGGACGACTCGTGCGGCGTGTGCAGGGCGGGCTCTCCGTGCGGCCCGACCTTGTCGAAACGGGGCTCGCCGCCGAAGGCGAGGACCTCCAGCCGGCTCATGTAGTACGCCGTGAGCACCGCCGTGACCAGTCCGAACGCCCACAGGAACTTGTAGAGCGCAGCGGGATGGGCAAACACGTTGTCGAGCACGTCGCCCTTCGCCCAGAAGCCCGACAGCGGCGGGATGCCGGCGATCGCCAGGTAGCCGATGGTGAAGGTCACGGTCGTCCAGCGCATGTAGCGGCGCAGCGCGCCCATCCGCTTGAGGTCCTGCTCGTCCTCGAGCCCGTGGATGACCGATCCGGCGCCCAGGAAGAGCAGGCCCTTGAAGAAGGCGTGGACCACCATCAGGAAGATGGCGGCGACATATGCGCCCGAGCCGACCGCCAGCATCATGTAGCCGATCTGCGAGATGGTCGAGAACGCCAGCACCTTCTTGATGTCCTGCTGCGCGCACGCGATCGTGGCGGCAACGAATGCCGTGGCACCGCCGATCACGGCGATCGTCTCCATGCCCGGCGTTGTGAGGTGCAGGAGCGGGTTCATCCGGCACAGCAGGTAGACCCCGGCCGTCACCATGGTGGCGGCGTGGATGAGGGCGGAGACCGGGGTCGGGCCCTCCATGGCGTCGGGCAGCCAGTTGAACAGCGGGATCTGCGCCGACTTGCCGGTGGCCGCGAGCAGGAGCAGGAGCACCGCGGCGGTGGCCGCCCCGCCGTGCAGGTGGGAGAGCATCCCGAAGATCCCACCGCCCGGACCGCTCTCGTACTGCAGGGTCCCCGTCTTCTCGAAGATGAGGAAGATGGCGATCAGGAAGCCGGCGTCACCGATCCGGTTGTAGATGAAGGCCTTCTTGCCGGCCGATGCGGCCGACTCGCGCTCGAACCAGAACGCGACCAGGAAGTACGAGCAGACGCCCACGCCCTCCCAGCCCACGAACGTGAGCAGGAGGTTGTTCGCCAGCACCAGCAGCACCATCGAGAAGACGAACAGGTTCAGGTAGATGAAGAACTTCGAGTAGTCCCGGTCCTTCTTCATGTAGCCGATGGAGTACAGGTGGATGAGCGCGCTGACCCCGGTGACGAACATGCACATCGTCATCGAGAGCGGGTCCACCAGCGTGCCCACCGGCACGCTCAGGCCGCCGGCGCTGAACCAGGTGAAGTACTGGTGCACCACCACCCGATGGTCGCCGGGCAGATGCATGAGGCCGACGAGGACGAGGCAGGCGATGACGAACGCGCCACCCACGGCGGCGGTGCCGACCCAGCCCGCCAGCGGGTCCCCGAGGCGGCGCCCGCCCACGACGAGCACCACGAACCCGGCCAGGGGCAACAGCAGCATGAGGTACGCGAGATGGACCACGGGTCAGCCCTTGAGCGAGTCCAGGTCGTCCGCCACGGTCGTCGCGCGGCGTCGGTAGTTGGTCACGACGATCCCGAGGCCGACCACGACCTCAGCCGCCGCCACCACGAGCACGAAGAAGACCAGCGCCTGCCCACCGATGTCGTTGAGCATGCGGGAGAACGTGACGAAGGTGAGGTTGGCGGCGTTGAGCATCAGCTCGATGCACATGAACATGATCAGGACGTTGCGCCGCACCAGCAGGCCGACGGCGCCGATGGTGAAGACGATGGCCGCCAGGCCCAGGTACCAGGCTCCCGAGAGGCTCATGCGCGGCAGCTCGCTCTCGGTCACGTCCTCCTGGTCGGCGTGCACCGTCGGCGGACGCCGGGCCAGCACGACCGCGCCGACCACCGCGATGACCAAGAGGGCCGCGGTCGCCTCGAACGCGAACAGATAGGTCGTGAACAGCTGCTTGCCCAGCTGGGCCGGCTCACCCGCCGGCGAGGAGAGGCTCTTGGTCACGTGTCCCTGAATGGGCCCGACGACCTGGTGGGCGCCCGTGACCCAGTGGGCGGTGACGCCCATGGCGATCAGGCTGCCGAGTGTGATGGCGGCGAAGACGTACGCCAGCGGCCGCTGGCCGACGAGCGGCTCTGTCGTGATGTCCTCCGCCCGGTCGACCCCCAGGAACATGATGACGAAAAGGAACAGCACGACGATGGCGCCCGCGTAGACGATGATCTGGACGGCGGCCAGGAAGTCGGCCTGCTGCTCGATGAACAGGACGGCCACGCCGAAGAGCGTCATGACGAGGCTCAGCGCAGCGTGCACCGGGTTGCTCGACGTGACGACACCGATCGCCCCCATGAGGATCACGACGGCCGACGCCGCGAACACCATGACGTCGGGCACGGTGGCACTGGAGGCAAAGAGCAGGTCGTGGGGCATGGCTCAGTCGCTCTCCCCGGAGATCGCCTCGTCCGCCTCGTGCGCCAGGTGCGCCGCCACCAGCGCCTCGGCGTCGGCCTGCGCAGCCTTGGCGTCGGCCTTCGCCGCCTTGCGCTCCGCCCGCTGCTCCTTCATGCGGGCGCGCATCGCATCCATCTTGCGGCGGTTGCGCTCGGCGCCCTTGCGGGCCCGCCAGACGCGGCCCTGCATGCCGCGGTGCGCGAGCGGGATGTCCTCGTCGAGCAGGTGCGCCTCGAGCACCTCGCGCAAGGGCTTGGTGCCGGTGGCATCGTCGTCGCGCCTGCCGGACTGGCCGCCCTCGGGGACGCGCACGCCGTAGCCGAGCTCTCCCGACCACTGCACCTCCCCCTCGTAGGCGGCGTTTCCCGACGGCGAGGTGGCGCGCATCCAGCCCGACGTCATGGCGTCGTCGCCCTCGCGCCAGTCCTCCCACGGCAGCTTCTTCGGGGTGCCGTCGTCGTTCACCACCAGCTCGTTCTTGGTGTAGATGGCGTCCGAGCGGTTGGTGAAGGAGAACTCGAAGAGCTTTGACTCCGTGATCGCCTCCGTCGGGCAGGCCTCGACGCACATGTCGCAGTGGATGCAGCGCAGGTAGTTGATCTCGTAGACGTATCCGTAGCGCTCGCCGGGCGACACAGGGTGGTCGGGCGGGTTGTCGAGACCGCGCACGTAGATGCAGTCGGCCGGGCACACCCCGGCACAGAGCTCGCAGCCGATGCACTTCTCCATGCCGTCCTCGTAGCGGTTGAGGACGTGACGGCCGTGCTGGCGGGGCTGCTTCGGCTTCTTGTCCTCCGGGTACATCGTGGTGACCCGGGGCCGGGTCAGGTGCTGGAAGGTCAGCTTGAAGCCACCCAGGAACGACAGCTGGTCCTTCATCTCGTCGCCGATGCCCATTACGCGTCACCCCCCGGGACGGGCCGGAGCGGAGACACCGGGGCCCGGGTCGGGCGCGTGACCCGGCTGCCGATCGCCGGAATGATCACGTCCTCCTCGCTGCGGTGCGCACCGAGCTGGGTGGCCCGGAACAACAGCGCCGCGGCGAGCAGCATCACCGGCACGAGGATGAGGCCGCCCCAGTGCCAGGCGATGATCGCCGCCACGAGGAGCAGCCAGCCGAGGGTGACCGGGATGAGGCGCTTCCAGCCGAGGTCCATGAGCTGGTCGTAACGGAGGCGCGGCAGGGCGGCACGGAACCAGACGTAGATGAAGCAGAAGGCCGCCGTCTTGGCCAGGAAGTAGATGATCGGCATGTAGATGGTCGCCCCGGGGATGTGGGGGATGTAGCCGTTGGGGCCGCCGAAGAAGAGGGTCACCACGATGGCCGACATCGTGATGGTGTTCATGAACTCGGCCAGGAAGAAGAGCCCGAAGCGGATGGACGAGTACTCGGTGTGGAACCCGCCGACGAGCTCCTGCTCGGCCTCGGTCAGGTCGAAGGGAGGCCGCGTCAGCTCGGCCGTGATGGCGATCATGAAGAAGATGAAGGGGAAGATGCCGAGGCGGATGAGGTTCCAGTTCCAGAAGCCGTCCGCCTGCGAGGCCACGATCGCCCGGGTCGAGAGCGACCCGGTCACCAGCACCACCATCACGGTGGTCATGCCGAGCGCAGCCTCGTAGGAGATCACCTGCGCCGACGCGCGCACCGAGCCGAGCAGCGGGTACTTGGAGCCCGACGACCAGCCGGCCAGCATCACGCCGTAGACGGCGATGCCCGACATGGCCAGCACCAGCAAGATGCCCATGGGCGGGTCGGCCACCTGCAATTCGAACGTGTGGCTGCCGATGGTGATGACGCCGCCGACCGGCACCACCGTGAAGACGAGCACAGCCGGGATCACCGAGAGGTAGGGCGCCAGCTTGAAGACGAAGGAGTCGGCCCGGTCCGGGAGCAGGTCCTCCTTGAAGACGAGCTTGGTCCCGTCGGCCAGGGTCTGGAGCAGGCCCCAGGGCCCGGCGCGGTTCGGACCGATCCGGCTCTGCATGTCGGAGATGACCTTGCGCTCGAACCAGATCATCAGCGCCGTCGCCACCAGGAGCGCCACGAACGCGACGAGGCACTTGATGAGGACGATGACCCAGACTTCCCAGTTGAGGCCGAAGTAGAAGAGCGGGTCGCCGTTGCCGTTGTTCGCACTGTGCGTCAGCAGCTGCGGGTTCGTGGCGACGGCGTGCGCGGCCGAGGCGAAGACGGACGTGATCACACCGACTCCATCCGGACGTCGGTCACGAGCTGCCGGCTGTCGATCAGCATGGCGGCGGCGTTGTTGCCCGGGCTCTCGGCGCTCGGCACGTTGAAGTCGATGGCGACACAGCCGCGCGGCACGTCCTCGTCGGCCCGGGCGGGCAGGACGAGCTCGCCGCGGGCCGAGCGCACCTTCACCCGGTCCCCCGTCCCCGCGCCGAGGCGGTCGAGGTCGTAGGGGTTGGCGCGCGCCTCGAGCGCGGGCACGAGCGGTGTCAACGAGGGCGACCCGGTCATCGCGCTGCCGGCGTCGTAGAGCCGGCGGCAGGCCACAAGGCGCAGCGTGTAGTTGTCGGCCTTGGGAATCCGGAACGGCTCGGCCCCGCCGTTCGCACTCGGGGTGAGCAGGGGCGGCAGGGTGCCCAGGTCCTTCGTGTGCGCCAGCGCGTGCGCGCGCACTCCGGTGCCGACGCGCGGCGGGGCCCCTTGGCGCTCGACGGACTCGACGCCCGGAAGGGCCACCGGGTCGATCGGCTCGACGTCGGCGCTGCGGCGGGCGTCGTCCCGGAGCGGCACCACGAGGCCGTCGTGCGCGGCGTGGGACTGCAGGACGTCCTCGGTCAGACCGGCGTAGGCGGGCGCGGCCAGAGCCAGTCTCCTCGGTCAGGTCCACGCGGCTCGATGCCCCCAGGTCGCCCCCGAGCGCGTGGGCGACCTCGGCGGCGATCATCCAGTCGGACCAGGCGAAGCCGGGCGCCGTCACCTTCGGGCCGAGACGGCTCACGCGTCCCTCGAGGTTGGTCGTCGTTCCCGGGCGCTCGTGCGCGACCGAACACGGAAGCACGACGTCGGCGTACGCGTCGACCGACTGTGACGGGTGGCCGGTCACCGCGACGACGAAGTGGCCCGACGAGAGCGCCTTCTTCGCCACTTCGTGGTCGGGGAAGTCGCTGAGCGGGTCCGCGCCCAGCAGGACGAGAGCGGTGACGGCGGGGGCGTCGGCCCCGGCACCGGGACGGCTCGTCGTCTCGCCGGCCATCGACGCCAGGATCTCGGCCGTCGAGCGTCCGGTGGCGTCAGGAACCGATCCCCACGCGGCCGTGAAGCGGCGGCGGCCCTCCTCGAGGCTGACACGGCCCGGCAGGAGGCCGGGCGACAGGCCCATGTCGAGCGCGCCGAACACGTTGCCGCGCCGGAGTGCCGGCAGGAACGTGGCCTTGGGCAGCGCGGCCGCCAACGTGCGCAGCGCCTCGGCCGTCACCTCGCCGGACTCGGCGTACGAGCCGCGGCCGGCGATGACCACGATGCCCTCGCCCTCGGGGTGCTCGGCGACGAGCGTGCGCGCGGCATCGAGCGCGGCGGTGTCGAGCGCGGTGCCCTCGTGGTGCGTGCCCAGCGCGGTGACGGCGGCGTCGTCGCCCGTCAGTGCCTTGGCCACGAGCGGGGCGTCGCCCGGGCGGGCCGCCAGGACCGCCGCCGCATGGCGGGCTGAGCGCAGTCGACGTGGGACCGATCTCGATGACCTTCGTGCCGCGCTTCACGACGGCCTCGCGCAACCGCAGGAACAGCACCGGCAACTCCTCGCGCAGGTCGCCGCACAGCGTCAGCAGCAACGGTGCCGTCGCCGCCTGATCGATGGTCGCCCGGGGCAAGCCGAGCACCAGGTCGGCCGGCAGGCCGTCGCCCAGCTGCGCGTCGACCGAGTCCGTGCCGATGACGCCCTTGGCCAGCTTGGCCCACGCATAGGCCGCCTCGTTGGTGAGTTGCGCGCCGCCGATGACGCCGACCGCGGCCGCTCCGCCGGACTCCTTCGCGGCGGTGATGCCCTTGGCCACCGCCGCCAGCGCCTCGCCCCAGCTCACCGGCACCAGCTCGCCGGCCTTGCGCACGAGCGGCTCGACGAGGCGCCCGTGCTCGAATCGGCCCGTCTCGCGCGCCTCGCCCAGGAATTGCCCGCGGCTCACGCCGAGGCTCACCACCTGCGAGGCGGTGGCCGGCGCAACGTCGACCGCCTCGTCGGCCAGCTCGCTCGGCAGCGGCCCGGCCGCCACCTCGTCGCCGTTGACCGACTCGTAGGTGAAGCGGCCTTTGTCGCACAGCCAGCCGTGGTTGACCGGCTCCGTGTCGATGCCGAGCAGGCGCGTGAGCCGGTTCTGCGACGACTGCACCGCGACCCGGCAGCCGACGGCGCAGGTGGTGCACGTGGACTCGACCTGATCGAGGTCCCAGGGTCGCGCGGTGAAGCGGTACGGCGTCGCGGTCAGCGCGCCGACGGGGCAGATCTGCACGGTGTTGCCGCTGAAGTACGACTCGAAGGGCTCCGTCGGGAACGTGGCGACCTCGACCCGGTCACCCCGGCCGGCGAAGTCGATCTGGGCCTCGCCGGCGACCTCCTCGGCGAAGCGGGTGCAGCGCGCGCATTGGATGCAGCGCTCCCGGTCGAGCAGCACGAGGTCCGAGATGGGTATCGGCTTCTCGAAGTGGCGCTTCTCCTCGACGAAGCGGCTCTCGCCCGGCCCGTACGCGAGCGTCTGGTCCTGCAGCGGGCACTCGCCGCCCTTGTCGCATACGGGGCAGTCGAGCGGGTGGTTGGCCAGGAGGAACTCGAGCACGCCGTCCTGCGCCTTCCTGACCCGGTCGTTGGTCGTGTCGACGACCATGCCGTCGGTGACCTCGACGAAGCACGCCGGTGTCAGCGTCGCGCCGCGCGGCCCTTCGACGTCCACCAGGCACATGCGGCACATGCCCACCGGGTCCATGCGGGGGTGGTAGCAGAAGCGAGGAATGTAGGTGCCGGCGCGTTCGGCCGCCGCGATGATCAGCTCCCCCTTGGTCGCCGGCACGGCGCGGCCGTCCAGCGTGAACGTGATCTCGTCGGTCTGCTCCGTCTTCGGCGTCGACTCGGCCACGTCAGTCAAAGGGACACCCCCCTTCCTTGACGTGGACGAGGAACTCGTCGCGGAACATGCGGATGCCCGACGCGATGGACGAGGGGATCGACGGGCCGAGGACGCAGATGGTCGTCTGCTGCGGCGGCCAGGCCACGCCGGGCGAGATGTTGTCGCAGAGGTCCATGAGGAGGTCCAGATCTTCCTCGCGGCCATCGCCGTTCTCAATTCGGTACATGATGCGCTCGAGCCAGCCCGAACCCTCGCGGCACGGCGTGCACTGTCCGCACGACTCGCGGCGAAGAACTTCGTGATCCGCCAGGCCGCGCGCACCATGCACGTGGCCGAGTCCATGACCACGACCGAGCCGGAGCCGAGCATCGACCCCGCGTCGCCGACCTCGTCCTGGCCGAGCGGCAGTTCGACCTGGTCCGGCCCGAACCACGGCGCCGAGACGCCGCCCGGGATGAAGGCCTTGAGCGTGTTGGTACCGCGGATGCCGCTGCCGAGCAGGGGTGAGTAGATCAGGTCGCGGAACGTGGTCTTCACCATCTCGAGCTCGTAGTTGCCCGGCTTGCGGACGTGCCCGGCCAGAGCGAAGAGCCGGGTGCCCGTCGAACGGCCGGCACCGAGGGCGGCGAACGCCGCGCCGCCGTTGTTCACGATCCAGGGGATGTTGGCCATCGTCTCGACGTTGTTGACGACCGTGGGCTCGCCGTAGAGCCCGATGGCGGCGGGGAAGTACGGCGGTTTGATGCGGGGGAAGCCGCGCTTGCCCTCGAGCGACTCGAGGAGCGCCGTCTCTTCGCCGCAGATGTAGGCGCCCGCGCCCGGGTGCACCACGACGTCGACCGAGAAGCCCGAGTCGAAGATGTTCGCGCCGACGGCGCCGTGGGCGTACGCGTCGTTCACGGCCTGCTGCAGCCGCTCGAGCCCGAGGGCGAACTCACCACGCAGGTAGATGAAGGCCTGGCTGACCTGCAACGCGTAGGCGGAGATGAGCACCCCTTCGAGGATCTGGTGCGGGTCGCCCTCGATGAGCATGTGGTCCTTGAACGTGGCGGGCTCCGACTCGTCGCCGTTGATGACGAGGTAGGTGACCGGGTTCTTGCGCAGCATCGACCACTTGCGCCCGGCGGGGAAGCCGGCACCACCGCGCCCGAGCAGGCTGGCCGCGTCGACCTCGGCGGCCACGGCTTCGGGCGTCATGGTCAACGCCTTGCGCAGCCCGCTGTAGCCGCCCGTCGCGAGGTAGCGCTCGAGGGTGTGCGAGTCGTCGTGGTCCAGGCGCGCGGTGACGATCTTGGGAGCGTCCGTGATCGCCATCAGGCCTTGTTCTCCCCGGCTCCGGCCGTCGCCGCGGTTCGCGCCGCCTTGGCCTCGGCCTCCTTGGCGCGTTCGGTGGCGATGGCCGCCCGGTCGGCCTGCAGGCCGACGCTGCGCCGCACCCGCACGAGAGTCCCGTGCGGCGGCACCGTCTCGTCCAGTCGGCCGGCGCGCAGATCGTCGAGCAGCGCGTCGAAGGTCTCGGGCGTCTGCGCGCCGACGTAGCGGTGGTTCACCTGCACGCACACCGTCTTGTCGCAGTCGGCCAGGCATTCCGCCTCGTGCAGCGTGAAGACGCCATCGGAGGTCGTGCCGCCGGCCCGCACGCCCAGCGTCGACTCGGCGTGCTCGAGCAGCTCCAGCGCGCCCCCGAGCAGGCAGGCGATGTTCGTGCAGACGGCCACGACGTATTTGCCCACCGGCTCGGTGTGCAGCATGTCGTAGAAGGTGGCGGTGCCCTTCACCTCGGCCGCGGTGACGCCGCAGATCTCGCCGATCTCGGATATCGCCTCCGGTCGCAGCCAGCCGTCCTGCTCCTGGGCCAGGTGGCACAGCGGGATGAGCGCAGAACGCCGCTCGGGGTAGAGCGCCACGAGCTCCTCGGCCCGCTGGCGGATCTGCCGCGTTGAGATGGCTCACCGGTCCACCTCGCCCATCACCGGGTCGACCGAGGAGATGACCGCGACGGCGTCGGCCATCAGGCCGCCCCGCAGCAGGAGCGGCAGTGACTGCAGGTTGACGAAGCTCGGCCCGCGGATGTGCATGCGGTACGGCTTCGAGGTGCCGTCGGAGACCATGTAACAGCCGAGCTCGCCGCGGGGGACTCGATCGCCACGTAGACCTCGCCCTCGGGGACCCGGAAGCCCTCGGTGAAGATCTTGAAGTGGTGGATGAGCGCCTCCATGCTCTCGTCGATCCGCGCCCTCGGCGGCGGGGTGACCTTGCGGTCCTGCACCCGGTAGTCGCCGGGCGGCATCATCTCGACGATCTGGCGGATCATGCGGATCGACTCGCGGATCTCGTTCAGGCGGACCGAGTAGCGGTCGAAGTTGTCGCCGTAGCTGCCGACGATCACGTCGAAGTCGAGCTTGTCGTAGGCCAGGTACGGCATGGTGCGGCGCAGGTCCCAGGGCACGCCCGTGGAGCGCAGGATCGGGCCGGTCACCGAGAGTGCGAGCGCCTCCTCGGCCGAGATGTTGCCGACGGCCTCGGTCCGCTCGCGGAAGATGGGCTGGCCCGTGAGGAGCTCGTCGTACTCGTACGTGCGGGCCAGGATCGTCTCGCAGATGATCTCGACGTCCTCCTGCCAACCGTCGGGCAGGTCGGCGGCGACACCGCCGGGACGGATGAAGTTGTGGTTCATCCGCAGACCGGTCGCCTTCTCGAAGAAGCTGAGCACCATCTCGCGCTCGCGGAAGCCGTAGATCATCATCGACGTCGACCCGAGGTCCATGCCGTTGGTCGCCATCCACATGAGGTGCGAGGACACCCGGTTCAGCTCGCACATCAGCATGCGGATCCAGGTGGCCCGCGGCGGCAGCTCCACGCCGAGCAGCGCCTCGGTGGCCAGGGAGAACACCAGCTCGTTGTGCAGCGGCGAGAGGTAGTCCATGCGCGTCGTGTTCGTGCAGCCCTGGACGTACGTGAGCTCCTCGCCCGTCTTCTCCATGCCGGTGTGCAGGTAGCCGATGACCGGCTTGGTGCGCAGCACCGTCTCGCCGTCGAGCTCGAGCATGAGACGGAGCACCCCGTGGGTCGACGGGTGCTGCGGGCCCATGTTGATGATCATCGTCTGGTCGTCGCGGCGCTCGATGTCGATGTCGCCCGGGTCGATGTAGCCGCCCTCGGGCAGCCGCAGGACGGCGCCGACCTCGCTGCGCAACTCCCCGGCGGCGGTCGTGCCACGGGGGAGGAGCTCCTGGGCGCCCTCGGACGTCTCGGCCAGGAAGTACCGATGCTCCTCGGCCTCGCGGTGGGCGCGCTCGGTGGGCTCGAGCCCGAACTCCTCGGTGCTCCCCTGGTCGCCGGCCTCGCCGGCGCCATCAGCCTGCTGCTCGCGGTCGTCGCTCATCGCGGTCCCGGGGCTTCCTTGAACTGCACGGGCACGCGGCCCACCCCGTAGTCCTTGCGCAGCGGGTGGCCCTCCCAGTCCTCGGGCATGAGGATCCGGGTGAGGTCGGGGTGGTCGGCGAAGACGATGCCCATCATGTCGTAGGCCTCTCGCTCCATAGCCTCGGTGCCGGGGTAGACCTCGAACAAGCTGTCGACCACCGGGTCGTTCTCGGGCACCTGGACACGTACGCGTACCCGCTGGCGGATGGAGAGCGACACGAGGTTCACGACCACCTCGAAGCGCTCGGGCGTGACGCCCTCGGGCAGTGAGCGACCGGGATGGGTCAGGTAGTCGACCGCGCACAGATCTGCACACAGCTCGAACCCGGCGTCGCGGAACGCGGCGACCATGGCCTTGTAGGTGTCGCGCCCGGGGAAGGCCAACTGGTCGACCAGCCGGTCGGGCAGCCGGGGCACCTCGGGCAGGACCCTCGAAGCCGTCGCCGCCGGTGCGGCGGTCGCGGTGGTGTCGGTCACCGCGGCGTGGCCACCCGCACGGCGTCGGGCACGGAGGGCACCCAGCCACCCGTCGCCTGCTCACCGGCGGGCACGGAGGACCCGGGGCGCCGCGTGATCTCGCCGGTGCGGATCTTCTCGTGCAGCGTCAGGATGGCGTGCAGCAGCGTCTCGGGCGACGGTGGGCAGCCCGGCGCGTAGACGTCGACCGGCACGATCTGGTCGACCCCCTGCACGATGGCGTAGTTGTTGAACATCCCGCCGGTGGAGGCGCAGACGCCCATGGAGATGACCCACTTGGGCTCCATCATCTGGTCGTAGACCTGCCGCAGCACCGGCGCCATCTTCTGGGACACCCGTCCGGCCACGATCATCAGGTCGGCCTGCCGGGGCGAGGCGCGGAACACCTCCATGCCGAGCCGGCTGATGTCGTAGTCGGCAGCGCCGACGGACATCATCTCGATGGCGCAGCAGGCAAGGCCGAACGTGGCCGGCCAGACGCTGTTGCGGCGGGCCCACTTGACCATGTCCTCGAGCTTGCCGGTCAGGAAGTTGTGCTGAAGGTCCTCGATCCCCATCCTCAGGCCGCCTCTTCGGGAACCGGTCGGCGGCCGCTGATACGCGTGATCGTCGACTCCGACGTGCGGCTCGGCATGCCCGGCTGCAGGGTCTTGGGCGGACCCCACGTCAGCGCGCCGTTGGAGATGAGGTACACGAAGGACACGAAGACCACGGCGGCGAAGACGATCACCTCGATGAGGCCGAACGTCTCGATCTGGTGGAACACGATCGCCCACGGGTAGAGGAAGACGATTTCGATGTCGAAGATGATGAAGATCATCGACACGAGGTAGAAGCGCACCGGGAACCGTTGCGGCGGTTCGACGTTGGGCACGATCCCGCACTCGTAGGGCGCGAGCTTCGCTGCCGTGGGCTTCTTCTTGGGCGCGAGCAGCGCCGACGAGACCAGCGAGAAGACGGTAAACGCGAAGCCGAGAACCGCCAAAATCAGGATCGGGAGGTACTGGTCCACTGTGGCCCGTTTTTACCATGCGACCCCTTTCGCGGGCACATCCGCGGCGCTGGTCAGAAGCCCTGGGAGCGGGCCTACGATGCCCTCGTGACGGCAGCCGACACGACGCCCCCGGCCGGCGCTCCCAAGAAGAAGGCCCGGGCGGCCAAGGCCCCCGCCAAGAAGGCGAAGACGCAGGCCGCGGGGTCGAAGCCTGCGGCGCCGAAAACGCCGGCACCGAAGGCCACCGCTTCCAAGGCCGCCACGTCCAAGTCGACGGCCAAGAAGGCAGCGGCCAAGAGGACGACGGCCCGCAGGACTGCAACGGGCGGCGCGGCAACGGCGGCTTCCCCCCGCCGGGCGCCGGCGAGCCCACGAAGGGGCAGTGGCCATGTGCACGACGTCGTCGTCGTCGGCGCCGGCCCGTCCGGCTCTTCGTGTGCCTACTGGCTGGCCGATGCGGGTTGGGACGTCGTCGTCGTGGAGAAGAAGACCTTCCCGCGCGAGAAGACCTGCGGCGACGGTCTGACGCCGCGCGCGGTCCGGCAACTGGCCGACATGGGGCTCGAGGACGCGCTGGCGGGATCCCACCGCTACACGGGGCTGCGGGCCTTCGGTTTCGGCCAATCCATCGAGATGCAGTGGCCCGAGCACCCGCACTTCCCCGACTACGGCTACACGATCACCCGCCATGACCTCGACGGCCTGGTCGCAGCGCGGGCGGCAGCAGGCGGGCGCGACCCTGCTGCAAGGCACCGAGGTCGTGGGCGTGGTGACCGACGACGCCGTCCCGGCGTCGCCGCTCCCGGCGTTGCACCGGCGTCACGGTCAAGGAGAAGGGCGCGACGAGCACGCGGGTGATCAACGCGCACTACGTGGTCGTCGCCGACGGGTCGAACTCCCGGATCGGCCGGATGTTGGGCACGACGCGCCGGCGCGACCTGCCGCTGGGCATGGCGCTACGCGGCTACTACCGGTCCGACCGGCACGACGACCCCTTCATCGAGTCGCACCTGGACATCCGCGACGCGGATGGCACCGTGGTGCCCGGCTACGGCTGGATCTTCCCGATGGGCGACGGGCGGGTGAACGTCGGCGTCGGACTCCTGTCGACCGAGCAGCGCTGGAAGGGCGTCAACACCAGCACCCTCTTGGATACGTTCGTGGACTACGCGCCCAAGTCGTGGGGCCTGAGCCCCGAGACGAGCCTCGGTCCCCCGACGGGCGGCAAGCTGCCCATGGGGCTCTCGGTCGGGCCCAGGGTCGGGGCACAACGTGCTCATCGCCGGCGACGCCGGTGGTGCGATCAACCCCTTCAATGGCGAGGGCATCGCCTACGGCTACGAGACCGGCCGACTGGCCGCAGCCGCGCTTGGCCACGCCCTCACCGGTGCGGGTCCGCGCGCGTTGGCCGAGTACGACCGCGAGCTCAACGCGGCATACGGCCCTTACTACAAGGTGGCCCGGGCCTTCGTGCATCTGATCTCGCACCCCGATGCGATGCGCGTGTGCGTGAACATCGGCATGCGTTCGGACCTCGTCGATGAACCAGCTCCTGCGGATCATGGCCAACCTGATGCGGCCCGACGCGCCCGGCCCTGCCGAAATCGGTTACCGCGCGCTCGAGCTGATCTCGCGTTTCCTGCCGGACCCCGACGTGTCGGAGAACCCGGCCGCCTGACGCTTCACCGGACGGTGGGCCTGCGCACGGCCTCCCGCCATGGAGAGACGTCCAGCCCGGGTACTTCGCCGACATGGCGTCGACCGTCGCCTCGTTCCAGAACGGGTGTCCGGGCCGGGGGACTCCGAAAAGGGCCAACTCCTCGGGCGACTTCCCAGCCGCGAAGGAGCGAAAGGTGCCGTCGAGCCCGAGCCGCCCGAAGGCGTCGTAACCGAACCAGTCCGCCTCGGCAGGCCTGAACGCAGCGACGAGTACGAAGCGGGACGCGTCGGCCCGCCCGAAGTCGGTGCCGCGGTGCCACACGTCGGACCGGTAGGCCAACAGCGATCCCCGGCCGCCGGTTGCGACGACCTCGTGCTGGTAGAGGTCGTCGTAGGCCACGGTGGAACGGCTCCTCGGGACGAGCCGCGGCGGGGCGCAGTTCTCGTCGACGTCAGAGAGGTACAGGAACGACTCGAGATGCCAGAACCCGGGCTCCATCCGTGGGGGAAGAAGTGAGTGATTGCCGTCTTGGTGGAGGGGCTGCTCGTAGTTGATCGTTCCGGCCCATTTGCCCCACACCGCAGCCTGATAGATACGGAGGTCGTCCTCGCCGAGGGCCAGGCGGGCGAACTCGAGCAGCCGCGGGTGCACGAAGAGGTCGTTCAACGCAGAGCAATCCGGCTGGGGGAAGCCGCGCATCCCGTCGAACTGCGTCGAACGGAACCGACGACCTTCGGGTGAACCGTCACCGAAGCCTGAGGACCGGTTGTAGTCGGCGAAGGTATCGGCGGCGAAGAGGCTCTCGATGTCGCCGGCCACGGCGTCGACATCCGCCTTCGGCACGAGGCCGTCGACGAGGGCCCAGCCTTCGGTCTGCCACTGGTGCGCTGCGGTCAGGAGATCTTCTCCCACGGGGCCAACGTACGCGCCGGGCTGCCGTTGGATCAGACGGTGGTGCTAACGGGTATCGAGGACGGCGCGCAGCGCCTCTGCCTCCGTGCGCAGCTCGTCCGCCGGCACCTCCGGCGTCGCGTCCCGTCGAAGGCCTCGCTCTCGATCGGCCCGCCGGCGTGGTCGTCGTCGGGCGGCCGCGGGACGAGATGCACGTGCAGGTGAGGCACGCCGTTGCCCAGGCTCAGCCAATTCATCTTCACGGGCCGGCTGCGCTCGGCCACGCCGCGGGCCACCAGGGCCACTTCGGCCCAGAACCCCGCCGCCTCCTCGGCGGACAGCTCCGTCGGCTCGGCCACGTGCCGGCCCTTCCAGATGACGTACGCGTAGCCGGGCCGCACCGGATAGCGCCCGAGGTAGGCGTCGGACCACTGGCCGTCGAACACGCGCACGCCGTGCGGCGTCTCGTCCTCACCGGGCGCGCACATCGGACACCCCTCGCCGCGGGCGAGTGCGGCGAAGTTCGGCGCCCACTCCGTCACGACGAGGCGACCTCGGCGGCTGCGCCCGCGGCGGCGTCCACCACCCGCCCGAGCACCGCCTCGTCGTGGGAGAGCCCCGGGAACAGCACCTCGTACGGGCCCGGCGCCAGCGCGACGCCGCGGCGAAGCATCGCGTGGAAGAAGCGGGGGTAGACGCCGTTCCCGGCGACCGCGCGGGACGCCGCGTAGTCGGACGGCAGCACGATCGGGCCGTCCGCTGCGGGCGCCACGAACAGCCCGACGAGCGGCCCGAACGTCGGCGCCGTCACCGACAGGCCTCCGCCGCCGATCGCCGCCTCGAGCTCCTTGGCGAACACCGCCACCCGTGCGCTGAGCCCCTCGTAGTCCGCCGGCCCCACCTCGCCGAGGACGGCCAGCCCTGCCGCCGTCGCCAGTGGGTTCCCCGACAGCGTCCCCGCCTGGTACACGGGCCCACCGGGTGCGAGCTCGCGCAGCAGGTCCCGGGGGCCGCCGAACGCGCCCACCGGCAACCCGCCGCCGATGACCTTGCCGAAGCACCACAGGTCGGGCCGCACGCCGCTCCACCCCGTCGCCCCCTCGGGGCCGAGGCGGAAGCCGGTGATCACCTCGTCGAAGATCAGCAGCGCTCCGGCCGCGTCGCACGCGGCGCGCAGGCCCTCGAGGAAACCGGGCACCGGCGCCACCAGGTTCATGTTCGCCGCCACCGGCTCGACGATCACGCAGGCCACGCGCTCGTCGAGCGCCGGCACGACGTTGTACGGCACCACCTCCGTGTCGGCCACCGCACCGGCCGATACGCCCGCGGAGCCGGGCAGCCCGAGCATGGCGACGCCGCTCCCGCCGCCCGCCAGCAGCCCGTCGGAGTGCCCGTGGTAGCAGCCGTCGAACTTCACTACCCGGTCGCGGCCGGTGATGCCGCGCGCCAGGCGCACCGCGCTCATGGCCGCCTCGGTGCCCGAGGACACGAGGCGCACCTGCTCGCAGCCCGGCATCCGCGTGCAGATCGCCTCGGCGAGAAGCACCTCTCCGGGCGTCGGCGCGCCGAAGGTCGTGCCGCGTGCCGCGGCCGACGTCACGGCCGACGTCACCGCCGGGTGCGCATGCCCGAGCAGCACCGCGCCATAGGACTGGACGAGGTCGATGTAGCGCGTCCCCTCGGCGTCGGTCACGTACGGCCCCTCGCCCGAGACCACCGTGTAGGGAGTGCCGCCCACCGAGGCGAACGAGCGCACCGGCGAGTCGACGCCGCCGGGGATCACGCGCCCGGCCCGCTCGAACCACTCCGCGTTCGACGCCGGCGACGCCGGCTCAGGCACCGAGTGCCTCGGCCACCTCGGCGGCGAAATACGTGAGGACGAAGTCCGCGCCGGCACGCTTGACGACGGTGAGCTGCTCGAGGGCGACGGCCGGCCCGTCGATCCACCCGGCCGCCGCGGCCGCCTTCACCATCGCGAACTCGCCGCTCACGTGGTACGCGGCCAACGGCACGTCCACGAGACCGCGCGCCGCCGCCAGGATGTCGAGCGAGGTCATGGCCGGCTTGACCATCACCATGTCGGCGCCCTCGGCCACGTCGAGCGCGATCTCGGCCAGCGCCTCGCGCTCGGTTGCGCGGGTCCTGCTGGTAGGCGCGGCGGTCGCCGCCGCCGGCGATGGTCACGTCGACGGCGTCACGGAACGGGCCGTAGAGCGCCGACGCGTACTTGGCGGCGTAGGCGAGGATCGCCACCCCGTCGTGCCCGCCGCCGTCGAGCGCGGCGCGGATGGCGGCAACCTGTCCGTCCATCATCCCGCTCGGCGCGACGACGTCCGCGCCCGGCCTCGGCCTGCGCCAGCGCGATGCGCTGGTACAGCTCGAGCGTCGGGTCGTTGAGGACCTCGCCGTCCGGGCCGAGCACGCCGCAGTGCCCGTGGTCGGTGTACTCGTCGAGGCACAGGTCGGCCATCACGACCAACTCGTCGCCGACCGCGTCGCGCACCGCGCGCAGCGCGACCTGCACGATGCCCTCGGGGTCCCAGGCGCCGCTCCCCTGCGCGTCCTTGCGGGCCGGGACGCCGAAGAGGATCAGCCCGGGGAGGCCGAGCGCCGCCAGGCGCTTCGCCTCGACGACGAGCGAGTCGACCGTGTGCTGGACCTCGCCCGGCATCGAGGGAATCGGGACCGGCGCGTCGATGCCCTCCCGCACGAACAGCGGGGCCACGAGGTCGTCCACCCCGAGGCGCGCCTCGGCGACCAGGCGGCGCAGCGCGGGGGTGCGCCGTAACCGGCGGAGGCGCCGGGCGGGGAACCCCGTGGTGTGCTCGGTGGCGTCGGCCTCGGCCATGCCGCACAATGCTACGAGGCGGCCGCAGCACCCGACTCCGGGGACCCCGGCGGCCCGGCCGGCCCGAAGTGGTCCGACAGCTCGGCCACGATGCCCTCGGTCGACGCCCCCCAGGCCTCGTGGACGCCGGTCATGCCGGCGCCCCGGGCCGCCTCGGCGGTCGTCGGTCCGATGCAGACGACGTGCGCGGGCGCCGGCACGGCCTCCCCGTCCGGCGTGCGCAGGGCGCCGAACGCCCGCACCGACGAGGTCGCGGTCAGCACGAGCGCGTCGGCCCGTGCGACGCGCGCCAGGAGCTCCGGCTCCGGCGCGGCCGCCGGCACCGTCCGGTACGCCTCGACCCGCTGCACCTCCCAGCCCAACTGGGCGAGCCCGCGGTCGATCGTGTCGGGCGCGATGTCGGCGCAGGGGAACAGGACGCGCCCGGACCCTGCGGGGTCCGCCGAGCGGGAACGACCTCGACCAACCCCCGCGCACTGTGCTCGGCCGGGACGAGGTCTGGCTCGACGCCCTCGGCGCGCAGCGCGTCGGCAGTGGCGCCGCCCACCGCGGCGACGCCCGCCGAGCCGAATGCCCGCGGCGTCGCGCAGGTCGGCCACGAAGCGGTCGACCGCGTTGACCGACGTGAACACGACCCACTGGTAGTCGCCGACCGCGGACGCCGCGGCGCGGAGCGCGGCACCGCCGTCGGCCGCGTCGACCTGTCGGGTAAGCGGCAGCTCCATCGTGGCCGCACCCGCCCGCTCGAGCGCGTCCACCAGGCCGCCCGCCCGCGTGCCGCTGCGCGTGACCACGACCGTGCGGCCGGACAAGCGCGCCGCCCCCCGACCGCGACGGCGAGTCGTGGGCCAGCGCCACCACCGGGCCCACCACGATCACCGCCGGCGAGTCCAGGTCCACCGCGGCCAGGCCCGCCAGCGTCGTGCGCGCGATCTGCTGGGCCGCCGTGGTGGCGCGGGCGATGACCGCGGCCGGCGTGTCCGGCGACCGCCCGCCCGCGATGAGCGCCTCGGCGATGGCGGCGCGCGTCGACATGCCCATGAGGATCACGAGCGTCCCGCCGGCGCGCGCCAGCGCCTCCCAGTCGGGTGCCCCCGTCCCTTCGCCGCCCGTCAGCACCGCCGACCCGGCCCGTCACCACCGTCACCGACGAGGCGACGCCGCGATGGGTGACCGGGATGCCCGGCGATGGCCGGCGCGGCGAAGGCGGACGTGACGCCGGGCACCACCTCGAAGGGGATGCCGGCCGCAGCGAGCGCCTCCACCTCTTCCCCGCCCCGGCCGAAGAGGAAGGGGTCGCCACCCTTGAGCCGGACCACGACCCCGCCGCTCCGGCCGTGCTCGACCAGCAGGCGGGCGATCTCTTCCTGGCGCTCGTCCTGGCCCCGCCGCCTCCCCGCCCACCCGGCCCGCCTTTGCCGGTACCCGCCGCGTCGGGACGCTTGCCGACGTCGATCAGCCGCGCCCCGGCCGGTGCCAGGTCGAGCAGGGCCGGGCTGACCAGCCGGTCGTAGAGCACGACGTCGGCCCGGGCCAGGAGCTTGGCCCCGCGCCGGGTGAGCAGGCCCGGGATCGCCCGGGCCCGCCCCAACCAGGTACACCGTCATCGTCCCGCGCCCGTCTCGACCGGGCCGGCGCCGAAGCCCTCGATCGCCGCGCCGCCACCGTCGAGCAGCGCCCGCGCCACCGCGGTACCGACGGCTTCGGGGTCGTCGCCCTCCCGGCTGAGCCGGATCATCGTGTGGCCGTCCGCGCTGGCCATCAATCCCGAGACCCGCAGCGCCGCGGTGCCGCGACCGCCACCGGTCGCGTCCACGTCCTCGGCCAACGCGCCCACCGGCACCGTGCAGCTCCCGCCGAGCGCGGCCAGCACCGCCCGTTCCGCGCGCACCGCGCGGTGCGTCGCCTCGTGGTCGATGGCCCCGAGAAGGGCGCGCGTGCGCTCGTCGTCGGCCCGGCACTGCACGGCGATCGCGCCCTGCCCCGCTTGGGGCAGCACGTCCACCGGGTCCAGGACGTCGGTGACCTGGTCCAGCCAGCCGAGACGCTCCATGGCGGCCAGGGCGACGACCACCGCGGTGACTCCGCCGGCACCGGCGGCCGCGACGCGCCGGGCCATGTTGCCCCGCAGGTCGCGGAAGACGAGGTCCGGCCGCAGGTAGGCCAGCTGCGCCCGGCGCCGGGCCGAGCCCGTCGCGATCAGGGCGCCCGCCGGGAGCTCGGCCAGCGCGGCAACCGATCAACGCGTCGCGCGGGTCGGCCCGCGGCGGCACCGCCCCGAGGACGAACGACGGCCCCATGACCGAGGGCATGTCCTTGGCCGAATGCACCGCGGCGTCGGCGCGGCCGTCGGCGACCGCCGCCTCGACCTCCGTCACGAACACGCCCTGCCCGCCGATCTGGTCGAGCGGCGTCGACGCCTCCTGGTCGCCACGCGTCCGCACCACGACACACGTCGACCTCGAGGCCCGGGTGGGCCGCCCGCAGCAACGCCGCCACCGACTCGGTCTGGTGCAGCGCCAGGGGCGAGCCCCGGGTGGCCAGGCGCACGGAGCCCCCTTAGAGGTCGAAGAGAATGCGCAGCGCCTCGACCAGGCGCTCGCCCCGGGGTGTCCCGGCGGTCTCCTTGAGCAGCATCGTCGGCTCGTGGAGCATCTTGGCGAGGGCGGCGCGGGTCGCCTGGTCGACGTGGTCCCACTCCTCCTCGCTGAGGTCGGCCAACTGGGCCCGGTGCCGTTCGAGTTCGGCGACGCGCAAGGTCTCCAGTCGCGCCCGCAGCGACGAGATGATCGGGGCCGCACCCCGCTGGCGGCTCGCCGTACGGAAGCGCTCGACCTCCACGTCGACGATGCCGCGTGCCTCTCCCGCCTCCTCCTGGCGGTCCCCGAGCGCCTGGGCGACGGACGCACTCGAGCGTGTCCATGTCGAGCAACGTCACGCCGTCGAGGCCCGCGACGGTCGGGTCGACGTTGCGCGGCACGCCGAGGTCGATCACCCGCAGCGGCCCGGTGACGCCGGCGAAGGCCTCGAGCTCGAGCACGTGGGACTCTGCCGCCACCGCCGCCAGCACCACGTCCGCGTCCGCCAGCTCCGAGGCGACGTGGTCGAGCGACGTCGTGCGCACCTCGAACGGCGCCTCGGACACCGCGCGCACCAGTTCGTGCGCGCGCTTGGGCGACCGGTTGACGACGACCACCCGCTCCGGTGCGTCGGAGGCGGGCAGATCGGACAGCGCACGGAAGACGCCCCGGCCCATGTCGCCCGCTCCGACCACCACGACGCGCGCGCCGCGCAACCCCGCACCGTCCGCGCCACGCGCGACCGTCACCGCGGCGTAGGCGAACGACGTCGTCCCCTTGCTGATCCCCGTCTCGGTGCGCACACGCTTGCCGGTCTGGAGGGCGTGGCGGAAGAGCGCGGAGAGGACCGGGCCGCACGTGCCCTCCTCCTGGGCCCGTTCGAAGGCGCGCCGGACCTGGCCGGCGACCTCGGACTCCCCCGTGACGACGGACTCGAGGCCCGACGCCACCGAGAAGAGGTGGGCGGTGACGTCGTCGTCGAAGCGGAGGACGGCGTGAAGGGAGAGCTCTTCGACCGAGACCTCCGATTGCTCGGACAGGACGTCGTAGATCTCGGCGACGGCGTCGTGGAACCGGTCCACCACCGCGTAGACCTCGGTGCGCAGGCAGGTCGAGAGCACGACCGCCTCCTGCACGTTGCGCTTGTGGCTCAGCGCGCTGAGCGGCTTGTGCAGGTCCGACTCCGCGATCGCCGTGGCCTCGAGCAGAGGCAGGGGCGCCTGCGTGTGCTGCAGCCCTATGACGACGACGGACACTGGGAGATCCTCCTGGGTCGGGGCTCAATTCTGCCGGTCCCGCCGCCCGGCGTGCCAGTCAGTGCCCCGAGGGTGGTCAGGCCGGGTCCTGGGGCGGCGACATCCCCACGGCGCGGATGAGCGGGACCGGCTCGTCGCCGTTGCCGGCGCGGGCAGCCGCCTCCTGGCGCGCCCGGTAGAAGCCGAGCACCTGCAGCTCGATGGAGAGGTCGACGTAGCGGACGTGCACGTGCGAGGGGACATGGAGCACCCGGGGGGCGAAGTTGAGGAGTGAGGTCACCCCGGCCCGCACCAGCAGGTCGGCCACGCCCTGAGCGGACCAACCCGGTGTCGAGATGACCCCGATGTCGGGGCACTCGGCGGCCCGCAGCGTGGCGATCTCGTCCATGTGCCGCACCTTCATGCCGCGGATCTCCTCGCCCACGACGGCGGGGTCCACGTCGTAGAGCGAGGTGACCTGGCACCCCCGCGAGGCGAAGCCGGCGGAGTTGGTGAGGGCGCGGCCGAGGTTCCCGATGCCGACGATGGCCACCGACCAGTTCTCGTCGATCCCGAGGGCCCGGTCGATCTGGGCGATCAGGAAATCAGCGTCGTAGCCCGAGCCACGGGTCCCGAACGAGCCCAACAGCGAGAGGTCCTTGCGCACCTTCGCCGCGTTGACGCGGGCCAGTTCGGCCAGCTGCTCGGAGGAGACGGTGCGCGTCCCGGCGCGGACGAGCTCGGTCAGGATCCGTTGGTACACGGGCAGCCGCAGCACGGTGGCCTCGGGGATCCGCTTCACCGCGGGGGTGTCGGGTGCGGCAGATTTCGGCGCCGCCGCCTGGTCGTCGCTCACTGCAATCGGATGGTACCGAGGAGGGTCGCGCCAACACCAAACGGGGCGGGCCCACCGGCAGTTGCGCACCCGCCCGATCGGGAGGCCTCACCAGGCGAGGATCAACAGCTCACCCGCCCCGACGTTGAGCCAGTGCGACGCCGAGGCCTCGCCGGCGACCACGGCGAGATGCCCGTTCGAGTCGACCAGCAGGCCGAACTCGCCCTGCTGCAGTTCGCCGAACGCCCCGACACAGCGCAGCTGGACCCCGTCGGGCACCAGGGATCGGGGCAGGCCGTCGAGGTCACCGTGGCCCGCGTCCACCCGGGCGGTCAGCTCGATCGCCCCCGATGGCGGGAATGCCGGCCACCCGGGCGTCCGCCACCGTCGCCGCCAGCTGCAGGTTGCCGAAGTGGTCGACCCAGGTCACCTCGGCGCGCAGACAGGCCCTCCCGTCGTGCAGGCGGCCCAGCTCGACCACGCCGCCGATGAGGCGGACGAGCGACAAGGGGTCGATGGGCTCGCCCAGTGCGGCCAGAGGGTCCCCGAGGCACAGGCCGGCCGCCGCCGGCGCGAAGACGTCGCGACCGTCGAACGTGGCGCCGCGGTCGGGCGTCACGGGGTCGCGGTGCAACTCGACGACGGACGCGATCGGCGCCTCGCCTGCGGCCTCCGCCGCAGCCACCAACAGTCCGTTGTCGGGTCCGACGAAGGACATCCGCCCGCCGGCGGGCAGCGCCACCTCGACTCCGATGCCGCGGCGCGCCGTGCCGACGCCGGGGTCGACGACGCCGAGCACGACCCCCGGTCCGAGATGCGGCACGGCGCGCACGCAGCGTGTGGCTGCCCGCTCGGACGTCGAACGGCGGGATGTGGTGGGTGAGGTCGATCACGGTCGTCCCCGGCGCCCGCGCCGCGATCACCGCGTGCACGACGCCGACGAACTCGTCCGCCGTACCGAAATCCGAGAGAAAGAAGACCGTGCCCGGCGTGCCCGTGCCCGCAGTGCCCGCTGTGCCCGCTGTGCCCGTGCCCGTGCCCGGCAGCCGGCTCGGCTCGGACGGGCTCGATGACGGCATGGCGGCGGCCGAAGGCTCAGCGCTGCAGGTTGCGGGAGCGTTCCGTGGCGGCGGCCACCGCCTCCATGAAGGCCGAGCGCACGGCGCGGGCCTCGAGCGTGCGGACGCCCGCCGCCGTGGTGCCTCGCCGGGGACGTCACGTCTGCCCGCAGCGACGCCGGATCGCGCCCGGTCTCGGCGAGCAGCGCCGCCGAGCCTCGCATCGTCTCGACGACCAGCGCTGTGGCTCACGTCACGGGCGAGGCCCATCTGCACGCCCGCCTCGATCAGCGACTCGGCCACCAGGAAGAAGTAGGCCGGGCCCGAGCCCGAAAGCCCGGTGACCGCGTCGAGGTGCCGCTCGGGCAGACGTACCACCATGCCCAACGAGTCGAGCAGCGACTCGGCCCAGGCGAGGTCTGCCGCCTTGGCGAAGGAACCGCCCGACATCGCGGCCACGCCGGCGCCGATGAGCGCGGGCGTGTTCGGCATGGCGCGGACCACCGCCGGCTCGCCGCCGAGCGCGTGCTCCAGGCGCTGGCAGGGCACGCCGGCGACGATCGAGAGCACCCGCCGCACCCCGCTCACGCCGAGCGCGCGGCAGGCTCCTTCGGCCTGGTCGGGCTTCACCGCGAGCACGGCGCCCCGCATCTCCTCGCCACCCTCGGCCAAGAGGCCCGGGCTCGGGCGCGGCGACGACCCGCACGCCGGGGTACGACTCCTCGAGCTCCTTGCGCCTGTCGTCCAGCGGCTCGACCACGGTCACGGCGCCGGCGGCGTAGGCGCCGCGGCCGAGCAGGCCGCCCAGCAGGGCGCCGCCCATCTTCCCGCCGCCGACGATCAGCAGGTTCGACACGCACGCGACGTTACTGAGCGCGGCCTGCCATTGCGGAAAAACGGCCTCCCGATGGCGACCCGACCGGCCCGGCCCGGCTAGCCCCGGCGGGGCCGCCGCCGGTACGTCGAAGGATGGGCCAAGGTCATCGCCGTCGGGAAGTGGTCGTCCGTGTAGACGACCGAGGCCCCGGCGATCCGGTCGAGCTCGTCGTCGTCGATCAAGCGCGCCGGCACCCGGCCCACCAGATACACCGCGTCCTCCGGCCCCAGGGCGAAGGCCATGCCGAGCAGCGCCGTGTTGCGCCGCATCAGGTAGGCGTACACGTCTTCCTTGTTCGCCTCGGGGGCGGGCATGAACTGCGCCTCGTGCCAGAGCGTCCGTTGCTTCAACGTGAACCAGACGGTGATGTAGTCCTTCTCGTCACCCTTGAAGCGGAGATACCACTGGAACGACGCGGTGCGGTCGGTCACCTCCTGGCGCTCGGCCGCCACCAGCGGACCGTCCGACGCCAGTTCCCGCGCCGCCCACTCGTCGATGCACGTGACCGCCGCCGCCATCTCTTCGTCCTCGGGCAGGTCGATGAGCGGCATTCAGCCGCACTCGACGAGGCGGCCGGCGGCCAGCTCGTCGTGCAGCTCCACCAGCGTCGCCGCGGCGGCGCGCCAGGTGTAGAGCCGGGCCCGCAGGACCGAGGCGGTCGAGAGGCGCTCGGGCCCGAGCGGCGCCTCGAACACCCGGCGCACGGCGGCGGCGTAGGCGCGGGGGTCGGGCTCGTCCACGAGGAACCCGGTGTGGCCGTCGTCGACCAGCGTGGTGAGCCCGCCCACGGCGGAGGCGACGACCGGCGTCCCGCAGGCGGCCGCCTCGAGCGCCACCAGGCCGAACGACTCGGAGCGGCTCGGGACGAGGCACACGTCGGCGGCGCGGTAGTACGACGACAGCAATTCGTGGGGCTGCGGCTCGATGAAGTGCACGAACTCGCGCACCCCCCGGGCGTCCGCCACGTCGTGCAGCTGCTGCAGCGACTTCTCCCCGTGCGGTCCGCTCGGCCCGCCCACCACGACGAGGCGGTAGGGCTCGCCGCCGCCGGCGTGCAGTTCGGCCAGCGCCTCGATGGCGACGTCGGCCCGCTTGAGCGGCTGGATACGGCCGACGAACAGCAAGAGGCGCCCGTCGAGCGGCAGCCCGAGCGCTCGGCGCGCCTGGGGGCGGTGCCCCGGGCCGAAGAACGCGTGGTCGACGCCGGGCGGCACGATGCGGATACGCCCCGGCTCGCCGCCGTAGAGCGACGCGATCTGATCCGCCTCGACGCTGCACGACGCCAGCACGGCGTCGGAACACTCGATGATGGACGCCTCGGCCTCGGCCCGCCGGTGCGGCATGTCGGCCTCGACCTCTTCGGGCATCGACTCGGCCTTGACCCGGTCGAGCGTGTGGAACGTGCAGACCAGCGGCAGGTTCAGCTCGTGCTTGATCACATGGCCAGAGAGCCCCGACAGCCAGTAGTTCGCGTGGACCGACGTGTAGGGCAGCCCGCCGCCCTCGGTGCCGCCGGACCCGGTGGCGGCGGCCATGCGACCGAGCACATTGGCCGTGAACTCCTCGACCACCGCCGGCAGCGCCTCCTTGGGGACGCACTCGGGCGGGCCGGCGGGCACGTGGTGCACCCGGAGGCCCGGTTCGACCTCCACAACCGGCGCCAGGTCGGGCGACCAGGCCCGCGTGAACACGTCGCAGGCCACGCCGGTCCGGGCCAGCGCGGCCGTGAGCTCGCGGACATAGACGTTCATGCCGCCGCCGTCGCCCGTGCCCGGCTGGGCCAGGGGCGAGGTGTGCAGGGAGAGAACCGCGAGCCGGCGCATGCCGGGCAAAGCCTACCGGTGGCGGGCGAAAAGCCTCCGGGCACCTGGGGAGACGCTGGGCTCCCTCGAGCGTGCGGGCCCCGGGCTTCAGGTGGTGGGGGTGAGGGTGCCCGGGGCGGCTGCGCCGCCGGCCGGGGGGGTTTCGGATCCGTCCTCGGACCCGGCATCCTCTGCCGCCGCCGCCTCTTCGGACGAGCCGGCGGTTGCCTGGGCGCGCTCGTCCTCGTGGTCCCGACGGAACGAGAGGTAGATGCGCACGAGCGCCTGCTTCTGCTCCTCGCTGATCGTCTGGTCCGCCATGATGGCGCGGCTCAGGTCCGGAGAGCCGGAGGGTGCCTCGAGGATGCCCGCCTGCACGTAGAGCGTCTCGGCGGAGATGCGCAACGCCTTCGCGATCTGCTGGAGGATCTCGGCCGAGGGCCGGCGCAGCCCGCGTTCGATCTGGCTCAGATAGGGGTTGGAAATCCCGGCCAGCTCCGACAGGCGGCGCAGCGAGAGCCGGGCCGAGCCGCGCTGCTCACGGATGAACGACCCCAGCTCGTGCCAGCGGTCCTTCGGATCCGTGCTCACTATTGCAAGCGTACCGCCGCTCCGGCGCGCCCAGAGGCGATTCGATTTCCTTCTTCCCAAGCCCTCTAGCCCCAGAGGTGCAACGGGCGTAGGGTGGAGGCGAGGGAGACAAAGCGGGCGAATTCCGTTCCTCCTTTGTCAGGAATTTGGCCGAAGAGGGGGGCGGTGGACGTCCCTGGCACGCTCTTGAGCCAGGGAGGAATGTATGTATCTCTTCACCCGAAACGTCCGTCTCGGAGCGGGAAACCCCGAGAAACAGCTGGCGTGGGCCCTCAAGATGACCGAGAAGGTCAACCAGATATCGGAGACGCCCATCGACCTGTGGAGCAGCGTGTTCTCGCCGAAACGCCCAGACGTTGGTGTGGACGGCGACCGTCGATGATCTTCTGACGCTCGAGACGGTCGACAACAAGCTCATCAGCGATTCCGGTTACGTGTCCTTGGTCGAAGAAGGCGCTGCCCATGGATCGGGCGACCCGGTCGACGATGGTCTGTTGCAATTCGTCTTCGCCGACCCTGCAGCAGCCGAGGTTGATGCGACGTACGCAACAACAGTCCAGGCGACCTTGGCGCCGGGTGGCTCGGCGCGAGGGATGGAGCTGGGGGTGGAGACCGCACAGCGCGCCGGAAGGGTCAGCGGCTGCCCGACCTCCTTCTGCGCCTCGTTGACGGGAACATACGGCGGCGTCGAGTGGGTCACCGTCTACAGATCGATCGAGGAGCTGCAACGCGGGCAGGAGGCGATCGGCGCCGATGCCGAATTCGCACAGATGGTGGACAAAGAACTCAGCAAGGTCTACCTACCCGGGGCGCTGCAGCTGGCTTGGCGCAAAATCGCCTGATCTGCCGTTCGCTGGAGGGTCAACGCTGCGTCGATCCTCCAGCGTGAACGCGTGCGCGCCACTGTCGTCGATGGTGGGGGTTGCCGCCGCGTCGGGCCCGGCGGACCCGGGCGGCGGCGCCCGGAGGATCAGGTTGTCGAGCTGCTCGCATGGCGGTTGGCCCCACGGTTCTGATCCGGTGAGGTTCGGGTATGGTCCAGCACGTAGCACTCCGACGATCACCCTCAACGACAGGAGAACGCCATGGCCGAGTACACGCTTCCCGACCTGCCATACGACTACGGCGCGCTCGAGCCGCACGTGTCCGCCCAGATCATGGAGCTCCACCATGACAAGCACCACGCGGCCTACGTGACCGGCGCCAACCAGACGCTCGAGAAGCTCGCGGCGGCCCGCGACAAGGACGACTTCGGCGCCATCGTCGGGCTCGAGAAGACGCTCGCCTTCCACATTTCGGGGCACGTGCTGCACTCGATCTTCTGGCAGAACCAGAGCCCCGACGGCGGCGACAAGCCCGACGGCGCGTTGGGCTCGGCGATCGACGAGCACTTCGGCTCCTTCGACAAGTTCAAGGCGCACATGACGCAGGCGACCATGACGATCCAGGGCTCGGGTTGGGGGGCGCTGAGCTGGGAGCCGCTCGGCGGACGCCTCATCGTCGAGCAGGTCTACGACCACCAGAGCAACATCGGGCAGGGCTCCATCCCTCTCTTGGTGTTCGACGCCTGGGAGCACGCCTTCTACCTGCAGTACAAGAACGTGAAGGCCGACTTCTTCGCGGCGCTCTGGAACGTCGTGAACTGGTCCGACGTGGCGGCACGCCTGGACTCCGCGAAGGGCCTCAAGATCGGGGGCTGAGAGAGCCCGGGTATGTCCCTGCCGCTGTATCTGGGCTTGCCCTTCTACGTCCGGGCAGACCTGCGGGTGCCTGGGTTGCTACCCGATGGCCAGGTGCTGCTCGCAGAAGCGCCGCGTCGGGTCAGCCGCGAGATCGGCATCGAGGATGGGTGACCCGCAGGTGGCGCACGCGCCGTAGCCACCGGCACTCAGACGCTCGAGCGCTTCGTCCACGCCATCGAGGACGGCGGCGGACCGGGCCAGCTCGGACTCGTAGCGCTCTTCCACGCAGGCAGGGTAGCGCCCGGGGGGCCGAGCGAGCGGTTTAGAGACGGGGCCCTCAGGGCAGAGGTAGCGCAACCGCTATGCGCAGCCGGAGGGACCCGGGACTCGAACCGGGTGGAGTGACCATCGAGGGTGGGCCGGCGGTACACGACGCCCGTGCGACGACCGCAGGACAGCGGCGCGGGGGATCGCAGGGACCATCATCGCCCGACGCTTCCCGGCCGACTGCGTCTCGGTCCGGGAGGCCCGGCAGTTCCTCCTCGGACATCTGCGCGGCGACGGTCACGACGACCTCGGCCCGCTCGCGTCTGATGCTCTCGGAACTGGCCACCAACGCGGTGCAGCATGCCGACACGGCGTTCGAGGTCGGCATCACTCGTTTCGGAGGAGGCGGAAGGGCGCACCGTGGAGGTGCGCGTCACCGACGAGGCGCCGGGCTTCCCCGTTCCGCAGCAGCCGCCGCCCGACTGCCCCCGCGGTCGCGGCTTGCGCATCGTCGAGTCGCTGGCCGACGCCTGGGGCATCGAGGTGCAGCACGGTCGCCCGGGCAAGACGGTGTGGTTCACTTCTCGGCTCGAACCGGCTCCAACCCCTTCGGGCTCCCGCGTTGATCGGGTCGATCGGTCCGATGCGTCCGGCCAGGACGACGAGCGCGAGGTCGGGATCGCGGTGGGGGCAAGCGCACCGCACGGCACCTTGCGCAGGCGCTCTGGCCCCGAGCTCGTCCCGTCGACGGCGGGCGCTTCCCAGGACGGCTTCGCAACATTCATGCGCACGCAGGCCGTGGGGCTCGCGGGTCGCCGGCTCCCTGCCGTGGTCAAACGGGCCGACGAGCGCAGCTCCGACGACATCGCCGTGCTGGCCGTCCGGCGGCGCGCCGGGACCGGGGGTGCGGTGGGACCGGCCCGGCCGGGCGCGGGAAGGGCGGCGGGAGAGTCGCCATAGATCAGGAAGAGGAGGACGGGTCCGGCCCCTCCTGCACGGGGCGCTGGGAGGGGCCGGACCGGGGAGGGGTTGGCCGCTTCGTAAGGTGACGGCGTGCACTCGGAAGCCCCGCTCGCCGACCTGGTAGGGGCGCACGCCCTCGTGCCCTGCGTCGACGGCAGCGAACGGCCCTACCGCGACCTCGACAGCGCGGCGTCGACGCCCGCGCTCGAGACGGTGGCGGCGCGGGTGGCCGAGTTCCTGCCGTGGTACTCGAGCGTGCATCGAGGCGCCGGCTACAAGTCGCGGCGCGCCACCGCCGCCTACGAGGAGGCCCGCGAGAGCGCCCACCGCTTCGCCCGGCGGCCCGCCGGCGGCGACGACGTGGTCGTGCTCGTCCGCAACACGACCGAGGCGATCAACCACTTGGCCTACCGGCTCGGCCTCGGTCCCTCCGACGTCGTCGTCACGACCGTCGTCGAGCACCACGCCAACCTGCTTGCCCTGGGCCCGTACGGCGTACGCGCCGGTGGGTCGAGTGCGGCGCCGAAGGCACGTTCGGCGTCGACGACGTCGTGCGGGTGCTCGACGACGGCCCGCGGCCCTGCGCTGCTCGCGGTGACCGGCGCCTCCAACGTGACGGGATGGCTGCCGCCGGTGGAGGAGATCTGCGCCGCCGCCCACGCACGCGGGGTGCGGGTCCTGGTCGACGCGGCGCAGCTGGCGCCCCACCGCCCGCTCCCCCCTGGGCCTGACTTCGTCGCGTTCAGCGGCCACAAGCTCTACGCGCCCTTTGGTGCGGGTGCGCTCATCGGCCCGCGGGAGACGTTCGAGTCCGGCGACCCCTTCCTGGCCGGCGGCGGGGCGGTCGACCTGGTCGACCTCGACGAGGTCATCTGGACCGAGCCTCCGGAACGCGAGGAGGCCGGATCGCCGAACGTGGTCGGCGTGGTCGCCTTCGGCACGGCCATGGACGAGCTGGAGCGCATCGGCTGGGACTCGGTGCGGGCGCACGAGGCGGCGCTGTGCGCGCAACTGCAGAAGGGCCTGCGCTCGATCCCGGGCGTGCACGTGCTCGGTCCCGCGTTCGACGAGCCGCGGCCGGGAGCAGGACCGCCTCGCCGTCGCGGCGTTCACGGTGGACGGCATGCATCACGCGCTGGTAGCGGCGCGGCTCAGCGCGGAATTCGGAGTGGGCGTCCGGCACGGCTGCTTCTGCGCGCACCCCTACCTGATCCGCCTGCTCGGCGTCGGGAGCGCCGGACTGGCCGAGGCAAGGGAAGCCGTGCGCCGCGGCGACCGCAGCGGCATCCCCGGCGCGGTGCGGGCCAGCTGCGGGCTCGGCACGTCGAGCTGAGGACGTGGACGCGTTGCTCGACGCGTTGCGCGCGCCTCGCAGCGGGGACGACGGCCCCCGTGACCTACGTGCAGGACCGCGTCACCGGCGACTACTGGCCCGAGGGCGACGCACCCGGTTGGACGACGGCCGACCGGCCCGCGGGGGCAGCGTGCGCCCGCGGGTGAGACGGCCGCGGGCACACAGGCCACGCGGGGGACGGCTGCGGGCGGCCATCGTCGTGTTGCTGGCGCTGGCTGCGGGTCCGGCGTTCGCCGCGTGCAACGCTCCGGTCGGCAGCACTTCGGTCCGCGACGTCGCCTGGGTGGCCACCGGCGCCTCGGTGACGCTGCCCGGCATGAGCGTGACGCCGGTCGACCTGGCCACGCGCCGCCCGGGGGCGAAGGTCCCCGTCGGCAGCCTGCCCGTCCGCGCTCGCCTACACCGCGGGTGACCGCGAGTTGCTCGTGGTGACGCAGGGCGACGACACCCTCCACGAGATCGACCCGGCGACGCACGACGTCATCCATTCGGTCACGGTCGGCGAGGAGCCCGACGCGGTCGCGGTCGCGCCGGGCGGGACACACGGGCAGGGCATCGCGTTGGTGGCCAACCTCGGCTCGAACACCGTCACGCCGGTGGACCTCGGCACCTGGCGCAGCCGGCCCTCCCATTGCCGTGGGCGCCGAGCCGGTGGCGATCGCGGTGGCCGCACCGCTCCCGGGGTCGGGCACCGTCCTGGCCTTCGTCGCGAATTTCGGCAGCAACACGGTGACGCCGATCAACGTCGCCACGTTGGGGACGGGAGCGCCGATCCCGGTGGGACCGAGCCCCCAGGCGATGGCGGTGGCGTCGGGAGCAGCTGCTCGTCGGGAACTTCGGCAACGCCACGCTGACGCAGATCGATGCCGCCACCCTGAAGCCCGACGCGCCGGTGCCCTTGCCGTTCGCTCCCACCGGGATCGCGGTCGGGACGGGCGGTTCGGCGCACGACCGCCTACGTGTGCGGCGGGGACGGGCCTGGTGCCGGTCACGCTCACCGGGCTGGGGCCGGCCGTCGGGGCACAGATCGCGCTTGCCCGACGCGGCCCAGGGCGTCGCGCTCAGCGCCGACGGCGCGACGGCGTGGGTGACCCAGCAGGCCGACGGGCTGGTCCCGGTGACCCTGGCCACGGGGAAGGCCGGGCCGAGCCATCCATCTGGGCGGGCATCCGTCGGCCATCGTCATCGGGGCGGGCTGAGCGCCGCCTCGATTCACACGCTGTACACGGCACGGGCGCGGAAGCGCACGGGCCGCTCGCTCAGCTCCTCCAGGTAGTGCGCGGCCCAGCCGGCCACGCGGGCCACGGCGAAGATGGTGCGCCCGCTGTCGGGTGGCATGCCGGTGCCCCAACTCAGCGCCGCCAGCGCGAGGTCGCAATTGGGGAGCGGGACGTCGTGCGCGGCGGCCAGCGCGATGACTTCGTGCAGGACGGCTCGTTGGTCGTCGCGCAGCTGGGGCTCGGCCAACGCGAGCAGAGCAGCGAAGCGCGGGTCGCCGCTCTTGTAGACGGTGTGGCCGAACCCGGGCAGGCGGCGTTGCTCGCGGAGCACGTCGTTGAGGGCGCGCGCGACGCCGTCGCGCTCGGCGACGACGAGGAGCTCGTAGGCCATCTGGCTGGCGCCACCGTGCAGCGGGCCGGCGAGTGTCGCCAGCCCGGCCAACAAGGCGTCGTAGGGATCGGCGCGCACCGAGGCGGCCACCCGGACGGCCATGGTCGAGGTGGCCAGCTCGTGGTCGGCCAGCAGGACGAGGGCCGCGTTGACCGCCTCGACCGGCACGGCGCCCGGCGAGGTGGTGAGGCGCGCCGCGAGCCGTGCGGCGATGGAGGCGTGGCGGTCGCCGTCGTCGCGTGGGCCGTCACCGACTGCGTCGACCAGCGCGGCCGCCGATCGCCGGGCCGCCCGGGCCACGGCCGCCGGCCGCAGGTCGGCGCGGAGACGGGTCGGTGGCGCCGCACAACACCAGCGCCCAGCGCATGCGGTCGAAGGTGTGGACGAGCGGGCAGCGCCCGAGGTCGGGCGTGTCCCAGTCGCCCTCGTCCTCGGACCCGGTCTGCCAGAGGAGCTCGGCCACCTCCTCGAAGCTGGCTCGTGCCGCCAGCTCCGTCGCGCGCTGCCCGCGGTAGAGCGGGCCGAGCTCCTGGTGGAGCTGGGTCACGGCGGTCGTGATCGTCGCGAGCCGCGTCGCGGTCTGGCGGCCGCCCCGGCTCCGTGTCGCCAGCGCCTCGACGTCGGAGAGGTCGAACAGGCTGCCCCGGGCGTTGGGGTCGCGGTGCGACTCGAGGAGCCCGCGGCTGACGTAGGCATAGAGCGTCGGCACCTTGACCCCGAGACGGCGGGCCGCCTCCTCGGTCGTGAGCATGCGTTCCACGCGGGGATTTTATATTGACTTGATCAACGTTTACAATGCCTGATCGGAGGCGGCATAGTGGGTCACATGGACACCATCGTGCGAGACCTCATGACGGCGCCGGCCGTGACCTGCCCGGCCGATGTCACCCTGGCCGAGGCGGCAGGCGTGATGCAGCACGCGGACACCGGCTCGGTCGTCGTGACCGACCACGGCAAGGTCGTGGGCATCCTCACCGAACGCGACCTGCTGCGGGCGGCGGTGGGGGCGGGCGACCCCCGCCGCGAGAAGGTCGCGCTCTGGATGACGGCGCGACCGGACGTACTCGGGCCCGACGAACGGGTGGACACGGCGTGGGCGAGCCTCACCTCGCACCACTATCGCCACCTCCCGGTGGTGGAGGGCGACGAGTGCATCGGCGTGGTGTCGCTGCGCGACCTCATGGGCGTGGCGCGCATCCGGCCCGCCGGAGAGACGAGTGGCGACGTGCCGGCCGGCCTCGAGGGCGTCGTCGTGGCCGAGACGAGCATCGGCGACGTGCGCGGGCAGGAGGGCTTCTTCCACTACCGCCAGTACTCGGCAGTCGACCTCGCCGAGACGCGCTCCCTCGAGGACGTGTGGCACCTCCTCTTCCGGGGTGCGCTGCCCGACGCAGCCGCAGCAGAAGCGTTCCGTGGCGAGGTGCGCCAGCGCCGCGACATGCCGCCGGGCCTCAGCACGTTGCTGCCCGCCCTGGCAAGCCGGGGCGCGCCGCTCGACGTGCTCCGGACGGCGGTGTCGCTGCTGGCCGCGGAGCTCGGTTGGCGTCCCACCCACGACATCGGCGCCGACGAGCTGGCCGACCAGGCGATCGGTCTGTGCGCCGTCGTGCCGACCATCCTCGCCGCCGCCCACCGCCTTCGCTGCGGTGACGAGCCGATCGAGCCGAGGGCCGATCTGGGCCATGCGGCCAACTACCTCTACATGCTGACCGGGGCGGTGCCGGTCCCGGAGCACGCCCGGGCGATCGAGCAGTACATGATCCTGACGATCGACCACGGATTCAACGCATCGACCTTCACGGCGCGTGTGGTCACGTCCACCGGCGCGGACCTGGGGGCGGCGATCGTGGCGGCCATCGGTGCCCTGTCCGGGCCTCTGCACGGTGGCGCGCCGAGCCGCGCGCTCGACCTGCTCGACGCCATCGGCACACCAGACCGCGCCGACGCCTACATCCGCCACCTCGTCGAGCACGGCGAGCGCATCATGGGCTTCGGCCATCGCGTCTACAAGACCGAGGACCCGCGCTCGCTCCTCCTGCGCGGGGTGAGCGAGCATCTGGGCGGGCCGCTCGTCGAGCTCTCCGAGTCCGTCGAGCGCACCGTGGTGGAGGTGCTGGCCGAGCTCAAGCCGGGGCGCCATCTCTACGCGAACGTCGAGTTCTACGCCGGCGTGGTGATGCACACCTGTGGCATCCCGCGCGAGATGTTCACCCCGACCTTTGCCGCCGGCCGGACCATCGGGTGGTGCACGCACGTGCTGGAGCAGGCGGCGCACAACCGCCTGATCCGGCCGGCCGCCCGCTACGTCGGGCCCCCGCCTCCCCAGCCCGTGCCGGCGGCCGGCTGAAGGGCGCGCCTGGCCGTGGCGCCGGTAAACCCGACTAACCTGGTCGGGGTTATGCGTTCGCTGTTCTCGTTCCCCAACCCGGTCAACGAGGTGTCGGCCCGCCTGGTGGCCGCCGGCGTGGTGCTCATGGCGGCCGTGACCATCGCGTTCGACCTGAAGTGGATGACGATCGTCATCGCCTACGGCTTCGTGGCCCGAGTCCTCACCGGCCCGACGCTCAGCCCCCTCGGTCAGCTGGTGACTCGGGCGATCACGCCGCGGTTCGGCCTCGCGGCGCGCCCGGTGGCGGGGCCACCCAAACGGTTCGCCCAGGGCATGGGCGCGGCCTTCTCGCTGTCGGCCCTGATCCTGACCGGGCTCGGCTATTGGACCGCGGCGCAGGTGATGCTCGGCCTGCTGGTGACGGCGGCGAGTCTCGAAGCAGCACTCGGCGTCTGCCTGGGCTGCATGACGTTCGGGTTGCTCATGCGGGCGGGCGTGGTGCCCGACGAAGTGTGCGAACGCTGCAACGACATCTGGTCCGCGCCGCAGGGCGCGGCCGCCTGAGCGCGCCGCTCAGCTGTCGTAAACGAGGACCCCGCGGATGTTCTTGCCGTCGCGCATGTCCTGATAACCCTGGTTGATGTCGCCCAGCTTGTAGGTGCTGGTGATCATGGAGTCGAGATCGAGCTGCCCCTCCCGGTACAGCTTCAGCAACTTCGGGATGTCGGAATGAATGTTGGCCGAGCCGAAGATGCTCCCCACGACCTGCTTCTCCATGATGGTCAGCTGCATCAGGTTCATCGTGACGTCCATCTCGGTCATGGGGTGGATGTTCGTCACCACCACGCGTCCGAGTTTGGCCGTGAGGCCCAGGATCGACTCCATCATCGACCCCTGGCCGACGCCCATGGCGCAAATGACCTTGTCGCACATGCGGCCCCAGGTCTCGCGTTGAATCAGCTCGAACGCTTCCTCCACGGAAGCGGCGGTGTGGGTGGCGCCGAAGTTGGGCGCCAGCTTGCGCTTGAGCTCGACGGGGTCGATGGCGAAGATCATCTCGGCGCCAGCCAGCCGCGCCCCCTGCACGGCCGATGCGCCGATGCCGCCGATGCCGATCACCGCGACGTAATCGCCGGGGCGGACGCCGGCGGCGTAGACCGCCGAGCCCCAACCGGTCGTGACGCCGCAGCCGACGAGGCAGGCCTTGTCGAGTGGGATGTCCTCGAGGACCTTCACGCAGGACGCCTGGTTGACCACGCTGTATTTGGCGAAGGTCCCGAGGCAGACCATCGTCGCGATGTCCTGACCCTGGGCGTGGTGCCTGATGGTGCCGTCCATCTGGCGCCCGGACATCAGGACGCCTCCCACGTCGCACAGGTTCGAATGGCCGGTGGCGCACGACGGGCACTTGCCGCACGCCGGCACGAAGCCGAGCACCACGTGATCGCCCGGCTTGAGCGCGGTGACGCCCGGACCGACCTCCTCGACGATGCCGGCGCCCTCGTGACCACCGATCATCGGCAGGGGCACCGGCATGTCACCCGTGACGAGGTGCTCGTCGGAGTGGCACATGCCGGACGCAGCCAGCTTGATGAGCACCTCCCCGTCCTTGGGCGGGTCGAGCTCGATGGGCTCCACGCTCCAGTCGGCGTGACGCTCCCACAAGACGGCGGCTTCGGTCTGCACGGTGCCTCCCCAGGGTGTGGCGCGGTGGCGCGCGGTGCGTACGCTACCGGCCGCGTGCTCGGGCGCGCCGCTCCGTCAGCCGCCAGGCGGGATACAGCACCCACCAGGCCTGCGACATGGCCCGGCATGACCGGCCGCGACGCTGCGAGCAGCAGGCCGAGGTGCACTGCGGACGAAAGCCGACACAGCAGGCCCGACGGCCTGGTCCGGGTCAACTGCTCCGCCCGAGCTCACGGAGCAGCCTCCGCAGCGTGCGCCGCCCGATCGACTTCGTCCGAGCGCGGCACGGCCACTTCAGCCAACCGGCCCCGCTGATCCCCCGACGAGGTCGCGCGACACTGGCAGCGTGAGCCCCCGAACCTCCGCGCCGACGTCGTCGATGGCGTCAACCGCTCCACGCTGGTCGTGAGGGAGATTTCCCTTTCTGGCAGCAGCCGACCGACGCGGTGGTGACGCAGGCGCTGCGGCCACCCCGCGGCCTGGTGAACGAGAACCACAAGTGGATCGCGCTGTTCATCACGACGCTGGGCATGCTGATGGCGGCGATCGACGGTTCCATCGTCCTCATCGCGCTCCCTGCAATCTTCCGGGGCATCCACCTCGACCCGCTGCTCCCCTCGAACACGTTCTTCCTGCTGTGGATGATCCTCGGCTTCCTGATCGTGACGAGCGTGCTCGTGGTGAGCCTGGGCAAGCTCGGCGACCTCTACGGCCGCGTCCGCATGTACAACCTGGGCTTTGCCGTCTTCACCTTCTTCTCGCTGTTGTTGAGCATCACCTGGATGACGGGCACGGCCGCCGGGATCTGGCTCATCGTCATGCGGATCTTCCAGGGCGTCGGCGCGGCGCTGTTGATGGCGAATTCGGCGGCCATCCTCACTGATGCCTTCCCGCCCGACCGCCGCGGGTTCGCCCTGGGCATCAACCAGGCAGCCGCCATCAGCGGCACGTTCATCGGCCTGCTGCTCGGCGGCCTGCTGGCCCCGGTCAACTGGCGCCTCATCTTCCTGGTCTCCGTCCCGATCGGGCTGTTCGCCACGATCTGGGGCTACTTCTCGCTGCACGAGATCGAGCGCGGCTCGGGCGGCAAGATCGACTGGGCCGGCAACGTCACCTTTGCGATCGGGCTGATCCTCGTCATGGTCGGGATCACCTACGGGATCGAGCCCTACGGCCACCACCCCATGGGGTGGACCAACCCGGTCGTGATCACCGAACTCACGGTCGGCGTCGCCTTCCTCATCCTCTTCTGCTGGATCGAGCTGCACGCGGAAGAGCCGATGTTCCGGCTGCAGCTGTTCAAGATCCGCGCCTTCTCAGCCGGTGTGTTCGCCAGCTTCCTCGGCGCGCTCGGGCGTGGCGGCCTGATGTTCATGCTCATCATCTGGCTGCAGGGGATCTGGCTGCCCCAACACGGCTACACCTTCGAGGTGACGCCGCTGTGGGCCGGCATCTTCATGATCCCGCTGACGGCGGGCTTCATGATCGCCGGGCCCCTTTCCGGCGTGCTGTCAGACCGCTACGGCCCACGGCCGTTCGCGACGTTCGGCATGCTAGGCACGGCGGTCTGCTTCCTCCTGCTCGAGACGTTGCCCGTCGACTTCGCCTATAGCGAATTCGCCGTGTTGCTGTTCGTCACCGGGGCGTGCATGTCGACCTTCGGCGCGTCCAACCGAACCGGGGTGATGAACAGCCTCCCCGCGACCGACCGCGGAGCCGGGTCGGGCATGAACACGACGTTCCAGAACTCGGCCCAGGTGCTCTCGATCGGGATCTTCTTCACCTTGATCATCGTCGGACTCTCCGACACGCTGCCGGCGGCCCTCGTCCACGGGCTCACGGCGCACGGCGTCCCCCATGCGTCGGCTGTGTCGATCTCGCAGTTGCCGCCCGTGGCCACGCTGTTCGCCGCCTTCCTCGGCTACAACCCCGCCAGCCACCTGATCGGGCCGCACGTCCTCTCCCAACTCACCCACGTCCAGCGCGCCACGGTCACCGGCGAGCGGTTCTTTCCGAGCCTGATCACCGGCGCCTTCAAGGTGGGCCTGCACGCCGCATTCAATTTCGGCATCGTCAGTTGTCTCATTGGTGCGGCGTGCTCGTGGACCCGGGGCGGCAAGGCGCCCGCGCGCTCGGAGGAAGCCTTCACACTTCCGTTCGGCGCCGACCCGGAGCCGGCGACGTTGTGACCACGACAGGCCCGAGCTGCCCCAAGTGAACGGCACGCTCCGATGGCTCCGGAGTGCGCGCCCGGAACCACAGCATCGTGCCGATCAGGACGAAGAAGACGAGCGTCGAGATCACGTAGGCGTTCTCCCTGACGTACCAGAGTGCGTTGGCATCTGCCGGCGGGCTCGGCGGCACCACCATGAACACCACGGCCGCGGCGACCGCCCACGTGACGCCCCGGGCCGGCCGATCGGTACCAACGACCATCCAGACCAACGCAGGCACGATCCAGACGTAGTGGTGGGGCCACGAGATCGGAGAGACGAGCAGGCCCGTCCCGGCGCACACCAGCACTCCGAGCAAAGCGGACGAATGGCGATGGGCACGGACGGCCAGCGCGATGCCACCACACACGACTGCGCCGGTGATCAGATCGCCGAGCGCATGGGAGGGTGAGAGTCCCACTCGACCGATGGCCGCACGGAGCGTCTGGTTGATCACGAGGCTGGTGCTGCCGACTCGCTTCACTTCGAACACGTCCTTGGCGAAGTACTGCCAAGAAGCCCCGGGGGCGAGAGCGAACATCACACCTGTGGCCAGGACGAACGTGGTCGCCATGTTTCTCGCGGCCCGCCACTGCCGGGTGAGCAACAAATACGGGACGAAGACGAGCGGCGTCAACTTCAACGCAGCTGCAAGACCCGTCAGCACTCCCGTCGGCAACTTCCGTCCTCGCCACGCGACCCCGATCGTGAGGTCCGCCACGATCATCAGGACGAGCAGCACGTTGATCTGCCCGAGCTCGAGGTCTTGGCGTACGGGGAAGAGGAGAAAGCCGAGTGGGAACAGGAGCAGGAGTGCGGTCCGCCAATCTGAGGACACCAGCTTCCTGCCACGGGCCGCCGCGATGCTCACGGCGATCAGCGCAGTCAGGGCCACCAGATCGATCGCGTCCCAGATGAGGCCACCGACGTAGGTGGTCAGGTGCGACAGGGGCCAAAAGAGAAGGGCGGCCAGCGGCGGGTAGGTGAAGGGGAGGTGGCGCCCGAGAAACGTCAGCGACGAGGAGTACAGGCCCTGGCCCAGTACGTGCTGGCCGCCCATCCGGTAGACCTCGAAGTCAACCTGTCGTTGCCGCGCCATCATCGCGAGCCAGCTCGCGAACAAGACGACAGATGCCACGCCCAGCAGCCAGATCGTTCTGGGCCGCGGTGGCGCGAAGCGGTTCGTCCATCCACCCGCGGTCGACGGTGCCTTATCGGCGTGCGCCCACAGAACCACAGCCCCCTCCAGTGCAGCCCTGTATATGTGCCCCCGTTGATCGCTTCAAGAGTGACCGGGGCACGGCAACCGAACTGCACCCGTCAGCGTCGACCAGCGCGGCAAAAAACAGAGGGGCCGTGCGTGCTGGTGAGTCCTCCGCACGACCGCGCCCGTCGCGTCTCCGCGTTCGCAGTATTAGTGAACGATGTAAAGTAATTAGAGAAACCAACGTTGTTTGGGGGAGTATCCATGGCCCGCATGGCCGCCGGCAGAACGACACACCTCACCAAGGAGGAAGTCGCACGCGAAACCCTCGCCCTCTTCGACGAAGGCGACTTCTCCATGCGGGCTCTGGGCATGCGACTCAGCGTCAGCCCTGCCGCCATCTACAACCACTTCGAGAACCAGAGCGCCGTCGTTCAGGCAGCCGTGTCGCTCGTTTGGGAGGAGTCCGTCACGGCGTTCCTCGCGCAGATATCGGACCCGATCGGCCAACCGGGGAATCCGGTTGAGTTCCTGATCGTGGCCGCCACCTGTGCGCGCCAGGCGTTCAGCCGCCACTACCGGATCGCGCCCAACCTGGCCCTCCCGCCACCAGAATCGGACAGCCGCCTTTCGGGAGCCTTGGCGATCTTCGGAAGCCTGTTCGAATCGGCCGGACTCGTTGGCGAGGACGTCGGTGACGCGTTTTACGCCTACACCACGTACACGCTCGGCTCGATCCTCTATCGCACACATCGTCGCCTGGTCTCAGAGCGACTCGAGATCGATCCTGACGTCGGGTCGTTCTCAAGTGCCGCGGCACTCCCGGACGATGCCCCCGTCGTTTCGTCGACGACCCTTGAAGGGATCGACAAGGCGATCGGGGGTCCCGATTCCGACGAGGACGACGAAGAGCAACAGTTCGCGCGCGGACTTCGCCGGCTCCTCGAGGGCTTCGGCCTGCGTGGGGAGGCCCGCTAGGGACGGGCTCGGTCGGCGTGTCCGATCAGCGTAGGAGATGCGCTCGGCCGGCGGCCTCGAACGCTTCGCCGATCCGCATGACATCCTCACTGGTCAAAGGGACGTACTGGAGCGCCCGCCCGCGCCTCCACCACACTGGGTCCGAGGTCTGCCACCGGTGGGCGCGCAGAGACCTGCGATCGAGCTTGCCGGTGCCGGTGACGGGAATGGCGTCGACGATCCGCACGTAAGTGGGCGACCACTTCGTACCGAGGTCGCCCTGGACCCCCAGGAACTCTGCGAAGCCCGCCGCGTCGAAGCTGGCACCGGGGCGCAACTCGACGGCCGCCATGACCTGGTCACCGGTCCGGGGATCCGGTACTGCGAACACGACTGTCGCCGCGACGTCAGGATGTCTTGCCAGGATCGCCTCGACGGGTGCGGCAGCGAAATTCTCACCGTCCACTCGGAGCCAGTCGTCTCCTCGTCCCGCGAAATAGAACGTCCCCTCTCCATCCCGATAGCCGAGATCGCCGCTCCAGAACCAGCCGTCCCGGGTCCGTGCGGCGTCAGCGTGATCGTTGGCGTAATACCCCTCGAAGGAGGTCGTGGTGTCCCGGCGAACGATCTCGCCGATCGCCTCGGTGGAATTGAGGAGCTCCCGCGACGGCCCGAACACCGCTCGTGCACACTCCGCCCCCGAGTCGGGGTCGATGATCGCCACGTCCATGCCCTCGGGCGGCCGCCCCAGAGCATCCTCGGGCATGCCCGGGAAAGGATTGATGGAGACGCCACCCTCGCTCGACGTGTAGCCCTCGACGACGTAGCAGCCGAACCGCCTGCGGAACGCCCGGCGGTCCCGCACCGAGGCTTCTGCCCCCACACAGAACACGAGCGCGTTGTCGGCGTCCTCGGACGTGGGTGGCTGCGCCAGGATGTACGACAACGCGCGGCCACGTAGTTGAACGACGTGCAACCGTGCTCCCGGATGTCGCTCAGAAAGGTCGTTGCCGAGAAACGACGTTTGAGGACGACACGGGATCCAGCGCTCAACGCCGGGAGGAGACTCCCCATGAGCGCATTCAGGTGGAACATCGGCATGGAGCAATACAAAACGTCCGCGTCCGTGTAGACGGCGGCGGCCCCGGCCATCATCCGGACGGCCCGCCCCTGGGAGACCCGGACAGCCTTCGGGGCGCCCGTGGAGCCGGACGTGAACACGAGAAGAAAGAGGGCGTCCGCCGGTGGCCCCGCATCGGCAATCGGCGCGCCTCGGTGCTCGGTCACCTCCTCTGCCCACGCACTGTCGTCGACGAGCCGGAGCGGTGCCCCGGCGTCCACGCCGGCCAAGAGGTCGGCCTTCGAAGAGTCCGTGAGGATGACGGCGCAATCGGTGTGGCGCAGGTCGCCGGCGAGCGCCTCACCCCGCCGGGTGTCGTTGGCACCGACCACCACCGAGCCCGTCAGCGCTGCAGCGAGGAGGAGGAAGACGTATTCGGGGAGGTTGTCGAGCAGAACGCCGATGTGCTGGCCCGCGAGGCCTGACTGTCGCAGGAGCGACGCCCGGGCGAGTGACTCCTCGACGACCTCGCCCCACGTCCACGTTCGATTTTCGAAGATGAGCCCGACCCGGTCGTCGCCGACGCGGGCAGCGACGAGTTCAAAGATCGTCTCGGCCATCGCGCTCGATGATAAAGGCCGGTCGCCGGACCTCAATTTGGTGGTCACCGTCTGTTCTGGCTTCGTGGGCCGCCCGGGTCTCGATCCCGCACTTTGGGATTGAAGTCGGGGGCGGACCGTCCATTGGGTGCCACCGTTTTCCAGACGACCAGCTCGTGTCCGGTGACATGTCGAGCCAGTTCGACCGAATGGGCCAATGTCCGCCCATTCCAGTAGCAGGCCAGTAGCAAATCTGCTCCCGCTCCCGGCCTGGCGCATCTCCGCTTGCGAACCGTCTACCCTGACGCCAGCGGGGCGGTACGGAGGAGAGGAGCCATGGCGGTCACCGAGACCATCACGGTCCTATTCACCGACCTGGTCGGTTCGACCGAGATCAGCTACGCCATCAGTCCGGACGCCGCGGACGAGCTTCGGCGGGCCCACGTCTCGGTGCTGCGTCGAGCCATTGCCGGCTCCGGAGGGGTCGAGGTGAAGGGACTCGGCGATGGGGTCATGGTCGTGTTCCGGAGCACCTCTGCCGCTCTTTCGTGCGCAGTGGCGATGCAGCAAGCCGTCCACCGTGACAACGTCGGCGCCCGCCATCAATTGGGTCTGCGCATCGGACTCAGCGGCGGAGAGGCGACATCGGAGTCCAACGACTACTACGGCGACCCGGTGATAGAGGCGGCTCGGCTCTGTGCCCACGCCGATGCCGCCCAGATCCTGGTCACAGACGCCGTACGGGTGATGGGCGGCCGGCGCAGCCCTTACCGCTTCGAGCTCCTCGGCCCGCTCACGTTGAAGGGCCTCCCGGAGCCCGTGACAGTCCTCGACGTCCATTGGGACCCGCTCGATGACGTTGCAGTTGAGAACGGCGTGCCGCTCCCGGCGCGTCTAAAACACGTGCCGCTCACCGGAGTCGTCGCCCGCGAGACCGAGGCAGCACTGCTGACCGACGCCTACAAGCGAGTGGCGGCCGGAGAAGGGCGTGCCGTAGTCCTCGTGTCGGGTGACGCCGGTGTCGGCAAAACGACACTGGTCGCCGAGGCCGCCCGGCTCGCCGCCACGGAGGGCGCTTGCGTGCTCCTGGGCCGTTGCCAGGAGGACGTCAGCGCGTCAGTACGCGCCCTTCGCCGAGGCGCTGCACCATTTCGTTGCGCATGCGCCTGAGCACGTGCTGCGAACCCACATCGAGACCCATGGCGGCGCAATCGCATCGATGGTGCCTGCGCTCGGTCAACGACTGGGTGCAGTTCCGGCACCAACGAGCACGGATCCCGACACCGAGCGGTACCTGCTCTACGGAGCAGTGGCGGGCCTTCTGACGGCCGCATCCACGCTCCAACCAACCGTTCTCGTGCTCGACGATCTGCAATGGTCGGACAGTCAAAGCCTCCGGCTCCTGCGTCATGTCGTCAGCACCGTCGAATCGGCACAGCTACTCGTGCTCGGGACGTTTCGGGACACCGAACTCTCACCTTCCCACCCGCTCCGCGATCTCCTTGGTGCCTTGCAACGCGAACCGAGTATCAGCCGGATCGAATTGAAGGGCTTCGATCACACCGGCGTTCTCGCATTCATGGAGGCGGCAGCCGGGCAACGCCTCGAGGAGGACGCGACGGATCTCGCCGATGCGCTCTTCCTCGAGACCGAAGGCAACCCGTTCTTCGTCGGAGAGGTGTTACGGAGTCTCATGGAGACGGGCGCCATCTACCAGGACGATCGTGGCCGTTGGACGGCGGCAGGGGGAATGTCCGAGATGGTGCTGCCCAGCAGCGTGCGAGAGGTCATCTCTGCCCGCGTCGGCCGGCTCGGCGCACAAGCAGGTCGGGTCCTTGCCATGGCAGCGGTCATCGGACGGGACTTCGACTTCGACTTGCTCGACGCCGTAACCGATATCTACCAGGAGGAAGTGCTCGACGTACTCGACGCTGCGACCCGCGCCGCCCTCGTGCGCGAGGTTCCTGACGTCGCAGGCCGCTACAGCTTCTCGCACGCTTTGACACAGCACACGCTGTACCAGGGCCTGCCGATGGTTCGGCGAACCCGGGCCCATCGACAGGTGGCAGAAGCCATTGAGGCGATCATCGGAAAAACGCCGGGAATGCGGGTGGGTGAGCTGGCCCACCACTGGCTCAGCGCCAGCCAACCAGCCAACGCGGCCAAGGCCATCGGCTACGCCCGGCTGGCAGGCGAGGCCGCCTTGGCCGCCCTAGCCCCCGACGACGCGGTCCGATACTTCTCCCAGGCGCTTCACCTCGCGGAGAAGAGCGCCGGAGGACGACCCCCTCGTCGGCTGTGACCTGCGTCTGGCCTTGGGCGAGGCACAACGCCAGGCCGGGTTGCCCGGCTCCCGGGAAACGTTCCTTGACGCCGCATGCCGAGCCCAAGAGCTCGACGCTACGGACCGCCTGGTGGCCGCAGCATTAGGGAACAGCCGCGGCTTCTTCAGTTCGATCGGAGTCATAGACGCCGACAAGGTGGCGGTGCTGGAATCCGCTCTGAATGCCCTGGGCGATCACGACGGACGCGAGCGGGCACTCCTCCTCGCCACGCTGTGCAGCGAGCTCGCCCTGGGCACGACGCTGGACCGGCGACAGGAATTGGCCGACGCCGCCAGGGCGATGGCGAGGCGGTTGGGGGATCCGGACACCATCGTCCGCACCTTGAATTTGGTCTGCGATCCGCTCCAGGTCCCTTCCACCCTCAGCGAGCGAATGGTCGATGCAAAAGAAGCCCTGGAACTGTCGGAGCTATTGGGAAACCCCGACCTGCTCTTCTGGTCCGGCGCCTATAGCCGGTTGGCCGCAGTGCAGGCCGGTGACTTCGAGATGGCGCGTCGGTGCCTCGCAAACATGCACGCCGTGATCAGCGGACTCCGCCAGCCGACGATGATGTGGGTCACCCTCTTCAACGAAGCCGCCGATTCGCTCTTGGCTGGGGATCCCGACAGAGCCGAACGGCTCGCCACGGCTGCGTTGGAGATCGGCACCGAGAGCGGACAGCCCGATGCCTTCGGCTTCTACGGGGCCGAGATGATCGGCGTCCGCCGCCAACAGGGGCGCTACGGCGAGCTCGTCCCGTTGATCGAGCAGATCGCGGCCGAGAACCCAGCACTCCCGGTGTTCCGTGCGACGCTCGCCGAAGGACATGTTGAGGCCGGCAATGTCGACGCCGCTCGCCAAATGCTCGAAGCTGCGGCCGCGGACCTCACCTCGTTGCCGTACGACGTCGTCTGGATTTTCGCGGTGGCCGTGTACGCGGACGTTGCCACCGAACTGCGCGCCGATGCACCGGCTCGGCTGCTCTTAGATCTGCTCGCGCCTTTCGACGACCAGGTTCTCTTCATCGGGGCGACGGCCGGAAGCCCGGTGTCCTATTACTGCGGCAGCCTGGAGTCGGTGCTCGGACGCTACGAAGAGGCCGACGCGCACTTCGCCAAGGCCGCCGAGCTCAATGCCCGGGGTCAGATGGAGTTCGCTGCCGCTGCCACCCACCTGCGGTGGGGCCGCATGCTGCGGGCCCGTGGCGGCCCAGTCGATCTCGAACGGGCCCGCCATCTCCTGACCCAAGCCCACGACGCAGCCGCGAGCCGCGGGTACGTCAGCATCGCCCGCCGAGCCACTGCAGAGTTGTCAAACCTGGACTGACGCAGCTCGATCCCGACTTGGAACGCGCGCGAGCGCCGTCGGCGGAATTTGCCTCGAGATCCGGGTCATGGCGGCTATGCGCCAGGTCCATTTGACGGGCTATGACCGCCGGTTTGGTAACACGAATCGGTGGGCCGCCCAGTCTCGATCCCGGCACCTTGCGATTAAAAGGTGAGAACTGATCGTCCAGTCTGTGCGCTCTGCTCCATATCGCCTGCTCGAGTTCGGGTGCCGCTCCATGCCGTGAGCCTCGGCACCAATCTGTCCGGACAGTTCAGTAGCAAGTCAGTAGCAAACCTGGCCCCGAAGTTCCGGACGGCTTTCAACGAGTTCCGGGCCAACAACGGTCTGTTCGCGCTAGATATAGCATATATGTACTATCATGGACCCATGGTGAGTGGAGATCTAATCCGAGAGGCCAGGCTTCGTGCCGGCCTGACGCAAGCCGAGCTCGGAAGCAACATCGGCAAGCCGCAGTCGGTGATTGCTCGCTGGGAGCGAGGCGATGTGATGCCGAGCCTTGAGACACTCCGTCATGCGATTCGCGGTTGTGGCCTCGAGTTGTCCTTCCACCTCTCTCGGCTCGACGAGTCGAGCATGACCGTTATCGACGAGCACCTCAAGATGACGCCCGCGCAGCGGCTGGCCGATCTGTTGGAGAGGGTCCGCTTCCACGATCAGCTGCAACAGCGTGAACCAGTCATAGACAGTGCCTGAGCCCGTCCCGTATCGACCAAGTGAACTCCTCGAAGTCCTCGAACGGCACTCCGTCCGTTATGTAGTCATAGGAGGACTGGCTGCTGAGCTTCGCGGCTCGCCCTACACCACTCGGGACGTGGACGTCACGCCCTCCCGCGACCGCGCCAACCTGCGTCGGCTGGCCGCTGCACTTCGTGAACTCAACGCGCAGTTGCGTGTGCCCGGAGTTGACGACCCAGTGGAGTTCCCGCTCAACGAACATTCCTTCGATTGGGGCACCACATGGACCTTCGTCACCGAACTCGGTTATCTCGACGTTGCGCTCCTCCCGGATGGGACTCAGGGATATGACGATCTCCGTCGGAGTGCAACGCGCGAGCAGATCACCGAGACCCTCCAAGTGGATGTGGCCAGTCTGGCCGACGTCATCCGCTCGAAGGAGGCTGCCGGACGTGAAAAGGACAGGGCCGTTCTGCCCATACTCCGACAAGTCCTCGAGCGTTCTCAATCGATCGATCGAGAAGGACCTGAGATCGGATTCTGATATATACGTGGCGTGCAATGGACCCGCACGGCTGTTCGTCGGCTTCGTGGGTCTCTCAATGGGAACGGTGGGCCGCCCGGGTCTCGATCCCGGCACCTTGGGATTAAAAGTCCCCTGCTCTTCCGGATGAGCTAGCGGCCCGGGAGCAAGATAACGGACCTGCGCACCATCGAGGCGCGTGCTGGCCGTCGAGAGGCTCAGCCGATCGTTCCGAGCTGCCCCACCACCGGCGCCCAGGTCTCTTCGAGCCAGCGTGCCGGCTCTGGTCCCGTCGAGCGGATGACGATCGCATCGACCCCAACCGCCGAGAACCCCTCCGCCTCCTGCAGGATGAGGTCCGGCGCGGCGTCGTCCGCGATCGTCATCAAGGCGGTGACCTCGATCGTCTCCGGATCACGGCCGGCCTCGGCGCAGTGGCGGTGCAGCACCTCGACCTTGTGTTTCACCACCGCGGCGTCGCCAATGATGTTGCAGGCATCGGCGTACTGCGCCACCAGCCGGAGGGTCTTGCGCTCTCCACCTCCACCGATCAGCAGCCTGGGCCTGGGTGCAGTGACCGGTGGAGGAGAACAGAGCGTCTCGGCCAGTTGGAAGTACGTGCCCATATAGGGGCCGTTGTCATCGCTCCACATCTGGAAGCAGATCTGGATGGTCTCTTCCAGTCGTTCGTACCGTTCACGAAGCGGAGGAAACGGGACCCCTAACCCGCGGTGTTCCCGCTCATACCAGGCTGCTCCCAAGCCGAGCTCGGCGCGTCCCTGCGACAATACGTCGAGCGTGGTCACGGTCTTGGCCAGGAGACCGGGGTGCCTGTACGTGACCCCGCCTACCAGGAGGCGGAACCGCAGCCGCTCGGTCTTGGCGGCGGCGAACGACAGAGCGGAATAGCCCTCGAGCATGGGCTCCTCGGCCGGCCACATCATGTCCATCTGAAACCAGTGGTCCATTACCGAGAGCGTGCGCACCCCAATGGCGTCCGCCGTCTGCGCCAACGAAGTGAACGTCGTGCCGATTGCGCCCGCGCCACCAGGCCAGGTGAAGCGCGGGACATGAAGGTCGAGTTCCATAGATCTCCTTCGGGCTCGAGCCGAGAGTACAGCGCAGAACGGACGCTGCACCCTTGTCGGAGCGCCCGGCAGGGCCAGTACTGTCGTCATCGATGAGCCTCGTGATGGGTGCGCTCGATGCGCCACTTGCGGATCGCGCGTATGTCCACTGTCTTTCGGATGGTTCGCGACCTCGCACGCTGGCCGAGCTCGGTGATGATGCCAGAACGGCTGCCGCGTGGCTGAAGAATCTCGGTGGCCGCGACGGCACGGTGGCCGCTCTGTTGACGGCGTCGCATGACTGTCTCGCGATGTTCTTCGGCGCGCTTCGATCAGGCCAGACCCTCGTCTCGCTCCCACACCCGGCCCGCGGCATGGACGGAGCCGAATACCTGACTCAGATCAACCTCATGTGTCAGCAGACAGGCGCGTCGCATCTGCTGTGTGACGCGGCACTGACCGCTCTCCTGGCCGATGCTGCGGTACCGGTCCACGCGTTTGGGGAATACCACTCTGGAGCGTCCGCTGCGCCTCCGGCGACTCCCGGTCAGTTCGTGCAGTTCACGTCGGGCAGCACCGGCAGCCCCCGAGGCATCGCCCTCTCTCTCGAAGCTCTGGACGCCAATCTGGCCTCCATGTACGACTGGCTCGAGCCCCGGACTGGGGCGGTCGTCTGCAGCTGGTTGCCCCTCTCCCACGACATGGGCCTCGTAGGCCTGGCTCTTTATGGGATCTGCTCGGTGAACCCCCCCTGGTCGGTCCCCTCGGATCTCGTCTTGATGACGCCGGAGTCCTTCCTGGCCAACCCAGCGAGTTGGATGCGCGCCTGCACGGAGTATCGAGCGACGTCGACGACCTCTCCACCCTTTGCCTTGCGTCTGGCCGTACGGGCGCTCCGGAGCGCCGAGCGTTTCGATCTGTCCTCGATTCGTAGCTTCGTCGTGGGCAGTGAGCCCGTGCCCGCTGAGACTCTCCGCGAGTTCGAGAAGGTCGCACTCGATGCCGGTCTTTCCCCCAACGGGCTATGCCCCGGATATGGCATGGCCGAGGCGACACTCGCCATCGCCATCGACCCGCCCACCGAGCCCTGGTCGTCCGTGCGGGTCGACTCGGAGGCGTTGGCCGAAGGGGAATGGCGCGAAGTGCACGCCGGGGGCACCGAGCTCGTCACCTGTGGCCCTGCGGTGCGTGACATGGAATTGCGCATCGTCGGCGACCGGCCACTCGGTGAGCTCGAGCTCCGGGGTCCGTCTCTGCTCAGCCATTTCGTCCCTGACGACGCTCCCGCCCTGAGCGAAGAGGGTTGGTTCCGTTCGGCCGACTTGGCTCACCTCGACCACGGATCGCTGTGCATCGCTGGCCGTACCGACGACGTGCTGATCGTCGCCGGACGAAACATCGACGCCCGGGCGCTGGACGCCGTCGCCGGCACCCAGGCCGTGTGTCGACCCGGGAACGCTGCGTGCTTCAGCGATGGCGCCGGCCGTTACGTGGTCGTGGCCGAACCCAGCGTTGCCGGAGCGGACGCTGGCGACCTCCGGGCAGGGGCGCGGGAGATACGAGCTGCGCTCACCCGCCAATTCGCGGCCGGTCCATCTGCGGTGGTGTTCATCGAACGCGGCACCCTGCCAAAGACACCGAGCGGCAAGGTGCGGCGCAACCACCTGCAAGGCCTGTGGAACGACGGCAGGCTGGCCGAGCTGGCGTCGGGATGACGCCCGGTCAGCCTTCCTGAACTTCCTTCGCGGACGGGCTCGCAATCCGGGTAACTTGCCTGAGACGCGAGGGCCGAGGAGATATGACGAGCAACGACACCCGTAGCGACGTGATGACGCTGGAGGAGTTCAAAGCGTGGTTCGTGTCTGAGATCGAGTGGAGCCCACCGGAGATCTCGGAAGAGCACGACCTCGTGGAAGACCTCGGCATGGACTCGGTCGGCGCGGTCGACCTCATGGCCGCGATCGAGGACGCGGTCGGCGGTGACGTGATCATGCCGATCGAGCTGCTGTTGCAGATCACCACTGTGCGCGACGCCTATCTCCAGTACTGCGCGCTCGCCCACCTGCCGTACGAGGGGGCCGTCCCGCGATGAGCAGCACCGCAATCGGCCCCGGAGGACGCGCATCTCTCGCCGACCCTCCAGACGCGACGCCTGCACCTGCGCATGCTGACCCAGGAGGACCACGCACCCTTGTACCGGCTGTCGAGCGACCCAGACGTCACATTCCAGTGGCGGTTCCGAGGAACGACACCGAGCTACGACGAGTTCCTCAAACAGCTCTACCCGGGCGTGCTCTGCCAGTTCGTGGTGAGCCCGCACGGATCACAAGAGGTGCTGGGCCTCGTCGTGGCTTACAACGCCGATTTCCGCCATCGCTTCTGCCATGCGGCGGTCGTGATGCACCCGCGTCTGCACCGGCGGGGTCTCGGCATCGAGGCGTTCATGGGATTGGCCCGCTACGTCTACTACGGGTGGGATTTCCGCATGATCATCATGGAGACCGTCGGGATCGCGTTCCAACACTTCTCGTCGGGCGAGGCGGCGGGCTATTTCACCGTGGAAGGCCGGATACGTGATCAGTTCTATTACGGCGGACGCTACTGGGACGGCATCTCGGTGACGCACCGGCGCGAGCAATTCGAAAAGATCATGCAGGGCCCGGCGGGCCAGCTCCTCGCACCCGGCCGCCGGGTCAAGGTTCCCCCTCCCTCCGGTACTTCCAGGTAGGGGAAACCGCCCCGCTCGACCAGGGACGGAGCGGGCTGGGGTCTCGCACCCTACGATTCGCCCGTGGAAATGTCGTGGCAGGAGACCTGACGCGCCTGGTCCACGCTGCGGCTTGGCCCTCCCAGCGCAACATCCTCCACACAAGCCACAAGTTGGTGGCGGACGCTCTCCGGAGCGAAAGACTGGCGGGCCCAACTGGTGAGTGCCGCGCAACTCCAACATCTTGGAACCCTGTTGGCGCGCCAGCTCGACCGCGTTTCGGTAGTCCTCGGCCGCCCCGATCTGGTCAGCCTCGGCCCTGCGATCGCCGCGCATGCGGAGGATCTCTGGCTCGCAGAACCGCTCTCCCGTCGCTCTGGAAGTCTCCGCTGCCGCGGTGAGCAAGGCGACCGCTCGTTTGTCGTCGACGCCGGGGGCATCGGCCGCCAACATCTGGAAATACGGCCGTAGAAGGGGACCGGGGAGTTCCGGTTCCTCCATACCTTCTCCCGCCCACCACTGGAGCGATTGAGCCCACTGCTTCCACTGCCGCGTGCTCACCTCGTCGGCGACCTGCAGTGCTTCGCTCGCCAGTTTCAGTACGTCCTGACGTTCACCGTCGAGCTGGGCCATGATCGCAGCCGTCACCGCGGCCACGGCCTCAGCCTGCGGAACCCGTCGTTCGGTGGTGCAATACAGAACGTCGTCGGCGATCCGCCAGGCTTCGGTGGAGAGTCCGCGCAACCAGCACCCGAGCGCGGTGGCGACGCGTGGCGCCGCCAATGCCATCAGCTCCACGGAACGCATCGGCGGCAAGTCGCGCAGGCTTCCCTCCAGGGGGAGGCCGCTTTCGGCATAGGACGCGCGTATCTGCTGAAGGCCCTCTCGAATCATCCCTTGCCAGATCCGCGTGGTTGCCTCATACGTCGTGATCAACTGCAGCGTCCACTGGTCACCGAGCTGCATCGCCTCGCTTCTCGCCTCGGCCAGGATCGCGTTGATCGTGCGGTACTCGGCGCTCGCCTGCCACCACGGAATGAGAACGATGTAGTTGCGCAGGAGGGCTTCATGGTCGCCAAGGCGACGAGCCAACTGCTCGACTCGCCGCGATTCCTCGAGCGCCTCGGGCGCGCTCTGGTCGACCGCAGTGAGGCACATGACGAGCCGACTCCGGGATTTCAGTTCTGTCGGTTCTCTTTCTTCCTCTGGGAGTTGGTCGATGAGCTCCAGGACGGCGCGCTCGTGACCAGCCGCTTCTCTGAACCGAGCGTTCTGGCGCGCGGTGCGGGCGGCCCGCTTCCACAGCGGGACCGCTTCGACGGCCCGGCCCGCAGCACCCAGGTGGTACGCGGCGATCTCGGGCACGCGTCGGCCCGGCCCGACGCAACGAGCATCTCCCCGACGGCTCCGTGGATACGGGCGCGATCCGACCTCAGCACGGATCGGTTGGATGCTTCGTGGAAGAGGCCGTGGCGAAATTGGAGTTCCTCTGTCTTTCCGGTGGCCTCGATCACCGCGTGCTCTTGAAGTCGCTCGAGGTTGGCGTCGAGCTCGGGGTCTTCGAGTCCCGTTGCAGCGCTCAGCATCCGACGATCGAACGTCCTTCCGATGATGGAGGCCGCTTGGGCGACGCGCTTGGCGTCGTTGCCAACCCTGTCGAGGCGCGCGGTTATCACCTCCGACAGAGTGGTCGGAAGGACGAGCCGATGCGTTCCGGTCCTTCCGTCACAGCACGGGCCAGCTCCTCAAGGAAGAGCGGGACGCCCTCCCCACGCTCGACGAGCGCGGCACACATGTCACGTGTCAGTCGCGCCGGACTCGGGAAGGCGTTCGATCAACGCTCGTGCATCCTCCTCGCCTAGGCCGGTGAGGGTCAGCTGCACGTCAGGCTCAACGTGTGGGTCCTCCTCGATCTCGGGTCGCGCTGTCATCGCAATCAGGACCGGAGCATCGTCACGCGCGATGAGATGGACGGACTCCATGGTGCTGGGGTCCGCCCAATGTCCGTCTTCGACGATCAGCAGCAGCGGGCCCTGCCGCGCTTGGTCCTCGACCCAGTCGGCGGCCTCTCGCGGCGTCGCCGGGAGTGCACCCATAACCTCTCCGTACGGATGCAGCGGGCTCAACACCGCTCGGCGGTTGCAGAGGATCGTCACGACGGCGTGGCCCCGTGCCCTCAGCGCATTGCCGAATTCGAAGAGCAGACCGCGACTTCCCTATGCCGGGCTCGCCTGTGATGAGCGCGAGCCTCCCGCTTCCAGCCTGTACGTCGGCCCAGTGCCCATCCAACCAGGCCCAAGCGTCCGAGCGCGGAACGAAACGTTGTCAGCGGTCGGGTCTCGAGCCGGTGTCGTGCCGTACTGCGCCGAACCACCCGAAAGGTCGGGAACGGGATGACCAATCCCCTTCAACGTGAGCGCGCCCAGGGATTCCAACTCGAAATAGCCGACGACCAGTTGCGCCGTGTCACCACTGACGAGCACTTGGCCCGGATCGCCTGCCGCCTGCAAACGGGCCGCCATGTTCGGCACCTGACCCCACACATCCGGCAGGCGTTCCTGGCCCCCCGCGGTCACCGCCGCGACCAGCACCTCGCCGGTATGGATACCCGCCCGAGCCTTGAGGTCAGAGATGCCGAGCACCGGCGGAAGCTCGGTTCCCAAGATCTCGATGGCCTCCACGATTTCCATCGCTGCCGACAGCGCTTCCCGGCTGGCCGACTCGGACGCCTCGGGATATCCGAAGTATGCGATCGCACCATCGCCCTGGAACTGTGCAACCACGCCGCCGTGCAGGTCGACGATGTGCGCCACGCGATGCTGGTACGAGTCCAGCACCTCGTGCCAATCCTCAGGATCGAGTGCCGACGCGAGCTCGGTGGATCCGACCAGGTCGGTGAAGACGACCGTCACCTGGCGTCGTTCCGAGGTCTGCGACGAAGGCTTCACGGGCCTGACGACTCCGCCAGGTGCAGGGCAGCGCTCTGGCCCCCAAGGGCTTCGTCGCACGTGTGCAATCTACGTCTGACCAGGCTGGAGCGATAGTCAGCACAATTCGTCGTGCCCGAGCCGGAACCCCTCTGGGTTCGGTCCGACCGCGGCGATGTCGACGTCCATAGTCTTGGCATCGTGCGACCTCGTATGCCCATGGGTTCACTGGTTCTCGTGCTTTCGGCCTCGGTGCCGCTTCAGCTCGGCCTCTTCGCCACCGGTACCGGTGCTCAACCCATCACCACGACCTCCACGGCACCGCCCGTCACCACGACGACGGCCCCGCCGACGACCACGACGACTGCTCCTCCCACCACGACCACGACCACGACCACACCCGAAACCACGACGACCCACCCCCGAACGACGTCGACCACCCATCCCACGACCACCACCACAACGGCCAAGTCGTCGTCCAGCACTTCTCCCTGGGGGTGGGTGCTGCTTGGCGTGGTGATCCTCCTCGCCATTTTGCTGGTCGTTCTCCTGATTTCGCGAACGAAACGGCAAGGACGCGTCACAGACTGGAGGCGACTGGTGACGCCTGCGATCACCGCAGCCGAGTTGGCCCGCGACCTCGTTCAGTCACAGGCACCGAACCGACGACGCGGAACGCCGGGCCAGTGTGAACGTGCAAGTCGACGCAGCCGTCGCCAGCCTCGAGCGCGCCGCAGCATCCGCTCCCGACGAAGGACTCGCTGGCATGTGCTCGAGGTGCGCAGAAAGCCTGCGGGGCCTCGCTTTTGCCGTTGAGGCAGACCACCTGATGCGTTCCGGAGGAGAGCACGCGACCGGAGCGCAGCTTGCGGCCGCCGACGCGGCTCGACGCAGCCGCGCCGCCGAGCTCGAGACTGCGCTGGGAGAATTGAAAGCGGCGCTGGCACAAGCAAAGTAGCGAGGCGCGCGCCCGACTCACTCTTGAACGGTTTACAGCGCGGTTGCGTAGCACCCCGCTGTGAGCTGGCGACTACTCGCTCCGCAACAGGAACGCTGTTGGGGTGCGGGCCGCCGTCCGGGCCGGCACTGCCGCGATCACGTTCGCCAGGACCAGCGTTCCCACGCCGACGAGCACCAACGACCAGACGGGAACCGTGGGATAGGGAACGGCGTAGATCTGGTCAGCGAAGAGATTCCACAGCCAACGGCCCGTGACGATGCCGAGGGGTAAGCCGACGACGATGCCCACCACGGCCGCCACCGTGGCCTGCCACGCCACGGCTGCGGCCGAGCTGCCGCCGGACGAAGCCGATGGTCTTGAGCAGGGCAAGGTCACGGCGGCGTTGGCGAACCGACGCGAGGAGTGTCAGGGCGAGTGCCGATATGGCCCCGAGTGCGAGCCCGGACACGAGGAAGGCCGGCGTGAGCCCGATCGTCTTGTAATTCACGATCTCAGCCGGCCGCTGCACGCCCTGCACGACGATCCCGTTGCCAGCCGGATCCGCCAGCAGCGGCGGCGAACACCTTGGTCCGACGCTGCCGCGATGCGCTGGAGGCTGGCCAGCGCCGCAGCCGGCGGCGCGTCAGGCCGGAGTCGCACGAACGCCAGGTTCGGACCGTCGAGAGCAGGAACGGGTCCGCTGTTGAACTGCCTCGGCGAATGGCCTTGGGCAAGTCCTGGTTGGACAGGAAGCACGCCGGTGCCCATGGACGTGTGGTCGGACACGGTGCTCGCGAAGCCAATGGCAGGGAAGGTGGCGGTGCCAACGATCCGCAACCGAGTTGGCGGCAAGTAAATCGGGCGCATCGGCCGGGGTGCCGTAGGTCACCGTGACATAGTGGCCGAGATGCTTGCGAAGCTGTGCGAGCGTGGCCGCGCCCAGGACGACTTGCGTGCGGGACGGTCACGCCTTGGCCGCTGAGGATTGGAGGCGCGACGGCCGCGCTGGCGTTCTCCATCAGGAACGGCACTTCCTGGCCGTCGATTTCCACGTCGTTGTACGAAGCCCCGCTGTAGGCGGCTACGTAGGGATCATGCCGCAACAGCGTGAAAGCGACGTGCGGGACGTTGCCACCTCCGGACCGACCGGATTGAAGGATGTACGTCCAATTCCAGCCGTACAACGCCGGGCTTGAGACAAGTGTCTGCAGGCTGCTCCCGAAGGTGACCGTGGTCACGACGAGCGCCACGGCGAGTATCGACCCGAGGAGCGCCGAACGGACCGGCACGGCACTGCGGCCCTCGCCCGGCTCGAGAGCCATGCGCACGCCGACAATCACAGGGGCGGGCAAACCGGCGCGAGCCGCAGCCGCCACCACCCCGCTCCAGAACCGTCCCGAAGACGCGGGCGCAGCGCGACGCGGTGAGGCGCGGACGCAAAGGCCAAGGCGACGGCGATCACCGTCAGCAGGACAAAGAGCGCCACACATTCCGAAGCCCAGAACGGTCCAGTCGAAAGCAATGCCTCCCGACGGATAGACCGACCGAACCGGGCCCAGCGGAGCGACGGGTGAAAACGCGATCGGCGATGCCAGCGGCCAGCAGAGTACCGATGACAATCACGACCTCGGCGCCGATGAGGCTGTCGAACGCGGTGTCGGCCGGATTGGCCCCCAATGCTCGAAGCACCTCGCGATCAGCTACCTCCGTACGCAGACGCCGCGCCACGAGCTGGGCAGCGACGAGGATTGCAGCGAGCAGGGTCACGGTACCGAACACACCGAGGGCGATGGAAATCGGCCGCAAAGAACGGTCCGCTTTTGCAGTCACGGGCGCGAGAGCGTGATACGTGTAAATGACACCTGGAGGGATCAGGTGCGAGATCTCGCGCTCCACCGCTGGGACGAGAGTAGCGCCGCCCGTGTCTGAAGACCGAAGGTCAGCGCACCCGAGAACTGTTGACCCTTGAGCGATAAGACTTCCCTGGCAAATGCAGGGGTCAGCGGGATGAACGTCGGGAAGGTGTCGACGTCGTCTTCAACGATCTGGGAGTTCGACGACGGCGAGCCCGACCAGCCGCATGTTGATCCGCAATGCTGGCTTGACCGCGGCTGTGCCGAAGCCCGGCAGGTTCTGCTGCGCGTCCGAGTAGAAGCCGTAAGGAAGCGTCTCTCCGACGTGGAGGCCGAGGATCTTCGCCACCGAGGGCGCCATCATGATCTCGTCGGGCCGGTTGGCCGCCGGCATCCGCCCTTGGATCACTGCCATTCGGTCCTGGGAAAAGAACAGCCCGTCGACACTGGCCACCGGGTAGGCAAGGCCCGTGATTCGGATCCTCGGGGCACCGCTCGGGGTCAGCGGAGCGCCGACCACCACGAATCCCGCGGCGACGTGGGTGACTCCCGGAAGCCGTGCGATCGCAGATGTGAGGGCCGGGTCGTAGCTGGGGTTCGACGCTGACCCGGATTGAGCGCCGTACACCGAGACGCTCAGGTCCGATGGGTTCGTCGACGCCAGGAAGGATGAGAACGACGACTGGGTGCGGCGCGCGGCCGCCAGGCCACCAAGGCCGAGGCCACCAAGGAACCCGACCAGGACGACGAGGATGTCACGTAGCCACGCCAGCGGTGGCCGATGGTGGCCCGCATGCGGTAACGGGCGACCTCGAAAGCGTGCCTGATCACGGTCCTAACTCCCGGGCCGAGTCACGAAATCGCCAGGTCACCGCGTGCATCCTGACACCGGCGTTCCACGGGCCCAAGGGTGCCAGCTCCACGGGTACGGAGGAAGCCACCACCACGCCGAGGCCCGCCGGACACGGCGCGCTACCGTACGCTTCGCCATGGCGACAATCCGGGTGGTGCTGGCGGAGGACAACGCCCTGTTGCGAGAAGGATCTCGCGCATCATCGACGGCGAGCCCGATCTGGACCTGGTGGGGCGGGCCGCCGACCTGCCGGAGCTATTGGCCCTGATCGAAAGCGAGTCCCCCGACGTCGTTGTCACCGACATCCGGATGCCTCCGACGGGCACGGACGAGGGGATCCAGGCCGCGTCCTGGCTCCGTGAGCACAAGCCGGAGGTCGGGGTCGTCGTGCTCAGCCAGTACAAGACTCCCTCCTACGCGTTGGCGCTCCTCGAGACCGGGTCCGCCGGGAGGGCATATCTGCTGAAAGAACACGTTGCCGGTGCCGACGAGCTCGCTCAGGCCATCCGCATCGTTGCCCAAGAGGGTTCCATGATCGACCCCCAGGTCGTGGACGAGCTGATCGAGGCCAAGTCCTCCCGCCGGAAGTCAGACCTCTCCTGGCTGACGCCCGAGAGTCCGAAATCCTCGGCGAAATGGCGACGGGGAAGAGCAATGCCGCCATCGCCGCCTCCCTGCAGGTCTCCGAGCGTGCGGTGGAGAAGCACACCAACTCCATCTTTTCGAAGCTCGGGTCTGAGCGAAGAGCGCGACGTCAACCGGCGGGTCAAGGCGGTCCTCGTCTACCTGAGCGATCCCGGGGGAGGGTGACACCACCACTCATCGTGTGGCACCACCCGGGTCATCACGGCTGTCACCGCGCGAAAATGGACCGGTGAGCGAACGATTCCCGGTCCTGATCGTGGACGATCAGGCCCCGTTCCGCGCCGCCATGAAGGCTGTCCTCCGGCGGGCGACCGAGTTCGAGTTGGTGGGCGAGGCAGCGAACGGGAACGAGGCGGTCACTCTGGCTGAGCAGCTCCACCCGGCGCTCGTGCTCATGGACATCAACATGCCCGAAATGAACGGCATCGAGGCGACCCGGACACTCGTTGCGCAGCAGCCCGGTGTCGTCGTAATCCTCTGCTCCACCTACGACGCAAGCGACCTCCCGCCCGAGGTGGCGACGAGCGGCGCCCGCGCCTATCTGAACAAGGAGCACCTCGGAGCCGACACCCTCCGGCGGCTCTGGGAAGAGCGCGACGAGCAGCAATTCACTTCGGTCTGACTGACCGCCTCAGACAAGAGGCACGGACCCGCGAACCACGGAGCCCTTCCCGATCTCGGACTCCCATCTGACGGTGCCACCGATGGCGCCCAACCGGTCAGCCATGTTCACGTAGCCGTGGCCCTTTTGCGCCCGATCGGGGTCGAAGCCGGGCCCGTCGTCGGCCACCGTGAACAGGAGCCCACCCGCTTCTTCCCAGAGATGGAGATCCACATGCGCGTCGGGCGCATGCTTTGCCGCGTTCTGCAACGCCTCCAGGCAACAGAAGTAGACCGCCGCCTCGGTCTCGGAGGGATAGCGGCCGATCCCATCCGCCGAGATCTCGACGGGCAGCGGGTTCCTGTTGGCTGCGGCGCGGAGCGCCTCGACCAATCCACTGTCGACCAGGAGCGGGGGATAGATCCCGTGGGCAAGCTGGCGCACTTCCTGAATCGTCTCCTGGACCTCGTCGGCAAGCTGGTCGAGCATCTCGAGTCCGGCCTCGCTGTCATCGGTGATGATGTCCCGCGCCAAACGAAGGTTCACGGCGAGGGCGACGAGGTGTTGTTGTGCTCCGTCATGCAGGTTCCGCTCGATGCGACGACGTTCCGCGTCACCGCTCGCCACGACGCGAGCCCTCGACTCGCGAAGCTCGTCCGCCTGCTTGCGGACCTCGTCCAGCGTGGTCTGCAGCGCGGTGTCGAGTTGCGAGTTGTGGAGGGCGAGCCCGACCTGCCGCGCCAGGTCCGACAGGACCCGATCGTCGTCCTCGGAGAACGCGCTCGCCTCCGATGATCGCTCGACCACGATCAGTCCGAGCAATTCGCCGGCGTGACTGACCGGCGCGACCCGGATCTGCTCGCTCTCCCGTCCGGCGAGCAGGGCAGGCAGCCAAATCGATGCCCACGCCGTGCCCGACACGCCCGCCCGCGTGACGACGGGTCGCTCCCGCGGCGACACGACGATGGAGCCCGGCCCGATGTCAGGCACCGACACCGTGCGTTCGAGCACCTCGCCGGAGCCCGTGAAGACCTCGGCGCTGACCAGCGCCATCGTCTTTCGCAGGGACTCGGCCAGCTGCAGCAACAACTCGTCCATCGGGATGGCTCGCGTGAGCCGGCTCCCGAAGGTCCGCAGGACTTCGTCCGGGGCCTCGCGCGCACCGTAGACGAACCGCGTCGATGACTGCAGGAATCGCTCGCGGACAGGGACGAAAATCGACCGCAGCCACGCCCGAGGCGATCATGGACAGCGCCAGGACCTCTTTGTCGCCCGTGGTCTTCGGGGCGTGGCCGAGGCCGAGCACCAGCACCAGGTAGATAGCCGACACGACCGCCACGAATCCAAAGACCGCCAGCACCTGCACGAGCCCACGGCTCCCGTGCGGCCCGAGGCGCCGTTCTCACTGGCAAGGAGGCCCAGGGGGACCAGGACAGTCCCACCCGCGACCACCGCGCCCAAAGACGCTGGCCAGCCGACGAGCAGATGGAGAACCGAGGCCGCCAGAGCGACCGTCACCGCGAGGGTCACTCCGATGCCGAACCACAACATCCGCTCTCGTCGATGCCCGATGGAGGTGCTGTAGCGGGCGCGCATCGGCCCGAGAGCCAGCAGGGCGGCGATCGACCAGCTGATCGCGCCGTCGACCACGGTGAAGGGCTGATGAGCAACAACGAGTCCGATCCCGACACCGACGGCCGCGACGTACGCGACGGAGGCACTGCCGCGTCGAAGAGAATCGTGGAGGCGGCCATCGGGAAGAGCCAGCAGGAAATGGAAGGAGATCGCGGTCACCAAGACCGCAGCAATAGTCGCGACGTCGCGAGCGGCCTGCGAGGCGTGCACGGTCTCTGCCTGGCGCCCGGCGGTCAAGGCCACCATCGCCACCAACGCGTCGAATCCCGCGAGGACGTGGTAGGCGGACACCTTCGTCCCGGAGCGGTCCCGCGCATGGGTGTCGATGAACCCCACCAGTGCCCACATCACGGTGAGACCGAAGGCGACAGCATTGACGGGGTCCATCCCCCCGGGGACCACGATGCGGACCCCGACAACGACACCGGCAATCGTCAAACCGAGGAACAAGATCTGGAGGAGCCGGAACCATCCGAGCGCAGGCGCGCCGGCATGAGACTCGATGATCAGTGGCGACTCCGCAACCTCGAGCTTCACGTCACTAGGCACGGTCACCGTGGTCGTCCTTCGCCTTCGTCCCTCGACCTCAGGACTGCATGGCGACGGGGGCGGTTGTGTCCTCGTCGGCCTCGACCCGCCCGTCGCGCATGCGGACGATCCGCCCCGCGGCTGACGCGACCCCGAGATCGTGGGTGACGAGCAGGATCGTCTGCCCGCCCGTGTGGAGCCGGCTCAGGAGTTCGATGACTTCCTGGCCCCCCTCCGAGTCCAGGGCTCCGGTGGGCTCGTCGGCCAGCAGCAGGGTCGGCTCGTTGGCCAGCGCGCGGGCGATGGCAAGTCGTTGTCGCTGGCCGCCAGAGAGCATGCCGGGCACGGTCCCCGCCTTGTCGCCGATTCCGAGGAGGTCGAGCAGGTCGCGCGCGCGACTCTCGGCCATCTTGCGTTTCCGCCCGGCGATCACGGCCGGCAAGGCGACGTTCTCGAGCACGGTCATTCCTTCGAGGAGATTGAAGAACTGAAAGACGATTCCGATGTGACGCGCGCCGCATTTGCGAAAGCTCGTCCTCGGTCCGGCCCGTGACCAGCTCGCCGGCCACCGTGATCGTGCCTTCGTCTGCGACGTCGAGGCCGGCGATCAAGTTGAGCAGGGTCGATTTCCCACAGCCGGATGGGCCCATCAGGGCAATGAAGTCCCCCGACGGCACGACCAGGTTGGCACCTCGCAGAGCCCGCACTGGTGCGTTCTCCGCCTCGAATGTCTTGCGAACCTTGTCTACGACCAAGGCGTCCATGTCAGATTCCTTCTTTCGTCGCGCCACCGCCTGGGCATGCGCCTTCCACCAGTTTGTATGCAATGACGGGTGTCTCGCGTCCCTTCACCAGCTGAGGGGGTAAGGCGAGCGTCGAGCGGGGCGAGCGCCACGCTTCTACCGTCCCCTGTGAGACCACGGTCTCCCCCGCGTCCGCAAGCTGCTGCAGCCGTTGGGACATGTTCACCGTGTCGCCGACGAGGGTGTACTCCAGGCGCTCCTCGGATCCGAGCGAGCGCCGCCGCCGCCTCGCCGGTCGACAGCCCGAGCCCCAGGCCGAAAGGCGGAAGGCCCTCGTCGCTCCAGCGCTCGTTGATGGCCTGCTGCTTCTCGTGCATGGCCTCGGCCGCGGCAACGGCCCGGTCGGCATGGTCCTCCTGCTGCGAAGGGAGCGCCGAAGACGGCCATGACGGCATCGCCGACGAACTGCATGACAGTGCCGTTCTCCCCCAGAATCGCGTCGTTCATGGCCGCGCGGTGCACGTTGAGCTGCCCGGCCAATTGGCTGGGGTCGGCGTGCTCGGCGATGCTCGAGTACGAACGGATGTCACTCATGAGCACCGTCACGATCACCCGCTCGGTCTCACCGAGCTTCCGGCCGTCGCGCCGCAGCTTCTCGGCCAGACCCGCCGGGGAGCAGCCGCGACAGTGTCTCGCCCTGCTCCTCGCGGTCCACGATCGCTTTGTGCAAGAGGCGCAGGCGCTGCAGCGCGCCCTCGGTTCCCGCCGAGACGCCCTCGGCCAACTTGACGAAGACGGCCTCGACTTCGGCATCGACGGCCTCGGGTGGCAGACCCCTGGCCACTGCGATCGCTTTGATCGGTTTGCCTTCGGCGACCATGCCCAAGAGCTCCTCTTCGCCGGTGACAACCCTCCGTGAGTCGTCACCGGTCGGACCAGGGCGTCGACGATGGCGGGGTCGAGCGCGTTCCCGCCGGAGGCGACGGCGCGGATCGCATCGACCAGTTGGTCGCCCTGCGCGATGTGGTCCTTGAGCAGGTAGCCGTATCCCGCTGAGCCCTCCGCCAACAGGGAGACCGCGTACTCAGGGTCGTCGTACTGCGAGAGGATCACGACGCCCGTGCCGGGATGGCGCTTGCGGACCTCTTTGGCCGCATCGATGCCCTCCCGGTTGAACGCCGGCGGCATCCTGATGTCCGTTACCAGGACCTGGGGCTCCAGCTCACGGGCCCCCTGGACGACCTCGTCATAGTCGGCCCCCACCCCGACGATACGGAGGTCCTTGTGACGTTCGATCAAGGCGCGCACGCCCTCTCGGACGATCAAGTTGTCGTCGGCCAAGAAGACTGAGATCGTGCCGGACCGGTCGGAGTCGTCAACCATCCCCACAGTTGTCGCACACGGCGGGGTGGGCGAACAGGTGGGGATCCCCCCGGCAACGGTGGTGGTAGGCACACCCTTGGATGCCTGTCACCACACTCGTCATCCCAGGTCCCCCGGTACAGGCTGGACCCATGAGTACCAACACGGCCACTCGCCATGAGGCGGTCGTCACCTCGCTGTCGTGGATCCCTACCGAGGCGATCGAGGGCGCACAGCGACTGGCGTTCGACTCGGGCATCACGCATTACGACCCTCCCCCTCCGACTGAGGACATGCACGTGGAGAAGTTGCGCGACGAGGATCGCTTCCGATTCGCCAACGAGCTCCGGGCCTTCGTCACTGTCGATTCGTCCGGGCACATCCTCGACTGCGGCTACGCGGGAGGTGGCCTCATGGGGACGACCCTCGTCAACCTCCGCGCGGTCAAGCACCGCTTCCAGGCGGTCCAGCTCCCCACGATCCAGCACGATCCGGAGCACGGCGACGGGTGGGTGCGCTTCGTCCAGACCTGCGGCGGCCGTACGGGCGTTCCCGCGCCGCGGCGGGTGCGCCGCCGTCCCTTCATCCAGTGGCAGGCCCCGTTGGTGTGGACGACCTTGTCGCTCACGCTCTACGCGGACGGCCGTACGGAGCACGCGCTCATCGGTGCCAGCAGGTTCCCCCGGCACTGGGTCTACGACGGTGAGAACAAGCTCTCGCACAAGTCGGGACTGACCGACTTCAAGGACTGGTATCGCAAGTCCTTCGGCAAGCACAGCCCGTGGGGTGACGAGGATTCAGAGGCGCTGGTGTCGGCGGTCGAGTCCGCCCTCGAGACTTCCCTGTCGGCGCAGCTGATGCAGGGTGGCGGGAAGCGACGGATCGAGCGGTTCCCGGCGGAGACGATCCTCTTCAAAGAAGGCGAGCCCGGAACCGAGGTCTTGCTGATCCTCGACGGGATCGTACGGGTGGAACGCGACGGCGAACGGCTTGCCGAGTACGGACCGGGCGCGTTGCTCGGAGAACGGGCGCATCTCGAGGGCGGCATCCGCACGTCGAGCAACATCGCAGTGACGCCGTGCCGGGTCGCCCTGTTCGAGGCGGATTTGATCGAGCGCTCGCATCTCGAAGAGTTGTCGGCGGGCCATCGCCGCGAGGACACCGCCGCGAGACTGATTTAGTGCGTGTGACCTTCTGCGGGACCCGAGGGTCGACCCCAGCACCCGGGACCGAATTCGTCCGCTACGGCGGGAACACTTCGTGCGTCGCGGTCGCGCACGATGACCACAGCGGACCGTCGCTGCTCCTCGATGCGGGAACGGGTCTGCGCCGGGTCCAGGAACTCCTGGGTGATCGCGCCTTCCAGGGTTCCCTCCTGCTCACCCACTTGCACTGGGATCACGTCCAAGGTTTGCCCTTCTTCCCCTCGGGCGACCGCGAGGGATCTCGGGTGTCGCTCTTCTTGCCATCGGTCGACCAGGTGGGGCCGGCGGAGCTCCTCTCCCGCATGATGTCGCCGCCGTTCTTCCCGATCGGGCCCTCCCAGCTCCGTGGTGACTGGACCTTCGGCTACGTCCCAGACGGTGCCTTCGAGGTGGAGGGGTTCTCGGTCGTGGCCAGAGACGTGCCACACAAAGGCGGCCACACCGTCGGATATCGGGTGAGTGACGGGCGCGCGTCCTTGGCCTACCTCCCCGACCACTGTCCGACGGCGGTGGGAACGGGGCCAGAGGACCTCGGCGAGTACCACGAGGCCGCGCTCGAGCTCGCCTGCGGTGTCGACCTCCTGATCCACGATTCGCACCTGCGGGCGGAGGAGGTCGAGGCCGAAGGCGTATTTCGGGCATGCGGCTGCGGAGTACGCCGTTCGCCTCGGCGAATTGGCGGGCGCACGACGGGTCGCGCTGTTCCATCATCGACCCGAGCGCACGGACGCCGAAGTCGAGCGCACCGTCGATCGATTCTCAGGAAGGGAATTGGCCGTCGTTGCCGCGGCGGAAGGCACGACGGTCCCACTGTGAGCACGTCGGCTTCGCGCCGTGCTGATGCCACCGTGGTGGGCGCCGGTCCGAACGGACTTGTGGCCGCAATCATGTTGGCCCGGGCCGGACTGGCCGTCGACGTCTACGAGGCGGCGGCCGAGCCCGGGGGCGGGTGTCGCACGGCCGAACTGACGCTACCCGGGTTCCATCATGACGTCTGCTCCGCCGTCCACCCGCTCCTGCTGGCCTCGCCTGCGTTCCACGACATCGATCTGTCGAAGCACGGAGTGCGCCTACTCACCCCGGAGTTGGCGTTCGCACACCCTCTCGACGGCGGTCGCGGGGCCGGCGTCGGTGGCACGGTCGCCGAGGTCGCCGCATCGCTCGGGGACGACGGCAGGGCCTACGCGCGCGCGTTCTCGGGGCTGGTTCGCGACATCGACAAGATACTTCCCGTCTTTCTCGGCACGATGCGCTCGGTGCCGCGCCATCCGGTCGCCGCCGGCGGCTTCGGAGCACGCGCACTGACTTCTGCGCAGGCGATGGCACGCCGGTTCCACACCGAAGAGGCACGCGCGCTCGATCGCGGGGGCCGCGGCGCACTCGATGCTGCCACTGACGGCGCCTCTCTCGGGTGCGTTTCCCCGGCTCTTCGTCGGCCTGGCGCACCGCTACGGCTGGCCCGTCGTCGAGGGCGGCAGCGCAGCGGTCGTCGATGCGATGGTCGCCGAGCTGACGTCGATGGGTGGTCGGATCGAGACCAGCTGCCTGGTCAAGAACCTCGCAGACCTGCCGCCCGACGTCGACGGTCCTTCTCGACGTGACGCCGCGCCAGCTGCTCGAACTCGCCGGCGACCGGCTCTCCCCACGGTACGCACGAGCACTCTCCCGGTATCGCTACGGACCGGGCGTCTGCAAGGTCGATTGGGCGCTTCGCGGACCGGTGCCCTGGTCGACCCCAGCGTGCCGGCAAGCCGTCACCGTCCACGTCGGCGGCACGTTCGAGGAGGTGGCGCGCAGCGAAGCCGACGTGAATGCCGGCCGGCACCCCGAACGCCCGTACTGCCTCGTCGCGCAACCCTGCCTGGTCGATCCAGGCCGAGCTCCCGAAGGCCGGCACACATTGTGGGCCTACTGCCACGTTCCGAACGGCTCCGACGTGGACATGACCGAACGGATCGAGGCGCAGATCGAGCGGTTCGCGCCTGGCTTCCGGGACCTGATCCTGGCTCGTTCGACCTTCACGGCGAACGCGACGGAAGAGCACAACCCGAGCTACGTCGGGGGCGACATCAGCGCAGGTGCCGCCACCCTGCGCCAGATGCTCTTCCGCCCAACGGTGCAGTGGAACCCGTACCGCACGGCACTTCGTGGCGTGTATCTCTGCTCGGCCGCAACGCCTCCCGGGGGCGGTGTGCACGGCATGTGCGGGTTGGGCGCGGCACGCACTGCACTCCACGACATCGATCGTGGGGTGTACCGCACCGATACCCATTGACGAACGGACGCTCGCGTTGCCCTCACGATGGGACTTCGTAGTGGCACCACGCGGACATGGTGTAGCTGCACCCTGTCACCCCCGGTGCCGATCTGCCTCAATGAGAGCATGTTCACGCGCATAGAAGGTCCTTGGCGAATTGATGCAGCGCGAGCCGTCTGGCGTCCGACAGCCAGGCGACTCGCAACCACTGCGACCGCAATCCTTGCGGGCGTCGCGACGTTTGCCGCGCTCCCCGTGATCGGGGCGTCGGCTACCGCGACCGCCACCGGCACGGAGGTCTCGGCGGTGACCACTCCGTACGGCACGGTGCTCAAGGTGGACTCAGGACAGTTCTCCGGCTTCACCCTCTACGAATTCACTCGTAACACGCCGGGCGGGTGCACCACGAAGGTCGACCCGGCGAACAACCCGCCCCTGTCGTGCACCGGGCCCGAGGCTGACAAGACAGCGGACTGGCCGGCCCTGACCACCGTGGGCAAGCCCGTCGCCGGACCAGGAGTGAACAAGCACCTGCTCGGCATGGTGAACCGCAAGGACATCGGGGGCGATCAGGTCACGTACGCGGGCAAGCTCCTCTACATGTTCGACCCTGCGCCCGGTCAATACGGGGGCGTCAACTTCGAGGAGACGGTAGCCCCGCTGCCGCCTTGGCACGGCGTGTGGTACCTGATCTCGGCAAAGAACGGGCTTCCCGCCACCGGGCCCATCGCGATCTCCACGCAGAAGCAGAGCGACGGCTCGACCGTGCTCACGGCCGGCATGTTCCAGGGCATGGCTGGACCGACCGGCCTGCCGATCGTCGTCTACAGCTACAGCAAGGACTCGAAGGATCACAGCAACTGCACGGGTACGTGTGCTGTTGATTGGCCGCCCCTGCTCACCACCGCGCCCGTCCAAGCGGGCACTGGCGTGTCGAAGAGCTCGCTCGGCGTGATCCACCGCGCGGAGGGCACTGAACAACTGACGTTCGCCGGCAAGCCGCTGTACCTCTACTCCCAGGAGGCTCCGCAGCTGGACCCGCAGACGGGCAACCCCGAGAACCCGGCCACCCTGGGCAACGGCAACGGCCTCGCGGGACCCCACCACGACGGCACCTTCAAGATGGTCGCCGCCACCTCGTAGGAGCTTCGCCTAGTCGGCGAACCGCTTCACGACAGCATCGCCCACCCGGCGCACCGTTTCGGCGGTTCCCGTGGGCATGTTGAAGATGAAGTATTCGACACCGGCGGCGGCGAGCTCCTCGACCTGACCAACGAGCTCGTCCGCGGTGCCGACGTTCGAACCGGACGGTTCCTCACCGGTCACCTGACGCAAGAAGTCCTTGGTGGCCGTCGTCTCTTCTTCGTTCTCGGTGAGCACCAGGGTGGCCAGCCGGCTCACCGTGACCTCGGACGGATCGCGACCGACCGCCTTGCAGTGCCCGTGGAGCACTCCGACCTTGTGGGCGATGGCAGCGGCGTCGCCGAACAGGTTGCACATGTCGGCGTACTGCGCGACCAAGCGGAGCGTCCTCTTCTCACCGCCCCCACCGACGAGAATAGGCGGTCCACCCGGATGCACTGGAGGCGGGATGTTGTGGGCCTCGCGGGTCCGGTAGTAGGTCCCGTCGAACGTCGGCGTGGCGCCGGCGAACATGCCGCGGCAGATCTGTAGGGCCTCCTCTAGTCGGTCGAGGCGCTCTGCGGCGGATGGAAACTCGAATCCCAACCCCTCGTGTTCGACGTCGTACCACGCCGCGCCGATACCGAGGATTGCCCGACCCGCACTGATGACATCGAGCGTCGTGACGATCTTCGCCAAGTGTGCAGGATTCCTGTAGGTCACGCCGGTCACGAGCGCCCCCAGCTTGACCCGGGAAGTGCGCGCGGCGATTGCGCCAAGCAGCGTGTACGCGTCGAGCATCGGCTGGGACGGGCCGCCCATCGGCGGCAGTTGATAGAAGTGGTCCATCACCCATACCGAGTCGTACCCGGCCGACTTCTGCCGCGTTGGCACGGTCGAGGACCTCGTCGAAGAGGGCGCCGGGGGCGCCGACGGTGAAGTTGGGGATCTGGAGTCCGAAGCGCACGTCCGCAAGCTATCTGCAAACGGGCGTGGTCGTGCCGGTCGTCACCAGGCGGTACGGCGTCGCAGCCAGGCGAGCGCCACCCCTCCCTGCGCGGTCTGAAACGGGCGCAGCGTGGGAAGCCCGGGTGGCGCCGGCCGCAGCGAGTGCGACACGAAGAAGCCGCTGACGGCAGCGAGGAGCACCGACACGACATCGGGGTCGGCGGACCGCGACGGTCGGTGGGCGGCCAAGAGCTCTTCGGGTAGGGGCCCACCCTCCAACACCACCGAGGACGCCCAGGCGACGAGGTCGAAGACCGGGTTGCCGACGGCGGCGTGGGGCCAGTCGACGAAGACGGGGCCGGCAGGGCCGATGAGGATGTTGTCCGAGCGGATGTCCCCGTGGACGAGGGTCTGTCCGTCGATGGCTTCGGGCCAAGGTGCCTCGAGCTCCGCGAGTCGGGAGAGGTTCGCACGGCACCAGGGGTCGAGGCCCGGCGTATCGTTCGCTGCCGCCAGTGCGGCCCAGCCACCGAAGAGATGTTGGAAAAATCGATGTGCCGTCTCGAGCTGCGCGGCAGGGCTGGGCGTGAGCGCGTCGTGGACCTCCTCGAGGGCGGCGACCACGGCGTCGAGTTCCGTCCGATCCCAGGGATGCCGCGGCACCCGGCCCTCGATCGCGTCGAAGGCCAGCGCCACCCACCCGCCGTCGTCGTAGACGTCCAAAAGGACCGGGAAAGCCGGCAACGCGGGGAGCGCACCCGAAACCACGGCTTCGCGGCGGTGGAGCGCGGGCGACTCGGGGTTCAGCTCCGCACCGACTGCTTTCACGAACACCGCGCCCCGCGGGTACTCGAGCCAGGCCGCCGCACCAGGCGAGAACCCGCCATGCAGGTCGCGGACCTGAGTGGGTTCGCCGCCACCGAGTGCCGCAGCCCATGCCTTCACCGCGGCGGGCACCTTCGCCCAGGGCAGGTGGACGCCGGCCGCCGGACCGTTCGGCGGCGTCAAGAGGCGGCGGCCCCAGCGGCGGCGAGCGCCTCGGTGATGCTGGCGACGAGGCGGCGCGCCGACTCCGCGCTCAGTTCCACCGCGACCCGCGCACCGGGACCCTTCGCCGGGTCGGCGAAATCGATGTTCAGCGTGTGGTCGAACGGGGCGTGGAACGGGTGATCGAAATACACCTGTGCCGAGGTCACGCGGATCCAGCCCTGCGCACCTTTCGCGCTGCCCGCGATGTCGGTGGGAACGGTGAGATAGGAGCACATGGTCAGCCCTCCAGGTGGGTGCCGAAGAACTCGAAAATGCGTTGCCAGCCGTCGACGGCGGCCTCGGGACGATAGGCCGGGCGATCGACAGAGAAGAACGCGTGGCCGGCGCCGTCGTAGCGGTGGAACTCGTAAGGCTTGCCTGCGTCCTTGAGCGCCGCCTCAAGCTCGTCGACATGCGCGGGGGTGGGGAACTGGTCGTCGTTGCCGAAGAGTCCGAGGAGTGGGCAGCCGAGGTCACCGGCGCGGCCGACGAGCGGTGTGACCTTGAGCGGGAAGCCCTCGGGCACTGTGCCGGTCACGAAGGCGCCGTAGCAGTCGACCGCCGCATCGACGGGGACGCTCACGGCAGTGAGGAACGCATGGCGGCCGCCCGAGCAGTACCCGATCACGCCGACCTTGCCGTTCGAGGTCGGCAACGCCCGGAGGGCTTCGACCGCGACCGTCGCGTCGTCGACGAATTGGCTGTCCGGTACGCCGCCGACCTCGCGGGTGGCGGCCGCGGCGTCGTCGGGATCGACATCGAGACCCTGGCGGGCGTAGAGGTTGGGGCAGATCGCGTTGTACCCGTGCGCGCCGAAGCGCCGGGCGATCTCCTTGGTCCCCGAATCCCAGCCGGGGAGGTGATGGATCACCAGGACTCCGCCGAACGGGCCGTCGCCAGCGGGACGGACCTCGTACGCGTTGATGGACGCGCCGTCCTTGGAGGTGAGGATGACCTCGCTGGCCGTGAGCGCTTCTTCGGGTGCTGCCACGGGAACCCCTCTCGTATCTTGGCGGGCGGTCCTTTGGAACCCTAGGCGGGACGCCGTCGGCGTGAACGGGCGGCGTCATCGGTGCGGCAACCGCCGTCGGACGGCAAGATGTGGCCGATGTGGCGCCGGAAGCTGTGGGGACAGGCACGTGGAGCCGTCGTGCTGTCGGCCGCCTGCGTGGTCATCGTCGTGGGCGGGCCCGCCGCTTCGTCGGCCGCGAATCCAGTACCCGCAGCGCGGACCGTTCTGGGCCCGGGCGCGCTCGACTCCCCCGAAGCGGTGGCACTCGACTCGGCGGGCGACGTGTTCGTCGCCGACACTGGGCATTGCGGAGTCGTTGCGGTTGCCGCGCACGCGGGACGCGCCTATGGCGTGACGCTGCGGCCCGGTCGAGCTGTGACGATCGCGGGCGGTCACTGTGGTGGTGGCGGCTCGTTCGGTCATCCGAGCGGTCTGGCCGTCGACGTGACCGGCGACGTCTACGTGGCGGAGGCGAACGAGCAACGCGTCAAGGTCATCGAGCCCTCGGGCATCGTCGCGAACGTGACGGGTACGGGGAAGGCGGGCGACGGGGGCGATGGTGGCATGGCATCGTCGGCGCAACTCGACGAGCCGATGGGGATCGCGGTCGACCCCAGCGGCGACCTCTTCATCGCCGACACCGCCAACTGCAAGGTCCGGGTCGTGCCGAAAGCCAGCGGATCCGTGCTGGGCCAAGCGGTCGAGCGCGATCACATCTACACGGTCGCCGGGACCGGTGTCTGTGGCAGCGCCGGACAGGGCGGTCCCATCAGCGGCGCCCAGTTGTACGACCCCGTCTCGGTGGCGGTCGACTTGGCGGGCGACCTGCTCGTGGCTGACCGGGGCGACCAGTCCGTGCTCTTGGCCACCAGCGGCGGAGGTACGTATTACGGCACTGCCGTCGCCGCGGGCGACATCAGCGTCGTCGTGGGTGGGACCGGGAGCTACGGGCCCTATATCGCCGACGGGCTCTCGGCGACGAGCGTGGGGGCCGAGCTGAACGACGTACGGGACGTCGCGTTGGGACCGACCGGCGCCTTGCTGCTGACCGACGGGTTCATGCACGCCATCCGGGTCGTCCCCGCAGCGTCGGGTCCGCTGTTCGGCCGTGCGATGACGGCAGGCGACCTGTACACCGTCGCGGGCGCGCTGCCGGTAACGACCGCCGCCGGCTCGGGCAACGGCACGCGCTGGGTGCTCACGCACTTGGGCACGCCGACGGGAGTGGCGGTGACGAGGTCGGGCTCGGTCTTCTATTGCGATGCCGCCACAGGTGCGGTCGTGCGGGTCGGATGAGTACCGCGCGTCCTCCCTTCGGCCGGCGCGCCTTCCTCGGCTCGGGTGTGGCTCTGTCCGCCGGGGCGGTTGCGGCCGGAGCGCTCGCGGAAACTGGCGGCGGGGTGGCGGGCGGTGCGGCTCTCGAAGCCGGTCGTGCGGGGGACGTGAGCGTCACGGCGATGCCCCGGGGGCCCCTGCGAGCCGGCGCCCTCACGGTCAACGGCCTCGCACCCGCCGTCGGGATCGACCCGGACGACTGCCAGTTCGCCTGGACATTGCAGTCCGGTGGGCGCGGCGCCGTGCAGAACGGGTACCGGATCGTGCTGCGCCGGGCCGATCCCGGCCACGCGGGATTGGTCTGGGACAGCGGCACCGTGCTGAGCGCCCAACAGGCCTTCGTGCTCTACGGCGGGCCACAGCTCGAGGGCGACGCCGCCTACGCGTGGACCGTGCGGGCTCGGGGCTACGGACCGCGCTGGGGACCGGTCTCGGCTCCCATGACCTTCACCACGGCCCTGCGGGCCAAGGACTGGTCGGCGCAGTGGCTCAAACCGGCCGGCGCGTCGGCACAGCCTGACCGCGTCACGTACCTGCGCACCGAGGTGACCCCGGCGGACGGCGTGGTGCGCCGCGCCACGGCGTACGTCTCGGCCGCGCACACGTATCGGTTCTCCGTGAACGGCACGGCGGTCGATGCGTGGCCGAGCTTCTGTTATCCCGACGAGCAATACGTCCGAGCCGTCGACCTCACGCGCGTCGTACGCGCCGGCCGCCCGAACGCGCTGGGCGTCCTTCACCGCTGGTACGGCGGCGGCCAGGGGCGCCCCGCCTCCGTCCCCGGCCTGCTGCTGCAGCTGTCGCTGTGGTACAGCGACGGGCGCCATGCCGTGTACGGGACGGACGGCACGTGGCGCGAGCTCGCGGCGGAATGGCTCCCCTCGCCACAGCGCAACTCCGATGGGGGCGACTTCGTCGAATGGGTCGACGGGCGCGCGCACCCCCAGGGCTGGTCCGAGCCCGGTTTCGACGACGTCGCCTGGGCCAGGGCGACGGTCCTGGGACCCACGGGCACGGCGCCCTTCACCGCGTTGTACGCGCAACGCACGCGGATCGAAGAGCACCAGGTGTCCCCGGTCCGCGTGCACACGCTGCCCGGCGGCGCCGTGGTGGCCGACTTCGGCGCCGTGTACGCGGCGCGCCCTGTGGTGAAGTTCAGCAGCGGGGATCCCGGCCGCACGGTCACCGGTCGGGTGGGCTACGTGCTCGACCCCGACGGCCAGGTCTCGACGCTCCATGGGACACAGGGGACGAACCTCTCGTTCTCCTACATCATGGGAACCGGTCCGCAGTCCTTCGAAGGGTTCACCTACTTCGGGTTCCGCTATCTCCAGGTCGACAACCCCGGCCAAGCCCTGGACGCCGGCAAACTCGTGGCGATCGCCCGTCATGCCGCGATGCCCGACGTGCCGATGGCCACCTTCTCGTCGGGGAACCGAATGCTCGACGCCGTATGGAAGCTCAACGCGCACTCGTGCCTGTACTGCAGCCAGGAGCAGTTCGTCGACACACCCACGCGGGAAAAGGGACAGTTCGTCTGGGACTCCTCCAACGAGTCGGAAGGCGTGATGCGCGCCTACGGCGACCAGAACCTCACCTGGCAAGGTCTGCGCGACGTCCTGCGCGGGCAACAGCGCTACTGGCCCGACGGTCGCGTCAATGCCGTGTACCCGAACGACGACGGGGCGAGATTCTTCGGCACGTTCACCGCCCGCTATCCGGAATGGCTGTGGCGCTACTACGCCTCGACCGGCGACCGCACCACGGCCATCCTCCTCTCTGCCTCGGTGAGCAAGGTCGCGACCTGGCTCTGGTCGGCACAACAAGCCGGTAACGGCCTTCTCTACGGCCTGGCCGACCAGAGCAACGGCGACCCCGTCTATGGCTACGACCTCTCCGTCGCCGCCGACACTGCGAGCAACGTGCTCGCGGTCAATGCGTTCAACCGGGTGTCGCAGTTGGCTTCCTTGGCCGGCGACGCGACGGGGGCCGCGCTCTGGCAGAGCAGGGCGGCGGCACTGTCGGCTGCCGTCAACGCGTCACTGCGGCGTGCCGACGGGGTGTACGTCGACGGCATCTTGCCCAGCGGCGCGCAGAGCAGCTCTGCCTCCCAGGAGGCGAACGCCCTCGCCCTCGCCTACGGCGTGGTGCCGGCCGCCGATATCGCTCGGGTGGGCGCCTACGTCGCCGGACTCGGTGTCCATCTCGGCCCGAATCACGGCCTCGAGCTCCTGCGCGGGCTGAGCGTGGCCGGCAAGCCCGATGCCGTGGTGCGGACACTGACCGATGCGTCCATCCCCGGATGGGCCCACATCGTCGCCGCCGGGGGGACCTTCACCTGGGAGGTCTGGTCCCCGAGCGACCTGATCGGCGACTCCATGTCGCACGGCTGGGGCTCGTCCGCACTGGTCGCGATGCAGGAGACATTGCTGGGCGTCTCGTTCAGGGCGCCGAACCCCGACGGGACGTTGCGGATCACGGTGGCACCCCCTGTCCGCGGGCTGCCTCGTGCGGCGGGCACGGTGCCGACGACGGCGGGCACCGTCTCGGTCGACTGGCGGCGGAACGGGCGCGGCATGGCCCTCGCCCTGACGATGCCTCCGAACCTCACGGCGCTCGTCCACCTGCCGGCCACTTCGCCGTCGAGTGTGCGTGAGGGCGGCGTCGCAGCGGACAAGGCCCCCGGGGTGTCCGTCTTTTCCGTCGCCGGCGGTGTCGCCGTGCTGGAGGTCGGCAGCGGCAGCTACCGGTTCACGAGCAGCTGAACCTCGGCTACGACGAACACGTCGTGCCCGCCGGCGGCGTGACGCCGCTCAAAAGATACGTCTGCACGTAGCTCCTGACGCAGGGGCTGTAGAAGTACGCCACGTGGTCGACGCCGTCGCGGGTCAGGAGGACGCCGTGCTGGAGCTCGTGGGCGACGTTCACGGCCCACTGATACGGCGTGGCCGGGTCGGCCGACGTTCCGATCACAAGGATCGGCGGTGAGGCCGCTGCGGTGACCGGCCCGACGGGGCGGGTCGCCGGCGCTGGCCACACTGCGCACGAGGCCTCGCCCCAGGCGAGCAAGGGACCGAACACGGGCGCCGACGTCTTGAAGAGATCGGCGAGGGAGCTGTACGCGGCGAGGTCGTGCGACACGGGGTGGTCGAGGCAATCGATGGCCACCGCGGCATCGCTGCCGTTGGACGACCCGTTCTTGTTGTAGTCGTCCGACATCGCGACGATCTGCGCACCGTTGCCCGCGGCGTCGGCGGCCAGTGCGTCGCCGAGCTCCGGCCAGTCCGCCCGCGCGTAGAGGCCGCCCAGCAACGCGTCGTACAGCTCGCCCGCCCCGGCGCTGCGGCCGTTGCCTGCCGGCACCGGGGTCGCCGCACTCGATGCGATCTGGGCCAGGAGCGTGCTCGTCGGATCCGAACCGGTGTGCCACGCGCAGGCGCTCGTGGCGGCGCACCACGAGAAGAAGGACTGCAGCGAGGCCTCGAACCCGCTGGCCTGGCCCTGGGTGATCTGGTTGAAGCTCAGGGCCGGATCGATGACGCTGTCGAGCACCATGGCGCGCACGTGGGTCGGGAACATGGAGGCGTAGGTGAGCCCGAGAAGGGAGCCGTAGGACTGGCCCATGTAACTGAGTTCGCTGTCGCCGAGTGCGATGCGCATGCGCTCCATGTCGCGGGCGGCGTCGACGGACCCGATGGAGGGGAGTACCTTGCCGCTCGCCTTCTCGCAGTCGGCCGCGAACTGTCGAAAGCCCGCGATGGTGGTCGCCTGCGCGCTGGCCGTGGTCGGCACGGGGTTTGGAAGGGCCCCCGGCGGGCCTCCGGCCGTCTCGCCGCAGGTGATGGGGTCGCTGCGGTCCACGCCGCGAGGATCGAACATGACCACGTCGAAAGCGTCGAGCAGGCCCGGAGTGAGTCGAGCTCAGTTCGTTGGCCATGTCGTCGACGCCGGAGACACCCGGCCCGCCCGGGTCGATCACGAGCGACCCGATGCGTTCGGCCGGGACGTTCGCAACGTGTCGTGCCACCGCGATGGAGATCGTCTGGCCGTTGTTCGGGTCCTCGTAGTCGAGCGGCGCGGTCAGGTTGCCGCATTGCAGGTCCCCGTTGCAGGGAGTCCAGGTGATCGGCGTGATCGGCGGATCGGTCACGGTCACGGTGGTGGTGGAGGTCGTGGTGGTCGGGTGGCGATGCTCGCGGCTCGCCCCCGCTGCTCTGTTGCCCGCCGGGCTGTTCGCGCACCCGGCGGCCGCTACCGCGGCAATCAGGACGGCCACCACGGCTAGTGCCGACCCCGTGGGCGACCTCCTCATCGGGCCAGGTTCCCACGTCGGATCCTCCGGAGCACCGGCACGTCGCGGCCCGATTGTCGCCTGCATCAGGGCTCCCCCCTGGCGACGGGCCCTCCCGGAGCCGGCGCAGTGAGACACAGGTCTCCTTGTCGCACGGACGCCGAGATATGCGGCCCGCGCCAGTGGAGAAAAATTGCCACGGACGCGCCGACACCCCGACCGTTCGCGGAGACCGGGGACGACCGCGGCCTCCGGAAGGAGGCCGGAGAGAGGGCGGGTACACGATGGCACCCCACGAAGACGATCGGTCGTTCGCCGCTCTCGACCGAGGGACTCCGGGCGCCTCGGCGCGGGCACGCTATGAGCGTCTGCGCACCCGCGACGAGGCCCGCCGCCGTCAGGTGTTCGGCCGGCTCGCTCCCGTCGTGGCGTTCCTCGCCGGCCCGAGGCACTCGACCGAGGCGTGGGCGGTGGGTGCGGAAGGCGAGCAGCGCATCGGCGCGTTCCTGAACCGGGCGGTCGGCGACCGCGGCATCGTCCTCCACGACCGCCGCGGGTCCCGCGGCCGGGCCAACCTCGACCACCTTGCGATCGTGCCCTCGGCGGTATGGGTGATCGACTCCAAGCACTACCGCGGCCGCCTCGAACGCCGCAGGCGGCGGCTGGTTCACCGCGCGAGAGGCGCTCTACGTGGGCCGCCGTGACCGCTCCGAACTCCTGGCGTCGGCCGGACGGCAGCGAGCCGAGGTGGCCAAGCCCGTGCCACCCGACGTCCCCGTCCACGTGGCGCTGTGCTTCACGGGCGTGGAGCTCAGCCTCTTCATGCGCCCCTTCGTCCTCGAAGGCGTCTTCGTCACCTGGCCGAAGGCATTGGCCAAGAGGCTCACGCAGCCGGGGGCGCTGGACGCCGCAACCCGCCACGAGCTCGCCATGATGCTGGCGAACGCCTTTCCGCCCTACACCTGAGGCCGGCCGGCGTTCCCTGGCTAGGGTCGGGCCACCACGTGGAGGTGGATGGGCACTTGCGGCAACTGACGATCAGAACCGATGACGCCGGCGCGGCCCGTCGCACCAAGGGGCACCGGACGTGACGCCCGAGGGCCCCGGCGCCGCCACGCGTCGAATCGAAATCGAAGAGGCCGCCCCGGGCGTCCGGGTGATCGCCTTCAACCGTCCGGACGTGCGCAACGCCTTCGACACCGCCATGTACCGGGAGGTCACCGAGGCGCTGCGCGCCGCGGACGGCGACGAAACGGTGGGCGCTGTCGTGCTGACCGGCCGGGGCGGTGCCTTCACCTCCGGACAGGACCTGGCGGAGATGGCCGCCATCGCCACCGGCACGGCGGTCGACGGCGCGGGCCAGGGCTTCATCGGGCTGCTCGACTGCCTCACTGAGTTCTCCGTCCCCCTCCTTGCTGCGGTCAACGGGGTGGCGGTCGGACTCGGCTTCACGCTTCTGGCCCATTGCGATCTCGTCCTGGTCGCTGCCGGCGCCCGGCTCCGCGTGCCCTTCGCCGAGCTGGGTGTCCCGGCCGAGGCCGCGAGCAGCTTCTTGTTCCCGGCCACCATGGGCTGGCAGCACGCGGCGCGGATCCTGCTCACCTCGGACTGGGTCAGCCCGGACGAACTGGTCTCTTTGGGGTTGGCGCTGCGGGTATGCGACACCGGTGCCGTCCTCGACGAGACGGTGGAACTGGCAGCAAGGGTGGCGGCTCACCCCCGCGCCGCCACCCGCGCCATCATCTCTCTCATGCGCGCCGCGCGCCGTGACGCCGTCCTCGAGGCCAACCGCCGCGAACAGAGTGCGTTCGGCCGATTGCTCGGGAGCGCGGCACAGCACGGTTCCCTGGCCGACTTCGCTCCCAAGCCCGCCTGACCGTGCGCCTCGGCATCACCGCCGCCCTCACCGACCTCGACCTGGCGCCGGACCGCATGGCGGCCGCCGTCGAAGCGCGCGGGTTCGACTCGTTCTGGGTGCCCGAGCACACGCATCTGCCGGTGCATGAAGACGTACCCCCGGCCCTGGTGCAAGGCGTGCGGCTCGACGACTACAAGCGCTGCCTCGATCCGGTCGTCGCCCTCTCGAGCGCGGCCGCGGTGACGACGCGTATCGGGCTCGGCACCGGCATCCTCCTGGTTGCGCAACACGACCCCATCGTCCTGGCCAAACAGGTGGCGACGCTCGACCACCTCTCCCACGGGCGCGTCACCCTCGGGGTCGGGTTCGGTTGGAACGTCACCGAAGCCCGGGACCACGGCGTCGATACGGGGCGGCGCTGGTTCGTCGTCCGAGAGCACCTCGCTGCGATGGAAGCCCTGTGGTCACAGGAACAGGCCGAGTACCACGGCGAGTTCGTCGACTTCGGTCCGTCGTGGTCGTGGCCCAAGCCGGTGCAGCAGCCGCGGGTGCGCACCTTGGTCGGCGGCGGCGCCCACGAGTCCGTGTTCACCGCCATCGTCACGTACGCCGACGGTTGGATCCCGATCGGCGGCGGCGGGCTGACCGAGGCCCTTCCCCGCCTGCACGCGTTGGCCGAAAAGGCCGGACGGGACCCGGCCGAGCTGGACGTCGTCCCCTTTGGCACGATCGCCGACGAAGCCAAGCTCGAGCACTACGCCCGGCTGGGCATCGACGAAGTGGTCCTGCGGGTGTGGGCCGGCGCCGAGGAGGAGGTCCTCGGCCAGCTCGACGCCTTGGCGCCCCTCGTCCCCTTTGCGGCCACACTGGAGCAACCATGACCGACCTGATCGACGACACGACACCGCGCCGGGGCGGCACTGCGCCACTGCCCAAGATCATCAGCGTGGACGACCACATCGTGGAGCCCGCCCACCTGTGGGAGACCTGGCTGCCGGCACGGTTCAAGGACCGGGGCCCGAAGGTGGAGCGGCGCGGCATCGGCGAGATGGAACACATCGGGGGCGGCACCTACCGGCAGACGTTCGACCCCGACGGCCCGAAGGCCGACTGCTGGGTCTACGAGGACCTCGTCTACATCAACAAGCGCCACGTCGCCGCCGTGGGCTTCGACCGCGACGACATGACCATGTCGCCGATCACCTACGACGAGATGCGGCCCGGCTGCTACGAGCCGAAGGCCCGCATGGCCGACAACGACGCCAACTGGGTGGAAGCCAGCCTGTGCTTCCCGACGTTTCCCCGTTTCTGCGGCCAGACCTTCCTCGAAGCGAAGGACAGGCAGCTCGCCGAGGCCTGCGTCGTCGCCTACAACGACTTCATGGTGGAGGAGTGGTGCGGCGACAGTGGCGGAAAGCTGCTCCCACTCTGCATCGTCCCGCTGTGGGACGCGGATCTGGCGGCAGCCGAAGTGCGGCGGAATGCCGCCCGCGGCGTGCGCGCCGTGTGCTTCAGCGAGATCCCGCCCCACCTGGGGCTGCCGAGCATCCACAGCGGGTACTGGGACCCCTTCTTCGCCGCGTGCCAGGACACCGGGACCGTCGTCTGCATGCACATCGGATCGTCCTCGAAGATGCCGGCGACCTCGGCCGACGCGCCGGTCGCCGTGGCGGCCACGCTGAGCTTCGGCAACGCGATGTCGTCCCTGACCGACTACCTCTTCTCGGGCGTCCTGGTCCGGTTCCCCCGGTTGCGCCTGGCCTACTCCGAGGGACAGATCGGGTGGCTGCCCTACATCCTCGAACGCGCCGACGACGTGTGGCGCGAACACCGGGCGTGGGGAGGAGTGAAGGACATCGTGCCGGATCCGCCCTCGACCTACTTCCACCGCCAGGTCTATGGCTGCTTCTTCCGCGACCAGCACGGGCTCGACTCCCTGGACGTGATCGGCGCGGACCGCATCACCTTCGAGACGGACTATCCGCACACCGACTCCACCTGGCCCGACACGCGGGCGGTGGCGGAACAGATGGTGCAGCACCTGCGCGACGACGACGTCTACGCCATCATGCGCGGCAACGCCATCGAGATGCTCGGCCTCGACCTCGCGTGAAGCTGGGCGACGTCGTCAACCCGGAGGCGGCGCATTGGGGCAAACCGCTCGATGGCGTCCGGGTTCTGGCCCTCGAGCAGATGCAGGCGCTCCCCTACGCCACCCAGTTGCTCGGCCGGCTGGGCGCCGAGGTCATCAAGGTGGAGGCCCCCGGCACGGGCGACCTCGGCCGCAGCGCCATGCCCGCCATGCTCGATCCCGAGGGCCGCAGCACCGGCGCGACCTTCATGCGCAACAACCTCTCCAAGCGCTCTGTCGTGATCGACCTCAAGCATCCCGCGGGACGCGACCTGGTGCTGCGCCTGGCACCGCGATTCGACGTCGTCGCCGAGAACTTCCGCTCTGGCGCGGCCGAACGGCTCGGCCTGGCCTACGACGACATCGCTGCGGTGCACGACCGCGTCGTCTATCTCTCGATCTCGGGCTTCGGGCGGCCGGTGCAACCCGGCACGGCGACGTCGCCCTACGACGGCTGGCCCGCGCTGGCCGCCATCGTCGAGGCCATGAGCGGCGCCTACGAGTTCAAACGCCCCGAGGGCCAGCCGCCGATCGGCGCGCCGATGGGTGGTCTCGGCGACATCGTCACCGCGCTCTTCGCCGTGATCGGCACGCTCGCCGCACTGCGCCAGCGGGACAGGACCGGGCGGCCCCAACGGATCGACGTCGCCATGCTCGACGCCATGGTGGCCGTGGTCGACGTCGTCCCCAACTTCTGGTCGATGGGCGCGCCGATGGGGACGCCCTGGCCCGGCATCCTCCACGGGTTCCGCGCCCCGGACGGCTGGTTCATGCTCCAGGTCCTGCGCCCACATCAGTGGCCCGACGTCGCCCGGGCCATCGGCAAACCGGAGTGGGTCGACGACCCGCGGTTCGCCACGCCGCAGGGTTGGCTCGAGCACCTCGAGTCGGACATCCGCCCGGCCGTCGAGTCGTGGGCGGCCGACAAGACCAAGCGCACCGCCAGCGAAGCGCTGAACGCCGCGGGTCTGGTGGCCGGACCGGTCAGCACCGACGACGAGGTCGTGCACGACGCACACCTGGCCGCCCGCCACATGCTCGTCGAACACCCGCGGACCGACGGTGTCGGCCAGCCCGTCCTCATTCCCGGGCTCCCCGTGAAGTTCGCCGACGTTGCCGAGGGCCCCGAGTCGCGGGTGCCCTGGCTGGGTGAGCACACCGAACGACGTGCTCGCCGCCGAGCTCGGGCTCGTGCCCGCCGAGCTGGACTCGCTCCGCGCCCAGGGAGTGCTCGGGTAAGGGCCGTTCAGTAGCGCGGCAGTGCGATGAACGCGATGACGTACGCGAACAGGCCCGCACCCACCAGCGTGCACGCGTGGAACACCTCGTGGAAGCCGAACACCGCGGGCCAGGGGTTGGGCCGCTTGCGCGCGTAGACGAGGGCGCCCGCGGTGTATGCAGCACCCGCCGCGAGCATCAGCGAGAAGCCCACCCAGCCGAGAGCGTGCAGGAGCTGAGGCGCCGCCACGACGGGCGGGCCCCAGCCCACCACGACGTAGGGCACGGCCACCGCCCACTGCGGTGCATCGAGCCAGACCTGCCGCAACGCAATGCCGGCCGCCGCCCCCGCCCACACGAGTGTCAAGACCGCCACTTGTGCCCACCCGCGCAGGGCCAAACCGGCGACGGCGGTGGCCGTCCCCGCGATGCCGACGAAGATCGCACTGTGGTCCGCCCGCCGCATGCGACGCCACGCCGGGGCCGACCACGGGATCCGGTGGAAGGCGGCGCTGATGCCGAACATCGCCAGCATCCCGGCGACGTAGACGGAGAGCGCTGCCTTGGCTCCGGCATCCGGGCCGGCGGCAATCAGGAACGGCCCACCGATCAGCCAGCCGACGAACGCGACCACGTGCAGCCAGCCACGCAAGAGCGGTCGTTGGCCGCGGTTGTCGGCGGACTTCCCCTGCTCCCCCTGCGCCACGACCGTCATGACGGCGAGCCCTCCTGGCGGTCCGCCTCTTCGACCTCGCGACGCGAGATGCCGAGCAGGAACAGGATCGCGTCGAGATACGGCACGCTCAGTGCCGTGTCCGCGGCGCGCTGCACCACCGGCTTCGCGTTGAACGCAATGCCGAGACCGGCGGCCGCCAGCATGTCGATGTCGTTGGCGCCGTCGCCGACCGCGATGGTCCGTGCCACCGGCACGCCTGCCGTGGTGGCGAAACGGGTCAGCGCCTCGGCCTTGCCGGCCCGGTCCACGATCGGGCCCCGTAACTCCCCGGTGACGACGCCGCCGTCGAGCTCGAGCTCGTTGGCGGCGAGGTGATCGACCCCGAGGTCCCGCACCAGCTCCCCGATGACCGCCGTGAAGCCACCGCTCACGACGGCGATCTCGTAGCCGAGCCGCTTCAGCGTCCGCACGAGCGTCCGCGCCCCCGGCGTCAGGACCATCGTCGCTTGCACCGCCTCCAGATCGGACTCCTTCAGCCCGGCCAGCAGGCGCACCCGCCGGCGGAGCGCCTCCTCGAAGTCGAGTTCCCCGGCCATCGCAGCGTCCGTCACGGCGGCCACCTCGGCGCCACACCCGTGCCGCTCGGCGAGCAGATCGATCACCTCTCCTTGGAGGAGGGTGGAGTCCGCGTCCAGGACGATGAGGTGCTTGGCGCGGCGGTGCAGGCCGGCTGCCTGCACCGCGATGTCGACCTCGTGGCGTGCCGCCTCGGTGGCGAGCCTCCGCCGGAGCTCGTCGAGGTCGGAACCGACGATCGTCAGCTCATAGCTGTGCACCGGGTACGCGGCGAGGCGCACGATTCGCTCGATGTTGCCGCCGCACGCCGCCACGGACCCCGAGACGCTTTCGAGGGTACCGGCGTCGATGTCCGGGGCCAGGACGGTGACCAGGTGGCGTTCGGACGTCGCGTCCGTCTCGGCTTCGACCAGTGGCTCGACGCGCACGTCGACGCCCGTGGCCGCCAACCCGTTCCCCAGGGTCGTGCACAGCGCTTCGGCGGCGGACGGTGCGATGGTCACCTCCACACAGAGAAGCAGACGTCCGTGGACGCGAACCTGCTCGACGTCCTCGACGGCGACACCGTCGGTCGCCAAGGTCGCGAACAAACGGGCGGCGATACCGGGTCCGTCCTGCCCGCTCACCGTGACGAGGTGGGGAGCGGGGACATCTCGCGCGCTCACGACAGCGTCAGGTCCTTCTCGTCGACCCATCCCCTGCCTTCGACCCACCGCCGGATGATCCGGGCGGGCACGCCGGCAACGACACAACGGTCCGGCACCTCGCCGCGCACGACGGCTCCCGCCGCGACGACCACATGCTCCCCGATCTGGGTGCCCGGCAGTATGACGGCGTTGGCGCCGAGCCAGCTCCCCGAGCCGATGCGCACCGCGGCCTCGGTCGGCCACTGCCGGCCGATGGGCTCCACCGGGTCGATGTAGGTGTGGTTCTGGTCCGTGATGTACACGTACGGGCCCGTCTGGATGTCGTCGCCGATGACGATCTCCCAGTGGCCCACGATGTGCGAGCCGCGCCCGATGAGGCAGCGGCTGCCGATCGACACCACGGGGTTCGTCGGCATCTCCTGACCGGGCGCCATGCCTGCGGTGAGGCAGGCACCCGGGCCGACGATGGTGTCCTCGCCGACCTGGATCAGATGCTCGTTGTAGATGGCGCCCTGCGGGAAGATCAGGCAGGCGCCGCGGCCCATCCTCCCGAAGCGGCGGCCCCGCTCGTCGTCGGGACCGATCGCGCCCAATTCTCCGGCGGCGTCCCAGGTCGCGCGCACCAGGCGCGCCAGGGGCCGGCGCAGCGGTCCGGGGATCGAACGGACCCAGGTCACCCCGGAATGGTAGGGGGTGCCGCCGACCACCCCGAACGGGCGGCGATCTCAGGAACGGAAACGTCCTGGGTACACTCGCGGTCGTGCAGCCGCTCACTCCGGACGGCGGCTCCGATCCGCCTCCGCCACCGGCACTTCGCCGCCTCCTCGACCGGCGCGAATTCCTGCAGCTCTCGGCGTTCGGCGCCGCGGGGTTCGCAGCAGGAACCCGGGCCGTGGACAAGGCCCGGGTGCCGGCCCGCGCCCGCCGCCATGCCAAGCCGAAGGGCGCCCTCGTCGAGGACGTCGAGCTGCCGAGCGGCGTGACCGTGCCGACGGCGCCGTGGCTGATCGCCGAGAACGCCAGACCGGGCACCCTCAACTGGATCTGCAACCACGTGCAGCCCAACCACGCGCTCGAAGGGTTCGCCAGCCAGGTCAGCGCGGTGCCCGGCGAGGACGTCGCGCTGTTCGTCAACACGACCGCGCGCGCCGTCCAGGCCCAGGTGTACCGGATGGGTTACTACCAAGGTCTGGGCGGACGGCTCCTGTTGCAGACGGACTTCGTCTCCGCCACCGCCCAGCCACCTCCCGTGACGAACAGCCTCGGTACGGTCAGCTGCCCGTGGAAGCCGACCATGACGTTGAGCGTCACGACGGACTGGCCGCCCGGTTGTTACCTCGTCAAGCTCGTCGGCAGCGGAGGCGAGGAGCAGTTCGTCCCCCTGACGATTCGCAACGACGCGTCCATGGCGTCGTACGTGTTCCAGAACAGCGTCACGACGTGGCAGGCCTACAACCTCTGGGGTAGCTACAGCCTCTACTACGGTCCGGCGAGCGGAGGCGGGCAGAATTTCGGGAGTCGCGCCCGCGTCGTGTCCTTCGATCGGCCCTACCCCCAGAACTGGGCCTCAGGCGCAGCGGACTTCGTCGGCAACGAGCTCCCGCTCCTCTTCCAGCTCGAGCGGTTGGGCCTCGACCTGACCTATTGGACCGACGTCGACCTGCACACGCGGCCCGCGCTGCTCATGAACCACCGCTGCCTGTTCAGCCTCGGGCACGACGAGTACTGGTCCCAGCCGATGCGACAGGGGGCGGCCCAGGCCAACGCGAACGGTGTGAACCTTGTCTTCCTCGGCGCCAATGCCTGCTACCGCCAGATCCGGATGGAGCCGTCCTCCGTCGGCCCGAACCGCCTCGAGGTCTGTTACAAGAGCGCGTCGGAGGATCCGTTGACGCGGGAGAGCCCGGAGCTCACGACGGTCAACTGGGGGCAGGCCCCGGTCAACCAACCGGAGTCGACGTTGATCGGATCGATGTACCAGTCGGTGGGCGCGAAAGCGGACACGATCGTGACCGATGCGTCGTCCTGGTTCTTCGACGGCTGCAACCTGAAGGACGGCCAGGCCTTCCCCCAGACGATCCTGGGCGAGTACGACCGCTACGTGCCGTCGTTCCCCGGCCCGCGCAACACCGATGTGCTCACCCACTCACCGGTACCCGGCCAGTCGAATTGGTCGGACATCACCTACTTCACGGCGCCCGGGAACGGCGGCGGCGTGTTGGCCAGCGGCTCGGCCAGCTTCGTCGCCCAGCTCTCCACCACGGGGACGATCCCTTCGATCGTGATCCCCGGCCCCTTCCCGGGCATCAGTGACGTCTTCAACCGCGCCATGGAAAACCTCTACGGGCGGTTCGGGCTGGGTCCCGCGAGCTCGTACGGCAGTTCGGGCGGCAATTGGAGCGCCGTCTACACCGGCTCGGCGGCCTCGGCCGGCAGCGCCGCGGGCACTCCTTCGGCCTGACCAGGCCTGGCCGGCCGCCCAACCTCCGGCGGCGACGCGCCCGACGGACGCGGTCGGCCGCCGACACACCCCTTCGGAGTGCCACCACTTTTGGGCCCGGCCCACGTACGATCGTGTCGCTGAAATGAAGAACCCCGCCGCACACCGCACCCGGGCGCGCCGGCCGCTCGCCTGGGGGGTCCTGGCCTCAGTCGGAATCGCCGGGCTCATCCTGAGCGCCTGCTCCTCGTCCGATCCTCCTCACAAGGCCGCGCTCAAGCCCAAGCCGACGACCACGACGACTGCGCCCGTCCCCAAGCCGACGTGCCCGCTGACCGGCCTGCCCGCGCCCAACGGCACGGTGCCCCAGCGGCCCGCCATGGCGGTGAAGATCGACAACTATCCGGACGGGCGTCCCCAGGCCGGATTGGACAAGGCCGACATCGTGTTCGAAGAGCCGGTCGAGGGCGGCATCACCCGCTACGCCGCCGTCTTCCAGTGCCAGGACGCCGCACTCATCGGCCCGGCCCGCTCCGCCCGCAACATCGACATCGGCATCCTGGGGCAACTGGGCAACCCGCTCGAGGCCCACGTCGGGGGCATCAACCCCGTCATCGCCAACATCGACGCGTCTCCCATCGGCGACGTGAACCTCGGTGCGTCCGACTCGCTCATGATCCACCCGGCCGGCCGGGTGCCGCCGGACGCCGACTTCACCTCGACCTCCATCGTGTACGGCACCCACCCGACCATGAACACGCCGCCCCAGCCGCTGTTCCCCTACTCGCCGACCATTCCGGGTGCGGGCTTGCCGGCGTCGATCGTCAACATCCCCTTCTCGGGAACGTCCAACGTCACCTGGAAGTGGAACGCCACCACCAACACGTACCAGCGCTTCTACAACGGGACGCAGCCCGACACGCTTGTCGGAGGTGCACAGAACCAGACGCCGAACGTCGTCGTGCAGTACGTGCAGATCAGCTACGGCCCCTGGGTCGAGAACTCCGAGGGGGGTCTCGAGGTGCAGGCCGACCTGTATCCCAACGCGAGCGGCGCCGCCATGATCTACCGCAACGGGGCGGTCTTCCAGGCCACCTGGCACCGCGGCGCGCTGGGCTCGCCGACGCAGTTCGTGAACGCATTCGGCGTACCCATCCCGCTCGAGCCGGGCACCACCTGGGTGGAGCTGGTGCCGAGCACCGTCGCCGTCACCTCGACTCCCTAACGCGTCGCCGGCAGCCAGGCGGGGCTGTCAAGCTCCTGACGCCGGTTTGCGCGCCACCACTGCCAGCAACAAGCACTCCTCGGCCGCCGCGAACACGCCCGGGTGCGCGCTCGCCTCGGCTTCGTCGAAGCGGCCGGCCGCGAAGCCCTCTCGCATCAGGTTGAGACCTTTGCACTCGGCCACCTCGAAGCCGGCACGCTCGAGCTTGGTCACCAACTGCGACGCCCCGTACTCGATCTTGTGGTCGTGGTTCATCGGCTCGTCGGAACGCAGCCGCCAGAGCGGTCCGTTCGGCGTGTCGAGGCAGAACCATCCGCCCGGCGCCAGCACCCGGAACGCCTCGCGCACCACGGTGTCGCCGTCGGACTCGCGTGACATGCTCGATCGTCTGGCCGCTGTACACCATGTCGAAGCTCTCGTCCCCGTAGCGGGCGAGGTCGACCATCGAATGGAAGGCGAACTCCACCGGCCCCAGCTCGGAGAGCACGGGCTCGCCGCTCGAGCCGCCTTGGTAGATCTCGTCACGCTCTTCGACGGGAAGGTCGACCACGACGAGGCGCTCGAAGGGATAGGGGTACCCGAGGTGCACCAGCGCCCCGTCGGGCAGACCCTGGTGCGTGCCCCCGAGATCGAGGATGCGGACCGCCCGGGGCAGGCCGGCCACGAACTCGCTGCGGCTGACGTGCATGGAGAGGAGGACGTTGCCGATGGGAACGCGGCGGCGGAACTCCTCGGAGTGCGCCAGCATCTCGGCCACGCCCCGCCGGGACAGCTCGCCGTCGGCCAGCTTGCGGACGTAGTCCTCCGCACCCTGGCCGTCCGGCTCGCGGTCGAGGATCACGTTGAACGCCATGCGGACCGACTGCTTCGGCGGCAGATAGCGGAAGGGGATGGTCGGCACGATGCGGTCGAACACCCGATACACGCGTCGCTTCCACGGCTCACCTGGCATCACCCCATTCTGTCGGCTGCGACACCGCACCCCGGTCCGGACGCGAAGCGCTCCGGACAGTCGCCCGAGGGGGGGTGCGGGGACCGTCCGGAGCCTTCGGCTTCCGCTGTGAGGGCGGGGGTGGGTCTAGGACTCGAGCGAGATCGGCAGGTCGTCGGGGTCGACGACGGGGTCTTCGGCGACGGCGTCGTCTTCCTTGGGCGCGAGCTGGTTGCGCACCCGTTCGTCGATCTCGGCCATCAGCTGCGGGTTCTCGGAGAGGAACGTCTTCACGTTCTCGCGGCCCTGGCCCAGTTGCTCACCCTCGTAGGTGAACCAGGCGCCGGACTTCTTGACGAAGCCGAGGTCGAGCGCGACGTCGAGCAACGATCCCTCGCGGCTGATCCCCTTGCCGTACATGATGTCGAACTCGGCCTGCTTGAAGGGCGCCGCGCACTTGTTCTTCACGACCTTGACCCGCGTGCGGTTGCCGGTCACGTCCGTCCCGTCCTTGATCGCCTCGATGCGGCGGATGTCGAGGCGGATCGACGAGTAGAACTTGAGCGCCCGGCCACCGGGGGTGATCTCGGGCGACCCGAACATCACGCCGATCTTCTCGCGCAGCTGGTTGATGAAGATGGCGATCGTGTCGGACTTCGACAGCGTTCCCGTCAGCTTGCGCAGCGCCTGCGACATGAGGCGCGCCTGGAGGCCGACGTGGGTGTCGCCCATCTCGCCCTCGATCTCGGCCCGCGGCGTGAGCGCCGCCACCGAGTCGATGACGAGGATGTCGAGCGCGCCGGAGCGGATGAGCATGTCGGCGATCTCGAGGGCCTGCTCGCCGGTGTCGGGCTGCGAGATCAGAAGATCGTCGACGTTGACGCCGATGGCCCGGGCGTAGACGGGGTCCATGGCGTGCTCGGCGTCGATGTAGGCGCAGATGCCGCCGTTGCGCTGCGCCTCGGCCACCACGTGCATGGCGAGGGTCGACTTGCCCGACGACTCCGGCCCGTAGATCTCCACGATGCGGCCCCGGGGCAGGCCGCCGATGCCGAGCGCGAGGTCCAAGGAGAGCGCGCCGGTGGGGATGGACTCGATGGACATGTTGAGGTTGTCACCCATCCGCATGACCGAGCCCTTGCCGAACTGCTTCTCGATCTGGCCCAGCGCGGCGTCCAGTGCCTTGTCCCGATCCGATTCGGCCATCCCTCTCTCCTCTGTGTCTCTTCTTCCAACTGTCTCGGTCTTGGTCTCGGCCTCAGCCACCGTCGGCGCGGCGAGGACCCTACGGCGAGGGTGTGACGAGCCCCGCTGTCTTCTCTTGCCTGCCACCTTAACGAACACGTGTTCGCAAGTCGTGGATGCCTCCCGCTTGCCTGACCGGTCGGGGAGGAACGGTCGCCCCGGCCACCGGCGTGACGGGAGGGCTCTCGCGTCGCGTGGGATGCTGGCTCGCTGCCCCCCAGGCGAGATAGAGGAGGAAGGGTGCTCGGACGAAGGCTGGCGGCCGGCGTGGCGCTCGTCGGTGGGCTGTCGCTGGCCGTCCTTTCCGGCGCACCCCCGGTGGCGGCCTCCGCGCCCCCCACCACGCCGGACGCGTCGACGCTCTACCGGGACGCGTTGGCCACGACGAAGTCATGGTCGGTCCACTACGTGTCGTCGTCGAACGTCGCCCAGGTCTTGCTGCTCGTGACGGGTGACTCCGGCCCGGCCTCGGGCACGCAGACCGTCGCGACCGGCAAGGGGAACCTCAGCGACACGATCTCCATCAGCGTCATCGGCGGTCTCACCTACGTGAAGGGCAACGCGAGCGGACTGCAAGCTCTCGTGGGCATGGACGCCGCGACGGCGCAGCAGGTGGCGGGACGCTGGATCGAGTTCTCGACGACCAACGCGACGTTCGCCCAAGTCGTCGCCGGCGTCCGGTCGCACGACGTGGCCACCGAGCTCGAGCTCAACGGCCCGCTCACCCTCGGCCACGCCACGACCCTCGGCGGGGTCGCCGTGGACGCCATCGAGGGCACGCAGACCTATGCCCGCAAGAAGGACCGCGTCGTGCTCTACGTCCGCGCCCACGGCAGTCACGTCCCGGTCGAAGAGGACGCGCTGGACGCGAAGGGCAAGGCCACGGGCGCGCTGCACGTCGCCTATTCCCACTGGGGTGAGACCGTGCGGCCCCAGGCGCCGCCGGGTGCGGTGCCGATCGGCCCGGTCAGCGCCGTCTGAGACTCGGAAAGAGGCCCGAAACCGGCCGACGCACCGGGACATGGGAGGATGTCGGGGTCCCCCCAAACCCGGGATGGCCGAGCGCCGACGGCGCCGCCGGACCGGATCCCAGGAGAGTGAACCCGCATGCGCCGCCCCCTTCTTCCCCTTCGTCCGACCGCGGTCGCCGCCGGCGCGGCGGCATTCGCCGCGCTGGCCGCGTTCGGCGCGTCCGGGACACCCGCCGGCGCGGCGAACGCACCCGCCAAGAGCGCACAGTCCGAATACCAGGCCGCGGTGCAGGCGGCGACGAACCAGAGTGTCCATTTCCAAACCGATGTGACCCAGGGCAACGTGACCCTGCAGCAGAGCGGTGACGCCGGCACGACCTCGGGCTCGGAAACGCTGACCGTCCACAACGGGAAGCAGACCGAGCACATGAGCGCCGAGGTGGTCGGAAAGAACGGCTACGTGAAGGGCAACACGACCGGCCTGCAGAACATTCTCGGCCTCACCGCCGCGCAGTCGGGCAAGTATGCGGGCCAGTGGCTCTCCTTCCCGATGTCCAATACGAACCTGGCGCAGCTGGCGGCGGGGCTGCTGAAGTCTCAGGTGGCGACCGAGCTCGGCTTCAGTGGGCCCTTCACCTTCGCCTCCGACGCGACCGTGAACGGCCAACACGCCATCGGCGTCAAAGGATCGGTGTCGACCAACTCCGGCAGCGCGGTGCCCGAGATCCTCTATGTGCCCTCGACCGGCAAGCCGCTGCCGATCGAGGAAGTCACCAACCCGGGCGCCAAGGCGCACACCTCCACCATTCACGGCACGGTTTCCTTCTCCAACTGGGGCGAACAGGTCGCCGTGTCGAAGCCTGCGCACTCGGTGGCGCTGAGCAAGCTCGCGCCGACGTCGACCTCGGGCGCGACCACGACCACCGGCGGCTGACGGCCGGGCCGTGTCCCCGCGTCTCGAAGCGGCCGCCGGCGACATCACGACCGAACAGGTCGACGCGATCGTCAACGCGGCCAACCGCGCAGCTGCGCGGTGGCGGAGGCGTCGATGGGGCCATCCACCGCGCCGCGGGTGCAGACCGGCTGCACGCAGCGTGCCGCGCCATCGGCGAGTGTCCGCCCGGGCAGGCCGTCGTCACCGGGGGCTTCGACCTCGCCGCCCGTTTCATCATCCACACGGTCGGGCCCGTGTGGCGCGGCGGCTCCCAAGGCGAGCCCGAGACGCTCGCGGCGTGCTATCGCAACAGCCTGGCGGTCGCCGACGAGGTCGGCGCCCGCTCCGTGGCGTTCCCGGCCATTTCGACCGGGGTGTACGGCTATCCCCCGGAGGAGGCCGCCGCCATCGCCGTGACAACCGTCGGCGCGGCGGAGACCGAGGTGCTGTTGGTCCGGTTCATTGCCTTCGACGAGAGCACGCTCGCTCACTACGGCCGGCTGCTCGCCTGAACCGACGAGGGCTGCCGCTCAGGAGGCGCCCGTGGTGAGGTTGTAGACGGTCACGCCGCCGACCGTCTCCGAGGTGAAGTGCGCCTCGACCCACGAGGTGATCTGCGAGGCGTCGTTCGATGTCCGCCGCCCCCAGCGAAGCCGCCGCCACCGAAGCCTCCGCCGCTGGATGATGAAGTAATGGATCTTGCCCTCGGCGACGTACTTCTCGAACTGGGCCAGCGTGGGTGTGGGATCCGTCCCGTTGAACCCACCGATCGCCATGACCGGTTCGCCGCTCCCCAGCTGATAGCCCGCCGCGTTGTTCGAATTCACCGTCGCCGCGGCCCAGGTGTAGCGGCTCGCGTCGGCCTGCAGCAGCTTGTTGAGCGCGGCGTTCGACTGGCTCGAGTTCAGGAACCCGCCACGACCACCGCCGCCGCCCGGGCCACCGAAGCCGCCTTGCGGATCCTCGTCCGACCGAACGAGGGTGCCCCGCCGGCGAAGCCACCCGGGAACGGGTTCGTCCCGCCGGTGCCGGTGCCCGTGCCGGGAACGTGCCGCCGCCGGGGAACGTGCCCCCGCCGGGGAAGTTGCCGCCGCCGGGGAACGTGCCCCCGCCCGGGAAACGACCCGTACGGCCGGCGAATCCACCGCCGCCGGGGAAACCGCCTCCGCCACCGGGCCCACCGAAGCCTCCGGCGGCCGTCGGGGTCACCGACGGGATGGCGCCGTCGTGCGGTGTGGCTGCGGTCGCCACGGTGGAGAACAAGGGCGCCGCCAGCGCGGCACCGAAGCCGAGCGCGGCCACGAGTCCGATGGCCAGCTTCGGGACCGTGCGCAGGTACGGCAGGCACAAGATCGCCACGACGCCCAGCGAGCCCACGACGATGACGAAGGGGCGCAGGGCCGGGAACCAGTTCGAGGTGCGCCCGAGCAGCACGCGCGCTCCAGGCCACGGTCACCGCCAGCGCGGCCGCCAGTCCGACCCGGCCGGGCCACGTCGCCCGGCGTTCCCACAGGCCCATCGTCGCGATGCCGACGAGACCACCCAACGGCGCCGCGAGGGCGACGAGGTAGTAGGGATGGATGATCCCCTGCGCCATGCTGATCGTCAGCCCGATGGCGACGAGGGAGCCGCCCCAGAGCAACAGCGCGGCACGCTCGCGATCGGTGCGCCGCGCCCGGATCGTGATCACGAGGAGCACGGCACCCATCACGAGTGCGCCGGGCAGGAGCCACGACATCATGTTGCCGAACGAGGTGTTGAAGAGCCGGGTCCAACCGGTCGGTCCCCACATCGCGCCGCCGACGTTGCCGCCGCCGACACTGCCCGCTCTCGTTGCCGGTCAGCCGGCCGAAGCCGTTGTAGCCGAAGATGAGGTTCAGGATGCTGTTGTTCTGTGAGCCGCCGACGTAGGGGCGGTCCGCCGCCGGCGTGAGAGCGACCGCCGCGACCCACCAGCCCGCCGCCACGAGCACGGATACGCCCATCAGGCCCACCTGCCAGACCCGGCGCCACCAGCCGGTCGGCGCGGCGAGCAGGTAGACGACGGCCATCACCGGCAGGACGATGAATGCCTGCATCATCTTGGTGATGAAGCCGAAGCCGACGAGCGCACCCGCGAGCACGAGCCACTTGGTCTGCGCGCGCTCCAGGCCGCGGATCGTCGCGTACGTGGCGGCCGTGAGCAGCAACGCCAGCATCGCGTCCGGGTTGTTGTAGCGGAACATCAGGGCCGCCACGGGTGTGAGTGCCACAACCGCCCCGCCGAGGAGCGCCGCCTGTGCGCTGAACCAGCGCCGCACCGAGAGGTAGACGAGCCCGACGGTCGCGACCCCTTCGAGTGCCTGGGGGACGAGCATGCTCCACGAGTTCAACCCGAAGATGCGCGCCGAGATCTCCATGGGCCACAGGAACGCGGGCGGCTTGTCGACCGTGATGAAGTTCGACGAGTCCGACGAGCCGAAGAAGAAGGCCTTCCAGCTCTTGGTGCCGGCCTGCACGGCGGCCGAATAGAACGAGTTGGCCCAGCCGGTGGCGCCGAGGTCCCAGATGTAGAGGACCGCGGTGGCGGCGAGCAGGGTGAGGAGAGCGGGGCGCACCCAGACGGGGTCGCTCTCCTTGCCACGGAAGAAGCGCACCACCCGGCTCGGACGAGGTCCCGGGGGCCAGGCAGCGCCACCGGACGCTGGGGGCCGATCGTCGGCCGCGGTCGTCGCCGGCGGTGCCGGCGGGTCGAGCACCGCGATGGGGGCGTCGTGGGCGGGGTGCAGGTCCGTCATCGGGACACCTCCAAGATGGGCAGAGGGTTGGTCATGGCGCGCGAGCGGAAGACCCAGGCGCGCAGAACGCTGAATCGGAAGATCGCGGCGAGCGCGTTCGCCGCGGTGATGGCGATGAGCTCGGGCACCAGGGCACCGGGCCACGACCAGTCCCGCGATCAGGAGCGCACCGGTCGTCAGGGCCAGGCTGATGGCGTACAGCGAGAGGACGACCAGGATCATGCGGCCGCGCCGCACGAGCCCGTCTCTGCCGTGCGAGAGCTCCCGGTGGACGGCGGTGTTGAACAACGTGGCGATCGCCATGGCCACGGCGTTGGCGCCGAGCGCGCCCAACATCGGGCGCCAGGCGACGAAGAGGAACAGGTACCCGAGCGTCGAGATCACGCCGACGCCGGCGAAGCGCAGCAGCTGGTCCGCCGCGACCTCGTCCGAGCCGGCCCGACGGAGTCCCTTGGGTCGGCGGAAGAGCAGGCGCCGGACGCCCCGCAGGTCGTCGAGCGCAGTCGAGACGATGTTGACCCGAGAGTCGGGGTCATCGACCCAGTCGACGGGGACTTCTCCGATGCGCAGACCCAGGCGCTCCGCGGTGACCAGCAGCTCGGTGTCGAAGAACCACTCGTCGTCCTCGACGAGCGGCAGCAGTTGCTCGGCCGCGTCGCGTCGCAGCGCCTTGAAGCCGCACTGCGCGTCGCTGAAGTGCCCGCGCAGCGTGGCCTTCAGCAACAGGTTGTAGGCGCGGGAGATCAGTTCGCGCTTCGGGCCGCGCACCACGTGCGCGCCCGGTGCCAGGCGTGAGCCGATCGCAACGTCGCGATGGCCCGAGAGGAGCGGCGCCACCAGCGGCAGCAGGGCCGGCAGCGACGTCGACAGGTCCACGTCCATGTACGCCACGACGGGGGCGCTGCTCGTCGACCACGCCGAACGGAGCGCGTAGCCCCGCCCCTTGCGGTCAAGGTGCATGACGGCGACCCCGGGGACCGTGTCGGCCAGGGTCCGGGCCACCTGCATCGTGTCGTCGGTGCTGGCGTTGTCCACGATCGTGACGAGCGCGCGGAAGGGAAAGGAATCGTCGAGGAACGAGCGCAGCGCCATGATGCGATCCGCGAGCTGGGGCGCCTCGTTGTACACGGGCACCACGATCTCGATGTCCATCGGGCTCAGGCGGGGGTCCACGTCGGCCTCCTGGGGGGCCAGGGCTGTCATGCCCTGCATGGTGCCGATCGGGCCTCCCACCAGGGTGAAGCTCCGCTGTGGACCGGATGTGAATCCTGGTGTCGGCTACGCGGTGGGTTGCACCGGTGCGCCGTCGGCCGGTGCCGGAGCCGGTACCGGTACAGGTACCGGAGCATGGGCAGGATCCGGCTCCGGATCGCTCAGGCCCACCCCGTTCGGGATGCGCACGGTCACGGCCATACCCTGCCCCGGCGCGGAGCTGGCGGTGACCGTCCCGCCGTGTGCCTCGACGATGGCGGCGACGATCGAGAGCCCGAGGCCGCTGCCACCCCTCGTCCGGGCGCGGGCGGGGTCGGACCGGTAGAACCGCTCGAAGATCCGGCTGGCCTCGTCGCCCGGCATGCCGGGCCCGGTGTCGCGCACCTCGATCTCGGCCTGGTCGCCGATCTGGTCGACCCGGACCGTCGTGGTCGTGCCCTCCGGCGTGTGGGCGCGCACGTTCGCCAGCAGGTTGTCGACGACCTGGCGCAGGCGGTCGTTGTCGCCGGTCACCTCGACGGGTGCGGGGCCCAGAACTGCACGGGCCAGTCCGGACCCACGGCGGTCGCGGTGCGGACCGCGTCGGATACCAGCGCCACGAGTTCGACCGGCTCGCGCTCCATGGGCACGCCCTCGTCGAGGCGGGCCAGCGTCAAGAGGTCGCTCACGAGCCGGTCCATGCGGGCCGTCTCGGTGCGGATCCCTGCGGCGATCCGGGGCAGGTCCTCCGACCGGGTGCCCGCGCCACGCTCGAAGAGCTCGGCGTACGCCGACACCGCGGCGATCGGCGTGCGGAGCTCGTGCGAGGCGTCCGCCACGAACTGGCGCAGGTGCTGTTCGTTCTGCTTCAGCCGCGACTCGGAGCGCACCCGCGCGTCGAAGGCGCTCTGGATCCGTTCGAGCATCACGTTGAGCGCACGGGCCAGACGGCCGACCTCGGTGGGCTCGTCGGCGCCCGGGACCCGCTGGTCCAGGTTGCCGGCTGCGATGGCGTCGGCCGTGGCCTCGACGTCCTCGAGCGGGCGGAGGCCGAGGCGTACCAGCCACCAGCCCCCGAACAGCGCCAGCACGATCGCGCCGGCGGTCACCGCCAATTCCGTGAGGAACAGCGTGTGGAGCGTGCTGTTCTGGTCGGTGAGCGGCTGCGCCTGGACGAGCGACGTCGTTCGTCCCCCGGGAACTTCACCGCACGCACCCGGAAGTCAGGGCCTCCGGCCGTGGTGGAGCTGGCCGTGAAATACGCGACCTGCGTTCCGTCGGGCTGGGTGGTGAACCCGGTGATCGGAGACGGCAGCTGCGGCTTGTAGGAGTGCGAACCGACGTAGGCGGGGCACTTCCAGCCGTTGACGACGTGTTCCCGTTTTCGGTGACGACGGCGCTGAAGTAGATCGCCGAAGACGTTCGGACCGCCTGCCCTTCCGCTGCCCGCCGGATCCCGGCGCCGCCGCCGTGCCGCTGCTGCCGCTGTTGCCGGCTGTCGACGGCGTTACCGCTGGTCCGGGCCGCCCGGTCGCGGGCGATTGGCAGCCGGCGTGCCGGTCGCGACGTTGACCTGGAACGGGTGCGTGTGCTGGGCCAGCTGCTGGTCCACCTGGTTGTACAGGGAGTTGCGCAGGGCCGAGTACGTGGCGAAGTCCGCCACGACGAGCGCCACGATGGAGATCAGCCCGACCGCGACGAGCAGGCGCAGCCGGAGGGACACTCAGGCCGCTCCGTTGGACGACTCCGGCTCGCGCAGCGTGTAGCCGACGAGGCGGATGGTGTGGATGAGCGGTGGGCCGAACTTCTCGAGCTTCTTGCGCAGATAGCTCACGTAGGTCTCCACGACGTTGCCGTCGCCACCGAAGTCGTAGTGCCAGACGTGGTCGAGGATCTGCGCCTTGGACAGCACGTGACGCGGGTTGAGCATGAAATAGCGCAGCAGGTTGAACTCGGTCGCGGTCAGGTTGATCGAGTGGCCGTCGCGCCGCACCTCGTGCGCGCTCTCGTCGAGCTCGACATCCGAGAAGCGCAGCACCCCGTCGTCCTCGGGCTCGTATCCGGTCCGCCGCAGGATGGCGTGCACCCGCGCGATCACCTCGGCCAGCGCGAAGGGTTTCGTCACGTAGTCGTCGCCGCCCACGGTGAGGCCGGCGAGCTTGTCCGAGAGCGTGTCGCGGGCCGTGAGGAAGAGGACCGGGACGCGCACGCCGTCCTGGCGCAGGCGCCGGGTCACCTCGAGCCCGTCGAGGTCGGGCAACATCACGTCGAGGATCACGAGGTCCGGCGGGTCCTCCTGGGCCTGGGCCAGCGCCTTGCGCCCGGTCATCGCCTCGTCGACCGTGAAGCCCTCGTAGCGCAGCGACGTCGCCACCGCATCGACGATCGAGGGCTCGTCGTCAACCACCAGGACCCGGGGCCCGTTGTCGATCTTCACTTGGACATACCTCCCTGCCGAACCAGGCTCGCACCCCCGACTCCCGTCCCAGTGTGACCCGGCTGTGGGCCTCCTGTGAACGCGCCCCGGGCGGTGGCCGGGTCAGCCGGGAGGCAGGTCGAGGGCGCGTCGCAGCAGGTCGAGAGCCGAAATGGCCCCGTACTGGCGCACCCGTTCCCGGTCGCCGGGCAACCGGAGCGCCCGGGTCTCGGTCGGCCGGTCGGGCAGGGCGATGCCCACGAAGATCGTCCCCGGCGCGACCCCCTCCTGGTCGTCGGGCCCGGCGACCCCGGTGATCCCGAGCCCCACGTCGGCACCGGTCACCTTGCGGACGCCCTCGGCCATGGCCGCCGCGGCCGGTCTCGGTGACCACCGGCCCGGCCGGCACCCCCAGCACGTCGAACTTCACCTGCGGGTCGTAGGCCACGACGCCGCCGCGGAACCAGGCCGAAGCGCCGGGCACGTTGACGAGGCGGGAGGCGATGAGGCCGCCGGTGAGCGACTCGGCCACGCCGAAGGTCAGCCCCCGCTCGATGAGGCGGGCCGCCACCGCGACCTCCATCGACTCGTCGTCGACCCCGAACACGATGTCGCCCAGGCGCTCGTTGATGGCGCGACGAACCTCGGCCTCCTCCTTGTCGAGCAGCGCGGCGACGTCGCCGAGCGTGCGGGCCCGTGCCGTGATGCGCACCTTGATGCCCTCGATGCCCGACGCGAGGAACGCAAGCGTGACGTCGCCGGCCACGTCGAGCGCGTCGATGCGGTCTTGCAACGACTCGGCCAGCCCGGACTCGCTGGCGCCCCACGTGCGCAGCACCGCGGCTCGAAATCACGCCGCTCTCTTCGCCGGCGTCGGCCATGCGGGCGCGCAGGTCGGGGAGGATGGCCCGCTCGAACATCTCGGCCATCTCGTAGGGGACGCCGGGGACGGCGTAGACGACCTTGTTGCCGACCGGGCAGATCAGCCCGGGCGCCGTACCGGCGGCCTGCGCGATGATCGCCGCGCCCTGCGGAACGTCGGCCTGGCGCGCGTTGTTCTCCGACATCTCCCGGCCGCGGGCCTGGAAGAAGGCGGCGATGCGGTCGACGATCGCCTGGTCGCGCTCGAGCGGCGACGTTCATCACCTCGGCGATCGCCTCGCGGGTGATGTCGTCCTGGGTCGGGCCGAGCCCGCCGCACATGATGACGCCGTCGCTGCGGGCCAAGGCCGTGCGCAGCGCCAGCACGATGCGGTCGTGGTTGTCGCCCACCGCCTGATGGAAGTGCGACGACACGCCGTTGGCCGCCAGGTTCTCGCCGAGCCAGGCGGAGTTGGTGTCCGCGATCTGCCCGAGCAGCAGCTCGGTGCCGACCGCCACGATCTCGATCCTCACGGCGAGTGACCTTAGGAGGCCGGCGGGTCGCCGCATGGCCCGGCGGCCGTCGAGCAGGTACTCGGCCCCCGTGTAGAGCGTGAGCGCGCAGGCCAGCCAGATCATCGCGAGCTGCAGGCCGTGCTGGTGCGCCAGCGGCGGGATGATGCACACGCCGACGGCGAGGTCCTGGACGAACGTCTTGAGCTTGGCGGTGTTGCGGGCGGGGATGGACACCCCGCGGCGCCCGACCCAGGAGCGGTATCCCTGCATGCCCGCCTCGCGCGCGCGCAATGAGGCCGACGGGCAGCCACGGCAGGTGGCCCTGGGCCGCCAGCGTGATCAGCGCGCCGAGGACGACCGCCTTGTCGGCCAGCGGGTCGAGGAAGGCGCCCGAGCGGGTCGTCCCGTGGCGGCGTGCCATGTAGCCGTCGAGCCCGTCGCTGGCGGCGAGGAGGAAGCCGACGATCACGTTGACCCAGGACGCGCCCCACGCCACGAGCATCAGGACGTAGACCGGGTGCGGCGAGCAGCCGGGCCACGGTGACGGCGTTGGCGGGGGTGACCAGCGCGCTCGGGCCGAACGTAAAGCCTGGGTGTCCGGCGGGGTGCTCGGGGGCGGCCTCGCTCATCGGGCGGGGGCTCCGGTTGCGGCGAGCGGCGTCGACGGGCACGGCGCGCAGGTCGGGGCCCTCCGCGCCGACGAGGGCGAGCTCGACGAGGTCACCGACCGCCAGGTCGGCGGGCACGTGCACGATGCCGTCGATCTCGGGGGCCTCGTGCACCGTGCGGCCGCGGCCGGGCGCGTCGACGAGGACCTGGCGCGTCTGACCGACGAGCGCGTCGCGCTTGGCGGCGGTGATGGCGTCCTGCAGCTCGGCGCACTCGCGCAGCCGCTCGAGGGCAAGGCCGGACGGGACCTGGTCGGGCAGGCCGGCGGCGTGGGTGCCGTCCTCCCTCGAGAAGGTGAAGAAGCCGGCCCAGTCGAGCTGGGCCGTGGCGAGGAACTCGAGGAGCAGGTCGTGGTCGCGCTCGGTCTCGCCGGGGTAGCCGAGGATGAACGACGAGCGGAAGGTGGCGGCCGGCTCGGCGGCGCGGATGTCGGCGATGCGGCCCAGGAAGCGCTCGCCGTCGCCCCAGCGCCGCATGCGCGCCAGGTGCGGACGGGACACGTGTTGGAGGGAGAGGTCGAAGTAGGGCACGTTCGTATCGAGGACGGCGCTGATCAATTCGTCGGTGAGGCCCGACGGGTACAGGTAGAGGAGCCTCGTGCGCTCGACGCGCTGGCGACACGGCGCGGGTGAGGGCGGCGATGGGCGAGGGACGGCCCGGCTTGGCCTCGCCGGTGGCGCGGCCGGGGCCGGTGCGGTCACGTCCGTAGGAGGCGAGGTCCTGCGCGACGAGCACGACCTCGCGCAGCGGCGGCGCGCCGGCGGTGGCGGTGGCTTCGAGGAGGCGGTCGACCTCGGCGAGGACGTCGTCGTGGGTGCGCGAGCGCTGCTTGCCCCGGAACGACGGGATGGCGCAGAAGCCGCAGATGCGGTCGCATCCCTCGGCCACCTTCACGTAGGCCCACGGGCGCGCGGGCGGCCGGCCGCGGGAGCTCGAGCAGGTCGAAGCCGCCGGCGGGTGCCGGCTGGGGCGGGCCGGTGCGGGTCGCGCCGAGTGCCACGGGGACGGCGCCATCCGTGCGCGGTCGGCGCGCGCGACGAGGTCGTGGCCGAAGCCGGCGACGAGGTCGACCTCGGGCAGCGCGTCGCGCAGCTCGTCGCCGTAGCGCTCGGCCATGCAGCCGGTGACGACGAGGCGGGCGCCGGGACGGCGGCGCTCGGCCAGCATCAAGACGGTGTCGATCGACTCCTGGCGGGCCGCCTCGATGAAGGCGCACGTGTTGACGACGACGAGGTCGGCGCCGTCGGGGTCGGCCGTGCCCTCGTACCCCTGCGCCTCGAGGTACCCCTCGAGCTTGTCGGAGTCCACCTGGTTCTTGGGACATCCCAGGGTCTGCATGTAGTAGAGACCCACGACTTCGCACACGCTCCTCACCCCGGACCGGCTCCCGCCGGGGTGACGGTGCTCGGCGGGCCCGCCGCGACGAGCCCATTGTCTGGACGCCCGGCATCGGGACCGGACCTCCGAGCGGAGAGGGAGGGATTTGAACCCTCGGACCCAGTTACCCAGGTCAACTCATTAGCAGTGAGTCCGATTCGGCCGCTCTCGCACCTCTCCGTGCAGGTCAGGGCGCTCCGAGACACGGAGCAGCGGGTCGCTGCCCCATACTGCCCCATACACGGATACGCTTGACCACGAGGCACAGCGTAGGGCACGAAATGGAGGCGGCACCGATGCCAGCAAGACGAGCTGCACAGGGTCAAGGCAGCATGAGCGAGCGGGACGGCTACCCCGGCCAGTGGCGGTTGCGGTGGCGCGAGAACGGCCGCTATCGCGAGACAACATTCCGCGGCAGTCGCAGAGCGGCAGCCGCAGAGCTGGCAGAGCGCGTGCGGCTGGCCGGTGGACCAGCTCCGATCGATACATCGGTGACGGCCGACACCGGCCGGACGGTGGCCGAGGTACTGGATGCATGGCTGGCACACATCGACGGCGACCGGGCCACTCGCTACGTCACCGAGAACCGGCGGGCAATCGACTCCCGCATACGCCCGACAATCGGTGGAATCCGCCTGGACCGGCTGACCGTTGCGGACATCGACGGCATGCTCGCGCAGTGGAGGCGCGACGGCCTTACTGGCGCGACGATCAAGCGCTACTTTGCCCCTCTGCGCACAGCCCTCGGGCAGGCTCGCAAGTGGGGCTGGCGTGCGGACAATCCGGCCGAGCTGGCCACCATTCCGCGCGGCAAGGCCAGCGCGGAGAAGGTCACGCCGACTCCCAAGGAGTACGCCGCCCTCGTACGCAAAGCCACTGAGCGAGGTGACGGGGACATGGCGACGGCGATCCGGCTCGCCTACATAACGAGCGCCCGACGCGGCGAGCTAGCGGCGCTTCGATACTCGGATGTTGACTTCGACGCCGGGACGGTTGCTATTGCCCGCAGCGCGGACCGCCACGGAAACGAGGGTCCCACAAAAACACGCCGGAAGCGGACGGTGCAGCTTGACGCTGGAACGGTCGCCATGTTGCGCGAGCGCCAGCGCGACCACGAGGGCGAGCACGTCATCGGTCTGCTGGTCGACACGATCACCGACCGCTTTCGCAAGCTTGTCGCCATGACGCCCGAGGTTCGGTCGGGCGTCCGCTTCCACGATCAGCGCCACGCCGCTATCTCCGAAACGCTCGGCGCCGGAGTGGCGCTGACTGCGGTAGCTGCCCGCGCCGGACAGGACCCTCGAACAACCCTGGCGGTCTACGCCCACGCCCTGCCCGGCGCTGACGACAAGGCCGCGTCCGTTATGGGGAAGCTCGCCACGGGCGCCTAGTGCGCTCGAACTGGCGACGGTGCAGCGGTGGTTGGAGATTGCGAATCGTGACAATCGTTCCTGTTCATTCGATGTCACATGGTGCGCGGTGACAAACATTGCGGCCCGGTGGTATCAATGACACAGCGCGGCTAAGCCCGCGCTGTCAGGAGCGCACACCCGCGCCGACATAGCAGCACACGGGCGACCTACAGGGGGGAGGTCGCAACGCGGCTCGGTGCGGGTATCCCTGACGGGCGCTGCCATCGTCCGCGACATCCCGCCTGACGCTCGTCCTGTGTTTTCACCGCGTCCCTAACACGGAACCGCCAGCAGGCAGTCCGCCGCGCCCCTCGGAACGGCCTGACCCTGCTGCACTATGGGACGCGTTGACCACCTCCGAGGTAATCAAGGAGGGCAACGTGCCCAACTCAACCAGCGGGCCGCGCACTTTTGCGGATCGCGATCACCCGAACGGCATTCCGGCCGACGTGGAACTGCTGCCTTGGGCAGCGGACCACCTTGGAGTTTCCCTCAGCACCGCTTACAGGCTCGCCGCGGAGGGCAAGATTCCCGGCCTGTTTCGGGTCGGAACCCAGTACCCGGATAAGCGTGCGGAGGTTCCTCCGCGAAGTTCATGGGGAGGGCGCGTGACGGCGCGCCGCGGCGGCGCTGGGAGCACCAGTCCGAGCGTCCGGCCACGAGGACGGTGGCACGACAGGACAACGCGGTCAGAGGTCCTACTCCAATGCGACGTGTGCGGGCAGAAGGTGACGGGCGAGGTTGAACTCCGTGGGCGGTTGACCTTCCAGGCCATCGCCGGGGTTGCTCCCGCAAGTGAGGTCGCCTGGAAGTCGTATAGCGAGGCCGAGGCCCACGGGCGCCGAAAGGAGGCCAACGAGGCCATGTGGCAGTACAGGCACATCGTTCGCGATGACCCGGAGCGACACATCCACCTGCGCGACGGCGGAACACTCGTGGCGTATCGACCGGATGGCGGTGCACCATGACCGGCGATAGACGCGAAGCGGCCCCCGTGCCAACGGGGGCCAGCTCGCAGCAAACTTCTGACAGGTCCTCCACGAACCGCAGTCATTGTACCGCAGGGGTGCTCGGCGAATCTCCGAATGAACGGCTAGAACGACGACGTTCGCGCCGGTCGCTACACACGGCACCGAGAGCACGACGGTCGTATGGAAATAATCCCTTCGACCTCGGCCCGGTAATCCGTGGCGAATCGACACCTGCGCCACCGTTGGTGCTGGAGAGTGACGACGGGAGCCGGGTGCTTCTGTACCCCGGTTGCACGAATGTTTTATACGGCGATCAGGGGTCCTGTAAATCGTTCCTCGCCCAGGTGGCGGCGGCGCAGGAAATCGAACTCGGTAACGATGTCGTTTACCTCGATTACGAGGGCTGCGCCGAGGACGCGGTGGAGCGTCTCCTCCAGCTCGGAGTGGATGCTGGCGCGATAGAGCGGCACTTCTATTACGTCGCTATCACAGCGACGTTTGAGGACCCGGAGGCGGACATCGAGCAGATATTGACCTGGGAGGGCCTGGGCGGTCGGGAGATATACACCCGTAGGACGACGCTCGCTGTGATCGACGGGGTCACCGAAGCTATGGCGATCGAGGGCCTCGATCCGAACGTTGGGACGGATGTGGCGACCTTCCTGGCACGGTTAGCGGTGCCGTTGGGTCAGTCCGGTGCCGCCGTTCTTCTCATTGACCACTCGCCCAAGGAAAGCGAAGGGCGCGGGCGTCGCTTCCCAATCGGTTCGGAGCGCAAACTCTCGGGCATCACGGGCGCTGCATACTCCGTCGACATGGTTCAGACGTTCGGGCGGGGAAGGACCGGCGTTATCAAGCTGCGCATGCGTAAGGACCGACGAGGACACGTTGCTCGATTGGCAGCGGCTCGGTGAAGTCGTCATGGTGGCAGAGCTGGCCAGCCATGCCGATGGCGCAATCACCGTCGCGCTGAATCCCCCGCCTACCCAGTCGGACAGCGACTGCGGTGACCTCGCCGGTGACATGACGAAAGCGTCAAAGATCGTCGAAGCTGAACCAGGTATCTCCAAGTCCAAGTTCCGCGGCGCCTTCGGCGGAAAGGTCAACACTGCTGATCGGGCCATCGCCGCGCTCGTCGGGGAGTACGTCAAGATCGAGACGGGGAGCCGTGGCGCCCATCTGCACTTCTCGATCAAGCCCTTCCGTGAGAACCAAGCCGGAGGTCCCTGACCCTGACCCACCCCGACCCGAGTCGGAGTCAGGAAAGTGAAAGGCGACCCTGACCCATGACCCCGCCCCTAGGGGCGGGTCATGGTCGGGGTTCGGGTCCGCGGCCTGACCCCCTGCCGGACCGGGCGGAGAAGGTGGCGTGCTCCAGGAGCGCGCCACGCTCATCGACGTATTCCAGTCCCAGCAGGCCCGACATCGGGTGACCCATATCGAGCCGTATCCCAATGAACCCCGAGACGGGAGAGGTAGGTCCAAGAACTTGCGCGCCCCTGAACTGGTATGTAAAAATACTCCACAGTATTTATACGAGTGGAGGCAGCATGACGGCACGTCAGCGAGTGGTCGGGTACATCCGGGTGAGCACCGCCGAGCAGGTGGACGGGTTCGGGCTGGAGGTCCAGGAGCAGGCCGTGCGCGCCTACTGCCGGAGCAATGGCCTGCGGCTCGTCGCCATGTTCAGCGACGAGGGCCTCAGCGGCAGCAACGGCCTCGACACCCGGCGCGGTCTCTGCGAGGCCCTGGCGCACGTGGAGACCGGCCAGGCGAGCGCCGTGGTCGTCTATCGCCTCGATCGGCTCGCCCACGACTTGATTCTCCAGGAGGTCACGATCCAACGGCTCCAGGCCATCGGCGCCGCGGTGCTCTCGGTGAGCGAACCGGACACCGATTCGGACGACCCGACGAAAGTGCTCTTGCGCCAGATGCTCGGCGCGTTCGGTCAGTACGAGCGGTGCGTGATCCGGGGCCGCATGGCATCCGGTAAGGCTGCGAAGGCCCGCGGCGGGCAGATACACCGGAGGCCGACCCAAGTACGGCTACAAGGCCGTCAACGGGGAGCTGGTCCCCAACGAGGACGAGGCTGCCATCGTCACCATGATCACCACCATGCGCAAGGACGGCGACAGCTACCGCGCCATCGTCAAGGCCCTCACGGGCGCGAAGTACACCACCAGGTACGGACGCGAGTTCTCGCCCGCATCGGTGCGGAACATCGCTCTCCGCTGCGGGGTGGCGTAGGCACCGGGCGGGGGGACGTCGCCCGCATCGCTCCGTGACGACAGGCAGGCACTGACGAGCCTCTCGTGCCCAACCTGCTCCCACACGGGCGCAACATAATGCTCGGTTGCAGAACACGACGAGAGTCCCGTTCAGTAGCCGCCGCAGAGATAAAACGGGTTCGGGCGGCAAATAGGGACTCGATTTTGACCGACCTCGCCTCATTCAGTTCACGCGCCGCCAAGGAGGCCGCATGACCAGGCCCGTTACTCTCCCATCACCCGGCGTCTATGTCCCCGCCGACGTGGCCTCGGTGATCGCTCCCACATTGGAGCGGGCGCTCGCCGCGCGAGCGCAGTATCGGCGCACACGTTGACCCTGACATACGCGGAGACAGTGGAGCGGCTCGTGCTGCTCGGTGACGCCTACGAACCCGACACAACGCCGACGGAACCGCCCTTCCTTCGCAGATGGACACCGAACGTTTCGAATCAGATGCAGTGGGTAACGGCAAACGATGCCGCAGCTCTACTAAAGAGGACGCCCCAGGCCGTGACGGGGCGATGCCGACAGCGGTGTCGCTCCACGCCAAGAAGGACGGGCGCACATGGCATATCTGCCAGGAGTCCCGTCGCCGCCCTACCAGAAGGAAAACAATGCCGTCACTAACCGAGAGCGCAGAGCCGCGCTCGATGAGGCCAAGATCGTTTATGACGAGGCCGTGACCGCTGCCAGCGCTCCCCGAGCGTGCGCCACCGAGCTACCGCGACAAAGTCCGCACCGGCAGAGGCAAAGCGGTATCACCCGACGACCTGGCCCACGCTGATCAACATGCAGAGCACTCGGTGCTCGCAATGGAAGGTGCTCACGTCGCTCTCGCCGATTTGCATGAGGCCGTGCAGACGGCCCGCCGAAACGCAGTTGTGCGATGAAATCGTGGCAGAGCTGCCGAAGCTCGGTTCGACCGTGACCGACGCCCTCAGACGACCTCTCCGAGGCCGTTGCCACCTACGTGGGACACTATTCAGGAGTACAACGCCTTCTTCACCGCGCAACACGACTACCCAGTTGGAAACGATGGGGCCACGAGGTCAGCGTGTGAGCGTGCCACGCTACGACGCACCAGCCGTGGACAGAGTGCCCGTCGACCCGATTCACGGTCAGGTACCGGCTGCTCTCATCGCCGAGTTCCTGCCCGCCCTCCGTGACCTCGGGGCGCCCACGTTTCTTTCTCACCGAAGCCAAGACGGTCGCTGGTGCAGCCGCGCCGGTCCCGACCGCCTAACTCATCTATCCGAAAGGATCATCAACATGACCGACGACCGCATCACCGCGATTGCCCGCACGCTCAAGTCCGGCAAGGGCCGAACGTCCAAGCTCGCCGCGTTGCAAGTGGAGCACGGCTTCACCGAGAGCGCCGCCAGAAGTCGCCTGCGATTCCACGAGTGTTCGAGCCCGAAGGTCGCCAGCGTCTACGAGAACGCTGAGACGCTCGTCACCCACGTGAACCACGCGGAGAGCGACCTGACTGAGGCCAGCACCAGCGACCTCGCCGCCACGATCGCCGCACGGTTCGCCTAAACAGTTCTGGACAGCGAGCGCAGTGGGGGACGGTCTTGTCAGCCGCCCGCGCTCACTGTCCTTCCCGCCACGGTGCCGGTGTCCGGCTTTGCCCTCTTTCTCCGGGCGCCGGCACCGCTGGCAAGCTGACAACAGGGCATCCCCTATCCGGCGTTTGGAGGCAGGCGATGGCTGCCTATTCCAGTAGCCCGCTTTCATTGTCGGGGTGGTCGCACTCGTCATCCTCGTCCTGAGGAAATGGTGTTCCGTCAACACGAAGCATCGGCTTGTAAGGCTCCCAACCCATATGTTCGTGGTACTTGGCCATCGCCTCGTTGGAACCGACTGCTGTGACCTCCCAGACCAGTTCAGCGCCATCCTCCTGGGCAAAGCGAAGTGCCTGCTCGTTGTCTTCTCGAAAGAACGACTGACTCTCTTTGCTGACCCAGAGTTGGTACCGGCCCATCGATCCATGTTGTCAGAACGTCGCCCTCGGGCGAATGGTGTTTTCGTTCAAAGGACACGCTAGGGGTGCCACCGAAGTGCCGAACCGTCCCACCTTCCCGGCGTATGGGGCTACCCCACGGTCCGGGCAGTTGGCAACAACGGAGCCGGGCGCCTATTGACTCTGACCGGCTCTCCGTCTCCTCTAGGGCGCAACAAATGCTACCCATGGGATTTCTCCAATCCGGCGAATGGGGGTTATCTCACGCACACAATGCGTCGATACCGTGGTGATTGAGTGGACAGCTACGCGACAATCAGGTCGCCCGGCCCCGTCTCTCTGGGAGACGCTGGTACTCTGAAAATCGCCACACGTTCGTAACATTTATGTAACTACAGGAGTGTGGAGTCCCGTGGAGAAAGCGCAGTGACTATTGGCACGCCGTCTCTGCCGCCGAGTATGCAAAATCTCGGATTCCCACAAGAAACAGGCAGATACGTCAACTCCATCGGAATCCGGGCTTCGCAGTTCGACGTGGCCATTGATTTGTTCCAGCAGTTTGCGTTTCCGGCCACCGACCCACCCCAGATGGCGCAGCAAATCGTCGCCCGTACTGTCATGTCACCGATGCACGCCAAGGCATTTGCTGATGCATTCGCCCAGACGGTCCGTTCCTGGGAAGAGCAGTTCGGTCCTCTTCCCTCAGTTGAACTACTCGACAGGTACCGCGGCTCTAGCGAATAACGAAGGAGGTTCTGGCAATGGCTGACACGGTCACGACCCCACACGTGCTGATGTCATTCGGCACCAGCAGCCACAGCGTCGCGAGCAACGAAACGAAGGCTACGTATATAGACAGCACGGCAGTTGGAATCAACGCTCAGGTTGAGGCCGGGTCCGCGTTACCGTCCTCAAATTGCTGGCGGCGAGTCCGATTGGGCGCTGAAATTGGCTTTCAAGCGACGCCGCTCGTGAATACCAAGGTCGCTGGGTAGCGCTCAGTCGAGACTTGACCGTCCTTGCCGTGGGTGATTCGCCCTCCGCTCTACAAGCCGCGGGATCGACGGCGGTGGCGACATCGTCATTCTGTACGTGATCCCGGACGATGTTCTGATCGTCGGAGGCGGTTGGCTGCTTGTTAGCCCTACCTAGCCCGGTCACGCTTCAAGAAGAATTAGATCACGGGTTCGACTCTTCGACCCAGGTCGCCAAGCGGCCGGTGATGATGGTGGAGTTCGCCGCACTCGGTTCAGGCGGAACGCTCCTCGGATCAGCAACTACCAACGTTCTCGTTGACTCCGGCGCTGACATCACAATGCTAAATGCTGACTTAGCTGTGGATTTGGGCCTCGACATCAGCACCATGGCCGCGGGAACAATCGAAGGTATCGGCGGGTCGACGATCTGCTACCAGCCAAGTGCCCCCCTCTGGGCGAGTCTTTGTGGCAGATGGGTTCCCGTTCCCGTGTGCTTTGAGGTCATCGAGACATCAATCTGCTCGGCCGAGATGGCGCCATCGAATCGATGCATCTCGTCTTCCTTCACCGAGTGGCAACGATGCTGGCTTCTCAAGGCTGACGTCTAACGTAGTCATGCAAACTGGCTGGCAAACTTCGTCAACCGCTGATTGGCACCCACTGGGGTCAGCGTTGCCGTTGCCCCATACTTGCCCCATACCTATTGATTGAACCGTGACTGAACGCCGATCAACAATGTACCAGGTCAGATGCCGTTAACGCAGGTCACAGCGAGTGCCAAAACCTCATTAGCAGTGAGTCCGATTCGGCCGCTCTCGCACCTCTCCAGCAGGAGTTTCGCAATGCGACCCGGGCCGTTGTCCATCTGCTGGCCATGGTCGCCGACTGGCTCCGTGCAGAAAGCCTACGTGAACGCTCGCTCGGCGTTTGGCAGCTGGGGGTGTCCCTGGGCCGCTTCCCGGCCACGATGCGCTTCCGTCCACGCCAGTTCCACCGTCCGTGGCGTGACCTGGCTCCTCAGCGCCTGCGAGCACCCTCGAGAAGGGGTGTGCACGTGGCCTCGTACGGCACCGACCCGCCGACGTTCGCACTCCACTCCGCGGTGGTGAGATCGCGGCCCACGATGGTGCACGCCGCCAGCTCTAAGTCGGAGAGTTTCGTGGACCACGTCGCGGTTCGGACGATGGCGGGTCCAGAGTATTTCGACAGGTACCGCATCTCATTTTGGACCTGCTGCCACACGGCCCCGCCTGCTTCGAGCTGCGCCAGCGTGAATTCTTGTGCAACTTGCGGATGGATCGGTCGTTGCCCGGTCACGGTGACAGCATCGGCGGAAGGGCTGAAACTCACGACGAGCTGCGTGTACGGTCCCCATTCGAGACCCGGGATGAAGGTCGCGAGGGAGGAATCGAAGGGAGCAACCTTTGCTTTGCCGTCGAATACTGCGACCGACGAAGACGTCCGTAGATCGAAGACCTCGAGGCCGATCGGGTTGGCCCAGGCCGCGAGATACTTCCCGTCCCGGCTGAAGGCGAGTTCAGGGTCACCCGGGAAGCTCTGGTTGCCCAAGTTCCCCCTGCTGCTCGAAAGCGTCCGAAGGAGCTTCCCGTTCCTCGCATCAAGTATCTCCACCTGGCCAGCGAAATTGTCTCGTCGCGATGGTGCGTGCATCGGGCGACAAGGCCATCACCTCGAGTTGGTTTTCACCGGCAAACGGACCCTTCGCCAGCAGGCGACCGGTGCGGCCGTCCAGGACCTGAACCCCGGCCGGACCCATGACGCCGACCGTGTTCCCATTGGTGCTGAGTACGACGTATTGCGTGTTTGACTGCAGAGGGTTGTCGGGGATGGACCAGTTCTCTCGCCACTGCGGCGTCGATCTGGGATCGTTCAGATCCCAGGAGCGCAACGTCGCACTTTGGTCCACCCCCGCAGTTGCGGGTTCTGTCGGGCAGTCGAGCACGAGCCGGCCATGGGTCGGCGTTCCGGTGAATCCCAGCTCGTGTCCGAGAAGCGACGCGCAGTCGGATGGCACATCGGTCAGAGTACGCACTGCTCGACCCGCGCTTCCTAGGAGCACGATGCTCTTGTTCAAGAGGACCGCCCGGTATCCAGACGAACTGGTAAAGGTCTTGCCAGGTTTGCCGACCGTCGCGGATTGGCTGCCCAGGATCTGCCCCTCTTGGGAGATCGATACGGGGTAGTCGAAGCGCCGCGTGGAGGCCGTCGTCACGAAGTGCGATGGCCCGAGCTGTGCCCAATTCAGCACGGCCAGAGACCCTTGTTGGTTGGGCTGATACACGACGTTCGTCGCTTTGGGGTCGACGGCAATCCCGGTCTCCCCCCGGCGACTCCGCTGTTGGCGACCGTCAGGGTCGCGAGCACGGCGTCGGTTGCGGTGTCCACGACCGACAACGACGTCTGTGACTTCGGCGACTGCTCCACCAGCTCGCGCAGATCCGTCGTCACACCGTCGATGGCCTCGTTCTGCGACGGTGACGAGCCCCCGAGACGTTGACTCGTCTTCGCATCGAACGTGGCGATGTCACCATCCTTGGCTCCTCCCACGACCGAGCTGATCCGTTTGCCGTCAGACGAGAAGACCACGCCATCGAAGAACGGGGTGTACCAGTGGTCGAAGGCACGACCGTTGGTTGCCGTCGAGACTGACCCATCATGGGCGACGATGTCGTGTTCGAGGGTTCCCGTGGTGGCGTCGATCAGGACGAGGTCGATGGCGGAACCGTCGGCGGTGATCACATCGGCGCCGAGCTGCGAGCCATCGGGTGCGAACGTCAGCGCATCGACGGAGCCGGGCACGACGAGAGGGGAGCCGACACGGTGTCCAGTGTTGACGTTCCAGATCTGGATCGTGTTCGTCAGCGCGGTGGATCCACCGGTGATCAGTTCCTCCGTCCCCGTGGCCAGCAACCCGTTGTTGGAGAGGGCAACAAGCGTCCCAAACCGAGACGGGGGTGGCTGCCACCGCCAGAGCCGGTTCGTTCGCGAGGTCCCAAAGTCGGTTCTTGTCTGTGGCCGTCTCGAGTGTTCCGTGGGTGGCCGTACCCGCCCCAGTCACAACCAGAAGACCTGCGTCATTGAGTGCCAGGCCCGTCGATGTCCCTGCCACGGGCGGGAGCTGGTGCGTGAACGGTGCGCCGGTGACGGCATGCCAGGCGCGGAGGGCACCTGATGTGCTCTGAGAGACGATTGTCTTGCCGTCCGGCGAATAGGCGACGGTCGAAACAATGCCCTGCGGGCCGGCAAGCGTGCGCGACAACGCCGGCTCCGCGGCGAGGCTGTGAACCAGTTCATCACGTGCACCCCCTACAGCCGAGGAAGAGGGTGGCAGTTGCGAGGCAGCACGGTTGGCTTCCACGGCCAGGAGCAATGCGAGGTCGTAGTTTCCGCTTTTGAGCAACGGGTCGACTTTGGCTGTCAACCCGCCCGCCAGAGCGTCGTCGGTCGCCACGTTGGCTTGGTGACGCGCACGCACGGCAAAACCCGTCGCGATCAACGCCGCTACCAGCAACACGGCCAAGGCGGCGACCCCCCCACGGGCCAGGCGCCGGGCCCGGCGGTGCTGGCGGATGTCCTCACCCTCGAGGTCGTCTTTGGGAATGTCGTGCATCGGGGCGGCCAGGTCGGCCACCGCCCCGCGGAAGCGGCTGTTGCGCAGGTCGAGGTCGGTCTCCTCGCGGGCCCAGCGCAGGTCGAGGTGCCGTGGCTCGTCGTGCAACACGCCGCGCAGGGCGTTGGGGACCGCACTCGAGTCGGCGCTGAAGTCCGCCGTGGCCGGGTCCCACTCCCAGATTCCGTCGGTCACCACCGGCAAGATGCGGTCCACCGACTTGGTGGCCACCCAGTGGGTGATCTCCTTGTTGACCCACTCCGACGAAGCGGACTCGGGCGAGGCCAACAAGACGAACCAGCCGGACCCGTTCAACGCGGCTTCGATGGCCGACCACAAGTGCGGGTTGGTCGAGAGACCCGTCTCGTCGCGAAAGACGTGTAGGGCGCGGCGGCTGTTCCAGGGCTTGGCCAGGCGTTCGAGGCCGCGCTGGAGGGCGGGTGCCATCTTGCCGTCCGCCGCGTGGCTATAGGAGATGAAGCCGTCGTAGACCACGCGCCGATCCTCTCTGCCCTTAGCGCTCCAGGGCCCTCCAACGGGGATTCTCACAGGTTCATACTGGCGTTGCATGAGGGGGTCATCGACCTGAGAGACTCGGCTTCATGCGGTCGCACTTGCTGGACGTGCTGGATGAGGATCAGCGACGCGCAGTCCTGGCGAAAGTACGGCGCAGACGCTTCACGCGCAACGAAGTGGTGTTCCACGATGGCGACCCAGGTGACACCTTGCACATGATCGTCGAAGGTCACTTTGCGATTCGCATCACGACTCCTCTGGGCGACGAGGCGATGGTCCGGGTGCTCGGCGCACCTGAATACTTCGGTGAGTTGGCATTGCTCGCGACCGGCCCGCGCCGTGGCACCGCTATATCGCTCGATGGGAGTGAAACCTTGAGCGTGCATCGTGACGATCTCCAAGACCTGCGCGCGACGACACCCAAAATCGATCACGTGCTGACGGACGCACTCGTTGGAGAAGTGCGGCGCTTGTCGGCCGCGCTCATCGAAGCCCTCTATGTTCCTGTCGAGCACCGCGTCTGGCGACGCGTGCACGAACTCGTTGAACTCTTCGGAGGTGACGAAACCGTCGTCATCCCGCTCACCCAGGACGACATTGCCCAACTGGCGGGGACGACCAGGCCCACCGCGAATCGGGCGCTGCGCAGTGGTGAAGAGCAAGGGGTACTCCGGCTGGCGCGTGGACGAATCGAGGTGCACGATCGGGCGGCGCTCAAGCGATTGGCCCGCTGATCTCATCGACGTCGCAGCCTGTACATCGGGATCGTTTCGAACTCCTTGGCAGTCGTCACACGGCCCATGTATTCGGTGACAAATCGAGCGCCGGGATTCAGGGAGAGAAGCGCCGCAAAGGCATCCGTCACGTAGACCTCCCCTTCTGGTGTGCGCGGCTCGATACGAGCAGCCCGGGTGAGCTCTCGTCCCCAAAACGTCGATCTGTGACTTACGGGGTCTTCGATCGCCATCACGGGGCCTGCGTGCGCGCCAATGCGCAGGTCGAGGTCCTCGGGAAGTCCGATGGCTGCCATGTCGATCCGGCTAAGGACTTCGTGAAGAGCAAGCGCACAATCGGCCGCCTCCGTCACGTCGGAGAAGACGGCCGCGATGGCATCACCCCAGGTATTGCGCCAGAGCACTCCCTCGGCATGGTCATCGAGCACCGCACCGAGCTTTCCGAGTACTTCGCTCACAAAGAGAGGGAACTGCTCGTCCCGGAGACGTGAGAACCCATGGAGATCGGTGAAGAGGATTGCTCCGATCTGGCGGGACCCCGAACCGATCGGAGCTGATCCCGGGGATGGGGCCAACGCCGGCAGCGCGATGACGTTCGTCGTGTGGCCGCTTGCTCTCCAGACGGCGACATCATGAGAGGTTCCCGCAACGCCGGCGACGGGGGTTTGATCCCAAATCGCGAGTTGTTCCGCGGGCGCATCGAGGAATGCTGCGTGGTTCAGGGCGTGACCCATGGCAATCCGTCCCGCGTACCCGTAGAGCTCGTCGTCACCCAGATAGGAGGAGTCCGAAGCGTGCACAATCGATGTGGCACGAGTCAGGCATGAGCGAAACCGGTCCGCCCACCCTGGCCCACCGGGCATCACCGAGCTTCGCTCGAACTCGTCCGTATCGAAGGGCAGCACGATCTGGAGCGGGACCCCGTGGTCCAAGACTGCCTCGGCGACCAAGATGTCGGCCCCCGATGCGAGTGATCCATACGCGAAGCCGATCCGACGGGCGGCGAGAAACGACCGGACCTCGCGGTCGATGTTCGCCTCGAGTTCAGCCGGGAATCGGCTTGTGGTGCCCTTGGGATCGATGCGGTGTCCGCAGTAGTGGATGATCATCGGCGGACGGAGATCGTCCAATATCGACATGTCCGTCGACGTGGCGTTGCAGACGAGGCCGAGCTGGCGTCGGGTCACGGCGAGTGCCGCGAAGTCGTCCCCTGCGACGACAACCGCGCGCGACAGGGCTCGGCGAGCTTTCTGCACATCGCCTAGGAGCAGTGCGGCCTCAGCCTCGGTCGCGTCACGCCAATAGTCGTCAATGGGCTCGCTCTCGAAAGCGGAAGTCACCAAGTCAAGTGCGCGAGTAGCGAGTTGCCGGGACCCTTTGAGATCACCACTCAGCAGTCGCAGTGTCGCAGCGTTGATGCAGGCGTAGAAGCCCCCATACTGGTCGGCGACCGCCTGGTAGAGGTAGGCGGCCTGTCGCAGGCTGAGCTTGCGGCCGTTGCCCTCTGTTGCGAGCGCCTCATCCTTGGCGAGTCGGGCCACCAGCGCAGCAGCGTCCTCACAAAGGGAGCGAGGGGCATCGCTTGCGACTTCGATCCTCGCCAGTAGGTCCGTCGCTGCGGTCCGCGCCCGGTCAGTTGCACCGGCGCGTGCCAGCGCGAGGGCGGACACGAACAGGGCTTCGAGGTTTTCGGGGTCCTCTTGAAGGGCGTAGACCGCGGAGTCGTAGGCGATCAGAACGTCGCCCCGCGCCAAGGCGGCGCGTGCGCTGGTAAGGCGGCCGTCTGACACCGGCGCACCGTACCTCGTGCGGAGTTTCGTCACTCGTAGTCCGTCGTCCGACACGCGGTCGTTCCTCCGTCGTGTGATTGCTGACAGCGGAACTCACCGCGTCCGCCCATCCAATGGTGGGCACGAACTCAGCGGCATGACTGTGCCGCCGACGACGTTCGGCGCGTGTCGTCGCGGCACAGATCATTTCGCTCTGTGCGCTCACGCTGGCTTTATGGAGACACACGCCACTGAAACAGTTCATGGATCAATTCGGACCGCTGGCCCAGGACCGGGGTCGGACCGGCGCCGTTGGGTCGCATCGGCCGGGATCGTGGCCGTACTTTGCAGCTCTCTCGCAGTCGGCAGCACATTGCGGGGCCACGGCGCAGGTGCATCCGCCCATACTGCGGCCCCGGCCCGGACCGCTTCACTTCGCGCCACCCCCTTGGTGAAAGCGGCCGGCCCGCCGGCGGCACCGACCCAGGTGACCTGGCCGACCCCGCCACTCGCGTCTAGGACGGTCGTCCTCTATGGGGACTCATTGGCCTGGGAAGCCAGCAATTTTTTCACTTCGACCATCGCCGCAGCGGGCATCACACACGTCATGACCCGCACCCTGGGCGGGACAGCCATTTGCGACGCGCTCCCCTCCATGCAAACTGACGCCGCGACAATGCACCCGGACGCAGTGGTCGTCGAATTCAGCGGCAACGCGTTCACACCCTGTATGCGTGACACGTCGGGACAACCGCTCACCGGCGGCGCTCTCTACGCCAAGTACGTCGCCGACGCGGAGCACGTCATCTCGATCTTCGCGAGCAGCGGCACTGAGGTCTACTTCGCCGGCGCTCCCTTGAGCCTTCAAGAAGCACAGACGCACGACGCGTACGCCGACCTCTTCAACCACATGTACGCCTCCTTGGCCGCCGATAACGCCCGCGTGCGCTACATCGACGCGGGAGCCGCTGTCCTCGAGGACGGCCGCTGGACCGAGACGCTTCCGTGCCTTGCCGACGAGCCCTGCGCCGGACGGTCGGGCACCGACGGCCGGGGCGTCAACGTCGTCCGCGCTCCCGACGGTCATCACTTCTGCCCCGAGATCCCGACCGCGGTCGCGGGCGTGGTCGCCGCGTGCGCAGTCTGGGACTCGGGAGCATTCCGCTACGGGACGGCCATGGCGGTGCCGATCATCGGCGGCCTCGAGCAGGTCAGCGCACCGACGGGCGGCGCGGCGGACGAGACACACGCGGTATTCGCGCTCCAGGCCTCTCCCGGGTGAGTACGGCCATTCGGAGCGTCGCGTGACCGGGGCCATGGAGGTGTCGGTCAAATGCTGGCCGGTGCAATCCCCGTGAACCTGTGAGAATCCCCGTTGGAGGGCCCTGGAGCGCTAAGGGCAGAGAGGATCGGCGCGTGGTCTACGACGGCTTCATCTCCTATAGCCACGCGGCGGACGGCAAGATGGCACCCGCCCTCCAGCGCGGCCTCGAACGCCTGGCCAAGCCCTGGAACAGCCGCCGCGCCCTGCACGTTCTTTCGCGACGAGACGGGTCTCTCGACCAACCCGCACTTGTGGTCGGCCATCGAAGCCGCGTTGAACGGGTCCGGCTGGTTCGTCTTGTTGGCCTCGCCCGAGTCCGCTTCGTCGGAGTGGGTCAACAAGGAGATCACCCACTGGGTGGCCACCAAGTCGGTGGACCGCATCTTGCCGGTGGTGACCGACGGAATCTGGGAGTGGGACCCGGCCACGGCGGACTTCAGCGCCGACTCGAGTGCGGTCCCCAACGCCCTGCGCGGCGTGTTGCACGACGAGCCACGGCACCTCGACCTGCGCTGGGCCCGCGAGGAGACCGACCTCGACCTGCGCAACAGCCGCTTCCGCGGGGCGGTGGCCGACCTGGCCGCCCCGATGCACGACGTTCCCAAAGACGACCTCGAGGGTGAGGACATCCGCCAGCACCGCCGGGCCCGGCGCCTGGCCCGTGGGGGGGTCGCCGCCTTGGCCGTGTTGCTCGTCTTCGCCCTCATCGCCACGGTGGTCGCCGTCATCCAGGGGAACCAAGCCAGCAGCCAGCGCAACCAGGCCCAGCACGAGACCAACGTGGCCCTGGCCGGCGGGTTGGCGGCCAGGGCCCAGGGCCTCCTGGGCGAGAGCCGGGACGACCTGGCGCTGCTGCTCGCGGTGCAAGCGAACCGTTTCGCCGGTCGTCTGAGCCCGAACGACGCGGTCGCCGTGCAGGCCCGCGAGACGTTGCTCAACGCCGCGAGCAACACCTCCAGCCTGGCCCGCATCCTGAGCGGCCAGCGGGGCACGGTGGCCCGGGTCGTCTACTCGCCCGACGGCCGGCTGATCGCCTCGCAGACCGTCGCGGGGGCACTACGGGTGTGGGACACGGCGACGCGCCGGGCGCTGCCGCACCAGCCATCGCCCACCGGTTTGTTCTCTGGCGGTATGGCCTTGAGCGACCGCGGGCTTCTGGTCACCGGGCAGTTCGGCGGACAGCCAACGCGGATCTGGGACCTGCGTGCGAACAAACCGTGGCACTGGCAACCCCCCGTACTCACTGCTGCCGGGTGGGGCACGATGACCTACAGCGGGGGGCCCGTCGCCATCAGCCCTCAAGGGCTTCTCGCCGTCGGTGCCTGGGTATGGGGTCAATCGACGAGCGAGATCGCCCTGTGGAACTTCAACACCGGACAACCCGTCGGCCCAACTCTCACGGTGTCAGGTTCCGTCGACTCGCTCAGCTTCTCTCCCGACGGGCGACAGTTGGGTGCCGACGTCCTCGAGACCAACGACTCGGCCATCGACCTCGCGCTCATCGACACTTCGACAGGCGTCATCGAGCACCGGGTGGTGGCGCACGTCGGGTCGATCCAGCCCGACCGGACTACCGGCCACCCCTACGACAAGGGGGACCAGCCGTACTTCGACGCGGTGGTCTTCTCCGCCGACGGCAAACAGGTCAGCTCGGTGACCCACGCCGCCGACGGCGTGGTCGCTACCTTCGATGCCGCGACCGGAGCCCGGCTGGGCGGATCTCCACCCGTTTGGTCGCAGAACGTCGTTGGCATCTCGTCCGACCTGCGCGAGGAGATCGATCAGACCGCCACGCTTCTGGTGGTGCGTGACACCCAGACCGGCGCCGTACAGACTGAGTACCCCTTCACCACGACCGGCGGGTCGGGAGTGACCCCAGTTGGCGTTGATCCCGTCGGCACCGACTTCGTCTCTCAGGTGACCACGGGCCCACTGGAGCTTCACAATTGGACACAGATCGCGCCGCGCCCGATCGCCGAGCCACCATCGACACGTCGGGTGGGTGCCACCGTCGTGGGCCCGAACGGCGCGGTGGACGATCTCTCCGCTCCGCTCAGTACGCTCGGACTGGGTGATCAGCCCGAACTCGGGGTCGCGTGGGAGGCGGTGGCGAGTCCTGCAGGGCCTGTGGCCATCGCGACCAATCGCGATCTGGTGATCTGGAGCCCTGCGAGGCATCGCATTGTGCGTCGCCTCGCTGGCGTCCCCGCTGGCTGCGCCAACTGGCAAGACGACGGCGCGTTGGCCGTTGTGCCGAATCTCGCCATCTCCGGGACAGTCGGCCGCGGGCACGTGGTGCTCGAGTGCGACAACAGCTTGCGCATGTGGACGCTTTCCGCACCAGGATCGGCTCCGGCATGGCGGCGACCCTGGACACTCGACAGTCAATTCCAGGGGGGTGGGAATTTGCCACTGTTGGTGGTCAGCGCTGACGGCCGGACAGTGGCGGACGTCGCGATCGGTGGGACGCGCGTCGTCGACGGGAGGACCGGGAGGCTGCGAACCACTGGCCCGCAACCCGGCTACAACCAGATCGTGCGTCTGGCGCTGTCTCCCGACACCCGGTCGATCGTGACTGACGACTTCGGTGACACCATCCAGGTCGCCAGCACCGCCAACGGCGCCCTCCTCACGACGCTCCAGAGCCTGCACCCTGCCGAATTCCTCGGGATTCCGGGCGCCCCGGAAATGGCCTTCAGTCCCGACGGGCGCTACTTGGGGGTCTGGCGGGACGACCTCGGTCTCGAGATCTTCGACATGCGGAACGGCTCGTCGGTCGCCCTGCTCGGGGACGGATCACGCGCCGGTGACACCTTCAACCAGCAGCTTCAGCCCCGCCAGGTCGTGGTGAGCTGGGGCCCTCACGACGATGCGGTCACCGTCACCGACGCCCGCAGGATCACTACAGCCGACGGTCCGCGCTCAACGGTGGTGCTCACCCAGGCCTGGACGCTTCGCACCTCTGTACTCGCCACGGCCGCCTGTCGCATCGTCGGGCGAGACCTGACGCGGGCCGAATGGGACCAGTACATCGGGTCGTCGGTGCCCTACCAGCGGACGTGCACGTAGCTCCCTCCCCCCGTCGTTTGCCTGTCAAGGGTATGTGCATCGCTTTCCAAATGCTGTCAATGAACTCTGGCGACCTGCCTGCGAAGAGTGGACGCCGGGACGCGGTCGCACCTTGGGGTAGTTCCATTTGACACTTCGGAGAAGGGGGGACGCGTGTGGTGAATCGATGCAGTCGTTTCAATGAGCGAACCCATCGAAGATTGTGACGAAGTCCCCTAATCTCTCCCTAATCTCCGTAGGAGGTGAGTCCAGGTCGCGATTGTGCTGGTTCTGGGGCGAGCAAAAAGGTGGCGCCCGTTACACACGTTGCGCGATAAGCAGCGGTGAGACGGATCCGATCGATGCATGTCGTAGAGCTCGTCGGGATTGTCCATAATTCTGTCCATAAACGCGGACGGAGCTGTTTGGACGTAGGCAAACGGCGCAGACGATGCACCGGGTCAGGGCACTCCTGGTGGATCCCGCACAACGGAATGGACCGATTGCGGCTGGTTAGCAGTGAGTCCGATTCGGCCGCTCTCGCACCTCTCCAGCAGGAGCTTCGTCCAGTGACGAGGGCCTTGTCGATACGCAGGCCATCGTCGCCGACTCGCTCCGGATGAGAAGCCTACGTGAGCAATCGCCTGGCGGTTGGCAGGTCAGGGTGACCCTTGGTCGGGACCCCACCACCCATCACTACCGGTACGCGCACGCCACTGTCCGTGGTGGACGACGCGATTCCCAAAGAGCGGCGGCGCGACCGGTCAATGAGGCGTCGCAGGGACGGATCCCGCTGACGAACGAGACCTTCGGCGGTCTTCTCGGTCGCTGGCTCGACCACATCGAGGCCCGGGGATGAGCTCCCAAGACGTTGGTCGAGAACCGACGTATGGCTGCAGTGTGTTCGGCCACTTTGAACCATGGTCGGACGTGGACTTCGATAAGGGCGTCCTCCTCGTCCCGCGATCGGTCTCCGATGTGTGTCTAAAAACGCGGGCTCGTCATCGGGGAGCGTCGAAATGTGTGGAACGGTCTCCCTATCGCGCCCATGCTGATCCCGCCGATCACGGCCCCCACCAAGGGTACGCCGATGAAGATCTCAAGCCACATGGCCAAGATCTACCCCAAGTTTCTCAGTGCCGTACCAGGCCCTCTATCTCTGAGATACCGGCCTGCAGGCAGTCGACAAAGGTCTCAGGGTCGGGGACGGCCGCCGGATCGGTGCTGACGCCAAAGTGGAGCTCGTCGACGTAGCTCAACAGGGTGATGTTGCACCCGGCGCCGCTCAGCGGGCCGAACCCGTAGTTCGCCAGCATCTTGGCGCCCGAGATGTAGATCGGGTACGGCGCGCCAGGAACGTTGGTGGTGACTACGTCGATGGCTTTGAGCATCCCTCCGAACACTGCAGTGGTCAGCCCGATTGGGATGCGGTTGAAGAACCCCGAGATGGTCCCCGCCAACCGCAGTGCGGGCTCGGCACGCTGGGCGGCGACGAGCGCCTTCATCCGCGCCATGCGCTCCACGGGATCAGTGATCGACACCGGGAAGGAGAAGCGGGCGGGGACGAACTGATTGCCCCCCGCCGGGCCACCCTGTCTCGGGCGGATGTTGATCGGCATGGTCATGCGGAGCTCTTCGACTTCGGCCCCGTGCTTGAGGTGGTACTGCGCCAGGCCGCCCGCCACACCGGCCAGGAAGGCGTCGTTGAGGCGACCATCCACCAGTTTCGCCGCCGCCTTCATCGCCGGGAGGGAGGCGCTCATTGTGTCGAGGTGCAAGCTGAGCGAACGATTCCCCATGATCGGGCTCATGGGCGCTGTGACCGGTCGCAGCAGGCGAGCGGCCGAGGCGGTTGACCGCAGCGCCCCCCTGGCCGCACCCAGGGGGTCCCGAGCGATCCCGAAAGCCCGTGGCGGCACCGAGCCGATGGCAGAAAGCCCGCGGCCGGTGCGGTAGGCGATGCCACGACCCACCCGTCCGAGCGTCTGCGGGTGCTCCGCGAGCGGCGCGTCCGGGTGAGGCCCACGATTCTCGTGGGACTCGCGCTCGGTCTCTAGGAAGGACATGGAGATCCGCATCATGCCGATCCCGTCGGCCAGGGAGTGGTGGATCTTCTGCACCATGGCGGAGCGGCCGCCCTCGACGCCCTCGAGGACAACGAACTCCCACAGGGGGCGGGCGCGATCGAACCCCGCCATGGCGAAAGGTCCGGCGTAGTCGAGCACGTCGCGCAGTGTGCCCCGCCCCGGAGCGCGCTCGAACCGCAGGTGGTAGGAGAGGTCAAAGTGCTCGTCAACCACGTACTCGGGGGGTGCCAAGTTGAACGGCGACTCCACCACGTGCTGGCGCAGCCGGACCACCAGCCGTGACGCCTCGTCGATGCGCTGAGTAAGGCGTTCCCGGTCGGGAGGCTGGTCGAGGAGGACCACGCCGGCGATGGTCGAGCGCAGCAACGGGTCGTGCTCGATCCCCCACATCGAGCGCGTCCTGCGCACTCATATGGTGCTCAAACTGGAGGTTTACTCGATCCATCCGAACCCCGACGCTACCCCCGCGGCACCGGGTGCGCCCCGGGGTTCACGGCGTCACCCACAGCCGCGAGTCGATCAGCGCCGCACCGATTTCGCCGGCCCACATCCTGATCGCCTCCCAGTCCCGCTGATCTTCAGAAGGGGCTCTTGCGATACGCACGAGCGCGCGCTCGGCGATGCTCAGTCCACTTTTGTCGAGCTTGCCTCGGAAAACACGGTGTTCACGGGCTGCGAGCGCTTTCGCGATGTGGTCGCCTTGACGTCGGTCAGCCGGGTCATCCGGCTTAGACCCCTCTGTGACGGGGCCACTCGAGAACAACCACACTGGACGGGAGGAGAGGATCGCGGCCTCGCGTGCCGCAAACTCCTTCGCGGGTTTCATCCATTGACCCATATGGATGGCGCTCCCCAAAACGAAGGCGTCGTATTCGTCGATCGTCTGGACATCTTGCACAGGCACTACGGAAACGTCGAGCCCGCGGGTCGCAAGCTCGGACCCGATGGCTCCCGCAATTTCGTACGTTGAACCATGCTTCGACGCAACTGTTACGAGAACCTTCATCGAACCTCCCTTTCAACGCCCCGACGATGACACGATGTAGCGCCCCTGATCACACAGACGCGCCACCGATGACGGTCGCGAGGTCGACCAGGCGGCTCGAGTATCCGGTCTCGTTGTCGTACCATCCGAGGACCTTGACCATGTGGCCGTTCGCCATCGTCAGTTTGGAATCGAAGATGCACGACGCCGACGATCCGATGATGTCGGTCGAGACGAGATCGTCCTCGGAGTACTCGAGCAATCCGGCCAGTCGGCCCTCCGCCGCGGCAGATCGGTAGGCGCCGCAAATGTCCGCGACCGTGGGGGTCTCTCGAAGGTTGGCGACGAGGTCGGTGATCGAGCCGTCGGGCACCGGCACCCGAAGCGAGAGACCGTCCAGCCGGCCAGCGACGTTGGGAAGGACCAGCCCGGTGGCCCGGGCGGCACCGGTCGTCGTCGGGATGATGTTGATGGCGCCACCTCGAGCCCGACGCGGGTCCTTGTGAAGCGCGTCCACCAAGTGTTGGTCGCCGGTGTACGCGTGCACCGTCGTCATGAAGCCTTCCTCCAGCCCGAAGGCGTCGTCCAGCACCTTGGCCAGGACGGCGAGGCAATTCGTCGTACACGATGCGTTGGAGACGACAAAGTCTCGCTTCGGATCGAACGTGTCCTCGTTGACCCCCATGACGAATGTGGCGTCGACGTCCTTGGCGGGAGCCGAGATGATCACTCGCCGCGCGCCGGCACGGAGGTGGGCGGCGGCCTTGTCACGACTTGTGAGTTTGCCGGTGCACTCGAGAACCACATCGATGCCGAGCTCACGCCAGGGCAGGGCTTCGGTGTCCCGCTCCGTAATCATCGTGACAGCCTGGGCGCCGACCATCATCTTGTCGTGCTCGAGGGTCACCGGCTCGGGAAAGCGCCCGTGCACGGAGTCGCGCGCGAGCAACCGGACCAATGCCTCGGGGTCGCCGAGGTCGTTCACAGCAGCCACCTCGATGTCGCGCGGCGACTTCATTGTCGCCCGGAGCAACGCTCGCCCCGTGCGGCCAAATCCATTGATGGCGATCCTCACTGACATGACACCTCCACACCGTCCAGGGACCGATCAGGGTCCATGTCTCAATGATCCCAGCGGGTCGCCCGTATGCGTAGTGCCCAATGGTCCTGTGGGCACGGGACCTTTGGGTCTACTTCACTCCTCGCGAAGCACGTCAGCCTGGACTCATGTTCGAAGTGCGACTGCACGGCCGCGGCGGTCAGGGCGTCGTCACAGCCGCCAACCTGCTCGCGCTCGCAGCCTTTGAAGAAGGCCGGCACGCGCAGTCGTTTCCCAGCTTCGGCTCGGAGCGCACGGGCGCCCCGGTGGTGGCCTACTGCCGCCTGAGCGATCAAGACATCCGCACCCGTGAGCCCGTTGTGGCGCCGGACTGCGTCGTGGTGATCGACCCCACTTTGGTGCACCAGGTGGACCTCTTCTCGGGACTCAGCCCGGATGGCTACGTACTGGTCAACTCGGCGAAGACATTGGACCAGCTCGGACTCGGTTTCCTGCGGGACGAATTCGAGAGCGCCCACCTTTTGATCACGCCCGCGACCGAAGCGGCACTGTGCCAGGTCGGCAAGCCGTTGCCGAACGCGGCGCTCCTCGGCGGGTTTGCCGCCTTGACGGGACAGGTGACAATCGGGGCGGTCGGCACGGCCATCCGGGAATGGTTCCGCAAGAATCCCGCCGTAGCGGAGCAGAACGTCGCCGCCGCCACCGAGATCTATCGCGCCACCAGCCTGGCCATAGTGCCTATTGAACGCGAGGCGCTCCGTGCTTCGGCAGATTGAGGGCTCGCGGGCAGTGGCTGAGACGGTTGCTCTCTGCCGCCCGGAGGTCGTGTGCGCCTACCCCATCTCGCCTCAGACCCACATCATTGAGGCGATAGGCGCACTCGTGAAGACGGGCGAACTCGCCCCATGCGAATTCATCAACGTCGAGTCGGAGTTCGCAGCCATGTCGGTCGCCATCGGCGCTTCGGCAGCCGGCGCCCGGGCCTTCACAGCCACCGCCAGCCAGGGCCTTCTCTTCATGATGGAGGCGCTCTACAACGCAGGCGGGCTCGGGTTGCCCATCGTCATGACGCTCGCCAACCGCGCCGTGGGCGCGCCCATCAACATCTGGAACGACCACAGCGACGCCATGGCCGCCCGCGACGCCGGGTGGGTCCAGCTCTTCGCCGAGACCAACCAGGAGGCGGCGGACCTTCACATCCAGGCCTTCCGGCTGGCCGAGGAGCTGTCCATCCCTGTGATGGTGTGCATGGACGGGTTCATCCTCACCCACGCCACCGAACGGGTGGACATTCCCGACCAGACCCGGGTGGACGCCTTCCTTCCCCCTTTCGAACCTCGCCAGGTGCTCAGTCCGGACGATCCCTACTCCATCGGTGCCATGGTCGGGCCAGAGGCGTTCGAGGAGGTCCGCTACCTGGCCTACGCGCGCCAGCAGCAGGCGATCGGGCGAATCGTCGAACTTGGCGCTGAGTTTGCCGAAGCCTTCGGCCGCGACTCGGGAGGGCTTGTTCATCCTTACCGCAGCGCCGATGCGGAGATCGTCGTTGTCGCCATGGGGTCTGTCCTGGGGACCATCAAGGACATCGTCGACGCCCAACGCGAGGCCGGGCTGCGCATCGGCGCGCTCGGTATCACGTCCTTCCGGCCCTTTCCGATCAACGCCGTCCGTGAGGCGCTCCAGGGAGCCCGTCATGTCGTCGTCGTGGAAAAGGCCTTCAGTGTCGGTTTCGGCGGCGTGCTTTCGACCGACGTGGCCATGACACTGAGCGGGCTTTCCCTACCCGTGGCCACCGTGGTGGCCGGGCTAGGGGGTCGCGTGATCACCAAGGCGTCGTTGCGGGGGGTCTTCGAGGCGGCCGCCCGGGGCGACCTGGAGCAACTGACCTTCCTCGACCTCAACGAAAAGCTCGTCGAACGCGAACTCGAGCGCATCGCGCAGCGCCGCCGGTCGGGCCCTTCGGCCGAGAACATCCTGCGCGACGTGGGCACCGTGGCTTCGGGGGTCGGCTGATGGCGGTCCGCTTCTACCAGGTCGGCAGTTTCGCGGTGGGTAACCGGCTGGTGAACCGCGCCGATCGCACCGTGCAGTCGGATGCGGGGCGCTCAAACTCGCTCACTTCGGGCCACCGGGCCTGCCAGGGCTGCGGGGAGGCGCTGGGGGCGCGCTATGCCCTCGACGCCGCCATGCGGGCCACCGGCGGTCAGCTCGTTGCCGTGAACGCCACGGGGTGCCTGGAGGTTTTCTCCACTCCCTACCCAGAAACCTCATGGCAGATCGCCTGGATGCACTCCTTGTTCGGAAACGCACCTGCGGTGGCGACCGGCGTGGCGGCCGCGCTTCGGGTCAAGGGCCACACCGAGACGAGGGTGATCGGTCAGGCCGGTGACGGCGGCACGGTCGACATCGGGTTCGGGTGCCTCTCGGGAATGTTCGAGCGCAACGACGATGTCCTCTTCATCTGCTACGACAACGAGGCCTACATGAACACCGGTGTGCAGCGGTCGGGGGCGACCCCGCCGGCGGCGCGTACCGCAACGACCGAGGCGGTCGGCCCCCACCCGGGGAACGCGTTCGGCCAGGGCAAGAACATGCCAGTCCTGGCCATGGCGCACGGCATCCCCTATGTGGCCACGGCGACGGTGGCCGACCTGCACGACCTGGAGGCGAAGGTGACCCGCGCCATGTCGATCAGAGGGGCGCGCTACATCCACATCCTGGTGCCGTGCCCGCTCGGCTGGGTGAGCGCCGCGAGTGACACGGTGCGGATTGCCCGCCTGGCCACCCAGACCGGGCTCTTCCCCGTCTTCGAAGCGGAGCACGGCGAGGTGACCAGCGTCGCAACGATCCGCCGGCGGGCGCCGGTTACCGAGTACCTACGTCTCCAAGGTCGTTTCGCCCACCTCTTCGACCCGGAGGGCAACCCGGCGCGGCCCGACATCCTCGACGCGCTCCAAGCGATCGCCGACGACAACATCCGCCGCTACGGGCTCGCGGAGAACGCCGACGAGGTGCGAGCATGATGGAAAAGCCCTTCGCCATCACCCTCGAGGTCGGGTCGAGCCTGGCCAACAGGACCGGCAGCTGGCGCACCGAGCGGCCCATCTATGTCGACCGCCTGCCGCCGTGCAACGACGCCTGCCCTGCCGGCGAGAACATCCAGCAGTGGTTGTACCTGGCCGAGGACGGATCTTACGAAGCGGCGTGGCGCGAGATCATGCGCGCCAACCCTTTCCCCGCCGTCATGGGTCGGGCCTGCTTCCACCCCTGTCAGACCGCATGCAACCGGGCCACGGTCGACGAGGCCGTCGGCATCAATGCCATCGAGCGGTTCCTGGGCGACCGGGCCCTCGAGGAGGGCTGGCTTCCCGACCCCGTGTCCGCTCCCACAGGCCGCCGCGTGCTGGTGGTCGGGTCCGGCCCCGGTGGCATGACGGCCGCCTACCACCTGCGACTGCTCGGTCACGAGGTGGTCGTGTACGAGTCGTCGCCGCTCCCGGGTGGAATGATGCGCTACGGGATACCCGCGTACCGCCTCCCGCGTGACGTGGTGGCGGCGGAGATCGACCGCATCGTCGCTCTGGGCGTGAAGGTCGAATGCGATCGGCCGGTCGACGACCTCGGATCCGCCCTCGAGGACGGGGACTTTGACGCCGCCTTCCTGGCCGTAGGTGCCCAGCGCGGACGGCACGCCGACATCCCCGCGGGGGACTCGGCGCGGATCCTCGACGCGGTCTCGCTGTTGCGGGGTGCCGAGCGCGGCGCTGCACCCGCGCTCGGCCGTCGGGTCGCGGTCTACGGCGGCGGCGACACCGCCATGGATGCGGCCCGCACGGCTCGTCGCCTTGGCGCCGAGGAGGCCGTGGTTGTCTATCGGCGCACCAGGGAGCGGATGCCGGCCAACCTCGAAGAGGTCACCGACGCGCTGGACGAAGGGGTGCGCCTCAAGTGGCTCTCCACCGTCGTGGAGGACGAAGGTGGGGTGTTGACCCTCGAGCGGATGGAGCTCGACGAGTCGGGCTTCCCTCGGCCGACCGGCGAGTTCGAGGAGCTACGGGCGGAATCGTTGGTCTTGGCGCTCGGGCAGGAGGCCGATCTCTCGCTGTTGCGGTCGATGCCCGACGTCGGCGTGGAGGGCGATCTGGTCCCCGTCGGCCCCGACCTCATGACCAAGCATCCCGGTGTCTTCGCAGGCGGGGACATGGTGCCGGGCGCCCGCACGCTCACCGACGCCATCGGCCACGGTAAGAAGGCGGCGCGGGCCATCGACGCCTGGCTGGACGACCGACCGTGGGAGCGTCCGCCCCGCCACACCCTGGCGACCGCAGCACACCTGAACACCTGGTACTACGCCGACGCGCCCAAGTCGGTACGGCCCCGCCTCGACACGGCTCGTCGCGCCTCCACCTTCGACGAGGTCGTCGGGGGCCTCGACGAATCGACCGCGCTCTACGAGGCCCGGCGGTGCATGTCGTGCGGCAACTGCTTCCAGTGCGACAACTGCTTCGGAGTGTGCCCCGACAATGCGGTGCGAAAGATCGACGAGGCGCACGGATATGCCTTCGACTACGACTTCTGCAAGGGATGCGGGCTCTGTGTGCAGGAGTGTCCGTGCGGCGCCATCGAGATGGTGCCCGAGGAGATTTGAAGCCGCAGTCGCTGGCGACGACCAGGGCTCCGATCCCGGCCACGCCGCCGAAAGTCCCGGATGGCTCTGGCGCGGCGAGCCATGGGATCGTTTCGGTGCTTCACCCCTCGCAGCGCTGCCAATGCCCATCGATTGTCCCTGATCAGAGGTGGTTTCGAGAGGGTCCAACGTCTCTGTTGGACGCGTGTTGCATTGTGGGATTGAACCGATGAAGACGCTGACCTTCGAGGACGTCGTAAAGCGGCTGCGTGGCCTCGAAAGCGAAGAGCCGCGAGTGGTTATCTCCGGGAACTCGGCGAACCCGCTCACACTCATCGACGCCCTGCTCGCTGCACGGGAACGTTGCCGCGTCTTCCAGCTCAACGCCCATGACGCTTTCTCTGCCAACCCTCGATTCGTCACAGAGACCCCGTTTGTCGGGCCGGGTATGCGCAACGACCCCATGCTCGACTACCTGCCGATGCGCCTGTCGTTGGTGCCCCGGTTGTTCGACACGGTGCGACCAGTCCACGCAGTCCTGATCCACACTTCGTTGCCGCGGCACGGCAAGGTGTCGCTGGGAATAGAGGTCAACATTCTCCCGGCAGCCATAGAGCAGGCCCGAGCCCGCAACGGCCTCGTCATCGCCCAGATGAACGCGAGCATGCCATACACATTCGGCGACGGCGAGATCCCGCTCGAGCTCATTGACGGCGCAATCGAGGTCGACCTACCTCTCGTATCGCCGACCGTGGGGCCGCCCGACGATGCGGCGCACGCCATCGGTGAGCGGGCCGCCCGCTTCGCCGAGGAAGGGGCCACGTTGCAATTGGGTATCGGGCTGATCCCTACGGTTGCTGCCACCAAGATGGCGGACCTACGGAACCTGCCGCGTCTGGTCGGAGATGATCAGCGACGGTGTGCTTGCGCTGCACCATGCCGGCGCCCTGGATCCCCACCATTTCGTGACGAGCTCCTTTCTCATCGGCTCACCCGACCTCTATGCGTGGGCCGACAGGAACGAGCGTCTCCTCATGCGGCGCACCGAGACGGTCAACGACCCGTCTCGCATCGCGGAGCAAAGGGCGATGCTCTCGATCAATGCCGCCATGCAGGTCGACCTGTTCGCGCAGGCCAATGCCAGCTTCGTCGACAACAGGATCCACTCGGGATTCGGCGGCCAGCCGGACTTCGTCAACGGGGCCCTCCACTCGAGGGGAGGACACGCCATCGTGGCCCTGCACGCCTGGCACCAGAAGACCGACTCGTCCACGGTGGTGCCGATCCTCAAGAACCCGGTCACCTCGTTCCAGCACTCGGCCATCGTGAGCGAACACGGATGCGCAGAGCTCTTCGGCCGCTCCGAGCACGCGCAGGCGCAGTTGATCATCGATCACGTGGCCGATCCCCGGGCTCGCCCACAACTTGCCGCAGAGGCCGGACGTCTCGGACTGCGGCGTGACTTCGATTAGCGCAACCTCACGGACCACCACTTCGTTCCGTAGGAGTCGTCGGCGTGCGACACAGTTGAGAGCGTGGTGCCGCCACTGGATAGCACCGTCGGGACGAAGAGCAAAGTCTCCATGGGCAGCCGCGACCAACAGTCACCGGGCCCGAAGTTCGGGGCGCGGGGTTCGAAGTGATTCGCTTACTGCTGAGTCAGATCCACGATGAGTCGCGCGTAGTCGACAAGATGGCGGTCGGCGAGGAAACCGGCGCGAATACGCCCACGGGCGCGGCGGCCCATCGCGGCCATCTCGTCCGGTTTCATCACGAGGTCGGCCAATTTCGCCCCGAAGGTGTCCAGATCCGAAGGATCGCTCAGGAGAATCCCCGTTCCGGGCGTAATCTGATCGCTGATACCACCAACCGCGGAAGCCACGACGGGGCGGGACTTCCACATGGCCTCGGCTACGGTGAGGCCGAAGCCCTCCTGCAGGCTCTTCTGGACGACGACCGTCGCATGACGCTGGATCGCGTTGACCATCGAGCGCGTTGAGTTCGAAGTCGTGCATCGGCAGGGCGACGATTCGGATGGCTCTCCGGACCTTCTCGGGCAGTTCCTCCCACCGAGTCATGCATTCAGCGAGGACCAGGGCGCTTTCAGGATCGTCCGAAACCGAATTCACCTCCGGACCAACAAGTGCAAGCCGCAGGTCTCCTTGGCCTTCGACAATCGCAGCAAACCCTTCGAGGACGCCTTGCATGTCCTTGAGGTGGTCCCAGCGTGACACTTGCACAACCACACGATCGTCCCGTGACACGGGCCCCGCTCCACCAAGAATCGCCTCGGGCGATTGCCCAGAATCAGTGGGACCATCCAACAAGCCCACCCTCACCAAGAGTTTGTCCACCTGGGCAGGGCGCAAGGGCCGGTTCTTCGTAGCGAAGGGATCGATCGAGGGAGCAATTACGTACACGTCCGAACCTGAGTCTGAGATCAGCTGAGGGACGAACCCACGATGTGAGAAGACGAATCCACCACAGTGATCGAGATACGGCTTCAAGAACTTCCATGCCTCTTCGGTGTAGCGGTTGGCGCGATCCGCGCCGATGTGACAGCGCCACACAACCCGGGCGCCACGCTGAGCAATCGCACGGGCCAGACCGACGGTCTGCGGGTCATGCAAGACCACCACGTCACCTTCGTTCACTCGGCTCGCAATAGCGTCCGCGTTACGTTCCATGATCGAGTCGTAGTGCGCGGTTTCGTTCGAGCTCAGGACTCCGTCGTCGCCTGCGAATCCATGAATCCGATTGTGGATGCGCTTCGTGATCTTGAAGAATCCCTCATCGCCCGCGACGACGACCCATCGGGCATCGATGCCGCTACTGATGGAGTACCCGACGAGGTTGTGCAACATCTCGGCGACGCCACCGCCAACCGACGTCGAGCTGATGTTCCAAACCGTGGCCCCGGCGAGAGCCACTCGCGCCTCGGTGGCAGCGTCGATGAGGTTGCCCAGACGCGCAGCCCCGATGAGACGGGTTAAACGCCGTGGATCAATGGCGGTCACCTCGATGTCCCGAGGTGCGGCCACCCCGTATCTTGCCTCACGGATCACGGAGGGGCCAAAGTCCCCGAGGAGGTACGGAGACGAATCAGGAGATCACCTCAAGAGTGAGGCCCGGTCACCATGTTTTGGCGGTTGCTCAGCTCTCAATCCCCGTCATCCGATCTACGGCACAGCGATCAATCTTCATCCGGGGGGGAGTGATGAACGATCACGCGGCCCGTGATCTCCGTGGGCGTAATACAGGTCAGGGAGTGGCGATCGCCACCGGCCCACGCTTCGAGATCGAGCGAAGAGAGGCGATGCAACTCTTCGGGGTCATCGACCACGCGCGCCCGACCACTCACTAAGACGCTCCAACCCTCACTCATGACGTCATCAACTCGATCGACCTCAAAGCCAACAACGGGTAGCGCTTCGAGCACGGCCGCCTTTCTCTCATCCGTGCTCAACACGATCTGACCCTCGGTGAACTCAAAATTGACTGGCAGGGCGACGGCTCCCCGCTCTGAGGTGAAGAGCACCCGTCCGACTCCTCCTACTGCGAGGTGAGCCCTGCACTGCTCCTCCGTGAGGAGCTCAAGTGAGGGATGACGGCCGGCGCGTCCTCTCCCGTGGGGAACATGGAATTCTGATCCCAGAAGGTCCGCTGGGCTCGTGTCCAAGACGAGTGCGAGAAGATTGAGGGAACCCGCGCTCAGTCGTGCGTCAGCGCTCTCCTCGAAGTACCTCATGTAGGTGGGGTCGATACCGGCACGCTGTGCCAGTTCGTCGATGGACATTCCCAGTTCGGTGCGGCGGTGTGCAACCCGGCGAGCCAGGTCGCTCTGGTGGGTCATAGCGGCTTCGGTTCCCGTGTTCACATCCTCAGTCTGAGCCACCAATCGGTAGCTGAGTTAGGGAGAAAAGTCCCTTCGGACCAAGACTTTGCTCTTCAGGCACGCTTAGATCAAGTTCGTCGCACGGCGTTGACCCGGCGGAAGAGGCGCCCCGGACCGGGGACCCCTTCGCTACCTTCACGTCCGAGCAGGCAAATACGCTCTGGGCTGATGAACGGGAGGTGGAAGTGTCTGCACTGAGAACGATCGCCGTCGGCTACGACGGGTCTCCGGACTCCGAATTGGCCGTTCGCTGGGCCGCAGAACTCGCCGTCTCGGTCAGTGCCCAACTTGTCGTGGTGCATGCGATCGGCCTTCTCGAAGGAGCCGACATCTTGCAAGCTCGGCCAGACGGCACCGCTGCGCTAGAAATCGCGTCTTCGGTCGGCATGGAACCTGGTCGCGCGCAATGGTTGGTCCTCGACGGCGACCCCTGTTCAGTGATGATGCGCGTGGCCAGCCCACCAACTTCGGCAGACCTGCTCGTGGTCGGCACCAGGGGTGCCGGGAAGCACGCGGGGATGACCCTGGGCAGCACCAGCCTCGAGCTGGCGGAGACGTCAGAAACGCCCCTCGCCATCGTGCCGATGGGCAAGGCTGGACGGCTTTGGCCTATCCCTCCAAACTGACCTGACGTTCTTCGAGAGGCCCGCCTGGGTCCACGTGTCCCTTCACTGGTCACCGCGATAGACGAGGACCGGGCAATGGGCGTGCGTGACGGAATATTCGCTGACCGAGCCCAGAAGCATCCCGGCGAACTCGCCGTGTCCTCGGCTGCCGACGACCAGCAGGGACGCGCCTTTCGATGCCTCGGTGAGGATCGGGGATGGGTTTCCCTCAACCACCCGACTCGTCATGGACAAGTGGGGCCACTCGGACATCACTTCGATCAGGGACTTCTCGAGGACATGTTGCGCGTCACCTTCCGGATCGAGCCCGGCCAGGATCGGCGTGTACCAACCGGGGCTTCGGTACCAATCCCAGACGACGATGACCTCCACCGTCCCGCCCGTCATGGACGCGTATCGGGCAGCCCACCGCAACGCACTGATCGAAGCGGGAGATCCGTCAATGCCGACCACGATTTTCTGGCTCGTGAGTTCGGTGTCCGTGCTCGTCATAGCCCGCTCCCTTCTCGGCACCCCTCGAGCGGCGAAGGGCGCATCTCGAACGGTACGGATCCTCTGGCCGAGTTCACCACGGACGATCGTCATGACTCGGCGGGACGAAGGTCCCATCCCGTCCCAGATTCATCCGGCTCGCTCCCCTGACCTGCTCCGGCCGCCGGTTGGCGCTCGGGTCCCAAGTCGCCGGCACCCGCCCAGAAGCCATATCCAAGGAGGGTTGTCCCTGTTCCTCAGGACCTTCCTCCCTACGCCGGCAGGGCCGAACGCGGGGAGGATGGACGGTGCCTCACACCGATTCCGAGGGGATGGCAATGGAAACCAACGACTCGACTATGCAGGCCGGGGGCGAACTTCGCATCGTCGTGGGCGTCGACGGTTCGGCGTGCGCCACGCATGCCGCTGAGTTCGCCGCGAAAGAGGTCCGGTCATGCTGGTAAGGGAATGCCTTCGCAAGGCTCCGGTCACGGTGCCACCACAATGCAGACTCGGCGAAGCCGCAGCGCTGATGCAACGGCATGGGGTCGGAGCTCTTCTCGTGGTGGCCGGGGACGAGCTCGTTGGAATCGTGACGGATCGCGACCTGGTGGTGCGAGGATTCGCTCAAGGATTTGGAGCGGAGCAGCATGTGGAACAGGTCATGACAGAAACACCCGTCACCGTGCAGGGCTCCGACGACCTGATCGAAGCCTTGGCGGTACTGCGCCGAGCCGGCGTACGCCGGCTTCCGGTGCTCGAGGAGTCCGACGTGGCCGGGATCATTACGCTCGATGACCTCCTCGTGTGGCTGGTCGTCGAGCTGGCGGCCGTGACCACGCCGGTCGCGGATATCGTCCTCCCAGTTCCCCGATAACGCCCGCCTGCGCTGCCAGGAGGCTCGATGCTCCGAGCTGGAGATGAGGAGACTGGCGCTGTACCGGACGCGGAGGAGCTCCGCGCCATCGACGCCTACTGGCGGGCCGCCAACTATTGCTCAGTGGGGCAGATCTACCTCCTCGACAACCCGTTGCTACGAGAACCGCTGCGAGCCGAGCACATCAAGCCACGTTTGATGGGACATTTCGGGACGACGCCGGGGCTCAATCTGATTTACGCCCACCTCAACCGTGTCATCGTCGCCCGAGACCTCGACATGATCTACGTGACCGGGCCCGGTCACGGGGGCCCAGGCATCGTCGCCAACACGTACCTCGAGGGCACTTACAGCGAGTTCTACCCTCACATCACCCAGGACGAGCAGGGCCTCCGGCAGCTCTTCCGCCAATTCTCTTTCCCGGGCGGGATCCCGAGTCACGTTTCCCCGGGGACCCCGGGGTCGATCAACGAGGGGGGCGAACTCGGTTATTCGCTCGTGCACGCTTACGGTGCGGCCTTCGACAATCCAGATCTCATCGTGGCCTGTGTCGTCGGCGATGGAGAGGCCGAGACGGCGCCATTGGCGGCTTCCTGGCACTCCAACAAATTCCTCGATCCGATCGGGGACGGTGCGGTGCTGCCGATCCTCCATCTCAACGGCTACAAAATCTCCAACCCGACCGTGCTGGCTCGGATCGGCGACGACGAGCTTCGTTGGTTGCTCGAGGGCTACGGCCACAGCCCGATTTTCGTCGCCGGCGATGACCCCTTCGACGTGCACGAGCAGATGGCCCTTGCGCTCGATCGAGCCCTGGACGAGATAGCGGACATCCAGAGCGCGGCCAGGAGTCACAACCCAATGGGCCGTCGTCCCGTCTGGCCCATGCTCGTCTTACGCACCCCGAAAGGCTGGACGGGTCCCAAGGAGGTGGACGGACTGCCGGTGGAGGGCACGTTCCGGTCCCACCAGGTGCCAGTGGGCGACGTCCGGACGAATCCTGAGCACCTGGCAATCCTCGACGCCTGGATGCGGAGCTACCGGCCCGAGGAGCTCTTCGACGACGCAGGACGCCTAAGGCCCGAGCTGGCCGCGCTCGCACCGTCGGGCACGCGCCGCATGGGCGCGAACCCCCACGCCAACGGCGGACTGCTGCTCAAGGACCTCACCGTGCCCGACTTCACCGACTACGCGGTGCCTGTGGTGCGGCCGGGCTCGGTTTGGGCGGAACCGACGAGGGTGCTCGGCGAGCTGCTTCGAGACGTGATCAAGGCGAATCCCACCACCTTCCGACTCGTCGGACCCGACGAGACAGTCTCGAACCGGCTCGGCGCCGTGTTCGAAGCGACCGATCGCGTCTGGGAGGCCGAAATTCACGCGACCGACGAGCACCTCGCCTCGCAAGGCCGGGTCATGGAGGTCTTGAGCGAGCACCTCTGCGAAGGTTGGTTGGAGGGGTACCTCCTCACCGGCCGCCATGGTCTCTTCAACTGCTACGAGGCATTCGTCCCGATCGTCGACTCCATGCTCAACCAGCACGCCAAGTGGCTGAAGACCTGCCAGAGCATCCCTTGGCGCCGCCCGATCGGGTCGCTGAACTACCTGCTCTCGAGCCATGTCTGGCGCCAGGACCACAACGGCTTCTCGCACCAGGACACCGGCTTCATCGACCATCTGGTGAACAAGAACTCGGACCGGGTACGGATCTACCTTCCGCCCGACGCCAACACGCTCCTCTCAGTGGCTGACCACTGCTTGAGGAGCCGCGACTACGTCAACCTGATCGTCGCTGGCAAACAGCCGGCCCTTTCCTACCTGTCGATGGAGGATGCTGTAGCGCACTGTACAAGGGGGCTCGGCATCTTTGAATGGGCAAGCAACGACGCTGGCACGATTCCCGATGTCGTCCTCGCCTGTGCGGGGGACGTACCGACACTCGAAACCGTTGCTGCGGCCCACCTCCTGCGGCGACACCTCCCATCGCTACGGGTGAGGGTCGTCAACGTGGTCGATCTCATGCGCCTCAGCGATCAGGCTTCGCATCCGCATGGCCTCTCGGATCTCGAGTTCGACGAACTCTTCACGATCGACCGGCCCGTAATCTTCGCATACCACGGCTATCCGTGGCTCATTCACCGACTCACCTACCGCCGCGCGAACCACGACAACCTGCATGTCCGGGGCTATCGGGAGGAGGGCACAACAACGACCCCATTCGACATGACGATGCTCAACGACCTCGATCGCTTTCACTTGGTCATCGACGTCATCGACCGCGTTCCTGACCTCGGGGAGCGGGCGGTCGGCCTTCGCCAGGAAATGCAAGACGCACGACTGCGAGCCCGCGCCTACACCCGAACACGCGGAGAGGACTCCCCTGAGATCACAGACTGGATATGGAGCGATCACGTTCCATGAACCAGTTGGTCGTCAACGCCGGCTCTTCCAGCCTCAAGCTGTCAGTCCTCGACGGCGACGACAATTCGCTTCGTACGGAGAGCCTGCCAGCTGTTGGCGGAAGTTTCGATCCGGCGGCGCTGCGGAAATTCGTCGCGCAGAACTCGGGCTCGATCGATGCGGTCGGTCACCGTATCGTGCACGGCGGAACGCTCTTTGTCGGTCCTACACGGCTCGACCACTCAGTCATGGAGATGCTCCAGGACCTCATCCCGCTGGCGCCTCTTCACCAGGCCGCATGCCTCCGGGCCACGGAAATCGTCAGCCAGGTCCTGGGCGAGGTTCCGTCCGTGGGGTGCTTCGACACCGCATTCCACGCCAGACTCCCCGAAGCGGCCGCAACGTACGCAGTACCGCTCGAATGGAGGACCCGTTTGGGGGTGCGGCGATTCGGCTTCCATGGTCTGAGTCACGGCTACGCATGGCGGCGCACGATCGAACTCATGGGACATTCCGGAGCGGGTATCCGTCTGGTCTCATGTCACCTGGGTGCAGGAGCGTCCCTGGCCGCCATCGCCGAGGGCCGTTCGATCGACACCACGATGGGCTTCACGCCGCTCGAGGGGCTCGTGATGGCTACGCGCTCAGGCACGATCGACCCCGGCCTGGTCCTCTGGCTTGCCCAGGAGCAAGGGATCCCGATCAGCGATATCGCCCGCGCCCTCGACCACGAATCGGGTCTGCTCGCCCTCGCGGGCTCTTCAGACATGCCCGAGGTCGAAGCGTTGGCGGCGGAGGGCCGCAACGACGCCCGGCTCGCGCTCGATGTCTACGTGCACCGGCTGCGGGCCGGGATCGCCGCGATGGCGAGTGCCCTCGGTGGACTCGATGCCATCACTTTTACCGGAGGAGTCGGTGAGAATGCGGCCGAGCTACGGGCCAGCACGCTCGCGACTATGGGATTCGTTGGCCTTTCGCTCGACCACGAGGCGAACCGTTCAGCATCGCCCGACGCCGAGATCACAGGCGCGCGTTCTGACGTCAAGGTCTTCGTCGTCCAAGCGAGAGAGGACCTGCAGATCGCATCGGAAGTGCGCTCGCTCCTCCTGTGAGCCCGCAGCGTGCGGTCGGCGTCACGAGATGCTCGACATGGTCTACCTGCTGATCACGACCTTCAGCGCTCCAGTTTCGGACGCACGAGCGAAGGCATCGTACGCCGCCATCATCTGGCCCAGTTCGAAGTGGTGCGTGACGAACTGACTGCCATCCAGCTGGCCTGACGTCAGAAGTCGGAGCAGGGTGGGTGTCGAACACGTATCGACCAGTCCCGTGGTCATCGTGACATCACGAATCCATAGCGTCTCGAGATGCACCGTCGCCGGCTTGCCGTGTACACCAATGTTGGCCACGCGGCCCCCCGGCCGGACCAGCGCGGTGCACAACTCGAAGCTCTCCGGCACACCCACCGCCTCGATAGCGACGTCGGCGCCGAGTCCATCGGTCAGGCCCTGAACCACCTTGATTGCGTCGTCGAACCCATTGTTGACGGTCACATCGGCCCCGAACCGCTTTGCGGCCTCGAGTCGGGCGTCGGCGAGGTCGATGGCCACGATGTGGCTGGGCGAGAACAGTTGCGCGGCCATGATGGCGGCGAGCCCGATCGGCCCCGCACCCACGACGGCAACGGTGTCGCCGGGCTGGACCTGACCGTTCAGCACGCCGACCTCGTAGGACGTCGGAAGGATGTCGGCCAGCATCAGAACGTCCTCGTCCGCAACTCCGGCTGGCACGATGTAGGTCGACGTGTCGCCGAAAGGCACCCGTACCAGTTCTGCCTGAGTCCCGTCGATGAGGTGGCCGAGGATCCAACCACCGCCTCCCAAGCACTGCCCATAGCGACCATCCCGGCAAAATCGGCAGAACCCACAGGCCGAAATGCAGGAGACCAAGACGCGGTCACCGACCTGTCGTGTCTTTACGCCAGGACCCACCTCGACGATGGTGCCGACGGCCTCGTGGCCGAGAATCCGCCCCGGCGTGGTCTCGGGAACATCGCCTTTCAGAATATGCAGGTCCGTTCCACAAATGGTCGTAGCGTCCACTCGGACGATGACGTCGCCATCCTGCTCGATCTGCGGGTCCGGGACCTCGCTCCAACTCTTCCGGCCAGGTCCGTCGTAGACAAGTGCTTTCATGATTCCTACCTTCCGCTTTCTGTCCTCATCCATTGTCTGACGGCGTCCTCGAACTCAACTATGGACAAAGGTCCTGTTCCGGTCACACCTTCGCAATCAAGGTTGATCGCCCCTCGCTAGGGGGGCAGACAAATGTCGTCGTTCAAATTGTCCCGTGCAATTTGCCGGCGGGCTCAATCGTCCACTCGGACCGGCGTCGCTTCATGGAGACCTCATAGGAGGGAGTGAGGGCGATGGGAAAGCGCAACGAGACGGTGCCGTATTCGTACCGGCGGGTGATCGGGAACCCCGAATGGGTGAACACTCTGAGCATCGTGAGGTTCTCCTCGAGGGTGTCCGCCACAAAGGTAGCGATACCGCGTTCACGGGCCGCATCAGCGAGGGCATCGAGCAGCAGCGAACCGATGCCGTGATGCTGGCAATCGTCGGCGACCACGAAAGCAACCTCGGCTTCTGCGGACTCGGGTCGCCGGTCGTAGCGCCCCACGGCAACGAGACGGCCGTCGTGCTCGGCGACCAGAGCGAGACGGTTCCGGTAATCGACCCGCGTGAACCGATCGACCTCTTTGGGTGAGAGGTGTGGATGGAGAGAGAAGAACCTGAGATAACACGACCGATCGGACAGGTGATCGTGGAACTGGACCAACGCGTGGGCGTCGTCCGGACGAATGGCCCGGACTCGGATATCGAACTGTTCGACGGAGACCGCGTCGAACGCCACCTCGGAGGGGTACGCACCAGGGACACCACCCTCTTCGTCCGTGCTCGACGGTCCAATGCTCATGGTTCGCTGCGCATGTGCACCTGATCGTTTGCACTCTTCTTCGAGTAACCGCGCGAGCGAGGTGGCTGGCGGCCCGGCCGGGCTGTTCGGCTATCCACTCCGTCGTGGACGATGACCCGTCCCGTGACTTCCGCAGCGGCGATCGCGACCACGACGCCCCGAACTCCCCCCGCCCACGGGGAGAGGCCGTACCTGGCATGCTCGACCAGTTCGTCCGGATTGTCCACCCGGCGAGCAGGCCCGGTCACGATCACACTCCAGCCCTCCGTGAACACATCGTCGATGTGGTCGATCTCGAATCCGACCCGAAGCTGGGATTCGAGCTCCGTTGCCGTGTTCACAGTGGTGTTGAACAGGACTTCGCCGTTCGAGAACCGGTAGTTCACAGGATGCGCCACAGGGCCGCGGGAGGCATTGAAGATGACCCTTCCCACACCACCGGTCTTGAGAAGAGCGTGACATTGCGTCGGTGTCAGCGGCTCGAGAACGGCTCCCGGCAACGCTCTTGCCCTCCCCGGCACTCGGTTCCTGTCGGCGCCGAGAAGGCTTGCCGGAGAGGTCTGAAGGACACGAGCGATCGCGCTGAGCGTCCTTCCACCCAATTGCACATCGGAGTGCCGCTCGAAGTATTCGAGGAAAGAGGGGTCCAATCCCGCTTCTCGAGCGAGGTCCTCCGTGGTCACGCCGAGCTCATGGCGACGTTGGTTGATCCGTCGAGCCAGGTCTCCGGGCTCGATTCCGGTGCCGGGTTCCATCCACCGAGTGTGCGCTCCGGATCACGACAACGGTTAGGGAGGAACCTCCCTTCCACCTGGGACCTAGGTCGGTAGCGACCTTTCCACCGAGAGCCTCATACTCGAAATCATGGCCTCTGACCTCGGGACAGCTCGCCAGACCCGGCTCTCTCGCGAGGAACTCTTCTCATGAGTCCCGCGTCGAAGCTTTCGTCGCTCGATTCCATCCTCTTCAAGGCCGAGTCCGATCGGACCCCGATGCACATGGTCTCGATTGCGTTCTTCGAAGCGGGCCCGCTGCTCGATGAGCGAGGACGGCTCCGCATTGAGGACCTCCGCCGGCTGATCTCCTCTCGACTCGTCCTGATTCCCAAGCTGCGGCAGGTCGCCCGTCCGGCTGCCCTGAAGGAGGCGCCTCCCTCTTGGGCCGACCAGCCCAACTTCGATATCGCCAACCACGTCACGAGGAGGCGATTGCCGGCACCGGGCACTGACGAGCAGTTCCTCACCCTCTGTGCCGAAGTGGTGTCTTCTCCCCTTAACCAGGATCGACCCTTGTGGGAGCTGACGTTCGTCGAAGGGCTCGAGAACGGCCGGATCGCGTTGATCGAGAAGCTGCACCATTCAATGGCAGACGGCATCGCGGCGGCCGAGCTCGCCTTGGTGTTGCTCGACGTCTCGCCGGAGTACGCCGTCAACCCGTCAGTAACAAAGTGGCAGCCCGACGCACCGGTGCCATTCGTGGTCGACGCCGCCCGAGACCTCTGGCAGCTTGGCGAGATCGGCGTCCGGGTGAGTGCGTGGGCTGCGTGGTCAGCGCTGCACCCCCTGCGACGCGCCCGGCAGTGGTCGACGAAGCTCGGTGCGGCGGCACGGCTGCTCAGTGCCGGACCGCTCGCACCTCCCTCGCCTCTGAATCAGCAGATTGGTGCTGAGCGCCGGGTTCGTCTGGTTCGATTGCCTCTCGAGGACGTGCGCAAGATCGCCCACGACCGAAGCGGCACTGTCAACGACGTTGTCCTGACCCTCGTCACCCACGGCCTGCACAAGATGGTCGCCTCGTCCGGTTGGAACCACGAGGAGACAATGAATGCGCTGGTCCCTGTCGGGCTTGCCGCGGGCCCCAATCGTGGCATCGGGAACCAAGTGTCGGCGTTGCTCATCAAACTTCCAGTCGGCTCGGGCGATGCCGAACAAACCTTCGTGACCATCTCGGCACAGACCCGGCGACAGAAGCAGCAGCACCAGGAGCTGGTGGCCGACGCCGGCCTCAGGATCCTCGAACCGCTCCCGCAGACGGCACTCACTGCTTTGAGCTGGCTCGTCGAGCACCAACCCTTCTTCAATCTGATCGTGACCAATGTGCCCGGACCAAACGTTCAGCTCTATGCGCTCGGGGCGCGAATGTTGCAGGCGTTTCCGCTCGTGCCGCTCGTGGGCAACCAGGGCCTCGGCGTGGCCGCCCTCTCGTACCTGGACCAGCTGAACCTGGGCCTCCTCGCCGACCCCGCGGTCTGCCCCGACCTCGACTCCTTCTGCGAAGGCATCGACGAAGCGTTCCGTGGGCTCGTCCAGGGAGGGAATTCGAGCAAGAACGGTGGAGAGGCCGACCGACGGGGTTAGGTCGGGCGCCCGGCGCGTCTTACTCGAGTGGAACCGTCCACACCAGGCGGGTGCCACCTCCCTCCCTCGGGTGGATCTCGAACGTCCCACCGAGCTTCTCGGCCCGATCACGAAGGTTGATCAGCCCGAGTCCGAGCGCCGTGTGCGGCAACTCGATCCCCACGCCGTCGTCGAGCAGCTCGAGCACCACCCGGTCGGTCACCCTGAGGGTCACCTCGTAGCGCGACGCCTGAGCATGCTTGCCCGCATTGGTGAGGCCCTCCCGGACCACGGCCAGGACGTGGTCACCCATGTGTTGGGGGACAGAGTTGTCCACGGCCCCTTCAAACCGGACTTCGGGCCGGGCCCCCAGGGTGTCCGACAGTTCTTCGGCCAGCTGCAGCACGGCCTGACGGAGCCCGCCCGGAAGTGTGGCCTCGCTGAGCTCGAAGATGGCCGATCGAATCTCGCTGATGGTGAGGTCAAGGTCGTCGATCGCCCGGGTGACCCGCTCGACCACCTGATTCCGCTCAGGCAGCCGCGTTGCCCCCTGGAGGTTCATGCCGACGGCGTAGACACGTTGGATCACCCGATCGTGGAGATCACGTGCAATCCGATCCCGATCGTCGAGGACGGACATCACGAGGACGCGATCGTGCAGCCGGTTGTTCTCGATGGCAATGCCCGCCGCGAGGGCCAGCGCCTCGGCGAGCGCCTCGTCTTCGTCAGTGAAGTCCGCCTCACCGTGCTTGTCCGTCAGATAGAGGTTCCCGTAGACGTCGTCACGCACCCGAACCGGGACACCGAGGAACGACGTCATCGGAGGATGATTGGGGGGAAAGCCGTAGCGGCCGGGATGTTCTCCAAGGTCGGAGAGTCGCAGTGGAGCGGGCTCCGTGATGAGCAGGCCGAGAACGCCGCGTCCGACCGGCCGGTCACCGATCTGAGCCTCTTCTTCCTCGCTCAGCCCGACCGTGAGGAACTGTTCGAGGCCGGTCCGGGAGTGGTTGAGCACCCCGAGGGCGGCGTAGCGAGCACCGACCAGCGTCCTCGCCTCCTCGACCAGGTGCTGGAGCAGGGCGGTCAGCTCGACATCGGCAGTAATCATCAGCACGGCACCCATGAGCCGGCGGAGCTTCTCCGGGTCGTTCACACGCGTGTAGGGCACGCTGGTGATCGTAGGTCTTGCGGCCGCTGCATCCCGGGCCACCGCGTCCGGCTGGCAATATGGGCGCGTGACCATCCGCGTCTTTCTTCTCGACGACCACGACCTGGTACGTGAGGGAGTCCGTAGCCTTCTGGAAAGCGACGACGAAATCGAGGTCGTGGGCGAAGCCGCAACGGGCGAGGAAGCACTCACACGCGTCCCGCTGGCCAAGCCCGACGTAGCCATCTTGGACGTCCGGCTAGAAAGCGGGGACGGGATCGAGGTCTGTCGTGACCTGCGGTCGACCATGCCGAAGCTCGCCTGCCTGATGCTCACGAGCTTTGCCGACGATGAGGCGATGTACGCGAGCGTGATGGCCGGGGCAGCCGGCTACGTGCTCAAGCAGATCAAAGCGCGGGATCTCATCGAGGACGTCAAGAAAGTTGCCGCAGGCGCATCGCTCATGGACCCCCGGGCAGTCGCAAGGGTCGTCGAACGCATCGCGAATCCACCCAAGCAAGATCCCACTCTCTCCTCCCTCTCGCCACAGGAGGGCAAGATCCTCGACCTCATTGCCGAAGGCAAGACGAACAAACAGATCGCCGATGCCATGTTCCTGTCGGAGAACACCGTGAAGAACTATGTGACGGGGCTCCTGCGCAAGCTCAAGATGACGAGTAGGACCGAAGCCGCGATCTACGCCACCAAGGCCAAGGGTCAGGTTTCGCCCGAATCGCCCTGAAGATCGCCCGACCGGCTGTCCGGCGAACGTAGATCCAAGCCCCGCTTTTCCAGTGCAGCCTCGAGGCGGTCACGTTCGATCCTCGGATGGACGAAGTTCGTCGGAGTCACATCGACGCCGTACTCGACCGCGAGGCTGATCAGGGCTCTGTCGTACGCGACCTCGGCGACCAGGGACGCCTCTGACCACACTCCCGCTCCGAGATCCCGCTCGGGCAGAGCGGCTCGGCAACTGAGCACGTAGTCGAGGAGGGGACCACCGGACAGCTCGGTGTCCCAGCTGTCCATTGCCCCAGTGAGGACCTGGACGTACATGTTCATGTGGCGATTGTGTGCCAAGGAGTTCTCCAGCACATAGGGAGATTCCTCCCATTCGGGCCGTTCCTTGCATCCATAGGACCTTCCTCCGTACCGCGGATGACTTTTGCGCTCATTCCTCAACGCCCAGATCGCCGGAGGATGGAGTTGGATCTCCTCACGGGAGGGATCACGAACGAGAAGGAGGGAATCATGCGACGGAAGGTTTTCGACAAGCTGGCCAGTGTCGGCGGCATCGTCGTCGTTCTGGTGCTGGCGGTGGCCGGTTCTCTTTTGTTGGTCGGCTACAACTTCGCCAACAACTACGTGCACACTCAACTCGCTGAGCAGCAGATCACCTTCCCCTCGGCGGCGGCGTTCGCCCACCCCGACGGGCAGGAGATCACCAAGTCAATGATCCCTTCGGTGTCCCAGTACGCCGGGCAACAGTTGCTGACGGGTCAGCAGGCTGAGGTCTACGCAAACGACTTCATCGCCGTGCACCTCAACAACATGGGTGGCGGCAAGACCTACGCACAGCTGAGCGCTGAGGCCATGGCTCTGCCCAAGGGATCGGCGGCGTACACGGCAGCCGAGGCCAAGGCCCAGACGGTCTTCCAGGGCACCACGCTTCGTGGCCTGCTCCTCGAGGCCTACGGATTCAGCCTGATCGCGGCGATCGCCTTCTGGTGCGCCATTGCGGCCTTCGCTCTTGCCGCTGTCATGGCGGTTCTCGTGCTCATGGGCTTCGCCCACGCCCGCCGGGTCGACGAGACGGAGGAGCTGATGCCACGCCATGCTCCTCCCGCGGTGGTGATCACGGCATAGGGGTTCACCCCCCTCTCCCGCCTGGAAATCAACCAGCCGGTCCGCAAAAGCGGGCCGGCTGGTTCGCGTCGGCAGGGAGGTCAGCCAGGCAGCATCCCGCAAATGCGGTGGGGCCTTTAGGGCTCCTCACGATGGGACGATCCTCCCTACCCTGGGTGAGCCGGAACTGCAATGGTTAGGACATGTCATTCGGTGTACTGCTCGCTGCGCTGATCAATCTGAACGGCTCTGGCCACTATGTCCACTGGGGCTTCGTCCAGATCTCGGTTGCGAACCTCGTCGTCATCCTTCTCATGATCGCCGTCTTCGTGCTGGCGATCCTTCTGCCGTTCCCGCGGCGAAAGGGGCGGGACCAATGAGCCTCGACACCGGCACGCACAACGAGGCGGCCTCCTCCGAGGAGTCCCGGCAGTGGACGGCACGGGTCAGGAACGCCGCTGCCACGGCCTTGCCTCCGGACCGCCTGCTCCCCGACCGCCAGCCCGCGTACATGGCCTCTTGGATCTACGTCTTCGGCGTTCTCACCGTGGTCTCCCTGGCCTGGGTCATCATCAGCGGATGCGTGCTCGCCATCATGGGGCCGAGCTGGTGGCACGTGTCCGGCCTGGGGCACTTCGTGAATTCGCTACACCTGTGGAGTGTGGAGTTCTTCTTCTTCTTCATGGTCATCCACCTCTGGGGAAAGTTCTTCATGGCGGCTTGGCGGGGCAACCGCAAGCTGACCTGGGTGACCGGCGTCGTTTCTTTCGTGGCCTCGATCGCGGCCGCCTTCACCGGATATCTCTCGCAGCAGAACTTCGATTCACAGTGGATCTCCACCCAGGCCAAGGACGGCATCAACGCCACGGGTGCCGGGGCATTCTGGAACGTCCTCAACTTCGGCCAGATGCTGATGTGGCACATCGTCCTGCTGCCGATCGCAGTCGTTATCATCGCCGGGCTCCACGTGCTGATGGTCCGGCGGCGCGGCATCGTGCCGCCCTTTGATATCGAGCCGAAGGATCATGGCGAGACGCCATCGGCTGCGGAGCTTGCCGAGTGAGCCCCCGAAAGGCAGAAGCGCTTCAACCCCGACCGCGACGTCAGGGAATGGACGGGGGCGTATCGTCCCTACGACATCCTCAAGGAGGCCTTCGTCGCACTGGTGGCGGTTGGAGTGCTCATCGTTCTCCTGGCCGTCGTCTTCTCCTCTCCCGACGAACCGGCCGTCACTTTGAAGTCCTGGTCCACGAGCGACCCGGTCGACTTCGCGCAGACCGCTGTCACTGAGCTCGACGGCACCAGCCCTCTGGCCACCTACGGACCTCCCTACAACACCACTCCGGACGTGACGCAGCACATCGGCTTCTTCGAGCCGGCTCAATGGGTTGGTGTGCACCAGCCGATCAACACCGCCCAGGACTTCGTCATCGGCCCTCTACGCACCCTGTCCAATCAGCCGCTGGTCCAGCGAGCCCTCGATACCTACAACAGTGCGACATCAACGCAGCAGAGCGCCTGGACGACCGCGTACGAGAAAGCCGTCGCCAACGCGACCGACGTTCATGGTCGGTTGCAAGTCCCGCATGCCCAATACGGCCCTGTAGGAGTCATCATCGGCTCTCTGACGAGCATGGCCCAGAACGGCGGACTCGACGGGACCCTGTTGAGCCAGGGCCAGTTCTACAACACCAACTACACCAAGCCGCTCCTCTTCATCGCGAACGGCTCGTACCTGAACAACCTTGCCGGCGCCCAGCACCTGCAGGGCACGCAGTGGGGAATGATGAACGAGACCGGCAACTATCCCGGTCAGGCTTGGCTCTGGCTCTACACCATGTGGTACCAGGTCCCGCCCATGAAGACCTCCACCAATGCCGACCTCGAGGTGTGGGCGATCATGATGGCACTCACCGTCGTTCTGATCTTCCTGCCGTTCATACCGGTGCTGCGTTCAATTCCCCGCTGGTCACGGGTGTACAGACTGATCTGGCGACAGCATTACCGCTCGTTGGCGTAACCCAGCGTTACTGCCGACTCAAAGCAGATGAAAACCAGTAAATCGGATTGTCCATAACCCCTGTCCATCAAACTCAGACGGAGTCGGTTGGACAGAGACGAGCGCCCGTACTGGTGTCCGGTCCTGACTTTCGGCGGCCAATCGGAACGGCGTCAAGAAGCTCAGAGCGGAGAGTGCGATCGACGCAAACGCCATTGCGTCGTGGTTACCGGGTCGTCGACGCTGCCGTCGGCAGGCTGCCCGGAGCTCGATTCGGCGGACCGGAATCGGGGCGCGCCGTTTATTTCCAGACCTCCTGTGTGGTGAGGAATGTCAAATAGTGATCATGTCGTCGATCTCTCGGATGGGCCGACGTCCCCCCGGATCGCAGCCAGGCCGGTTTCGAGGCTCGGATAGAAGCGGTCTCGGTCAAGCGTCTCGAAGAGCCCGTAGCGTTGCACGAGGTCCTGGAGCCGGGTCCGCATTTCGACGAAGGCCATATGGATGCCTCGCGCGTTGAGCTCGAGGTCCAGCTGCTCCAGCATCTTTGCGGCCGAGACGTCGATGTCGGTGATCGCCGCGCACTGGATCACGACCCAAGACACCTGGCGTGACCCCACGACGCTTCTGATCTGGGTGCGGAACGACGAACAGTTGGCGAAGAACAGTGGTGCTTCCCAGCGAAAGACCACGACGCCGGGCAGCTGGCGGGCCTCGGGATAGCGGTCGACGTTGTGCCATCCGCCGATGGTCTGAACCCGCCCGAGTACCGCACCGTGCGGTTGCCAGCCCCGTCGGAAGTAGAGGGCCACAGCGAGCGCAACGGCGATGACGATGCCCTGGAGGACCCCGAGGACCATCACACCCAGGCTGGCAATGACCGAGAGCACGAAGGCGCTCTTCCGAACGCGCCAGTACCTCGCCAACACCCGAAGGTCGAGGAGCGAAAGTGCGGCTCCAATGAGGACGGCGGCGAGTGCGGACTGCGGAAGATCGGCCAGCAGGGAATTGAAGAACAGGAGCAGGATGGCGACGATTCCGGCGCCGACGACGGACGCCAGTTGGGTCTTGGCGCCCGCTTGCTCGACGACCGCGGTCCGCGAGCCGCTGGTCGACACGGCAAAGCCCTGAAGAAAGCCCGACGCCAGGTTGGCCGCACCGATACCGACCATCTCCTGGTTCGGGTCCACCTCCTCACCTCGGCGGGCGCCGAAGCTCGACGAGGTGGCGATGGTGTCGGCCAGCGAGACCAAGGTGATCCCGACGGCGGCGATCATCAAGGGCCCGATGTCGGAGAACTTCGTCCAGGGGAGCGACGGCCTCGGGATCCCTCTGGGGAGTGTCCCGACTGTCGGCACTCCGTGCGCGTGGAGATCGAATACGGCCGAGACCACGGTGGCAGCCACGATCGCGACGAGCACGGCGGGAAGCGTGCGCGTGAAGCGGGGAAGGACGACGAGGATGAGGAGCACTCCCAGACCGACAACAAGGGCTGCTCCGACGGTCGAGTCCAAGTGGACGACGAAAGCCTTGAGCTCGGGGCCGAACCCTTCGGCGTCGGTCGAGAACCCGAACAGTTTGGGGAGCTGTCCGGCGATGATGACGAACGCCAGCCCGTTCATGTAGCCGACCTGGACCTCGTTTGACAGAAGGTCGGCCACGAACCCGAGCTTGGCCACGCCCATGCCGATCTCGATGAGCGCCACGATCACCGCAAGCATCCCGGCCAGTGCGATGGCCCGGTGGGTGTCCCCGGCGACGAGCAACGGGATCAGTGCGGCGAAGATCATCGGGGAGACGGACGAATCGGGTCCGAGCACCAGGATCTTGGAGGGCCCGAAAATGGCATAGCCGACGAGACAGCCGATCGTGGTGTAGAGGCCGGTCACCGGAGGGAGGCCGGCCAGCTCCGCGTAGGCCATACCTTGCGGAACGAGGATCGCCGCAAGAACGACGCCGGCGACGACGTCGGGCCGGGTCCAGCGCCGCTCATAGGTGCGCACGGCGCGAACCCCGGGGATCCATCGGTTGAGAAAGGCTTGGCGCCCGGTTGGGCTTTGTTCCTTGTTCACGATGGTGTCATTCGGGTCTCGGGCGTGGAACTTACAATGCCGATTGATTCCGATCACGGGTCTCTTGAGGGAACGGGAGGACGCCGACGAATGACAGAGGGTCCGCATGCGGGCACGGTGCCCAGTCCCGACGAGGCCTTCGGCGAGGGCCCTGCCGCATCGTCTTTGCGCAAAGCCCAGGCCTGGGCCGTCGTATCCCTCGTCTGCGGGGTACTGCTCGTGCTCTTGGTCGTCGGATTCTTGGTGCGAAACAGCGTCGATGTCGCGCTCGGTCTGGTCGGGGCTGCTGCTCGGTATCGCCGGTGGGTGGTGGGTCATCACCGAACGCTCTGTACGCCGGCTCATGGGCTGGGCGGCGGTCGTCGTCGGCGTCATCCTCATCGCCGTGGGCCTGCTCCGCGCGGCCAAGAGGATTGGGCCTCCATCGTGCGGCTCGTCGGCGCTTTGCTCCTGCTGGCCGTGTCGATCACCGCAGCCCGGGCGTCGCTCCTCACCCGGTTGCGATCGTCGGCCCGATTCGTGACGCACCGGGTACCACCACCTCGCCATCCGGTGCTGCTCTGCAATCCGTGGTCCGGAGGCGGGAAGGTGGAGCGATTCGAGCTGGAGGGTCTCGCGGCATCCATGGGCGTCGAGACGGTGAGGCTCGACCACGGTCTCGACCTGGCTGAGTTGGCGCGCGATGCGATTGCCCGGGGTGCCGACTGCCTGGGCATGGCGGGCGGCGACGGCTCGCAAGCCCTGGTCGCCTCGCTCGCGGTCGATCACGGTCTCCCGTTCGTCTGCGTCTCGGCCGGCACGCGGAATCATTTCGCGCTCGACCTCGGGCTCGACCGCGACGACCCGAGAAAGAGTGTCGACGCCTTTCGGGACGCCATCGAGCGCAATGTCGACTACGCCACCGTCAACGACCGCTTCTTCGTCAACAACGTCTCACTCGGGATCTACGCCACCATCGTGCAGCAAGAGGGCTACCGCGAGGCCAAGGCCGCGACCACGCAGCAGCTGATCCCGGAATTGCTGGGCCAGCGAAAGGACCCGTTCGACCTGCAGTTCGTGGCGCCCGATGGCACGGAAGTTGACGGTGCCTTCCTGATCATGGTGTCGAACAATCCGTACGTACTCGGGGCATCTCTCGACGTGTCGCAGCGCAGGCGTCTCGACACCGGCCGGCTCGGTGTCTTCGCCGTCACCGCGCGAACCGGGAGCCAAGCGGCTGAGGTTGTCACCCTGGCTCTGGCCGGGCGGGGAGCGACGAGCGGCCATGGCTATCAGTTCGCGTGCGACGAGTTCGAGGTCCGGTCACGGTCGGGTACGGCCTATGCGGGAATAGACGGCGAGGCACTCGAGCTCGAGACACCACTTCGCTTCCGTATCCATCCCGGCGGCCTGCACATGCTCGTGCCCGAAGGCAACATCGATGCCGCGCTGCGCCGTGAAGCCCGCGACGTCCGGGCGCAGGACCTGCTTCACCTCGCGCTTGGTCGCCACGACTGACCCGGATCCCGGCCCAGGACAATCGAGCGATAAAACGAGGACGGACTTCGTCGCCCGATTCGCTACGAGTTGAGGATCTTGGCCTTCTGCGCGTCGAACTCAGCGTCGGTCAAGATGCCTTGTGCCTTCAATTCGGCGAGATCCTTCAGTTGCGCCACCGTGTCAGCGCGCTGGTTCCGCCGCGGCCGGAGGCGCCTGCGGAGGAGGCGCGGTACTGTTGCTGCTGGGCGTTCTGGTCGGCTTCCTGCTGTGCCCAGCGGTTGCCCTGCCGCCGGGACACTCGGTTGGACACGGCGGTCGCAGTGCCGGCGATGGCCGCCGTCCGAGCCACTCCTCTCAACAATCCCACGTCAGTCTCCTCTCACTTCTCTGTGGCGTCGAGGGCGGCCACGAGATCGCTCTGCGGGATGTACCCCGCAGCGACCAGCTCGGCCCCCCCTCGACGCAAAGCCTGAACAAAGCCGGTCGCCCACGTGTTCTCAAAGATCAGAACCGCCGCAGAGGAACCCGCCTGAATCGCTGGGGAAGCCTCGGCGATGTCGGAATCGCTCATCAGCCCCGACGAGGCCCCGCCGAAGACGGCCAGATCGATCGTTCCGTCCAGGTCGAGGTCCTCGAGCAGGACGACCGCCAACGAGCCGTCTTCGCCTTTGGCCACGAAGGTCAGGTCAAGAATCCGGATCAAGCCGCGGTCCACCAGGTCGACCAGGATCGGGAGGCCCTCGCCGGTCATCTTGTTGCCCGGGAACTCCACGATCAGATAACTGATCGGACCGATAGTGCCGGACTCCTCTGCCATGTCCCACTCCTCTTGACGCCTGCTCTGGCATCGTAGCCGGACAGGTGGACAGCCGTTCGGGTGATCGCGCCGGTCAACGCTGAGACTTGCCCACAGGACAGCTCCCCATCCGTTAACCAAAGCCCGCGCGAACTCCGGCACGTGTCGGACGGATACCCTCGCCGACGATAACGCGGCTCAGGGACTGCGACCCTTGGATCAGATCGCTGCGATGCCCGACACCGGTGCGACGAGCTTGTGGGCGTCGGGCGAACCCAGATAGGTCGCGTCGCCGTACGCGTAGACCGCTCCATCGGTGCCGACGAGCCAGTAACCCGAGCCACTGGGCGTCCGGGCGATCCCGACGACCGGAGACTGCGCGGTGATGCCCTGGCCGGGCACGGAACCGAAGAACGCGGCGTCGCCGTAGCTGAACACCCCGCCGTCGGTGGCGACGAGCCAGTAGCCCCGACCGTCCGGGGTGGCGGCGATGCCCGTGATGGGCGCAGCGAGTCGCATCCCTCCCGCCGAGCCGGAGAACGTCGCGCCCCCGAAGCTGAACACTCCACCGTCCGACGCCACGAGGTCGTACCCACCTTGATCGGACGCCGCGATGCCGACGACCGGCGCATTGAGGTGGCGGCCACCCATCGACCCGGCGAATACGGCGTCGCCGAACGCGAACACGCCACCGTCACCGGCCACGAGCCAATAGCCGCGGCCATCGCCCGTCGGCACCATTCCCACGATCGGTGCATCGAGGCGATGACCACCCATGGAACCCTCGAAGGCCGCGCTGCCGAACGCGAACACACCGCCGTCCGATCCGACCAGCCAGTAGCCGCGGCCATCGGGCGTCGCAGCAATTCCGACGACCGGCGCATTGAGGTGACGGCCACCCATGGAACCGGCGAAAGGCGCTGTTCCGTACGCGAACACTCCCCCGTCTCGGGCGGCGAGCACGATGCCCTGGTTCGAGGCCGGCGGGAACCACAGCTGCTCGACGAGCGCCCGCAGCCCCGGATCGTTGCCGCTCGGATTGGTCAGCGTGCCGCCATCGGCGAGGCAACCGACGGCGGGTACGCAGCTGATCGAATTCAGGAAGCTCAGCGCGGTCACGTCGGGGCTCGGTTGGACCGACCACGACGAGCCGTTCCAATACTCCACCAGGCTCTTGGGTTGCGGAGTGGACCCGCCACCGTTGAACGTTCCTGTGGAACCGTCCGCCCAACACTGGGCGCTATTGACGCAGGAGATGCCGGCCAGCATCCCCGGCGATGTCGAGCCCGGCACCGACGCAGATGCATCCGTCCACGCCGAACCGTCCCAGTGCTCCATGAGGATCCCCGACGTTGCTCCGTCGCTGCCGGTCGTCGAGCCGGACGCCCAGCAGTCGCTCGAGCTCGTGCACGCGAGCCCGGAAAGATACCCACCGTCGGGTGGGGTTTCGGTCACGCTCGGCACCATCGACCAGGCTGCCCCGTTCCAGTGCTCGATCAAGCCCTGATCACCCACCGCGCCTGGAAAGATCGGCAGGAAATTCGACATCTGTTGCGCCGGTCCGGCGTTGCCAACCGCCCAGCAGTCCCCCGACGACGGGCACCGCACTGCGAGCAACTGGTCGAAGGCCTGTCCCGTCGTCGCACCGGGAACGATGCTCCAGTCGGACCCGTTCCATTGTTCGATGACGTCGGAAAGGTTGTTCCCCGCCGCATCCGTTTCGTAGCCCACCGCGAAGCAACTCGTGACCGTCGCGCAGCTCACGCTGCTGAGGATCGCACCGACGACGCCAGGACCGCTCGGAGTGGGGCTCGGGACCGGCGACCACCCCGAGCCGTCCCAGTGCTCGACGAGCGTGCCCGTCGGGTTCGGCGCACCGGAAGTGACAACAGCACCCACGGCCCAACAGTCGGCTCCGTTGACGCAGGTGGCCCCGAACAGTCCCCCGCCGTCTCCGGACGGCAGCGGCGGCGCCACGAGCGTCCAGGTCGATCCGTTCCACGACTCCATGAGTGGGCTCACCGTGGACGGCCCGCCCCCGGAGAGGTTGGTCAAGCTGACGCCGACAACCCAACATTGGAAGGCACTGGCACAGGCGGAGCCAAGCGGCACGTCGTCCGCACCGGTCCCCGGCACCGTGGCGATGTACCACCCGGAAGTGGTGGCCGGCGCAGCCGGAGAAACCGCGAGGCCATTGCCGAGCAGGGCAACCACCGCGACAAAGAGGACCGGAAGCGTCGTCGTCGCGTGTCGCATCCGACGCACGCGCGCGGCACACGGCGAAACACCCAGGCCCATACAACAATGGTTGCATCCACCTCGCCCGTGGACGGGGATAGTCGATCGCCCGGGACGCGCATGCGTCGAGCCACGGCCAGACCGGCGCCCTACGGCACCGTCACCAGCGGGATGCCTGCCGCGAGACCCTCCCCCGCGGTCCCGGTCGGATGGTCATGCGTCCGCACCACGGTTTGACCGGCGGCCTCCATGTCCGCCAGGACGTACTCGAGCAGCGCGGCGCCGTGGGGTGATGCCACCACGACGTCGTGCGACAACGCGGTGGCCGTGCGCAGGCTCTGCAGTCGTAAGACGTCGCCGGCGGCCTGGTGGTTCAAAAAGATTCCCGAGTAGGTCAGCTTCAGCTCCTCGAGTGATTCACTCACCTGGGCCGACTCGGGCCGGTCGAGGGGAAGGTCCACGTACAGGGCGTCAATACCCTCGGCGAAAAGGCGGGCGCGCTCCGCATCCACCCTCGCCGTCAGGTCGTCCCCCGCCCGGATCACCGTCAGGACGGCGACATTGTCGCCAGGTCGCGTCTCGACGTGGAGTTCCGATCTCGAACGGAGATCGGTAGCGATCGGGGCATCGGCCAGATGGGAACGAAAGTGGCAGACGTCGATCGTGTCCTGCACGATGGCGCGATGACGGCTGGGTGCGTACACCATGCGCTCCCTTCCCGGCCGCAGGCGGAGAAAGAACAGCGCGGCCGACTGCCGTCCGGCGCTCGGCGCCGACACGCTGTTGTCGACGGTTGCGGGGATGAAGCCGAGCAAGAACCCCGTCTCGTGGCCGCCGAGATCGAGCAGCGCCCGCTGGCTGTAGGGGTGGGCGGCCGTGGCTTCGCTGTACATGCCGACGAGCCCACGCGTCGTCACCCACTCGACGAGATAGCGCTTCACCCTGGTGAAGATGTGCTGGCCGCGGGCCGCCGGCAGCGTCAGTGCCTGGCCTGCGTGACCGACGGCGTCGCCGGGATCAGCGAGGACGAGGCCGGAATGACACAGCAACTCGCCGTCGTTCGTCTCGGCGATCGCCGAAATCAGGAGGCCGTTCGAGATCCGCCGGGCCACTTCGTCCGCGTCGTAGGCCCACAGCACGGGATACGTCTCCCCGTAGACGGCTCGGACGGCATCGCCGAGACGGGCCGCTTCGGCGGCACCGAGCATCCGTATGCGGACGTCATCCACCCACACCGGTTCCGGGGTCTCGGGTTCGCCAGCCGGCGCCACTGCGTCATCGTAGGCAAAGCGCGACGCCGCACCCCGAGTGTCGCACGCCGCTCGGTCTCGGGCGCGTGACCGGTCCGTTCCGGAGTCATGGGAAAGGTCCGGTTCAAAGATCTGGGAGATGATGCACACATGAAGATCGTGTCGTTGCTGCCTTCGGCCACCGAGATCGTCTATGCCCTCGGGCTCGGCGACCAGCTGGCCGGCGTGAGCTTCGAGTGCGACTATCCCGAGGCTGCCCGGAGTGTGCCGGTCGTGTCCGGCACGGCGCTCCACGTGGACAAGCCGCGTACGGCGGCCGAGGTCGACGCAGAGGTGAGCGCGCTGCTGGTGGACGGCCGGTCCATCTACACCCTGGACGATGCCAGGATCCGCGCCATCGCGCCCGATCTCATCTTGGCCCAGGACCTGTGTGCGGTCTGCGCCATCGATTCAGGTGCGGTCGAGGACGCGCTCGACGTCATCGGCTGCCACGCCGAGGTGGTCTCGCTCGATCCGGCGGGCCTGGACGACGTGATCGACTGCGTGGTCCAGGTCGGCCGCGCCACGGACACCGAGGACGCTGCCACTGCATACGTCGCCGGGCTCCGTCGGCGCGTCGATGCGGTAAGGACCCGTGTCGCCAATCTGGCGCGGCCACGGGTCTTTGTCCTCGAATGGCCGGACCCACCGTTCAACGGGGGCCACTGGATGCCCGAAATGGTGGAGGCCGCGGGCGGCGAACCCGTCCTCGCCGAGCCCCGGGCGCCATCGCGCCGCCTCACGTGGGAGGAGATCGGCGCCGAGTCGATCGACGTCACGATCTTCACCCCCTGCGGTTTCGACCTTGCCGGTGCCATCGAGCAGGCCGCCTCGTTCCTGCGCCGGCCGGACGTCCCCGACCTGGGCCGCGTCGTCGCGGTCAACGCCAACGCCTACTTCTCTCGTCCCGGTCCACGCGTCGTGGACGGCGTCGAGCTGCTCGCAGAGGTGCTGCACCCGTCCACGCCGGGCGCTGCCGTTCCGGATGCGGAGGTCTTGGCGTAAGGCCTCACCGGCGGTCCTACGTCTCGCTCGTCACCGGTGTGGTGGTTCCGGGGGAGCTCCCAAGAACTCGGCGAGGCGCCGGGTGTGATCGTCGGCCAGGACGGCGCGCAGCACCGCGTCGGCGGCCGCGAGGTCTGCCGGTCGGACTCTTTTGACCACGGCGCTGTTGAGGTCCTGAATCACGGTGCGCACCGCGTCGGCGTAGGCGTCGCCCTCCGGGGTCAGCTCGACGTTCACCTGACGCGTGTCCACCTCGTCCCTGGCGAGGGTCGCAAAGCCGCGCCGCTCGAGGCCGTCCGCCACCTTGCGCGCGGCCTGGCGTGTGACGCCGAGCGCAGCGCCGAGCCGGCCGATCGACATCGGTCCCCGCTGCAGCTGGCGGACCGCCGCGGCGTCACTGCGCCGGTACTCGGCGTAGCCCTTGGCCGCCAGGCCACCCGCCATCTGCGTGATCCAGCTCTGGCGGGCGAGGGCGAGCAGATCGCCGAAGCGATAGTCGCCGGTTGACTTTCTGGCCACCACCCGCCAGTCTATACGTTTTATGCAACCTAGTTGCCTATCCGTCGGATCATTGTGGCGTCTCGGTCGAGCGCTCGCGTTCGGCCTGGCCCTGTTGCTCCCGATCGCGCTGGCGGCGGGATCTCCGGCACCCGCCGCTGCCGCTTCGAGCAGCTACGTGCCGTCGGGTCAGCCGGACGATGCGGGCACGGTGTGGCTCTGCCGCCCCGGGCAAGCCAACAATCCCTGCAACTTCCCGCAACAGGCGACGGTGGTGCCGGCCCGCGGCCCCCGGACGGTCCAGAACGGATCGGCCACCACTTCGTCGAAATTCGACTGCTTCTACGTGTACCCCACGGTCAGCAGGCAGAAGTCGGCCAACGCAAACCTCAAGATCCAGGCCGGCGAGGTGGGCGCGGCGATTTCCCAGGCCTCACGCTTCTCGTCGGTCTGCCAAGTGTGGGCCCCGATGTACATGCAGCGCACCGCGGCCTCCCTTGCCCAGGGGCTCGGCGCTGCGCCGGGGGCCGACGCCGCGGCCTACGCGAGCCTGCTCTCCGACTGGAAGGACTATCTCGCCAACGACAACGACGGAAGGCCGATTGTCTTCATCGGGCACTCGCAGGGCTCCGCGATGCTGATTCGGCTCCTCGCGAGCCAGGTGGACCCGAACCCGGCACTCCGTACGCGCACCGTCGTCGCCATCCTCCCCGGAGGGAACGTCACGGTGCCCGCCGGCAAGGCCGTCGGCGCCACGTTCCGTCATCTCGCGGTTTGCACCTCGGCGCGTCAGGCGGGGTGCGTCATCGCCTACTCGAGCTTTCCCACCCAGCCACCGAAGAACTCCTTGTTCGGGCGACCTGGTCAAGGGGTGAGCCTGCAATCCGGGCAGATGACGTCGAAGGGGCTGCGGGTCGCCTGCGTCAACCCGGCCGCTCTCGGCGGTGGTACCGCCGGCCTCAATCCGTACTTCGTGACCCCCACGGCGCAGCCACCGCCACCGCCGGTCACCACGCCGTGGGTGACCTACCCCGGCCTCTACTCGGCAACGTGCACGTACAGGGGTGGCGCCAGCTGGCTCAACGTCCGGACGCTCGTACGTGCCGGAAGGCCGGTCGTCACGCAAAGCCCGGGGCCCACCTGGGGCTATCACACCGATGACATCAACCTTGCCCTCGGCAACCTGGTCAACGACGTGCGGGCCGCGGAATCGACGTATGCATTCGGGCGCTGAACGCCGTGGTCGTGCGCTCGCCTCGTCTACGAAGGCAGCCCGAGAAAGCGCATCGCCAGCTCGAGGACCTCGGCCCTCAGCTCGTCCTGCTCGAGTCCGGCCACGAGCGGATGGGTGACGACACCGCCTATCGCCGAGGCGACCATGGCGACGCGCACGCACGCGTGCAGATCGTCTTCGTCGCCGAGTAGGGCGGCGAACAACCGAGTCATCAGGTCCAGGTACCGCTCGTGTTCGCTCAACAACCGCACGATGACCGGGTCGTGCAGCAGTGGGCTGACCAAGCGTCGGCGGCCGATGGCAAGATCGATCACTTGACCCAGAAGAGTCGCCAGAGCCGACGGGTCGCCGCGCTGCGCTTCGGCCGCTTCGAGGGCGGGTTCCAACTTTGCGAGCTCGAGATCGACCGCGGCGACGACGATCGCCTCTTTCGTGTGGAACTGGTGGTAGACCGCGGCCTTCGTCACCCCGAGGACGTCGGCGATCATCTGCAGCGAGGTTCCGCTCACGCCATGCTCGCCGAAAAGGTCGAGCGCGACGCCGGCCGTGCGGACCTGCGCCGAGGTGTACGGGGATTCGCCACGGCCGACACGGGCTACGGCCGTTGACGAGCGCATGCCCACGACCGTAGCCGAACGATCGTCGCTTCCTAGCCGTTCGGCTAGCTACGGCGACGTTGTCTCGGCGCGGAGCGATGCGAGATCCTTGTCACGGCTTGCCGGGTGCAGGTGACACCGAGCCGGCCACGGAGAAAGGACGCACCGCGATGGCCATGGGAGACCGACCGGAGGTGCCGACGGCGGCCGCGCCTGTCGTGGCACTCGATGTCGCGCTGGGTATCGAGCAGATGGCGACCGCCCTCGCGCGGGTGCCGTTCCGCCACCCGTTCGCCGGACCTTCCTCTCCGCTGTCCAACCTTGGGATGTCGGTCACCCGTGAGGTGATCCGCGCCTTCATGGGCTACGCGTCCGCGCTGCGGATCCCCGAGTTCCGCTCGCTCGAGCTCCTCCTCGACGACATCTGCAACGTCGTGATGCCGCCGTTCGTCAATTCCCTCGACGTGGCGTGTCATCACACCGAGATCGGTGGCGTACCGGGGATTCTCTACCTCCACCGGCGGCAACCGCCGCTCGGGGTAATCCTCTACCTGCACGGTGGCGGTTACATCGGGACGTCACCGAACATGTACGCCTTCTTCACGTCGCGGGTCTGCAAGGAGACCGAGTGCGCGGTCTTCGTGGCCGACTACCGACTGGCGCCCGAGTTCCCGTATCCGGCGGCGGTAGAAGATGCATCCGCCGCCTTCGCGGCTCTCGTCGGCCTGGGCATCCCATCGCAGCGCATCCTGCTTGCCGGCGACTCTGGCGGCGGAGGGCTCGCCAACACGGTCCTCCTCGACCGAGGGTATGCCGCGCCAATGGTGAAGCCAGCGGGCCTCATCCTTTTCTCCCCGGAAGTCGACCTGCGCCTCGACGAGCCGTCGGTCACCGAGAACGCCGAGCGTGACATCTTGCCCTGGAACATTCCGACCGCCGCCTATCTCCATGGCGCCGACGCAACGAGTCAATCGGTCTCCCCGTTGACCGCAGACTTGACCGGGTTTCCACCCACCTGCGTCTCGTGGGGCGGCGGCGAGATGTTCCGCGACCCGATTCGTCGCTACGTCCAGCGCCTCCGGACCGCCGGCGTACCGACCGAGGCGCACGAGTACGACGGGATGTTCCACGTGTTCCCGATCCTGATGCCGTGGCTCGAGGACAGCCGCGACGTCTTCCGGAGCCTCACGAGCTTCGTCCGTAAGGTCGTGGCCGGCGCGCCCGAATGGTCGGATGCCGACCTACGGCGCCGGCTCGGCCTGGCGCCAGCGGCCTCCTGATCGAGATCAAAGCCGGCCGAGCCCATCGGCGGTCTTGCGCAGCTCGTCGCGGAAGTCCGGGTGGGCGATGTCGACGAGCGCGTGCGCCCGCTCGCGCACGGTGAGACCCGACACCTCGGCCGCGCCGTACTCGGTGACGACGACACCGGTGTGGTGGCGCGGCGTCGACACGACCGATCCCTCGGGGAGGAGGCCGGCGATCCGCGACACGACCTCGCCGTCGCGCACGGCGGTCGAGCGCAGGCAGATGAGCGAATGCGCGTCGAGATGCAACTCCGCGCCCGCCACGAAGTCCTCGTGGCCGCCGACTCCCGAGATCTGCCGGCCGTCGATGCTGTCGGCCACGACCTGGCCGTAGAGGTCGACCGACAAGGCGCCGTTGATCGAGACGAGGTTGGCGTTCTTCGCGATGACAGTCGGGTCGTTCACCGTCTCGACCGGCAGGAACGCGACGTCACTGTTGCCGTCGAGCCACTCGTAGAGCTCGGCCGTCCCGAGCGCGAACGTCGTGACCGAGACACCGTCGAAGACGCCCTTGGCGTCGTTGGTCACCTTGCCCGCCTGATGGAGACGCATCAGCCCGGTGGTGAACATCTCGGAGTGGATCCCGAAGCCGCCGAGCGAGCTGGCGGCCAGCTCCGTGGCGACGATGTTGGGGATGGCGCCGATGCCCGTCTGCAGGGTCGAGCCGTCCCTCACGTAGGCGAGTGCCGTGGCCGGCGATCGCGGCGTCGACTTCGTCGGTCGGGGCGTCGGCCAAGGCGAACGGTGTCGCGTCGGACTCGATCAGCGACGTCGACGAGCTCGAGCGGAATGGTGTTGTCGTACGCCGGGGGAAGGCTCCTCGTCCGGGGCAGGTTTGGAGTTGACCTCGACGATCAGCAACCGCTCGGGGTCGCGGCCGGCCCGCAGGAGCTCGTCCCGGGTGGCGCCCAGGTGCAGCGACAGATTCACGTTGCCCGCCTCGTCGGGCGGGGCGGCCTGGGCCACCATCACCCGCGGGGCGAACCTGGCCAGGATCGGCGCAAACTGCCGGAACCCCCCGGGCACGAGCTCGACCCGGAAGCCCCCGTCGTGCAGGAGCCGCTCGGCCGGGCCGAAGAAGCCGCAGCGGTACGAGACGCCTGGTTTGGTGAAGACCTCGTAGTAGTTGAGGCAGAGCGCCCCGCCGACCTGGAGGTCCTCCCAGTCGTCGCGGACGCCCAGCGCGGTGAGGAAGGAGTCGGGGTTGGCCGGTCCCAGACCGAACCCGAGTGAGTCCACCGGGCGCAACAGTGCGACGGCCTCCTCGACGGGCAGCACCCTGCTCATGAGCCGCCGTCTCGCGTGGCGCGGGCGCGGGGCCGAACGCTCATTTGCCCTGGAAAAGGGGCTGTTTGCACGGAATCCATGACTTTTGGCTCTATCGAATCAGGGTACGTGGGTTGCACAATTCCGAGGACACCCTCCTCTTCCCAGACAACGGTGCTTGGAGAATGGCGGCCACCCCCCTCGGTCGCCATTTTCCAATTCTGGCGGCGGCCCACGCCATTGGCTCCTCTCGGCACTCCCCCGTGGCTTATCGGACGCGCCCTCCCTGCCGCCACCCATGTGACATCTGGCCCTGTCGCGCCGCAGACCAGGAGGCGCATGCTGTTCGCAACCTTGAACGACGGCCACCCGGCACCGCAGCCGGGCGGCGGCAAGAGGAGGGGAAGGTGAAGAGAACCAAGCGATGGCTCCGCAGACGGCGGGAGCTGTACCCGGCGGTTCTCCCTTCCTACCTGTCCCCTCCGATGGGCGGGAACGTCGTGTTCGACCCCTCGCTGCGGCGCGCCCGCGACGGGAACAACCGCTGATCGAGCCTGATCAGGACCATGTCGATGTACACCCAGTTGCTTGACGCCGCGCTCGAACAGCGGCCGCCACGGGAACCCGGGCCCAGCCGAAGCCACGCCGTCGACGAGGTCCGGCGCCGCCGCGAGGTGCTCGAGCAGGGTGTGCCGGAGCGCAACGCGGACACCGTGCCGGCCGTCCTGGCTCTCCAGATCGGCTACGACGTCGCACTGCTCGAGCTGGCGGAGGTCGTGGGCATCGAGAGCGGGCCGAGCCGGTTCGAGCAGCCCGAGCGTGAACGTGACCGGCTGCGCCAGGCCCTGCACGACCAGGGCATCAATCTCGACGTGACGGTCGACGCCGGCTGACGAGCATCGAGAGGCTGCCCGCGGACCCGACACGGTGACACCGGTCAGGTGCCGGTGGCGTCCGACCTGGCGTCCTGCGCCGTGCGCTCGTTGAGTCGGGCTGCAAACGTCGCCGCTTGCGTCCGCCGCTCCATGCCCAGTTTCGCCAGCAGGTTCGAGACGTAATTCTTGACCGTCTTCTCGGCGAGGAACATGGTCTCGGCGATCTGCCGGTTGGTGTAGCCCTCGGCGATGAGGTCGAGGATCTTCCGCTCCTGTGGCGTGAGACTGGCCAGACGCGGGTCGGTCTTGGGCCCTTCGCGGAGGCGCTCGAGGACGCGGTCGGTCAGTGCGGGGTCGAGCAACGACTCCCCGGCTCCGGCGCGCCGGATCGTGTCGAGCAGGTCGAGGCTGCCGACCTGCTTCAGCACATAGCCGGCCGCGCCGGCCAGGATCGAAGCGATGAGCGCCTCGTCGTCCGCGTAGGAAGTCAGCATCACGCACGCGATCTCCGGCGAGGTCGAGCGCACCTCGCGGCACACCTCGACGCCGCTCCCGTCGGGCAGCCGCACGTCGAGGATGGCGACGTTCGGTTCTGTCGCCGGGATCCGGATCAACGCTTCGGCCACCGTGTCGGCCTCGCCCACGACCTCGATGTCCTCACAGGCTTCGAGGAGGGCGCGGAGCCCTTTGCGGACCACCTCATGGTCGTCCAGGAGAAACACGCCTATCGCCACGTGTGGCATCTTCCCACCTCATCGGGGTGCCGGGCTACTCATCGGTCGCGGCGCCGGGTGCCGGATCTTCCCTCGCCGCCCCCTATCGTCCATGAGGTTCGACGAGCGCCGGGGTGCAACCCCCGGGCACGAGGAGGAGACGAATGGCTTCGGTATCGCAGTCCGGTGGGGGCCGCATCGTTGTCGGCTTCGATGGCTCTCCGTCTTCGCTCGAAGCACTGTCATGGGCGGCCCGGCAGGCCGAGCTCACGGCGGCCGGCCTCGAAGTCGTGACGTGCTGGGAATGGCCGTCCAGCTATGGCTGGGCGGTGCCCGTCCCCGACGACTTCGATCCTGAAAGTGACATCCGCGGCACGCTCGAAAGCGCCTTGGCTTCCCTGCGCGCCGAGCACCCCGGTGTGAGCATCGAGGGACGGGTGGCGCGCGGCCACCCCGCACCCATCCTCGTGGAGTCGTCGAAGGGCGCCGATCTGCTCGTGGTCGGAAGCCGCGGGCACGGCGAGTTCGTGGGCATGGTGATCGGCTCGGTCAGCGAGTACTGCGCCGGGCACGCGCACGTGCCCGGTGCTCGTGCATCGCGCCGGCTGACCGCCGTCAGGGGCCCGCGTCCTCGAGCAAGCGGTCGACGGCCCGCCTCCTCGCTTCGTCAGCTTCCCGGAGCTGCGCCAGGCCCGGCCCGCCGCTGCTCTTCCGCCCTGTCGCCGCGCCGGGCCTTGCCACGAGCGCGCCCAGGGTTGCCGCCACCGAGGCCCGCAGCGCCTCGAGGTCGTACCCACCCTCGAGGAACAGGGCGAGCCGTCCGGGCGAAGGCGCGAACTCGGCCACGACGCGGGCCAATTCGGCGAAGTCGCCGCTCTCCAGGTCCAGGTTGCTGAGGGGGTCGTCCCGGTGCGCGTCGAACCCGCACGACACCAGGACCCAGTCGGGCGAGAACTCCTCGATCGTGGGACGGGCCACCTGGTCGAGCGCGCGCCGCACGACGTCACCCGTGGCGCCCGGCGGGAGCGGCAGGTTGATGGTCAGGCCCGCGGCGTCCGCCACCCCCGACCTCGTCAGCACGACCGGTGCCCGGATAGAGGGGGTGCTGATGCGTGGAGACGTACAGCACGTCGGGGTCGTCCCAGAAGATCGCCTGCGTGCCGTTGCCGTGATGCACATCCCAGTCAACGATGAGTACCCGCTCCCCGCGAGCCACCCGCGACGCCGCCGCGACCGCGACGTTGTTCAACAGGCAGAAGCCCATGGCGCGCTCTGGCAGCGCGTGATGACCTGGTGGCCGGACCGGCACGAAGGCCACGCCCTCGCCTCGGCGGTCCAGCTCCTCGAGGGCGACCAGGCCGGCACCGGCCGCGAGCCGTGCGGCCGCCCACGAGTCCGCCCGGGCGTAGGTGTCGGCGTCGATGTCCCCTCCCCCTTGCGTGCAGAACGCCTCGAGCTCCGCGAGGTACGACCGCGAGTGGACGCGGGTCAGCGCGTCCAGCGGCGCCTCCGCGACGTCAGGCGTCACCACCTCGACGCCCTCATTTGCCAGCGAGGCCACACCGTCCATCACGGCCAGCACACGCGCCTGGCGCTCGGGGTGGTGCGGTCCCGCGTCGTGCGTCGTGGCGCCGGCGGGGCCGGCCACCACCAGGGTGCTCACTCGATTGGCCCGGTCCGCTGTCGCCGCGCCGCGCGGGCGGCGGCGGAGGCCGCCGTCGGCGCGATCGGGAAACGCAGCGTCACCGTGCCGAATTCGGTGCTCGATTTCACGGCGAACCCCGCATGGTGGAACACGTCGAGCATGGCCCGGTTCTCCGCCAGGGTGTCGGCCGTGAACACGGTCACCCCGCGCGCCAACGCCGCATCGGCCAGCTCGACGAGCAATTCCGATCCCACGCCGTGGTGCTGATACGCGTCGTCGACCACGAAGGCGACCTCGGCTTCGGACGTTCCGGGCGAACGGTCGTAGCGGGCCACCGCGATCAGTTGGCCGCCGACCGTCGCCACCAGTGCGAGACGACCCGCGTAGTCGACCTCCGTGAATCGCTCGACCTCCGCCTCGCTGAGGGTCGGATGCGCGCCGAAGAACCGGAGGTACACCGAGCGTGGCGAAAGCCTTCCGTGGAGCTCCTCCAAGCGCGGGCCGTCGTCGGGGCGGATCGGCCGCACGCGGTAGCTCGAGCCCGCCCGACACCACGTCTCGTTCGAGCTCGCGTGGGTATCGGGGGGGATCCGGTGTGATGGGAGCACCCTCCGGTGCCGACACAGCGGGCATGGCTGCCTCCTCGCTGGCGCCATGCTACGGGGGCGCCCTCCGGCGGTCACCGGGCCGCGCCCGTACGCTGCACCACATGAGCGCCCTCGATGCTGGCGTGGCAGGTCGAACGACCCGGCCCGGTCGACGGCGGCCCGCTGGTGCGTGTCGACAAAGAGGTCCCCGAACCGGCGGCGGGCGAGGTCCGGCTGCGCGTGCGTGCCTGCGGCGTCTGCCGCACCGACCTCCACGTGACCGAGGGTGACCTGCCGGTGCACCGCACCCGCGTCACGCCGGGCCACGAGATCGTCGGCATCGTCGAGCGGCTCGGACCGGGCGCGCACCGGTGGCGACTGGGCGACCGCATCGGCGTGCCGTGGCTCGCGCACACGTGCGGCACGTGTCGCTTCTGCACCACCGGACGCGAGAACCTCTGCCTCGCGCCGCGCTTCACCGGCTGGGACGTCGACGGCGGCTACGCCGAGTACGCCGTCGTCGACGAGGCGTACGCCTACGCGTTGCCCGACACGTTCGGCTGACGAGGAAGCCGCGCCCCTGCTCTGCGCGGGCATCATCGGCTACCGCGCGCTGCGACGGGCCAATCTGCCCGAGGGCGGCCGGCTGGGCATCTACGGGTTCGGCGGCTCGGCGCACATCACCGCGCAGGTCGCGCTCGGCGCGAGGCGCGCGCGTCCACGTGATGACCCGCGCGAAGGAGGCGCAGGAGCTCGCGCTCGCGTTGGGCGCGGCCAGCGCCGCGCGGTGCCGATGCCAGGCCGCCCGAACCGCTCGACTCGGCCATCCTCTTCGCGCCCGTCGGCTCACTCGTGCCCCCGGCGCTCGCGGCGCTCGACCGCGGCGGCACGTTGGCCATCGCCGGCATCCACCTGAGCGACGTTCCCGGCCTCGACTATGAGCGCCACCTCTTCGAGGAGCGGACGCTCCAGAGCGTGACGGCGAACACGCGCCGCGACGGTGAGGAGTTCCTGACCGAGGCGGCGCGGATCGGCCTGCGCGTCACGACCTCGCCCTATCCGATGGACCGCGCCGACGAAGCGCTGCGCGACCTGGCGCACGACCGGGTCACGGGTGCCGCCGTACTGGTCTGCTGAGACCTCCACCCGGGCGGCCCCACGCCGGGTTATTCCGCCGCGAACGAAGAGGTCTCACGCGAAACGAAGAACGCCGACGGTGCCCCAGTCGATTGACGTCAAAGCGCTGTCACAGGGCCCTTGGCGATAGGTCCTGGAGCTCTCGACTGGGGCACGCACGCCGGCAGTGCGATCAGGCGGTAGATCGCTAAGCCCCATTATTCCCGATAGTTGGGCCGCCAAACCAAAAATTTCGGAAAAACCTGAGAACGGGTCAGACCAAGGGTTCTACCTGGTCAGCAGCCATGAGAACGGCCACCAATTCCCTGTCTCGGGGGTACGAAAGGAGGTGGGCGGCCCCGTCGAGGGTGACCCAGCGCATTTCGTCTACCTCGGTGTTCGGAGCGAAGGATCCCGGATTGGGCAGCCATGACCCAGTAGGCCACGGCCTTGGGCCGTCCCTTGCGGTCGACGTACTCGGTGTGGCCGATGAAGCGGAGCAGGCGGCAGGCCAAACCGGTCTCTTCTTCGACCTCGCGGAGCGCCGCCAATTCGAAGGTCTCACCCTCTTCGAGCTTGCCCTTGGGGAAGGACCAGTCCTGGTGGACGGGCCGGTGCACGACGGCGATCTCGAGTCCTCCGTGCTGCCGCCGGACGACGAGCCCGCCGGCCGCCTGTACGACCTCTGTCGGTGAAGGGAGCTCCGCGGTCATCGCTCGTCGCGCCACGCATGCGCAGACTACCGGGACCCTACGTGGAATTCGCGGCATTCGAGGCGCCACGGAGACGCCTGCGGGTCCCGCATTAGCCTGGTCCGGATGTCGGGCACCGGGATCGAAGGGGTGACGGGCGGGGCCGATCCCGTCGAAGTGGAGTGGCAGTTCGACGCCCTCGACCTGCGGCCCGTGGAGCGGTGGCTCGCGACCCTGCCGACGCTGGCCGTCGAGGCCGAAGGCGGCGGCCCGGTGACCGCGCTCGCGCAGACGCCACGGCGACTCGTGGACTCCTATCTCGACACCGACGACTGGCGCGTGGCTCGTGCCGGGTTCGTCACTCGCACGCGCCAACGCGGTCGCAACGTCGAGGTCACCATGAAGGACATGCACCCCGCGCAGGGGGACGGCCTGCGCCAGCGCCTCGAGGTGACCGAGGTCATGCCGCCCGGCGGCGTGGGCGACCTCGGCCCGGAAGGGCCGGTGGGCCGCCGCCTGCGCGCCATCGCGGGCACGCGCCCGCTGCGCGAGGTGCTGCAGGTCCGCACCCGTCGCCGGCCCTTCGCGCTGCGGGTCGGCGGTGTCGACGTCGCCGAGGTGGCGCTCGACGACACGGTCATCGTCGTGGGCGGCGGACAGCGACCCATGCAGTTGCGGCGCGTCGAGGTCGAGGTGCAGCCCGAATGGATCGAGGCCCTCGAGCCGATCGTGCAGCAATTGCGCGCCTCGTGCGGGCTGCAGCCGGCACACCTCTCCAAGTTCGAAGCGGGCCTGTTGGCCGTCGGCGTGGAGATCCCGGGCTCGCCCGACCTCGGCCCCACGGCGATCACGCCGGCATCGACGATGGGCGAGCTCGCGTTCGCCGTGGTGCGGCGCCAGTTGGCCGTCCTGCGCGCCAAGGAGCCGGGGACCCGGCTGGGCGAGGACCCCGAGGAACTGCACGACATGCCGCGTCGCGACCCGACGACTGCGGGCCGCCCTGTCACTCTTCGCCGGCGTGCTGCCGGTACGGGCCCAGCTGTTCCACGACGAGCTCGGATGGCTCGGCCGGCTGCTCGGCTCCGTCCGCGATCTCGACGTCCAGTTGGCCGGATTGGCCGACATGGACGAGGAGACTGCCGCTTGGCGCTCCGGGGTGTCCGGTGGCGACGACGGCCACGACCCGCTCGCCGACCTCTCGGAACTGCTCCACAGCGAACGCGAGGCGGCGCGGGCCACACTGCTCGGCGGGCTGGACTCCGTGCGCTGGGAGCGATTGGCGAAGGGACTCGCCGCCATGGCCCAGCAGGGGCCGGCCCGGCGTTCGGTCGCCACCCGGACCCCGGCCGTCCTCGGCCTGCCCGAGCTCGTGCTGGCGCGTCACGACAAGGTGGCCAAGGCGGCCAAGAAGGCGAAGCGCTCCGGCGTCGTCGCCGACTTCCACCGCCTGCGCATCCGCTGCAAGCGCCTCCGCTACTCCCTCGAGTTCGCGTCAGAGGTCTACGAGGAGCACACGACGCGCTATGTCCGCCAGCTGACGGCGGTCCAGGACGAGCTCGGGCTCATGCAGGACGCGGAGGTGGCGTCGCTGCGCCTCGCCGAGATGGCGACCGGTGCCACCCCCTTGCCGGCGGCGACCGTCTTCGTCATGGGCGGCGTCGCCGAGCGGCACCGGCGCGACGTCAACCGCTATCTCCGCCGGCTCCCCGCAGCACGCGTCCCGTGTCGGCGGCCGCGCCTGGCGCGATCTGCGGAACCTGATGGAGGACCGGCGCGCCGAGGCCGAGGCGGCGCTGCCGCCCGTGCGGCGCACGCTGCGCGCGGTGCCCGAGCCCGGCGCCCGACGCCGTGCCCACCGCGGCACCGGCCGCACCGCCGGAGCCCGAGCGCGGCGCCGGTCACCCGGCCGCCGGCGGCGGTTTTCCGGTGCACACCGGTCCCCAGGCCGTCCGGCCGTCAGGCCAGCGGGAATGAGCCCGCGTCGTCACCCATGACGACGCGCGGGTGCTCGGTGACGACGAAGTGCAGCTGCCCGGTGTCCAGGAACTGCTCGATGTCGGACCAGATCTCGGGGAAGTCGGGCTCGGCCATGTGCGCCCGGTAGGCGTCCATGCTCTCGAACCACTGCACGGTCACCCCGTCGAAGCCGGGATCGTCGTCGCCGGCGTAGTCGTCGAGCGGGCGCGGGTGTTGCTCGTAGCGCACCACGTGACGACCCGCTGCGCTCCGCTCGATCAGCGGCCCGTGGACCTCGCGCCAGTGCGCGTGGAACTCGGCGGGCGTGAGACCCTGCTTGCGCCGCAGTAGGCAGGTCAGCCGGACCATCAGACTCGGACCTCCTCCGGAGTGTTCCGGCACGCGCCCACATGGCACGCCCGGCCCGGCGGGACCCTAATCCGCGTGCGGGCCTAGGGGAGCGTGAGGGTGAGGCCCGACGTCGAGCCCGAGCTGTTGACGCCGACCGACAGCCCGCCGATGGTGATGGTCGGCGTGTTGACGGGCACCGGTACCGGGAGCGGCACGTTGACCGTCGGTCGAGCCGCCGCTCGAGGAGCCGAGGCTCGGCGTGCCGGTCGGTCGGCGTGGTCGTGCCCGAGCGGGAGCGGCGGCTCGGCAGCGTCGTGCCGGTCGTCGTCGGCAGCGGGAGCGAGGGGATCGAGGTCCCTGTCGAGCCGAGGCCGCCCGTCACGGACCCCACGGTGTTGAGCACCGGGCGCCAGTGCGCTCACGACCGGGTTCGAGGGAGTGCCGCCGGTGGTGGCCGGCGGGCCGGTCACCGGGCCGCCGCCCGTGCCGCCGAGGAGCGTCGTGGGGATGCCGCCGGTCGGAAGGGGCAGCGATGCGATCGGCAGCAGGGAGGTCAGGTTCTGCAGCGTGCCGGTGACGTCGCCGACGACGCCGCCGAGTCCCGGACGAGGCCGGTGAGCAGTGGTGCCCGGGTTGCCGCTGGTGACCGAGCCGAGGTTGCCCAGCACCCCGGTCAGGCCCGACAGGATGCAGGTGAGGTCGAGGCCGCTCGAGCGAAGCGCGCAGCCGGTGACGCCACCGCCACCGCCGCCGCCCGCACCGCCGCCGCCGCCGCCACCGCCCACGGTGCCGTGCCCGGCGCCGCCGCCGGACCCCTTGCCGCCGTGGCCGGGCAGGCCGGGGACCGCGAGGTTCCCGAACGGATCCGAGGTGAGCGACGCGAACGGGGCGATGCCGTTGGTCAGCGAACCGAAGACCTTGGAGAATTCTGCCGCCATCACGGCGGACGTGCCCCGGGCGCCCGACGAAGAGTGGGAACCGTGGCTGACCGCCTGGGCCAGCGGGAGGTCCTGGGTGATGGTGGGCGAGGCCACGGCGTGTGCCGCCGCCGGCGAGATCGTGAAGTAGCCGCCCAGCCCGCCGAGGAAGGCGCCGGCTGCCGCGCAGGCCATGCCGCCGGCGCCGACCAGGGCCGCCGTGCGGTAGCGCTGGAAGCCGCGGGGCCGCTCGACGGAGTCGGTGCCGGCCTCTTCGGCCGCGGCGTGCCGGCCACGCGAGGTGCTCTGCACCGGCGCGGGTTCGGCCTCGACGGCTGCCGTCTTCGCCTGGTGCTTGCCCCGCGAGCTGAACTCGTCGTGGAGCATTTCGTCGTACATCTCGTCGAAGCTCATGGAATCCGTTCCTCCTCCAGGTCCCTCTCCCGGGTTCTCGATCTGGAAACGGGGATGACCAGCGACTCTTACGGTCCCGGCCACCCCGCCCGCCTTGCGCCGGGCTCAGCTGCAGCGTCCAGCTCCCGATCGTGCACCACACCCTTGTGAACAGGGAGAACGACCGTCTCGGCGTACTCGCCGGGATCCGGGCCGCCCGAGAGGCGCACCGTCTCGCGCAGCACCACCTGATTTGGGGCCCCGTTGACCGAGTCGATCTCGACGTCGAGGGGCGACAGGTGGTCGCTGACCGAGGCCCCGTCGAGCTGGCGGGGGCATCGCCACGCCGGGCGCGAGGGCGCCCCAGAACCCGGGGTTCTGCTGGGCCGCCGCATGGAGGCCCCCGAAGTAGGTCTCGAGGGCGGCAGCCTCGAGGGAGAGCGGGCCCGGGCGACTGGGCGAAGCTCACCGACGCGTTGACGAGGCTCATGGTCCCCATCGGCGCGTAGTTCTGGTCGAGCGAGAGGCCCTGAGCCTGGAGCGGCGGCGGCGCCGAGGTCGTGTAGTTCGTCGACTGGACCGTGTCGACGAACTCCTTGCCCGGGTCGAGGCTCCCGCCCTTGGCCGCGGCGCCCACCTCGGTCGCGTGGATGAGCAGGCGCTGCGAGGTGAAGAACAGCGCGTTCGGGGGCCAGCAGGTGTCGAGCACCATGGTGGCGTCGGTCGTGTTCGGGACGCTCGAGCCGGCCGCCACGACCTGTTGGTCGCTCACCTGGTACTTCCAGGTGTTGCACGCGGTCGAGTAGGTGATCACGTCGCCCGGCTTGAGCGCGTTGAGGTGGACGAAGTAGCTCACGTCGTGAGCCAGGAAGACCGAGGTGCCGGCAAGGCCGGGCCAGACCGAGGCCGGGGCGTGCCCGACGGCGACGTTCAGCTCCTGGTCCTCGGTGCCCTCTTCGACCGGCGCCTGCAGGTGGATGGCCGGGATCGACAAGATGCCGCCGAGCTGTCCCTCCTTGACGTCCGAGACGGTGCAGGCCGCCCCGTGGATCTGCTGCTGGACCTCGCTCGCGTTCGCCTTCTGGCTCGCGAGGAGGACGTTGCCGGCGTGGTCCTGGTGCAGCTGATGGGAGAGCGGCGTAGGTGCGCGCCGAAGATCGCGGTGAACAGCAGCATGACGCCGACGAGGGTGACCCCCAGGCGCCGCACGTCGTCGAGGACGTCATCGGCCCGACGCATCGGTTCGTTGCCGGCTGCCTCTGCTCGGAACGGGAATCCGCCTTCCCGTTCCGAGCAGCCCGCAGCACCGGTTCCCGCTGCATCTGCTTCTCCCTCCAGACCCTCCGAAGATCTGTTCTGTCGTCTCTGCTGTTTCCTGCAGTCGGCCGGGTGTGCGGATCACCCCGGCCGCTGGATCGTGCCGGCTAGTGCTCGCCGGCTGTGATGGGTGTTCCTAAAGGCTGCCGCCGGGCCGGCCCCCGAGACCGGAGGGGGAACGGAGGAGGTCCCGAGAGCCGGGCCCGGTGGCGGTCCGTCGCTCGACCCGAGGGGACGGGCCGGTGGGGGCGCCTCATTGGCTGCCCCTGCGACGGGTGAGGGGGTTGATCGAACGTGCGGCCGCCAGGATGCGGCGGCGGCCGATGAGCAGGGTGCCGGCGAGGGCCATCCCGGCGAGGAGGATGATCGGCAGGGTGCCGGACCAGAACTCGCCGGTGTGCACGGTGGTGACGTTGGGCACGACGGCCGGGGCCGCGGCCGGGGCCGGAGCTGCGGCCGGGGTGGCCGGCGTGGTCTTGGCGGCGGTGACCGCCGCCGGCGTCGCCGTCGTGGCGCTGCCCGACACGCTGACGTCACCGACGTTGACGCCGATGCCGCCCATGAGGCCCGGTAAGGAGGCCGACGTTGAGCACGCCCACGCTGGCGCTGGCCGTGGACCCGGGGCTCGACACCTGGCAGTTCAGCAGGTTGCCCGGCGTCTTGTAGTTGATGAGGTCGCCGATCAGCGCGGAGAGCGCCGCGGTCAGCTGGTCGAGGGTCGAGCTGAGCTGTCCGAGCAGCGTGTTCAGCGTCGAGGTGAGCGCGGTGAGGTTGAGGAACTGCTGCGCCCCGCTCGCCGACGGAGTAGGACAGGACGCCTGCGTTGCAGCTCGGCGTGACGACGCCGGTGCTGCGGTCGAGCGAGACCGAGGCGGTGGTCGGGGCGACCTGGAGGTCGGCCAGGCCGAAGAGGTTGACCTCGACGGCGCGCTGCGGCGGCCGTAGTCGGTGACCACGTTGCCGTTGGTGCTGACCGAGGTGGTCGAGCCGCCGACGTTGATCGTCAGCGGTGCGATCGCCGCGGCGTTGCCGCCGGTCAGGCCGAGCAACTGGTTCAGGATCCCCGACAGGACGCCGAGCCCGGCCCCCGAGCTGCTGCCGCTCACCGAGTTCAGCAGGCCGCCGATGATGGAGCAGGCGCCGGTGGTGTCGCCGCCCGCCGCCACGCTGCTGCCGACGAGCGGGACGCTCCCGAGCAGTTGGTTCGCCGTCCCGAGCAGGTTCGTGAGCGTCGGGTCGAGCCCGGTGGTGTTCGAGCCGCCGGTGGTGTTGGCCGCCGTGACGCCCGAGCAGATCCCTGACACCGAGGACAGGCCCCCGATGTTGAAGAAGTTCTGGAGCACGTTGCTGAGGCTCAGGCTGACCGACACGCTGGCCAGGCTCCCGGTGCCCGTGGCCGTGGGGTTCCCGCTGGCGTCCTCGGCCGCCGAGGCCGTGCCGCAGGAGACGTCGACCTTGATGATCCCGGCGTTGAGCGGGATGGTGCACCCGCTCGCCCCGGTCGGCGTGGCCGTCACGCCGGAGCCGTGCGCGACCGCCTCCTGGGTGGAGTGGAGCGCGTTGCCCGACGCGTCAGAGGTCGCACTGGTCGGGCACGGATTCGTCGCGACGGCGGTGTCGGCGCACAGGCCGGTGCCCTCGGCCTCCGCGACCGGGCCGCTGCTGGCGTCCGCTTCGGACCCTCCGCCGGCCAGTTGCAGTGCGTTCAGCACGTCGAGGGACACGAAACCTCCGTTGCCAGTGACGTTCCACTGGGTGACGGTCGTCGCCCCTCCCGCGGTCGAGGTCAGTGCGGTCAGCACGGTCATGACGACCAGGCCCACCGCAGCGATCCTGCATGCGACCCTTCATTCGCTCTACCCCTAACCGCCAGCGCATCAGACGCGCTGGCCCTCCGTCCTTTGCGAATGAAACGGGGGGACTGCGCGAAACTTTCGCCCCTCCGCGAAGAATTTCAAGGCTCAAACGCCCGTTGGAAGCCGATGCCTTGCACGACATCCCCCTCGGCACACCCGAGAATCGGCGGTTGTCCCGTACTCTGGCGCGGCATGCCTGCTTCGCACGCCCTCTTGCTCCTGCTCGGAGGGGTCGTCGGCGGCATCTTCAACGGGGTGGCCGGCGGCGCCAGCCTGATCACCTTCCCGCTCCTGCTGGCGCTGGGCTACCCGGCCCTCACCGCCAACATCACCAACACGGTCGGCATCTGGCCCGAGCTACCTGGGCTCGGCCACCGCCTTCCGCCGCGAGATCGGCGACCAGTCGCCGGCGCCTCGTCCGTCTCGCCCCCGTGGCCCTCGCCGGCGGCATCGCCGGCGCGCTGCTCCTCCTCACGACGTCCCCCGGCACCTTCGACGACGTCGTGCCCTGGCTCGTCCTGGGCGCGGCCGTGCTGTTCGGCGTCCAGCCCCTCCTGCGGCGTGCCCTCGACAAGGACTCGGCCCATCCCCGCGCCCGGCCGGTCCTGCTGGTCGCCGGGGTGTTCGCCGCCTCGGTCTACGGCGGCTACTTCGGCGCCGCCATGGGCGTCATGTTCCTCGCCGTGCTCGGCCTCGCCCTGCCCGTCACGCTCGCCCACACGAACGGGATGCGCGCCATCCTCTCCATGGTCGTCAACGGCGTCGCCGCCGTGGTGTTCCTGATCCACGGGGGCCTGGCGTGGGCCGCGGTGGGCTGGCTCGCCCTGGGCGCCCTCGCCGGCGGCTACCTCGGCGCCCGGCTGGCGCTGGTGCTGCCCGTGCCCGCGCTGCGGGTCGTGGTCGTGGTGATCGGCGTCGGCACCGCGATCAAGCTCCTCGTCTGATCAGCCCGCCGCCAGCGGGTAGTGCCCGACGACCGCACCGGCCAGCAGGCGCCGCTGGGCCTGTAGCGCCACCGTCGGCCTCCTCGAGGCCGACCGGCACCAGGCGGACCGTCGGTGCCCGGACCGCACTGGCCGAGCAGGCCGTGGTCGGCCGCGATGACGACCGCCGGCACCGGGTAGCCACCGAGCGTGGCGTGGTCAGGCCCGAGCACGATGGGCTCGCCGCCGGGCGGCAGCTGCACCGCCCCCGTGACCATCGGTTGGGAGTCGAGCTCGCCGCCCGCCGTCCCCCAGTCCACGGCCTCCTCGGCGCGCAGCCGCACGCCCACCCGGTTGCTGTCGTTGCCGGCACGGAACGAGGCCGCCGCCACCCGGTCGAGCACCCCGGCGCCGAAGCGCTCGGCGTGCGGCCCGGGCACGACGCGCAGCTCGACCGGCCCGCTCGCCGGCAGCTCGGTCGCCGCTCCCGCCGCCAGGTGGTCGCCGAGCGGCGGCGCCCACTCCCCGGCGTGCAGGGTCGCCCCTGGCCCGAGCGGCCCCGGGCCGAGCCCGCAGAGCTCGTCGCTGCTGCGGCTCCCGAAGAGCGCCGGCCCGAGCAGGCCTCCCGCCACCGCCACGTAGGTCCGGCACCCCCGCGCCAGCGCGCCGATCTCGAGCGACCTGCCCCGCCTCGAGCGGCAGCAGCCGCCCCCCGGCGGACACCGTCGGTGCCGTCGACGCGCACCGCGGGCGCGCCGCCGACCACGGCGGCGTGACACGGCGCCGAGCGCGCGCAGGCCGCGTCCCGCCGCCGGTGACCTCGAGCACCGCCGCGCCCGGCGGATTGCCGGCGAGGCCGTTGGCCAGCGCGGACGACACCGGGGTCGGCCGCGCCCGCGGCCGGGCACCCCCGACGCGGCGACGTCCCGCCGGCCTGCGTCCTGGAGGACGGCACGCAGCCCCGGCGCCAGCACCTCGAAGACCGGACGTGCCCCGGGCGGCGCCGACCCACGGCCGCGCCGACCGGGCGCGTCGGCTCGACGGCCTCGCCGGCGGCCGCGACGCCGAACCGCACACGGTCCCCCGGCGCCAGCACCGCGTAGGGGGGCTCGTCGAGGGAGAAGAGTGAGAAGCCGGTCCGCCCCACCAGCTGCCAGCCGCCCGGCGAGGCGGTCGGGTACACCGCGGCGTGCCCGTTGGCCAGGGCCACCGACCCGGCCGGCACGGTCGGGCCGCGGCCGGTCCCGCCGCGGGACGCGGCGCCAGCGCAGGCGCCAGCCCGTCGAGGTAGGCGAAGCCGGGCGAGAACCCGACCACACTGACCGTCAACGGTGCTGCCGTGAGCCGCGCCACCACCTCGTCGGCCGAGAGCGCGGTCAGCCTCGCCACCTCTTCGAGGTCCGGCCCGTCGAACGTGCAGGGAATGGTGACGAGCGCGTCGGGCCCCGCCCGGCGGCGTCGACCGACCGCGACGCCGGCGCAGCAGCGACGACGTCGCGCACGACGGCGGCGAGTGGGGCCAGCGCCGTGTCGGCGATCGCGCGCCAGCACGCAGACGGTGGCCAGGCCGCACACCACCTCGACGTCAGCGCCACCGAGCGCATCCGACAGCGACGCCACGAGGGCGCGCCCGGCCGCAGGGTCGTCGACGCCGATCAGCAGGGCGCGGTCGCCGAAGGGCCGGACCTCCCCCACGGGGATCGAGCGCGTCATGCAGGCGCCGGCGCCAACACCTCGATGCCGGAGTCCGCCGAGCGCGCGGCGCACGGCCTGTGGCGATGGCCACGGCGCCCGGCGAGTCGCCGTGGATGCACAGCGTGTCGACCCACAGCGTGAGGACGGTGCCGTCGCTAGCCGCAATGGCGCCCCGGGCGAGGCTGAGCGCCTGTCCGGCGGCCTCCTCGGGATCGCCCAGCACGGCGCCGGGCTCGGACCGCTCCACCAGGCCGCCGTCGGCGCGATAGGCGCGGTCGCAGAAGCCCTCCTCGAGCGCCGGCACGCCGTCGCGCAGCGCCGCGGCCATGGCCGGGCAGCCGGACGGCAGCACCAACGTCGCTGTCGGGCGGGCACTCGGCGTCCATGACCGCCGCGCAGCACGAGATAGATGGCGCCGCCCTTGGCCACCTCTCCGTAGAGCGCGCCGTGCGGCTTCACCGACGCGATCTCGGTGCCCGCCGTCGCGCACACCGTGGCCAGGGCCCGCAGCTGCTCGGCCAGGGCACGCTGCAACTCGTCGCGGTCGATGTCCATGGGCCGGCGGCCGAAGCCCTCGCGGTCGGGGTAGGAAGGGTGCGCCCCCACCCGCACGCCGTGCTCGAGCGCGGCCGCGACGGTCGCCGTCATGGTCTCCTCGTTGCCCGCGTGGCCGCCGCACGCCACGTGGGCGCTGGTCACGAGCCCGAGCAGGCCGCGCTCCGCCTCGATCGCCGTCGGCTCGGTCGCCTCACCGACGTCCGCGTTGAGGTCGATGGTCCGCGAGGGTGACACCGGTTCACCCCGCCGCGACGTGGTCCACCACCGCGCCGTCGCGGTAGACGACGCGCTGATGGCGGCGCGTGGGCACGCGGGTGCCGCCGAGGATGGAGCCGGTGAGGTTGAGCGGGTCCGCGCCGGCCACGACGACCTCCTCGCCGTCGGCGGGACGTCGGTGCACGGCCAGCAGGTCCTCGGCCGCCTCGGGCAGCGCGTACTGCTCGCCCGAGAGGCCGGCGACGAAGCGGCCGCCGAGCGCGAGCCCGCGCGCCTCGAGCCGGCGCAGCGCCCAGACCACCTCGCGCCAGGGCACCTTGAACGACTCGCGGCCCCACAGCTCCCAGGTGACCACGCCCCAGCGCACCAGCAGCTGGTGCGCGACGACCTCGGCCAGCTCCTCGTTGCCCGGCGAGAGGATGCCGTCGGCCACCGCGGGCACGCCGAGGACCTCGGGCCCGGGCAGGAGCGACCAGCGGCCCTCGCCGATGCCCGACCCCGCCGGTGCGCGGCGCCGGGCCAGGCGGTTCGACGGGCGGCGCACCGTGCGCGTGCGCCAGCGGTCGCGCGGCGGAGAGCAGGGAGCGCACGGCCGAGAAGGCGTCGGCCGTGACCAGGCCCCGGGCCACGAGGTCCCACAGGCCCTCGTCCACCTCGGCGGGGAGGCGGCCGGTCAGCGGGGCGAGCTCGGGCCGGAAGCAGGCGCCGCGCGTGCGCAGCGCGGCGAGCACGTCGGCCCCGGCGCCCACCTCGGGCTCGGGTGCGGCCGTCCCGGCCCGCACGGCGCGCAGCATCGGCACGAGCTCGTCGCGCACGACGAACGCGAGCGGCGTGGCGGGCGACGGCGTCGCCGCTGCGCCCGGTGGGCTCGGCCCGCGGCGTGAGCCGCGCCCAGACCACCTCGCCCGAGAGGCACAGCTCGTCGAGCCAGCGCGGGTCGTAGTCGCGGACCCGCGGTCGGGAGGATCTGCGCCTCCCACTCCGCCGCCGGCGCCTCGATGCCCGCCAGCTGCTCCAGCACCTCGAGCAGGCCGGCCCGGCCCTCGAGCCGGGACGCCGGCGTGGCGTGCTGCCAGTGCGTCAGGAAGCGCACGTAGTCCGAGATGGGCACCGCCTCGACCAGGCCGCGCCGGCGGCGCCGGCCGGCCGCGTGCAGCCGGACCAGCAGGTGGCGCGCGCACCAGCGCCCGTCGGGCAGCTCGATCGCCACGCCCGTGCCCTCGAGGCGGGCCAGCGCGGTGCGCGCCCGCGCCACGGCAGAGCGGCGCGCCCAGCGGCGCGCCGGGCGGCAACGGCGCGTCGGCCACGAGCTCTTCGACCGTCACCGGCCCGGCCAGCTGCAGGTGCCCGGCCGCGCAGGCCGCGGCGGCCTCGTCGTCGGTGCCCAGCGCGGCCGCCGCCTCGCGCCGCTCGGTCGCCACCCAGCAGCCGTCGAGCTCGCCGGCCCGGCCGTCGGCCGCCAGCGCGGCGAACCACGCGCGCCCACGGCGCGTGCGGCCGGCACGCCACCAGCGACAGCAGGAGGTCGTGCAGCTCGTCGGGATCGCGTGGCGCGGGGCAGAGCTGCTCGAGCACGGCGGCCACCGCGTCGGGGTCGAGCGCGGCCAGCTCGTGCGCCGGCACGGGCAGGCCGTCGGGCCCGAGCTCGCCCAGGCCGCGGCGCAACGACAGGGCCCGCGGTCCGGCGCTCCTCGAGCGGCGCGTCGTCGAGGTAGGTGTAGGGGCGTCCGCTCAAGATGGCGTGGGACAGCGGCGAGGGCTCCGACGACTCGACCGTGTGCACCTCGATCGCGCCCGACTCGACCTTGGACCACACGTCGACGAGGCCCTCGACCGTGAGGCCCTCGTGCAGGCAGTCGTCGACGGTCTGGCGCGCCAGCACGTGGTCGGGCACCGCCACCGGGCCGGCCGGCGCGTTCTCCTGGCAGGCGGCCAGCCCGGGCCACACCGCGGCCAGGAGGTCGTCGGCCTCCATGCGCTGGAGGTGGATCGGGCGGCGCTTGCCCCCGTTCATGCGCGGCATGACGAGCGCGCGGGTGAGGTTCCAGCGCCAGCGCGCGCCGAGCATCGGGTGCAGCAGCACGGCCTGGGTCAGCACCTGCGGACGCCTGCGCGCTCGACAGCATCGACTGCACCCGGGTCAGCGGGAAGCTGTGCTGGGGCCCGAGCGAGAGGACGACGGTGTCGTCGTCCGCCGCCGCCTGCAGCTCGAAGTCGAAGGACACGCAGAAGCGCTTGCGCAGCGCCAGGCCGAGGGCGCGGTTGATGCGCCCGCCGAACGGCGCGTGGATGATGAGCTGCGAGCCCTCGCTGTCGTCGAAGCAGCGCTCGACGACGATGCGCTCGCTGGGTCGGCAGGTGGCCCGAGCGCGTCGAGGCCGGCGGCGCAGTAGGCCACCACCTGCTGGGCCACCTCGGCCGAGACGCCGGCGCGCTCGCGCACCAGCCGGCGCGCGCCCGTCGCCGTCGCCGGCGCGCAGCACCGGCTCGAGCGCGGCCGCGCAGGTCGCTCACCGCCTCGGAGAGCTCGGCCGTGCGGGCCGGCGCCTCGCCCAGCCAGAACGGGATGGTCGGCGGGCAGGTCCCCGGCGTCGTGCACGCGGACCGTGCCGACCTCCACCTTGGCCACCCGCCACGAGTGCGTCCCGAGCAAGAAGATGTCGCCCGCCGTCGCCTCGACGGCGAAGTCCTCGTGCACCGAGCCGACGGTCACGCCGTCGGGGTCGAGCACGACGCGGTAGTCGCCCGTCTCGGGGATGGCGCCGCCGCCGGTCAGGGCGGCCAGGCGCGCGCCGCGCCGCGGCCCGCAGCCGGCCGTTGACGGCGTCGTGGTGCAGGTGCGCCCCGCGCCGGCCGCGCCCGGTCTCGATCCCCCAGCTGGCCAGCGCCACGACCTCGTCGAAGTCCTTCCGCGACAGCTCGGCGTACGGCGCGGCGCGCCGCGTCATGCGCCCAGACGGCCTCGACCTCGCGCTCGCCGGCGGCGGCCACCTCGGCGATCAGCTGCTGGGTCAGCACGTCGAGCGGCGCCACCGGCGGCTCGAGCAGGTCGAGCCGGCCCGCGCGCACCGCGGCCAGCAGCGCGGTGCACTCGACCAGCTCGTCGCGCGTCGTGGGGTAGAGCCGCCCGGCCGGCGTGCCGTCGCGGTGGTGGTTGGCCCGGCCCACGCGCTGGAGGAAGGTGCCGATGGCGCGCGGCGAGCCGATCTGGCAGACGAGCTCGACCGGGCCGACGTCGATGCCGAGCTCGAGCGAGGCCGTGGCGACCAGCGCGCGCAGGTCGCCGGCGCGCAGCCGGGTCTCGACGATGCGCCGGCGCGCCGCGGAGAGGCTGCCGTGGTGCGCGGCGACGAGCAGGGAGGCGTCGACGTCACCGCCGCCGCGGCCGGGCTCGTCCTCGGCCAGCCGCTCGGCCAGCAGGTGGGCGACGCGCTCCGCCATCTTGCGCGTGTTGACGAAGACGAGCGTGGTGCGGTGGTGCCGCGTGTGCTCGGCGATGGAGTCGAGGATGTCGGACATCTGCCCGCCGCTCATGACCGCCTCGAGCTCGGTGGTCGGCAGCTCGATGGCGACCTCGAGGTCGCGGCGTGTGGCCGCAGTCGACGATCACCGTCTCGGTCGCGCCCGGGGTGCACGCCCGAGAGCAGCCGCGCCACCAGGTCGAGCGGGCGCTGGGTGGCCGAGAGCCCGATGCGCTGCAGGCGTGCCGCCGCTCTCGGTGACCAGCGCGTCGAGCCGCTCGAGGCTCAGCGCGAGATGGCTGCCCCGCTTGTCGCGGGCGAGCGTGTGCACCTCGTCGACGATGACCGTGCGCACGCCGCGCAGCAGCGCGCGCGACGAGGGCGCGGTGAGCAGCAGGTAGAGCGACTCGGGCGTCGTCACCAGGAGGTCGGGCGCCTGGCGCTTCATGGCGGCGCGCTCGGCCGGCGGCGTGTCGCCGGTGCGCACGGCCACGCGCAGGCCGGGGTCGGGGCAGCCGAGGCGGGCCGCCTCCTCCCGGATCTCGGAGAGGGGGACGTGCAGGTTCTCGTGCACGTCGACCGCCAGCGCGCGCAGCGGCGAGATGTAGAGGACCTCGGGCGTGCCGGCCGTACCGCGTGCCCGGCCTCGGCGGCCCGGTAGGCGGCGTCGATGGCGACGAGGAAGCCGGTCAGCGTCTTGCCCGACCCGGTGGGCGAGGCCACGAGGACGTCGCGGCCGGTCGGCGATGTGCGGCCAGGCCGCCGCCTGGGGCTCGGTGGGCCCGGCCGGGAAGCGGCGGGCGAACCAGCCGCCACGGCCGGGTGGAACAGCGACTCGGGCGCGGCCGGATCGGCAGTGAGCGTCACCGCCCTATTCCACCAGGATGCTGTGACGGTCGCGTCGCAGGCCGGCTCAGGCCGCGGGTCGCCGGCCCCAGCACGAGATCATGGGCGGCTGGGTCAGGTCGAGGCGGCCCGAGCAGGACGCTGGCCAGGTGCTGCTCGATCTCCTCCTCGGTGGCGATCTCGCGGTCGACGAGCTGGTCGCGGACCATGGCGATCGTGGCCACCTCGAGCGGGATGCAGGCCGGGTGGCGGATGGGGAAGGCGGCGTCGGCCGCCACGTCCTCGAGCCCGGCACGCTGCGGAGGCGGTGGGGCAGGGTGCGGCCGTAGGCCAGGTCGACGCCCCGCTCGGAGAGGAGGTGGCGGAAGCCCCGGCGCAGGCGGTTGGCCAGCACCTCCTCGGGGCCGGTCTCCTCCAGGCAGCTGCGGGGCTGCAGCGCGGGGTCGGCGTCCTCGACCAGCAGCACGCCGCCGGGCCGCAGCGCCGCGACCATGTTGGCCAGCGCGGCGTCGCGCTCGGGCACGTGCACCAGGACGAGGCGGGCGTGGACGAGGTCGAAGGGGCCGCCGGGCGGCGGCTCGCCCGCCACGTCGTGCTCGAGGATGGTGACGTTGGGCGCCGCGGCATGGGCGGCCCACGCCAGGTCGATGTCGGTGGCCACCACGTGGCCGCGCGGCCCGACCCGCGCCGCCAGGTGCGCCACGACCGTCGTCCCCCCGGCGCCCACCTCCCAGCAGCGCCAGCCGGCGGCCAGGCCGAGCGCGTCGAGGTGGCGGAACGTCGAGGGGTCGAACAGCGTGGCGAAGGCGGTGAAGCGGTCCATCGCCTCGGGGGCGTCGTTGCCGAGCAGGTAGCGGCCGTGCCCGTTGCCGCCGCCGTCGGCGCCGGCGACGCGGTCACGGCGACGGCGACGGCGCGGGCTCGGTGGTCGGGGCCCGGCTCCGGACGCGGGTCCGGCCGCCGCGCCGGGTCCGGCGGTGGCGGGCGGCGGGCCGCCCACGGCGGCCAGCCCGAGATCGTGCGAGGTCCCGACGTAGCGGTCGAGCACGTCGGCCACCTCGGCCCGTCCCTCCTCGATGAGCGCAGCGGTGGCCGAGAAGTCCCGGTACTGCCCGGCCGGGTCGCCGCCGCCGCTGAAGACGATCACCTCGACGCCGGGCGGGAGCGCGGCGAGCTCGCGCACGAAGCGCGCGTGGATCGGCGACGAAGAACGCCGTGAGCAAGGCCTCGACCGGGCGGGCCGGCGGCTTCGGGTGGTAGTGCAGCGGGCCGCAGAGGAGGACGTAGATGCGGTCGCATCCAGCGGTCAGGGCCCGGCTGATCGGGACGTTGTTGACGACGCCGCCGTCGACCAGCACGTCGCCGTCGATCGTCACCGGCGGGAACATGGTCGGGATGGCCGACGAGGCGAGGATGGCCTCGACGGCGGGGCCCCGGGTGATCCAGCGCTCGCGCCCGTCGGTGAGCGATGTGGTGACCACCTCGACCGGTATCTCGCGCGTCCTCGAGGTTCTCGTAGTCGCACGCCCGCCTCGATGATCTTGCGCAGCCCCGTGTTCGCATGCACCGACGGCGCGTTTCTGGAAGAAGGCCCACGGCCCGTCGAGCGGCCCCTTGGGGAAGATGTCGGCCGCCGCGGACGCCGCGCCACACCTCGGCCATGTGCGCGAGCCCCTCGGGCGTCGGGTTCCCCGCATAGGCCGCGCCGTTGATGGCGCCGACGCTCGCTCCGAACACCCGGTCGGCGCGGATGCCCCTGTCGGACGAGCTCCTGCGAGCATGCCGACCTGCACCGCTCCGCGGCTGCCGCCGCCCGCCAGCACGAACGCCGTGCGCTGCGGGGTCCCGTCGCCTCCGCCGGACCTCTTGTCGGCGTGCGCGGCCGCGGCGGCGGCCGAAGCGCGCGCGGAGACGCGCTCGTCCAACTGGGTTCGGACGCAACGCTGCGGGGGCCGTGGTGGTCGACCCGGCCGTCGAGGCCAGACGCGTCGCCGGTGTCGGCGCCGGGGCCGGTACCGGGGCCGGTGTCGGCGCCGGGCCGGACCGGGGCCGGTGTCGGGAAGGTCACCGCGAGTCCTGCTCCTCGCGGGCCTGCCACGCGCCCTCCCGGCGCGCCCGCCACGCCCGGCGCCCCGCGATGTCGTGGCGCACCGCCCACACGATGATGATCACCATCAGCACGACCATGGCGACGACGAACGACCCCGAACACGACGAAGAAGGCCGCGTTGGTGGCCGGCGCCAGCAGGATCGAGGGCACGTGCCATGCACTCGCCAGGGTAGAGGAGGTGTCACACGCCGTGGGCACACTGCGCCCCATGGTCCTCGTCGCCCCACGCCCGCTGCAGCGGCCGACGTCGGGGGCGGTGGCGGCGGGGGCCGTGGCCGGCGGCGAGGGCGGTGCCGGCGGCGTCGGCGGCGGTGGCGGCGAGGTGCTGGCGCTGCTGCGGGGACGCGGCGGCGCGGCCGAGCTTCGACCCGGGCCTGGCAGGCGGGCTCCGGGCGTGGCTCGAGGACGCGGCGTACGGGGCTGGTCGTATCTCGGGGCGACCCGGCGCCACCGCTGGTGCTGGGCCCGCGTGACCTCTTCGGACCGGTCACCGGGTGGCCGGCTCGGCCGGCTCGACGGGCTCGGCGGGCGCGACGGGCGCGACGGATGCGGGCGCCGGCGGGCTGTCCGACGAAGCCGTCGTGACCCGGCTCGTGCACGCGCTGTTCCGCCGTCTGGTCGTCGACGGCACACTCGACGCGACCGACATCGGTGACCCGTTGGGCGACGCGCTCGCGGCGTGCCGCGCCGAGGGACCGGTCGGCGCCGGCGCGGCGACGGTGGCGTCACGTCGAAGCCATGGACGAGGCGGCGCGGACGGCGCTGGCCGCCGTGGTGGCGCGCCACGCCGCCCACCTGGCCGACCTCGTGCCGCGCCTCGCGCCGGGCGTGGATGCCCCGGACGGACGACCGCGTGGCGATCCCGTTGGCCGGCGGCCGCATCGTGCTGCAGGGCGTCTTCGACCTCCTGGTGGGCCTGCCCCGCCCGGACACCGCCTCGCTCTGCGCGCTCGGACTCTGCACGGGGGGGTCGTGGGCCCGCGAGCGGCGCTCGCTGCACTATCTCGCGCTGCTCGAGACGTTGCGCAGCGGGACGCCCCCGTTCCGGCTGGCCCTGCTCGAGACGGGCAGCGGCCGCTACGGCATCGAGGACGTGCGCGAGGAGCACCTGCGTGCCATGGCGTCGCACCTGGCGGCCTGGCTCGGCTCCGTGGACGGCGCCGGCGGCGGCGCCTCGTGCGGACAGGACGGGTTGGAGGCACCAGCGTGGCTGACGAGCTCACGGCGGCGATGGTGGCGCCGCTCGAAGGCCCCGTCCCGCTCGACCGCGGCGGCTGGCGCGCACGCCCGTGGCGCGGCGGAGTCGACGCTCGCCGGGCTGGCCGTGCGCCGCGCCGGTGCCGGGCCGTTCCGGGTGACGGACCACGACGTGCGCGTGCGGTCGCCGGAGCCGGTGCGGGTACCGGTGCCGGTGCAGGTGCGGGGCGGACGACGACGGCCCGTTCGCGTGGTCGGCGCGGACGGCGCGGCGGACGATCGGGCTGGCCGCGGTGCGGTCCCTGCTCGGCGGCGAGGCCCGCACCCCGCACGAGGCGGTGCGGGCCCGCCTGGCGTACAGCGACCGCGGGGTCCGGGACGGCAGCCGGACGGTCTCCCAGCTCGACCGCTGGGTGGCATCGCTGTCCGACGCCGGTCGCAGTGCCGTGGCGGCCGAGGCGGTCACGTGGGCCACCCGGCTGTGGTGCGCGCTGGACTGGCCCGCCCTGGGCGAGCCGTTGGTGGTGGGACGCGACCACTGGTGGGACAGCCCGCACTCAGCGCTCTTGGCGCTGCGAGGCCGGGCCGACGTGCGCACCCGGGTGGCGCACCTGGTGGTGCTGTCGGGACCGCGCCGCGTATCGGTGCGCGCCGAGCTGGCCCTGGTGGCGCTGGTGGAGGCGCTCCGGGCGCGCGCGGATGCGGCGCCGGCGCCGGCACGGGTGGTCGGCTGGTGGCCCGACTCCGGCCACATCGTGCGCCTGGAGCCCGCACCCCAGCGTGCTGGCACTGGCGGCGGACGCGGTGGCGGCCGTGCTGGCCGGCGGCCCTCCCGTTCAGCGTCGCCGCGGCCTGAGCCCAGCGGCTTTCCGGGACGCGCCCGGGGTGGTGAAGGGGTCCTCTATCGTTGGCTCCCCCATGGGACGACGCGAGGACATCAGGAACGTGGCGATCGTGGCCCACGTCGACCACGGCAAGACCACGCTGGTGGACGCGCTGTTGCGCCAGACCGGGGCCTTCGGCGCCCACCAGGAGCTGACCGACCGCGTCATGGACTCGGGCGACCTCGAGCGCGAGAAGGGCATCACGATCCTGGCCAAGAACACGGCCGTGCGCTGGGGCGGCGTGAAGCTCAACATCGTCGACACCCCGGGCCACGCCGACTTCGGTGGCGAGGTCGAGCGCGGCCTGACCATGGTCGACGGCGTGCTCCTGCTCGTCGACGCGTCGGAGGGCCCGCTGCCCCAGACGCGCTTCGTGCTGCGCAAGGCCCTCGAGGCGCGGCTCCCGGTCGTGCTGGTGGTCAACAAGGTGGACCGGGCCGACGCCCGCATCGCCGAGGTGGTGCACCAGGTCGAAGAGCTGTTCTTGGACCTCGACGCCGACGAGGACCAGATCGACTTCCCCATCCTCTACGCCAACGCCAGGGCGGGCTGGGTCAGCACCGAGCCGGACGTCGAGGGGACCAACGTCGAGCCGCTCTTCCGCGCCATCATCGAGCACGTCCCCGCGCCGTCCTTCGACGACGACGCGCCGACGCAGGCGCTGGTGTGCAACCTTTCGGCGTCGCCCTATGTGGGCCGCCTGGCCGTCTGCCGCGTGTACAACGGCACGCTGACCAAGGGGAGCCCGGTGGCCTGGTGCCGCCTGGACGGCTCGGTCGAGACGGCGAAGGTCACCGAGCTCTACGTGACCGAGGCGCTCGAACAGGTGCCCGCGGACTCGGCCGGGCCGGGCGAGATCGTCTCCGTGGCCGGGTTGGCCGAGGTCACGATCGGCGAGACGCTGGCCGATGCCGACCAACCGGTCGCGCTGCCGGCCATCACGGTGGACGAACCGAGCCTGGCCATGACGATCGGCATCAACACGTCGCCGCTGGCGGGCGCGGACGGGAACAAGCTCACGGCGCGGCTGCTCAAGTCGCGTCTGGACGCCGAGCTCGTCGGCAACGTCGCCATCCGGGTCGGCCCGACCGAGCGCCCCGACATGTGGGAGGTCCTCGGGCGGGGCGAGCTCCAGCTCGCGGTGCTCGTCGAGACGATGCGCCGCGAGGGCTTCGAGCTCACGGTCGGCAAGCCCCAGGTGGTGACGCGCGAGGTCGACGGCCGGGTGCACGAGCCGGTGGAGCGGGTGAGCGTCGACGTGCCCGACGAGTATCTCGGCGTCGTGACCCAGCTGCTCGCGCTGCGCAAGGGCACCATGCTCGAGATGGTCAACCACGGGACGGGTTGGGTGCGGCTTCGACTACCGCGTGCCGGCCCGGGGTCTGATCGGCTTCCGCACCGAGTTCCTGACCGAGACGCGGGGCACGGGGATCCTGCACCACGTGTTCGACGGGTGGGAGCCCTGGCACGGCGAGCTGCGCACGCGGCGCAACGGCTCGATGGTGGCCGACCGCCGCGGCGTCACCACGACGTTCGCGCTGATGAACCTGCAGGAACGCGGAACCTTGATCGTCGGGCCCGCCGAAGAGGTCTACGAAGGGATGATCGTCGGCGAGAACGCCAGGGCCGAAGAGATGGACGTCAACCCGACCAAGGAGAAGAAGCTGACCAACATCCGCTCCTCCACGGCCGAGGAGCTCGAGCGGCTGACGCCGGCGATGACGTTCTCCTTGGAGCACGCCTTGGAGTTCATCGCGGCGGACGAGTGCGTCGAGGTGACGCCCAAGGCCGTCCGGCTGCGCAAGGTCATGCTGGACCAGGCGACGCGGGGACGCCAGCGCTCCCGGGCCCGGGACCTGCGCGACGCCGGCGGCGAAGGGCTGACGAGCCGGGCGCGTCGTCCGCCACAGTTCGGAGTACGGGAGGATCGGCATGGCCAGCGGGACGGTGCGGAACGAGGGGTTCGACCACATGACGGTGGTGGTCACCGACCTGGACGACGCCCGCCGGTTCTTCGGGCTGTTGGGCTTCGTCGAGCGGGTGACCGTGGTCGCCCGCGGCGAGGAGATCGCGCGCTACATGGGCATCGAGGACTGGGAGGCGGACCATGTCACCCTCGTGCTCGAGGGCGCGCCCGTGCACCAGGAAGTACAGCTGCTGCGATTCCACCACCCGGCGGCGCGGCCGGACGCGGGGGCCGGGACGCTGACGCGCCTCGGGTTCAACCACGTGTGCTTCCGGGTCGCCGACCTGGACGCCACGCTGGCCCACCTGGCCGACAACGGCGTGAAGCCGCGCAACGAGATCATGGACTTCCACGACCGGCGCCTGGTCTTCCTCGACGGGCCCGGGCGTTGTCGTGGAGTTGGCCGAATGGGTCAGCGGGTCGGCGGGCCAGGGTCCCCACCTGGGAAGCCCGTAGCATGAACGCCCGAGCTCATCGGGAGGGATGGCAGAGCGGACGAATGCACAGCTCTTGAAAAGCTGCGAGGTGCAAGCCTCCGTGGGTTCGAATCCCACTCCCTCCGCTGGCTGACGGCCTGGCCGAAAGGTTCGGCGATCGCTCAAGTTGCCCCGGTATGCGTGCCGACACTGCGAAACAGGCACCTGCGCCCGGGAGAGGCGGTAGCGATGGCAGCGAAGAACCCGACGGGCAAGGCGATTCTCCAAGCCTCGCTCCAGTTGTTCCGCCAGGACCGGCAGATGATCTGGCTCCCCGTCATGGCCACCGTGACCGCGGTGATCGCGTTCGGTGCCGTCGCCGGTCCGCTCGTGTTGGCGCTCGGTTACACGGGCTATGCCCTCGTTCTCGCGATGGCCTGCGGATCGGTCGTCGCCACGGCGGCGACCGTGATCTTCAACGTCGCCCTGGTCTTTGCGGCCACCGACCGCATCGAGGGACGGACACCCTCGATTGCGTCCTCGATGGCTCAGGCCTGGGCACGGCGGGGCGTGATCTTCCAGTGGGCTCTGCTCTCGGCGGTCGTCGGCACCGCGATCCGGCTCCTCGAGGAGAGGCTCGGGCTCGTCGGGCGCCTCCTGGGCCTCGCCGGCGGTCTGGCGTGGGTCGTCGCCACCTACCTGGTCATCCCGGTGCTGGCCTTCGAGAACCTGGGGCCGATCGATGCGGTGAAGCGGTCCTCGTCGATCCTCAAGGCCCGTTTCGGGACGGTGGCGCGCAGCGGGCTGCGCTTCGGCGCCATCTTCCTCGGCCTCACCATCGCGGCCATGCTCGTACTGGTGGCCGGCGTCGCCCTGATCGTGGGGCGCGACGTACATCATCGGGGTACCGGTGGCGATCGCCGGGTTCGCGGCGCTGATCGGCATCGGCATGTACGCGCAGGCGGCCGGGATGTACATGCGCACGATCCTCTACCGCTTCGCCACCGAGCGTCCGATTCCCGACCTGGGCGTCGACGTCGGGGGCGCATTCCGCTCCTGGTAACGGCCGGCGTCAGTGCGCGACCGCCGGCGTTCGCCGGCGCGCTGACGCGGGCGGCGGACCCGAACAAGGTGGGAGTGGCTGAGGCCTTAGGGTTGGCCGGCGATTCCGACCCTCCAGTGACCGGGCGGATGGACGCCGGAGGCGGTATGGACGCGTGACAGAACGTGCTGGTGGCCGAGCGGAGGCCGGACGAGCTCGCCGTTGCCCGGTCGCGCCGCGAGTCCGGCCCGCCCCCACGGAGCCGGCGTTGGGCGGTTCTTGGCGCCTGCGGCGCGCTGTTCGGTGCAGCGCTCGGTTTTCTGCTCGTCGACGCCGCCCAGGCCAACCACGGTTATGACCACTCCCGGCACGTCCTGGCGGTCACCCGGGGCAGCACGGACGTCGTCTCGCGCGAACTGGCCGCGGCGCGGATCGACCTCCACCTCGTCACCGCAGCAGGTGGGGAGCGACACCACCGCGCTGGCCCAGGACACGTCGCAGCTCAAGGGCGCCCGAGTCCGCGCTGAGTGCAGCGCAGGCGCACGTCTTCGAACAGGCGTCCCTGCTCAATTCGCTCCATGGGTGCCTGGCCGGCGTCGAACAGGCCCTCAACGCGCTCGCGGTGGGCAACCAGTCCAAGGCGGCCGACGCTCTGAAATGGGTCGCTGCACCGCTGCTCGACCGCGGTGAACGCAAGTGGCTGAGCGAAGGCCGCTCAGGTGGTTGGCCGTGGCCGCCGTCGTGGTCGCAGTGGCCGGGCTGGGCGTTGCCGTTTGGTACGACGCGGACGCACACGTGCGCGCCGAGCGCCGAGGCATCCACCCTGCGGGCCGCCGAGCATCACCTGGCCGTGTTGCGCCACGACAAGGCGCTGACCGACTACGCGGACGCACTGCACGACCAACACGCGCAACAACCTCGCAGTCGTCGATCGGCACGACGCTCGGCCAGCTGGCCGGGGTCGAGTCATCACTCACCAACGCGAACGCCGGCGCCTCGCTGGAGGGACTCGGGATCACCGCGCTGCACACCTGCCTCGGGGGAGTGCAGGCCGCGCTGGGCTGCGATCTCGGCCCACGACAATCACGGGCGCCGCCAAGGACATCTCGGCGGTCTCGGGTCCCTGTGCGTCGCTGGACGGCGGAGCCGACGCTGGACTCGTCTACCCATTCGACTTCCCCGACCCTGACGTGGCCCTGTTCGGGCAGACCTACTACGCCTACGCGACGAATTCGGTCGCCGGGAACATCCAGATCATCTCTTCGACGGACCTGACCCACTGGGTGTCGGTCGGCAACGCGCTGCCCTCGCTGCCCGGCTGGGCCAAACCGAACGAGACCTGGGCCCCTTCGGTCACAACTGTGAACGGGACCTTCCTCATGTACTACACGGCGGACTTCGCGCCGAGCGGGACGCAGTGCATCTCTGTGGCCACGGCCAGCAGCCCCCAGGGCCCGTTCATCGACAACTCGGTGTTGCCCCTCGTATGCCAGCAGTCGCTGGGCGGATCCATCGACCCGTCGGCGTTCACCGACGCCAACGGAGTCCCGTACCTGGTCTGGAAGTCCGGCGGTCCCGGCACTTCGAAGATCTGGTCCCAACAGCTCAACGCGGCCGGGACAGGCTTCGCGACCGGCACCAACCCCACGCAGCTGCTTGGCCCCGGACCGGTCCTGGGAGGGAGGAACCGTGGAAGCGCCGGACCTCGTGCTCGCGAACGGCCACTACTGCCTGTTCTTCTCGGGCAACGATTGGAACAGCGCCAACTACGCGGTCGGTGTCGCCCAGTGCGCCGGGCCGCTCGGACCGTGCGCGGACGCTTCGCCGAACCCCATCCTCTCTTCAGGGCCCGAGACGGCGGGCCCGGGCGGAGAGTCGGTCTTCGTCGACACGGAACGGGAATTTTCTAGATCGCATTCCACGCCTGGGTCCCGGGCGCGGTCGGATTCCCCAACAGCCGCGATCTCTACCTGCGCCCACTCGATCTCTCGGGTTCGTTGCCGTCGGTCGCGACGCCTGGACCCGGGCCCGGCTGAAGGGGTTGTCGCGTTGGCGGCAGCGAAGTCAGCCTGAGAGCTTCTTCACCAGGGCGCGGGCTCGCGTTGCGAGCCCGGCGGCATCGAGGCGGGTGCAGACGTCGTCGAATGCAGGGGTCGGCCCTTCCCAACGCAACGCACCCACGCCGGCAAGCAGGGTGCGATCGACACGAAGGGTCGCCAGGTCCTTGAACAAGCGTGGCGTCGTCGCGATTCTCGCGCAACGTGGTGGCCAACTTCGGCGCACCGCGCACGGTGACCTCCCACGCACCAGGATCCGAGGGGATGTCCTCTATGTGGAGCCAGCGTGCGAGCACGGCGGACGCCGACTTGGCCCCCCAACCGGAGAGCCCGGGGAACCCGTCCGCGCTGTCGCCCACGAGCGCGAGATAGTCCGGGATGGATCCGGGTGACACACCGAACTTGGCCACGACGCCGGCTTCGTCGATCAGAAGACCCTTGCGCCGGTCCAGCTGCACGATGCGCTTGCCCTGCACACACTGCCCGAGGTCCTTGTCCGGTGTGCAGATCACGATCTGGTCGACCTCGGCGTCATCGTCGGCGACAGCGGCCGCGCTGGCCAGCGCGTCGTCGGCCTCCAGCTCCACCATCGGCCAGACGTAGACACCCATGGCACCGAGAGCATCTTCGAGTGGCCAGAACTGCGACCTCAGATCGGGATCGATGCCGTCACCGGTCTTGTAGCCGGGCCACAGGTCGTTGCGGAACGACTCGATGATGTGATCGGTGGCGACGCCGACATGCGTGGCGCCGTCATCGACGAGCTGCAGGACGGAGCTCAGGACGCCGCGCACGGCGGCAACCTCTTCGCCGTCGGCATTGCGATGGGGTGGAGCGCCGAAGAAGTGCCGGAAGAGCTCGTAAGTGCCGTCGACAAGGTGGACCTTCATGCCGGTCCCGAGTCTGTCATCGGGGCTGACCCTCGTGCGGGCTCTGCGAAGAAAGGCTCGTTCCGCCTCGTTGTCGGTGAGCTCGAGCGCGGCGTCGTACTCGGCCGCGGCCAGTTCGGCTCGACCCAGCCGTCGCAGGAAGTCGGCCCGGACGGCATGCCACAAGTAGTAGGAATCGAGCGGCAGCTCATCGATCGTTGCCAGGGCAACATCGACGCCCTCCACCTCCGCCAACGCGACGGCACGGTTGAGCGCCACGACCGGCGAACGGTCGAAGACGGTGAGCTGGTCGTACAGCGCGAGGATCTGGACGCCAGTCGGTCGCGTCGGCACTGGGCGCGTCCGTGTGGACGGCATTGATGGCGGCCTGAATCTGATAGGGGCCGGGCGAGTTGCGACGAAGGCAACGGCGAACGATGGACTGGCCCTCGGCGATCATGTCGCCGTCCCACGACGAGCGGTCCTGTTCGGGCAGCGGCACCAGGGCGCCGTCAACACCGGTGCGCGCCGGTCGGCGCGCCTCGATCAACAGCATGAGCGCGAGCAGGCCTTGGACCTCGGGCTCATCGGGCATCAGCGCGGCCAGCACCCGGCCCAACCGGATCGCCTCGGCGGTGAGCTCCTCCCGGGCAAGACGGTCACCGGCCGTTGCGGCGTAGCCCTCGTTGAACACGAGATAGACGACGGCGAGCACAGAACGAAGGCGGTCGGGCAGCTCCGCGCTGCTCGGCACCCGGTAGGGAATGCCGGCGTCGCGGATCTTCGCCTTGGCCCGGGTGATCCGCTGCGCCATGGTCGCTTCGGGCACGACGAACGCGCGCGGCGATCTCACCGGTGGTCAGGCCGCCCAGCAGCCGAAGCGTCAGCGCGACCCGAGCCGGTGGCGCCAGCGCCGGGTGGCAACAGGTGAAGATCAGCCGGAGCCGGTCGTCTTGCACGGCAAGTTCCTGGTCACGGTCGGGCCCGTCGCGTTCGTACAGGAGCGCGGACTGCGCATGACGGTCGTCACGAGATGCCTCACGCCGCAGGCGATCGAGGACCTTGCGGCGGGCGGTCGTGATGATCCAGCCCGCCGGGCTCGGAGGAAGGCCGTCGGCACCCCACCGTTCGGCCGCCACGGCGAACGCCTCCTGCACGCCCTCTTCGGCGAGATCGATGTCGCCGAACGCCCGGACGAGCACCGATACGGCGCGGCCATACTCCTGTCGGAAGACTGCTTCGACACTGCGCACGGGCTCCTGCATCGGTGGCGGGCTCAGCCCTCCGGGTTCTCCTGGAACGGCCGGACCTCGACGGCCTCGCCGCACGCCTTCGTGGCCTTGGCGGCCCAGGCCAGCGCCGCGTCGAGGTCCTCCACCTCGATGACCCAGAAGCCGCCGATGTGCTCCTTGGACTCGGCGAAGGGCCCGTCCGTCATGACCACTTCACCCCCGTCCTCGCGTACGACGGTCGCGATCGAGGCAGGCTGGAGCCCGCCGGCGAACACCCACGCCCCGGCTGCCTGCAGCTCGGCGTTGAGCTCGTCCACCTGTTCGAACGCGCGCTGCGCCTCGTCGGGCGGCCGGGGTGGTGCACCATCGATCATCGCCACACTGAGCATGTATTGCTTCATCTCAGAAACCTCCCTTTCGTCTAATCCGAAGACCAGTGTTCACGCGGCCAGGTCGTCTGCTGAGCCAATCCGGGGGCCATACGTCAAGACCACGATGCCGTCGTCGCCGACCGTCCGCACCTCTCGCAGGTCAAGCGACGGGGCCGTGCTGAGGTCGCCGAAGAGACGCTTGCCGGTGCCGAGGACAATGGGGAACACCATCAGCCGGTACTCGTCGACGAGCCCGTGCTCTGCGAGCAACTGCACCAGCGAGGCGCTTCCGTTCACCAGGAGGTCACCGTCGACCGCCTCCTTCAGCGCCGTGATCTCTGCGACAGCGTCGCCACGCAGGACGGTGCTGTTGTTCCAATCTGCGTCGCCGTCCGCAAGGGTGCTCGAGACGACGTACTTCGGCATGGCATTCATCTTGGCCGCAAAGCCGACCGGGTCTTCGATGGTCGGCCACGCCTTGGCGAAGCCCTGATAGGTGACCCGCCCCAGCAGCAACGCCTCGGCGCCGAGCACCTCGTCGAGCTTGAAGGTGTCGCCATCGGTCCCACGGTCGAAACGGAATGTCCACCCGGCGTTGCGGGTGCCTTCGGACCCACCGGGATCCTCCATCACGCCGTCGACCGAGACGAACTCGCTCACCACGATCCTGCCCATCGCTGCCTCCCTGCTCCCGACCACCCGGCCTCGTGCCGTCGGTCACCCTCTATACGGACGGCGTGAGGCGAATTCGACAGGTTCTCCCGGGTTTTTTGCAACGACAGCTGAGACCTGCGACCACGGTGTGCGTCGTCCTGTCACACACGAACGCTAAGCCGGGTCTTCCTCCCACAGACCTTCGAGTCCGATTCCCGCCAGAGAACGCGACGTCCCATCCGTAGGGTGGGAATAGAGGTCAGCCGAACGAGGTTGGCCTCCTCCATAGGGATTCGATCCCGACTGCTTTCACACCAAGGAGCCCTCATGCGCGGCGACAGCGCCACCACCATCGAGATCGCCCCCGGGCGCAGCGTCCCGTCCTGGCTCGTCCTCAGCCTCGTCCTCGTCGGCCAGTTCATGGTCGTGCTCGACGCGTCCATCGTGAACGTAGCCCTCCCCTCCATCCAACGCGACCTGCACTTCAGCACGTCGGGCCTGCAGTGGATCGTGAACGCGTACACGCTGACGTTCGCGGGCTTCCTGCTCCTCGGAGGCCGTGCCGCCGACCTCTTCGGCAGACGCCGCGTGTTCCTCATCGGCCTGGCGGTGTTCACCGGGGCGAGCCTCCTCGGAGGCCTGGCCCAGAACGAGGCGTGGTTGGTGTCGGCCCGCGCGGTGCAGGGGCTCGGGGCCGCCATCCTGGCCCCGGCGACGCTCACCATTCTCACCGCGACCTTTCCCGAAGGCCCGCGGCGGGCCTGGGCTCTCGGTGCCTGGAGCGCCGTGTCGTCGGCGGGCGCATCGGCCGGCGCGCTGCTCGGCGGCATCCTGACCGAATTCCTCAACTGGCGCTGGATTCTCTTCGTCAACGTGCCCGTCGGCATCGTCGCCGTCGTCGCGGCAGTCCGCTACCTCCCAGAGTCGCGAGCCGACCTGGAGCACCGCCACCTCGACCTGGCCGGAGCGGTGACGGTGACCGCCGGTCTGGTGGCGCTGGTCTTCGCCTTGGTGCGGACCGAGACCTATTCGTGGGGATCGAGCGAGGTCCTGCTCCCCTTGGCGTTGGGAGTGGTGCTCCTGGTCGTCTTCGTGGTGCTGCAAGCGCGGTTCTCCAAGGCGCCGCTGGTGCCGCTCCGGATCTTTCGTTCGCGCTCCGTCACCGGGGGCAACATCGTCATGCTCATGATGTTCGGCGCGCTCTTCGGATCCTGGTACTTCGAGACGCTCTACATGCAACACGTGCTCGGCTACAGCCCGTTGCAGGCGGGCCTCGCCTTCCTGCCCCAGACGCTGCTGATCGCGGCCGGCGCACAGGTCACCGCTCGCCTGGTGCCGAAGTTCGGCCCGCGGCCCCTGATCCTGGCCGGGACCTTGACGGCCGGCGCCGGCTTGGCGTGGCTGGCACAGGCGACAACGACGTCGACCTTCCTCGGCGGTCTGCTCGGGCCCTTCGTTCTGATCGGCATCGGCATGGGCCTCGCAGTCACCCCGATCGCCGTGGCGGGCACGGCGGGTGTGCCGCCCCGCGACGCCGGGCTCGCCTCGGGTCTGCTCAACACGTCGCGCACGGTCGGTGCCGCCATCGGTCTGGCCGCACTCGCCACGATCGCAGCGAGCCGGACGGCGAGCGTGCTCTCCGGACACGTGGCCACGGCAGAGCGCACGGCGGCGGCGCTCACCGACGGGTACACACGGGCCTTCAGCATCGCGGCGGTCCTCCTGGTGGTCACCGCCGCGGTCGCGCTCGCGACGCTGCCGTCACTGCGGGCGGCAACCGCTGCACCGGACGTCAGGACGGTCGAGCTCGAGCTCGACGAGGTGCTCGAGCGAACCTGAGCTGACGGCGGCGTTGGCTCTCACACGCCGGCGCCGACCCACGGATCGCCGTCGCCAGCCCGAAGCCGTCAAGGGGATGGGGGTTCGACCTGCTCCATGAACTCGAGGCGGATGCCGCCCGGCGCTTCGACGAAGGCGATCCGACGAGTACCGAACGACCCGCTGACGATCCGCGGTCCCCACAGCACTTCGTGCGATGCCAGCTCTGCGTCCAGGTCGTCGACGAACAGGGCAGGGTGCAAGAAACAGTCGTCCGGCAGGGAGCAGGCCTCTTCGTAAATGGCCCGTGTGAAGAGCGTCAGCGCCAGCGTCCCCAGCTGCACATCGGCGCGTCGCCCGTTCTCCCACGCGACCGGTTCGCTGACGATGGCACCTGCGTGCTCGTACCAGGCGCACGCCGCCTCGAGGTCGGCCACCTTCACGGCCAGGTTCGCCAGGCCCGTGACGGCCATCAGTGCAGCGGGGTGCCGTACAGCGAACCGAGGTCTTCGGCGATGAGCTCGAGGCGCACCCCGTCCGGATCGGAGAAGTACATCGAGACCTCACTCTCGAATCTGCGTGGCGATGCCTGCATCATCGAGTCGCTTGCGTGCCGCCTCCCACTGTTCCCGGCTGACCGAGATGGCGAGATGGTGAAAGCCACCCAGCACCTCGGCGTACGGCCCGAGGCCGAGGTCGGGGAAGTCGAAGAACGCCAGGGTGTTGTCGTGCCCGAGATCGAAGAAGAGGTGCGTCGAACCCTTGTAGTCCCGGTTCTCGAAGAGTTCGACGAGGGGAAAGCCGAGAAGCTCCTGATAGAAGCGGATCGTACGTTCGACGTCGGAACACAGGAGCGCCAGGTGGTGCACACCTTGCGCGGTGGATTTGGGACGGTCCGCCGGAACCTGGAGGTACGTCGTCCGAAGCCGCTCCCGCTCGGCCGCCGCCGCCTCGAGGTCGATGGTCACAGCCCGAGAAGCCACGCCGCGTTGGCTCCCAAGATGTTGGTCCGCGCCGTCCCCGTCAGTCCAGCGACGGCACGCTCGGCAGCCGCCATCGGGTCGGCGACGCCCTCGGCGTGTGGCCAATCGCTCCCGATCATGTACGTCTCGTCACCGACCCGTGGCACCAGCCGGTTCGGCATCTCGTAGGGGAGGGCCGCCACCCGGACCTGCCGCAGGAAGTACTCCGATGGCCGCGCGGCAAGGCGGCGATAGGGCTCGCCGTGCCGCAATGCATAGAAGTCCGAAGCTCCGTCGATATGGAGGAGAAAGTGCGGCACCCAGCTCGCCGTGAGCTCGACGACGCCGATACGCAGATCCGGGAATCGCTCCAGGGTTCCGTTCAGGATCAGATCCGCCAGAGCAACCGCCGGAGCCAGATACAAGAAGATCGAATCGAAGAGTCGCTCACCGTCCTCCGGCTCGCCCTGCCGCCAGGCCGGGTGGAGCGGGCTCTCGAACTCCGAGACGTGGAACACCGGGGCCACACCGTGATCGCTGAAGGCCGCCCACACCGGATCGAAATCGGCATGCGACAGTGGCTTGCCGTCGACGGGGGCCGGGGCGATCATCGCCAGCCGAACCCCATCTGAGCGCACCCGGGCGATCTCCTCGACGGCCCAGGCCGGGTCATGCAGCAACAGGTGCGCGACCCCGAAAAGGCGATTTTCGCCGTCGTCGCACACCCCGGCCACGAAGCGGTTGTAGGCGCGGGCGTTTGCCCGCTGGGCGGCGCGGTCGGACGCCAGGCGCTGTTCCCAGAGCAGCCCGTAATTCGGGAACAGAACTGCAGCGTCCAACCCGAACTCGTCGAGCGCAGTCAGGCGCGCACCCGCCGACCGGTAGGTGTCGGGGATCAGCTCGTCGAAGGACGCCGGTGCGCGCTCGCCGCCCAGGCGGCGGAGGCGGTCGTCGCCGATCAGTGACGAGCGCTCGGGGATCGGCACCTCGAGGGGTGTGAGGCGCTCGTCGCGCCAGGTCAACCAGGGCCATCCGCCCTGATCGTCGGTGATCGACAAGGCATCCGCACGGTGCGCCGGTTCGATGAACTCGGACCAGGTCGTCCTGGACTCGAAGAGATGCTGGTCGACGTCGATGTTCGGCAGCGCCATCTGCCCTCCCGGCGGCAGAGTACCAGCGCCCCCCGGGGAGGTCTTTTCGGCGCTGGATCGGCGGCTGTTCGGGCTACTCGATGGCGGACCGCAATCCGCTGACCCAGTCGTCGGCGGCCTGCCAGGCCTTGTCGGCCTGACGTCGCTGCTCGGGCCCGTGCTCACCGGCCGCCGGATACGACCCCAGGAACTTCACTCCGGCCTGTCCGGCGTGCAGGTCGCGCAGGCAATCGGCGATCACCTCGTCGCCGACGTGCCCGGCAAGGTCGATCACGAAGCAGTAGTCGCCGAGTGCCTGCTTGGTCGGGCGCGACTCGAGTTTGGTCAGGTTGATGTTGCGTGCGGCGAATTGCCCGAGGATCCCGTGGAGGCTTCCCGGGTGGTCCGCCCGTTGGAAGCAGACGATGCTCGTCTTGTCGTGGCCGGTGGGCTTCGGCACCCTCGTCCGTGCGACCAGGACGAACCGGGTCTGGTTGTCGGCGTGATCCTCGACGTCCTCGGCCAGGATGGAGAGTCCGTACCGCTCTGCCGCGAGCCGGGGCGCGATCGCAGCGCCATCCGGCGACCCCGAGTCGCCGAGCAGGCGGGCCGCATCGGCCGTGGAGTTCGCCGCTCGCTGCTCGGCGTCCGGCAGTGTCTTGGCGAGGAACTTCTGGCACTGGGCCAGAGCGTGTGGATACGACGAAACCGAGCGGATGTCCGACAGGGTGGTTCCGGCGGGAGCCATCAGGTGCAGGTGGATGTCCATGACCACCTCTCGCTGGATGTGCAGGTCCACGTCGTGGATCAGGCCGTCGATCGTCGCGCTCACCGTGCCCTCGATTGCGTTCTCGATCGGCACGAACCCACCCTCGACCTCGCCTCGGGCGACGGCATCGAGCACGGCTGTGATCGAGGGCAGCGGCCTCAGGTCGGCCGCGGCCAGGTCGGGCTCGGCGAGCAGGGCTTCCTGCGTGAAGGTGGCCTCCGGGCCGAAGTAGGCGAGCGATGTCGCAGGAAGGTTCACGGTTGGGCAGGATAGAGCAGGCCATGGACGACACCTCACTGCGCGCGCTCATCGAACAGGTCGCCTCGGGCGGTTGCGCGCCCGACGACGCCGTGCGCCAGCTCCGGCGCCTTCCCTTTGCCGACCTGGGATTCGCCCGGGTCGACAACCATCGCGACCTTCGCCTCGGACTGCCCGAGGCCGTCTACGGGCCGGGCAAGACGCCCGAGCAATGTGCAGCGGTGGTGGCGGAACTGTTGGCAGGGACGGATTCGCCGGTCCTGCTCACCCGGGCGACCGACGAGCAGGTGAAGGCCGCGTCGGTCGCCGGCGTCGCGGGCGGGTTCGGTCCGGGCGCCGTCACCGCGGAGGGCGGCCTCGCCACCCTCGCCTTCCGTCCGGCCCCCTCACGGCCCGGACGGGTGGTCGTGGTGACCGCAGGCACTTCCGATCTGCCGGTGGCATCCGAATGTCAAGCAGTCCTCGAGGCACTCGGCTTTTCACCCACGCTGCTCTGCGACTGCGGCGTTGCAGGGCTGCACCGCCTCTTGGCAGAAGTGGATTCGCTCACTGCCGCGGAAGCGGTGGTCGTGATCGCCGGGATGGAGGGCGCGCTGGCCAGCGTGATCGGCGGTCTGACGCCGGCCCCGGTCGTCGCGGTCCCGACCAGCACGGGATACGGGGCCGCCCTCGAAGGGGTCACCGCTTTGCTCAGCATGCTGTCCGCCTGCTCCTCGGGCATCACCGTCGTGGGTATCGACAACGGCTACGGCGCCGCTTGCGCGGTCGCCCGGCTCCTCCCGTGATCGAGGCCGCCGCAACGACGGAGTCGATCGCGTGGTTCCACTGCTTCGCCGGGATTGCCGGCGACATGGCACTCGGTTCCCTCGTCGATGCCGGGGCCGACGCCGACGAGGTCCGCACCCTCCTGGAGCGGCTCGCGCTGCCCGACTGGGAACTCGGCTTCGAGGAAGCGCTGCGGGGGGGCATCGCCTGCACCCGGGCGATCGTCGGCGGCGGCAACGACGTCGTGGTGCGCACCCACGGTGCCATCAGCGCCCTGATCGAGAGCGCGGCGCTCCCACCGAGGGTGACCGAGCGGGCCCTCCGTGTCTTTCGGGCGCTCGCCAGCGTCGAGTCCACGCTCCATCGCCGGCCGCTCGATCAGGTGCACTTTCACGAGGTGGGCGGGCACGACGCCATCATCGACATCGTCGGGACGGCGGCCGCGCTCGAGGTTCTCGGCGTCGACACCGTCACCGCCTCCGCCGTGGCCACCGGGTCCGGGACCGTGCGCAGCGCGCACGGGTGGCTCCCCAACCCCGCACCGGCGACCGTGCGCTTGCTGGAGGACGTGCCGACGTACGGTCGCGATGTCAGCCTGGAGCTCACGACGCCGACCGGTGCCGCCATCCTGGCCGCGCTGTGCACGTCTTTTGGGCCCATGCCCGACATGACGATCACCGCATCCGGTTTCGGCGGCGGCGCGGGCGAGCTTCCCGACCTGCCGAATTGCACACAGGTCGTGGTCGGAAAGCGGGTGCAGCACGTCGTCGGATCAGGCCAGCCCGCGCTGGTGCTCGAGACAAATCTCGATGACGTGACAGGTGAGCAGCTGGGGTACGCCGTCGGGGCCGCGCTGGAGGCCGGCGCGCTCGACGCATGGGTGAGCTCGGTCACGATGAAGAAGGGACGGCCGGGACACGTGCTCCACGTGCTGGCGGAGGCCACGCAGGTCGAAGTGCTCCGGCGCGAGATCGCCCGGATCACGGGCACGATGGGGATTCGAGCCATGCCGGTGGAGCGTTGGCCCGTCGCCCGTGAGATGACAACCGTGGTCATCGACGGGATCACAATCCGGATGAAGGTGACGAGCGGCCGCGCCAAGCCGGAGTTCGACGACGTCGCGCTGGCTGCCGCGAAGACGGGAGCGCCGTTGCACGAGGTGGCCAGCCGGGCGGAGGAGGCATGGCGCGCCGCGCACCACCGTCCTCCGGGTCCCGACCCCTCCCCCGCCTGATGGCGAACCCGATGTTCCACTACGACGAGGCGATGACGGATCTGGTCGTCGCCGCCTGCCGGGAGCGGCTGTCATTGGACCCGGTGGCGCTGGACTTCGGCGGCCTGGTCGAATCGCTCGACGCAGGAGCTCGCTGGGCTGATGCGCCCCGAGGGCAACGACGCCGCGGACGTGCTCGAGCTCTTCGTCGACAAGCTCTCCACTGCGGTCGTCTCCTGCGACAGCCCCAGGTTCCTTTCCTTCATCCCGGCGGCGCCGACCAAGGCCTCGTTGCTCTTCGACATGTTCATTTCGTGCGCCTCACTGCACGGCACGTCCTGGCTCGAGGCGGCCGGCGTCGTGGTGGCAGAGAACCAGGCCCTCGGCGTGCTGGCCGAACTGGCAGGGCTTCCCGAGGCTGCAGGCGGCTGTTTCGTGGCGGGCGGCTCCGCCGGCAACCTGTCGGCCCTCATGGTGGCACGCGACACGGCGGCGTACCGCCGCGGCACCGCGGCGCCTGAGCGCCCTCTCGTCGCCATCAGCGAGGACGCCCACTCGTCCGTAGGCAAGGCGCTGCACGTGCTCGGTGTGGGCGCGCTGACCGTGCCGACGTTGGACCATCGCCTGACGGGCGACGCCCTCGCGGCGACCCTGCGGGACGACCCGCGGCGAGCCGATGTCATCGGTGTGGTGGCGACCGCTGGCACGACCAATGCCGGGATCGTGGACGACCTCGACGGGGTGGCGCGTGTCGCGGCAGAGCATTCGCTGTGGTTCCACATCGACGGCGCCTACGGAGGCGCGGCGGCCCTTTTCGCACCATCGACGCGGACACGATTCGCCGGGTTCGACCGCGCCGACTCGTTCATTGTCGATCCCCACAAATGGCTGTTCGCGCCTTTCGACTGCGCCGCGCTGATCTACCGACACCCCAACCTGGCAAAGGCGGTGCACACACAGGACGCGCAGTATCTCGAGGTGCTGCACAGTGAGAATCCCGAGGAGTGGAATCCCAGCGACTACGCCTTCCACCTCACGAGACGGGCGCGTGGCTTGCCGTTGTGGTTCTCCATGGCCGTGAACGGACTCGACGCCTACCGTGACGCGGTCGAGGCCGGGCTCGCGATTGCGCAACGGGCGACGGAACGGATCGCCGCGGCGCCCCACGTCGAATTGGTGCGCGAGCCGGGACTCTCCATCGTCCTCTTCCGCCGGCTCGGTTGGACGAAGCTGGACTACGACGCCTGGTCCGCTCGCCTTCTCCACGACCAGATCGGATTCGTCACGCCCACCAGCTGGGAGGGTGAGACCGTCGCCCGTTTTGCCTTCCTGCACCCGGACACGACGGTGGGGATGATCGACGAGATCCTTTCGTCAATGTCCTGACCGGGACCAGGCCCGGCGGAGCACGATCAACAGCGTTTCGACGTCCTGGGCGCCCGGAATCGGCCAGGCGCCGTTGATCAGGAAGAACGGCACCCCGGTCACGTCGCGCTCCTGGGCGTCGGCCTCGTCGAGCCGGACCTCGCGGGCATAGAGATCGCCGGCGAGCACCTTCTCGGTGACGCCGCCGTCGAGCCCGGCGGCCGCGGCGACGGCACGCAGGACGCCGTGGTCGGAGAGCAACAGGCCTTCGGTGAAGTAGGCGCGGAACAGCCCCTGCAGCAACGCGTCCTCCCCTGCGGTGCCGCGAGCGGATTGTGCGAGCCGATGGGCGTCGAATGTGCTCGCGAGCTTCACCCGGTCGAAGTCGAACTCCAGGCCCACGTCGCGCCCCAGCGCGGCCAAGTGCTCGTAGCGTTGCCGCACCCGCGCCGGCGTCGTGCCGTATTTGGCGGCGACTGCGTCGACCATGGAGCGTTCGCCGCCGGCCCGGGCCCGCGGATGGAGCTCGTACGAGCGGTGCACCACCCGTACCTCGTCTCCGTGTTCGAACTCGCGCCGGGCCACCTCGAGGCGGGCCAGCCCGAGCGCACACCACGGGCACGCGAAGTCGGACCAGACCTGGACCTCCACGCCCGACACCCTATGGGTCGCCGCCCGGCGCGACGCCCCGCGTCGCGAGCGGCGGGAGGCTCAGGATCCAGCCATCCCGATCACGGGCTGGTTGAGGTGGATGGCGCCGGTCGAGCCCCAGAACTGGGCGTCGCCGTACGAGAAGACGCCGCCGTCGAGCGCGGTGAACCAGTACCCGCCGCCGTCGCCGGTCGGCGACATCGCGATCACCGGCTGGTTCAGCCGCAGGGCCCCGGTGGAGCCGTAGAACGGGGCGCCGTAGCTGAAGACGCCGCCGTCCTTTCCGAGGAGCCAGTAGCCCCCGGTAACGGGGTCGGACGCCATGCCGACGATCGGCGCGTTGAGCGGGAGGCCGGTGGCATCGCCCTGGAGGTGGCCGTCACCCAGCAACGAGTAGACCTTGCCGTCGGACCCCACCAGGTACATGCCCTTATCGGATGGCGTCAGCGCGGCGCCGACGATGTTGTTGACATGAATGCCGAAGACCGGCAGGTCTCCCAGCTGGGGTGCATCGAAGTTCCAGACCGATCCGTCCGACCCGATGACGTAGTACCCGTCGGTCGAGGGATCGCTCACCATGGTGACGATGTTCGACACGTTGATGTGCCGGGCGGGCAGCGAGCCCACGTAGGGAGCGTCGCCGAAGGCGAAGATCCCGCCGTCGGCGCCGACCATCCAATATCCGCGCGCGTCATTGGTCGTTGCCATCCCGACAATCGGCTTGTTGAGCACGATGCTGCCGGTCGACCCGAAGAACGGCCGGTTGTAGGAAAAGATCCCGCCGTCCCTCGCCACGAGCCAATAGCCCTGGGGTGTGTTGGGCGGCGTCAGGACCGACGCCGCGATCGGCGTGCCCACCAGTTGGACGAGAGACGGGGACGTGACCCCGGTCACCTCCGCGAACAGGCACGCGATGGTCCTCGACTGGGCCGAGAACTCGACCCAACTCGATGTCGCGCTGTCGTACCACTGAAGGGACCTCGCGGACCCGTAGTTGCAGTCCGCGATGACGATGTTGTCCAAGCTCGAGCCCCTGCCGATCGCGACGTCGTCATAGACGCCCGTCGCCCCGACGGGGGTGCTCGTTGTCGGGTTCGAGCCATAGGTCGCGATCGTCACGGCACCGGCTCCGTTGGCCTGCACGTGAAGGTCACCCAGATCCGCCGTGAAGGACGAGCCGACGCTGGATGCGCTGGTGGACGACGTCGCGCCGGCCGGCGCAGCTGGCGGCGTGACGTTGACCGTCAGCGTGGTGGTGGCCGAGGCGCCTGCCCAGGTCGCATTGCCGAAATAGATGGCTTGGATCGTGTCGGTGCCGCCGGGAGCGTTCGTCGCCGGGCACGAGGCGACGCCGTTGCTGATCGTGGCACCACACAAGAAGGTGTTGCCCGCCGAGAACGTCACGTCGGTAGACGTCCCGGTGGGATTGGGACCGGTCGACGCCGTCACGTCCATGGTGTACATGACCTGGTCGCCGTAGGTGACCGTCTGCGGGCTCGCGCTGGCCGTTGCCGTGGTACTGATGGCCGCGCCGACCGGTGGGGCGTCGAGTGCGATGGCGCCGGCGGTCATCACCACGACGGCCGCGGAGGCCCCGGCCAGCCGACGCCCAACCCCACGCGTTGCGAAACCCTCGAGCATCCGCAACCTCGCCTTCTGCAACCCCCGATGGATATTCGTCATTTTGCTCCAGGAGAACGCCCGAGACCTCACCAGCTGTCGATCGCCGCTTCGAGCAGGGCACCCGCGGCCAAGAGACGCTCCTCGCTCATGGCGGGCCCGATCAACTGCAGGCTCGCCGGGAAGGCCCCGCCGGTCGGCACAGGCACGGACAGCGCCGGAACGCCCGCCAGGTTCACGGGCAGCGTGCAGCGCGCGACCAGGAGGTCATCGCCGTCCTCGAGGGGTGGTGGGAAGATCGTCAGGGTCGGCGTGACGAGGAAGTCGACCTCCGTGAAGACGCGTTCGAGCGTCGCCTGCCACGCGCGCTGTGTTTCCCACGCGGCGCGCACGACCGCGTCGTCGAACGAGGCGCCGATCTGCAGGCGTGAGCGGACGTCGGCGCCGATGCCCTCAGGGTCGTCCTGTACGAGCGATCGGTCCGAGTGCCAGGCCTCGACCACGAGGAGGAGTCCGGCCTGAGTCAATGCCGCGTCCCAACCCGGCACCTCGAGCTCGCGGCATCGCCAGCCCACCGCGGCGAGGGCCTGGTCGATGGCGGCCGTGATGGCCGGGTCAGCCTCGACGGGCAGGCGGGCGACCTCGATCGCATCTGTGGCCCGGGAGCCGGCGTCCCCCAGCGAGAATCCCGGCTCGAGGAGCTGCATGCCCGTCACGAGGCCGCCGACGTCGCGTGCCATCGGCCCGACCGTGTCGAAACTCGGTGACAGAGGCCAGACGCCGTCGAGCGGGATGCGGCCCCACGTCGTCTTCAGCCCGGCCGTGCCGCAACAGGCCGAGGGGATCCGCACGGAGCCACCGGTGTCGCTCCCGAAAGCGACATCCGCCTCGCCCGTCGCGACCGCTACGGCGGAACCGCTCGAAGATCCTCCCGGCACGCGGGTGGGGTCGATGGGGTTCACCGGGGTGCCGTACCACGGGTTGATGCCCGTGACCCCGAGGGCGAGCTCGTGCAGATTCGTGCGACCGACGATCCGCGCTCCCGCCGCCTTCGCGCCGGCCAGGCAGGCGGCGTCGCGCCCGGCGGGACGGGCGCGCTCGGCCACGGCCCGGCAGCCGGCGGTCGTCGGCTCACCCTCCATGTCGATCAGGTCCTTGACCGCGAGCCGCACGCCGGGGCCCGAGGTGTCGTAGCGCGTGATGAACGTGCTCATGCCGAACGCATTCTGCCGGACCCGGGCGCCCCATGCGTCAACCGGTGACCGTCTTCTGCAAGGCTTGGTGGCGGCCGAAGGGAGCACTCGTGGACGAGGAACGCGCTGCCTTACTGCGACGAGCGTGGGCGGCCTACGACCGAGGCGACGAAGAGGAATTCGCCGCGTGCCTCACCGACGATTGGCGCGAGCACACACAGACCGGTGAGATCGCGACCCTCGCCGACGAGCGCAAGACGATGGCGGCGCACCGGATTGCATTCCCGGACAAGCACACCGAGATCCTGCGCATGGTCGCATCGGACGACATGGTGGCGTGCCACTGCACGACGTCGGCGGTCCACCGGGGGGTCTACTTCGACGTGGCGCCCACGGGGACCCGGGTCAGCGTCGACGAGATGATGTTCAACCGAATCGTCGACGGCAAGATCGCCGAAACCTGGGTCATCACCGCCGGTCCCGGCTTCTACCGCCAGCTCACCGGGCGCGAGGCTCCCGAAGACGTCGACAACATGGGCTGAACCCCGCCACGCAGTGGGGTCGGGTCAGGCAGCCCCCTCGGCCATGCCGGCGAGCATCTGTTCGAGTGCGGCCTGGTCCGGACCCGACGAACATCGGCTCGTCGGGAACCGCAGCAAGCGCCCCCAACAGCCGTTCCATCGACGAGCCCCGCGCTGGGGGCAGATGGCTGCTCAGCACCATGGTGGGCTCCAGGGCGCGGACGCGGTCCAGGTCGGCAGCGAACACCGCCCGGTCCACCTTGTGCAGCCACGACGAGTCCACGGTCGCCCAGAAGACCTGGCCCTGGTGGAGCGCATCGTCGGACAGGTCTTCGGCGCACTCCGGCACCTCGTCCAACAGCGCGCCGAAGCAGTCCGAGCTGAACAGGATGCCCGACCGCTCGTCGCGCAACCCCACGGTGATCGGGTTGTCGAACGCCGGCGGCTTCACCGCAGTCAACATGCGGTCGCCCACGTCGACCGTCTGGCCGGGGTTGGCCAGATACACCCGGTCCATGGGGAGGGGATCTCCCGTAAGGCCCATGATGCCGACACCCACGAAGGTCGTGATCACCCGGAGCCGTTCGTTCTCCTCGAGGAGCCGACGCAGCGACCCGATGTGATCGAAGTCGGTGTGGGTCAGCCAGATCCAACGCAGGTCCGACGGATCGATCACGGTGCGCAGCGCAGCCATGAAGTCGTTGCTCTCCCGCACGACTCCGGTGTCGACAAGGACGGGCTCCTCCGCGTGGATCACGAACGCGTTGATGGCGAGCTTGCCGAAGCCGGGGATCTCGGCGGTCGACGACACGACGTCGACGTCGGGTGCGGCCTTGTACGTGTGCATGGGACTCCTTTGTTCTCGAAGAGGAAGGTGGATTCAGGAAGCTTGGGAACTCGCCTCGGCGGAGCGCTTCAGCTGCTCGAGCGTGTGCTGCATGCCATCGCGCAACTCGCGGACACGATTGGTCGGGATGTCGAGGATGCGGGCCCAGGTCGGGATCCGTGTGATCGTGTAGGACTCAGTCACGCGTGTGCCGCTGCTCGGCGCGCTCGAAGACGATACCGCCACACGACCCCCTCCGTGCCGCCCTCTTCGGTCGCAAAGGCGAACTCGCGACCCGGATCGGCGGTGAGCACGCGGCCGCGCCGCGACCACTTGATCAAGCCACGGGGGCCCGTGTGGTTGTGGCCGACGAACCTGGCGCCCCGGGCTGGTCCGTCTGACCCCTCCAGCCACTCCACCTGCTGGCATTCCGGGCTCCACTCCCCCATGCGAGGCATATCGGCCACCATGCCGTAAAGGCGCTCCGCCGGGGCCTCGATCACCACCGAGCAGCTGTCCTGGCGGAGCCACCACCTGGTGCTTCGGTTCGAATCCGTGCTCTCACTCATGGTGTCTCCCGCCTTCTCGATCAGGGTCATTTCGTCGTACCTCCTCGCTGCCGGTGTCGTAAAGCTAATACTATTAGCTATTGCTGTCAAGCCCTCTTTAAGCTATGCTTACTCACGATGACGTCGACGCCTGAGCAGGCAGTGCGGCCGGACCGCCGGGCCCGCCGCCGGCAGGAGACGATCCGCGAGATCCTCGATATCGCCCGAGACGTCATGACCGAAGAGGGGGTGAACGGTCTCAGCCTGGCGGAGGTCGCGCGTCGTCTGGGCGTGAAGCCACCGTCGCTCTACAAGTACTTCCCCTCGCTCATGGCGATCTACGACGCGCTGTTCCTCGAGGGTCAGCGCGAGAACCTCGAAGTGATGCGCGGCGGCATGCAAAGAGGCGAGCCGGGGCTGAACGCGCTCATCGCAGGCCTCGAAGCGAGTGGGCAATGGGGACTCGACAACCGCGCGCGTCGCCGAGTTGCTCTTCTGGCGCCCCGTCCCGAGCTTCACACCCTCGCCGGAGGCGTTCGCCGTCAGCATGGAGATGGTCGAGCTCCAACGCGGCGCGCTCGCCGACGCCGTGACCAAGGGCGAGCTCGGCCCGGGCGCCAACGACGAGAGTGCCATCTACCTCGTCTCGACGCTCATCGCCGGCGCGCTCGGTCAGGCCATCGCCAACGAGCCGGAGCTGCCCTGGGGCGAGGGCCGGTTCAGTTCCTGGTTCCCCACGCTGATGCGCCTGCTGCCCGCCGCCTTCCCGCTCGACGCGTAGACCGGGAGCGTCAGTCCCCGGCGCCGAGCGTCCGTCGGTACACGTTGGTCGCACGGGCCTCGAAACCCATTCGGACGTACAGCCGGTTGGCCTCCTCCCGGTCGGGCCGCGACGTCAGATCGACCGTGCGCGCGCCCTGCGCCTCGGCGCCTTCCACTGCCGCCTGGACGAGCGCCGCCGCCACCCCCTGCCCGCGCGCCGTCTCGTCGACCACCACGTCCTCGATCCAGGCCCGCACCGCCGTCGGGATCTCGAACGTGATCAACGTCAGCATCCCGACGACGCGCCCCTCGTCGCGCGCCACGAACAAGGTCGCGCCCGGGTCGGCCACGAGCCGCGCCAACGCCTCCTTCGTAGGTGGGGGCGACGACGAGGACAGCTGGGGGATGAGCCTGCCCACTGCCGCCACGAGTTCGTCGTCGACCGATGTGGCCGCCTCGACGGCGATCACGACGTCGTCGAGCCGCCCCGCCACATCGGTTGGCGCACGTTGTCGTACAGCACGTCACGTCGTTCGCCGTTCAGCGCCGCGAAGACGTGATCGCCCCAACGCTCCGATCCGACGAGCGGTTGCGGCAAGCGTCTCGCGGGTGAACCACCCCACGTCGCGCGTCTCGAGCGGGTGCGGCGCGAGCTCTCCGCCCACGGCGCGGCAGTAGAAGAGCAGCGAGTAGAGCGGGACGCGGGTGAAGCCCAGGCGCAGCCCGTCGAGGACGGCGATCAGGCGGACGGGCTCGGCGATGATGCCGGTCTCCTCCTCGACCTCCTTGACCACGACCTCGGCCGCCGAGTAGCCGACGTCGCACCACCCGGTCGGGTAGAGCCAGATGCCCGAGTCGGCCCGCTGGATCAGCAGCAGCTCCCCCTTGTCGTTGCCGACGGCGGCGCCCACCGCGACCTTGGGCGTGACATAGCCGGGGACGCCCTTCCCCACCGTGTCCATCCACTCCTGGACGAGCCCGTCCGCGTTCTCCGTGCCCGCGTCCCCGTCCGCCTCGGCCCGGATGTCGGCTGCGACCTTGAGGATCTCCTCGAAGCGTTCCTGCTCGTAGAGGCTCTCGGTGAACCCGAGCCCGGTCCGTGCGATGCCGGCGAGCGACTCGCTCCAGCGCAGCAGCGTCTTGAGGGGGACGGCACGGTCGTCGGTGGAGTCCACGGCCGGTGACGCTACCGCGGGCCGCCCGCTGCGCCAGAATGGAGCATGCCGGTCAACGAGGATTGCCGCCACTACGTGATGCGGACGACGCCTCGCGGCGAGCGCCTCGAGCGCTGCAAGGTCGACGCCAACCAGCCCCTGCCCTTCGCCTGCCCCGAGGGCTGCGTCTTCTACGAGCCCCGCAAGGTGTCGTCGGCCGGCTGGCACGTGCCCGCAAAGCCCCGACGACAGCTGAGGAGGCCGGGCCTCCGCCTCAGCCCTCGAGGACGTCCCCCAGCAGGTCCACGGTGATCCCCTCGCCGCGCACCCAGTCGAGCGCCGCCTCGACCTGGGCCGCTTCACCCTCGACCTCGCACACGATCCAGCCCCGGTGCTCCTCGACGTCGGCCCGCCGGATGTTCGGCTCGACGTCGAACCGGCGCACCATGGTCGCGAGCACCGGTCGGCGCACGTCCGACTCGGGGAACGTGAGCTTGACCCTGACCGAGACCGTGCTCACGGCGCGACGCCCTCGCCGCGGAGGACGCGGTTGAGGCTGCCCGAGCGGAACCCCTCGAGGTCGAGCGCCACGAAGGTGAAGCCGGCGCTCCGCACGGCGTCGACGACCTCGTCCTTACGAGCCAACACCTCGGAGAGCGCGTCGGGCTCCACCTCGATCCGGGCGGCCTCGCCGTGGTGGCGCACCCGGAGCTGGCCGAAGCCGAGCGCATGCAACGCGGCCTCGGCCGATTCGACCTCGGCCAGCCGCCCCAGTGTCACCGGCGTCCCGTAAGGAAGCCGCGAGGCCAGGCAGGCGGCGGCGGGCTTGTCCCAGGTGCGCAGCCCCAGCGCCCGCGACCACGACCGGATGTCGTCCTTGGTGAACCCGGCCTCGACGAACGGGAAGACGGCGCCGGCGGCGGCGGCGGCCTCCTGACCGGGACGGTGGTCCCCGAGGTCGCTCACGTTCACCCCGAGCACGACCGTGGCGCCCTCGTCACGAGCCAGCGGCCCCAGCACGTCCATCAACGCCGTCTTGCAGCGGGCGCAGCGGTCGGCGCCGTTCGCCACGTACGAAGGATCGTCCATCTCCTCCGTCGGCACCCCGACCCACCGCAGGTCCCACTCCTCGGCCAGCGCGCGGCAGTCGGCCTCCTCGGACCCCGCCAATGAAGGCGAGAGCGCCGTCGCGCACAGGACGGCCGAGCGCCCGAGGGTGTCGTGCGCCACCTTGTGCCAGCAACGACGAGTCGGCGCCGCCGCTGAAGGCGACCACGACGCGTCCGAGGCGGCGCAGCTCCGCCCGGAGGTCATCGAGCGAGGCGGCCGTCACGGCTCAGCACCAGCGCCGTCAGCACCTCGTCCACGGTGCCGACCATGCCGGTGTAGAACGGCCCGAACTCGGCGTAGCGCGCCGATGCCTCGTCGAAACGCATCTCGTAGACGCAGTCCTTGAGGTCGTCGGGATGCACCCCGAACAGCGTCACGCCCCACTCGTAGTCGTCGAGCCCCGTCGACCCCGTGATGACCTGGAGCACCCGGCCGGCGAAGGTGCGGCCGACCTTGCCGTGGCCCAGCATGAGCTCCTTGCGGGCGTCGAAGCCCGAGCCGGTACCAGTTGTCGCCCTCGCCACCACCCCGCCGCTTGCTCATCGGATAGAAGCAGAACGCGGCTTTGCCGTCCGGCGGCAGCTGCGGGTAGAGCCGGGCCTGGCGCATCTCCTCGGGCACGCCGGCCGCGTACTCGGACACCTCGGTCAGCGAGACATAGGACTCCACGAGCCCGCACGCCTGCCGCCGCCACCTCGGTCTGGAACTGCCGCAGCCGCCACTGGTCGGGCCCGAGGACCATCAGGCCGAGATCGCCCTTGTGGCCCAGCAGCGCCACCGGCACGACCTGGTACGAATCCGCCTCCGCCGCGCCCACCGCCTTGCGCAGGGCGTTCCCGTCGAATTCGGGGGTCAGGCGGCAGAAGAGGTGGAGGACCGCCCACCCGGTCGTAGGGGACAGAGCCACGGCGTCAGTGTAAGAGACCGCAAAAGCACAGTGCGCCCGGCCCTGGCGAGCCGGACGCACTGTTCAGCCTCGGGTTGGGGGTGAGGCGGTTCTCAGTGTCACACCAAGTTGTTGCAACCCCGTGGCATGGGCGTGACAGCGCCCCCATTCCGGCTGTTTGACCTGGTCTAGTAGTCGTCCATCCCGGCGCCGGGCATGGCCGGAGCGTCCTCTTCGGGCTTGTCGACGATCACGGCCTCCGTGGTCAGGAACAAGGCCGCGATCGACGCCGCGTTCTGCAGCGCCGAACGGGTCACCTTGGCCGCGTCGATGACGCCGTCCTTGAAGAGGTCGGTGTACTCGCCGGTCGCCGCGTTCAGGCCGTTGGCGCCCTTGAGGCCCCGCACCTTCTCGACCACGACGCCGCCCTCGAGCCCGGCGTTGACGGCGATCTGCTTCAGCGGCTCCTCGACGGCCTTCGCCACGATGCGGGCACCGGTCGCCTCGTCACCCTCGAGCTTCTCGGCGGCCTCGAGCACAGCGGTCTGGGCCCGCAACAGCGCGACCCCACCGCCCGGCACGACACCCTCTTCGATGGCAGCCTTCGTCGTCGACACCGCGTCCTCGATGCGGTGCTTCTTCTCCTTGAGCTCGACCTCGGTCGCGGCGCCCACCTTGATCACGGCCACGCCACCGGACAGCTTGGCCAGGCGCTCCTGGAGCTTCTCCCGGTCGTAGTCCGAGTCCGTGTTCTCGATCTCGGTCTTGATCTGGTTGATCCGGCCCTTGATATCCGACTCGGTCCCACCGCCCTCGACCACCGTCGTCTCGTCCTTGGTCACGACCACCTTGCGCGCCGTCCCCAGCAGGTCCAGCGTCACGTTCTCGAGCTTCAGACCCACTTCCTCGGTCACCACCTGACCACCGGTCAGGATGGCGATGTCCTGGAGCATGGCCTTGCGCCGCTCGCCGAACCCGGGGGCCTTGACCGCCACCGAGCGGAACGTCCCACGGATCTTGTTCACGACCAGGGTCGCCAGCGCCTCGCCCTCGACGTCCTCGGCGATGATCAGCAGCGGCTTGCCGCTCTGCATGATCTTCTCGAGGACCGGCAGCAGGTCCCGCACGGCGGTGATCTTCGAGCCGACCAGCAGCAGGTACGCGTCTTCGAGCACCGCTTCCATGCGCTCGGGGTCGGTGACGAAGTACGGCGCGATGAAGCCCTTGTCGAAGCGCATGCCCTCGACGAGATCCATGTCCATCCCGAACGTCTGCGACTCCTCCACGGTGATGACGCCGTCACGCCCGACCTTGTCGATGGCCTCGGAGATCATCCCGCCGATCTCGCTGTCGGCCGCCGAGATCGACGCGACCTGTGCGATCTGCTCCTTGGAGTCGGTGTCCTTGGCCAGCCCGTGGATCGACCCGACCGCGGTCTCCACCGCGGCCTCGATACCCCGCTTCAGCGACATCGGGTTCGCCCCGGCCGCCACGTTCCGCAGGCCCTCGTGCACCATGGCCCACGCCAGCACCGTCGCCGTCGTGGTCCCGTCGCCGGCCACGTCGTCGGTCTTCTTGGCGACCTCCTTGACCAGCTCGGCCCCGATCCTCTCGAAGGGGTCCTCGAGATCGATCTCCTTGGCGATCGACACGCCGTCGTTCGTGATGGTCGGGGCGCCCCACTTCTTGTCGAGCACCACGTTGCGGCCCTTGGGGCCCAGGGTCACGCGCACGGCGTCGGCCAGCTTGTTCATGCCGGTCTCGAGCCCGCGGCGGGCCTCCTCGTGGAAGGAGATGATCTTGGCCATCTGGTTCTATTCCTCCATTAGCACTCTCGTCGTCTGAGTGCTAACGGTACCCACCTTAAGGGTCGCGTGCAAGGGCGAGCGCGCCGGCCGGCCCGCCGCCCCCTCCCGCCGGACCTTTCCCCGGCGGCCGGGCCTGATCAGCCCCCCGCCACCGCCGGCACGATGGAGAGCGTCTGCCCGTCCGTCACCGGCGTCGCCAGGCCGTCGAGGAAGCGGACGTCCTCGTCGGCCAGGAACACGTTGACGAAGCGGCGCAGGTTGCCCCCGTCGTCGAAGAGGCGGTCGGCGAACCCCGCATGGGTGGCGTCCAATGCCTTCAGGACTTCTCCCACCGAGGCCCCTTCGACGGCAACTTCGCCGGCGCCCCCCGTGAGGGTGCGCAGCTGGGTGGGGATGCGGACGGTCACGCTCATCGGCTCGGCGCCTCCTCGATGCTTTCGAAGGCGGCGTCGAAGGCCGCCAGGGTCGGGGCGATGGTGGCGGTCGGGTTCGTGCCCGCTGCCCCACTCAGCGCCTCCACGGTCTTGAGGCCGTGCCCCGTCACCAAGGCGACGACCCGCTCGTCGGGGCGGATGGCGCCCGACGCAGCCAGCTTGCCCAGGGTGGCGATCGTGACCCCGCCGGCCGTCTCGGCGAAGATGCCCTCGGTGCGGGCCAACAGCCCGATGGCGTCTCGCACCTCGTCGTCGGTCACCGCCGCGCACGACCCGCCCGACTTCCTCATGACCTCGAGCGCGTACCAGCCGTCGGCCGGGTTCCCGATAGCCAGCGACTTGGCGATCGTCTTGGGCTTCACCGGCCGGATGGCGTCGGTGCCCTCCAGGAAGGCGGTCGCCACGGGCGAGCACCCCTCGGCCTGCGCCCCCGAGACCCGCACGGCGGGCTCCTCTGGCAACAAGCCGACCTTGCCCAGCTCGGAGAAGCCCTTGGCCACCTTGGTCAACTGACTGCCCGAGCCGATCGGGACCACGACGTGGTCGGGTGCCTGCCAGCCCAGCTGTTCGGCGATCTCGAAGGCCAGGGTCTTGGAACCCTCGGCGTAGTAGGTGCGGATGTTGACGTTGACGAAGGCCCAACTCGGACGCTCACTGGTGAGCTCGGCACACAGCCGGTTCACGTCGTCGTACGTGCCCTCGACCGCCACGACCGTGCCGCCGTAGACGGCGGTCATCGTGACCTTGGCGGCTTCGAGATCGTGGGGGATCAGCACGACCGACTCCATGCCGGCCCGGGCCGCGTGCGCGGCCACCGAGTTGGCGAGGTTGCCGGTCGAGGCGCAGGCGGCCACCTTGAAGCCGAGGCGCCTCGCCTTGGTCAGCGCGACCGAGACGACGCGGTCCTTGAACGAGCCGGTCGGGTTCGCGGTGTCGTCCTTGATCCACAGCTCGCCCAGCCCCAGCTCCGCCGCCAGCCGGTCCGCCCGCACGAGCGGCGTGAATCCGGCGCCCAGGTCGACCGGCGCCTCGTCGTCGACGGGCAGCAGGTCCCGGTACCGCCAGATCGAGCGCGGACCGGCCTCGATCCGCTCACGGCTGACCGTCGCTGCGATCCGCTCGTAGTCGAAGGCCACCTCGAGCGGCCCGAAGCAGTAGTCGCAGACGTGGAGCGCTTCAGCAGGGAAGGGACGCTGACATTCACGACAGCGGAGCCCAGTGACAAAATCGACCATCGGTCCTCCTCATCGGTCGGGCATTGGCACCTGGTGCATGGCACTGGTTGCCGCGACGTCGACGGGCCCGTCCCTCAGTCGCTCTGGATGATGTCCTCCATGGTAGCGCCTGGGGGCCTGTCACCTCAACGCAGCCTGACTGCTTGAATCGTGGGCGTGGCACGCACCTACCACCACGGGGACTTCCCCGCGGACCTGGTCCTCGAGGCCAAGGCCCGCACCGGACGCACGGTGTCGGTCTGCATCCCTGCCCGTGACGAAGGCTCGACCGTCGGCTCGGTGGTCCGAGCGGTGGTCCAGCCGTTCCTGGCCGGGCACGGCGGCAATGGTCTGGTCGACGAGGTCATCGTGCTCGACGACGGGTCGACGGACGACACCGCCGTCCGGGCGATCGAGGCCGGGGCGCGGGTCGTCGGCGGCCCGGGTGGGGCGGGCGGCAAGGGCCAGGCCATGGCCGCCGCCCTCGAAGCGGCGGCGGGCGACGTCGTGGCCTATCTCGACGCGGACGTCGCCAACACCACCCCGGCCTTCGTCACTGGACTGCTCGGCCCCCTCCTCACCACCGAGGACGTCGCGCTGGTCAAAGGCTTCTACACGCGGCCGCTGCACGACGACCCGACCGGCGGCGGGCGCGTCACCGAATTGGTCGGCGCGTCCGGTGCTCGAACTTCTGTTCCCCGACCTGTCGGACGTACGCCAGCCCTTGGCCGGGGAGACCGCCGCGCACCGCTGGGTCTTCGAGAAGGTCGGCTTCGCTGACGGCTACGGCGTCGAGCTCGGGCTGCTCATCGACGTGCGGCAGGCACTGGGATCGGATCGTCTGGCCCAGGTCGACCTCGGCGAGCGCATCCACCGCAACCGGCCGCTGCACGAGCTGCGGCCCCAAGCCGTCGACGTGCTCCGGGCCGCGTTGCAGCGCGCACCCGCCGCCTCGCTCGCCTCGCTCGCCTCGCTCCCGCGCCGTCCCGGCCGCGCGTGAGCCGCACCATCGTCGTCTCCAACCGGGGCCCCCTTACTTTCCGCGCCGGGCCGGACGGGGATCTCGTCCCGGTGCCCGCCGCCGGCGGGCTGGCGTCGTCGTTACAACGGCTCCTCGCGGGCAGCGGCACGACGTGGGCCTCGGTGACGATGGGGGCGGCGGACCGCGAGGCGGTCGCCAAGGGGCTCATGCACGTCGAAGGGCTCGACCTCGTGCCAGTGGTCGTGGACGACGACACGTACCGGCAGGCCTACGACGTCGTCGCCAACACGACGCTGTGGTACGTGCACCACCACCTCTTCGACCTGCCCAACCGGCCCCGTTTCGACCGGCGCTGGCGACAGGCGTGGGAGGGGTACAGGGCGTACAACCGGGCGATGGCGGACGCCGTATCGGAGCGGGCGGGCGACGGCGACACCGTGCTGGTCCAGGACTACCACTTCTCGCTGCTGGGCCGGATGCTGGCCGAGCGGCGGCCGGACCTGCGGACGGTCCACTTCTTGCACACGCCGTTCGCCGCGCCGGCGATGTTGGCGGTGTTGCCGGACGATGTGTCGTTGGAGTTGTTGGACGGGATGGCTGGGTACCGGGCGTGCGGCTTCCACTGCCACAAGTGGGAAACGGAGTTCCTTGCCTGCTACGAGGCGGCGGGACGGGGTCCGGGTGCAGGGGTGGTTCCGGGTCGGGGTCCGGGGATGGGACTGGAGGCGCCGAGGACGTTCGTGGCGCCGCTGGGCCTCGACGTCGACGGGGTGGCCGGCGAAGCGGCGTCGGACGGCGTGGCGGCGGCGGCGGTTGCGCTGAGGGAGGAGGTCGGGGGGCGACGCGTGGTGGCCCGGGCGGATCGCATGGAGCCCTCGAAGAACATCGTGCGGGGGATGTTGGCGTTCGAGGAACTGCTGGCGGCGCGGCCGGAGTGGCGCGGGCAGGTGGTGCACGTCGTGTGTGCGTATCCGTCGCGGCAGGGGCTGGCTGAGTATCTGGCCTATGCGGCGGATGTGGAGCACACGGCGGAGCGGATCAACCACGCGTACGGAGAGGGTGGTGGGGGTGGCGGTGGCGGTGGGCGGCGGCCGATCGTGCTGTCGCTCTCGGACGACTATGCGCGCTCTCTGGCCGCGTTGACCTTGTCAGACGTGCTGTTGATCAACCCCGTACGCGACGGGATGAACCTCGTGGCCAAGGAGGGCCCGCTGGTCAACACCGAGGACGGCGTGGTGGTCCTCTCCCGTGAAGCGGGGGCGTGGGAGGAGCTCGAGCTAGGCGGCGACGGCGCGCTCGGGGTGAACCCGTTCGACGTGGCGGGCACGGCCGACGCGCTGCACGACGCATTGACGATGACGCCGTCGGCCCGTGTGGCTCGGGCCGGCGCTCTGCGATCCGCCGTCCTGCGGCGGACGGCGGCGGACTGGTGGGCCGATCAGCTGGCGGCGGCTCAGGGCTGAGCCGACGCGGCGCCGTGTGCCGCATCGTTCAAGGCACGCAGCAGCGCCACGGCACCGGAGGCGCCGGCGACGGTGAGGTCGGCGGCGTCCGCCACCTGGCGGGGGCTCTCGGTGTCCACCGCGGCGACGCGCACCGTGTGGAACGGGTTGCCGTCGGGCTTGGTGAGCCCGGTGAGCACTTCGAACGCGGGGAGGTCACCGATGTCGTCGCCGAAGGCGGCGGCGTTGTCCAGGCGGCCGGGGATCTCGTCGACGAGTGAGCGCACGACGGTGCCCTTGTCGACTCGGAGCGGAGGACGGAGCTCGCGCTCGTGACGGCCTTGGTGCACGAGCAAGTCGTGGTCGGCCGCGGCGCGTTCGGCAAAGGCGACCACCCATTCCTTTTGATCCGGGGCGTGGCGCCAATGGAGCGTGACCGTGAGGCCTTTCGGCTCGACGTAGATGCCCGGCGGCGCCGTGGCCTCGGCTTCGCTGACGACCTGGTCGATCACGTCGGCCCAGACGTCCTGTTCGGGGCCTTGTAGCGCCCTCTCGAGCCCGTAGAGGCCGGCCAGGGTCACGCCGGGCAGGTGTGCCCAGGGCTTCTGACAGGAACGACGTGGGCCGGCCCGAGACGACCGCCACCAGCTCGAACTGGGCGGCGAGGTCGGCCAGCAATTCGGATACACCGGGCAGCGGGCGCGCGTCACGCGGGTCGGGGACGATGGCAGAGAGCGTTCCGTCGAAATCGAGGAACAGGGCGCTGCGCGCCGGGGCGGCGACGAAGGGTGCGAACGCGTCGGGCAGCCGCGCTTCGGCGTCGGCGTCCGTGCGGGGGGCGTCGGCCGGTCCGGCCGGCGTCAAGATCCGTTCGAGGCTGAGGCCAGGTCCTGGCCGACGACGACGACGACGTCGGTGCCCGTCACGCCGGCGACGGGCGCGGCCGTCGTGAGTGGCTGCACCTGCGCCGGCTTCACCCCGATGGTGTTCGCGATGGACTGGGCGGCAGCCTGCTGACCGGCCGCGTAGTAGACGGTGGACGTTGCCGCCGTCGTCGACGCGTCGATCGGGGTCCCCATCTTCCAGCCGCCTGCGCCGATGACGGTTGAGAAGTGCGCCGCCAGTCCGTTGGTGTTCGTGGCGTTGGCCACGACGACGCTGACCGAGGCGTGGGGCACTGTGGTCGTCGTGGTAGCCGCCCCGTGTGCCGTGCTTCGCGGCCGTCGTCGTGGTCGTCGACGAGGCTGCGCCCCTCGCTGCCGTTGTCGTGGTCGACCCACCGGCCGCCGCCGCCGTCGTCGTCGTCGTCGTCGAGGTCGTCTGCGCGCTGGACGACGTGGTCGGCGTCGAGCGCGTCCCGACAGCGACGAGTACGGCGACTCCGACGACGAAGACCACGAGTACGACCGCGGCTCGGGCCGCTTTGAGCGAACCCGTCATCCCGCCGGAGTGCTGCGGCCCGTCTTCAGGCATTCGTGCGATTCATTTCTGGGTCAAGCCTGCCGTGCCACCTCGGCCGAAGCAAGCCTTTCGCCGGTCGCAAGTGCTGGTCGAGCCTGGGGATAATCTGGCCACTGCGCCCGAGTAGCTCAGTTGGTAGAGCACTTCACTTGTAATGAAGATGTCGCGGGTTCGATTCCTGCCTCGGGCTCCATACGGGCTCAGCACCGGGGGTTTGGCGCTCAGCCCAGTGGGAAAGGCGCGAAGGTCCGGATCCACTGGGAGGCGCCAAATGCTGTCTGATTTCAAGAAGTTCGTCCTGCGCGGCAACGTGGTCGACCTGGCCGTCGCGATCGTGATCGGCACGGCGTTCACCGCGATGGTCGCAGCGTTCGTGAAGGATTTCATCACTCCCCTCATCGCCGCGATCTTCGAGAAGAGCGACTTCTCGAGCCTCTACTTCACCTTCCACAACTCGAGATTCAATTACGGCTCGTTCATCAACACGGTGGTCTCATTCCTGATCATCGCCACGGTGGTGTTCTTTGCGGTCGTTCTGCCGCTGAACGCGTTGATGAAGCGGCTGAACATGCTGCCGAAGGAGGAGCCCGAACCCGAGACGCGCGAGTGCCCCGAATGCCTGAGCGAGATACCGCTGGCGGCGCACAAATGCGCCTACTGCACCTCGGAGGTGACGCAGGCGGCCTGACTTCTCCGCCGTCGACGGGCGGAAAGGGGATCAGGGTTCGCCGGGAAATCTTTTTTTCGGAACGCCACCACATCGGGCGCCGACCATTCCCCCCTCGATGGAGACCGATTCGGGCCTCAGCCGCCTGGCACTGACGACCAGCGACGTCGCCGGACTGTCGAACGAACAGCTTGCGGGGCATCTGGACGGCCTGTTCCGGCTCCGTGCCGCTGTCGAGGGCCGGATCGTCGTCCTGTTGGGCGAGGCGGAGCGCCGAGATGCCTTCCGCGACGACGGCGCCACCTCGGCGGAGAACTGGGCTGTCCAGCGTTTCGGCGTGGCCGTCCCGACGGCGCGGGCGCTCGTGCACGTCGCCGAGCGAGCCTGGGACCTGCCCCAGCTCACCGAGGCGCTCAAGGACGGCGAGATCACCTTCGACCAGCTGCGGGCGCTCGCGGATGTCGCCACCGCCGAGAGCGACGCCGAGCTGGTCGAAGCGGCCCGGGAGCGCTCGGTGCGCGAGCTGGCCGAGCTGGCGCGTTCTGTGCGTGCGGCACCGGCCCCCAGCCAGGACGCCGAGGACCACGAGCGCCGGTCGCTGCGCTTCAACGACACCTTCCGCACGATGACGGTGCAGCTCGCACCCGATTCCTTTGCCGAGACCCGCAGTTGCCTCGAGTCGGCCGCCCGGGCCATTCCCTCAGACGGCGAGACACCTTGGGACCAGCGCCTCTGCGACGGCTTCTTGGACATGATCCGCGCCCAGTGGAGGGGAGGGGCCGGATCCGAGGGGGCAACCACGAGCCCCTACTTCGTCGTCGTGCACGTGCCGATCGCCACTTTGGTCGAGGACTCCGGGGAGGCCTCGGCATTGGCCGCTGAGCTCGAGCGCGACGGGCTGCTCAGTGCCACCAGCGTGCAGCGCCTCGCCTGCGACGCCACCATCGCGCTCGCCGTCGACGACGACGCCGGACACACGATGTACGAGGGCCGGAGCCGACGTGACCCGAGTGGACCGCAACGCCGCGAGGTGCGGCGCCGGGACCGCCACTGCCGCTTCCCGGGCTGTGCGAACGTGACGTTCACCAACACCCATCACATCAAACGTTGGAAACCTGACCGCGGTCCGACCGATCTGGACAATTTGTGCTTGTTGTGCGTCCATCATCACCATCTCGTGCACCAAGGTGACTGGACCATGTCGGGGAACGCGAACGAGGAGCTCACTTTTCTCGGGCCGAGTGGACGCGTCATGACGTCGCGCCCCTCGCCGCTGTGGACCGCCGTGACGGGTCCGGCGGCACGCCGGGCGGTGGACCGCCCTCAGGCGGACTAGGCGCGAGACGCGCGCTGGCGCGCCACCTCGAAGCACGCCACCGCGCCCGCAACGCCCACGTTGAGCGACGGCAGCGCACCGTGTTGAGGGATGGCCGCCAACGCGTCGCAACGTCGGCGGACGAGCGGCGCGAGGCCCTTCTCCTCGCTGCCCACGACGAGCGCGACGGGGCCATCGCCGAGGGGCAGGTCGTAGAGCGACTGGTCGGCCTCGCCGGCCAGACCGATGGACCACACGCCGAGCTCGCGTAGCTCTTGAAGTGCGGCCGGCACGCCACCGACGACGGCGAAGGAGAGGTGCTCGATCGCCCCGGCCGCCGTCTTCGTGACTGTCGCCGACAGGCGCGCTGAGCGGTGGCGGGGGAGGACGACACCCCCCACGCCGGCACATTCGGCGCTGCGGAGGAGAGCGCCGAGGTTGCGGGGGTCGGTGATGCCGGCGGCGACGAGCAGGAACGGCGGGGTGCCGTCGTTGGCGGGGCGGCAGAGGTCGGGGAGCTGGACCGGATCGAGGGGGCGGGCCAGCGCGACGACGCCTTGGGGCGCGTCCGTGCGGGCCTGGCTATCGAGGCGGGCCCGGGGGACCATCTCGACGGGGACGCGGCGTTGTGCGGCGAGCTCCTCTATGCGATCGAGCTGGGGGGAGGGGTCCTGGTCCTCGGCCATCAGGATGCGACGGACACTGCGTCTGTTGATGGCGAGGAGCTCGAGCACGGCGCGACGACCTTCGACCTGGTCGCCGCCGAGCTCGCCGAGAGGCGGACCCGACGTTTGGCGACGGCGGTCGGGACGTTGTGCGGCGCCGTTGTTGTTGCGGCGGCCGTCGCGGCCGGCGGTGGGCGCTGCGTTCGGGCGGCGTCGGGCGCGGCGTGGCGGAGGGCTCACCGCTGCTCCATCAAGACGATGGCCATGCAGGCGATGCCCTCGGCCCGCCCCAGCGCCCCGATTCCCTCGGCGCGGGTCGCTTTGACCGAGACGGGTGCGTTGACCACGCCGGCGAGCTGCTCGACCATGGCGTCGGTGTGCGGCGCCAGGCGCGGCGTGTCCGCAATGATCGTGCAGTCCGCGTTGACGACGTCAAAGCCTTGGGCCTTGGCCAACCGGACCACCTCCGTCAACAACGCGACACTGTTGGCGCCTTCCCACTGTGGATCGCTGTCGGGGAAATGGTGGCCGAGGTCGCCCAGGTTGACGGCACCGAGGATCGCATCGGCCAGCGCGTGACACACCGCGTCGGCGTCGCTGTGGCCGGCGAGGCCGCGTGCTCCCTCGATCACGACGCCCCCGAGCACGAGAGGGCGGTGCGGGTCTTCCGAGAAGCGGTGGATGTCGATGCCCTGGCCGACGCGCATGTTCACGCCTCCTGCTGCGCCGCCGCGAGCAGCCGTTCCGCCGTCGCCAGGTCATCGGATGTCGTGATCTTGATGTTGCCCGAGTGACCGGGGACGACGTGGACGCGTCCACCCGACGCCTCGACGAGCATGGCGTCGTCGGTCGCAATGGCATCGCTGTCGTGGTGTGCCCGAGCGTGTGCTTCGCGCAATGCATCGGCTCGGAAGGCCTGAGGTGTCTGCACGGCGACGAGTGCGGTGCGATCGAGGGTGCTCGTGACGTTCATCGACCGGTCCACGACCTTGATGGTGTCACTCGGGGCCAACCCGGGAACCGCCCCGACAACGCCTTCCTCGTCCAGGGCTCGCAGCACGGCGGCGAACAGGGCGGGTGGCGCCAGCGGGCGCGCCGCGTCGTGCACCACGATGACGTCCGCCTCGGCGGGCACCGCTGCGAGGCCGCAGCGCACCGAGTCGGCGCGGGTGGCCCCACCTGGGACCACCGCGTCGGCGCCGGGATGCGCCGCCGGTTCGGAGTCCGCCGGCACGACCAGGACGACGCCGTCGGAGACGGCGCGGCACGCGTCGAGGGCCCACGACAAGACGGGGCGGCCGCCCAGGGAGGCGAACTGCTTCTGCTCGCCGAATCGCCGTCCCGATCCTCCGGCGACGACGATCGACCACACCCGCGCCACGGGACGACCGGGCCGGGCGATCAGGTCAGGGCGTCGTTCAGACGCTCTTCGGCGGTCTCCTCGTCGACGTTCAGCGCGAAGGTGAGCTCGGAGACGAGGATCTGACGGGCCCGTTGCAACATGCGCTTCTCACCCGCGGAAAGGCCCTTGTCCTTGTCGCGGATGGAAAGGTTCCGGACCACCTCGGCCACCTGGTAGATGTCGCCCGAACGGAGCTTCTCGGAGTGGTTCTTGTAGCGGCGGGACCAGTTCGTCGGCATGCGCGCTTCCTTCTTGCGCAGTACCGCGAAGACCTCCTCCACCTCTTCGTCATTGATGACCTCGCGCAGCCCCACGCCCTCGGTGTTGTCAGCGGGGACGTTGAGGATCAGATCGCCATAGGCGAGGCGCAGGACGAGGTACTCGCGCTTCTCGCCGAAGGCGACCTTGGTCTCGCGCTTTTCGATGACGGCAGCCCCGTGGTGGGGGTAGACGACTTTGTCTCCGACCTTGAAGGACACAGGACTCAGGACTCCTTGAGTGGAACGGGTGGCCCGCGCAGGCACACGGACGTGCGGGCATCGCTGCAAGAGAAGGTTGTCGGCACGGGCCCGACCGTCCGACGACGGCCATCTATTTTACCAGATGCGTGCGCTATTCGTAACGCTCGAAGATGCTGGCCTCGACGAGGCGGGCAAGGCCATCGCGGATGTGGCGCGCCGTGGCGGCACCGATGCCGTCGACCGACTCGAGCTCGGCAGCCGAGGCGGAGAGGATCTCGGGCAGGGAGCCAAAACGCTGGACGAGGCGAGTGATCAGCGTCTCGGAGAGCTGTTGGGGCAGGCGGTGCAGCATCCGGTAGCCGTGGGGGGCCAGGGCAGCGTGCAGCTCGTCGCTGGACGAGGGCAGGTTCAGGGCGCCGACGACGCTCGGTAGATCCATCAGAGAGTCGGCTTCCAGCGAGCGCAGCCGGGCGATCCCCTTTTCGTCCGTGTAGTCCAACAGGACAAGAGTCAGGCTCTCCGCGACGCCAGCGGAGAGCTCCTCGGTCTGGAGGTGGATGAGCCGCCCGTCGGAACCGAGCTCGACCAGGTGGCCCTCGATCTCCACGGCGATGCGCCGGACCATCTCGCCCGGCTGCAGCACGGCGACGACGTCGCGCACCGAGACCGAGTCCTCCATTTCGAGTCTCGTCAACGTGGACAGGGCGTCGTCGTAGCGGGAACGGAACCGTTGCAGGGTCGAAAGGGCCTGACTCGAACGGTCGATCAGCCACCCCGCCGTCTGGGTGGTGTGCTTGCGGTCGTTCCGGTAGACGGCGATGGTCGCCATCGCCTCGGACACCGCGACCACGGGGACGTCGATGGAGCGGGCGACCCGCTCCGCGGTGCGATGGCGTGTGCCGGTCTCCGAGGTCGCGATGCTCGCCTTGGGGACGAGGTGCACGTTGGCCCGTGCAATGCGTGAAGCATCGGGTGCCAGGATGATCGCGCCGTCCATCTTCGCCAGCTCGGACAGCCTCTGGGGGCTGTACTCGGCGTCGAGGAGAAAACCGCCGGTGCAGATGGAGAGCACTGCAGGGTTGTCACCCACGACGATGAGGGCGCCGTGCTTAGCCTGCAGGACGCGGTCGAGACCTTCTCGCAGGGCGGTGCCCGGCGCGATCAGCGCCAGCGCATCGTTCAGCGGCTGGCTTCCGCCGGGAGCGTCGACCACTCGGGCATGGTACCCGCCGCGGTCTGCGTTCCGGCCGGTCCGAACGCCGTGACCAGCGCTTCGGCAAGGGTGCGCACTCCTTGCACAGCCATCTGGGGCGAGCGGACAGTAGCTGCGTCGTCGGCGATCGACGCCGGCACCAAGGCCCGAGCGAACCCGCCGCGCCGCGCCTCCGCGAGACGGCGGTCTGCCTCCGGAACCGTGCGCAGCTCCCCCGCCAGCCCCAACTCACCGAAGGCCACGAGGTCAGGGGGCACGGGCGTTCCCTTCACGACGGACGCCATGGCCAACGCGATGGCCAGGTCGGCCGCGGGCTCGGTCACTGAAATGCCACCGACCGCGGCGACGAAGAACTCGAACGACGCGGGGGCATCGATTCCGCTGCGGCACGAGAGCACGGCCCGCAAGAGATTGGCCCGGGACGGGTCCAAGCCGAGTGTGTGCGGCCTCGCCGACGCGCCGGCCGCCCCGGGACCGAGAAGGGCCTGCACCTCGACGAGGAGGGGTCGCCGCCCCTGCATGACGGGTACCACGACGCTGCCAGGGACTCCGGCCATACGGTCGCCCAGCATCAGCGGCCCAGGGTCGGGGACGGCCCGAAGGCCGTCGTCACGCATCTCGAAGATTCCCACCTCGCCGGCCGGGCCGAAACGGTGCTTGACCGCCGTCAGCACTCGAAGTGCGTGGTGGCGGTCACCGTCGAAGGACAGCACGGTGTCGACCAGGTGCTCGACCGCCCGCGGACCAGCGGGATCGCCGTCCTTGGTGACGTGGCCGACCACGAGGAAGGGCACGCCACTTCGCTTGGCGAGCCGCGTGAGGCGCTCGACGCAGGCGCGCACCTGGGCCACGCTGCCAGCCGGCTGCGCCAACCCCGGATCGGACACCGATTGGAGCGAGTCGACGACGACGAGTGCGGGAAGCCCCCGCTCCGTCGCGACCTCGATTGCCTCGACGTCGGGGCCTTCGAGAGCGAGCAGGTGCGCCGGCACCCGGCCGAGTCGTGAGGCGCGCCCGCTTACCTGGGTCAGCGACTCCTCTGCCGAAGCCAAGAGCACGTCGGAGCCGGCAGCGGCGAGTGAGGACAGCACCTGGAACAGGAGGGTCGACTTCCCGATTCCGGGCGGGCCAAAAAGGAGGGTCACCGAACCGGAGACGACGCCGCCGCCGAGCACGCGGTCGAGCTCGCTCACGCCGGTCGGCAGCGGACGGGCCCCCTCGGCTGACACCTCACGCAGAGCGACAGCGACGGGCTGGGTCGCCCCACTGAACGAGGCGCTCGATGGATGCGCCGCCACTGCGTCCAACGTGTTCCATTCGCTACAGCCGGGGCAGCGCCCGCTCCAGCGGGGCGCGGTGGCACCACACGACGCACATACGAAATCCGAGCGAGCGCGGGAGGACGTGGTCGGGGTCAAGACCATGTGGGAACGCTACGGACGGGGTGTCACACCACGTGACACGAGCAGCGTCGGCGGCGGGGTGACAGGCTCACCGGCATGGACGCACGAACTCCCGGGGAGCGCGTCGGACTCTCCGATCATCACCTGATCGCTGCCCGGGTCCGCCGGCCATGACCATCGTCCGCGCCGCCGTTCGACCCGAGGACGAGGAAGGCATCCTGGCCGTGGTCGCTGCCGCGTTCTCCGACCCCACCCGCGACGCCAGCGAGGAGCTCGCCATCGTGCGTGGCACCTGGGCGGCGAAAGACGCCAGCGAGCTCATCGAGCTCGTTGCCGACGACAACGGCACCGTGGTCGCCCACGCGTTGGCCGCGCCGGGCCGCATCGACGGCGCTCCCACGCCTGTGGCCGGCGTCGCACCGGTCTGCGTGGCACCGTCGCATCAGCGACGCGGCATCGGTACCGCCCTCATGGAGTCCCTCGTTCTCGAGGCAGCGTCGCAGCACTGGCCGTTGCTCGTGCTGCTAGGAGATCCCGCGTTCTACGCGCGCTTCGCCTTCGCGCCGGCGGGACCGCTCGGGCTCACATACGAACCGGCGGGAGCAGGCTCACCGCACTTCCAGGCGCGGCGGCTCGACGACGACGCGACGCGTCGACGCGGAACCTTCACGTATTGCTGGGAGTAGCTGCCCGCCGACGAAGAGCCGGCGGCCCCGTCGATTACTCCGGGTCTGCCCCTGCGCCGGCCAGCTCGAGCGGCGGCGGCTCGAGGCCCTCGATGGCGCGGAAGCTCAACTGTGGTCCTTCGCCCTCGATCGGGGAATCCTCGACGTCGATGACGATGGTCTCGCCCACCCGGAATTCCTTCCACAGGATGCGCTCCGACAGCGGGTCTTCGACCATCTGCTGGATGGCCCGGCGCAACGGCCGGGCTCCGAGCTGCGGGTCGTAGCCCCTCTCGGCCAGCAGGGTCCGGGCGGCTGGCGTCAGCTCCAGGCCGATGCCCTGGTCCGACAGCTGCTTGACCGTGCGGGCCATGAGCAGATCGACGATTTCGGCCACCTCGGCCCGCGAGAGCTCGTGGAAGACGATGACCTCGTCGATCCGGTTGAGGAACTCGGGCCGGAAGTGCGCCTTCAGCGCCTCGTCGACCTTGGCCTTCATCCGCTCGTAGGTCACGGCCTCCGACGTCTTGGCGAAGCCCATGTTGGACTTGCGCAGGTCGGCGGTCCCGAGGTTCGACGTCATGATCAGCACGGTGTTCTTGAAGTCCACCGAGCGGCCCTGCGCGTCGGTCAGGCGGCCGTCCTCGAGGATCTGGAGCAGCGTGTTGAACACGTCGGGGTGCGCCTTCTCCACCTCGTCGAAGAGCACGACGGAGAAGGGCTTGCGCCGCACCGCTTCGGTGAGCTGTCCGCCCTCTTCGTAACCGACATAGCCCGGAGGCGAGCCGACCAGCCGGCTGACGGTGTGCTTCTCCATGTACTCGGACATGTCGAGCTGAATCAGCGCGTCCTCGTCGTCGAAGAGGAACTCGGCCAGTGTCTTGGCGAGCTCGGTCTTCCCCACACCCGTCGGGCCGAGGAAGATGAACGAACCGCTCGGGCGCTTGGGGTCTTTGAGGCCGGCGCGGGTCCGCCGGATCGCCCGCGACAACGCCTTCAGCGCTTCTTCCTGCCCGATGACCCGCTTGTGGAGCTCGTCTTCCATGCGCAGGAGCTTCGCCGTCTCCTCCTCGGTGAGGCGGTACACCGGGATGCCGGTCCACGCCGCCAGCACCTCTGCGATGACCTCCTCGTCGACCACGTCGAAAAGCTCCACGCCCTCGGCGCGCAGCTCGGCCTCCTGGCTCTCCTTGATGTCGAGCCGCTCCTTCTCCTGCTCGGCCAGCTTCTTGGCCTGCTCGAAGGCGCCCTTCTCGATCGCGGCCTCCTTGTCGGCCCGCAGCCGCGTGATCTCTTCGTCGAGCTTCTTGGCGGTCGGCGAGGTGGCCATGCGACGGATACGGAGGCGGCTGCCGGCCTCGTCGATCAGGTCGATCGCCTTGTCCGGGAGATAACGGTCGGCCAAGTAGCGGTCGGCCAAGTTCGCCGCAGCAACGAGCGCCTGGTCGGTGATGCTCACCGCATGGTGCGACTCGTAGCGGTCGCGCAGTCCCTTGAGAATGTCGATGGTCAGGGCAACCGACGGCTGCTCGACCTTCACCGGCTGGAACCGCCGCTCCAAAGCAGCATCCTTCTCGAGGTGCTTGCGATACTCGTCGATCGTCGTCGCGCCGACGGTCTGCAGCTCACCCCGCGCCAGCATCGGCTTCAGAATGGAAGCGGCGTCGATCGCACCTTCGGCGGCGCCTGCGCCCACCAACGTGTGGATCTCGTCGATGAACAACACGATGTCGCCGCGGGTCCGGATCTCCTTCAGCACCTTCTTCAAGCGCTCTTCGAAGTCGCCGCGGTACCGGCTGCCGGCAACCAGCGCGCCGAGGTCGAGGGTGTAGAGCTGCTTGCCGGTCAACGTCTCGGGGACGTCGTTGGAGACGATCCGTTGGGCCAGGCCCTCGACGATGGCGGTCTTGCCGACGCCGGGCTCCCCGATCAACACGGGGTTGTTCTTCGTACGGCGCGACAGGACCTGCATGACGCGCTCGATCTCTTTGTGGCGTCCGATGACCGGGTCGAGCTTGCCGTCGCGGGCCAGCTGGGTCAGGTTGCGGCCGAACTGGTCGAGCACCGGGGAGCCCGACGGGTTGTCGCCCGAGCTCGAACCCTGGCTCGCACCGACCGCCTCCTTGCCCTGGCTGCCCGACATCAGCTGGATGACCTGCTGGCGCACCCGGCCGAGGTCCGCCCCGAGGCTGACGAGCACGGTGGCGGCGACGCCTTCGCCCTCGCGCACCAGGCCGAGGAGCATGTGCTCGGTCCCGATGTAGCTGTGACCAAGCTGCAGGGCTTCACGAAGCGAGAGCTCGAGCACCTTCTTGGCGCGCGGCGTGAACGGCGGAGATCCGCTCGGCGCCGTCCCAGCCATGCCGATGGTCTCTTCCACCTTTTCCCGTACGGCCTCGAGCGAGATCCCGAGTGACTCGAGGGCCTTCGCCGCGACACCTTCTCCCTCGTGTATCAACCCCAGGAGGATGTGTTCGGTCCCGATGAAGGAGTGATTGAGCAGACGCGCTTCTTCCTGCGCCAGCACCAACACCCTCCGTGCCCGGTCGGTGAAACGTTCGAACACCCTGACCGCCTCTCCTTGCTCCTCTTGTGTCTCGGCCCAGTGTACCTGGGGCCTTAGTCTCAACAGGCGGCAGGTTTGGAAAACCCGAGGCCTTGGAGGGAAACATTGGGCCTCCGTTTTTCCTGCGCCCCTTCCGACCAGCGGGTTGTCGTGATTCTGGGACGTTGACCTATCGTCTCGGTTCAGTGAACCCGACGGAGGCCCTCGGCCTGCCCCGCCTGCAAGAGGGACTGCAACGTCTGGAGCCCCTGCTCACGACGGCAGTCGTCACCGGTGACGCCTTCCTCGACGAGGTCACCACCCACCTGATCGCGGCCGGCGGGAAGCGCCTGCGGCCTCTGCTCGCGCTGGCGACGGCGACGGGCGGCCACCGAGACCCCACCGAAGACGACCTGATGGGCGGCGTCGCGGTCGAGCTGGTCCATTTGGCCTCGCTGTACCACGACGACGTAATTGACGAGGCGACGATCCGGCGCAACGTCGAGAGCGTCAACAGCCGCTTCGGCAACCTCGTTGCGATCGTCGCGGGCGACTACCTGCTCGCCCGCAGCGCCGCCATCGCGGCGAGCCTCGGCACGGAAATCGCGGCGCTCCTCGCCGACACCCTCGGGCGCCTCTGTCAAGGACAAGTGACCGAAGTGCGCTCCGCGTTCCAAGTGCACCGGAGCCGTGAGGACTACGTCACCACCATCAATGGCAAGACGGCGGCGCTCACGGCGACCTCGTGCCGTATAGGAGCGCTCACCGGTTCGCTCCCGACCTCAGAAGTCGAGGCCGCCACCGAGTTCGGGCGCTGCTTCGGCATGGTGTTCCAGATCCGTGACGACATCCTCGACATCACCGCCACCGACGGCCAGTTGCAGAAGCCGGCGGGCCAGGACCTCGCCGAGGGCATCTACACGCTCCCGGCGCTGGTTGCGCTCGAGGATCCCGACGCCGGGCCGGATCTCCGCGCCCTACTGGGGCAACCGCTCGCCCAGCCCGAGCGCGACAAAGCCCGTGCCATCGTCATGAGCTCGACCGGCATCGCCGCCGCCGTCACAGCGGCCCGCGGTTACGTCGAAGACGCGCAAACGGCCACCGCCGGGATCACCCAGCCCGATCTGCGAGCTGGATTGTCCCGACTGGTGGCCGAATTGCTCACCGATCTCCCGGGCTAGGGCGAAGGCCGGCCCCCTCGGCCGGCCCCGCCAAGGCCCGAAGTCAGCTGGCCGAAGGCGTCCCGCACTTGGCCTCGATCTTGCTGAGGCGGGCGTTGACCTTCGACTCGCGGTTCTGCACCTTCGTGATGCGGGTGGCGATCCGGTCGGCCTGCTTGGTGTGACCCTCGGACCGGAGCTTGGCCTCGCGAGCCTCAGCCTTCGGAATGCGGGTGTTCACCTTCGCCTCGACCTTCTGCACCCGAGCTTCGATCTTGGCCACCCGGCCGCACACCTTGGCCGACGGGGTGCTCGTGCTCGATCCGCTGCTCGGAGTCGCCGCACCGGCGACACCGGCCACGCCGAGCGTCAGCGCGCCAGCCACAGCCGTCCCTGCGATGATCCTGCGCAACATTGTGTCCTCCTTGGACTGTGTGCGCCCCTCTGGGCGCATCTGCCGCCTCTCGGCGACAACCACACTCTGAAGCTGAGATGTGAGGAACCTGTAAGGACGATGTGAGAAATGCCCCGCCAGCGTAAGAAGCGCCGAAGAAAGGCCGGGAAGCGTCGGAACGCCACCTCGTAAGACGACCCGCGCTTCTAGCCCCGTTCCGGGCGCAACGTCGGGAACGCAATCACCTCACGGATGTTCGAGACGTCCGCAAAGAGCATGGTCAGCCGGTCGACGCCGAGCCCGAACCCCGACGTCGGCGGCAGCCCGTACTCCAGGGCACGGATGTAGTCCTCGTCGATCTCCGCGGACTCCTCGTCGTCGCCGCCCCGCGCCCTCGCCGCCTGCTCCTCGAACCGTTGACGCTGATCGTCGGGATCCGTCAGCTCGGTGAAGCCGTTGCCCAACTCACGCCCCGCCACCACCGGCTCGTAGCGCTCGACGAGATCGGGCCCGTCCCGGTGCCGTCGCGCCAGCGGCGACACCTCCGCTGGATAGTCGACGACGAACACCGGTCCCCACAACTCCGGCTCCGTCGTCTTCTCGTAGATCTCGAGCAGGATCTTCCCGGGACCCCACCCGTCCTCGACCTCGATGCCGACCTCGTCGGCCACCCGGGCCAACTCGTCCCGGGGCGTCCGCACGTCCACATTGAAACCGCTGGCCTGGTAGACGAGCTCGGCCATCGGGGCCCGCCGCCACGGCGTCGTCAGGTCCAACGAGCGCCCGCCGTACGACAGCTGCGTCGTCGCCCAGCACGTCCATTGCCAACCCCGCCACCAGCTCCTCGAACAACGTCATCGTGTCCCGGTAGTCGGCGTAGGCCTGATACAGCTCGAGCATCGTGAACTCGGGGTTGTGCCGCGGCGACAGCCCCTCGTTGCGGAAGATGCGCCCGATCTCGAACACCTTGTCGAACCCGCCGACCACCAAGCGCTTTAGATACAGCTCGGGCGCCACCCGCAGGAAGAAGTCGGTGTCGAGCGTGTTGTGGTGCGTGACGAACGGCCGCGCCGTGGCGCCGCCCGCGATCGGGTGCAGCAGTGGCGTCTCCACCTCCACGAACCCCAGGTCCCACAACCGCGACCTCATATGACGAACCACGTCGCTCCGGAGGTTCATGATCTGGCGGCTGCGCTCGTTCGCCCACAAGTCGACGTAGCGCTGGCGGTAGCGCATCTCCGTGTCGGTCACCCCGCGCCACTTGTCGCCGAAACCCCGCCGCGCCTCGGCCAGCAGTTCCCACTCGGCGACCTTGACCGACAGCTCGCCGCGCTTGGTGCGCACCACCTCGCCCCGAGCGCCGATCCAGTCGCCCAGGCTCAACCGTGCGAACTCGTCGAAGCGCGCCGTCCACTTGTCGCCGGCGAACAGCTGGAGAGACCCCGAGTTGTCCCGGAGTTCGGCGAAGGCGAGTTTCCCCTGCGGCCGCGAGAGCATGATGCGGCCGGCGACCCCGACGGTGACGCCGGACTCCTCCCCGGGCGCCAGACTCCCCCATCCCTCGACGACCTCGGCGGCTCGGTGCGTGCGCTCGTAGCGGTAGGGGACGTCGGTCACGAGTTGACGTTGCGCTCGTACACGATGCGCAGGCCGTGCAGGGTCAGCCAGGGCTCCACGTGCTCAATCGTGTCCGAATACGGGGCGATGAGCGAACTGAACCCTCCCGTGGCCACGACGGTCGAGGGCCCGAGCTCCTCCATGAACCGCCGGGCCAGCGCGTCGACCAAACCGGCAAAGCCGTAGAGCGTCCCGGACTCGATCGACTCGACGGTCGAGCGCCCGATCACGCTGCGCGGCTCGACGAGCTCGACGCGGCGCAGGGCGGCGGCCTGCTGGTAGAGCGCCTCGAGGCTGATGGCCACGCCGGGGACGATCGCACCGCCGAGGTACTCGCCCTTGGCGCTGATCGCCTCCACCGTCGTCGCCGTCCCCATGTCCACGACGACGCACGGGCCGCCGTAGAGGTCGTAGGCGCCCACTGCGTCGGCGATGCGGTCGGCCCCGACCTCCTTGGGGTTGTCGTAGAGGATCGGCATCCCGCTCTTCGTGCCGGGGCCGAGTACGACGCAGGGAACGTCGACAAACCACCGCGTCGCCATCTGGCGCAGCTCGGTCGTGATTTGCGGCACCGACGAGCTCACGGCGATGCCGGTGACCGAGGACGCTATGTCGAGGCCCTCGAGGTCGAGCAGCTGGGTGAGGAGGACGGCGTGTTCGTCGGGCGTGCGCGTCGGCACGGTCGAGAGGCGCCAGTGGTGCGTCAACCCGGCCGGCGCGGTCGGGTCGCGCTCGGTCCCGATGCCGACGCCGACGCTCTCTTCGATCACCGGCACGGTGTCCGTGTCGGCGCGTTGGTAGAGCCCGATGACGGTCTCGGTGTTGCCGACGTCGATGACCAGGAGCACCTTCAGCTCTTCCCTTCGATCGGTTGGTTGGCTTCGGTACGCGCTCGTCCAGACGAGGTCGAGCCCGAGGTCGAGCACGGGCGCCGAGTGGGTGAGCGCGCCGACCGAGATGCGATCGGGCCCGGCCGCCGCGTAGGCGCCGATCGTGTCCAGGGTCACGCCGCCGGACACCTCGGTGAGGATGGGTCCCGGTGCGTCGAGGTGGGCTGCCCTGACGGCCTCGGCCACGGTGGCGGGATCCATGTTGTCGAAGCAGCGCAGCGTCGGCACCGGCCCGGGCGGCCTCGGCCACGTGGTCGAGCGTGTCGCATTCGATCTCGACCATGCGGCCCGGCCAGAGCGCCCGGGCGCGGGTGACGGCGTCGGTGATGGTGGTGCCGGCGAGGTGGTTGTCCTTGACGAGCACGGCGTCGGAGAGCCCGAGACGGTGGTTGGTGCCGCCGCCGGCGCGGACGGCCGCCTTTTCGAGGAGGCGGAGGCCCGGGAGGGTCTTGCGCGTATCGAGGACCTGCGTGGCCGGGTTGGCGTCGTGGGCGGCCTGGACGAAGCGCGCCGTGAGGGTGGCGACGCCCGAGAGGTGGCCGAGGAAGTTCAGCGCGGTGCGCTCGGCCGTGAGGATTGGCCGGAGCGGTCCGGTGACGTCGAGGATGGCGTCGCCCGGGTTCGAGCTCGGTCGCCGTCGGCCATGTGCCACGTGAGATCGAGGTCGGGGCCGACGCGGCGGAACGCCTCGTCCGCGCAGGCCCGGCCGGCCAGGACGCCGTGGGTGCGGGCCCGGAGCGCGTAGTGCGCAGTGGCGGTCTCGGGGACGAGCGCCGCCGTGAGGTCGCCGTCGGGCCCGAGGTCCTCGGACAGCGCCCGTGCGACCGCGTCGACGACCGCCCGCCAGTACGCCTCGTCGTCGAGGCCTTCCACGCTCACTCGGACCCTCGGGTGGTGTCGCTGTCGCTTGGAGCGATGGCGGTGGCGGTGGCGGTGGCGGTGTTGGCGAAGGCGAGGCGGCGGCGCCAGCCCGGGTCGGTGTCGGGGTACTCGCGCCGGGCGTGGGCGCCGCGGCTCTCGGTGCGGGTCGCCGCAGCGACCAGCAGCGCATCGGCCACCTGGAGCAGGTTGGCCAACTCGCCGGCGCGGACGGAGCCGCCCGGGTCGCCGAGGGTGGCGGCGACCTCATCTATGACGAGGCGGGCGCCCGACAGGGACTCGGCGCTGCGCACGACGCCGGCGCCGCGGGTCATGGCCCGCTGGAGGACGTCGCGGAGTTTGGTGACGTCGGGGGCGGTCGACGATGCGTCGGAACCGGTGCCGCGGCGGACGACGGCGGCGCGGGTGGGCAGGGTGGTGGAGCCGATGCCGTCGCGGGGCGGGGTGCCGACGACGGCGCGGAGGGCGCCGCTGGCCTCGGGCCCGCTGTGTCCGGCGGGGATGCGCTCGGCCAGGCGGGCGCCGAACACCATGCCCTCGAGCAGCGAGTTGGAGGCCAACCGGTTGGCGCCGTGGACGCCGGTGCACGCGACCTCGCCGACGGCCCACAGGCCGGGCAGCGCGCTGGCACCCCAGAGGTCGGTGACGACGCCGCCCGAGAGGTGATGGGCGGCGGGCGCGATGGGGAGCCAGTCCGTCTGCGGGTCGAGGCCGATGGAGGCGAGGGAGGCGGCGATGGTGGGGAAGCGCTGGCTGAAGCGTTCGAGCCCGGTGGCATCGAGCCAGAGGTGGTCGACACCCTGCTCGGTCATGCGCGCCGCCATCGCCCGGGAGACGACGTCCCGGGGGGCGAGCTCGTCGACGAAGCGCTCGCCGTCGCGGTCGCGGAGGAGGGCGCCGTGCCCGCGCAGCGCCTCGGACAGGAGCGGGCGGGGCATGGCCGGGTGGTGCAGGGCCGTCGGGTGGAACTGGACGAACTCGACGTCGGCGGTGGGGACGCCGGCGCGCAGTGCCATCGCCACGCCGTCGCCGGTCGACTCGGTGGGGTTGGTGGTCACGGAGAAGAGCTGGCCGGCGCCGCCGGTGGCGAGGACGACGTGGTCGGCACGGATGGTGACCGGGGCGGGCTGGGCGCCGTGCCCGTGGGGGGGCAGCGCGGTGATGCCCACGCAGCGGCCGCCTTCGACGAGGAGGTCGACGGCGAACCAACCTTCGAGGACGGCGCTGGCGGAGCGGTAGGTGGCGTCGACGAGCGCGCGCTCGACCTCGGCACCGGTGGCAGCGCCGCCGGCGTGGACGACGCGGGCGCGGGAGTGGCCGCCTTCGCGGGCGAGCGAGAGCGAGCCGGTGGTCTCGCGGTCGAACTCGGCACCGAGGGCGATGAGCTCGTTGACGCGGGCGGGGCCCTCGTCGACGAGGATGCGCACGGCCTCCTCGTCGCACAGGCCGGCGCCGGCGCGCAGGGTGTCGGCGAGGTGCAGGTCGGTCGAGTCCTCGTCCCCGCCGAGGACGGCGGCGACGCCGCCCTGGGCCCAGCGGGTGGCGGACTGGCTGAGCGTGCCCTTGGTCAGGACGCCCAGGGAGAGGGCGGATGCGGGCCCGGCCGCCGGGACGGTTCCGGCGAGGCGGACCGCGGCCGACAGCCCTGCGACACCGCTGCCGAGAACCAGGACGTCGAAGGGACCGGGGCGCTCCCCGGCGCCGGCCCCGGCGATCACGCCGGTTCGGTCAGGGGCACCGACAGCTCGGCGTCGAGACGGGCCGAGACCTCGTCGATGACGCGGTTGCGACCGTCGACGTGCACGACGCGGGGGACGTAGGCGTCGAGCTCGGCGCGCTCGTAGTCGGCGTAGGTGATGACGATGACCTTGTCGCCGGGCGCGACGAGGCGGGCGGCGGCACCGTTGAGGCAGACCTGGCCGCGCTCGCCCTCGATGGCATAGGTCTCGAAGCGGGCGCCGTTGTCGATGTCGAGGACGGCGACCTGCTCGTAGGGGAGGATGTCGGCGAGCGCCATGAGCTCGGTGTCGAGCGAGATGGAGCCGACGTAGTTGAGGTTGGCACCGGTGACGGTGGCGCGGTGGATCTTGGACTTCATCATGCGGCGGCGCATCTGGCTCACCCGATCCTTTCGAGAGAGGGGACGTGGGACGTTGCGGACTGTTGTTTGTCGTCGTGCTCGTCGACGGTGGCGGCGCTGTTGTCGATGAGGCGGACGGGGCCGACGGTGGCGGCGATCAGGAGGCGCACGGTGGCGGGGTCGGCGATGGTCGTCTCGATTTCCTCGAGGGTGTCCGCGTCGACGGGGACGGCGTAGTCGAGGCCGACGAGGGGCTCCTGGTCGGCGACGGCGCACATGGCGGCCCGGACGGTGGCACCGTCACGCTCGCCGGTGGCGATGGCGGCGCGGCCGGCGGCGAGGGCTTCGGACAGGGTCCGGGCGGCCTGGCGCTCGGTGGCGGAGAGGCGGACGTTGCGGCTCGAGAGCGCGAGGCCGTCGGGCTCCCTCACGGTGGGACAGCCGACGATCTCGACGGGGAGACAGAGGTCGGACGCCATGCGGCGCACGACGGCGAGCTGCTGGAAGTCCTTGAGGCCGAAGTAGGCCCGGCAGGGCCCCGCGGCGGCGAACAGCTTGGCGACGACGGTGGCGACGCCGTCGAAGTGGCCGGGACGTGAGGCGCCCTCCCATCGGTCGCTGACGCCTTCGACGGAGATGGTGGTGGCGGGGGGGTCGGGCCAGGAGGGGTACATCTCGCTGACGGCGGGGGCGAAGACGACGTGGGCACCCGCTTCGGCGCACACGGCGAGGTCCCGCTCGAGGGTGCGCGGATAGCGGGCGATGTCCTCGGGATCGCCGAACTGCAGCGGGTTGACGAAGATGGTGACGGCGACGACGTCGCACTCTTCGCTGGCCCGGGTGACGAGCGACCTGTGTCCGTCGTGCAGCGCGCCCATCGTCGGTACGAGGCCGACGGTGCGGCCGGTGGCGCGGGCTGCGTCGAGCAGGGCGCGGCAGCCGGCGGCGGTCTCGACGACGTCCATGACCCTCAGACGCGTGCCGGGACGGACGTGGGCGGCGGTGGCGGCCGTGGCCGTGGCCGTGGCGGCGAGCCTGGTGGCGAGGGCGGCACCGGCCTGGTAGCCGGCGCGCTCGGACTCGGGCAGCGCATCGAGGTGCCGGCTGAGCGTCGCCCAGTCGCCCCGGCGGGCGGGGCCGGTCAGCGCCGCGTGCGCTCCGAGTGCGGCGACGTCGTCGACGGCGGCCCGGGTCAGCGGCAGGAAGGACTCGAGGTCGAGCCCGACGTCGGCGGCGACCCGCTCGACCTGGCCGAGGAGCGCGACGACGTGGTTCGCCGCGATGCAGGCGGCGGCGTGGTACTCGGCCCGGTCTTCGTCGGAGACCTCGACGGTGCGGCCGCCGAGTGCGGCGGCGATCTCGTTGGCAACGGGGGCGCCGGCGACGGCGAACGTGACGCCCGAGCAAAGGCGGGCGGCACCGACCTCGCCGTTGGGCAGCGGCACGAGCGGGTGCACGGCGGCCCGCATCGGGTGGGCGCCCAACGCGTCGAGACCGAGGGAGCCCGAGAGGTGGACGACCGTGGTGGTGACGACCGGCACGACGGCGGCCGCCACCTCGGCGATGGCGTCGTCGGGGGTGGCGATGACGAGGACGTCGACGCCCCGGGCGGCGTTGGTGAGATCGTCGTCCCTGCCGAGGAAGCCGGCGAACTCCCAACCGCGCGCCGAGAGCGCGGCGGCGAGGGACGTGCCGGCCCGGCCAGGACCGATGATGCGGATCGTGTGCATCTGACCTCCTTCGGCGTTCCAGCCCCGTGCGGGTGCCGTTCGCCTACAGATGATGCGAAAACGTTGGCTACAGCCTACCCACACGGTCGACATCGCCACCAGCGGCTTTCAACTGGGCCGATGTCACCAGATCGGGGGCCAGGTCGGCCAGGGGGGCCAGGACGAACCGGCGTTCCCACAGGCGGGGGTGGGGGACGGTGAGATCGGGCTCGTCGACGAGCTCGCCTTCGACCCAGAGGACGTCGGCGTCGAGGGTGCGGGGGCCCCACCGCTCGGCGCGCTCGCGGTTCGCCGTGGCTTCGAGGGCTCGGCAGCGCTCGAGGAGGGCCCGGGGTGAGTCGGCGGTGACGCAGCTCCGACGACGAGGTTGAGGAAGTTCTGCTGGCCGGGTGGGCCTCCCACGGGCTCGGTCTCGTAGAGCGGCGAGACGGCGACGACGTCGCCGGCCGCTTCGAGCTGGGTCGACGGCGGCGCGGAGGTAGGCGCGGCGGTCACCGAGATTGGAGCCGAGGCCGATGAAGGCACGCCGGGACGAGGTTGGTGGCGTCCCCGGCGGTGGGCTCAACGGCTGCGGCGGACCCGGACGCCGGTCGAGGCGACGTCGAGCGGGAGGGGCGGGCGGAGCTTGCGCACCGTGACCTCGACGGCCTCGAGGCGGGGGTCGACGATGAGCAGCGCGCTGGCCAGGCGCCCGGCGAGGGCCTCGAGGAGCCGGTAGGAGCGGCCGGCGACGACGTCGGCGGCGGCCTGGGCGAGGGCGCCGTAGTCGACCGTGTCGGCCAGGTCGTCGGATTGCTGGGCCGCGGTCATGTCGACCCAGGCGGTGATGTCGACGCCGAAGGGCTGGGGTCGGTCCTGCTCCTCGGGCAGGACGCCGTGGGTGCCGGTGACGCGGAGGTCGCGGATCTCGATGCGGTCGGTGACGCTCACGGGCGATGGGGTGCCGCGGGTGGGCATGCCCTCCATCTCGGCGAGGAGCTCGCGCCCGGGGGCGCCCATGGCGTGCCCGACGACCTGCTCGACCAGGGCGACCGCCTGGGGCAGGTTGCCGATGCGCCCGGACCAGACGAGGTAGCCGGCGGTGACGCCCATGGTGCGGTCGCCCAGCTCGTCCTGGTGCATGAGGATGCGCAGGCCCGCCGCCAGCGAGTCGTCGATGTCCTGGTAGCAGGCGAGCAGGACGGGGCGGGGGTCGCCGGTGCGCTCGAGCGGGTAGTGGGCCCAGGCCAGGCCCTCCTCCTCGTAGGCGGCAAGGTTGTGCGGCGACGAGAGCAGGGAGATGACCCGCCCGAAGCCCTGGACCCGCAGCCAGATGATCTCCTCCTGGCGGCGGACCCGGCGGTGGTTGACCGAGAAGCCGCCGGGGCGCTCGCTGACGGCGAGATGGTCCTTGATCACCCAGGTGAAATTGCGGGGTGGGATGCCCGCAGCCCACTTGCCCTTCATGCGGCAGGACCATACAGCCGGGTGAGTTGGACCGTGGCGGCCACATCGTGGACGCGGACCATTCGTGTTCCGGCGACGAGCGCGGTGGCGGCGGTGGCGATGGAGCCGGGGAGGCGGTCCTCGACCGGGGCGGGGATGGCCGTCTCTGGGCCCGGGGCGCCGGTGGAGTCGGCGGCGAGGAGGCCGAGGAAGCGCTTGCGGCTGGTGCCGACGACGACGCCGGCGGCGTCGGCGGCGTCGGCCGCGTCGACGAGGTCGCCGAGGTGGCGCAGGAGCGAGAGGTTGTGGTCGATGGTCTTGCCGAAGCCGATGCCCGGGTCGATCCAGACCTCCTCGACGCCGGCTTCGTGGGCGAGGCGGACGCGCTCGAGGACGAAGGCCGGTGACCTCGTCGACGACGTCGTCGTAGTGCGGGTCGTCCTGCATGGTGCGGGGCTCGCCCTGCATGTGCATGGCGACCCAGCCGGCGCCGGTGGCGGCGGCGACCTCGTAGAGCGAGGCGGAGATGTCGTTGATCAGCGTGGCGCCGGCGGCGACGGCGGCGGTGGCGACGACGGGCTTGATGGTGTCGACGGAGATGCGGACGCCCCGGGTGGTGAGCTCGGGCGCGGCGGCGAGGGCGGCGATCACGGGGACGACCCGCTCGAGCTCGACGTGCGGTGGAAACGGGCTCGGCGCCGGGGCGGGAGGACTCGCCGCCCACGTCGATCACGTCGGCCCCGTCGGCGGCCATGGCGAGGCCGTGGGCGACGGCCTGGTCGAAGGTGTCGTAGAGGCCGCCGTCGGAGAAGGAGTCCGGCGTGACGTTGAGGACCCCCATGACGAGGGGGCGGCGACCGGACGGGGCCGGCGTCAGGGGCTTCGGGGTCAGTGCGGGCCCCGGATGAACTGCATGGCCTCGGCCCGGGTGGCGGGGTCGCTGCGGAAGAGACCTCGTACAGACGAGGTCACGGTGAGGGTGCCGGGCTTCTTCACGCCGCGCATCGACATGCACAGGTGCTCGGCCTCGATGACGACGAAGACGCCGCGGGGCGAGAGGACGGCTTCCGGATCGCGTCGGCGATCTCGGTCGTCATGCGCTCTTGGACCTGGAGGCGGCGGGCGAAGCCGTCGACGAGGCGGGCGAGCTTGGAGAGGCCCGGTGATGCGGCCGTCCTCGGCGGGGATGTACGCGACGTGGGCCCGGCCGAGGAAGGGGACGAGGTGGTGCTCGCAGAGGGAGGCGAAGGGGATGTCGCGCACCATGACCATCTCGTCGTGTTCGGCCGCGAAGGTGACCTCGAGGTGGCGGGCGGGGTCGTCGTGGAGACCGGAGAAGAGCTCCTCGTACATGGCCGCGACGCGGTCGGGCGTGGCGAGGAGCCCGTCGCGGTCGGGGTCCTCGCCGATGGCCTCGAGGAGCTCGTGGACGGCTTTGCGGACGCGTTCGACGTCGACGCTCATTGGTCTGTCCCCTTGTAGCGGTGGACGCCCCGGAGGTTGCGGTAGCGCTCGGCCACATCGAGGCCGTAGCCCACGACGAAGTCGGGCGGGATGTGGAAGCCGACGTAGCGGAGGGGGATCTCGACGCGCTGCTCGCCTTCCTTGACGAGCAGCGCGCAGATGTCGAGGCTCTTCGGCTGGCGGGCGTTGAGGTAGCGGCGGAGGTAGTTGAGCGTCAGGCCGCTGTCGATGATGTCCTCGACGACGAGGACACGGCGGCCCTCGAGCTCGGAGTCGAGGTCCTTGACGATGCGGACCACGCCGCTGGTCTTCGTCGCGCTGCCGTAGGAGGAGACGGCCATGAAGTCGACGTCGACGGGGAGCTCGATCGCCCGGCACAGGTCGCTCAGGAAGAGCATGGCCCCCTTGAGGACCGCGACGAGCAGCGGTGGCTCGTCGGCGTAGTCGGCGGTGATCTGGGCGCCGAGCTCGGCGACGCGGGTGGCCAGCTCCTCCTCGTCGACGAGGAGAGGGCCGACGTCGGGCTCGGCCCAGGGCGGGACTTCGCCCCGGCCACCCGCCTCGTCGGTCACCGGCGTCACCGGCGTGAGGTTACCGGAGGTGCTGGGCACCACCCGGAGGCGGCCTTTGGTGCGCCGCACCTGGCGGCCCCCCGAGAGCTCGGTGCCGACGGCCCGTCCGGCGGCGACGTCGAGGACCCGGTCGACCTCGGCCAGCGAGGGGGGATGGCCGGCGTCGGCGGACTGGCTGGGTCTGGGACCCGGACTCGGCGGACCCGGACGGCCGGACTCGGTGCGCAACCAGGCGCGCACGGCGCGGCGGGCGACGGGACGCGGCGTGCGGGCCACGGTGCGGGCGTCGGACGGGTCGGGCAGGGCGTCGGCGGCGAGCGCGTCGAGGAGCTCGACCTCGTCGCGGAGGACGCCGGCCTGACGGGCCAGGAGGGGCACCGGGTCGCGACCGGCGACCTCGGCGCACAGCGGGAGGAGCTCGGAACGGACGCGGTTTCTCACGAAGGCCGGGTCCGCGTTGCTGGGGTCGTCTACGAGGTCGAGGCCGGCGGCGCGGCAGAGGCGATGGGTCTCGCCGCGCCGCAGGCCGAGCAGCGGGTGCCGGTATCCCGGCGCCATGCCGGCGAGCCCGTCCGCCCCCGCGCCGCGCAACAGGTTGATCAAGCACGGTCTCCGCCTGGTCGTCCATGGTGTGGCCCGTCGCGACGTCTTCGGGGAGGACCGAGAAGCGGGCGGCGCGGGCGCGGGCCTCGAGGTTGGGCCCGGGCTCGACGGAGACGGTCTTGGCCTCGAAGCGGGCGCCGACCCGGGCCGCAGCGGCGGCCACGACGTCGGCTTCGTCGGCCGAGCCGGCGCGGAGGCCGTGGTCGACATGGATGGCGGTGACGTCACATCCGGCGGCGGCGGCGAGGACGAGGAGCGCGAGCGAATCGGGGCCGCCCGAGACCGCGCACGTGAGCGGTGTCCCCGGCGGCGGGAAGGTGCAGCGGGTCAGGAGGTCGGCGACGAGAGGCTCGACCGGCTCGTGGTCGTGGTCGTCGGCGTCGTCGTGGTCGTGGTCGCCGTCGTCGGGGCCGAGGCCCCCGTCATCCACCGGCGCGGGTCACCCACAGCGACGGCTCGCGGATCTCCTCGAGTGTCGGGAGCCACTCGGGCCCCTCCCACACCCGGGCCATCAGCTCGGGGCCGCCCGCCTCCTCCACCGACTCGACGAAGTTCTCGCCTTCGGCGTACTGCCGCATCTTGGCGTCGAGCCCGAGCAGCTTCGACATGAGCTTGGTGAGGCCCTTGGCCTGGCTCCGGCGCTCGGCCAGGACGCGGGCGAAGTGGGCGGCGCCGGGCACCTCGGACGCGCCCGGCACGGTTCATCGTCACGTCGCCATGGCCCTCGAGCAGGCTCATCATCCCGCTGATCTTCGAGAGCGCGACCTTCTGCTCGGGCGTGGCGAGCATGCCGACCACGCCGGCGTCATGCGCCGGGTTGCGCCCGGACCGGATCTCGGTCGCGACGCGCTTGACGACGTCGGCGAAGCCGGCCGGGTCCCCCGACAACGGCCCGAGCATCTCGGACACCAGGCCGACGAAGTGGCCCCGGAGCCAGGGCACGGCGGTGAACTGCAGCCGGTGCGTCACCTCGTGCAGCGCCAGCCAGAGCCGGAACTGGCTCGGGGCGAAGCCGTACTGCGTCTCGACGGCGACGATGTTGGGGCCGACGTAGGAGACGAGGTCCTGCTCGTCGGGGCCCTCGACGGCGACGTGGTCGTCGATCAGCAGGTCGTACTGGCCGAGCACGCGTGTCGCCATGTAGGCGAGCATCAAGCCCAGCTGCATGCCGGCGATGCTCCGGCCGACGACGAGCGACGGGCCGCCGAGCTTGGCGCCGCGCTTCTCGGCGAGCTGCGGACAGCGCCGGACCGACCAACCGTTCGATGGACCGGACGTTCTGCGCGGCCCAGCCGGGCCGGTCGGTGACCTTCGCTCGGGCCTCGCCGTGCGCGCTGTGCAGACCGGTCGCCTCGGAGACGAGGTGTTCGGCGCGCGCCGTCAGCTCGTCGAACTGTGATTGGAGCGCGGCGGACCGGTACGAGGCCGGCGCCGGCTTGAGGATGAGCGCGCCCGCTGCGACACGCTCGGCCAGGGCCCAGTCGACCATGGCGGGACCCGACGACGTCGACGACGGTCGGCGACGTCGTCAAGGCCGTCGAGTCGGTCGGGGTGAGATCAGTTCCTGGCGTTGTCCTGCTTGCTTTCTTCGTTGATGGCGGCGGCGACCCTGTCGATCAGGGTCTGGGGCACGCGGTCCTTGCACCGGTTGGCGATCACCCGGCGCAGGTCCTCCTCGAACTGCGCGGCGCCGCCGCACGGACCGCACCAATCGAGATGGACGCGGATCTCCTCGCGCCGGACCTCGGTGAGCTCCCCGTCGAGATACGAGTAGAGCTCGTGCACCGCTTCGACGCAGTCCACGTCGGGTCCGAAGAGGCCGGTCGTGTCCACGCCGGAACCCGACCCGGACGACCCGTGGTCGTGCTCGTGCTCGTTCATCTGTTCCTGGTCGTCCTGACCATGCTGATGTCGCACATCGTCGCTCATCCCATCACCCCCCGGGCACGCTGCCGACGAGGCCCCGTGCTTCCGCCACATCGTGCAACGCCTTCTGGAGCGCCCTTCTTCCCCGGTGGATCCGGCTCATGACCGTGCCGATCGGCACGTCGGTGATGTCCGAGATCTCCTTGTAGGAGAAGCCCTCGACGTCGGCGAGCATGACCGCCATGCGGAAGTTCTCCGGCAGCGCCTCCAGGGCCGCCTTGACGTCGTCGTCGGTGAAGCGCTCGAGCGCCTCGTCCTCGGCCGAGCGGCCGGGCTCGCTCCCGCCCGACCCGGCCAGCCGCTTGTACAGGTACAGGTCCTCGACGTCCTCGACGTCGGCCACCTCCGGGCGGCGCTGCGCGGCCCGGTAGGAGTTGATGTAGGTGTTCGTCAGGATCCGGTACAGCCAGGCCCGCAGGTTCGTCCCCTCCTCGAAGGATCCGAACGACCGGTACGCCTTCAGGTACGTCTCCTGGACGAGGTCCTCGGCGTCGGCCGGGTTGCGGGTCATGCGGAGCGCCGCCGAGTAGAGGCTCGGCATGAACTCCATGGCGACATCGGTGAAGGTCGCCTGGTCTGCCATGCGTCCACCCTATACAGCGGGGATAGGGTCTTCCGCCGTGACCACCGCGCCGACGCATCTCGGAATCGACCTGCTCAGCGGCGAGTTCTACGGCCGGGAGCCCCACGACGCTTACGCCTGGATGCGGGCGAACGCCCCCGTCTACTACGACGAGGCGAACGACCTGTGGGCCGCCGCCAGCTACGCAGCCGTCAAGCAGGCATCCGTCGACACCGACTCCTTCTCCAACGCCGGCGGCATCCGGCCCAAATACCCGCCCCTGCCGATGATGATCGACTTCGACGCACCCGAGCACGTGCGCCGGCGCCGGCTCGTCTCGGAGGGTTTCACGCCCCGGCGCGTCCGGGCGATGGAGGACAGGCTCCGCCTGGTCTGCGACGCCCTCATCGACCGGGTTTGCGAGCGGGGTGGTTGTGACTTCGTGGACGAGCTCGCCGCCCCGCTGCCGATCATCATGATCGGCGACATGCTCGGCGTCGCCCCCGAGGACCGAGACGACCTCTTGCGGTGGTCCGACGACATGCTCAAGGGCCAGGGCTCACCCGACCCCGACGCCATGGACAAGGCAATGCAGGCGTTCGTGGAGTACAACGAGTACATCCACCCGGTCCTGGCCGACCGCCGCGCCACCGGATCCACCGACGACCTCGTCGGCGTCCTGGTCCACGCCGAGATCGACGGCCATTCGCTCGATGACGACTCGCTCGTCCAGGAGACCCTTCTCATCCTCATCGGCGGCGACGAGACCACTCGCCACGTGATCAGCGGTGGCGTCGAGGAGCTGCTCGCGCACCCCGACCAGCACGACAAGCTGGCGGCCGACCCGGCCGGCCTGATGCAAGGAGCGGTCGAGGAGATGCTGCGTTGGGTGTCGCCGATCAAGAACATGGCGCGCACCGCCACGCACGATGTCGAGTTGGAGGGCGCACAGATCGGCGCGGGACAGGAGATCCTGTTGCTCTATCCCTCGGCCAACCGCGACGAGGCCGTCTTCGACGACCCCGAGACCTTCGACATCACCCGGAGCCCCAACCCCCACATGGCCTTCGGCTTCGGCGCCCACTTCTGCCTGGGCAACCAGCTCGCGCGCCTGGAGCTGCGCGTCATGGTCGAGCGGCTCCTGGCCCGCCTGCCGGACCTGCACCTCGCGGTGGACCGGGCCGACCTGCCGCGCCGGAAGGCGAACTTCATCTCCGGTATCGAAGAGATGCCGGTCGAGTTCACGCCGACGGCGCCGGTGGGAGCCGGCCCCGTCTGATGGCCGGACCCGCCACGGGGGGCATCACCGGCTGGTCGATCCTCGTCACAGGCGGTGGCAGCGGCATCGGCCTCGCCACAGCGGAGCGCCTGGCCTCCGAAGGTGCGCATGTGACGATCTGCGGACGCACCGAGCAGAAGCTCGCCGACGCGACGGCCCGGATATCGGCCGTCGCGGCCGACGCCGTTACGGCGCGCTACGTCGTGGCCGACGTGACGGTCGAGGATCAGGTCGTGGCCGCGGTGGCGACGGCGCAAGAGGCGACCGGACGAATCGACGGGCTCTTCGCTTGCGCGGGCGGGTCGACCCACATCGGCTCGGTCCTCACCGCCGACGTGGCGGCGGTGCGCGGCACGATCGACCTCAATCTGATGGGCTCGGTCATCTGCGTGAAGCAGTTGGCGCGACGGCCATGCAGGCCCAGGAGGTCGATGCGACCCACGGCGGGCGCGGCGCCATCGTGCTCATGTCTTCGGGCGCCGGGCGCTTCCCGCACCCGCACCTCTGGGCCTACGGCGTCTCGAAGGCGGGCATCTGCTTCCTCGCCGAGACGGCGGGCGAGGAACTGGGGCCGCTCGGCATCCGGGTCAACGCGGTCGCCCCGGGCATCATCGACGACGAGCTGATGTCGTTCATCACGGCGGGCGGTCCGCTCCTCGACGACTACCTGGCCCAGATGCCACTTGGCCGGGTCGGTACCGTCGAGGACGTCGCGGCGGCCGTGCGCTATCTCATCGGGCCCGAGTCCTCTTTCGTGACCGGGGAGACGCTCGGGGTCGACGGCGGCCACCACCTGCGCCGGGGCGCCGACTACTCCCTCCTCTTCGGAGGCTGAGCCCTTTCTCTGCTCTGCGTTCTTGGCGGTTCCCTCTTGCCGTTCTTATCCGAAATGATTACCGTTATGGTTGTGAGATCGGACATGCGCCACGGGTTCGGAGCCATCGCGGTCGTGCTGTCCGGCGCCACGATCGCTTCGTCGCTTCTCACGGTCCTGGCCCAGCCGGCCGGCGCCAGACTCCGCCCCCGCGCACGTGGTTGCGGCCGAGAATTTCTGGGGCAACATCGCCTCGCAGATCGGTGGCCGCGACGTACAGGTCACGTCGCTCATCACGGACCCGAACGCCGACCCGCATCTCTTCGAGACGAACGCGCAGGACGCCGCGTTGCTCGCCGAGGCGAAGGTCGTCATCGAGAACGGCGCCGGCTACGACACGTGGATGAGCTCCTTGCTCAGTGCCGACGCGGGCCACCCGCGCATGGTGAACGCGGCGTCCGTACTCCACATCAGCGGAAGCGACCCCAACCCTCACCTCTGGTACGACGTCCCACGGGTGCCGATGGTCGCTGCTGCCATCGCGGCGGCGCTGACCAAGGCATTGCCCGGTGACGCCTCGACCTTTGCCCAGAACCTCGCGACCTTCGATGCGTCACTCAAACCACTCGAATCGACCTTGGCCACTATCAAGCAGCGGTACCACAACGTCGGAGTGGCGTACACAGAGCGGGTGCCCGGCTATCTCCTCGCCGACGCCGATCTGACGTCAAGACGCCTCCCGGCTTCGCGCGTTCAATCGAGGACGGCACCGATCCCGGAGCAGCCGACACGGTTGCGATGCGCGCCCTGCTGACCAACCACGACATCAACGTGCTGCTCTACAACGTCCAGACGGTGACGCCGGTCACGGCGCAGATGCGCGACCTGGCCAAGCAGCACGGAATCCCTGTCGTCGGTGTGTCCGAGACCATGCCGCGCACGGCGAGGACCTACCAACAGTGGCAGCAGGCCCAACTATCGGATCTGCTCCACGCGCTGGCGGAGAGCAGGAGCCCGTAAGCCGATGCCGAGCCCTCGCGTCGAGCTCGGGGGCGCCACCGTGCGCCTCGGTCCGCGCACCCTCTGGTCCGATCTGGACCTGACGGTTGCCGACGGCGAATTCCTGGCGGTGCTCGGGCCCAACGGCACCGGGAAGACCACCCTCCTCAAGGTGCTGCTCGGTCTCGTCCCCGTCTCGGCCGGCACGGTGCGAGTGAACGGCAAGCCCCCAGCCCGCGGCAACCCGGACCTGGGCTACGTGCCGCAACAACAGGCCTTCGACCGCGACCTGCCCATCCGGGGCCGTGACCTCGTCCGCTTCGGCGTCGACGGCCACCAGTGGGGCATCCCACTCCATCGCGGCGCGGCGCGGCGCAGGGTGGATGCGGTGCTCGAGGCGGTCGGCGCCGCGGCCTATGCGGATGCGCCCGTCGGTCTCTTGTCGGGCGGTGAGCAGCAGCGCCTCCGCATCGCGCAGGCCCTCCTCGGCGACCCCAAGGCGTTGCTCTGTGACGAACCGCTCCTCGCCCTCGACCTGGCCAGCCAGCGCGCCGTAACCCGCCTCATCGACGACCGGCGCCGCGCCGCGGGCACCCCGGTGCTCTTCGTCACCCACGAGATCAACCCGGTGCTGCCTTATGTCGACCGCATCCTCTATCTCGTGCGCGGTCGCTGGGCCATTGGGACCCCCGACGAGATCCTCACGAGCGAACGTCTGAGCGACCTCTACGGGATCGACGTCGACGTCGTGAAGGTCCGGGACCGCTATCTGGTCGTCAGCGCCGAGGACGAGCTGCCCACAGAGCCCGGCGCCCACGCGCACCACGACCACCCGCACTGACGTCATGGGTATCGGCTTCTATTTGCAGTTCCCGTTCGCGCAGCACTCGCTCGAGGCCGCCTTTCTCGTCGCTGTCAGCTGCGGCCTCATCGGTCCATTCGTGATCACCCGCACCATGTCCTTCGCCGTGCATGGGGCGAGCGAACTCGCCTTTACCGGTGCGGTCGCCGGCTTGCTCGTCGCGGACAACCCGGTGGCCGGCGCCCTGGTGGGCGCGTTGGTGGTGGCGACGCTCATCGGACTCCTCGGCCAGCGCGCCTCGGAGCGCGACTCGACGATCGGCGTGATCCTGGCGGCCGGCCTCGGACTCGGTGTGTTCCTCCTGGGCTATTACCACGGCTATGCCAGCGAGGCGCTCAACATCCTCTTCGGCAACATCTTCGGGGTCAGCTCGAGCCAGATCCTCTTGCTCGGTGTGATTGCCGTCGCGGTGGCTGTCGTGCTCACCGTCATCTGGCGACCCCTGATGTTCGCGTCGGTCGACCCTGAAGTAGCACGGGCCCGCGGCGTCCGCACCGGACTGCTCGGGATCGTCTTCCTCTTCGTGTTGGCGATCACGGTGACGTTGGCGGCACAGGTCGTCGGCACATTGCTCGTGTTGAGTCTCGCCATCACACCGGCCGCGGCCGCCCAGCGGCTCAGCGTCAACCCGCTCGTGGTCACCGTGCTCTCCGTCGTCATGGCGGTCCTTGCCGCCGACGGCGGACTGCTGCTCAGCTTTCAGTTCGCGAGCGTGAAGCCGAGTGTCCTGATCGTTGCCATCAGCTTCGCCTTCTACGTCCTGGCCCGCGTCATCGGCCCGGCGCTGCGTGCGGCGCGTCGGAGCCGAGCGAGCGAGCCGGAGCTGGCAGAGTTGACCCATGGCTGAGCACTCGGACCAGCAGGCTCGGAACAGCCGACGGACGCGCCAGGGCCAAGCGGTGCTCGACATCGTGCTGGGCTCGGAGAACTTCCGCAGCGCCCAGGACATCCACGCCGAACTGCGCGCCGCCGGAGAGCCCGTCGGGCTCACGACCGTCTACCGCCACCTGGCCCTCCTCACCGACGAGGGTCAGCTCGATGCGCTGCAGACGGCCGACGGCGAGCTGGTGTACCGCCGCTGTCACAGCGAGCGCCACCATCATCACGTCGTCTGCCGCCAGTGCGGCCGAGGCTCAGAGGTCGAGCTGCCCGATCTGGAGCGCTGGGCCGAGTCCACGGCGGCCGATCTCGGGTACACCGACGTCACCCATACGGTCGAGATCTTCGGCCTGTGCGCTGACTGCCGCGGCTGACGCGGACCGACTTCGGCTGACTCCTTAGGCCAGCTGGAACAATCCCGCGTCGATCACCGTCTCGCCGCGTTGCGTCTCGGTGCGGAAACGGTAGGCGCCCGTGACCCGGTCGCCGATGTCCCAGACGGATATCGTGAGCGTGTCGCCTGGCATGGTCGGCTTTGAGAAACGAGCGCGCATCGCGCCGAAGCGCGCCGGGTCCGAGCCGCACACCGTGTGCAACAAGCCACGACCCGTGAAGCCGTAGGTACAGAGTCCGTGGAGAATCGGTCGGTCAAAGCCGGCCCGCTTGGCGAAGGTGGGATCGGAGTGCAGAGGGTTCCGGTCGCCGCTGAGCCGGTACAGCAGCGCCTGGTCGGTGCGCGGTCGTGTAAGAAACGACTTCGTCGGGCTCACGCGTCGGCAAAGGCTCGCCCGCGAGCGTTGTCTCCTCGTCGCCTTCGGGGTTGCGCGGGCCACCGAACCCTCCCGCACCGCGAATGAACATCGTCGTGCGGGTGGTGAACGCCAGGTCGCCCGTGCCGGCATGTCGAGATTCACCTTCGAGCACGACGACACCGGCCTTGCCCTCACCCTTGTCGTACATGCCCGCGACCTTGGAGGTCACGGCCACGGTGCCGTCCGCCGGGATCTCCCCGTGCAGGCGGATGCTCTGTTCCCCGTGCACGAGCATGGCCGGGTCGAAGTCACCGATGGAGCGGATGCCGCCACCACCCTGACCGACGATCGTGGTGAAAGTGGGGAGGACGCGTTGGGTGACGCCTTGCGAGTTCTCGGTGGTGAGGTCGAGCTCGAACCCGGTCGGGTCGAGGCTCCCGGCCCCCACTCCGAGCGCGTAGAGCAGCGCGTCCTTCGATGTCCACGACCGCTCGACTGCTTCCGAGGTCGTTCCGACGGCTTCCGGATTCAGTGCCATTCCACTCCTGCTTTCCCTCGGTTATTTGACGTGACTTGATGTTACATAGCTGTATGTCATACTTGTCAAGTGGCACCCACGACGGGGACCGGCCCTGATCTGACCATCGACGAGCTGGCGGCCGCCAGCGGGACCACCACCCGGCGGGTCCGCTCGCTCCAGACGCTCGGGCTGCTCCCCCGCCCTGAGCTGCGGGGCCGCACCGGGCTGTACGGGCCCGCACACCGGGACCGGCTCGCCGCCATCCTTCGGCTCCAGGACAGGGGCTTCTCGCTCGAGTCGCTCGTCATCCTCTTCGCCGCCCTCGATGGCAGGCGATCGCTGGCCGACGTCCTGGGCGTCGACGTGCCGACGCGCACCCGAAGCGGCGCAGCCGAGTCCGAGTCCTCCACCGACATGGCCGAGCTCTACGGCTTCGCCGATCTGCAGTTGTCGAGTGCGGCACGCAGCCGCGCGCGGCAGCCGCTGCTGTCCCTCGTCCCCACCACCATGTGGGACGAGAGCGAAGCGTCCTGAGGACAGGGTCGAACCCGCCGGGACGGTTCCGGCGGCGATGAGGCGGTCGCTCGATATGGTCGGGCTCGTGTCCGAAGAGGTGCCCGACGACCGGCTTGGCGTGGCGGCGTTGCTGCGGTGGGGCGACGCCGGGGGCGTGGGCGCTGACGTCGCGGTGACGACGCGGCTCGGCGGCGTGTCCGAGGCGCCGTACGACACGCTCAATCTCGGGCTGCACGTGGGCGACGACGCGGCCGACGTCGTGGCGAACCGGGAGCGGGCTGCCGGCGCGTTCGGCGTGGGACTCGGAGAGTTGGTGTTCGCCCGGCAGGTGCACGGGGCGGCGGCGGCGTTCGTCGCGAGCGCCGAAGCCGGGCGGGGGTCGCGGACGGAGGAGGACGCGGTGGCCGACGCCGATGTCCTCGTGACGTCAACGCCGGCCGTAACGCTCGTCGATCCTCGTGGCGGATTGCGTGCCGCTCGCGCTGGTGGACCCGGTGGCGCGGGTGCTCGCCGTCGTGCATGCGGGTTGGCGGGGCACGGCCGCGGGGGTCGTGGGCGCGGCGCTCGACGCCATGGGCGAGGTGGGGGGCGAGGCCGGGCGGGTGCGGGCGTGGGTCGGGCCCGGGGTGGCGGCGGAGCGGTATCAAGTGACCGACGAGGTTCGGGACCGGATTGCAGGGCGCGGTGGGGCCGGCGGCGTTGGACGACGGCGTGGCGCGGCCGGACGGGCCCGGACACTGGCTCGTCGATCTGGCGGCGGCGAACCGTCAGCAGTTGCGGCGGCGCGGTGTGCCGGACGAGCAGATCTATGACTGCGGGGTGACGACGAAGGACGAGCGCTTCTTCAGCGACCGGGCAGCCCGCCCCTGTGGCCGTTTCGCCCTGCTGGCGCGGCTCGTGGACTGAGCAGGGAGCGTCGCGGCGCACGCACGGTCGGGGACGCCACGGGCCGTAGCATGGGTCGGCCCGCAATGGCGGGACGTCCTCCTATTTCCGATGCCTCCTTCCGACCACTTCCGTTACGAGCGCGTCGACGTCGACCCGGCGTCGGGGACCGTGACGTTGCGCTATTCGACGTCCGCGCACACCTTCATCGAGCGCTTCACGTTCGGCCCGGGAGGGAACTGGGACGACCCGGCGGTCGAGGCGGCCGTGCGCATCCTGTTCCTGTTGGCGGGTGTCTCGTACTACAAGACGACGGCGGCGCCGGTCATCGACCTCGGCGAACTCCCGAGCACTGCGGAGGAGCGTGCCTTCCTCACCCGCTACTACGTCGAGGGGCTCGGGGAGTTCGCGTACCGCAACGGCCTGGACCTGCGCGGCGTGCGGGTGGTCGGGCCGGATGCGGCGCCGGCGTGGCGCGACGAGGGACTACGAGCCGGAGCCGGGACGGCCGCTCATCCCGTTCGGAGGCGGCATCGACTCCATCGTGACCGTCGCCGCGCTGGCGGCCGAGCACCCGGAGGCGGCGCTCTTCGTGGTGCACCCCTCGGGTGATCGCTTCGCAGCGATCGAGGAAGCGGCCGCGGTGACGGGGTTGCCGGTCGTCCATGTCGCTCGCGAGATCGATCCGCTCGTGCGGCGCTCGGACGAGATGGGATTCCTGAACGGACACGTGCCGGTGACCGCCATCGTCATGGCGGCGGCGGTCGTCGCGGCGACGTTGGAGGGGCGCGACGCGGTGGTGCTCTCCAACGAGTGGTCGGCCTCCGTGCCGACACTGGTGGTCGACGACGTCGCCGTCAACCACCAGTGGTCGAAGGGTGACGAGTTCGAGCAGATGTTCCGGCGGCTGGTGGAGGGCGCCGTGGGGCCGCGGCTGTCGGTGTTCAGCTATCTCCGGCCGCGCACCGAGCTGTGGGTGGCCGAACAGTTCGCCCGGCGGCCGCGAGTACCACCACGTGTTCCGCAGCTGCAACCGCGCCTTCCACCAGGACCCGGCCCGGCGTCTCGACCACTGGTGCGGCACGTGCGACAAGTGCTGCTTCATCGACCTCGTGCTGGCGCCTTCTGTGGCGCGGACAGACCTCGAGGCGATCTTCGGGGGGACCGAGCCATTGGAGAACCCGGCCAACGAGGCGCGCTTCGCCGCGCTGCTCGGGCTCGGTGACGACGCCCGGCCCTTCGAGTGTGTCGGGGACGTCGACGAGTGCCGGGCTGCGGTGCTCCTGGCCGCCGACCGGGTGGACCGGGAGGGCAGCCGGCAGCTACAGCGCCTGCGGGAAGAAGTTGTGCGGATGTCTGCCGCCGGCCTCCCCGATCCGACCACACTGCTCGCGCCGCGAGGGCCGCACCACATTCCGGAGCGTTATGCGCCAACCGATCTCCTGGTCCGCGCTCGCTGACGCGACCGTCGGCGTCTGGGGCCTGGGCGTCGAAGGACGGGCCAGCATCCGGCGGCTGGCCGCGCTGGGCGTGCGGCCGATTCTCGTGGACGATGCGCCGGGGGCGCCGGCGATGGGCGGGCAACCCGTCCTGTCCACCGAACCCGAGGGGTTGCGGGCCATGCTCGGGTGCGACGTCGTCGTCAAGAGCCCCGGCATCAGCCGCTACCGGCCCGAGGTGACACTGCTGGAAGACGCCGGGCGTCGCCGTCTGCGGCGGGCTCGGCCTGTTCATGGCCGAGGCCGATCCGGCTCGCGTCGCGTGCATCACCGGGACGAAAGGCAAGAGCACGGCGACGGCCATCGCCGTGCAGCTGTTGCAGGGCCTCGGTTACGACGCGCGCGCCGGGGGCAACATCGGGCGCCCGCCCTGGGATCCGTCCGAGGCGGGGGACCCCGACTACTGGATCGTCGAGACCTCGAGCTTCCAGGTGCCCGACCTCGCGGTGGCGCCCCACGTGGTGGCCGTGACGTCGCTCTTCGCCCGACCACCTCGACTGGCACGGCACGGTCGAGCGCTACTACGCCGACAAGCTCTCGCTGTGCACGAAGCCCGGCGTCACGCTGGCCGTGGCCGACGGTTCGGACGAACGCCTCAGGGCGCAGGCCGCGCAGATGGGCCCGCACGCTCGGTGGGTGGACGCCGAGGAGGTGGCGCGGGACTGCGCATGGTCGTCTTCGCTGGGACTGGCCGGGCCCCACAACGCACGCAATGCGTCGATGGCCCACGCCGTGTTGATGGGTCTGGGCGTCCCGGAGGCGGCAGACGAGCCGGCGCTGGAACGGGCCGCCGCCGGCTTTGACGCGCTGCCCAGCAGACTCCGCTCGCTCGGGCGCATCGGCGACGTCGAGTTCGTGGACGACGGGCTCTCCACCAATGTGCTGCCGGCGCAGGCCGCCCTCGCCGCCTTCGCCGACCGCCCGGTCGCGCTGCTGGTGGGTGGGTATGACCGCGGCGTGGACTACGTGCCGTTGGCCGAGACCCTGGCCGCACGCGTCGCGCCGACGCTCGTCGTGACGATGCCCGACAACGGCCCACGCATCGGTGACGCCGTCCGGGCAGTCACCAACGGACGTGTCGAGGTCGTGGACTCCGGAGACCTCGACGCCGCGGTGGCGACCGCGGTTGCCTGGGCCACCGCGGGTGGTGTGGTCCTCTTGTCGCCGGCGGCACCGAGCTTCGGTCGTTTCGGCGACTACCGGGAGCGGTCGGACGCCTTTGCCGCCGCGGCGGCGCGGTACGGCCGGCTCAGCTGAAGGCTGTCAGCAGGCGGCGCCTACCGGCGCCAGCTCCTCGCGCTCGCTGAGGAAGAGCCACCACGAGTCGGCCGACACGATCGCCGCAGCCTGCACGACATCGGGATCGGCTTCCAACTCGGCGAGCGCCTCCATCGACCAGCCGGCGTGGTCGACCTCCTGGGTGCGGTGGACGTCCCAAAAGCGGGTGCCCTTGCGGCCCATGCCGTAGTGGCGTCGCAACCCGTCCGACTTGGACGCGGCGATGTCGGCGGCCTGGATCTCGTAGGCGGCCACCATGGCCAACGCGGCCGCCGGGTCGGTAGCCGCTGCCGTGCGCACCAGCGCCAACAACGCCGCAGTCGACGGCGTTGCCGGGGCATCGGGCTTGGCACCGGCCGCCTTGGCAAAGGACTCGAAGAGCCGGACGTGCGGCTCGGGGGACCCGAGCTCGTCGGAGAGGTTCGCCTCGACCAACGAGCGCGCCCGGCCCTCGGGGAGAGCCGAAGCGATCGCCGACAACGTCACGGGGAGCTCTCGCTCGATGTGCCGATACTGCTCCGCGTAGGCGGCCAATTCACCCTCCGACAGGGTTCCGGCCTCCCAACGACGGTAGAAGGGGTGCGTGAGCAAATGACGCCCGACAATCGCCTCCGCAAGCACCTCGTGGATCCGTTGAGTGTGCATCGGCGAACCTTAACCGCTCCCCGTCACACCTTCCGTGAGCGGAGGGGCGACGGCGGCGGGGCACAATCGGGGTGTGCTCAGCCTGGTCTGCTTCCTGGTGGGCGGGCTTCTGGGCTGGGGTGCAGCGCAGGGTGGCGCCACCGTCCAGCGGGTGTGGCCCGTGGTGCTGCGAGTTCAGATTCTCGTCACGTCCGCCACCCTGTCCCTGGTCGCGGCGTGGCGCCTGACCTCGGCGGGCGAGCTCGTCGGGCCGCTGGCCCTGGCAGGCGGCATGTGGTTGATGCTGGGTATCAGCCTGATCTCGCGGGGACGGCGCACGACGGGGGAAGGCGCGCTCGAGGCCTGGGCCGTGAGCCCCAACAGCGGGTTCTGGGTGGTGCCGGCGGCCACGGCGTTCGCGGGGTCGGCCGGCACCTTGATCGCAGTCCTGGCCAACGTCATCACGTCGGTGTGGGGCGGGGTCTGCGTGCACCTGATGCGGCGCGACGCCCCACTCCGCCAGCGCCGGGCGACCTCGTGGGTCGACCAGTCGCCCGTCCTCGCCTCGGTGGTGGGACTGTTGCTCCACGTCGTCGGCCCCGCACCCGGTTGGACCGAAGATGTGTTGATCCTGGCCGCACCCCTCCTGGCCTTCTCGGGCGCGGCGCTCTTCACCGGTTCAGTGATCCACCCGCACAACATCTCGGTCCCCCGACCGCAACATGCGATCCGGCGCTGGGCCTGGCTGACCATGATCCGAGTGGCCTACTTCCTCGTTGTTACCGCCGTGGCGGCCGCGACCGGGTCGACCGCACTGGCCGTCGTCGCCGTGCTGAGCGCACTGAGCGCGCCGTCGTTCCAACCGATTCAGCTGGCGGTGCTGTACCGCTACAAGTCCGAGGTGGTGGTCGCCGCCGTGCGCTGGGGCTGGCTGCTGGCGCCGTTCGGCCTGGGCGCGGCGGCGCTGATCCGCTGACGCTCTGGCCCCGACACCATCAGGGGCCGCTCATCCCCACGATGGGGGCATTCAGGTGGATCGATCCGGTCGAGCCGTAGAACTGCGGATCGCCATAGGAGAAGATGCCCCCGTCGGTTGCCACCAACCAGTAACCACCCCCGTCGGGCGTGGCGGCCATGCCGACGATCGGCGCGTTGAGGTGGACGGCGCCGGTCGAGCCGTAGAACTTGGCGTCGCCGTAGTTGAAGATGCCACCGTCGGACGCCACCAGCCAGTAGCCACCGCCATCGGGTGTGGCGGCCATGCCGACGACGGGGCGGTTGAGGTGGACGGCGCCGGTCGAGCCGGAGAACTTGGCGTCGCCGTAGTTGAAGATGCCGCCGTCGGACGCCACCAGCCAGTAGCCGCCGTCGTCAGGAGTCGCGGCCATGCCGACGATGGGCGCGTTGAGGTGGATCGATCCGGTCGAGCCGTAGAACTGGGCGTCGCCATAGGAGAAGATCCCGCCGTCAGAGGCCACCAGCCAGTAGCCGCCATCGTCGCGGGTGGCGGCCATGCCCACGATCGGTGCGTTGAGGCGCATGGCGCCCGTGGAGCCGAAGAACCGGGCGTCGCCGAACGAGAAGATGCCGCCGTCGCGGGCGACGGTCCAGTACCCGCCCGCATTTGCGGTGTTGGCGATCCCCACCACGGGCTGGTTGATGTGGATGCCGCCGGTCGAGCCGCAGAAGGGCTGATTGCCGTAGGTGAACACCCCGCCGTCACTCGCCGTGAAGCGGTACCCGTATGGGGTCCCGGCGGGTGGGTTGCAGGGAACCGAGAGGCCCGTGCTCAGGTCGATGGGTGCGGTGTAGAGATAACGGAACGCGCCGCACCCGTAGGTCGTGCACGGCGCGTTCCACGCGGCGTACCCGAGCCACCAGCCCCCGCCGGCATCCTGGAAGAAAGAGCCGCCACCGGGCCCGTAGGCGGTGCCATAGGTGGTGAGGAACGGCGCCGCCGGCTGGCCGCACGGCCCGAGGGGGCCCGCGCACGTGGTGAGGGCCTCGTTGTAGCTGGTCGACTGGAAGTTGCCGGCGGAGAAGAGCAGGTCATACGCACCCGACGCGAAGACCATCTGCGGGTTGTCGGTCGTCGTCTCCCATGGCAGCTGCGGCTGATCCACCGTGAGCAGGACGGTGGGTGCGCCGGCCAGGGCGGTGCCGGACCCGTCCAGCGGGGCCGACCAGATGCGTGACGGTGCACCCGACGAACCGTCGTTGGACTTCCACAAGAGGTACGCCGCCCCAGAGTTCGGGTCGACGAAAGGACTCGGGTCGAGTACACCGCCGTTGGCAGGGTCGCAATAGGCCGCGACCGAGGAGTTGTCGGTGAAGACCGGCAGCGACGAAGTCGTCGCCACCGAAAGGCAGCTGAATCCCGAATCCGCGGGATGCGGGCTCTGGGAGGCGTCGTACCACATGACCCAGTGCCCGCCGTAGTGGAAGACACCAGGTGAGGTCTGCGTGTCTATCTTCTGCCAGCCGGGCACGGCAGGCAACGCGGTCGAACCGAAGCTGTGGCCGGTGTAGGACCCGAAGCCCGACGCCGGAGACGCCGAGACAAGCGCCTGGATGTGGTTGCCCAGAGGCGTGCCCGTCGTGAACGCGTAGTAGGTGCCACCCGAGTACACGATGTCCGGGTCCGGGGCGTCGCCGGCGAAGGCCGGGGAAGGGCTCGGGGCGAAAGAAACGTGGGCCTCGCCGGCATGGGGGGCGGTCGCCGCCTCGACACCCGGAGTCAAAGCGGACATCAGTCCGATCGCGAGCAGCGACGCGCACGTCGCCGCCACAAGAACCGTGCGTGCGGTCACCCGGCCATTTCGCCCGAACGGCGGAAGGTGTTGCAATAGAACAGCCGTCCCTGACCCGCCCGCCAGTCCGCCCAGTGCGCATAGGTTTCGCTGTCAGTGCCACCGATGCGGGGCGCCACGTGGTCCACCATGGTGGAGAAGGTCCCCTCCGCGTCCAAGTTGTCGAACTCGTAGAAGTGCATGAAGAGAGGGTCAGTCTTCGCCTGGTTCTCGTAGACCGAGATCTGCGTGAATCCCGGGATGCCCGCGTCCGCGATGTGGCGGATGTGCACGAAGTCGCCCCAGTCGCGCAACACGCCGGCCAGCTCCGGCGTCCGCGGGCTGATCCACACGATCAGTAGGCCAAGGGTCGGCCCTCCCGTGAGGACTCCCTGGCTCGGTCGGGGGTGGCGAAGGAACATATGTGACTCGGAGACGTCCCCAAGATGCGGTGGGGCGACGAAGCTGTCATCGGCTTCGACGACGACGAGCGTTCTGCCGTCACGAACCCGCATCGGCAGATCGCTGCGCCCGAGGGCGCAGTTCTCCCACCAGGTGACCCGGGTGGCGCCGGGGCCGCGCAGGAGCTCCCGGGCCCGCTCCGCGCAAGCGTCGGGCGGCGCGTCGCCGAGTTCGAGATACAGCACCGGGGTGCAGCGATCCTCCACTGCTCGGGCCCTCCTCCCATCTCCAGCTCCGATTGCTGGATACCGAGTCCATGATCGCATGGCGCAACGGCGACGGTGCGACTCGGTCGGGAACCACCGTGGATGGGTCGTGCATCACGAGTCCTCCGGTCTGGGTCGCAGATCCTTCGGGAGGGTTACGATGCGCGCGCACGGACACGCGGCGACTCCGGGTCTCCGCATTCCCACGAAACCGGGAGGATGTGGTGGCGAGTCGCACAAAGATCCTGACGGGCCAGAGGTCGGCGCGGCGGTTCCGCTGTCCTGATGGCGGTCTGCGTGATCGGGCTCTCGCTGTCGATGGTCCCCGCCGAGGCATCCGGCGCATCCGCTCCGCCGACACAAAGCTCGTCCGCCGCGACCATCGCTGGCATCGTCCGCGCCACCATGTCGCAGTATCAGCTACGGGCCGTGATCGTAAGGGTGACGCAGGGCAACAAGGTGCTCACGACGCAGGCCTTCGGCACCTCAATGGACGGTGTCCCCGCCACTACCAGCATGCACTTTCGAAACGGTGCGGTCGCCTTCGAATACGTCAGCACACTGCTCCTCGAGTATGTCGACGAGCACAAGGTGACATTGAACGAGACCATCGATCATTGGTTGCCGGGCCTCCCCGAGTCGAACCAGGTGACACTGAAGATGCTGGCCAACCAGACCAGCGGGTATCCCGACTTCGAGACAGACCCGACCTGGAACGCACAGTTCAACAGCAACCCGTTCCAGATCTTCAGCTACCAGGAGCGTTTACAGGACGCGTTCAACCGACCGGTGCAGTTCGCGCCGGGAACCAACTGGAGCTATTCCCATACCAACTTCATGATCCTCGGGAAGATCCTGTCGATGATCGGCAAGGCGCCCCTCGCTACATTGCTACAGAGCAAAGTGCTGGCTCCGATGGGTCTGACCCAAACCACCGCCAGCCGCACGTCGGCCATCCCAAGCCCGGTGCTGCACTCGTTCAGCTCAGAACGCCGAGCGGCGCTGGGTGTGCCGGCGGGCACCTCGTTCTACGAGGAGTCGACGTTCTGGAACGCGCAATGGGGCACACCCGACGGGGCCTCCGAGACGACGGACATCTACGACATGGCAAAGACGGCGGTGGCGGTCGGCACCGGGAAGCTGCTCTCCCGGTCCAGCTACCACGCGATGACGGATCCCAATCTGCTCGGATTCGGTCAGAAGCAACCGGATTGTGTGCCGTCGTGCTTCAAACAGATACCGGCGTACAACTACGGGCTCGGTGTCGTGCGATCCGGCTCCTGGTTGCTCCAGAACCCGCTCCTCGGTGGCTACTCCGCGTCGGAGTCCTACCTGCCGTCGAAGAAGATCGCGATCGCGGTGGTGACGACCTTCAAACCAGGGGCCTTTGACTGCCAGGGGATCTACGACAACACGAGCGATGTGCTCTGGCGCAAGATCGCCGCGTCGATGACACCGACCAACGCGCCGACGCCTTCGCCGTCGCAGCCGCCGACCGGCTGCCCCTGAGGCTCGAGGCGCGGCAGGGTTCGATCGACAATCGGAACCATGTCCGAGGCCCGCAGTAGGACTCGAATCGACGACCTACGCCTTACGAGGGAGGTGGGTTTTTGTCGTGCATCGCGTTCTGGCCTCAAGAGGACGCTGCCGCGACCTGTGCAACCACGTGGTGGGGATGGTCCTTGCGAAAGGCCCGGACCGAATAGCCCGTCACCACCGAATCTTCGAGCGCGCGCACCGAGGCGCTGCGGGGCAGGTTCAAGATCGGCCCCAATTCGCCCACGTAGTTACCTGGTTCTCTCTGCGCCAAGATCTCGTTGCCCCCGTCGGCCAACTCGCGGTACACCTCCAGCAGTCCCGATTCGACGTGATAGATCAACTCGCCCCGCTCGCCCTGTCGAAACAACACTTCGCCTCCGGCCAGGTGGACCTCTTCGGGCAGGCGATCCGCGTCGGTGAAATGCGGCGCCAGTTCGATGACCCGGTCCGCGAGCTGGCTGACCCTGTCGTCGTGCGTAGAGATCACCACGATCCGGCCGGGACTGGCAAGCTCCCGCATGAGGCGCAGGATGCCTTCGACCTGGATGTGGTCGAGATGCGCCGTCGGCTCGTCGGCCAGGATCAGCGGCGGGTCGTGCACCAACGCGTGGGCGATCGCCACCCGCTGCTGCTGACCACCCGACAGGTGAGCTGGACGGTGCTTGGCACGTTCGGACAGCCCCACGCGTCAAGCAGTTCGGCGGCCCGCGGCTTCGCCTTTGCGCTCGGAACTCCCGCGAGCTGCATGGGTACGAGCACGTTGCCGCGGGCGGTGAGGCTGGCGATCAGATTGAAGGATTGGAACACCACGCCGACGGTTTTTTGACGGTACTGCGACAGGACCGGCCCGCGCAGCTCCGTGACGACCTTCGAACCGAACGCGATCCGGCCCAACGTAGGGGTGAGCAAGCCCGCCAGACAGGAGAGCAGCGTTGTCTTGCCACACCCTGATGGCCCGAGCAGGACGACAAGCTCGCCGTCGGACGCGGTAAAGCTCAGGCCGTCGAGGGGTTTGATCACGTAGCCGCCGGAGTCGAAGGCCACCGTGAGGTCCTCGACGACGAGGTGGTCGCTCATCCGAAGGCCGTGGCCGGGTCGGCGCCGGTGACCCGGCGCAGCGCAGCAACGCTGGCGACGACGCCGACGACCACCGCGATCAGAGGAAGGACGAGGCGGGCGTCGAGCGTGATGTCGACCGGCTGCGCAAAGGTGCGGGTCAGGAGGCTCGCCAACAATTCCGCGAGGATGGCCGCCAGGAGAGTCACCGTGACGGCCTCGAGGACCAGGCTCAGGAACAGCGTCCGCGAGGACGCGCCGAGTGCTTTGAGCACTGCGAAATCGCTCTTTCGCTCCAGCGCAGCGACGTAGAGCATCGAAGCCACGATGGCGGCTGCGATGAACCACATCAGCCACCGCGTGTTGTCGATGGATTTCACGCCGCTCTGCAACTGGCCCACGGTGTCAGAGACGACGGCCGACGGAGAAAGGACGACGAGGCCTGCGGGCACCGTGGCCGGCGTCCCGGTCGTCGCGAGACCGGTGATCAAGGGCCGTCCTCCGACCACCGCGTGCTGCGCGGCCGACAACGTCATGTACACCAGGGGAACCCCACCGGTCATGGTGCGGCCCTCGACGGTGCCGACCACGTCATAGTGGTGCCCGCCGAGGGTGACCACGCTGCCGAGCGGTGCCACCTTGGAGTCGACCACCACCTGGTCGACACCGGCGAGCGTGTGACCTGACGCCACCCGAGGGTCGCCCAAACCGCCGCGCTGGACGCCAAAGAGGTTGACACTCAGCGGTTGGTCCGACCCGGACACCCGCGCCACCTGACCCGGCGCGAAGAGAACGGCGGACGCCCGGCGCACACCCTGCTCGTGCGCCACGACACCCTGATCGGCGGCGGGGAACGCTGCGAACGCCGTCATGCGTCCTTGGGCCGACCCCGACAGCACCCAAGACGTGGCCCCGACGGCGTCGATACTCTCCTCCACTTCGGCGTGAAAGCCGTCGGCCAAACCGCTCAGCGCCAGCGCCAGCCCGAGCACGAGTCCAACTCCAACCACGGCGATCAGGAACTGCCTGGCCCGGTACCACAGGTCTGCGAACGTGACCGTGAGCATCCATCCTCCACCCATCGCCCATCGAGCGACCCGGCGAGACTCTAACCATGACGGTCTATGTGCGCATTACGGGTTGCCGTCAGCTGACTCCCGCCTGTCGTGTTTCCGGGCGCTCGCGAAGCACGCGACGAAGACAACGCAGTGGCACGACGGATCACTCGAGGCCTTGAGCCTTCCAAGAATGGAGCCTGAGGTCGGACTCGAACCGACGACCTGCGCATTACGAGTGCGCTGCTCTACCGACTGAGCTACCCAGGCGTCTGCCAACCGTCAACGCCCAGGGCTGAACCAGAACGAACCATCGGAACACCCGGGCTGGCGGCGGAGAGTCAGTGTAGGTCAGCGCGCCCGGAGCCGGGCGACATTGTGAACACAGCGGGACTGCCGGCGGGATCCGTCCCACCAGCTCGTCGAGGCGCGCGTTTTCCCAGTTCAACACCTCGATTTGTTCCACCTGAGCAGCACCTCCGGCTCTGTGACGTCAGCGTGCAACGCCGTTGCAAGGGCGCGGGCGCACACTGGCATACCGGCTGGCGGCGCCGGGCCGTGTGCTGCCGCTTGCGAGAGGGGTCGAGCACCGTGGCAATCGAAGTGGGAGCATCAAGGGACTGTTGACCGGCTCCGGGCGGTGGACCAACTTCGGGGATTGACGAGGGCGCAGCTCGAACAAGTGGCCGAGCTGGCCGAGCGGGTCCAAGTCGACAAGGGTGAGGTTCTGGCGCGCGAGGGCCGGATCGGCCGGGAGTTCTTCATGATCCTCTCCGGCACGGTGGCGGTTACGCAGAGCGGCCGTCATGTCGACACGCTCGGTCCGGGAAGTTTCTTCGGCGAGGTGATCGCGACGAACCTCGGGCCGCGTCACGCGACGGTGACCGCGCTCAGCGAGGTCGACGTGCTGATAATCGGGCCGCGCGAATTCGCCACCATGGTCGAGATCCCTGGGTTTCGAGATGCCATGCCCATGGCGATCGTGACTTCGCGTAGCCTGACACCGACGTTCGCACCGGAGGAGGGCATGACAGAGAACGGCGGGCGCACCCACCATGGTGATCGAACGCCTGCAGGGTGTGCCGTGGTTCGCCGCGTGCACGGACGAACAGCTCGCGGAGATCGCGCGCATGGCCGAGCGCCTGCACGTACAGAAAGGCGAAGTCATCCTCCGCGAGGGCCGGCTCGGACGCGAGCTGTACATCATCCTCGAGGGCACCGTCGTCGTCACCCGGGCCGAGAAGGTCGTCAACGAATGGGGGCCCGGCGACTACTTCGGTGAGCTCGCCGCGATCGAGGCTGCGCCACGCAGCGCGACGGTGACGGCGACGTCGGATCTCGACGTGCTGATCGTCGGGCCGCGCGAGCTCGAGGCGATGATGGAGCATCCCGGGCTTCCGCAACGCACTGCTGGTCGGCATGAGTCGCCGCATTCGAGAGGCCGACGACAAGTTGGCTGCGCTCGCCGAGACGGAAGAGAAGCAGGAGCACGTCCGGCTCCTGAGAAGCGTCGGCCGGGGATCAGCCCGGATCTGCCGCCATCCGGGCCAGGCGACTCAGCCCCAGACGCAACGCGGTCTCCTCGGCGTCGCGCAGCAGGATGGCCACCCGCTCTTCACCCTCTCGTCCCCGCTGGCGCAACGTCCGCGCCAGCTCGACCTCGGCCGCCGCTTCGAAGGGTGGCGCAGCCCATGCGGTGCCGCCAGCCGCAGCGCCGCATCGAAGTGCACCTCGGCCAGGGCGAGGTCCCCGGTGGCCGCGGCCAGCAGCCCGAGGTAGTGGTCGGCCGGGCCGACGCACGGCGGCCGCCGGCGCCCTGATCACGATCGCAGTGCCGGCATACGGGCGCATCTGCTCGTACACGAGCGAGCGCGTGGTCCCTCGCCCGTGCGCCGAGCCCACCACACGCAGCCGCCGCCAGCGCGAGCGACAAGCCCTCCGTCTGGTCCTTCGCCACCAGGTCCCAGCCGATCTCGTCGCGAGCGCCTCCAGATCGGCCATCGCCTTGTCCGGCTCTGCCCGCCTCGGCGTGGATGAGCGCCAACACCGCCTGGATGATCGGATAGCCATCCAGTGCCTGCCCGATCACGTCTTGGAACATCGTCTCGAGACCCACGAGCTCGTCGCGTTGCCACCACGTCCACACCATCAGCGCCCCGTAGAAGCTGACGACGAGCTCGTTGTAGCCCTCGGCCACCTCCAAGCCTCGCCGAGCCATCGACTCCGCCTGCTCGATGTCGCCCGCCAGCAGCGCCATCATGGCCCCGACGTTGAGCAACCAAGAAGCTTCGAGCGGGTGTACCGGCCCGGTGTCCCTCGCCTGGAACCGGGTCAGCTCCTCGTTGACTGCATCCACATCGCCTTGGGCCAGCAACTCGCGGATTCGCCACATGTGGCCGTGCAGCGCGAGGAACTGATCGCCGACGTCGTCGGCGATTTCTCCGAGTTCCGTTGCGGCGGCAAGGCGCTCCGGGGCCGGATCGATGCCCCACAGCACGTGCATGCGGTCACGAAGTGCGTAGCCGAGTGCGAGACGGTCTCCGAGACGCCGCGCCATAGCGACCGCCTCCGCGCTCAACTCCAGCGCCCGTTCGAGAACTCCCGGTGCCGGCACTCCCGCCGACGAGATCGATGACCAGCCCGAGCTGCCCGGTGACCCGCGCGCGCAGGTGCGAGTCTTCGCGGGGCAACGCGACCAGGGCCTCCTCCAACAACTCGATCTGCTCCTCGTGGGCGTCGACGACGCCGAGATAACTCAATGGCCCGGCGCGCAACGCGGTATTCGGCGAGCCGTTCTGGATCCCCGATCGACCGAGCGAGAGCCGCGGCACGGGCGAAGTTGGCATTGGCCTGGGACCGCGTCGCCCGCGCGGTTCTGCGCCTCGGCGAGCGCAATCAGTGCGTCGCAGCGCGCCGGCTGGTTTGCGCCACCGGACCGCTCCGCCACTTCGAGCGCCCGCGTGAGGTGGCCGACCGCCTCTTCGAAAGCGAGGAGGCGCAGAGCCCGTTCGCCGGCCGCTGATGCAGTAGCGAATCGCCTTGTCGGCGTCCGCCAGCGCCGAACCCATGTAGAAGTGGTGGGCGAGCTCGTTGACGTACCGGTCCACCGACTCACCGTGCACCCGCTCTGTCGAGAGCGGCGATCTTGTGGTGGTAGCGCACCCGCCGACCGCGGAGCAGCTCGCCGTAGATCGCATCGCGCACCAAGCCATGGGTGAAGGCATAGCGGTCGCGGACCAGACCCCCCACGCGGCGGAGCAGGCGCGACTCCTCCGCACGGTCGAACGCGTCGAGCTGTTGGTCCGGGCGTCAACGCCGCTGCCTCGGCCACGATGCTCGCTTCGCACTCCTGTCCGGCAACCGCAGCGGCCTGCAGGAGGTAGATGACCTCCTCGGGCAGCCGCGACACACGTCGAGCGACGAGCTCGCGGATCGCCTCCGATGGCTCGAGGTCCGCGGGCACCGGCGTGTCGCCCTGACCGGTTGCGGCCGCGTGCTCGTCCTCGCGCTCGCTGAAGTGACCCGAGCATCTCCTCGAGGAACAGCGGGTTCCCATCAGTCAGCTTGCAGAGCCGCGGAACAAGGTCGGCCGGTACCTTCGGCCAACCGCGCACCAGTTCCTCGACACCGTCTTCGTTCAGGCCCTCCAGGTGCACCGTCTCGACGGCGCGGTCCGACCGCAGATCGACGAGGGCCTGGCGCAGCGGGTGCCCCGACCGCACTTCGGTGTCGATGTACATCCCGACCATGCCGAGCTTGGCCCGGTCGATGCTCCGCAACACGTGGCGGAGCAGGAGGAGGGTCGCCTGGTCCGCGAAGTGGAGGTCGTCGACGACCAGGAGGATGCTCGCCGTTCCCCGAGATTTCGCTCAGCGTCTCGGTGACCGCCTCGAAGAAGCGGAAGCGCTTGGTCTCGGGGTCGCCGGCGTCTCCCTCGAAGGGTGTCGCGAACTCGCGCAGGCGCAGGACGAGGCGGGAGAGCTCCGCCAGTTGCCAATTGGGCATCCGCGAGATCCGGTCGGCTGACATGGCGTGGAAGTAGCGGCCGAGCGCCTCTGCGAAAGGCTGGAACGGTGCCACCGGGTTCTTCGTCGCAACGACCCCACAAGACGAGCGCGCCCTCGTCCTCCACGGCTCGCGCCAGCTCGCCGACGAGGCGTGTCTTGCCAATGCCGGGGTCGCCTTCGACGAGGAGCAGGCCGCTCGTCGCCCTTGCCCACCGAGGCCCACCATTCGCGCAGCAGCGCCGACTCCCGGTCGCGCCCGACCAGCGCTCCTTGGGTCGGTGACGTGGGGATGCGGACGCGGTACCCGCTCGAGGAATCCGCCGCGCGCTGCCGCGAGTCCTCCGCGTCCATCGCGCCCGGTCGCAGGCTCAACGGGCACCACGAACGACAGTGCGGGGTCCTGGCTCAGGATGGCGTGTTCCATCCACGACACGTCGTGCCCCGGCTCGATGCCGAGCTCGTCCACGAGGGTCGACCGCAGGTCCTGGAAGACGCGCAGCGCCTCGGCCTGTCGACCGGAGCGGTAGAGCGCGAGCATCCGCTGGGACCACAGGCGCTCACGCATGGGGTGCTGGCTCGTCAGCGTTTCCAGTTCACCGATGAGCGCCTCGTGGCGGCCAAGGGTGAAGGTGGCATCGAGGCGCAACTCGATCGCCGCGAGCAGCATCTCCTCGAGCCGGCGGGCCTCCGCTCGGGCGAACGGTTCGTCCCGCACCTCGCTGTACGCCGCGCCGCGCCAGAGGTCCTGCGCCTCCTCGAGCACCCGCACCGCCTCGCTCGGCCGGTGTCGTATCAGTTGCCGCTTGCCGTCGGCCACCATCCGCTCGAAGGCAAACACGTCGGTGCTCTCCGGCGGCCACGTCCAGGACGTAGCCCGGGCGCGCGGGTCGCGATGATGTCCTCGGTGACGCCGGCCTCCCGCAGGCGCTTCCGCAACCGGGAGATCGTGGAGCGCAGTGCGATCTCGGCTCCGTCGCCCTCGTGGTACCCCCAGAGCGAGTCGATGAGCCGGTCCACCGAGACGATGAGGCCACGATCGATCAGCAGACGCGCCACCAGCGCCCTCGCCTTGAGGCCGCCGAGGTCGACCGGACGGCCACCCAAGACGATCTCGAGCGGGCCGAGGACCCGGATCTGCAACGCGGGGGAAAGCTCGGTGTGGTTCGTGACTGCCTCCGCATCACTCCCCGCCATCTGGTTCTCCCCTGGCTCTGGAACCCGAGATGCTAGGCCGAGCCGCAACATCCGTTCGACCGCGGTCCGCCGACCGGTCGGTCTCCCCTAGACCGCCAAGGCAGCGAGCCGGGTGAAGAGCGACTGGAGCAACAGGGCCTCGTTGGGGTTTCGTGGCAGCGCCTGTGCCACCTCGGTGATGAGCCCGACCGCGTCCGTCGCGGCCCGCACGTCGAGGTCGCCCGGTGCGATCGCCCCGCGGCGCGAGCCGGGCCACACGCGTCCGGTAGGTGCGGGCCAGCACCCCCAGCCCCGCTCGCGAGCGCGTCGGTGCGGAAGCGCCGCTCCTCTCGTTGGTGTTGTTCGACGATCTCCTTGCGCCCCGGCAGCCCGCGTTCGCCCATCTCCTTGGCCGCCTCGGCGAGGTCTCGATCTGCCGGTCGTGCGCGACCCGCAGCGGCTCGACAGCGCGGTCGGCGGACTCGAGGACCCGGCGGGTCAGCGTCGCCACGGCCGAGCCCGAGGACGCCAACTCGTCGGGCACCGAGGCCCACAGCGCCGACGCGGGCCGCCACGTCCGGGTCGTCCACCATCACGCGGGCCCGGTCGATGTTGCCGCCGCTGCTCTCTGCGACCACGGCCGCCATGTCGGGCGGGACGCCGTCGCCTCCAGCGTCCGCGCCACCACGTCCCGAGCGACGGGAGGGAACAGCACCTCGGCGCAACGGCTGGCGATCGTCGTGAGGTCCGGGGTCAGCTCGTCGGCCAGGAGGATGAACACCGTTTGGCCCGGTGGTTCCTCGAGCGTCTTGAGCAGGACCGGCGCCCGGTCCAGCACGAGGTGCATCTCCAGGACCACGATCACCTGCCGTGCCGCCGCCAGGGGCCGGCGCTGGGCCAACGCCACGACCTGGCGCATGGTGTCCTTGGACAGCGACGCCCCGCTGCGCCGCACGATGTGGAGGTCGGGGTCGGTGCCCGCGAGCGCACCCCGGCAGGTGGCGCAGACGCCGCACCCGCCCGGTCGGGCACAGCAGAGCGGCGGCGAAGCCGTGGGCCGCCGCCAGCCCGCCGTTGCCCTCGGGCCCCCGGAACAGGTAGGCGTGGACCGGGTTCACCGCGGCGGCACTTCAGTGCGGCCACGGCATCGTCCTGCCCGATGATCCCCTCGAAGAGCGCAGGCGACGGGCGCTCCTCGCTCAACGCCCGTGCTCCGGTTCCGGTCCCAGACGCGCGCGCACGGCGTCGACGATATGCGCCGTGATCGCGTCGACGTCGCGGGTGCCGTCGACGACCAGCCAGCGTCCGGGGTCGGCCGCCGCCTGTGCAGCGAACCCCTCGCGCACCCGGGCCGCGAACTCGGGGCCGAGCCGCTCCATACGGTCCGCGCCGGCGCCCGGCGGCGCCGCCGCCACCTCCACGGGCACGTCGACGAAGACGGAGAGGTCCGCCTCGACGCCCGCCGTCGCCCACGCCACTACCTCGGCCAGCCCCGGCACCGGCACCCAGGCCGCGGCCGTAGCCCTGGTAGGCGATGGTCGAGCCCGAGTAGCGGTCGGTCACCACCCACGCACCGGACGCCAGCGCCGGCTCGATCACCTGCGCCACGTGCTCGGCCCGATCGGCCGCCATCAACAATGTCTCGGCCCGCGGCGACGGCGGTGGCGAACCGGATCCGGGGTCGAGGAGCACCGGCGCAACAGCGCGCCGAGTGGCGTGGCCCCGGGCTCGTGGGTCAGGAGGGCGCCGAGCGCCGCGGCCACCGCCTTCGCCTGGGTGGACTTGCCGCACCCGTCGATGCCCTCGAGCGCGATGAGGCGACCCCGGGCGGGCATGCTCAGAACGGTTCGGTCGAGGCGGCCCTCATCGCGGCCGGGTCCGTCGCCGTCGGTCATCGGCCGCCGGCTTGTTGGTGCCGCCGGCCTTCTTGGCCGCCGCCGCTTCTTCGGCGGTCGCCTTCTTGGCCGCGGCCTTCTTCTTCGCCGGTGCCTTCTTCTTCGCCGCCTTCTTCTTGCGCGTCGACGGGCCCGGCAGCACGGCGCTCGGCCAGCAGCTCGGAGGCCCGGTCCATGTCGATCGCCTCGACGGTGTCGCCCTTGCGCAGGCTGGCGTTGGTGGTGCCGTCGGTCACGTAGGGGCCGAAGCGCCCCTCCTTCACCACCACCGGCAGGTTGGTCGACCGGGTCGGTGCCCAGCTCGCGCAGCGGCGGTGCCGCCGTGCGCCCGCGCCGCTGCTTGGGTTGTGCGAAGAGCGCCTTCGCCTCGTCGAGGGTCACCGTGAGCAGTTGCTCCTCGCTCGCCGAGGCTGCGCGTGTCGGAGCCGCGCTTCAGATACGGGCCCGAAGCGCCCGTTGTGCGCCACGACCTCCTCGCCGGTGTCCGGGTCGGTCCCCACCGTGCGCGGGATGCGCAGCAGCTCGAGCGCCTGCTCGAACGTCAGCGTCGCGGGGTCCATCGACGAGAACAGCGACGCCGTGCGCGGCTTCTCGCCGCCGTCGACGACCTCGCCCACCTGGACGTACGGACCGAACCGGCCGGCCTTGAGCTGGACCTCGAGCCCGCTCTCGGGGTCGGTGCCGAGCACGCGGTCGTTCGAGGGCGCCGCGAGGATCTCCTCGGCCCGCTCGATCGTGAGCTCGTCGGGCGCCAGGTCGTCGGGGATCGAGGCGCGGTCCTCGCCCCGCTGCAGGTACGGCCCGTAACGCCCGACCCGCGCCACGATCTGCTCCCCGTCGGTGCCCTCCCCCAGCGGGATGGAGTTGATCTCGCGGGCGTCGATCTCTGCGAGGTGCGCGGCCACCGTCGCCTTCAGCCCGAGCGTGTCCACCTCGGTGCCGTCGCTCGCCATCGCGCCGGGCGCGTCACTGCCGAAGTAGAAGCGCGTCAGCCAGGGCAGGGCCTCCCCGGTGCCGGCCGCGATCTCGTCGAGGTCGTCCTCCATCGAGGCGGTGAAGCCGTAGTCGACCAGGTTGGCGAAGTAGCGCTCGAGCAGGCCCACGACGGCGAAGGCGGTGAAGCTCGGGACGAGGGCCGTCCCCTTCTTCCACACGTAGCCGCGGTCGAGGATGGTGGCGATGACGCTGGCGTAGGTCGACGGCCGCCCGACCCCGAGCTCCTCCATCGCCTTGACCAGCGACGCCTCGGTGTAGCGGGCCGGCGGCTGCGTGGTGTGCGACCCGGGCTCGAACGCCGTGCCCTGCACCCGGTCGCCCTCGGACAGGGCGGGGAGCACCCGCTCCTCGGCGCTCTCGGCGTCCTGCTCGTCGTCGTCCCGGCCCTCCTCGTACACCTCGAGGAAGCCCTTGAACGAGATGACCCGGCCGCTCGCCGAGAACTCGGCCTCCTGGCCCGCCGCCACGCCGCTCGGCACGTCGGCCACCAGCCGCACCTGCGCGCTGGTCCCGGTGGCGTCGTTCATCTGCGAGGCGACCGTGCGCATCCAGATCATCTCGTAGAGGCGCAGCTCGTCGCCCGAGAGCTGGCGGCCCACCTGCTCGGGCGTGCGGAACGTCTCGCCCGACGGGCGGATCGCCTCGTGCGCCTCCTGGGCGTTCTTGACCTTGCGCTCGTAACGCCGCGGCGCGTCCGGGCACGTACGCGTCGCCGTAACGCTCGCGGGCCTGCGAGCGCGCCGCGCTCGAGCGCCTCGTCGGACAACGTCGTCGAGTCGGTGCGCATGTAGGTGATGTAGCCCTGCTCGTAGAGCCGCTGGGCCACCTGCATGGCCCGCTGGGCGCTGAAGCGGAGCTTGCGGCCCGCCTCCTGCTGCAGCGTCGACGTCATGAACGGCGCCGCCGGCGAGCGGCGGAAGGGGCGCTCCGTCACCGACTTCACGGTGAAGGTCTGCCCGGTCAGGGCCTCGGCGACCGAGGTCGCCTCGTCCTCGCCGAGGACCCGCACCTCGCTCTTGGCGCTCTGCGCGCCCTGCTCGTCGAAGTCCTTGCCCGTGGCGACCGTCGTCCCGCCGAGCGCGACCAGGGCGGCACCGAAGCCGCTGGCAGCGGCCTCGCGGCTGAACGTGCCGTCGATCCCCCACCACGTCGCCGAGCGGAATCGCATGCGGGCCCGCTCGCGCTCCACCACCATGCGGGTGGCGACGCTCTGCACCCGGCCCGCCGAGAGCCGCGGCATCACCTTGCGCCACAGGACCGGTGAGACCTCGTAGCCGTAGAGGCGGTCGAGGATGCGCCGCGCCTCCTGCGCGTCCACCAGCCGCCGGTCGAGGTCGCGCCACTCCTCGACCGCCCGCGCAATGGCCGCCGGCGTGATCTCGTGGAACACCATGCGCTTGACCGGCACGGTCGGGTTGAGGACCTCGGACAGGTGCCACGCGATGGACTCGCCCTCGCGGTCTTCGTCCGTCGCGAGATAGAGCTCGTCGGCCGTCTTGAGCAGCTTCTTGAGGTTCGCCACGACGGACTTCTTGGGCGACGAGACCACGTAGAGAGGCTTGAACCCGTTGTCCACGTCGACGCCGAGGCGCGCCCACGGTTCGCCCTTGACCGCCGCGGGCACTTCGTCGGCCCCGCGCGGCAGGTCGCGGATGTGGCCGACCGACGACTCGACGATGAAGTCGGGCCCGAGCATGCCGCTGATGGTGCGCGCCTTGGCCGGCGACTCGACGATCACGAGCGCCTTACCCACGGCACACCCCGCGGGGCATCCATCGATCAGGGGAAACGGAGGGCATGGTCACGTCAGAGTGGGGTTCCGCCCCCCCGCCTGTCAAGGGCGGGGGGTGTCGCGGTGGTCGCCCGTGAACGGTCGCCTAGGCGGGTGAGCAGGTCAATCGACCGATGCGACCGCAGCTTCGGCCCTGGTCGTTTCTTCCGCCTCGGCGTCCATCGCCTCGGGCGCCCGCTTCGAGAAGGCAAGGGCGGCGAGCAGGATCACCAGCGACGCGCCGGCGATGGCGAGGCGCGCACCGGTGTCGTGCCGCAGCGCGATCACGGCAGGCAGGATGAGGAGCGAGACCAGGTTCATCACCTTGATCATCGGATTCAGCGCCGGGCCGGCCGTGTCCTTGAAGGGGTCACCGACGGTGTCGCCGATGACGGCGGCCTTGTGCGCCTCCGAGCCCTTGCCGCCTTCGTTGCCGTCCTCGATGTACTTCTTCGCGTTGTCCCATGCGCCGCCCGAGTTCGACAGCGTGTTGGCCAGAAGCTGCCCCGTGAGGATGGTGCCGGCCAGGAACGCTCCCAGCGCGAAGTAGTTGATGCCGAAGCCGATGATCACCGGGGACAGGATGGCCAGCAGGGCGGGCGTCGCCAGCTCGCGCTGAGCGGCCGTGGTGCAGATCCCGATGACGCGGCCGTACTCGGGCTTCTCGGTGTAGTCCATGATGCCCGGGTGCTCTCGGAATTGCCGACGCACCTCGAGCACGACGGTGCCGGCCGAGCGCCCGACGGCGCGGATGGCGAGCGACGAGAAGAGGAAGCCGATCGAGCCGCCGATGAGGAGGCCGATGAAGGTCTTCGGGTTGGACACGTTGATCTGCGTGAACGGCGACACCAGCAGCTGGTTGGCGTGCAGGTGCAGATTCAGCTGCGAGTTGATCGTCTCGATGAAGGCGGAGAAGAGCGCCACGGCGGCGATGACGGCCGAGCCGATCGCCACGCCCTTGGTGATGGCCTTGGTGGTGTTGCCGACCGCGTCGAGGCTCACCATGACCCGCTCGGCCTCGCCGGTGAACTCGCCCGACATCTCGGCGATGCCGGCCGCGTTGTCCGACACCGGCCCGAAGCTGTCCTCGGACACCACCATGCCCGCCGTCGCGAGCAGACCGATGCCGATCAGCGCGATCAGGTAGAAGGTCAGCTCGATGTTGCCGTCCCCCAGCCCGATCGCGACGCCGAGCGCGATGGCGATGGCGATGATCGCCCAGACGGACGACTCCAGCCCGATGGAGAAGCCCGAGAGCACCGTCGTCGCCGGCCCGGTGCGGGCCGACGCCGCGATCTCCTTGACCGGCCCGCGCTCGGTCGAGGTGAACTGCTCGGTGATCTGGCTCGCCACCAGCGAGAGCACGACACCGGTCAGCACGGCCCAGAACACCTTGAGGTCGTGCACGTAGTACTGAGCCACCAGGAAGGCGCCGATCACGGTGAGCAGCGCGGCGAGCCAGAAGCCGCGGTTGATCGGCGCCATCGCGTTGCGGTCGGCGGCGCGGGCCCGGACCACGAGCACGCCGATGACAGAGGCGAAGATCCCGATGGCCGGGACGATGAGCGGGAAGAGGACGGCGGGCGTCGGGTTCTTGTGGATGGAGCCGAAGGCCGAGTACCCGAGGATGAGCGACGAGATGATGGTGATCTCGTAGGACTCGAAGAGGTCGGCCGCCATGCCGGCACAGTCGCCGACGTTGTCGCCCACGTTGTCGGCGATGGTGGCCGCGTTGCGGGGGTCGTCCTCGGGGATCCCGGCCTCCACCTTGCCGACCAGGTCGGCGCCGACGTCGGCCGCCTTGGTGAAGATGCCGCCGCCGACACGCATGAAGAGGGCGATGAGCGAGGCGCCGAAGGCGAAGCCGATGAGCACTGCCGTCGCCGAGTTCTGGAAGATGAGGACGATGGCGGTGGCCCCGACCAGCCCGAGGCCGACGCACAGCATGCCGGTGACGGCGCCGGTGCGGAAGGCGACGCGCAGGGCCGCGGCCATGCCGCCGCCCTTGGACGCCGCGGCGGCCGTGCGGACGTTGCCCCGCACGGCGATGCTCATGCCGATGAAGCCGGTCAGGCCGGAGAATGCGGCACCGAAGAGGAAGCAGATCACCCGGTAGATGCCGTCCTGCTGGAACGTCAGCGCGACCCCCCCGTCGGGCTTCACCACCTTGGTGGCCGTGAAGAAGATGAGGATGGCCAGCGGGATGATGATCATCACGATCGCCCGGAACTGCCGGGCCAAGAACGCCTGCGCCCCCTCCTGGACCGCCTGGGCGATCTCCTTCATCTTGGCCGTGCCCTGGTCGAAGGCGAGCACGTTGCGGGCGAGGAGCAGGCCCGCGGCGATGCCGATCACGCCGGCGGCAAGGCAGATGTAGAGCCACGTCTTGTCCACCCCGCCCAGGTGGAAGGCCTGGTACCCGCCCTCGGCGGCGAGGAGATTGATCATTCCCGGTGTGCCCTTTCTGTTCCTGTACGCCCAGTGGAAGAGGCCGGTCGCGCCCCCGTCCGTGTGGTGCGGCAGCGCTCAGCACCACGCCGGTCGATGTCGTGATCCCGGGGCGAGGACGCGCCGGGGAGGCCGCACCCGACTCCGGGCCGGGGGGGACGTTAGCGACTGACGCGCCGACCGGGCAATTTGGTTCCCCGGCCGGGCCGTGGTCTCCGTGCGCTCTACCCCTGTCGCCTCAGTCGGACTGGACAGCCGTGTCGGAGCTCGCCTGCACCAGCTCGTAGGCCGGGTTCAGGATGGCCTGCCGGCGAGCCCAGTCGCCGACCATGCCCTCGACGACCAGGCGTGCACCGGGCTCGATCCCTGCGATCTGGCGCCGGCCCTGGAAGACCAACAGGATCTTGCCGGTACCGTCGGCCAGGACGCACTCGAGGTTGGCGTTGCCGGCCCGGGGCTGGGTCCGCACCGACTTGACCCGGCCCGCGATCCGGACGCGCTGACGCCACTCCACCTGGCCGATGGGCGTCGTCGCCGCGGCGTGGCCCCCGAAGGCCGCCTTTTCGAAGGAAGACACCGTTGCTTGTCGTTCGGCCGCACGCCGTGCAGCCCGCTCCAGCGAGCGATTGGCACGTGGCCCTGCGCCCGCGCCGGCGGGCTCATCGGTGGTCGGCGCACCATCGCGCGAGCGGTGCTTCGAGAACCAGCCTCCGGTGAGTTGATAGGGCACGACGGTGGCACTGACGTGCTGGAGCTGTGCCACCCCGGCAGCAATGCGGTCGGCCGTGCCGTCGTGGAGCAGGCGGTGCCAGCCGGTGGCGAATCCCCGCCGCGGGAGCAAGATGGTCAGCTCGGTCTCGCGGTCGGCCACCGTCTCGGCCGCTAGTTCGAGAACGGCCCGGCCGAGGCGCCGGTCTTCGCATTCCTCGACGTCGAGCGGCAGTCGGGCGAGCCCGAGCCGGCCCCAGTCGCGCCACGAGCTCCGCCGAAACCCGGCTGTCCAGCGTGAAGTGGACCGCACGCAGTTCGTCCGGGTTGAGTGTCCGCGCGTACTGCAGGGCCCGTGCCGTGGCCATGTCGAGGCGGTCGACCAGCACCACGACGACGTGCCGGTTCAGCACCGGCGCCGCTGCCGCCTCGGCTGCGCCCTCTTCGAGTTGGTGCTCCTCGTCGGCGTACTGGTGATGGAGCCGCAGGAGCACGAAGACGCCGAGCGGGAGGATGATCAGTATGAACCAGGCGCCCTGGCTGAACTTGGCCACCGCGATGATCACCAGCACGATGAACGAGAGCACCGAGGCCGTCCCGTTGATGGCCAGCCGCCGCCGCCAGTGGTCTTCCCGGTGGGTCAGGTGGTACTTCGCCATCCCCGCCCCGGCCATGGTGAAGCCGGTGAACACGCCGATGGCATAGAGCGGGATCAGGCTGTCCACCCGCGCCCGCGTGATGAGGAGCAGGAGCACCGACACCACGGTGAGCACGATGATGCCGGTCGAGAACACCAGACGGTGGCCTCGTTTCGTCAGCTGGCGAGGCAGGTAGGAGTCCTCGGCCGCGAAGCTCGCGAGGAAGGGGAACCCGGTGAAGCTCGTGTTGGCCGCCAGGATGAGGATCAGGGTCGTCCCGATCTGGAGCATGGCGTAGAACACCCCGCCCAGCCCCCGGGTCCCGTAGACGTACTTGGCGATCTGGGAGATGACGGTCGGTGTGCCCGACACGTAGGGCACCGGGTGCGTGATCGACGCCAGCAGCGGACACGCCGAGGACGAGTGACCCGAGGATCGTGGCCATCAAGACCATGGTGATCCGCGCGTTGCGCGCCTCGGGCTTTCGGAAGACGCTCACACCGTTGGAGATGGCCTCGGTGCCGGTCAGGGCAGAGCCTCCCGATGCGAACGCCTTGAGCAACACGAACACGGTGGCTCCGTAGAGCAGGCCGCTTCCCGCCGACCCGATCGGCACTGAACCCGTGACCCCGTTGATCGGATGGGCGTGGAGGGAACCGGCGGCCTTCTTGGCGATCCCCACCACGATGAGCACCACCATGTTGGCGATGAAGAAGTACGTGGGGACCGCGAACGTGCGGCCGGCCTCGCGAATGCCACGGAGATTCCCATAGGCCAGGAGGACGACCAGGCCGATCGCGATCCACGTCGTATAGGGGGTGAGGCTCGGCACGACCGACGTGACTGCGGCGACGCCGGCCGCCACCGACACCGCAACCGTCAAGGTGTAGTCGATGAGGAGCGACATGGCCGCCACCTGGGCGACGTTGAGGCCGAAGTTCTCGCGGCTCACCACGTAAGCGCCCCCCGCCTTGGTGTACACCTTGACCACCTCGAGGTAGGAGAGGGTCACGAAGAGAAGGACGAAGATCACGGCGATGCTGATGGGCACCACCAACGAGAAGGCGGCGACTCCGATGATCGGGATCAGGGGTATGAGCATCTGCTCGGTGGCGTACGCGGACGACGAGATGACGTCCGACGACAAGACCGCAAGGGCGGTGGGCCTACCGAGCCGTTCGCTCGCCTGTCGTTCGGTGGCGATCGGAGGCCCGAGCAGCCGGTTCTTGATGCGGTAGCGCAGCGTCTCGGGGAGATCGAGCTCCGGCAGGGTGGACGCGGCGGGCTTCATGCGCGCGTCCGCGACGGAAGTCACTGGTGAGGTCCGCGTGCCCCCATCCGTCCCCGACGAGCCCACCACGCCGTCGCCGCTGGCTCCCGCGTGCTCCATCCGCTCAGTAAATCATGGGTTGCGGTGGGCCCTTTCTTTCTGCCGGCGGCCCCGGCCGCAGGATCGGGACCGTGAGTGGGTCAGGTTCGGGACGGCCAACTTTTGCACGGCCCGACCCGGCGTGTTGCACTGTGGCGTGCATGTGATCGTCGTGGGGTGCGGCCGCGTCGGCTCCGGGCTCGCCCTCTCGCTGAGCGCCGAGGGCCATTCCGTGGCCGTCATCGACAAGAACGCACAGCGCCTTCCGCCGACTCAAGGACTGGGGCGGGCCAAGGTCTGGTGGGCTCGGGGTTCGACCGCGACGACCTCGAGAAGGCGGGCGCCCTCCACGCGGACGCCCTGGCTGCGGTCACGAGCGGCGACAACACCAACATCCTGACCGTGCGCATCGCCCGCGAGACCTACAAGATCCCCCACGTCGTGGCGCGCATCTACGACCCCCGGCGCGCCGAGATCTACCAGCGCCTCGGCATCCCCACGGTGGCGACCGTGACCTGGACGATCGACCAGGTGCGCCGGCGGCTGCTGCCCGACGAGGACGCGCGCGAATGGACAGACGCGACTGGTCGCTTCAGCCTGGTCGACCGGTCCCTGCCCGACTCGTGGGCGGGCCGCGCGCTCAGCGAGCTCGAGCATTCCGGACGCCTGACCGTGGTTGCGGTCACCCGAGCCGGCGAGCCGCGTCTCGATGCGCGCGCGACCTGGTCGGCCAGGAAGGTGACGTTCTGCACCTGGCCGTGCTCGACGACGCGCTGCCGCGAGCTCGACGAGACCCTGGCGCCGCGGCAACCCATCGGACGCCGCGCTCGTGAAGGTCGCCATCGCCGGCGCCGGCAACGTCGGCACCGCCATCGCGTCCGACCTGCACGAGAACGGCCACGACGTGCTCGTCGTGGAGAGGGACCCGGATCTCGTCGAGAAGTTGCGGCCCACGATCGACGTGACCTGGGTGGCGGCCGACGCGTGCGAAGTGTCCTCTCTCGATGCCGCCGGGCTTCGCCACCGTCGACGTCGTCGTCGCAGCGACCGGCGACGACGAGGACAACCTGGTGATCTCGTTGCTGTCCAAGCAGGAGTTCGCCGTGCCCCGCGTCGTGGCGCGGGTCAACCACCCGAAGAACCAGTGGCTCTTCAACGAGAGCTGGGGGGTCGACGTCTCGGTCTCCACGCCCCAGCTGCTCACCGCCCTGGTGGAGGAGGCCGTCTCCGTGGGCTCGCTGGTGCGGCTGCTCCAGTTCCAGGGCGGTGCCGCCCACCTGGTGGAGATCACCCTCGCCGAAGACTCCCCCGCCAACGACACGGCCATCGCCGACTTGGACTTCCCGCGCGACGCCGTCGTGGTCGCGGTGGTCCGGGGCGACCGCCTTGTCTTTCCCCGGGGCGAGACGATCCTGCAGTCGGGCGACGAAGTGCTCGTGTTGGTGACGGCGGAAGCGGAGGACGCCGTCCACTCGCTGTTCATCGCCGAGCAGACACCCTGACGCTCGCAGCGCACTCCGTCGCCACCGTCGCCACGGGCAACCGGATCGCAACCGGGGTCACACGTTCGTCACCCCAGTTCAGCGCAACGCACCGTTCGCGCCCCGATCCTCCATTCGTCACGGTTGCTCAAGTTCGGGGTCGAGTCGCCCGTACCATTGAAGATATGGAGGCGGCCTTCTTCGACCTCGACAAGACGGTCATCGACCGCGCCTCCATCGCCGCGTTCGGGCGGCCGTTCCTCAAGGGCGGGCTGATCAACCGCCGGCTCGTCGCCCGGGCCGCCATCTCGCAGCTGATCTATCTCTACTTCGGGGCCGACGAGGACCGCCTGGTCCGGGTGCGCGAGTCGATGCTGGCGGTGACCAAGGGCTGGGACCGCGCCCAGGTCCGCCAGATCGTGCGCGAGACGATGCTGCAGACGATCGAGCCGATCATGTACGCCGAGGCCCTCGAGCTGATGGAGCTGCACCGGGCCGCCGGCCACCGCGTCTACCTGGTCTCGGCCTCGCCCGAGGAGATCGTGCTGCCGCTGGCCGACCTGCTCGGCGTCGACGGCGCCATCTGCTCGCGCGGCGAGGTCGACGAGCAGGGCCGCTACACGGGCCGCATGGCCTTCTACGCCCAGGGCGAGTGCGAAGGCGACGGCCATGCGCGAGCTGGCCGAGCGCACCGGGATCGACCTCGGCGCGAGCAGCGCGTACTCGGACTCGGCCACCGACCTCCCGATGCTCGAAGCCGTCGGCCGTCCCGTGGCGGTCAACCCGGACCGGGCCCTCGCCAAGATCGCGCGCGAGCGCGACTGGGAGATCCGCAACTTCACCAAGCCCATCCGTCTCCGCGACCGCGTCGGGTCGCACGACGCCGGTGGTGACGACGAGTCTCGCCGTCGCCGGCGCCGCGCTCATCCTGTGGCGCCGCGGCCACCGGTCCCGGCACGGCGCTGGCCCGCCCGGACGCCGCGCCGCCTGACGCCTGCCCGACGCGCCGCGCGCGTCAAACGACGCGACGCCGCAGCGGGAATTAAGAGGAAAAGTCGGCTTAGGCCTCGCGCAGGCGACGGGCGGCGACGACGCCGAGGGCGACCAGCAGGGCGAGGATGATGAGCTTCTTCATGGCGCCGATCCTAGGCCGATGCCGTGACGGAGCGCCCCGGCGGCTTCCGACGCCGAGATCGGGCTCAGACGGTCAGCAGGTCGCGTGCGCCGGTGTCCGAGGACGGGTGGCGCAGCTTCGACATCGCCCGCGCCTCGATCTGACGGATCCGCTCCCGGGTCAGGTTGAAGTGCTCGCCCACTTCCTCGAGCGTCCGGGGCTCACCCCGGTCCAGCCCAAACCGCAGTCGCAGGATCTCGCGCTCCCGCTCGTCCAGCGGCGAGAGCAGCCGCCCGATCTCGTCGGGCAGCAGCGACACGGCGGCCACCTCGAAGGGCGACTCGGCGGAGCGGTCCTCGACCACGTCGCCCAACTCGGCGTCGCCGTCCTCGCGCAGTGGCTCGGACAACGACAGCGGCTCGGCCCGGAAGCGCAGCGCCTCGACAAGCTTGTCCTCGGGCATCTCGACCTCGACACCGAGCTCGGCCAGCGTGGCCGGGCGGCCCAGCTTCAGCTCCAACCGGGCCTGGGCCTTCTGGACCCGGGCCAGGGTGTCGCCGGCGTGGACCGGGAGACGAATTGTGCGTCCGGTGTTGGCGATGCCCCGGGTGATGGCCTGGCGGATCCACCAGGTGGCGTAGGTGGAGAACTTGAAGCCCTTGCGCCAGTCGAACTTCTCGACGGCGTGCATGAGGCCGAGGTTCCCCTCCTGGATCAGGTCCAGCAGCGGCAGGCCCGAGGCTTGATACTTCTTGGCGATCGACACGACCAGCCGCAGGTTGGACTGGACGAAGGTCTGCTGGGCCTGCTCGCCCTCGAGGCAGCAGCGGCGCAGCTCACGCTTCTTGGCCGTGGTCAGGCCTTTTGGCGCCTTGGCCATGTCGGCCTCGGCGGCGCGGCCGGCCTCGATGGCCTGGGCCAGGCGGACCTCGTCGTCCTTGGTCAGCAGCGGGTACTGACCGATGTCTGTCAGGTAGAGCCGTACGAGGTCCTCGTCGTCGCGCTCAATTCGTTCCTTGGCCAAGATCGTCGCCAAACCTTCCCGTGTCGTAGCTCGGCAGAGATCAGCTCGCCGGGCGCTCTTACAACGCAGCCGGCGACCGTTCCTGGCGCTCCTTCGCTGCTCAGTCAGTGTAAAGGTGCTGTCAACCCGGCCGAACAGCAGGGGAAACACCTTTTGTGGCCAACGCCCGTTTGAACGGCTCCCCAAGGTGACCGGACGGTTTCCCCGCCTCCGGAAGCCGCCCCAGGAGGGACCGGCCGCCCTCGGATCTCCTCCGAGCCCTCCCGGCGGGCTTCCACCAGCACCTCCATGACCGAAGCCTCGCTCACGGGGGTTGCAATCATCAGATGGGACCCGTAGACCCCACCCACCCACGGGAGAACGGTCTCGACCAGGGCGGCGACGCCCACCGCCAGCTCCTTCGTGGCCCCGAGCGCTCCGAACGCCTCGGCCAGACCCTCGGGCTCGGCCGGGGCCGTGACCAGGGCCCCCGGCTCCACTCCGGCCCGCACGGGCAGGCGTTCGGCCCACCGTCCGGCCAGGGCGCCGTGGCGCCGCGAGGTCGCCGCGCGACCACACCCGCAGCTCGGCGACGTCCGTCGTCCACCGGCCCGGGGCTCGTCGCCCACGCCCCGGTCACCTCGAAGATCCGGTGCTCGAGCCAGCAGTAAGCGCCCACCAGTGCCGCCAACTCGTCGATCGTCCGCCAGCCGCCGCCATCGCCGGCCGCCGGCTCAGGCACCTCCGGACTCCTCGAGCGCCGAGGAGCGGTAATGGTTGGTGATCGGCATGCGCCGGTCCTTGCCGAACGCCTTGGTCGTGATGCGCACGCCAGGCGGCATCTGGCGCCGCTTGTACTCCGCGCCGTCGACGAGGCGGACCACCTGGTCGACCACCGCCGGATCGAACCCGGCGGCCACGAGATCGGCTGCCGTGCGATCACCCTCGACGTACCCCTGCAGCACCGGGTCGAGCTCCTCGTAGGGCGGCAGCGACTGGTCGTCGCGCTGGTCGGGCCGCAGCTCGGCCGACGGCGGCTTGTCCAGCACGCTGTCGGGGATCGGCCCGGGCAGGCCCTCGAGCACTGCCTGCGTGTTGCGGTGACGGCACAGGTCGTAGACGAGCGTCTTGGGCACGTCCTTGATCACGGCGAACCCGCCCGCGGAGTCGCCGTACAGCGTGGAGTAGCCCGTCGCCATCTCGCTCTTGTTTCCCGTCGTCAGCACGATCCAGCCCTTGGCGTTGGAGACCGCCATGAGGAGGACGCCGCGCAAGCGCGACTGCAAGTTCTCGTCGGTGAGGCCGGACGGCTCGCGGCCGAGGACTGGCGCGAGCATGGAAGCGAACGCGACGTGCGCCTCCTCGATCGACGACCACCTTGAGGTCGATCCCGAGCCGCTCGCAGAGCACTTCGGCGTCCTGGCGTGACCCTTCGCTCGAGTAGCGCGACGGCATCGAGATCCCGTGCACCCGCTCGGCCCCGAGCGCGTCGACCGCGATCGTCGCGACCAGCGACGAGTCGATGCCACCCGACAGTCCGATGACCGCCTCGCGGAACCCGTTCTTGGCCAAGTAGTCGCGGGTGCCCAGCACCAAGGCCGCGTAGACCTCGGCGTGGTCGCTCAGAGGCTCGCGCGGTGCATGCAGGCGCGAGAGCGGTCCGCTCGCTCGGCCGGGGCTCGCTCACCACGATCCTCGGTACCAGCTCGGTCACGCCGTGCGGCCGGTGCGGTCTGATCGGCAGGTCGACGAGCACCAGGTCGGGTTCGAACTGCGCGCCCGAGGCGAGCAACGAGCCGTCGGCACCGACGATCAGAGAGTCACCGTCGAAGACGAGCTCGTCCTGCCCACCCACCTGATTGACGTAGGCGATCGGCGCAGCCTGCCTCGGCCACCCGGCCGCGCAACATGGCCAGGCGCTCCGATCGGCGCCCCCGGTTGTAGGGCGACGCGTTCAGGTTTACGACGACGTCCGCACCGGCCCGCCCCTCGTGGGCAACCGGCCCGTCGTCGAACCAGACGTCCTCACAGATGGAGACGCCGACCCAGGCGCCCGCGATGCCGAAGAGTGACGGCGCCTCCGTGCTGGGCAAGAACCAACGCTGCTCGTCGAACACGCCGTAGTTGGGCAGGAAGTGCTTTCGATAGATCCCCGACACCCGTCCTCCGGCACAGACGGCGGCGGCGTTCGCCAGCCCGTAGCCGCCAGGTGCCTCGCCCACGAAGCCGACGACCACGGCACATTGCCCCGTGGCGGCCGCCACCTTCTCGAGCGCCGCCACGTTGTCCGCGATGAACCCCGGCTTGAGGAGCAGGTCCTCTGGTGGGTACCCCGGGATCGCCAGCTCGGGCACGACGCAGAGGTCAGCCCCCGCAGCCTCTGCGTCCGCCAACGTGCGCAAGATCCGCTCGACATTGCCGCCCAGATCGCCAACGACGGTGTTGAGCTGCGCGGCAGCCAGGCGCAGGTGCGTCATCATCCCAGGATACCGGCCCACCTGCGGCTTTCCTCAGGCCACGCCTGCGGCGTGCCGTGCGTCTTGTGCGGACACCGTTCTCCCACATGCGAAGCTTGCGGCGTGCAGAGCCAGAGGGACTACGTGCTGCGTACGGTCGAGGAACGGGGCATCCGCTTCGTCCAGTTGTGGTTCACGGACGTGCTCGGCACCCCTAAGGGTTTCAACATCACCTCGGCCGAGTTGGAGAACGCGCTCGACGAGGGAATGACGTTCGACGGCTCCGCCATCGATGGGTTCAGCCGTGTCCAGGAGGCCGATGTCCTGGCCCGCCCCGACCCCAATACATTCCAGTTGCTGCCCTGGCACCACGACGATGCGCAGGTCGCCCGTGTCTTCTGCGACATCGCCGACCTCGACGGGTCCCCGTTCGAGGGCGACCCCCGGCACGCGCTGCGCCGCACCCTCGAGAAAGCCACCGCCGCGGGCTTCACGTTCTTCGCCTCACCCGAGGTCGAATTCTTCTACTTCGCCGACGCGGATCCAGGCCGCGGGCCCATCGTGCTCGACACCGGTTCGTACTTCGACCTCTCGGTAGCCGATCTGACCAGCGACTTGCGCCGGCGCTCCGTGCTGATGCTCGAGGAGATGGGTATCCCCGTCGAGCACACCCAGCACGAGGACGCGCGCAGCCAGCACGAGATCGACCTTCGTTACACCGATGCGATGACCATGGCGGACACCGTTATGACGACTCGAATGGTCATCAAGGAGATGGCGCGGCAGCAGGGCGTCTTCGCCGTCCTTCATGCCCAAGCCACTCGAGGGCGTCCAGGGCTCGGGCATGCACACCCATCTCTCCCTCTGGGAAGGGGAGCGCAACGCCTTCGTCGACGAGAATGACCGCTACGGACTCTCCGACGTGGCCCGCAAGTTCATCGCGGGGCTCTTGTACCACGCACGGGAGATCACGGCCGTCACCAACCAGTGGGTCAACTCGTACAAGCGCCTCATCGGCGGCTACGAGGCGCCCGTCCATGTCAGCTGGGCGCGCAACAATCGCTCGGCATTGGTACGGGTTCCCGTTGTGAAGATGGGCAAGACCGAGTCGACCCGCGTCGAGTACCGGGCGCCCGACAGCGCCTGCAACCCCTACCTGACGTTTGCCGTGGTCCTCGCTGCTGGTCTGCGGGGTATTTCCGAGGATTACCCGCTACCGGCGGAGGCCGACGACAACCTGTTCACGCTCACCCCGAAGGGATCTGGCCAAGAAGGGCATTGAGCCGCTGCCCTCCAGCCTGCACGACGCGGTGAACGAAATGGAGGGCTCGGAGCTGCTCGCCGACACCCTTGGCGATCACGTCTTCGAGTGGTTCATCCGCAACAAGCGCGAGGAGTGGGACGCCTACCAGGCCCAGGTGACGCAGTTCGAGCTGGACCGCTACCTGCCTCTGCTCTGACGCCGATGGACCCCCTGCTCTGTTTTCCTTCCGACCTGCCTGCGGAGGTCACGCTCGCGCTACAGAGCGCGGGGCTGGGTCAACGCTCCGTGACGGGACCCGACGAGGTCGCGGCACCGGGACCCGACGGGCGCACCATCGGCTACTCGGGAGCTCTCGTGGTCACCGGCAGCGACATGAACGCGGCTGTTGCCTTCTGCCGACACCTCCGGCTGCGCGAGGTGCCGTTGGCCCCGCTCCTCCTCGTCATCGGCTCCGACCAGATCGGCGACCTGCTCCTACGCGACGACCTCTACGACGACTTCTGCGTCCTCCCTGCACGTCCTGAGGAGCTGGTGGCGCGCCTGCAGCATCTGTTCTGGCGCACCGGGCAAAGCATGCGACCCGACATCATCGAGTACGGCCCGCTGATGCTGAACCTTGAGACCTATCAAGCTGCCGTGACGGGACGGGTGCTCGACTTGACCTACATGGAGTACGAGCTCCTGCGCTTCCTCGCAGGCCACCCGGCGAAGGTCTTCACGCGCGAGACGCTGCTCAGCCGGGTATGGGGCTATGAGTACTACGGCGGCGCGCGGACGGTCGACGTCCACGTCCGGCGGCTGCGGGCCAAGCTCGGTGAGGAGCACGCGCACCTGATCCAGACAGTGCGCTCGGTCGGCTACCGATTCGGCCAAGTGGCTTGGCACCCGGGCGGTGCCCAGCGGAACGGGACGGGAACGATGGACGCGTCGGCCGTGGATCCCGCGTCCTCGCCTCAGTCCACCGGCGCGTAAGCCCAGGCCTCGACCTCGACCCGCGCCCCGATCGGGAGCGCCGCGACCGCGACGGCCGAGCGCGTGGGACGGGTGTCGGTGAAGTACTCGACCCACACCTCGTTCACCGCTGCGAACTCACTCATGTCGACCAAATAGAGGGTGGTCTTGAAAACGTCGGCCAGGGTTGCACCCTCGATGGCGAGCACCTCGGCCACGTTCTGCAGAGCCTGGCGCAGCTGCGCCACCGTGCCACCGGGAACCAACGCAGCCTTGCCGTCGCCGTCGGTGGTGATCCCGACCTGGCCCGAGGTGATGACCCAGTCGCCGACTCGTCGCACGGGGGAATACGGACCAACCGCAGGACTCATGTCTGCCTACCTTTCTTGATGGGCCGATGGTGCCACGTCGCGCACGGGCGCTCGCACTGCGGCGCGCCGCGTGGGCCACTCGGCGGGCAGACCCTCGGCGATCCACGCTGCGGCCAACGTGGCAACGAACACGGCGTCAGACCCGTTGACCGGCCAGCCGTCATCCTCGTGCAACCTCACGGCGACCTCGGGCATGTCGCGGGCCGCGAGAATGCCGAAGGAACGGATCGTGAGGTCGACCGGTTCGCCCGCCTCGTCGACCGCGATGCCCTCGCTCCACACCATCCCAAGTGCCTGATGCACCGCGCCCAACGCGTACGACCGCAGGGTCACCGGGCACAGGATCTCACCCGCCCAGACGTCCACCTCGACGGAGCTGCGCCCTCCATCGCGTTCGTCGGGATGCACTTCGACAAGGGCGCGCCCCCCACCGGGCACGGTGACATCGGCCCGGCCCGTTCCAACGGTCAGCATCGATCGCGCGTTGTGGGTTGTCTGAGGACCCGCTGGGCGTGCCTGCAGCGCGTGCATTGCGGCCAACACCTCGGCCCACCCCGAACCACGCAGCTCCGAACCGACGGCGGGACCCGCGATGTCGACGAGTTGGACCTGAATACCGGGCGCCAACGCTTGCACCTTCTCCGTGAGCGGAGTGAGGTCGGACGAGCCGGGGGTGCGACCGATCCGTACGATTCCGGTGCCGTCGGTGCGAAGAGCGATCGCAACGGGGGGACGCTTGGGCCCTCTGCGCACCACGTCTTCACGGCGCCACAGCACGCGGACGGATCGGCCTTTCTCATCGGCCAGGGACCGCGCCCGGGCGGGAACGGGGCTGTGCCGCTTGCCGCCGAACGCACCGCCGTTGGCAAGGGGCGAGGCGGGTTGTTCGCCGGGACCGCACCAGCTGGCGTCGGGTTCGACGTAAGCGGGTTCCACCCAGGTCGTCGCCAACACGAGCGACCAGTCCCCCTCGGGCGGGACGACCGGGTGCGACAAGGACACCGTGCTGTTGCGCCCCTGTCGACCGCTCCCCTCGCGCGCCGCGCGGATATCAGAGGCGAGTGGTGCGTCTGCGCCAAGTTGGAGCGAGCGCGTCTGCGGGCGCGGAGTCGTCGGCAAAGCCGCCGCCACCCAGGACCACATCGGTTCCCGACGACTGGAAAGAGGGTCCCTCGACCTGCGCCCGCCAACCGGCGAGCAGTTGGTTACGGATCGGCCCATCACCGGCGCCGACGCGGCCTGTCCCCGTCGCGTCGCCCAGTACGTCCACCGCTGCCTCGACAATCGATTGCCAGCCCGTGCAGCGACAGAGGTGCGCCCGCAGTCCGGCTTCGACGTCGCGGCGGAGCTCCATGGGCGAAGCGTTTATCGCTCGACCGCCAGTCTCGGCACTGAGGGCCTCCAGCGCGGCGAGGCGCATGACGATGCCCGGCGTACAAAAGCCGCACTGGCTAGCGCCGTGGGCGACGAAGGCGTTCGCCCACCGGATGCGCTGGTCGTGCGAGACCCCTTCGAGCGTCGTGACCTCTCGTCCCATGACCCGCCTGATCGGGGTGACGCAAGCGACCCGCGGCGCACCGTCGACCCAGACGGTGCAACAGCCGCACTGACCCTGCGGGCTGCACCCGTCCTTTACCGAAATGCAGCCGAGCTCATCGCGCAACGCGTCGAGCAAGGAAATCCCGTCGCCCACGCTGACGTCCTCGCCGTTGAGGACGAACGAGACGCGCGTCGGAGCGGCAGGTGATGCGGCTGCTGCCGCCTCGAGAGCGCCTTTGGGCGTGGTGCCGCTCAGGGGGCCGGGTGCGCGGAGGCGCCGCGGCTCAGCTGAAAGAGGAGCCGCAACCGCACGTGCGGGTCGCGTTGGGGTTGCTGATGTGGAAGCCCGCGCCTTGGAGCCCATCGCTGTAGTCGAGGGTCGAACCCGTCAGGAGCTCCGCGCTCGCTGCGTCCACTACGACCTTCACCTCGCCGAAGTCCTGTACGACGTCGTCGGACATGACCTCGGTGTCGAAGAACATCTCGTAGCTGTAACCCGAGCACCCGCCCGGCTTCACCGCAACACGCAGCGCCAGGCTTTCGCCCTCTTCCTGGGCGAGCAGTTCTGCCACCTTCGTGCTGGCGGCGTCGCTGAGGGTCACCGGTGCCGGCTTCTTCCCGATGTTGACCGAAGTCGAGATCGTCGTCACTCAAATCCTCCTCGTCGCTCCGGCGCCTTGGGCCGGACCGCTCTGGGCGCCAGCTGCGCCGCCGGGCCCCCTTCATGTTACTGGCGGGGATCCGGAGCAAGAACCCCACGCCTCGGGGATCGAAAATCCAGCTCACCAGGTAGAATTCACCGCAGTGGCCGAAGCAGCCGACCCGACACCGACCTCGGAGCAGCCGAATTCCGACGGACGCGCCGAAGAGGTGCGCGAGTGTCTGCGCGCCGTCGTGGACCCGGAGCTCGGCGACACCATCGTCGACCTCGGCATGGTGCGAGGGGTCGACATCGAGGGCGGTGACGTGACCGTCAAGGTGGCGCTCACGATCGCCGCCTGCCCGCTACGCAGCCAGATCGAGAAGGACGTCGTCGGTCACGTCCAATCGCTCGATTGGGTGCGGTCGGTCCGGGTCGACGTGGCCTCGATGGACGCGGACGAGCGGGCCGCCGTCATGGCGAGAGCACGCTGGAAGGCACGGGAGGACGCACCGGAGACGGCCGTCCCGGCCGACGCACGGGTGCTGGCCATCGCGTCGGGCAAGGGGGGCGTCGGCAAGTCGTCGGTGACGGTCAACTTGGCCGTGGCGCTGGCCGCTCGGGGCATGACCGTCGGCGTCCTCGATGCCGACATCTGGGGCTTCTCGGTACCGCGGCTGCTCGGCATGGAAGGAGACGTCGAGGCGCGGCAAGGAAAGATGGTGCCCTTGGAGCGGCGGGTAGGGGCGGGCACCCTGCGCGTGCTCTCCATGGGGTTCCTGGCCGACGAAGAACAGGCGATCATGTGGCGCGGGCTCGTGCTCAACCGTGCGGTCCAACAGTTCCTGCAGGACGCGCACTGGGGCGATCTGGACTACCTGCTCATCGACCTCCCCCCGGGCACCGGTGACATCCAGATGGGATTGGCCCGCTTGCTCCCGCGTACGGAGCTGCTCGTGGTCACGACGCCACCGGTCGCCGCACAGAAGGTGGCCGCCCGGGCGGCCGACATGGCCCGACGCGGCTACTTGCGAGTGGCGGGGGTCATCGAGAACATGAGCGACTTCACCTGCGAACATGGCACGACCTACGCGCTGTTCGGATCGGGTGGCGGTGAGCGTCTGGCGCACGGGCTCGGCGTGCCGCTGGTGGGATCCATCCCGCTGCATCCCGACATGGCTGCTGGCGGTGATGCGGGCGTCCCTGTCGCGTTGGCGGAGGACGGCGAGCTGGCGACGGTCTTCGCCGACCTGGCCCGGGTAATCGCGGAAGAGGTCGCGCCGCTCATAGAGGCTCAGGGATGCACGGCCCGGATGCTCGACCGGGTTGAAGCGGCGGTGGCGCAGGGGGAAGCCGAAGCAGGCTGACCAGCGGTCAAGCCGCCCAGCGGCTTTCGATCGTGTCCTCGCCCATTTCGGATTCGTCGAGCGTCGCCCGGCCCTCCTGGGCGAGCGCTCGCAGGTGGGCCCACAGCGAGAAGCGTGCGACAGGGAGCTGTAGCTCGGTGACGTCGCCATAGACCTCCTCGAGGAGCTCGTCGACCGTGCCCGCACCGCGGCGCGCCAGGACGTCCGCCACCCGCTCGTGGCGACCGAGACGATGGGCGACGAGGGCATCGATCACATCCGGGACGTGGTCCATCAGGCGACCGTGGCCCGGTCCGAGTGATCGGATGGCGGGCACCTCGTCGCGCACGCGGGCGAGGCTGTCGAGGTACTGGTGGAGGTCGCCGTCGGGCGGGCGGATGACCACGGTGGAGCCGTGCATCACGTGGTCCCCCGTCAGCAGCAGCGCGTGCTCCTCCACCAGCCAGCAGAGGTGGTCGGACGCGTGACCAGGTGTGTGCAGTGCCCGCAGGGTGAGGTGCGGCCGGCCCTCCCGGTGGTCCGGGTGAGAGGGGCACGCAAAGCGACCAGCCCTGGCCAACGCACTCGTCGGGCTCGAACCCCTCGGCGGGGCCGAAGCCGATGACAGGGGCGCCGACGGCGGCCGCGAGGGCGGCGGCTCCCGGTGCATGGTCGACGTGGGTGTGCGTCACGACGATGGAGCGGACCGGTCCGAGGGGCTTGGCGGCCGCAACGATGGCCTCGGTGTGGGCGGGGTCGACCGGGCCCGGATCGACGACGACCGGCTCGACGTCGCCGACCAGATAGGTGTTCGTCCCCGGACCGGTCATGAGCCCCGGGTTCGGCGCCGTGAGGCGGCGGACGCCCGGTGCGACCTCGTCGACCCGGCCCGGGCTCGGGAGCCGGGCCCATGCCGAAGTCGGGCACCGCTGGGATCACGTGCCGCCCGGCCGTGGGCCCGGAGCGGCGTCGGGCCCCTCCTCGTTGGCCTGCATGGAGACCGCGCGCACTGCGGCATTGAAGTCGCCGAGCGCGGCGGCGCCGCCGGGGTCGGGCACCGGCGCCCGCTCGTAGGCGGGATCGCCGGGAAGCACGATGCGCATGCCGTTGCCGTCGGGCACCACCCTCGGCTCGATGGCCGGCACGGAGCTCGAGGCGGCGGCGGCCGCATCGAGCAGCTCGGCGCTCGTCGAGAAGCGGCCGATGGCTTGGAGATTCCGGATGGTCGGGAAGATGATCTCGATGTCGCCCGATCGGTGGCGGGCCAACGCGTCCTGCGGCGTGATCCAGACTTCGGCGATGGTCTCCCCGGCGTCGTGGGCCGCGATCTGTCCGGGCGGGGCGGCCGCCACGAAGAAGCGGGTGTCGTAGCGGCGGGGCGCGCCGCGCGGCGTGATCCAGTGGCCGAAGTAGTGGATGTCGCCGACGGCCAGGCGCAGGCGCTCCTCGCGGCACAGATCGAGGAAGCGACGGGTCCCGGCGTTGACCGCGGCACGCTCGGTCACGAAACGGGCCTCCTCCGCGGGGTCGCCGGCCAAAAGGTCCGGCCCGCCCTCCCGCTGGGCGAGCAGGAGCCCGGCCTCCTCGAACGTCTCGCGGACGACGGCGACCCAGTAGGCCAGCCCGCCGCTGTCGAAACCGAGCAACGCGCTGGCTTCCGCGTCGCGTGCGTCCGGCGCAGATGGCCTCTGCCTCGGCGCCGCCGTCGAGCGGGTCGACCGCGCCGCCGGGGAAGACGTAGGCGCCACCGACGAAGTCGGAGCGCAGGTTTCGCCGGACCATCAGGACTTCGAGCGCGGTGTCGCCGCTCGGAGCCGGCGGCGTCGCGCACGAGCATGACGGTGGCGGCCGGGCGGATCTCGACTTCGTCGGGCGGGACCGGTGCAGGCACGCCATGAGGGTACCGGCGGTACGGGGCGGCGCCCCCGGAACGGGGGCACGCCTTCGCTAACCTGACCCAACTTCCATGAGCAGCACCGATTTCGAGCCCGCGCCGGCGTCGGCGCCCGAAGCCGGGCCGGCGCCCTCTTCCCCGGTACGCCGGTTGCCGCGTCGCTACGTGGCCTTCGGGGTCATCATCGTGGCCATCGCGTTGCTCGGGACCCTGGTGCTCGTGCGTGACACCTACTCCCCGCCGAGCTCGCCCACGACCGAGACGTTCAACGCCGCCCCCTCGTCGCTGGTGAGCACGGTGGCCTCGGTGCCCAAGTCGGTCTACGACACCGTGGGGGTCAGCTCACCGGGCAGCACCGATCACGCCGCTGCGGGCCACGAGTGAGAACGGCAACGCACCGATGTGGCGGGCGACGGTGAACGGGGGGGCGCCCGAGCCTGTCGTGTTCTTCTACGGCGCGGAGTTCGCGCCGTACGCCGCCGCCGAGCGCTGGCCGCTCGTGCTGGCGCTGTCGCGCTTCGGGACGTTCCGCAGCTCGGGCTCATGCAGTCGAGCACGACGACGGCGTTCGCCAACATCTCGACCTTCACCTTCTACCCCGGCGTCCCCAACGGCAGCGACACGTACTACACGAGCCAGTACGTGATCCTCGAGCCGGTCGAGCGCTACAGCTCGCTGAACCCGACGGGGGCGAGGTATCTGAGCCTGCAGACGCCGGACGCAGCGGCAGCGCGCGGCGGTCGCCGGGTACGCATCGAGCGACGACATTCCCCTTCCTCGACGTCGCCAACCGGTGGGTCCTGAACGGCGCCAGCTTCACGCCGAGCGTCTTGATGGGCCTGTCCCAGGACGAGATCGCCGGGGACCTGCGCTCACCGGCGAGCCCGTTGACGCAGGCCGTCATCTCGGCGGCGAACGAGATCACGGCTTCGATCTGCGCGGTGGACGGCCAGCAGCCGGGGAGCGTGTGCCAGAGCCGAGGGGTGCTGGCTGCGGATCAGGCGCTGAAGATCACGCCGCCGGCGTAAGAGGGGGGTGGTGGTCGGAGGGCGGACCGGGTGGGGTCAGCTGGCGCGGCGGTCGAGCATCATCTTGCGTTCGACCTCGTTGAGGCCGCCCCAGATGCCGTGGGGCTCACGGATCCGGATGGCGTAGTCCAGGCACTCGGACCTGACCCGGCATTGGTCGCAGATCGCCTTCGCCCTGATCTCGCGGGAGGCCTTCTCCTCTTTCCGCTCGGCGTGTGAAGGCGGAAAGAAGACCGCGGCCTGCGGCCCCCTGCACGCTGCCTTCAATTGCCACATTTCCTGTCCCTGGCGCATGAAACCCCCCGATCGGGCACTGCAGAACCCCCCTGGCGAGCCAAGCTACTGCCGGGATTTCCGGCTTTCAAGGGTCCTGACCTGGATCTTTGGCGGGCGGGCAATCGGCGTCGCGAGCACGGCAACTACGCTCGGCCCGACATGGACGTCGGCACCTTCTGTGGACAGAGCCACGTCCTCGTGATGGCCGGCAAGGGTGGCGTCGGCAAGACGACGATGACCGCGGCGCTGGCGCGCATGGCCGCCGACGCCGGAAAATCGGTGCTCATCGTCGAGCTCGAGGGCAAGTCGGGGATCGCCGCGGCCTTCGGCCGGCCCGACGACCTGGGCTACGGAGAGGAGGCGCTGGCCAAAGGGGTGCGGGCCCGGCGGCTGACACCGGACGACGCGCTGGTCGAGTATCTCGAGGATCACGGGTTGAAGCGCGTGTCCAAGCGGCTGGCGCACTCGGGGGTGCTGGACGTGGTGGCGACCGCCATCCCCGGCATCCGGGACATCCTGGTCCTGGGCAAGGTCAAGCAGCTGGAGCGGGCGGAGGTGGCGGACCTGATCGTGGTCGACGCGCCGGCGACCGGGCACGCCATCACGTTCCTGACCTCGGCCCGCGGCATGGTCGGACGCGGCCCGGGGCGGCCCGTTGCGCACCCAGGCCCAGGACGTGGTCGAGCTGCTCAGCGACCCGGCCCGGTGCCGGGTGATCCTGGTCACGCTGCCCGAGGAGCTCCCGGTCTCCGAGACGGTCGAGTCCGCCTACACGCTCGAGGACAAGGCCGGGGTCCAGCTGGGCCCGGTGATCGTCAACGCCTGCGACCCCGAGCCGACGGGGCTGGACCGGCCGGCGGCCGACGTGGTGGCCGACGCGGGGTTGGGTGCGGACGCGGCACCGCCGGCGCACGTCGCCGCGCTCGAGGCCGCCCGCGAATTCCGCCTGGCCCGGCACGGGGTGTCCGCCGAGCAGCTGGAACGGCTGCGCCGCGAGCTGCCCCTGCCACACCTCCTGGTGCCGACGGTCGGCGAGGAGCAGATCGGCCCGGCGGAGACCCAGGTGCTGGCCGACGCACTGGCCGACGCGGTGGGATCGCTGGTGCCGGAGGGTGCGGCGTGAGCAACGCGGTGGGCGCGGTGGGCACGCCGGCGGCGGCACCGGCGCCCGCGCTGTCGGCGTTGGTGCGCGAACGCGGCGTCGTGATCTGCTGCGGCTCCGGCGGCGTCGGCAAGACGACGGTCTCGGCCACCTTCGCGTTGGCCGCGGCCCGGGCCGGGCGGCGGGCGTGCGTCGTGACGGTGGACCCGGCACGCCGGCTGGCGGACGCGCTGGGCGTGCAGTCGCTCCCCAACACCCCGACGGAGGTGGCGGGCGACTGGCCCGGGCACCTGCACGCGCTGATGCTGGACTCGAAGGGGACCTTCGACGACCTGGTCCAGCGCTACGCCCGCACGCCCGACCAGGCGGAGTCGATCCTGGCGAACCGGCTCTACCAGAATCTCGCCGGCGCGCTGTCGGGCACCCAGGAGTACATGGCGATGGAGAAGCTCTACGAGCTCGTCAACAGCGACGAGTTCGACATCGTCGTCGTCGACACGCCGCCCACCCGCAATGCCCTGGACCTGCTCGACGCACCCCGGCGGCTGACCCGGTTCCTCGAGAACCGCCTCTTCCGTGCGCTCCTGGTCCCGACCCGGATGTCGCTGCGGGCGGTCGGCGTGGCCACCCAGGCGTTGCTGCGCACGATCTCGAAGGTGGCGGGAGCGGAGATCGTCCAGGACGCGGTCGCCTTCTTCAAGGCCTTCGAGGGGATGGAGGAAGGGTTCCGCACGCGGGCGGGCGCGGTGCACGAGTTGCTGGCCGATCCGGCGACGGCCTACGTGCTGGTGACCTCGGCGCGGCCCGACGCGGTGGCGGAGGCGAGCTTCTTCGCCTCCAAGCTCGCGGAGCGCGACGTTGCGGTCGCCGCGCTCGTGGTCAACCGGATCGCACCGTCGTTCGGGACCGACGACGGGGGCTCCGAGGAGCCGGCGGCTCTCCGTGGGGTCGCCGCCCTGGCGCCCCTGGAGGAGAACCTGGCCGCGCTCAACGCCGTGGCGGCGCGGGAGGCGTCGGGCTACGCCGGGCTGGCGGCGCAGGTCTCGCCGGCACCAGTGGGGCGGATCCCGCTGTTCGGCCAGGACGTGCACGAGCTCGCCGGGCTGGAGCGCGGCGGCCGACTCCCTCTTCGGCTGACGACCGCGGCCGGCGCGCCGGCGCGCCGGTGGGCCGGCTCGGGTTTCCGACTCCGGAGGAGGGTCCGATAGTGTCCGGGCAGTGCAGACCATCCTGGTCGCGAGCGACTTGGCGACGCTCCGCAAAGAGATAGAGGCGGTCATCAGCGGGCCCGACGTCGAAGTCCGCCCGGTGACTTCGGGCCCCGAGGTCGTGTCGTTCGTCGCCGAGGAGTCACCCGACCTCGTGATCGTCGACATGCAGATGGGCAACATGGGGGGCATGGCCGTGACCCTCGAGCTCCGGCTGCAGGAGTCCTACGACGCCATCGACCACATCCCGGTGCTGATGCTCCTCGACCGGCGGCCCGACGTCTTCCTGGCCCGGCGATCCGGTGCCGAAGGCTGGCTCGTCAAGCCGCTCGACCCCTTGCGGTTGCGGCGTGCGGTGAGGGCCTTGTTGAACGACGGGACCTTCGCCGACGATTCCTACAGCCCCGTGCCCGTGCTGGTGAGCGCCGGACCCGAGCTGCAGGCGGGGTCCGAGCCCAAACCCTGACCCGGCGCCGCTGTGTCGAACCGCCGGGAACCGTCAGAACCTCCGCCGGCGAAACGGTCGCGCCTGTTCCGCCGTCAGCGTGGAGGGGAGGAAGGCGACGGCTCCACCCAGGGATCCGAGCTGTCCGCCTCGGCCACCGAGCAGGAGCGCATCATCCTGGAGGCGCTGGCCGACCTGCGCGACATGGACGTGCGCGAGGTGATGACGCCGCGGGTCGACGTGACGTACCTGACGATCCCGGTGCACGCAGAAGACGTCGGTCGGGCCGTGCGGACGACCGGTCACAGCTGCTTCCCCGTCGTTCACGACGACCTCGACGACCTGATCGGCATCCTCTTCGTCAACGACATCTTCCGGACGGGAGGTCGTGGGTCGGGACCGGGGGCGGTGGGTGGTGCGGCACCGGGTGAGCGTGACGCCACCGACCCCAGCCCGCTCGAGATCTCCCGCAAGGTGCGGCCGGCACACCTGGTGCCCGAGACGTTGGGGGTGCTCGAGGCGCTGGCCGACATGCGCAGGCAGCGGCGACAAGTTGCCGTCGTCGTCGACGAGTACGGCGGCGTCGCAGGACTCCTCACGGTCAAAGACCTTCTCGAGCCACTCGTCGGCGAGTTGCACGACGAGTTCGACGAGGAAGAAGAGTCGGACATGGTCAGGGTCGACAACACCCGCTGGCTCCTCGACGGGCAGACCAACGTGGACGACGTGCGCGAGCGACTCGGGATCGAGATCCCCGACGGCGAGTACGTGACGTTGGGCGGCCTGCTGTTCGAACGCTTCGGCCACATCCCGGGCGAGGGCGAAGCCGTACGGGTCGGCGACTGGGATCTCAAGGTCGTCGAGATGGACAAGCGGCGGGTGGCCCAGGTGGTCGCGACCTACGCCGGGGACGCGTCGCCGGTTTCGGGCCTGGGAGGGGGCGACGCGCCCGAGCCCGGAGACGGCGGCAACGGGGGGCCGGCGGCCAACGGTGCCGGGGGAGCGGCCGGCTGAGGCCGAGGTAGTGTCGTGACGCTTCCGACAGGGGGCGACGGGCTGTGGCGCAGCTTGGTTAGCGCGCTGCGTTCGGGACGCAGAGGTCCCCGGTTCAAATCCGGGCAGCCCGACTGAAAAACCCTGGACAGGGTGGTGTGCTTGGCGGAGATGTTGAGCTTCTCGAACAAATGGCGCGCAAATGGCGCGGAACTTATTTCGGGTTTTCGGGTTGCCGCGGGCAGCTGGGGAATAAGCCCGGCCTTGCGCCTTCCTCGATAGAGCGAACTGCAGGAGGCCGACCGGAGACATGGGTTGGTTGAATCCTCACCAACCTGGAGTCTTTGACGTTTGCGATTCGGAATGGCCCAGAGCGGCCCGTGGCGCGTCGAATGGCTCCCAGTCTGGGACCGAGTCCGGATGTCGAGTTAGGTCACGCCTTGGAATCGCTACGTCTGGGCCAGGGGGTAACGCTCACCGGACTGGGCCCCATTTTCGACTTGAGCGGAGGCCCCAACTACGGCGACGCGACCCGCCGGCGGCGGCGCCGGACAACGATGACCGCGATGGCCGACAACGCAATGGCCCCTGCGGCCACCAGGACGATGACCAGGGTCGAGTTTGAGCTGGTGCTGGTCATACCCTCGGCGGCGACGTGGACGGTGACCGTCGGGCCACGGTCGCCACTGACCCGACGGGCCGCCAGAAGGACGTTCGCCCCGCTGCACACCCCGCGCACGGTGACTGCTGACGCGGGGTGGCCGCCGCCGACGGGGGCCAAGGTGAGCAGGTCCCGTCCGTCGGCCGTCCGGGTAGTGACCGTGGTCAGCGCGCTCCCAGGGACCGGCCGCCACGACACGTCGAGCACGCAGCCGTTGCGGGCGACGCTGACCCCAGAAGGGGCGGCCAGCGCCGAGGGGGACGATGCGTTGTAGGAGGCAACGGCGATGTCAGCCCGTGGGCGGCCGTCCTGCGTGACGACGGCGAAGACCTGGCGGTGGCCGGCCGGCCCGTCCCCGGTGCCGAAGGCCAAGGAGCCGCTCGCCCCCGTCGCCACCCCAATCAGCCGGTCCCAGTTGGTGCCGTGCTCGACGAAGGTGACCGTCTGGCCTGGAAGCGGTGCCACGGCGTAGTGGAGGGCTAGGTCCTGGCCGTCACCCGAGATGGTTGCCGACACGCTCGGTTGGGGGAGGCCGGCGGCCAAGCGCAGCTGGGTAATCCCCGGTGACCCGGCAACGGGCGAGATGGTGTAGGGACCGGCCAGGGGGTGCACCACGATGATGTACGTCGTGGCCAACTTGTTCGACGAGATGACCATGAATGCGCCTTGCTGCACCATGTGGTCGGGCACCGAGGTGACGGCGCCGCCGTCGGGCGCAGTCACCTTGACGGTCGGGGCCGCCCCGGAGCCGACCATGCCGACGACCTGGAACGGCGCCGTCGTCGGCAGCGAGAGCTGGACTGGCGCAGTTGCTGCTCGAGGCCGCGGTGGTCACGGCGGCGGTGCTCGAATGGGCCGACGGAATCAGTTGAACTGTGCCGGAATCCCCGCGCGCCGCCGACGTCGTGCTCGGTGGCGGGATCCGCCATGGGCCGACGTCGCAGCTGCTCCACATGACGTCGATCGATGACCCCCCCCAGCTGTACCCGGCGCCAATGTGCAGGTGGAATCCGAAAGGCCCCGTGATGGCCAGGCAGCCGGCCATGCCCCGGCTCGAGACCAGGGCCTCGCCGCCCGAACAGAGGCTGTCGAACAGGAGGCAGAGCTGCGCAGCCACGTCGACATTGAACGAGTGGGGTCCGTAGACGTCGGCGCTGATGTCGGCGGTCACATGGAGGACGTTCAGATTGAACAGGTCCCAGTCGAAGTGCCCACTGAAGCCGAACCCCCCGTTCGACCAGTACGACACCGAACCATTGGTCAGGTTCATACCGAGAAGGCTCACGATGCCGTGCGCCGAGAACTCCCAGGGATCGGAGTCGGTGTACACGAAGCCCCCGGCGAGGCTGGCGGCCGCCTCGTTCCCGAACGGCGTGTTGAACTCCCCGCCCGCGCTCAGCGTCACGTTCCCGGACAGGACCACCGGCGGGCCGGCGTCCATAGAGAAGTCGATGTGGTTCAGGTAGATCCAGGGCGAGACCAGGCCGAGGCCGGGGTTGGCCGCGTCAACGGACCCGCTTCCGCTTGCCAAGTTGCCGTCAGTGAGCCCGAACGCGCTCGGGATGCTGACGGCGTCGCCGAGGGTTAGGGCTGCCGAGATGTCCCACTGGGTGCCGTTGCCCGAGTAACCGCCCTGGAGGCTGTCGAGGGCCAGTGACCCGATGAGGGCCGACGACACGCAGAAGCCGTGGGCGCTGGGCAGGAGACCCTGGGGCGTGGCCCCGGACAGCGTGACGGGGGCGGTCACGCCATCGCCCTGCCCGTCGTCGAACACCGAGGGGAGCGACAGGTTGGTGTTCACCTTGGCCTGGCCGCCGACGAATTGCACGGTGGCATTGCCGCCCAGGGCCAGGCCGAAGAGGCGGGGTTGGAAGCGCCCGACGTCGGGGAAGGTGCCGAGTAGGAGCGACTGTGAGGTCGAGTTGGCGAACGGGAGGATCCGGCTCAGGTAAATGTCCCGGGCCAGATACATCACCGTCGAGGCGGACGCCGTCGGGTTGCTCCCCCCGCCAGCATTGATCTGCTGTCCCCCACAACCGTTGTTGCCGCCGCCGCCGTTCGACCCGCTGCTACCTCCGCCGTTGTTGGGCGTCTGGCCGCCGCCATTGTTGCCGCCGCCGCCGTTCGACCCGCTGCTACCGCCGCCGTTGTTGGGCGTCTGGCCGCCGCCATTGTTGCCGCCGCCGCCGTTCGACCCGCTGCTACCGCCGCCGTTGTTGGGCGTCTGGCCGCCGCCATTGTTGCCGCCGCCACCGTTCGATCCGCTGCTACCGCCGCCGTTGTTGGGCGTCTGGCCGCCGCCATTGTTGTTGCCGCCGCCGATTCCCCCGGAGCTCGAGCCCGTGTCGCCGCTGGCCAGGAACGACACAACGCGGGCCGAAGGCGTGGTACCCGACATCGGCCCCGCCGGGTGCCGGAGCCCTTGGTTCTGGTTCTGGTTGTTTGTGCCGTTGGAGCCGCCGTTGTTTGGTGTCTGGCCGCCGCCGCCGTTGTTTGGAGTCTGGCCGCCGCCGCCGTTGCTGGAGCTGCCGTTGTTTGGCGTCTGGCCGCCGCCGCCGTTGGAACCGCTGCCGTTCGAGGGCGAGGGGCTGCCGCCAAGGTTGTTGTTGATCACGGGATTGCCGCCGATCGACACGTCGACCCTGGCGCCGTAGACATAGTTGTCCAGGTCGTCCAAGACGATGTCCCCACCGTTCTTTGGGGTAACGTCGAGCCCGTTGATACGGACGGCGCCGGTTGTCGTCCACATCTTGTCGCTGTGCGTGGCCGCCGCCTTGGCCAGTGACGAGCTCACCGCGATGGCGGACCCTCCGCTCAAACCGGTGTGGATCGAGGCCGAAGAACTGGACCCTCCTTGGCCGACCGCTCCTCCCAGCCCGATGGCACCGTGCACCGCGCTACTGCCACCGCTGCCCTCGGATCCGCCAGCGCCACCCAGGAACGCGACGGCATTGGTGCCCGCCACGACGTGGACGGTCTCTTCCTTGAAGCATCCATGCAGTGCCGCCGCAGTCGTGAGGTCGAAGGTGACCAAGTCGATGCATGGCCCGGTAGGCGTGGACTTGCCGCAGTCGAAGGACGGGATGGCCGACGACGACGACCGTGTCCCGCCGGCGCTCCCGGTGCCGGTGACATGAACCGTCGTCGAGGTGATCACCGACTGCCCGGAGGTGTCGGTGACCTTGAGGCCGACCGTGTGGTTCCCGGGCATCGCAAAGGCATGGGCGACAATCGGGTCGTCCGGGGGACAGGAGGCGTTGAAGGGGCCGTTGGCGCCCCCGAAGCTCCAGGCGATGGTGGCGATCGACGCGCCCGCACCGGTGGAGGCGCCGAGCAGCACCCGTCTGTTGGCACTGAGCGAGCCCGGTAGGACAGAGACGCCGACCGGTCGCGGTGGAGCCGTCCCCGGTGCCACGGCCGCGAATCCGGCGGTCGTAGCACGATCGGCATTCATCACAAGGGTGCAGGTGCTGGCCACTCCTGATGGGGCGCAGTCAGCGCCCCATCCCGTGAAGCTGGCCGTCCCAGCGGTGGCCACCTGATCCGGCGGCGGGTTCGAGGGGATCTCGGTGAGCATCACGTGCGTCCCGCGCGGGAACACCGCGGTGCACATGGTCGTCACCGAAGGAGCCGGGGGAGGGGACGAGCCGGCGCAGGTGACGCCCGGCGGGTTGCTAGTGACCGTCCCCGGGCCGGACACGGTGGTGACGAGGTGCACCGTCGTCGTCGTCCCACCACCACCATTCGCGTTTGTCGTAACCGTGGTGGATGGCTGCGTCGTCGTCCCACCACCACCATTCGCGTTTGTCGTAGTCGTGGCGGACGGCTGTGTCGTCGTGGTCGTTGCCGATTGGGTGAACCCCGCCGTCACCGGAGTGTGGTGGGCACTGCTGCCGGGGGTCACCGAACAGGATCCGGTCGTGACGGGGCAGGACCCTCCCCAACCGGGCGAGAAGTCCCACCCGGGGTTGGGCGTTGTTGTAAGCGTGACGATCGGGGGCGGACCTCCAGTATCGGGGTAGCCGAATGTGCACTGGGCCGAACACATGTGCCCCAGGCCTTGATCGTCCACGACGGTGCCCGCACCGGCGGGTGTGACCGTCACGTCAATGAAGTACGTGTCGAAGGCGACCGCCGCCGGCCCGGCGACCAGGACGAACGAGGTCACCACCAGGGCGCAAGTGATCACCATGAGCGTCGCCGAACGCCGCGCGCCACATCGCCGCATGGTCACCTTCTTTCCCGCAGTTCACACCTAGGTTTCCGGTGCGTCGCGTGTCGGACGACAGGGCGGGCAAGGGGGGCAGTATGACCGCCGCCAAAACGACATGACGGCACATGATCTGTGATGGTCACCTCAGCGAAAATGGGTCGCTCGGGATCAGACTTACGACCTGCATCGCCGCAATCACGAGTTCCTGCGCATCGACACCAGTCGACAGGGGGTTGGCAGTCACGACCGCGAGCGTGGTCCGGTTCACAAGCACGCCCCAATCATCTCGGCTCGCGACCAGCGAGGCGATCTCGGGTCCAATGATGTGACGAGCGAGATCTTTGTTTCCTCCCCAGGCGGTGTATCGCTCGTCGAGGTCTGGGTAGCCGAGACCGTTCTTGCCACCGAACCAGCTCTTGATGGATCGGATGAGCTGCATCCAGGGCAGCGTGAGCGGAAGGGAGGTGGTGCAGAATCCAACGGCTAGCTCCTCGGGTGCGGCCACCTGCCCACTGGACGCCGCCGTGGCATTGACGGTCTGGATGTCGAAGAAAGCGTTGCCGACCACGAAGCGACGGTCGTTGATCTCCCCTGCGTAGCAGTGCAGCAAGCGAGCCGCGTGGTAGGTGAAGGTCTGGCCGGTCTCTGAAGTCCGAGAGTAGAGACGGGCGAGCGCCTGGCGAAGGGTCTTGTCGGGGTCCATCACCGCGTGCGTCCCGACGGCGACCCGACAAATGCATCCAACTTCTTCGTCGGTGAGGCCGGGATTGTCGGTGGGCGTCCAGCCGTTGGCCGCCGCCACTTGACTTAGGGCATATCTGGGCTGGCTCTCGACAACCACCCGAGCAGCCACCTCGGCGGCGATCTTCGCTTCGCGTTTACGTCGGCTCATTTCTACTTTCCGCGGCGACCATAAGCGCTGGCCAACGCGTTGAATCGTAGCCCCCGCTCGGCAGTCCACAGGGGCCTGGCATCACCTGGTTCTCAGCCGCCATCCCAAAGCCGACGAAGACGGGACGAGCTGGCCTAACAAGCGAGGGCCACGACAACTCCCGTACCGGCATGACCGGGGTCGGGTCCGTAGCCACCGTTCGTCTTGACGACGGCGATGTGCGGCGCATTCCCCGAGATGGTGGACCCAGACTTCGTCACGGAGCTGGAAACGATCACCCCCATGTAGCTCGGCAAAGGCCCGTTGGGCGGCGAGGCGCTGTTCCCCGGTCTGGCGATCCACGAGCCACCGCAGGGCGGGACGCCGGTGCTGCTCTCGAAGCCCTTGAACGAGGTGGGCGCCGCCCCTCCGCTCAGAGTGTTCGCACCCGCCCAGCCCGCACCCCAGAATGTGACGCCGGTTCCCGGCCCGTCGTTGCCGTCGCCGATCACGAAGTCACCCCCGGACGGAAAGGCATAGACGACGACGCTCGTCGTCGCCGTCGCGGTCGACCCGCCGGCGTCGGTGACGCCCACCGTGATCGTGTAGGGGCCGAGCGCCCCGTAGGTGTGGGACCCACGCACCGAGAATTGCCCGGTGCCGGTCTGGGTCACCGTGCCGGCACTGGTGGTGGTGTCGCCCCAGTCAATGGTCACGGCGCCTCCGCCACTCGTGAAGTCGGTCACCGTGGCCAGCGGGTTGTTGTCAGTGAACGTGGCCAGGATCGAATTGACCGTCCCCGTCGACGTGAACGCAGGTGTCCCGCTCGCGGCCAGCGCGGCGTCACCGATAGAGGCAGTCGCTGTCGCCGTCGCCGTGCTCCCCCCGTCGTCGGCGATATGGACGGTCAGCGAATAGGAGCCTTCCTCCGCGTAGGTGTGGCCGCCGCTCACCGAGAACTGCCCGGGACCCGTCCGGGTGACCGTGGCCGTCGACGTGGAGGTGTCACCCCAGTCGATGGTCACGGCGCCGCCGCCGGACGTGAAGTCCGCCACGCCGGCCGACGGGTTCCCGTCCGTGAAGGTGGCCACCGTCACGGACGTGAGCGCCGCGCCTTCCAGGCCGCTCAGCGACGAGCCGGTCGCACCGGAGAGGGAGGCGTCAGACACCGTTACCGGGCTCGACACCGTGACGGTGTTGTCGTCGCTGGTGTCGGTGATGGAGACCAGCACGCTGCTCGCGTCGTTCTCGTCTGCATACGTGTGCATGCCGGAGACGGTGAAGCTTCCGCTTCCGCCCGTCACGGAGCCGCCTGTTGACGTCGTACCGTCACCCCAGGTGATCGACACGGTGTACTGCGAGGCGAGCGCGGTCGTGTCCGATGAGGTGAACGTGGCCACCGCGCCGCTGAACGAGTTGCCCTCCGTGGCTGCGATCGATACGGCGCTCGGCGTGACGACAGCGCCCGGCGTGAACACCTGCACGTTGTTATTGAGCGCGTCGGGAACGAAGACGTTGCCCGATCCGTCGACCGCGGGGGAGCCAGGCGCTTCGAACTGTCCGTTCCCGGTTCCCATGCTTCCGAACTTGGACAAGAGGTTGCCGCTGGTGTCGAACACCTCGACCCGGTTGTGGTGGTTGTCGTCGACGAAGACGTTGCCCGTGCTGGAGACGGCGACTCCGACAGGTCCAGTGAGCGTGAGCCCGTTGTCCCACGAAGACAGGAAGGTGCCACTGGCGTCGAACACCTCTATCCGGTTGTTGAACTTGTCCGCCACGTACACGTTGCCGGAGCTGTCGGTGGCTAGCCCTTCAGGGCTGTCGAACTGCCCGTCGGCGGTGCCCAGGGTGCCCCAGGCGGTCAGGAAGGTCCCGCTCGAGTCGAACTTCTCGATGCGGTTGTTGAACGAGTCGGCAACGTAGACGTCGCCCGATGAGCCGACGGCGATGCCGGTGGGATCGTTGAACTGACCGTTGGCCGACCCCAGGCTGCCCCATTGGGTGAGGTAGGAGTCGCTCGAATCGAACTTCTGAATGCGATTGTTCCCCGAGTCGGCGACGTACACGTCGCCCGACGGGTCGACGGCGACGCCTTGGGGGCCCGCGAACTTGCCTGGACCACTGCCGAACCCGCCCCATTGGCCGACGTAGTTCCCGCTCGAATCGAACCGCTGCATCCGCCAATTGAGGTCGTCGGCCACGTAGACGTTCCCTGACCCGTCGATCGCCACCGCCTCCGCCTGATCGAACTGGCCGTTTCCGTTGCCCTTGCTCCCCCACTGGAAGCTGTATACGTACGGAACCGCAGCGCCCACAGGTGGGGCGACGGAAACCAGCGAGACCGTGGTCCCCAAGGCGGCCAGAAGCACCGCTGCCGCGAGACGTCGTACCGTGAAGCTTCGCATCGTTGCCTCCGTCGTTCGACTTACCGCGATTGTGGGTGATCGGAACCGGGCCCCGCCTTTGCATTATCGGCCTGTGGTGCTCCAATGTGAAGGTCGCTGGACATGAAATGTCGGAGACGGCATCACCGACGAGGTGAGAAGACCGCCGGCGTGCTGGTCGGCGACGAAAAGCCTGAAGATCACGGACCGCATCGTGGGGGAAATTTCGCCGTCAGCCGTCGGCCTCGCCTTCGGCGGTGACGCCCGTAGTCCGGATCGTCTCCATCAAATCGTCGAGGAACAGCACCTGACCTTTGAGGAGCTTTTGCCGCGCCGTGTCGATCGGCATCCATGCGACGCGATCGACTTCGGGGAACTCGCGCAGAGTGCCCGAACCCTTGGGCCACTCGATCTCGAACGTGTTGCTCGTGGCGTGGGTGACGTCGAGATCGCCCGCCAAGGCCCATGCGGTGACCCACTTGCCGCTGGGTTGGCGTCGCTTTCCGAGTGGCACGGGTTCGCCCGCGGGCGGGTCGAGACCAACCTCCTCTCGGAACTCGCGCCGGGCGGTGGCGAGTGCGTCTTCGGACGGCTCGTATTCGCCCTTCGGGATCGACCAAGCGCCGTCGTCCTTCCTCGCCCAGAACGGTCCGCCCGGGTGCGCAAGTAGGACTTCGACGAGCCCCTCGTCCGACACCCGGTACAGCAGCAGCCCCGCGCTCCTCGCGACCATCCATCAAGTATGGGGAGGGCCGGCGAATCCGAGGCGGCAGGACCCGGTGGGAACGCCGGTGGGAAGTGGGCGGACGGTGTTCCGCCAGGTCGGTCGGCCGCGGCCGGATCGGGGTGTGTTGACTGCCCCTTCGATGCCGTCCTCGCTAGGCTGGTTTCCCGTTCCGGCCGCATCAACCGGAGCCGTCTCGGGGGCGCGGACGTCGACCACTACCAGGACCAGAGGTCGAACGTCATTCTGAACACTGGACCATGAGCCCCCCGAACCCCGAAAACGATCCCGTTCACAAGGGCCTTCACGACCTCGGCCGGCAGATCGAAGAGACAGAGGCCGAGCCGGCGAGTCAGAACGACGAAGGCCCAACCGGCGACGAAGGAGTGGCGCCGTCGGGCCCGGCGGGCCAAAGCGAGCCACCGGCAGCGCCCGATGCATCCGATGGCGACGCCGACGACGACTCCGACGCCGAGATGCCCTGGCCGGCCCCGCCGCCCGCGGCCGTGCCAGCGGCGGCGGAGGCTGGCGCCGGTCCGCCTCCACCCGGATCCGAAGCCTCGGCCATGGCGGCGCTCGACGCTGACCCGGCCGACAACCCGGTCGAGCGCGGGCTCCACGAACTGGGTCGCCAGATCGACGAGGCGGAGCGAGCGCGGCACCGGCACCGGAGACGGCGGCGGCCGCGGCGGCGGAGGACGAGGAGCCGGTGGGCCTGCACATGCCGCACCGAAGAAGAAGCGCTCGACCCGCCGCAAGGTGGCCTACGTCTTCGGCTCGCTCTTCCTCGTGCTTGTGCTGCTCGCGGGTGCCGTTGCGGGGTACGCGTGGTACCTCAACGATCAGATCCACCGCATCAGCCTGCACAACCTCTCGGATTCACCGTCGAAGGGCGCAGACGCGGGGACCGAGAACATCTTGATGATCGGCTCGACGTCGCGCTGCGCACTCAAGGTGCAGAACCCGCAGTTCGGCCTTTGCTCCCAGGGTGTCACGGGCGTCAACAGCGACGTCGTGATGATCCTGCACTTGAACCCGGCGAACAATTCGCTGTCGATCCTCTCGATCCCCCGGGACCTGTTCGTACCCAATGCGAGGTCGGACGGGGCCAACAAGATCGATGCCGCGCTGTATCAAGGGCCCGATCAGCTCATCGCGGCCATCGAAGAGGACTTCGGCATCCCGATTCAGCACTTCGTCGAGCTCAACTTCGACAGCTTCATGAACGTCGTCAACGCGCTCGGCGGGATCCACATGTACTTCCCCGAGCCCATCTTCGACTCGTACTCGGGACTCAACATCCAGACGACGGGGTGCATCGGGCTCAACGGCACCTCGGCGCTCGAGGTCGTCCGGGCGCGGCACCTGCAGTACAAACCGCCGGGTGTGACGACCACTGACCCCTACTACTGGCCCATAGAGGCACAGAGCGACCTGGCGCGCATCCGGCGGGACCACGAGTTCCTGCGCGTCCTGGCGTCGGCCGTCAAGGCGAAGGGGATCGGCAATCCACTCACCGACAACGCTCTCGTGTCGGGGGTCGTCGGCGACCTCACCGTCGACTCCGGCTTTTCGCTGTCCGACATGGTCTCACTGGTGACGACGTACCACGGCGTCAACGTCAACTCCGCGCCCCAGCTCACCGTCCCGGTCCAGGTCGACCAGTTCGGCAACTACGTCTACAAGGGAGGGAGCTACGGGGACATCGAGTTCCCGTCGCAGCCCCAGGACCACGCCGCGGTCGACCAGTTCCTCGGTTTGAAGACGAACGAAGACACCTACTCGGGCGGCGCGTTGCCGTCGCCGTCGTCGATCACGGTGGCGGTGATGAACGGATCGGGCACCTCCAACCAGGCGTCGGACACCGCCGCCAGCCTCAAGGCCCTGGGCTTCAACATCGGCACGGTCGGCGACACCACTCCGGTCGGCCGAGAGGCAGAGACGGTCGTCTACTACTCGTCGAAGTCGCACGCCAACCTCGCCGCGGCCCAGGCCGTCGCGAACTCCATGAGCGGCGCCGTGATCATTGCCATGGACCCGACCCAGGTGCAGTCCGGGTCCCAGGTCACGGTGGTTACCGGGACCCAGTTCGCCGTGAACCCGCCGCCGGTGAGCGTGACGCCGACTTCCGCGGCGGGGAGCACGGGGGCCGCCACCACGACGCCGACGACCTCATCCACCCCGACCACGACCAGCGGGGCGTTCCAGCCGCCGACCACGACCGTGGAGCCGCTGGCGGCATGGGACCCCCGGTCGTGCACGGCCAAGGGGGGCGAGGGCCCGTAGGGAATCACGCCGCGGTCGTCGTCGACTCGTGCAACTCCGACGCTGCTTGCCATCCGCCACTGTCGGCTTGCCTCCGCAAACGAGAGACCGGATTCACCTCTGCGGCCGTATATGGCGTAGCCCTACTCGAGCACACCGAAACCGGGTAGGGCACCCCTGCTCATGAGCAGTGGCCCGCTGCGCAAACGCTTGGGTTTCGAGCAGGGAGAACCCGTATGCCGATCGCGAGGGCGCTCCCGAAGCAATCGCACTCGAATGATCGGGCCCCGGTCATCGGGGCGGCGGCTCAGGCGAAGATTTCGCCGCCGTTCGTGTCGAGCGCTTGGCCGGTCATGGCCGCTGACAAGTCGGACGCCAGGTAGACGATGGCGCCGGCCACGTCGGCGTCGGATGGGATCTGGCCGAGCGGGACGCGAGCGTTGAGCTCGTCGATGACCTCCTGTGCCGGCACGCCGCGGCCGCTCGAGGTCATCTCGATGTACATGTCCACTGACGGCCCGGCCATCCAGCCCGGGACCACCGCGTTGACGCGAATCTTCGACGGCCCGAGTTCGTAGGCGAGCACGCGGGTCGCCGTGAGGAGCGCCCCCTTCGAAATCGCGTACCCGCCCTGGGTCGGCTGCGGTTGGCGCGTCACCATCGACGCAACGTTCACGACCGAGCCGCCGCCACGCGCGCGGAGGTACGGCAGGGCGGCCCTCGTCATCTGGAGCGAGCCGAAGAGATTGACCTCCATGATCTTGCGCCAGACAGCGAGATCCACGTCCTCGAAACTCTGGAAGACGTCGCTGCGGAACGCGTTGTTCACGAGGACATCGATACCGCCGAACTCCTCGGCCGCGGCGGCCATCAGCACGGCACAGGCGTCGGCGTCAACGATGTTCGTCGGCACCGCGAGGGCCCGGGCACCGAGCGCCGTCACCTCGCCGAGCACCTCTTCGAGATTGGCTTGCCGGCGCGCCGCCAGGACGACATCGGCGCCGTGGGCGGCGAGCGCCCGCGCCGCCTGGCGGCCCAGCCCGGGACCGACCCCCGATACGACACACACCTTGCCGGCCAACAACCCGGCTGCCGCCCCCGGCTGGGCCTTGGCCTCGCTCTTCGTCGTCGTCATGAAGCGCAGCGTAGAGCAGCCGACCTGTGTGCCGACCGGCCATCCGCGCCGCGGTCACAGGGGCCTGGGATGATCGGTCACAGGGTTGTGGCAAGGAGGGTCGATGGCCATCTGTGGGCACTGCGGCGGCGAAATGTCCGATGGAATCAGCTGCCTGACCGACCCGATCGTCGATCGACGGCAGGGCTTACTTGCCCGTCCGCTGGGGCCAGGAGCCGCGTCCTCGGCACCGTTACGAGCCGGAGGAATGCCGCGACTGCGGCACCCCGATCGGCGGGGTGCACCATCCGGGCTGCTGTCTCGAGCGCTGCCCCGCCTGTCACGGCCAGGCCATCGGCTGCGGGTGCATCGTGGAGAGCGAGTGCGAGTTCGAGAGCGCCCGGGTCCAGCGGTGCCGCTCCCATGTGCTGCGGCGTGTCGGCTGGCGATGAGGCGCGCCCGAAGGTCCTGAGCCGAGGTCTCAGTCCCCCGCTCCGGGCGCACGCCCGGAGCGCCGAAGCAGTGCCTCCCACGGGCTGAGCCGGGCGCCGACCGGTACCAGCAGATTGGCGATCCGGCCCTTCAGCCCGCCCTGCGCCTTCGCCAAACAGGCGCCTGCCGCCCGATAGAGCGCGTCCGGATCCGAGGGCTTGTGCTCCGCCGCGACCGACCGGGCGAGGTCCCACGCGTGAAGATGCCATTCGGAAGCCGCCATCGCCGCGTGGAGTCCCGCTGTCACCGTCCCTCGGGGGTAGCCGTAGGGCAGGTCCCATGCGGCGGGCAACCGCGCTGCGATACGACCGGGCCCTTGTCACGAAGAGGTCTCAGTGCCGCCGGGCCGGTGGTCTCGGCGAGCCGGGCCAGTGCTAGCTCGTTCTGCGCTGCGAGCTGCTCACCGGGAAACGGCGGCGCTGCGTCGCCCTGCTCGGCGCGGTCGAGCCACTCGTGATACCAAGCCGCGACCGCGGCCACGTGCCGGGTCAGCGCGGCGGCACTCCACTCGCCACAGGCAGGTCGCTCCCAGGCCTCCCCGGCGAGCGCTCTGGCCAACCGCGCGAAGGCATCGACCCCTTCGTCGTAGAGGCGAAGCACCTCATTGCGTGGTACCTCGGACACAGAGGCATCATGCCCGCCCTGCACCCGGGGCGCCGGCGGCACAACAGCGTTCGAGGGACCCATGGCAGCGCCGTTGCGCGTACTTCGGTCTAACTTACGACCGACGCCCAGGCCTCCGACAAGGCCAAGGTCTGCCCGGTGCTCTCGAGCGACGGCAGCATCGAGGTCTACCAGTCGATGCCGATCGGCCGACGACCGAGACTCACAGGAACCGACGAGCGAACGGGAGGTCCGGCATGGCCGGCATCGACATCTGGCCCGTGGTGCGCGACGAGCGCGCCGCGTTGGCGGCAGACCTGACATCGGCCTCGCTGGACGAGGAACAGTGGTCGGGCCCGTCGCAATGTGAGGGTTGGACGGTACGCGACGTCCTCGCGCACATGACGGCGACGGCCAACATGACGCCGGCGGCCTTCTTTCCCAAGCTCGTGGCGTCCGGCTTCAGCTTCGACAAGGTCCAGGACAAGGGCATCGCCGCCGAACGTGGCGCCTCCGGTGCGGAGGCGCTGTCGCGCTTTGGGGCCGTCATCGGCTCGGAGAAGAAGCCGCCCGGACCGAAGGACACCGTGCTCGGTGAGACGATCATCCACGCCGAGGACATCCGTCGCTCGCTCGGCCTGCAGCACACGTACCCCGCCGACGCGCTGGTCGAGGTCGCCGACTTCTACAAGGGCTCGAACCTGATCATCGGGACGAAGCGCCGCATCGACGGCCTGGCACTGCGGGCGACCGATGCGGACTGGTCCCACGGCATCGGTCCCGAAGTGTCGGGACCGATGCTCCCACTGCTCCTCGCCATGGCCGGGCGCAAGGGCGCGCTGAGCGAGCTCGGCGGCGACGGCGTGGAGACGTTACGGACCCGGCCCTGATGCGCAGGGCCACGACGTGGGGATCCGCGTCAGCCGGTCGACCTTCACTCAAATACGGCGCGTCTTACATCGCAGTGACGTGGGCGCGACGACGCCTTTAACTCTTCGCGTCGAACTCCGCGCGCACCGGGAAACGCGGCAACCGGCTGCGACCGCGTCCGATCGCCGTCGTCAGAGGAGCTTCAAGTCCTCCAGCAACCAGCGCCCGTTGCCGCGCACCAGCGTGACCTCGATGCGGCTGTCGTCCGTGCTGACACCCTGCTGCGTCGAATTGGCGACGGACTGGTTCACGAAGAGCAGCACGACCGCCTTGCTGGAGCTGATCGAGGACACCCCCGCCGCCAGTACCTTGGCCGACGCCGTCGCCTTGTACTGCACCAGCACCTTGGACAGACCATTGCTCGACCCGATGAAGCTTCGCCGGAACGAGGGGGTCGACTCGCTCTCGACCTTGCCGAAGTCACGGTGCAGGTGGAGGTAGCTGTAGGTCGCGACGTCGTTCGCGTCCGCCTTGGCCGTCGCCACCGCGCTCGTCTGGTCCACGGCGAGCGAGCCCTGGTTCGACAGCCGCACCTGCGAGACGATCAGCGCCACGGCCAACCCGGCGATGACGACGAGGCTGGCGACCTCGATGACAAGGAACCGACGACGTGCCGGCGTGTCTCCCTGCCGCCGATGGACCACCGGTTCGGGTGCGGCCGGAACGTCCCCGCCGTCGCCTTCGACCGGCCTTGATCCCGGCTCACGCTCTGCGTTCTCAGCTTCCAAGACTGCCTCTGTCGACATGCTCAACCTCCTGAGGGTTGTGGTACTTGGGCCGCTCCCCTTTGGAGGAGATCGGGCGCTTCCAGGGTGCAGGTGCGCATGAGATCAGGCACGCCTGTCGCCGCGGTCGGCTCGGGCGTCTGCGCACCCGAGAGATAGGGACACACCGTGTTCTTGGTGTTGTAGTAGATGTTCACCGCCACCGAGCCCCCCGACGCGGTGTTCGCGATGTTGTTCACGAAGGCTGGCAGCTGCTGCAGGAGCGACACGACGGCGGGCTGCTGCGCGATCGCAACGTCCGACAGGCTGTCCAGCTGTTTGATCAGCTGAATGAGCGCGGCACCGTCCGACTGCACGAACTGCTGGACCGCCTGTTCGGTCGGGACGCCGTTTTCGAGGACGGCCGTGATGTCCGCGTTCGACGTGGAGAGCTGCGCGGTGATGGTGGCCAGCGACTGGCTGAAGGAGATGATGGAGCTGCTCGATGCCTGCGCGGTCGACAGCACCGACCCACCCGAATTGATAAGCGTGACCGTCGCCGCCTGCGCGGCCTGCAAGGCGGCAATCAGATGCTGGCCCGCAACCGTGATGGTCCGTAGCGCCTGCCCGGTGTTGTTGAAGCCCGACCCGAGGGCGTCGGTGATCGTACGGACTTCGCTCGACTTGATGCTGCCGATGAGCTGCCCGGCGTCACTCAGGAGCTGGAAGACGCTCACGGGCACGACCGTGTGGTTCTCGGGGATGACGCTGCCGGCGTGGAGGTCCGGACCGTGCGCCGACGACGGCACGAGGTCGAGGTACTGCTCGCCGGCGACGGACAGTTCGTGGACATGCGCGATCGAGCTGGCGGGGATGACCGTGCCCGGGTCGATGGCAAGCGTCGCGACCGTGCCGCTCGCGCTGAGCGACATCCGCGTGATCCGCCCCACGTCCACACCGCGGTAGGTCACGAACCCGTCGGAGTAGAGCCCGCCGCCGCGGGGGAGGTCGACGGTCACGGTGAAGGGCTGGGCCCCGATCCGCCAGCCGATCACGTCGAACGCGATGAAGTACACCGCCAGCAAGGCCACGACGACCAGAGCGCCGACCCTGACCCAGACCTGCGTCTTGGTCACGGCAACCCCGCCCCCAGGAGGCCACTGATGGCCTGCGCAGTCGAGTTCGAGCCCGGCGACCCCGACGCGCCTGACACCGCGGTCCCCGGCGTCGACGCCGCCTTCGCACTGTTGGGCCCCAACAGCGGGGTCTGGTTGACGATCGCCGTGCCGTCGAGCGACAACTGGAGGTAGTTGCCCGGCGCGATCTTCTTGGTCTCGGTCTCGAAGGTGGAAAGGTCGGTCAGCGTCGGCCCGAGCTGGGACTCGACGCCGACCATCTGGTTCACCACGGCGTAGAGCTGGCGGATCGTCCCGAGGATCGACGAACTGCTCTGCGTCACGATCGAGTCGGCCACGTTCGAGAGGTTGTTGGTGGCGGTCAGCAGGTTCTGAAAGTCCTGGTTCTCCGAGGACAGCACCGAGATGGCGGGACCGATGGTGTCGATGCCGTTGGCAATCGTGGCGTCCCCCTTGGCCAGTTGGCCGCTCAGGGTGGCGAGCGCCGCGAGCGCAGTGTCCACTTCACCCTTGTTGGCGTTCAGCGCCGTCGCCGTGAACGACAGGTCGTTGATGATGTGCTGGATCTGCTGCTGGTGGCCGCCCAGCGCCTGGTTGATGTTGGTGATGATGGTCTGCAGCTGGTTGAGCCCACCGCCGTTGAGCAGCGCCCCGAGCGCGGCGAGGGTGTCGGCGATGGACGGTGCGCTCGATGTGTCGCGCTCGGGGAGCAACGAGCCGTTGGCGAGGTAGGGGCCGTGCGACGGGCCACGGGGCGGGTACAGCTGGATGAACTCGTCCCCGAGCGGGTCGACGAAGAGGATCTGGGCCGTGGTGCCACGCGGGATCCGGATGGCGCTGCGGATGGTCAACGTCAGGTCGGCTTTGAAGTGCGACGTGGTGATGGAGCTGACCTGGCCCACCTCGTCGGCACCGACGAGCACCCGCGCCTGCAAGGGGAGATTCAGGACGTTCCCGAAGACGGCCTTCAGGTCGTACGTCGGCCCGCTCACGCCACCGGGCTTCGGCAGCGCCTGGAAAGACAGGCCGCAACCCGAGCCCGCCACCGCGGCGGCGACCAAACCCACGAAGATCGCCACCACCCTGCGGCCCCGCCGGCCCGACATCCGCCGCATCACGGCTCCGCGCCGACCAGGGCGGATATGGACAGGTTCGGACCCTGGTTGCGCGTTCGGCGGCGTATCCATCTGCGCCAGCCCGGCGCTGGCCGCGCAGGCCAGGTTCAACTCCGAGCTCTTCGCCTGTTGGGCACCGAGCTCGAGGATCCGTGTCAGCTCGTTGCCGCAGATCTGTTGGACGAACGATTTGGTGTCGAGCGACGGGTCGTAGCGGATGCGGAGAGACGTCGAGCCCGTTGGGTCCGGGAACGATGGCGTTGTTCAGGTTCTGCAGCGCCAGCCCGCCGTAGGCGAACGCCTGGCTCAGTTGTTGCTGCTGGGCCAGCACGTGCGCAGTGAAAGCGTTGACGTTCGAGAGCACCGTCCCGATCGAACCGACGTTGCCGTTGACGTAGGACGTGACCTGCGAGAGGACCTGCTTCAGCGACGAGAGCGTCGTCCCGATGTCAGAGCTGTCCGATGCGACCAACGCGCTGGCCGACGCCAGGTCGTTGGCGAAGGACTGGAACTCCTGGTCGTTAGCGGCGGCCTCGCCGGTGAACGCGCCGGCGTTGTCGAGCAGGCTCGTGATCGTCGGCCCGTCGTTCGAGAGCGCAGCCAGAGCCTTCCCGAGCGCCAGGACGGTCGTGTGGAAGCTCGGCCCGTTGTTTCCCACGGTCTGGGCCACGTCATGCACGAACTGACTGAAGACGCCGTTCTTGTCCGCACCGGTGGGCCCGAGCGCCTGGATCAGCTGGTCCAGCAAGGAGATCGTCTGGTCCACCGACTGGGGCAACGCGGTTCGGCGCATCGGGATCACCGCGTTGTCCGCCATGATCGCCCCGCTCCTGTACACCGGATCGAGCTGGATGTAGCGGTCATTGACAATGTCGGGCGCCATCAACGCGGCGATCGCATGAGCCGGGACCTTGACGTCGGAATTGACCTGCATCTCGACGGACACATAGGTCGGGTGCGGCGTGACGGCTGTCACAGATCCCGACGGGGATCCCGAGCACGTCGACGTGGTTCCCGACGTAGACACCGGGGGCCTCGGGGAAGTCAGCCGTGACCCTGTAGGTCGGCGTGGACAACGCCGCCCGGATTCCGACGAGCGCGCCAACCGCCACGACGACAGCGGCGGCCGCCATCACCGCCAGGATCAGCCGGCTCCGGTTGACCGTCACGGATTGCACCCCGTAACGGCGTTGATCGGCGCCCGGCTTGGAGCACTGGGCGATGACGTTGTCGGGGATCAGCGCGGCCGGCATGACGAAGTCGCCGAACGCACCGGAACCGGTGACGTTGGCGAGATACTTGTTGGCCGAGGTCAGCAGCGGAATCGCCGCCTCGATCTCGTTGCCGTCCTTTGCCAGCACCCCGCTCACCGTCTCCAAGTCGCTGAGCAACGGCCCGACCTGCGCCTGATGTGCGGACAGCAATGCGTCGAGCTGCTGGGTCAGCACGGCCGTCGACTTCAAGAGCTGGTCGATCGCGGCGTGCCGCTGGTTGAGGACCTGCAGCACCAGGTCGCTCTGCCCGATGAGCGAGAACAGCTGTGTCCCGTGCTGGTGCAGGGTGGCCGTCAACTGCGAGACGTTCTGCACGAGCTGTGCCAGCTCGCCCGACCGCGAGGCGATGACGTCGGACAGCTGGGACAGCCCTTTGAGGAGCGACGATGTGGCGCCGGGCGGCACCGCCTCGAGATCCTGGTTCGTGACCGCCATGGCCTGCACGAGCTGCTGCAGGTTGATGCCCTGCACGACGTTGGCGCCGGCGCGGACCGTGCTGACGATCGTCTGCGTCTCGTGCGTCCGGCTCTGGGGGATGACCGCCCCGGCTGCCATCTGACCCCTCCCGGCGGGCTCGAGGTCGAGGTACTCCTGCCCGAGGGGCGTCAGGACCTTGGCCGAGGCGGTCGTCCGCTCGCCCAGCGGGACGCCGTTCTGCACGGTGAACTGGACGAGCACGTGCGACCCGCTCAGGCTCAAGCCGCTGACGGTGCCCGACGTCCACGCCGGCCACGCTGACCGGGTCACCTTGGGCCAGCCCGGCCGAGTCGGCGAAGGCGGCGCCGTATCCCGTGTGGTCGTTGATCAACGGCAGCTTCGAGAAATTGATCGCGCCGAGCGCGATCACGACGAGCAGCGCACTGCCGACGACGGCGATGACCACACGGTTGCGTTCGCTGAATCGCTTCATGCGCAATTCGCCGTGTGCACGCTCTGGTTGCCGACGGGGCCCGACGGCAACGTCAACGGAAGGCCGGGCTGGCCCGGTGAGGACGTTGAGGTTCACCGTCCCTTGCACGTGGATGGTCAGGTTGCAGATGTAGACGTTGAGGAAACTCCCCGAATTGGCCACCTTGTCCAAGGTCTCGATGAACGCCGGCAGGTTGCCCAGCACGCCGTCGAAGCCGCTCTGGTCCTGGGCCGCCGTGTGGCTCGCGCTGACGACCGCGTTGATGGCCTGGTCGAGCGTGGGCTGGCTCTGGCTGAGCAGGCCCGACACTGCCTGGGTCAGCCCGCTCAGGCTGTCGACGGTCGTGCCGATCTGGCCGCGTTCGTTGGCCAGTCCCGTCACCAGGCTGTCGAACTGGTCGATCATCGTGACCGAGTTGTTGGTCGTGGGCGTCGAGCGTCCCGGCGACCGCGCTCAGGTTGTCGATGACCTCTCCGATGATCTGCTGGCGCTGCGCAAGGTTCTCCGTGATCGACGCCGTCTGCGTCACCAGGTTGGAGATGTTGCCCGACTCCCCTTGGAAGATCTGGATGATCGACGCGGTCAGCTCGTTCACCTGCTGGGGCGTGAGCGCAGCGAACAGCGGCTGGAAGCCGTTGAAGATGCCGGTCAGATCGAGTGCCGGCGCGGTCCGTGACACCGGGATCTGCGCACCGGACGCAAGTGGCTTTCCGGGTGTCGACCCCGGCTCGAGCGCGATCAGTTGCTGACCGAGGAGGTTCGCGTAGTCGACGTTGGCGTGCGTTGTCGTCGTGAGCTGCTGGTCGCTGTCGGCTGTGAAGTTGCACGAGTGCGACCCCGCCCTGCAGTTGCACGCCGGTGACCGTGCCTACCTGCACGCCGGCGATGTCCACGAAGTCCCCGGGCTGGAGGCCCGACGCGTCGGTGAACAACGCCGAGTAGCCCGTCTGGGGCTGGGATCTCAGGTTGAGCAGGCTCGCTGTCACGATGATCGTGGCCAGGACGGCAGCGGCGACGAACACGGCGAGCTTGGCGAGCGTGCGCCAGGGGACGGGTTGGCGGCTCACGGCAGCTTGGCCAGCTGGAGGAGTACCGGTTGGAGCAACAGCGTGGCGACAGCCGCAGACGGAGGTGCCTTGCCGCCGGAGAGTCCCGGTCGCGATCTTGACCGAGGCGGCTTGAGTCGCCGTCGTCGTCATCACGCCGTTGGACCCGCTCACGCCGCCCGCCTGCCCGGTCCGGCCGGGCCGCGCCGACGCAGCAGCATGGGGACAGTTGGGCCCGGACTCGCCCTGGTACGTGGGGCAGTCGGCCGCCGTGTACGTCGCCGGGTTGAAGAACTCGGGTCCGAGCCCTTGCTCGATGAGCTGGTCAGAACCGGGTACGCCGAGGGCGGCCGCCACCGTCTGCGCCGAACCCTGGATCGTGATGTCGCCGGCGAACGACAGGTAGGGACCGTGGGACTCCGCAGCGGCGAATGCCTTGGACCACTTGTCGAATCCGTTCAGGACCTGGGCGACGAAGTTGGGGTTCGATGCGACGTCGCCGAGCAGTACGGCCGAGTTGGCGACGAGGTCCTCGAAGGCGGACCCGCTGCCCTGGAGCACGCCGGTGATGTCGTTCGGCGGTCGGCGTGCCCTGAGCCAGCAACTGGTGCAGCTGGGTGGCCTCGTTGGTGATCGTCGTTGCCAGGACCGACCCGTTCGAGATCGTCGGAGAGCAACGGCGGCGTCGCCTGGCTGAGCGTGTTCGGCCACCGGGCCGATCTGCCCGACGTCGTTCACGATGTTGGGCACCTCCGGCAGCATCTCGTCGAGGTAGGCGGCCACCTGCTCGATGGTCGTGCCGAGGTGGGGTCCCTGGTCCTTCAGCGCAGTGGCAATGGCCGTCAACGTCTCGTCGAGGGCGGCGGGGTGCAGCGCCTTGAGCAGGTTGTCGAGGTCGGTTGCGTCGCCCTGCAGCGTGGTGGTCTTCGAGACCCCGACCGAGGTGATCGTCTGCCCCGACGTGGAGGTGTCCTGGTGCGGCTCCGGCTTGTGGCACCAGGTTGATGCCCTGGGTCCCGAAGACCGTCGCGATCTCTACATCCGCTCGCACGCCGGCAGGGAATGGATGCGAGGTCGTCCGGCGTCATGTGGAGCTCGACACGCAGCAGGCCGTTCGGCAACTCCCGGCCGAGCCTGCCCACCGATCCCACGGTGATGTCCCGGAAGATGACGACGGAGCCCGGTGAGATGCCGGTCCCCGAAGCGGGCACGTCCGCGTACACGACGTCGTAGGAGGAAAAGTGTCCCGTGAAGGCGGCGATGATGCCGTAGCCCGCCGCCGACGATAACCAGCAGGAGCGCCACGCCGATGAGGGCCTGTCCGCGGACGCTCGGCTTGCGTCGTCATCCGGAGAACTTGATCCCGCTCGACGTGCCCCAGAAGGCGAGCGTCATCAGCATGTCGGAGATGGCGATCACCACGATGCTGGCACGAATCGCGCGGCCGGCGGCTCGTCCGACCTGCTCGGGCCCGCCGCGCACGGTGTAGCCGTAGTAGCAGTGCGTGACGGTGATGAGGACGACGAACACCCAGACCTTGGTCATGGACAGGAAGACGTCGCGCGCGCGTCAGGAACGAGTGGAAGTAGTGGGCGTAGGTGCCGCTGCCCTTGATGTGCCACGAGGATCACCGTGATCTGCGTGGCCAGATAGGCACCCGACAGCGCGATGAGGTAGAGCGGCGTGACGACCACCAGCGCCGCGATCAAGTCGGGTGGTGACGAGGTACGGCAGCGACCGGATGCTCATGACCTCCAGCGCGTCGATCTCCTCGGTGATCCGCATCGCGCCGAGCTGGGTCGTGAACTTGCATCCCATCTGCGCAGCAAGGCCGAAGGCGGTGATGAGCGGGGCGATCTCGCGCGTGTTGGCGTACGACGACAGGTACCCCGCCAGCGGTGCGAGGCCGATGATCTGCAGTCCCTGGTAGCCCTCGAGTCCGATGGTGATGCCGACGAAGGCGGCGATGACGAAGACCACGAGGACCGTGCTCGCGGCGACGGCCATCAAGCCGCCGCCGAAGGTCACGTCGGCGATCAGCCGCACCGTCTCGTTGCGGTGTCGGACCAGGGCGTACGGGATCGACGCGAACGTCTTGAAGCCGAAGATCACGAGGCGGCCGAGCCACGCGAGCTGCTCGACAGACCCGCGTCGACGAGCGAGGGGCGCCGTGGAACCGTCTCTGCCGGCTCGGTCGGGGATCTGCTTGGCGGAGCTCCGCGGCGACCGTCACGGGATCCTCGGCGGCACGAGAACGAGGAAGATCTCGGTCAGGATGATGTCGACGAAGAAGAGGGCGATGCCGGTGATGACGACTGACTGCGTGACGGCCTCACCCACGCCCGCCGGGCCGCGTTTGGCCGTCATCCCTTTGTAGGAGGCGACCACCGCGGCGATCAATCCGAAGATCGCCGCCTTGAGCGTCGACTCGATGAGATCGGCCGGCTGCGAGAAGGTGGCGAAGCTGTTCAGGAACCCACCGGCCGAGCCGTGCAGCACCGTGAGGTCGGCGAAGTAGCCGCTGGCGATGGCAGAGAACGAGACGATGCCGTTGAGCAGCACGGCGACGACGACGGTGGCCAGCATGCGGGGAGCGACCAGTCGCTCGAGCGGATTGATCCCCATGACCTCCATGGCCGAGATCTCGTCGCGGATGGTGCGGGCACCGAGCTCCGAGCAGATGGCCGATCCCCCGGCGCCGGCGAGCAGGAGTGCGGTCACGATCGGCGACGCTTCGCGTACGGTCCCGATGGCGTCGACCGCTCCGACGAAGGAGGCCGCGCCGATCTGCCCGGCCAGGCCGCCGACCTCGAGCACGATGACCAGCCCGAAGGGAACAGCGATGAGGATGGCGGGAAGGACGGAGACCGACGCCAGGAACCACGACTGGTCGACGAACTCCCGCCACGCGAAGCGGCCGTGCGCGAGCTCACGGATCGTCGCCGCCGACCGTGTCCAGCACCATGGCGTAGAGCGCCCCGAGCGATTCGACGGCGCGGCGACCACCGCCCGCCCAACGACTTGACGCGTGCTCCACCGCCTCCTCGAATGGCGTGGCGTAGCCGTTGACGATGTCGTCGCTCGTCAGGCGGCTACTCACTGACGGCCTCCAGCCGAGCAGTCCGATCCGATCGGCGTTCTGCTTACGCTTCCCGCAAAGCGCATCGTGCGTCAGCTCGCCCCCGTCGCCGGCGTCCCCGGCACCTGCCCCACCACGGAGGGGAGATTAATCTACCTCTAGTAGCTTTACTAGTGCCCTGTTATGGTGGCTCTTTGATGACTTGTACACGGGGCTCTCGGGTATTTGCATACCGAGAGTAGGCAATTGCCGTGGCAGCGGTGAATGCCGAGCGCCAAGTCCCCGGGGCGGCCGAGCCGGACCGATTCGGAGCGCTCGTTCGCAACGCCAGCGCCTCCTCGACGATGCCATGGCAGCGATCCGCACTGCACGGGTCCGCGGTGTCGGTCGAGAACATCGCCGCCCATGCCGGGGTGAGCAAACCCGTCATCTATGCAGAGTTCGGCGACAAGGCCGGGATCGCCGACGCGCTCGCCCTGGAGCGGGCGCAACAAATGGAGCGGTCGCTGATCGCGGACCTTGCAGCTGGGCGAGACCACTCGACACGACGACGGGCGGTGCAGCTCGGGCGCGAACGCGCTGATCGGCCTGCTCGTGGACGAGCCCGAGATCTACGGCTTCATCGTGCGTTCCATGCGGGCGAGCGATCGCGGCGTTCTCGACAACCCGCTCGTGCGGACGCTGCACGACCGGGTGCAGATGCTGATCTCGCTGCTGGCGCCCGACGCCGACGAGGCGATGGTCTCGGTCGTCACCGACGGGATGTTCGGGTTCATCTTCGCGATGGTCGAGTCGTGGCAGATGAGCGCGGGAACCGTCCCAAGAAGAGGTGGTCCGCATGATCGTGCAGCTCGTGCAGCAGGGGTTCGCCACCATCAGCGGGCCAGCTGTGCCGGACGCGTCGTAGCGGCGCAGTGAGCCGCTGCGACTGCCGCTTGACCCGCGTCCTGGAACTCACCAATGTGGGTTCCCTATGACACGCTGTTTGCGCGCGAATCCTGAGGTCCTGAGGCGAGATGGGAACCCTCGACGGCATCCGCGTGCTGGAGGCTGGGCTGCTCGTCCAGGGCCCGCAGGTGTCCTTGACGATGCTCGAATGGGGCGCCGAGGTCATCAAGATCGAACTGCCCGGGCTTTGGCGACCAGAGCCGATGGCTGCCGATCAGCCGGGAGGATCGCCGCTCCCCTTGGTTCACCGCGTACAACCGCGGCAAACGCAGCATGACCATCGACCTCCGCGTGCCGCGCGGCCGCGAGGTGTTCTTGCGCCTGGTCGAGAATGCCGACGTCTTCGTCTCCAACTTCAAGCCCGGGACCCTGGACGGCTGGGGCGTGGGCTACGCCGACGGCGTCACGCCGCAATCCGCGGATCATCTACGCGATGGGGTCATCGTTCGGCCCCGAAGGGCCCGACGCCCAGCGAGAGGGCGCCGACCTGAGCGGCCAAGCCGGCGGCGGGATCATCAGCACGACGGGCGGCGCGGGCAGCGACCCGAGTCCCATCGGCGCCACCATCGCTGACCACATCTCGGGACAGAACCTTCTGGCCGGTGTCCTTGCCGCGCTCTACGCGCGCGAACAGACGGGCCGCGGACAACTCGTCGAGACGTCGCTCCTCGGGGGCCAGGTCTGGGCGCAGGCCGGAGAGATCACCAAGTACCTGATGTCCGGGCGAGATGACCGGACCCAGCAACCGTGGCCACTCGATGGTCCCGGGCATCTACGGCATGTTCGCCACCTCGGACGGCTGGATCGCCATCGTGGGAGTGGCCGGTCCGTTCCGCGACCGCTTCTACGAGACCATCGGTCGGCCGGACCTCATCGAGCGTTTCAGCGGCCTCCTCTATTTCGAGGACGACAAGGCCGCCCTCTGGCCGATCTTGGACGAGGTGTTCGCGACGAAGACGACGGCCGAGTGGTGCAACCTTCTCGGCGCGGCGGGCCTCCGCTTCGCTCCCGTGCGTGACCACGCCGAGGTTGCGCGTGATCCCGGCATCCGGATCAACGGCTACATCGAGTCCGTCGAGGACCCCGAATCCTCGGATTCGACTGTGGACGTCGTGAGGACACCCGTTCGATTCTCCGACAGCGTGCCATCCGCTCCGGTACGCCCTCCCGAACTCGGGCAGCACACCGAGGAGGTGCTCCTCGAGGCCGGTTACTCGTGGGACGACATCACGTCGCTGTCGGAGGACCGCGTCACCTGAAGTCGTTGCCCTGCCGAAGACGACGGCGCACGCGAAGGCACGAGGGTCCAGGCCTGACCGAGTGGAGGTGAAGGGACTCGAACCCTCGACCTACGGCTTGCAAAGCCGTTGCTCTTCCAGCTGAGCTACACCCCCGGGGTGGTGATTGCCGCGTCCAATCGTAGGCGGCCCGACGTGACCGCCTCCGTCAACGGTCGTGCATTGTCCTTGCGCTAACCGCATCCCATTATCGTGCGGCCCCGTGGACGCACGGACCTTTCTGGGCATGGAGCCCGACGAAGACGACCTGCATTGGACCATGGAGGTGACTCCGCAGCTCACGACCCCGGGCAACTTCTTGTTCGGCGGCTGCGGACTCGGCGCAGCCCTCGTCGCGCTCGAAGCTGCCGCCGGCCGGCCGACGGTGTGGGCGACGGCGCATTACCTCTCCTACGCCGTCACTGGATCGGAGTTGCGGTGGGACGTCACCCTGGCTGCCGTCGGTGGTCACGTGACTCAGGGTCGAGCTGTTGGACGCGTTGACGGCAAGGAGATCCTGACGGTCAACGCTGCGCTCGGAAAGGACGACTTGGACGTCGGTGGCGTATGGGTCAAACCCCCCGACGTCCCTCCCCCCGATGAGTGTCCACCGCGTTTCCTCCCAGCGTTCTTTCGCAACACGATCATGGACAGTGTCGAGGTCCGTACCGCGCGGGGCCAGACCTTCGAGGAGATGGACGGCTCACCGGGTAGCCCCGACTCGGCGCTCTGGGCGAGGGTGCCGGGTCATCTCACGCCGTCCGCAGCGACCCTCGCCATCTTTGGCGACTATGTCTCGGGGGCGGTTTCCCAGCCCATAGGACGACGCGCCATGGGACGGAGCCTCGACAACACACTGCGGATGGTGCAGCTGCAGCCCACGGAGTGGGTCCTCTGCGACATTCATATCCACGCGCTCGTCGGCGGTTACTCGCAGGGCACAGCCTTTTTATGGTCGGAAGATGGCACGCTGTTGGCCACGGCAAGCCAGTCCATCGGCGTACGCCTGTGGCCTGAAGACCGACCGCTGCCGCAATAAGGGCTGCTCTGCGCCGAGCCGCGGCGACCGCGAAACTGGATCGATGGCCGACGAAACATCTCGCTGTGAGACCGGCGGCCGCTCATTCGCCTGATTCTGGTCGACCTCTTGGTGCTCGCTGTGCTCGGCGGCCTGAGCGTCTTCTTCCTGTCCCGCCACTGGGGGACCACATCGATCGATGCGCCCCAGGGCCACGTCGCCGCTGCACCCACGACGACGACGACCACACTGCCTCCGACGACGACCACGAGCACGCTTCCTCCACCCGGACCCGGCTTTGTCGCCGGCCATGTCACCGCCGTAGGCGATTCGGTGATGCTCGATTACCAGGATCCCCTGCAGACGGACATCCCTGGAGTCAACGTCGAACGCAGCCGTTAGCCGCCAGTGGTCTGACGGGATACAGCTGCTCCAAGAGTTGAAGGCGTCGGGTCAGTTGGGGGCCGAGGTCATTGTCGGGCTGGGCACCAACGGACCTGATCACGGACAGCGACTTCGACGCCATGATGCAAGTCCTGAGCGGAGCGTCCCGCGTGGTATTCGTGAACTTTCACGTCGACCGGTCCTGGCAGGACCCGAACAACGCAGTTTTGGCCAACGGCGCGTCGCGCTATCCCGATGTCTTCGTCGCCGACTGGGCCACTCTCGCCTCACAAAACCCCGAATGGTTCGGCTCCGACGGCACGCACCTTGCGATCGACGGTCCGGGTGCGACGGCCCTGGCAACGCTGGTCACGACGACGCTGACGGCGGGTTAAGGAGCTCCGAGCGCGAGGTAGCTCTGGTCGGGCGTGGTGTAGCCTCGACCGTTCTGAGGAGACCTAGACCCTCGGGGCTATAGCTCAGTCGGTTAGAGCGCAGCACTGATAATGCTGAGGTCGCTGGTTCGATTCCAGCTAGCCCCACTCGTTCAGCCTGATCAGAAGCCGTATGTCGCATAGCTAGCTGAACTCTCTCCAGACAGTCCCAACAGGCATCCCAACAATCGCGACGGACTCGACGGATGTTCACGACGGGTTTCGCGTGTATCTCGTTATGACGGGTGCCCTTGTCCGGCCAAACCTCTTTCTCGTTCTCAGCTTGCATGGCTGAGAACCCGTGCAACAGCGTGCAACACGCCAGAGCGGACCCATTTCGTGCAACACGCACCGACAAACAGGACGCATTCGCGAATAGCAGCCGTTGAGTGCGAAACGCGGTCACGCTGGACTTTTCCGCTTTTCGGCAGTCGTGCAACACCTCTCGAGGGGCTTCCCAAGCTGAGAACGCGGGTTGATTCCCGTCGCCCGGTATCGGCAAACCTCGCAAGTCAAAACCGGGGATCGGTGTGGCTTCGGTCGAGCCGTCATTTCCACGAAGCCGCCGTCGTGCCACACACAGAGACGGGCGCTTTCAGCTACAGAACCTGAGAACGCGCCATCAAGAAGCGCCCCAGTCCAACCACGCGCTCCGCGCATTTGAAGCGCACAGACGAGATCGCCTGCCCCTCAATGCCCCTTCCCCGAACCTGCAGCGGGCACGCTGGGCGATGACGACTCGGAGCAGTCTGAAACACTGAATCCGTGGTTGAGATCAAGCGAGGCAACCGTCGAGAGCGACTGCTCGACCGCGGTCGCAAGCTTGAGGCGACGACGCTCGGATGGAACGTCGTGGGCGTCTTCGTACTGGCCTATGCCGCGATCCAGGGCCAATCCGTCGCACTGGCAGGCTTTGGCATCGACAGCCTCATCGAGATAGGCGCATCGACGGTTGTCTTGTGGGAGCTAGCCGACGTGAACGCGGACCGTCAGCGCCGAGCTATGCGTCTCATCGGGATCGCCTTCGTTGGGTTGGCCGTCTACTTGAGCATCCAGAGCACAGCGGTGCTTGTTATCGGGTTTCATCCTCGTCACAGTGCGCTCGGCATCGCCTGGACTGCCGTGACTGCCGTCGTAATGTTCGGGCTCGCGTTCGGCAAGGCCAAGACGGGTTCGGCCCTTAACAACCCGGTGCTCCAAGCTGAGGGCCGGATCACCATGATCGACGGGATACTGGCTACATCGGTGCTCGCCGGTCTGGTGTTGAACGCGGCGGCTGGTTGGTGGTGGGCCGATCCGTTAGCTGGATACGTCTTGCTCTATTACGCCGTTCGAGAGGCCGCGTCGTCACTTCGGCAGTGACCCGAACATCCATCTCCGTCTGACTAGAACCCGCCCGGGTGCGTCCTCGTCACCGCAAGATGTGGTGCTGGACTTCAATGTGACCCGTCGAGGGCAAGCACGCCCAGAGCAGCTGCCATCGACAGCGGCACCGCAACCACTCCGAGAAGGCTCGCTCTGGCGATGGACGGTCGAGCGCCGGCAGACTTCGCCGATCGGAGCCACAACAGCCAGGCGAGCGAACCGGTGACGAAGAGGTTCGGGCCGATGTTCAACCCCACCAGGAGGGCGAACGGTCGGGGCGGCACCCGAGCCGCCAACAACGATGCAGCGGGAAGGTTGTTCACGACCACGCTGAAGAAGGCTCCGGCCAAAGCAGTGCCCCAGGAGTCAAGGTGCGACAGGAGATTTTCCGGTCCCGACCATGCACGGCCCAACGTCCCGAGGGCGACGGCTACACCGAACAGGCCAACGAGCACGGGGAGTCCGAGAACCCCCAACGCGCGCCGGGGAGACACTTCCGAAGAGAACGCCCGGACGCTGACTGCCACCATACCGACGGCCGCCACTGGGCCGGCTGGCGACCGGAGGACGAGCACCAACACGGTGACCGCCACCACCGCGATCAGCCCCACACCGAACACCGGCTGCTCTCGTTCCGATAACGGGGCAACCGTTGCCCGCAGTGACCGATGTTCGGCACCGCCTACGATCAGAGCGGTCACCAGTGCCGCTGCGATCGCCGCGGGGGCCATGTGTTTGAGGAACTGTCCTCCCGAGAGGTGCAGGTGCCCGAGGACGATCAGGTTGGTGAGATTTGAGCCGGGTAGCAGCAGCGATCCGGCATTGGACAGGAGAAGGCATCCATAGAGGAGTGCTGCCTCTCCTTCGCCCCGGTTGCGGGCCGTGTAGACGAGGATCGGAGTGAGGAATGCCACTGAGGTGTCGAGGTTCAATACCGTCGTCACGCTCACTATGAGCACGACGGAACCGACATAGAGGGCGAGTCCGTTCGGAGCCAGGCGAGCGAGAGCGTGTCCGGCGGCGGAGAACAACCGGTCCTCGTCGGCGACGAGACCCACCAGGAGAAGGCCCGCCACCAAGACGAACGGGGACCAGTCCTGTGTGGCAGCCAACCGGGCGTTATCGGGGCTGATCAGCGCAGCGCCGAGTGCTCCTGCACATCCAACGCCCGCCAACGCCCACCCGGTCCGACCAGTGGCATCGTGAGGCGCTTTCGCGTCCAGGCGGTCGCTCATGGTCGCACGCTTGTCCGGATCCGGTCCAAGTCAGACCCCTCGACTGCCGGTTGCAAGCACGACCCCCTTGGCTTGCTGGCCTATCCCGATGGTGCCGAGGTGTCTTACCCTCCCAGCCTGCTGCGATCGGGCGGAAACGACGAGAGGCCGTCCCCTGCCGTCCGCCCCGCTACCCGGCGAACGAAGTTGCACGCTCGTCGCGATACCCGAGAAGGGAGAGCCGGTCGCCGGGCTCGAGCACCACGTCGCCGGTCGGAGTCAGTACACCTCCATTGCGAGCAATGGAGGTGACGAGCGTGCCGTCGGGAATGGCGGCTGCGCGCAGCGGTTGTCCGGCGAGGACCGATTCCTCGGTGACCGAGAGCTCGAAGGTACCGGCGCACGCGCCGAGAGCACTCAAGCGCTGCGCCGAGGCAAGCAGTTCGCGGCGATAGGCCGCGACGAGGTCCGAGATCGACAAGGTGCCGACCACCCGCTTGTCGTCGTCGAGAACGGGCACCCACGACATGTCCGCAGACGCGATCGATTCGAGAGCGGCGTCGAGATGGCTGTCGACCGTGACTACCGGTGCACCGGCGTCGGCCAGGTCGCCGACGTGGGTCCCGTGGTGCTGTGCGTGTGCCAGCTCGGCCACCTCCACCGTGCCCTCGAACCTCCCGGAAACGTCGACGACCGGAGCGCCACCAACACCCGCTTCTCGGCTGAGATCGATGGCGTCGCTCACGGACGTCGAAGATGGCAGGACAAGCCGCGCGGCGACCATGCCCTGCCGGGTCGGGATCGAGGCCAAAAGAGGAAGCCCTGCCGTGATGCGCCGCGCTTCGGTGTCGGCCCGGCTACGTATCTGGCTCCGGTAGATCGAGTCGTCGAAGTGGTGCACGATCAGCCAGGCCAAGCCAACCCCGACCAGGGCCGGCGTCAGGATCGACAGGCTGCCTGTCATTTCCGCCACCATCAACATGACTGCCAGTGGCGCGCGCGAGATGCTGCCGAAGCAGCACATCATCCCAACGATGACGTAGGGCGAGGGGTCGTGGCCCATCGATGGCGCGATGGGCTCGAAGAGCCGCCACACCGCGGCACCCATGAAGGCGCCGATCACTATGCCCGGACCGAAGATCCCTCCCGATCCGCCCGTGCCGATGGATAGCCCTGTGGCCAAGATGCGGGCGAAGGGCACGATAAGCACGATCCACAGCGGGATGCCGAGGAGCTCGGGACCAAGGCACTTTTGGATCCAGCCGTATCCGGTGCCGAGAACCTCGGGAATCACGATGCCGATGCTGCCGACGAGCAGACCACCGATGGCCGGTTTGACCCATCGCGGCAGCCGGCGGATCCCGCCCGAGATCTGAGCGATCCTGTAGAAGCCTTTGGCATAGAGCAGCCCAATCAGGCCACCGAGGACCCCGATCAGGGCGAACCATCCGAGTTGGGCCGGGTCACCGAAGCGGTACGAACCGACGTAGCCGAAAAGGGGGCCGAAGCCCTCGACCGAACCGAAGACGGCGTAGCTCACAGACGACGCAATGAAGCACGGCAGCAGCGCGGCCGGGTCGAAGTCGTCGCGGTAGAGGATCTCAGAAGCCAACACGGCACCACCAAGCGGCGCGCCGAAGATGGCCCCGATGCCCGAGCCGATACCCGTCGCCACCGCAATGCGGCCGTCAGCCGGGTCGAGGTCCAGCACCCGGGTAAGGAGCGACCCGAAGCCTGCACTGATCTGCCCGGTGGGACCTTCCCGTCCGCCCGATCCTCCCGATCCGATCGTGAGCGCAGAAGCGACGATCTTGACCACGACGGCGCGAAAGCGAACGCCCTTGGGGTTGTGGTGCACCGCCGCGATTGCTGCGTCGGTGCCATGGCCTTCGGCCTCGGGGGCGAAGCGGTACACCAACAACGCGCCCAGAAGCGCCCCGGTGCCTGCGACCAGTGGCAGGACCCAAGGCCTGGCGGCGCGCGCTGCGCCCGCCACGTGTCCCTCCCCAGTGGGGGTCGGCACGCTGTAGCCGGCGAGGACTTCCAAGAAGAAATGGGTGCAAAGCCGCAGCGACTCGTAGAAGGTGACGGCGCCGAGACCAGCGATGGCACCGATTGCGACGCCGAGCACGATCCAGCGCTGCAGGTACGGCGCTGAGCGGACCCATCGGCCCACCGCTGCGGCACTCCCCCGGACGCGCTCCGAGTGGGTGGGATGCGGCGTTTCGCTTAGTGCACCCTCGCTCGGCCCCCCGCTCACAGGTCCCAGCCCGTGCTCCAGTCCTGTTCGGGCACCTCACCAGCGGTCTCGCTCAGATGTGCCAGGGCGGCCACGACCCTGCCCCGAGACTCTGGGGGGATCGAGGCGACGAGTTGTTCGATCTCCTGGCGACGCCGGGCGGTCACCGCGTCGACCAGTTTGCGGCCCGCAGGAGAGAGGGCGATACGGACCTGGCGCCTGTCGCGACGATCGGTCCGGCGAGTCACGAGGCCCTTTTTGACCAGGCGGTCGCACATCCTCGACGCGGTGGGGGGCGTGACCGAGACCGCGTCGGCGAGGGCCGCCACGCCCTGAGGACCGCGGGAGGCCAGGACCACCAGCGAGCGGTACTGGGTGAGGGTGACCTCTTCTCCGACGTCAGCGAGCGATCGGGCGGCGATGGCGACGAGGACCCGGCTGGCGCTCAGCACGGCATCGACCAGCTGTTCCTCCGTCGGAGGCGCACTCAGAGTTTGTTGCATACAGCATCTATTGTGCAGGCTATGGGTCTTCGGAGCAAGCTCGTCCCGCTGGGGCTGGGCCCGTTGTCCCTAGTGGCGGGGCTGCTCTATTCCATAGGCGGCCCGCGCCCCTGGTTGGCCGTTGCCGTTGCCGATCAGGTCCACGCCTCGCTTCGTCCCCAGCTGCGCAGCGCATAGAGCGCAAACCCTCGAGCCCGCCGCAGCTGCTCGCTCAGGGTCGCCTAAAACGAGCGCCCGATTTCGCGGGTAGACGGGTAGCTCCGACGGTAGGGGCGACCTACTCAAGGCCTCTGGAACGGGCTTGATGGCGAAAAAGCTCGCGTCTCCGCCGGACTCCTCGACCAAGGTAAATCCGACCATCGAACGGATCAAAGAGGCAACCAGGCCGGCCACGATGGCCGGCGTAATCCATTGTTATTCCGCGTTCTGCCCGGCAGGTCAAGGGCCGGTCCGGGCCTCCGCTTCGCCCGTATCCTCCCTAAGCCTTCGGCTTGCACTTGACTTGCCTGTCACGTCCTGGGTTGCGGCTCATGATCGCGCTGACTTGCAGTGTTCGGACAGCCGGGAATTCCATTGCTACGCCCGAGTTGGGGTGAGTGTTGGGATCGATTGGAGTGGATCGATTGCCGTGGCACGTTGGCCGCGACCTTTGATTCATCCCAACTTTCATCCCGACAATTGGGCCCCAGGGAGTCCCGCGGCGTCTCGGAGCGTCCCGCACCAAAGTCTCGCGATGCCGATGAGCACCGAAGTCGGGACACAAGGAGACGCGTCGAGACAGTGCGACATTTGCCCGATCTCCCTGATAATGCTGAGGTCGCAAGTTCGATTCTTGCTAGCCCCACACATCACCACATCCACCTCAATCGCCCGTCCGAACGGGCTGCGCGCGGCGATGCTGACTATGGCGACGAAGAAGTCCTCCGCCTGGGCCGCGGTGGCCCGGGATCGCGCTGGCCGACTGGAGTCCGGATCCGGAGGGCGGCGGGACGCGACTCGAATCTGAGCGGTGGCTCGAGCCGGATGGCCTCACCGTCCAACCCGACGTCGATGGTGGTCCCGGAGTCGATCTCGAAGCGAACCGTGGTCCATTCCCGCCACCGGCGCAACGGCGGTCCGCCGGGCAGCACCACAACGCCGAGCATCCCTCCGTCAATGGCCCCCCGGGTGCCCCGTGCGCCGAACGAGTCGAGCTGGTAGCGGTTATTTGAAACCATGACGAGCTGTGCGGTCTCGTATTCCGCGCCGCCAGGGTCGATGAAGCGCAGGTCGAAGGGGACCGCGCCGGGGCCAAGCAGGTCGGGCAGCATGTCGATGACCGTGCGCAGCTTGGCATCGCGGTACTCCGGCGATTGGACCACCTTGCCGTAGAAGCCGATCGAGGCGTTGTTCACAAAGACCCGGTCGTTCACCAGGGCCAAGTCGATTCGGCGCTCGGTGCCGTAGAGAAAGGCGTCCAGGGCGCCGATCACATCGTCCCGATTCACGCCGATGTCCAGAGCGAAGTGGTTGCGTGTGCCGGCGGGTATGCAGACGTACGGAAGGTCGTGCCTGGATGCGACGGCCGCCACGATGGCTTGGGATCCGTCGCCGCCGGCCATGCCGATGACGTCGGCTCCCGACGACACGGCAGCAGCGGCCAGTGACGCCAGGTCGTCACCCTCGTTCATCACGACCGGCTCGATCCCGCGGGCTCGGCACTGACCGATCAGGTCGTAGCGCTGCGCCTTACCACCGCCCGATCTCGGGTTGACCAAGAGGACCGGGTGCACCGGCCTGGTCTCCACTGGGTCTGTCATCTCACCTCTCCCTCTTGGGGCCGTTCATCGACAGGTTGACAACCATTCATCGTTTTTGTAATCTATCATCAGTTCTGTGGTGATATATCAACTTGCTCGCCGCAGCCACCAAAACCACCGAAAGGAGCTGTCATGTTCAAGTCATTGAGTACATCCCTGATCGTGCGGGGCATTCTGGCTGTCGCGATCGGAGTCGTGGCGCTGGCGTGGCCCGGCGTCACCGTTTTGTCGCTGGTCATCCTGTTCGCCGTCTACGCGTTCATCGCCGCCGGCATGGAGGCCGTCAAGGCTTTCAGCAGCGAGAGGGCCGGTCCCGTGATGGGTCATCTGCTGCTCGGTCTCGTCGACATCGGCGCCGGGGTGATCGCCCTGGCGTGGCCAGGACCGACCGCGCTGGTGCTGGTGTTGCTCGTCGGGGCATGGGCGATGGTGGCCGGCCTGGTCGAGATCTACGCCGGCTCGCAAGTCGGCGAGTCAGCAGCAACCCGCGCGCTCTTTTTCGTGAGCGGGCTGATCTCGATCGCCTTTGGGATCGTCCTCTTCGCCCGTCCCGGCGTCGGCGCAGTGACCCTGGCCTTGCTGTTCGGCCTGTTCAACCTGGTCTACGGGTTCTGGTCGCTCATCGAGGGCATCAACCTGCGCCGGGCCCACCGCACTGTGGACTCGCTGGTTGACGAGCAGCCGCGGAAGCACGACTCGCTTGTGTCACTCATGTAGTAGCCCATCAGTACTGATCAGGATCCCACCCTGGCGGGATCCGCTCGCGCTTCGGCCGGGCGGACCCGCCGGGGTCAATCTCGTAGAGGACGCGGAGAAGGAGGCTGCTGTGAGTTCGGCATCTGCAGGCACCGCCGAGGGGCCGACCCGGCTGGACCGGCGCAAGGCCCGGACTCGGCAGGCATTGATCGCCGCGGCGATCAGATTGATCGCCGAAGGGCGCGGGGACCGGGCAAGCATCCAGGAGATCACCGAGGAAGCCGACATCGGCTTCGGGTCGTTCTACAACCACTTCGAGAGCAAGGACCTGCTGTTCGAAACCGCGTCGAGCGAGGTTCTCGAGCGCTGGGGCCGCATGATCGACCGGGCAACCGACGGCATCACCGACCCTGCCGAGGTGTTCTCGGTATCGCTTCGGCTGTCCGCCCGCCTCAGCTGGACCCATCCCGAAGTGGCACGGTTCATCACCGGCGCCGGCCTCGACCTCCTCGACGCGCCGGGCGGCCTGGCGCCGCGCGCCATGCGGGATATCGAAGCCGGGCAAGTGGCGGGGCAGTTCAGTGGGGCCGCCACGGAAGTGGCTCTCAGCGCGGTGGCGGGCGGCCTCATTGGTCTACTGCGCCTGCATCAGCGGCATCCCGAACGGGTCGAGGAGAGCTCGGTCGACGAGCTCGCCGAGGCCTGCCTCCGCCTGCTGGGCCTCCCAGCGGCCAAGGCCAAACGCCTGGCCCGGCTACCGCTACCCGCCACCGAGCCTTGGTGATGCACACCGAATGAGTCCTCCCAACGGCGCGCCCAGGACTCGAGCCGAGATGCTCGAAGCCGGGCGTGCGTTGCGCTCTCGAGTTCACCGCCGCGCTCACGGCCAATGGACGGCGCCCCCCGGCCGTCTCGATCCGATCGAGATCCTGGCCCGGTCCAACGCCAACCGGCTGCCCGAGCTGGTTCCCGTTCGGAACGGCCGGATGATGGCATCACCGTTCGCCTACTACCGGGGTTCCCCGGCTGTCATGGCAGCCGATCTCAGCGGGACACCGTCCACAGGCATCCAGTTGCAGATCTGCGGCGACGCGCATCTTCTCAATTTCGGAACCTTCGCCACACCAGAACGCAATCAAGTCTTCGATCTGAACGACTTCGACGAGACCCAGCTCGGACCGTGGGAATGGGATGTCAAGCGGCTGGCGGCCAGCTTGGTGGTGGCAGCCAGGACAGCCGCGCTCTCCGACGACGACGGGCGGGCGGCAGTACAGGGCTGCGGCAAGGAGTATCGAGCCGAGATGGCCAAGATGGCACAGCTGTCGGCCTTCGAAGTGTGGCACTCCCGTCTGGACGTCGAGTCGATCATCGCCGTCGCTCCCGACAAGCCGGCCCGTTCCCGTGTCGAACAGACCGCGGCGAAGGCTCGCCAGCGCACCAGCTTGAAAGCGCTGTCCAAGCTCACGACGGTGCGCGCCGGCCGCCGGGTGCTCGTGGAGGACCCACCGGTGGTGGTTCGCCTCACCGACGCCCAACTCGAACAGGCGCAAGGCTTCGTCAAGGCCTATCTGGCCACCCTCGATCCCGACCGCGACCTCTTGCTCGGTCGCTATGAGTTCGTCGACGCCGCACTGAAGGTCGTCGGAGTCGGAAGCGTCGGCACCCGCTGCTTCGTCGTGTTGCTTGCCGGCAAGGCGGATCTCGATCCCCTCTTCCTTCAGGTCAAGGAAGCCCAGCCCTCAGTTCTCGCTCCTTATGTCGGCCGCTCCCGGTACACCAACCAGGGAAAGCGGGTCGCGGTCGGCCAACGCATCATGCAGGCGGCCAGCGATGCGTTCCTAGGATGGGCCCGCGCCGACGAATTCGACACCTACGTCCGCCAGTTGCGCGACATGAAGGGGTCGGTTGCGCTCGACGACGCCAGCCCCGACGGACTGACGCTGTATGGGCGTCTCTGCGGCGCGGCGCTGGCGCGAGCGCATGCGCGAGCCGGCCACCCCGCCCTCCTCACCGGCTACATGGGAAAGAGCGCGCTATTCGAAGACAGCCTGGCTGCGTTCGCAGTGTCCTACGCCGACCAGAACGAACGGGACTACGAGACGTTCCTGGACGCCATCCGATCGGGTCGGGTCCCGGCTGAGGCGGGACGTTGATTGTGAGCGGGCATCCGTCGCGCTCGACGCTCCCGCCTTCAAGGAGGCGCACACTGGCATCCGTTCGAGAGAGGCGGGTGCCTGGCGATGGCAATCCTTATGAGTTCTATCCGTAGCCCCTGCGCTCTCCGACGAAGCGGCCTGTGGTCCCGCCGTCCCAACTATTGGGTCCCGTAGTGTCCTGCTGCGTCCCGGTGAATCCCAGGTCGCGCGTTCGGTCGTACGGCGACCGGGACAGACTGAGATTGGGTGGGATCGATTGGAACATAGCGGGAATCCCCAGACCTCCCTGATAATGCTGAGGTCGCAAGTTCGATTCTTGCTAACCCCACCAACAACCTTCTGATCCCAGAAATTCGCAGGAAGGGTTGAAAACCCGACGCTCTCGAGCCGATCGACCGAAGACAACCGTTCTGCAGGAATCGTGTAGTCAGCCCCGCCGGACCTGATAGTCCCCCGACTGGAAGCGAGGCAGTGCCTCCTCGGTCATTCCCCACAACTCTCTGATAGAGGCGCCACCGTCCACGATGAGAGTCTGGCCCGTGATCCGCGCCGCCAACTCTGAACACAAGAACAGGACGGCGTTGCCGATGTCGCGGGCTCGCGGGGGAGCAAGGGGGTTGACCGAGTCGACGGCCCATCGACCTTCGGGCCAGTCCTCGTTCCCGGTTCCGACATTGCCGGGTGCGACGGCGTTGACCCGGATCCCATGGCGTCCCAGCTCCTGGGCGAAGGTCTTGGCAAGCGATATGACGCCCGCCTTGGCTGCTCCGTACGGGGCATGCATGGCCGAAGCAGCGATCCCGTCGACGGACGCGAGGGCCACCATCGAGCCACCTGTGCCCTGCTCGATCATCTGACGGCCTACGACCTGGAATAGGTAGAAGACCTGGGTCACATTGTTCAGCATCGTCCACTGCCAGTCGTCGACGGACAGTGTTTCGACCTTGTCCCATCGGGCACCGCCGATTATGTCGACGCAGGCTTCGATCGCGCCGAGTCCTTCCACCGCCTCGTCGATCGCGCGTTGTACGTCCTCCCGGATGGTCATGTCGGCGACAATGGGGATGGCCGTGCCGCCATTCTTTCGGATCTCCGCCGCCGTTGCTTCGGCGCGGCTGCCGTCTATATCGATGCACGCGACAGCCGCCCCCGCTTCTGCAAGCTTGAGCGAGCAACTCCGGCCGTGGCCCGCTCGCTCGGGAATGTAACCCGCTCCGGACACCACCGCGCCCTTCCCGCTGAGCCCGAAGTCGATCATTGGAACTCCTCTTAATCGGGGGAAGGCGATTGTTGCGCTGGTTGCGTACCTTCCCGGATGCTGCGGAAGAGCGGGCGTGCAAGCACCGCCGCAACTGCGATCTGCAACACCCCGGCCAACAAGATTGGCAGTCGCAGTCCTCCCGAGCGCGGCGAGACTTCCGGCGAGCAATGCCCCAAGCGGCGCCGCCCCCCACACGAGCCCGCGCCACGCACCACCGACCCGGCCCATCAGATCGGGCGGGGTAAGCCGCTGGCGTAACGAGATAGCGACGACGGAACCCAACCCGACCGCCGTTCCGAGAACGAAATAGGCCGGCGCAGCCAGTTGCCAGCCGTGGGCGGCCGCCATTACGAGATATGCCAGCCCGGACACGACCGCCGATCCGATGAGTGTCGCCGCACTGCCGAACCGGCCCACGAAGCGTTCGGTCACGACGCTTCCCACCAGATTGCCGACGGCACCCGCCGCCAAGAACACGCCATAGGCAGCCGGTGTGAATGCCCCACAGCGTGGTGGCAAGCAACACGAGTACACCTGTCTCCATCCCTTGCAGTCCTGCGAGTGAGCTCACGATCAGGACCAGCACGCGCAGTCGTCGGTCGCCGAAGAGGAGTTTGACGCCCTCCCACACCGAGGTTCGTGACTCTGGCCGCTCGCGCACCTTCGCGCGGAACCCGGTGAGAGGGAGACTGGACAGAATCATGGCGACGGCGTCGGCATAGAAGGGCAGCGAGGCGGCGACGGCGAACAACGAGGTCCCGACGATGGGTCCGGCGAGATGTTCGGTGCCTGCTTCCGTTCCCGTAAGGAGTCCGTTCGCGTGCTCAAGGGCGTCGGGTTCGACGAGGGTTGGCACCATCGCCTGATACGACGAGTAGTAGACCGCCCGACCCGCGGAGTTGACCAGAACGATGATGATGAGGATCCACAGCCGCATGTCGCCATTGACGATCAGGATTGCCGCGACGAGCATTACCGCGGCACGCAGGACGTTGGCCGAGGGCCATGAGTGGGCCGCGCTCGAACCGATCGGCAAAAGCGCCGGCCGGCAGCGCCATCAGGAGCCACGGGAGGCTGTCGGCGGCGGCAACGGCGGAAACGGCGACGGGGTGGGGATCGACCACTACGGCGAGCAGTGGCATGGCCCCCAGCAGGAACCCGTCGCCCGAGCTGGCGACGGTGAAGCCGACCCAAAGCCGGGCGAAGGGGCGCCTGCGAAGATGCCTCGCCTTCCTCGCGATGCGCATTTCCGTTGGAATCTACCGCCGGGTCAGCGCACGAGCCGGGAAATCCCTCTCCGAGGGTGGCCGATGGCTCCGAGCGCTGCACCGGCACGCGACGACGGCGGGTCCCCCTGCGAGCGACGAGAAGTTCTCGCTCAAGGCGGGCGCCCGCCGTGTCGATATATACCTAGCAAGCAACACCCCATACCTTGCATAGGGGCGGGGCGAGACTCGCCTTTGGCTTTATGTGGTCGCAGACCTCATGGTCAGCCCCACCTGGTAGCAAAGTCGCTCATTGGTCTCCACCTCCCCCTTCTCGCAAGCCAGCATGGGAGGGGAAATGTGAGGGCTGTTCACCGTGCCACCGGTGCCCTCCATATCCCCGCGCCTTAAAGTTTCGCCGGGGTTGCAACCTCTTGGCAACTGACCTTTGGCCCTAATTTGTGAAATTGTGGAATAGGGGTTGCCAATTTCCTGCCTTCTAGGCACGGAATGTGCGCAATTTCCGCTCGACCGACGCCCCGGACGACGGCGTGTTGCGTCAGAAAATTGTTCGCCCGCAGCGCTCGAGCTCCCTTTGTCCGACTTTGGGGCACGCCCAAGCTGTCAGGCTTGCCCTGACTACTGTGTCGTAAGGGAGGTCTTGCATCTCGCAGGCCCGGTCATGCCGGACGCCTCCGAACCCGTGAGTGGGGCCGGCCATGGCGTGGGGTTCGCTGCCGGCCTACGACGCGACGATGCTGAGGGCGGGACGTTCTTCGCGTTTCGTGAGACCGGGAGTTTGTGCCCTTGAGCGGTACTCCCTCTAAGAGCTTGCTTTCGAGTTGCGTCAGACGTGATCGGCTTCGACAAGTAGTAGCCCTGGACGAAGTCACAGTCGGCGTCGGCCAGCATGGAACAAGTTGCCTCGTCCTCGGCGCCCTCCGCGACCACCTTGAGACCGAGCGAGTGCGCCATGGCAATTGAGGAGTTGACGATGATCGCATTGCTCGATTCGCTCGGCAGGCTCGTCACGAACGACCGGTCGATCTTCAGCTCCTGAACTGGCAAGCGGTGGATGTATGCCAACGAGGAGTAGCCCGTGCCGTAGTCGTCGATCGCCAAGCTGATGCCCTGAGCGGCGAGCTGGTCGAGCACGACGCTCACCTGGCCCAAGTCGGCCATGACCTCCGTCTCGGTCACTTCGAGGGTCAGCGAGCTTGCAGGGAGGTCGTTCTCCTTGAGGTGACCCGCGATCCGCTCGACAAGTCCCGCGTCGGCGAACTCACGTCCCGACAAGTTGACCGCCAGGCCGAGGTTGAGGCCGTTCCGTCGCCATTCGGCGGCCTGGCCACACGCCTCCGAGAGCACGAAGTCGCTGATCTGATTGATTACGCCCATCTGCTCGGCCATCCCGATGAATTCGTCGGGCGGGATGAAGCCGTGGACCGGGTGATTCCATCGGGCAAGCGCTTCGACGCGTACGAACGAGCCGGACCTGACGTCTGCAATCGGCTGATAAGCAACGCTCAACTCCGAGTGTGTCTCCAACGCGTGAGTAAGGAGGCCGCCGATCATGAGCCAGCGCCGCATGCTCTGGTCTTGCTCCACCGAGTACAACTCGACCTTGCTCCGGTGTTCCTTGGCGTGGTACATCGCGATGTCGGCCCTCTGGAGGAGCAGTGCCACGTCGTCGCCATGCTGAGGCGAGAGGGCGATTCCGGCGCTCGCTGTGACTGCGAGCGCCAGACCGTCAATGCGGATGGGCCGTGACATCTCGCGGTGAAGGTCGTTGACGACTGCGACCGCTTGCCCGGGCTCGGTCACATCGGCAATGACCAGTGCGAACTCGTCGCCACCGAGGCGAGCAACAGTGGCGCGTCCGGAGACAGCGTGCACCAGGCGCTCGGACACCTCACAAAGCAGGCGGTCCCCGATGGCGTGCCCCAGTGTGTCGTTGACGTCCTTGAACCGGTCGATGTCGAGGAGCACCACGGCCACGCCCCTGCTCTCCTTGAGCGCATGCGCGGCACGGGTCTGGAACAGGACCCGATTCGGGAGCCCGGTCAGGGCGTCGTGGGTGGCTTGGTGCGACTTGCTGTCAACCTCGAAGCGGAGTTCCTCGACCAGCCGGGCTCGCTCGAGGCTCGCGCTCGCGTGCGCGACGAGGGTCTCGAAGAGCCGCAGATCGTCGGCATCGAAGCTATCCAGTTCTTCATCACGATCGAACGCGGCGATCGCGCCGATGGCCGAGCGCCCGTGCATGATCGGAGCCACGACGGCGTGGCGATACGGGCCGGAGACCGGGTCCAACTCGGGTTTGCCACTTTGCCCATCAACGTTGTGCAGGGACGCGTTTCCGGTGGTGACCGCGTCGGCGACGATCGAGGGCTTTTCGAGGCTGATGGGTTCGAAGCCCGACAGCTCCCCCTCTTCGACCGAGATCCGACGGGCGATTCCGGAGGGATCCGCCAGGACGAGCTCGGCACGCCGCGCCCTCATGACCGTGCACACCTGCCGCAAGACGTCCTCGCTCATCGAGGGCGGTTCGAGGCTGGCGGTGCCGATTGCCCGGCTGAAGTCATAGAGCCGCTGGAGTGAAGAGAACCTGAGCGTCAAGCGCGTGTAGCCGCTGTACGCGCCGACGATCAATGCGGCGACCAAGACAAGAGGGATTGTCGCCCACAGGCTGAACCAGGCCAGGTCGAGCACAACGATCGAAAGGCACATGTTCGCGAGCATGAACATGCCCTCAGTGGTGAACTGGACTGCCGTGCGGCGCTCGGTGGTCTGGCCGGCCAGCTTCATGACAATCCGAACCATGAGCGTCGTCCCGATCGACGACGTGACCAAGGCAGCTGCAGCTGCGACCCAACCCCGAAAACTCACGGGGCTGTACGACTGGATCAACACGCGGTACACGAGCGCAGCGAGCGCGACGCTCACCGAGGCGGACGCGACGTTGAAGAACACCTTGAAAACCGGCTGGCGGCGCGGTCCCAACCCGACAAAGAGCTCGGCACACACCCCGCAGAGAACGAGGAGGACGGGAGACAAGAACACGAGGCCGAGCAGCATGGGCACCTCCTCGAGCACAAAGAGGTAGGTGTTGCCCCGGTAGTGCAGCTGCACCGGCCACCAGGCGGCCGATGCCGACATCACAAAGAGAATGACGAACATCCAGAACTGGGGCAGTAGAAGCTTGATCGGCTCGGCGTGGTGAAGGGGTCCAGACAGCAAGAGCGCCACGGCACCCAGCGCAAGGGCCGAGGAAAAGGCGTTGACGACAAGAACGGTCCTGCGATTCGAGTGCGCCGCCTGGGCGGACTCGTCCGCAATCGGCGCAGCGCCGGCTATCGGTCCGGCCACTACGAGGCCGGATCCGACAGAGCCGCCATTGTCGTCCTGTGCTTCGCTCATTGTGTCCACCGGGGGTCGACGGGTGCCGGGGTCACTGGCCGACACGGAAGTCATATCGGCTGGCTGGAGGCGTTGCCTTGAGGTTCTGCAACCCAAATTGACCCCGGACGAGACCGGTTTGTGCCTTTTGGCCTTCAATGGGCGTTGCAGCACCGAGTGCGCCGGCATCACCCCACGGCGAGGGCGGGATCCCCAGAGATGGACGGGCGGCCGTCGGTCGGTCCCTGACCAGGACCGCAGCGGCCACCGCCGCCAGGACCAGCAGGCCCGACCCGACGGCGAACGCGACCGAGTAGCCGTGAACGAGGCCGGCCGACACCGAGGCCGGACCGTTGGTCCGTATGTAAGCGGCCGTCGCTGTCGCTGCCACCGTGTTCAAGAGGGCGGTGCCCAGCGACCCACCGACCTGCTGGGTCGTGTTCACCATGGCGCTGGCCACGCCCGAGTCGGCCGCGCTCACGTTGGTGAGCGCCGTGTTGCTGAGGGCGGGGAAGGCGAGGCCGAGCCCGATGCTCATGAGCAGCATGGGTCCGAGCACTGCAACCCAATACGAGCTGTGCACTCCGATCTGGGAGAGCCAGCCGAGCCCGACCGCCCCGATCAAGATCCCTGAGGCCATCGGGATCCGCGTCCCGATGCGCGGCACGATCCCGGTCGAAGCGCTCGCGGCCACGATGAGCCCCACCGCAAACGGGAGGAAGGCCACGCCCGCCTTCAGGGCCGAGTAGTGCAGGACGGTCTGCATGTAGTAACTCAGGAACACGAACATCGCGAACAGTCCGGCGCCCATCAGGAACGAGGCGAGGAACGCGCCGCCCCGGTTCCGCTCTGTCACGACTCGGAGCGGAAGGAGCGGGTGCGAACTACGCGCCTCGACGACGACGAACGTGACGAGCAGGACGACGGCGATCGAGAGGAACGTGAGGGTCGGCGCCGAAGCCCAGCCGTCCGAGCTCGCCTTCGTGAAGCCGTAGACCAGGCTCACGAGGCCGAGCGTGGCGAGCAACGCGCCCGGGCACGTCATAGCGGGTCGTACCGGTAGCCCGGCTCTCGTGCACCACCCGGGCCGCGGCAAGAGCCGTAACGAGCGCGAGCGGAACGTTAACCAGCAGGCACCACCGCCACGAGGCGTATTCGGTCAACAGGCCGCCCGCCAGGACACCGATGGCACCCCCCGCGCCCGAAACCGCGCCGTACGCACCGAAGGCCTTGGCGCGTTCGGAGGGGTTGTCCTGGAAGGTGATGTTGAGGATCGACAAGGCGGCCGGGGCCATGAGGGCGGCGAACGCGCCTTGGAGTGCTCGGGCGCCGAACAACATGCCCTGGTTCACCGCCAGGCCGCCGAAAGCCGATGCGGCGGCGAACCCGATCAGGCCCACCCCGAACATCCGCTTGCGGCCGCCGTAGTCGGCGATACGCCCGCCGAGAAGCAGGAGACCTCCGAACGCCACCGTGTAGGCCGTGATCACCCACTGCCGGTTGGCGACCGAGATGTGCAGCGCGTGCTGAGCCGATGGCAACGCGATGGTGACGATCGAAGCATCGAGGACGACCATGAGTTGCGCGATGACGACGACCGCCAGGATTGCCCATCGCTGCGGGTCGAGTGCGGCGGCGTCAGTTTGCGATGCGTCGCTCTCTGCTTGGCTCATGAGACCTCCGCTCGAACCGCGCTCGTGGCTGTGGTGGTGACCGCTCTCGGAGCGAATTTAAGGGCCTTGTTACGGGATCATGCAGCTCGATCCTTCACCGAACTGACGCGATGGATCGGGCTCCGGGGCCGCCGAACGGACACTTGATTGCTTCTCCCCGAGGACGGAGGTCCGACCCACAGGAGGACCTCGTACCTGGGCTTCTGCAACCCGCGACAGCCGCCCGACGGCTGGCCGGTCGCTATCCACAAATTTCCACAGGTTTTTCGCCAGAAAATTGGGTTTGCCATCCAGCCGATGGGGGTACTGATGGCCCGACCTCGGAGGGAGACCCAGGTGCCTCGGCGGCCACACTGTGAGACTGCGCTCGCACGCCCACGCGAGCATGCACGCCAGCGCACGCGTTCCGAGAATGCCGGGCGGATCGGTCACCTTCCGATCGGAAGCCTTCCCATCGTCCTCTTGGCCGTGACCGTGACCCTCATCGTGGTCGTTGCTGGGTCACCCGCGCCGCCCCGTTCTGTCGACGATTGCTGCACAGAACGCAGCGTTCGAGCAGGCCGACGCCACGACTTCGACATGCGGACTCTTGGCACACCTCCTCGGCGCCTGCAAGGCGACCACGACCACCACCGCACCTTCCTCCGCCGGATCGAGCGGTGCGTCTCCGTCGACCACGACGATCCCCACTATTCCGTCGACGACACCAACGACCACGGTGAGGACCACACCGACGACGGCTACCACCACGACCACCAACGCGAACACGACCACGACCACGACCGACAGCTCGCACGGGTACTACACGCCCGGCGCGTCGGCCCCCACGATCCCGCTGTCGGCTTCGGGTAAGGCGTGCAAGCGCGGTACCCCACCGGTGCCTGCGCCCAGTGGAGCCTGGACCTGCACCTTCGACGACGAGTTCAACCGGACCGCGCTCGATACGGCGAAGTGGGCCCCCCAGCTCACGCAGTTCAGCGGCTACACGACCGGGACGACGAAGCCCTGCTACGTGAACACCCCGCAGACCATCAGCGAGTCGGGCGGCACTCTCAATGTCTCGGTGATCCGCCTGCCCAAGATGACGTACTGCAAGGGCCTGGACTACTTCGGCAGCACGACCAGGTACGAAGCCGGCATGGTCACGTCGTACAAGCTCTTCAGCCAGCGGTACGGCTACTTCGAGATGCGGGCCGCAAACCCCCTCGACCACCCTCAGCGGCCTCCAGGAAACCCTGTGGCTCTACCCTTCGAACGAGACGCTCTACGGCAAATGGCCGGACAGCGGCGAGATCGACTTCGCCGAGTTCTACTCCGACCTGGCGAGCAAGGATTACCCCATCCTCCACTTCCCCGGCGCGACGCACGACCCGAACGCGAGCGTCGTGCCGAACGGATGTGCCGCGACGAATGCCACGCCCGGGGACGAGTTCAACACCTACGGCGTGCTGTGGACGCCGACCGCGATCAGCACCTATTTCAACGGGGTCCGGTGTTTCACTGATTCGTACGGTTCGTACGTGACCAATCCCGACACGGCGCCGGAGCCGTTCAACCAGCCCTTCTTCCTCAACGTCACCGCCGCCCTCGGCATGGGTCTCAACGCCGTCAACAGGCACACGCCCATGCCGGCCACGACAAGGATCGACTGGGTGCGCGTCTGGCAATACGGCTGAGCTCGGAACCGGCCTCGCCGCTCACCCTTCCACGAGGGTGCGGTGGCCTAGCGTCGGGCTGCGGTGGAGTTCAGCAAGGAGCTGCGCGACGACATCGCCGCCGGCGACATCACCGTGTCGTTCCGGCTGTGGCGGCGGCCGCAGGCCAAGGTGGGTGGCCGCTACCGGGTCGGACGCGTCGAGATCGAGGTCGACGCCATGGACCTCGTCTCCTTCGCGTCCATCACGAAGGCCGACGTCCGGCGTGCCGGCGAGATCGACAAGGAGGCGCTTCGCCAGCGGGCCGCCCATGCCGGGCCGATCACGGACGACACCGAGCTGTACCGCATCTCCTTCCACGTCGTCCGCGAACTGGGCTGACGCGGGGCCGACCCGAGCAAGGCCTTCGGGAACGCCGGTAACGTCGAAGCGTTGCGGATGAGCTGACCGACCCGCTCATCCGCTCTTCGGCGCACCCACGAGGAGGACCCATGCAGCAGCGTCCCATCGGCAACCGGACGGTCAGCGCGATCGGCCTCGGCGAGATGCCCCTCTCCATCGAGGGCCGGCCCGACCGCCGCCAGGCCGTCGCCACCATCCACGCGTCGCTCGATGCCGGCGTCACCATCATCGACACCGCCGACGCCTACTCGCTGAGCGTCCAGGAGCACGGCCACGGCGAGGAGCTGGTGGCCGAGGCGCTCGCCGCCTACGGCGGAGCGACCGACGAGGTCGTCGTCGCCACCAAGGGAGGGCACCGGCGCCCCGGCGACGGCAGCTGGACCGTGCACGGCGACCCGCACTACGTGAAGGAGGCGTGCGAGGCGTCCCTCAAGCGCCTCGGCGTCGATGCGATCGGGCTGTACCAGTACCACCGCCCCGACCCGAAGGTGCCCGTGGGCCGAGTCCGTCGGCGCACTGGCGGAGCTGCTCGACGAGGGCAAGATCCTCATGGCCGGCGTCTCCAACGCCACCGTGGCCCAGATCGACGAGGCGCAGCAGGTGCTCGGCGGCCGGCTCGTGAGCGTGCAGAACCAGTTCTCGCCCCGCTTCCGCTCGTCGGAGAGCGAGCTCGAGCACTGCGAGAAGCTCGGCATCGTGTTCATCCCCTGGAGCCCGCTCGGCGGCATCGGCCGGGCCGACGACATCGAGCACACCTACCCCGCCTTCGCGGCCGTGGCCAAGGAGGTCGGCGCCAGCCCCCAGCAGGTCACGCTCGCCTGGATGCTCGCCAAGGGCTCCCGCGTCATCCCGATCCCCGGCAGCAGCCGCCCCGAGACCGCCATCTCCTCCGCGGCGGCCGCCGCCATCGAACTCACCCCTGACCAGGTCGCCCGCCTCGACGCCGACTGATCGGAGGCCAGGCCACCGCCCCGGTGGAACAGAACACCGTCCCGGCGTGTTCCATAACTGTTCGCCGGACATGCCTCGCAGGCATGGGTCGGCGCCGAGAGGAAGTGAGATCGCCATGCCCGCAGTGACCGTCCCCGACAACCTGGTGCTCCCACGCATCACGCCGCCGGCCGACCGCCCGGCGATCCGTCCGGTGAAGACGGTGACCGAGGCCCCGGCCGGATTCGAGGGCGAGGGCTTCCCCGTACGCCGCGCCTTCGCCGGCGTCCCGCTGGCCGAGCTCGACCCGTTCATCCACATGGACCAGATGGGCGAGGTCGAGTACGCGCCCGGCGAGCCCAAGGGCACGGCCTGGCATCCGCACCGTGGCTTCGAGACCGTCACCTACATGATCGACGGCACGTTCCAGCACCAGGACTCCATCGGTGGCGGCGGCCTGATCACCAACGGCTCGACGCAGTGGATGACGGCGGGCTCGGGCATCCTGCACATCGAGCGCCCGACCCGAGCAGCTCATCGCCACCGGCGGGCTGTTCCACGGCATCCAGCTGTGGGTGAACCTGCCGGCCGCCGACAAGTGGATCGACCCGCGCTACCAGGGCATCGAAGGCGACAACGTGCTGCTGCTCACCACCCCTGACGGCGGCACGCTGGTCCGTGTCATCGCCGGTGACGTCGCGGGCCACCATGGTCCGGGCTCCACGCACACGCCGATCTCGATGGTGCACGCCACCGTCGAGCCGGGCGCCGAGCTCGTGCTGCCGTGGCCGGGCGAGTTCAACGCGCTCGTCTACGTGCTCTCGGGCCGCGGCGCCGTGGGGACCGAAGGCCGTCCCGTGCACACGGGGCAACTGGTCGTGCACGGTCCCGGCGAGGCGATCGTCCTGCGGGCCGACGCCGAGCAGGAGTCCCGCCACGCCGCGCTCGACGTCCTCATCCTGGGTGGCCGGCCCATCGGTGAGCCCGTCTACGCGCACGGGCCCTTTGTGATGAACACCCGCGAGGAGATCATCCAGGCCTTCGAGGACTTCGAGGCCGGGAAGCTCGGCACGGTGCCGGCCGACCACATCGGCAACGCCTGATCCACCGGCTCGGGGCGGGGCCCGGGCCGGCCCCTGCCTCGGCGCGGGGCATGATCTGGGCATGCAGCGGATACCCGGCAGCGAAGCCACGAACAGCGCCACCTGGAGCGCGGCCGACGCCGGCGACCTCACCGGACGTGTCGCGCTCGTCACCGGAGCGCAACAGCGGCATCGGCTACGAGACGACGCGTGTCCTGGCCGATCACGGCGCCCACGTGATCATGGCGTGCCGCGACAGGGTGAAGGCCGCTCGGGCCCGGGACAAGCTGGAGAGCCAGCTCGACCGGTGCTCGCTCGAGCTGCTCGACCTCGACCTGTCAGACCTCGCGTCGGTGCGCGCCGCGTCCGAACGAGTGGTGGAGCAGCACGCACGCCTCGACGTCCTCGTCAACAACGCAGGCGTCATGGGCACGCCGTACCGCCCGACCTCGGACGGCTTCGATCTGCAGATGGCGACCAACCACCTGGGCCACTTCGCGTTGACCGGGCTGCTCCTGGACCGGCTGGTGACCACCGAGCGATCCCGCATCGTCACGGTGAGCTCGCACATGCACCGCGTCGGCCGGCTGCACCCCGACGACGTCGCAACGACGAAGGCCCGTAATTCGTGGATCCAATACGGCACCACGAAGCTGGCCAACCTCCTCTTCGTGGATGAGCTGAGCCGGCGCCTCGAGGCCGGCGGGTTCCGCACCATGGCGCTGGCGGCGCACCCCGGCTGGACCCGCAGCAACCTCGCCGGCAGCGGTGCCGCGCTGGGCAAGAGCCGCGTGCGCAGGCGCCTGAGCCGGGCGGCCGGTGCGAACCTCGGCCAGTCGGCCGCGGGCGGCGCGTTGCCGGTGCTGTGCGCCGCGACGTCGTCGCACGTGCACAACGGCCAGTACATCGGGCCCGGCGGCGCCTTCCAGATGTTCGGGCCACCCCGCGTGGCGCGGCCGTCGCGGCGGGCGCGGGACCCGAAGATGGCGGCGCGGCTGTGGGAGGCGTCCGAGGAGCTGACCGGCGTCCGTTATTCGGTGGCCGCCGCCGTCTGAACGCAACGGGCGCACGGCCCGCTCGGGTCGACCAGCAACGACTCGGCGCCGCCGAGTTGCCGGCGGCCGAGGAACGCGGCGTGGGCCGGCACCCGGTCCGGTCGCAACACCCGGCCGAGGGCCACGACAACCACCGAAGCGGCTCCGGCGCGGCGCAGGGCCGCGGCGGCGCTCTGGGAACGGGCCCCGCTCACGTAGGTGTCGTCGAGCAGGAGGAGGCGCCGACCGGCGACGCGGCAACGGAGCGTCGGCGGCACGGCGAAGGCGCGGGCCGAGGGATGCATGTGGCCGACGGGCTCGCTGGTCCGGCACAACAGCCCCGTCCAGCGCACACCGGGAAGCGCCGATTCGACGTCGGCGGCCAGCTCCGGGACGCGGGCGATGGGCGAGCCACCGGGGCGCACGGTCGAGGGCACCGGCAACACGAAATGGGGCCGGCCTCCGGCGAGGGCGGCGACGCAGTCTGCGTGCGCGCGGAGGAAGGCGGCGGTCAGCGAGCGGACGATCGGGCCGAACCGGGCGCGGGCTTCGGCGACCGGCGCCTCCTTGTAGCCCATGAGCACCGTGTAGAGCGGGCCGGGCAGCGGGCACATCCGCATCGGGAGGACGGGGGCGAGCACGACGCCGAGGCGGCGGGCGACGAAGCGGCAGGCGAAACACACCCGGTCGGGTCCGGGCGCGGGGCCACAGCACACGCGGCAGACCCCGGGGCCCGGGTCCGGCGGGACGACGGGGTCAGCCGGAAGAGTCTGGTTCGGGAGACGGTCGATGCAAGAGAAAGGTCCCCGTCGCCCGGCTGATGAGCTCGCCGTCTGCGCCGCGCATGTTGGCCTCGCCGTAGGCGATCTGCTTGGCCATGCGGACGACCTCGCCGCGGAGGGTGTAGGGCTCGCCCTTGAGCGCCGGGCGCATGCACTCCGTCTTCATCTCGAGGGTGCCCCGGGTGCGGGCCTTGCCCGGCAGGGCGGCGTTGATGGCGAAGTTCATGGAGGCATCGAGCAGGAGGGAGTGGATGCCGGCCTGGACGATCCCGTGCGGGTTGCAGGCCAGGTCGGTCGGGGTGAAGGCGCCGGCGGCCCAGCCGAGGTCCTCACCGTCGACGCCGTAGCCGGTGAACGCGCCGCCGCACTGCTCGATGATCGGCATGCCGCCGTCGCCCAGCCAGCGGTCCATGTTCTTGGCGGCACTGCTCATCGAGGGCAGACGATAGCGGCCGGTCGCCGGTGGCTTCGGCGGCTGGCGTCCCTGGTCACCGGCCAAGTGGTCCCTCTCGGGGTGGCAGGTAGGATGTCCGGCCTGGACCGGCAGGGCGAGACTGCCCGCCGGATTTGCGAGGAGGCATCATGACCACCGCAGTCATCGTCGACGCCGTGCGGACGGCCGGCGGCAAGCGCAACGGGAAGCTCCGGGGCTGGCACGCCGTGGACCTGGCCTCCGAGACGCTCAAGGCCATCGCCGAGCGCAACAAGCTCGACCCGGCGCTGATCGACGACGTGGTGATGGGCTGCGTCATGCAGGTCTCCGAGCAGTCGCTCAACATCGGCCGCAACGCCGTGCTGGCCGCGGGCTGGCCCGAGTCGGTGCCGGCGACGACGATCGACCGCCAGTGCGGCTCGTCGCAGCAGGCGATCCACTTCGCCGCGCAGGGCGTCATGGCCGGCGCCTACGACATCGCGGTGGCGGCGGGTGTCGAGTCCATGACCCACACCCCGATGGGCGCGTCGGTCGTGCGTGACTTCGGCTTCCCCTTCGGCCCGCGGATGATGGCGCGCTACAACGACGAGGAAGGCCACAGCCGGCTGAAGGGGCAGGGCATCGGGGCCGAGATGATCGCCGATCAGTGGGGCATTTCGCGCGAGGACCTCGATGCGTTCTCCGTGCAGAGCCACCAGCGCGCCGCCCGGGCGACCCAGGAGGGCCGCTTCGAGAACGAGATCGTCCCGGTGGCCGTGCACGACGAGGAGGGCAAGGACACCGACGAGATCCTCGCCGCCGACGAGGGCATCCGCCCCGACTCCTCGGTGGAGGCGCTGGCGGGCCTGAAGCCGGCGTTCAAGGAGGACGGCAAGGTCACGGCGGGCAACTCGTCGCAGATCACCGACGGGTCCTCCGCCGTGCTGATCATGAGCGAGGAGAAGGCGAACGCGCTCGGGCTGCGGCCGCGGGCCCGCTTCCACGCCTTCGCGCTGGCGGGCGTCGACCCGGTCACGATGCTGACCGGCCCGATCCCGGCGACCACCTCGGTGCTCGAGCGGGCGAAGCTCACGCTCGACGACATCGACGCGGTGGAGATCAACGAGGCCTTCGCCTCGGTCGTGCTCGCCTGGGAGAAGGAGCACCACCCCGACATGGAGAAGGTGAACCCCAACGGTGGCGCCATCGCGCTGGGTCACCCGCTGGGTGCGTCGGGCGGCAAGCTCATGGCCACGCTGCTCAACGAGCTCGAGCGGACGAACGGCCGCTGGGGCCTGCTGACGATGTGCGAGGGCGGCGGGCTCGCCAACGCCACCATTATCGAGCGGCTGGGCTGAGTCAGCTCTCGCTCTCGTCGCGAGCGGCGAGGGCGGACGTCACGAGCTCCTCGGAGCATCCCGGCGCCGAACCGAGGTAGTGCAACGATGGCGTCGTCGCTCATGCGCGTGCGACTCCCGTAGGCCGGCGATCATCACCTTCAGGTAGGCCGGCGAGGGTGCGCCCAGTTGCGCCTCGGCCATCGTCCACGGCGACGTGAACGTCACGACCGGGAACCCGTCGAGCCGGCCGAAGCAGAGCAGGTTCTCGTAGCGCCCGGGCCCCGAGGCGGATGCTGCAACCCGCGGTCAGATCGTCGAGGGCGAGGTCGATCGGCGCGGTCGGGCGACCGTTCTCCTGGGCGACGACATCTTCGAACTGTTCCCACGTGATCAGGTAGGCGCGCGCGTGGGTCGGCGTGTCCGGGCTCTCCACGGTGTCGATGAAAGCACGGCGCACCGCCCCAGGGTTCGGCGAGCCCGGCGAAGTACAGCCGGTGACGGGATCTCGAGCGGGCGATCCTCGCGCGGTTGCGTCGTGTCGCGGGCGCCGCGGCAAGGACGCGTCAGCGCCCGGCGGGATCCCGCCCGCGATGTAGCAGCGGAAGCGCTCGGCGCACAGGTTCGACCCGTAGCCGGCGTACCAGACCATGTCGGGTGCACGCGCGCCCTTCGCCCTCCGAGGCTCCCGATCCCGCGACCCTCGTCCCGGAGTGCCGCCGCCCGTCTTCGTCAGTGATAGCGGGTCGCCATGAGGAAGCCGGCGAAGATCATCACCAGCCCGGCCACCAGTCCCCACGGTGAGCCGTGCGCGGCGAACGGAAGGTTCGCCAGGTAGTTGACCGTGATGACGACGACGCCGCCGATGAGCAGTATCAAGACGAGCGCGCCGAACCACGGCGGGCTGTGGCGGACGTTCTTCGGGATCGGCGCGGTGTAGCGGCCGCTCTCCTCGGGCGACTTGTAACGGCCGACCTTCGAGGTGGTGCGCCCCGTGGCCGACTTGCCCTTCTTCGACGCGCCGCCCGGGCCCTTTGTGCTCGTCGCCATCGAGGTCAGAGACTAGCCAGTGCGGGCTGGCGGGTTCGGGCGTCCGGCGCCCCGGCTGGGCGAGCGTGCGCAACGACCGTTGGGTACGATCGTCGGTCCATGGGACCGCGGGTGCTGGTCGTCGACAACTACGACTCCTTCGTCTACAACCTCGTCCAGGAGCTCGGCGAGCTGGGCGCCGATCCCGTCGTGTTCCGCAACGACGCGATCGACGTCGACGGCATCCGTGCCGCATCGCCCGATGCCGTGCTCATCTCGCCCGGCCCGGGTCGCCCCGAAGACGGTGGCGTGAGCCTCGACGTCGTGCGGCAGCTCGGCGGTGAGATCCCGCTCCTCGGGGTGTGCCTCGGCCACCAGTGCATCGGCCAGGCTTTCGGCGGCGAGATCGAGGCCGCCCCGCACCTGATGCACGGCAAGACCTCCGAGATCCACCACGACGGCCGGGGCATCTTCGCCGGCCTGCCCAACCCGTTCGTGGCGACGCGTTACCACTCGCTGGTGGTGCGGCCCGACTCCGTGCCCGCCGAGCTGGAGGTCACTGCGACCTCGACCGACGGGGTCGTGATGGGGCTGCGGCACCGGACACTGCGGATCGAGGGGGTGCAGTTCCATCCCGAGTCGGTGCTCACCCCCTCGGGGCCGGCGTTGCTCGACAACTTCCTGGGGCAGTTGGGGGCGGCGGCCGCGACGTAGGTCGATGCCGGCGCCGACGCGTGCCTAGCGGGAGTTGTTGTTGCGGATCGGAGCCCGGCCTTGGTCGTCGTGGTGACGCCGAGCCCTTGCGTCGACGTCGACGTCGTCGTCGTCGACGAACTGGTGGTGGTCGTGTTGGGCTGGCAGACCGAGATGTTGACGGTGCCGCCGCTCGCCACCTGGGAGCCCGCCCGACGGATTCTGACTGTCGACGTTGCCCGGCTGGGCGTTGTTGGGGCAGGACAGTGTCGAATGTGGTGTTCGCACGTAAGGCCCGCATTGGTGATCTGGTTCTGTGCCGAGCTGGCGTCCGCCCGACGACGTCCGGGCACCGATGACACAGTTGGAGATCACCAGGTTGACCGAGCTGTTGGGCTGCGCATTGGCACCACCGCCCGGGGTTCTGCGCGGCGACGGTCCCGCTCTGATACGCTGGCCGGACAGCCTTGCGAGGTGGATCCGATGTTCAGGCCGGCTCTGCGCCAGGGATGCGCCCGCCGCGGCGGGGCTCTGCCCGAGCACGGACGGAACCGAGACAGTGGTCTGGTTGGACACCGTCAGCGTGATCGGGACGTTCGCCTTGATGGTCGCGCCGCGGCCGGATCCTGACTCAACACCCAGCCGTTGGGCTGGTTGCTGGGCGCGTATTTCACCTTGTACGTCAGCGGGGGGTTGGACGCCGTGAGCTTCTGGATCGCGGCAGACGAGCTGCTCGTTCGTCACCGCGGGAACCTGGACTGTCGGAATGGTGGGGCCGTGCTGACGATCAGGTGGACCGTGGAGTTCTTCGACACCGAGGTGCCTGCCTTGGGATCGGTACTGATGCACGTGGCCCGCTGCGACCGTGGCACTCGCTTCGCTCTGCGAGGGCAGCTTGACGGTCAACCCGTCGCTCTGCAGCGTCTGCGTGGCCGCGGCCGTGGTCTGCCCGACCACGTTGGGCACGCGTCACATTCCCGTTCAGCGAGCTGAACAAGAAGTAGGCGATGACGCCGAGCGCGATGAGCAGGAGGACCAGCAACCAGATGAGGTTGCGCGTGCGCCGCTTGCGGGCCTCGTCCTCGCGGTTGGTACCGGCGGCCGCGACCCCGCCGGCGGGAACGGCCATGGTCCGGCCCGTCGCCGGAGACATCATCGTGGTGGCGGCCGCTCCGGCGGCGACGGCGCCCATCACATTGGTCAGGCTGGGGTCACCCGCCTCGACGGGACGGCCGTCGGCGAAGCGGAGGAGGTCCGCCCTCAGCTCCTCGGCCGATCCGTAGCGCGAGGCCGGATCCTTGGCCATCGCCTTCATGATCACGGCCTCGAGCGCGGCGGGGCAGGCCGGTGTTGGCGACGCGGGGCAGCGTGGGTTGGTCGCGGACGTGCTTGGACGCGACGGCGACGGGTGAGTCGCCCGTGAAGGGAGGCCGGCCGACCGCCATCTCGTAGAGGACGACGCCGAGCGAGTAGATGTCGCTGCGCGCGCGTCGACGGTCTTGCCCTCCGCCTGCTCGGGTGAGAAGTAGGCCGCGGTGCCCATGACGGCACCCGTCTGGGTGAGGCTCTCCTCGGTGTTGACGGCGCGGGCGATGCCGAAGTCCGTCACCTTCACCTCGCCGTCGGGTGTGATGAGGATGTTGCCGGGCTTCACGTCGCGGTGGATCACGCCGTGGCGGTGGGCGAAGGCGAGGGCCGCGGCGACGCCGGCACCGATCTGCGCGATCTGGTTCGCCGGCAACTTCTGCGGATCGCGCAGGACGGCCGAGAGCGAGCGGCCGTCGATGTACTCCATCACGATGAAATAGACGCCGTCGTCCTCGCCCCAGTCGAAGACGGGGACGATGTTGGGGTGCGAGAGGTTGGCGGCGGCCTGCGCCTCCCGGCGGAAGCGCTCGACGAACGTCTTGTCGACGGAGAGCTCGGGGAAGAGGACCTTGAGGGCGACGGGCCTATCGAGTTGGCAGGTCGATAGCCCGGTAGACCTGGGCCATGCCGCCGCGCGCGACCAGGTGGGTCAGCTCGTAGCGACCCATGTAGGTGCGAGGCGTCTCGACGGGCTGCATGCCGGGCCGAGCCTACGCTGAGCGCCCTTGGGCGCGGTGTAGGTGTGCGCTGTATCGAGGGGCCGGCGTCACGGGACACCGCCAGCAGCGCCGAACGTGGTCGTGGTGGTCGATCCGTTGGGGACCGTCGTCGTCGTGGTCGTGGTCGTCGTGGTCGTCGTCGTCGTGACGGTCGAGACCCAGGCTCGGGCGGCGTGCAGCGAGGACTTCTGGACCCCGAAGACGAGCGCGTCGGCGGCGGCGGTCGAAAGCTGGCCCTTGGTGACGCCGGTCCGGTCGACCACTTTGGGATGGAACCACAACACGCCGCCGGGCTGACCCTGCAGGATCACGACCTGATCCCCGTGGAGCGCGACGGTCCAATTGTCGTAGGCGTACCAGCGGAGCACGAAGTAGGCCGCGATCGGGACCGCTGCGATCAGGATGATGAACCCGAGCACCCGGAACGTCACGCGGCGCGGGATGCCGAGGCGGTGACGGCGCTCCCGCCGGGACTCCTTCTCCTTGCGCTTCGGGGAGGCGTCGGGTGCCCGACTCTGCTCGGCGAGCGGCACGCGAGTCGACGTGCGGGCGACGGATACGGCGCCGGAGCCGGTACCGAGGAAGAACTCGTCGCTGCGCGGGCCTTCCTCACCCAGGGTCCTGGTCTCGCTGCCGAAGCCGAGACGAGCCCCGGGAGCAAGGGTGTCCGAGTCGGAGAAGGCCGGGAGCGGGGCGATGCCGCTCAACGGCAGCGCTCTGTGTCGCATCAGCAGGCCGCCGACTCGTCGTTGCCGTCGGGTCCGGGCTCCTCGGGCGTCGGAGCGGTTCCGTTGGGGACCGCAGGGACGGCGGCGGTGGCCGCGGTGGCACTCGCAATGGTGATGGCCGCGGTGCTCGCCCCGATCGGTGTGACCTTGGAAGCGCCGTCGGGACCGTCCTCGCCGACCTGGACGTCGACGATGATGACCGTGATGTTGTCGGCGCCGCCGTGCTCGTTCGCAACGTCGACCAGCCGGCCGGCCGCCTCTTCGGGGTCGCGGACCTCGCCGAGGATGCCGGCCATCTCGTCCATGCCGACCTCGTTGGACAGGCCATCGGAGCAGAGCAGGACGCGGTCACCGGTCCGCAACTCCAGCTCCCACATGTCGGTCTGCACGTCGGAGGACACACCCAACGCCCTGGTCAATATGTGGCGCTGCGGGTGGACGGCGGCCTCGGCCTCGGTGATCTCGCCGTGGCGCATCCGCTCCTCGGCGAGGCTGTGGTCGGCCGTGACCTGGACGAGGCGGCCGTCCGAGTACACGTACGCACGCGAGTCACCCACGTTGGCCAGGGCCAGGGCGTCTTGGCCATCGTTGCCGGCGACCAGCGCCACCGCCGTGAGGGTGGTCCCCATGCCCCGCAGGTCCGCGTTGATCTGGCTCTCGTGCCACACCGCGGCGTTCGCCTCCGAGAATGCGTCACGCAGTCCCGTGACAGTGGGTTCGCGCCCGAAGGCCTGGTCCAACGTCTCGACGGCGACCCGGGCCGCCACCTCGCCGCCGACATGGCCGCCCATGCCGTCCGCTATCGCGTAGAGGTTGGGCCGCTCGAGCGGCATGTCCTGATTGATGGAGCGGACCCGCCCGACGTCGGTGGCCGAGCCGGACCGCAGTACGGTCAACGCGAAACCTCGAACACGGTCGAGCCGACCTGGAGCATGTCGCCCTTCCCGAGGCGGACCGCCTTGGCGATCTGCTCCGAGTTGACGTAGGTGCCGTTGGTCGAACCAAGGTCCTCGACCCACAGTTGGTCGTTGTGCCGGAAGAGCCGGGCGTGGAGCGTCGAGGTGTAGATGTCCTCGGGCATCGAGACGCCGCATCCGGGCGAGCGGCCGATGGTCAGCTCGTCGTCGAGGTCGTAGCTGCGGCCTGCGTGCGATGGCGGTTGGACAACCTTGAGGTAGAGCTGTCGGCGACGACTCTGCTTGGGCGGAGCGACCGCCCGATTCGCGCTGCGCTCTTCGCGGCGTTCTTGACGCTTCTGCCACCGCGGCTTACGGATGGTGGCCGGGCTCATCTCGACCCAGACGGCGCGAATGACGCGCAGGAAGAAGAGAAAGATCAGCGCGATGACCCCCCACTGCATGACGTGGAGGACCGCGTTCAGATTCTGCGTGGCGATGAGAACCGCCCCCGCATTCGGCGCGGTCACGACATTTCGAAAATGAGGGTCGTCGACCCCACGCTGACCTCGTCCCCGCTGGTAAGGAGCTGCTCCCGCACCGGGGTGCCATTCACCCTGGTGCCATTGGTGGACCCGAGATCGGTGACGAAGACGCCGTCGTCCTTCCGGCGCAGCTCGGCGTGGCGCCTGCTGACGTTCGAGTCCGACAGGACCACATCGCACTCGGGGAGACGGCCGATGACCAGGGCCTCCGAGCCGATCGAGAGGCGCCGGCCGTCGGGCAGGACGAGCTCGGCCAGGATGCCGCCGTCCTCGCTCTCGTGCACCTCCGCGCTCACCGTGAAGCGGCCCGCCTTGAGGTTGGAGCCCTCGAAGATCTCGACCTCGACCGGGCCGACGAACGAGTAGCCCTCGATGCGGGCGTGCTCGCGGGCCGCATCGGAGAGCTCGCGGGACAAGGCGTCGATGAAGTTGGCGAACCGGTTGACGTCGGCCGGGGACAGCGTGACCGCGAAGGAATTGGGCGCGATCAGGCCGCGCACGCCCACCCGCCGGTGCAGGTCCATTTCACGCGTGAGCCGCCGTCCGATCTCGACCGGCTGGAGGTTGCTCCGAAATGGTTTGGCCAACGTACCCTCCACCAGACGCTCGAGGCGCTCCTCAAACTGCTGGAGTCCCATGGTCCTCGCAAGACTACTGGGCCGGGCTCCTTCGTTGGGCCCCGGCAACCGTCTGACCTGGTCACCTATACCCAAATCCCCCTTTTGACTGACATGGGCGACCCCAGCCAGCGACTACTGTTGGCCGGTCACTCGGGCGAGTGGCGGAATTGGCAGACGCGCAGGATTCAGGTTCCTGTGTCCGAAAGGATGTGGGGGTTCAAGTCCCCCCTCGCCCACTCAGGGGTCTCGACAGAACTGACCAGGTCCAGTCGGCAAAACCCAAGTCATCGTTCGCCCCGGCGCTGGGATCCTTGCCCGGGCCGAGGGCGGTGACGCCGGGGCAGGCGGTCAGCAGGGGGTCCGGATCGGGCGAGCGAGGTGCCGTTGCAGCCGACCCGAACTGCAACGAGATCCTCATGACTTTCGCCGATCCTTTCCCAGCCCGGATTCGGCAGAGGCAGGCATCCAGCGAGTGGTGAGGGGTCCGACCATGGCCTTCGCAAAGCGGTAGGCGCCTGACGAATACACCGCGCAACCGCCAATCACCCCCCCTTTGTCACCTTCTTCGCTCGGGCAGAAGTGCGTCCCGTCCGTCGATCGCACGATGTTGGAGGCGACGCCGTTCACCACCGGGCCGGTACACGGCTCATCCGCCAAACATGGGAGGGTGTCGGTGTAAATGTGGCCGCTCCCTTCGACGGCCGTGCCGGCGTCGACGTAGGTCACATGCCTTGGGTCGGCTTCTGCAATCTCCTTGTACTGCAGGTTGAGTTGTTGCCAGCCGGGTACCGACTGCTGTTGCCTCGTGATCGGCGCCCCGATCAGGTACACGTGAGCGCCGGCCGACGTGAAGATCTTGATGGCTTCCCGCGTGTCGGCTCGGTATTTCTCGTAGTACGAGGTGCTGTAGAGCTGGCGGCCGCCCATGCACGGGGTCAGGTTGTTGCCGCTGAATTCGAGCTCGACGGCGTCGGGGTGGTACTGGGTCTCCACCTCTCGCATCCGGGTGAGCCAGTCGCAGATGGCCGTGCCGCCGTGGGAGTCATACGTGTGCGGGGTCTCCTTCGCTGCTTCGAGCAGCTTGGCGTAGTAGGGCTGGGCCTCCCAGGCCAGCGAGTCACCGAAGACGGCCACCTGTCCTGGCTCTGCGCCCGGAGGTGCGCCCCTTGAGCACGCGGTGAGCATCACTCCTGCGAGGACTATGACGCCCCACAGCGCGCGCCGCCGCGCCCGAGGTCGGCCGGGGTGGTGGCGCTCCCGGTGCCGGCCACCGTTTGTATCGGCACAGGGAATCACTGACGTGACCGCCCGATCCGTTGTGAGGACGTGCGATGACGAGGGTGTCGAATCGAGCTTCGTCTCAGGTGATGGTGTCGTCGTCGGGCTCACGCCGCCTGTCGTAGCTCGGGTCGCCGCCATCGCGACGGGGCGACCAATAGGCCCTGGCATCGTCACCGGCGGGAACCGCATCGGGCACCACACGTCGGTAGGCCAGCTTCCATGCTCCTTCGATCCGCCGGAAATAGTCCACGTAGCGGCCGTGACCGCCGACCTCGGCCGCGCCTGCGGTGCCGTGAAAGACATAGAACGTCTCGCCCCAGGCCTCGTTGCCGTCGACCTCGAAGACGGACTGCCCGATGAGGTGGTGCATCGAGCTCATCGGGCCGGGGCCGCAGACAAAGTCAGCGAACTGCTGACCGGTCCCTTTGAAGCTGCCGTGGTCGTCGAAGGAATCCTCGATGTAGCAGGACGCGATGCGATCTCGATCGGCGCGGTCGACAGCGGAGGAGAGGACGGCGAGGAGCTCGGCGAGCTCCTGCTTGTCGATCGGGTCGTCCAACACGCTCTCCCTTCCCCACCCGCCGGGCTCTGCGCGGTCTGCCTCGGGTGCCGAGCACGCAACCCTACGGCGTGCGCGCCCGGGGAACGCCAGGCGGACCGAGCTCCACCCAGCCACGTGGGCAAAGATGGCGAGCATGGTGGAGACACGACACGCCGTCGCGAGCCTTGCCGTCATCCCGCCCGTGAGCGTCGCCGACTTCGCCGATCCCGCCTGGATCGGCCCTTTCGCGGAAGAAGCGGAGCGGCTCGGCTTCGAATCGCTCGTACTGCCCGAACACGTCGTGCTCGCAGTCGACTACCGCAGTCGGTACCCCTACTCGAAGTCCGGACGGGTGCCGCTGCCGCCCGATTGCGTGATCCCCGATCCGATCGACACGTTGGCCTACGTGGCCGGCGTCACGACAACGCTCGGGCTCGCCACCGGCCTGCTGGTGCTGCCGTGGCACCACCCGCTCGCGCTGGCCAAGCGCGCGGCGACGGTGGACCGTCTGTCGGGCGGCCGTCTCCGACTCGGTGTCGGACTCGGCTGGATGCGTGAGGAGATCGAGGCGGGTGGCGTGGACTTCGATAGCCGGGGCGAGCGCGCCGACGAGACCATCGACGCGATGCGCGCCGTCTGGAGCGCCGATTCGGACGCCGGCGCGCAGTTCGAAGGACGGCACTTCTCGTTCCGCGGGGTGCAGTCGTTCCCGCGTCCCCAGCGACCGGGCGGCGTGCCGATCGAGGTGGGTGGGACGAGCCCGCCGGCCCTCCGCCGCGCCGCGCGCCGCGGGGACGGCTGGCTCTCGCTGGGGCTGCGGGGTGACCGCCTCACCGAAGCCCTGCGCCGGCTCGGGGACGAGGCCTCGGCGGCCGGACGCGACCCGTCCACCATCGAGGTGACGCTGAGCGGGGTGACCACGTCGGCCGCCGTCGACCGGGCCACGCTCGAAGAGGCGGCCGCGCTCGGCGCACGGCGGGTGGTCATCAATCTGGGTTCGGCCGAGTTGGCCGCGGCACTCGACGAGCTCGGTCAGGCGGCGGAACGAAGCGGGCTCACGCCGACGACCTGATTCAGGAGGCCCCGTTCAGCGGCTGGTTGCTGACCACATCGACCCGCAACACCCGCTCGCGGATCCGCCACCCTTCGGCACCGCGGGCGTAGGCGTCGAGGTAGCGAATGTGCCAGATCATCAGTGTCTCCGCACCCTCGTCACCCAGAACGTGATAGGCGACAACCCGGGTTTCGCCGGTCGCGCCGTCGCCGTCCACGACGGCCAGATGGTTCCCGACGGTGTGCGTTGTCCTCTTGTAGTAGCGGGCCATGCCGATCGCCTTGGCGATGGCCGCCCGCCCCTCGCTACGGCTCGTCGGCTCCGTGGCGCCAGGCTCGGCGTACGCGATGAACACGCCGTCCTCGGTGAACAGCTGTGCGACCGCTTCGGGGTCGAGCCGGTCGACCCCCTGGCAATACGCGTGCACGAGGTCGGAGATGGCCAGACGGTTGACGAGGAGCACGGTCGGGTCGGGTCCGGGCACGCCCAGAGTTGACCTTCGCCGGACCGCACCGTCAAGCGGCGACGTGGCGCGCTAACTTCGTCGGACAACGCGCTGGGCCGAAGATGGCGGACCCAGGCCGAAGGCGGGAGGTCTGGCCACGGGCGACGACGAGACGGAGACCGGGTCCCGACGACGCGCGCTGCCGCCGTGGTCACAAGAAGTGATGCACAAGGTGGTCGAGCTCTCGGACCTGCTGCCCCACGTCCAAGCCGACAAGAGGGCGTCGGTGGCCGCGCTCATCGGCCAAGCGGAAGCTCTGGCCACCCAGCGCAAACCCGGCAAAGAGGTCTGGGCCCAGATACGGGAATGGTGGTACGGCAGCCGGATCGAGCAGGCCTGGACGTGCCTGCACCAGGCCGAGCTCGATTTGGTCGAGCACGGCAACGCCGACTTTCTCAAGACGACCGCCCTCGAGATCGCATTGGCGCAGGCGGGTCTTCTCGGCCCGAAGGATCCCCTACGCGTCCGCCTCGAGGATCACGTGCGCAGCCTGCCCGACCCGTCACATCCCCACGCCCCCGGCCCGGGCAACGCTCCCGCCGGGGCGGCCCATGCCCAGGCCCATGCGTCGGCTCATGCCGGCGCGGTTGCTGCTGCGCCGGGATCGACCACCACCACGACCACCTCGACGTCCACCACGACGCCGAAGAGCTGACGATGGCCACCGAACCCGTCGCCCCGGAGCCCACCGATCCACCGGCACCGCCGGCCCAGCCGCAAACGATGATGTTGTCGGTCATGCGCAAGGCCTACGAGCTGAGCGACACCTTCCATCGCGAACGTGCGCGCCTTCAGAAATCGCCTCATCGTCATCTCGCTCATCTCCCTCGCCACCAGCGCGCTGCTCGTGCTGCTGCAATGGCGTCTGCCCGACGCGACCATCATCCAGCGCCCCGGTGGGGCGAGCAACGAATCCGCCTGGGCGCTCATGCTCCTCGTCATGGTCTTCGGCAGCGTGGGTGCGCTCGTTTCGGCGATACCAGCCATGGCCTCGATGCCCCGCGTGAAGAGCCCGTTCAACTTCCCCCTGCAGCAGGCGCTCATGAAGGTCTTCGTCGGCAGCCTCACCGCCTTGGTCGGAGTGATCGCCACGGGGAGCGCCGGCGTGACGAACGGATATGCCTCGCTCGAGGCCCTCGTCGGCGTCGCGGTCGTCTTCGGTGCGGCGCAGCAAGTGGTCACCCAATCTCTGGACAAGCGGGCCACCCAGATCATCAGCTCGAAGCCCTCCGCGACGTCGCCGTCTCCCTCGTAGGGCCTCAGCGGGTGCGGGGGAAGCCGAGGTCGATCTCGCTGCTCGCGGGATCCGGCCAGCGGGTCGTGACCACCTTGGGCCGCGTGTAGAAGCGGATGCCCTCGGGGCCGTACATGGCGCTGTCGCCGAAGAGCGACGACTTCCACCCGCCGAAGGAGTGGAAGCCGACCGGGACCGGGATGGCGACGTTGACCCCGACCATGCCGGCGGTGACGTCCCGCTGGAAGCGTCGGGCCGCGCCGCCGTCGCGGGTGAAGATCGCCGTCCCGTTGCCGTAGGGGCTGGCGTTGACCAATTCGACGGCCGCCTCGTAGGTCGGGACGCGGGCGACGCTGAGGACCGGCCCGAAGATCTCGTCGTCGTAGACGCGCATGCCAGGACGGACCTCGTCGAGGAGCGTGCAGCCGAGGAAGAAGCCGGCGGCGGGTGCGGAATCGGTCTGGCCGGCGCGGCCGTCGCAGACGACGCGTGCGCCCTCCGCCTCGGCACCGTCGATGTAGGCGCGCACGCGGTCGCGGTGCTGCGCGGTCACCAGCGGTCCCATCTGTGACTCGGGGTCGTCGCCCGGGCCGATGACGACGGACGGGATGCGCGTCGTGATCGCCTCGACGAGCGGATCGGCCACGCCCCCGACGGCCACCACGACCGAGATCGCCATGCACCGCTCGCCCGCCGAGCCGTAGCCGGCGGAGATAGCGGCATCGGCCGCCGCGTCGACATCGGCGTCCGGGAGCACGATCATGTGGTTCTTGGCGCCGCCGAGCGCCTGCACGCGCTTGCCGTGGCGTGCGCCCTCCTCGTAGACGTGACGGGCGATCGGGGTGCTGCCGACGAAGGAGACTGCCGCCACGTCGGGGTGGGCCAGGAGCGCGTCGACCGCCTCGGCGTCACCGTGGACGACGTTGAGGACGCCGTCGGGGAGGCCGGCCTCCTTGGCCAGCTCCGCGAGGAGCAGGGAGGGTGAGGGGTCGCGCTCAGAGGGTTTGAGCACGAAGGCGTTCCCACAGGCGATGGCGTTGGCCATCATCCAGAGCGGGACCATCACCGGGAAATTGAACGGGGTGATGCCGGCGACCACGCCCAACGGTTCGAGCACGGTGTGCACGTCGACACCGGTCGACACCTCGGTGGAGTGCGCGCCCTTGAGCAGGTGCGGGATCCCGCACGCGAACTCGATGTTCTCGAGCCCGCGGGCCACCTCGCCGGCGGCGTCGCTCAGCACCTTGCCGTGCTCGGCGGTGACCGCCTTGGCCAGATCGGGTGCGGCACGGCTGACGAGGTCGCGCAGCCGGAACAGGACGGCGGCGCGGGCGCTGAGCGACCCGGCGCCCCACTCCGCAGCCGCATCCTTGGCCACCTCGACCGCTTTGGCGACCTCGTCGGCCGAGGCGAGCGGGACGGTAGCCGTCTGCACGCCGCGGGCGGGGTCGAAGACCGGGCCCTCCCGGCCCGACGTCCCCGCCACGGACTTGCCGCCGATGAAGTGCTGGAGCGCCTGCATGGGACGATCCTTTCACCGTGGCGTGCGGGTGGGCACGCCGGCGGCGGTCCGGCGACCCGGTGCGGCGGCCGCCCAGAGGGCGGCGTCAGACCGCGACGGGCTCCTCGATCGCCAGCTTGGCCAGTTCCTCGGAGACGATCCGGTCGCGTTCGGCGAGGTCGCGGCGGGCGGCGCGCGGGCTCCAGCGGCCCCGCATGAAGAACACGAGCACCGCGAAGATCGCCATGCCGATCAGGCAGACGGTCCACCACCGCTTCCACTCGCCCGGGGAGGTCTTCTGGGCCGGGATCAGCTTTGCTTCCGCGAACAGGAGGTTGGCCAGGCTCGGCGAATACTTGGCGACACCGGCGATCTGGGCCAGGGTCAGGTGTCGGCCGTTCTGGATGTCCAGAGCGAGCGGGTTGAACGCATTGAGGCCCAGCACGTGGGGATTGGTGAGGCCGCCAGCGGCCGAGATCGCCGTGAGCAGGTTGTGGGAGCTGTTGCAGGACTCGAGGATGGTGGCGAGCGTGCTGAGCTCGGGCCGGGCCTCGGGGGCGATCCTCAGGTTGGCGATGACGTTGGCCGGCGCCGGTGTCGCGCTGCACTTCAGCGCGGCGGTGTTCGGCGCGTACGGCTGCGCGGCCTGGATCGTCTGCAGGGCGGCGCCGGCGTTCTGGTTGTCCACGAGCACCGTCGACGTGGTGATGACGTAGGGCAATACGAGGAACGACAGCGCCACGGTGATGCGCAGGATCCAGCCCCAAATGGCCAGCCCCGACGCAGTCAACGCCGGGTTGTGGTGCTCCACTTGTTCCGTATAGTTCGCCATCCAGGGCGCGTAGGCGAGCGAGATCGAGACCGCCAGCAACACGATCACGAGGACGTTGGAGTAGTAGCTCGCGTGCGGCTGTCCCGTCTGATGGATGAGGAACAGCATCATGACGATGGCGCAGCCTGCGCCGAAGAGCATGAACGGCTTGCGCACCCGGGCCAGGTCCGACAGGGCACCGGCCACCACGAGGCCGAGGGAGAGCGCCGCGGCCAGCCAAACGTTGATGCCGTTGGCCTGCGAGGCGGTCCGGTTGAAGGTCACCACCCAGTAGATGGTGAGCACGCTGACCGACGCGTAATAGAAGAGCAGGAACAACGAGATGGCGATCGAGGACGACACAAGGTCGAGCTTGAACATCGAGCGGATCGGGTGCGCGGTGGCCTTCTCGACGTCGAGGCCCATCGCCTTCGCCTCGACCAGCGCTCGCTCGCGTTCGGACACCATGAGCTGGTCGCGCAGCTGCGGAGACAGCTCGCGTAGGAACAGGAACGAGATGATCACCACGCCCATGCAGACGAGGCCCGAGATGATGAACTGGTCCTGCCACGGGTAGAGGTGATCGAGCGTGTTCGTCGCCACCAAGCTGGCGCAGAGCGCGCCCATCGTCGGTCCGAGCGCCCAGAAGCCCATTGCCACGCCGCGCCCCATCTGCGGTGAGAAGTCGCGCATGAGGGCCGGTGTGGACACCAGGATCACGCCCTCGACGAACCCGATCACGCAGTAGGAGGCGGCGAAGCCCCACTTGTTGGTGATGTTGGGGATGGCGAAGAGCTGAATTACCGCGACGATCAAAGTGCCGAAGATCGTGAGATTGGCGCGCCCGATCTTGTCGGACAGGCCCCCGATGAACGCGCTGAACGCGCCGATCGCGTTCGACACCACGAGGAGGTACAGGAAGAACGCGAACGACATGTGGTAGTAGGGCAGCATCCGCGGCGTGACGGCCCCCTCCACGTAATAGAGGTAATAGAGCATGATCGTCGTGAGCACGACGATCGAGAGGTAGCCGATACGCGGCAGGGTGTCGGGGTAGCGATCGAGGCGGCGGGTCACGAACGCTCTTGACCCACCATCTCTCGTCAGGGGTGGGTTGGGTGGTCGCCATCGTGGTGCTCATCCTCATCCCCCGATCTCGTGGGCGATCGTGCCAGGCCCCGATGCTAGGGCGAAGCGGGCGCCGACGAGAGGGGAACTTTGGTCCCGGACCGGGGTCGGACCGTCAGCACTGGACGCGACGGGTGCGTGGTGCGCACAATCGCGGGAGTGGGAACGGCCGCAGCAGCCCCAGACGGACGCACGGCACCGTCCGTGGAATCGGGGGCGGCGGGCCGAACCGTGGACACGATGAGCGGCTCGGACGCACTGCTCTGGACCATCAGCACCGACCCGGTCATGCGCCCGACCATCGTGGCGGTCATGATCCTGGCCGGCTCACCGGCGTGGCCCGAGGTGCAGGCGCGGGTCGGCGCCCTCACCCAGACCCTCCCCCGCCTGCGATCGCGCGCCCTGTCACGCGGGCCGGGACGGATCCGTCCGCAGTTCGTGCCGGACTCCGCCTTCGACCTGGACCTCCACCTGCGACGCGTGCGCATCGCCGGAGCCGGAGGCCGGCGTCACGTGCTCGACATGGCGCAGACCATGGCGACCAGCGGGTTCGACCACGCGCTCCCTCTGTGGGAGGCGGTGCTGGTCGAGGACCTCGACGGTGGGGAGTCCGCGCTCGTGATGAAGGTGCATCACGCGCTGATCGACGGGGTGGGCGGGCTGGCCGCCCTGGCTGCATTGTTCGACTCCCCGGGCCGGGGCTCGGACGGCGGCCCGCAGGGCGCAACGACGACGCCGGGAACGGCGTCGGGCGGCGAGGGTCGCGTTGCGGGCTCATCGGCGCTCCATCCCGACGACCTGTCCGTGGCCGTCACGCTCGTCGACGATGCACTCGACGCCGTGCAACACCCCATCCGCAGCCTGGGCCGCTTGGCCGCGGTCGGCACGTCCGCCGCACGCCTCATGGCTCCGGCCGGCCGGCCGGTCTCACCGATCATGCACGGGCGCGGCTTCCGGCGCCACGTCGAGGTCATCGACGTGCCGGTCGCAGATCTCCGGCGGGCCGCACGCGGCTGGCAGGGAACGATCAACGACGTCTTCGTCGCGTCCGTTGTCCGGGGTCTCGCCCGGTACCACGAACAACACGGCACCACGAGCTCAGGGTTCCGCGCCCTCATGCCGGTCAACGTGCGCAACCCGGGCGACCGCGGCGCGGGCAACCACTTCGTCCCGGCCCGCTTCGTGATCCCGGTGCATGCCGATCTGGCGGACACCGTGGCCGAGGTCCAGCGGTTGACCGGCGCGTGGAAGCAGGCGCCCGGCCTCGCGGTCAGCGAGATCCTGTCCAACGGACTGAGCACGCTCCCGGCACCCGTCGCCCGCGCCGTGTGGAGCTCCATGCTCATGGGCAACGACTTCTGCATCACCAACGTCCCCGGTCCGCCGATCCCCGTCTCGATCGACGGCGCCCTGGTCCGGGCCATCTACGCCCTGGCGCCGCCATCGGGTGCCGCCTTCAATGTCTCGCTGGTCTCGATGGCGGATCAAGCATGCGTGGCACTCACGGTCGACACGGTGGCGGTGCCCGACAGCGCCAAGCTCGCGGCCAGCATCGACGACGGGTTCGCGGAGGTCTGCTCGGTCCGGGCCGATTGAACTTCGGGTCTTCGGCCGGCCCTCGGGTCAGGGCCGGGTCAGGTCAGTCAGAGCCCGTGCCCATTTCGGCGGCCAGGGACTCGTCGAGTTCGGGCAGGGGGACGTGCCAGGTGAGGCGCGTCCCGCCCTCCCGCGAGGTGCCGATCTCCATGCCACCCTCGAGGCGCTCCGCCCGCTGGCGCATATTCCTGAGGCCGAGGGCGCCCGGGCGTCTGTCGGCCGCGGGGCCGACGCCGACGCCGTCGTCCGCGACGACGACCCGCAACTCGTCGCCCGCTGTGACGGTGACCACGACCTTGGTGGCCTGGGCGTGCTTGCCCACGTTGGTCAGCGCCTCGCGCAGGACGGCCAGCACCTCCTCGGACAGCTGGCCGGTGACGGCATAGTCCACCGGGCCGATGACGGACACCTGGGGATGGAGGTTGAGGACGGGCCAGAGCTCGTGCACCAGATCGAGCACCTTGGGCTGGAGGCCCTCCTTGTTGATGGTCAGCTCGATGTCGAAAATGGCCTTGCGCAATTGCCGGATCGTCTCGTCGAGCTTGTCGATCGCCTCCGCGATGCGCATGACCGCCTCGGGACGCTCGACCAGCCGCGCCGTTCCCTGGAGGGAGAGGCCGATGGCGAACAGGCGCTGGATCACCGAGTCGTGCAGGTCCCGTGCGATGCGGTCGCGGTCCTCGGTCAGCGCGCGGTCGCGCACCAGTGAGTGCAGGCGGGCGTTCTCGATAGCAATGCCCGCCGCCATGGCGAGAGCCAGCACGAGCTCTTCGTCGATGGCGGAGAACTCCTTGGCGTCGCGCTTGTTGGTGAGATAGAGGTTCCCGTAGACCTCCCCGTGCACGCGCACGGGCACACCCAGGAACGACGTCATCTCCGGGTGGAGTTCGGGGGTGCCGAAGCTGTCCGGGCTGTCGGAGAGGTTGGCGAGGCGGAGGGGCTTGTCGTCCGCGATCAAGGTGCCGAGGACGCCGCGCCCGGTCGGGCGCGGGCCGATGGACTGCTCCTGCTCGCTGTCGAGCCCTACCGTCAGGAATTGGTCAAGAGTTTGGCCGTCGGCCGACAGCACGCCCAGCGCGCCGAACTGCGCGTCGACGAGGTCGCAGGCCTCCTCGATGATGCGGCGCAGCACGACCGGCAGGTGCAGCTCGGCATCGAGGATCAGGATCGCCTGCACCAGGCGGCGCAGCCTGGCGGGATCGTCGATCTGGTCGAACGGCTGCACCCCCTGCACGTCGAGCCAGGCTACTGCCGGCGGCGCCGCGCACTCGGCACGCTTGCTCGCCCGTCACGCACGCGTCGCGATGCGGTCCTTCGGCACGGGGAGATGCGTTCCGGGCACGTGTGGTGACGTGGCACAATTGACCGATGGGGATCCGGGTGTTCGTACTGGACGATCATGAGCTCGTCCGGACGGGGTTGCGCACACTGTTGGAAGCCGAGGACGACCTCGAGGTCGTCGGCGAGGCGGGGACCGCGGTGGAGGGGCTTCGCCTCATCCGTCAGCTCCAGCCCGACGTCGCCGTCCTCGACGTGCGCCTGCCCGACGGTTCCGGCATCGAGGTGTGCCGGGAGATCCAGTCGGAGCTGCCCGGTGTCCACTGCCTGATGCTGACGTCGTACTCCGACGACGACGCATTGTTCTCGTCGATCATGGCGGGCGCATCGGGCTACGTCCTCAAGGAGATCGGCGGCGGCGATCTCCTCGGTGACATCAGGCGGGTGAGCCGGGGCATGTCGCTCCTCGACCCCGTCCTGACCCAGGAGCTCTGGGATCGCCTGCGCAAGGACCAGGAGGCCGAGTCGAGGCTGACCGTCCTCACCCCCCAGGAGCGCCGCGTGCTGGAGCTGATCGCCCAGGGCCAGTCGAACCGCCAGATCGCCGAGCACCTGTTCCTGGCGGAGGCGACGGTGAAGAACTACGTCTCGAGCCTGCTGTCGAAGCTGGGCATGCGTCGCCGGACCGAGGCGGCTGTCTACGCGGCGGTCCTGGCCGAGAGGAAGTCGGGTCCCCCGGGGACCTGATCCGGCTCGTGCCGGCTGCGATGCCCCCTGCCGATCGACGCGGGGCCGGCCCCGTGAGAGGCGGTCAGGAAACGGCGACCCGGCGCTGGTCGTCGAGCGTCCGGAAGTCGACCCCGGCACCACGCAACAGCGCCTCGAGGCGGGAGCGCTCGGCCAGCGGATTGGCGAACCGCGCCGGCTCGCTCTGGATGCCCATGGCGGCGCACAACCGCAGCAGCATCCGGTCGTGGTCGAGCTCGAGCGCCAGGTCCTCGGCCATCACGTGACTCGGGTCCATCCCGTGGCCCCGGAGCCGCCGGCGGCATTGCAGCAACACCACCACGAGCTCATCGCGGGACGTCGGCAGTTCCACCGGGTCCATGTCCGCGCACAGCTCGTTCAGCAGTTCGCTGTACATCGACATGGTGCTGTCAGCCTGCACGGCGGTTGCCCCCGCCACCAGAGCCGATACTCCTGACTTAAATGCCCTAATTTCCGCCGGCTGTCGACCCCCGGGCCGCTGGCCCAAACAACCGTTGGGGACGGCAAAGCACCCGGGTGGGCGGTCCTCCGGATCTTCGGCACCCCCGCGGACGGGGAGCTCGGGTGTTCCTCAGCGGCTCCCGGCGCGGGTGGAGCGATCGGCGCGGGCCAGCACGTCCTCGGCCGCCTCGGCGTCCTCGGCCAGCGCGACGCCGAGCGTGGCGCGCAGCCGGATCGGTTGCCCGCCGACGACGACGGGCTCGTCGAGCGTCTTCTGGAGCCGGCGCATGAGGGGGCCCACTGATTGCTCGTCGGTGACGGCCAGCACGACGACCAGCTCGTTGCCCCCGACGCGGCCGATCGTGTCCTCGGTCCGCAGGACCGAGGTGAGGCGGTCCGCCATCTCGCACAGGACGGTGTTCCCGATCGTGTACCCGAGATCGGTGTTGATCTCGCCGAGGTTGTCGAGGTTGATGTGGCACACGACCACCTCGCCGCCGTGCCGGCGCATCCGGGCGAGCGCCTGGGTGAGGCGGTCGAGCAGCAACAGCTGGTTGGCCAGGCCGGTGTGCGGATCGGCCATGGACAGCTGCCAGAGCTGGTCGTACTTGCCTGCCCGCGGTGTGCGTCCGGGCGGGCGCGGCGTCCGCCGAAGTGAACTCCTGCAACATCGACTCCACGCTCCCGCTTTTGCCGCCCGCCGGCGTGCCCGCCCGTCGACGTCCGCCCCTTGCCCGCGACCGGCGTCGTCGGATGCGCGCGATCGCGTGTGGACCTCGTCCCGCCCGAACAGCCTCTTCTTCTCTTGCTTCACCCTCCGCCCCCTCCACTGCGCATCCAAATTCACTCTGCCCGTTCAACGGTTGGTCGGTACAGAGCAAAAGGTCATGGGGTAGCTCGTTGTTGTGGCCGAATTGCGATGGTTTGTGCGCTCGTTTTCCCAGGCCAGAGTCTTGCGGGACGCTCGCACCGGCCCTGCTGCGGCGCGGGTCGAAACCACCGGTCTGCCACCTGCTTGCACCGAAGCTGCCATCGAGGTATCGCAACGTCGCCGCGTGCTAACGTCACCCTGGGATCGCGCCCTACCCGGACAGCGACCATCACGAACCTCGATCCGACCTCCCCGACGCAACGAACTGCGCGAACGCCGCCAGCGCGGCGCTGCCCGATGAGCGCTCCCACCACCCCTGTGGCGCCGATCGTCGACGATGCGGGACTCGAGTCCCTCGTGGCGGAGGTCGCCCGCGAAGAGGCGTACGCGTTCGACACCGAGTTCCACACCGAGCGCACCTACGTCCCCGAACTGGCGCTGATCCAGATCGCCTGGGCGGACAAGGTGGCGCTCGTCGATCCGCTCGCCGTGGACCCGGCTCCGCTGGCCGAGGTCTTCGGCGGCCCGGGCGTCGCCGTCGCGCACGCGGCAACGCAGGACCTCGACGTGCTCATGGCGGCCTGCGGCGTGGTCCCCGCCACCGTCTTCGACACGCAGATCGTCGCCGGGTTCATCGGCATGTCGACACCGTCGCTCTCCCGGCTGGTCGACGTTATGCTCGGCGTGCCCCTGCCCAAGGCGGACCGGCTGTCCGACTGGCTCGAGCGGCCGATGTCGGACCGCCAGCTCGCGTACGCGGTGAGCGACGTGGCCCACCTGCTCGAGCTCCGCGCCGTGCTGACCGATCGGCTGCGCGCGCTGGGCCGGCTCGAGTGGGCGCTCAGCGAGTGTGACCAGGTGCTGACCGACCGCACCCCGCCGGCCCGGGTGCCCGAGGAGGCCTGGTGGCGTCTCGGCGACATCCGCAGCATGTCGCGGCGCTCCCGGGCGGTGGCCCAGGAGGTCGCGGCCTGGCGCGAGCGCACGGCCGCGGAGTCGAACCGGCCCCGGCGCCAAGTGCTGTCCGACCTCGGGCTGCTGGCCGATCTCGCAGCGGCCGCCGCGCAACGAGGCCGAGCTCCGACGCGCCCGGGGCGTCGACGGCCGCCACCTGGCCCAGGGGCGGGCCGCCGAGATCCTGGCGGCGGTCCGCCGCGGCCTCGACCTCCCCTCCGACCGCCTCCGCATGCCGTCGGCGGGGCGGGAGGCGCAGGCCCCGGCCGGCGCCGTCGCCGTGTGCTCGGGTCTCGTGCGCCAGATCGCCGACGACCTCGACTTCGATCAGACCCTGCTGGCCACCCGCGCCGACATCTCCCAGCTGCTCTGCAACGAGCCGAGCCGCCTGGACTCGGGCTGGCGGCGCACCATCGTCGGGGACCCGCTGCGACGCCTCATCGCGGGCGAGGTGGCGGCCGCCTTCGACCGCCAGGGGCCACCTGGTGCTCGAGGAGCGCTCGCACCGCCCGGTGCCCGGCTCCGGCGACAGCCCCTGACGCCGGCCGCAAGACCTCGCGACCACCCGACCGGGCGATCTCTCGGGGGGACGGCGCCTCAGACGTCTCGGTATACGGAACGGAGGTGGGACGTTGCAGTCGGCTGTATTCGCGGCTCTGTTATGGATCCGGCCAATTCCCACAACCCAGAAGTTGTGAACCTCCGCTTTTATGACGCAGGGGTTCTGAAGAGAGCCGATTTCCATAACAGCAGCGCGTATACGGTCAGAGAAACGCCCGGAGTGCGCGTCGTATACGGCCGATGAAACACCCGGGGCGAGGTCCGGCGGCGGGGCGGGGCGGCGGCGAAGCCGAAACCCCGACAAAGACGGGACGGCCTCAGGAGGACGCAGGCACCGGGTTGGACGGCGCCGACAGCCGGCCTCCTAGTTGACCGCCTTCTCCCGTCCCGCCCAATAGGGCTGGCGCAGCTTGTACTTCTGGAGCTTGCCGGTCGCGGTGCGGTCGAGGGCGTCGCGGAACTCGACGCTCGTCGGCGCCTTGAAGTGGGCCAAACGGTCACGGCAGTGTGCGATGAGGTCGGTCTCCGACGCCGTCTCGCCCGGCCGCACGACCACCAGCGCCTTGATCGTCTCGCCCCACTTCTCGTCGGGCACCCCGATCACGGCCACCTCGCCCACCGCGGGGTGCTGGTACAGGCAGTCCTCCACCTCGATCGATGAGACGTTCTCTCCCCCGGTGATGATGACGTCCTTCTTGCGGTCCGAGATCACCGTGTAGGCGCCGTCGAGATAGCCGCCGTCGCCGGTGTGGAACCACCCGCCCTCGAGGGCCTTGCGCCGTCTCCTCCGGTTGCTCCCAGTAGCCGGCGAAGACGTGGTTCGACTGCGCCAGGACCTCGCCGTCGGTGTCGACCTCGATGCGGACGCCGATCGCCGGCGTTGCCGGCCCGGCTCAGTAGCTGCGAACGCTCTGCCGGCTCGAGGCCGTCCCACTCGGCGGGGGCCCGGTTGATCGTCAACAACGGCGCCGTCTCGGTGAGGCCGTAGATCTGGATGAACTCCCACCCCAGCTCGGTCTCGATCCGCTCGATCGTCTTGGACGGTGGCGGCGCGCCGGCCACGACCATGCGCACCGTCCCGCGTCCCGGGCACCGCACGTCCCGCCGCCGCCCGCGCCTCGGCGGCCCCGAGGATGGCCGCCACCACGGCGGGCGCGCCGCACATGAGCGTCACCCCGTGCCGCTCGATCCGCGACAGGATCTCCTCTCCGTCCACCTTGCGCAGCACGATGTGGGTGCCGCCCATACCGGTCACGGCGTACGGCATCCCCCACCCGTTGCAGTGGAACATCGGCAACGTGTGCAACAGCACGTCGCGATCGCTGACGCCGGTGTGCCACCCGAACGTGGCGGCGTTGAGCCAGCAGTTGCGCTGCGTCAGCTGCACGCCCTTCGGCCGCGCCGTCGTCCCCGACGTGTAGTTGACCGAGCACGTCGCGTCCTCGTCCGCCACCCATGCCTCGGGCTCGGCATCCAGCGCGGCGCCGGCGCGAACAAGCCGGCGTCCTCGGTGCCGTCCAGGCGGAACTTGTGCGCCACCTTGATGGTGTCCACCTCGTCGTCCATGTCCGGGTCGTACAGGAGGACGGACGCCCCGGAGTGCTCGACGACGTAGGCGATCTCCTCGCGCGTGAGACGGAAGTTGATCGGCACGAGGATGCGCCCGTAGCCGCTGACCCCGAAGAACGACGCCAGGAACCGCCCCGAGTTGGGGCTCACGATGGCCACCCGCTCCCCGTGTTCGACGCCGAGGTCATCGAGGGCCAGGGCCATGCCCTTCGCCCGTGCCGCGAGCTCGCCGTAGGTCAGGCTGCCGAACGACCCGGCCGCTCCCGGTTCGTCCACCACCGCGGTCCGCTGCCCGTAGACGAGCGCCGCCCGGTCCATGAAGTCAGCCACCGTGAGTGCGACCCGCATCTGACCCCCAATCTCTCGGCGCCCCCCGGGCGCGCCCCACCGGCGCCGACCATACCGGAAGGGGTCGCCGCCCCTCCCAGGTGTCCTTCCCCGCGGCCCTTCCTAGAAGTGGCCGAGCACCGGGTGCGGCACGTAGGGCTTCTCGAGGCGTTCGACCTCGTCCTCGGTCAGGGTCAGCGCCTCGGCGGCCAAGGCGTCCTTCAGGTGCTTCTTCTTGGTCGACCCGACGATGGGCGCCGTCACGCCGGGCTTCTGCAGCAACCACGCCAGCGCGACCTGCGCCGAGGGGACGCCGCGCGCCGCGGCAACCTCGGTCACCGCGTCGACGACGTCGAAGTCGGTCGGTTGGTCGTAGAGGTAGTCCGTGAACGTGTCGGTGCTCGAGCGGGTCGTGTGCCGGCCCCCGTCCCGCGTGCGGTTGCCGGCCAGCATCCCCCGCGCCAACGGGCTCCACGGGATGCAGCCCACGCCCTGATCGAGGCAGAGCGGGATCATCTCGCGCTCCTCCTCCCGGTACACGAGGTTGTAGTGGTTCTGCATCGAGACGAACTTCGCCCAGCCGTTCCGCTCGGCCGTGTGCTGCGCCTTGGCGAACTGCCAGGCGAACATGCTGCTGGCGCCGATGTATCGAGCCTTGCCCGTGCGCACGACGTCGTTGAGCGCTTCCATCGTCTCCTCGATCGGCGTCCGGCCGTCCCAGCGGTGGATCTGGTACAGGTCGACGTAGTCCATCTTCAGCCGTTTCAGCGACGCGTCGATCGCCGAGAGGATGTGTTTGCGACCAAGGCCGCCGCCGTTCTCCCCGGGCGTGACGGGCATGAACACCTTCGTGGCGATCACCGCCTCGTCCCGGCTGAGGAACTTCGGCACCAGACGCCCCGTCGCCTCCTCGCTCGCGCCGCCCGAGTAGGTGTCGGCGGTGTCGAAGAAGGTCACCCCGCCTTCGACGGCCTCGCGCACGATCGGCTCGGCGGCGTCCTCATCGATGACCCAGGGGCGCTCGCTCTCGTTGCCGAAGCCCATCATGCCGAGGCAGACCCTCGACACTCGCAGCCCCGCGGTGCCCAGATTCGTGTAGTTCATGGCTGACCTCGCTCTGCTCGCATCCCGGCAGGCTTACCAGGTGCGGCGCGTCAGCTGTTCAGGAAACGCCACCAGGGTGGGGCGTTGGGGTCAGTGGTCGCCCCCGTGGCCGCCGTCGCCATGGCCGCCGCCGCCGTCACCGGACCCGTGGCCTCCGCCGTCGCCACCCTGTCCGAAGCCTTGCCCGTCGCCATGACCGCCGCCGCCGCCGTCTCCGGAGGCGTGGACCCCGCCGCCACCGTGCCCGCAGTCGTTGCCCTGTCCGGTGCCGCTCCCGTTGCCGGAGCCGTTCCCGCTGCCGGAGCCGGTGCCGTTACCGGATCCGGAGTTGGACCCTGCGCTCACCGTGGTGGGTGGCGTCGTTGGAGGTGTGACGGTGACGGGGACCGCAACGGTGGTGGTCGTCGTGGTGGTCGTCGTCGGAGCCGGTGCGGGAGCCGGGGCCGGGGCGCGGGGCCGGGAAGGTGTCGGACACCAAGCTCACGCTCGGTGTCCCGCCCGCAGCCGGGGCAGGCCCTGTCGGCGACGCTGGCGCCACGACGCCCGTGGCGGCGTTCCCGCCGGCGGCCACTGCGGCTTGTCCGCTCTGGCCGGTCCCTCCGGGCAGTTCGAATTCGTGTGGCAGGTGGTTGACGGGTGACTGGCTGCCGCTCTGCCCGCTCCCCGGTGGGTTCAAAGGTGCGGTAGCGAGCGGCACGCCGACCGGACCGCTGCCGATGACGAGTGTTCCGACCACTGACACCGCGGCGCCGGCGGCGCACAGTGACGCGATCGCACGGTCGCGCATCGATCGCCCGAGTGCAGGATGCAGCGTTGCGGCTGCCGCGGTGGCGGCAGCGGCGGCAGCAGCGGTCCCAAAGAGGGCCGGTTCCGCGGCGAGCGTTTCAGGCGGGAGATCCCGCGTGAAACCAGGGGACGAGAAGACCTCTTCCAAGGTCGTGTAGTCCTCAGCGCGCAGCCAGTCGGACACTGCCCCTCCCAATTCCTCCGTGGGAACCGTCTGTCTCTGTGGAGGGCTTTCCGGTGGTCAGACCTTGCCAACGGAAATTGTGCTGTTGCCCCCTCGTTGTCACCCTATAGGTGTCGGACGGTTCGGTGAATATGTCCAGCACAACGTGGCGTCAATTTGAAGAGAACGGTCGTTTTCATGTGTGAAAACTGCATCATGACACGAGGGTTCTCCGCATCAGATCCGCACCATTTCACGTGGTCGCTCATTTAGTTACCGTTGTTCGCTTCACGAGCCGGCGACGGAGCGCCCCAGATTGGTGACTGTTGTCCCGACCGTGCCGAGCAATCCGGTGACCGGAGAGGCCGCCGGGACGGCCTGGGCGAGGCCGATCGAAGCCGTGGTCACGCTCGAGCCGACGGTCGAGACGGTGGTGCCGACGGTGACGAAGACCGGCGTGAGCGCGCTGCCTTCCGCCCCCCGGCGAGGGGCCCGACGGCGAGGTCCCGCCACCCGGGGCCGGCGGAGAGGGAGCGACCTCGACCGGTGTCGGCAACGGCACCGCCGCGACAATCGCTGCCGTCGCGGGTGCCGTGGCGGAGGCGAGCTGGGCGACCGTGGGGGCGCCGTCGGAGCCTCCCGCGACGGCCGGGGGCTGGCGCGTGACGGCGACCGACGAAGTGTTCGGCTGCGTTGCGACGCCGCTCGGTTGCGGGCAGCGGGCCCGCGGGCCCGGCCGGCGGGGCGTGACCCGGGTGCTTGCCCTCCGCCGAGACCGTGGGTTGTCCCGATGGTGATCCGGTCCCCGAAGCCATTCCGGCCACGACGAGCGCGGCGGCCGCGACACCGCTGACGGCTCCGATGGCGCCGCGAGAGCGCGTGAACTCGCGCTCGGCGTCCCCACGGCCCGACAGGACGACGAGGACCGGCGGCGCGACCGGCGCGGCTGATCGGGGTGACACGGGAACGAAGAGGTACGGCGATCGCCTCAGGGTGTCCGAACAGATCCGAGAGGAACAACTGCTCGAGGTGGGGCGGATCGGCCGGTTCCACGGTGGCAACAGGAGCGCTGTCCCACCGTGTCGGCCTCCGCCCAAAATCACGCGAACCGAAGATCTCCTCGAGAGTGACGACGTCACCAGCCCGCCTCTGGTCGGACATCGATCCCTCCTTCCTCCACCGGATCCCGTCCACTGTGGGTAACGCTCTTTGGCGCCCCCTCTTACTATTTCAAAGCGCCCGCAAGAATGTTCGGCGGGGTTCCCCCGCCCAGGTCGTCCATGGCAGAAGTGACGACGACGCCCAGCGCGCTCGTGGTGGACGAGACCGGGAGGGTCTGCCCCAGGTCGCCCGACGTGGCGGTCGCGGCCGAGCCCACACTGGACACTTCGTTGCCGATCACGGTGAGTGCAGGGGCGAGCGTGCTGCCGCTACCGCTACCGCTGCCGCTGCTCGGTGGCGTGCCCGGTGTCGTTCCACCGCCGGGCCCCGTGGGAGCCCCTGGCGGCGGCGCAGCCGCTCCGCCGCCGTTCGCGCCCTGGGGGATCTGGGCGGCGGGAGACGGCGAGAAGGAGGTGAGCTGGGCGAAGGGGGCTCCCGGCCCTGAGGTGCCCTGAATTGCGGCCGACGTCCCGGCGCCCGGAAGGCTGGCCGGCGCCGCAGAGCCCGTCGCTCCGCGCTGCGCCCCGCCGGCGGGACCGGGCGTGCCCTGGTTCGGGAGCGCGCCCTGCGCCTGCTCCGTGACGGTCGGTCGTCCCGGCCCTTGACCGGTCCCCGCGGTCATGCCGGCCACGACGAGTGCCGCGGCCGCAACACCGCTGACCGCGGCGATCGCCCGGCGCGTGGCGTCTCTTTCGATGCCGCCCTCCCCGCCCCCCCGCAGGAGGACGAGGATCGGCCGCCCGGAGACCGCCGGAGCGGGCTCCGCGAAGGCCTCGGGGTGCCCGAAGAGCTCCGAGAGAAACACCTGCTCGAGCTGCGCCGGTCTGGACTCCACCCTCTCCACCGTGAAGGGGACCCGGTGCGCCCGGCAACGGCCGAACTCCCGCGACCCGAAGACCTCCTCGAGATCGAGAATGACCCCAGTAACCCCAGTACCCGTTTGCTGCTGGTCGGACATCGATCCCTCCTTCCTCCATCGGATCCGTCCTGTGTGGTGAACGCCTCGGGCGTCGCCTCCTAGTGCTGTAAGCCGGTTGCGATCAGGCCTGGTGCGCTGCCCGCCGGCGGCTCAACCGGCTGATGGCGAGACCCAGGATCACGGCGGCGGCGCCGATGAGCAGCTCCACCAGAAGCGGAGAGCCGGTCAGGGCGAGCGGCCCCGATGCAGCAGCCGTGCTCACCGCGGTCGGTGTGACCGCGGCCGCAGTCTGGCGGGCGGCGTCGTGGTCGTCGTCGGCGAGGTGGCCGGCGTGGTCGCCGGCGACGTGCTCACCGTCGGCTGCGGGCAAGAGGCAATGGACGTGCCGCCCAGCGCCACCTCGATGCCGCAGATGGTGATCGGAATCGTGACGCCCGTACCGGGGCTCCCGGCGTGCCGATCGGCCCGACCTGGGTGCCGGCGCCGGTGCAGGTGCCGCTCGCCTTGCCGTCGAGCGCCGCCGTCACTGCGCACACCGTGACCGGGACGTTGACCGGAACGCTGCCGGTGGGGTTCGTCGCCAGGTGCGACGGCTCGCACTGGTTGCTGGCCGTCCCGTCGACCGCCACCACGATGCTGCACGCGTTGACCGGGAGCACGCCGTCGATCGGGGCGCTCTGGCTCACGTTGTTCGTCGGCAGGTCGTTGACGAGCGGAAAGCCGGCGACCGGCATGCACATGCCGGTGCCCTTGCCGTCGACCACCGCGATCACGCCGCACGCGGTGATGGGGGCATAGGCGTCGGCCAACTGCCCCTTCTGCGTGATGGTGTCGGGGTGCTGGGGGCAGTTCGACGTGCTGTTGCCGTCGATCTGCACGATGATGTCGCACACCGTGACGGGCACGGCGGCGTCGATCACTCCCTTTTGCGTGACCGTGCCGTTGGTGCCGGTCAGGTTGCAATCACTGGCCGTGTTGCCGACGAGGCCGACGTTGATGGCACACAGGCTGATCGGCGCGTAGAGGTTGATCGCGCCGTCCTGCGTCGTCTTGGCCGGGTCCTGCCCGGTGGTGAGGCCGAGGGACTTGGCGGCGGCGCCGAACAGACCGATCGCGTTGTACTGCGCGGTGATCGGGATGTTGATGGTCCCGATGGCGCCGAGCTGCGCGAGGCCGACCGACGTCGTCGAGCAGCTGCTGGCGGCGCTGGCGAACAGGCCGATCGACAGCGAGCACGCGTTGATCGGGATGTCGGCGTTCAGGAGCGGCGACGACTGCGTCGTCGTGTTCGTGCCGGTGAGGGCGTTCTGTCCGGGCAGCAACGTGCTCCCGATCTCGTTGGCCAGCAACGTGATCGGGAGGGACAACGAGATGGGCAGTCCGGACAGGGACGGCGTCGACGGGGCCTTGGCCGGTGTCGACACCTTCGGTGTGGACGTCACCGGGGCCGGCGTCGCCGGCCTGACCGCCGGAGCCGGAGCGGGCGCCGGAACGGTCACCTTCGGCACGGTGGTCGGTGTCGTGATCTTCGGAACCGTCACCGTGGTCGGCGTCGTTGCCGCGCCGGCCGGGGCGATGCCCGCCAACACGGTGGCTCCGGCCAGAACGAGGCCGCCTGCTACTACAGCGACTGATGAAAGGGAATTCCGCCTCATTGTTCTCTTGCTCCTTCTGTGTATGGGCTACACAGACCCGCATCGAGCCCGCAACATTTGCGGCTATACCCACATGAGAAACGCCGAAACCGCCATGACCTTCGTGAAACTTTTAAAAAGTTCTTAGCAACAGTGACACTGGCACGGGCATTGCGAGCAAGCTTTTCCGACATAAACCGCGCCGTGTTGGTGTGACAATTCGTCACCTGCGGCGCCTGTCGGCGGCGATTTCGATCATTCCGTCGGCGACCGGCGCGCGTGGCGACGCGTCCTGGTCGACGCGAACGAGGGTCAGGTCGCGGTCCGCCGGAAGTGCCGGCTGAGGGTTTCCACCTGCTGTTGGTAGGACGACCCGATGCCAGAGCCGTAGAGAGCGGTCGGTTCTTCCAACATTCGTTCGAATGTGAGCTTGCAAACAGACTGACCGTTCTCCACCATGAACGGCACGTCGTGCGCCCGCACCTCGAGCGCGGCCCGGGATCCCCTGAATCCACCCGTCGGATCGAACCCGAAACCGGGGTCGAAGAACCCGGCGTAGTGCGTGCGCAACTCCCCGCTCGTCGGGTCGTACGCCGTCATCTCGGCCGCCAGGTTGGGCGGGATGCAGACCGCCTCGTCGGACATCAAGAGATAGAACCGCTTGGGCGAGAGGACGAGGCGGTCACCGTCCTCCCGGTAAACGGGGTCCCAGAAGGCACGCGGGTCCACCTCTCCCCCGGTGGTCAGGTCGAGCAACGGCGCGCTCTCGTGCGCGCTGTGGCCGACCTGGCCGTGCTCGTCACCGGCCAGATCCAGTCCGAGGAACAGGCCGCTCGAGAGGACGAGCTCGCCGACCGGTACGGGCTCGCCGCCGCGGTAGAGCATCGGGACCTCGAGATGCGCGGCGCGGACTTCGTCGTCGGTCAGCCACGGCCGGCCCATGGAGAGGCGGAGCTGGTTGAGCGTGAGATCCTCCTTCACGCGGATGGGGAAGGAGAGCGGAACCACTTCGAGATAGAGCGGCCCGCTGTAGCCGGGCGCGATCTCGTCGAACCGATCGCTGCCGTCGGTGATGACCCGGGTGAACACGTCGATGCGGCCGGTCGAGCTCTTGGGGTTCGCCTTGCCGCGCAGCCCGGCCGGCAGGTCCAGCCGCTCCTTCAGCTCGATCAGGTACGGGCACTTCGCCTCGAGCATGGCGCCGTCACCCCGGAGATCGATCTCGTCGAGGATGTAGTCCTTCAGCTTGCGTTCCACTGAATCGCTCCCGGGCAGAAAGCTGCAACGGATCCGGAGCGCCCGCTCGCCGAGGCGCAGGTCGAGGCTGGCCGGCTGCACGTTGGCCTCGGGGATCTTGAAGCGCCCCGCGTCGACGTACCCCGCCCGGATCGCCCCCTCGAGCACTTGTCCGGGGAGGACTCCCTCCGAGGTGGGCTGCAGGTTGAGCATCGAGGACGTCGGCACGGTCAGAGCAAAGCACGCGCGAAGGCGGCACGGAAGGCCGAATATGGGGATTGCGTCGGGCACAGCCTGTGGATGACTTGGGGACAGGACCCCGCGACACGGGGGTTTGGCAGCAGCGAACAGGTTGTCCACAGACCGCGGTTCGGCCCGGGCCACCCTGGAGGCCGGCGATAAGCTGACGGGTCGTCAGATACTGGCGCCGCAGCCCGGTTGGGCGGCGCCCCGCGGAGGTTCCATTGCTCGACTACGTCATCCGATCCGGCACGCTCATCGACGGCTCGGGCGAGGCACCCCGCATGGCCGACATCGGCATCCGTGGCGGCCGCATCGTCGCCGTGGGTGAGGTGGACGAGCCGGCGTCCAGCGAGCTGGACGCGGCCGGGCTCATGGTCGCCCCGGGCGTCGTCGACCCCCACACCCACTACGACGCGCAGCTCTTCTGGGACCCCTCGGCCTCACCGTCCAACGTGCACGGCGTGACCACCGTGATCGGCGGGAACTGCGGCTTCACGCTCGCGCCGCTCAACGCAGAGGATGCGGACTACATCCGTCGCATGATGGCCAAGGTCGAGGGCATGCCGTTGGCCGCGCTCGAGAACGGCGTCCCCTGGAACTGGTCCAGCTTCGGCGACTACCTCGACGCCCTCGACGGCAACCTCGGCGTCAACGCCGGGTTCCTCGTCGGGCACTGCGCGCTGCGTCGCAAGGTGATGGGAGCGTCGCGCGGCGAAGAGGTGGCCACCGACGACGAGATCGCGGCCATGCGCGCGCTGTTGGCCGAGTCGCTCGCCGCCGGGGGCTTGGGCTTCTCCTCGTCCCAGTCGCGCACCCACTCCGACGGCGAGGGGCGTCCGATCAGCTCACGCCACGCGGACCGGCGGGAGATGCTCGCCTTCTGCGAGGAGGTCGCCGCGCACGAAGGGACGACGCTCGAGTACATCACGAACGGCTGCCTCGACTCCTTCAGCCCCGAAGAGGTCGAGCTGATGACCGCGATGAGCGTCACCGCCCAACGGCCACTGAACTGGAACGTCCTGACCGTCGACGCACGCTCGGCGGATCGCATCGAGCACCAGCTCTCGGCGTCGGCGGCCGCGGCCGCGGCCGGGGGGCGCATCGTCGCCCTGACCATGCCGACCCTCGTGCCGATGAACATGAGCTTTCGGACGCATTGCGCACTCTTCCTCATTCCCGGTTGGGGTGAGGTGATGGGACTGCCCGAGAAGGAACGCATGGCGCAGCTGGCCGATCCGGCCGTGCGCACCTTGCTCGACGAGCGGGCCCGCAGCAAGGAAGCCGGGGTGTTCCGCGGCCTGTCGCATTGGGGCACCTACGTCATCGGTGACACGTATGCGCCCGCCAACGAGGGCTGCGCGTTCCGCGCCGTCGACGACATCGCAGCCGAGCGCGGCACCGCGCCGTTCGACACGCTGCTCGACATCGTCCTCGCCGACGACCTGCGGACCGTCCTCTGGCCCAACACGGACGACGGCAACGACGCCACCTGGACCCTGCGCGCCGCCATCTGGGCCGACGCGCGCGCCATGGTCGGCGGTTCCGACGCCGGCGCGCACCTCGACCGCATGTGCGGGTCCAACTACCCGACGGCCTTCCTGGCTGATTGCCTGCGCGGCCGGCGCCTCGTCCCCGTCGAGCAGGCGGTGCACATGATGACGGGCCAGCCGGCGGCGCTCTTCGGCCTGCGCGAGCGGGGGCTCGTGCGCGAGGGCTATGCGGCGGACCTGTTCGTGTTCGATCCCGAGACTGTCGCGTCCGAGCCGGCGCGCCTGGTGCACGACCTGCCCGGTGACACGCCCCGGCTCTACGCGGGCTCGCACGGGGTGGTGCGGGTGCTGGTCAACGGCGTCGAGATCGTCCGGGACGGCACGCCGACCGGAGCGGTGCCCGGGACGCTGTTGCGCTCCGGCCGCGACACCGCCTCGGTCGTTCCGGCCGCCGCCTGAAACCCCGGGCCCTGCCCCTCCGTCTAGCCTGCCCTCGGTGACGCCCGACCCCGACGACCCGGCGCTCGCCGTCGAGGAGCCGCCGGCCGCGCGGGCCGATGTCCTCGGGACCGCGGGCGGCGGCGCGCCTCCGGACGGCTCCGGCCCCGACGGTGCCGACGCCCCTGGGGCGCCGCGCACGTCGCGCTGGCTCCGCGAGGCGATCATCGTCGTGATCGTCGCGGTCCTCGTCGCCGTCCTGCTGCGGACGTTCGTCGTCCAGACCTTCTTCATCCCCTCGGGCTCCATGGAGCCGACCCTCCAGGTCGGTGACCGCATCCTGGTCAACAAGCTGAGCTACCACCTGCACGGCGTCGGACGCGGGGACATCGTCGTGTTCTCCCGGCCGCCGGCCGAGAACTGCGGTGGGCCCGAAGTCAACGACCTGGTCAAGCGCGTCGTCGGCCTGCCCGGCGAGACGCTCTCGCTCTCCGGCGGCGACGTGTACGTCGACGGCCGGCGCCTCGACGAGTCCTGGCTCCCCGCCTCGGAGCAGGGGATGACGCGGCCGGGGCCGAGCGGCACCGCCTTACAGCCTCCAGCACGCCTACCGGGTGCCGGCGAACGACTACTTCGTCATGGGGGACAACCGGACGGACTCGTGCGACAGCCGGTTCTGGGGTCCCATCAGCAGATCCCTCATCGTCGGCAAGGTCGAGATGCGGGTCTGGCCCCTCTCGTCCTTCACCTTCTTCTAGCGGGCTCGTTCGGGCCGGCGCCGCCGGGCGGGCCGCTAGCCCTCGGCGTCCTCCTCCGCCGCCACCCGGGCCACCGCCGCCACGGTCTGGCCGTCGTCGAGGTTCATCACCCGGACCCCCGTGGCGTCGCGGCCCTGCGACGCGATCTCCCGCGCCGCGGTGCGGATCACGATCGCCGCCGGAGGAGACCAGAAGGATCTCCTCGTCGAGCCCGATCATGAACGCGCCGACCACCGTCCCGCGCACATTGGTGAGCCGGATGCCACGCACGCCCTGGCCGCCGCGGGCCTGACGGTTGAAGCGCTCGAGCTTGGTCCGCTTCCCGTAGCCGGCGTCGGTGACGATCAGGATGTCCGTCTCGTCGTCGTCGGCCACGTCGCACGACACGACGATGTCGCCCTGGCGCAGCCGGATGCCGCGCACGCCGGCGGCGTCGCGGCCCATCGACCGGACGTCCTCCTCGTTGAAGCGGATCGTCATGCCGTTGCGCGTCACCTCGAACAGGTCGTCGTGGCCCGACGTCTTGACGACGCGGACCAGCTCGTCGCCGTCGCGCAGGTTGATGGCGATGAAACCCTCGCGCCGCGACTTGTCGTACTCGCTCATCGCCGTCTTCTTGACCTGCCCCTGCGCCGTGGCGAAGACGAGGTACTGGTCGGGCGAGAACTCCGGTGTCGCGATGATCGCGGTGATCGACTCGTTCGGCGCCAGGGGCACCAGGTTGACCGCCGCGGTGCCGCGCGCCGTGCGGTCCTTCATCGGGATCTCGTGGCCGCGCAGGCGGTAGACCTTGCCCTGGTTCGAGAACAACAACAGGTAGTCCATGCGCCGAGGTGTGGACCACCTGGCTGACCAGGTCCTCCTCCTTCAGGCGGGCGCCCTGGACGCCCCGGCCCCCGCGGCCCTGGGTCCGGAAGGCCGCCGCCGCCACCGACTTGATGTAGCCCGCCCTGCGTCATGGTCACGACGATCTCCTCGTCGTCGATCAGGTCCTCCACCCCCATCTCGCCGGGGTCGTGGGTGATGACGCTGCGCCGCGGGTTCGAGTGCTTGTCGCGGATCGCGGTCATCTCCGTCTCGATGACGCCGCGCAGCTTGCCGTCGTCGGAGAGGATGGCCTCGAGCTCGGCGATCGTGGCCCGCAGCTGCGCCATCTCCTCCTCGAGCTCGGTGCGGCCGAGCCGTGTCAGCCGGCCGAGCGTCATGTCGAGGATGTGCGTCGCCTGCACCTCGGTGAAGGAGAACGGCTCCGCCATCAGCGCGGTGCGCGCCGCCGGCCGGTCGTCCGACGCCCGGATCGTGGCGATCACCGCGTCGAGCATGTCGATCGCCTTCAGGAGGCCCTCGACGATGTGCGCCCGGTTGCGCGCCTTCTCCAGCCGGAACTCGGAGCGGCGGCGGATGACCTCGATCTGGTGGTCGACGTAGTGCGAGATCGCCTGCGCCAGGTTGAGCGTGCGCGGCACGCTGTCGACCAGCGCCAGCATGTTGACGCCGAAGCTCGTCTGCAGCGGCGTCTGCTTGAAGAGGTTGTTGAGGACGACGTTCGCGTTGGCGTCGCGCTTCAGCTCGATCACGAGCTTGGGCTGTTGGTTGGCCGAGGCGTTGCGCAGCTCGCTGATGCCGTCGAGGTCGCCCGCCCGCACGAGGTCGGTGATCTTCTGCTCGATCACCTCCACCGAGGTCTGGTAGGGCAGCTCGGTCACCACGATGCGGTCACCGACGCGGCCTTCCTCGATCTCCGCGACGGCGCGCATCTTGATCGAGCCGCGCCCGGTCCGGTACGCGTCGAGGATGCCCTGGCGGCCGAGGATCAGCGCGCCCGTCGGGAAGTCGGGCCCCTTGACGAACTCCATCAGCTCGTCGGGGGTCGCCTCGGGGTGGTGCAGCACGTGGATGGCGGCGTCGATCACCTCGCCCATGTTGTGGGGCGGGACGTTGGTCGCCATGCCGACGGCGATGCCCTGGGACCCGTTGACGAACAGGTTCGGGAACCGCGCCGGGAGGACGACCGGCTCGGCGGCCGACCCGTCGTAGTTGGCGACCATGTCGACGGTCTCCTCGTCGATGTCCGCCATGAGCTCGAGCGCGAGCGGCGCGAGCCGGCACTCCGTGTAGCGCATGGCCGCGGCGCCGTCGTCGGGTCCCCGGCCGCCGAAGCTGCCGTGGCCGTCGATGAGCGGGTAGCGCAGCGAGAACTCCTGCACCATGCGGGCCAGCGCCTCGTAGATCGCCGAGTCGCCGTGGGGGTGGTACGTCCCCATGACCTCGCCGACGACCTTGGCGCACTTGTTGTGCGGCCGGTCGGGGCGAAGCCCGTTGTCGAACATGGAGTAGAGGATCCGGCGGTGCACCGGCTTGAGCCCGTCGCGCACGTCGGGCAGGGCCCGGGCGACGATGACCGACATGGAGTACTCGAGGAACGAGCGCTCCATCTCCTCTTGGATCTCGATGGGCTCGATGGAGCCGCCTGTCGGTGGCTCGTCCCCATCCGGTGGGGCCGGCGGAGCCGCGCCGGCCCCTCCGCCGCCGGCATTGGCGCGGCCCTTCCCGCGTGTCGACTGACGTGGCATCTCTACCTACTTCCCGTCCGTTGCCTCAGATGTCGAGGAATCGGACGTCCTTGGCGTTCGTCTGGATGAAGTGGCGGCGCAGCTCGACGTCGTCACCCATCAGGATGGAGCAGACCTCGTCGGCCAACGCGGCCTGTTCCACGTTGACCTGCAGCAGCGAGCGCTTCGCCGGGTCCATGGTCGTGTCGCGCAGTTCGGCGAAGTCCATCTCACCCAGGCCCTTCAGCCGGTTGAAGTCGTGCTTGTGGTCGGGGTGCTCGGCCAGGAAGGCCGCCCTGGCCGTGTCGTCCTTGAGATAGATCTTCTCCTTGCCGACCAGTGTCGAGTACAGCGGCGGCTGCGCGACGTAGACGAACCCTCCCTCGACGAGCGGCTTCATCTGGCGGAAGAAGAACGTCAGCAGCAGCGTGCGGATGTGGCTGCCGTCGACGTCGGCGTCGGCCAGCAGGATCACCTTGTGGTAGCGGATCTTCTCGACGTCGAACTCCTCGGCCAATCCCGCGCCGATGGCCGAGATCAGCGCCTGGATCTCCGCGTTCTTCAGCATCTTGTCGATGCGCGCCCGCTCGACGTTGAGGATCTTGCCGCGGATCGGCAGGATCGCCTGGGTCACCGGGTTGCGGGCGTCCTTGGCCGAGCCGCCGGCCGAGTTGCCCTCCACGATGAAGATCTCGGACTCGCGCGGGTCGCGCGACGAGCAGTCGGCCAGCTTGCCCGGCAGGCCGGCGCCGTCGAGCGCCGACTTGCGGCGCGTCAGGTCCCTCGCACCTTGGGCGGCGAGACGGGCCCGCGCCGCCTGCGTCGACTTCTGCACGATCTGGCTGCCTTCGCGCGGGTTCTCCTCCAGCCATTCCGCCAGCTTCTTGTTGACGGTCCGCTCGGTCAGCGAGCGGATGCTCACGTTGCCGAGCTTCGCCTTCGTCTGGCCCTCGAACTGGGGCTCGCGCAGCCGCACCGAGATGATCGCGGTCAGGCCCTCGCGGATGTCCTCGCCCTTGAGGTTCTCCTCCTTCTCCTTCAGGAGGTTGCGGTTCCGGGCGTAGCGGTTGACCACATTGGTCAGCGCCTTCGAGAACCCCTCGACGTGCATGCCGCCCTCGATGGTGGAGATGCCGTTCGCGAACGAGTGGATCGACTCGTGGTAGCCGGTGTTCCACTGCAGCGCGATCTCGACCTCCTGGCCGTCCTCGGCCTGTTCGAAGGACGCGACCTTGCGGAACAGCGCCTCCTTCGACGCGTTGAGGTGCTTGACGAAGTCGACGATGCCGCCGTTGTACTTGTAGGTGGTCTTGGTCTCGGGGTCCGTGCGCTCGTCGAAGAAGCGGATCTCGAAGCCCTTGTTCAAGAAGGCCATGATCTGCAGGCGCTCGAGCACGGTCTGGGCCCGGAACTCCGTCTCGTCGAAGATGCCGGCGTCCGGCCAGAAGGTGACGGTGGTGCCCGTGCGCGGCTGGCCGGTGCTGCGGTCCTTGGGCGCCGGGCCGGTTGCCGCCACCTTGCGCTTGACCTTGCCGCCCTTGCCGAACTCGGCCTCCCAGTGCTGGCCGTCCCGGTCCACCTCCAGGATGAGCCGCGACGAGAGGGCGTTGACCACCGACACGCCCACGCCGTGGAGGCCGCCCGAGACCTGGTAGCCCTTGCCGCCGAACTTGCCGCCGGCGTGCAGCGTCGTCAGGACGATCTCGGCGGTGGACTGCTTGGGGTACTTCGGGTGCGGCCCCACCGGGATGCCCGCCCCGTCGTCGGCGACCCGGACCCCGCCGTCGGCCAGCAAGGTGACGTCGACCCGGGTGCGCCCGGCCGGCCATGGCCTCGTCGACCGAGTTGTCGACGACCTCCCAGACAAGGTGGTGCAGGCCCGACGGGCCCGTCGAGCCGATGTACATGCCGGGACGCTTGCGCACCGCCTCGAGCCCCTCGAGGACGGTGATATCGGCCTCGCCGTAGGAGGCGTTTGCCCCACCCGGCGTGTCGTCCACCTTTATTGCCACAGGCGCGCCCTTTCAGAACAGCGGTCTTTTACGGTGCGTATCGAATCCCCGAACGGAGCACCTCCGGCCCTTCGATGCGAACGCACCATTCTACCCGACGGGGGCGACAATTCGGCACTCATGAACGGTCGCTCAAGGGCGCTCGACCAGCACCTCCAGACGCTCGATCGGGGTGTCCCCGAGCGCCTGGACGCGCGCCAGGATGCGCGCCGACTGCATCCTCGCCCGCGTCGCCCAGGCCGGGTGGTCGACCGCGACGACGAGGGTGTGCCCGTCGACGCGCAGGGGCCGGACGTGGCCGACCAGGTCGCCTTCGACCACCTCGTCCCAGTGGCCGAAGACGGCCTCCATGGTGGCGGCCGACGCCGGCACGCCCAGGCGTTTGAGGAGCCGCGGCATCGCCTCACCGACGCGCCGGGGGCCGTCGCCGCGCCGCCCGCTCACGCCGCCCCCAGCGTGGCGACCGGCACGATGCGGGCCACGGCGATGCCCTCGGGCAGGGGCGCCGCGGTCGTCAGGATCGCCTGGCCCGTGGGCAGCTCGGCGACCAGGGCCCGGCTGCGCGCCGGGTCGAGCTCGGAGAAGACGTCGTCGAGCAGCAACGTCGGCACCGTGGGGGTCCCCGCCCGCACCAGCTCGTGGATCCCCAGGCGCAGGGCCAGGGCCAGGCAGCGTTGCTCTCCCTGCGAGGCGTGGGTACGCGCCTCGCGGCCGTCGAGCACGATGACCAGGTCGTCGCGGTGCGGCCCGACCGTGTTCAGGCCGCGCCGGAGGTCGTCGGTCCGCGTGGCCGCCAACGCGTCCAGGAGGTCCCCGTCCCAGCTGCGCTGGTAGCGCTGCTCGACGGTCGACGCCCGGTCCGACCCGGCCAGGCGGCCGTACGCGGCGCCGACGAGGACCTCGAGCTCGCCCGCCAGCCGTTCCCGTGCCGCCACGAGCACCTTGCCCGCGTCCGCCAGCCGCTGGTCCCACACCTCGAGCGTCGTGGCCACGTCGGGCGTCGGCGCGCCCACCGGACTGGCGCAGCAGGGCGGCGCGCTGGCGCAGCACGCGCTCGGTCTCGTCCGCGGCACGCGCCCCTTCGGCGTCGAGGAGGGACAGGGTGTCGTCGAGGAGGTCCCGGCGACCCCGCGGCCCGCCGCTGATCAACGTGAGGTCGTCGGGCGAGAAGATCGTGCACGGCGCCGCCGACGCCAACGCGCTGCGCCCGCTCACGTCCTTGCGGTTGACCCGCGTGCGGCTGCGGCCGGCCGGCCGTATCTCGGCCTCGGCCAGGACGCTGCGCTCGGGCGTCGTCGAACGACGCCGCGCACGATCGCGCTGCTCCGCGCCCGTGCGCACCAACGCGTCGGGTGGTGCGCCGCGAAACGAGCGGCGGGTGCCGAGATAGGCCAGCGCCTCGAGCACGCTCGTCTTGCCGGTCCCGTTGTCCCCCGTGATCGCGGTCGTGCCCTCGGGCTCGGGTGAAAGTTGTGCAGCGCCGAAGATCCGGAAGTCGGTCAGTTCCAGGTGCCGGAGGCTCACCGCGCCCGCGGCTTCCTCAGGACACCCGCACCGGCATCAGCAGATAGCGGAACGCCTCGTCCTCCGCCCCGCGCACCGTGGCGGCCCGTGAGGCGTCGGCCGACTCGACGATCACCTCGTCGCCGGCGACCGCCTCGACACCGTCGATGAGATACGACGGGTTGAACGCGATGACGAGGTCCTCGCCGCTGTAGTCGCCGTCGATCGTCTCGGCCGCGTCGCCGACGTCCTGGCTCTGCACGCTGAGGTCGACGCCGCCCTGGCGCATCGCCAGGCGGACCGGTGTCGTGTTGTCGCGCACGAGCAGCTGCACCCGGCGCAGCGCCGACAGGAAAACTTCCTTTCCGAGGTGCAGCCGGTTGGGGTACGAGTCGGGGATCAACTGCTTGTAGTCCGGGTAGCGGCCCTCGAGGAGGCGGGTGCTGATCTGCACCTTGCCCTGCCAGAACGTGATCTCGTTGCTGCTCGCCGCCACGCCGACGCGGTTCGTCTCGGCGCCCTCGGTGATCGTGCCCGTGGGCAGGCGCTGCAATTCCGACAGGGCCCGCGCCGGCACCAGAAGGTCTTCCTCGCCCGGGATCGTGTCGGTGCCGGGGAGGTCGCGCATCGCCATGCGGTACGAGTCGGTCGCCACCATGCGGATGCACCCGTCCACGTGGGTCAACAGCACGCCGGTCAGCAGCGGCCGGCCGTCGTCGTGGGAGGCGGCCCGCACCACCTGGCGCACGGCCTCGCCCAGGGACGACTCGGAAAGTTGCGTCGCCGGCTCGTTGGTCTTGCCCACGGGCGGGAATTCCACGACGGGATACGTGTGGAGCCGGAACGTGGAACGGGCCGCGGAGATGGTGACCTGGTCGCCCTCGTCCTCGAGCGTCACCGCACCGGGCTCGAGCCGCCGCACGATGTCGGTCGACAACCGCGCCGGAATCACACAACTTCCGTCGTCGATCCCGATGACCTCGTCGGTCACCTGGATCGTGAGATCGAGGTCGGTGCCGGTCACGCCCAAGGTGTTCCCCGAGCACGACAACAAAAGGCCGAGCAGGACGGGGGAGGAGCCACCCCGTCCGCCCACGGCACGCCCGGCGGTGGCCAGCATGTCGACGAGTACGTCGCGCTCGGATCTGAACTTCACGGACGGCGGTCCTTTCGGGGACGGGCCCTGCTTGTCATTTCGTGAGGGAAAGGTACATGGGAGAGATAAAGGTAGTAAGGGGTGTGGATTGTGGATGACCACCCGCGCGGCCAGCGTGGTGCCCCCATCGCTGTCCCCATGGTGGTGTGGGCCGGTTGGGGCTCCCGCGCCGGGCCGGCGGCCGCACCTGAGGACGGGTGGGGATTCGCACGGGCCTGGTCCCCAGGCTCAGCCCGCGGCGTCCACAGCCTTTGCCCCTGGCGAACCACAAGAGTCGGCGTGTAGTTCGAGGTGTCCGGGGCGGACGGCGCGGCGTCAGGCCGCGCCGGCACGGATCTTTTGGATCAGCTCGGTGACCTGTTCGTAGATCTGGCGGCGTTCCTGCATCTGCCCGGCGATCTTGTCGACGGCGTGTATCACCGTGGTGTGGTCCCGCTTGCCGAACACCCGGCCGATGGCGGGATAGCTGTAGTCCGTGAGCTCGCGGGTGAGGTACATGGCGACCTGGCGGGCGGTCACGAGGGGCCGGGTGCGGCTGGGCCCGCAGATGGCGTCGACCGAGAACCCGTAGCTCGCCGCCGTCGTCTCGAGGATGAACTGGGGTGAGATCCGCCGCGGCTCGCCCGCCGTGACCAGGTCGGAGAGCACCTGCTCGGCCTGGCCCAGGGAAATGGGCTCTTTGTTGAGTTTGGCGAAGGCGCAGATGCGGGTGAGCGCTCCCTCGAGCTCCCGGATGTTGTTCTTCACGTGTGAGGCGATGAATTCGAGGACGTCGTCGGGCACGTCCTGGTGCTCGCTCAGGCACTTGGAGCGCAGGATGGCCAGCCGGGTCTCGAGGTCGGGCGGGTCGATCTCGGTGATCAGGCCCGGAGAGGAAGCGGCTGCGCAGCCGGTCTTCGAGGGTCTCGATCGATTTCGGCGCACGGTCCGAGGTGAGCACGATCTGCTTGGACGCGCCCTTGAGGTCGTTGTAGGTGTGGAAGAACTCCTCCTGGAGCCCCTCTTTGCGCTCCATGAACTGGACGTCGTCGATGAGGAGGACGTCGCAGTCGCGGTAGCGGCGCTTGAAGGCCAGCGTGGTCGAGGTGCGGAGCGAGTCGACGAAGTCGTTCATGAACGTCTCGGTCGTGACGTAGAGCACCTTGCGCCGCGAGTAGTTCTCGGTCACGTAGTTGCCGATGGCGTGGAGGAGGTGGGTCTTGCCCAGGCCCGAGTCCCCGTAGATGAAGAGCGGATTGTACGAACGACCTGGGGTTTCGGCGACGGCCTGGGCCGCCGCATGGGCCAGGCGGTTCGACGACGCGGCCACGAACGTCTCGAAGGTGAATTTCGGTGTCGAGTTGCACCGCGGGCGACTCGCGACCGGTCCTGGCGCTGGTCGACGCGGCGACGGCCCCACCGTCGCCGAGCACCGGGTCGGAGGCGGCGGGCAGGCCGAACACCTCGTCGAAGCCCGGCTTCGACTGCCGGCGCCCCGCCCGCTCCGGCGGTCCCGGGCGTGGGCTGCTCCTGGAGCTGGAGGCGGCCGCGCACCGGCGAGCCGACCTCGTTGGCCAGGGTGTCCTCGATCATGGGCAGGTAGCGCGACTCGACGCGCTCGCGGATGAGGCCGTTGGGCACCTCGAGCACGAAGACGCCGTCGGCGTATTCCACCGGCTCGATACCCGAGAGCCACAGCTGCCAGGTGCTGTCCGAGACCTGGTCGCGCAAGGACCCGGTGCACTTTGTCCAGAGATCTGCTGCTTGGTTCACCGCTCCTGCCCGACGCCCCTTCTCCCCCCTCGGCGCCCGGTCATGTGTCGGCGAACGGTCCTCGGTTCGGGTAATTGGACGAACGTACACCGTGAGGCACGATGCGACTAGAGGCCTTCGGCAAATCGCGCCTAACATGGGAGGACTCGCCGCCGGCGGCCAGATCCTTCCGAGGGCCGAGGCACATACCCTGCGACGGACCGGTTCTGCGCTGCCGTCCCGGGCCTCGCGAAAGGCTGAATTGAGTGAAGCGCACCTACCAACCCAACACCCGCAAGCGGGCCAAGACCCACGGGTTCCGCAAGCGCATGTCCACCCGGTCGGGCCGGGCCATCTTGAAGTCCCGGCGTCTCAAGGGACGCCACCGCCTCACCGTCTGAGGACGGACCTCGTGCCCCCTCGCACCGTCGGAAGGATCACCAGCCGCGCCGCCTTCGCGGAGGTCCAACGGGCCCGCGCCCGTGGCGCCTGCGGTCCGGTGCGCGCCGTCTTCGCCCCCGCCGACGAGAGCCACCTCCGGTGTGTTTCCCCAGGTCGGCTACGCAATTGGCCGCCGTTGCGGCTCCGCCGTCGTCCGGAACCGGCTCCGCCGGCGGGCCCGGGCCGTGGTCCGGGAGACGGCGCCATCCCTCCCCCGCGGCGCCTTCCTGGTGCGGCTGGAACCGGGCGCCTCGAGCCTGACCGCGGCCCAGTTCCGCCATGACCTGACCCACGCGCTCCACCGTGCCGGCGAGGCGGCCGACCGGCCATGACCGACACCCCCGAGCCCCGCCTGAGCCCTCCCGCCCGCGTGGCGGTCGCCCTGCTGCGGGCCTACCAGGGCGCGGCCTCGGGCCGTATCTCGCCCTGTCGCTTCTACCCGAGCTGCTCGAACTACGCCGTCGAGGCCTTCACCGCGCACGGCTTCTGGCGGGCGCTCGCCCTGACCGCCCGGCGCCTGCTGCGCTGCCGGCCCTTCGGCCCCCACGGCGTCGACCTGGTCCCGATCCCGGTCCACGCTGAGGACCACCACCGCCACGGGAGGGGCCGGCCGTGTGACCCCGCTGCTCGGCGCCGAGAACTCCCTGTTCCACCTGATCGGCGAGATCTTCCACCCGATCTTCGAGCTCTTCGGCCTCATCCTGGCCGGCCTCTACGCCGTCTGGCCCAACTACGGGTTCGCCATCACGGGCCTGACGATCATCATCATGCTCGCCCTCACCCCGGTGACGGTGAAGAGCACCAAGTCGATGATCGCCATGCAGCGGCTGCAGCCCGAGATGAAGAAGCTGCAGGCCAAGTACAAGGGCGCAGAGAACCGGGAGATGCTCAACCAGGAGATGATGCGTCTCTACAAGGAGAACGGGACCAGCCCGTTCGGCGCCTGCCTGCCGAGCCTCCTGCAGATGCCCTTCCTGATCGTGCTCTACACGCTGATCCGCGGGCTCTCGACCACGGTGACGCGGGGCCACTATTACACCGGCCTGAATGGCGTCTATCAGAAGTGCACGCAGGCGGTATGTGGAGCGCCTCGATACATCCCGACTTCTTCACAAATGCACACGATTTGGTCGTAAGTAAGGGCCAGATGCATTGGTGGTTCGGGATGGATCTTTCTTCCTATCCCCTCTCCAGCCACACGTCGCCCGGGAGCGCAAGCCAGGCTGTGCTGCTGATCCCCTACCTGGTGCTCATTGCGGCTGCAATGTTCCTGCAGTACTACCAAATGAAGCAGATGAACAGCCGTAATCCGCAGGCTGCTGCTGCGAATCCGCAGATGCAAACAATGCAGAAGTTTTTCCCAATTATTTTCGGTTTCATTTACCTAAGAGTGCCGGCGGGAGCAACCATTTACATGGTCGTCTCTTCGGCAATGCGGATCGGTACCCAAGAGGTGATGTTCCGGACGGGGATGGTGACGCCCGTGGCAGTCGAACGCGAGATCGGCTCGGGCAAGCAGGACAAGCCGGCGGCACCACCCGAGAAGCCGGCGAGCCCAAGCCGAAGACGCTCGACCGCGACCGACGGCACGGCGCTGGCCAAAGGAACGGCGCCGCCTAAGAAGGCGGGAACCAACGGAAGGCCCAACACGGACGCGAACGGGCGGAAGCCGGCGGCGGGCAAGCGGCCCGCCAACGGGAAGGGAGCCGCGGCGGAGGAGCCGCCGGCCCCGAAGCAGCCCCAGAACCGATCGCGTGCGAAGCGGGCCAGAAAGGCACGCTAGGACGTGGAATGGGTTGAAGTAGCGGGGAAGACAATCGAAGAGGCGACCGAGCAGGCACTGGACCAGCTCGGGGTCGGTCCGGGCGACGCCGAGGTCCTCGTCGTCAGCGAGCCCAAGATGGGCCTCTTCGGCCGTGTACGCGTCGAGGCCCGGGTGCGCGCCCGGGTCCGCCCGGTCGGCGCCCGGCCCAAGCGGGAGCGCTCCCGCCGGGGCGGCCGGTCCTCCCGCCAGGGCGACCGCGATCGCGACCGTCCGCGCAGTGGCTCCTCCAGCTCGACCTCGAGCTCGAGCTCGGGCTCCAGGTCGTCAGGTGCGGGCCGATCCTCTGCCGCCAACGGAAGCGGCAACGCGCCGAGGGCAGCGGCTGGCGGAGGCGACGACGGCGACGGCGACGGCTCGGGCTCATCAGACTCGGGCCGCGGGCAGGGCACCGGCACGAGCCGCTCAGCCCGGCGGCGCCGCAACCGCTCCCGGGCCTCTACGGCCGGGGCAGCCGCCACCGGCAGCGCCGAGATGCGGGAAGGGTCGCAGAACGGTTCCACCCGGGAGCCGTCCCACGCGAAGGCTCCGTCGCGGAGCACCGAAGGTACCGAAGGTAAGGAGACAGTGGACATGGCCGAGGGAATGACGCTCGAGGAACAGGGCGAGATCGGACGTACGTTCCTCGCCGGTCTGCTCGCCGAATACGGGGTCGAGGCCACCGTCGAGACCCGTCTCCTGGACGAGGACACCGTCGAGATCGCCGCCACCGGCGACGACAAGGACCTCGGCATGCTCGTGGGCCCCCGCGGCTCCACCCTGGCCGCACTCCAGGACCTCACCCGGGCCGTCGTCCAGCGCCAGTGCCCCTCGCGCACCGACCGCATCCTCGTCGACGTCGCCGGTTACCGGGAGCGCCGCTCGGCCGCCCTCAAGCGCTTCAGCGTCCAGATCGCCGAGGAGGTCATTTCCTCGGGCCAGGAGAAGGCGCTCGAGGCGATGAGCCCCGCCGACCGCAAGTCGGTCCACGACGCCATCAACGAGATGGACGGCGTCGTCACCCGCTCCGAGGGCGAGGACCCCCAGCGCCACGTCGTCATCGCCCCGGCATCCTGACCCGTCGGTGCCCGGCACCGACCCTTCCGCCGCCGCTCCCCTCCCCCATCCCCCCTCTCGCCGCTCCGCCAGATCCTCGAGGAGGCCCGATCCGCCGGCTTCCTCGGTCCGGGCCCCGTCGACGCCCAGCTCCGCCACGCCGAGGGCTTCGTCGCCGTCTGCCGGCGTCTGTGGCCTGACGGCCCCGCCCCGCCGGTCCTCCTGGACCTGGGTTCGGGGGGCGGACTGCCCGGCCTCGTCGTCGCCACTCGCTGGCCCGAGGCGAACCTGGTCCTCCTCGACGCCCAGGGCCGGCGAACGGCCTTCCTGAGCGACGCGGTCCGGCGCCTGGGCCTCGAGGCCCGGGTGTCGGTGCGCCAGGACCGGGCCGAGACTGCGGGCCGCGACCCGGACGCCCGGGGCTCCTTCGACGGGGTCCTGGCCCGTTCTTTCGGCCGGCCCGCGGTGGTGGCCGAGTGTGCCGCTCCCCTGCTCAAACTCGGCGGCTGGCTGGTCGTCTCGGAACCCCCAGGCGACTCCGCCGCCCGCCCCCCGGACTCCCCCTCGGACTTCGCCCCGGATCCCTCTGTGGATCCCAGCCGGGAGTCCCGCTGGCCCACCGAGCCCCTCCGCCGGCTGGGCCTGGTGCCCGGGCACCGGCTGCACCAGGAGTTCGACTACCAGACGCTCCGCCAGGCTGACCCCTGTCCGGACCGGTTCCCCCGCCGAGACGGGGTCCCGTCGAAGCGGCCCCTTTTCTGATCCCCTGAACCGCCATGCAGGGGCCTTGAACGCCTCCGCTGGGCCGCCGGCCGAGCCTTGATCAAGCCGAGGAATGTTTCACGTGGAACCGGAGGCTCCCCCGACACGAAATTTCGAGGTGATGTTTCACGTGAAACGGAGGCTGAAGTCTTGACCTGCTGTCCCTGGGACGCCAGGATAGGCGGCGTGCCGTGGCGACTTGGATTCCCCGCCTGATGCGCATCCGGCGCAGGGACAAGACTCCGACACCGACCCAGCCCGACCAGCGGCATAGCCCTGCCCTCACAGACGGGCCGACGTCCACGGATCCGGTCAAGCGGCTGATGGCGGACCCTGAACAGTCTGCGAACGGCGCCCCGGGAGCGCCCCGGACCCGGGACGAAGAGCCTGCTCCCAGGCACGCTGAGACCCTGTCAAAACCCGCTCCGTCCGCCCCCGCTACGGTGTCCACTCCTATGGCAGAAGAGCCCGAAGCGGCCGCCCCGGAGAGTCGTCGAGACGGCACACGAAGAGCTCGCCGGCCCAGGATGTGGTTTCGGTCTCCGTCCCGGCCGACAAGCCCGAACCAGAGGCGCCGATGGCGAAGAAGCAGGTGGCGAAAAAGGCGGCAAAGGCGGTGGGTTCCGGCGCGGCGGTCCGAGCCGACCATGCGAAGCCCTTCCATTCGCGACGAGGCCACTGAGCTGCTCAATGGATCCAAACCGGCAGCTCGTGAGCTGCCCCGGGTCATCGCCATCGCCAACCAGAAGGGCGGGGTCGGGAAGACCACCACCACCGTGAACCTCGGGGCAGCCCTGGCCGAACAGGACTATCGGGTCCTGGTCGTCGACCTCGACCCGCAGGGGAACGCCACGACGGGCCTCGGCGTCGAGGCCCGCAATTTCGAGCTCTCGATGTACGACGTGATCATGCGGGACCAGCCCCTCGAGGACTGCATCGAGCCCACCAGCGTGAAGAACCTCTTCGTGGCCCCCGCCACCATCGACCTGGCCGGCGTGGAGATCGAGCTGGTTCCTGCTTTCAGCAGGGAGCTGAAACTCCGCCGCGCCATCGAGACCATCGTCGACGACTTCGACTTCGTGCTGATCGACTGCCCCCCCTCCCTGGGCCTCATCACGGTCAACGGCCTGGCGGCGGCCCACGAGGTCCTGGTGCCGATCCAGTGCGAGTACTACGCCCTGGAGGGCCTGAGCCAGCTCCTGCGCAACGTGAACCTGGTCTCGACCAACCTGAACGAGACGCTCGAGGTCACCACGATCGTCCTCACCATGTACGACGCCCGGACGCGGCTCTCGGTCGACGTGGCCAACGAGGTCAGGGAGCACTTCTCGGAGCGGGTCTGCCGGGTCGTGATCCCCCGGACGGTCCGTCTGTCCGAGGCTCCGTCGTTCGGGCAGCCCATCACGGTTTTCGATCCCGCATCGCGAGGCGCCGTGGCCTACCGCGAGCTGGCCAAGGAGGTGAGCAATGGCGCGCCGCAGCGGACTCGGTAAGGGGCTGAGCGCCCTCATTCCCAGTGAGGCGGTCGGGGAGTCCGACTCGATCCTCCGGGTGGTGCCGATCTCCCACATCCGCCCCAATGCCTTCCAACCCCGGAGCAACTTCGACGAGGAATCCATGGCCTCGCTGGCCGCCTCGATCAAGGCTGTGGGCCTGCTCCAGCCGGTGCTCGTGCGCGAGCTCCAGGACGAGGGCGAGAGCTACGAGCTGATCGCGGGGGAGCGGCGCTGGCGGGCGGCCCGCCGGGCTGGACTCCAGACCATCCCCGTCCTCGTCCAACGGGCCGACGACGTGGCGAGCCTGGAGCAGGCTCTCGTGGAGAACCTGCACCGGGTCGACCTCAACGCGCTCGAAGAGGCTGCGGCCTATCAGCAGCTGATCGACGAGTTCGGCCTCACCCACGAGCAAGTGGCCTCGCGCATGGGCAAGGGACGGGCGACCGTTACCAACACCCTCCGTCTTCTCCAACTCCCGGCTGGCGCGCAGCGAGCGTTGGCGGAACGGACGATCTCGGCCGGTCACGCCCGAGCGCTCCTCGGCACGCCCGACCGTGCCCTGCAGGAGAAGCTCGTCGAGAGGATCGTCGATGAGGGCTTGACGGTTCGGGCGGTCGAGGATCTGGTGCGCAGCGGCGGTGTGGACCTGCGGGTCGTGCCGCCGGTCCCGGAGGAGCCGGCGACCGAAACGGCCGAGAAGAAGGGTGATACCTCAAGTACTACCGACACCGGGAGCAAACGAGCTCAGATGAAGAAGCTCCCCGAGCCGGGCGTGCTCGAGCTCGAGGACCTCTTGTCGACCTACCTCAACACCCGCGTCAAGGTGGACATACAGAATCGCCGCGGCCGTCTGGTGGTGGAGTTCGCCACCCTCGAGGACCTCGAGCGCATCTATCGCGCCATGGTCGGTGACGGAGGCGTCGCGTAGTTCGCGCAACTGTCAAGGGTCGGTTCAGCTTCATCCACAACCTGTGCATGACGTTGTGGATTGTCACCAAGGTCACGCCGCCGGAAGGGTTGATCACAGAACCGTCGCATACGGCACAGAGCCGTCGAACTGGCCGGTAACAAACTCGCTGATTACGAGTAATACCTGGCTGGGATCAGTCCCAGGAGGCGTCGGCCCAGTGGCCGAGAGCGACCGAGAGGGCGCTGGCGAGCACGGGCGCCTGTTCCACGACGGTGCTGGCTGGCCCGATCTCGACGAGCACCGCCGGCATCCGGGTCTCTCGCAGGAGGGGGACCGACATGCCTTGGACGCCAGCGTCCTCCACGCCCAGGGCCTGAGGCACCGTGCTCTGGACGAGCTCGGCGAGGCGGCGACCGCCGGGGGACTCGTCGTGCGTCCCGGACCAGAAGGCGGTCCGGCACGACGCGGTCGAGGGGGTGAGCCGCAGAGCGACGAACACGTCGACACCCAGCTCGTTGGCCTCTTTGGCCTGGATCGGACGCGTCGGGGTGGTGGAACTCGCTCACCCGTGTGCCGCCCAGAGTCAGCCGGCGCCGCAGGGCACCGGTGACGCTGCCGAGCCCGCCGCTCTCGCCGACGGCGACGTGGCGGCCGCGCAGGGTGGGCGGCGAGTCCCGCAGTGCGGCGCGGCTCGCGGACCAGCGAGACCAAGGCCTGGTCGTCGTGACGGCTCTCGAGGCGCAGCAGCTCGCCGAGCGTGGCCGCACCGACGATGGCGTCGACCGGCACGCCGGCGTTGCGCTGGAACTCGCCGAGCGCCCGCACCGTCGCGTCGCCGAAGATGCCGTCGATGCGGCCCGTGTCGAACCCGAGGGTGCACAAGCGCTGTTGGAGCTCGGCCACGTCGTCACCCCGCAGCATGGGGGTCCGGCGGTACAAGAAGCGGTCGCCGAGCCGAAAACCGGCCTCGACCAGGGTGTTCCATGTCTGCGCGCCGCAGACCCCGTCGACGCGCAGGCCGCGGCAGGCGCTGGAACGCCTGGACCGAGGCGCGGGTGGCCGGGCCGAAGATGCCGTCGGGATCGACGGGCGCGCCCGGGAGGATGGCGGTGAGGCGTTGTTGGACGTCGGAGACCGCCGGGCCCCGATCGCCGATGGCCAGAGGCAGACCTACAGGTACGCCGAGATCTCCTCGAGCAGGGCCGCCTTGGGCTTGGCCCCGATCAGGCGGGCCGCCGGCTCCCCGTCCTTGAACAGGATCAGCGTCGGGATGCTCATCACGTCGAAGCGGCGCGTCACGTCCAGGTTGTCGTCGATGTTGAGCTTCGCGATCCGGACCTTGCCCTCCTGCTCCTCGGCGATCTCCTCGAGGACCGGAGTGATCATCTTGCACGGGCCACACCATTCGGCCCAGAAGTCCACCAGAACGGGGACGTCAGACCCTTTGACATTCTCGTCAAAGGTAGCGTCGGTGAGGGTCTCAATCTTCTCGCTCATTCCATCTCCTTGTCAGCGTGTCCAACGCTCGGGAGAACGGTTCTGTTCCCTCGACGGTGGCTGCGGCTACTCGCCCTTGGCCATCTCCAGCCAGCGCTCGGCGTCGATGGCGGCCATACAGCCCGATCCGGCCGAGGTCACGGCCTGGCGGTAGTAGTGGTCCTGGACGTCGCCGCAGGCGAACACCCCGTCCACGCTGGTGCGGGTCGTGCCGTCGAACGTCTTGACGTAGCCGTTGTCCTCGAGCTCGATCTGGCCCTTGAGCAGGGCGGAGTTGGGCTCATGGCCGATGGCGACGAAGAGGCCGGTGGCGTCGAGGTCGGACTCCGCGCCGGTGACGGTGTCCTTGAGGCGCAGGCCGCTGACCTTGGTGTCCCCGCAGATGTCGGTGACCGTGCTGTTCCACTTGAACTCGATCTTCGGGTTCTCCCGGGCGCGGTCCTGCATGATTTTCGAGGCCCTGAGCTCCTCACGGCGGTGGATGACGGTGACCTTTGAGCCGAATCTGGCGAGGAAGAGCGCCTCTTCCATGGCGGAGTCCCCACCGCCGGCGACGGCGATGTGCTGGTCCCGGAAGAAGAAGCCGTCGCAGGTGGCGCACGTCGAGACGCCGTAGCCGAGCAGCCGCTCCTCGTTGGGCACGCCGAGCATGAGGGAGCGGGCGCCGGTTGCGATGATGAGCGTGTCGGCCAGCGCGGTGGGCTCCGCCGCGTCGGGATCGCCGACGAAGACATGGAACGGCCAGGGTGAGACGTCGATGCGGCTGACCTTCTGCGTGCGCAGCTCGGCATCGAAGCGCTGGGCCTGGGCCCGCATCACGCCCATCAGCTCAGGCCCCATGATCCCGTCGACGAACCCGGGGTAGTTCTCGACCTCGGTCGTGAGCATCAGCTGCCCACCCGGCTGGTCGCTCGTCGACGAGGGCTCCCCCTCGTAGACGAGTGGTTCGAGCTGGGCTCTCGCGGCGTACAGGGCGGCCGTGAGGCCCGCCGGTCCGCTGCCGATGATGACGACCTTGCGGCGCTCAGTCATCAGGTGCGACGCCGCGTCGTGAGTAGAGGATGGCGCCCACCAGGCTGAAGAGGAGGCCGAGGACGATGTACGAGGCCCAGACCCGGTGACCCAGGATGGTGCTCACCCGGATGAACCCGACGCTGAACATGATGACGACGGTGACCCCGACCACGGCGATCACCACGCCGAAGACGATGCCGCGGGCGGCGACGACGGCCGGCCGGACGGCCTTGTCGTTGACGGTCGCGACGACCGCGTCGATCGTGTCGAGGGCACGAGCGGACAGCGCGTCAGAAATATCGTTCTCAGCCACGGGGTGAGACTACCCGCCGGGGCTGGGGTTACTAGTCGGTTCCGGCGCTCCTGGCAGGGATGATGTAGCAGACACCGACCGTGTGCGGGCCGGCGTGGGTGCCCACGACGGGGCCGAGCTCGACATGGACGAGCGGGTGCTCGGTGGCGACGTCCCGGAGCTTCTCCTTGACGCCGACGATGTCGTCGCAGGCGCCGTCGGCGACGGCGATGCGCTCGACGGGGGCGTCGGCTTTGACCTTGTCTACGAGGTACGCGATGGCCTTGGTCCGGGTCCGTTGCTTCGACTCCTCGGCCACCTCGCCGTCCTTCAGCTGGATCACCGGCTTGATGTTCAGGACCGAGCCGAGCAGAGCGCGGGCGCTCCCGATCCGCCCCAGACGCTGGAGATGCTCGAGCCCGCCGAGCACGCCGTAGATCCGGGTCCGCGGGATCCGGTCCTCTGTGGCGGCGACGATGTCGTCCATGCTCTTGCCGGCGGCGGCGTCCTCGGCGGCAGCGATGACGAGCAAGCCCTGACCCATGGTCAGCGAGTAGGTGTCGACGACGCGCACCGGCGCCGCGGAGAACGAGTCGGCGGCGGTCACCGCCGAGCCGTAGGTGCCGGAGACCTTGGACGAGATCGTCATGCACAGGACGGCTTCGGCGCCTTCGTCGACGGCCTGTTGGTACGCGGCCTGGAACGCGCCGGGTGACGGTGCGGAGGTCTCGGGCAGATCGCCCTTGCCGCTGCAACGGTCCCAGAACTCTGCGGGGCTGAGCTGGCGGCGGTCCTCGAGCTCCTCGCTCCCGAAGCGGATGGTGAGCGGCACGACGACGATGCCGTGCTCCTTGACGAGCTGGTCGGAAAGGTCGCAGGCACTGTCGGTCACGATGTGGACGCCGGGCATGGCAGGGAGTCTGCCACGCGTTACCGGTTCCGAACTGGCCCAACGGGCGTCGCGAGCTCGGTGATCAGGGGCGATAGGGGACGATGCGGGGCGTGTCGAGAGGTCGCGCCGGACGTGGTGGCGGCTCCGGAGGTGGCGGTGGTGGCGGACGGCGGCGGGCGGAGTCGTGCCGGCGGCCGAGCCAGATCACCCCGGCGGCGAAGGTCGCGCCACCGGCGATCGTGGCGCCCACGACGCGGGCAAGCAGGCCGACGGTGCTCGTCGAGCCCGACAGGTTCGAGACGAGCAGGATGACGAGAGCCATCGGAATGGTCGCGACCATCACTCGAGAGAGGGGCGTCCACGTCTCCGCCGGCGCCAGGCGGCCGAACCACTGGTGGAACACGGCGAGCGCGAGCAGCGCGGCGACCGTGTACGAGATGGAGAGCGAGAGTGCGAGGCCGCGGACGCCGAGGGGGTGGACGAGCGCGAGGGCCAGGACGATGTTGAGCCCGTTCTCCACGAGGTAGAGGAAGAAGGCGACCTTCGTCCGCTGCATGGACTGGAGGACGCGGACGAAGTAGAGGTACGCGCAGAAGCCGGGCAAACCGAGGGCGAACATCGCCAGCGCGGCACCAGTGGTCGCCGTCTGGGCGGGCGTGCTGTGGCCGATGCCGAGGAGCAGCGCGACCGCGGGCTTCGCCAAGAGGAGCATGCCGACGGCCGAGGGGATGACGAGCGCGAGGACGGCCCGGAGCCCCGTGCTCATGCGATGCAGGAAGGCATCCGTCTGGTCGGTCGACCACTTCTCGGCCAGGTCGGGCGCGACGACCGACATGACCGTGACCGCGATCACGCCGTAGGGGAGCTGGAAGAACGCGTACGCGTACGTGTACGAGGACACGGGGTCCGGTCCGGCCACCGAGCCCGCCAGCACGGTCACGATGAACAGGGCGACCTGGTTCGCGACGACGAAGCCGAACGTCCACGCGCCGAGACGGGCGACGGTGCGGAGGGCCTCGTCCCGGGGGTTCCAGCGCCACCGCAGGCGGCCGAGGTCGGCCTGGAGCAGGCTCGGGACGAGGGCGACACCCTGGAGGACCACGCCGAGCGAAGTCCCGAGGCCGAGCAGGACCAACTGGCCGCGATGCTGCTCGATCGAGGCGAGCGAGGCGCCGTGTCCGGCCCAGAGGCCGAACCACACCAGGATGGCGATGCAGACGATGTTGTTGACGATCGGTGCCCAGGCGACCGCGACGAAACGGCGCCGCGTGTTGAGGAGCGCGGCGGCAAGCGCAAAGAGGCCGTAGGCGGCGATCTGTATGACGAACCAGCGCAGGAAGGTGGTGGCAACTTCACGCTCGAGGGCGACGCGGTGCACCTGGGCGGGGCGAGCGTGGGTATCGAGCGCGGTCAGGGCGTCGACGATGTACGGCGCCGCGATCAGTGCGGCGACGGTGGTAGCGAAGAGGACGACGACCGAGACGGTGAGGACGGCAGAAATGGACTCGAACGCCTCGCTTTCGGAGCGATTGGACAGTCGATCGACGAAGACGGGGATGAACGTCGCCGAGAGGACGCCGCCCAAGACGACGTCGTAGAGCATGTTGGGCGTCGTGTTGGCCAGGTTGTAGGAGTCGGCCAGAAAGGTCTGGCCGAGCGCCCACGCCAGCGCGACGAACCGGAGAAGGCCGGTGACGCGGGAGACGCCGGTGCCGAAGGCGACGTAGACGGCCGCCGTGCGCAGGGGGAGGGCACGGGCCCGGCGCGCCGCGGCCACGTCAGTTGGCCCTGAGGCGCTGGCGGCGGGCCCTCCGCCAGGTCCGCGCCCACCACACCAGGAGGACGGCTCCGGCCAGGACCGTCAGTGCCACGCCGACGAAGGAGATGGCCGTCGAGTGGACGGTCAGCACTGTGTGGGCGAGCAGGAGCTGCCCGTTCGGGGTGTGCAAGGTGACGTCGATCGGCAGCCGGTCGCCCGACGTCCGGGCTTGCGCCGTCACACGCACCGACGTGGTCGGGCGGTCGAGCGTCAGCCGGCGGGTGTTGCCGTTGGGGAAGGTGAACTTGTCGCTGGCCAGCGTGACGACGACGTTGACCGGATACGGGGCAGAGGACAGCACCGTGATCGGGATGGACGCCTGCCGAGCGGTGAAGGTCACCGTCTCCTGTCCGGCGAGGCTGACCCTTCCGGTCTGCGCGGCGAACGCGCGCTCGTACGAGGAGAGCACGGCGGCGCGGCGGGTGGCGCTGAGGCCCCGGGCTTCCGTCCCGAGCAGGGCGTCGGACAGGGTGACCATCTCGGAGGGGACCCGCCCGCTGATGGCGTCGGTGTACGACGAGAGCTGTTGGCGGGCGAGACCGATCTTGACTGGCAGCGGTGTGCGAGATGCCATGGGTCGCCGGCCCACCCTGCAGGTGGCGCACCGCAGGCTCACGGTTGCCGCCGACCGGCACGTCGGTGAACAACTGGTCGAGCGCGACCGGCTTCAACGCATCGTTCTGGGTCAGGCCACTGAGCAGCGTGTCGAGAAACAGCTTGGAGGCCCTCCAGTTGGCCGGCGGCATGATCACGACACCCCTGGGTTGCGCCAGGGACGCGTTCTCGAAGTGGACGAAGAACAGCCCGGCAAGCAACTGCTCGGCGTCGAGAACAGGGTCGTTGGCGTCGGCGGTGAAGCGCGCGCCGAGCGACGAGTCGGCGGCGATGGCGGTGACCGTCGACCCATGCCCCAGGTCCAGGTTGAAGGGCTGCGCAAAGGTGTAGTTGCTGAGGCCCGCACCGGTGAGGTCGCCCTCGTTCACGACCAGCTGTGTCGATGCCCGCCTGCTGCAGTCCCGCCGCCAGGTCGGCGCTGTCGCCCTGGGAGAACGAGGATGCGGTGTCGACCCAGGGACCAGCGGTGGGCCGGAGGCCGGCGGCGTGGAGGATCTCGTCGCCTCTGGTCATCTGCGCCCTGATTTCGCTGGGGATCTTGGCCTCCGACAGGGCGGCGAGATCGATCGGCTCGTACGGCTGACCCAGGACCTGAGCGCTGTCCGAGGAGCCGAGTTGGGCCAAGGCCCGGGCCGCTGCCTTCGGATCGGCGACGTCGGACTTCTGGAGGCCGGCAGGATCGACCGCGAGCGTCGTCGGCACGGTGGGGTGGTCCGCCAGCGTTGCCGCGAGCGTCTTCGTGCTCGCGGTCGTGGCGTCCGGGAGGACGAGACCGACTTCGAGCGGACCACCCCGTCCGATGGAGCCCGGCGCACCAGCCTCTTGATACGTGAGGAACGTCGTGAGGCGCGCGATCGGCGTTGTCGAGTTCTGCCGGTAGAGCGCGATCGCGACGGGGTACACGTCACCGCACGTCCCGCTCAACGGCGTGCAGCCCATGTCGATGGACAGGGTCCCAGGCGTACACGCGCCGGGACCGCTCGTCGGCGGTGTGTCGCGTTCGTCACGCAGCACGGTCACGCACGTCGACGCCGTCGGCCCCTGGCCGGTGCCCCCACTCGTCACGGCGATGTCGGACTGGCGACCCAGCACGTTGCCGCTCGGCGAGCCGTCGGTTGCCTGTTGGAGCTGCGACGCGCTGTCGAGACGTGAGTAGTAGGTCACGCTCACCCGGAGTCCCGCCGCCGATCCCTCCGAGGCGCTCACGCCCACGGTCACGTTGAACCACGGCAGGTCGGGAGTCACCCATGTGGTCTGGGTAACCAGGGAAAGCGGGGGAGCATCCGCAACGGCGCGCGCGCGACGGCCTCCGGAGCACCTCCGGAGGCGGCGGGAGCAGAGCCGAGGAGTACGGCAGCAACCGCGGCGAGCGAGCAGAGGGCGGTGTTGCCCCAGCGCATCGACACAGGGAGAGGCTAGAGGGCGCACTACCGTGGGCGGGTGCAGTCCACGTCGGTGCCTGAACGGTTCCGCCCCTACCTCGATGCCACCGAAGAGCTGGCGCGCCGCTTCGCCGCGGCCGGAAAAACGCTGTATTTGGTGGGGGGATCCGTACGCGACGCACTGTTCCCCGGGGCGGACGCCGAGGGGTCGGACTTCGACCTCACGACCGACGCCCGACCCGACGAAATCGAGGGCATCGTGCGGGGTTGGGCCGACGACGTGTGGACCCAGGGGGCCCGCTACGGCACCATCGGATGCCGCAAGGGGTCACGCGTCTACGAGATCACCACCCACCGGGCCGAGGTCTACGTCCCCGACTCGCGCAAGCCCGAGGTGACGTTCGGGGACGACATTACGGTCGACCTGTCGCGGCGTGACTTCACGATCAACGCACTCGCCTTGCAGCTGCCGGACATGGAGCTGATCGATCCCTTCGACGGCCTCGGCGACCTCGCTGCCGGCCGACTGCGCACCCCTCTGGACCCCGAGGTGTCCTTCGACGACGACCCCCTGCGCATGTTGCGGGCGGCCCGTTTCGCCGCCCGTTTCTCGCTCGAGCCCGACCCCGCACTCACCGAGGCCGTCAGGCGGATGCACAGCCGCTTGTCGATCGTGTCCGCCGAACGTATCCGCGACGAGCTCGACAAGATGATCATGGTCGACGTCCCGTCGAGGGCGCTGTGGTTCGTCGTGCGCAACGGGCTGGCCGACGAGTTCCTGCCCGAACTCCCGGCCATGGCGCTCGAGCAGGACCCGATCCACCGCCACAAGGACGTGCTCGCGCACACCCTCGCCGTGGTCGACAAGACGTCGAAGGACCGCCTCCTGCGCCTCGCCGCACTGTTCCACGACATCGGCAAGCCGCGCACCCGGGCCATCACGGACGGCGGGGTGAGCTTCCACCATCACGAAGTTGTCGGGGCTCGTATGACGAGGGTGCGCATGGAGGCCCTGCGGTACTCCAGCAGCGACGTGGACACGGTCGTCCGGCTGGTCGAGCTGCACCTGCGCTTTCACACCTATCGGCTCGGGTGGACGGACAAGGCCGTGCGGCGCTACGTCCGCGACGCCGGCCCGTACCTCGACACCGCTCAACGAGCTCACCCGCTGCGACTGCACGACCAGGAACGCGGCCAAGGCCCGTGCCCTGGCCCGTCGTATGGACGAGCTCGAGGCCCGCATCGCCGAGCTCCGGGCGCAGGAGGAGCTCGACGCCATGCGTCCCGACCTCGACGGCAACCAGATCATGGAGATCCTCGGCCTCAAGCCGGGCCGGGCCGTCGGCGAGGCCAGGGACTTCCTCATGGACCTTCGTATTGACGAAGGTCCGCTGGGCGAGGAGGAGGCGGCCGAGCGGCTGCGGGCCTGGTGGGCCGAGCGCGGCGAGGCCTGAGGACGGCCGGCGAAGTACCGTCGTCGTCATGACGAGGATTCAGGCACCGGACAGCGGGCTCGGCGAGCACATCGACTGGGCGCTCCTGCGGCCCGAGATGGCCGCCGGCATGGGCAAGCTCTCGGCCGCCGTCTACGGCAACTCGCAGCTCTCGATCCGTGAACGCGAGGCCGCCCGCTGGACGATCGCGCTGATCAACGACTGCGCCGTGTGTCGTGACACGAGGGCCAAGGACGGGCCGAGCGCCGGCGCGTCCGAGCCGTTCTATGCGGAAGTGTCCGACTGGCGGAGTGCCACCGGTCTGAGCGACCGCGAACGTCTCGCCGCCGAGTTCGCCGAGCGCTTCGCCATCGACCACCTGGCGATGGACGAAGACCTCTGGGCGCGGCTGCACGGCGCGTACTCCGACGCCGAGCTGGCCGACCTCACGATCTGTTGCGGCTGCTTCCTCGGGATGGGCCGCACCCTGGCCGTCGTCGGCGTGCGCGCCCCCGACGAGCGCATCCTGGTCTGAGCCGACAACCGGTCGGCCGTGGCCGGCGAGCCGTCGTCCGAAACCGCTCCGGTCAGCTCTCCGGCTCGTCGTCGCCGGCGGCGAACGCCTCGACCATGGCGTGGGCCACGTCGTCGTGGTACTGCACCGGCGGCGACTTCATGAAGTAGGCCGAGGGGCCCAGCAGGGGACCACCGACGCCCCGGTCCAACGCCAACTTGGCGCACCGGACCGCGTCGATGATGACGCCGGCCGAGTTCGGTGAGTCCCACACCTCGAGCTTGAGCTCCAGGTTCAACGGCACGTCGCCGAAGTTCCGGCCCTCCATGCGGATGTAGGCCCACTTGCGGTCCTTCAGCCAGGGGACGTGGTCGGACGGGCCCACGTGGACGTCGTCGGCGTCCAAGACGTTGTCCTCGATCTGGCTCGTCACCGCCTGGGTTTTCGAGATCTTCTTCGACTCCAGCCGCTCCCGCTCGAGCATGTTCTTGAAGTCCATGTTGCCGCCGAAGTTGAGCTGGTACGTGTGGTCGAGCGCCAGGCCCCGGTCCTCGAACAGCCGCGTCAGGATGCGATGGACGATCGTCGACCCCACCTGCGACTTGATGTCGTCGCCCACGATCGGCACCCCCGCGTTGGCGAACTTGGCCGCCCACTCGGGGTCCGACGCGATGAACACCGGGATCGCGTTGACGAAGGCGACCCCGGCGTCCAGGCACGCCTGCGCGTAGTGGCGCTGCGCCTGCTCCGAGCCGACAGGCAGGTACGACACCAGGACGTCCGCCCGGGCGTCACGCAACGCCGCCGTCACGTCGACCGGCTCGGCCGGGGACTCCTCGACGACCTCCTTGTAGTACTTGCCCAGGCCGTCGAGCGTCGGGCCCCGCAGCACGGTCACGCCCAGCTCGCCGACCTCGGCGAAGCGCACGGTGTTGTTGTGGCCGGCATGGATCGCCTTGCCCAGGTCGGTGCCGACCTTGGCCTGGTCGACATCGAACGCCACCACCGGCACCACGTCACGGATGTGGTAGCCGCCGAGATCGACGTGCATCAGTCCCGGCACCGTCTCGGACGGGTCCGCGTCCTTGTAATACGAGAGGCCCTGTACGAGCGAGCTGGCGCAGTTGCCGACACCGGCGATCGCAAGGCGGATGGGGGTGCGCATCGATATGTCTCCTTCGTTCCTTCGATTCTTCGTTCGGTCAGCCCACCGGCTCGGTGCGTGCGTCGGCAAGAGCCGCACGCTCGGAGGCGATGAGAGAGTCGAGCCAGTTGATGTCCCGGGTCACGCCGTCGGCGGTGTGCTCGACCACGGAACGGGCGTACGGGTCCAGATCGGGACGAGCGCCCGAATCGGTCTCAACCTGCCGCTGCACGAGCAACGCCCGGCGCCGCTCCAGCAAGGCCAGCCGCGGCCTGCGGCGCCAGATGCCGGGCAAAGGCGAGGCGCAGCGAGAAGCTGCGGGCGTCGTCGGCCGCGCCGCCGTCCGCGAGGAGCTCGGCGAAGAGCTGCCGGCCGGCGTCGGTGATGCGGTACACCTTCTTCCCCCGCCGTGAGCGGGTCCCCGGCGACCGGCGGGCCCGCAGGACGGCGAGCTCTCCGGACAACGACCCCGTCGGTGGCGCCGCGGCCGTGGTGCGGGGGTCTGACGCCGACCCGCCGTCCGTGGCGACGACGGCACCGGACTTCTCGAGCCGGGTCAGGGCGGGATAGATCGATCCGAACGACACGTTGGCCAACAGGCCCAGGTGATCCCGCAGCAGCCGGCGGATTTCGTACCCGTGGAGATCACGTTCTTCGAGCAAGCCCAGAATGGCCATGTCCAACATTGCGAATCATTATATCGGTTCGATATAGCGGTGTACAGGAAATCGTCGCGGAAGCGTCACCTGATGGCCCGGATCGTGCCTCCGGAGAGTCCGATTTGTGCCTGAGATGGGCCCCGAAGCGAGGCCCGAGGGGTAGCCTGGCCGCCGTGTCAGTCACCTCGACGCCGAGGTCGTCCTCCCGGGCGGTGAGCCCTGACGTCACGGCCCAGGTGGAGTACCGCATCGTCCGGAACGGCCTCGTCCGGGAGGTGGAGCGGGGGAAGGTCCAGAAGATCGACGTCTGCGACGCCCATCCCGAGCTCCTGCGGGCGGCCCGCAACGTCGGGCGGCCGACCAAAGAGGTCTGCCCGATGTGCGACGACGGACGGTTGGTGACGGTGACCTTCGTGTTCGGGGCCAAGCTTCCTCCGGGGGGGCGTTGCCCGGGAACGGTCGCGGAGCTCAAGGCGCTGTGCCGCCGGCCCGAGCCGGTGCTCTGTTACGAGGTCGAGGTGTGCCCGGCGTGCGCCTGGCATCACCTCATGAAGAAGTACCCCGCCGGCGGAGAGTCCGGCGGGAGGGCGCGGCGGACACAGCAAGCGTCATCGACGAAGCAGAAATAGGCGTAGGTGAAGGCGACGACATGAGCGATCTGCCGAAGCCCACGGTCCCGAACCTGCGGGCGCGCAAGCGGCGTGACGGCGGCGTGCCCATCGTGATGGTGACCGCGTATGACGAGCCCGGGGCGCGGATCGTGAGCGAGGCGGGCGCCGACATCATCTTGGTCGGGGACTCGGTGGCGAACACCGTGCTCGGCTACGAGGACACGCTGCACGTCGACATCGACGTGATGGCGCACCATACGGCGGCGGTGGCCCGGGCCAAGCCCCGGTCGCTGATCCTCGGCGACATGCCCTGGATGAGCTACCACGTGTCGGAGCCGGAGGCCGTGCGCAATGCGGCGACGCTGGTACGGGCCGGGGCGCAGGCCGTGAAGCTCGAGGGCGGGCGCGCCCGTCTGGGTGTCGTGGAGGCGATCATCCGGGCCGAGATCCCGGTGATGGGCCATTTGGGGCTGACGCCACAGTCCGTGCTGGCGATGGGTGGCTTCCGGGTGCAGGGCAAGTCGGTCGACGCGGCGACGGCGTTGTTGGATGCGGCGAAGGCGCTGGCGGCGGCGGGGTGCTTCGGGTTCGTGATCGAAGGCGTACCCGATGTCGTGGGGGCAGCGGCGACCGAGGCGCTCGACGTCCCGACGATCGGCATCGGCGCGGGGCCGGCGTGCGACGGGCAGGTACTGGTCTTTCACGACTTGTTGGGGCTCGGGGACCCGGGGCGGCCGGTGCCGAAGTTCGTTCGTCAATACGCGTCCCTGGGACAGCTGGCGACCGCGGCGGTAGCGACGTTCGCGGACGACGTGCGGAGCGGTCGATTTCCGGGGGAGGCCGAGACGTATCACGGGCCGGAGGGGCTGGGCGACGCTCTCTCGCCCTGACGGCGGGACCCTGCGGGCCGGGCCTGCGGGCGGTGCCTGCGGGTGGCTCGGCTAGCATGATCCGCCTCAAGAGACCCTGCTCCTGACCGCCAGGGGCCCGGGACACCCGGTCCAGAGGGAGGTGCGCCGCATATGCGGCCTTACGAAGTCATGGCCATCTTCGAGGCCAGTACGGAACCCAGTGCGATCCAGGGCGAGCTCGACCGCGCCCTCGAGGTCATCCGGACGAACGGGGGGAACCCGGGCGCGATCGACCGCTGGGGGAAGCGAACCTTCGCCTACGAGGTCAATCACAAGCGCGAGGGTTACTACGTCGTGGTCGAATTCACCGGCGAGCCCGAGACCGTGGCCGCCCTGGACCGGATGCTCGGCCTGGCCGACGACGTGGTGCGCCACAAGGTGGTGCGGATGCCGGACAAGTCGGGTGCCGGTGCGACCGCTTCGGCGGCGAGCTGACGTCTGACGGACCGACGACTGACGACTGACGGAGAAGAGGAGCTGAGATGGCGAGTGACAACAGCGTGACGCTCGTGGGCAACGTGACCCGTGACCCCGAGCTGCGCTTTACCAACACCGGCCAGGCCAACGTGACGTTCGGGCTGGCGGTGAACCGGCGCTGGCAGAACCGGCAGACGCAGGAGTGGGAGGAGGCGACGTCCTTCTTCGACGTCGTGTGCTGGCGGGAGATGGCCGAGAACGTCAGCGAGACGATCACGCGGGGCGCCCGTGTCATGGTCGCCGGCCGTCTCGAGCAGCGCAGTTGGGAGACCCAGGAGGGCGATCGCCGTTCGAAGGTCGAAGTCGTGGCCGACGAGATCGGACCCTCGCTGCGCTGGGCGACGGCCCAGATCACCAAGAACGAACGGCGGGGCGCCGGCGACGGAGGGCGTGGGGGCTCCCGGTGGCGGTGCCGGCGGTGCCGGTGGCGGTGGTGGCGGTGGCGCGCCGCAGCCGCAGCAGCAGCCGCAGCAGCAGCCGGCGGCCGACGGTGGCGCCGGATACGGATTCGACGAGGAGCCTTTCTGATGGCACGGAACAACCAACGTGGTGGGTCGGCCCGACGGGCCCCCAAGGATCTCGGACGCCGGGTCAAGAAGAAGCCCTGTGCCCTGTGCAGGGACAAGGTGACCTGGGTCGACTACAAGGACGTCCCGATGTTGCGCAAGTACATGAGCGATCGGGGCAAGATCCGGTCCCGGCGGGTGACGGGCAACTGCGCGCAACATCAGCGGGCGCTGGCGATGGCCATCAAGACGGCACGAGAGTTGGTGCTGCTGCCCTACACGCAGCGCACCGTCACCGAGCGCCCGGGCGGCCGGCGAGGCGACCGGGACCGGCCGTTGAGCGACACGCCGCCACCTCCTCCTCCGCCTTCCGTCTCGGTCGAGGTCATCGACGAGACCGACAACCTGGGTGACCCCGAGACCGAGCTGGCGGAGCGGGCTGAGGTCGAGGAGCTCGTCCAGGAGATGGTCGAGGACGCGGTGGCGGACGAGGCCAAGGCCAGTGCCGAGGCCGAGGCCGAGACCGGCGTCAGTGGGGGTGGCGACGCATGAAGGTCCTCTTGCGAGACGACGTCGCCGGTGTCGGGCGGCGCGGCGACATCGTGAAGGTGGCGGGGGGCTTCGCCGCGCAACTTCCTGTTGCCCGAGGGGCGGGCCATCGTGGCCAGTGAGGGGATCGAGGGGCAGGCCGAGCAGATGCGGCGCGGCCGTGACCTGCGCGAGGCCCAGGACCGCAGTGCCGCCGAGTCGCAGGCGACCCTGCTGGCCGGCGCGGTGATCCCGATCAGCGCCCGGGCCGCCTCAGGTGGCCGGCTCTTCGGCTCGATCGGGCCGGCGGACGTCGTCGACGCGATCAAATCGGCCAAGGGCGTCGAGGTGGACCGCAAGCACGTGGTGCTGCCCGACCACATCAAGGAGACCGGGACGTTCGACGTGACGGTGGAGCTGTTCCCTGACGTCTCGACCATCGTCACGGTGGAGGTCACGGCCGCCAAGTAGGTCGGGGCGGGACAGGGCGGTGTCATCCACGGGTTGAGACAACCCTGTGGTCATGATTTCTGGGTGAGCACGACCGTTCATTCACGGTTTATCCACACGGTTTGCGTGCTTACGCCCCCGGTTACCCACAGCAAGTTCCCGGTTACGTTCCCCAGCGCCGGACCGTCACAGTAGGGGAGCCGTGGTTCAAGCCTTTGACGACATCCGCCCGCAGCCGCTCCGGGCCGCTCCCGCCGGAGGGGCGCGGGTGCCGCCCCATGACATCGAGGCGGAGGAGTCCTTGTTGGGGGCGATGCTGCTCTCGAACGACGCCGCGGTCGCAGGGATCGAGCGGTGCGGAGCGGGCGACTTCTACAAGCCGGCGCACGGGCACATCTTCGGGGCGATCGTCGCCTTGTTGGAGCGTGGGGAGGCGATCGACGCCGTCACGGTCACCGACGAGCTGAAGCGCTCGGGTGTCCTGGAGCAAGTCGGAGACCCGTCGATCTTCATCTCGTTGCAGGCGAACACGCCGTCGATCGCCAACGCGCGGCACTACGCCGAGATCGTCGAAGAACACTCCTTGTTGCGGAAGCTGATCGGCGTGGCCGGGGAGATCGCGGACATCGGCTACTCGGTGCCCGAGGACGTCAAGGCGGCGGTGGACTCGGCGGAGCAGATGGTGTTCGACGTGGCCGAGCGGCGCGGGGCCGACTCGATGCACCACCTGCACGACCTGCTGCTGCAGGGGCTGGACCGGATAGAGGAACTGGGCCAGCGGGGGTCGGAGATCACCGGGGTCCCGACGGGGTATCACGACCTGGACCGGCTGCTACTGGGTCTGCAGCCGTCGACGCTGAACATCGTGGGGGCCCGTCCGGGGATGGGCAAGACGTCCTTTGCGCTGGGGATCCTGGCGCACGTCGGGATGGTCGTGCAGCGGCCCGCGTTGCTGTTCTCGCTGGAGATGGGCCACCTGGAACTGACGCAGCGGCTGTTGGCGTCGGAGGCCGAGGTGAACGGGCAGCACCTGCAGAACGGCCGGATCCGGGCCCAGGACTGGGCCAAGATCGGGACGGCGGTGACGAGGTTGTCGAACGCGCCGATCTACATCGACGACAACCCGGCCGTGACGGTGATGGACATCAGGGCCCGGGCCCGTCGTTTGAAGAAGTCCGCGGGTGACCTGGGGCTCGTGGTGGTCGACTACCTGCAGCTCATGACGGGGCGGGGGCGGGCGGAGAACCGTCAGAACGAGGTGGCCGAGATCAGCCGTGGCCTGAAGATCCTGGCCCGTGAGCTGGAGGTGCCGGTGGTGGCTCTGTCGCAGCTCTCTCGAAACCTCGAGACACGTACCGACAAGACGCCGCAGCTGTCGGACCTGCGTGAGTCCGGTTCGTTGGAGCAGGACGCCGACGTCGTGATGTTCATCTACCGGGAGTCCGAGTACAACGACGAGGTGCCGATCGACCGGGCGGACGACGCGTTGATCGACGTGGCGAAGCACAGGAACGGGCCGACGGGGAAGGCGAACCTGCTGTTCTTGAAACAGTACGCGAGGTTCGAGAACCACCGGGGGGTCTGACGGGTCTGGGTTAGCCCGGCTGCTGCAGTGCGGCCGGCAGCACGAAGCGCTCGACGGCCTTGGCGAATCCTTCGTGTTCGTTGCTGTCGGTGACGCGACGGGCAGCCCGTTTCACCTGCGGGTCGGCGTTACCCATGGCGATGCTGAGTCCGGAGTGGGCGAACATCAGGACGTCGTTGGGCATGTCGCCGATGGTGGCGATCTCCCCTTCGTCGAGTTCGTACTGCTTGGCGAGATAGCGCGCGACTGAGCCTTTGTTGGCGTCGGGGTGTGTGACGTCGAGGTAGTACGGCTGGGATGCGGCGGCGGTGACGTGGTCGCCGAACTGCTCGTGCGCCGCCTCGCTCGCTTTTTGGATGGCATCGTGGTCGTCGCTGACACCGACGAGCTTGGCGACGTCGTCCGACAAGTTGTCGTAGTCGTCAACGACGGTGGGGTCGAACTTGACGGTCCACGCTTCACGGTCGACGTGGGGTCCCTTGGGGTCCGTGACGAACCAGTCGGCGCCCCGGTACAGCCAGACGTCGAGCTTGAACGACTTCATGAGCTCGACGACTGGTCCTACGAGGTCTTGGGGGATGGCCTTTTGATCGATCGTGTGCATGTCACGGTTGACGAGGATGCCTCCATTGAAGGCCGCAATCGGCGTCTGGAGGTCGAGCGGCCCGATGAGCATCTCCATTCCCCTTGGCGGTCGGCCGCTGGTGACTGCGAACAGCACGCCGGTCTCGTGGAGCCGGTGTACCGCCTCGGCGGCCGCCTTTGTGAGGACCTTGTCCTGCGTGACCAGGGTGCCGTCCACGTCCGCCAGAAGTAGGCGGATCGGCTGGCTGCTGGGCTGTTGGTCCGGGGTGGCCGCGATGCGCCGATCGTAGTGGTCAGGACGGGGTGCCTTTCGGGGCGGTTACCTGACCGTGACGGAATGTGTCCCGACGGTCGGGGTGGTGCGAGGAGCGGTGCTTCGGTGCCGGCGCAACGTCCATACGACGACGACAAGACTGAGCACGCCCGCAACCGACGCGCCGAGCCACGGCGATACGGCCATCGATAGGGTCAACGTCACCGCGGCTTCGCAGACGACGATCGCGGCAAACGCATAGCGGTCTGCGGCCATGAAGCGACGATGGAAGTCGGCGAGCGCAGTCGTGCTTGTGATGCGTCGGCCGAGCAACACAGCAAGGCCTCGGACCATGCCGAAAACGATGCCGACGAGGAGCGCCACTCCGGGGCTGCCCGTGAGCGCCGCCACTACGATCATCAGATAGACGGCACACGTCTTGATGTACGTCACGAGTCCGGCGCCGATCTGCCAGCCAAATCCCGCTCCGTAGACCCAGGGTCGGAACTGGTCGAGCCAGCGCTCGTTGACCTGCCGGTAGTGAACCGGAAGACGGAAGCCGCCGATCCGGGCGTCGGCGGCCAAGGTGAGTGCGCCGGCGACGACCGCGACGGATGCCAGTTCTGTTACGGAAGAACTCGAGCGCGGCGACCGCGGCAGCGAGGGCGGCCATGACGACGCCGAGCGACGCACCACCGAGCACACTCCCTACGACGAACCACGATGCCGTAGTCCGGTATCGATGCCCGCGACCACGCTCCGCGAGCGGCGTGATGGTTGCGAGCATCGAGAGCCCGCACGGCGACCAGGTCGAGCGAACTGCGGCGGCGATGGCCAGCGTGCATGCTGCTAGCGCGAAGTCGACGTTCATGTGTCGTCCTTTCCGGGTGGTGCGATCGAAGCGATCATGCTGGTGAACCGAGGAATGGCGCGCTGCCGTACGTGAAGACCCCGCCGTCGGCGGCGACAAGCCAGTAACCGGCGTCGTTGCCGAACGGCGCCATGCCTACGACGGGCTCGTTCAGGTGGATTGAACCAGCCGAGCCGTAGAAGACGGCATCGCCGTACGCGAAGACCCCGCCGTCCGCCGCCACGAGCCAGTACCCCTTGCCCGAGGGAGTCGACGCCATGCCGACGATGGGAGCGTTGAGGTGCTGGCCGCCCATCGATCCATGGAACGGGGCATCGCCGAACGCAAAGATCCCACCGTCGGCCCCGACGAACCAATAACCGCGACCAGACGGTGTCGCGGCCATGCCGACAATCGGGGCGTTCAGGGGCAGGCCGCCCATCGATCCATGGAACGGGGCATCGCCGAACGCGAAGATCCCACCGTCAGCCGCGGCGAGCCAGTAGCCCTGGCCGGTGGTTGTCGCGGCCATGCCGACGATCCGGGCGTTGAGCGGCTGGCCACCCATGGACCCGTGGAACGGCGCGCCACCGAAGTCGAAGACGCCCCCGTCCGCCGCCGCCAGGTAGTAACCACCCGACGGACAAGCAGTGGCGGCCACCATGGACGCGTTGAGCGGTAATCCAGAGGCGTCGCCATCGGCGGGGAAGTTCCCGTAGGTGTACAACTTGCCGAAGACCGTCAGCACGGCGTAGCCACCACTGTTGGGACTCGGGGCGATGGATACAACCGGAACCGTGGGTGGCGCGGGAGTCCAACAGGGCTCGTTCTGTTCCGCGGTGGCGTTATCGACGGCCAGGGCCGTCGTGCACGATGGATCCACTTGCCACGGAGGCACGCAGGCAACCACACGGCAGACGATCCGACCCATGCATGCGACGTTCTGGTTGCACTGCCCATATCGGAACTGCAAGCACCCGGTCAGGAAGGAGTCACAACCTGCCGGCCCACACCCACAATGGGTCGCGTCGCAGCCGGGCTCACAGAAACCACTGCCACAGCCGGTGTCGCACGAGCATGTGGCGTTGCAGTCCATGTAGTACCGCGGGCCGCCGCAGTAGGACGAGTTGTCGGCCAACCACCAGCCGCCCATCACAGTGTTCGCGGGGCAGTAGTTATAGCCGCTGACCGAACAGCAGAACTCGGAGAATCCGGAACAACAGGTGCTACCACACCCACAGCCGGCGTTCCCGCACTCGCAGATGGCGCCGTAGGCCGTTCCCGGTTTGAGTGCAAGGTCCATTCCCGCACCGACTGCGACGGCACTGCCAACGAAGGCGGAGCGGTTGATGAGGTTGCGGCGCGAAAGGCGGCCCTCGAGGAAGGTCGCCGTGCGTTCAACCAGGACAGAAGTCACGCTCACGCGCTCACCGCCCTTCGGTCCGGCCGCCCGATCAGGCGACGAGCGGCCTCGAGCGATGCCAGCGGCGACATTGCGAGATAGGCCAACCAGACGCCGACCCCACTCGCCAGAAGTAGAGGGACTCCGTCCCAGGCCTGGTGTTCGAGCAGCGACGCCAGCGCGGTGAAGTGAGATGGTCGCAGCGCCATGGTGACCGCCGCTGCGACGAAGACCACGTTGAGTAGCACGTGCAAACTTGTCGCGGGTGTGTCGGGACGGCCGAAGCAACCGCATGTCGAAAGAGATCCTCCATGCCTCCTTGCGAAGACGACGACGACGACGAACAGCGCGTAGGAGATGGCGACGAGTGTGGCCGGCACCGGCCGCGGGAAGAGCAATGCGTACGTGCCAAGGGCTGCCTCATTGATGGCGCCGATCCGTACAACCTGGCGCGTCACGTTGAGGGAGGGGACTCGTGAGCTCCGTCCTGGGAGCAGGAGGACGAGCGCACGAGCGGTGTCGTCGGGCGCGAATCGTCTTGGCCAAGCCGGCCAAGACGAGAAGACCGCAAGCAATGAAGAAGATCCCGATCAGTTCCACAGTGGGGCGACTCCTCGAGGCGGGTTTGATGTGGGGCTGATCAAAAGCGACGAAAGGAGCTCGTTGACGTTGGGCACGAGCGACGCACGCCTTACGTGGCTGCCGAGTACGGCGTAGAACGAGAAAGGACGACCCGCCTCGGTGAAGAAGCGTTGTGTGCCGGACTGGCCCGGGATACCCCGACGCAACCGCGCCGGCGAGAAGTCGTCCGGCGTGAACGAGGACGGCCTCCCTTGCGGTTTGAACAGGGCAGTACCAAGGCTCTCGGGACCGTATTCGAACAGGGTGGCGAAGACGTCGTCTGGACCCATCAAGGTCACAGCACCGCTGCCGAAGTCGCCGATGTCATCGGGGATTGGGAACGTGGCGAATTGTCCGACGGGATAGCTCACTCCCACAGCCGCTGGACGGACGAAGATGCGTCCCTCGAAACGTGTGGGTAGCTGTGCCGCGATCCCGTGGGCCTGGATTGTTGCCACTACTCGGGCCGGACCGAGGTTCCGCCGTTCGAATCGGGCGTCGTGCTCGCGCCGAATGGAAAGACGTCTTCGAGAGAGTTGGGATACAGACTCGGGTCCCCGGGACGAATTCCTGCCATCTGCAACACTTCGTCAGCGTCGGCCTCTCGCTCGGGCCCATTCCTGCGAGCTGTCGGGCGACGACGCGTACGGTGATGCTGCCCTCGATCGTGCTCCGCACGCCGGATGAGATCGAGAAGTTGTTCGATGTGGGGTGCCACGCCTTGACCCACGGTGGACCCCGACGCTCCGTCGACAAGAACGAAGAAAGGCGAGCCGGGGACCTCGTACTCGAGCCAGGCCTCTGTCGACATGACGACGGGTACTCGTCCAGTCGCAAGACTCGCCACCTCTGCGGGTAACTCCCGATCCGGGCCTTTTGTGACGATGGCCACCCTCGTACCTTGCGGTAGCTGCAAGGACTCGGGTGCTTGCAGCGCTTCCCAAAAAGCAGCGCATGTGGCACAGCCGGACGACAGAAACGCGAGGAGGGTGAACCCGTCGGAGTTGTCTACCGCGACCGCCCGAGCATCGCCGGCTGGTGTCACTCCGGCCACGGTCGGTGCGGGGCCTAACTTGGTGGAGGATTCTGACCACGTCGGAACGCGTGGAGCGGTGCTTCGCGGCGACGACGGCTGGGATGTGTCGACTGGATCGCCGACGCCGACGCCAAGTTCGTGGAGGGACCGAAGGATGTCCGCGTGGCTGCGCAAGAGACCGGCCACGAGGACGCCGAGCAGCAGGACCACAAACGTCACGACCACGACCAAAGCAACCATTGCGACTCCTCCTCGAGGTTTGGCCCCAGTATTCAACGGAGAGCACGCCTGTGAAAGTGATTACGACGGGATCTGGCCGGGCTCGCGGCAGATCGAGTCGGAGAGGGCCGTCAATTGCCGGGCGGCAGCAGCCGCGGCCGTCATTGGCGCCGGAAGGACGCCGAAGGCAAGCCGCCCCTATTCTTGGCCCTGTTCGTCGACCTAACAACGGGGATTGTTTGTGACTGCGCTCGACACCGAGCTCTTCTTGCCCGAACCAGAGGCTCGTGTGCAGCGCTACACGGTGATATCCGTCGACGACCACGTAGTCGAGCCAGCGCACACGTTTGAAGGCCGGCTCCCGACCGCAGTCCAGGGCCGAGCGCCTCGGATCGTGGAGACGCCTCAGGGACATCAGGTCTGGGAATTCGAGGGTGAGCGCTACACCCAGGTGGGGATGAACGCCGTCGCGGGGCGCCGTCCCGAGAGCCATGGCCTGGAGCCATTCCGCTTCGACCAGATGCGCCCCGGGTGTTACGACGTGGACGCTCGTGTCCGTGACATGGACATCAACGGGGTCTGGGCGTCGGTGAACTTCCCCTCGCAGATCACCGGATTCTGTGGGCGGGTCTTTTTCGCGTGCGAAGACCGGGAGCTCGGTCTTGGCTGTATCCGTGGGTGGAACGACTGGTTGTTCGAAGAGTGGTACATGCGCCAGCCAGAACGGATCGTGCCCCTCGGCATTACCTATCTGGCCGATCCGGAGCTCGCTGCGGCGGAGATTCGACGCAATGCCGAGCGAGGCTTCACGTCGGTCACCTTCCCCGAGCGTCCGCACGAGATCGGACTACCTTCGTTGTGGGATCGAGAGCATTGGGACCCGATAATTGAAGCGGCAGTCGAGACCGATACGGTGGTTTCGCTTCACGTGGGCAGTTCCGGGATGGAGACCGGACCGCCGGGCGGTGCACCGCTCCAAATCGGCGCCACTCTCTTCGGCCAGCAGTCGCTCACAGCGGCCACAGAGTGGTTGTGGTCTGAATATCCGCTCCGGCACCCCGACCTGAAGATCGCCATGAGTGAAGGTGGTATCGGTTGGGTCGCCATGTTGATCGATCGACTCGACAACATGGTTGATCGCTCCGGCTATGGCAGAGGATGGAAGGTCCGTCCGTCCGAGATCCTGCGGCGCAACTTCTGGTTCTGCACCATCGACGATCCGTCGACGATCGACACGCGCCACACCATCGGTGTCGAGAATGTCATGGTCGAGGTCGACTACCCCCATGGCGACGGGACGTGGCCGGACACCCAGCAGGTCATCGAGGAGTGCTGGGGGCACATCCCGACTGACGAACTTCGTGCGATGTGCTGTGAAAACGCTGCGGCGCTCTATCGCCACCCCTTGCCCGACCCCGTCCTGCCCCGCTGAGAGGAGTGTCCGGTGTTCACGCCGACCGCTGAGAAGTTGATGCCCGATCTGACCCCACGGGAGGAACTGGTCGTCCTTGCCCGGGCGCTTTGGCGGGAGGGTTACAACGATCATCTGGCCGGGCACATCACCATCAATCTGGGAGACGGCACCCTGTTGTGCAATCCGTGGCTCCTGACTTGGTCCGAACTCCGACCTTCGCAGGTATTGCGCATCGACCTGGACGGACGCGTCATCGAAGGAGATTGGCCCGTCCCCCTCGGGATCCCCCTACACCTGGCCCTGCACAGGGCACGATCCGACGTGGGCTGGGCGATGCACAACCATCCGCTCTTCGGCACGGTCTGGGCCGATCTGGCGGAGGTGCCGCCGATCCTCGACCAGAGCTCGGCCCTGGGTGGCGGCACGCTGGCGCTAGTTGACGAGTACGAGGGACCGGTCAACGACCAGAACAGCGCGCGCCGAGCCGTGGATGCGATGGGTGATGCATCGATGGCGCTGCTGGCCGGACATGGCGTCTTGGTGCTTGGTGGTTCGGCTCGCGCTGTGTATCAACGTGCCGTCGCGCTGGAGCAACGCTGTCAGCACGCCTGGTACGCAAGGGCGGCCGGAGGCAAAGACGTCTCAAAGGTGCCGGATGCGTTCATCAACCTTGTCGCGCGGAATGACGGCGAGGGCTTCATCGGATTCTGGGAAGCCGCGGTGCGTGTCGAGCTGGTCGCCGAACCGGGACTGCTCGACAGCTAGCCGGCCTCGGGCGACACCGGCGGGCGGGAAACCGTCGTCCATAAGGGCGAAGGGCGCGACGTCATGATCCGGCCCGTAGGTCCGACGAACGTGAGCTCTTCGTTGGCGTTTCCCGAAACCGACCACTGCTTTGAGTGCATCAAGTGATGGTGGTGCTCACAGAGCAGTGCCAGATTGGGCAAGTCCGTGGTACCTCGGTGAGGTTTCCACCATCGGATGTGATGAGGATTCACGAAGGTCGCGTTGGCGCAGCCGGGGAACCGGCAATGACGGTCGCGTCGCATGAGCTCCCGACGCTGGGTTGCTGTCGGATATCGGTGCTGCCTTCCTTCGTACATCGTGTGACCGAGGTTGTCATCGACGGCCAGGATGAGGGTGGCATCACATGCCACTCGCCGTACCGTGTCCGCGCTGATCAGCCCGTCGCGCTCGAGTTCACCCGGGAGCTCCGATTTCTCGTCGAGCAACGTGGCCAGCGGCACGTGGGCCACGACCGTGTACGCCGCCGCACGGCTCGGTGACCCAGAGGAACGAACCATTCCCACGAACGCGTCGCACAGCCGTTGATCCCACGGGGTCTCGCCGTCCGAGGGGATATCGCGGGCCTGTGCCTCGAGCGTTCCTCGCACCTCGGCGAAGGTTTCCGCCGGCATCTGGGCGGTCACCGTTCGGAACGCCTCGTTGAAGCGGAGTGACCGGGCGTCGTAGTCGGCCCGAGCAGTCTGGGCTGAGGCCTCCTTTCGAGACCGGGCCAACTGGGCCAGTTCGCGCACCGAGTGCCCCATGGCCCGATCTCGGAATTCGCCGTCGGATTCGGGAGTGGCCAAGTCGACGACCGCCCGGACCTTGTCAAAGCTCAGGGAACCGGCCGACAGCGCATCAGCCAGGCTGGGCAGGTCGTAGAGGCGCTCGCCGACGTGGGCGAGCGCACGTGCAGTCGGGACGGACACGCCCAGGCGCTCCACCATCCAGGATTCGAGGGAGGTCGCCCCTTCGTCTCGCCAGCCTTCGCGGCGGTCGAGCTCTCCGCTCAGCAGAACGATGAGGCCCGCAGAGGAGGCCATGGTGCGAGCCGATTCGGCGGCCAGCCCCATGAGCTCCTCGTTCGACATCTTGGCCAACTCGCTGAGTCCCAGCGACGGAGCGACGGTGTCGAGTACGGGCACAGCGGAGAACGGTCGCAGCGCGAGCAGTGCACCCGAACTTTTTCAGGATCTTCGGCTCGCTGCTCCGAAGACATCTTGTAACTCCATCGGTACCGGGGAATCGAGCTGGCCGTAGTTGCACGACGAAGGCTCTCGGTCGGGTCGCCAACGGATGAGGGAGGTGGCATGGCGGAAGCGATTGCCCTGGAGGTGGTCGTACGAGACTTCGCAGACGGCCTCCGGCCGCAAGGGCTCCCAGGCCATGTCCTTACCTGCGTTCCAACGGTTCATTGCCCCCGGGGCGCGACCCTCTGCCTGGGCCTCCGCCCAGCCTGCCCAGGGATGGTCCTTGAGGGCGTCCTTCCGATACGGCTTCACCTCGTCGACGAGTTCGCGACGGCGAGCCACGCTGAATCCCGAGGCGACGCCGACGTGGTGGAGTGTGCCGGCGTCGTCGAAGAGGCCCAGAAGGAGGGAGCCGACTCCCTCGCCGTCCTTGTGGGTGCGGAAGCCGGCCACGACGCAGTCCGCCGTGCGTTGGTGCTTCACCTTGAGCATGACGCGCTTGTCGGGCAGGTAGTGGAGGTCCGCGGGTTTGGCGACCACGCCATCGAGGCCGGCACCTTCGAAGCGGGAGAACCAGTCGGACGCGACGTCGGGGTCCTGGGTCGCCGGGGTCAGGTGGATCGGCGGCTTGGTCTTCTTCAGCGCCTTCTCCAGAGCCTTGCGCCGCTTGGCGTACTCGGTGTCCATGTAGGACATGTCGTCGAGGGCCAGGAGGTCGAAGGCGACGAACGAGGCTGGCGTGGCCTCGGCCAGCTGGTTGATGCGCTTGGCGGCCGGATGGATGCGCTGGGACAGCGCGTCGAAGTCGAGACCGGTGGGACCGGCGATGACGATCTCACCGTCGAGGACGATGCGCTCGGGGAGTTCACGACGCAGTGCGTCGACGAGCTCGGGGAAGTATCGAGTCAGGGGCTTCTCGTTGCGGCTGCCGAGCTCCACGTCGTCCCCGTCTCGGAACACGATGCACCGGAACCCGTCCCATTTCGGTTCGTAGTACAGGCCTTTGTCTCGGGGCAGGTCACGGGTGAGCTTGGCCAACATGGGCGCGACAGGCGGCTCGACGGGGAGCTTCATGCCGCCTCCCCGTGCGACGATGCCCACGACACCAGCTCGTCCGCCGTCGAACGGTTGACGACGCGGTCGAAGGGCACGTCCGCGGCGACGGCATTTCGGCACCCGCGTCCCAGCCACTCGAGCTGGCCCGGGGCATGGGCGTCGGTGTCGATGGCGAAGGAGCATCCGAGCTGGACGGCGAGCCGCAGCAGGTCGTCAGGGGGGTCCTGGCGCTCGGGGCGTGAGTTGATCTCGACGGCGGTCCCGGTGCGGGAGCAGGCCGAGAACACGGCCTCGGCATCGAACGTCGACTGCGGCCGGCCCCGGCCCACGATGATGCGGCCGGTGCAATGCCCGAGGATGTCCGTGTGCGGGCTCTCGATCGCCGCCAGCATCCGCGCCGTCATCTGCCTGGCATCCATCCGCAGCTTGGAGTGGACGCTGGCCACGACGACGTCGAGCTGTCCGAGGAGTTCGAGGTCGAGGTCGAGCGAGCCGTCCTCGAGGATGTCGACCTCCATGCCGGTCAGGATGCGAAACGGGGCGAGTCGCCCGTTGAGGTCGTCGACGAGTTCGAGCTGCTCGGCGAGGCGCTCTTCGTTGAGGCCGTGTGCGACGGTCAGCCGGGCGCTGTGGTCCGTCAGGACGAGGTACTCGCGGCCCAGGTCGCGGGCCGCCTCGGCCATCTCGAGGATGGGACTCCCTCCGTCCGACCAGTCGGAATGGGAGTGGCAGTCGCCCCGGAGGGACTGGAGCAGCTCGGCCGCCGCGCCGTCGACCACGAGGTCGTCCTTCGTCAGTTCCTTGTCGATCTTTGCGAGATAGGCGGGCACCTTGCCGTCGAGCGCCTCGGTGATGACCTGCGCCGTCGACTTGCCCACCCCTTCGATGCTCTGGAGGCGACCGGCCTGCGCCAGGGCCTCCAGCTCGTCGTCGGGCATGTCCTTGATCGCCCGGGCGGCGCCACGGAAGGCCCGCACCTTGTAGGTGTCCGCCCCGTTGCGTTCGAGACGGAACGCGACCTGGTTCAGCGCATCGAGTGGTCTCACCGTCTCCTTACGGCTTCCTTCTTCGGTCGCTCGGCTCTTCTTGCCCGGCTCGGAGCGACCCGGGGCGGCTCGTCGGGCATCTTGGGGTACTGCGGGGGCCACGGCGCGTCCTGCAACCCGTCCTGCTTGTCGCGCTCGGCCATGGCGAGGAGCGGTTCGATCGACTGGGGCTCGGCGCCGATGTCCGCCCAGGGGTCGCCCCGCCGGGCCACCAGCTCCGGCACGGTGCGGATGGTCAGCTCGTCCGGCACGACCGTCTCGACCTCGTCCCACGCGAGCGGCGTGGACACCTGGCCCCCGACCCGGGGCCGGGCGAACCAGGCCCCGAAGACCGTCTTGTGCGGCGCGTTCTGGTTGAAGTCGACGAAGACGCGGGTGCCGCGTTCCTCCTTCCACCACTTGGCGGTGATCTCGTCGGGGTGACGGCGCTCGAGCTCGCGGGCCAGGGCGACGGCGGCGGCCCGTACGGCGATCGAATCCCATCGGGGCTCGAGCCGGAGGTAGACGTGCAGACCGTTGCTACCCGTCGTCTTGGGGTAGCTGCGCAAGCCCAGCTCGTCGAGCAGGTCCTTGCACTTCAGCGCGGCGCCCCGGACCTCGTCGAAGCCGATGCCCTTGGTGGGGTCGAGGTCGATGCGCAGCTCGTCGGCGTGGTCCGCGTCGGCGGCCAGATACGGCCACAGGTGCAGCCCGAGGCAGCCGAAGTTGACGGCCCACACCACATGGGAGATGTCTGCGACGACCAGCGCGTTGGACGTCGTGCCGTTGGGCGTCGAGACGATCGTCGACTGCAGCCAGTCCGGAGCGCCGGCCGGGAGCCGCTTCTGGAAGAACGACTTGCCGGCGGCCCCGTCGGGAAAGCGCTGCAGGAGCGCCGGCCTGCCCCCGGCGGTGTTGAGCAGATGCTCGCCGATGTCGAGGTAGTACGACACCAGATCGGACTTCGTCGCGTCGATGGCGGGGAAGTACACCTTGTCCGGCCGGCTGACGCGCACCTCGCGCCCGTCGACCTCCACGATGCGCTCGTCGTCCGCCGGCACATGGTCGACTCTAGCGACGGCGGCGTCCGACGGACCGGGCCCGCACCGGGATCGCGCCTGGTGGTAACGGGTAACGCCCAGCGTCGACCGACTCGAAGGGAAACGTGGTCGAGACCGAGGAAGGAGAAGGCAGATTGGACGTCGAGCGGGCGTTCAACCGTCAGCCCCCGGGCCAGGCTTCGTCAGCAGGTGTCGCTGCGGTGTCTTCCGCCCGAAGCCTGGCCCGGGGCTGTACGACGTCGGCCTGCGGCAGGCCGCCAAACCTGTCCGCGGCCCGGTTCCTTGCCAAGGGCCCATGAAAGGTGGTCGACGTACGTGACCATTGCAACGATCGTGACCTGGGGAAAGTGCCGCCGATAGGGCAGAACGACCCCTCTTTGTGTCAATTCAGGGTCCCGTCACGCAACAGACCTCGTCAAATGAAGTCGGCCAGCGCCTCCCAGCCTCGGGGCGGCGGGGCCAAGCGCCAGAACTGTTCGGGCACCCGTGCCTCCATGCGCGCGGTCAGGGCGTGGTCCCGTTCGAGCGGCGGGATCTGCGAGGTGTAGCACCAGATGGCCCGGCGCTTGCGCTCCTCGTCGGGCACGTGCGGCACGATCGCCGGCGTCGCCCACAGCGGCGACCGGAGCAGCTTGGCGACCCGCCAGGACAACAGCCCAGGCAGGTGCTTGTAACCGTGGTCCTCGTAACAGAACCACGTCCGCTCTGGCTGCTCCGCCTGCACCAACAGGCACGCATCGTGGGTCATGTCGTGGTCCGGGTTGGCCAGACCCATCGGGAAGAAGACCGCGGTGGGGTCGATCTCGGCGATGGCGGCGCCCAGCACCGGGGCGACTTCCGCCGCCGCAGGACGTTCGTCGACCGGCAGGTATTGGTGGTCCGGGAAGTCGAGCCAACGGTAGGACGAGTCCAAGACGGCCATGGCGGCGACGTCCTCTTCCCGGCGCACCGCTACGACGTCGTCGCCGGCCACGAAGCCGCCCGAGCGCGTCCCAGTCCGTGGGCTCGGCGGGATATGCCGGCGGCCGGCCGCCGAGCACCGTGATCACGGTGGTGTCGTCGTAGCTCGTGAGGAGGTGACCGGCGCCCATGGCGGCGTCGTCGAAGTGCGGCGACACCACGACGATGCGGGCGAACGCACCCGGCTCGACCTCCCCCCAGGTCGGCTCCTCGAACGCCCCTCCCGCCCCAGCTCCGTACTCTGCCCCCACGTCGGTCATACGCGTCGGATCATACGGGGAGGTCGTCGACCTCACCTGCGACCGCGACGTGCCGTCGGAAGATCGGCATCAGGGAGCCGATGAGCACGGCACCGGCGATGCACGCCAGCCCGCCCGACACGACCGCGAACTCCACCGACGTCGCCGTGGCGACCACGCCGGACTCGAGGTCGCCCAGCCTCGGGCCGCCCTGCACCACCGCCATTTGTATAGACGACATGCGACTGCGGAAGCGCTCGGGGATCGACGTCTGCAAGATCGTGTTTCGCACCACCGCCGAGATCACGTCGGCCCACCCCGCGATCGCCAGCAGCACCAACGCGAACCACAGCGTGTCGGTAAAGCCGAACACGGTGATCGCCATACCCCAGCCGACGACCGCGATGATCACGGTCCAGCCCTGTCGCCGCAGATGGGCGACCCAGCCCGTCGTCAGCGCCCCTGCGAACGCGCCCACACCCGGCGCCGCGTACAGGAAGCCGAGCGTCACCGTGCCGCCGTGGAAGACCGTCGCCGCCATGGCCGGGAACAGCGCACGCGGCATGCCGAACACCATTGCGTTGATGTCGATCAGGTACACGCCCTGCAAGGCCTGGCGCGTGCGCAGGTAGCGCAGCCCCTCCTTCGTCGACTGCCAGACCGACAAGCCGCCGGCGTCGTGGGCGGGCGGGATCGGGTGCAGCATGAACGCCGCCCCGGAGGCCACCACGAACGAGACGGCGTCGAGCACGTAGACGAGAGGGAGCCCGATCAGGAGCAAGATGCCCGACAGTGCGGGCCCCACGATCGTCCCGACCTGGAACTCGATCTGCAGCATGGCGAACGCCGCCGGCAGGTGCCGCCGTTCGACCATGCCCGGGACGGAGGCGCTGCGGGCGGTGCTCGAGAACCCGTAGAAACCCGCAGCCAAGGCGCTCACCACGTAGAGCGCAGCCAACGACGGGTGGGGCACGGCCGCATTGACCGCCAACGCGCCGCTCGTCAGCGCGCCGGCGACCGTCGTCCAGATCATGATCGGCCGCCGGTCGACCGCGTCGCCGATCGGGCCGGCGGCCAGGGCGCCCGCCAGGAAGGGGAAGAGCTGCGCCAGGCTGATCAAGCCCACCTGCAGCGACGAGTGCGTCATCGAATAGACCTGGTAGGGGATGGCGACGACGGTGAGCTGTGTCCCCAGCATGGAGACGAGCTGGCCGACGAAGAGCAGGCGGAAGTCCCGGCTCTCCCGCAGCGGCGTCGTGTCGACGAGGATCCGCCCCGGCATCCCCGCAGCCTACGAGCGGACCGCCGGGCGACCTCGTCCTACGAGGTCGAGTGCCGGCCGAAGTCCCGCATCTTGATGTCCCAGGCCGCCGGCCAATCCCTCGTCCGCAACAACGCGTCGCTCCCGCCGTCGCAGAAGATCACCGACCCGCAGAAGAACGTGCTGTCGGGACCGACCAGGAAGTCGACCAACGCCGCGATCTCCTCGGGTCGTCCCGGGTCGCCCGAGCGGGATCGGCAGCATGTCGAGCATCGGCCCCGTCTGCTCGTCGGCCCGCATGGCGGCGACCATCGGCGTGTCGATCATCCCGGGGGCGATGGCGTTCAGCCGCAGTCCGGCGCCGGCCCAGTCCGGCCCCGTGGCGTGCGCTCGGACCCAGTGGGCGACGGCGATCTTCGACGCGGCGTAGGCGGCGATCGACGTGCCCTCGTCGGCCACGGCGGCGGCCTCCACCTCGTCGCCGGCGAGGCAGGCCTCGACCACGGCGAGCGGGATGTCGGGCTGCACCGTCGTCGAGTTCGAGCTGATCGCAACGGCGGCGCCGCCCGGGTCCGAGCAACGGCCGCAGGCCGTCGAGCATCTCGACCGTGCCGAAGTAGTTCACCGACGTCAACAGCGAGCCCTTCCTGTCGGGCGACCCCGCCAGCCCGGCGCACGTCACGACGGCGGCCAGGGTCCCGTCCGCCAGACCATTCGCCTCGTCCACGGCGCGCCGGCGCTCGGCCGGGGACGGCGAGGTCCGCGGTCACGTCGACGTCGGTACCGGGACGGTCGATGCCGATGACGCGGAAGCCCGCCGCGCCGAGTCTGGCGGCGGTGGCGCGGCCGATGCCCGAAGCGGCGCCGGTGACGACGGCGTTGCTGGACGTCAGGCAGCGCGTCGGGCCTTGAGGACGGCGAGCGCCTTGTCGGCGTGCGAGCTCATCGAGATCTCGCTGTGGATGACGTCGAGGATGGTGCGGTCGGTGTCGATGACGAACGTCGTGCGCTTGTTGGGGCCGAAGCCGCGCTTGGCGCCGAGCTCGGCGGCGACGGTGCGGTCGGGGTCCGAGAGGAGCGGGAGGCCGAGCGACTCCTTCTCGTCGAACTGCTTCTGCTTCTCGACCTTGTCGGCGCTGATGCCGACGGGCTGCGCGCCGACGGCGCCGAACTCGGCCTTGAGGTCGCGGAAGTGGCAGCTCTCCTTGGTACAGCCGTACGTCATGGCCGCCGGGTAGAAGAACAGCACGACGGGCCCGCTGGCGAGGAAGTCGCTCAGCTTGCGGGGGGTGCCGGTCTGGTCGGGGAGCTCGAAGTCGGGGACGGTTTCGCCGGTGCGCAGTGCCATGCGCTCAATGTACGGCGTGCGGGTGCGGCGTGCCCGATGCGAGGTGGTCGGTCAGGCCTCGAAGCGGAAGCCGACGCCCCGGACCGTGACGAGGTGGCGGGGGTTGGCGGGGTCCGGCTCGATCTTGCGGCGGAGGCGCTTGATATGCGTATCCAGGGTCCGGGTGTCGGTCAGCTCCTGGTCCCACCAGAGCCGGTCGATGCACCAGTCCCGCGTGACGACCTGGCCGCTGTGCGACATGAGGAGGGCGAGGAGGTCGAACTCCTTGCGGGACAGGTCGACGGCGCGCTCGTCGACGGTGACTTCCCGGCGACCCGCATCGAGGCGGACGGGACCGACGGTGAGGACCTCCTCGTGGTGCTCGGCCACGGCGACGCCCCGTCGGAGTACCGCTCGCATGCGCGCCACGAGCTCGCGGAGGCGGAAGGGCTTGGCGACGTAGTCGCTGGCGCCGAGCTCGAGCCCGAGGACGATGTCGACCTCGGAGTCCCGGGCCGTGACCATGATGATCGGCACCGGCTTGAGGGAGCGCATCTGCTGGCAGATCTCGATGCCCGACTGGTCGGGCAGCATGACGTCGAAGAGGACGAGGTCGGGGTGGACCCGGTGGAAGAGGCGGAGCGCCTCGTGGCCGTCGCCGGCCGCCTCGACGGCGAAGCCCTCACGGGTCAGGCCCGACGCGAGGGCTTGTCTATACGACTCCTCGTCGTCGACCACCAGGACGAGGGGCCGGTTGTCCCGCGTGGGACCGTGGGTGGGGTCCGGCCCGAGGTCGCCGTCACGTTCGCGATGGCCACGTCAGGCAGCGTCGTGAGGCGTGGGACGGAAGGCGGAACGCGGCGGCGACGATGGTGGTGGGGCGAGGGGCAGGCGACGGCGGCCGATGGGGGGTAGATCGCACCGACGTCGCCTGGGCGCGCGGGGAGGCGAAGCCCCGCGCCATGGTGACCAACGATCCGATGAGCCCGGGGCGGTGTGAGCGCTCGGGCGGCCGGATCGAGATGACCTCGGCCAGGTTGTCCCGGCCGTGACGGCGTCCGGCGTCGGGACCGGAACGTGAGTCCCCGCCGGCGTGGCCCATGTGCTGTTCCACAGTCGCCATCAGCGGTCACGCTAGAAAGCCGAGGTGAACGGGCTGTGAAAGCGTTGCAACCGGAAAGTGTTCTGAGGATGAACTCTTCTGTTTGCGCTCCCGGTGCCAGCAGTACGCTCCACCGGACAGTACGGCGAGGTGGGAGGTACCACGGATGACCGAGGCCATGGGCCACGGCGTGAACCAGCGCAAGGCGATCCAGATGACGCCCGACGAGGTGGAGGCGTTCCTGGCCGAGCGACGGCCGATGACGATGTGCTCCATCGCGCCCGACGGCTCCATCCACGCCGTGGCCATGTGGTACGGCTTCATGGAGGGTGCGATCGCCGTCGAGACGAAGACGAAATCGCAGAAGGTGCAGAACCTGCGGCGCAACCCCCGTCTCACGCTGCTGTTCGAGGACGGGGACTACTACGACGAGCTGCGCGGCGTGGAGCTCGTCGGCACAGGCGGAGATCATCGACGACCCCGAGCGGCTGTGGCCGCTCGGTGTCAGCGTCTTCGAGCGCTACTACGGCGAGTTCACCGACGACCTCAAGCCGTTGGTCGAGACGATGGTCAACAAGCGGGTCGCGATAAAGATGCACGTCGAGCGCACGGTGAGCTGGGACCACCGCAAGCTGGGCCTGCCGTCGACCCGGCCCGGCGCCGCCGACCTCGTAAGACGAGGTGAAATTCGCGACGACGCAGGCGGTCGCCGTCCCGCCCGGCCCGGGCCATGGCCGCGTACGGCTCGCCCGCCTTCTACGAGGGGCGCACGATCCAGGACCACATCGAGGTGCTCGAGGTCGTGCGGCACGAGGACACCGGGTCACGGCTCCTGATGGAGGTGCGCTTCGCCTTCCGGGGCCCGATCTCGCCGGCGGTCCAGCGCATCATCGACCACAACAAGATGACGTGGATCACCCGCAACGAGATCAGGCCCGACGAGGCCCGGGCCGACTGGCAGGTCCTGCCCGACCACTACCCTGACCGGCTGCAGCGCGGCGGGCGTCTACACGCTTCGAGCCGGGTCCGGACGGCGAGCCGAGGACGAGCACGGTCGTCGGGATCGAGGGCGACCTCAAGGTGCACGTGCCCGTGCTCGGCAAGTCGGTCGAGCGGGTGATCGTGTCGGGGCTGCGCAAGTACTTCGAGGCCGAGGTGCTGACGATCCCCGACCTGACCTCGTAGACGAGGTCAGGTCAGGTCTTGAGCAGCTGCGCCATCCCGTCCTCGATCCCGTGCGCCAGCACGTCGATGTCCGGCGTCGTGTCGTAGTCGCCCGTGATCCCGAAGTTGACCTCGCCGTCGTAGGAGAAGATGGCGATGCCGAGGCGGATCTGCCCGCCCAACGGCACGTAGGGGAAGGCGCGGAGCATCCGCCGCCCCGCCGCGTACAGCGGGAACTGCGGGCCCGGCACGTTCGTCGTGACCGTGTTGACGTTGTGCTGGGCCGCCCGGGTCGCGATGCGCATGCCCAGCGCCAGCAGCATCGGGGGCGCGAAGCCCGACATGGACGTCAGCGCCTCGCCGGCCAGCGCCTGCTTCGACTCCTTCAGGTCCTTCATCTGGTCGGTGATGGCGGCCAGGCGCACGGCCGGGTCCTCGATCTCGACCGGGAGCTCGGCGAACATCGCCGACACCTTGTTCTCGTATGTGCCGTCGCCGATCGCCTTGCCCGACTCGTCCCGGGCGCGCACCGACACGGGCACCAGCGTGCGCACCACCCGTTCGACGTCCTCGTCGCGCGCCAACAACAGCTCCCGGAAACCGTTCGTGATGCACGCCAGGACGACGTCGTTGAAGGAGCCGCCGTGCTCCTTGCGTACGGAGCGGATGTCTTCGACGGTCGTCGTTGCCCAGGCGTAGCGCCGGTGCGGGCCCAAGGGCCCGTTCAGGCTCGATACCGGCGTCGGCCGCACGAGGCCGCTGAGCGCGAACACGCCGCTCGCCACTTCACCGGCGTACGCGGCCGCCTGGCGCAGCCAGCGGGTCTGCGCCCGCGCCGCCCGCAGCTGCTCGTAGGGCGAGCGCACCATGTTCTCGAGCGCCTCGAGCACCAGCTCAGCGCCGGACGGCTCGGCGTGCGGCGGTCCACTCCGAGGGATGCTCGGGACGCGCCGCGTCGGGGCTCAGGTCCATGATCACGGCGAGCAGGTCCGTCCCCGAGACGCCGTCGACGAGGGCGTGGTGCGTCTTGGCCAAGATCGACCAGCGCCCGTCTTCGAGCCCCTCGACGACCCAGATCTCCCAGAGCGGCTTGGAGCGGTCGAGCGGCTGCGCCATGACGCGTCCGACGAGCTTGCGCAGTTCGTTCTCGCCTCCGGGCGACGGCAGCGCGGTGTGCCGAAGGTGGTACTCGATGTTGAAGTGCTCGTCGTCCACCCATACCGGCCGCCCGAGCTCGAAGGGGACGAAGCGCACCTTCTGCCGGTACCGCGGCACCAGGTCGAGCTTCGCCGAGACCATTTCGACGATGTCGGCAAACGGCGGCGGCGGGCCCTCGAAGATCGCGACGGACGCGATGTGCATGTGCGACACGCCGTCCTCGATGTGCAGGAACGAAGCGTCCAGCGGGCTCAGGCGGTCAGGACCCATGGAGGCCCTCCCTTCGCGGTTCGAGGTTGAGGCGAAGCTACTACCGGAGGGACCTGACGGCGGAAGGAAATTCTGGCCCCGGGACGACCGAGCCAAGGTCCGAGGCCGTCGGGGTCGAAAAGGTCGAAAAGACCGGAAGGCCGGCCGGTCAGCCGGCGGAGGCCGTCGCCGTCGCCGGCGCGGTGGCCCCACCCAACGTCGCGAGGAACGGCGAGTCCAGCACCCGCTTGCGGGTCTCCTCGTACGCCGCCTCGATGACCCGGGGCGAGCGGTCCTCGGCCATCGCCCGGAGGCCCATGACGCGGCGGGAGTCGCCGCCGGGCTCGAGGGTGATGACGGCGGTACCGGCCATCTGGAGGCGGGCCACCTCGCGCTCCATGCGGCGGTGGACGGTGCGGCGCAACCAGCCGTCGGCGCCGTTGGCGCTGCCGTGCGCGGCCGACATCGACGAGATGATGACGACGAGGTCGAGGCCCTCGGACCGCAGCACGTCGGCGTTGGTGACCGAGTGGACGCCGCCGTCGATGTAGTCGGCGCCCTCGATGACGACGGGACGGAAGTAGCCGGGGATGGCGCACGATGCGAGCACGGCCGACGCCAGGCGGGCGGGGGGTGCGCCGGAGCGGCCGAACACGACGCGGCCGCCGTCGGACCGGCGCACGGCGCAGATGCGCAACCCCTCGGGCCAGCGGTCGCCGATGAGGTCGTCGAGGCCGCGGGCGCGCTCGGTGATATCGAGCTGTCCCCGGGGGATGAGCGTCGAGACGGCGACGTCGGCGCGGAAGGCGAGGGGCCGGCGGGCGGCGCGGACGACCAGCGCCGGCGAGGGCAGGTTCCACGGACGCAACATGGAAAGGACGTTCGGCGTGGGAAGCGGCTCGGTGTCGGCGGGAAGGATCCGGCGGAGGATGGCGCCACCCCTCCGGGAAGGAGGCACGCCGTAGAGCGAGGCGGCCAGATCCGTGGCGGGAACCCCGACGCGCAGGGCGGCTCCCGTGACGGAGCCCGCGGAGGTGCCGACGACGATGGTGGCGAGGCGGGGATCCCAGCCGATCTCCCGTTCGAGGGCGGCGAGGACGCCGGCCTGGTAGGCCTGCCCGACGACGCCGCCCGCGCCGAGGACCAGGCCGATGGACGGCGACTGCTGTGGGACCCCCCCACGGATCACCTTCATTGCCCCCTTTTTACCCGCTCGCGCGAGTTGTCACCTCGATTTCACCAGATGGTGAACCGCAAGCGGTGTATTCGCCAAACGCCTGAACAGTGTTCAATCAAATCGCGACGATTTTTGCAAGAGCCGGAAGTCACTCCTGCGGAAGCAACCCCGATGTGCGCTCGGACGTCGGGCCGGGGGTCGGACCGTCGCTCCCTAAGGTGGGCCGGATCGTGAGCGAGCTCGTCCGGGTGGTGGCCGTCGGTGGGCGGCGTGGTCCTCATCGTGGGGATGCTGAGCGACGCCGTGGCGACGCTGATCGTGACGCAGGGATCGAGCTCGTTCTGGCGCCCGACCAGGATCTTCTACACCGTCACGTGGCGGGTGACGAAGGCGGTGGCGGCGCGGCTGCCGGACCGGGCGGGGGAGTACTCGCTCAACGTGTATCCAGCGCTGTCGTTGCTGGGACTGCTGGTGCTGTGGCTGGCGGGGCTCATGGTGGGCTGGTCGCTCGTCTACTGGGGGCTCGACCAGCGGATCGGCGGGACACGGGAGTTCGGGACGCTCGTGTACTACGCGGGGACATCGTTGGTCACGCCGGTGTTCGGCTCGGCGCACGGCAACCTGGTGCGGATGCTCACCCTGCTCGAGACGCTGACGGGCGTGGTGACGATCGCGCTGATGATTTCGTATCTGCCGGCGTTGTACGGCGCGTACTCGCGGCGGGAGTCTCGTCTGCTTGACGCTCGACGACCCGCTGGGCGGGCGGATCACGCCGGTGCGGGTGGTCGTGCTCAACGCGCCCGGCGGCGACGTCGAGATGCTGTACCGGGCGTTCGGCGAGTGGGAGATGTGGACCGCCGACGTGCTCGAGAGCCACGTGTCGTACCCGATGCTGGCGTTGTTCCGGTCCCAGCACGTGGGCCAGTCGTGGGTCACGGCGCTGGGGTTGGTGACCGACGCGGCGACGCTGGCGTCGGCCTGCGTGGAGGGCGCGCAGAGCCGGTCGCCGTACTACCTGTCCCGGCGGGGGCGGCGGGCGATCCTCGAGATATCGAGCCGGCTCCACATCCCCCGGAGCGGCGGCGCGGTGTCGTGGCTCAACGAGGCCAACTTCGACATCGCGTGGAACGGCCTGGTCGAGGCGGGGCTGCCGCTGCGGGACAAGGCGACGGCCTGGGCGGACCTGCAGATGCGCGCCAGCTACGGCGACCAGCTCGAGCGCCTGATCGACTTCCTCGTGGCGCCGCACGGCTTCTGGGGCCACTCGGCCGAGGAGACGGTGGTCGAGGAGGTGGCGGCAGCGGCGAGCGCGGCCAGGAGGCGGGCGCTGGACGGCTGACGGCACGAATTTTCGGGGCCGCCGTTAGCCTGCCTGGCTGACATGGGAAGGACCACGCGGGACGACCTGCACCGGATTGCGGCGCACGTGCTCGGGCGCCGCCGGTACGCCGTCAGCGGGCACTTCGGCCTGCGGGCGAGCCCGGGCGGCATCGGCACGCCGGCCTTCGGGCCCGAGCCCGAGACCCTGCGCGTCACGCCGGCGTGCCTCGTCCGCGAGGTGGGGAACGAGTCCCGGGGACTGGCGCTGGCCGGCGCGACCCTGGCCTCGCTGGCGGCGTTCGCGGGGACGGACCTGGGTGGCGAGTTCTCGGCCGGCAACGACATGCCGGAGACGGGCCCGATCGACGAGCCACTCGAGCTCGACGCGACGGAGCTGGCCGATTTGTTCTCGTGGTTCGACCTCGGATGGCGGGTCCTCGACGAGGTCATGGCGGAGCGGACGGGCGAGTGCGCCACGGCCACGATCCAGTTGTGGCCGGAGCACTTCGACGTCGGGACGTCGCTGGCCTTCGGGCCCGGCGACGGGGTGAATCTCGGCTTCTCGCCCGGCGACGGCATCTCCGACGAGGCCTACATCTACGTCGGTCCGTGGAGCGAGGCGCGGCCGGGTCCGTCCTCGTACTGGAACGCGCCGTTCGGGGCGATCCTGCCCCGCTCCCGAGTGCCGGGCGCGGACGATGGCGTCGCGTTCATCCGCACCGGCCTCGACCGGCTCGGGCTCTCGTGACGCCCGTCCCGCTGCCCACCGCCGAGACCGTGAACCTGACGCCGCCCGACGCGGCGGAGGCGCAGACCATCGCATGCGGGGTCGGCCTCGGCGGCGGCGCCGGCGAGCGGGTTGCTGCCGGTGCAGCGGTCGCTGATCATCGCGATGACGCAGGCCATGACGGGGCATCGCGGTCACGCTCGACGGCCGAGCGGCCTTGTCGGCCCCGGCGAGTTCGCCAGCAGCGCTGGCGCGGCGCGACCTCTCGTTCCGCAATCGCATGGTGCAGTACATGCTGCTGTGCGCGCTGCTGCGGCACCCGATCCCCGAGGACGTGGCGGAGAACGTGGCGTCGTTCGCGCGCGAGCTGGGGGTCGAAGACGGGATGGTCCGGGTGGCCGGCGAGTTCGCCCACGGGTCGCTGGGCCTCGCCGCGGTCGACTTCGTCCGCAACGGTTACGAGGGCACCTGGAACGAGGAGGCGTCGTCGGCCGCCGTGCACTCGTCGCGCGTCCTGCACGACGCCTGGGAGTTCTCGGTCGCCGACCCCGAGCTGGCGGCGCAGTGGGCTGCGCTCGAACACCTCCCGCCCGATTCGATCGGCCGCGGGGTGTGGGAGATGTACCAGTCCCGTGGGTTCACCTTCCCGGGCACGCCGGGCTCGGCACCACCGCTCCTGGCCCAGCACGACTGGGTGCACGTGCTGGGCGACTACGGCACGACGGTCGAGTCCGAGGTCGAGGTGTTCGGGCTGATCGCCGCGGGCGAACGACGACATGCACGCCTTCTCGCTGCTGGCCATGGTGATCTCGCTGTTCGAGACCGGCTACCTGGCCAGGGGGGCGGGGCTGTTCGAATCCTCGCCGGGCCACTTCTCCTCCGACGAACGGATGGCGGTGCGGCTGTCCGACGCGATGCGCGCGCGGCGCCCGCTGCCACGACGACGTCACCGGGTCCGACAGCATCGACTTCCTGCAGATGGACTGGTTCGCGGTGGCGGACCAGTCGTGCGAGGCGCTGCGGGCACGCTTCCACCTCGTGCCCAAATCGCGAAGCGGCGCTGGCGGCGGGCTCGGTCGGGCCGTGGGAACGCGGCGGCATCAGCCCGTTCCAGATGAACGCCGGCCGCGCGCTGGCCGCGTCGCAGGACCGCCCCTACGAGGCGCACGGCGCGTCGCTGGCGGACTGAGTCAGGACTCGAGGAAGCGCAGCACGGCCAGCACCCGCCGGTGATCCTGGTCCGAGACCGGGAGATCGAGCTTGGTGAAGATGTTGGCGACGTGCTTCTCGACGGCGCCTTCGCTGATCACCAGCGCCTGCGCGATGGCACCGTTGGAACGTCCCTCCGCCATGAGGGCCAGCACCTCGCGCTCGCGCGGGGTCAGCACGGACAGGGTGTCCGAGCGGCGGGTGGCGCCGATGAGCTGGGTGACCACTTCGGGATCCAAGGCCGTACCTCCAATAGCGACCCGCTCGAGCGCCTCGACGAAGTCGCTCGACGTCGGCCACCCGGTCCTTGAGCAGGTAGCCGATGCCGGCGGCGTCGTCGGCCAGCAGGTCGGCCGCGTAGCGGGTCTCGATGTACTGCGAGAAGAGCAGGATGCCCAGGCCCTCGTGCTTCGCCCGCAGCTCGAGCGCGAGCCGCAGCCCCTCGTCGGTGAAGGTCGGGGGCATCCGGATGTCGATCACGGCGACGTCCGGGGGGTTTTGCGCGACGGAGCTGCGCAGCGCGGCCGGCTCGGCCACCGCGCCCGTGATGACGAAGCCGCGGTCGACGAGGAGTTGGACGAGGCCGTCCCGGAGGATGGCCGAGTCCTCGGCGATGGCTACCCGCAGCGCGTCCGGCGTCATGCGGAGAGGGGGAGGTCCACCGTGACGACGGTGGGGCCGCCGGAGGGGCTCACGAGATCGAGGCGGCCGTCGACCGCGCGCACGCGCTCGGTGAGCCCGGACAGGCCGCTCGACGTCGACCCGACGGTCGAGAGGTACGCACCGCCCCGCCCGTCGTCGCGGACGACCAGGCGCAACCAGGTGCCCTGCTGGGCGCACGACACCGTGGCGCGGGAGGCGTGCGCGTGCTGCGCGACGTTGGCGAGCAGTTCGGCGACGCAGTAGTACGCGATGGCCTCGATGGCCGCCGTCGGCCGGGCGCTGCACGTCGAAGTTGAGCTCGGTCGGGATCGCGCTGCGCGAGGCCAAGGTGGACAGCGCGCCTTCCAGCCCGATGTCGAGCGCGGGCGGGTGGATACCGCGGGCGATGTCGCGCAGCTCGGTGATGGCCTCCTTGGCGCCGCGGTGGGCCTCGTCGACGAGCTCGCGGACGCGGTCGATGTCGACGTGCTCGGCGTCGTCGAGCTTCTCCTTCGCCATGCCGAGCCGCATGGCCAAGGCGACCAGCTGGGCCTGGGTGCCGTCGTGCAGGTCCCGCTCGATGCGCCGCAGCGTGGCGGCCGACGCGTCGACGGTGGTGGTGCGCGCCTGCTCGAGGGTGCGCACCCGGGCCGCGACCGGGTCGGGGCCGAGCAAGGTACGGATGAGGAGCTTGTCGACGGTGACGAACCCGCGCATGACCCACGGCGCAGCGAAGAGGAAGATGACGCCGAGGAGGAACACGCCCACGCTGTGCGAGAAGCCCTCGGGCCCGCCGACGGAGCCGTTGGGAATGAAGATGCTCTGCGCGAGGCCCCACATGGCGGGACCGCCGTTGCCGTGCCAGAAGATCGGGCTCAAGATGCCGGTGATGGCGTCCCACCACAGGCTGAAAGCGACGAAGACGCCGAGCACCGTCCAGGGCACTTTGAGGGCGAGGTAGGCGACGGAGCGCCAGGCCGACGCGGTCGCGCAGGGCCGACTGCAACCAGCCGAAGAAGCCGGGGCGCCGGACGAACGGGTTGGGCTCCTCGACCTCCTCGCCTAAGAAGTTGAGCACGAGGCCGCGCTGCCACCGGCCGATCCCTCGCGCCAGGCGAAGGGAGAACGCGATGATGATCAGGCCGATGAAAGTGATGATGAGCCAGACGCCCGCGATCATCGTGGCGGCGACGATGCCGAAGCTCACGGCGGCGAGGGCGCCGCTGACGATCCAGAAGGCCAGCTCCGTCCAGGGACGCTTGGTGAAGGGCTCGCGCAGGACGCGCTGTCCGAGCTCCTTCATTTTGGCCACCTGCTCCTCGGTGAGCCCCAGCGACACGCCTTTGTGTTTTTCCGGCTGATCCGGGTGCGCCGGCGCCTCGCCGTCCTCGGTGACCAACGTCATGCGTCCCGCTTGATCAGCGCCACCGCTCCGACGGCGAGCGCAGCGACGGTGTACAGCACCATCAGCATGAACCCGATTGTTGCCGAAAGCTGGTGGCCCTGCGGCACGACCGCGGCGACGGACTGGGCGAAGATGATGGCCGGGGTGAACTTGGACGGATCGCCGGCGAGGGTGTGCAGGAGGATCGGGGCCAGCAGGGTCACGCCGGCGAACGTGGCGATGGCACCGGCCGTGTGGCGGATGATCAGGCCGAGCCCGAGCCCGAGGAGTGCGAACAGGCTCAGGAACGCCCCCGTGAGGACGACGGCGCGGAGCACGCCCGGTTGCCCGAGATTCGCCGTGGGGGCGACGCCGGTCGAGAGGATCGCCTGGCCGAAGAAGAAGGCGGCGAAGCTCAGGATCTCGCCGACGACGAGGGTGACGACGCCGACGACGGTGGCCTTGGCGGCGAACAGGGTCTCGCGCCGGGGGACGGCGGCAAGGGACGAGCGCATGGTGCCGGACCCGTACTCGCCGGAGATGGCCAGGACACCGAGGACGCCCAAGGCGAGCGACCCGATGGCGAGGCCGGCCATGGCCTGGTTCGTCGGGTCCCAGCCGAAGCCCTGGTACCACTGGCGCGGGTGATGCGCGGCGCCGTTGGTCGAGAGGAAGGTCACGAGCATGGTGCCGAGCACGGTGATGCCGAGCAGCAACTTCGTCGAGCGCAGGGAGGCGAGCTTGCTCACTTCGGCGGCGACGGCCTGGCGGAAGCCCACGCGGCCTTCTCGGGCGGCGGGCTGTGGTGGCCGGCAACGACAGGGCGATGGTCACAACGGGTCCTTTCTGTGTCGGTGGTCGATCAACGGGCCGGGACGAGCTCCCGCTCGCGCGAGCGGTACTCGACCGAGTCGGACGTGAGCTCCATGAAGGCGTCCTCGAGCGAGGCGCGGATCGGGGTCAGCTCGTGCAGGGTGAGGGACGAGCTGCGCGGCGATCTCGCCGATCCGCGCGGAGGGCACGCCGGTGACGACGATGCCGCCGTCCTCCGACACCGTCGGGCGCACGCCGGCCTTCGACAGCGCGGAGACCAGGAGCTGAGGCGTCGGGGTGACGACGCGGACGGCCTCGGCCTGGTGCTGCGCGCTGAACTCCTCGACGCTCGTCTCGGCGATGAGGGTGCCGCGCCCGATGACGACGAGGCGCTCGGCCGTCAGCGCCATCTCCGAGATGAGGTGGCTCGACACGAGCACGGTGCGGCCCTCGGCGGCCAGGTCGCGCAGGAGGTAGCGGGCCCAGCGGATGCCCTCGGGGTCCAGCCCGTTGACCGGCTCGTCGAAGAGGAGCACGCCCGGGTCGCCGAGGAGCGCGCCGGCGATGCCGAGGCGCTGGCCCATGCCGAGGGAGAACTTGCCGGCCCGCTGGTCGGCGACCGAGGTGAGGCCGACGAGGTCGAGCACCTCGTCGATACGAGCCTCGTGGATCTCGTTCGACTTGGCCAGCCAGCGCAGGTGCTGGCGCGCCGTGCGCCCCGGGTGGAACGCCTTGGCGTCGAGGAGCGCGCCGACCTCGCGCAACGGCCAGCGCAGCTCGTCGTAGAGCAGGCCGTTCACCGTCGCCGCGCCCGCGTCGGGCACGTCGAGGCCCATGATCATGCGCATGGTGGTGGACTTGCCCGATCCGTTCGGGCCGAGGAACCCGGTGACGACGCCGGAGGGCACGGTGAAGCTGAGACCGTCGACGGCCACGGTCTTGCCGTAGCGCTTCGTCAGTCCGCGGGTGACGATCATGAGGGCTCCTTTTCGGAGACCCGGCAGGGGCTGCCGGGTCTCTGCCCTCACAGGATGAAGGGTGACGCGCCTGCAGGAAGAATGCCGCTACCGGGCGTTTCGCCCTGGGGCTAGCCCCCCTTTTCGACCGGGTGGCTAGTGCCCGGACGGCGGCGGGTGACCCCGGCCACGCCGGGTACGACGGCGCCCTGTCGGGCGGGGTCGCGTACGTCGTCACCGCGCCGGCGGTCGAGAACATCGGCACCGGCCCGGTGGGCACGACGCCGGCCTTGTAGCGCGCCCCGCCGTTGACGTGCTGCATGAGGCCGCTGCCGACGGTGCCTTCCTCGTCGGGCCCCTTCGCGGCGGCGTCGTACCAGAGGAACGTGTAGTCGGCCGGCGAGGAGTAGCTCGGGTGCGGGGCCGCTCCCTGGTAGCCGTAGGCCTGGAGCGGTGTGGTCGGGCCGCCACCGGTGGGCGGGGCCCGGAACAGACCCTCGGTGTAGGTCTGGGGCGTCAGGTGCGGGCCGGCCAGCTGCACGCCCGTGAAGAACTGCTGGTACGCCGGGAGGATGGCCGGCGCGGCCAGCGAGGCGGGGCTGGTGTTGGCGCCGTACCACCAGCGGTAGAGGTGGTCGGCGTCGCCGGCAGCCACGGGGACCGGGACCGCCAGGCTGGACACGCCGAACGCGTGCGACCACTCGCTCTGGTCGTAGTAGCGGCCCAGCGTCGAGGTATCGGTGAGGACGATGCCGGTGATGATCCACTCGGGGAAATAGCCGATGGTGGCGCAGGCCTTCGTGAGGTAGATCGGCATGATCGGGTCGCCGGCGAACACGACGCTCGTCGCGCCGGATGTCTTCAGCTTCTCGGCCAGCGTTGCGGCCTGGGTGGGCAGCGTCGTGAGGTTGAGGGTGTAGGTGAGGTCGACCGGCGACGCCAGGTTGACGTGTGCGTCCCGCAGTTTCTTCTCGAGCGACGCGGTGAGCTCGTTGAACCCCGGTGCCGGCGGCTGGGACGTCTCGCTGACGACGATGAAGGACCGTTTGTGCGAATGCAGCGACGGGTCGCCCGCCCAGACGGCGTCCTTTCCGTTCAGTTTGGCGATGATGTAGTCGACGGTCTCGTTCAGCGAGGTGTCGGCGGTGGGCAGGTTGGCCCATTGGTAGGGCGCGTCCTGTTGGATCAGGCCGTTGAGGGACGAGTCGCCGCAGCCCATGCACAGCACGTGCAGGCGGGCCAGCTCCGTCTTCGTAGGCCGTGGTCTCGCCCGGGCCGCCGATGGAGGCGAAGGCGTGGTCCTGCTCGGCCACGGTGACGGCGTCGGCGTGCGCGGCCACCGGGTCGGTGTCGGCGCCGCTGGCCTCGAAGGGGATGAGGTTCACGTGGCGGCCGTACAGCACGAAGATCTTGTTGAGCATGCGCGACGTAGGCCTGGACGGTGGCCAGGGCCTGGGCGGGCGTCCCCGCGGCGCCCGAGATCGTCGAGGCGAGCCCGCCGGGCTGGGGGTAGTAGTAGACGAGGTTGATCGAGGTGGCGGTCACGCCGCTCGAGGTGGCGCCACCGTTGGAACCGGACGGCACCGGGACGCAGGGCGGCGAGTACACGGTCGGCATCTTGAGCCGGCCGGTGTGGTGGTCACACTGCGGTCCCCAGTCGTAGGACGACGTCTTGGCCTCCTTGGCGGCGGTGGCGTAGGTGATGGGCACCGACGACGGCGGAGGTGCCGCTCGTGGTCGGTGTCGGCGTCGCCGATGGGCTCGAGGTGTTCGACTCGTTCACCGTGGCGACGATCCCGGCGGCGACCAGTGCCGCCGACGATGAGGACCACCGGCACCGCCATGCGGACCCGGCTGACCCGCGGCCACGGCCGTTCGGTGAGCGACGACGGATCGGGGGCCGGCGGCTCGGTCGGTTCGGTCTCGCTCATGTCACTCGCTTCCGGCGCCCGCACCGGCGCCCGCAACAGGACCCGTCCGCGAGAGCGCGAGTGGGTCGGATCCGAGGAAGGCCTCGCCCACGAGGGGCACTGCAGGACGTCGGCGGGCGTGCCGCTGGCGATCACCGCGCCCTGGTCCATCGCCACCAGGCGGTCGGCCAGTTCGGCGATGAAGGCGATGTCGTGCTCGACGATCAGCATCGTGGCGTCCAGCTGGTCGCGGACGTTGCGCAGCAACCCGAGCATCGCCTCCACCTCGCGTTGCGCCACGCCCGACGAGGGCTCGTCGAGCAGCACCACGGTGGGCTGGTGCGCGACGACGGCCGCCAGGTCGACGAGCCGCCGCGAGCCCGTCGACAGCTCGCTGACGAGGTTGTCGGCGAAGCGTTCGAGCCCGAACATCTCCATCAGCTCGCCCACCCGGCGCCGGACCGCTGCCTCGGTGCGCACCTGCACGGGCAGGCGGAGCATCGCGTTGAAGGGGTCGGCGACGTCGGTGAACCGCTCGAGGGAGACGGCCAGGGCGTCGCGGACGGTGAGTGCGGAGAAGAGGCGCGAGTCCTGGAAGGACCGGCCGAGGCCGAGCCGGGCGCGGCTCGCCGCCGTGCGGTCGGTGACGTCGACGCCGCGGAGCTCGACCGTTCCCTGGTCGGGACGCAAGAACCCCGAGACGACGTCGAAGAGCGTCGTCTTCCCGGCGCCGTTGGGCCCGATGATGCCGACCAGCTCGCCGTGGCCCGCGTGCAGCGACACGTCGTCGAGGGCGACGTTGCCACCGAAGCTCAGCGCCAGCCCGCGCACCTCGAGCTCGTGACCAGCGTCCTTGCCGGCGCGGGGCCGCGAGCCCTGGGCGGCGAGCGAGTCCGACGCCTTCTGCACGTAGACCGACCACAGCAGCTCGGGGTGGGCGGCCAGCTCGGCGGCCGTACCCGTGAACCGCACGACGCCGGTGTCCATGACGTAGACGCGGTCCGCCACCGCGACGGCGACGTTCATCGACTGTTCGACGAGCAGGATGGCGGTGCCGGCCTGGCGCATCGACTCGATGGCCCCGAGGAGCTGCTCGACGACGATCGGCGAGAGCCCGAGCGAGAGCTCGTCGATCAGGAAGAGCTTGGGCCGGGTGATGGTCGCCATGGCGAGGGCGAGCATTTGCTGCTGCCCACCCGAGAGGTTGGCGGCCCGCTCGTGGCGCCGCGCCGCGAGGGTCGGGAACGCGGCGAAGGCGTCCTCGATCATCTGCGTGTCGCTCTCGCCTCGCCGGCGACCCTGCCAGGCGGCGGCCCGCAGGTTCTCCTCGACGCGCAGGCTCGGGAACGTCCCCTCGCCCCCGGGCACCTGGGCCACGCCGAGGCGGGCGATCTCGTCGGGCGGCAGGTGCGTGATGTCGCGCCCGTCGAAGACGATGGCGCCGTTGTCCGCCTCGACGACGCCGCCGATCGGCCCGCAGCAGCGTCGACTTGCCGGCACCGTTCGTGCCGACGATGGCCACGATCTCGCCCTCGCCGATTTCGATCGCCACGTCGGAGAGGACCGGGACGCCGTCGTAGCCCACCCGCAGGTCGCGCACGGCGAGGAGGGGCAGCTTGCCGTCGCGGCGGTCGAGCAACATCTGCGTCCTCGTGCGCATGGAGGTCCAGACGTCGCGCACGTCGTCTCCGATCAGACTGCCGGCGCTGGCCACGATCAGCCCGCCGATGGTGAAGATGGGCACCAGTATCAGGAGGCCGTAGCGGAAGCCGATGGCATCGCCGATGCCGCCGACGATCGGGAGTACCAGGAGCCCCGGCAGGACGAACAGCGCGCCGATGGAAAAGCCGACGGACCGCACTCGGGCCGGGATGGCGAGCGACAGGGACGCCAGGACGCCGGGTCCGACGACGGCGAGGGCGGCGACGATGCCGGCGTTCCCGATGAACGCGACGGGGACGTTCGGCGCGAGCGCGAACAGGACCGCGAAGCCGGCGGCAATGACCGAGGCGACGGCGAGCATGCGGAAGACGAGCCCGACGTCCCGCTTGGCGAGGCGGGTCGCGATCGTCGCACCCACCGCCAGGCCGAGAAGATCGAAGACCTCGACCGGGGCGGTGAGGTAGGCGCGCTGGAGCGCATCGAGGTGGAAGGTCTCCTGGTACTGCAGCGACGCCAACGAGGCGAAGCCGGCGATGGAGGCGGCGAGGAAGGGCAGGGCCACGAAGATGCGGCGCAGGGCGCTGATCTTCCAGACCGTGCGCCAGGCCTCGCCCAACGACGGCGGCGGTTCGGCCGGGGCGTCGGCCACCGCGGGCGTGGGCGCGTCGCCCAGGGGTGCGGGCTGTCCGAGCTCGGACCCCAGCATCTGCTCGGACAGCTCGAGCTGCTCGTGCCGGCCGCGGGGCGGCTCCCGCAGGCGGGTACCGATCAGGACGACGATGATGATCGGCACGGCGAAGACGAGGAACGGGACACGCCACGAGAAGAGGGTGGCGAGGCCCGCGCCGATCAGGACGCCGGCGATGACGCCGATGCTGTACCCGGCGCGGTGGGACGAATAGATGCGCGGGCGGGCCGGCACCGGGTAGTAGTCGGCCAGCAGGGAGTTGTGAGTGGGGAAGATCACGGCCTGCCCCATGTAGACGCCGACGAGCATGACGGTGACCAGCACGACGGAGTTGGCCAGGCCCACGCCGATGGAGAACGCGGCGCCGATGAGGGCGCCGATCAAGGCGATGCGCACCCGGTTCATGCGGTCGGCGAGCACGGCGACGGGCAGCGTGAACGCAAGCCCGGCGGCGCCGGCGATGGCGACGATGAGCAGGATCCCCGCGTTGGTGAGGTGGAACGCGTCGCGGATGTTCGGGGTCAGCACGTTGAAGGCGCTCTGCGTGGCCTGGTCGAGCAGCTGGATCGCGAAGAGCACGCCGAGGGGGAAGAGCGATACGCCACCGCCGAGCTGGCGGATGTTGCCGAGGCGGCCGGGACTCACGGGGTCACCGCCGGGGTGACCGGAGTGGGCGTGACGGCGTGGCGTCGCTCGAGTGCCTCGACCGCCCAGTCGCGCAGGTCGTAGCAGAGGCCGGCGAGCCCGCGGGGAAGAGGATGAGCACGATGATCACGCCGAGCGCGGCCGGGAAGAGCTGCCAGCTCGGCGGCAGGAAGACCACGCTGCCCTCGACGATGGCCGCGCCGAGGACGGCGCCGAGGGACGACGAGAGCCCTCCGACGGCGGTGGAGGTGAAGACGACGAGGCTGGCCGACGCCAGGAACGACGTCTCCTGGTACGACTGGGTGGCCAGGAGAAGCAGCACCCCGGCCAGGCCGGCGATGAAGCCGGAGAGGGCGAACGCCGTCAGCTTGGCCCACACGATGCGGACGCCGTAGCCCGACGCGGCGCGTTGGTTCGCCGGCAGCGCGCGCAGGACGCGGCCGACGCGGCTGTGGCGTAGGCCCTGGACCGCGACGAGGACGAGCACGAGCACGCCGAGGCTGAGCTCGAAGGTCGAGGACTGCGACGTGATGGAGACGCCGAAGAGGTAGGGCGTGCCGAGCTGGCCCTGGGGGATCCAGGAGAACTCGGCGGGGACGAGCAGGTAGCCCGACGCGGCGAGCGCGAAGGCGAGCGTCGTGACGGCGGCGAACATGCCGTCGAGGCGCAAGCGTCGGGAGGCCGACCACGACCGCGACGACGGCGGCGGTCGCGCCGGCGAGGAGGAAGGCGAGGCTCAGGTCCCAGTGCCAGTCGATGAGCGCGACGGCGCCCATGACGCCGCCGACCGCGGCGAACGACATCTGGCCGAGGCTGACCTGGCCCGACCAGCCGGTGAGGACGACGATGGAGCAGCCGACGACGGCCAGCGCAACGAGGGCCGAGGCGCGGATGAGCTCGCCCTGGCCCATCCAGAGCGGGAGGGTGCAGGCGGCGGCGAACGCGATGGCGGCGCCCGTGGGCCGGGCGACCTTGACCTCGGTGAGGTCGCGTGCCGCGGCGGGGAGCTCGCGCACGCTGCCGGCCAGCGACAGTGACGCCTCCACCTCGCGGTCGCGGCGCGAAGCGAAGAGCTGGCGGACGATGATGGCTCCGAAGACGACCGCGGCGAGGACGGCGAGCGCGAGGGCGGGGTCGGCCGGGTCGTTCCACGCGACGCCCTGCTGGAGCACGCCGAGGACGACGGCGGAGGCGGCGATGACGGGCAGTTCGGTGAAGTTGCCGAGCGCGAGGGCGGCGAGGGCGGTGACGAGCGCGGTGAGGCCGTAGGTCGGATCGAGGGGGAGGCCGAGGATCGCCGCCTGGAAGAAGATGGTGACGAACGACAGCACGCCGGCGACCACCCAGGTGACCGACTGCAGGCGGCCGACGGGGATGCCGAGCATGGAGGCGCGGTCGCGGCGGTCGCCCGCGGCCTGCACGGCGATGCCGATGTCGGTCTTGGTGAACCAGAGCGACACGCCGACGAGGCAGCCGACGGAGACGATGACCGCGACGAGGTCGTCGCTGTTGAAGACGACGGGCGCGATGTGCCAGGTGAAGTGCCAGGGGAAGGACACCACCGCGGTGGAGATCGGCGCCTGGCCCCAGATGCGCGGGATCAGGAGGGCGATCACGACCAGGAGCTGGGCGAGCCCGATCGTCGCGACGGTGAGGATCAGGCGGGGGGACTTGCCGGAAGCGCCGGACCACCAGGATCTCGACGGTGGCCGTGAGGAGGACGGAGGCGACGAGCCCGGTGGCCAGTCCGAGGAAGTAATTGACGCCGGAGAAGCCGATGAGCCCGACGGCGAGGACGGCCGGCGCCGTGCCGAGGTCGCCCTGGGAGAAATTGACGACCTTGTTCAGCCGGTAGGTGAGGCCGAGGCCGACCGCCATGAGCGAGCCGAGGAGCCCGAGGATGAGCCCCTGCACCCACACGCCGAGCGGGACCGGGAAGAGCGCCAGTTGCAGCACCAGGACGGCGGCGACCGACACCGCGCCCGCCACGGCCGTTCTGCCGCGGCCCGGACCAATGCCGGTGTTCAGCGCCTGACGCCCTTCATCACGAACGTGGCCCCCCCGGGTCGGTCCGATGGTGCGGCTCAGGGTAGCGGTCAGGGACCACTAAGGGAGGTCCCGGGTTGTGCGGCCCGGTGTGCCCGGTCAGAGTGGGAGCGATCGGCCGCCATCCGACCCTCCCGTTCCCCCCGACCAAATCGAGGCATCGTGACGCTCACCGACCAGGCACCCGCCGCCCCACGCGAGGCGACCCCGGCCGCGCACTCGGTCGACCTGCGCAAGACCTATGGCAGCGGTGACGCGACCGTGCACGCCCTGGCCGGCGTGAACGTGACCTTCGAGCGCGGCCGTTTCACCGCGGTGATGGGGCCTTCGGGCTCGGGCAAGTCGACGCTGATGCACTGCATGGCGGGGTTGGACCGGCCGACGTCGGGCCAGGTCTTCGTCGGCGACCTCGAGCTCGGGCGCCTCGACGACACCGGGCTCACCCAGATGCGGCGCGACCGCATCGGCTTCGTCTTCCAGTCCTTCAACCTGGTCCCGACGCTGACGGCCGGCGAGAACATCACGCTGCCGGCCGACCTGGCGGGCAAGAAGGTGGACAAGGAATGGTTCGACTACCTGGTGCAGCAGCTCGGGCATCACCGACCGCCTGCACCACCGGCCGACCGAGATGTCCGGCGGCCAGCAGCAGCGCTGCGCCTGCGCCCGGGCGCTCATCAACCGGCCCGACCTGATCTTCGCCGACGAGCCGACCGGCAACCTCGACTCCAACTCGTCGAACGAGATGCTGGCCTTCCTCCGGCGGTCGGTCGACGAGTTCGGCCAGTCGATCGTCATGGTGACGCACGACCCGCACGGGGCGGCCTTCGCCGACCGGGTCGTGTTCCTGGCCGACGGCCAGATCGTCGACGAGCTCGCCGGACCCGACGGCCGACTCCGTGCTCGAGCGGGTGCGGACGCTGGGCGCCTGACATGTGGAAGGTCACGATCAAGGGGCTGCTGGCGCACAAGCTGCGGCTCGCGCTGACGGCGCTGGCGATCGTCCTGGGCGTGACGTTCATCGCCGGGACCTTCGTCCTCACCGACACGCTGCACAACACGTTCGACAACCTGTTCGGGACCATCTACCAGAACGTCGACTTCCAGGTGCGCGGTGTCGCCCAGTTCGGCAGCGGCGGGAACGCGACGCGCAATCCGGTGCCCGAGTCCGTCCTCGCCACGGTGCGGGGCGTGCCCGGGCGTGCAGGCGGCGGAGGGAACGGTCAACGGCTACGCGCAGTACATCGGCCACGACGGCAAGGCGATCTCGTCCGGCGGGGCGCCCACCATCGGGCTCTCCTTCGACCCCAACCAGGCGATCTCGCCGCTCCACCTGGTGCAGGGCCGGCCGCCGACGACCGCTCGACGACGTGGTCATGGACCTGGGCACGGCGCAGAAGTACGGGTTCTCGGTGGGCAGACCGGGTCCGGATCTTGCTGCCGCGGGCCGACCAGGACGTTCACCATCACCGGGATCGCCAAGTTCGGGACGGCGAACAACCTGGCGGGAGCGACGCTCGCCGCGTTCGACATGCCGACGGCGCAGGCGCTCCTGGGCGAGGTCGGCCAGTTCGACGCCATCAACGTGGTGACGACACCGGGCGCCGACAAGGCGGCGGTGCAACGCGCCATCGCGGCGGCGCTCCCGCACGGCGTCGAGGTGGTGACGGGTCAGACCGTGGTCAACGAGCAGACGAGCACGATCAGCTCGGCGCTGGGCTTCTTCAACACGGCGCTGCTTGTGTTCGGCTTCATCGCGCTGTTCGTCGGCGGCGTTCACGATCCTGAACACGTTCTCGATCATCGTGGGGCAGCGCACGAAGGAGCTGGCGCTGCTGCGCATCGTCGGGCGCGAGCCGGCGGCAGGTCTTCCGTGTCGGTCCTCACGCGAGGCGGCGATCGTCGGGCTCGTCTCGTCGCTCGATCGGCCTCGGGCCTCGGCGTGCTGGCCGCGCTCGGGCTCGAGGCGCTGCTGAGCGGGTTCGGCGTCACCCTGCCGTCGGGCCGCTCGCCTTCGAGGCGCGCACGGTGATCGTCTGCCTCGTCGTCGGAGTCGGTCGTCACGATGGTCTCGGCCATCGGGCCGGCGCGCCGCGCCGTGCGCATCGCGCCCGTCGAAGCCGTGTCCGAACAACAGGTGGAGGACGAGATCTCGATGCGCCGCCGCTTCACCTGGGGGGCGGGGATCACGCTGGCGGGTGTCGCCGCGCTCGCTGTGGGCCTGACGGCGCCGGCCATCCAGCTCGTCGGGCTGGGCGCCGTGCTGATCTTCATCGGCGTGGCCCGGCTGGCGCCGGCGGTGGCGCGCCCGATGGCGAGCGTGCTCGGGCGCCCGCTGGCCCGGCTGCTCGGCATGTCGGGCCGGCTCGGCCGTGAGAACTCCATGCGCAGCCCGCGCCGCACCGCGCAGACCGCGTCGGCGCTGATGGTCGGGCCTCGCGCTCGTCTCCGCCATCGCGGTCTTCGGCTCGTCCCTGTCGCAGCTCGGCGACGCAGAGCATCGACAACGCGATCAGCGCCGACATCATCATCAGCCACGCCAACACCATCGGGTCGGGCGCCTTCGGCAACACGGTGCGCGACGATCGGCCGCGGCGGTGCCCGGCGTCACGGCCTCGTCGACCGTCTACGGCGGCCAGTTCGAGGTCCGCGGGTCGATCCAGTGCCTGGCCGCGGTCTCGACCACGCAGAACCTCTCCGACACGGTCATCCTGAACATGAACTCGGGGATCGCCACGCTCGCTCGCGGCGGGCGACCTGCTGATCGACGCCACGACGGCGAGCTCCGACCACCTGGAGGTGGGCGACACCGTCGCCGGTGAAGTTCGCCCTGACGGGCGACACGACGATGCGCATCGGCGGCATCTTCCAGGCCAACCAGCTCATCGGGAGCTACCTCGTCGGCGACGCCTTCTTCCTGTCCCACTTCGAGAACCCGTCTGCCGGTCGCCGTGCTGCTTGCAGACGGACGGCAGCGCCCGGCGTGCAGCAGGCCGTGCAGCACGCGCTGGCCGGCTACCCCAACGTGCAAGGTCCAGAGCCGGGCGCAGTTCGAGGCGTCGCAGGCGGCACAGGTGAACCAACTGCTCGGCCTGGTCTACGCGCTGCTCGCCCTGGCCGTGATCATCGCGCTCGATCGGGATCGTGAACACGCTGATGCTGTCGGTCTTCGAGCGCACCCACGAGATCGGCCTGCTGCGTGCCGTCGGCATGAAACGCCGGCAGATCCGGGCGATGATCCGCTCGGAGTCGGTGATCCTGGCCGTCTTCGGCGCCGTGATCGGGATCATCGTCGGGACGGCTGCTCGGCCTCGCCCTCGTCTCGTCGCTGCACTCGCAGGGCATCACGATCGACGAAGTCCCGTGGCCGAGCCTGATCATCTTCCTGGTCCTGGCCGGCATCCTCGGGCCTGATCGCGGCCAGCTGGCCCGCCCGGCGGGCGGCCCGCCTCGACGTGCTGGCGGCGATCGCGGCCCAGTGAGCAGGCCGCGGCGTTGCCAGGCCGTACAGTCTCGGGCCATGGCAACCACGACGACGCCCGGCTCGTTCCGGCTTCCCGGTTATTCGATCGCCGTCGGGCCGTTCAGCCACCTGGCGGCGGAGCGGGACCGGCTGTCGCGCGCTGACGTGGCGCCACTTCGACGCCGCGCCCCTCGGCTCGACGGTCGGCGCGGAGATCTCGGGCGTCGACCTGCGCGACGCGCTGCCCGACGACGTGATCGCGGAGCTGCGCCAGGCCCTCTACGACTACAAGGTCATCTTCTTCCGGGACCAGCCCCTCACGCCGCAGCAGCACGTCGCGTTCGCCCGGCGCTTCGGCGACCTCGAGATCCACCCGTTCCTGCCGTCGAACACCGGCGAGCCCGAGCTGGTGCGCTTCGAGAAGACGGCAGAGGTCAGCGGCTACGAGAACTCGTGGCACCACGACGTCACCTGGCGCGAGTGCCCGTCGATGGGTGCCATCCTGCACGCGGTGAGCGTGCCCGAGCGCGGTGGCGACACGCTCTTCGCCGACATGTACGCGGCCTACGAGTCGCTGGACGAGGCGACCAAGTCACAGATCGACGACCTGGTGGCGGTGCACGACTTCACCCAGACCTTCGGGCACGGCATGACCAAGGAGGAGCGCGCGAAGGCGCAGGAGCAGTACCCGCCAGGTGGAGCACCCGGTCGTCTGCACCCACCCCGGCACGGGACGTCTGCATCTCTACGTCAACCGGCCGTTCGTGAGCCACATCGCGGGGATGGACACCGACCGAGAGCCGGGAGCTGCTCGACCGTCTGTGCCGGCAGACCGACTCCCCCGAGCACCAGTGCCGCTTCACCTGGAGCAAGGACGCGGTGGCGTTCTGGGACAACCGGGCGGTGCAGCACTACGCCTCGAGCGACTACTGGCCGCAGCGCCGGACGATGGAGCGGGCGTCGATCGTCGGGGACGCGACCGGCCCGGGCCTGATCAGCCGGGCGGCTGGCCGTAGGCCGTCACCGAGATGAAGCGCACGGGGAGCCGGTGTCAGACGTGACGGGCCCGTGCGCGGACCTCGCCGTCGAACTGCAGCGAGTCGCCCGCAGTCATGAGGTAGGACGCCCCGGCGTAGCCGTACTCCATCTCCCCCTCGAGCATGTAGAGGAATTCGGTGCCGGGGTGCTGGTAGAGCGGGAACACCTCGCTCTCGCTGGTCAGGGTGACCAGCATGGGCTCCATGCGCTTGGCGGGACCCCGCATGGAGCCGAGCAGCTGATAGCGGTGGCCGCTCCGCGTCCCCGGACGGCCCAGCTCGGGTCCGCCCCCGGCCTTCGTGTACAGCGCGTCGCGTTCCTCGTCGAGGCCCTGGAACAGAGAGGTGACCGGCACCTCCAGGACCTCGGCGAGGCGCGAGAGCGTGGCGAGGCTCGGTGAGACCTGGGCGTTCTCGATCTTGCTGATCATCGCCCGCGACAGCCCGACCCTCTTGGCCAGCTCCGCCGACGACAGGCCGACTTCGCGGGCCCGGCTGCGCACACGCCAGCCGATGACCCACTCCAGATCTGCGCCGAACCTTGCTCGGGCGGCGCTCGGAGCTCGGTGTCCGGTGTCCTCGCTCGTGCGCGTGCGGGTGCGGCGCCGGTGCCGCACTTCGCGGCGGGACCCGGTCGGACCGCCGTGGGCTCACGCCGCGGTGTGCACCGAGGCGCCTTCGCCGACGACGACGTCGCGTCCGACGGTGCTCGTGGGCACGCGCGTGGCGAGGCGGGCTGCAACTCCTCCGCGCCGTCCTGCGACCTCGATCGGCGGCTCGCCGGACGGCGGCGGCGACGGGCGCGCGCACGGAGAGGACCCCGTGCTCGGCGCTGGGCGCGGAGCTCGTGCAGGTTCCAGCCGTCACCGACCCAGAGGCGCCGGCGGAACGTGCCGTGCTGGCGGCCGGACTCGATGACATCGACGCCGGGGCCCTTGGCCAGCTGACGCCGCAGCGTCACGACGACGGCGCTGCCCTTCGACGGACACGTCGATGTCTCCGGGCGCGACGCCCGGCGCGTCGAACTCGATGACCAGCTCGTCGCCGGTGCGGTAGACGTCGTAGGCCAGCGGCGTGGCGACGGCCTCGTGGACGGTCGTGAGCTGCTCGATCTCCTCTTCACGGAGGGGACGCAGGGTACGGAATGGATCGACGATCTGAGGCATGGGGACCCCCTTCCTTCGGCTCGGTCAATGTGTCCACTCAGACTACCAGCTATTAACTGAAAGTCAACACACTCGAGACCCCACCAGGCCGGCAGGCGGTCCCGACAGGGGTGCCCAGCCGGCGGAGCCGACGTCGGGGCGCCGTTGCCGGCAGGAGACGCGAACGTATTGTTCGGGCCATGGGTGGGGTCGGACGGTTCGCTCGCCGGCAGCGTGATCGGCACGACGACGTACTCCCGCTGGCCGCCGGTCCTGTGTCCAACGGGGAATTCGTCCCTGCCGCTCCGACCGCGCACGACCGCACCGTCAACGCGGTGATCCGCCGGTCGATCGACGACGCCAGCCGGCGGGCCGGTGTCGACCGCCGGCGCTTCCTGCAGGGCGCGGGCGCCGTTGCGGCGTCGCTCGGCGCGCTCGAGCTGGCCGGGTGCTCGTCCGGCGCCACGCGGCAGGCGCGGGCCGGCGCACGGCGGGCACTTCAAGGTGCCGCCACCGGAAGACACCGCGGCCTGCGAGCACGCGTTGACGGGCTCGGAGTTCATCTTCGACGTGCACACCCACCACGTCATCCCGGGCGGTCCCTGGGTGCAGAACTGCTCCCGAGACCACGTCACTGGTCCTGTCGATGCTCCCACCGGGCTGCACCGACACGCCGCAGCTCGACTGCGTCGACCGGGCCAACTATCTCCATGACCTGTTCCTGGCCAGCGACACGACGATCGCGGTGCTGACCGACGTCCCGAACTCGGGCCCGTCGAACGCACCGATCCCGTTCGCCGACGCGCTGAGCACCCAAGAGATCACGGCCGGCCTCACCAGTGGCGGCTCCAGCCGCGTGCTCGTCGAGAACGTCATTGCTCCCAACGTGGGGCCGGTCGGCCGCGACGCTCGAAGAGATGTCGAGCGCAGTGCAGCAGGGACCGCCCGCCGCCTTCAAGGTGTACACGGCGTGGAGTCCGTCCGGTCAGGGCTTTTCGTTGGAGGACCCGGCGGTGGGGTTGCCCACCGTGCAGCACGCGTACGACCTCGGCGTGAAGGTGTTCGTGGCGCACAAGGGGCTCCCCCTCGTGAATTTCGATCCGGCCTTCAACGGTCCCGACGACATCGTGGCGGTCTCGCGCCAGTTCATCGACATGCAGTTCGTCGTCTACCACGCGGCCTGGGACCCGTCGCACGTCGAAGGTCCTTACGACCCGAACGCCACGATCGGGATCGACTCACTGCTGGCCGCGCTCGACAAGCACGGCGTCTCGCCGGACGACAACGTCTGGGTGGACGTCGCCACGTTGTGGCGCCAGCTCTTGACGCAGCCCGACCAGGCCGCGCATGCCATCGGGAAGCTTCTCAAGCGGGTCGGGACGAGCCGGGTCCTGTGGGGCACGGACGCAGTCTGGTACGGGAGTCCCGAGCCGCAGATCATGGCGATGCGGTCGTTCGAGATCAGCCAGCAGTTCCAGGATCTCTACGGCTACCCCGAGCTCACCGATCAGGTGAAGGCCGGCGCTGTTCGGGCTCAACGCGGCCGAGTTGTTCGGCATCGACCCGACCGCAACGCGGTGCGGGCTGACGTCGGATCCGCTCAGCGCGAACATCTCCGAAGCGGCCCAACTCCGATCGGACGGGGTGCTTCCGTCCGCCTGGGAGCCGAACGGTCCGACGTCACGCCGTCAGATGTTGCAATGGCTCGCGTCGTCGACGACGAGCTGGGTGCCGTCCTGACCGCGGGCGGGCGCTAGCCGAACTGCCAGGCCCGGACCCAGTCGACCTTCGTGGTGGCCGGCAGCGGTGTCACGCCGGGCCGGTACTGGTCCCCGTTCGCGGCTCCGAGGGCCGCGGTGAACGCCAGGAAGAACGGCTGGTTGAACGGCTCGGGTGCCGTGTCGGGGTTGTTCACGTAGGGCGCGTAGACGTCGGTCATACAGGGCTGGCCGTCGTAGTACGTCGTGATCGACGTGGGTGTCCAGAGCGCGGCGTAGGTGTGGAACTGGCCCGCTGGGCTCGACCCCGCGTGCACGCAGTTGTCGTCGGTCGCATTGGGGTCGTTGTTCGACCCGGGATAGTGGATGGCGGGGACGTCGTTGTTGGGGTACTCGGAATAGAACTCGCCATAGTCGATCTCGCCACTGTCGGGCCATGGGCCGTAGAGCGTCTCGTTCTCGGGGTACAGCCACAGCGTCTCTTGGAGCCCGGGGACGCTCGAGGCGGGCATTTCGGCGCTGGCCTCGAAGAACCCGTACTCCTGGCTGAACAGGTTGTACGAGATCACCATCCCGCCCTCGATGTCGGTCTGCGCCTTGGACGCGTACGTGCCCTGGCACCCGATCGGCTCGGGCGACTGCACGACAGAGAGGTTGAGGGTTCCGCCCGAGACGTTGATGGTGTCCGGGTTGTTGACGTAGCAGACCTGATGGAACAGCGGACCGGTCCGGTACGCGCTGGCGTACGTCAACATGGGCGACCACTTGCTCGGATCGAGCGACGTGCCGTTGAACTCGTCGTCGAACGTGCAGTGCCACGATCCCGAGGGGGCCGCGACCGGGGGTGCTGTTCCCGCGCACGGGCCCGCGTCGGCGGCCGCGGCCGGCGGCGCCGCACCGGGGGAGGGGCCTGGTGCCACCGGCGTGGCGGCAATCGGCGCGGCCACCCGCGGCGAGCCACTCTGCACGGAGGAGGACGTCGTCGATCCACCGCCGGACGACGCCGAACCTGCCGCCGGCGTGGACGACGTCGTGGTGGTCGAAGTGGGGTGCGGGCACTCGTCGACCATCTGCTGGTACTGCGTGCAGCCGACGGGACCGGACCGTCCGAGGGCGGAGCCGTTCGGAGGGGCCTGCCCCGATCCGGGGCTTCCGAGGAGCACGACGGACAACACGGCGATGAGTGCCACGCCGCCGACGACGTTCCCGAGGACCCAGGCCCGTCGCGGCGTCGGCCCCGTCGTTGTGACACGCTCAGCCCTCCCAGACGCCGAGTGACCCCTGATTACCACTGGGAAAACCGCGCTCGGCCTGGAAACTTGCCACGGAAGTTGGGTCGCGCAAGGCCACCAGGCCGGGCGACCACCCCGGCCAGGGGATTCAAAGCCGGACCGGCCATTGAACCGGGGCCAGGTCTTCCGGTTGACGGTATATCGGCTACCGATATAGAGTGACGGCGTGGCCGCCTGCGAAGCGCAGAGCCGGGATGGCCCAGCCGGGGCAGTTCTCGGGCTTCGGCCGCTACGCCGGACCGGCGACGCTGATCCTCTCGAGCCTGGCCGAGGGACCCAAGCACGGGTATGCGTTGACCAAGGACATCGAGCGTTTCGCCGACGTCCGTCTGGCGCCCGGCACGTTGTACGAGGCCCTGAGCCGATTGGAGGGCCAAGGTCTCATCGAGGCGGTCGAGAGCGATGACCGCCGCCGGCCGTACCGGCTCACCGCCATGGGCGCCGAGGCGCTGCGCTCCCACCTCGCGGCCCAACGCAAGATCGCCGACCTCGGGCTCCAGCGCCTCGCGGGCACCTGGGGCGCCGCGTGAACGCGGACGTGCGGCACCGGGCCGAGCGACTGCTCCGCTGGTATCCGCGGGAATGGCGTGCCCGCTACGGCGAGGAGTTCACCGAGTTGCTCGTCGCGGAGCTCGAAGAGCGGCCGCGTTCACTCCGTCGCGACGTCGACCTCGCGCGCACCGGGCTGACCGCCCGCCTTGCCGCGGCCGGGCTCGGTGGCCAGCCGCTCGGATCCGACGGCTCCGGCCGGCGCAGCCTGGCCACCCTTGTCGCCGCACTCTCGATCTTCTCGGTGGTGGCGGTGGCGCTGTGGGCACAGCTGACGATCGGGTGGCAGTGGGCGCCGCCCGCGACACGCGCCACGTCGCTCGCGATGGTCGTCATGTCGCTGGGCATCCTCGTCGTCGGCGTCACTGTGCCTTCTCGCCATCGCTCCGGTGGTCTGGCTCGTCACTGCGGTCGATCGCAATCCGGTGGCGCCACTACCTCGGCCCGATCGGCCTCGTGGTCGGGGGCCTCGTCGTTCTCGTCGTGGGGACCCACCACTTCGCCAACGGCTGGCCGGGCACGCGGGGCCATCCTTGGGCCGACCAGGGAGTCGTGCCCGGCGGCGTCGCGGCGTACGCCTGGGCGTCGACCCTCTTCGTGACCTCGTACTGGCTGCATCCCGCCGCGCTGGCCCAGTTCCCCGGCGGCGAGGTCGCCTGGATGCTCGTGAGCCCCGTCGCCATCGGCGCCGTCATCGTCGGCGCCACCCGGATCGTCCGCCGGGTGGATCTCTCGCCGCGCCTCATCCGCTACGAGCGGCGGCTCGGCCTCCTCGCCGGCCGTGACGACGGCGGTCTTCCTCACCGGCGCGGCCCTCTGGATCGTCGACGGCGGCCCGGGTCCGCGCAACCTCTTCCACATCGGTTCGATCGACGTCGTGGAGCTGGCCGCCCTCGCGCTGCTGGTTCTCGTCGCGGGGCGCGCCGCGGCCCGCGTCACGGCCGGCACCCCGCCCATGGCGCGAGCCTGACCCGCCGGCGTGGCGAAGGACGGCACCGCGTGACGGTCACGGAACACGACGTCCACGACCGGCGGAGCGAAGCGAGCGGCTGGAGCCGGCGCCGCGTCCTGACGGGGGTCCTCGGCGGGCTCGCCGGGCTCGCTGTCGCGGGCGCCGCCGGGTTCGAGCTGGTCGAGCACGGCGTCCTTCCGGGGAAACAGGAGCTCGACCAACTCGACGGGGCGTGCTCGGTCGCCGCACCGCCGCTGCGCTTCCGCGAACCAGGCCCCTCGCGGTCCGGGACCTTCCTCTCGCGGGCCCGCCACCGTCCTGTCGGCTACACCGTCGCCTGGCCGCCGGGTCACCATCCGGGCGACGCCTTGCCGCTCGTCGTCATGCTCCACGGCTTCGGCGCCGACCACACGAACGCGCTGACCTCCATGTCGCCGGCGCAAGCCGTCGCGCTCGAGGTCGACGGCGTCCCGTTGCCGCCGATGGCCATGGTGACCGTCGACGGCGGCGGCGGCTACTGGAACCCGCATCCCCATGACGACCCGATGCAGATGGTGGTCGGGGAGCTGGTCCCGATGTGCCAGGCGCTGAACCTCGGGCGGGCACCGCAGCGCATCGGCACCATGGGCATCTCGATGGGTGGGTACGGCGCGTTGCTGCTGGCCGAGAAGTACCCCGGCCTGTTCGCAGCCGTCGCCGCCATCAGCCCGGCCGTATGGACGAAGTACGCGGAGGCGAACGGGGCCAACGCGGGCGCGTACGCATCGCCGGCCGACTTCGCGTCGGACGACGCGGTCACCCACGCGGGGTCGTTGGCCGCACACGCCCGTCCGCGTCGCCTCGGGTCTCGACGACCCGTTCCATCCCGGCGTCGTCGCACTGGCGCGGGCACTGCCGGAATCGGCCGTCGTCGACTTCTCGCAGGGCTGCCACACCGGATCCTTCTTCACCGCGCAGGAGCCTCCGTCGCTGGCCTTCTTGGGCACGCATCTCTCCGCGGCGCGCTGATCGCGCCGGGCCTACCATCGGCCCGTCCCAAAGCGGAGGAGAGGTGGCCGAATGGCGAAGGTCGTGCTGATCACGGGTGCGTCGGCGGGCATCGGCCGGGCCACGGCGGACCGCCTCCACGCCGCAGGCTGGACGGTCGTCGGGGCGAGCAGGCGCGGGACGTCATCGGGCGGTTGGCAGCCGCTGAAGATGGACGTCGACGACGACGAGGACACGAGGCGGGGCGTGGCGGGCGTCATCGCGCGAGCACGGGCGGCTCGATGCGGTCGTTGCGTCCGCCGGCTGGGGTTTGGCCGGGCCGGTGGAGCTCACGCCGATCGACGAGGCCAAGGCGCAGATCGAGACGAACTTCTGGGGCGTCGTGCGGGTGGTGCAGTGCGCCCTCCCGGCCATGCGGGACCAACAAGCGGGCCGGCTCGTACTCGTCAGTTCCATCGGCGGCCTCATCGCGCTGCCCTTCCAGGCTTTCTACAGCGCCAGCAAGTACGCGCTGGAGGGCTACGCCGAGGGGCTCGCCTACGAGGTCGAACCCTTCGGCGTCCACGTGACGCTCGTCGAGCCGGGCAACATCCGCACCGACTTCACCGCGAGCCGGCGCACCATCGGGGAGGACCCGAGCGGGGCCTACGCGGCAGCGGCGGCCAAAGCGATCACCCTCATGGAGAAGGACGAGATGCACGGCGCGCCACCCGAGTCGGCGGCCGCCGTGATCCAGTCCGTCCTCGACGCCAAGCGCCCCCGGCGCCGGGTCTCGGTCGGCAAGATCGGAGAGCGGATCGGGATCCCCGCCAAGCGGCTGCTGCCGCATCGCCTCTTCGAAAAGGCGGCGGGGTCCAGCTTGGGCGTGTGATTCGGCCGCCCCGAGTCCTCCTGGTCCGTACTGGGTAGATTCCCTCCAGGCACAGATGTTGCCCCGGGGATCGCACGCCGGGGCGGTCGGAGTGGTGACGCCTATGGGACGTGGTGTGGATCCGGGCACCGAAGGACCCGCCCGTCACGCCTGCCTCGGGGACGGCTCGCGATGACCCGGACCGGGCTCGTCCTCCACCGACATCGGCACGCCAGGCCCAATGTCTCGTACGCCGGCCTTCCCGCGGCGAGCTTCGGCGTCCGGATCAAGGCGTTGCTGCTGACCCTCTGCCTGGTGGTCGCGACGTTGGGCGTGGGCTGGCTGCTTTGGAGCGTGCTCGAGTGGCGGCGCGGCAGCACGGCGAGCTTCCGATTGACCGGTCTCAGGGTCGTTCGCCGACTCCGACGGCACGCCCATCGGCCTGGGACGTTCGATCGTGCGCAACGTGGTCCTGTGCACCATCCTCTTGATCCCGACGATCCTTGGCCTGCGTCGTCATCGCCTTTGCGTTCGTGATGGGAGCCTCCCCGCCGAACGACCTCTTCAGCAAGCCGCGCAACGCGCCCGTGGGACAGGCTGACGAGGACGAGGGTGGTCCAGGAGCGCCGCCGTCCGTTCTCGCGGGGAAGTACGCCCGCCTGAGCGAGTGGCCACCGGCCAACGAGCCCGTCAGCATGAACTGACCTCGCCGGAATGGACTGACCTCCCGGGCTGCCCCGACGTCACTAAGGTCACCCCGACCATTACGGGATGCACGCTCGGGGAGGGGCGCGGCGCTCAATGTCGAGAGTGTCATCGACACCGACAGCACGGCACGCCACGCCGCCGCTGCTGCTCGTCGCTGTCCTCTGCGGATGGCTGCTGGCGACGATGCTGCCGGTCACCACCGCCACCGTCACCGCGGCCGACGGCGAGCCCGACCACCACGTTCACCGCCGCCGGCAGCGCCGAACAGGTCTACGCGGTCGGGCTCCCTCCCCGGGCGAAGGCGTCCCTGCTCGGGCCCACCGGCCAGGTCCTCACCACGCGTCCACGCCGACTCCCTCGGCGGCGTGCTGTTCCGCAAGGTCCAACCCGGCAGCGGCTACCGCGTGCGGCTCGACGCCAGCGGCCGCGAGTCGCAGCCGGTCACCGTCCACACCGGCGCATCGGCGCCGTGGGATCCCGGCATCTACGGCCAGTCCATCCCGAGCGACGGCTACGGCTACCTGACGACGAGGGACGGGACCAAGCTCGCGATCGACGTGCGGCTCCCGTCGCACCGGGCGTCCACCTACCCGACGGTGATCGAGTATGCGGGATACGGGTACGCCGACCCCGCGGGACCCGACAGCGGCATCGCCGCCGTGGCCAACCTCATGGGGTTCGCGGTGGTCGACGTCAACATGCGCGGCACCGGCTGCTCCGGCGGAGCGTTCGACTACTTCGAGCCGCTGCAGGACCTCGACGGCTACGACGTCGTCGAGACGGTCGCCCACCAGCCGTGGGTGCTCGGCCACAAGGTCGGGATGATCGGGCTCTCCTACGGCGCCATCAGCCAGCTCTTCACGGCCCAGCTCGATCCCCCGGACCTCGAGGCCATCTCGCCGCTCTCGACGATCGATGCGACAGCATCGACGCTGTATCCGGGCGGCATCCTCAACACGGGCTTCGCCACCGGGTGGGCGCAGGGACGCCAGCACGACGCGGAGCCGGCCGGGCCGCAGACCGGCCAGTCCTGGGCCTACAAGCGCATCCAAGGCGGCGACGCCATCTGCGCGGCCAACCAGGCCCTCCACGGTGAGGCGGCCGACCTCGCCGCCAAGATCGCCGCCAACTCGCACTACGTCCCCGCGGTCGACGACCCGCTCGACCCCGTGTCCTTCGTCCACAAGATCAAGGTCCCGGTCTTCCTGGCCTGCCAGTGGGAGGACGAGCAAACGGGCGGCCAATGCCCCGAACTCGTACGACACTTCACGGGGACGAAGAAGAAGTGGTTCACCTTCACCAACGGCGCGCACATCGACTCACTCGACCCCGCCACGTTCGACCGGTGGTACGACTTCTTCGCGCTCTACGTCGCGCACCAGGCGCCGCAAACCAACGCGCCCGGCCTGCACGCCGTGGCACCGATCGTCTACCAGACGGCGATGGGGCTTCCCAAGGGCGACCAGGTCGAGCTGCCATCCGATCCCGTTCAGCAGATCCCGACGTACGGCGCCGCGCTCGCGGCCTTCGACAAGTTGCCCGAGGTGCGCGTGCTCTTCGACAACGGCGCCGGGCAGCCCGCCGGACTCGTTTCCAGCGCAGGTGACCCCAATGCGGGCTTCGAGAAGTCCTTCTCCACCTACCCGGTCCCGTCCACGTCGGAGGCCTGGTACCTCGGAGCCGACGGCACGCTGGGCGCGAAACCCCCCGGCGGTTCCGGCGTCGACCACTACACGTCCGACGCAGCCGCGGTGCCGCTCACGGACTACGGCGGCTCCAATACCGAGACCGGCGGGATGTGGAGCAACGCCACGGCCTGGCAATGGGACTGGCAGCAGAACCCGGCCGGAACCGCGGTCTCCTACGTCACCGCCCCCTTGGCGACCGACACGACGGTCATCGGCGGAGGCGCGGTGGACCTGTGGGTCCGGTCGTCGACGCCGGACGTCGATCTGCAGGCCACGATCAGCGAGGTGCGGCCCGACGGCAACGAGACCTTCGTCCAGAACGGCTGGCTGCGTGCCAGCGAACGCGCACTCTCGAAGAGCTCCGCAGACTTCTTGGGTATCGCCAGCACGCGCGACCGACCCCGTTCCGAGCCTCACGGCCACCGCCGCCGCGCCCATGCCGGCGGGCGAATTCGTGAAGGTGGTGATCCCCCTCTACGACGAAGGGCACGTCTACCGGGCGGGCTCCCGCATCCGGGTCACGATCTCCGCGCCCAACGGGACCCAGCCGGTGTGGTCCTTCAGCCAGACCGAACCATCGGGCACGGCGACCGTGAGCATCGCTCGATCCGCGTCCATGCCGTCGAGCTTGGTGCTCCCCGTCGCGGCAGGTGTCACGGTCCCGACGCCGTTGCCGGCGTGCCCGAGCCTGCGCAACGAGCCGTGCCGGCCCTACCAGCCGATCATGAACGACAGCACGACAGGGTGAGTCCGTCGGGGCCGGGCGCCCCGGGGCTCGCTGGTGAAGCCGGAGTTCAAGCGGACGCGGCCACGACGACAGCCGCCCCGCCCGTCTTGGATTCGTACATGGCGCGGTCGGCCCGGGCGGTCAGCTGCGTCGGGCGACTCGTCGAAGCCGTTCGTCCACGCCATGCCGACGCTCGCGCCGAGATCGAGCCGGCCCTCTGCGATCTCAACGGGCCGGATGCACTCGCTGATGCGCTGCGCGACCGGATGGACCGACTCGGTGTTCGGGACCTCCGGGCACACGACGAGGAACTCGTCACCGCCCAGCCGCCCGATGGCATCGCCGGTGCGGATGGCGCCGCGGATGCATGCGGCCGCCCACAGCAACGCCTTGTCACCCACGGCGTGGCCGTGACCGTCGTTGATCTGCTTGAAGCGGTTCAGGTCGACGAAAATCGCGGCGACCCCGACGCCGGACTCACGGGCGCTGCGGAGGGCGAGGTCGAGGAACTCGAAGATGGCCGCTCGATTCAGGCAACCGGTCAACGTGTCGGTCGACGCCCGCAGCTCGAGTTCGTGGCGGAGGTCGACGCTCTCGGTGACGTCGCTCAGACAGCCGATGGCGCCGGTCACCGCACCCGCACCGTCGGTCAGCGGGCGCAGGCTTACCTGGCAGACCCGCGTGGTGGCGAAGTCGGGGTGCGGGACGACGACGTTGAAATGCAGTTCGAGCCCGTCGACTTCGCGGCCCGCCAATGCCGCGTCCACCGCGGCCTCGAGCCGGCGACGGTCGTCGTCGGTGACCACGGCGAACAGGCTCGCCATGTCCGGCGCCGGCGCGGCGCCCAAGATGTGGTGCAGCCGCCCGTTGGTGAAGAGCACGCGCCGGTCCCGGTCGACCTGGAAGACGCCGACGGGGAGCGCGTCCGTCAGCCGGGCGATCAGCTCCTCGCGGGCCCTGATCTGTTCGGCCAGGCTGAGCTCGCCGGCTGCGGCGGGGCGTATGAGCGTGAAGACGTGGGGGTTGTCGGGATCGTCGAGGCGGTTGGTGTTCTCGCAGTCGATCCAGCGCCATCCACCGTCAGCGGTGCGGTAGCGGCCACGAAACGTCCGGGTCGACCCGGGCGTGCCGATCATGGCGAACCATGCGCCGATCGCGTCGGCCTGGTCGTCGGGATGGATGAAGACCGTCGAGGGCGACCCCATGATCTGCTCGGGTCGCCACCCCAGGATCTCGGTGACCGAGTCGTCGATCGACGTGATGACTCCGGCTTCGTTGCGGATCACGCTGCATTCCGGCATCCGCTGCTCTCCCCCAGTCGGTTGCTCGCTCATCCGTAGGTGGTCGGTCCATTCCGTCCAGTGCTTGATAGGACACAAGGCCCAATGTCCGGTCGGCTTCGCCGGCCGCCGTGGCCTTGCCGAGCACCTCCGGCGGCGGCCTCACGCCGGTTCCGCCGGGCTGAGAAAGTTGGTCAGCCCGCCGGGGGGACCTGGGCGGGACCTGGGCGGACCCGGCGCCGTGGCTGCAATCGCCATGAGGAGGACCCACCGCCCGCAACTGTTCGCCAACTCCTGGCTGCGGGTTCTAGACGTTGTGCCTAGCAGGCATGGGACTTTCGGCCGGAAACTCTCAAGATTGTGAACCAGATGGACGAAACGCCCATGTAGCGTCTTCGCGGTTCCCGAGCCATGGGGGGCGGGGGGTCCGCATAGGGGGAAGAGGAAGCCATGGTCACCGAGGAGGAGTGGACCGGGGAGATCGCCCGGACCGAGCGGTTGCGCTGGCTGAGCCTGATCGGCGGGCTCATCGTCGTTGCCGCGATCTTCGTCCCGTGCATCATGGCCGGCGAAGCGGTGACGTCGGGTTTCGCGGCGGACCTCGTGGCGGCCGGGCTGATGATCGCGATTCTCGGGCCGATGTCGGCCGCACTGATCTTCGTCGCCGCACGCCAGCAGGCCAAGGCAGACGACAAGCTCCGCGGGCTCGACCACCGAGTTGAGCGAAGCGGTCGCCAACGCCGACCGCCAGACGGAGATCCGTGACGCGCAGGTGCAGCGCCAACGCTTCGAGAGCCGCTTGGCCAACGCGTTGGACATGGCCGAGGGCGAGCCGGAGGTCATCGACGTCATCGAGCGGTCGTTCGGCCAGATCCTGCCCGATGCTCCCGTCGAATTGCTGCTGGCCGACAACAGCCACGCCCACCTGCACCGGATGGCCGCGGTGGGACCCGGCGGCGAGCCGCCGTGTTGCGCGGTGGACTCACCCGACCGCTGCCCAGCGGCACGGCGGGCGCAGATCCAGGCGTTCTCCGACAGCGACAACCTCGACGCCTGCCCCAAGCTGCGCAACCGCCCGCAAGGCCGGCTGTCGGCCCTCTGCGTCCCCGTCTCGATCATGGGGCGGACGGTCGGCGTCATCCATGCGACGGGCGAACCTGAGGCCGAGGTGGATGACACCCGTGTCGACGACCTGACCACGCTGGCCAAGCTGGCCGGGGCCCGTCTCGGGCTGCTGCGGGTCATGGCCGAGACGCAGCTCCAGGCTTCGACGGACACGCTGACCGGGTTGCTCAACCGTCGCTCGTTCTCCGAGCAGTACGCGAACATCCCGCAGCAGCTGTACCCGGTCGCCGTCGCCATGGCCGACCTCGACCACTTCAAGACGCTCAACGACACCTACGGGCACGAGACCGGTGACCGGGCCCTGCGCCTGTTCGCGCGGGTCCTGCGCGACGCCCTGCGGACGAGCGACGTCGTGGGGCGCCACGGCGGAGAGGAGTTCGCGATCGCATTCCCGGACTGCTCGGCGGTGGACGCCACACGGGCGCTCAACACGGTGCGGTCCCATCTCGACGCTGCCATCACTGTCGGCGGTTTGCCGAAGTTCACCGTGAGCTTCGGCATCACCGAGGCCGAACCCGGTGAGGAGTTCAGCACGGTCCTGCGGCGGGCGGACGGTGCGCTGATGCTGGCCAAGCAGCAGGGGCGTGACCGTATCGTGCTCCACGAGTCGGCCGGTGGCGATGACGCCGTCCCGAGCGAAGGCCGCTCCGGCCTGATCGAGGCGCTCGACGAGGGCCTTCTCTCCTCGGACTGACTCTTCCCGGTTGCTGCCGGAACATGGGTTCGGGCGATCGAACTCCTCGGTAGCCCGCTGTGCGGTATCGAGTTCACGGCGCGCGTCGCACGATTGTCGCGGTCGCGTCGTTCGCTGAAGTTCACCTATCGGACATTTTTGCGTCACTGAACGGTCGAGGATTGTTCGAACGCACTCCGTACGCTCCTGCGCATCGAAGGGGATCGAGCCCGACGAACAGGAGCGAAAATGAAATCGAGAATGAAACTCGCGACGGCGGGCGTCGCGGCGCTTGCCTTGTCGATCGCAACGCCGCTGGCGATGTCTTCCTCCAGCGCCTTTGCGGACGGCGACGGCCACGGCCATGGCCACGGCCACGACGAGATCAAGCACGTGCTCCTGATCTCGGTCGACGGGATGCACCAGTCCGACTTGGACTGGTACGCCGCGAACCATCCCAACTCGGAGCTGGCGCGACTGGCCACCGGCGGTGCCGAATACACCAACGCACAGACGCCCGTCCCGTCGGACTCCGATCCGGGCGGGACGGCGCTGATGACCGGTGCCGACCCGAAGACCCTGGGCATCTACTACGACGACGAGTACAGCCACGGCGTCTTCCCGCCGGGGACGACGAACTGCTCCGGTCCGGTCCCGGGCGGCAACGTGATCTACGACTCGCCGGACGACAACCTTCCCGCCGTGCAGGATCTGCTGAACAACAGCAGCGGCAACACGTTCCCCTCGTTCGACGAGGGCGGGGCGATCTACCCGGGCGGCATCGACAAGAACCCGGCGCTGATCATGGGCCTGAGTGCGCAGCCGCAATCGGGCCTGAACCCGGCGACGTACCCGGTCGACCCCAAGACGTGCCAGCCGATCCAGCCGTGGGACTACCTGGGGGTCAACACGATCTTCCAGGTGATCCACAACGCCGGCCTGCGCACGGCCTGGTCTGACAAGCACGCGATCTACACGTCGTACAACGGCCCCGGCTTCGAACGGCACGAGCATCGACGACTTCTTCGGCCCGGAGATCGACTCGCAGGCCGTCGAGCCGAACGGTGTGCCCGTACCCGGTCGACGGCGCGTGGACGGCCGACAACGCCGCCACCAAGCAATACGACTCCTACAAGGTCCAGGCGGTCATCAACTGGATCAATGGCCGCGACCACTCCGGCAGCGGGCCGAAGGTCGGCACGCCGGCGATCTACGGGATGAACTTCCAGACGGTCTCGACCGCCGAGAAGCTGAAGAGCTCTCCGGCGGTGTTGATCGGCCCCGACTCGCACGGGAACTACACCGACGGCCCGTCGCTGCCCGGCGGCTACGTGACCGTGGGCGGACAACAGGTGCCCGGCCCGCTGCTCCAGGGCGCGCTCGACTACGTCAACTTCGCCCTCCAGCAGATGGCCAACACGATCCAGGCCGACCATGAGGCAGACTCGACGGCGATCGTCCTGACCGCCAAGCACGGCCAGTCGCCGCTGGACAACAACCAGCTGCAGCGGATCGACGACGGCCCGATCGTCTCCGGCGTCAATGCCGCCTGGGCCGCACTGCATCCGAGCAACCCGACGCTGGTCGTCCAAGAAGCCGACGACGACGGACTGCTGTGGTGGCTTTCGGACCGCTCGCAAGCGGCGACGGAGTTCGTCAAGGACTACCTGTGGACGCACAGCGCCCCGGCGGTCAACTACGCCGGCCAGACGATCACGGTCCAGCACTCCGGCCTCTCGCAGATCTTCGCCGGCAACGAGTCGGCGCAGTACTTCGGCGTCTCGAACTCCGACCCGCGGCACCCTGACGTGTTCGGGATCTCGCAGGTCGGCACGATCTACACGGGCGGCTCGAAGATCGCCGAACACGGCGGCGCCAACCCGGGCGATCGGGACGTTCCGCTCGTCGTGTACGCACCGGGAACCGTTCAGCCCGCCCAGTCGGCTGAAGGGGTGGAAACGACCCAGGTCGCGCCCGACGATCCTGAGGCTGCTCGGACTTTCTCCGAACTCGCTCCAGTCCGTTCAGCTCCAGGGCACACAGGTCCTCCCCGGCCTCGACGACCGCCACTAACCGATCCATCCGACGGGCTGCGGGGCGGATCTGCACCGCCCGCCCCGCAGCCCGGAGACGGAGAGCACTCGAGCGCCGATCGTCAGGGCACGAGGCGCCAGGCGCAGCCGGGACGCGTGGCTTCGAGGCCGATACCGTGCAGTTATCGATGGCGGCGTGCTTCCGGTCGCCGGTTCGTCCGTGCGAAGCGTCAGCCGAACCGACGTGCCGTTCGTGTCACCGTGTTTTATCGAGCAGTCCTAAGGCGTGGACGGCGCTTGGGATCCAGTTCGACAGCGATGCATCGGGAGGCAGCGTCGGGCCGGATCAAGATGGTTGACGATCCGTCGCTGTTCTTGACCAACAGGTTCTGCTTCGATCCAGTAGGGACGATCCGAGCGACGCGATGTTCGCGCTCCCCACCATTCCGTCCGTGAGTGAGCTTGCTTACGCCGAAACAGCGCCTCTTCGCTTAGCCGGACGAGCTGACGAGCCGCCCCATGTAGGTCGCACCGCCGAAGGTGAAGATCCCTCCGTCGGCGGCCGCCATCCAGTAGCCGTTTGTCGCGTTGTCCGGGGCCATCCCGACCACCGGCGAGGCCAGGCGGATACTGCCGGTCGAGCCGTCGAAGGTGGCCTGCCCGTAGGTGAAGATGCCCCCGTCGGAGGCCACGAACCGATAGCCCATGCCGCTGGGAGACGCCTCCATGCCGACGATCGGCTTGTTGAGGTGGATGCTGCCGGTGCTGCCGAAGAAGGGGGCCCTGTAGCTGAAGATGCCGCCGTCAGACGCGACCTCCCAGTACCCGCCCGTGGCCGGGTCGTCGGCCATGCCGACAACGGGCTGGTTCAGCGGCGTCCCGCCCATGGATCCGTAGAACCTGGCATCGCCGAAACTGAAGATGCCGCCGTCGGAGGCCACGAGCCAATACCCCTTGCCGTCGGGCGTCGAGGCCATACCCACGACCGGCTTGTTGAGACGGAGAGAGCCGGTTGATCCGTAGAAGCTGGGCATCGCCGAAGTTGAAGATGCCGCCGTCGGAGGCCACAAGCCAGTACCCGCCGCCATCAGGCGTGGCCGTGATGCCGAGGATCGGCGCGTTGAGCCTTCCGGTGAGCGACCCGAGGCTGTGCGCCGCTCCGAAGGCGGCGACCGTGCCATTGGCCTCGGCCTCCCAGTACCCGGACCCACTACTCAGGCGGTGCGATGCCGATCGTGCGAGTGGAGACGACGCCCGCCACCTGGCCCCAGGTCACGGTGACGTCGCTCGGCGGCGCACACGACGAGACCAAGAGGGCCGCGATGGAACCAGCCGACGAGTTTGCAGCGCCCATGGAGAGAACCGGCGGTCCCGTGGGGCAACCGGCGAACTCGTGCAGGATGATGTCACGGTGGATCCAGCACCCTGAAGGCGTGGAGGGGCTGCAGGCGGAGTTCGTCGTGGCGGACCCGCCAAAGCCGTCGTCGTACATCATTAAGTAGTCGGCCGCGAGTGCCGAGGCCTGACCGGCCCACAGAGAGCCACCGAATGTGATTGGCCCGGCGCCGGTGACCGAAGAAGGAATGGGCGGATCTGTCGATGCATTCGGCGCCAGCCTGCGCGTACGAGTCGAGCTGCGCGGTCATGTCGTTGATCGGCGGCAGGCCGCGGTCGACGCGCTCGACGTTCAGCACGGCGAAGACCTGCTCCGGCACCGGCAACGAGGCCAGAGCGGACTCGGAGATGTTCATGGTCCCGACGCCCTCCTGGGCGCGAGCCGCATCAATGGAGCTCAGCCAGTCTGCACTGCTGGGCGCGATGTTCGACGCGGGATTCGCCGGCGGCAAGATCCCGTCGGCTCCGGCCGTTGCGCTGGTCAGCCCTGCTGTGATGAAGCTGCTGCTGATCATGACGCCGATCGGCAACAGGATCGCGACGCGACGACGAACACGGTCGTGCACAGTGTTTCCCCTCCTGGATCTCTTCCCGTTGGTCAAGATATATCCAACCGGGACGATGGCGAAACGTGGGTTGGCGTCGAATCTTGTGCTTGCGTAGTTCGAAAACTAGGGGCGCATGGAAGCCCGGAGGAGGATCCGTCCTCACCTGCCCGAAAGCGAAACTTCCAGCTGAAGCGCCATTTGCACGTTCCTGTTGCTGCGCTTCGCTCGCTTCCATCCTGGTCGCAGTGGGCGGCAGAAAATTCTCGATTTCGCCGAATGGCAGCGCCGGGCTCCATCACGGCGAGAGATACAGCAAGCGCAATCAGGCGCATATCCAGGTGCTGCACCACGAACGTGCTCGAGGGATCGCCAGGCTTGTGTCGTGGCGATCCGGTCGAAACCGACACCGCTGCTGCGGTCACTTCAACTCGGCGCACGCTGAGCCCTCAAGTCGAGGTTGAACGTCGGAATCCGCGTCCGCAAAGTGTCGCCCAGGTGCCGGATACAGAATGTCGTGCAGCTACCGGAGCAGCACATGACCTGCGATGTTTGCCGACTCCTCCCTCCCTTCCTTTCCCCCCCCCCCTCTCCCCTCCTGTTCGTCGTGTCCTCCCAGGCTCTGCTGCTCGCCGCCACTCCTTCCCGCCTGCTCCGACCGTCGCCAGCGCCGCTCGTCCCCAGCCTTCTCGCACTTTCCTTCTCCTTTCCTTTGGGTGAGCTCAGGCATGTTCTCCTTGACTGTTAGGGAGGGAATATCCCGTGTCCTTCCGGCAGTGGCAGAGCCCGCCGCGCCAGCACGTAAGGCTTCTGACCCGTCACGTCTTCTCCATCGAGCAAGACGCGGCCGCCCATCGGTCTGATCAGACCCGAGGCCGTGCGCAGCGTCGTCGTCTTGCCTGCACCATTGGGGCCAAGGAGGGCGACGACTTTCGAGTCCGGAACCGAGATCGTCACGTCCCGCAGGACCACCGTCTCGCCGTAACCGGCCGTCACATGCTTGAGCTCAAGCATCACCCGCCCCGATCGACGGCGCGGGACTGGCACCCGGGACGGCGTCGCTCTCGGAGCCCAGATACGCGCTCCGAACGACTGGGCTGGCCAGCATCTCTGCGGGAGTTCCCTCGAAGACGAGTTGTCCGAAGTCCAGCACGTAAATGTTCCGACAGACCTGGCGCACCAGCGCCATGTCGTGTTCGACCAGCAAGATGCCCAGGCCACGGTCGGCGACTGCACTGCTCAGGATCTCGCCGAAGCGCTTCGTCTCAGCGCCGTCAAGGCCCGAGGACGGCTCGTCCAGCAGCAACATATCGAACGGTCCGGCGAGCACCCGCGCCAGCTCGACCATCCGGCGCTGGCCCACCGGCAGCAGCCCTGCCTGGAGGTTGGTCAGGGCCCGATTCCCGTGAGCTCGATGGCGTCCTCGACCGCTCTGCTGACGACCGCCCGTTGGGTCGCGGTACTCATCAACTGACGGACAGGATTGGCTCCGGCTATCGATGACTCTCGTCCCAGGGCCACGTTCTCTCGCACGGTGAGGGACGAGAACAGCTCGACTCGCTGGAACGAGCGGCCCAAGCCGAGTCGGGACCGACCGGACGGCCCGAAGGACGTGACATCACGCCCGGCAAGATTACCCGTCCCTCTTTCGGTTTTATCAGCCCGGAGCACACGTTGAACGTGGTCGTCTTTCCTGCGCCGTTGGGGCCGACTAGTCCTGTGATGCAAGCCATCGGGCGCCGTGAGGCTCACGTCCTGAGTCGCCATGACGCCGCCGTAATGGACCGACAGCCCACGGACCTCCAGCCCACTGGCACCTGGCTCGACTGTGCGTCGGCCCGCCGTGACAAGCCGCTTGTCCAGGTGAGCTGCATCCTCCTCCGACGCGGCGCCTGCACCGGGCGCGGCGGATCTGCTCCTCGGTCACTGCGTGCTCCGGCTGGCGGCCGCCGAGACGATCAAAGAGCTGGCGCACCTTCAGCGGGTACGCTCCCTGTCCTGCTCGCGAAGACGGCATAGGTTGCTGCGGCAGCACGCCGAAGATGATCTGGAGGTAGGTGGTGACGTTGCTCCCCGTGAAGTAGCCCGGGATGATCGACACGCCTAGGGCGGCGATGAGCGCGTACAGGGCTCTCCGCCGATCGCGATGACGACCGAGCGCCACGTAGACGAGAGACTCGAACGGGTCGTAGTTGCTCCCGACCGCGTAATGAATTTCTATGCCATCAACACGCCGGCGAGGCTCGCGAACGCTGGCGGAGATGCAGAAGATCAGACCTTATGACGTTGGTCGCGGCACCTTGTGTCTCGAGCGCCACCGGCGAGTCAGCTAACGCGCCGAGGAGACGTCCCATCCTGCTGCGCTGGATCACGATGATCACGAGTGTGCTCAGGACGGCCGCGGCCAGCAGCACGTAGTAGAAGCCCTTGTCCGAGGCCAGCGACAGGCCGAAGACGCTCACCTGGGCCGCGGAGCAGGGATCCCCGCCGTTGTCAGCCCGAACATCAAGTTGGTCGGGTAGAAGAGTACTGCAGGAGGATCCCGAAGCCCAGCGTGGCGAGCGCCAGGAACAAGCCGGATAGCCGAATGGCCGGGATCGAGACGATGGCGCCGACTGGCACGGCGACCAGCGTGGCCAACAGGAGTGCGAGCAGCCACGGCATGTGGTAACTGTCCGCGAAGTGCCCGAATGCCGCGGCGCCGACCGCCGCGAACGCAAGGTGGCAGAGCGAGATCTGACCGGAGATCCGCACGAGCAGGCCGAGCGAAAGCAGCAGGATGGCATCCGCCAGGAAGCTCGCCCAGATGGCCAGGTGGTCGCCCACGAGGTTCGGGACGAGGCAGAGCACGACGATGACCACGGCAAACACGGCCAACCGCACCCTCCAGGGCGCGTACCACGATTTTCGAACGGGCAGTGTGGTCACGACCCGACGCTCCGCCAGTCGTGACTTGGGGGTGACGACCAGAGCAAGGAACAGGACGATGAAGGGGATCGCCGGGGGCAGCCCGCTCAGCCAGCTGACCGATACGGCGTACTTGGTCGCCAGCGATCCAGCGATACCGATGAGCAGGCCACCGAGGAAGGTCAACGGAAGGCTCGAGAAGTAGCCGATGGCCGCTGCTCCGAACGCGTAGACGACGAGCGTCGAGATAATTTCGGCGTTCAGGCTCAGGCCGGGGGCGATCAGCAGTCCCGCCATGGAGCAAAACGTCATGCTGATGACCCAGGCCCACCGCCGCACCCGAATGGGGTTTTCGCCGGTCATCGACAGAAGGTCGGGGTTGTCGACGACACCGCGCATGGCGAATCCCATCCGGACGAAGCGGAAGAAGTAGTACAGGACCGCAGTCGCAATGACCGAAATGATCGTCTACCGTGATCTGATCCCACCCCACGTTCACGCCGAGGATCGGAACAGTCGAACTCGGCAGGAACAGTGGAAAGTTCACTTCATTGTTCCCGTACCAGAGCTCGCCGACACCCAGGACGATGAGCAGGAGGCCCACCGTGGCTACCACCTTGAGGTGCGCTCCACCCGCTCGATGGCCCGGCCGAGGAGCTCCATGAGCAGTCCTCAGCTGGACCCAAGACTAAGACGCACACCGCAGCAGCCAGGCCCCACGGCCAGCCGTGCTCGTCGTGCAGCCAGTAGAAACGAACACGGTCAGAGCTGCAATCGCGCCGTAGGCGAGGTTGAAGATGCCGGAGGTCTTGTAGGCGAGCACCAGGCCGACTCCCGCGAGGCCGTACACCGCCCCGGTCGCGAGGCCAATGACGATGAACGGCAAGAAGTCCTGCATGGGTCAGTCCTTCACCCAGGCCACGCCGCGCCTCGTGCCCGTAGCCGACATGAGCGTCGAAGTCGGAGTTCCCCGCGTGGCCATGGCCACGTCGTCAATCAACAGTTTACCTCCCCGACAGCACGTACTCGTAGTCGATTGCGTTACGGCCGCGCCACTCGCTTCGCCCAGAGGGTGGATTGCGACGAGCCGCGCGGTCCGTATCCGCCGATTCGACTGCGGCCATTGGCGCGAGATGCGCGATTCCGTGCACCAGCCGGGTCGACGTAGTCCGGGACAGCGATAGTCCGACTGTTCCCAGCCGAGAGCCGACGTGGGGACATAAGGAGGGACGGTGCCGATGCGCCGCCTGAACGGGGCGAAGGGCCCAGGGGGGAGTGCACGTGCTCGGACGCGTGAAGGAGACGTGTGGTGTTGGCGGCGGGTCCCTTGCCGTCGCAGGTGTCAGTGAGCGTTGCCGTGATCGCCGTGCCGCTCAGGCAGGAGCCGCCGAGCAGTCGAGCACGGTCACCATCGCCGATCTGTGCAGCTGCACAGGTCCTGAGGCATCGTCGATCAGCCAGACCTCCTCCACGATGCAGTCGTGGGCATCCTGGGTCAACAGCCACGGCGCCTCGCGGGGCACCAGTGCATTCTTGTGGTCCTCGATGACGGCTACAGCGCAGCCACGGCCTTGGCAAATGCCCAGACTGCGATCAATCAGGACCACGCCGTTGCCATCTTCGACAACAGCGACGAGACCCGTCGTTCGCTTCGGTGGTCAAAGACGGCAAACGTGCCGGTGCTTGGCGGACAGGAGACCGAATCGGGCTGGCAGAACTCTGACTTCTTCCCAGCCGGAGCCACGTTCAACTACACAAACTCGGTCGGCGCCATCATCGCCAAGACGCGGGTGTGAAGAAGTTGGCCGCGCTCTACTGCGTGGAAGTGAACATCTGCGCCCAGTCGGTCCAGCAGGGCGAGCAGATTGCGTCGCACCACGGCATCGAGTACGTCTACACAGCGGGCATCGGGTCCGCGCCCCCAACTACTTGCCCAGGCTCGCGCCAGCAGTCCGGCGCCACGCGTGCCGTCGGCGCGCTCCCAGATCGTTGGCACGTCGGCGGATGCGCGCGCATTACACGCGCCAGCTTTCGAGCGACGGGACGGTCGCCAGCGCCTGGCTGAAGTTCTCGCCTTCAACGGGAACATAGACTCCCAGTCGGATTTCCTGTGGTTCGTGCACAACTCGGCCACAGCGACGATGTACAAGGCGCTCGACAAGTACACGCCGCAAGTGCCCAGCGGTCCGAATTTCGGTGAGATCGTGCTCCAATCCTGGTCCGACGGTGCCCTTCTGCAGGCCGCACCCAGAGCGGGCGACGGGAATCGAACCCGCGTTCTCAGCTTGGGAAGCCCACGAGTGGGTGTCCCGCGACCTGCGGTGAAGTAGAAAAGGCCAGCTAATAGCTATCCGCAGCTATCCGGTGGGGTTCGCTGTTGCCTGCATTTTGTCGTTGCGTGTGGCACGAAATTGCGAGAATTCGACGAGTGGCACGTTGTGGCACGGGATGGCTCGCCGCTCTCAGCCACGCAAGCTGAGTACAAATCGGTAGCTGCCGGCACTAGCCGCGTCGCCAGCACCCTTTGGGACGGGAGCTATTGCGCTGCAGGCTCAAGTTCGGCGACAGGGTCCGCGATCCGCAGTTCACCACTCACGCGTTCGAGCATGAGGATGACCATTACACCGCCGACGATGCATAGGACCGCGCCTATTCGCCAGGCCAAGTCGTAGCCGTGAGTAGAGGCGATTGACGCGGGGACGCCGTGGACGGCCTGGCTGGCGGCGTGACGAAGCGCGAGTGTGACCAGGCAAGACAGTCCGATCGCGCCGCCGATTTGCTGCATCGAGATCTGAACCCCGGACGCGAGTGATGAGTCCTCGCCCGTGACCCGGTGTAGGGCGGCGTTATTGAGGGCCGGAAAGGCGATACCGGCGAAGAACGCGAGGATGAACATCCCTGGAGCGATGTCGTGCCAGTACGTGGAGTGCGTGGTCAGGTCGCTGATGAGCCAGAGACCGACGGCACACCCGAAGAAGCCCGTTGCCAGGACAGGTTTCACGCCAACTCTCGGCATCACGAGCGCTCCGATGCCGATCCCCGCGATCATTCCGACGCCGAAGGTGAGATAGGACAGTCCACCCTGCAGGGGGGAGTAGCCCAGCACTTGTTGCTCGTAGAGGGTGAGCAAGAAGAAGTAGCTGATGAACGCCGCAGCAAGGAACAGGGTGACAAAGTTCGCCACGACGCGGGTGCGGTTCGCGAAGAAGTCAAGCGGGATGAGCGGTGATCGCGAACGCGCTTCGACCGCGACCATGAGCCCGAGCAATGCCATGCCGCCGAAGAGCGGGAGGAGGACTTGCCACGAGCCCCACGGGTGGGTGGCTGCGGCAAGCAGGCCGTCGACAATCGCGATGAGGCCCACCGTGCCGATGATGGCCCCGGTCGGATTGGGTCGCTGCCTTCCCTGCATCCGGCTTTCCGACACCAGTCTCGGGACGAGGAGGAGCGCCAATGCCGCGATCGGGAGGTTGATAAAGAAGGCCCAGCGCCAGGATGCGAAATTGACGATGATGCCGCCGATCACGGTACCGAAGACGCCGCCGAGTGCGGTGATGCCACCCGCGAGTCCGAGTGCCCTCATTCGTTCGGTCGGGTCGGTGAACATGACGGCGATGAGGCCGAGGGCCGCTGGCGCGGCAAGTGCCTCACCGCTGCCCTGCACGAAGCGGGCCCCGACGAGCAGCTGCTGATCGGTAGCAGCCCCGCAGGCCGCTGAGGCGACAGCGAAGAGGCCCAACGCCGATCAGAAACATCTTCCGTCGGCCGACGAAGTCAGCGGTTCGACCGCCCAGCAGCAGCAGTCCTCCTGCCATCAGCACGTAGGCGTTGACCACCCACGCGAGCCCGGTGGAAGAGAACCCGAGGTCACGTTGCATCTGTGGGAGCGCGATGTTCACGACAGTGATGTCGAGGCTGAGCATGAACTGAATGAGGGCGAGCACGCCCAGCGCTTTCCAGCGCCGCGGGTCTGCAGCAGTTGGCGCAGCCAGGCTGGCGACCTGGTCTGGCTGAGGCATCAAGCGGACCCGGGCACGAGGCCGGTGTAGTCCTCGCCGCTGAGCATCTTGGCGATGAGTCCGGTGTCGAAGTAGTCGGTCCACCGGGCGATCAGGCCATCTTCGACGACGAAGGTTCCCATGACCGGCACTCCGTGGAGACTGCCGTCGAAGCCGTTGATCATGTCAACGCGCTCGGTGAGGACCACGTTGCCGTTCGCGGCGATGTTCTCGGTCCTGTACTCGTAGGTGTCGGGGAACATCGAGAACTGGCCAGCCAGGTCGGCGAGGACGTCGTCGATCCCTTTCTTCGCGGGCATCCCCGTGTTCTGGTACACGACGCCTGGGGCGAGATAGGGACGGAGCGCATCGGGGTCTCGCTTGCTCATCGCGTCGCAAAAGCTGGTGACCACCTCGATCGCATCCGCCATCGGAATCTCCCCGCTACTCTGTCGGACCTACGACATACCGTCTGTATGTGGACCATACTGTGTGCATGACAGCGGGTCAATCACAATCGGACGACCCGGCACCTCGCCCGGCATCAGCAGCGGTTGCGGAGCGGGCCGAAGCCACTCGAGCCGCAATCGTTTCAGCGGCCCGCCTGCTCTTTGTCGAGCGCGGGTATCACGACACCAGCACTGAGGAGATCGTCGCCCGGGCCGGTGTCGGAACGCGGGGCGCGCTCTACCACCACTTCGCCGACAAGCGGGCGCTCTTCGTCGCCGTGTTCGAGGCCGTCGAACAGGACCTCGTCGCAGCGGCCGGCGCGAGCCTGGCAGACGACCTGTCGCCACTCGAACTGCTGCGCGCAGGCCTGATCGGCTTCCTCGACGCCTCACTTACGCCCGAGGTCCAACGGGTTCTGCTCATCGACGGGCCGGCGGTGTTGGGCTGGCAGGAGTGGCGTGCCATCGAAGCGCGTTATGGCCTGGGCGGCATCCAGGCCATGCTCGAACTCGCAATGGCAGATGGGTCACTTCCCCCTCAGCCAAGTGCTGCACTCGCACACATTCTGCTGGCGGCTGCAGACGAAGCAGCTCTCTACATCGTCAACGCCGATGACCCGCTTGCCGCACGAGGGCAGTCCGTGACGGCATTGGACAACCTCCTCAGAGGTCTGAGTGGTGCGCCGTGACGCAGGTTCCGAACCCGGGACGATCCTCCATAACGCCGTCAGAAGGTGGAGCAGTTCGCAAGCAGCACTTCAGGGATGGCACCCGCCGCCCTCCCATGGGCGACGCCAATGAGAAAACCGTGAACCGAATATTTGGTTTGACATGTGTTGTCGGATGAGGGAACCTGCGGTGCAGCGGGGCTGAATCGAACTTCCCGCACAGAGGAGGCGGGTCCTCATGATCGACTTCAGTCGGCAGGTGGCTGTCGTGACCGGCGTTGTTCAAGCACTCTGCAGCGGCATGCGTACCTCCCCGTCCAAGCGAAGGACAGCGGCAGCAACAAGCGCCGTCGTCCTAGTCCTTGGCTTGCTGCTCGTTGCACCGTCGGGTGTGGCCACGGCCTCGGCCCCGGATCTCTGGGTGGCGAGCTGGACGGCAAGTCCCACCGACTCGTTGACCCCGTTCGACGCCGCCGGCTTTCCCGTTCCCGAAATCCTCGCCAACCAGACACTACGCATGATCGTCACGCCGCACCTCGGGGGCACGCAGTTGCGCCTCCACCTCTCGAATCGCTTTGGTCACGCGCCACGCGCAGTTCGGGAACGTGACCATCGGAGTGGAGGGATCTGGGACGGTCTCCGACATCACCCCCGTGACGTTCGGGGGAAGTTCTCAGGTCAGCGTCCCCGTAGGCCAAGACGTCGTGAGCGATCCCGTCGCCTTCGGCGTTCACGGCGTTCACACCCCTCGCGGTCAGCATTTTCATGCCGGGCGTCCAGAGCTTTCCGACCAAGCACTGGAACGCAAACGCCACGTCCTACTACTCGCCTCCCGGCACGGGTGACCTGACGACGGAGCCAAGCAATGCTCGCTTCTCTCTGCACACCGAAGCGTGGTTGTACATCGACGGGGTCGACGTCGAGGCCCCCGCGTCGACCGGAGCCATCGTGGCCTTCGGCGACTCCATCACTGACGGGTTCGTCGCATCTACGCCGGTCAGCCTGCCCGTGAGCCTGGCCGTCGCGGACAAGAACGGCCGGTACCCCGACGACCTGCAACGCCGGACCGACGCCGCAGGTATCCCGATCTCGGTTGTGAATGCGGGAATCAGCGCCAACCGCCTGGTCACCGGCGGCTTTGGCCTACTCATGGGTCCGAGCGGCGTGCAGAGGTTCCAACAAGACGCCCTCGATGTGCCAGGCGTAAAAGGAGTGATCCTGCAAGAGGGGATCAACGATCTGGGCATCCCTCCGCCCATCACCACCCCGAGCGAACTTATCGCCGGCTATGAGGAGGTGATCGCCATGGCCCACGCCCACGGCGTGAAGATCTGGCTCGGGACTCTGCTCCCCGCCTCGAACGCCATCATCGACGGCCCCGCGAGCTCACCTCTGAGCGAGATCTACCGAGAACAGGTGAACGCTTGGATCAGAACTCAGCATCTCGCTGACGGGGTCATCGATTTCGATGCCGCGTTGCGCGATCCCAATGACCCGACGGTGCTCAATCCCATTTATTCGAGCGCGGATCACTTGCACCCGAATCTCCTCGGCTACCAAAAGATGGCCGCCACGGTCAATCTCGCGATGCTTGAGTCCGCTTTGTGAACGAAGGTGCGGCCCGACTGAACGGGCCTGCCGAACTCGTGCATAACTCGTTATCACGAGGAGGTGCGTCAAGCACCGTTGCGGGAGCCCCCGTTCCGACACAGGACGGACCGCCCGGAGCCCAATTCTCGGTCTCGGCTGTGCAAGCTGAGTTGAGTTGCCATCACTTGCGCGTCCTCAGCATGGGTAGCTGAGAACGCGCCGCTTCATGTGGCACGCTGTGGCACGCACAGGCACGGATGTGTGACACGGTGGTGGTTTCGGTGACCGTGCGCCGTCATCGCCCGCAGACCGATTGTGGGTCTGACCTGCGCAGCCGTGTGGAAGTCCGGTACACGCCCGACAGATTGGCTCCGGCTCTTGCACGACACCATGGGAAGGTTTCTAGGCGGCATTGATGCGGTCGGGTCTACCACTCGGATTGGCGAAAGCACCGTGCTCCTTTCGACGGTCATGGCGGATGGGGTGGGTGCGAAGCAGTCGGTTGTCATCCCAGATCTGAAGGGTGTCTTTCACAAGCGTCACCTCAAGTTGTCGGCGGCGATAGGCCTGACCGACGTAATAGGTGGTGCCAGCGAAGCGAACGGCGCCGTTGTTGTCGACCTTTCGGATTACGACGGTGGCACTGGCCGGACGCGACGGGGGTGCGGCCAGCGCCTGGCGGCTGATGGACTCCTCGAGCTCCTCACGGTGGCGCCGGGCGTGGGTCACGACCAAGACGCCCGCGGAGGAGACCTCGATCAGGCCGTCATTGGAGACCACCTCGACGTTCTGGCCGGCCAGATAGCGACCGACGTGATACCTGAAGTTCAACAGGCTCACTGAGCCATCGGCACGGACTCGTCGCACCAGCCTCGGCGCCACGAGGGGAACTTCGGCGGCCGGCGGGTCCGGTGCTTCGAGGGGCTCACGGCGCCCGAGGGCGAAACGATCGACCGGCGGGCGGTTGCCGATGCTCTGGTGGTCCCGTTCCTCGTTGTAGTGGGCAATCCACGCGTCGAGGGCGCGCTGGACCTCTTCGATGTCGGCGAAGACCTTCCCATCGAGGAACTCGCGCTTGAGGGTCTTGTGGAACCGCTCCACCTTCCCCGTCGTCGTCGGCGAGTGGGGGGCGGTGAGGAGGTGGCGGATGCCGTTTTGCTGGCAAATACGGTCGAAGAGCACCAAGGAGGTTCCTCGGCCGAAGCGGTTGGTGAACACCTTGCCGTTGTCGGTGAGGATCCCCTCTGGCACCCCGTGGGCGCGCATGGCGCCGAGGAGGGCATCACAGACCGGCTTGGCGGTTGCTCGCGCCACCACCACGGCGCAGACGCAGAACCTCGAGTGGTCGTCGATGCCCGTGACGATGGAGGGCTTGGAGCCGTCGGCCAGGCGCACGCCCAAGGTGACGTCCATCTGCCAGAGCTCCATCGGACGCGAGCGCTCCCAACGCTTGTAGTCACTGGCCTTGCGCCGCCGTGGCGTCGGCGAGATCAACGCATGGCGCACGAGGGCGCGATAGATGGCCGAGCGCGAAGGCACCGGTTCGACCCCGTCACGGATGAGGCGGTTCAAGATGCTTCGGGGTCCCCAGTTCGGATGAACTCGGCGCAGCTCGAGGATCCGGGCCTCGACGCGAGGCGGCATCTGGTGGGGGCACGTGTCGGGGTGCTTGCTGCGATCGGCCAGGGCACCCAAGCCGCCGTCGGCAGTAGCGACGGAGCCACGTGTGCACCGTCTGGCGCCCCACCCCATAGCGGCGGGCCACCTCAGTCACGCTCGCCCCGCCTTCGGTGACCTCGAGCACGGCCTTATACCGCTGTTCCACGAGACCCAGCTCCACCAGCACGATCCCGACCTCCTTGGTTGACCAGATGGCCAACTATGGGAGGAGGGCGGCGGGAGTGTCGCCTATGTACCGGAGCCAGTGTCGCCCATGTACCGGAGCCGCGTCCGAAAAGTGTCGTGTATCTACCGGAGCCAGGGTGTCGGGTATCTACCGAGGCTCCACAGACCTGCGCAGCCGGTCGAGAGCGGGCGACGGGAATCGAACCCGCGTTCTCAGCTTGGGAAGCTGATGTTCTGCCTCTGAACTACGCCCGCGAGTGCGAGCCACACTATCCTCTGGCCCGCTTGTGAATTCCCAGGTGGCGCTCGCACTCCGCCCCCTGGCGACGTCCCCATAAGCGAGGAGTTTTCGTGCCGATCAGGATCATTCTGGGCCTTGGCCTCACCGTGGTGGGCTTCGCCATCGCCGCCCGGCGGTTCCACTGGCTGTCCCGGCTCATCCGGGCCGGGCAAGCCCGACCCCTCCCGCACGCGGGGCCCGATCACCCGCAAGGCCGAGGCCGAGGTCGTCGAGGTTGCAGGGCAGCGCAAGCTCCTCCAGTGGACGGTGCCGGGGCTCGCCCACTTCTTCACGATGTGGGGCTTCACCATCCTGTCTGCTCACGATCATCGAGGCCTACGGCGACCTCTTCGACAAGTACTTCCACATACCGGGCATCGGCACCATGGGCCTGGCTCGGCTTCGTCGAGGACTTCTTCGCTTGCGCGGTCCTGGTCGCGCTCGTCACCTTCTCCATCATCCGACTGATCCAGGCGCCGAGCCGGCTCGAGCGCAAGTCACGCTTCTACGGCTCGCACACCGGCGCGGCGTGGCTCGTCCTCCTCATGATCGCCGGCGTCATCATCACGCTGCTCCTCTACCGCGGCGCGCAGGTCAACACGAACCCGACCCAGTTCCCCTATGGCAACTGGGCCTTCGCCTCCCACGCCGTGGCCTCGTGGCTGCACCCGCTCGGCTCGGGACGTCAACGCCGTGCTCGCCACCGTCTTCCTCATTCTCAACATCGCCATCATCTCGGGCTTCATCGTCTTCATCGCCTACTCGAAGCACCTGCACATCTTCATGGCTCCCATCAACGTCGCCTTCTCCCGCCGTCCCCGCGCCCTGGGCGCCCTCGGCAGCACCCCCGACATGGACATGGAGAACGTCGACGAGGACACCGTGTTCGGCGTGGGCGAGGTCGGCCACTTCACCTGGAAGCAGATGCTCGACTTCGCCACCTGTACCGAGTGCGGACGCTGCCAGTCGCCAGTGCCCGGCCTGGAACACCGACAAGCCGCTGTCGCCCAAGCTGCTCATCATGGACCTGCGCGACAACATGTTCGCCATGGCCGGCCCGCTCCTCAGCAAGGAAGGCGAGCAGACCGCGCTCGTCCCGAACGTCATCGACCCCGACGTGCTGTGGGCGTGCACGACCTGCGGCGCCTGCGTGAACGAGTGCCCGGTCGACATCGAGCACATCGACGCCATCATCGACATGCGGCGCTACCAGGTGCTCATGGAGTCGGAGTTCCCGTCCGAGGCCGGCCTCATGCTGCGCAACGTCGAGAACCAGGGCGACCCGTGGGGCCTCGGGCAGGCGCAAGCGCACGGAATGGACCGAAAGCCTCGACTTCGAGATCCCGGTCATCACCGGCACCATCCCCGACGACATCGAGTACCTCTACTGGGTCGGCTGCGCGGGCGCGCTCGACGAGCGGGCCCGCAAGGGCGTGCAGGCCACGGCGCGCATGCTGCACCGGGCCGGCGTCACCTTCGGCATCCTCGGCCCGAAGGAGTCGTGCACCGGCGACCCGGTCCGCCGCCTGGGCAACGAGTACCTGTACCAGGAGCAGACCAAGATGAACATCGCCACCCTCGACGAGGCCGGCGCCAAGAAGATCATCGCCACCTGCCCCCACTGCTTCAACACGATCAAGAACGAGTACCCGGCGCTCGGCGGCAATTACGAGGTCATCCACCACTCCCAGCTGCTCGAGCACCTGGTGAAGGACGGGCAAGCTCGTCCCGGGCGCCGGCTACAACGGCACGGTCACCTACCACGACCCCTGCTATCTCGGCCGCCACAACCGGGTCTTCGAAGAGCCCCGTCACGTCCTCGATGCCATCAAGGGCGCCAAGCAGGTGGAGATGCGGCGTTGCAAGGAGCGCGGCTTCTGCTGCGGCGCCGGCGGCGCGCGCATGTGGCTCGAGGAGAACATCGGCAAGCGCGTGAACATGGAGCGCACCGAGGAGGCGCTCGGCACCGGCGCCGACGTGGTCTCGACCGCCTGCCCCTACTGCATGATCATGCTCGACGACGCCGTCCGTGCCCACAGCAAGGAGGACGAGGTGCGGGTGCTCGACCTCTCGCAGCTCGTCGAGGAGTCACTCGGCCAGCCGGGCGGTGGCAACGGCGCCAGCACGTCGGCGCCTGAGCCGGAACCCGAGCCCCAGCCGGCCGGCTGAGCGCCCGACGTCCCTCAGCCCGCGACCGAGAAATGGGGAATGAGACGACCTAGACCCCGAGCCCGTACGCCCGCTCGGGATGCAGCGTGAGCACCAGCCGCCGGTCCGAGACCATCGCAGCCCGGTACTCCTCCCAGTCGGCGTGCTCACCCGAGCCGAGGCGGTAGTACTCGACGAGCGCGTCGACGGTGGCGTCGTGGGGGTCGGCCGCCACGGCTGAGAGCTCCGCCGACGCCTCGATCACCACCCACGTCCAGAAGTTGTCCCCCTGCACGTAGAGCGACGCCCGCGGGTCGCGCCGCAGGTTGCGCGTCTTGACCCGGTCGTCCGTCATCGAGATCAGCAGCGTGTCGCCCGGGCCCGGCACGAACAGGATGTTGGAGATCTGCGGGCGCCCCTTGGCCCCGATGGTGACGAGGGTCCCCTGCTTGCGGTCGCGAGCGAATGTGAGTGCCTCGGTCAGATCCATGGATCCGACGGTAGCGGCCGAATATCTAGGCCGTGACCTCGACCTCGACGGTGACCTCGCTCTCGGTGGAACGGTCCGCAATCACCAGGTGGATGATGGCCGCCACGATGCCGCCGACCAGCGGGGCGACGATGAAGAGCCACACCTGGCTCAGCGCCGTGCCGCCCACGACCAGCGCCGGGCCCAAGGACCGGGCGGGGTTCACCGAGGTCCCCGTCAGCGGGATGCCGATGAGGTGCACCATCACCAGCGCGAAGCCGATGGCCACGCCCGCCGCGCCCTGGATGGCCGCCTTGTGCGTGGCGAAGAGGACGACCATCACGAACACGGCGGTCAGGACGACCTCGATCAGGAACGCGCCGCCCTGGCTGACGAACAGGTGCGAGGCCTTGCCGTAGCCGTCGGTCCCCAGGCCCTGGACGCTCTTGTGGTAGATCGGCGACGTCGTGAACATCCAGTACAGGAGGTAGGCCCCGGCGATGCCGCCGGCCACCTGGGCGACCATGTACGAGATCCCCTCGACCACCTTCATGCGGCCCGACGAGATGAACCCCATCGTGACCGCGGGGTTGACGTGGCAGCCCGAGATCGGCCCGATGGCGTAGACGAGCGCCACCAGCACCAGGCCGAAGGCGAGCGCCGTGGCGACGACGCCGGCGGAGTAGCTCAGGCCGTGGAGCTTGAACGCCGAAGGACTCGGTGGCGACCCCGACCGCTATGACGACCAGCACCGCCGTGCCGACGAACTCCGCGAGGAGTTTCTTGAAGCTCAGGCATCTGAAAACCTCCTGTCCAGACGAGGAAATGGACATTCGGAAGTTTCGCAGCGCGCCCTGACCAGGGCGCGGATGGTTTACGAAGTCGATGCCCCGAGGCCGGGCCGCTGCCCGCCCGAGTCGCCGTCCGGCCGCCCCGGGCGCCGCCCTAGATGCTGGCCATCGCCTTCTCGTCGGCGTCACGCAACCGGGTCGCCATCGCCGCCAGCATCTTGCGGGCCAGCGCCGGCACGGCGTCGAGCACGCCGTTGAACTGGCGCTGCCCGAGGACCAGCAGGGTCATGTCGGTGTCGGACGTGACGGTGGCCGAACGGGGGCGCCGGTCGAGCAGCGCCATCTCGCCGAAGTACTGGCCCGGCCCGAGCGTCGCCGTCTTGCGGTTGTTGCGCCGCACCGACGCCTGGCCCTTGACGATGAGGAAGAACTCACGCCCGATCGTGCCCTGCTCGCAGAGCATGCGCCCGGGCGGCACCGTCACTTCCTCGAGCGCCCGCCGGATGGTGCGCAGGTCCTTGGCCGACGACGTCGAGAACAGCCAGATCTTCGAGAGGTCCAGTTCCTTTGCCATGGCCGCAGACAGTAGCCCCACGTGCCTTCACGTGCCGATTTGCACGGTGTTCGGCCCTATTCGAACGGTCGGCTCATCACGTCGGTTGCGCCTTCGGGCGCCGGCTGCGTCGGCCTTGCCAACCGCCGCTGGCGGCAGGGCCGCCCCGTACCGCCGGGCTCAGACGGCGTCCGCGCCGCGCTCGCCCGTGCGCACGCGCACGACGGTCTCGGCCGGCACGACCCAGACCTTGCCGTCGCCGATCTTGCCGGTGGCCGCCGCGGCCACGATGGCGTCGACCACCGCCTCGGCCTGCTCGTCCTCGACGAGGACCTCGACCCGCAGCTTGGGCACGAAGTCGACCTGGTACTCGGCGCCCCGGTAGTTCTCGGTGTGGCCCCGCTGGCGGCCGTAGCCCTGGGCCTCGGTGAGGGTCATGCCCTCGATACCCATGTTCTTCAGGACGTTCTTCACGTCGTCCAGCTTGAACGGCTTGACCACTGCCACCACGAGCTTCATCGGCACGCTCCCCTTGATCAGCCGGGCCTTCCTGCCCTGACGAGCACCCTAGCGACGGAGCCCGGACCTGGCGCCGGGGCGAATTCACACCGCCGTAATCTGCCGGAAGCAAGCCGTTCTCAGGGCGGCGGTAGCCTTCATCGATGCCCGCCAACCGGGAAACCGGGAGCAGCGGCGATGACGGCGCACCCATGACGCGATGGGAGCGCCTGAAGTACGCCATGGTCAAGCCGGACGACGAGCGCCGACGACGCGCGCCCGGCCGCCGACGACCGCTCTGTCGACGAGATCCGATACGACATCCGCATGCCGACGACAAAGAGCGCGCGATCGGCCTCATCGCCGCGCCCGATCGCCGCGTTGATCTCGCTCATCATCATCGGCGTCGCTGATCAACTCGCCACGTACACACCACCAGACGACGTTGACCAAGACTACGTTCCGACCTCACCTACGCTGCTCCTGTGGTCTTCCTTGCTCTTCGGTGGTGATTCTGGTATCGGCCTGGTGGCGGAAGCGGACTGTTCCATGGGATCACGCTGGCGCTCTACGGCCTCGGCCGTGTTCCAGCTGGGTTGTTGGGGCTTTGCCGTGCCCGTTCGTGCTGGCCGGGGCCTGGTACCTGGTGCGCGCCTTCCGGCTGCAGCAGGCGCTGAAGAAGGCCGAGGCCGAAGCGACCGGTCGACACACCTCGCCGCGCCCCAACAACGGTTCGAAGCCACGGGCGCAGGGCGAACAAGCGCTACACGCCGCCTACCTGACGCTCAGCGGTCCCTGGTTGCCGTGCGACGTCGGCGGCGCCGCAACAGCACGGCGAGCACGAGGAGCGCGCACACGCCGAGGAGCACGGCCGGAAGGATGAACACGCTGGCCGACGCGCTGCTCCGTGTTCAGGATGGACGGGGTGGACAACAAGGTCGGGTCTGACCGGACGGAGATCGCCTTCACCCGGTCGCCTGGTGCGTGGTTCGACGACCCCGGGCAGGTTTTCGAAGACGCGCCGGCCGTCGATCGTCGTAACTGCCCTGGCACGAGTAGCCGGCAGCGTTGCTGCCGCTGCCCCCGAGCAGCCCGAGGCACTTGGAGACCACGTAGGTGACCGGGACGCCGTGGCCCTTGAGCTCGTTGATCTGGTCGTTCTTGTTGATGCCCACCACGATGAACAAGATGCCGAGCACGGCGAGCGTCGCCAGGATCAGACCGACGACCACCTGCGCCGCGCGTCGGGCGTCCACCGAGGCACTGGCGCCGCGCAACGTGGAGATGGGGGCATCTGCCGTGCGGGACGCCGCTTCGCCTGGTACCCACTTCGGGCTCTTCGGAGGTCGTCGCGATCGCCAGATCGTACTGTCAACGCTTCGATCCACTGTGGGCCGTCTGGTCGGTTGGCCCGCCCCCCCTGCATTCATTGCGTCGCCTGATCAAGCGCTCGTTTTCCACAGGAGTGTGGATTAACGCGCTGGAAACACAGCAGTGACGATGCGGAAACTCCTGGATTGCATTCTTTCAGCGGTCGGAGAACAGACCGTCTGAAGTGGCTTGTCGAACCGGGTGTTCTGTTGCGCAGTGCGCACAGGGTGGATCGCCCGGCCGGCAATGACAGGAGGAGAGCATCACGTGATCCATCTATTGGGAGCCACGGTTCCCGTTCCGTATCCGAGCTGGCTGAATCCGGCCGACAACACGTGGCAGATCACCGCCGCGACCCTCGTCGGCCTGATGAGCATCCCCGGCCTGGCCGTCCTCTACGCGTCGATCGTCCCCAAGAAGTGGGCCGTCAACGTGCTGTCGATGATGTTCGCCGGCTTCTCGCTGGTGCTCATCGTGTGGGTCCTCTGGGGCTACAAGATGGGCTTCGGCGCGACGTCCATCGGAGGTGGCGTCCGCGACGGAGTCCAGACGCAACTCACCGGTGCGACGGGGACCTTGCAGCACTTCTTCGAGAACTTCGTCGGTAAACCCGGGCAGATACTCAACAGTTACAGCGAACAAGGACAAGCGGTCTCTGCGGCAAACACGATCATCCCCTTCCACTTCCCGACGGCGAGCCTCGCCTACTTCCAGTTCGTCTTCGCGGCCATCACGCCGCTTCTGTTCCTCGGCAGCGTGCTCGGGCGGATCAAGTTCACGGCGTGGTGCATCCTCGTCCCGCTCTGGTCGACGTTCGTCTACTCCGATTGACGCCTTCATGCTCTGGGGCGGCGGCTACTTCGCCCAGGAGGGTGCGCTCGACTTCTCCGGTGGGTACGTCATCCACATGTCGGCCGGCGTTTCCGGTTTCGTCGCAGCCTGGGTGCTCGGACCCCGGCTGCTCCGAGATAGGCAGCATGCCTTGCCCAACAACCTGGTGATGGCGGCGGTCGGCGCCGGCATCCTGTGGCTGGGTTGGAACGGCTTCAACGGTGGCGACCCGTACTACGCGGGCGCCAGCGCGGCCTCTGCCGTCATCAACACGAACCTGGCCACCGCGACCGGCGTCCTCGTGTGGATGTTGATGGACGCCTGGCTCACCAAGGAACGCAAACCGACGTTCCTCGGCGGCGTGAACGGCATGATCTGCGGCCTCGTCGGCATCACGCCCTGCGCGGGCTGGGTCAACGGCTGGGGCGCCATCGCCGTCGGTGCGATCTGCTGCGCCGTCGTCTGGGTGGCCTGGAACTACCTCTCCAAGGTCCGGCCGTTCTCGAAGGTCGACGACGCGCTCGGGGTCATCTACACCCACGGCATCGCGGGCTTCATGGGCGGCATGCTCCTCGGCATCTTCGGAGACCCGAACATGATCGAGTACGGCTGCGGTCACCTCACCGCGAACGGTCAGGTGGTTGCGACGACCGCAGCGACGTACCTGTCGAGCGACAAGACCTGCGTCGCCGTTCGGGGTCCACGGACTTGATGTACACGGGCTCGGCCCACCAGCTGTGGGAGCAGTTCCGGGCGGCGATCTTCGTCATCATCTGGTCGGCGGTGATCACCTTCATCCTGATGTGGATCATCGGCTGGTTCTCCGTGGCGCCCGCTACAAGGACGACGTCCTCGAGGTCGGCGACCTCGCCATCCACGGTGAGGAGGCCTTCCCCGAGGAGACGCTCGCCACCCGCAGCGACGGTGCCTTCGCCATGGCCGGCATCGGCGAAGGTAGGTCACCGGATCCGGAACCGACGTCGTCGCCCCCCGGCGGCGGTTCCTAGGCCCGGATACTCAGGACGAAAAGGAGATCGACAGTGAAGCTGATCGTGGCAGTGCTCAAGCCGTTCAAGCTCGACGATGTCAAGGAGGTCCTCAAGGGCAAGGGTGTGCAAGGCATGACGCTCACCGAGGCCCAGGGCTTCGGGCGCCAGCGTGGGCACACCGAGGTGTACCGGGGAGCGGAGTACGAAGTGGACTTCGTCCCCAAGATCCGCCTCGAGGTGCTCGTCGACGACAGCCAGGTCGACGACGTGGTCGACGCCATCGTCGGGACGGCCGCCACCGGCAAGATCGGTGACGGCAAGGTCTGGGTCGTCCCGGTGGACACCGTTGTGCGCGTGCGGACGGGAGAACGCGGGGCCGACGCGTTGTAAGACGCAGCCGGTTCTGTCTTGCGATCGGACTGGCCGGGGCGCGGCGAGGCGCCCCGGCCATCCGCCGTCTCCGGGCAGTTCCGGCTCAGGCGGAGGCGTCGCCTTGGCGGGCGACGGCAGCAGCGGCAGCGGCCGCCGCGGCGGCGTCGCCGAGATACTCGGCGGAGCGCACACTCAGGTCGTCGTCGAGTCGCATGCGGTAGGGAATGCCGGTCGGGATCTCGAGCTCGGTGATGGCGTCGTCGGCGATCTGCTCGAGGTGCTTGCGCAGTGCACGGATGGAGTTGCCGTGGGCGGCCACGAGGACGGCGCCGCCCTGGGCGGCAGCGGCTCGCAGGTCGGGCACGATGGCGGACTCCCAGTAGGGGACGGTGCGCGCGACGACGTCCTTCAGGCACTCGGTGCGGGGGATGTCAGCTGGGTCGAGGTCCCGGTAGCGGGGATCGGCGCTGACGTCGTACGGGTTGTCGGCTGAGAGGGGCGGCGGCGGGGTGTCGTAGCTGCGACGCCAGAGCATGAACTGGTCCTCGCCGAACTCCTGCTTGATCTCGGCCTTGTTCTTGCCCTGCAGGTCGCCGTAGTGCCGCTCGTTGAGGCGCCAGTCGCGGCGGACGGGCAGCCAGCTGCGGCCGGCGGCAGCCAGCGGCGAGCTCGGCTGTCCGGATGGCCCGGGTCAGGACCGAGGTGTGCAGGATCCGCAGGTCGAGGTCGGCGGTCTCTGCCAGCAGCTCGCCGCCGGCCCGGGCCTCGGCCTCGCCGGCGGGGCTCAGGTCGACGTCGACCCACCCGGTGAACAGGTTCTTCGCGTTCCAGGTGGACTGGCCGTGGCGCAGAAGGACCAGGTCGAGCACGGTCCGATCGTAGGGGCGGCGGTGGAAACTCCGCAATCCACCTGGTCGGCGGCGAGGTGAGCTTTCGGAGGAGGAGGCCGGGAGGCAGCGCAATTGGCGTTGTCGTTTTGGCAGAGAAGACGCCAAAGGGAAGTTCGGCCCTAGTCCTTCGTGCAACCCCTAATGCCAGGATGCGGTTGCCGAGGAGAACTGAACGGTGTGGACCCGCCAACACACCGCCAGTCTCGGCTGTCGGGGTGATGGTGGCTGGCCCCGCTCGACCGCCGACTGCGGGGCCAGCCTGCACCCCGTGGCCCAAGATCGGCCCCCCACCTGGGATTCTCTGTTCGAACGCGCCGTGGCGGCGGCGCGGGAGCCCACCGGGCCGGGTCCGGGCAGAATGGGGTGGTCAATGGCATCAGAAATCTTGACATGGAGCGACTCAAGTTTGCTACAATGGTGGAGACCAATCGGAGACGGACTGGTAGACGAGCAAGAGCCGGCGGCCGCGGAGGCCGGCCGGCGACGAGATCGACCGACGGCAAGGGCCGGCGGTGCAGAGAGTAAGGACAAAGCAGACATGGCCAAGGCCGTAGGCATCGACCTGGGAACCACCAACTCGGTGGTCAGTGTGTTGGAGGCGGGCGAGCCCGTCGTGATCCCGAACGCCGAGGGAGGCCGGACCACGCCGTCGGTGGTGGGCTTCTCCAAGACCGGCGAGGTGCTGGTGGGCGAGGTGGCCAAGCGACAGGCCATCACCAACCCCGACCGCACCATCCGCTCGGTGAAGCGCCACATGGGCACCAAGTGGACCGTCGACATCGACGGCAAGGCGTACACCCCGCAGGAGATCTCGGCCCGGATCCTCGGGAAGCTGAAGAGGGACGCCGAGTCGTATCTCGGCGACACCGTGACCCAGGCGGTCATCACCGTGCCCGCGTACTTCGACGACGCGCAGCGCACGGCGACCAAGGAGGCCGGCGCGATCGCCGGGCTCGAGGTGCTCCGCATCATCAACGAGCCGACCGCCGCCGCCCTGGCCTACGGGCTCGACAAGGAGGGCGCGGACCAGACCGTGCTCGTCTTCGACCTCGGCGGCGGGACGTTCGACGTCTCGGTGCTCGAGATCGGCGAGGGCGTCTTCGAGGTGAAGTCGACCTCGGGCAACACGCAGCTCGGCGGCGACGACTGGGACGACAAGATCATCGAGTGGCTCGTGACCGAGTTCAAGAACACCGAGGGCGTCGACCTGTCGCAGCCGACAAGATGGCCATGCAGCGCCTGAAGGAGGCGGCCGAGAAGGCCAAGATCGAGCTGTCCACGGTGCAGGACACCCAGATCAACCTGCCCTTCATCACGGCGACGAGTGAGGGGCCGAAGCACCTCGACTTCAAGCTGACGCGGGCGAAGTTCAACGAGCTGACGTCCGATCTGGTCGACAAGTGCAAGGGCCCGTTCGAGGCCGCCATCAAGGACTCCGGCCTGAAGACGTCGGACATCGATCACGTGGTGTTGGTCGGCGGCTCGACGCGCATGCCGGCGATCCAGGATCTGGTGCAGAGCCTGACCGGCAAGGAGCCGCACAAGGGCGTGAACCCCGACGAGGTCGTCGCGGTCGGCGCCGCGGTGCAGGCCGGCGTCCTGAAGGGCGAGGTGAAGGACGTCCTGCTGCTCGACGTCACGCCGCTGTCCTTGGGCATCGAGACCAAGGGCCAGGTCATGCACAAGCTCATCGAGCGCAACACCACCATCCCGACGAAGCGTTCGGAGATCTTCACCACGGCCGAGGACAACCAGCCGTCGGTGGAGATCCACGTGCTCCAGGGCGAGCGCGAGATGGCGATGTACAACAAGACGCTCGGCAAGTTCCAGCTGGTCGACCTGCCGCCTGCGCCTCGTGGGATCCCGCAGATCGAGGTCACCTTCGACATCGACGCCAACGGCATCGTGCACGTGGCCGCGCAGGACAAGGCGACGGGCAAGGAGCAGTCGATGACGATCACCGGCCAGTCCTCTCTGGCCAAGGACGACATCGAGCGCATGGTGCGCGACGCCGAGGCCCACGCCGAGGACGACCGTCAGCGCCGTGAGGAGGCCGAGGTGCGCAACCAGGCCGACACGCTCGTGTACCAGACCGAGAAGCTGCTCAAGGAGCAGGGCGAGAAGTTCGAGGGCTCCGAGAAGGACGACGTCGAGGCCGCCCTGAAGGGCGTGAAGGATGCGCTCGCCGGGACGTCGCTCGAGGAGATCAAGGACGCGACCGAGAAGCTGGTCGGCGTGTCGCAGAGCTTCAGCCAGCGCCTGTACGAGCAGGCCTCGGCCTCGGCTTCGGCCGGGTCGCCCGGAGCGGGCGGCCCCAGCGGTGACGGTGCGGGCGCCGCCGAGGACACCTCGTCGGACGAGGACGTCGTCGACGCCGAGATCGTCGATGAGCAATGAGCCTGCACGACGAGCGCCCCTCCGCCCGAGCGGAGGAGGCCGTCGAGAGGACTGAGCCCGGCGGGGCGGCGGCTTCGGAAGAGGCCGCGGCCTCCCGGCCGGGCGCGCCCGGCAACGGCAACGGCGAGAACGTCGCCGGACCGGGCGCCGCACGGCGGTGCCCTGGCCGAGGAGGCCAGCCACATCGAGTCCGTGGCCCGCGAGCGCGACGAGTACCTGCTCGCGCTCCAGCGGACCCAGGCCGACTTCGAGAACTACCGCAAGCGCATCACCCGCCAACAGGGAGAGATGACGGCGCGCGCGGCGACGGACCTGGTGGTCAAGCTGCTGCCCGTGCTCGACGCGCTCGACCTGGCCGAGGCGCACTTCAACGAGTCGCTCGACCTCACCGAGGACGGCAAGGCGTTGCGCGCCTCGCGGGCCATGCTCATGGACATCCTCACCAAGGACGGGCTCGAGCGCGTCGACCAGCGCAACGTCCCCTTCGACCCCTCGGTGCACGACGCCGTCGCGCACAGCGAGGGCGAGGCCGGCGACACGGAGACGATGGTGGACGAGGTGCTGCGGTCCGGCTACCGCTGGAAGGGGCAGCCGCTTCGCCCGGCCATGGTCCGTGTGCGGGGGTGAGCTGAGCCATGGCGGCACAACGCGAATGGTTCGAGAAGGACTACTACAAGGTGCTCGGCGTCGTGCCCTCGGCGACGGACAAGGAGATCACACGCGCCTATAGAAAGCTGGCCAAGGAGCATCACCCCGACGCCAACCCGGGCTCGGAGGAGCGCTTCAAGGAGATCAGCGCGGCGTACGACGTGCTCGGCGACGCCGAGAAGCGCAAGGAGTACGACGAGGTCCGCACCCACGGCCCGCTCGGCGGTTTCGGCGCGCCCGGTGGCGGCGGCACCTTCCGCATGGAGGACATGGGCGACCTGGGCGACATCTTCGGGGGCCTGTTCCGGACGGGAGGGGCGCGCGCCCAACGCGGGCCGCAGCGGGGCGCCGACATGGAGGCACAGCTGCACCTGTCCTTCCAGGACGCGGTGCACGGCGTCACGACGTCGGTCAACGTGCCCCAGGAGGTGCGCTGTTCGAACTGCCGCGGCAGCGGCGCCGCGCCGGGAACCTCGACGCACACGTGCCCGCGCTGCGGCGGCACCGGGAGCCTCAACGACAACCAGGGCCTGTTCTCGCTGAGCACGGTCTGCCCGGACTGTGTGGGGCGGGGGACCCTGTTCGACACGCCGTGCCCGGTCTGCCACGGCACCGGCACCGAGCAGAAGGTCCGTTCGGTCAAGGTGCGCATCCCGGCCGGCGTCGAGGACGGCCAGCGCATCCGGGTGAAGGGCCGCGGCGCGCCGGGGCAGGGCATGGCCCCGCCGGGCGACCTCTACGTCATCGTGCACGTGGGCAGGCACGAAGTGTTCGGACGCAGCGGGCGCAACCTGACGATCACCGTGCCCGTCACGTTCCCCGAGGCGGCGCTGGGCACGACCATCACGGTGCCGACGCTGGATGGCAAGGTCACGCTGAAGGTGCCGGCGGGGACGCAGTCGGGCCGCGTCCTGCGGGTGCGCGGGCGCGGCGTGCCGGCATCGGGCCGCAACGGCGGGAAGCCGGGCGACCTGCTGGTGAAGGTGGAGGTGCTGGTACCGACCGAGCTGACCGACGAGCAGCGGTCGGCCGTCGAGTCGCTGGCCGAGGTGACCGACGCGGCGCCGCGGCTCGCGGTGGAGTCGTCATGACGGGGGCGGTGAGGCGCCGTGGTTGAGCGCGACGGGTTCGGGCGCGACGCCGCGAGCGCATGGTGCGCGACGCCAGTCAGGCCGTCTACGTGATCTCGGTGGCGGCCGAGCTGACGGGGATGCACCCGCAGACGCTGCGCGTCTACGAGCGCAAGGGACTGTTGGACCCGTCGCGGACGAGCGGCGGGAGCCGGCGCTTCTCCGAGCGCGACCTGGACCGGCTGCGCCACATCCAGGAGCTGACGGCAACCGGGCTGAACCTCGAGGGTGTACGGCGGGTGCTGCAGCTCGAGACCGAGTTGGCCCGCCTGCGCGAGGAGCTCGTCCAGGTACGGGCCGCCGCGCTCGACGCCGTGGCGGCGACGCACCGCCAGTACCGGCGCGACCTGGTGCCGGTGCGCCAGGCGCCGGTGCCGTACCGGAGCGGTGCGCCGGAGCGAGGCGTGACGCAGGACAAGAAGGGTAGGAGAACGAGAAGGACAAGGATAGGGACGGCCCGATGCCGATAGACCCAGAACGCTGGACGAACAACATGAAGGCCGCCTTCAGCGCGGCCACCGGCCACGCCGCGTCGTCGAACCACCCGGAGCTGACGCCGGCGCACCTGCTCGACGCGCTGCTGCAGCAGCAGGACACCACGACTCGGCCGCTGCTCTCCCAGGTCGGGGTCGACCCCGACGCGCTGGCGGGCAAGATGCACGACCAGCTGTTGCGCCTGCCCCAGGCGAGCGGTGGCGCGGAGCCGGGGCTGTCGCGCGACGCACGGGCGGCGCTCGAGGCGGCGGACCAGAACCGCCGGGACCTGGGCGACGACTACGTCTCGGTCGAGCACCTGGTGCTGGCGCTGGCCGACCTCATCGGGGCGAGCAAGGACGCGCTGCTGAGCGCGCTGCGCACGGTGCGGGGGAACCACCGCGTCACGACGCCGGACCCCGAGATGACCTACCAGGCGCTGGCCAAGTACGGCCGCGACCTGACCGAAGCGGCCCGCGAGGGCAAGCTCGACCCGGTCATCGGGCGCGACGAGGAGATCCGCCGGGTGATCCAGGTGCTCTCGCGGCGCACCAAGAACAACCCGGTGCTGATCGGCGAGCCCGGCGTGGGCAAGACGGCCATCGTCGAGGGGCTGGCCAACCGGATCATCGAGGGCGACGTGCCCGAGGGCCTGAAGGGCAAGCGCGTCGTCGCGCTCGACCTCGGCTCGATGGTCGCCGGCGCCAAGTACCGCGGCGAGTTCGAGGAGCGGCTGAAGGCCGTCCTCAAGGAGATCACCGACGCCGAGGGCGAGATCATCACGTTCATCGACGAGCTGCACACGATCGTCGGTGCCGGCGCGGCCGAGGGGGCCATGGACGCCGGGCAGATGATCAAGCCGATGCTGGCGCGCGGCGAGTTGCGCATGATCGGCGCGACGACGCTCGACGAGTACCGCAAGTCCATCGAGAAGGACGCGGCGCTGGAGCGGCGGTTCCAGCCGGTGTTCGTCGGCGAGCCCTCGGTGGAGGACACGATCGCGATCCTGCGCGGCCTGTCCGAGCGCTACATGGCCCACCACAAGGTGCGGATCCAGGACGCCGCGTTGGTGGCGGCGGCGGTGCTGTCGGACCGCTACGTCACGGGGCGCTTCCTGCCGGACAAGGCGATCGACCTCATCGACGAGGCGGCGTCGAAGCTGCGCATCGAGATCGACTCCATGCCGACGGAGCTCGACCAGATCACCCGGCGCATCCGCCAGCTCGAGATCGAGAAGCTGGCGCTCGAGAAGGAGAGCGACGACGCGTCGCGGGAGCGGCTGGAGCGCCTCGAGCGCGAGCTCGCCGACCTGGGCGAGCAGCGCGGACTCGATGGCCGCGCACTGGCAGCAGGAGAAGAACTGCCTCGACGCGCTGAGCCAGCTGCAGCAGCAGAAGACCGAGCTCGACGAGGAGGCGGTCCGCCTGGAGCGCGACGCCGACCTGGCCGGCGCCTCGGCCATCCGCTACGGCCAGCTGCCCGAGCTGGAGCGCAAGATCGAGGAGGCCAACGAGGACCTGGCCAAGCTGCAGGCGGGGAACCGCTTCCTCAAGGAGGAGGTCGACCCCGAGGACATCGCCCAGGTGGTGTCGCGCTGGACGGGCGTCCCCGTGTCGCGCCTCATGGAGGGCGAGGTGCAGAAGCTGGTGCGCCTCGAGACCACGCTGCACGAGCGGGTCGTGGGCCAGGACGAGGCCGTGGCCGCCGTGTCCAACGCCATCCGGCGCAGCCGGGCGGGCCTGAGCGACCCCAACCGGCCCGATCGGCTCGTTCCTGTTCCTCGGCCCGACCGGCGTCGGCAAGACCGAGCTGGCCCGGGCGCTCGCCGACTTCCTCTTCGACGACGAGCGCGCCATGGTCCGCATCGACATGAGCGAGTACATGGAGAAGCACGCCGTGTCGCGGCTGGTCGGCGCGCCCCCGGCTACGTCGGCTACGACGAGGGCGGCCAGCTGACCGAGGCCGTGCGCCGCCGCCCCTACTCGGTCGTGCTGCTCGACGAGTTGGAGAAGGCCCACCCCGACGTCTTCAACATCCTGTTGCAGGTGCTCGAGGACGGGCGCCTGACCGACGGGCAGGGGCGCACGGTCGACTTCACCAACACGGTGCTGATCATGACGTCGAACCTCAAGGGCGAGCCGCAGGACTACTTCAAGCCCGAGTTCATCAACCGCATCGACGAGATCGTGCGCTTCAAGGCGCTGAGCCGGGAGGACCTGGCGACGATCGTGGAGATCCAGCTGCGCAAGCTGCGGGCCCGCCTGGCCGAGCGGCGCCTCTCGCTGGAGGTGTCGCGCCGCGGCCGAGGCGTGGCTGGCCAAGGCCGGCTACGACCCCGACTACGGCGCCCGGCCGCTACGGCGCGTGCTGCAGCGCAACATCGAGGACCCGCTGGCGCTGGCCCTGTCTGGAGGGCCGCTACCTCGAGGGCTCGACGGTGCACGTCGACGTGGAGGGCGACGAGATCGTCCTGCACTGACACGGGTGCGGCGTGCGGAGCGCCGCCGCCCGTGGGCTTACGGCCCGGCGAACTGCGGGCCGTGGGGGAGCGCACCCCACGACGGCTGGTGCACCGAGCCGTGCGCGCGGAGCGCCGGTAGGTCGAGGAACGCCTGCAGCGTGGGCACGCCGTCGGTCGTCATGGCGACGACGTTGCCGATCCCCTGGCTGTTGGCGGCACCGTAGAAGGGGGCGCCGCCGTAGTTGAAGAGCCCGCCGTCGGCGGCGGAGAACCAATAGCCCGAGCCGTCGGGCATGGCCGCCATGCCGACGATGGGTTGGGCCAGGTGGATGGAGCCGGTCGAGCCGAAGAACTGCGCGTTGCCGTAGGCGAAGATGCCGCCGTCGGAGGCCACCAGCCAGTAACCACCCCCGTCGGGCGTCGGCGCCATGCCGACGATCGGCTTGTTGAGGTGGATCGCCCCGGTCGAACCGAAGAACTGGGCGTCGCCGTAGGCGAAGATGCCGCCGTCGGAGGCGACCAGCCAGTAACCGCCGCCGTCGGGCGTCGGCGCCATGCCGACGATCGGCTTGTTGAGGTGGATCGCCCCGGTCGAACCGAAGAACTGCGCGTCGCCGTAGTTGAAGATGCCGCCGTCCGACGCGACGAGCCAGTATCCGCCGGCGTCCAGAGTGGCGGCCATGCCGACGATCGGCTTGTTCAGCGGCAACGCCCCGGCCGAGCCGAAGAAGCCCGCGTCGCCGTAGTTGAAGATGCCGCCGTCGTTGGCCACCAGCCAGTAACCGCCGTCGTCGCCGGTCTGGGCGATCCCCTCGATCGGCCGGTTGAGGTGGACGTTCGACGCGTCACCGTAGAAGGCGGCGTCACCGAAGTGGGCAACCTGGCCCGACGAGGACACCTGGTAGTAGCCGATGCTCCCGACGCCCGAGAAGGTGATGACGACGCCGGAGCCGAGCGAGTCCATGATCTGCAAGGTCGCCGGGCGATCGCCCAGCGCTCCGGGGTTGAAGAAGTTGTCGAACGTGCACTGCCCGCCAGCCGAGATCGTGACGTTCCCGCTGGCGTCGAAGTTGCAGTTGTTCTCGGGGATCCCGGTGTAGTCGTTGGCTCCGGGACCCGTGATCACGAAGCCGGTCGAGCCGTTGATCATGTCGGTCATGGAGCTGCTGTTCGTGAGGGTGAACGGAACCTCCTGCGCTGATGTCGCCGAGCGTCGTCGCGTGGAACGAAATGCTGTTGGCCGACGACGACAACGCAGGCGGCGGTAGCGCGCCCGCCGGCGCGGCGGTCGCGGCCAGACCTGCGACCGGGCCGCCCAGGACAACCGCCCCCGCCAGTGCGCACGCCGCCCGCTTCCAGGACCCGAAGTGCATCATGAACCGCCTCCCCTTGCACGGGCCACGGCAGGGGGCCCGCTTCGGGCGGCAACCCTATCCGCGTACAAGCACGCCAAAGGGACAACTCATCGGTTCTCGGTGAACCGACGGTTTCTCAGACGAGCGCCCCTTGCGTCGCGAACACGTCGACGAGGTTGCGGCAGAAGGACACGAGGTCACCCGGTCCCCGGCTCGTAACCATGGTGTTGATGCCCTGCCGGCAGACGACGACGTCGCGGTCGACCCAATAGGCACCGGCATTGCGCAAGTCCGACTGCAGGCTCGGCCATGACGTCAGCGTGCGTCCGGCGACGAGGTCGCCCTCGACGAGCGGCCACGCCCCGTGGCAGATGGCCGCCAACGGCTTGCCGGCCTCGAACATCGCCATGAGGAAGTCGACCGCGGCGGCGTCGGTGCGCAGGCGGTCCGAGTTCGCCACGCCGCCGGGCAGGACCACGGCGTCGAAGTCCTCGGCGTGGGACTTGTCCGTCACCAGGTCCACGGGGAAGCGGTCGGCCCGGTCCAGGTGGCACATGGTCTCGACCATGCCGGCGTTCGGCGCCACCACCTGGGGATCCCCCCCGGCGTCGGCCACCGCCTGCCAGGGCCGCAACAGCTCCGACTGCTCGATGCCCTCGTTCGCCACCACGAAGGCCACTCTCGTGTGCGCCAGCTCGTTCGCCACGACTGCCACACTCCTCTCTTGTCGCGTTCCGGGGGACCTCTCCGGACCTGCTGGTCGGCCCAAGGCCCTACGCGGGCGATACCCCGGCCGGTGTCGATGAAACGTCCCGGTTCGCGGCCGTCGCACCCCCCACTCCGTGGGGACCCCCATTTCCGGGAGCGGTACACTGGTGCGTAATCCGAGCGACTGAGCGAACGGAGCAGCGTGTGCCCGCAACCGTGGTGGTCGGGACCCAGTGGGGCGACGAGGGGAAGGGCAAGTTCACCGATCTCGTTGCGAGCGAGATGGACATGGTGGTGCGCTACCAGGGTGGCCACAACGCCGGCCACCGCATCGTCGTCGACGGCGAGGCGTTCGCCCTCCAGCTCGTCCCGAGCGGCATCCTCTACGACCACATCACGCCCATCATCGGCAACGGCGTCGTCGTCGACCCGGCCGTGCTGCTCGAGGAGCTCGATGCGCTGGCCGCCAAGGGCGTCGACACCAGCCGGCTCGTCGTGAGCGGCAACGCCCACCTGATCATGCCGTACCACCAGGAGCTCGACCGGGTGACCGAGCGCTTCCTCGGCAAGAACGCGCTCGGCACGACCAAGCGCGGCATCGGCCCCGCCTACGCCGACAAGGCCACGCGCGTCGGGATCCGGGTGCAGGACCTCTTCGACCCCAAGATCTTCCGCCAGAAGCTCGACGTCGCGCTCAAGGAGAAGAACGCCGTCCTGGCCAAGGTCTACAACCGACTCCCGCTCGCCGCCGGCGACATCGCCGACCGGTATCTCGGCGAGTACGCCCCGCGGATCGAGCCGATGGTGGGCGACACCGTGGGCATGGTCCACGACGCCATGGACAAGGGCCGCCAGGTCCTCCTCGAGGGCGCGCAGGCCACCTTCCTCGACCTCGACCACGGCACGTACCCGTTCGTCACCTCCTCGAACCCGGTGGCGGGCGGCGCGTGCACCGGGTCCGGCCTCGGGCCACGCGACATCGAGCGCGTCATCGGCATCGCCAAGGCCTACGTCACCCGGGTCGGCGCCGGGCCCGTTCCCGACCGAGCAGGAGAACGACGTGGGCGAGCTCCTCGTCGAGCGCGGCCACGAGTTCGGCACGAACACCGGCCGCAAGCGCCGCTGCGGCTGGTTCGACGCCGTGATGCTGCGCCAGGCCGTGCGCCTCAACTCGCTGACCGAGGTGGCGCTGACCAAGCTCGACGTGCTCGACACGTTCGAGTCGGTGAAGGTGTGCGTCGCCTACGAGGCCGACGGCATCCGCTACACGCACCTGCCCTACCACCAGTCGACCTTCCACAAGGTGGTGCCCGTGTACGAGGAGTTGCCGGGCTGGCGGACCGACCTCACCGCGGCCACCGCGCCGGGCGACCTGCCCGCTGCCGCCTGCACGTACATCGCGTTCCTCTCCGAGCAGATCGGCGTCCCGGTCCGCCTGGTGGGCGTCGGGCCCGGCCGCGAGCAGACCGTCACCTTCGCCACCGCGTGAAGGTCTGCGTCGTCGGCAGCGGAGGACGCGAGCACGCGCTCGCCCACACACTGGCGCGCACGGCCGACGTGGTCGTCACGCCGGGCAACCCGGGCATGGCCCCGCCGATCACCGTTGCCGACGCCCATGTCGAGGACGTCGAGGCCGACCTCTACGTCATCGGCCCCGAGGCGCCGCTGGTCGCCGGCCTGGCCGACACGCTGCGGGCGCGGGGAAGGCGGTCGTCGGCCCCGGCGCCGACGGCGCCCTCCTGGAGGGGTCGAAGGCCTTCATGAAGGAGGTCCTCGGTGCCGCCGGGGTGCCCGACGGCCCGCTTCGCCACGTTCGACGCGCTCCAGACCAAGGAAGCGCTTGGCCTACCTCGAGACCATGCCGGGGCCGTGGGTGATCAAGACGGACGGCCTGGCCGCCGGCAAGGGCGTGCTCGTGGCGCGCACCATCGAGGACGCCCGCGCCGACGTCACCGCCAAGCTGTCGGGCGCCGCCTTCGGCGACGCCGGGCGCAACGTCGTGATCGAGGAGGGTCTCGACGGCGAGGAGTGCTCGCTGCTCGTGCTGTGCGACGGCACCCGCGCGCGTCCCGCTCGTGCCCGCACAGGACTTCAAGCGCGTCGGCGACGGCGACAGCGGGCCCAACACCGGCGGCATGGGCGCCTACGCGCCGATGCCCCAGGTAGGCGCCGCGGACGTCGACCACATCATGGACACCGCGGTGCGGCCGCTGGTCGAGGAGCTGCGCCGCCGTGCCATCGACTACCGCGGCGTGCTCTATGCCGGCCTCATGCTGACGGACGAGGGCCCGAAGGTGATCGAGTACAACGTCCGCTTCGGCGACCCCGAGACCCAGGTGGTCCTCCCGCTGCTCGCCTCCGACCCGGCCGAGCTGCTCCTCGCCGTGGCGAACGGCGCGCTGGACGAGGCCGACCCGCCGGCCTTCGCCGACGCCGCCGCGGTGTGCGTCGTGCTGGCGTCGGCGGGCTATCCCGAGAGCCCGCGCCTCGGCGACGAGATCGAGGGTCTGCCGGACCGACGGCCAGTCCGTCGCCGACGTCGAGGGCGCCATCGTCTTCCACGCCGGCACGGGACGGCACAGCGCGGACGGCCCGTTCCACACGGCCGGCGGACGTGTCCTCGGCGTCACCGCCGTCGCGCCCACCCTGGCCGAGGCGCGGGACAACGCGTACGCCGCCGCCGCCCCGATTGAATGGGAGGGCATGCAGTTGCGCCACGACATCGCGGCCCAGGCGGCCGGCTGCCGGCGTGGCCGCGCGGGAGGCGGTCCGGTGATCCCGCGCTACTCGCCACCCGACATGGCGGCCCTGTTCAGCGACCAAGCCCGGTTCGCCATGTGGCTCGAGGTCGAGTTGTTGGCCACCGAGGCCCAGGCGGCACTCGGCAACGTGCCGGCGGACGAGGCCGCGACCTGCCGGGCCAAGGCGCCCACGGTCGACGACGTCTTCGTGGCCGACGTGCTCGAGCGCGAGAAGGTGACCGACCACGACGTGGCCGCGTTCGTCGACGTGGTGCAGGAGCGCATCGGCGCCCCGGCCGGCTCGCACATCCACTACGGGCTGACCTCCTCGGACGTGGTCGACACCGCGTTGTGCGCCACCCTGACCAAGGCGGCGGACCTGCTGCTCGCCGACCTCGATGCGTTCGTGGCCGCGCTCAAGGCGCGGGCCCTCGAGCTGCTGCGCGTGCCCGTCACCGGGCGGACGCACGGCATGCACGCCGAGCCGACGACGTTCGGCGCCAAGTACGCGCTGTGGGCACTGCAGGCCGACCGCGACCGCCGGCGCATGCGGGCGGCCCGCGAGGCGATCGCCGTCGGCAAGCTCTCGGGAGCCGTCGGCACGTACTCGAACATCGACCCCGCGGTCGAGGCGCGGGTGTGCGCCGCCCTCGGCCTCACGCCGATTCCGGCGACCCAGGTCGTCGCCCGGGACCGCCACGCCGAGTACTTCTACGCCTGCGCGTCGATCGGCGCCACCATCGAGCTCATGTGCACCGAGGTCCGCCACCTCGCCCGCAGCGAGGTCGGCGAGGCGGAGGAGCCGTTCGGTGCCGGCCAGAAGGGCAGCTCGTCGATGCCCCACAAGCGCAACCCGATCCTCTCGGAGCGCCTGTGCGGGCTGGCCCGCCTCCTGCGCGGCTACCTCGGCGCCGGGCTCGAGGACGTGGCCCTGTGGCACGAGCGCGACATCTCGCACAGCTCGGTGGAGCGGGTCGCGCTCCCCGACGCGTCGCTCCTGGCCTGTTACATGCTGCGCAAGGCGACCGGGTTGGCCGAGGGCCTGGTCATCCACCCCGAGCGGGCGCTCTCGAACCTGACCGAGGGCTCGCTCGGCCTCGTCTTCTCCCAGTCCGTCCTCCTCGCGCTCGTCTCCGCCGGCTTCACCCGCGACGACGCGTACCGCATCGTCCAGCGCGACGCACGGGCGGCCTGGTCCGAGCGCCGGCCCTTCCGCGCCGTCCTCGAGTCGGATGCCGACGTCACGCTCACGCCCGCGCAACTCGACGAGGCGTTCGACCTCGAGCGCACGCTGCGTCACGTCGACCGCTTCGCCGACGCGCTCGTGGCGCTGTGAGCACCGACGCCGCCGCGCTGCCGCGGGTGCACTCGGGCAAGGTCCGCGAGCTCTACGACGCCGGCGAAGACCGCCTGCTCATGGTCGCCTCGGACCGGGTGAGCGCGTTCGACGTCATCATGGCCGAGCCGATCGCCGACAAGGGCCGCGTGCTCACGGCGATGACGTGGTTCTGGTGCGAGGAGATGGCCGACGTCGTGCCCGGCACCATCCTGGCCGTCGACCCCGCGGACATCGAGACGCAGCTGGGCGGTCTCACCGTGCCGCCGGCGTGGGCCGGCCGGGCGACGCTCGTGCGCCGCGCCGAGATGCTCCAGCTCGAGTGCATCGTCCGGGGCTACCTGGCCGGCCAGGCGTGGGAGGAGTACGAGAAGTCGGGCACCGTGCACGGCATGGCCATGCCGGAGGGGCTGCAGCTGGCGAGCAAGCTCGACGAGCCGATGTTCACGCCCTCGACCAAGGCGACCGAGGGGCACGACCTCAACATCGATTTCGCCGCCGCCGTCGACCTCGTCGGTGCCGAGGCCGCCGCTCCAGGCCAAGTCGGTCTGCCTCGAGCTCTACACCCGCGCCGCCGCCCGCGCCGCCGCCGCCGGGCTTCGTGCTGGCCGACACGAAGTTCGAGCTCGGCTACGTCGACGGCGTGCTCAGCCTCTGCGACGAGGTCTGCACGCCCGACTCCTCCCGGCTGTGGCCGGCCGACCAGGTGGTGCCGGGCACGACGCCGCCCGCCTTCGACAAGCAGCCGCTGCGCGACTGGCTGGCCGCGCTGCCCTGGGACCGCAAGCCGCCACCGCCGGCGCTGCCCGAAGACGTGCAGCGGGCCATGTCGGCGCGCTACGTCGCGGCGTACGAGCGGGTGACCGGCCGCTCGCTGGACGACTGGTACGGTGCGAAACGATGAGGTTCCGCGCCCGGGTCGAGGTGCAATTGCGTCCCGGGATCGCCGATCCCGAGGGCGCGACGATCGAGCGCGCATTGCCCGCGCTCGGCTTCGACGGCGTGGCGCACGTGCGGGCGGGCCGCTCCTTCAGCTTCGAGGTCGACGCGCCGGACGAGGGTGCGGCGCGCACGACGGCGACCGAGCTGGCCGACCGCCTGCTGGCCAATCCCGTCATCGAGCAGAGCCGGCTCGAGCTCGAGGTGATCTGAGGTGCCGCCGCGCATCGGCGTCGTCGTCTTCCCCGGCACCAACTGCGAGCACGATGTGGTGCACGCGGTCGAGGCCGCCGGCGCCGAAGGCGTGCTGCTCTGGCACGGCGACGACCACCTCGGGTCGGTCGACGCTGTCATCCTGCCCGGTGGTTTCGCCCACGGCGACTACCTGCGGCCAGGGGCGTTGGCCCGCTTCTCGCCCATCATGGACGCGGTGGCCGCCTTCGCCCGGGCCGGCGGCGCCGGTCGTCGGCATCTGCAACGGGTTCCAGGTCCTCACCGAGGCCGGCCTCCTGCCGGGCGCGCTGCAGAAGAACGGCCGGCTCCGCTTCCTCTGTGAGCCGGCGCGGCTCATCGTCGCCTCCACGTCGTCCGTTCTCACCTTGGGCTGCCGTGTAGGCGACGAGCTGACCATTCCCATCAACCACTTCTCGGGCAGCTACACGTGCGACGACGAGACGCTGCGTCGCCTCCACGAGGAGGACCGCGTCGTGCTGCGCTACGCCGACAACCCCAACGGCTCGGTGGACGCCATCGCCGGCATCAGCAAATGAGGCGGGCAACGTCGTCGGCCTCATGCCGCACCCCGAGCGCGCGAGCGACGCGCTGTTGGGATCGGTCGACGGGCTCGTGCTCCTGCGCACCTTGGTTGGCGCGGCCGACGCCACGCGCCGCCGCCTGAGCGGCTCAGCCCCGCGCCCGAGATACATCGGCCTTCTGCAACACCGTCGCGCTCACCCCGGCGGCTCGCCACGTCGAGTACGTGATGCCCTTGCGCTCGCCGTAGGCCTTCGCCACCTTGATGAATTCCTTCTCGAGCGCCGACATGTCCTTCACCTGGTCGACCCGTGAACGCTCGTCGAGCAGGTCCTTCTGCTCCTGCAGCAGGTGCAGCCGGGTGAGGGCGTCCGCGCCCGCCAGCTGCGAATCGATCGTGCCGAGCCGTTTGTCGATGGAAGCCGCGGTCCGCTTGCGCCCCCGCCTCGGCTTGGATGTCTCGAGAGCCTCGAGGTAGTGGCGGACGGTTGCGCTCTCGGCGCGTCCTCGAGCCAGCGCGGCCTTGTGGCCGGTGCTCATGGGCTTGCGCGGAGCCGAAGTCTTTCCCTTTGGAGCCATGGCCCCATTGTGGCGCATCGAGCGGACCCTTATCGACAAAATCGGCAAAATCCCCGATGGTCATTTTCATTGTGTTATCGCACTGATTCAGTGATTTTCAGCAGTTGCACAGGGTTTATTGCGCCTCCCGAGAACAGCCATTTCAGTCATGGCCGCGGCCCGGTTCTGCCTTCAGGTCGTCGCGGCGGCATCCACCGGGCTGGACGGAGGCCCATCGGGGTCGCATCCTGAGGGGGTGAGCCAGTTCCACTTCGACCCGGCGACGTACATGGATCTCATGCGGAGCGAGGTCCCGAGCTATCCACGGCTCCAAGTCGAGGTTGCCCGGGCCACCGATGGCGTCGACGCCGCACGGGTGCTCGATCTCGGGACCGGCACCGGCGAGACCCTTGCCGCGGTGCTGGCGCGCCACCCGGGCGCGGCGGCCGTCGGCGTCGACGAGAGCTCGGCCATGCTCGACGCGGCCAACACCCGCCTGGCCGGCCTCGGCGTCGACCTCGTGGTCGCGGACCTCGGCGACCCCCTGCCGCCGGGGCCCTTCGACCTGGTCGTCTCCGCCCTGGCGGTGCACCATCTCGACGGCCCGGAAAAGGCGGCGCTCTTCGGGCGTATTGCCGCCGCCCTGCGGCCGGGTGGCCGATTCGTCCTGGGTGACGTGGTCATTCCCGAGGACCCGCGCCACGCCGTCACGCCCGTCAGCGACGACTTCGACCGGCCCTCCACGACGGCCGACCAGTTGGGTTGGCTGGCCGCATCCGGGTTCGACGCCACGGTGCGGTGGGCCGAACGCGACCTCGTCGTGGTGTGCGCCGACCGGCGGTCCTCCGCCACCCGATAGCCACGGGGTGAGGCCCCGGAATTGCCAGGACAGAGGCGTGCGGCCTCTATCGTGGAAGCCATCATGAGTTCCTCGGACGAGGCGCCCGACCACGCCCCCGCCGAGGAGCCGTTGCACCGGGCCCTCGGCCTGACCGACGACGAATTCGAGGCGGTCGGCAAGATCCTCGGGCGTTCCCCCAACCACCTCGAGCTCGCCCTCTACGCGGTCATGTGGAGCGAGCACTGTTCCTACAAGTCCTCCCGCCTGCATCTACGACGCCTGCCGACCGAGGGCCCACGGGTGCTCGTCGGACCCGGCGAGAACGCAGGGGTGATCGACGCCGGCGACGGCATCGCGGTCGCCATCCGGATCGAGAGCCACAACCACCCGTCCGCCATCGAGCCCTATCAGGGTGCCGCCACCGGCGTGGGCGGGATCCTGCGCGACATCTTCACCATGGGTGCCCGGCCGCTCGCGGTGATGGATCCGCTCTTCTTCGGGCCGCCCGACGACGCGCGTCAGCGCTGGCTGGTCGAGGGGGTGGTCAGCGGCATCTCGGGCTATGGCAACTCGGTCGGCGTGCCGACGGTCGGTGGTGAGCTCACCTTCGACCCCTGCTACGCGCAGAATCCCGCTCGTCAACGTGCTCTGCCTCGGCGCGCTGCCGACCGAGCGCCTGGTCCTGGGCATCGCTTCGGGCCCGGGGAACCTGGCCGTGCTCCTGGGGTCGAGCACCGGGCGCGACGGGATCGGGGGCGTGAGCGTGCTGGCCTCGGCCGGGTTCAGCGGCGACGATGCCGGCGCGGGCGACGACACCAAGCGCCCGAGCGTCCAGGTGGGGGACCCGTTCGAGGAGAAGCGGCTCATCGAGGCCTGTCTCGAGTTGCTCGACACCAAGCTCGTCGTCGGCATCCAGGATCTCGGCGGCGCGGGCCTGGCCTGCGCGACGAGTGAGACGGCCGGGCGTGGCGGTGTCGGCATGGACGTCGATGTCTCGGCGGTCCCGCGCCGCGAGGACGGCATGGAGCCGTGGGAGGTCATGACGAGCGAGAGCCAGGAGCGCATGCTCGCCATCGTCACGCCCGAGTCGTGGCCGGCCGTCGTCGCCATCTGCGCGAAGTGGGAGGTGCGGGCGACCGTGATCGGCACGGTGACCGCACCCGATCCCGCCGGCGGCGGGCGGCTGCGCATCCGCGACGGTCTCGACGGACCGATCCTCGCCGACGTGCCCGCTGCGTCGCTCTCCGACGATGCCCCGCTCTACGACCGGCCCCGTCAGGCCCCGGCGCGACGCCGCGAACCGCCGCCGGAGTCGCCCGCCGATGCCGAGGCCGATCTCCTCGCTCTGCTGCGCTCGGCGCGCTGGGTCTACCGCCAGTACGACCACCAGCTCTTCCTCAACACCGTGGTCGGGCCCGGGGCGGACGCCGCGCTGTTGCGGCTCGCGGGTCCGGGCCTTCCCCGCTCGGACCGGGGCGTCGCGGTCACCACCGACTCCAACCCCCGGGCTTGCGCGCTCGACCCACGCGGCGGCACCGCACTCGTGCTTGCCGAAGGCGGTCGCCAACCTCGCCTGCGTCGGGGCGACGCCCGCCGCGGTGGTCAACTGCCTCAACTTCGGCAACCCCGAGCATCCCGAGGTGATGTGGCAGCTCTCCGAGTCGCATCGACGGCATGGCCGAGGCCTGCCGCGCCCTGTCGCTCCCGGTCATCGGCGGCAACGTCAGCCTCTACAACGAGAGCGGCGGCGCCGACATCGACCCGACGCCGGTGCTCGGGGTCCTCGGACTCGTCGACGACGTACGGTCGCCACCGCCGGGCCTCGGCGTGGGCCGAGGGCGACGCCGTCGTCCTGCTCGGCGCCGCGTGCGGCGGGCGACGGTTCGTTCCCCTTGGAGGGCACCCGTTGGGCCACCGAGTGCGCGCGGCCACCGCACCGGAACGCCACCGGCTGTCGACTTCGCCGTCCATCGCACGCGTCTGCGCGTTCGTCGCCGGCGCTGGTCGCCGCGCGGGTGGCGGGTAACGAGGACGACGCTCCTGTCGACGCGGTGCACGACGTGTCGGGTGGCGGCCTCGCGGTCGCCGCTGGCCGAGATGGCCGCCGCAGTCGCGCATCGGCTGTGCGCTCGAGGTGGGCGACGCCGCCGAGCTCTTCACCGAGCTGCCGTCCCGCTTCGTGGTGGCCACGGCCGGACCCGGACGAGCTGTGTGCCCGGGCCGCCGACGCGGGCATCGCAGCCGCCGTGCTGGGCCGGGCGCGGCGGCGACCGCCTCGTGCTCGGCGAGCTCGGTCGACCTCCCGTCGACGGCCGTGCGCGAGGCCTACGAGGGGAACCTGAGCCCGGGCGTTGGGCGACTCGTGACGCCGCAGGCCTGTGCGAGAATGGGTGGCGCGTGAAGGAAGCCTGCGGTGTCTTCGGGGTCTACGCGCCCGGCAAGCGGGTGGCGAACCTCACCTTCGACGGCCTCTTCGCCCTGCAGCACCGGGGCCAGGAGTCGGCCGGCATGGCGGTCAGCGACGGCGACACCGTCACCGTCGTCAAGGACATGGGCCTCGTCGCCACCGTCTTCGACGAGCGCACCCTCTCCGGGCTCTGCAGGGGCATCTGGCCATCGGCCACACGCGCTACTCGACCCACGGCGCCTCGGACTGGGCGGGCGCGCAGCCGGTCTACCGCCCCGTCGGCCGGGCCGGGCTTCGCGCTCGGCCACAACGGCAACCTGACCAACACCGCCGCGCTGGCCGAGAAGGTCGGCATGCTGCCGGGCTCCATCGCCACCGACAGCGACGTCGTGGCCGAGCTGCTGGCGCATGTCGTTCCCCGAGACCGAGAACCTGGCGACCGCGCTGCAGGCGGTGCTGCCGATCCTCGAGGGCGCGTTCTCCTTCGTCCTCATGAGCTCCGAGCGACTCTTCGGCGTGCGCGACCCCTACGGCTTCCGCCCGCTGTGCCTCGGCCGCCTCGGCCCGGCCGAGGCGCCCGAGGGCTGGGTGCTCGCGTCGGAGACGCCGGCGCTGAGCGTCATCGGCGCCGACCTTCGTCCGCGAGGTCGCGCCCGGCGAGATGGTCGTGATCGACGCGCGACGGGCCGCACCAGCCTGGAGATCCCGTGGCTGCGCGAGGTCGAGCCCCGGCTGTGCATCTTCGAGTTCGCCTACATCGCCCGGCCCGACAGCCGCCTCTACGGCCGCGAGGTGCACGAGACCCGCTGCCGCATGGGCGAGCTGCTGGCGCTGCAGGCGCCGGCCGAGGCCGACATGGTGATGGGCGTGCCCGAGTCGGGCGTGCCCGCCGCCGAGGGCTTCGCCCGGGCCAGCGGCATCCCCTACGGCCAGGGCCTGGTGAAGAACCGCTACATCGGCCGCTCCTTCATCGCACCGGACCAGCAGGAGCGGGCCGACGCCGTGCGGCGCAAGCTCAACCCGCTGCGCCGACGCCATCGCCGGCAAGCGGCTCGTCGTCGTCGACGACTCCATCGTGCGCGGCACGACGCAGCGCTCGGTCATCACGCATGCTGCGCGAGGCCGGGGCGGCCGAGGTGCACCTGCGCATCTCGTCGCCGCCGTGGCGCTGGCCCTGCTTCTACGGCATCGACACGCCGTCGCACGAGGAGCTGCTGGCGACCGACCACACCGTCGAGGAGATGGCCGCGCATCCTCGGCGCCGACTCGCTGGCCTACATCAGCATCGAGAACCTGAAGGAGGCCATCGGGGCCGACGGCGGGTTCTGCGACGCCTGCTTCACCGGCGACTACCCGACGCCCGTCCCGGCGCCGGCCGACGCCGGTCGCCATCGGGCGGTCCGAGCCGTGGCCGTCGGCGCCCACCAGGCCGCGCTCCCCGGGGTCTGAGCCGCCGTGGGCGAGGGCGGCGCCACCTACGCCGGCGCCGGCGTGGACATCGCCGCCGGTGACGCCGCCGTCGAGCGGCTGCGGGCCCTGGTGCACGGGCATCGGCGGGTTCGGCGGCCAGTTCCCGCTCGACATCGCCCGCTTCACGCAGCCCGGTCCTGGTCGCCTCGACCGACGGCGTGGGCACCAAGCTGGTGGTGGCCCGGGCCACGGGCCGCTACGACACCGTCGGCATCGACCTGGTCGCCATGTGCGTCGACGACCTGGTCTGCGTCGGGGCCGAGCCGCTCTTCATGCTCGACTACATCGCCACGGGCAAGGTCGACCCCGACCGGATCGCCACCGTGGTGGCCGGCGTGCACGAGGGCTGCCGCCAGGCCGGCTGCGCGCTGATCGGCGGCGAGACGGCGGAGCACGCCGGCGTCATGGCGCCCGACGAGCTCGACCTGGCCGGCTTCGCCGTCGGCGTGGTGGAGGACGGGACCCAGCTCGGGCCCGGAGCGGGTCGCGCGCCGGCGACGTCGTGATCGGGCTGCCGTCGCCGGGCCTGCGCTCCAACGGCTACACGCTGGCCCGCCACGTGCTGCTCGAGCGCGCCGGGCTCGACCTCGGCGACCCGGCCTGGGCGGGCGCCGACGTCACGCGTGGCCGACGAGCTGCTGCGCCCGTCGGTGATCTACACGCCCGGCCGTCCTGGCCGCGCGCGCCGCGCGTCGGCGACGCGCTGCACGCCTGCGCGCACATCACCGGCGGGCGGCATCGTCGGCAACCTGCCCCGCGCGCTGCCCGAGGGCTCGGCGCGCGTGCTGCGACCGTGCGGCGTGGGAGGAGCCGCGCATCTTCGCCGAGATCCACCGGCTGGGCGGGTCGACGAGGACGAGATGGACCGGGTCTTCAACCGCGGCATCGGGATGGCGCTGGTGGTGGACGCCGGCGGCGGTCGACGGCGTGCTGCTCGGCGCTGGCCGAGGCGGGCCGGCCCGGCGCCGTGATCGGCGAGGTCGTCGGCCGGGTCGCCGGCGTGCGCTTCGCGTGAGCGGGGAGCGGGCGCCGTACCCCGAGCTCGCGCGCCCACCTGCTCGACGCACTCGGTGCAAGACCGGGCGACTTCACGCTCAAGTCGGGCCGCAAGAGCAGCTGGTTCATCGACTCCAAGCAGACGGTGTGCCGGCCCGAGGCCATGGTGCTCGTGGCCGACGCCGTGCTCTCGGTCGTGCCCCCCGAGGCGACCGCCATCGGCGGCCTCACCATGGGCGCCGACCCCGTCGCCTTCGTGACCGCCGGCGTGGCGGCGACGCGGGGCCGGCCGCTCAAGGCGTTCAGCGTGCGCAAGGAGGCCAAGGACCACGGCGGCGGCGGCCGCATCGCCGGCGCGCTCGACCCCGGCGACAAGGTGGTGGTCACCGAGGACACCGTGACCCGCGGGCACCTCGCTGCTCGAGGCGGCCCACGCCGTGCAGGAGGCGGGCGCCGAGGTGGTCCTGCTGGTGGCGCGTCGTCGACCGGGGCGGCACGGTCGAGGCGATGGCGGCCGCCGAGGGCATCCCGTTCCGTGCCGTCCTGACCGCGCCCGACCTCGGCTTCCCCTACGAGGGGGCCTGAGAGGAATTCTGCGAAAAGGTCGTTGCCTGCGGGGCCGGCATTCCCTAGATTGCGGTCGTCGCAGATCTGGGCGGATCGACGCACGGAGGTGGCTGATGTCGCACGGCGTGACAGGCGCGCAACACTGGCAAGGGCGACGGGCCGGGTGACACCGTCGAAGCTGCGGCGCTCGGCCGTCGTGGCGGCGGACGGCGCCCTGGCCATCGGCGCGGGCGCCCTCGGTGGACTCTTCGCGACGACGACGGGCACGGCGTCGGCGACGGCACCGGCCACCGGGCTGGACGGCCACGCAGGCGCCCTTGCCGACCGCGCCGGACCCGCCGGCGACCAACCCGCACGTGGTCCTTCAACAGTGAGTCGTGCGCGACGGCGACGTTCTGTGCCGCTGGGCGGGTCCTACGAGGCGGACGCGTGCAACACCGCGGGCTCCTCGATTCCTCGTCGGGCGGGACGTGGACCGCCACGGAGGCGCCGCTTCCCGCAACGCCGAGCCGGACTCGTTCTCGAACGTGGACATCGGTCTCGTGCCCGACCGACGGCTGGTGCGCGATGGTCGGCACCTACGACAACACATCCGGGAGGGGGGACAGCTTCATCGACATTCTGTCGGGAACGTCCTTGACCTCGATGGAGGCGCCGGTGCCCTCGGACGCGCAGCCCGAGACGTCGGCTGACACCTTCCTCAAGTCCGTCGACTGCCCAAGCGTCGGTGACTGCATCGCCTTCGGCGCCTACAAGAACGGGGCCGGTACGAGCCACCCCGTCGGCTTCTTCGACACGCTTGCGAACGGGTCTTGGACCGCGCAGACGGCGCCGCAGCCAGGCGATGCCGCCGCCAACCAATTCGTGGTCACCGAGCTGGTCTCGTGCCCGTCCACGGGACCGTGTGCGGCCTCAGCCGTACTTCGAGAACTCGGTCTCGAACCAACAAGCCGAGGTCCTGACAGCAATCCGCCAGCGGCACCTGGTCCGCAGTGGCCGCGCCGCTGCCGTCCGACGCGGCGACCGGAAGCAACCTGGTCAGTGAAGTCTTCGACATCTCGTGCGCCACGGGGTGTGCGTCGATGGGTGGCGACTACAGGAACACCGGCAACCAGACCGCCGGGCTCCTCGACCGGTTCGACGGGTCGCAGTGGACGGCGACCACAGTCGCCGGAGCCCTCCAACGCGGGGACAGGGTCGAGCCAGAACTCGTATATCAACGGGGTGTCGTGCACCTTCGACGGCTGTGTGGGCGTTGGCGGCTACGAGGACACCGCGGCGGGGACCCGCCCGCTGATCAATACGATCAACGCCTCCGGGGCCGTGACCGCCACCGAAGGCCCCGCAGCCCGGTGACACGGCGACCGGTTCCTCGAGGAACAGCTTCTTCAACGACGTGTCGTGCCTCTCGTTGAACCAGTGCACCGCGGTCGGGTTCCTATCACAACGGGGTTTCTCCGAACGACATCGAGTTCATCGATTCCATGTCCGGAGGCGTGTGGACGAACACGGCGGCGCCCTTGCCGTCCAACGCGGCAACCGGCGCGACCGCACTGTCGTTTCCGGACCTCGTCTCATGCCCCGCCCGCGGGTCGTGCGAGGCGGCCGGGGACTACTCCGATCCGGGCAATCGCTTCGGGCTTCTCCAGGCCTATACGCCCGTCCGAGGGCTACTGGACCAACGCGTCCGACGGCGGGGTCTTCACCTACGGCAGCGCGCACGTTCCACGGCTCGGCGGGCAACCTGAAGCTGAACCAGCCCGTGGTCGGCATGGCAGCCACTCCGGGTAACGGCGGGTACTGGGAGGTGGCCTCCGACGGAGGCATCTTCAACTACGGCGACGCCGCCGTTCCACGGCTCGACCGGCGCCCTCAAGCTCAACAAGCCCATGGTCGGCATGGCCGCCACGCCCGACGGCGGCGGCTACTGGCTCGTTGCCGCCGACGGCGGCATCTTCAACTACGGCGACGCCGCCTTCTACGGCTCGACCGGGAGCGATCAAGCTCAACCAGCCGATCGTCGGCATGGCGGCCACGCCCGACGGGCACGGCTACTGGCTCGTTGCGGCCGACGGCGGCATCTTCAACTACGGCGACGCCGGCTTCTTCGGCTCCCGGGGCGGCCAGCCGCTCAACAAGCCGATCGTCGGCATGGCGTCCACCGCCAACGGCAAGGGCTACTGGCTCGTCGCCTCCGACGGGGGCATCTTCACCTACGGCGATGCCGGCTTCCACGGCTCGACCGGTGCCATCAAGCTGAACAAGCCGATCGTCTCGATGATGAGCACGTTCGACGGTGGGGGCTACTTCCTGGTGGCCACCGACGGAGGGATCTTCAACTACGGCGACGCCGGCTTCTACGGCTCCGCCGGCAACCTCGTCCTGAACAAGCCGGTGGTGAGCGGGGCGCCCAGCTAAGCGGAGGCGCCCCGGGCGAACTCGGCCCACACGTCGACCCACTGCCGCCAGACCGGCGGCGGGTAGTCGTGGCCCATGCCCTCGATCTCGACGTAACGGGCGCCGGGGATGAGCTCCGCCGTGCGGCGCCCGCCGCTCGGGTCGATGAGGGTGTCCCGGCTGCCGTGCAGCACCAACACGGGCAGGTCGACCTTGGCCAGCTGCTCCGACCGTGAGCCGTCGCGGCCGACGGCCTTCATCTGACGCACGATGCCGTCGGGACAGAAGCAGCGGTCGAAGGCGGCGGCGGCCCGCCGGCGGATGGCCTCGTCGTCGAGCCACTCGGGCTTCGACCCGTAGACGTGGTGCGCCTCGACCTGGCGCTCGATGTAGGCCGACCGCTCCGGTGGTTGTGGCGTCATGAGAAGGGTGAGGGCCTCCTCCGAGCTCTCGCCGAACCCGGGCTCGCCCGTGCGTGACATGACCGAGGTCACGGAGAGGAGGCGGTGCGGATGGTCGATGGCCAGCCGCTGGACGATCATGCCGCCCATGGAGCACCCCATGATGTGGGCCTTCTCGACGCCGACCGCGTCGAGGACAGCGATGGCGTCGCGGGCCATCTCGGCCAGCGTGTAGTCGCCGTCCGGCAACTTGGACGAAAGCCCGACGTCGCGGTTGTCGAAGCGGACGATCGCGTAGCCCTCGGCGCAGAACATCTCGCACCATTCGGGGGCGTAGTTGATGCACTGGGACCCGAGGCCGTTAACCAGGAGCAGGGTCGGTCGTTCGGGGTCGCCGAAGGCCTCGTAATGGATCTCGACGGCACCGTTGCGTGCGATGGGCATGGCTCCCCTTCCCCCTCGAATCCTCAGAACACCGCGATCGGGTTGACCGGCGAGGCGGTGCCGCGCCGGAGCACCAGCGGCGCCACCACGAAGAGAAACTCCCAGCGACCCTCGTCCGCACAGGCCTCGGCCAACGTGTCGAGGTCGAGGTTGTCCATCAGGTGCAGCCCGAGGGCGACGATGGCGATCTCGTGGATGGGCATGCCGACGCCCTCGACCCGCGAGGGCAGCACGTCGGAGACGCCGTCGGAGCCGAGCGTGGCCACGTCCCGGGCGCGGAGCCAGGCCAGACAGGCGGCGTCGAGGCCGGCGGCACGGGCGGCGAAGTCCCACGGTCCGTGGGCGTCGCGCCAGGTCCAGCGACCCGTCCGGACGAGGAGGGCGTCGCCGGCCCTGACGCTGGAGTCCGGCGCGCTCCTCGGCCGCCTCGAGGTCCTCGGGGAAGACGGGCTCGCCCGGTTCGAGCGCGTCGACGCCGCGGACGGCCGGAATGTCGAGCAGCACACCCCGGGTGACGATGCCGTTGTGCAGACTGGTGGATGCCGAGGCGGGTCGCGCCGTGGGCGGTCACGGTCTCGGTGGCGTACCCGTTGAAGAGCTTGCCGTTGTAGAAGATGTGGCAGAGCGCGTCGATGTGGCTCGTCGCGAACCCGTGGGGCGCGATGGCGAAGTAGTCGGCCCCCCAGCCCTCGGTGGCGGTGCCGATCATGTGGTGGGCCACCGGGACCGGGTTGTCGAGGCCCGGCTCGGTGTTGAGGGGCCGGGCGCACGACACGGTCCGGCCGGAACGCACGGTGGCGGTCGCCGCGGCGGTGACCTCGGGGGTGACCAGGTTCAGCGCGCCGAGCTGGTCGTCGGCGCCCCAGCGCCCCCAGTTGGAGAGGCCGTCGTGGAGGGCGACGACGTCGGCGGTGGCCATGGGGTCACGGGGCACGCACGGACGTTAGCGGCGCGCCTCTACGCTCGCCCCATGACGACACTGCAAGGTGACTACGAGCCGAGCGCCTGGGACTGGGTGCGTGACCAGGTGGCCGAGTACGAGGCCTCGGGCGGCCAGCGGGCCAACACGTTCATGGACACGGGATTGCCCATCGTCGTGGTGGCGACCCGTGGCGCCCAGAGCGGGAAGGTGCGGAAGTTCGCCCTCATGCGGGTCGAGCACGACGGCGAGTACGCGCTCGTCGCCTCCAAGGGTGGCATGCCCGACAACCCCGCCTGGTACCACAACGTGGTGGCGCACCCCGACGAGGTGACGATCCAGGACGGGCCCGAGCCGTTCCGCGTGCAGGTGCGCGAGGTCACCGGCGACGAGAAGAAGGAGTGGTGGGAGCGCGCGGTGCAGGCCTACCCGCCCTACGCCGAGTACCAGCAGAACACGACGCGTCAGATCCCCGTCTTCGTCGCGACGCCCGCGTAGCGATCGGCGGCCCGGTGTTCGGCTCAGCCGCCGTCCGCGAACGCCTGCACCATGGCCACCCGCCAGGGGATCGAGGTTGTCCTCGCGTTCGTAGGGGGTCTTGCCCAGCCGCACGACGACGAGGTCGAGCGGCGGGCAGATCGGAGATCGACTGGCCCTCGTAGCCCGAGGCGCGGAACGTGCCGAGCGGGTTGTCGCCGCGGCAGGCCCCACCAGTGCGCGCCGTATGGGCTCACCGTCCTCGTCGACCGAGACCATGGTGCGGGCGTAGTCGACCCAGCCGGCGGGCAGCAGGCGGACACCGTCCCAGACGCCGTCGCGCAGGTAGAACAGCCCGAAGCGGGCCCAGTCGCGCGCCGTCGCCCGCAGGTACGAGGAAGCGACCCAGGTCCCGGCCTCGTCGAACTCGGGGTCGGCGCTCGTCATGCCGAGCGGTGCGAAGAGGCGGCGGTGCAGGAAACGGGCGTACTCCTCGCCCGGACCGAGCGTGCGGGCCACGACGCCCGAGACGATGTTCGACGTGCCCGAGGAGTAGTTGAACCGGGTGCCGGGTGGCGCCGCCAGGGGCCGGTCGGCGGCGAAGTGGGCCATGTCGGCCTGGTGGTCGCCGAACAGCATCTCGATGACGTCCGAGACCTTGTCGTCGACGTAGTCCTCCGTCCAGTCGAGCCCGTCGCGCATGGCGAGCAGCTGGCGCAGCGTGATGGCGTGGCGCGGGTCGGACGGGTCGGACCACTCCGGGACGGCCGCCGGCGCGTCGAGGTCGAGCCGGCCGTCGCCGACGAGCAGACCCACGACGGCGTGCAGGACCGACTTGGCCATCGACCAGCTGAGCAGAGGCGTGGCGACGTCGACCGGGGTCGGCGGACGGTCGAAGTGCTCGAGTGCGCCGTGGTAGCGCTCGAACACGAGGCGGCCGTGCTGGACGACCACGACGGCGTAGGTCGTGGCGATCGGGCTGGCGTCGTCGAACGCCTCGTCGAGCAGCGGGGCGAGCGCGTTCTCCGCACTCGGAGGGAGCTCGCCCTCGGGCCAGTCCTCGGTCGGCCAGGGGACGCCGGCCGGCTGGGGCGGGAGGGGGACGAGCCCGCTCACCGGCGCGCCACGGCGCTCACCGGGTGGCGTCGAGGAACGACAGCAACGCGGCGTTCGTCTCGGCCGGGCGCTCCTGCTGGACCCAGTGGCCGGCGCCCTCGACGACGGTGGCGCCGCGGAAGTCCGGAAGCTGCTCCTTCATGAGCGTCGATCCCATTGGGCTGCATGATCACGACGGGGTCGAGCGACCCGGTGAGGAAGCCGGTGGGCATGGTGTAGAGCGACGCGGGCAGGTCCTTCGAGCGGCCCCAGTTGGCATCGAGGTTGCGGTAGAAGCTGAGCGGGCCGAAGAGGCCGCTGCGGGTGAGCCCCTCGGTGTAGACGTCGACGTCGTCCTCGGTGAGCCACGCCGGCAGCGTGTCGGGCGCGGGCTGGAGGATGTCGAGGAACCGTGTGCCCTTGGCGGGCGCGTCGCCGAGCAGAGCAGGGCCCTTCGCCATGCCCTCGCCGCCGGCCGAGTAGAGCATCGTGCGCACGTACAGCCGGGGGTTCTCGTCGAACTCCGCCTCGGCGGGGCCGACGTCCTGGAAGTAGAGCATGTAGAAGAACTTGTCGCCGAAGATGTGGCGGAAGATCTCGGTCGGCGGCCCCGGTGCGCTCGAGTAGGGGACGCTCATGGCGTAGATGGACGAGACCCGCTCGGGGTGGAGGCGCCCCATCTCCCAGACGACCATGGCGCCCCAGTCGTGCCCGCTGAACGCCGCCTTCTCGTAGCCGTAGTGGTCGAGCAGGCCGCAGAGGTCCCCGGTCAGCTTGTCCGAGCCGTAGTCGGCGACCTCCTTCGGGGCCGAGCTGCCGCCGTAACCGCGCAGGTCGGGTGCGAAGGCGCGGTAGCCGGCGTCGCCCAGCGCGACCGAGCTGGTGGCGCCACGAGTACCACAGCTCGGGGAAGCCGTGGGACATGACCACGGGCGGTCCGTCGGTCGGGCCGGCCGTGGCGACGTGGAGTTCCACACCGTTCGTCTGCGACCTGTTCGTGCGTGATCTCAGCCACCGGGCGTCACCTTCTCACCCTCGTTGGCCGCTGCCTTCTCCGCCTTCTCGTCGTGGTGTTTCTGGATGGCGGACATGATGGCGTTCCCCGCCGCGCCGATGAACTCGGGCCGGTTCTCGGCCGCCCAGTCGCGGCTGGCGGTCGTCGTGCGCGCCGAGTCCTGGAAGCGCGGCGCCACGTAGCGGGCGAGCAGCTCGTACGAGTGGCGCGTGGCCTCGGTGTCGGCCCACTCGTGGCCCATGCAGAGGTAGGTGCCGAAGCCGCCCGGACTGGGACCTGGAGCCGCTCGATCTGGGCGATGGCGTCGTCCGGGGTGCCGATCACCGCGATGCCCGAGGCGTTGAGCGCGTCGACGAGCGAGCTGAAGTTCTCGGTGTTCGGCGCGATCGGCAGGGCGGCCACCCGCTGGAAGTAGTCCACCCACTCCTCGAGCCCGAACGCGACGTCGGCGATCGCCTGCTCCTTGGTGTCGGCGATGTGCATCGGCCCGACGAGGCGCCACTTGTTGCGGTCGACCGTGGTGCCGAACTCCTCGGCACGCTCCTCCATCACCTGCCAGTGCGAGCCGAGCACGTCGAAGCCGCCCTCGGTCGTGGCCCCGAGCGAGAGGAGGCTGCAGCCGAAGCGCCCGGCCAGGCGCGGGCCCGACGGCGAGACCTGGGCCGCCACGCCGATCTCGGGGAAGGGGCGCTGGTAGGGGAGCAGCTGCAGGCGCGCCTTCACCAGCTTGAACCACTCCGTCTCCATGGAGACGGTCTCGCCGGCGAGCAGCTGGAGGATCGCCTCGAGGCTCTCCTCCATCATGTCGCGCTGCTTCGCCGGGTCGATGCCCATCATGAACGCGTCCGAGGGCAGCGCGCCGGGCCCGACGCCGAGCATCACCCGGCCGCGGGTGAGGTGATCGAGCAGGACCATGCGGTCGGCCAGCATGAACGGGTGGTGGTACGGCAGCGACGACACGCCGGTGCCGAGGCGGATGTCGCGGGTGCGCTCGGCGGCGGCGGCGATGAAGACCTCGGGCGAGGCGATGATCTCGTAGCCGGCCGAGTGGTGCTCGCCGAACCACGCCTCGTCGAAGCCGAGCTCGTCGAGGTGCTCGATCAGCTGGAGGTCGCGCTCGAGCGCCAGCGTCGGGTTCTGGCCCACCGGGTGGAACGGGGCCAGGAAGATCCCGAACTTCAGTCGGCCGTCGGCGGCAATGGTGGTCATGGTTCTCCGTGTCTGTGGGTCGGTGGGTGCGTCGCGGTCAGGTGGTCGGTTCGCTGCGGTCAGGTCACGGCTTCACGAGGATCTTGCCGTGGTCGCCCGGGTTGCGCAGCGTCTCGAACGCGCCGGGTGCGCCGGCCAGGTCGACCGACGAGGTGACGAGCAGGTCGGCGCCGGGCACGCCGGCGGCCAGGCGCGCCAGCGTGGCGGCGAACTCGGCCGGCGTGTAGCCGAAGGAGAAGCGCAGCTCCAGCTCCTTGGTCACCGCCATGAACGGCTCGATGGCGTCGGTGTGCATGCACACACCCGACGACCACGATCCGGCTGTGCGGCGGCGCGTCGGCGATGAGCGACTGCAGCATGCCGGGCACGCCGACCGCCTCGAAGATGACCGGGTCCGTCACCGCGCCGCCGAGCATGGAGGCGCCGGCCCGCTCCATCACGGTCTTGGCCACGCCGAAGGCGGCCCAGCGCTCGTGGGGTGACTCGACCGCCGGGTCGATGACCTCGTCCGCCCCGAACGCCTCGGCCAGACGGCGCCGCGCCGGCGAGAAGTCGGCGGCCAGCACCGGCCCGTGGCCCCGGCCCTTGAGCGCGGCGATCACCGCGAGGCCGACCGGGCCGCAGCCCACGACGAGGCACGGCTGGCCCTCCGCCAGGTCGGCCAGGCCGACGGCGTGCTCGCCCACCGCGAGCGGCTCGGTCAGTGCGGCGAGGTCGGTCTCGAGCGCGTCGGGCACCGGCAGCAGCAGCATCTCCTGGAGCACCATGTGCTCGGCCAGCGCGCCGGGGTACTGGTTCGAGTAGCCGATCTGCTCGACGCCCGTCGGCCCCACGATGATCGGCACCGAGCACACCCGGGACCCCACCGGCAGCGTCCCCGCCGTGTCGGGCCCGTGCTCGACGATCTCGGCGCAGAACTCGTGGCCGAACACGCAGTCGGCCGGGGGTCGAGCATGGGCACGCCCACGCGGTCCATGAGGCCGGTGAAGTGGGAGAAGTCGGCCAGCGCATGGAGGTCCGACCCGCAGATCCCCGCTGCCAGCGAGCGCACGACGACGTGGCCCGACGAGGGCACCGGATCGGCGACCTCGCCGACCACCAGCCGGCCGCCCCGCGTCACTGCCGCTTGCACTGAAGGCTCACACCCCCCGCATCTCCGAAGATCTCCGGGCGGCGCAGCCGCCCCGATCCGTCGTACGTTTGCCCGGTGAGTCTCACACAGGCAAGTTCAGAGCCGCCCGTTCGAGGGCCAGGTGGCGCTGGTCACCGGGGCGGCCCGGCCCCGAGGCATCGGACGGGCCACCGCGCTGACCCTCGCCAAAGGCGGCGCCGACGTGGCCTGCCTCGACATCGCCCAGCCCTACGCCGAGGCCCCGTTCCACGGCACCGCGACGTGCGACGACCTGGCGTCGGCGGTGCGGGTGATCGAGACGCTCGGGGGCCGCGCCGACCACCGCCATGGCCGACGTGTCCGACGAGGAGGCGGTCGAGGCCGCGGTCGCCGCGGTGAGCGACGAGCTGGGCACGGTGACGTTGGTCGCCAACGTGGCCGGCGGGAGCGGTCCGGGCTTCGGCTTCGGGCCCCTGCTCGGCGTGCCCGCCGACGAGTTCCGTCGCGTGCTCGACGTCAACCTCATCGGCACTTGGTTGGTGTCGAAGGCGTGCGCGAACCGCATGGTGGCGGCGGGCGTGGGCGGGCGCATCTGCAACGTGTCGAGCCAAGCGGGCAAGAAGGCCTTCCCGTTCCTCGGCGCGTACTGCGCGGCCAAGGCCGGCATCATCCTGCTCACCCAGACGATGGCGACCGAGCTCGGCCCGCAAGGCATCGCGGTCAACGCCGTGTGCCCGGGCACGGTCGACACCGACCTCCTGAACAAGGACCGTGCGTTCGAGGGGCTGATGGGCGGTCCCGAGGGCCTGGCCGCCTACATCGCCCGCGAAATCCCGCTCGGCCGCCTCCAGTCCGCCGAGGAGATCGCCGACGCCATCTGCTGGTTGCTCTCCGACGCGCGCGGGGCGTCACCGGCGAGGCGTTGAATGTCAGCGCCGGACAGACCATGGTGTAGGGCATGCCGATCCTCGATGCCCGCCACGACCTCGCCCATCCGGTGGAGGGCGACACCGCCTGGAGCGAGTCGTACTACTTCAATGCGTACGACCCCGAGAGCGACTCGGGGCTGTTCACCCGGATCGGCATCCGGCCCAACGAGGGGACGATGGACGTCGGCATGTCGTTGTGGCTGCCCGGCGGCGAGCTCGGCGAGTACCGGTGGATCAAGGAGCAGCGCGAGATGGTCGACACCGTCCTCGACGTCGGCGCCGTCCGCTACGAGATGCTCGAGGCGCTTCAGTCCTGGCGGCTCACCATGGACGACGCCGTGCAGGCCCGCCCGACCGGCAAGAGCCGGGCCGAGGCGGAGGCCGAGGCCCACCCGGTGAAGGTCGCGCTCGACGTGCGCTTCGACGCCGTCACGCCGGCCGTAGGCACCGACGGCCAGCCTGGCGGCGGTCCGAAGTCCAAGGAGGCGGCGGCGGCCTCGGGCACCGTCGGCAAGGGGCATCTCGAGCAGGCCGGGCGCTGGACGGGCACGCTCACGGTCGACGGCGTGACGCACGAGTGGAAGGGTGCGCACGGCAACCGCGACCGCTCCTGGGGCCCGCGCCGCTGGGGCGGCCCCAAGATGTGGCGCTGGTTCTCCATCAACGTCGGCGACGATCTGCACTTCGGGGGCATCCGCCTCGGCACCGACGCGGGCGACCTGCACCGGGGCTGGGTGTGGGACGGCACCCGCGCCACGTCGGTCGCCGAGTGGCGCGTGCGCACCGAGCTCGAGGACGACGGCGTCACGCACCGCGTCGTGCACCTCGACGTGGTCGACAAGTCCGGGCGCACCTTCCCGCTGCGCGGCGACGTGCTGCGGGTCGCGCCGATCGGCCAGGCCGGCGGCACGCTGGTCAACGAGGGCCTGGCCCGCTGGACCTACGAGGGCGGGGCCGACGGGGGTCCTCGCACCGGCTACGGCATCGCCGAGTACCTGCACCAGCTCGACGACGGCGGAAGGCCGGTCGTCCCGGTCGAGTAACCGGCGTCGCACCCCGCGCTGCAACCGCCACCCGTCCCCCATGTCGCCCCGGTTGAGCAACGAAGAACTGGCCGCCGCGCTGGGCGCGCGCCTGGGGGGATCCGTGCACGGCCTGCGCCGGCTCTCGGGCGGCGCCTCGCGGCGTCACGAGCTCGTTCGACCTCGAGACGGCCGAAGGCGCGATCCGTCCGCTCATCCTGCAGATGGACCGCAGCGGCGGCGCGCCGGGGCGGGCGAAGGCCCGCATGGAAGACGGTTTGCTCCATGCGGCGGCCGACGCGGAGGTCCCCGTGCCGGCCGTCGTCGCGGCGCCGGACTTCGCGGGCCCTGACGGGGACGACGCCGCTGGGCGGCGCCTGGCTCGTGGTCGAGCGCCTCGAAGGCGAGACCATCCCGCGCAAGATCCTCCGCGACCCCGACTACGACGACGCCCGCCCCGCGCTGACGGCCCAGTGCGGCCGCGCCCTCGCCGCCATCCACACCATCGACCCCGCCACGATCGGCGGCCTCCCGCCGGCGGATCCCCTGCGCGACCCGCTGCCCCTTCTCGATGCCCTGGGCGAGGTCCGTCCCGCGCTCGAGCTCGGCGTGCGCTGGCTGGCCGCGCACCGTCCCGAGGCGGGTCCCATGGTCACGGTGCACGGCGACTTCCGCATGGGCAACCTGCTCGTCGGGCCCGACGGCCTGCGCGGCGTGCTCGATTGGGAGCTCGCCCACGCCGGCGACCCGGCCGAGGACATCGGCTGGCTGTGTGCGCCGGCCTGGCGCTTCGGCGGCCCCGGCGAGGTCGGCGGCTTCGGCGCCGTCCCCGACCTGCTCGCCGCCTACGAGGCGTCCGGGGGTGTCCCCGTGGCGCCGGAGCGCGTCCACTGGTGGCAGGTCTACGCGACCGTGAAATGGGCGGCGATCTGCGCGCTGCAGGCGTCCGTGCACCTGAGCGGCGCCGACGCGCTCGGTCGAGCTGGCCGCGATCGGCCGCCGCGTCTGTGAGAGCGAGTGGGACCTTTTCGTCCTCCTCGGGATCCAACCGCCCGCCGACCTCCCCGAGCCGGTGCCGGCGGCCGGACCGGTACCGCCCTTCGGCCGCCCCACGGCGGCGGAGCTGACCGACGCGGTGCGCGAGTACGCGGAGGGCCTCATGGAGCGCGGCGAGGGTGCCGCGGCGTTCGAGGCGAGGGTGGCGCGCAACGCGCTCGGGCATCGTCGAGCGCGAGTTGCGGCTCGGGCCGTCGATCGCGGCCGCGCATGCGGCCCGTTTGGCCGAGCTCGGTTACGCCGACGACGCGCGCGCTGGCCGCCGCGCTGCGGGCGGGCGACCTCGACACCACATGGAGGCGGGTGGCTCCGGCCCTCGCCGCGTCGAGCGCGGGACCAGCTGCTGGTGGCGAACCCCTCCTACTTGCCGGCCGCCACGGCGTAGGGGGGCGACGCCGTCGCGGCCGGCGGCGGTCTCGTCGAGCGACAACCGCTTCGGCGTCGGCCGTCTCGGTGGCGCGGGCGCCGATGCCCTGGAGGACCGCTCCGGCCAAGAGGCCGCACCCCACCATGAACAGCCAGGCGTGGTGGAAGGCGGCCACGGCGGACGCCCCGGAAGCGCTGCCGAGAATCGCTACGAGGCACGCAACTCCAAGCGCCACGCCGATCTGGCGCGTCATGGCGTAGAGCGCCGAACCGGTGGCGAAGCGTTGTGGCGGCAGCGGGGCGGTGGCGGCACCACCGAGTGAGGGGAGCATCAAGCCGACGCCGATACCCGTCAGGACGCTGCCGGGCAGGTAGTCCGCCGACCCAGTCGGGCGACGCACCGACCCGGGCGACGAACCACACGCCGCCCGCGGCGAAGAGGAGCGCGCCCGCGGTGCCGACGATGCGGTGGCCGAAGCGCGCGCCCAACAGCCCGCCCGGGAACGCGGTGAGGCCGGCCAGCAGCGGGCCGGGGGCGATCATGAACCCGGCGCGCAGGACCGACTCGTGCCAGACGCCGGTGAGGAAGAGCACGCCGCCCAGGACGAGGGCGCCGAAGCCGCTGAAGAAGACGAGGGAGCTGAGGTCGGCCAGGGCCACGGCGCGGTGGCGGATCACCGCCGGCTCGAGGATCGGGTTCGGGTGGCGGAAGGAGCGCACGGACGAGCCAGATGCCGGAGGCGGCGGCCACGACGAACGCACCCACGATGCGCGGGCTGCGTCCAACCCCATGACGAGCCCTCCACGATGGCGGCAACCAGGCTGGCCACCGACACCGAGAGCAGGACGGCGCCGAGCAGATCCGACTTGTGCGCGGCCGGGTCGCGCACCTCGGTGAGCAGGCGGACGCCGAACACGAGAGCGAGCACGCTGAAGGGCAGATTGACGAGGAATACCCAGCGCCAACTGGCCTGCACGAGCAGACCACCGATCGGAGGACCGAACGCGGCGGCGGCGCCACCCACGGCGGACCACAGGCCGATGGCAGCGCCCTTGCGCGCCGGCCCGAACGCCGGCAGCAGCAGTCCGAGTGACGTCGGCAGCATCGAGCGCGCCGCCGACGGCCTGGACGACGCGCGCGCCCGACCAGGACGCCGAGCGAGGGCGCCAGCGCGCACAGCGCGGACGAGGCCGTGAACACGGCGAGTCCGATGAGGAAGGCCCGCTTGCGCCCGGTCCGGTCGGCCCAGCGGCCGGCCGGCACGAGCACGGCGGCGAAGACGATGGCGTACGCGCTCAGCACCCAGGAGAGGGAGCTCGTGCTCTCGCCGTGGAAGCTGGTCGAGATGCTGGGGAAGGCGATGTTGACGATGAAGAGGTCGAGGGAGGAGAGGAACACCCCCGTCAGCACGATCAGGGCGGTCAGGACGGGGCGGCCGCCCTTGGGCGTCTCGGTGGCGCCTGGCACTGGAGTGGGTTCCGTCACGAAACTTACTGTACCGATAAGAGTTTCATAAAACAACCCACAGCGTGAAAAGTTCGGTATGCTGGGGTGATGCTGAAGCGTGACTACGCCAACCAGTACTGCCCGGTGGCGTCGACCCTCGAAGTGGTGGGCGAGCGCTGGACGCTGTTGATCCTGCGGGACGTGTTCCTGGGGATCCGCCGCTTCGAGGAGCTGCAGCGTGACCTGGGCGTGGCCCGCAATGTGCTGCAGGCCCGGCTGGAGCGCCTCGTCGAGGAGGGGATCCTGGTCAAGCGGCCCTATCAGGAGCGCCCGGTGCGCAACGAGTACCGCCTGACCGAGAAGGGTGCCGACCTGTGGCCGGTGCTGGTGGCGCTGCTGCAGTGGGGCGACCGGTACGGGATCGAGGGGGAGCGGCCGATGGTCTTGCAGCATCGAGGTTGCGGTGGCGAGCTGGACGACCGTCGCCGCTGCGTGGCGTGCGGCGCCGATGTGTCGGTGCACGAGGCCGTCGCCATCCGCACGGGCGCGACCCGTCCGCGCGAAGAGGTTGGCGTCTCGGGCTGACTCCGGTGTGGCGCGATCGAGCGCCGTCGAACCGCATCTCGGTACGGTGCGTCCATGAGCGACGACACCACATGGCTGGACGCGACGGGACAGGCGGAGCTGGTCCGCAAGAACGAGGCCTCACCCGCTGAGCTGGTGGCCGATGCGATCACACGGATCGAGAAGCTCAACCCGCAGCTGAACGCGGTCATCCACGAGCTGTTCGACCGGGCGCGGGAAGAGGCGGCGGGCCATCTGCCCGCCGGCCCGTTCCGCGGCGTGCCGTTCCTCCTCAAGGATCTCGGTGCCGAGCTGGCGGGCACACCCTTCAACGAAGGCCTCGACTTCTCCGGCGACTACGTGTCCACGGTGACCCAGGAGCTCACGCAGCGATACATCGACGCCGGCTTCGTCATCTGCGGCAAGACGAACACGCCGGAGCTCGGCATATTGCCGACGGCGGAGCCACGGCGCTTCGGTCCGTCGCGCAACCCGTGGAACACGGACTACTCCACGGGTGGATCCTCCGGGGGTTCGGCCGCCGCCGTCGCATCGGGCATGGTGCCGGCGGCGCACGCCAACGACGGCGGGGGGTCCATCCGCATTCCGGCGTCGTGCTGCGGGCTCGTCGGACTGAAGCCGACACGCGGGCGCAACTCGTTGGCGCCCAACTACGGCGACCTGCTGGGCGGACTCGTGTGCGAGCACGTGGTCACCCGCTCGGTGCGCGACTCGGCGGCCATTCTCGACGTGACGTCCGGCCCCGTCCCCGGGGATCCGTACTGGGCGCCGCCGCGGCGCGGGCACTCGTTCGCCGCCGCGGCCGCGAGCGCGCCGCCTCGGCTGCGCATCGCGGTGATGACGGCGTCGCCGACGGGGGGCCGGGTCGACCGGGCTTGTGTGGCCGCAGTAGGAGAGGCGGCCAACCTCTGCGAGGCGCTCGGCCACCAGGTCGAGGGCGCCACCCTCGACGTCGACGGAACCGCCTTCACGACGCACTTCATCAACCAGTGGGCCTGCGGCAACGCCTGGGCCATCGCGGACTGGGAGTCGCGGCTCGGGCGCGCCGTCGCCGAGCCCGACGTGGAGCCGTTGAGCTGGGCGCTCATCGAGCTGGGTCGCTCGATCAACGGGGCCCAATACCTGCAGTCGATCCAGGAGCTCCAGAAGATCTCGCGCCAGGTGGCCGAGTACTTCGAGGGCATCGACGTCCTGCTCACTCCGACACTGGGCGAGCCGCCCGCACCTCTGGGCACGTTCGACTCGCCACCGGGCGAGCCGCTGGCCGGCCTCTTCCGCGCCGCCGACTATGTGCCGTTCACCCCGCCGTTCAACGTCACGGGCCAACCGGCGATCTCTCTGCCGCTGCATTGGGACGATGCCGACCTGCCGAGCGCTCTGCCGATCGGCGTGCAGTTCGTCGGGCGATTCGGCGACGAGGAGACGCTGCTGTCGCTCGCCGGTCAGCTCGAGCAGGCGTCGCCGTGGGCCGGCCGCCGGCCGCCGGTTTCTGCCTGAGCACCTTGGCGGACGGTCACCAGGACCTCGCTCCGCTTCATCGAGTCCATCGTCGTCGGAGACAGGGTGACGTTTGATTCGCTGCTGGCGGCAAATCCGGAGTTAGCGACCGCGCGGGTCAAAGCGGGAGCGACGAGGGCGCAGGCCAAGGACTACTTCTTCGAGGAGATCTCGCACTACGTCTACGCGGGTGACACGGCGCTCCACCTGGCGGCGGCGGCACATTCGCCTGATTTTGTCGAGGTGCTGGTGGCGGCGGGGTCCGACGTCAGCACCGTCAACCGGCGCGGCGCCCAGCCGCTGCACTACGCGGTGGACGGGGGACCCAATGGACCGCACTGGGATCCGGTGGCGCAGGCGGACACGATCGGGCACTTGCTCGATGCGGGCGCGGACCCCAACGCAGGGGACAAGGGAGGGACGACACCGCTGCACCGGGCCATCCGCAATCGCAGCGCGGCCGCCGTCGAGGTGCTGCTCGCACGGGGAGCAGACGCTCTGCGTCCGAACGGACGGGGCTCCACGCCTTGGCAGCTCGCGAACTGGACAACCGGCAAGGGCGGAAGCGGATCAGCGGCGGCGAAGGCGCAGCAGGCCGAGATTCTGCGCCTGCTCGAGGCACACGACGCGGTGACCGATTGAGGCGGGCCGGGGTGAGGCCGCCGGTCTCGGCCTAGGCGGAATCGGGGCGGTCGGTCACCAGGACACAGCGCGTGCCCGAATAGATCGTCGGCATGCACTTGTTGCAGTGGATGCAGAGCGACGATTTGGCGGTGCCCGCCAGCATCCGGTTCGGCAGGTCCGGCTCGCGCAGGAGGGCGCGGGCCATGGCGACGAACGCAAAGCCTTCCGCCAGCGCGGCTTCGATGGTCGCCAGCTCGGTGATGCCGCCGAGGAGGATGATCGGCGTGGTCAACGCGGCGCGGAACTGGCGGGCGAAGGGGAGGAAGAAGGCCTCCTCGTAGGGGTAGGTCTTCAGGAAGCGGTGGCCGATGAGTTTGAAGCCGAGCCGCACCGGCGGCGGGAGCGTGGCGCCGAACTCGCGCAGCGGCGCGTCGCCCCGGAAGAGGTACATGGGGTTGGCGAGCGAGCTGCCTCCGGTGAGCTCGAGCGCATCGAGCGTGCCGTCGGCCTCGAAGAGGGTGGCCACCTCGACGCTCTCGTCGAGCCAGAGGCCGCCGTCGACTCCGTCGGCCATGTTCAGCTTGGCCGTGACGACCACCTTGTCGCCGACGGCGTCGCGCACGTTGCGCAGGACCGTGCGCGGCGAATCGAGCACGGTTCTCCACCGAGCCGCCGAACTGGTCCTTGCGCTTGTTGAGCTTCGGGCTCAAGAACGCGCTCAACAGGTAGTTGTGGCCGACGTGCACCTCGATGCTGTCGAAGCCTGCCTCCACCGCGCGGGTGGCCGCGGCGCGGTAGTCGTCGACGACGCGCTCGATGCCCGTCGGCGTCGATGGCGTGGAGGCGCGAGCCCATCGGGGTGAAGCCACCGGAGGGGGCGAGCGCCGGGGCGCGGTTGGAGCGGGCGTTGGCGACCGGCCCGGCGTGGCCGATCTGGGCCGCCGCCGCGGCACCCTCGGCGTGGATGGCGTCGGTGAGCCGGCGGAGCTCCTTGGCGGTCTCGTCGTCGAGGAGCAGGCAGTGGCGGTCGGTGCGGCCCTCGGGCGAGACGGCGAGGTAGGCGACGGTGGACATGGCGGCACCGCCGGCGGCGACGCGGCGGTGGTACTCGATCAGCGCGTCGCTGACCCTGCCGCCCGGCATCACGCCCTCGAACGTGGCCGCCTTGATGATGCGGTTGCGGAGCGTGAGCGGGCCGAGCTGAGCCGGGGCGAAGACCTCCGGGGTGGCCGGACGCGTGGTGCGGGGCATTGCTCCCTACCTTGGCCGATCGGCGGTGCCGGACGCACGTTGGGCGCCGCCGGCGCTCGGGGGGTCGTGGGGCGTCAGGACTTGGTCGGACCGGCCGTGGCGACCAAGGCGGGGCGCAGCGGCGGGCCACTGACCCCGCAGAAGTGGGGGCACTCGGGTTCGGTGCCGGGTGCCGGCTTGCGGGCCGGGTTGCGGATCGTGAGCAGCGCAAGCAGGCCGCCGGCGGCGCAGGCTGCGCCCGAGATGTACACCGCGGTGCGGAATCCTGTCGCCAACTCGGACGGCGCCAGCGCCGCCGCCCCCGTCAGTCCCGCCGCCAGCGGAAGCACAGCCACTGCGAACAGGCCGGCCGCCCGCGCCACCGTGTTGTTCACCGCCGAGGCGATGCCCGAGTGCTCGGCCGGTGCGGAGCCCATGGCCGTCGCCGTGAGCGGCGCCACCGTGAACGCGAGACCAGCGCCGAAGAGGAGCACGGCGGGGAACACCTGGGTCCAATAGGAGCCGGAGTCGGTGGCCCGAGCAAGAAGGGCGAGGCCGGCGCCCACGAGGACGGGCCCGAGGCTCATCTGGAGGCGCGGCCCGATACGCGCCGAGAGCTGTCCCGAGCGGGCCGAGAACAACAGCATGATCACCGTGACCGGGAGGAGCGCGAGACCCGAGTCAAGTGGTGTGTAGTGCTGCACGAGTTGCAACTCGACGGGCAGCAGGAACAAAGCGCCGCCGAGCGCGCCGTACACGACGAAGGTGACCGCGTTGGTTCCGCTGAACTGACGGGAGCGGAAGAGATCCAGCGGGAGCATGGGGCCGGCGACGCGCCGTTCCACGATGATGAACGCGGGCGCGGCGAGTACAGAGAGGACGAACGCAGCCACGATCACCGGGCTCGACCACCCACGGGTCGGTCCCTCGATGAGCGCGTAGGTGAGGGCGGCGAGGAAGACCACCGCGAGGGCGGCGCCCACCGTGTCGACGCGGCCCTTGTTGGTGGGGTCGCTCGATTCGGGCACGTGCCGCGCCGTGATCGCGAGCACGAAGAGCGACAACGGGATGTTGATGAAGAAGACCCATCGCCACGAGCCCACCGCCAACAGGTAGCCACCGATCAACGGTCCGGCAGCCGACGCCACGCCACCCAGTCCCGACCACGCGCCGATGGCCCGAGAGCGGTCTTCGGGGCGGAACGAGGCCTGCAAGATGGCCAGGCTGCCCGGCGTCAGCAGGGCGCCCCCGATGCCCTGGACGATGCGGGCACCGATGAGAAGGCCCGAGGTGGGGGCCAGGCCGCAGCAGGCGGAGGCGACGGCGAACCAGGCGATGCCGATGGAGAAGACGCGCCGACGCCCGAAGCGGTCGCCGAGTGAGCCGCCGAGGAGGAGGAACGCGGCGAGGGTGAGCGAATAGCCCGTGATGACCCACTGGAGGGTGCCGACGCCGCCACCGAAGGTGCGGCTGATGGAGGGCAGCGCAATGCCAACGACGGTGGCATCGAGAAATGCGATACCCGAGCCGAGCACGGTGGCCGCGAGCACCCAGCGGCCCCGTGCGGTGCCGAAGGCAAGCTCTTCCGGCGCCGATTCTGGAGTCGCGTTCGCGGCCCTCGGATCCGGCGCCGGGCTGCGTCACTGCGGACAGTGATGCATGATCAGGGTGACGACGGCGTTGGCCTGTACGACGGCGCCGGGCTTGACGCCCTGGCTGAGGACGGTGGCGGGCGGCGGTCTCGTTGTTGTCGTGGCCGGTGCCAATGTGGTCGTGGTCGTGGTCGTGGTCGTGGAACTCGTGAGGTCGGCTGTGCTGGTCGTCACGGGTCGTGTCGTGGTGGTCGTGGGATGGGCGGTGGTCGTCGTCGTGGTCGGGCCGACCGAGAAGCAGGCCCAGTTCAGGCCGGCCAGGTGCAGAAGGTGCACCGCGCCCGCGAAGGTGTGGCCCGTCACCAACGGGACCGTCGTGCCCGCGGGGTAGCAGCCGGACCAGGTGATGCCCACCCGCGCACCCTTGGGCAGGGGCGTGCCGGGGACCAATGGCTGGGCGCCGACCGTCACGTTGGGCGGTTTACCCGGAATGGAGAGCGCCGCGACCACGCTCTGGCTGGGCAGGGTGCCCTTGTTGCAGGGTGCGTTGAGAGGGACCGTCGCAAAGCCGGCCGTCTTCAGGTAGAAGCGGGCCAAATCGATCTTCATGCCGACGACGTTGGGGACGCCGACACCCGCCGGAACCGTGGTCGTGGGCGGCGGCGTGGTGGTGGTCGTCGTCGTGCTGGTCGTCGTCGGTGCGGCATGCGGGGCCGGCGAGTTGCCACACGAGGCGAGGACGCTGGCCGCCCCCAGCAGAGCGCAGCCAGCGAGCACAAGGCGATGACGCGGTCCCACGCCGCAAATCATGGCCGAGCCGCCGAGCGGTTTCTGGTCTCCTGCAACGGGGTATCCACCTGATCAGTGGCACGCGCCCCGTCGCTGACCCACAATCTCGTCGTGCGCCAGCAGCACAACGGTGAACTGCAGGAGGACGTCATGGAACGCTTCCTCGCCGCCGGTGGTTGGCTCGACGCCGAGATCGAAGGCTCGTTCCCGGCGAGCGACCCGCTCTCGCACTGGGCCGGCCCGCGCCGTCAGGAGAGTGAGGCGGACCGGACGCATGGACACGTGATCCATCGCCTTTCGGTCGAGGACGCAGCACAGTGGCGGCACCCCGAGGATCCGACGCCCGGCACGTCGGCGTCGTAGCCGGCGAGGGTGATGCCGGGATTCCGGTTCGTCGCTGGTTCCTACTGTTCGAGCGCGGCGATCCTTCGGCTGAGGTTCACGGCATGGTCGCCGATGCGCTCGTAGAAGCGCGAGATCAAGGTCACTTGCGCGGTGACGTTGGTCGGCATGTCGGCTTTGGCAATCTCGGCTGTGAGACGGTCGTGCAGGATGTCGAGCTCCTCGTCCTCCTCGGCCAGCTCGAGGTTCTGCGCGTCGTGGTTGCTGTAGGCGGCGGCCACCAGTTGCCACATCTCGGCGGCGACCTCGGACATCCGCTGCACGATCCCCCGCGCGACGGGAGTCATCTCCGCTCCGATGTTGCTCAGCCCACGGTGCGCGATGTGCTCGGCCAGGTCGCCGCTGCGTTCGAGCTCGGGGAGGATCAGCAGGATCCCGACCAGAGCCCGGAGGTCGCCGCTCGCGTAGTCGCCGGCTTCGAGGCGTGACCAGACGTCGAGCTCGGCCTCGGCGGTCATCTCGTCGATCTCCACGTCTCCGTCGATGACGGCCTGAGCGAGGTCGGTGTCCCCGTTCAGGAGGGCGTAGGTGGCGCGGGCCAGCGCTTCACGCACGAGCCCGAACAGGCGGAGGATGGGTTGCTCGACAACTTGCGCCACGGGCGGACAAGATACCCGGCTTACGCTGGGTGGTTTACCCTGTGATCACAGAACGTTAAGGAAACCGTCACGGAGTCGGAACCGGTGGATCCGCTGGGGACAGCCAGCCCCTAAGGGATCCGCCCCTCGCCCTTCACGTTGGCGCCCGTCTCGTTCATCGATCGCTCGTGCTCCGCGACGGACTCGGCATCGTCTGCGAACCGCTCCCGGGATTCGTCGGCCGAGCGCGTCTCGTCCTCCGTCGGTGCGCGATCGGCGCCATGCGGACTGCTCGCTTCGGCGCGTTCCTCTTCCTCCGTTGTTGCGGTCGGTTCGGTGTGGTCCATGTGGCTCCTTCCCTGCGGCCGTGGGCGCGTTCTCCGTGGACGCCCGTGCGCCACGAACGCTCACCCCTCGATCCATACCCAGCCTTGGCCGGTGCTAAGTGACAACCGGTCCCCACACCGGACGAAGGGGCCGGGCCGGTGGTGGCCGTGCCTGGACGACGGGTGTCCCGCTCACCTCCCCTGCGTGCCCGGGGCGCACGGATGCCACAATCGCCGGATGCGAGAACTCCGAGGCCGGGTTGGGGTCGTGACGGGCGCTGCCAGCGGCATCGGGCTGGCGATCGCGGAGGCCTTCGTGGACCAGGGAATGCGGGTTGCGATGGCCGACATCGACGAGGACCGGCTCCACGCGGAGGCGGGCCGTCTGCGGGGGAAGGGTGCGGACGCGGTGCCTGTCCGGGTGGATGTCCGGGACCCCGAGTCCGTCGACGCGGTGGGCCGAGCGGTGATCGATCACTTCGGGACGCTGCACGTGGCGGTGAACAACGCCGGGGTCGTCGGTGGTGGCAACTCCTGGGAGATCCCGCTCGACGAGTGGCACCGGGTGATCGACGTCGACCTGTGGGGCGTGATTCACGGTGTCCAGACCTTCGTCCCGCTGATCCTCGCGTCAGGCGAGGAGGGCCATGTGGTGAACGTCGCGTCGATGGCCGCCGTCCTGACGCTTCCTCGCCTGGCCCCGTACACCGTGGCCAAGCATGGGGTCCTCGGCCTGACTGACGTGCTGCGCGCTGAGCTCGAGGGACTCGGCGCACCGGTGGGAACCAGCGTGGTGATGCCCGGAATGGTCAAGACGGCAATGAATCCGATCGGGACGGTGCAACCCGCGACGGTAGCGGCCAACGTGCTCGACGCCATCCAGCGCGACCGCCCCTATGTCTTCACCGATGACCACAGCACCGACGAGGTGGAGCGCCGTCTCCGCGCGGTGCTGGCCGCACGGGCCGACGTGATCACGTGACAACCCCCGCCTCGCCGTCGGACCAACTCGTCCTCGCCGCGGACGACGGTCTGGTGCGGACCCTCACCCTGAACCGCCCCACCCGGCTCAACGCCTTCACCTCGGCGTCCTACCGGCGCCTTGCCCAACTCCTCCAGGATGCGGCCGAGAATCCCGACGTCCTGGTCGTGGTCCTGCGGGGCCAGGGGAGGGCCTTCTGCAGTGGCGTCGACCTCGAGGAGCTCGGGGACGAAGCGAGCCGGGGCGGGCAAAAGCTGGGTGAGACCTTCGACGCACTCGTCATGGAGCTCCTCGGCTTCGCAAAGCCACTGGTCGCAGCGGTGCACGGCCCAGCGGTCGGCTTCGGAGCCACGATCCTGCTGCACTGCGACGTGGTGCTGGTGGCAGACGACGCGCGGCTGCGGTTCCCGTTCACGTCGCTGAGCACCGCCCCCGAGGCCGGGAGCAGCGCGCTCCTGCCCGCCATCGTCGGCCCCCAGCGGGCCGCCGAACTCCTCTTCACGTCGCGTTGGATCGATTCCGCGGAAGCTGTGAGCTACGGGCTTGCCATGTCGACCTGCCCGCGCGAACAGCTCGATGCGGAGGCCGGTGCCCTGGCCGAGCGGATCGCGGAGCAACCCGCTGCGGCTGTCGCCTCATCGAAGCGACTGCTACGGGCGGATCGGATGCAAATGGTGAGTGCGGCAAGCCGCCGGGAACGAGCTGAGGCCGCTTGGCTCAGCTCCAAGTTCGGTCCTCCGGGGTCCACGACCCCGCCGGCCTGAGGGGTCCGGGTCAGGTGGTGGGGTTGCTGTAGATCCGCTGCGGTGAGATCAACGCGGCCGCCCTACGCTCCTCGGCCATCGTGCGGTCATAGGCGTCCCAGTCGTCGTGCCGCCCGCCGGCAGCCTTGAAGATGTCGCGCAGCAGGATGCGCAGCTGCTCTCCGTCGATCTCTGGGCGCGGGTCGTCCGGACCGATGATCTCGGCTGTGCCTTCGACGGCAACCCACCGCCAGCCGCCGCGGGCGACGATCGTGCACCGTGGATCGGCGCGGAGGTTCCGGAGCTTGGCGCGACCGGCGGCGACCAGACCAACGACGGGTTCGCCGCGTACCGGATGCGGCAACACTCCGGCGTTGACGACACTCGATTGCACGCTGCCGTCCTGCCGGATGGTGCTGATTACGCAGAGCCCGCTGTCGAGGGGCACCAGATCGGCAAAGTTCGAGAGGTCAGCCATGCGTCGGACCGTCCGGCTCCGGCCGAGACGGTTCCGACCACGCGCTCGTATCCAGAGTCCCGTCGAGCGCGGGCTTGAGCGACGGCGACCAGGGGGAGTCTGTGCGCGTGCGTAGGACCGGAGCCGGGAGAATGCCTCTACCATGTCGATGCCAGCTCGCTCGGAAACCACACCCTTGGCCTGTTCAATGACAATCCGATGCTCCAATGCTTGGTTGAGCTGCTCGTTCACATGCTGGATTTCGTTGGCGACCCCATGCTGAAGAATGCTGATCGTTGCCAGATCGGCAAATCCTCGCGCCACGATGACGTCGGACTCGTCCATCGGTGACTCGTCGACACTGAAGAGGTTCAATGCACCGATGGTTGTATCGCGCAGCCGCAGGGGCAGTGCGAACACCGATCGGAAGCCCTCTCGATATGCGACCTCCGCGAACTGAGGCCAGCGCCCCGTCCCCTTTTCGAGGTTCTCGTGCTCGACTCTTTCCCCGGTACGGAAGGCGTCGAGGCACGGACCCTCGTTGGCCTGAAGCTCAAAGAGCTCTACCACGTGCATCGCATCGCTTGAAGACGCGACCAGTCGCAGCTCTTCGGGCGGAGACGCCAGCATGACACCAGCAGCCGAGACTCCGAGCACGTTCACGCACCGGTCCATCAATCCCGTGAGCAGCTCAACGACGTCGAAGTTGTCAACAAGATTGTCAGCGATTTCGACGAAAGAGTGAATGATGGTTTGATCTCTTGACGGATTCACGTTGCCTCCTGGTTGCCGGATCGGCCTTGTTGCTCCAGGACAAGAAAAGGTCGCCGTCGGCTCATTAGCTCATTAATTGTACGACCGTCGCAGTGGGGGGTCCACACGCCATCATGAGAATCTCCTACGGCGGTTGACGACGTCCGCTGCCACATCGCGGACCAGCCGATTCTCGGCAAAAGCGGCCCCCCTCAGGCGAATGAGCGCCTCTGTGATGCTCACGCCGAGCTGAACCGACACCATGCCCGCCGCATTGTGCACGACGAAGTGAAAGTCCGCACCCCACTCGAGAAGGCGCTCCATGGTCTCAGGTGAGGTGGACGCCTCCGTATCGATGATCCAGTGAGCGACGATCTGGGCCACGACCAAGGCGTCAGCATGCTGCTCGTTGCTGAGGGAGTCTGGTCGGTCCTGATAGAGGTTGAGAGCGCCTAGTCGTGCCGAGCCCACCCGCAACGGGAAGCCGAACACCGCTCGTACCCCCGCCTGGAGTGCCGGAGGGGTGAAGGCGACCCACCGTGCCCTGGTCGGGCGGGCCAGATCGGGCTCAAGGACAACCTGGTCCTGCTGGTATGCGTCGATACACGGGCCCTCGCCAAGCGTGTACTGCAACTCGGCGATGAGGTTGCTGACACTGTTGGTCGAACACAGAGACCCCTGGTGTATGTCGCCCGACATCAGCATGACTCCGGCTCCGGTGACACCGACAATGTCAGTCGTCACCTCGCACAGGTGTCTGGGCAGCCGATCTCCGGCACTCTTGGCTTCGAGCTCGGCCAGGATCCGAGTCACCCGCTCGCCGGCCATTCAGGGCTCGCCAGGTCGAGCGAAATGAGATGCGCTGTCTTTACAGGTCCGTTGATCCACCGTCTGTTCCCGTCGAAGGCTTGCGCTCTGGGGACCCAGGCAAGAACTCATCCGGACCCCAGAGCGGGACTGCCTCACCCTACCGTTCACCCCAAGGCTTCCGCAGTCCCGGAGTAGTACTCCGGGGACGGCATTTCCCTCGCCCACGAGCCGTATCTCAGCTCTCCGCTCGGAGGCCTCAATGGGCGGGATACACTGATTTTGCAGCCATCGCTGCAGCTCGCCCGGACCCCGCGGACTCTGTCTGATCTGGTTGCGCTAGGGGAACGGACGATGGACACGGGTGAGAACCTCGCCGACGTTTTGAGCGAGTTTGCTCGCACGATGCTGACCGACTTTCCGATCCAGAGAATCGTCGAGCGGCTGGTAGGACGCATCGTCGAAGTGATGCCGGTGAGTGGGGCAGGAGTAACCCTGATATCGCCCGATGGCGGCCCGCGCTACATCGCCGCCTCCGATGGGAAGGCGATGGAGTTCGAACGACTGCAGTCCGAGCTGGGCGAGGGGCCCTGCATGGACGTCTATATGAGTGGTACCGCAGTATGCGTGGCGGACATCGGCGAAGAGACCCGGTTCCCCAAGTTCACGGCGGGGGCGCTCGAGGCGGGGCTGGCCGCCGTCTTCGCGTTTCCGCTTCGTCACGGTGACCATCAACTCGGCGCGCTCGACCTGTACCGGAACATCCCCGGGCCGTTGGAGCCCGCGGCGTTGAAATCAGCGCAGACCCTTGCGGATGTCGCCGCCGCCTATCTGCTCAACGCCAAGGCGCGCGCTGAACTCCAAGGCTCTTTGGATCGATCACAGCAGGCCGCCTTGTATGACCCGTTGTCCGGGCTGCCTAACCGGGTGCTTCTCTTTGAATTCCTCGAGCAGGCTCTTCGTCGAGCCGGCCGCTCCGAGAAGGGCGTGGCCATCCTCTTCTGTGACCTCGACCGTTTCAAACGGATTAACGATGCCTTTGGACACCGGGTCGGCGACGAGCTCTTGATAGCTGTGTCTGAACGTTTGAATGCACTGATGCGATCATCGGACATCCTGGCTCGATTGGCCGGGGACGAGTTCGTGATTCTGTGCGATCTGCTGGAAGAATTCGCAGAGGCGGAGTTGATCGCCGAGCGAATTGTCCGCTCGTTTGATTTCCCCTTCCTCTTGTCAGTCGGCCGAGTGGAAGTCGCCGCAAGCGTCGGTATCGCAATCGGCGGAGGAACCACCGTCTCGTCAGGCGACTTGATCAATGACGCAGACTTGGCCATGTACCGGGCCAAACAGAATGGTGGCGCACATTGGGTCATCAACGACGCCTCGAAGTCGCTCACTTTCGAAGCGGGGAGTTTTCTCGATTGACCCTCGTTGTCCGCCTCAAAGAGTGAGGGCAGGCGGAGGTTGTCGAGTGGGGATCCCGTTCCTGTTTCCTTCGGACACGTAGAGGGCACGCCGTGGCCACAGTTTGCGCCGAGACGGTGGTCGGAGCTCTGACGAGGGCCTCCGGTGGTCGGACCGGCGTCGATCCGGTGACCTCACGCTTTCAGATCGGAATACAGGGAAAACGGTCTCGGATGTCTGACCGGCCCGATCACGCAAAACACCAAGTAAATCCCTTGATTTCGGCCCCTCCGTTGTTCGCGGTTGTTCGCCCTGTTTCGCATTCGTTTGGGCACGCTGTGGGCACGAAACTTGAGTGATTCAAAGTATTACGAAGGGCGACAGCGTTCTTGAGCACATTCAGAGGAAACGCGGCACCATGTAAATGGTTGGTGTATTCGATGATCTCGGATCTCGGCGGCCCTGGTTCCAGGGCTTGTCGCGAGTTGAGTGCGATTGCCTCGTAGACGGAGGAGAAAGACCATGACCGATATCGATCGCAGCCATCTCCCGATCCGCCGGCCACCCTTCTCGGGGACCGTCCGAAAGACGTTGGACGGATCGCAACCAGACTGGAACCTGATCGGGCATCCAGTACCCCCTGCGGGCGCTCCCAATGTCCTGCTCGTCCTGATCGACGATGCCGGGTTCGGGAATCCGAGCACCTTCGGCGGACCGATCCAGACGCCCAACCTGAGCCGCGTCGCCAGTCGCGGTCTTCGCTACAACCGTTTCCACGTGACCGCGCTGTGCTCTCCGACTCGCGCGTCCTTGTTGACCGGACGCAACAATCATTCGGTGGGTTTCGGCTCCATCGGAGAATTCGCCGGTGGCTTCCCCGGGTACTCGGCGACACTGCCACGCGACTGCGCGCCGCTTCCTCGGATCCTGAGGGACAACGGTTACAGCACCGCGATCATCGGAAAATGGCACCTCACACCGGACGGGCAACAGGGTCCCGCCGGGCCGTTCGACCGCTGGCCGAACGGCTGGGGCTTCGACTACTTCTACGGGTTCCTGGGCGGAGGGGCGAGCCAGTGGGATCCCTGCTTGGCCGAGAACCAGAAGATCATCGGGACTCCGGACGCCTACTACGACAAAGACGACCCCTACTACTTCCCCGACGCCATGGCGGATCGCTCCATCGAGTGGCTCCATGGCGTCCGCGCCCAGGACGCCACCAAGCCGTTCTTCTTGTACTTCTCCACGGGTTGTAGCCATGCGCCCCACCACGTGGCCAACTTGTGGGCTGACAAGTACAAGGGGCAGTTCAACCAGGGCTGGGACAAGCTGCGCGAGGAGACGTTCGCCCGCCAGAAGGAGCTCGGGGTGATCCCTCCTGACGCGCAGCTGACCCCGCGCGAAGAAGCGTTCCCGGCCTGGGACGGGGTTCCCGACAATCTGAAGGCCTTCTACGCCCGCCAGATGGAGGTCTACTCCGGCTTCTCGGAGAACGCCGATTACAACGTCGGTCGCGTCATCGACGCCATCGAGGAGCTCGGAGAGCTCGACAACACGCTTATTTTGTGGATCTGGGGCGACAACGGGGCGAGCATGGAGGGCACGGTCACCGGTTCGTTCAACGAGCTCACGACGCAGAACGGGATCCCCCTGACCGAGGAGATGCAGCTCCAGCTTTCGGAGCGCTACGGCGGGCTGGACCGTTGGGGCGCCGCCATCATGGACCCCCACTACTCGGCCGCATGGGCCTGGGCCGGAGCCACGCCATTCCAGTGGGGCAAGCAGGTGGGTTCCCACCTCGGTGGGACCCGCAATCCCCTGGTCATACGTTGGCCGGCTTACATCAGGGACGCCGGCGCCCTCCGTACGCAGTTCACCCACGTCATCGACGTGGCTCCCACCATTCTCGACGTGACGGGCATTCCCGAGCCCGCAACGGTCGACGGAATCGAGCAAGTACCGATGCATGGTTCCTCGTTCAGCGCGTCGTTCACCGACGGCGCGGCACCGGAGCACCGCACCCAGCAGTACTTCGAGACGGTGGGCAACCGGGCCATGTACAAGGACGGCTGGTGGCTGGCCATGAAGACCGAGCGGATCCCGTGGGAGCTCACGCCCGACGCCCTCGCCCCGTATGCGCCGGGCGTTTGGGATCCCGATGCAGGCCCGGCGGAGCTCTACTTCCTGCCTGACGATTTCTCACAGGCGAAAGACCTCGCGGCCGAGCATCCCGAGAAGGTGCAGGATCTGAAGGATCTGTTCTGGGAGGAAGCCGAACGCTACAAGGTGTTGCCGCTGCTCGCAGCGCTCTCGGCGTTCTTCGGCATGGTGCCTCCTGTTCCGCAAGATACGACCTTCGAGTTCCGAGGTGACGTCCAAAACGTGCTTCCCGGCATGATTCCAAAGATCTACAACCGTTCGTACACGATCAGCGCAGACCTGGTTGTGCCGGAGACTGGAGCGGAAGGTGTCATCGTTGCGGAGGCCGATCACCTCGGGGGATTCACCCTTTACGTCGAGGACGGCAAACTCACCCATACGTATTCGATGATGGGCGTCTTCGTTTATACCCAAGTCGCCGAAGAGGAACTTCCCGTCGGCGAAATCACGGTGCGGATGGAGTTCTTGGCGGACGAGGCAAAGCCGGCGACGGGTGGGGATGTGACCTTGCACGTCAATGACCGGCAGATCGGCAAAGGGAGAATGGACTTTACGGTGCCGATCCGTTTCTCGGGCTATGCGGGTATGGACATCGGACGTGACAACGGTGGAGTGGTGGATCGCGCCTACGAGGACAAGAAGCCTTTCCCGTTTACGGGGACGATCAAAAAGGTTGTCTTCGACATCACTCCGCACGTCACCGAGCAGGACGAGCTTGACCTCCACACTGCTCATCACCACGGTCAGGCAGCACACGCATTATCGGAATGAGCGCAAGTAGTTCCACGCGAGCGCGGCACTGGAGAAGAACGCTGCCACCCTCCGCGCATCCGACCAAGAGATCCACTCCGCGGAGCTCTGGCAGCGCGAACGGTTAAGGAACATGGTCGAGAGGGATCGGGTGGCTGGCCACCGGTACCTTGATCGCGGCGACTCGACGCTCACCCGACGAACTGTACGACGCCGTCGATCACAAGCACCAGCCCGAGAACCGCCGACGGGTAAAACGTAAGCGTCTCCCGGTGGCGCCCGATCCAGTGCTGGGCGCTGGTGAGCTGCCGCTCAGAACATGCCGAGTCTATGGACCGTCCCCGCGGCGAAGGGCTTCGAGCGTTGCTTCGATCGAGCGCAGGCGCTCCGCGACCTCACGCATCGCATCAGATGAGCCCCGTGCGGGCTCGCCCAACTGCTCGTCGCTTCTACGGGCATGTGCGTTCTGTCTGGTCATCACGAAGTGCGACGTGACGATCGATGTCAGCACGGCAATGAATGTCACGCCGAAGAGGATCACCAAACCGCCCACCACGCGACCCCAGGAGTTGTGAGGCACAAGGTCCCCATATCCGACCGTGCCTAGGGTGACGACGGCCCACCACAGGCCATCGCCGTAGTTAGGGAATTCTTTTCTGTCAACCAAGCAGATGGCCAGAGCGGCCACCATCGCTATGAACAGAAACGTGACTGCCAGGTACGGCAGCACCCTCCCGTTGATGATGGCCCGTTCCGTGCGCGCTTTGAAGAACTCCTGAAACCGGTAACTCCAACTCGATCGGCGCGTCGCGTCATTGGCCATACTGCATCTTGCACCAACGTATCGAGCAAGTTCCCATGGATTCATCTGCTCCCCAAACCGGTTGGTGAGCCGGTTCGTGTGACTGGAACGCCTCGCAGCCGTGCATTGGCACCCAACGGGCTAGTTGCTAGAACGATCGGGACCGCTGGCAAGACAGCCACCCCGCATTGCGGGCTACCGGCGACAAGCTCCGCCAGTCTGCGGGACCCTTCCGTCCCCGGCGGACTGTTGTAGGTGCCGTCGACTTCAGTCGCCAAAGGGGAACGGGCGTGCCGACGGGATTGGTCGTATCGTCGAGGGCGCAGCATCTGGACGGATGGACGGATGGAGGGTTCACCAACCCATCGCACGGACCAGTCGGAGGAGATGGGGCCATGACTGTGACGAACGTTGCACACTCAAGCGTCGAGGACCGTAGGGCAGCCGGCAAGGCTGCACGCCAGCGCTCACCACTGGTGGGTCATGGCGGGTGGGCACCTGCCACTGACCGCCCCGATCCCGTGACCCTCCTCGAGTCGCAAAACCTCACCCGGGAGCCGGACCTTGTGCCGGTTCGCCACGGACGAATGATGATCTCGCCTTTCACCTTTTACCGCGGAGCGGCCAAGCTCATGGCGACGGACCTCAAGGATACGGCCACCGCTGGCCTGAAAGTTCAGCTGTGTGGAGACGCACACCTCTCGAACTTCGGTGGTTTCGCGTCACCCGAGCGGACGCTGGTCTTTGACCTCAACGACTTCGACGAGACGTTGCCGGGCCCCTTCGAGTACGACGTGAAGCGCATGGCGGCGAGTTTCACCATCGCGGCCCGTCACAACGGGTTCCCGAAAGCCGAGGCCACCGGAGTGACGTTCGCATCCGTGAGGGCATACCGCGAGGCCATGGCCGAGTTCGCCCAAATGGGCAACATGGACGTCTGGTACGCGCGCCTGACCGAACAGGAGGTTCTGGATGCCTTCGCGACAATGACCAAAGGGGTCCGCACCAAGAACGAGGCGGCCCAGGTGAAGATGGATGAGAAGCGCGCCAGGAAGAACCTGGAGAAGACACACTCACGCGACAGCCTCCAGGCCGTATCGAAGCTCACCGAGGTCGTCGACGGTCGGTACCGGATCGTCAGTCAACCACCGGTGGTGGTGCCGGTCCGCGAGTTCCCGTCTCGATACGGGTACTCGGCCGACGAGTTAATGGAAATCTTCCACCGACTCTTCCGCGCCTATCGGTCCACTCTGCAAGAGGACCGCCGCCAGCTCCTGGAGAGCTTCCAGATGATCGACATGGCGCGCAAGGTGGTGGGGGTGGGCAGTGTCGGCACCCGGGCGTTCATCGTCCTGCTCCAAGGTCGTGACGAGCACGATCCTCTTTTCCTTCAGGTGAAGGAGGCCACGACGTCGGTGCTCGAGGACCACCTGCCGAAGTCCAAGTTCCGTCAACCCGGCGAACGCGTGGTCCAAGGGCAGCGGCTCATGCAGGCGGCGAGCGACATCTATCTGGGCTGGACCAAAGGGGGCGAGGCGGACCGCTTTCTGTACTGGCGCCAACTGCGCGACATGAAAGGTTCAGCTCTCGTCGAACAAATGAGCCCGGTCATGCTCACCTTCTACGCTGGCCTCTGCGGCTGGACCCTGGCTCGGGCCCACGCCCGCTCAGGGGACGCGGTGGCACTCGCCGCCTACCTCGGCAAGAGCGACAAGTTTGAGCGGGCCATCACCGACTTCTCGGCTCGCTACGCGGATCAAAACGAGCGGGACTATGAGGAGTTCACCACGGCAATCCGCTCCGGTCGGCTCGAGGCCATCGAAGGCGTCTGATCCGCGCATCCGAGTCGAGCCGCTGCGACCATCGACGGCGAGAAGATGGGTGCGGATACGACCGACCCCAACAAGTCGGAAGGGGTAGCTATCGAGGTACCCGAATGCGGTCCGGGGTGGCGCATCCCGACGATGACTCGCGAGTGATGATTCGGCCGCACGACTTGAGCCCACGCTTCGCCGGCCGCCACAACTCCGTGGAGGAAATCGGTCACGGGGGCTACGCTCCCGACCATCGATGAATATGGAGGTAGTTCCATGCTCGCCTACACCTGGCCCCTGCTGAGCCTGTTTTGGACGTTCCTGATGTTCGCAGGGGTGGTCCTGATGCTCTTCTTCATCATCTGGTGCTTCATCGACAACTTTCGACGCCGTGATCACCATGGTTTGGCCAAGGCGATGTGGACGATCGTCATCCTTCTCATCCCTGTCATCGGCGCGCTGATCTACATCATCGCCCGCCCGGCGGACGCAACGCTGGCAACCTAACTCCTGACGCGCCTTGAGTCGGCTGCGTCATCGAGCGCGATCGCGCGACGAACTCTTGCACCGACGGGTGGCTTTCTAGGAGCGGCCAATGGTTCTTAATCTCATCCTCATCGGGTTGGCGATTACCCTCGAACCGATTCCTCTCACCGCGTTCGTCCTCGTCCTCGCGTCGAAGAACGGGACGAGGAAGGGGGCAGGCTTCATCTTCGGCTGGCTGTTGTCGCTCGCCGTCATCGTCGCCGTCACCATCCTGGCGACCGGTAACAACCCGCCGAAGTCCAACACGGTGCCGTCGCTGGCGCAGCTAGCCGTGAAGATCGCCATCGGCGTCGTCCTGGTGGTCATAGCGGCCCGCAGATGGCGAAGGATTGGAATCCCCAAGCCGCCCAAGAAGACCCCGAAGTGGCAGACCGGCATCGACAACATGTCTCCGTGGTACGCGATGGGTCTCGCCCCCTTGACGCAGCCCTGGGGTCTGGTAGCGGCCGGCGTGGCCACCATCACGGAAGCGAAACTCGCGTCCTGGCAGGACTATGTCGCGATTATTGGCTTCTGCCTCATCGCGACCGCTGCGTACATCGTCATGGAGCTCTATGTCGCGTTCCGGCCGGACCAAGGTCAAGCGCTCCTCGCTCGTCTCAGAAACTGGATGGACACCCACACGGATCAGGTGATCGTCATCGTGTCGTTGGGGCTCGGGCTCTGGCTTGTCGGGAACAGCGTGTATCTGCTGGTCTCGTAATGACGGCACGGGTCTTGGGAGGTGGGTCTCGAACCGCTCCGCCGGTGTCGAATCGCGGTCACCCGAGCTTGCCGGTAGAGCGACAGAGCACACCGTGCACAACCCGCGGAAGGATCCCGTGTGGCTGAGCCAGCGGCGGTGCCAGCCGACCCTGGAGCGCTGATCCGGACCAGCGACTATCGACGCCTGCTCGTCCTGGCCGCCGTCATCGGCGTGCTCGTCTCGTTGGCGTCGTGGGGCTTTCTCGAGCTCGTCCATCAGATGCAGCAATGGGTGTACAAGGACCTGCCAAATGGCTTGGGATTCAATGGCGCTCCCCCCTGGTGGCCCTTGCCGGTGCTGGGCATCGCCGGCGTGATCATTGCGGTCGCCATCGTCCGACTGCCAGGGCGTGGTGGGCATCAGCCCTCCGAGGGCCTGAAGACGGGACCGCCCACGACGCCGATCGAGCTACCGAGCCTCATCCTTGCGGCGCTCGCCTCCGTCGGGCTCGGGTTGGTGCTCGGCCCGGAGGCACCACTGATCGGGTTGGGAACGGGTTTGGGTCTGCTTTCTGTCCGGCTTGTCAAAAGGGATGCGCCCGATCAGGCCCGGGCCCTCATATCGGCGGCAGCAGCCTTCGCCGCCATCTCGTCGTTGTTCGGGTCACCAGTGGTTGGGGCGGTGATCATCATCGAGGCGACGGGCTTGGGTGGACCGATTCTGCCGGTGATCTTGCTTCCGGGTCTGCTGGCCGGCGGGATCGGGTCCTTGGTGTTCATCGGGATGGGCTCCCTCACCGGGCTCAGCACCAGCGCCTACGCCATCGCCCCACTCACGCTCCCCGCCTATCCCCGGCCCGACGTGGCGGCTTTTGCCTGGACCATCCTGCTCTCGCTTGCGGCCGCCGTGATTGTCCTGGTGATCGTCCAGATCGGGAGAGTCGTGGGGGCCGCCGCGTCAAAACACCCGTTTGTCGTCATCCCTATCGCCGCGCTCGTCGTCGCAGGACTGGCCATTGGCTTCGCCCAGATCACCGGAAAGCCCGACACGCTCGTGCTGTTCTCCGGCCAGGAGACGATGGGTTCGGTGGTTCGGCAATCCGCCACCGTGTCCCTCGGCACCCTCGCCCTGCTGATCGTGTTCAAAGGGGCGGCGTGGGGTGTATCCCTTGGCAGTGGTCGGGGAGGCCCGACTTTCCCGGCCATGTTCTTGGGCATCGTGGGTGGCCTCTTGGCCGGGCACTTGCCGGGCCTCGCCGAGACACCGGCCGTGGCCGCCCTCATGGGCGCCTCGACGGTTTCCGTGTTAAGGCTCCCGTTGTCATCGATCATCATCGCCTTGGTTGTCTCCCAAGCGGGACTGGCGACCGGACCGCTCATCATCGTGGCTGTCGTCGTCGCCTATATCGCGACGCTGACGCTTTCGCCCGCTCGCGAAGCAACGTCTACCGAGACGACCGATGTTCCCGTCGCAGGCGGGTCACCGGTCTGAGAGCCGTCCACCACGATCAGAGCGCTGACGTTTGGCCAACGAACGCTTCGCGAATGGGGGCACGCTACGGGCAAGAACTTGATTGAATCAAGTATTGGGATCGGTCGATCGAGCACACTGCACGCGGTCTCCAAAGCGTCGGCACCAGCGCAGCACCCAAACATGTGCGCGTCGAATAGTCACTGCCACATTGGGGCGATCCGTCGCCTGTAGTCACGCCCACCCACTCGGCTGATGACAAACAAAACGGGTGGCGGTACCTCTTGTCGCAAGCCCGCTTTGGCGTCGAGGTCTGCACCGTCAAGCAACCATGCGAAGAAGTTTCCGGTTTCGCCCTTGTGCGCCCTGCGGACAGCCTTCTGCGCCGCTTTCATTTGCGTCGAAGACCGGTGAGCAGCTGCGATGGGTTCCATGTCTCGTTCTTCGTGGGCGAGATGGCTCAAAGTGACCCTCTCGAGTTCGGTGACGGTGGCATGCGCCTTTGAGGCGTTCTCCTGGCTTGGCTCGGCGTGAAACGCCTTCATGGCTGCGTCCGCCGCATTCAGCGCACTCATCATCTGGGCATGTTCACCCTGGAGTTCTCCACTCAACGAACCGTTGGCGCCCAGTTCGCGGAGTGCGGGCCAAAAGATGGTCTCCTCATCCTCGTGATGGTGGTGGAGTTGACTCGACAAGTTGTTCCATGCACCTTCCAGCTGCCACCTGGGCCTGTTACCGAGCGAGAAGGCGCCCAGGGCATCGTCGAAGCGAGCAAGGTCGCGACGGAACGCTGAGTGAATGACGCCATTCATTGTCTTGTGCTCGGTCATTGCAATCCTCCTTTTCGATGCTGGGAGGGCGGACATGCACTACTGCCTGCGACGGGAACTCTTCATGGGAGATCGATCTCTTCGGGTTGGCGACGGAGGAGCGAGATACTGCAGAACACCACGAAGACGCCCCAGATGATGAAGCCCAGCAATGCAAACTTCCACATGCCCCCGTTGGCGATGGCAACAGAAAGGATTGCCGCCGTGAAGAGACAGGCTGCACCAGGAAGCGCAACCACCGCGATCCAGTTCTTGATCAGACCAGATGCCAGCGCCGCTTGCGAGAGGCCCAGCAGCGCTAGGGCGATGGCCCCGAGATCGAGTCCGAATGCAGCAGCGTGGAGAGCCCACAACGCTCGGACAACCTCCGGCGAGGAAGCAAACTCGTGAGCTTTGGCCGCAAGGACGATCTCCGTGATGTTCACGATCGCGAATAGAGCAGCGATGAGCGCGACGGCGAGACCGCCGACCGAAGCCCACCAAAGACGTCCGCTGCCGCGCGCTCGAATCCAAATCCCTGAGGCAAAGAAAAAGATGGCCACCATGCCGAGCGGGAAGAGCCCGAGCGGGATCAAAACAGCGGCACGGTGATGTTCGAAGTAGTTAATTACCTGGGACGGGTCTGCCCCCAATTCAGGCGACGACGCCCGGAGGAAGTTCTGGATGACCAGGGTCATTACGAAGACGAGCCCACCTATGCCAGCCCATCGTCCAACTCCACGGTCCTGATTCCACGAGGAAACGGCGCTGCTTGGTTCTGCTTGGGCGAGGCTCATGATGGCTCCTGTTAGAATTATATAGCGGTGACAAGAAGTAGATACTAGTTATTAGTATATGATTCTAGTGAGAGGTGTCAAGGAGTGGCCGAGAAAAAGCGACCCAATCGACGGCAAGTGGCAGCAGAGGCCACCCGCAAGGAGATCCTGGCGACCGCGAGACGCCTGTTCTCAGTCCACGGCTACGCGAACACCTCGATTCAACAAATTGCCCTCGAGTCAGGCGTTGCGATTCAAACCATCTATTCCAGCGTCGGTTCGAAGGGCTCTCTGATCCTTGCCCTCAACGATCTGATTGACGAGGAGTCGGGAGTAGCCCCCCTGGCAGTCGATGCGTTGTCCGAGACGAACCCCGCCAAGTTGCTGGCGAAAGGCGTGCACATCACCCGACAAATAAACGAACGTTGCGGCGATCTCATCCGGGTCTTGCTGTCGGCCGAGCCCTCTGAACCCGAGGTGGCGATCGCCTTGGCGGAGGGAATGCGACGGCACAAACGGGGAATGGAGGAGTTGGCAGGGCGACTTGCATCCATGGACGCGCTCCAACCAGGGACTGAACCTGAACACGCCGCCGATGTTCTGTCGATGATGACGGCACCGGCGAGCTGGAGGGAACTCACGCACGATGCTGCTTGGACCTTTGACGACGCAGAGGCTTGGCTGACCCAATCTCTCACCAAGCTTCTCTTGGCGCGCCGACGCTGAGCCAGAACAACAAGGCCCCCGGCCACGACAAGACTTGGACGATCGACCGTCGGGAAAGGAGATTCGATTGCGCCGCCGGGCACGCTCTGGGCACGGCCAGAACCGTTCAAAGAAACGGCGTGCACGGGACGGCCTTTCGAACGCGACTTCACGCTTTTGGGATGCGTGGTCCTTTGTTGTGGAGCCAGACCGCTTCGCCAGCACGAGGCCGGATCATTCGCTGGTGGTCGGGACCGGCGTCGATCCGGTGACCTCGCTTTTCAGTTGGGAGGTGGCCGAATTCCCCGCGGGCGTGATGACCTGCGAACTCGCTCGAAAGTCCTGGTCACTGTCGGAAAACAGACCTTTCCGTTCTGCGCGATCGTAGGCCCTGCTCCACACTGTTCTGCGCTCGTGTGGGCACGCCGTGGGCACGAAGCGTTACGGAACTGAACATTCCAAATCGGGGATAGCCGGACGGCTCAAGGGAGATACCGGTCCCATTCATAAGTCACCAAGCTGTGAAAGGGCGCGGCGAGCAGTGGCTCGATGTCGGTGGTCGACCAGCGCTGTTCGACTCGTGGGCGAAGGCGCAGGGCCACCTCGGATGGGTCGTCGTCCAGGAAGAGGTAGGCCACGTGAAGGCCGGAGTTGTCTCTGGTGGCGAACGGCGGCTCGAGCGGGACTGCGTCACCCCACAGGGCTCCTCCGACACCCGGCACGTCAAGGAGGTCGGCGACGGATCCGCCGCCACGTTCGATCATGAAATACACGCCTTTGGTGGGCCACCAGAGGAGGACGTCGGCGCCCACCTTTATCCGAGGAGCGGCGGCAGTGCCGTCGACTCGGTACACCCCGCGTTCGACGAGTGGCAGCAAGTAGGGAGAGCGACCAGCGGAGTGGAGCGCGGTATTGAGATTGTTGAAGCCATCCATGGCGGAGATATCCGTGAAGAAGTAGCTCTGGAGATGGTCTGACTCTCCGTAGCGCTCGTCGCCGGCGGCACGTGCGGATCGACACGCCGGCGTCGAGACCATGCGGAAAGAGGCCCGAAGTTGAGACAGGCGGTGCTGTTCGGGTCGGTGATCGAGGGAGTGCCACTCGAGGTAACTCGCGTCGAGGCCCTCAGGGTGCCGCTTCGAAAGCGAGGTGTAGATGGTGGTGACATCTGTCCGCCCGGTCGCCAGAACCTCAGGGCATTCGTCGGACGCCGTCCCGACCAGGGTGGCTCCGCTATCGGTCATGGTCGGCTCCAATCCAACGGTATCCGGATGGCCTGTTGCGATCTTCGGGGGCTTTGGTGCATGTCCCTACGACAGGGTCGTGCGACCGCCGTCGACCGCCAACGTTTGTCCCGTGATGAACGAGGATTCGTGCGAGAGCAGGAAGAGAGACGCGTAGGCAACCTCCCATGCCGTTCCCCTACGTCCGAGAGGAACCGGAATGTTCTCCCTGCCAGGCATGTTGCGATCGCCGTCGCGGCCGATGCCGGTATCGATCATCCCGAGCATCACGATGTTGGCCCGCACAGCGTCCTCCTTACGGGCAATCGCAGTAGCCCGAACGAGCGCGGAGAGGCCGGCCTTGGATGCGTCGTAAGCGATCATCCGCCCGATGCCCCGCACCGCCCCGATCGAGGAGACGAAGACGATCGCCGAACCCCAGTCGAGAACGGGTAGGGCGGCACGAACTGTCAGCATCGCACCCCGCAAGTTCGCGTTGAGCGTGGCATCCCAGGCTTCAGGGGTGTTCTCCTCGAAACCCACGGGGCCGGGAACGCCGACGTTGTAGACGAGTCCGTCGATCCTGCCGAGGCGGTCTTGGGCTGTTGCGATCATCGCATCGATGCTCTCGGGCTCAAGGACGTCGGCCACGACCGTATGGGCAAATCCGGCTTCGGAGCGGATCAGCTTGACGGTCTCGTTGGCCGAGTCTTCGTCCCGATCCACGACGACGACGTGGGCGCCCTCCCGAGCGAGGAGCACGGCCAGAGCTCGGCCATTGCCAATGGGCTGATCTGTAAGCTGGAAGTCCGTTTGGCCGCCTCCGACGACCACGACCCGACGATCCTTCATCCGACCAAGACCGGGGGCGCTGCCCAACGCTTCGCTCGGCAATGTGTCCCCTCGCTCCCGAGTCTCTCTCTCCTCGGGGAGGCGACCCCGATCACTGGCGCGGACCGACAAAGAGGGAGCGAGTTTGTTGGCGGGGTTCTTGGGCACGAAACCCGACGCAATGAGGACGTTGCAGTCGGCGGCTTCCTTTCGGAGGGCGTGCGCTTGCTGGCCAGCGGCCGACTCGTACCAGGCTCGAGCGACTTCCGGTGACTCGAACTCCATGATGGCGAGCCGGCTACCGGGCATCCAGTTCCCCTCCCGAATCTCGTAGTCTGCGTCGACCACGAGCATCGTGGCTCCATGATCGACGAGAGAGTCGTAGGTGACTGCCCCGTGTGCGGCCATTCCCGCCGGGTCGTGAATGACCTCGGTCATGACGACATAGCCCATGGGCATGTTCTTCCTCTCCTCTCACATCACATCGGTGGCGAGAATCCGTTGACTATGACGTCGGTGACCCGCGCCCCTGTCCCGTTGCTATTGAATCGGTTCGCTTCCGAAGATGGTCGTTCTCAGCATCTCGCGAGGCGAGCCTGCGGGATACGGGATGGCACGGTGCATGACGCCCGTGTTGTCCCAGATCACCGTGTCCCCCACGGACCAGTGGTGGCGGTACACGAGGTCGTCCCTCGTCGCTCGCTTCATGAGGTCATCGAGCAAGCTCCGGCTCTCGTCAGGGTCCATGTCGATGACCCGGTCCGCATGAGCGCTGATGAGCAAGGACTTGCGCCCCGAGCGGTGCGTCCACACAAGGGGATGAACCGACGTCGGTCGGGCTCTCCACCCTTCGACCTGCTCGGGTGTCGGATCCGGGTACACCAGACGCTGCGACGCTTCGAGGGAGTGCAGGACCTTCAACGTGGCAAATCGCTCCTTCTCGTCCTCTGAAAGCGCCTCGTACGCCGCGTATGTGCTGGCGAACTCCGTGTCACCTCCCGAATCGTCGACTGCTTTGGCACTAAGAAGCGTCGCCCTCTGCGGCGGTTCGCCGTGCAGCGGCGTGCAGCCGTCGATGTGCCAATGGAAGGTTCCCTTGAGATATTCCGCAGACGCATTCTTTGAAGAGTCGCGTGTCACTCGGTAGATCCCCCCGATGGGGTGATGGCCCTCCGAGTAGTCCAACTCGCCCAACTTCTGACAGAACGCCACCTGTGTCTGTGGGTCAAGGTCGAGATCACGAAAAACGAGCACTCCGTTCTTCTCGAGTTCGTCCGTCACGCAGTCGACGATGACGTCGTCGGTGAGCAGATCGTCGGGACTGACTCCGGTGATTTCGGCACCAATCGTCTCGGAGGTCGGCGAGACCACCATCGCGCTCATCCGTCGATCCCCCGAGAAGGTCGCGGGTACGACCGCGATTGGCTCCCTCGAGTAGGCATTCTCAAAACGTTGGAGCGAGGTCGTGCCAAGACTCGTCGGGGCCGAGAACGGCATCGTAGGGATCAGGGATCTGTACGGGCAGCGCACCTCGGGCACTCCCGGGTGGAATGACGCCCTTCTCGTAGGCGATGAGAGCATCGAGCAGGAGGAGGCGTGCATTGGCAACCGCACCGTCACTGCTGGAGAGATTGTCCTTCGACCGGTCGACGATCGGGCCCATGCTCACCTGCACCACCGAGTCCTCGTCGACCACGCTTCGGCTGAACCCGGTGTGGTGGCCGGCATCCATCAGGGCGCGGTCTTGTCCCCAGCGATTCGATCTATCTCCCGTCACCGTCGAGAAGTTACGCGGGTCGGGGTCAAAATCCTCCCGTACGGCACCGAACTCCTTTTGCGACACCGGCGCGGTCCCATAGCTTCCGAAGAAGAGGAGATGGTTGGTGTCGTCCACCGGAGCAAACGCAAAAAGGTGGTACCTGTCGATGAACCCGGTGGCCGCAACGATGACGAGCGGAAAGAAGAAGTTGGTCACCCTCGCGTAGGTCTTTCCGTCATCTTGCTTTCGAAGCGACGCCGCCCTCATGCCGAAGTCGGCGTCACTCACTTCATAGGTGGGGATCTTGGTGAAGGCGATAGTGGCCTTGCCCTCGTCCATGGAATCGGTCTTCTCGTTGATCACATTGCGCGTCCAGCTCTGGTGGAGGATTCCGGCGTGCACCGAATCGAGGCCCCCTTCGAGAGCCTGCAACCAGTTGACGGGAAGTGCGGAGAATGTCATCGCCGTCTTGTTGCCGTGTTCGACAGTGAAAGGAAGATCGGGGAAGGAGGGCGGTTCGGTACCGCCCAACCAGACCCATGCGATGTTCCCTGCCTCGTGTACCGGGAAGTGGGTCACTTGGATGCTGGCGCAGAATCGGTCGTGTCGGACGACCTGCGTCGGTGCATCGACCACGGCTCCCGACACATCCGTCTTCCACCCGTGGTAGATGCAACGAAGCCCGTCACCCTCAACGCGAGCCAAGAGCAACGAGGATTGGCGGTGAGGGCACGCTTCAGCGAGAAAGCCGAGCCGACCGCTCGGCGTACGCCAAGAGACGAAGTTCTCTCCCAACAGGCGAACTGGAGTAGCGGCCTCTCCGGCGACGAGATTGTCCGAGAGGGCGTAGGGGATCCAGCTGTTCTCGCGGATGAGGCGTCCCATCGGCGCGTCGCCCTCGACCCGGGTGATCAGCTCGTTTTCTTCGCGGGTCACCATGGCCCGCCCCTCTCTAGGCCCTTAGCGTCGGCAGCGCATGGTTCGGCCGTGATTGGTTGTGTGGCCCTCCTGCATGATATTTCGTCAAGTGACGAAACACCAACAGCTCACTGACCTTGGGGTTCTCACGGGCACCGTGCCGGCACGCGAACACCGAGGATGCCGGATCAGGCTGGGGCGCTGAGGCGCTCGCCCTCGATGTCCCTGATGCACTGCTCCACCAGGTCGATGACAGCGGTGTGACCGAGGTCGAGGTCAAAGGCATTCTCGGTGATGAGGAAGCGGGAAACGGCACTCAGGAGGAGGACAATTGCCTCGGGAGATCGGAAGGCCGTAGGCGATTCGGATGTCTCAATGACTCTGGCCAGTGCTGTCAGCTGACCACGCCGGAAGGCGCGGGAGGACTCTGCAATCTCGGATCGAATGGCCTTTCGGTGATTGGCCAAGGCGATGAACTCGGTGTTGAGCTCTCCGTTCGGGCGGTCCAACAACAGGTCCCAAAAGGCCCAGAGTGGCTGAGCCGATGCCAGCACTTCCTGCTGTCGGGCCAAGCTCCGAGCGGCACCTCGCCGGAAGAGCGCGATGAACAGCTCGTCCATCGTCTCGAAGTAGTAGTGGATTGCGTTGGGTAGACCCGCCCTCTTGGCGATCCGTCGAGAACTGACGGCGGCATAGCCCTCCTCGATCATGAGAGCTTCGGCGGCGTCAAGGAGCGCCGTTCGCGTCGCTGAATCATCGTCTGACTTGCGTCGACGTGCTGGCATCGCTTGCTCCTCACCCCCGCTGGCTACTCAGTGACTTGGACGTTCACCTGAACAGAGTTGAGCGGGCCTCACGGCGTCGTCGTTCCACGGCGAGCTTGCCGTAGCGGAATCCGATCCGCCGTCTGTCCTGGCAGTCGGGCAATGGAACCGCAATTTGCAACACGTTCCAAGTTCGTGTGGGCACGTTGTGGGCACACCCGACGCGAGCGCACAGGCTACGAGGGCTTTTCCAGCCCGAGGCCGGATGACCTCGCGCATTCGGCACGTGAGGTCCTGAACAGCCAAATTGCCGAGGGTGTCTAGTGCGAGACCTGGTGACGACCTCGTCAGTGGTCGGGACCGGCGTCGATCCGGTGACCTCACGCTTTTCAGGTCGGAACAGGGAAAATTTCGCATCCCTGTCGTGATAGGCGATTTCGCCCGAAAAGCCTGTTCAAGCAGCAAATATATGCCCCTCGCTGCTGTGCGATGGATCGCGCTCATCCACCCTGATTCGCGGTCATGTGGGCACGCTGTGGGCACGAAACTTGACCAATCCAAAGTGTCTCCGGGGTCGGCACGACAGACGATTCCATTGAGGAAAAAGTCAGGAGAGCTAATCGTGGTTTGCGGGAGATCCACTCGCCGGTCAGGCAGCTCTGCGCTGTTGACTGAACTTGACCGCGTTCACCACGAGGCGGACCACCAGACCCAAGAACACCAGATCCAGCCACATCTGCGCTGTGACCACCAGACGAGCAGCCTCGCTCTTTGCAGTGATGTCCCCGAAGCCGACGGTCGTGAAGATGGTGGAGGAGAAGTACATGGCATCGGTGCGGCTGAGGGGTCCGCCGAACGAAGTCTGATTCGCGCGAGCCATGAGGAAGTACGTGGCGGCAAACAGCAGCACGTAGAGCGGGACGCTGAAAGCGAGCGCTTCGACGGCACGGCTGATGGGGTGGTCGGACCCGACGATCCTTCGGATCTGCCACACGATGATTGCCATGAGCACGAGGACACCTAGAGAGAGCTCCGCCACCGCCCCAGCATTTGCGCCGTGGTTCAAAGGGAGCAGGAAGTAGATCGCCACGACCAGAGCGATCGTGAGAATCGTGCGCACAACTGCGACGATGGCGAGTCGTCTGCGACCTCGGTCAGACGAGGTCCCTAATGTGCGCTGGTTGTGCCAGCGCCTCTGTCGTGGACACGGTGGTTCCCTCTTCTCCTTGGACCATTCGTCATGCCGTCTTGGCCGAGTGCTTCTGGAGCCGGTCTGCCACGAACATCACGATCACCCCGATGCCGACGCCGATCATGGTGAAGAGGACCCGCCGACCCTCGGCGGCGTAGTCCGTCGGCTGGGGCAGGTCGGCCGCGATGAGAGCGGCGCAGGCGATCGCAGCGGCGTAGTAGGCGTAGTTCACACCTCGGATCGCTATTCCGATTCCAGCCAAAAGGATGATGATGACCTCGAGCGCGTGCTTGCTGCCGACCAGGATCAGGATCGGTATGGCCGCGACAGCACCCATGGCCGCACCCACCACACGCTGCTCGCCGAACAGCTTGGATTGCTCGAGGCTCGGCTTCATCGCGACGATGGTGGCGATGGGCATCCAGTCGGCGCTGGGCAAGTGCCCTCCGAATGCGATGGCGGCGGAGGCGGCCAGAGCGAGGGACCGTATCAACGCGAAGAGGACGATCGGTCGGGTCAGCTGCACCGGGGTTTGGCTCCCCGGGAGGTCCATGACCGGTGCAGGCCGCCATTTGCCCCGGCTCGCCGCCCACACGAAAAACATGAGGGCGATCCACGCCGCCGCCCCGATCAGCCAGGCCAGTGCCTGGTCCCATGCGCTGATCTTGAGGTGGCCGGTGTCATGAGTTGCGAGTGAGAGCACGACGAGGAACCAGACGTTGAGCAGCAGACCCGCAGCGAATCGGTGGACCCCGAGCTTGACCGCCAGGCCGCACGCCAGCGTGACCGCGAAGACGGCAAGGACCACGAAGCCCCAGGCCTTGTCTCCCACGTAGAAGCCGAAAGCCGTCACCAGAGCACCGAGCGCGGCGAAGGCCGACATTCCCTCGACCCGCCTGCCAATAGATCCTCCCGGGTCGCTCTGTGCTACCAAGCAGGACCGCGAAGACGACGGTGACGAAGTACTTCTGCTCGTTCGTCTGGACGATGACGAACCACAGGAAGAACAGGAGGGCCGCGACAGCTGCGCCGCCCTTGACGTTCAGTTTCTCGCCGTCGGTCCGGAACACCCTCTCTATCTGGCTCATCTGCCCCGCCTCGCCATCAGACGTGCTCCAGGGCGCCCGGACGAGTCGCCATCTCATCCTCTGCGTGAGCGACGATCGGGAAGCCGCCCTGCCCCACTTCGACCGTTGGTCGGAGAGACAGAATCGAAAAATCACCCGTTCCCACAACGTCGATCCAGGCTCTCGGCAGCGTGAAGCCTCTGGCGGCTTCAGACGCCTATGTCGGTGCCTCTCGATTGATGCGACCCGGGCGACAGGGCGAGGTCACGGATCTCGTCCATCCTCCTGAGTTCGGGAAGGGCCGGGCGTGGTTCGGGCATTCACCCGTCCGTTCCGTGGTCTGGATTGACGGACACGAGCTCGACGCCAAGTTCCTGGATTCGCTCGATAAGCCCGAGAAGGTGCGCCTGATCTGTCACTTCGCCGGTCAGCACCGTCGTGCCCGCGAGCCGCTGCAACTGCATGCCGTCAAACAGGACTCCGAACGAATCGCCTAGCTCCCCGCGAATGACAAGCCGATAGCTGCGGGGTTGCGCCCAGTTGTTGTCCATTTCGATGCAGCCTTACATTCCGGCAGGCGACCCGTCATCACCTTCGGGCCGGATTCACCTAGGGGAGGCTGTCGGCCGGCCGGGCCAGACCACCGGTCCTCACGCCCGGTGAGGCACCGACCAATTCAAAGACAATGGAACACTGACGTGGGCGGCGCCGCCAGACGCGGCGGCGTCCTTTGCGTTCGCCCTTGGACGCTTGCTTAGAGGAGGCCCAGTTCGCGGCTACGTTCGAGCGCGTCGGCCCGCGAACGCACGGCGAGCTTGCGGTAGATCGACCGAACGTGGCTATGGACCGTGTAGTGCGACACGTACAGTTCACGACCGATGTCGCGCTCCGACAGGTCGCTGCGCAGGAGCTTGAGTACCCCGAGCTCCCGCGGTGTCAGCGCGCGATCCTCGGACAGGACGCGGCGGATCTGCGCTGGCCGCTCGAGGGCGGACAGTGACTCGGCCAGGATCCCCGGATCAGGGCACTGCTCGAGGACCGATCTCGCATCGGCTATCGCGGCCGTGGCCGCCTTGTGTTCGCCCAGGACCCCAAGCACCCCCGCCTGGCCGAGCAGCGCATGGGCCACCTGGAGTGGCTGGCCAAAGCTCCGCGCCAGTGCGACGCCGTGTTCGATCAGTGGCAGCGCCTCCTCGGGCCTGCCACGTGCCGCCAGCGATGCCCCGACCGCCATCGGAACTGTGCCGCCGGCCTCCGCCGTGCCATGCTCCCGTCCGAATTGGGCTGCCGCCTCGGCCAGAATGCGCTGTTCGTCGGCACGGCCCCGCTCGCCGGCGATCTGCGATCGATAGGCCAGCGACGACGTGCCAGCCAGCCACTGGGCGCTCGCGGGCGCCAGCGCCGCCGATTCCTCGAACCACTCGTCGGCCTCGTCACGCTCACCCTTGAAGTACAGGCCCAGGCCAGCCGCCCAGCACGCCAACGGCCGCCAAGGCGACCCGGGGCCCTCAAGCTCAACCGCCCGTCGGGCATGTTCCAGCTGGGCGCCGACATCTCCCCAGGGAAAGCTGGCTCGCAGCATTGTCAGGCTCGCCCTGGCGGAGCTGAAGCCGTCGCGCAGCGGTCCCGCGCCCAGATCGCCCAGCCGTTCGATCGCTGCGATGGACCGTGCCGCCTCCTCCTGCCTCGCAGACAGTGAGAGCACCCACGCCTGAATCAGGAGCAGATGCACCTCGCTGGTCACCACCTCTTCGGGGAGCTTCCGCAACCAGGCGAGGACGGTGTCGTACCTCCACGTGTTGGCGTACCTGATCCAGAAGGTTTCGATCAGCTCGACTGCTTCGGCGTAAGCCTCGCCCGCCACGGCGTGCTGGATCGCCTCGTCGGTCGTCCCGTGGTCACGATGCCAGGAGTAGGCGCGGCGGTGCAGCGCCGGGGCCAGGCCCGGCTCGCGCCGCTCGAGCTCCACCCGGAGCAGCTGCGCGAAGACGTGGTGAAAGCGGTACCACCCGGCATCGTCGTCGAGCGGGACAAGGAACAGGTTGCTCCGTGAGAGCGCATCGAGCATCTCCGCCGAGCCCTCTTGTTCCATCACCGCATCGCACAGAGGGCCGGTCAATCGTTCGAGAATCGAAGCATGGAGCATCAGTGCCTGCGCCGGCGGGTCATGTGCCTCGAGTACCTCCGTCACCAAGAAATCCACAACGTGACGGTTCGACCCGCCAAAAGTGCGCACGAAAGCGTGGCGGTCGGCGGCTGATTGCAGCGAGAGCGCCGCGAGATAGAGCCCCGCCGGCCATCCCTCCGTCTTCGCCACCAGGGCTTCGACATCTTCGGCTGTGAGGTCGAGCCCGAGGCGGCCGTTCAGGAATGCGTCCGCCTCCTCGTAGGTGAATCGCAGATCGGCGGCTCGTAGTTCGAGTAGCTCGCCGTGGGCGCGCAGACTAGCCACCGGCAGGCTTGGTTCCGTCCTGGTGGCGAGTACAAGGTGGAATCCGAGCGGTGCATGTTCGATGAACCACCGCACACTGGCCCGTGCCGGTTCGCTGGAGACCCGGTGGAAGTCGTCCAAAATGAGCGTGATCTCGTCTTGGCCGTCCAGCTCGTTGACCAGACGAGGCAGAACCAGATCAATGACCGGTGATACGACCGGGGACGCTGACGCCGATTTGGCGACGTCCGGGTTCGCGTGGTGTAGAGCCCCGATGGCATGCGACCAGAGGACCACTGGGTCGTTGTCGCCCTCGTCCAGCGTGAGCCACGCAACGGGTCTCCGCGAGGCCTCGGACTCGTACCAGGCCGAGAGAAGCGTGGTCTTCCCGAAGCCCGCGGGGCAGGCGACGAGAGTCAGCCTGCGGTCCGATCCGCTTCGAAGAACTTCCAGAAGGCGCTCGCGGGGGATCGACTGTTCATGCACCGGCGGCGGCCGCAGCTTCGTGCCTACCAGAGTCGGCTGCTCGACAGACTCGTGCCGTCCGCCGCCCGCGGCGGCATCTTGCAGCTCAGAGGTGTCGTGCGAGGCCTCCGGCAGTACCTGACGGAGTGACCGGTTCGGCCCTCGGGCATTACCGAGGGCCACCCTGGTTGCAGACACAAAAGCCAGCCTGCCAGCTAAGAGAGGCTTGGTCCACGGAAAAAGGTCCCTACTTCTATGTGCCCTTGGTCCTCAAAGCGCCTGCAAATGGCCCGCCCGTAGCGTCATTGACGTAGCGAGCCAGGCACGACACCGGCGGGACGGCCATGGGCGTGGAATGCGGGACCGGACACCGCGGTGGTCTCCGACGGCCCGGGCCATGCTCCATTCCGTGCCTGCACCCCCTCGTCTCAACTGAGAAACGGGCAGCTTTCCCCTAGGTGAATCCGGCCGGCAGGTGATGACAGTTCGCCTCCATAGGTGTGAACCTGCCTTATGACGGACCGACCGCTCAAGTCTTTGAGTTGACCGCCAGAACGTTCGTCATCGTCGATCGAAGCAAGTAGCGCCAAAGTCCCAATGAATGCACAGAAGGAATGGAGAGAACATCATGGCCAAATCTGACCCAGTGTTTGTCTACGTCGGCACCTACCCGAGCGAAGTCGCTGCTCGAGACGACTACGACGTCGTGAAGGACCTGCACGCCGCAGGAGCGGTCGGCACCTACGACGCGTCGGTTGTCACCAAGGACCCCGACGGCAAGGTCCACGTCGACAAGGACGAGACCTCGACCCGTCACGGAGCCTGGGGCGGAGCGGCAGTCGGGGCGCTTGTCGGCATCATCTTCCCGCCGTCCCTCATCGTCGGCGCAGCCGTTGGTGCGACCGTCGGCGGGGTGGGCGGTCACCTGTGGAAAGGCATGTCACGGTCCGACGTGAAGGAGTTCGGGGACCTCATCGACGCCGGGCAGGCCGCCCTAGTCATCGTCGGCGAAAGCACCATCGGAGCTGCCATCGAGAAGGCGGACCTCAAGGCCGAGAAGCACGTCGCGAAGGAGCTCGACGTGAGCTCCAAGGACATCGACCAGGCGGTTCAAGAGACGGCGCAGCAGCTCAGCTGACTGCTCGCCTCGGCATCTGTGCCATTCCGATAGGACCAGATCAACCAAGACACGAACGGGGGTTCGTATGGCTTCTACCGAAACGCAAGTCGTTGAAGAGATGTTCGTTCAAGTGGCCAGCAGCTCGACGAGTTCAGACGGGGTGCTCACGCTGTCGGGCATGTCGCCCACCACGTTGTACTTCTCGGACCGTCCCGAACGAGTCGTCGGCCACATGACGAACGAACAGTTCGTCGAAGGGTGGTCCCTGGGCGACGACAATTTCGCCGCGGATCCTCCCAATGCCGTCCTGTCCTACATCGACGCCGGGGAGAACCGACCCGAGGACTGCGTCGTGGTCCTGAACCATCCGAAGGCTGACACCGATTCGATTCGGTATTCGTATCAGCTCCTCGAGGGTTCTCTGCCCCGGTCATCAGGCGCGTGCACTCTGTTCATCGACCCGCTCGGACGCCCGCTCTCGCCGGTATCAGTCGCGGGGATGCGTCGTCGGCAGCGGCGGCGTGGCTGAACCGGTTGGGGTTCCGAGCGTCGACCGTTCAGACCTTCACCACCGCCGTGGCGGCGATGAAGGTGCAGTGATCTCGAGAGAGGGTTCGAAATGTCCAGCCTGAGTGCCACCGACACGGCGGCCAGCGTCAAGGAGTTAGGGCAGCGGTGGTGGCTGCTCGCCGTCTTCGGAGTCATTACGGTCGGCTTCGGTATCGTTCTGACGTTCAAGCCTGGCAAGTCGGTACATGCGATCGCCATCATCATCGGAATCTGGTTGTTGATCCTCGGAATCGTCCAGCTCATCCGGGCGATCGGTGCGTCTGGCGAGCGAACGGGATTCGTGATCGTGGGACTCCTCGCGATTGTCATCGCACTCATCTTGTTGCACCACACGACCACGACGGTCGCTGTCCTCGGGTTCATTATCGGTATCTTCTGGACCATCGGGGGCGTGACGGAGTTGTTTCACGGCTTGAGTGCCGACGATGGCGCCGTCAGTTGGCCGACCGTGATTTTGGGGCTGATTGCGACCATCATCGGGATTCTCTGCCTGGTCTACCCGTCCCTGTCACTTTCGATCATCTGCGTGATCGTCGGACTCGGAATGATCGTATACGGCATCGTCGAGATAGCGGCGAGCCTTCAAGTTCGCCAGGCAAAGGAAATCTAAGTCGCTCGTGTCACCCAGGCATCGCAGCTGAGCTGTGCGCGTCATTGCTACAGGAGCTGTGAGTTGAGTAGATCTGTTGACTACCCGATCCATGAAGAGCGTTCCATCATCGCCTCGTGTTCGGGGGCCGGTCACGCCTTCGACGGAGCTAGCACCGACTTTTCCGTCTCCTTCGCCGATCGAAAATGCACCTCGACTATCAGACCCTTGATGACGCTGTCGCCTCCGGCTCCGGGCAAACAGAGCTTGGCGTCCGGTCCCCGATCGAAGATGCCTCTCGGAATTCACTGTTCGGCTGACGGGCGCGTTCCCGCGGATCCAATCCCTGGGGGCACGCCCGTCATCCCTACGCGCCATCGAGAAATCAAGAAATGACTGACACCAAGGTGAGCAAGGGCGGGATCGCAATCGTCGCCCTGGCCTCAGCCCAGTTCCTCATGGTGCTGGATCAGTCAGTGATGAACGTGTCGATCAGCTCGCTTGTACACGACTTCCACACGACAGTAACCACAATCCAGGCCGTCATAACCCTCTACTGCCTGGTCATGGCCATGCTTATCCTCACCGGGGCCAAGATCGGCGACATGATCGGTCGCCGCCGGGCGTTCGTCATCGGTTTGATCATTTACGCCAGCGGCTCGTTGTTGACCGCGCTATCGCAGTCTGTGGCCACGCTTGCTCTGGGATGGTCGGTCCTCGAGGGCATCGGTGCGTCGCTCGTCTTCCCCGCGCTCGCGGCCTTGATTGCCGGCAACTTCGAGGGAACCCGACGCAAGGCTGCTTACGCGGTCATCGGCGGTGTCGCCGGAGCCGGTATCGCGGTCGGTCCCATAGTGGGTGGGTGGGCCACGACCGTGCTCACGTGGCGGGTCGTGTTCGTCGGTGAGGTCTTCATTGCTGCCTTCATCCTGATCATGACGCGCAAGGTCGCGGACGCTCCTCGCCCGGATCCGCCCCCCAAGCTCGACGTCGTGGGCTCGGTGCTCTCTGCCGCCGGCCTCGGCGTCTTTGTCTACGGAGTTCTGGAGTCGAGCACCTGGGGATGGCTCAAACCCAAGAACTCGCCGATCACCATCTTTGGCTTCTCGCTCACGATCTTCGTTATCGCCGCCGGCTGTGTTCTGCTCTGGGGGTTCGTCGCATGGCAGCGACATCGCGAAGCGACAAAGCGCGATCCACTCGTCCACCTCTCGCTGATGAAGATCCCGCCCGTCCGATCCGGAGTCATTGGGCTGTTCAGCCAGAACCTGATCCTCATGGGCACCTTCTTCGTGGTCCCGCTGTATCTCCAGCTGGTTCTCGGACTCAGTGCGCTCGAGACCGGGATCAAGATGCTGCCCATCTCGCTCACCATGTTCGTCACGGCCGCACTCGGCGCGAGGCTTTCGAACCGATTCTTGGTCCGCGCGATTGTCAGGACCGGTCTTGTCGTGACCGTTGCCGGCGTGCTCATCCTGCTCTCGACAATCAAACCCACGCTCTCTAACGCCGGATTCGCCCTCGGCATGGCCGTCTTGGGCATTGGAATGGGCCTGATGATCTCCCAGCTCGGTAATGTGATCCAGTCATCGGTCGAAGAGTCGGGCCGTAGCGAGGCAGGCGGCTTGCAATTCACGGGCCAGCAGCTCGGCTCGGCTCTCGGGGTGGCGTTCATCGGGGCGATCGTGCTCACGGGACTGACCAGCACCTTCATCTCCCATGTCCAGCACGATCCCCGCATCAGCGCCAACGTGTCAGCGCAGGTGGGAGTGGAGGCGGGCTCCGGCCTCAACTTCGTCTCGTCGACACAGATCGAGAGCGCCGCGAAGAAAGCGGGTCTTGACCAACCAACCACAGCGGCCCTGACGGACGACTACGAGACAGCCCAGCTCCGATCACTCAAAGCCGGCCTTCTCGGTACTGCTCTCCTCGCCCTCATCTCTCTCGGGTTCACAAGAGAGCTACCCCATTCCCGGCCTGCCCGCCGGAAGGCCACGGCGACGCCTGTAGCCGCATCGACGTAGCGAGCCAGGCACGACACCGGCGGGACGGCCATGGGCGTGGAATGTGGGACCGGACACCGCGGTGGTCTCCGACGGCCCGGCCATGCTCCATTCCGTGCCTGCACCACCCTCGTCTCAACTGAGAAACGGGCAGCTTTCCCCTAGGTGAATCCGGCCGGCAGGTGATGACAGTTCGCCTCCATAGGTGTGAACCTGCCTCTATGACGGACCGACCGCTCAAGTCTTTGAGTTGACCGCCAGAACGTTCGTCATCGTCGATCGAAGCAAGTAGCGCCAAAGTCCCAATGAATGCACAGAAGGAATGGAGAGAACATCATGGCCAAATCTGACCCAGTGTTTGTCTACGTCGGCACCTACCCGAGCGAAGTCGCTGCTCGAGACGACTACGACGTCGTGAAGGACCTGCACGCCGCAGGAGCGGTCGGCACCTACGACGCGTCGGTTGTCACCAAGGACCCCGACGGCAAGGTCCACGTCGACAAGGACGAGACCTCGACCCGTCACGGAGCCTGGGGCGGAGCGGCAGTCGGGGCGCTTGTCGGCATCATCTTCCCGCCGTCCCTCATCGTCGGCGCAGCCGTTGGTGCGACCGTCGGCGGGGTGGGCGGTCACCTGTGGAAAGGCATGTCACGGTCCGACGTGAAGGAGTTCGGGGACCTCATCGACGCCGGGCAGGCCGCCCTAGTCATCGTCGGCGAAAGCACCATCGGAGCTGCCATCGAGAAGGCGGACCTCAAGGCCGAGAAGCACGTCGCGAAGGAGCTCGACGTGAGCTCCAAGGACATCGACCAGGCGGTTCAAGAGACGGCGCAGCAGCTCAGCTGATTGCTCGCCTTTGAGCGGCTGAGCACGACGCCGTAGTTGTGGCGGCAGAGCAGTAATCCATTTGGAATCCATAGAAGAAGGCAGAGAGAGATGAATGAGGACCGACCGCTTCTCGACACAGTTCTTGAGATGACCGTAGCTTCGGTCAGCCGGACGAGCCTGAACGACCGTGAGCTCATGATCGCCCGGGTCGCTGCGTTGGCAGCAATCGACGCTCAACCGGCGTCCTACCTGCTGAATATGCCAGCCGCCAGTGATGCCGGTTTGACGCTTGAAGACGCCCGGGGCGCTCTGATTGCTGTTGCCCCCATCGTCGGTACGGCCAGGACGGTGTCCGCAGCCACTGCGATCGCCGAGGCCCTCGGACTGGCTCTGGCCATCGAGGACGCTATTGAGGAGAGGCAAGCATCATCCTGACTTACCGTCACTCCTTCGCTCGGACCGACGCGCTGGTGTTCGATTCGACAGCACCCGAGAACAGCTGGCCGACCAGCGAGTCTGGCCGCTGGAGCAGTCCCGGCGCTGTCTGTTCGGCCGACGCTCCAACGGGTACGGAGGAGCCGTGACGTGATCGGGACCCGAGTGTCCGTCGCTGCACCCAGCGAGGAGGTGGCGCTCCCAGCATCCGTGATTGAAGCGGTGCGCCTCGAATTCGGTCGGGCGTTCCGTGCCCCATACGTGGTGCCGTCTGTTGTCGTGGTCAACGGTCTGCTCATGACAGGGCTGTGGTGGTGGGCGCCAGGCTCCTGGAAGAACTCGCTCTTCTCCCTCCACGGGCCGCTGGCCTTCGCACTGGTCCTCGGTGGCTGGATGCTCGCCGACGTGCCGGCCACCAACCTTCTCGGGCCTGACCCCCGGCGGACGAGGACGGCGCTCGATGATCCGGTGATGTTCCGGCGCCTGCTCTACGCCAAGAACCTCGTCTTATGGGCCTTCGTTGCACCACTGTGCAGCTTCGTCGCCCTGATCATCGGAACCTCCAACCACGACTACGCCGCAATGGTCATCACCATCATTGCCATCACGGTGATGCCGTTCGGAGTCTTAGGGATCTCGGCGTGGGTCGGCATCCGCTTTCCCTACCACCCGATCCCCATGCGGGAACGTTGGGCAGATCGTCACTCTTGGAAACATATGTGGGTGCGCTGGCTCGCGCTCGTCGTGACGCCCTACGGTCTCGTTCCCGCGCTTGCGTTCGCTTTCATCACTCCCACGCTGTTGCTCTGGGGTATCTCGGCCCAGAACGGCCTTACCGGTCGGCTGTCTGATGGCGAGTACGCGCTGGGTGTCCTGATGGCTTGTGGCCTGTCCCTTACCGGAGCGGTCTTCGGACACTGCGCCGGCGCGCGATGGGCCTTTCGTCGCAAGAAAAAGCTGTCGGCTTACCTGGCCGATCCGTCCCTCGGGTAACGCGGCAACTGGGATCACCGCCGAGTCGACCTGTATGCACCATCTAACTGGAACACTGAAAAGAGGAATGAAATGACCACATCTGTTGAGCACCCGACCCATAAGGAGCGCGCCGCAAGGGGTAAGGCTGCCCGGCAGGCGTTGCCGCGGGAACGCCATGGCGAATGGTCGGCCAACCAGCGAAAGCAGAAGCCGCTCGATCTCTTAGCTGAACAAGGACTGACTCGCGTTCCAGAACTCGTGCCGATCCGCTACGGCCGCATGGCGGCGACACCGTTCACCTACTACCGGGGTGCCGCGTTACCGATGGCCGCCGACCTCTCCACAGGACCACGCACGAGCCTCAATGTCCAACTGTGCGGCGACGCCCACCTGTGCAACTTCGGGGGCTTTGCCTCGCCTGAACGGGACCTGCTCTTCGACGTTAACGACTTCGACGAGACGTCACCGGGACCCTTCGAATGGGATCTCAAGCGCCTGGGCGCCAGCTTTGAAATTGCCGCCCGCAGCCGCAATTTTCCGGCCAAGGAGGGTCGAAAACTAGTCACTAACTCGATGTGCGCCTATCGCGAGGCGATGCGTGAGTTCGCCAGCATGTCCAACCTGGAGGTGTGGTATTCCCACCTGGACATGGCCGGCATCGTGCAACGGTGGGGCTCCGAAGTCAGCAACAAGGTGCTTGCGGGATTTCAGAAAACTGCCACCAAGGCGGAATCGAAGGATCAGCTCAAGGCTCGAGACAAGCTCACCGAGGTGGTCGACGGCGAGCTGCGGTTCCGGAGTGATCCCCCGTTACTGGTTCGGCTGAGCGAACTCTACGGCGAAACCGACGCTGGGCAGATCCGGCACATGATCCACGAGGGTATTCGCTCGTATCGGCAGACCCTAAACGGGGATCGTCGCCACCTGCTCGAATCCTACGAGCTCGTCGACGTGGCTCGGAAGGTCGTAGGAGTCGGGAGTGTCGGCACACGAGCCTGGGTCGCTCTCTTTGTGGGGAACGACGCCGTCGGTGACACGCTCATCCTCCAGATGAAGGAGGCCGAAGCCTCGGTGTTAGAGCGCTTCTGTACCAAGAGCGTGTTCAAAAACCACGGTCAGCGAGTCGTCGAAGGTCAGCGCTTCATGCAAGCATCGAGCGACATCCTCCTCGGCTGGCATCGGGTCCCGAAGGGCTTGGACGGCAACTCTCACGACTACTACTTCCGTCAGTTGTGGGATTGGAAGGTTTCCGCTGACGTGGACAACATGGCTCCGGAGGCCTTTCTCGTCTACGCGAAAATGTGTGGCTGGGCACTGGCTCGAGCTCATGCCCGATCCGGTGACCGGGTGGCCATCGGTTCGTACCTAGGATCCAGCGACGCCTTCGACATGGCTATCGCTGATTTCGCCGCCTCCTACGCCGACGAGAACGCGCTCGACCAGCAAGCGCTCGTCGACGCCATCAAGGACGGCTCGGTTCAAGCAGAGCTTGGCGTCTAGCCGCCAACTGCAGAAAAGACGAGGAGGTCGACACCTGCAATTTCCGGAGACAAGTAGAAAGCACAAATTGAGGCCCGTTGGTCCCACCCATAACTGGACTGACGAGCTGCCCGACTAGTTGAACCTGGAGGAAATCATGTTTCTTGCGTATACCTATCCGTTACTGAGCATTATTTGGACGATGCTGGTCTTTGCTGGACTCGTCTTGTGGATATTCATCGTCATCTGGACGTTCATCGACAACTTCCGGCGCCGCGACCATGGCGGTGTCGCCAAGGCGCTGTGGTTCGTCTTCATCGTCTTCGTTCCAGTGATCGGCGTGATCGCGTACCTCATCGCGAGGCCAGCCGCCGCCGATCTGGTCGTGACGTAGCGGACTGGAAAGCGACGCTGACGTCGCGACGAGAGGCCGCAGGATAGTGACGTCCGTGCCCCACATCAGAGTCGACCCAATAAGCGAGGTCGGTATTCGTGGGCCGGTTTTGTCTCCATGACCGGCGGCTTCTTGTCCGAAGTCGCCTGGAACCAACTGACATAGCGGTTCACCAGGGGTGACGCCGAGACTCCATGAACGAGGACAGACAGGCCGACCGTGAGATACGTCACGGTGGCGATCTCCGCAGAGTGCGGGAGATGGGCATCTTCGACGATCACCGCGAACACGATCGACGCCAGTCCGCGGGCCGAACCAACCCATGAAGGCAACGGTTGCGGGTCGGGCATGAGTGCCGAAGAGCGCTATCGCCACCGGCACCATCCGCACGACGAGCCAACCGTAGAAATATACTAACTCAAATACCAACGCCAAAAAAAAAAAAAAAAAAAAAAAAAAAAAAAAAAAAAAAAAAAAAAAAAAAAAAAAAAAAAAAAAAAAAAAAAAAAAACAAAAACCGACAAAAGAATTGAGGCGATGAGGCCAGAGATCGTGGCGATGAGAGCAGAGATCGTGGCGATGAGGGACAGAACTCGACACGCTGAGAGCCGAAAGAGAAACGGAGAGAACGAAAAGGGAAACGGAGAGAACAGAACGAGAAACGGAAGGGTCGGATTCAAACCCCTTGCGCCAGGTTGGCGCCGAGATGGCGGGGACAACCAGCGAGATATTCGGATACTGCATCCGGTCGCTCCGGAGACTCTTCACCGGAGATCGAAGTGTCTTCCTCAGCTGATCAGAAACGAGCCGTCAGTCGAAGTGACCTCTGTACACCTCGCGTACGGTTAGATGAGAAACGACACTAAGGAGTGAGCTAGCGCCGTGAGCGACAGTGAGGAAGTGCTGAACATAGAGCGAGCACCTCACGTCGGTGAACCGCGGTGGCCCATGGCTTTGGCGGTGTTGGCCACGGGTCTCCTACGGGCGACGTTGCCCCCCGAACTTCGCAACGGGGACGCGCGATGGCTGTTTCCGGTCATCGTTGTGGCTCTGCTGCTCGTCCTCATCATCGGCGATCCCGGACGCATCGACCGGGATCTTCCCTGGTTGCGGGTGATGACCAACTGCCTGATCGCGGTGATCTCACTGGCCAACGCCGATGCCGCTGTTCGACTCGTGGTGTCCATCATCAATGTCTCGGCGTTCACCAATGATGCAAAGCTCCTGTTGGCCAGCGGTGGCGCCATTTGGCTGACCAACGTGATCGCCTTCGGGCTCTGGTATTGGGCCCTCGACCGTGGCGGCCCCGCGGCGCGTGCCGGAAATGCGAGTCGACCCCCAGCGCTGATTTTTCCCGAGATGAAGAACGAAGAGTTCGTCGGGGCGGGGTGGAGCCCGAGGTTCGTCGACTACTTCCATTTCTCGTTCGCGACGGCGACCGCGTTCAGCCCCACCGATGTCTCGGCCATTCGGCCGTGGATGAAGCTGATGATGATGGCAGAGGAAGCGATTTCACTGGTCGTCGCCTTGTTGGTGGTGGCCCGAGCAGTGAACATCTTGAAATGAATCAGTGCCCCAGCTGAGGCCTTCGCGTTGAGCCGTGGGCTCTCCTTGATCAACCTGAGGTTCGTAGACCGGAGGAAGAGGCCTAAATCGGAGCTCGTCCTAGTTCCATGTGGGCACGCTGTGGGCACGAACAGAGTGATTCGGAATGAAAGCTCTGGGCAGGACGGAACCTTGGAACGCGACCTCACGCTTTTGTCGAGCGTGGTCCCAGGTCGAACAGCCGGGCCCAGTCGTGCCGCGAGCCAGGCCATGGCCTCGCAAGTGGTCGGGACCGGCGTCGATCCGGTGACCTCACGCTTTTCAGGCGCGCGCTCTACCAACTGAGCTACCCGACCGGGTACCAGGTTCGAGTCCCGCAGGCGTGACCGGAACCTGGCGGCGGACCTGACGGGATTTGAACCCGCGACCTCCGCCTTGACAGGGCGGCGTGCACTCCGAGCTGCACCACAGGTCCTTGACGGCGATAACCGCCGTGCTCGCCGGGCTCGCATTTCCTCCCGTTGAGCGGCCCTTCACTGTAGCCGGTCCAGCTTCCCGATCTCCTCGGGCTCGCTCCGAGCCTCGGCTAGGGGAGCGCTGCCCGGAACGACGCCACCGCCCTCTCGAAGGTGGGCAGCTTCTCGCCCGGCAGCGCCTGGGCCAGCGACGCCGCACACAGGCGGTCGGTCATCGCCTCGGCCTCGGCGTGCTTCGCCTTGATCGCCGTGACATCGGCGAAGGGCCCGTCCCAGCCGAAGAACTTCGCTTGTCCCTCCCCCTCGTTGGTCAGGATCGCCTCGAGCGGCGAGAGTCCGACGGCCGTCGTGGCGACGAGATGGAGCCCGCCGCGCCATTCACGCAGCATCTGCATCAACTGGGCGGCCCGGCCTGCGGCCGACTCACTCTTCTGCGCCTGACGCCAGCCGACGAAGAGCGGGATCGCCGAGCCCTCCAATCCGTTGACCAGGTCCTCGCTGACCGCAACGGCCTCTTCGAGGCCCTCGACCGCGGCGTAGTACTTGTCACCCCACTTCGCGTGTGCCTCGGCCATGCGTTCGGCGGCGCCGCGCGCGCCCGACGACGCCGATGCCCTCGTCGTACATGGCTCCGACCGCCACGGGGGAGAACCAGCCCATGGCGGAGATGACCACGTCGGGGGTCACCTCGCCGAGCATCCCGCCTCGCCCCGCGAAGTAGAAGGCGAACGGGTTCGACCAGCCCCACTCGCCGGCCCATTCGAAGACGTCGGAGCTGAGATAGATGGCGGTCCCGATGTCATGGATCGGGACGGACGTCGACTGGACGGCCGCCAGGGCGGCCCCCTCATCGGTGGTACCCATGGGAGGTTCCTTTCGGTCCGCCACTCGGTTTCTGTGTGTGAATATTCGGAAGAGCGCTCGGTGTGTCGTCAGTTGGGCGTAGAGGGTGTCGGCACCGTGGACGTGGCCCGGATGACGCGCCGCATGCCGGGGATCGTACCGATGACGCCTTCGACGATGCGGGCCAGCTCCGTCACGACGGTGTCGATGTGGTCGAACCGCTCGTCGAGGGAGCCGACGACGATCTTCAGCTCCGGCGACACTTCCTGGAGCGACTGCGTCGCCTTCGGCAGCTCCGTGGCCAGCTCGATGGCAACCCCGCTGAGTCGTTCGGTCAGGGTGCGCAATGCCATCGCCGAGTCGGAGAGCGTCGGCAACGACCCGTCCAGCGCGCCGACCGCCTGTTCGAGTCCCGACACCGCGCGGCCCATCCCCACCGCCGCCAGGTCGATCCCGCTCCCCGCCTTGTTGACGCCGCCCTCGATCCGCTCGAGCAGCGTCATCAGACGGTCGAGCCGTTCCGCCAGGTCGTTGACCGCGTCCAGCGCGGACAACGCGGAGGTCGGAAGCCGCAGCAGCGCGCCCGGCAACCGGATCATCGTCTCGAGCAAGGACGGCTGTTCCACTCCCGAGATCATGGGCCGCATCGCAACGGGGTGTCCAGTGCGGCGCCTCAGTTGCGCCGAGCCTTGGCGCCCTTCTCCACGATGCGCTGGTAGAACCCGGCGGGCAACCGCGACACGAAGTCGAACACCTTGGCGTCCGGGCCGATGAGGGCGCGGCGCCTGTCCCGTTGCACGGCAGTCAGGATCTGCCGGGCCGCCTTGTCGGGGCTGGTCAAGAAGGCCTTCTCGAAGTCGCGCCGGGCCTTCTCGGGGTCGCCGGTCATCTCCTCGAGGCTCGGGTCGATGCGGGCGTGCTTGGCGATGTTGGTCTTGATGCCGCCGGGGTGGATGGTGGTCACCGAGACCGGTGCGCCTTCGATCTCCAGTTCCATGCGCAGCGCGTCGGTGAAGCCCCGCACGGCGAACTTCGCCGCGTTGTAGGCCGACTGCGACGGCACGCTGATGAGGCCGAAGACGCTGGAGAGGTTCACGACGTGGCCCTCGCCCGAGGCCTTCAGGTGCGGCAGGAACGCCTTGGTCCCGTACACGACGCCCCAGAAGTTGATGCCCGAACAGCCACTCGAAGTCCTCGTAGGACATCGAGTCGATGGTCGCCCCGAGCGCAACGCCGGCGTTGTTGACGATCAGGTTGACCTTGCCGTGGTCGGCGACGACCTGCTCGGCCCAGGCCTCGACCGCGGCGCGGTCGGCCACGTCCACGTGCTGCGAGGTGATCTTGACGCCGCGACCCTCGCACTGCGCCACGGTCTCGGCGAGGCCGTCGTCGTCGATGTCCACCAGCGCGAGGTGCGCCCCACGCCGTGCCAGCTCGTTGGCCAGCGCGCGCCCGATGCCCGATCCCGCCCCCGTGATGGCCGCCACCCGTCCGTTGAAGTCGCGCATCGTTCAGGACGCCAGGGTGAGCTCGTCGTCAGGACGCGTCGCCGGGACCGCGCCGAACTCCATGAAGCCGTCGTCGACCGGAGTCATCTTGAGCGCCCGGTAATCCCGCAGATAGCTCTGGTGCACTTTCCAGGGATACTGCGCCCCCTGCTTGGGGAGCAGGTGGGCCGACCGCTGGATGTACCCCGACGTCAGCCCGAGCATCGTCCCCTCGGCCACGGTGGCGTCGCGGTTGCGCGCCACGCACTCGCTCGAGCCGCTCTCGTGCATGCGGTTGAGCAGCCGGCACACGTAGTCACAGGTGAGGTCGCACTTGAGCGTCCACGACGCGTTCGTGTAGCCGATGGCGATGGCGAGGTTCGGCACGCCCTCGAGCATCATGCCCTTGTAGGTCAGGTGGTCGGCGGGGTTCAGCTGTCTCGCCGTCCACGGTGACGTCGATGCCGCCGAGGAACAGAAGCTGCAGGCCGGTGGCCGTCACCACGACGTCCGCCTCGAGCTCCGCACCCGACTCCAGGCGCAGGCCCTTCTCGGTGAACCGCTCGATGTGGTCGGTCACGACCGACGCCGAGCCGTCCCGGATCGCTGCGAACAGGTCGCCGTTGGGCACCGCACAGAAGCGTTCGTCCCAGGGGTTGTACCTCGGCGTGAAATGCGTCTCCACGTCGAACCCCGGTGGCAGCTGGCGCTTCACACCTTGCAGCAGGAGCCGCCGCATCTGCGTGGGGTAGCGCCGGCACATCCGGTAGAAGCCCTGGGTCATCAGCGCATGGAACCACTTCGTGGCCGTCCCGGCCTTCTGCGCCGGCAACAGCGCGCGGAACACCTTCGCGGCGGGGCTCTTCTCGGGCAGCGAGGCGATGTAGGTGGGCGAGCGCTGCAGCATCGTCACGTGGGCGGCCGACCGCGCCAGGGCGGGCACGAGCGTCACGGCGGTCGCGCCGCTGCCGATCACCACGACCCGCTTGCCCGTCACGTCGAGGGCCTCGGGCCAGGCCTGTGGGTGCACGAGCGTGCCGCGCGAAGTCCGCCATCCCCGCGAAGTCGGGCTGGTAGCCGTGGTCGTAGCGGTAGTACCCGCTGCAGCTGAAGAGGAAGCCGGCGGTCAGGTGGAGCTCCTCGCCGGTGTCGGTCCGCTCGGCCGTGATCTGCCAGCGCGACTCCTCGCTCGACCAGTTCGCCCCGGTCACCTTGTGGTTGAAGCGGATGTGGCGGTCGACGCCCGACGCGGCGGCCGTGTCCTTGATGTACTGCAGGATCGACTCGCCGTCGGCGATCGACTTCTCGCCGTCCCAGGGCCGGAACGAGTAGCCGAGCGTGTGCATGTCCGAGTCCGAGCGGATGCCGGGATAGCGGAAAAGGTCCCACGTCCCCCCGATGGCGTCCCGGGCCTCGAAGATCGCGTACGACGCCCACGGGCACTCGGTCTGCAGATAGTGACCGGCGCCGACGCCCGAGAGCCCGGCCCCGACGACGAGCACGTCCAGGTGCCGCGCCCGTCGCCGTCCACCACGGTCTCGTCCATCAGGCGGCCTTGCCGGACATCAGCTTGTCGTTCAACGTCCCGTTCTCCCCGAACAGCTCCGCCCGCCAGGTTTGCACAAGCTCGGTCGTGTCGCTGTCGTCGGGGTGGAAGTCGGGACGGTTGTAGTCCTTGAGCTGGCGCCACAGGGCCGGGTCCATGATCGGGGACGCCTTCACCCGCTTCCACGACTTGCGCAGCGCACCCCGCTTGTACGTCGCCCGGTCGCGCAGCAGCGAGAGCAAGACGGCGAACCCGATGCCGACCACGAAGCCGAAGCGGAAGAAGTTCATCGTCCACACCCGGAGGCGCTCGCCGCCGCCAACCGCTTTGTAGACGTCGAAGGCGACGGCCTTGTGCTCGGACTCTTCGAGCGCGTGCCACACGAAGAGATCGCGCACGGCGTCCGCGCCCATCAACTCGCGGATCTCCTCGCTCGTCAGCACGAGCTCGGCCAGCGTCGCGGTGAAGTGCTCGAGCGCGGCGGTGGCGGCCAGGTTCGACTTGGCCGGCAGGATCTTCTCGCGGAGCTTCAACCCGAACCGCGTCACCGCCTCGTACTCCTTGGCCGGGTAGCCGAGCTCGTCGAGGCGGTCGTTGAAGACGCGGTGTTCACGCCCGTGCACCGACTCCTGGCCGATGAAGCCGGCGACCTGCCGCTTGAGCGCGGGGTCGGTCACCCTGTCTCGATAGTGCCGCACCGACCGCACGAAGTAGTCCTCGCCGTCGGGGAACACCGACGACAGGGCCATGATCACGTGGCTGCCGATGAGGTCGCCGTCCTGGGCGAAGTGCTTGGGCAGGTCCCGCATCGACTCCTCGAAGTCCATCCGGCGCGTCGGGACGGTGTTGTCGGGGTTGCTCGACTGCGTCGTCTGCGTCGACGCCGCCCCGGTCTCGGCCTGTTCGAAGGTCGCGGCCTTTGTCATGTCTCGGTTGCCTCCCGCTCGGCGAACATCATGCATGGTAGACTATTTGAAAGAATCTCTCAAATACTCATATTAGCTGAGAGCTAGCACCGATGACAACCACCTCTGAACAGGCAGAACAGGTACCGAGTGACGAAGGGCGCCCAGACGCGGCGGGCCATCCTCGAGGCCGCCGTCGCTCGATTCGGGCGGGACGGCTACCGCGCCACCTCGGTCGCCGACATCGCCCGCGACGCCGGTGTCGGCGGCACCGTCGCCTACGCCTACTTCCCCAACAAGGAGGCCCTGTTCCTCGCGGCCATCGACGAGGACGCCGCCGCCGTGATCGAAGAGGGCGTCGCCTCCACCCTCCAGGCGGCGGACGCCGACATCCGCCACTGGCACGACACGATGCTGTTCACCCTGGTCGCAGCCGTGCAGCGCCACCCCCTGGCCCGCCGCCTCCTGGCCGGCCTCGAGCCCGAGGTCACGCCCCGTGTCCTCGAGATGCCCGCCCTCAGCGAGCTGCGCAAGGCCTGCACCGAGCTGCTCCGCAGCGGCCAGGCCGACGGCACCGTGCGCCCCGACATCGACCCCGCCGCCGTCGCCAACGGGATCATCGCCCTCATGCTCTCGGTCCTGATGTCGGTCACCCAGCTGGGCAGCGAGACCGCCGTCGCCTACTCCCACGATGTCGCCGCCGTCTTCGAGGCGGCCCTCGCCTTTCCCACCGGGCCTCCGACCTGAGGCCGGGCCCGGTCTCCGCCGGGCCCGATTCATGACCCTCACGTCAACGTTAAACTTCCGGGGAGATGCCCCGCCCCTCTCCCACGCCCGCCTCCACGACCGGCCTGACCCCCTCGGCCTCGAACGGCCACGCGGGCGCCAACGGCTCGAACGGTTTCAACGGCTCCGCCCTCACGGCCGAGCACTCCTCCTACCGCTGGATCGCGCTCTCCACCGTCACGCTCGGCACGTTGATGGTCTTCATCAACCAGTCGATCGTGCTGATCTCGCTGCCCGCCATCTTCCGCGGGATCCATCTCAATCCGCTCACGCCGGGCAACACCGGCTACATGCTCTGGATGCTGATGGGCTTCATGGTCGTCCTGGCCGTGCTCGTCGTCACCCTCGGCCGCGTCGGCGACATGTTCGGCCGCGTCAAGATCTTCAACCTCGGCTTCGCCGTCTTCAGCGCCTTCTCGGTTCTCCTGGCGATCACCCCCCTCACGGGATCGGCCGGCGCCATCTGGCTCATCGCCATGCGCATCGGCCAGGGCGTCGGCGGCGCCATGCTCTTCGCCAACTCGTCGGCCATCATCACCGATGCCTTCCCGGCCGACCAACGCGGCCTCGGGCTCGGCATCAACAACGTCGCCGCCGTCGCCGGTTCGTTCGTCGGGCTCGTCCTCGGCGGACTGCTCGCCCCGGTGGAGTGGCGCCTCGTCTTCCTCGTCTCCGTCCCGGTCGGCGTGCTCGGCACGCTGTGGGCCTACCTGAAGCTCGAAGAGCGGGGCGTGCGCACCCCCGCCGCCATCGACTGGCTGGGCAACGTCACCTTCGCCACCGGGCTGATCCTGATCCTCGTCGGCATCACCTATGGCCTGCTCCCCTACGGCGGGCACACCATGGGTTGGACCAGCCCGTGGGTCCTCATCGAGATCTTCGGCGGCATCGCCATCCTCGTCGCGTTCGGGATCATCGAGACCAAGGTCCCGCACCCGATGTTCCGACTCACGCTGTTCCGCATCCGGGCCTTCACGGCGGGCAACGTCGCCAGCTTCCTCGCCTCGCTCAGCCGGGGCGGCTTGATGTTCATGCTCATCATCTGGCTGCAGGGGATCTGGCTCCCGCTGCACGGCTACAGCTTCGAGCAGACGCCGTTGTGGGCGGGCATCTACATGATCCCGTTGACGGTCGGCCTGCTCCTGGCCGGCCCCATCGCCGGCGTGCTGGCCGACCGCTACGGCGCGCGCCCCTTCGCCACCGGCGGCCTCGTGCTCGTGGCGGTGACCTTCATCGCGTTGATCGAGCTGCCGGTGAACTTCTCCTACGTCGCGTTCGCCGACACTGATCTTCTTGAACTCGGTCGGCATGGGCATGTTCATCGCGCCGAACCAGACCGGCATCATGAACAGCCTCCCCGCCGTCCCAGCGCGGCGCCGGCGCGGGCATGGCCGGCACCTTCAACTCGTCGGCGCAGGTGCTCTCCATCGGCATCTTCTTCACCCTCATGATCCTCGGGTCTCGCCTCGACGCTCCCGTCGGCCCTGTTCCACGGCCTCACCGCCCAGGGCGTGAGCCCGGCGGTGGCCACCCGGGTCTCGCACCTGCCACCGGTCGGCAGCCTGTTCGCCGCCTTCCTCGGCTACAACCCGATGCAGACGCTGCTGGGCCCGGCCACGCTCTCGCACCTGCCCCACGCCACCGCGGCCTACCTGACCAGCCACCAGTTCTTCCCCCACCTCATCTCGCCGGCGTTCTCGGACGGGCTGACCGAGGCGTTCGCCTTCGCAGCGGCCGTGTGCATCCTCGGCGCCTTCGCCTCGATGCTCCGCGGCGGCAAGTACCACTACGTGGAGCCGGGCAGCACCCCGTCCACCACCGGGCCTCGCCGGAGGGGGAGTATGACCGTGTGCCCGCCCAGGAGGCGGTGGCCGAGACCGAGCCGTTGCTGGTGGACTGACATGCCCGTGACCGACGAGACCAAGAACGCCGACCCGGCCACCGACGACCGCCGAGGCCGGCATCCGCATCAGCGACGCCGCCACGCGGGCGGGCGTCTCGGCGCGCACGCTGCGCTACTACGAGGAGCTCGGGCTGCTCACACCGTCGCTCTACACCGCCGGCGGCGAGCGCCGCTACACCCTCGACGACCTCGCCCACCTCGAGCGCATCCTGGAGCTGCGCGAGGTCCTCGGCATGAACCTCGACGAGATCCGCGAGTTCCTCAGCCTCGAGACCCGCCTCGATGAGGTCAAGGCGACCTACCGCGCCAACAAGGGCGACACGACCAAGAAGGCCCGCGCCGTGCAGAAGGCGACGCTGCAGGAGGCCGCCGAGCTCAACGAGTCGCTGGCCAAGCAGCTGACCGACAAGCTGGCCCGCATGGACGCATTCCAGGCCAAGCTCGCCGGCGACGCCGAGCGCTGCCGCGAGATCCTCGCCGAGATGGAGTGAGGCGGACCGCCCCTCGCTAGAGTCGCCCCCGATGACGCCGGACGACACCGCGGCCGCCAACGACCGGCTCGTCCGCGACTTCATCGCCGCCTGGGAGCGGCGCGACTCCGACTTCATCATCGGCTGCTTCACCGACGACGCCGTCTACCACTCCATGCCGCTGACGCCGATCGAGGGCAAGCAGGCGATCGCCGACTGGGTCCGCGGCTTCGAGGGCACGAAGCCCGGCCGCCTCGAGGTCCACCACCAGATCGCCACGGCCGACGTGGTGATGAACGAGCGGACCGACCGCATCGTGCTCAACGGCCACGCCGTCACCCTTCCGATCGCCGGCGTCTTCGAGATGCACGACGGCAAGATCCGCGCCTGGCGCGAGTACTTCGACCTGACGCCGGCCAAGGCGCCTACGAGGCCGTACGCCTGCGCCCCGGGTGGCTGCACCCGCCGTGGCCTACGACGAAGCCGCCGGAATCGGCGCTCGTTGCCAAGCGGGCTGAGCGAGAAGAAGATGTTCGGCGGACTCGCCCGTCGGCGGAACATGGCATCGCGGCGAGCGGCCAGGGCGGCATCCTGGTGAGGGTCGACCCGACGCAGTCGGACAAGCTGTCGCCACGACCAAGGCACGGTGGCCGTGACGCAGGGCGGGCCATGCCCGGCTTGGGCGACACCGACGATGGATGAAGCGAGCTGGCCATGGACCCAGCAGTCGCCGCTCGCTCGGCAAGAGCGGTCTCAGGGTGACCAGCCTCGAACCAGGCCTCCAGAGTCGGCGTGGGCTCGTCGTGGCTGGCCAAGGACCCGGACCTGCTCGTCATGAAGCGTTCCCTGCGGGCGGCGATCGTCATGCCGGCGGATCTTCGCGATTGCGCACGTCGTCCTTCTCGAACCCCCAGGTGAGCCTCTTCGCGGCGTTCGGCTCGTTTGCGCTTGCTCCTGCTGGTCGAGTTCACCGGGCCGGTCCGCACCCGGGTCGGTCTCGTATCTCGTCTCTCTTCGCGGTTGGCGCCGTCTTCATCGCGCTCGGCACCGCCGTCTCGACCAACAAGGTCGCCGCCATCGTCACCATGGGCGTGGTCGGCTTCGTGCGTGCTCTTCGCCGGTATCGTGGCCCCTCAGGCGGCGACGGCCTCGACGGCCGCGCTCTTGACGTTCGTGCTGCCGGTCGCGGTGGCCCAGCCTTCGTCCGAGATCGGCGACCGGCTGCTCGGGTGGGTGCTGGCGGGTGCCGCCTGCATCACGGCCTGCCTCTTCCTCTGGCCGCCGCCTTGGCACGACAACCTTCGCCGACGCCTGTCTGTGGCCGCGGACGCGATCGCCCGGCTTGCCGATGCGCAGGCCCGCGGCGACGCGGCCCGTCGCGCGGACGCGAGGTCAGCGACGCGAGCTGGCGCGCTTGCGCGCGCAGTTCTCGGCCACCCCGTATCCGCCCACCGGCGCGGCCGCCGGCGCGGTCGCGCTCGCCAAGCTCGTCGGCCGCGTCGAGTGGGTCGCGGGCAACTCGGCCTGCTGATCGGCGACGAGCACTTCTCCATGGACCCGCGCTTTGCCCGGGAGCACGCCCAGGCCACTGCGGTGATCGAGGCTGCGGCGGACACCCTGCGAAGAGCGGCGGGACTGATCTGCGACGGCGCGGCGCACCCGGTCCGGGACCCGATCCTCGTCGCCGCCCTGCAGGACGCCACCCGTCACCTCGATGCGCTCGTCGAGTGCGGAGCTGGCCGCCGACGTGGCGACCTTCGTCGTCGGAGTCCGAGAACGCGGACCCCGAGGCCGGCGACCGGGCGCGAGGCACCCGGACAGCATCGCCGGCGACTCGCTCGACCCGGGCTTTCATGCCCGCGCGTTCGGGATCGCCGTGGGGTTGGTGGCCGACGCCGCGCTCGAGGCGGCCGGCGCCAGAGCCGTCGAGGACCGCCGGGTCACCATGCCCGGCGCATGGTCGGCGCACCGCTGTCGCACCGGCTCGCTCTCCCACCTCTCGTTCCGCTCGGTCTGGTTCCGCAACGCGGTGCGGGGCGCGGCCGGGCTGGCGCTCGCCGTCGCCGTCGTCGAGATCACGGACGTCCAGCACGGCTTCTGGGTCGTGCTCGGCACCCTGTCGGTGTTGCGCTCCAACGCGCTCGGGCACGGGCGCCACGGCGCTGCGCGCGGTCGGCGGTACCGCCATCGGGTTCGTGGTCGGCTCCGCCATCATGATCGGCGTCGCCGACCACACGGTCCTGCTGTGGGTGCTGCTTCCCTTGGCGGTGCTCGTCTCGGGCATGGCGCCGGCGATGATCTCGTTCGTCGGCCGGGCAGGCCGGCGTTCACCCTGGTCGTGATCATCTTGTTCAACATCATCGAGCCCGCTCGGTTGGAAGGTCGGTCTGACCCGGATCGAGGACGTGGCCATTGGCTGCGGCGTCAGCATCGTCGTCGGGCTCCTGTTCTGGCCGCGTGGCGCGACTGCGGCGCTCGGGCGTGCCCTGTCCGACGCCTTCGTGGCCAGTTCCGCCTATCTGGCCGACGCGGTGGACCGCCTCACCAACGACCTCGCGGTCCGTCGACATCGAGCCGGCCGAGCAGGCGTCGCACCGCGCCTACCTCTTGCTCGACGACGCCTTTCCGCCAGTTCTTCACCGAACGCGGCGCCAAGGTGGTCTCGGTCGACACGGTCGCCCGCCTCTTCACGGGCTCGAACCGCCTCCGGCTCGCGGCGTACACGCTGGGCACGCTCCGTGTGCGACCCGCCGAGTGACGGCCGGCCGGAGGTCGAGGCGGTCGCGGTGGCCGAAGCCGTCCTGCGCGATTCGTACGCGCGAGACGCACCGCTGGTACCAGGAGTTCGCCGACCTGCTGGCCGACCGTCGCAGCGACCTGGCCGCTGCCGTCTCCCGACAGCGAGTTGCTCCACCACGTCCTGCGGACGGCCTTCGACGAGGTGCGGACCCAGAACGCGCCCGGACCGGGTGCAGACCGCCCTGCAGATGCTGTGGGCTGACGAGCTCCTCGAGAGCCAGAGCTCCATGCAGGACGACCTGTTGGCCTCGGCCGACCTCTTCGTCGGCGCAGGCGTCACGGACTGTTGATCTGATCCCGGTCCGGCGACGCTCCGAGCGTCCGTCGAGGCTCGTCTCGGACGTGATCCGGTCTCGCTCCGTTACAGTCCTGGAGCACGTTCCGTCGCACTCGGGGGCAGACATGAACTCTTGGCGGTCTCGGTGTAGGGCGTCGCGCCCGTGGCCGGTCGCGGCGTGACGCGGTCTCGTCGTCGCGGCGGCCGTAGCGGCGGTGGCGGTGTGTTCGGTCCTGTTTTCGCTCCCGACTTCGGTCGCGTCCGCGCACGACGCCGACCACGACCACGACGACCGCGCCGGCTCGTCGACCACGACCACGACGACCGTCGCCGGTGGGTCCACCACCACAACGACAGCGCCCGCCCGCCAGCACGTGCTCAACCAGCCCAACCTCAATGCACTGAGCCCGCACATCGAGATGCTCAGCGGCTCCGGGGTGCAGTACCAATACAGCTCCGGGGCGAGTTCGCCCAGCGTCGGACCCGGCGTCCCGACGTTCATGAGCTCGCCCGGCGGCCCGTACATCTACGACTCGCACGGCCGCGTCGTGATCCTCCACGGCGTCAACGTCGTCTACAAGCACGCGCCCTACATCGCCTATCCCGATGCCGGCAAGCCGTGGAACTTCGACGCTCCGGACGCGGCGCGCATGCAGAGCCTCGGGTTCAACATGGTCCGGCTCGGCATCGAGTGGCAGGCGCTCGAACCGGGACGGGGGGGCCGAACCAACCGACGTCTGCACGCCCGGCACGCCCGGCGATCCCCACGAGTTCAATCGGGCGATCGCCCTGAGCTACCTGCGCCACGTCGCGGCAACGGTCAACCTGCTGGCGCGCCACGGCATCTACACGCTGCTCGACATGCACCAGGACGTCTACAACACGAACTTCCGCGGCGAAGGCGCGCCCAACTGGGCGGTGTGCACGAACAACGTGCCCATCGTGCCCATCGGCGGCCGCTGGTCGAACAACTACGCGAACCCGACCCTGCGAGACGGCGGTGGGGCACTTCTGGAACAACGACGTGGTGGGCAACCTGCAGGGCCAGTTCGACCTGGTCTGGCAGACGGTGGCGAACTACTTCAAGAACAATCCGTGGGTCGTCGGCTACGACCCGTACAACGAGCCGTTCGAGACCGAGACAACGATGGCCGACGGGTCCACGTTCACCGGCAACCTCGCAGTGCTTCTACACGGGCCGCGCCCACGAGAGCTTCCTGGCCAACGGGACGACCCCGCTCGACTGCCCGTCTGATGTGCCGAACCAAGGGGTCATCCCGTCGATCCAGGCGGTCGACCACCGCCACCTGATCTTCTTGGAGCCCGACATCTACTGGGTGACCGGCGGGAACATCCCCTCGCAGCTCGGGCCGTTGCCGTTCCAGCGCATCGTCTTCAATTTCCACGACTACTGCGGCGATCGCAGCCCGGTGACCGGCGACCCGACCGACCTGCTTGCGACTGCCTGCAGGCCGAAGAGACGATGGCGGCCGAGCAGGACGTGACGCGCCTCTCGATGAGCTCGGCGTACCAGTCCAACGGGCCGGCCATCTTCATGAGTGAGTTCGGTGCCACAACGAGCGTCCCCATGGTCGGGTTCGACACGGAGTGGGCGGGCATCAACGAAGTCGGATGGGCCTACTGGGCGTGGAAGTACTACGACGACCCCACGGGCTCGTCGGCGGAGGGCTCTGGTCTTGCCCGACGGGACGTATTCGCCCATCGTCGCAGGTCCTGTCGCGGACCTATCCGCAGGAGGTCGCGGGCAACCCCCAGTCGTTCTTGTTCAACCCGTTCACGGGTGCGTTCAGCATGATCTACACGCCGAGCCTCGCTGCCCAGGGCGCTTCGACCGTGATCGACATCCCGGCCTCGCAGCACTACGCGTCCGGGTGGTGCGCCGCGGTGCGGGGCGGGAAGATCACTCGAATCCCGGCGACACGCATTTGGCCGTCCAAACCGTTGGGCACCCCTTGCAGGTCGCGGTCTCGGTGACCCCGGGCGGGTGCCCGTCGTCCTGATCGCCTAGGCGACGACGACTGGTTCTTACCTTCCGAGGACTGCACGGCTCACCGGGATGGGCGAGTGCGTGTCGCGCCGCAGCTGCGGCCGCCCTCCGACGGTGGAAGCGTGCGTCGCACTGACGCGGCCATGTACAGCCGTCGGGCCACTTGTCGCCGGAGCCGCACCTCGTAGGTCCCGTACGCGAGACCCGGGAAGAGTGCGGCGTGCATGACGCCTCCTGCCACTTGGCGTTCCCGGACCGCAACGTGCGTCCCGTCCCAGGCGGTGTCGCAACGACGGATCTCGATTTCGGAACCGACGAGTGATGCCGGGGTGCTGACGATGGCGGCGCCGACGTCACCGCCGATGTCGACGACGACGCTTCCCTTTTCACTGGGCCCGGTGAGATGGCGGGTGTCCACGGCGCTACGGCGCGACCGACACGGGCGTCACGGCCGGGTTCGAGTAGCCGCTGTAGGGCGTGCCGAGATACGGGAAATTGCTGAGGTAGCTCTCCGTGCCCTTTGCCGAGAGGTCGGTTCCCCCGGTCGTGAGCCCGAAGTCGACCAGCCCGGCCGCGGCGTCGGCGGTGAAGGACGTCACGAAGCCAAGCGTCGCCCCGGCCACCGCCCGGAGCGCGATGGTGGCCACGTCGTCGAAGACCCTGCGACCGTTCGGCCACCCGGCCACGTCGAGCCCGAGCAGACCCAAGTTGTTCGGGCTCGATGCGGGGTGGATTGCGGTGTTCAGTCGCAACATGTCCGCCTTGATTCCGGTCCCGTTGTAGTTCGTGAAGGTCGGGGCGGGGGTGATCACCCCCGCCGGGATCCCCGTGAGGAAGATCGCCTCGATGTCCGGCCGTACGTTGTGCGCCGCGCTGTTGTAGGCGGCCAGGTTGTCGAAGACGCGCGGATACAGCGCCGGCAACAGTTGCGGTAGGAGCGGCGTGGCGAAGTACTCGAGGAACGGCCCGCCGTCGGACGTCGGTGGCTGCGTGTTCCACCGGTCCTTGTCGCCGATGCCGATGAGGAGCTCGTTCGTCAGTGGGTTACCCAGTCGCGACACCTGGGTCCACGGCCCGCTCTCGAAGTTTTCGCCCCCGTCATGTCCATCTCTGTGCGACGCGCACCCGCTGGCGGCTCGCCGTGGTCCAGACGCCGATGACGGCAGCGGGATCCCCCGGGCCCGAGGGCTTCGACCGCGTGAGCTGGTCGACCGGTATCTGCAACGCGAGCGTGTGCACGTTGACGTCGGCCGTCGAGTTGACGCCGGGCATGCCGTTCATCAGTCCGGGGCCCCCGCCCCCGGCGTGGTCGCCGGCGAATCCGCGCAGGTCGCCGAGGTCGAACACGGCACCGAGGTCGACGTAGAAGCCTTCGGCGCGCTGCCCGGCGAACACCTTGGCCGAGAACGGTCCCGCGCCGACAGAGTGGACGGCGGCATTGGCCAGACGCCGTGTAGTTCGGGGTCGAGAGAGGACCGATGTTGCAGGGCGGGGACAACAGACCGGAGCCCAGGACGATCTCGCCCCTGTTCCTCCACCGATTCCACGGCATGTCGACGCGGCTGACGGTGTAGGTCTGCTGACGGTTCCAGTTCGAGGTCGGGGACGGGGGTGTCAACGACGTGATCGGGCCGTCGTTGTAGAGGAACGACCCCGGGATGTTGTTCACGGTCGTGAAGCGGAACCGATAGGCGATGTCGGGGAAGCCGTCACCGGTGTTGTCGATGTTGATGGCGTAGAGCACGTCGTCGGCGAACTCGTAGAAGTTCGGGCCACCGTCGGGCGCCTCGAGCGGGATGTAGTTCGCGATGAGCGTGACGGTTCCCGCCACGTCGGGGCTCATGAAGGCGTACAGATCGGTGCTGTCGGCGACCGGATCCTTCGAGATCTCGGGCGCTTCGCGGTGTGACGACATGGTCTTTCCTCCTGGATGGCTGGTTTCGTTGTTGGGGGTGTTCGGTTATGGGCGGGCGGCGGACATCAAGCTGCGGGCGAGTGCGGGCGAGTGGACGACGACCTCTCGTTCTCCTTGGAACAGGCTGATCTCACCGGTGCTGACGTCCTTTACCTGCGCGATCAGTGGTTCGGTGAGGGGTGCGGCTTCATCCGCCGCATCGCTGACCCCGGTGTCGACCGCGGGTGCGTCTGCCGCGGTGGTCGCGACGAGGGTCGAGATTCCCGGCACGCTGCCTGCCACGGCAACTGCAGCGGTGGTGAACGTGCCGCGACGCAGGAAGTTCCGACGGCTCAGCCCCCCTCGCCAACCGCCGGGCGGCGGTGCGGGTCTCGTCATCCTGTTCAGGGCTCATGCGTCTGCCCTCCGTTCCGTTCTCCTCTCTCTATCCGGAGTCGCCCCAGGAGTTGGATGCCGGAACGTCAAAGACGCACGAGAGTCCCGATGGACCGAGCGTTCGTGCATGTTCTCGGCCGCGTGCAACGAGGAGGCGCCGGTACGCTGCAAAGAGCGCAGCGTCACTCGAGCGCACAGCTGATGAAGGTGCGGAGGCGAGGGGAACGCATGCGGTTCCCCGGGAGAACCCCTCATGGATCTCTTCAAACCACTCTTCAGCCCAGAAACCGGCTCGGACTGTGATGAGGTTCGACGATCGTCACATGCGGGAGGTGACGGGATGACCGACTCGGGTATGAATGGCCTGTCCACGTAGAGAGCAGTTGTGGTTTGACCAGGAGTGGAGTGTCCGGTCGGTTCCGACAGCTGCCGCCATTAGCGCACTCAGTGTCTTCGTGTGTCTCGTGTCCTTTTCGTGTCGCCGCAGATCCACGCGGACCTCGTGTTTGTTCGAGGAGTGTGACTAGAGCCCTGGCGCACCATGTCGAGGTTCGCCACTGTCGAGGGGGCTGCCGCACCGATACCAGCCAGGGCCTCCCACGGTGGTTAGTACAGGAGCGTTATACTCCAGCACGGGCGGCCGCGCGCAGGCTGCGAGGAGCGCCGGATCGCCCGATGTCGACCTTCGCTCGGCACGTGCCCGAGCGGATCCTGGGGTCACACGAGCTGTCCGGCACCTCGGCGTGGCGGCGCCATGCGGTTCGCCGGGTCGCTGCGTCCAGGCGGCGACCGGTCGCGCGGCGGCGGCACCGGCCGTCGGAGCGTCCGACCCTCGCGGCGGACAGCGGTACGCCTTCCGGCGGGTCCGCCGCGGGGCGGCGCGGTCGCGTCCGCGTGTCGCGGGGCGGGGGTGGTGCCGCCCCGTCTCGCTCGGGGGGGCGTGGCCGCGGCCCGCCGTCGTGGCCCCCCGGTCCGGGGGGCTCGTGCGGCCGGGTCGCGCTGTCTCGGTCCCGCCGGGCGCCCCTCGGCCGGCCGGCGGGGGGGTGTGTCGCCCCGCGCGCGCGTCGGTCCCTCGGCGGCCCGGCGCCGGGGCCGCCTCGGGGCGCGCGTCGGTGGCGGGCGCGTCCTGCCGGCCGCCTCCTCGCCTCGCGGCGGTCTCCCCGGCCCCGCTTTCGTCCTTCCGCGTCCCGTCTTCGCTCGGCGCCTCGGGCCGCGGCTGCCGCTGCTGGCCGCGGGGTCGGCGGCGGTCCGCCTCGCCTGGCGGCGGCGGTGGCCCCCGGCGGCGTGGCGCGGCGGGCGGCGCGCCGCGTCCTCGGGGGCCCCGGCCTCGCGGGTCGCGGCGTCCGGCCGTCGGCCGGGTCGGCCGCCCCCCGGCGCGGCGTCGCCTCGGGCCTCGGGTGGCCGTCGCGGCCTCGTCGCCCCGGGCGCTCGGGCCGGCCGCCTCGGCCGGCGCGGGCGCGGGCGGGGGCCTCGTCGCGCTCGCTGCCCGGGGGCGCGGCGGCGTCGGCCGGCCCGGGCGGCTCCGCCGCGGCGCGGCCGCTCCCGGCGCGCTGGCAGCGGTGCGTCCTCGCAGCCGGACTCGCGGCAACCTGGCGGGTCGCGCCGGGGCCGGCTCTCCGCGGCGGCGTGCGTCGCGGTCGGGCTTCGCGGCTCGCCGCGCGCCGGGGGCCTCGCGGCTTGTCTCTCCGGCCGCCCCTCGGGGGCGCGCCGGCTCGCCGGCGGCGGCGCGGGGCTCGCGCCGGCGCGCGTCTGCCCGGCGCCGCGTTCGGCGGGCGGCCGTCGCCCCTCTCGGTCGGCGCGCGCCCCGGCCGTCGGCCGCGCCCCCGTCCGGGGCCGCGGCGGCCCGCGCGGCCCGCCGCGGGCCGGCCTCGGCCCCCGGCGGCGGGCCCGCCGCTCGCCGCCGTCCCGCCCGCGCGCGCAATGTGGCGTTGCCGCCCCGGGCCGCGCTCCGTCGTCGCCGCGCGCGGCGCGGCGCCCCCGCGCGCGCGGTCCTCGGCCCGGCGCCCGCGGTCCGCGCGGCCCGCCGGCGCGGCTGTCGCCGAAGCTTGACGATCGTGGGCCCCAGGTCCGCGAACACGCACCGAGGCTGTGGCTCGAACGTGGGGCAGGCGCTAACTGCCAGAATCGATCAGTTGGCGAGCACCATCGGTTCCGGGAAATCAGCACCCCCAACCGGATTCGAACCGGTGCTGCCGCCGTGAAAGGGCGGTGTCCTAGGCCGCTAGACGATGGGGGCGTGTCCGCGCCCAGAGCGCGGGAGCACTGAGCTTAGGTTGCTAGTGCGCACCGACCGGTACCCCCGCCTCAGAGGTCCGGGAGGCCGACGGGGCGGCCACGACCTCGGGCGCGTGGTACGTGCAGGCGAGGAAGGTCTGCACGGACCCGATCACCAGCGCGGTCACGCCGAGCAGGTGGACCTCGACGAGCAACGCGGGGAGGTGGGTGAAGTACTGGGTGTAGCCGACGGCCGCCTGGGCGACCATCACGGCCATGAGGATGCGAGCGGCGCGGCGGACGCGCTCGGGCACGTCGGCCACGTGCAGTGCGACGACGAGGCCGATGGTGACGCCGATGAGAAGGAGCGCCAGGCTCGAGTGGAGCTCGGCCATGTCGCGCAGCGCGATCGGGATCCGCTTGGCGATCTGCTGGCCCGAGCTGTCGCCGGCGTGCGGCCCGGCACCCGTGGTGGCAGTGCCGGCGCCGATGACGATCGCGAGGAGGGCGAACAGGCCGTAGTAGAGGCGGACGAGTGGCCGGGGTATCAGCAGGCGGCCGGAGCCGGGGCCGTACTCGCGCGTGGACCGGTGCACGAGGACGACCGCGTCGACGAGGAGGAGCATCGTCGCGTAGAAGTGCACCATGACGAGGTAGGGGTTCAGCTTCGTGTAGACGACGATGCCACCGAGGACGGCCTGAGCCAGCACCCCCGCCACGAGGCCGCCGCTCAGCCACATGAGGTCGCGGCGGCGGGGCGAGCGGAAGACCGAGCCGAGGAAGGCGGCGGCGACGGCAACAGTGAGAACGACCGTGACGAGGCGGTTGCCGAACTCGATGAGGCCGTGGAACTGCAGCGCCGAGGTCAGGTGGCCGGCCGAGCACTCGGGCCAGTTGCTGCAGCCGAGGCCCGAGCCGGTGAGCCGGACGGCGCCCCCGGTCAGGACGATCAGTGCGGTGAGCAGCAGCGCCAGCTGGTTCAGTCGGTGGCTCAGCGAGGGCGAGACAGTGGGGAGGCGGTGCCGCGACACGGCGTTCAAGGCTACCGGGACCTGGCGCTTGGTCCCGATCGAGGACCGGCCGTAGGCTGTGCGGCGCATGTCAGTCGACGCCCCCGCTGTGGTCGTGCGCCGAGCCGGGCCGTGGCAGAAGATCGGGGCCTACGTCGCCCTGACGAAGCCGCGGATCATCGAGCTCCTGCTGGTCACGACGCTCCCCACCATGGTGGTGGCCCAACGCGGCCTGCCGCCCGTGTGGTTGATGGTGGCCACGCTCGCGGGCGGCGCCTTGGCCGCCGGGGGCGCGAACGCGATCAACATGGTCGTCGACCGCGATATCGACCGGCTCATGAACCGGACCAAGAACCGGCCCTTGGTGACGGGGGCGATGACCCCCACCGCTGCGTTGGTGTTCGCTCTGTGTTTGGAGGTCGCCGCCTTCGTAGAGCTCTGGCTGGCCGTGAACCTGCTGTCGGCCGTGCTGGCGATCTCGGCGACACTGTTCTACGTCTTCGTCTACACGCTGTGGTTGAAGCGGCGCTCGACCCAGAACATCGTCATCGGGGGCGCCGCCGGCGCCGTCCCGGTGCTGGTCGGGTGGGCGGCGGTGACGGACCGGTTGGCCTGGACGCCGGTCGTGATGTTCGCCATCATCTTCATCTGGACGCCGCCGCACTTCTGGTCGTTGGCGGTCCGGTACAAGGAGGACTACGCAGCCGCCGACGTGCCGATGTTGCCGGTCGTGGCATCGATGAAGCGGACGACGGCCGAGATCGTCTACTACACGGTGGCGTTGGTGGCGGTGTCGTTCGTGTTGGGACCGGTGGCGCATTTGGGCTGGATCTACATGATCACGGCGGCGGTCACCGGTGCCGGGTTCCTGTATCTCGTGACGCGGCTGTGGGGGCAGGCCCAGTCGGGCGTGGTGACCGGGCGCGACGCCATGCGGGTCTTCGGCTACTCCATCACGTATCTCACGGTGCTGTTCGTGGCGATGGCGGGCGACGTGCTGATCTCCGCTCACGTGCACATCCACTGACGGGTTGTCGGACGGGATGCGATGACTGACGCAGGTGCGCCTCCTCCGGGCGAGGCACCGGTGCCCGGTCCGGGACCTGGTCCGAGTGGCGGCGGATCCGAGGTGCGCAAGCCGCGCAAGGTCTTCTTGGTCGTGGGCATCGTGGCCGCCGTGATCATCGGCATCTTCCTGTTCACGGGCCTCGGGACGAGCCAGGGGTCGGGGACCACCGGGTCGGGTTCGGGGTCGGGTTCTGCACCGAATGTCGGGGATCCGGTGCCGTCGTTCACGAGCCAGAACATCGGGCCGGTCGGTGGGCCTTCGGTTTCGGTCTCCTCGCTCGCGGGCGGGCAGCCGACGGTGCTGCTCTTCTTCGGCAACTGGTGCCCCAGCTGTCACCAGGAACTGCCGCCGCTGGCGGCCGCAGTGCGGAGTCAGGACAGCGCCGGCAGTGTGTTGGCACAGGTCCGGGTCGTGGGGGTCGACAGCGAGGACACCGTGGGCAACGCCAAGTCGTTCATCCACAGTGCCGGGGTGACCTTCCCGGTCGCCTACGACCAGAACGTGAACATCACCAGCGGCCTCTTCTACTTCACCGGCGATCCCTACGCGGTCTTCGTACGGAGCGACGGCACCATCGCCAAGATCGTGCGGGGCGACGTGTTGACGCCGTCTTCACTCACCGCCGACGAGAACGCGCTCATTCCCAGCGGAACGTAAGGGCGGCGGCGGCGGGCGCCGCGATGGCCCAGACTGCGAGCACGATCCAGGACTCTGCGGGCACCGTGGCGCCGCTGCCGAGGCTGGCGTGCAGCGCGGTGGACAGCGCTGCGGCAGGCAGCAATTTGGCGAAGTCGGCCAATCCGGTGCCCAGCTTTTCGAGCGGGACGATCATGCCGCCGAGCAGCAGGAGGATCAGGTAGAGGCCGTTGGCTGCGGCGAGGTTGACCTCGGCCCGGAGGGTTCCCGCCATGAGCAGCCCGATGCCGGCGAACGCAGCGGAGCCGAGAAGGATCGCACCGATGGCGGCGGGGACCGCGACCGCCGCGCCGCCGCCCGGGTTCCAGCCGAGCCCGGCACCGACCGGCAACAGGACCGCCGCCTGGAGCAATTCGACGGCGATGATCGTGACGATCTTGGCGCCGAGGAGTCGCGGCCGACCCAGGGGGGTCGAGCCGAGGCGCTTGAGCACGCCGTAGCCGCGTTCGAATCCGGTGGCGATACCGAGGGACACCATTGCGGTCGACATGACGGCGAGGGCGAGGATGCCCGGAACGAAGAAGTCCACCGGGTTGGACGTGGGCGTCGAGATGACCGAGACCTTGGAGAAGAAGACGAGGAAGACGACGGGGATGCCGATGGTGAGGAGGAGCGTCTCGCCGCGGCGCAGGGTCATGTAGATCTCGGCGCCGGTCTGGGCGGCGAGCGGGCGGAGCGCGGGCGCGGATTGCGGGCCGCGGCATCGGCGTGGAGCCGGCCTGGGTCACCGTCGTGACCTCCGCCGCCGTTTTCCGGGGCCGGCAGCGGTTGTGGGATCGGCCGTGTCGGCTTCGCTCGTGGCGGCGTCGGGCCCGACGGCGGCGAAGTAGACGTCCTCGAGGGTGCGGCCGACGACGAGCGCCGTCATGGCGACCCCGCGCTCGGCGAGGAACGCGGTGACGGCAGCGGCGAGGGCTGGCCCGGGCTGGTCGGGGTTTTCGACGCGGTAACGACCTGGTTGGATCTCGGTCACGGTCGCGTTCGGGCCGACGGCGTTCGCCAGCGCCGGGGCGTCCAGGCCGGGGGCGCGCCGAACGTGACGGAAGCCAGCCCGGGATCGTTACCGGAAGTCGTCAGCTCGCGGGGCGTGCCGGCCCGTGCAATGCGGCCCTTGGCCAAGATCACGATGCGGTCGGCCATGCGTTCGGCCTCGGCCAGCTCGTGAGTCGTCAGCACGACGCTGACTCCCTTGTCCTTCAACCCGGCGACGACCGTTCGGATAGCGATCCGGCCCTCGGGGTCGACGCCGCTGGTGGGCTCGTCGAGGAACGCCACCTCGGGCCGGCCGATCAGCGCGAGGGCCAGTGAGAGCCGTTGCTGCTCGCCGCCGGAGAGATGGCGCCAGGGGGTGGCGGCGACGGCGCGGAGCCCGACCGTGTCGAGCAGTTCGCCGGTGGGGACCGGGTCGGCGTAGTAGGCGGCGAAGAGATCGAGCACGCGCTTCGGCCCGAGCATCGGATAGACGCCGCCGTTCTGCAGCATGACGCCCATGCGTCCCGTGAGCGCAGCGTGGTCCGCGAGGGGATCGAGGCCGAGCACGCGCACCTCGCCGGCCTCGGGGCGGCGGTAACCCTCGAGCGTCTCGACCGTCGACGTCTTGCCGGCACCGTTGGGGCCGAGGACGACGAGGACCTCGCCGGCGTCGGCCGACAGGTCCAGGTTGTCGACCGCAGGTGGCGCAGCGGCGGCCCCGTAGCGCACCGTGAGACCGCGGACCTCGACTGCTGGCATGGCGTCGCAGGCTACTTTGAGCAGGAATGATCGATATCCGGGCCCTCCGCGAGGACCCCGCCGCAGTCAAGGCCGCGCTGGCGCGCCGCGGGGTCGAGGCGGCGGAGGTGGATGCCGTCCTGGAGGCCGACGTTGCGTGGCGCGCCACGGTCAAGCGGGCGGAAGACCTCCGAGCCGAGGTCAAGGCGCTCTCGCGCGAGGTCGGACAGGCCAGAAAGGCCGGTGACGGGGCCCGTGGCGACGAGCTCAGTGCGCGGAGCCGTGCCCTGGGTGACGAACAGCGGGTCGTGGACGCCGAGGCGGACGCGCTCGAGCAGCAGTGGCGCACCGGGCTCCTCTATATCCCCAACATTCCCGCCGACGACGCGCCGGACGGGACGGGCGAGGACGACAACGTCGAGGTCCGCCGTTGGTGGCCGGGCCAGGACGTCGGGCAGCCGGAGCCGCAGCGCCTGGACCATCAGCAGGTGCCGCACTGGGAGATCGGCGAGGCCCTCCAGATCCTCGACATGGAACGCGGCGCCCGGTTGGCCGGATCGATGTTCCCGCTCTACCGCGGCCCGGGGCGCGTCTGCGTGCGCGCCTTGACCGCATTCGCGATCGACCGGCACTCGCCCGAATACGAGGAGATCCTCCCGCCGACTGTCGTGCTCACCGACACGATGACCTCGACCGGCCACCTCCCGAAATTCGCCGACGACGCCTATCACATGGAGCGCGACGACCTCTGGCTGATTCCGACCGCTGAGGTGCCCCTCACCTCTATGCACCGCGGCGAGATCCTCGAGGAGTCGCACCTCCCGATCCGCTTCACCGCCGCGACGGCCTGCTACCGGCGCGAGGCGGGGTCGGCCGGCCGTGACACCCGGGGCCTGTTGCGGGTGCACGAGTTCTACAAGGTGGAGCTGTTCGCGTACGCGACGCCGGACGGCGCGCTCGAGGCGCAGGCCGACATCCTGCGCCGGGCCGAGTCGATGCTGCAGGAGCTCGAATTGCCCTACCGGGTCCTCGACCTGTGCACGGGGGATCTGGGTGGCTCGTCCGCCCGCACGTTCGACCTCGAGGTGTACTCACCCGGCGTCGACCGCTGGCTCGAGGTCTCGTCGGTCAGCTGGTTCCGCGACTACCAGGCCCGCCGGGCCAATGTCCGCTTCCGGCCGGCGGGCGGCGGATCGCCGCAGCTCGTGCACACCGTTAACGGCTCGGCGCTGGCCTGGCCCCGGATCTGGGCCGCGCTGATGGAGAACGGACGACAGGAAGACGGGACCGTAATGCTGCCCGAGGCGTTGGCGCCGTATCTGGGTGGCGAGTTGCTGATCAAGGCGCCGTGAGCGCGACCTCGGGGGCCGACGGCGGCTTCGGATTCGACGACGCCGTCGATGCCATCGCGGGCGAGAGCCGCCGATTGGCGGGCGTCGTGGGGTCGGCCGACCTCGATGCCCGCGTCCCGACCACCCCGAAGTGGTCCCTGCGCGACCTCGCCCACCATGTCGGCACCGTGCAGTGGTACTGGTCGGCGAACGTGCGGGCCAAGAACCCGGACGAACGTTCCGGGGGCTCGTTGACCCCGCTGCCCCCCGACAGCGACCTGCTGGCCTGGCTCGGCTGGTGCACCTACTCGCTGCTCAGCGCGTTGCGCGACGCCGGCCCGGACTCGCCGTGCTGGGCCTGGTGGGACGCGCCGGCACCGCACACGGCCGGGGCAGTTGCCCGGCACCAGGCTCAGGAGGTGGCCGTCCATCGCTGGGACGCGGAGGGCTCGGTGGGATCGTCCGCCCCGTTGTCGCCTGAACTTGCCACCGACGGCGTCCCCGAGTTCATCGACGTCATGGTCGGGCCTGACGGGTCCGCTCTACGCGGCGGGGTCACGCTGCGCGCTCGTCGACACCGGCGGGAGCTGGCGGGTCGGCCCCGACGCGGCGAGCGCCGGCACCGCCGAGCTCAACGCGACCGCGTCGGACCTCGTCCTCATGCTCTACCGTCGACTCCCGGTCCCCGACGCCGATGTCGACGGGGACCCGATGCTGGTGGCGTCGCTCCTCTCCCTCGCCGACACGTCGTGACCGAGCTCACCTTCCTGGGCACCGGCAACTTCCTCGCCCCGCCGGGGCGCTATTGGAACAGCTTCGTATTGGACTCGAACGTGCTGGTCGAGCCCTGCCCGACTGCGCTGCCGCATTTGCGGAAGTGCGGCTTCGACCCTGCCACCATCGATGTGGTCGTCATCTCGCACTTCCATGCCGATCACTGCTTCGGCTGGCCGTTCTTCTTGCAGGCGGTGGCCGAGGCCGGCGGTGGCCGCACGCTCCACATCGTCGGACCACCCGGGCTCGAGGCGCACCTGGCACACATGATCGAAGTTGCCGAGGTGCGCTCGACGCTCCAGATGGCGCACGAGCGACTCGACCTTCGTTTCATCGACGTCGAAGGCACGTGGCAGGAAGCCGGCGGGTTGCGCTTCCGCGCCATCGAGGTGGAGCACGTCCCCTACCTGCGCTGCTTCGGCTACCTCTTTGACGCGAGGGGATCGCTTCGTGGCCTACAGCGGCGACGTGCGGCCGTGCGCCGGCCTGACCGAGCTGGCCACCGAAGCCGACGTGTTGGTGCTCGAGTGCAACGGGGCGCACGGCGGCCCGCAGCACCCACATGGAGGAGCGCGACGTCCGGGAGCTCCAGGCGTCGCATCCCGACACCCACTTCGTCCTTACCCACCTGGGTGAACAGGTCGACACCACGTCAATGCCGGGCGTGACGATCCCCGACGACTTCGAGCGGCTGACGGTCTAGGTCCTTCCCCTCGAGTGCTCGGGGCGTAAGCGGGGGTCCTCTTCTTCTTTCTGCGCCTACGCAGGGGGACGGTTTTCGCGCCTACGGGAACATACGCGTGTTCGTTCTACATCCTGGAATTTCTAGAACGAGGAACGGAGATTTACGCGGAAGAGGTTGTAGATCCGGCACTGCCCAGAACCAATCCACACATAGGACAACAGCGGACGCTTTGAGTTCAAGAGGCCGTCCGTCGCCTATACGGGCCGCGGAAGAAAAGAACGCTGTGACGAGTGGGGAAGTCGAGGCCGAAGGGCGCGCAGGTGCGCCGAAGACCCCGACCGTTTCGTTCAGTTGGCGCCGGCGAAGCGGTAGCCGACCCCGCGCACCGTCGTGATCAGGACGGGCGTCGACGGGTCGGCCTCAATCCGGGAGCGCAGGCGCTTGATATGCACATCGAGCGTCTTCGTGTCCCCGATGTAGTCCGTCCCCCAGACCCGGTCGATCAGGACGTCGCGGGTCAACACGCGGCCGGCGTTCTCGACCATGAGCCGCAACAGCTCGAACTCCTTGCGCCGCAGGTGGACCTCGTCGCCGCGCACGAACACCCGGCGCTGGTCGAAGTCGACCATGATCCCGTTGGCCTCCCAGGTGCCGTCGCTCCCGATCTCGATCGCCGAGCTTTCGGAGGCCTCGGGACCGCCCGGAGCACGCCGGAGCACGGCACGCATGCGGGCCACCAGCTCACGCAACCGGTATGGCTTGGTCACGTAGTCGTCGGCGCCCACCTCCAACGCGACGACGGTGTCGATCTCGGTCCCCTTCGCCGTCACCATGATGATCGGCACCTGCGACCGGGCGCGGATGGTGCGACAGACGTCGATCCCCGACATCTTCGGCAGCATGAGGTCCAACAAGATGATGTCGGGCTCCGACTCCTCGAACATCGACAGCGCCTCGATGCCGTCACGCGCCACGGTCACCCGGAACCCCTCGTTGTTCAGGCCGATCACGAGCGCCTCGATGAAGGATTCCTCGTCCTCCGCCAGCAGGACGTTGACCGGGCCGTCACCGGGTCCGGACCGGCCGCCCTTCTTCTTCTCCTTCGCCTTGGTCATGTCGCCAGCTCGGACTGGATGGGCAGGACGAGCGTGAACGTCGAGCCCTCGCCCTCGCGCGACTCGACGTCGACCCAACCCTGGTGGTTGTTGGCGACGTGCCGCACGATCGAGAGGCCGAGGCCCGTGCCGCCCGTGTCGCGGCTGCGGCCGTGGTCGACGCGGTAGAAGCGCTCGAAGATGCGATCGAGGTCGCGGGCGGGGATGCCGACCCCGTGGTCCTGCACCGAGAGCCGCACGCTGTCGCGCTCCTCGATGCGCCAATTCGGGGACCCGGCCGAGGTGGTCTCGAGTTGGCCGGTCCCGGCGGCGTCACCCTTTTCCGCCTCGACGGGAGGCGTCGCCGACAGGGTGGAGCCGGTCGCAGGAGTGGCGGCGCCGGTGTCCTCGTCTGGCGCGTAGGCCTCGAGGATCTCGGGCGTGAACACGGGCTCGATCGGGCCTTCCACTTCCTCGGACGCCGATTCGCCTTCCTTGTCCACCGGAGCCTGCCCGGAGGGCGGCGTCTCGTCGGGAACCGCGTCCTCGCCCCGCCTCCACCCGCATTCTCCGACGCCGCAGCCTCCCGGCGGACGGCGGGGTGTTCGAGGTTGGGGTTGGCGCGCTGGACCGCGCCGGTCACGACGACCTTGGAGTTGTCGTAGGAGTAGGTGATCGCGTTCTCCAGAAGGGCGTGCATGGCGGAGACGAGCTGGCGGCGGTCACCCATGACGGCGACGGGCGGCGAGGGCTCGTGCAGCACGATCTCGATGCCGCGCTGGTCGGCCGTGGCCCGGACCCGCTCGATGGCGTCGGCCATGACGAGGTTGACCAACACCGGCTCGCGCGGCGGCGCCTCCTCGGACTCGATCCGCGACAGGTCGAGGAGGTCGTCGATGATGCGGCTGACCCGGAAGGCCTCGTTGTGGATGCGGCCGGCGAGGCGCTGCGCCACCTGCGGATCGGGCTCGGAGACGAGCGTCTCGGCCAGCAGCCCGAGCGCGCCCATCGGCGTCTTCAGCTCGTGGCTCACGTTGGCGACGAAGTCGCGGCGGATCTCTTCGAGGCGACGGCGCTCGGAGATGTCCTCGATCAGTGCGATGACACCGAGGGGGCGGCGGCCGTCGTCGATCTGGCGGGCCCGCACCTGGAGCGTGCGGCGGGGCGGGCCGTAGAGATCGAGCGTGCGTTCCGCGGAACCCTCGTGCCACGCGTCCTCGAGTACCTCGGTCACCGCCTGTGCGGCGAGGGCATCACCGTGGCGGCTGACCATAAGGGCGTTGGCGCGGCCGTTGCGATAGATCACCGTACCGTTCTCGTCGCAGAGGACGACGCCCTGGGTGAGGGTGTCGAGCGAGCGCCGGAGCCGGATGGCGTCCGAGCTCGACTCGGTCGACGGCCTGCGCCGCACCGCCGGTGACCTGCTCGAGGTAGGCGAGCGAGGTCTCGATGTTGTTCTCGTCCTCGGGCGGGTCGAGGCCCAGGCGGGTGCCGAGGGCGGCCAGGCGCTGGCTGATGGCCCGGCTCCGGGCCCGGCGCCCGAGGTAGGCGGCCAGCACGCCGACCAGGACACAGACCGCGACGGCGGCCGCGATGTAGATGATCGCCTGGGTCTGGCTCAGGTGGACTTCGGCCGGTGTCGTCATCGGGAACGCCCCCAATATGACAGGCGAGCGCGGGCGGGGCGAACACGGGCTAAACCGGCTGATCGCTCGTCGGGGTTCGGTGCGGGGCGCGCGGGCGTCTGCGCTGGTGATCTCGGGTGGGGGACCGGCGGTCGCACCGCGCCTCCCACCGGGCGGGGCGTGGCGTCAACCCCCGTGCGGCGCCGCGTCGACGGCGGCGCCGTTGTCGGGACGCACGACCGGGAGAAGTCGCAACCATTCTCCGGCCGAAGCGGTCCCGGATGGTCCGGGGCGGTCGTGATCCCGACAGGGACCAGAAATGCGGAGGGCAACCAATGGTCGTGTGGCACCTGGCCGATGTCACGCTCAACCCGAGCGTGAACGCATTGCCCGGCGGAGGGACGCTGCAGGCAGCTGACGAACGGCCTCGGCGCCTGGGCGCTGATCGCCGCGCTGGCCGGACTGTTGATCGGCGCCGCCGCCTGGGCGCTGGGGGTCCACTCGCAGAACTTCCAGCAGACGATGGTCGGGCGGCGGGCCGTCCTCGTCTCGGGGCTGGCCGCGCTCCTGATCGGCGCCGCGCCACCGATCGTCAACTTCTTCTTCCACACCGGCACGGCGCTGCACTGATCCGGCGCCGACTGTTCGCATCTCGCCGCCGTCAGAGCCGCCGCCGTCATGCAAGCAGCCGGCTGCACCGGACTCGATGCCCTCAACCCGCGTCTGCCAGATCGGCAGTCATCGGGGGCTCGCTCGCCACGTCGGGGTTCGAGTCCGTCCTCAACGGCATCAGCCAGTGGGTGGCGAGCGGTGCCGAGTGGCTGCTCCGCCAGATCGGCGCGTCCTCGTGTCGCACGACGACCATCGATGTCGGGGCGACGTGGTTCCGCACGCACTACGGGCAGATGACGGCGCTGGCCGGCGTCGTGATCCTCCCGATGCTGCTGGTCTCCACGCTGCAGGCCGTGCTGCGCCAGAACCCGGGGCAGCTCGTGCGCACGTATCTCGTGCAGCTGCCGCTGGCGCTGTTGCTGGCGGTGGTGGCGATCCAGATCGTGATCCTCAGCCTGTCGGCGACCGACGCCATGAGCGACGCCGTCGCCGGCGGCTCCGGGGCCGACGTGCACCTCGCTGCTCTCGACGCGTGACCAAGGGGCTGGTCGTCGGCGTCAGCCGACCCGACGATCGCCAGCTTCGTGCTGCTGCTGATCGCGCTGCTGATCGCGGTGGCCGCGTTCGTGCTGTGGATGGAGCTGCTGATCCGCGCCGCCGCCGTCTACGTCGCCGTCCTCTTCCTCCCCCTCGCGCTGGCCACGCTGGTCTGGCCCGCCGTGGCGCACTGGTGCCGGCGCCTCGTCGAGACCCTGGCCGCGCTCATCCTGTCGAAGTTCGTCATCGTCGCCACCCTCAGCCTGGCCGCGGGCGCGGTCGCTTCGGGTAGCATCCGGATCGGCGACGCAGTGCGCGGGTTCACCGCCGTGCTGGCCGGTGGCGCACTGCTGGTCTGGCGACGTTCGTGCCCTTCGCGATCCTGCGGCTGATCCCCGCCGTCGAGGCGGGCGCGGTCGGGCATCTCGAGGGCCTGCGCCAGCGCGGCACCGCGGCCGTGACGCGGCCGGCCGCGCACCGCCGCCAGCTTTGCGCTGCACGAGGGGCTCCAGTCGGCGGGCGACGGCGCGGCTGCTCGGGATGACGGCAGCGGGCGGCGCGCTCGGGTCGGCGGGTTGACGGCCGGCGGCTCCGGCCGCAGCGGCTCTGGCGTCAGGGAGCGGTGGGAGCGGTGGGAGCGGTGGGAGTGCCGGGAGCGCCGGCGGAGGCGACGGTCATCAGCGCCGATCCTGATGACGGCGGCGTGTTCGCGATGCCGGCGGACCTGCGCGACGAGTTGATGGCGTCCGGTGATCTCGAGCCGCGGCCCGAAGGGCCCCAAGCCCATCGTCGGGTGGAGCGAGGCGTCCGACAGCGAAGCGGGTCGCCAGGCGAGCCGGCGGGTGCGGGTGCGCGGTGCGGGCGCTGTCGCTGGAGCGGTCGCGGCAACGGACGCGTGGAAGTGGCAGGGCGTGCCGCCGGGTCGCCGGCTCTTGTACCCGGTCGAGCCGGGGAAACACCGCTTCTACATCGACTACGACGAGCAGGGCCCGAAGATGGTCGGGCTGCCGCCGCGTGGCCGCTCCGATGACGCGAAGGAAGACGGGTGAGCCCGGCGGGCGGGGCGCGCTACCGCTTCGGCCCGCGCGAGCGGGGCGGCTCGCTGGCCGGGTGGCGGCCCGGGCAGATCCTCACGGTGGCCGTCGGACTCGTGATCGGCGTGCTCGTGCTGCGCGGCGAGCCCAACGTCGCCGGGGTGGCGGCCGCGGTCGTGCGTGCTCGTGCTGTACGGCGCCATGGCCACCGTGCCGGTGGCGGGCCGCACGGGGGACGAGTGGCTGCCCGTCGTCGTGTGCTGGGCGGCGCGGCGGACGCGGACACCGGGTGGCAGGGCGATGGGGGCTCTGCGCGGGGTGCGACTGCTGCGAGCCGGCTGGCAGGACATGGGCGTCGTGCACGACCGGCGCGGCGAGGACGCTGACGGCGGCGCGTGTCGCTGCGGGGCCGCAGCTTCGCGCTCCTCGGTCCCGACGAGCAGGACCGGCGGGTGGGGGCATGGTCCTCGGTGTTGGCCTCGCTGGCCCGTGAGGGCTCGCCCGTGCACCGGGTGCAGTGGGTGGCCGCCTCGTTCCCCGACGACGGGCGCGGCGTCGCACGCGTATCTGGCGACCGAGGCCGTCGCGGACGCCGGCGTCGGCCGGCTCGGCGTCGTACGAGGCGTTGTTGGCCGACATGGACTCGCACGCGTGCGCCCACGACGTGGTGCTGGCGGTCCAGGTGCGCCTCACGAAGTCGGTCGAGGTCGGGTGCGCGGCGCTCGCCCGCGAGGTGGCGTCTCTCGCCCGGTTGCTGGCGCGATGCCGACGTGCAGGTGGAGTCGGTGCTCAGCGCCGAGGACCTGGCTCACCAGTTGCTGCGCACCTATGAGGCCGGCGCACCCGAGCGCAGCCGTGGCGTCGGCGCGAAGACCCGTGGCCGATGGCGATGGAGGAGAGCTGGTCGAGCGTGCGGGTCGACGGCATGGTGCACGCCACGTTCTGGGTGGCCGAGTGGCCGCGCATCGAGGTGCGAAGCGACTTCCTGGCCCCGCTCCTCCTGGGCTCGGCCCGCTCGACCCTGGCGGTGGTGATGGAACCGCTCGGCTCGGATGCCGCGGTGCGCAAGGTCGAGGCGTCTCGCACGGCGGACCTGGCCGACTCCGAGCTGCGGCGCCGGGGCGGCTTCGTCTCGACGGCGCGCCACGCCCGCGAGTCCGAGGTGCTCGCCCGGCGTGAGTCGGAGCTGGCGGAGGGCCACGCGTCCTTCCGCTACTCCGGGCTTCGTGACCATCTCGGCGCCGAACGAGGACGAGCTGGCGACGGCCTGCGACGCCGTGCAGCACGCGGCCGGGCCAGAGCCGGCTTGCGCTGCGCCGGCTCTACGGCGACCAGGCGTCGGCGTACACCTGCACGTTGCCGTTGTGCCGGGGGTTGCGTTGAGCGGGCGCACCTACCATGGCGGTCATGTCCGACGAGGCGCCACGATGAGGCCCTTCGTGCTGCCACGGATCCCGGCGTCGGCGGGCGCGCTGATCTTCGACGGGTCGGGCCGGCTGCTCATCGTGAACCCGACGTACAAGAAGCACTGGACGATCCCGGGCGGGATCATGGAGGCGAACGGTGAGACGCCGTGGGAGGGCTGTCGCCGCGAGGTGCGCGAGGAGGTCGGGCTGGACGTGACCCGCGGCAGCCTGGTGGCCGTCGACTTCCTCCGGCCCCGGCGCACGGATGCTGGCGGCATGCGCTTCCTCTTCGATTGCGGGGTCTTCGAAGATGACGAGCTGGCGGCCATCCGGCTGCAGGAGGAGGAGCTGTCCGAGCACCGGCTGGCACCGTCGGCAGTGGCGCTCGAGTTGTTGAGCGGGCCGTTGCGGCGGCGCATTGGCGCCGCGCTCGGTACCGGCCCGGGCGAGTGCGTCTATCTGGAGGACGGGCTGGCGGTCTGACGCGCGTACGGGTATACGGTCCCGCCCTACGCAATTCCTTCGCCAGTGCGCAGGGGGGGCCTGTTCATGCGCAGTCGGCCTCTGCGCAAAGAACGACGGAACGAGCAGACCCACGCCGTATACCGCTCGAGGTGACAAACGGGCGCACGCACGGCACCTGGGTGGGAAACGACCAGTCGCCTGTGAGGGCTCGACACATCCTCCCTACGTGGCCAGCCCGAGCCGCACCGGCGAGGTCAGACGCAGATAGACCGCGAAGGCGACGGTAAAGGCCGCCGCCAGGCCGAGGGCGGCGCCCGGGTGCACGTGGACGACCAAGGCAGCCCCGACGAGCGCGCCGGCGAACATACAAACGACCGAGGTGGCGCGGCGGGATGCGTTCGGGTTGTGGCCACCGCCCAGCGACGAGTCCGCGGCCAGACCCGTGATCGTCGTGGTGATCACGGTCGTCGTCATGTCGGCGACGCCCATGCGCCGCACGACCGAGTTGCGGATGCCCATGGCAAAGGCGAGCAGCGCGATCACCGTGAAGCGCGGCCATCCGGCGCCGAGCACGGCCACGCTGCCGGCGATCACCGCGGCCACCACCGTGAACCCGGCCTCGAGCGTGACGGCGGTCACGAGGAGCGAGCGCTTCTGCGGGATCAGGAGCCCGATGCGGCCACCCGCGATGGCACCGCCGACGAAGGCGCCGAGGGCGGTCCCGCTGGCGGCCAGGGAAAAGCCCGGCGGCGCCGGCGAGGGCAAAGCCGACCAGGACGATGTTGCCCGTCATGTTGGCGGTGAACACGTGGCCGAGGCCGAGGTAGCTCACGGCGTCGACGATGCCGCTCACGACCGTGAGCGCCGCCAGCGACATCACGAGGGGTTGGGACGGACGATCCGGTTCGCTCATCTGCGCTCCACCTTTTCCATCGAGGGGACTCCGGCCGTTCGCCAAGGTAACGGAGCAGCGAACGAGCGGACAGGGCCGCGGACCGTTCACCGGCATGAGGGAGCGCATGCCGAAGTTGCCGGCGCATCAGGTGACAACCCGCAACCTCGGTGCGGCCTATCCGTTCATCGCCGAAGCGGGCCTGGGCCAGCGGGGCGTGGTCATCGGCGACGACCTACTCGGGGGTTCCTTCGTCTTCGACCCCTTCGAGCTCTACGCCGCCGGCATCGTGTCCAACCCGAACATGGTGGTGTTCGGCCAGATCGGGCGGGGCAAGAGCTCCTTCGTCAAGACCTTCCTCTGGCGCCAGGCCGTCTTCGGACGCCGAGCCTGGGTCGTCGACCCTAAGGGGGAGTACGGCGACCTCGCCGACGCCTGGGGCGTGCGCCCGGTGGCGCTGCGGCCGGGCGGGGCCATCCGGCTCAACCCGCTCGACCGGGGCCCCGAGGCGGGGGCGGCGACCCGGAACGGTGCAGGTCCTGCGGGCAGCGAAGGCACCGACGCAACGGCGCGGCGGCGGACGGAGCTATTGGCTTCGCTCGCCAGTGCGTGTCTCGGGCGCAGTCTGGCCCCGCGCGAGCGCGCCGCGCTGGGAGCGGCCCTGGCCGACACCGTGGCGGTGCACGACAACCCGACGGTGCCCCAGGTCGTCGAGGCGCTTCTGGCCCCGAGCGCGGAGGCGGCACGAACGCTGCGGACCGAACGGCGCGACCTGCTCGAGGACGGGCGCGACGTGGCCCTCGAGCTACGCCGGCTGGTGCACGGCGACCTCGCCGGGATGTTCGACGGCCCAACGACGAAAGGCCTCGACCTCTCCGCTCCGTTGGTCGTTCTCGACCTCTCGGCGCTGTACACGTCCGCGGCGCTCGGCGTCCTCATGGCGTGCGCCACGGCGTGGCTGCAGGCGGCACTGGCCCGGACGGCAGGGTTGGGGGGCGCACGGGTCGGCGCCGGCGCCGGCGGCGGTGGCCGGTTCTTTCTCGTCGTCGACGAGGCCTGGGCGATCCTCTCCAACCTCGGTGTGGCGCGGTGGCTCCAGTCGTCGTGGAAGCTGTCGCGCGCGTTCGGCGTGTCCAACGTGGCGGTGCTCCACCGGGTGTCGGACCTGCGCTCGGTCGGGGCGTCGGACTCAGAACAGGTCGCGTTGGCCCAGGGCCTGCTGTCCGACTCCGAGACCCGCGTCGTCTACGCGCAGTCGCCGGGCGAGTTGGAGGCGGCGTCCGAGCTGCTATCGCTCTCGGATACGGAGTCGGACCTGCTGCCGCAGTTACGCCGGGGCATTGCCTTGTGGAAGGTCGGGCAGCGGTCGTTCCTGGTACAGCACCGGCTCAGCGCGCTCGAGCGCCACATCATCGACACCGACGCCGCCATGAACGCCCCGGCGGCACGGTGACCGGCCTCGCCGCCGAGGTCGTGCCGCTGGCGGTCGGCGCCGCCCTCTGGGCAGGGATCTCGTATCGCGACGTGCTGCGTTGGGCGCCGAACCGACGAGCGGGCGGCGCAGCGCCGACGCGGCGGGGTGCGCGCTGGGCCCGCCGGAACGACCTGCGCGCCCTGCGGGTCCGTGCGGGCGACCCCCCACGCGGCCGGCTGCTCCTCGGCGTGCTCGCATCCGGTGGCCCAGGACTCAGCGGCCTCGGCCTCGGCCACGCCACCGGCATCGCGGCCGAGCCGGGCCAGTCGCTCGTCGTGGTCGGCCCGACGCAGAGCGGCAAGACGACGTCGCTCGCGGTGCCCGCCATCCTCAACTGGGCCGGTCCCGTGCTCGCGGCCAGCGTGAAGACCGACCTGCTGCGCGACACCCACGCGACGCGGGCCGCGTCGGGGCCGGGTCTGGCGCATCGACCCGACCGGCTGCACAGGCACGGCCGGCGACGAGTGGTCGCTGCTGGGCGACTGCGCCGATTGGCGCCGGGCCTGCGCGACGACGACCGACTTGTGCCAGGCGGCCCGGGCGGACGGGACGAGCGCGGACGGGGAGTTCTGGTACGCCACTGCCGCCAAGCTGTTGGCGCCGCTCTTCCACGCCGCTGCACTGGACCGGCGCGCCATGGCCGACGTCGTGCGCTGGGTGGACACGCAGGAAGTGGGCGAAGTGGCGGACGTCCTGGAGCGATCCGGGTCGCCCGAGGCCCTCGACGCCGCCCGCGCGACCTGGTGCCGCGACGACCGCACCCGGAGCTCGGTGTACACGACCGCCGAGACCGTGCTCGCACCCTTCGCCCTCTCGGCGCCGGCGCGGTCGCTGTCGATGCCGGCCGCAATGACGGCGGCCCGTTTCCAGCCTGCGGACCTCTTCGCCGGCGACGGCGACAACACGGTGTACCTGTGTGCACCGGCGCACGACCAGCGGCGGCTGCGCGGGTATTTCACGGCGCTGACCCAGCAGGTGCTGACGCACGCGTTCGAGTGCTCCACCCGTGCCGCCCAGCCCCTCGACCCACCGCTCCTCGTCGTCCTGGACGAGGCGGCGCACATCGCCCCGCTCGCCGAGCTCGATGCGCTCGCCGCCACCTGCGCGTCACACGGGATCCAGCTCGTGACGATCTGGCAAGACCTGGCCCAGGTCCGCGGCCGCTACGGCTCCCGGGCCCCGACCGTGCTGAACAACCACCGGGCGAAGCTGTTCCTCCCCGGTGTCGCCGATCCGGACACGCTCGAGTACGCCAGCCGTCTCGTCGGCGACGAGGAGGTCACCCAGCCCTCGGTGACCGCGTGACCCGACCGGGCGGCGTTCGACGACCTCGACGACAGCCCCCCGGCGCCTGCTGCCGCCCGAGGAGCTGCGCTGCCTGCCTCGCGGCCAGGCCGTGCTCGTCTACGGGACGCTCCCGCCGGCGCGCCTGCGGCTCCGGCCGTGGTGGGCCGGGACCAGGCACAAGGCCGGGCCTACCCCGCACCAGCACCAGCACCAGCGGAACAGCTACACCAGCTCGACCGGTGTCACGTCGATGGTGACGAAGCCGTCGTCGCGCAACACGCGCAGCGACAGGGTGCGGCCGATAACCCCCGCAGTCATGAGCCGTTGGAGGTCACCGGTGCCTTCCACCGGAGCACCGTCGACGGCCACGATCGTGTCGGTCGGACGCAGCCCAGCCCGCTCCGCGGGACTGCCCGACGGCACCTCGATGATCCCGACGCCGCTCTTCTGCCCGAGCTCCTCGGCGCGCCGCGGCGACAACGGCCGGCCCCCGCCGACGACGCCCAGATAGGCCCGCCGCACCCGCCCCTCCCGCATGAGCGTCGCGACGATGTCGAGTGTCGTCGCGTTGACGGGAACCGCGAGGCCGAGGCCGATCCCGGCCAGCGCCGTGTTGACACCGACCAGCCGGGCGTGCGAGTCGACCAGCGCGCCGCCCGAGTTGCCGGGGTTCAAACGCCGCGTCCGTCTGGATCACGTTCTCCACGACCCGGCCGCCCGAGGGCAAGGAGCGTCCGAGCGCCGACACCACGCCGGCCGTCACGGAGCCGGCGAACCCGTGCGGGTTCCCCACGGCGACGACCAACTGGCCCACCCGGAGCACGTCGGCGTTGCCGAGCTCCACCTGGGCCAGGCCCGAAGCGGTGACGCGTAGCACGGCCAGGTCGGACAACGGGTCGCGCCCGACCAGTTCGAACGGCGCCTCGTGCCAGTCGGCGAAGACCGCCGTGCCGCGCTCGGCGCCGGCGACCACGTGGGCGGAAGTCAGCAGGTACCCGTCGGCGGACAGCACCACCGCGCTGCCGGCGCCCTCGCGGCCGCGGGCGGCGACGCGGAGCGAGGCGACGGAGGGGACGATGTGCTCGGCGACCGAGACCACGATCTCGGAGTAGGCGTCGAGGGCCTCTCGCTCATCGGTGCCACGGCCCCGGCAGCGGTGGCATCCGATGGCGACGGAGTGAGCAGCTCGGTCATATCAAGCTCGGTCCACCGACGCGCACCTGCTCGACACCGGCCAGCGCCTCGCGCAGCTCGGCCAGCCAGTCGGCCTGGTGCCGCTCCACCAACTTGACGCACCACGCCAACGCCTCGCTGCGGCTCCGCGCGATTCCCGCGTCGATAATTGTCGTCAGCACGGCCCGCTCACGCATGCGCAACCTGGTCATGACGGGCGAAGCCTGCGTGGTGAACAGCGTCGTGGCGCCGTCGCGCTCGACGCCCCACGACACAGGGCGCCCGAAGCGCGACTCGGCCTCGCGGGCGATGGCCATGCGTTCCTCGCGGGTCGACTCCCGGAAGGCGTCGGCGGCCTGCCCGCCGGCGAGCACCCCCACGACGAGGATCTCCTCCTCGTCCGCCTCGACCGTCGGCGACCCGGTGAACCACCCTTCCGGGACGTTGGCCTGGACAAATGCCTGAATCTCGTCACTCATAGTTACGAGATTACATACTTACGCCTCTGTATCAACCGCCCGGGCAGTGCGGGCCCGACTCGCCGCCGCCCGGTCCTCCAACAGGGAGCGCTCGGCCGCGTTCGCCGCCAGCCCGGCCGCCCGCTCCCACTCTTGAGTGGCCTCGTCGAAGCGGCCCAGCCGGTCGAGCAGGTCGGCCCGCACGCTGTAGAGCAGGTGGTAGCGCTCGATCGCCCCGCTGGCGACGATCAGGTCGACGTAGGGCAGTGCCGCCGCCGGCCCATCCGCGTAGGACAGCGCGACGGCCCGGTTCAGCTCCACCACCGGTGATGCGGCGAGACGCGCCAGTTCGCCGTAGAGCGATACCAGGCGCGCCCAGTCGGTGTCCTCGGGCCGGAACGAGCGTGCGTGACAGGAGGCGATGGCCGCTTGCAGGACATAGGGACCGCGGCCCGCAGTGCCCGCCGCGATCAGCGCCTCCGCCCGGGCCAACGCCGCCTCGCCCCGGTTGATGTGCAGCGGGTCCCACGAGCGCCGGTCCTGATCGAACAACAAGACCGGCCGGCCCGACGTCCCGACACGCGCCTGCAATCGCGACGACTGGAACTCCATCAAGGCGACGAGCCCGTGCACCTCGGGCTCGTCGGGCACCAGCGCGGCCAGCACCCGGCCCAGACGCAACGCCTCGGCGCACAACTCGGGCCGCACCCACGACGTGCCGGCCGTGGCCGAGTAGCCCTCGTTGTAGATCAGGTAGATGACCTCGAGGACGGCGCCGAGACGGGCGACACGCTCGTCGCCCATAGGCACCTCGAAGGGCACGCCTGCCGAAGCGATCGTCTTCTTGGCCCGGACGATGCGCTGCGCGACGGTCGCATCCCGGTCCACATAGGCGCGGGCGATCTCGGGCACCGTCAGGCCTCCGACCAACCGCAGCGTCAGCGCGACCCGGGCCGGCATGGCCAACACCGGGTGGCACGCCACGAAGATCAAGCGGAGCCGGTCGTCCTCGATCTCGTCGTCGAAGGCGGCATCGGAGTCCGGCTCGACGCCGACCCCGCCCGGACCACCGCCCCCGCGCCCGCCGCCCCCATCAGAACCGACCCCCACCGACCGACCCAGCTCCGCGTATTTCGACGCCAGCACCCGGTCGCGCCGGAAGCGGTCGATGGCCTTGCGCTTCCCGACAGCGGTCAGCCAGGCGCCGGGATTCCGTGGCGTCCCCTCGATAGGCCACTGCGCCAACGCATCCACGAGCGCGTCCTGGGCCAGGTCCTCGGCCAGCCCCAAGTCACCTCCACACGCGCGGGCCAACGCCGCCACGACACGGGGGAACTCGATGCGGAACACCGCCTCGACCGCGGCAGTCGAATCGGTGGCCGGCACGCCACCGATTCAACCACCACGGCGTCGAACTGCGTCACGAACGAGGCAATGGGTGAGGAGCGAAAGCGCGCAGGGCTCTATTCGGGACCGGACACGGGACGGACCCGCACCTCGCCCTCGCCCAGCACGCCGAGGAAGCGCTTCGACCACTCCGTGGCCTCGGCCAGGTCGCGGCACTCCATGAGCGCCCAGCCCCCGACGATCTCCTTCGCTTCGGCGAACGGGCCGTCGACGACCGTGAACTCGCCGTCCTTCAGGCTGATCTTGACGCCTTCCGACGTCGGCGAGATGCCGCCGGTGGCGACGATGACGCCGGCGGCGATGGCCTCGCCCACGAACGTACCCATCTCCTCGTACAACTCGGGGCGGGGCGGCTCGGTCGGGGTCTCGGCCTCGTTGGCCAGGGTGTATCCGAGGAATCGCATGGTGGTGCTCCTTGTCTCGGTGGGGCGCCGTTCGCCTCACTCTGACAGAAGCGTCGAACGGGCCGCCGCCGAATCGACACGTTCGACGGAGAAATTCTGATTTATTGGATTGGTGGCCGCCCTGGCCGCGCCGGACCCCGCCCCGGCGGGACCGAACCCCACCACGAGGCCCTTCGTCTTGACCCCCGCAAGGCCCGTTCGTACTCTCCTCACCACAGTCGTCGATCACCAGGGGGTGGCACATGTCCGGTACAGGTGAGGTCCGCATGCTCATCGGGGGCGACCTCGTCGAGGCCGCCTCAGGGAAGACGTTCGACAACCTCAACCCGGCAACCGAAGAGGTCCTCGGCCCGGTGGCCGACGCTTCCGCAGCCGACATGCAGGCCGCGATCGGCGCCGCCCGCACGGCGTTCGACGAGACCGACTGGTCGACGAACCGCGCCCTGCGCCGTCGCTGCCTCGAGCAGTTGCAGGACGCACTCGATTCCGAGCGCGAGGAGCTGCGCGAGGAGATCATCGCGGAGGTGGGTTCGCCGCGCATGATGACCTTCGCCGCCCAGGTCGACTGGCCGCTGTCGGAAGCGCTGACGTGGCCCGCCAAGATGATCGACGAGTTCCCCTTCGAGCGCTCGCTGCCCGACTCCGAAATGATGGGCATGGCGAGCCGCCGCGCCGTCTACAAGGAGCCGATGGGCGTCGTCGGCGCCATCATCCCGTGGAACTACCCGGTCGAGGTCACCCTCAACAAGCTGGGGCCGATCCTCGCGACGGGCAACACCGTCATCATCAAACCCGCGCCCGACACTCCGTGGAACGCGACGCGGCTGGGCCGGCTGGTGGCCGAGAAGACCGACATCCCGGCCGGCGTCGTCAACGTCGTCACCTCCTCCGACCACCTTGTCGGCGAGGAGCTCACGCTCTCGCCTCAGGTCGACCTCATCTCGTTCACCGGCTCGACCGCGACCGGCAAGAGGATCATGGAGAAGGGCGCGGCGACCCTGAAGCGGGTCTTCCTCGAATTGGGAGGCAAGTCGGCGATGATCGTGTGCGACGACGCCGATTTCGCCTCTGTCGTGCCGGGCGGTGCCATGGTCTGCGTCCACGCCGGCCAAGGCTGCGCCATGCAGACCCGCATGCTGCTGCCGCGTTCCCGCTACGAAGAGGGCGTCGCCATGGTCACCGAGGCGATGGCGGGCGTGCCCTACGGCGATCCGGGGAAGGACGACGGTGTCCTGATGGGCCCCGTGATCAGCGCGCGCCAGCGTGACCGGATCTTGGGCTACATCGCCAAGGGGCAGGAGGAGGGTGCAAAGCTCGTCTACGGCGGCGGCCGGCCGGCGCACCTGCCGAAGGGCTACTTCATCGAGCCCACGCTTTTCGTCGACGTCGACAACTCCATGGCCATCGCGCAGGAAGAGATCTTCGGCCCCGTCCTCTGTGTGATCCCCTACGAGGACGACGACGACGCCGTGCGCATCGCCAACGAGAGCACCTACGGCCTCTCGGGCGGGGTCTTCTCCGCCAGCGAGGAGCGTGCGACCTCCATCGCGCGGCGCATTCGCACCGGCTCCATCTCGGTCAACGGAGGCCTCTGGTACGGAGCCGACTCGCCCTACGGCGGCTACAAGGACAGCGGCATCGGCCGCCAGTGCGGCATCGAAGGTTTCGAGCAGTATCTCGAGACCAAGGCGATCGCCTGGCCCGGAGGCTGACGCTTCAGGCTGACCATTCGGCCAGCAGCTCGTCGACGGTCGCGAGGCGGGCGATGAAAGCCAGGCTGTGCTTCAGCATGGACTCGTGATGCGCCCGGGGTGTGCCGACGGACGCGTCCGTCGCCACGGTGACGCCGAAGTTCTCGTCGGTCGCCCCCGCCACGGTGAGGGGGATGGCCAGGTTGGTGGAGACCCCCGCCACGACGAGCTGGTCGATCCCGAGGTTGCGCACGATGGTCAGCACCTCGGTGCGGTGCACCGGCGAGAAGCCTTGATGCCGAGGCAGCACCAGGTCGTCGGGCGCAACGCCGATCTCGGTGACCACCTCCATGGCGGGGTGCGACTCGTCCCAGTCGCTGCTCGAGCCGGTCCTCTGCATGAGTGGGGCCCGACGATTCGCCGACTGCCCACCCGCCAACGGGAGGTAAGTCAGGTGCACCACTCGCACGCCGGCGACCCTCGCCCCTGTCGCCAAACGACCCATGGCGGCCCGTGCCGGTTGTGCCTCCTCGGCGAGGGCCGGGAGCACCGAGAGGTCGCCGATCACGCCGCGCTGACACTCGATGAAGAGGACAGCGCTTCGGCGGGGATCACTCATCGGTGTGATTCAAGCAGACGGTCTCGGCCGGCTCACATCCGAAGACCCAGCTCGGCCAGAACCTGTGCGGTGTCTGCGCCCAGCTCCGAAGCTTCCTCCACCACCCGACGGGCACGTGGTGGCGCCACGGCGACGTCGGGCGAGACGGGCAGCGTGGGACCGGTGAGTTCGGCGCACACACCCGCCATCGAAACGTCGAGGAGCCAGCGACCACCGGACGCCAGCGCATCGAGGCACGCATTCGCCGCCGTCAGACCGGTGATCGGGTCCGCGACGGCATCGGCGCAGAACATCGCGGCACCCTCGTGCCAGACCACGAGGCCGCCACCGGCGGCGGCGTCGTCTCCGAACGCCACGCGGGCGCCTGCGTCTGTGCGGCCATAACCGGTGATCGAAACCCAGACCTGGGGCCCGCCGGCCCGCACCTCGTCGGCGGCTCGCGACGCCGAGTTGTTCGAGCGCGCGCGGCCGACTGGCCTCGATCACGACGTCAGCCCGCCGAATCAGCGCGCACAATGCGTCCACGCCGTCCGAGTGCCCGAAGTCCAGCGCGACCGACCGTTTGCGCCCGTTGAGGAGGTCGAAGAACGCAGGCGGTCCGCGCCGGGCCCCGTCCGGTCGTGCCGGCGACTCCACCTTGATCACCGTGGCCCCGGTTCCGGCCAGCAGGTCCCCGCACAGGGGCCCGGCCCACAGCGCAGAGAGATCGACCACGATCAACCCTTCTGGCTCTCGCGCCGCCGCGGGACCGAGAGGGAGTCGGGACACTGCAGGCTGTCCCAGCGCTTCGCCGACGCGGGCGACAGGCAGCCCCAACAGCGCGGCCCGCGTGACGAGCTCGTCAAGATCTCGGGTCGCGACAGCGTCGGCGACGGCCGACCACGCCGCGGGGACGTTGGCCGGAGCCCGATCGAGCTCGAGCCACGCAGGAATCGATTCGAAGTCCTCGTCGCGGGCCAGCGACACCGCGAGATAGCCCTCTCCCTCTCCCGAGGCCAGAAGGTGACAGCTGCCGCCGCAGCTGATCGTGCCCCGGCGCCACAGACCCATGTGCGCGGCGCGCTCTCCGAGCAGGGCCAGCGGGTCCAGGCCCCCGAAGGGCCGGGCCAGATCTTCGACGCCGTCGACCAGGCGCTCGGGCGGCCCCAGCGGGGCTTCGGGCAGCCCGGTGAGCGCCATCGCCCCGCTCGCCGCCCAACGCTCCACCCGGGGGTCGTCCATCCGCGGCAGGGTAACGTCTCGCGATTCTCGAACACCTGAGCGCCGATGCGCTCCTGGCCGAGCTGCGCAGCGATGTTTCGCCCGAGCGCAGTGCCCCCGTGCTGGTCCCGCTCGACGGGCGGCGCGACCCACCGCCGCGCGAGGCGGTCGATCGCCTGGTCAGCTTGCCGTTCGTCGTCGTGGGCGTGACCCAGGGACCCGTCGACCCGGCCTGGCTCGAGCTGTGCGACGTCGCACTCGCCGACGACGACCCGGTCCTCGCTCGGGTCGAGGAGAACCTGGCCGCTCAACCCATTGCCGCGGCCACCCTGGCGCTCCTGCTGCGCGCCGGCGCCGACGCGTTCGATCGCAGACGGACTGGTGGCCGAGTCGGCCGCCTACTCGGTGCTCCAGTCGGGCCCGGAGTTCGCAGCCTGGCGCGCCGCCAATCCGCCGCGACCGGATCGAGACGAGGGGCCGCGCGTGCGGGTCGAAGGCGGTGGCGACACCCTCGTGATCACGCTCACCCGACCGGACCGCCTGAACGCGCTCGATGCCCAGATGCGCGACGAGCTGGTCGACGCGCTGGCGCTGGCGGCGGCTGATCCCGGCATCACACGCGTCGAGTGGCGTGGTGAGGGGAGGTCGTTCTGCGCCGGTGGCGATCTCGACGAGTTCGGCACACGGCCCGACCCGGCCTCGGCGCACTTGGTGCGGCTGCAGCGCAGCGTCGGTCGCTCTTTGGCCGGACTCGACAAGCCGATCGTCACCTATCTGCACGGGCCCTGCATGGGATCGGGCATCGAGCTCGCCGCCTTTACCGGCACCGTCGTCGGTTCTCCGGACACGACGCTCGCGTTACCTGAGATCGGGCTGGGCCTCGTCCCCGGTGCCGGCGGAACCGTCAGCCTGACCCGTCGCATCGGCCGTCTCCATACCGCCTGCGCTCGCCTTCTCCGCCGAGCCGATCGACGCGACGACGGCGATGGAATGGGGGCTGGTCGATCGGGTCGAGCCCTAACCAGGTCGCCCCTGCGGAGCCATTCGGCTTCGACCCGGGACGTGGCGCCCACCCTCGCAGGCTCTACGCTCGTCGCGATGACTTCCACGTCCGGTCCGGGACACAGTCACACGCCCGCTCCGCCGCACGCCCAACGTGCTCGCGGGGCGGCGGCGGCCAATGACCCGTTTCCGGGCGTCGAGAAGGTCCGCCCGGGCCTGTGGAGCGTTCCGGTCCCGCTGCCGAACAACTCCCTCCGCTACGTGCTGGTGTATGTCTTCGAGACGGATCGCGGTCCGTACCTCATGGACGCGGGATGGAACACGGACGATGCGTTCAATGCCCTGCAGAGCGGCCTGGACGAGGTCGGCTGTGACGTGGCGGACGTGCAAGGGGTGATGGTCACCCACATCCATCCCGACCACTACGGGCTCGCGGGTCGCATCCGGCAAGCGTCCGGCGCGTGGATCTCGCTGCACCCCGCTGACGCCGAGCTCATCCACGACCGTTACGACGAACCCGATGACCTGCTCGACAGGGTTGCGGCCGCACTGCGACGGATGGGTGCACCACCCGAAGAACTCGAGCCTCTGCGCAACGCCGCCATGCCGGTGCGACCGCTGGTGGATCCCGTCCTCCCCGACGTGCTGCTCGAGGACGGGGCGCAGCCCGAGGTTCCGGGCTGGGACCTCACCGCGATCTGGACCCCGGGCCACTCGCCGGGACACCTGTGTTTCTACGAAGCGCGCCACGAGCTGATGCTTTCGGGTGACCACGTGCTGCCGCGCATCACCCCGAACATTCCGTTCCATCCCCAAGCCGGGGCCAACCCACTGGGCGACTACCTTGCGTCGCTGGACAAGCTCGAGCCCTACGACGTCAACGAGGTGCTCCCCGCGCACGAGTACCGCTTCGACGACCTCCGCAAACGCCTGGAAGAGTTGCGCCAACACCACCGGGACCGGTTCACCGAGGTGATCGCGATCCTGTCCGAGGGGCCGCACACCGCGTGGGACATTGCGTCGCACATGCGGTGGTCACGCTCGTGGGACGACATCGCCGGCTTCATGCGCCGCGCCGCGGTGGGCGAAACGGTGTCCCACCTCCGGGCGCTCGAGATCGACGGTGTCGTGCAGGTCGACGAGGGCGAGCCCTCGATTGTGGTCGCTCGCCGAAGGAACGGCCGCACAGCGGACGCGCTGAGCGCGAGCGCGACGGCCAGCGGGTTGGCCGCCTAACCTCGTCCAGGCGCAGGAGCAGCGAGGTGGTAAGGGATGAAAGTTGCGTTCGCCCTCTCGGGAGGCGGCAACTTGGGCGCCATGCAGGCCGGGAGCATGCGGGCCTTGGTCGAGGCGGGTATCGAGCCGGACGTGCTCACGGGGTCGTCCATCGGCGCGCTCAACGCTGCCTTCTATGCCACCCATCCGGGCATCGACGGGTGTAAGGGACTCGAGGCCGCCTGGAGCGACCTCCGCCGGAAACACGTCTTCCGGTTCGAGTTGTTCCGGGCCCTCGCGGGGTTCATCGGCCTGAGTGACCACCTGGTTTCGACCAAACGGCTGAAGGTGATCATCCACGAGTGGCTGGGGATCGATCGGATCGAGGAAGCGAAGGTACCGTTCGCCGCCGTCGCCACCGATGCACTGACCGGTGACATCGTGGTGATGACCGAGGGCGACATTGCCTCCGCGCTGTTGGCGACCGCGGCGATCCCGGGCATCTTCCCGCCCGTCTACCGCGAAGGCCGTTGGCTGGTGGACGGCTCCTTGTCGGCCGGTTGCCCGGCGGGCGAAGCGCTCGATCTGGGTGCCGACGAGGTCTATGCGTTCCTCACGACCACCGCGCCACGTCGCAAGCCGCCACGAGGGGCCGTGGCGGCCGCGATGAACACCGTGTCGCTCATGACGTCGAAGTTGCAGATCGCGAGGCTCGAGAACGCCGAGGCGACCGCCGCCGAACGCGGCGGCGCCGTGTACTTCGTGCCGTCGCCGTACCCCGAGGCGCCGTCGCCGTTCGACTTCGAGCACGGGACCGATCTGGCCGCGTCCGGGTATGCCCGTGCGGCGGAGTGGGTGCAGCAGCTGGCCTTCGGTCCGGCGCCCGCTGATCAGCCGCGCTAGGCGGCGCCAGGATTTAGGCGTTCGGCGCGGCGCCGAGCGCGCGAGCGCAGAACGAGCGCACCTGGCGCGCCGTCTCGGACCGCGACGCCGCCTTCTCGCTCCACGGAGTGAGTCCGGCGGCGGCCCAGACGACCGAACGGATCAGGTCCGCGTCGGAGGGCGGATCGGCGAGCGGGAACGATCCGTCGGCTGGCTCCGGCGGCCAGAAGTGCCTCGAGGGGGGCCATGAGCAGCTTGGAAGCGTGGCGCGTTTCTTCGGCGTAGCCCTCCGCTCGCATGGCGCCCGGTGAACCGAGGACGCGCACCCGCGCCGCCTTCGCCCGGTGCTGGCCCAGGCTCAGGATCTCGTCGATCCAGGCGTCGAGCGCGGCACGAGGGGAAGGCGCCGCGTCCACTTTGGCGTTGAGCCGAGAGGCAGCGTTCTCCGCTTCGCGGCGGTAGAGCGCGCACAACAGCTGATCCTTCGACTCGAAGTGTCGGTAGAACGAGCGCGTGGACAGGTTGGCCTCGCTGAGGACGTCGGCGACCGACGCGTCGACGTATCCGTTGCGGCCCATGACGACCATCGCCGCGTCGAGGAGGAGTCGCAGTTCGTCCTCGGACTCGAAGCGCCGTGGGCGCCCGGTCCGGGCGGCGGCCGCCGTCGCTTTGATCTCTGTCATCCGCGGCAGCGCGCCCGCCAACACGGGCACCTCGGCCAGCGCGCGCAGCCCGTCGTTGAGGTGGGTGCAGCAGTCGACGGACCGCAGTTGCGAGAGCACCTCGGTGCGCAGGTCGTGGAGTGAGGTCCCGACAAGGCGCGGGGCGTTGGGCCCCGCGAGGGGACACTCGGGGTAGGGCAGGACCCGCGGGATCGCCTGCACGGACCGCAGCACGCCGCTGGCTCGGTCGGCGGTGCCCATGACCTCGTACTCGTGCAGGACGACCTCGTGTCCCTCGGGCACCCAGCAGCTGTCCCGGAACATGGAGTCGAACTCGAGCTGGTCGCCGTTCTCCCACACGTCGATCCGTCGCGCCCGCCGCATGGCGATCTCCGGTGGATCTTCCAGCTCGTGCCAGCCCAGCGGGTCGGCCGGGTCGCCCAGAGAGGGCGCCACGGGCGTGTTAGAGCTGACGCCGCGGAGGGCACCATTCGGATAGAGCGCGCTCGAACCGTCGCGGAAGCCCGAGCAGATGCCGCGCATGTCGCTCTGCGGGCCGGTGCCGAGGCGCTCGCGCATGCCGGGGACGACGTCGGCCCAGCGGAAGTACGTGAAGCCCGAGATGAGGGTGGCGCCGGCGATGTCGTCGATCAGCAGGTGCAGCGGCGTGCCGGCCTCGTACTCGCTGGACAGCTCCTGCGCGATCGCCGAGCGCAGGTTGCCGCCGGCGCGACAGCCGACGAGCCGTTGGAGGTCGGCGTTGGCGGGGTCGCTCTCGATGCGCACGACGTCGCGGGCACGACCCGTGACGGCGAGCAGATCGGAGTGGTCGATGACCGAGGGCTCGCCCTTGGCGGGGGTGAGCAGGTCACGTGCCCTGCCTTTGAGGCTGAGCTCGGACCCGAAGCCATCCGGCCAGAACATGAGCATCGTCGAGGTCCGGCGTACCGAGTCCGGCCGCCGCGCCGGCTGGACGGCGACCGGGTCGGCCGGCGCCGGATCAAGGGCCGTCGCCGCTGGTTCGAAAATCATGTTTTCATGGTAAGCGACGCCGGGGTTTCGGCGACATTCCGGCGTCCCCGGTTGCCGGAAGGCCCGGAATTCACAGCGGATTCTTACGTCGCTCTGTCAGTTCCCTCACATTCGTGCGGGAGAGTGGCTGCATGCGCATCCACAGGGGCAGAGCCGCGGCGGCAGGGCTCCTGTGTGCCATTGCGGCCACGGTGGTCGTGTGGAGCGGTCCCTTGTTCGCCGCATCGAGCGCCCTGCACGCGAGCGGTCAGCCTCCGACGCCCACGGTCAGCCAGAGCCACACGGCTCGCTGAGCCGTCGCCGCACGCTCGGCGCGGTGCGGATCGTGCCGATGTTGCTCGGGGTGTAGCCCACTTCACTGCGTTCCGGCGGTGGGCCGCGAGGATTTGTCCTGTCGCTCGGGAACGAGAAAGGTGTGTTCCATGAGCCCCCAAGGATCGACCTCGTCGGAGCCGGTGTTGGTGAAGGAGCGGCGGGGAGCCGTCTCGGTCCTGCGCCTGAACCGTCCCGAAGCCCGCAACGCGCTCAATCCCGAGCTCCTTACGGAGATCGGCCTCGGCCTGATCGAGGCGGAGGACGACCCGGACCTGCGGGCGGTGGTGTTGACCGGCACCGGCGACAAGGCGTTCTGCGCCGGCATGGACCTGCGGGCCTTCGCTGAAGGGGGCACGGTGGGCGGCTCGCCCGAGGGCATGAAGGGCTACGGCCGCTTCACGAGGGGAGAGATCGGCGTGCCCATCGTCGGCGCCGCCAACGCGACCGCGGTCGCCGGAGGGTTCGAGCTCCTCCTCGGATGTGACGTCGTGGTCGCCTCGGAGGCAGCCAAGTTCGGCGTGCCCGAGGTCAAGCGCGGGCTGTTCGCCGCAGGCGGTGGTGTGTTCGTGAGCACGCGGATCCCGCTGGCGATCGCGTTGGAGCTGACGCTGACCGGCGACCCCATTGACGCGGATCGTGCGCTGTCGTTGGGACTGATCAATCAAGTCGTGCCGCCGGGTGACGTGCTCGAGGCGGCGGTGGCGCTGGCGGAGCGCATCGCCCGCAACGGCCCGCTCGCGCTGGCGGCGACCAAGGAGCTGGTGTGGACGGCGTCGGTGGACATCGAGAAGGCCCGCGCGTTGGCGGCCGAGTGGCAACCCAAGGTGTTCGGCAGCGAGGACGCCAAGGAAGGGGCGACCGCGTTCATCGAGAAGCGCGACCCGGTGTGGAAGGGGCGCTGAACCGCTGAACGGTGACACGGCCGTGACATAACGCGATTCAGGTTTTCCGCGGCCACGAGTGTCAGAAGACACGAGCAATTCCGCCGATTGATCCTTGTTTGCTTTCCGTGATGGTGCTACGAACTGGGCTGCAAATGAGGTGACCCGGCGATGCGGGAGTGCGCTGGCTGGGCTACAGGGGATTTGGCGAACCAGGAGGCCTGGCTCATGCGTTTTCGTTCCACTTCTGCCCGCGCTGCGTCGGGTTCGGTTGTTGCGCGCGGACTGAGCGTGACGGGGGCGGTCGCCCTGGTGCTCGGCACCTCCGGAGCGGTCCTGGGCGCAACGGGAGTGGTGGGAAGCGCCGCGCCGGCGGGTGCGGCCACGTCGCACGCGGCCGCCCACGCCGCGCCCCACGCGGTGACGACGCCGCAGAGCCCGCAGTCACACGGCAGCCCGCACGCGCAATCGCCGCTTCTGGGTACGGCGCCGCACCTTGCCGCAGCCACCCCGGCGCACACCTTCACCGTGAACACGACGAACGACACGCACGATGCGACGCCCGGTGACGGGATCTGTGCCGACTCGACCGGCCAGTGCTCGTTGCGGGCCGCCATCGAGGAGGCGGACGCCGAGGGCGTGTTGAACCCGGTTGGAGAAACGATCGAGGTCGACGTCCCCTCCGGGACCTACACCCTGACCCTCGGCACGCAGCTCGACGCCACCTATCCCGACGGTCTCGACATCGTCGGGGCCGGCGCGGTCTCGACCAGGATCCAACAGGCTCCGAGCCCCACCGACCGGGTGCTCGAGGTGAATGCGGCCAGTCCGACGGCCGGTGCCGACGTCATGCTGTCGGGCGTCACCCTGCAGGGCGGCAATGTGGCTGACGGCGGCGGCATCCTCGTCCCGGACTCAGACAGCCTGCTCCAGCTCGATCAGGTCATCGTCATCGGCAACACCGCGGGATTGGGCGGAGGCATCGACAACGGCGGACAGCTGTGGGTCTCGAACTCCTCCATCTATGGCAACACGGCCGACGACAGCGCCAGTCAGCCCAGGGGTGGTGGCATCTACAGCGACGGGCAGGTCAGCCTCACCAACACCTTGGTCAACAACAACAACGCGACCTCTACCGCCGGTCACGAGGCGGACGGTGGCGGCATCTACAACCAAGGCTCGCTGCTCGTCGAAGGCGGTTACGTCTCCAGCAACTCAGTGTCCTCCAATGCGAGCGCCGGAGCCTTCGGCGGCGGCATCTTCAGCGGCGACACGACGGAGTTGACCGGTGTCACGATCGATTCCAACTCGGTTTCCGCAAACACGACCAACGAGGACGCTGAGGGCGGTGGCATCTTCGCCGACTTCCAGCTGGCTTCCATCGCCAACTCGACGATCTCGGGCAACGTGGCCGACGGTCATTTCGCCCAAGGCGGAGCTCTCGCGAGCGACGAGGGCGGGTCGAACATCACGGGCAGCACGATCGAGAACAACCAGGCCAACGGTCACGGGGCCGAGGCCGTCGGCGGTGCGATCGCCACCACCGGTAGCGGTGACTCGGTCAACCTCTCGAACTCGATCGTCTCGGGGAACTCGGCCACCGACCTGGTCGATGGCGCGTTCGGTGGGGCGCTGGCCGGAACGAACGGCGCCCCGGTCAACGTGAGCGCGTCGACGCTGAACGGCAACACCGCGACGGGCAGCGACAGCGAAGGCGGCGCGATCTGGATCGACTTCGCCTCGGTTGCGATCACCGGTTCCACGCTGGACAACAACAGCGCCAATGACCCGAACGGCGAAGGCGGCGCGCTGTGGGCGATCTCGGGCGGCGGCGGCTTCTTCGGCGATTCCGTAACGGGCACGAGCTTGTCCGGGAACAGCGCCGGCTCGGAAGGAGGAGCCGTCTTCGACGAGATGTTCAGCACGACGTTCACCAACGACCAGGTGACACAGAACCAAGTCACGAACTCGGGTACCGGCGGCGGCCTGTATCTGGACGATGGTGGCACCGTGACGGGAACGAACGTGTCGAGCAACTCTGCTGCCGGGGGTGACGGCGGCGGCATCTACAACGACAGCCCGCTGATCCTCAGGACGTCCACCGTCGCCGACAACACCGCCAGCTTCGGCGGCGGTCTGTATGTCGACGACGGCCTGCAGGCGGAGAACGCGACGATCGCCGGCAACAGCACAAGTGGAGCGGGCGACCAGGGCGGTGGCGTCTACCTCGACGGGGGAACGCTCAGCCTGCGCTTCGTGACCGTGAACGGGAACACGTCAGACGGTGCGTCCGCCATCTTCAACAACGGTTCGGGTGCCGCTGGCGGCGCGATCGGCAGCTCGATCGTCCAGAGTGGCTGCGCCGCAACTGCCGGGGCCAAAGTGATCGCCTCGGGCGGCCACAACGTGCTGGGCGACAGCTCATGCGCGGCGCCGGTCTCGAACGACAAGGCCGGCGTGGCCAACTTCTTGCTGACTCCGCTCGGCAACAACGGAGGCCCGGCTCCGACCATGGTGCCGCTGACCGGCTCGGCGGCCATCGGTCAGGGCGGGACCATTTGCCCGGCGACCGACGAGCGGGGCGTGTCGCGCCCGCAGGGTGCCGCCTGCACTGCCGGCGCGGTCGAAGCCGGCCAGGCGTACTGGGAGGTGGCGAGCGACGGCGGCATCTTCTCGTTCGGCGGGGCCCAGTTCTTCGGCTCCATGGGTGGCAAGCACCTGAACGCGCCGATCGTCGGCATCGCCGGCGTGCCGGACGGCAGTGGCTACTGGGAGGTGGCGTCCGACGGCGGCGTCTTCACCTTCGGGACGCCCAGTTCTACGGCTCCATGGGCGGCAAGCCGCTCAATGCGCCGATCGTCGGCATCGCCGCGACGCCGGACGGCAAGGGCTACTGGGAGGTGGCGTCCGACGGCGGCATCTTCAGCTACGGCGACGCCGAGTTCCACGGCTCGATGGGCGGCAAGCACCTGAACAAGCCGATCGTCGGCATTGCGGCGAACCCCACCGGCGGCGGCTACTGGGAGGTGGCGTCCGACGGCGGCATCTTCAACTTCGGCCCGGGCGCCGGCTTCTTCGGTTCCACCGGCTCGATCCACCTCAACAAGCCGGTCGTCGGCATTGCCTCGACGCCCGACGGCGCGGGGTACTGGCTCGTCGCATCGGACGGTGGCATCTTCAACTACGGCGACGCCGGGTTCTTCGGCTCCATGGGCGGCAAGCCGCTCAACAAGCCGGTGGTGGGCATCGCCAGCACACCCGTCGGTCAGGGTTACTGGGAGTCTGCGTCGGACGGTGGCATCTTCAACTTCGGCGACGCCGCCTTCCTGGGTTCGACCGGGGGCATCGTCTTGAACCAGCCGATGGTCGGGATCGCCGCGGCCTGAGCTCTCGTACTTCGACGCTCGGAGCAGCCCGCCTTCGGCGGAGCGCGCTCGTTTTGACGTCCCGGCCGCGGACTCCGGGTCCGGCGGGAAGGCGGGGTCGCCGGCGTCAGCCGCTTTCTCAGATTCGGAGGCCGACTCGGGCTCGAGCGGGATCGGACACCCGGGCCACGATCACGTCCTCGCGACTGCGCAGCGCCTGGGTGAGCACGATGTCGATCTGGTTGTGCAGGAGGCGGTAACGGAGCTTGTCGGGGCGGATGACGGGGATGAGCACGACGATCTGGTCGTCGGGGTGCTCCTCCCGGGTGCCGTCGATGAAGCGCACGATGGGCTCGATGACCGAGGCGTAGTCGGTGCGCAGCACCCGCAGCGGCACGCCGGGGTCCCACTGCCGCCAGTCGTGCTGGACGCTGTCCACCCAGTGCACCGCGTCGTCGCCCGTGCGGAGGACCACGGTGACGGCGATCGACCTCCTGGCCGAGCGAGTTCGGCCTCGGTGAGCGCGTGCTCGGTCAGGCGGGAGATGCGGTTCACCGGCACGATGACGATGGTGCGCTTCTCGCTGGGCTTGGGGGGTATCTCGTCGATGCCGAGCTCTCTGCCCGCCCGCAGGTAGTAGGCGTGGATCCGTGTGAAGAGGAGGATGAACGCAGGGATGGCGATCACCACCACCCACGCGCCCTCGGTGAACTTCGAGACGAGGAAGACGATGGTGGCGACGGCGGTGATGACGGCCCCGAGGCCGTTGACCGACGGCACGCCGCTTCCAGCCCGGTGGTCGCTCCTTGCCGCCAGTGCACGACGAGCCCGGTCTGCGACAGCGTGAAGCCGATGAACACGCCGATGGCGAACAGCGGGATCAGCGTGTTGGTGTTGCCGTCGACGGCGACGAGGAGCGCGCCCGAGAGCACGGCGAGCACGACGATCCCGGTCGAGAAGACCTGGCGGTCGCCCCGGATGCTGAAGAGGTGGGGGAGGTAGTTGTCCCGCGAGACGAGGCTGGCGAGGACGGGGAGGCCGCCGAAGGAGGTGTTGGCCGCGAGGGCGAGCACGATCGTGATCGTGATGGAGACGATGTAATAGGCCCAGCTCCGGCCGACGGCCATGGCCATGATCTGGCTGAGCACGGTCTGGCCCGAGCGGGGGCCGATGTGCCATTTCTTGGCCAGGACGGCGAGCCCGAGGAGCATGGCGCCGAGGATGAGCCCGAGGAGCATCTCGGTGCGCTTGGCCCTGACGGCTCGCGGTTCGCGGAAGAGCGGGACGCCGTTGGCGATGGCCTCCACGCCGGTGAGCGCGCTGCAGCCGGCCGAGAACGCCTTGAGGACGAGCAGGACCGTCACGGCCTTGAGGCCCGTCGTGGGCAGCTGGCTCTGTCCCGAGCTGGCGCCTCGTTGAGCCCGAGCGGGTGGATGAGGCCGACGGCGATGACGGCGAGGAGGCCCGACGATGAACACCATCGTCGGGAGGAGGAAGGCGCGGGCGGTCTCGCCCAGGCCCCTGCAGGTTGAGCAGGGTGATGACGAGGAGGATCCCGAGGCACAGCGGGATGGTGGCTCCGTCGAGGCTGGGGTAGGCGCTCTGGAGCGACGCCACGCCGGCGGCGATGGAGACGGCGACGGTGAGCGTGTAGTCGACGACCAGCGCGGCGGCGGCCACGAGGCTCACGTTCGTCCCGAGGTTGGCGCGCGACACGGCGTAGGCGCCGCCGCCGCCCGGGTAGGCGTCGATCACCTGGCGGTAGGAGAAGACGAGGATGGCGAGGAGCCCGACGATGGCGATCGTGATCGGCAGGATGAGGTGGAGGGCGCCGGCGCCGGCCACGGCGAGGACGAGGATGATGGCCTCGGGGCCGTAGGCGACGCGCGTGAGCGCGTCGAGGGAGAGCGCCGAGAGCCCTTCGATCGGGGTGATGCGGTCCTTGCCCGTGCCGCCGGCGCGAGCGGGACGGGGCGGCCCGACGAGGAGGTGCCAGACGGAGTAGCCCCGGCCGTGCTGGGGCTCGGGCGGTGCCGACTCGTCGGGCATCGGCACGCACTCTACGAAGGGTGGGCATTGGCGCCGGTGGACCTGTGGGTGTGTGTCTCTGGCCCGTGTCCCGATGCCGTTGTTAGCGTCATCGCCCGATGGAGCTGTGGGAGCTGGTGGCGCGCGAGCGGTGCCGGGACACGCTGGCGCAGTACTCGCACGCGGGGGACCGGTACCAGCTCGACGAATTCGCCGGCGCGTTCTGCGAGGACGGCGTGCTCGAGATCCGGGGGCAGCCGCCTTTGCACGGGCCGCGCCGCGATCGTGGAGCGCTTCGGTGGGCGCGACGGCGGCGCAACAGGCGCAGGGCGTGGCGGCGGCGGCCCGTGCAGAAGGGCGCGGTGCGGCGGATCGTGCGCCACACGGTGACCAACGTGCGGTTCGAGGCGGTGTCGGAGAGCGAGGCGACGGTCGCGAGCTATTTCACGGTCTTCACCGAGATCGGGCTCGATCACATGGGCCGCTACCGCGACCGCCTGGTGCCCGTGGGCGATCGTTGGCTGATCGCGCACCGTTTCGTGTCGACCGATTGGCGGGCGCCGGACTCGGTGTTCGGGGGGGCCGCGGGCGGAGGCTGAGAGCTCGCGGTTAGCCTCACGCCGACCGTTCGACGGACTCGGGAGGTTCCGGACATGTGGAGGGACGTGCACCGACGCGTCGATGCGGCGGCACGCCGTGGGCTTCGTGCGGCGCGGAATCGTGTTGACCGCGGCCGCCGCCGCTCTCGTGGCGTTTACTCCCCTCGACGCGGGCTCAGGCGCAGGCGCAGGCGCCGGCGCGGCGACGGCGACCCCGCCCGACGCCTCCTCGGACACGCACCTGCTCGACGGCGACACCGTCCCCGTGGTCCGACACCTCGGTCCCACCACCTTCACCACTCCCGGGCCCGTTCGCGGTCGGCGAGACGACGCTGACGTTGCCGACCGACGGCGCGCCCGTCGAGGTGTGGTACCCGGCCACCCAGGCGAGCGTCGTCGGACAGCCCGTGGCGACGTACGACGTCAGCGCGTGGCTGCCGCCGGCGTCTGAAGAAGCTGATCCCGGCCGGCTTCTCCGTCACCTACCCGAGCGGCGGCGTGCGCGGCGTCGCTGTCGCGCCCGGCCGCTACCCGCTCGTCCTCTTCAGCCACGGCTACGCCGGCTTCCGCGACCAGTCGACGTTCCTGACCTCGTTCCTCGCCTCGTGGGGCTTCGTGGTGGCGGCGCCCGACCACTACAGCCGTGACCTGACCGAGGTCCTGGGTGGTCCGACCGGCGCCACGGCCAAGACGACCGACGTCGGCGACCTCGAGGCGACGATCGCGCTCGATGGCCCACGAGAACGCGAACGGCGGGCAGCCCCGTTCCACGGCCACGTCGACACCACGCGGATCGGCGCCGTCGGACACTCCGCCGGCGGCGTCGCGGTGGAGGCGCTGGCGGCCGCCGACCCCAAGGTCGCGACGTTCATCGGCCTGGCCGGGGCGACGGTGGGGCTGCCCGGCAGACGCCAAGCACGGACCGGGCAGCACGGTGCCGCATCAGCCGGGGCTGCTCATGTCCGGCACCGCCGACACCGTGGTCCCCACCGCCGGCATGATCACGGCCTACGGCAAGATGCACGCGCCGAAGCGGCTGATCCTCATCAAGGGTGCCGGCCACCTCGTCTTCGCCGACATCTGCGAGATCGGGCTCCGGCCAGGGCGGCCTTCTCGCCATCGCCAACGTGCTCAAGGTGCCCATCCCGGCCTCGCTCAAGCCGCTGGCGACCGACGGCTGCGATGCCACCCGACCTGCCGCCGACGCAAGGCTGGCCGGTCATTCGCCAGGCGACCATCGCCCAGCTGCGCCACGTCTTCGGCTTCGACCCGCTCCGCCGCCGGTCTCAGCGGCCTGGTCGGCGCCTACCCGAACGTGGTGTCGGCGGACGAGTCCAAGTCCTGACGGCGCCGCCCTGTCGGCCGAAGCCCTCGCTCCGGCGCGTCAGTTGATGAGCGGGTCCCGCGGCAGGCCGAGGATGCGCTCGCCGATCTGGTTGCGCTTGATCTCCGAGGTCCCGCCGGCGATCGACATCCCTCGATGCATCAGCACCGACCACGAGGTCAGCGCCCCGGCACCCTCGGCGTAGGCCGACTCCGGTCCCCCCAGCGCGCACGCGGATGGCGGCGCCCTCGTGGCCGAGCTCCGAGAGCACGAGCTTGGCGACGTTGCCCTCGGGCCCCGGACCGCCGCCGACGACGGCACGGTGCGCGCTCCGCATGTTGAGCACCGCCAAGGCTTCGGTCGTCGACACGTAGCGGCCGATGCGCCCCGCCCCGCCGGCCAGTCGCTCGGGATGTGCGTCGAGCCCGGCGATCAGCGACATCGGCCTGCATGCCGCCGGCCCCGCCGCCGCCGCCCTGGCCGCCGCCGATGGACACGCTCTCGTTGCCGAGCGTCGCCCGGGCCACGGTCCAGCCCCCGTTGACCGGGCCGATCACGTCGTCGTCGGGCACGAACACGTCGTTGAAGAAGACCTCGTTGAACTCCGACTGGCCCGTCGTCATCTTCAACGGCCGCACCTCGACGCCTTCTGCGTGCATGTCGATGACCATCGTCGTGATGCCCTTGTGCTTGGGGCGCGTCGGGGTCGGTGCGGATCGTGGCGAGGCCGAACGACGCGTAGTGCGCGCCGCTCGTCCACACCTTCTGGCCGTTGACCAGCCAGCCGCCGTCGACCCGCGTGCCCCGGGTCTTGACGCCGGCGGCGTCGCTCCCGGCGTCGGGCTCGCTGAAGAGCTGGCACCAGATGACCTCCTGGCGCAGTGCCGGGCAGGACCCAGCGCGCCACCTGGTCCTCCGTCGCATGCTGGATCAGCGTGAGGATCACCCACCCGGTGATGGAGTACTGCGGCTTCGTCACGCCCGCGGCCTTGAACTCCTGCTCGATCACGAGCTGCTCCACCGCGCCGGCGTCGCGCCCCCACGGCTTGGGCCAGTGCGGCATGACGTAGCCCGACTCGATCAGCGCCTCACGCCGCGCCGCGTCGTCGAGGTCCTTCACCTTCGCCGCGAACGCCGCGCACCTCGTCGCGCATGGGCTCGGCCTCGGGCGGCAGGTCGATGGTGCGCACCCGTCGCACGCCACGCCGCACCAGATCCGTGACGTCGCGTGCCGCGTCCTCGCTGTCGACGACGGCCTCGAGCGCGGTCGCCCGCCGCATGTAGAGGTGCGCGTCGTGCTCCCACGTGATGGCGATGCCACCGTGCACCTGCGTGTTGAGGTTGGCGCACTCGTCGCCGGCGGCCAGTGCCAGCGCGGCGGCCACCGCGGCGGCGTAGGTCAGCTGTTCGCCGCCCTCAGTCTGCCGCCCGCGCCGCGTCCCACACGGCGGCGGTCGCCAGCTCGGCGGCCACGGCCATGTTGGCGCAGTGGTGCTTGACCGCCTGGAAGGTGGCGATGGGCCGGCCGAACTGCACGCGCGCCTTGGCGTAGTCCGCGGCCTGCTCCGTGCACTCGGTGGCGACGCCGACGGCCTCGGCGGCGACGAGCACCCGGCCCAAGTCGACGAGCACCCGCCGCCCCGCCGGGGATCACCTCGACGGCCGCGCCGTCCAGCGTCACCCGCGCGCGAGCGCCGTGTCGGGTCGAGGTTCTTCGGCACCTCCACCGTGACCCCGCTCGCCGACGCATCGACCACGATGGCGTCGTCGCCCGCCGGCAGCACGAGCATGTTGGCGAGGCCACCGCCCAGTACCGCCGGCGCCGTCCCGGCGGCCTTGCCCGCCGACACCGTGATGTCGGACGACGAGCGCGACACCGCCGCAGGCCGAGCCGTCGGCCAGTCCCGGCAGCCACTTCGTTCTTCAGCTCGTCCGAGCCGACGGCGTCGATCACCGCGCTGGCGATCACGGTCGGCACGAAGGGCCCGGGTGCTACGGCCCGGCCGAGCTCTTCGACGACGACGACGAGCTCGGGCAGGCCGTATCCCGACCCGCCCACCGATTCGGGCAGGTGCAGCCCCAGCCAGCCCAGCGCGGCAAGGTCGCCCCAGAACGGCGGTAGTGGCTCTTTCTCGGCCTCGAGGAGGGCCCGGGCCGCCCCGCGGGAGTCGTGCTTGGCCAGGAAGTCCGAGGCCGTCTGGCCCAGGGCGCGGTGGTCTTCGGTGATTGCGATCGCCATTTTCAAACTGTAGGCCCGGCGCTGCTGAGCGGGCCAAAGCGCTGCTCGACGGAGCCTCGAGGTTCCGATGGCGGCGATATCCGTGGCGACCGAGTTGCCTGCGTCTAAGTGCATATGGCGAAGTCCTGTCCGATTTTGCCGATAACCGGGCAGCACGTTCCTGCCTCAAATCGTGGCGAAGTGGGCAGGGATATGCTCGTATACAGCGCGAGGACAGCCGGGCTGGTCTTCGTACGCGCAAAACGACGTCGCAACGGAAGCCGACCAATCGCTCTCCGGGTCAGCGCCCGGCCGGATGCTCCCGGTGCGCCCGCTGCAGCTCCTCGAGGTCACGCGGCTCCCGCCCCTCCTGGGCCGCCACCTCGGCCTCCTGGCGCAGGACGCCCTCGACCAACTCGGACATCGCCCCGGGCAAGCAGCAGGTGCTCTTGATACAGCGTCGCCCCCAACGGGCCGTCCGGGCCTCGCAGCGAGCCCTGGTAGCAGCCCCGCGCGCTGCGGGCCTTCACGGGCTGCAGGTCGACCAGGACCCAGTCGTCGGCGCGGATGTGCTCTTGGAACCACATGGAGTGGTCGATGGACGGCCCGCCGCGACCCGACCAACGCCGGCGGCTTCTGGCCGAACCCGGTGCCGATGTCCGACAGGTAGGTCGAGCCCGGCTCGATGCACCAACGGGTCGTCGGGCAGCGCGCGTGAGCGAACGCACCCACGCGCAGTCGGTGAAGACGCCCTTCAGGAAGTCCGTCTGGCGTGACCTCGCGCACCTCGAGCAGCGGGTTCCACCCGCCCCGCGGCGTGGCGTCGGGTGCGGGCACCTCGCGTCGCGGCGCATCGTCGAACACGCCGTCGCCGTCCGCCTCCTCGCTCTCGGCGTGGAACGACGTGACCATGGAGAAGATGACCTCGCCCTCCTGCACCGCGTTGACGTGGCGCGCCGAGAACGAGCGCCCGTCGCGGTCGCGGTCCACCTCCAAGATCACCGGCAGGTCGCTCCGGCCCGCCCGCAGGAAGTAGCCGTGCAGCGAGTGGGGGAGGCGGCCGTCCTCGACCGTCGCCGCGGCGGCGATCAGGCACTGCGCCGCCACCTGCCCGCCGTACAAGGTCCGCCGGGGCCCGAAGTTGGCGTTCCGGCCCCGGAACAGGTCGCGGTCGACCCGCTCGAGGTCCAACAGCGACCCGAGGTCGTTCGCCAGCTCGAGCTCGTTCACCGGCTCACCCGACCATCCGCCTCACGCTCGGCCGCCCGCGACCGCATCCCGCAACGCCCGCACCCAGCTCGGCCCACGTCTCGATACGGGCCCAGAACTCCTCCCGTGTCCCCGCAAAGTTGTGCATGTGCGCCATCCTCGGGCACACATAGAAGTCCACGCTCGGCGACGACGCGTACGCCCGCACCTCGCCCCGAGGGTCGACCAGCACGTCCCGCTCGCCCATCGCCACCAACACGGGCGCGGTGATCGCCGCCGCCTCCGCCAGCACCGCGCCCGGTGCGACGCACCACAGCACCAGCGGGCTCGGGATCGTCGCCGACCCCCACGGCGGCATGTCGCCCTTCCGCGCCGGGTAGTCCTCCATGTCCCGCGCCACCACGGCCGGGTCGATGTCGTCGAAGTGGAACCCCCACGCCATCGCCTCGGTCCCCACGGCCACACCGGCGCCGGCCGCCAAGGCGGGCGCGTTCGTCACGACCGCCTCCGCCGCCGCCGCCGTCCGCGGCATCCACGGCAGCACGAGATCCGGCGTGCCCGGTGCGGTCGGCGGCAGCGTGCCGAGCACCCCGTACCCGAGCACGCCCACGCCGTCGTAGCTGTGGAAGCGGCCCTGCTGCACCACGGTCAGGCACCCGCCCATCGATTGGCCGATCCCGATCTTCACCGGATGTTCGACCTTGCCGAGTCCCGTCTATCAGGGTGCCGGCCGCCAACTTCTGCAAGCACGTCGGCTTCGGCGGCCTCACTGGCCGCCGCCACCGGCCGAACCCCAGCGCGTCGGGCCCGTGCGATGAGCTCTCGCCCACGCCGAGATGGTCGACCGAGACGAAGATCCAGCCGCGCTCGGCGTGCCAGTCGGCTTGCGCCCCTTTCCCCGGACCGGGTCCCGGCAGGTCGGTGGTGTAGTAGCCGCGCGAGTAGCCGGCGCCGGGCTTGGCGAAGCACACCACCGGATCGCCCGCCGGCAAGCCCACCGCCCCGCCGTCTTCGGGCACCGTGACGGTGAGCGCGACGTGCGCCGGCTCACCGAGGCCGGCCGCCTCGGTGACGTCGACCTCCAGATCGATCGACCGCACTCCCATGCTCTGACGTTATTTCGGAGCGAAACGCTGACCGCCGTCGAGGCGGATGCACAGGCCGTTCAGCATCGGGTTCTCCACGATCGCAACGGCGAGCTTGGCGTACTCCTCGGGACGGCCCATCCGCTTCGGGAAGGCCGCGTCCTTGGTCAGTTCGCCCGCGAACTCTTCTGGGATGCCTTCGGTGAGCCCCGTGCTGAAGAGGCTCGGGGCGATGGCGACCGAGCGGATGCCCAGGCTTCCGAGGTCGCGGGCCATCGTCAGCATCATGCCGGCGATACCCGCCTTGGCCGCGGTGTAGGCCACCTGGCCGATCTGGCCTTCGAACGCGGCGATGGACGCGGTGTCGATGATGACACCGCGCTCCTCGTCCTCGGGCTCGTTGGTCGACATGTGCCACGCCTGCAGCCGGTTCAGGTTGAACGTGCCGATGAGGTTCAGCTCGATCGTCTTCCGAAAGTCCGCCAGCGGGTGGGGCCCGTCCTTGGACAGTGTCCGCTTCCCGATGCCGCCGCCGGCCGTGTTGACCGCGATGTGCAGGCCGCCCAGCGCAGCGACCGCATCACCGAGGGCGGACTCGACCTGGTTCTCGTCGAGCACGTCGACCTCGTGGAAGGTGCCGTCGAGCTCCTTGGCCACCGCCGCGCCCGCCGAAGTGGGCAGGTCGAGGATCGCGATGCTGGCGCCCTTCTGGCGCAGCAACTCGGCGGTGGCCTTGGCCATGCCCGAGGCGCCGCCGCAGATGACGGCCTTCTTCCTGCGGATATCCATTGTGTGGTCCTTTTCTCTGTCGCTTATGTCGTGTGTGATGCTGTCTGCCCTGCGCACCCGCCGCAAACCGGGACTCAGAGCCCAGAGAGAGGAACCATGGAACGGGAGACCATTCAGTTCGACGTCGCGGACAACGTGGCCACCATCACGTTGAACCGGCCGGACCACCTGAACTCCTTCAACGAGGCCATGGCCCTCGACTTGAAATGGGCCTGGGAGACCACCCGCGACACCGACGACATCCATTGCGCCGTTCTCCAAGGCAACGGGGACCGCGCTTTTTGCACAGGGATGGACGTCACCGAAGGTGGCAAAGGTGGCGCCTGGTTCACCTTCGACAACCCTTGGAACAGCTTCGATCCCGGGATTGCGATCGCACCGAAGTTCCGCCACCGTTTGTGGAAGCCGGTCATCACCGCGGTGCACGGCCTCTGCGCGGGAGGGGCGCAGTACTTTCTCAACGAGTCCGACATCATCATCTGCTCGGACGACGCCGTGTTCTTCGACCCACACGCCAACGTCGGCATCGTGAGCGCGCTCGAACCGATCGGCATGCTCCACCGCGGCGTGCCGCTCGGCGACGTCTTGCGCTGGGCTCTGATGGGCACGGAGGAACGGATCACCGCGGCGACCGCGCTTCGTATCGGGCTCGTCACCGAGGTCGTGGAGCGCGCCGCACTGCGTGACCGCGCCCGCGAAATCGCCGTATCGATCGCAGCCCGCGACACGAAGGCGGTCCAAGGAACAGTGCGCGCCATCTGGGAGTCGCTCGAGATGCCGCGCAACATCGCCATCAACAACGGGCTCTCCTACACCCAGATCGGGAACCCGCCACCGGACGAGGTTGCGAGGGCGTCGCGCAGCAAGAAGGAGACGCAGTACCGCTAACGCGGTCTCGGCAGCAAGCGTTCGCAAGCAAGGGGAGGATCACATGGGCAGCACGGCAACCGCGAAGTTCGAGAAGATACCCGGCGTCCCGATCGACTTCATGCGGGACTTCGACCTGGCGGTACTCGGCTACGAAGAAGCCGAGTACCTCGTCACCGGCACTGCCGGCTCCTACGAGCTTGAGGGCGAGCGAGGAGAGGACGGCCGCTGGGACGTGACGCCGGCGGCGGAGGCGCCGTTCCGGACGCGGATTGTCGTCCGCAAGCCGTCTGATGCAAGCCGATTCAGCGGCGTCGTCGTCGTTGAGTGGCACAACGTGTCAGCCGGGATCGACGCCGCTCCTGATTGGGGCTTTTTCCATCGCTCCGCCACCGCGGCTGGCCACGCCTTCGTAGGGGTCTCGGCGCAAAAGGCCGGCATCGACGGAGGAGGTATCAGCGAGGGCATCCACCTCAAGATCCTGGACGCAGACCGCTACCGCACGCTCGAGCACCCGGGAGACGCCTGGAGCTTCGACATCTTCACCCAGGTCGGAAGGCTGCTTCGCCTGCCGGCGGAGCAGAGCCCGCTCGGGGGTCTGACCGCGCAGCGTCTCATCGCCGTGGGCGAATCCCAATCGGCCGCCTGCCTCGTGACCTACATCAACGCCATCGACGCCCACGCACGTGTATACGACGGGTTCTTCGTACACGGGCGTCCAGCTGCAGGCCTCACCCTCGACGGAGTCTTCATCCGGTCTGCTCGACCCGACTCCGGCGTCCCGGAGATCCCAGAGGCAGTTTTGTCCAAGGGCGAGCGGATCCGTGACGACGCCAGGGTCCCCGTTCTCGTGTTGCAGAGCGAAACTGATGTGATCATCCTCGGTGGCCAGAAGGCGCGGCAGCCTGACAGCGATCGGATCCGCCTGTGGGAAATGGCAGGTGCGGCGCACGCCGACACCTACACCGTGAGCGCGGGCCGGCATGACGACGGATCCCTCAGCGGTGAGCGGTTCGCCGAACTCCTGCGCCCGACGACCAACCTCTTGATCGGTCAGACCGAGACACCGGTCAACTCCGGTCCGCAACAGCACTACGTTGCCCAAGCGGCCCTCGATCATCTCGTTCGATGGGTCCTCGAAGGCGTCGCGCCGCCAACCGCAGAGCGCCTCGAGGTCGATGACACCGATGCGGACTTTCGCAAGGACGCGCACGGCAATGTCATTGGCGGCATTCGCACCCCCTGGGTCGACGTGCCCGTCGCTGTCTTGTCCGGCCTCGGGCAGAGCGGCGAATCCTTCGCGTTCCTCTTCGGCCAGACCACCCCGTTCGACGAGGCGACGCTGTCCGACGCTGTATCCGGGTGGGAAGGCCGAGTACCTCGAGCGGTTCGAGCACAGTCTCGACGAGACGATCGAGGCCGGCTTCGTGCGGGCCGCGGACCGGGCCGAGATCCTTGCCACGGCCGCCGCCTCCGCCTCGTATCCGCTCCTGCTCGCCTAACCCGGCGGCCGCCGATGCTCTCGTGCTCGGGACTGCGCAAACGCTACGGCGAGCGCCTCGCAGTGGACGGCGTCTCCTTCTCCATCGCTGCGGGCGAGTGCTACGGCCTCCTCGGTCCCAACGGCGCGGGGAAGACGACGACCATCTCGATGCTCTGTGGACTCGTGCCGCCGGACGAGGGGGACGTCACGATCGACGGTCATCCCGGCGGCTCCCTCGAGGCCAAGGCCGCGGTCGGCTACGTCCCCCAGGAGCTCGCGCTCTATCCCGACCTCACGGCGGCGGAGAACCTCACCTTCTTCGGCGAGCTCTACGGGTTGGGCGGCCACGAGCTCCAGGGCCGCATCGCGGAGACCCTCGAGCTGGTCGGTCTGGCCGACCGTGGCAAGGACCGCATCGGGACCTACTCGGGTGGCATGAAGCGGCGGGCCAACATGGCGGCCGGCCTGTTGCACCGCCCCCGGCTCCTCGTGCTCGACGAGCCGACCGTCGGCGTCGACCCACAGAGCCGCAATGCCATCCTCGAGACGGTCGGGCGACTCGGCATCGCCGTCCTCTACACGACGCACTACATGGAGGAGGCGGCCAAGCTCTGCGACCGCATCGGCATCATCGACGACGGCCACCTGATCGCCGAGGGGACCAACGAGACGCTGATCGCCGAGCACGGCGGGCGCGACCGGGTACACCTGAGCTGCGAAGCCGACGCCGATCTCGAGCTGCTGGCCGCCGCGTGTCGGGAGCTCGACTCGGTCTACGAGGTCGACGAAATAGGGGAACGACTCGAGCTGACGACCGACCACGGCCCAGCGGTGCTGCCGGCGGTGGTCGCCACGGCCGCGCGCCAGCGGGTGGAACTCACTGGGGTCGAGGTGCGCTCCCCCAACCTCGAGGACGTCTTCCTCCGACTGACCGGCAAGGAGCTGCGGGACTGATTTCCGATCCGCACCGGATTGTCAGGAGAACCCTGACACCGTAAGGTGAGGCCTGACAGTCCGGGGATCCAAGGGAGGTCGCAGTGCCAACCGTCACACCAGCCGACGAGACCGCCGAAGCCGTCATTGCCTGCTGTTCCTTCTGCTTCAAACCCAACACCGACGTGGAGCGCCTCGTGGCCGGGCCGGCGGTCTACGTCTGTAACGAGTGCGTGGACCTGTGTTGCCAGGTCATCGCCGCCACGCCCGAAGGGCGCCGTCACCGGCGCCCGCATGATGCCCTGGGACCACGCGCAGACGAGCGAGGCAGCGCTTACCCACCTGCCCAACGTGGCCCGCGCCCAGGCGCAGGTGGAAGAAGCGCTTCTCGGCTGGGTTCTCCGGGCCCGCCGGCTCGGCGCGACCTGGGCCCAGGTCGGCGACGCCCTCGGCATCACCCGCCAGTCGGCGTGGGAGCGCTTCGCCGCCGAGGAGTAGAGCACTGCAGCCTGCATCGCCCTGGGGTTGCTCATCGACTGCGGCCTGGAATACTCGGCGGCGTGCGTCTGACGAACGACCAGTGCTGGGCGAACCTCGCCGCCGTCGACCACGGCATCCTGTGCACGAACGGCGCACGCGGGGCCATCGATGCGGTGCCGGTCTGCTTCGTAGTCGTCGGCAAGGTGATCGCCTCGCCGATCGACACCGTCAAGGCGAAGGACACCACCGAGCTCGGCCGGCTCAAGAACCTCGAGGGCGACGCGACCGCCACCCTGTTGTGCGAGCAATGGGTGCGCCATGACTGGTCGCGGCTGTGGTGGGTGAAGGCGCAGCTGGCCCGGCGTTCGGGGCACGACCTCTCGGTGACGCTGCGTGAAGAGTGCGAAGCGGAGTTGCGGCACAAGTACTTCCAATACCGGGGTACCGAGTTCGCCGATCTCCTCGTCTTCAACGTGAAGTCGGTCAGTGGCTGGGCGGCGTCGGAAGATCCGGACGCGGCACGTCGCGGCCTGAGCGGCGGCGGAACCCGGACCGACTACTGAGCTACTGAGCGACGGAGCTACTGAGCCGATTCCGAAAGCTCGTCGCGCAACACGCGACGCAGCAGCTTGCCCGTGGGCGAGTACGGCAGCTCCGAACGGAACTCGATCGCCGTCGGGGTCTTCGTCGAGCGCAACCGCTCCTGCACCCACGTTCTGCAGCGCGGCCTCGGTTACCGAACCCGCATCCGGACGCAGCACGACCACCGCGGCGACCGTTTCGCCCCACTCGGGGTCGGGGATGCCGAGCACGGCGACGTCGGCCACCGCCGGGTGGGCATGCAGGACGCCCTCGATCTCGCCCGGCGAGATGTTCTCGCCGCCCCGCACGATCACGTCGTCCAGGCGCCCGTCGACGTACAAGAACCCTTCGGCGTCGAACCAGCCGGCGTCGCGGGTGCGGAACCACCCGTCGGCATCGAGCACGGAGTGGCCGGCGTATTCGCCCGACACCTGCTCGCCGCGCACCCAGATCTCGCCCTTCTCGCCCGCCGCCACGACCGACTCGTCCTCGCCGCGGATCTCGACCTCGAGCATCGGCAGCGGTCGGCCGACCGAGCCGAGCCGTGCCCGCACCGCCGGGTCCGACGAGGCGAACGCCGAGCGGTGGTCGTCGGGCGTGAGCATGGCGATGGTCGAGGAGGTCTCGGTGAGCCCGTAGGCGTTGACCAGGTCCACCGAGGGCAGATCCTGCAGCGTGCGCTCGACCAGCTCCAACGGCATGCGGCCGCCTCCGTAGGAGAGGTGCCGCAACGCGGGCGGTGCCGCACCGACGGCTTCGACGGCGTCCAGGATCCGCCCGAGCATCGTTGGCACGACCATGGCGTGCGTGATCCGCTCGTCCGTGGCGACGCGCACCCACTCGGCGGCGTCGAACGTCGGCAGGTACATGATCCGTCGCCCCGAGTACAGGGAGGACAGCACCGCCGCGATGCCGGCGATGTGGTACGGCGGGACGCAGACGAGCTGCGCCTCGTCGGCGCCGCACCCGAGGAACTCGACCGACGAGATGATGTAGGACACCAGGTGCCGGTGGCGGAGCACCGCCGCCTTGGGCTCCGAGGTCGTGCCGCTCGTGAACAAGAACACGGCCACCGACTCGGGATCGACGAACGGGTGTTCCGCGGACTCCGCCGACTCGTCAGACGCAGACCCGCCGGCGCCGACCACCGAGGCGCCGAACGCGTCCACCGTCACGAGACGGCCCGCCTCGACCCCGGCCGAGCGCAACCGCGCCACCTCACCGGCATCCGCCAGGATCGGCCCCGGCGGCACCCGCGGCAGGATCGACGCCAGCTGCTCGTCCGGCGCTCGATAGTTCAAAGGCGCAAACGCCGCGCCCGCCAGCGCCGCCCCGAACAACGCAACCGGCAACACGTCGGAGTTCAGTCCGAAGTAGCCGACGGCCTCGGCGCCCTCTTTCTCGAACAGCACCGCCGCCCGCCGCGCGGCCGCCAGGAGGGCGGAAGAGGTGAGGCCCCCCGACGACGGCCCGACGCAGACCCGATCGGGGTCGCCCTCCGCCACCATCTCCAACAGCATGGCGATGTTCACGGCGACAGGCTCTCCCCCGAGTGCGAAGCGGCTGGAGAGTTCAGTCCGACGCGGGCAGCGGCTTCGCGCCCTTGACGTCGAGGATGGTCTCGCCGACCGAGATAGAACCTTCGCCCGCTTTCGTGCACAGGATCTCGATGCCGAGCTCCTCGTCGGCGTAACGCTTCCCGAGCTGCGTGCCGCCGTCGAAGCCGGCCGCCGGCGCCTGCGTGCGTCACGTCGGCGTCGATCGCCACGAAGGGCTGGCCCCCGCAGCGCAGGTCGACCGCCTCGCCGGGCGCCTTGACCACCACCACCTCGCAGGCGTCCGTGGCGCTCCGCAGCCTCGTGCCTGCCTTCAGTTCCATCCCCACCGCTGTCGTCCCTCGCTTTCGACTGGTCTCGGCCCCCAACCTTCCGGCCATTCCTTCGGGTGGAGGGGATCCAGGATATTCGCCGCCCCGCACCGCCCTCGTCGGGGCGGCGGCCGGCCCCTTTCTACCGCCGCCCGCAGGTGGACCGCATCCTGGGTGTTCACGGGGCGTGCGAGAATAAAACGAGGGGGTAGGGGCGCTGTGGCAACGGAGGAACTGATGGAAGAGGGCTCGGAGGGTCCGGCAGGCTCTGGTGACCCGGACGGCGCTGAAGGTTTGGACGACTCGGACGTCTCCGGACTCGGACGTCTCGGACGAGTCCGACGGCTGGGACTCGGAAGGTTCGGAGGGCGCCGGGTGGTTCGCCGACCCCGACGTCGAGGGCCAGGAGCGCTACTACGACGGCTCCGAATGGACCAGCGAGACCCGCTCGGGCGAGCCCGACGCGCCCGTTTCCCACCTGCCCGATCACGCCGGGGAGCTCCAGCGTGCCCTGGCGGCGGCGACCTCCGACATCGACGACGTGGAGGACCGGTTGGGGACGCTCTTCGATCGAGCGGAGCAGCTCGGGGAGCGGGATGGGCGGGCCCGCAAGCAGGCCGCCGACGAGGCAGCGGGTCGGGCGGCCGAGGGAAGGGCGCTCGCCGAGTCGCTGGAGCAGGCCGATGCGGATGCCGGATGGGAGGAGGTCGGTCGGCCGCCGGCGCGGACGATGACGACGACGCACTGGCCGACCTCGACGAGGCCCTGGCCAGCGAGGAGCCGGAGAAGGTGAAGAAGCCCCTTTTCCGCCGGCGGTCCTGATCCGGAGCGCGAAATTTGGGTTGATCGGCCGGCAGTTCCTGCCGATGTCATGACGGAGCAGGGGCGGGTCGGGCGCACGGAGCGGTGTGCCGGCCCGAGCGGGGAGGAGCAAGAGTGAGCCAGGCACCGGGCTGGTATCGAGACCCGTTCCATCGCGGCCAAGAGCGCTACTGGGACGGAAAGATCTGGACGAAGGGCGCCCGGCCCCAGGAGGCGGAGGGTCCGGGCGACCCGGCCGGGGTGAGTGAGCAAGCCGACGAGCATGCCGGCGCGGGCATCCCCGGCCCGATCGCAATGCCGCCGGCCGATGGGGCGCCGGCGGCAGCGCCGTCCTTCGCACCGCTCGGCGCACCGGCCCAACCGGTTGCTGCCGCTGCTGCGACGCCGCCCTCTTCAGGACCCGGCAGCTGGGCGCCCCCGGTGCCACCCCCCGTCGGTACCGCGGGCCCCCGGCACGCGCGCCGTGACCGGCGCGGGCTCCACGTCATGGCCGGCGTCGCCGCAGCCGCGCTCGTGTTGGTCGCCGGCGGGGTGAGCACCGCCGTCCTCCTGGGGGGCTCGGGCAACGCCTCGGCGCAGGAGGCCGTCGCCAACGCGGCGGCACAGACGATGAACTCGGAGTCGGCCGACATGTCGATGTCGATCGACGTGAGCATCTTGGGCATGCACGAGAACGTCACCGCCAACGGAGCGTTCGACTTCGCCCACAAGACCGGCACCATGACCATGACGGTTCCCGTCGCCGGGCAGCAGTACTCCGAGCAGGAGATCCTCGACGGGTCGACGGTCTACGTGAACGTCAGCGGGCTCGGCGGCGGTCTGGCGCCGAGCAAGCCGTGGATCTCCGAGAACGTCGGCCAGCTCAAGGACTCGGGCAACGGCCTCGGCACCTTGGACCCGACGTCCATGTTGCGGCAGCTCCAGTCGTCCGGCGGGACCGTGACCTCGCTGGGTCCGACCACCTATGACGGCACCTCGGTCACCGAGTACGCGGCCACCCTGCCGTCCTCGGCGATGATGGGCGACATCGGCAAGCTCCCCTCGTCGCTGCAGCAAGGCGTGTCCGGCCTGAACCTGCCGGACATGCACATGAACATCTACGTCACGCAGGACAACCTGCTGAAGGCGCTGCAGGTGCCCTCGTACTCGGTCTCGTTCTCCGGTCAGACCTTGTCGATGGACATGACGATGGTCTTGTCGAACTACGGCACCCCGGTGAACGTCACGCCGCCGCCGGCCAGCGAGGTCGAGCCTCTCTCGCAGCTCGGAGGCGGGGGCGGACTCGGACTCGGCAACAGCGGTTCGACGGGCAACAGCGGGACCAGCGGGACCACCGGTTCGAGCATCTGATCAGGACGGCTCAGGCCCCGACCCGGCCCGTACCGCCGCCGCCACCGCGCCCCAGCGTTCGAACGCGCCGGGGTCGCGCACCACGTCGGCGCCGGTGAAGTAGCTCACGACCCTCGTCGCCATGCCGCCGTACTTGGCGACGATCACGTCCGCGATCGAATCCCACGTCCCGACCGTCGTGAACTCCTTCAAGATGTCGTCGTCGATCACCTGTGCCATGCCCGGGATGTCGCCGGCCCGCTGCCGCTCGCGGATCCGATCGGTCGTCCCCTCCCGGTCCAGCTGGTCGAAGATGAACCCGTAGTTGGGCGTCGACCCGTAGAACGCGACCTGGACCCGGGCCATTCTCCCGCCACCGCGAAACCTCCTCGTCGGTGTCGCCGACGCACACGAACGCCGGCACGATCACCTCGAGGTCGTCCACACTCCGGCCCGAGCGCGCCGCCCCCGCCGACAACTCGGGCAGCACTGTCTCGCGCAGGTAGATCGACGTGTTCAACGGATGCACGTGGATACCGTCGGCCACCTCCCCGGCCATCCGCAGCATCCACGGGTTCACGGCGGCGATGTCGATCGGCGGGTCGTCCACGTCGATCGGCCCCGGCGACCACGTCGGCGGCAGCAGCGACAGGTTGTAGTACTCGCCCTCGACCGCCAGCGGCTCGCCCGTGCGGAACGAGCGGAAGATCTGACTTCACGGCGAGGACGTAGTCGCGCAGCCGTGGCCCCGGTGGGTCGAACGCCACCCCGTAGCGCCGCTCGATATGCGCGCGCACCTGCGCCCCGAGCCCCAGGCGGAAGCGGCCCTCGCTCGCCTCCGCCAGCTCCCACGCCACCGACGCGGTGACCATCGGGCTGCGGGGAAAGGCCACCGCGATGCCGGTCATGAGGTCGAGCGCGCCCGGGGCGGCCGTCGCCAGCTGCCCGATCGTCAGGTACGCCGTCCGCCCCGCCTCGGTCACGACCAGGCCCGACAGCCCCGCCTCCGCGGCCCGCTTGGCCAGCGCCGCCCCCCGCCGCAACGGCTGCGCCGGCAACATGGCGTCGAACTTCAACGCGCCCGAAGGACCCCGCTCGGCGCTCACGCGGCGTGTGACGCCGGCGCCGGCGGCACCGCGTGCCCACCCCGCCGGACCGGCACCCAGTCGTTCGTCGAGGGCCAGTACTCCTCGCTGTGGTCGATCGTCCCCGCGGCGGCGTAGTGGTACACCATCGCCGCCCGGATCCCCGTCGACTCGTTGTCCGTCGAGCGGTGCATCAGATGGCTGTCGAAGACCAGCAGGTCGCCCGGCGACATCAGCACCGGCTCCGACGACGACATGTCGTGGTCGATGATCTCGAAGTAGCCGTAGTTCGCCGCGGGCCGGCGATCGGGCACGTGCGGGTGCACCGGCTCGGTCTGCGAGCCGGGCAGCACGTGCAGGCAGCCGTTCAGCAGGGTCGCCGCGGTCACCGCCAGCCACACCCCGACCACGGGCCGCCGCGGCTCGAACGGGAAGTACAGCGAGTCCTGGTGCCACGGCTGGCCCCAGGCGCCCGCCGTCTTGAAGATGAACTGCGACAGGAAGACGTCGACGTCCGGCGCGATCAACGGGGACACCAGGTCGACCACCCCGGCCGAGTGCGCGAACTCGGCGAACACGGAGTCCCGGTGCAGCCGGAAGATCTTCGAGACGGCGTCCTCCGGATGTGCCACCTCCAGGCCGGCCTTGTTGGCCTCGGCCATGACCTTGACGCCGACCGTCGTCGCCAGCTCGGGGTCCCGGCAGATCTCGGTCACCCGCTCGAGCATGGCCGAGCAGGTCGACGCCGGGGCGAAGCCGTTGACCCGGAAGAAGCCGCGCTCCTCCCACGATCGCCCTAGCACGTCACTCAGCACCGAACCGACCCCCGACCCCCCCGACCCGACGCGACCCGACCCGCTCACCGCAGCGGCTCCGCCGGCGCCGGCGGCAACGGCGACCCCGCAGGACGGGGCCACGCCAGCGGCGTCACGTCCGAGGCGATCACCTCGCCCATCCCGATCCCGGCCCGCTCGACCGACGGATGGGGGAACAGCCCCTCTCCCCGGGTCGACCCGTCGGCGAAGTAGATGACCGTGTGCACACGACGGACGGTACCGGTGCGGTTCGCCCCGGCCAAGTGGAACGTCAACCCATGATGAAACGCCACCGCTCCCGCGCGGCACCTCGACGAACACGGGCTCGATCCCCGCCAGCTCGGCCCGCCCGAGCACGCCGGCATCTTCACCGCCCCCGTCCCCGTCGCCGGTGAAGATGTTCACGAACTCGCGCACCCCCAGCCGGTGGCTCCCCGGCAGATACCCCATGGCGCCGGTCTCGAGCGTCGAGCCGTCGAAGGGGATCCACGCCGTGATCGTGTTCGTCTCGACGATGGGCCAGTACGGCTGGTCCTGGTGCGGGTCGGTCTCCCGTCCCCCCGGCTCCTTGTAGAGCGCCTGGTCGTGCCAGAGCCGCACGGCGCCGACGCCGAGCAACCGGGCCGCCGTCTCGGCCAGCAGAGGATGGAACGTCAGCGGCCGGACGCCCTCGCTGTCCTCCCACAGGTTCTGGCACTGGATGAAGCTCTGCTCGTACCGCGACTTCTCCGCCAGCGTCCGCGTGTCGCCCCTGCTTCTTCTGCCGACCGCCTCGTCCACCGCCGACCCGTACCGGCGGCGTTCATCGGCCGACAGCAGGCCGGGCACGACGACGAACCCGTCGCGCCGGAAGTCCTCCACCAGCTGCGGGGTGAGCGCCGTATCCACGGCCGTCACGGCGCCGGTGCCTCGCGCACCTCCCGGATGTAGCCCACCAGCTCGTGCACGCTCGGCGATTCGAGCCAGGGTGTCAGGTCACGGTCGTAGAGGGCCGAGGGCTCGGGACCCTCGTCGAGGAAGTGCGGCTCGGAGGCCATGAAGCGGCCGTCGAGCAACCGCACCTCGGTGATCACGTCGGCGTAGGGGAGTTTCGTCGCGGCCGGCGATCCGAAACCGAAGACGCGCTCGGACCCCATGACCGCGTTGGCCGCGGCGCGTCCGGTGAGGAAGGGCCGGTAGTCGTTGCGCTCGAGCTCGCCGGCGTAGGCGTCGAGCACGTGCAGCGCGCGGTCGAGCACCTTCTGGTCGAAGCCGTAGAAGACGTTCGGCGTCGGGAGGTCACCCCACACCCCCCACATCCACCAGCGGACGTCCGCAGGCAGCGCGGCCATGGCGCGCTGCACGCCGCGCCCGACGCATTCATGACCATGGTGCACGTCGTGAGGCGAGGGCGACACGACGATCTGCGCCTCGTGCTCCTTGACGAGGTCGGGCAGTTCAGCGGCCAGGCGGTCGGTGGCCGCGGCGCGGTCGGCGTCGAGGTCGAGGTTGAGCGGCGGGTCCAAGAAGACGGGCACGAAGCCCGCCCGATCGGCGGCTTCCTCGGCCTCGGCGCGCCGGCGGTCCCACTGTCCCTCGAAGCCCAGGCTGGCGATGACGCTGACCACCGTCCAGCCGCGGTCGCGCAGGTGGAGCAGAGCGCCGGGGCACCCGACGGCCTCGTCGTCGGGATGCGGCGCCACGTGCAGCGCGGTCGGAGCCACGAACGAGGAGGTTAAACCACAGCGTCATCCCAGGTAACCGGGATGGTCGGGGCGGCGCCGGGGGCGGAACCGTGCTGCGACGGGCAAGATGGTCCGATGACCACCGCCAGTGCAACGACTGCCACGGCGACTCCTCCGGGGTCGGCGGCGTGGTTCGCCCTCGATGTCGAGGCCGTGGTCGCCGGGGTGGGCAGCGACACGGAACGAGGGCTCACGTCGGGCGACGCCGCCAGCCGGCTCGCCCGCTTCGGGCCCAACGAGATCACCAAGGAGAAGCCGCCGTCGGTGTGGGCGGTCGCCCTCGTCCAGCTGCGCGACCCGATGAACATCATGCTCATCGCGGTCATCGTCATCAGCCTGCTGATCAGCCAGTTCTCCACCGCACTCATCGTCGGGTTCCTCGTGGCGCTGAACGTCGTGTTGGGGACGCGCCAGGAAATGAAGGCACGGGCGAGCGTCGACGCGCTGGCCCAGATGCAGGTCCCCCAGGCGAAGGTCCTCCGCGACGCCCAGCTGGTGCTCCTGCCGGCGTCGCAACTCGTGCCGGGTGACGTCGTCATGCTCGAGGCGGGTGACATCGTCCCCGCCGACGGGCGTATCGTGCGCGCCGCCACGCTCGAGACGCAGGAGGCTGCGCTCACGGGGGAGAGTGCCCCCATTCCCAAGGACGCGGGGACCCTGCCGTCGCCGGACGTCGCGCTCGGCGATCGCACCAACATGGCGTTCCAGAACACCTCGGTCACCCGAGGTACGGCGACCGTCGTCATCACCGCGACGGGCATGCAGACCCAGATGGGTCAGATCGCCACGATGCTGACCTCGGTCACCCGGACCCGCTCGCCGCTCCAGAAGGAGCTCGACTCGCTCACCAAGGTGCTGGCGGTCATTGCCTGGACGGCGGTCGCCTTCATCTTCGTCGTGGGCCTGGCCCGGGGGATCCCGGGCAAGCAGCTGCTCCTGCTCGGGACCGCCATGGCCATCTCGGCCATCCCGACGGGCCTGCCCGCCTTCGTCTCCGGGCTCCTCTCCATGGGGGCGAAGCAGCTCGCGGAGGCCAAGGCGATCGTGAAGAACCTGACCGACGTGGAGACGCTCGGCGCGACGAGCGCCATCAACAGCGACAAGACCGGCACGCTCACCATGAACCAGATGATGGTGTCGGACATCTACGCCGGCGGCTCGTGGTTCGCGGTCGAGGGCGAGGGCTATCGCAAGACCGGCGAGATCCGCGCCGCGGCCGGCACCCCGGTGCCCGACTTCACCCGGCTGGCGCTGGGGTTGTGCCTCGACAGCGACGCCACGGTCGACGACGCCGGCAACGTGGTCGGCGATCCGACGGAGGCCGCGCTCGTCGTGCTGGCGGCCCGGCTCGGCGTCGACGCGGACGAGACGCGGCGGGCCTACCCGCGCCTGGCCGAGGTGCCGTTCGACTCGGAGTACAAGTTCATGGCCACCTTCCACGAGGTGACGGTGGACGGCGCGACGACCGTGGTCGAGCTCGTGAAGGGGGCGCCGGACGTGGTGCTCGCCCGGTGCAGCCTGTCGGGTGGGCCCTTCAGCGACGCGCAGGTGCCGATCGCGGACGTGCGGGCGGACCTCGTCGCCGCCAACGAGCACATGGGGGAGCAGGGGCTCCGTGTGCTCGCCTTCGCAGCGCGGGTCGTGGCGGCGGGCGAACAGGCGACCATGCGGGAGGACCCGATGGCGCTGACCCAGGACCTGGCCTTCGTCGGGATGGTCGGCATCATCGACCCCCTGCGGACGGAAGCGAAGGGCGCCGTCCAGACGGCGCTCGGCGCGGGGATCGACGTGCGCATGATCACGGGCGACCATGCCGTCACGGCGGCCGCCATCGGCAAGTCGCTCGGCCTCGGCCCCGGGGCGATCAGCGGCGCCGAGTTGCAGACGCTCTCCGACGCCGACCTGATGGCCCGGCTGCCCAACCTGCACGTCTTCGGGCGGGTCACCCCCGAGGACAAGCTCCGGCTCGCCCGGCTCATGCAGCAGTCGGGCCTCATCGTGGCGATGACCGGTGACGCGGTGAACGACGCGGCGGCGCTCAAGCAGGCCGACATCGGCGTCGCCATGGGCAGCGGCAGCGAGGTCACCAAGCAGGCGGGTCGCATGATCCTGACCGACGACAACTTCGGCACCCTGGTGCACGCGGTCGAGATCGGCCGCCGCGTCTACGACAAGATCGTTTCCTACGTCCGCTTCCAGATGACCCAGCTGCTCGGACTGGTCTTGTTGTTCGTGGTCGCGACGGCCTTCAACATCAACAGCGGCGTCGCGTTGACGCCGTCGATGGTGCTGTACCTGCTGTTCTTCTTCACGGCGGCGGGCGTCGTGGTCATCGCGTCCGACCCGGGCGACCCCGACGTCATGTCCCGGCTGCCCCGAGACCCCAAGGTCCCGATCACGAACCGCAACGCCGTGCTGCATTGGCTGCTCTACGCAACGGCGCTCTTCGTGGCGGCGTTGATCCCGCTGGTGGCCGGCCCCGACACCCCGAGTCCCAGCAAGCCCTCGGCGTCGCTCACCATGACGTTCGCCGTCATGGGACTCGGCACGGTGTTCAACGCGCTGACCAACCGGCGCGACCCGGCGAGCGGCCTGACGTCGCCCGTGCTCAAGGCGCTCGGCATCTCTGTCGTGCCCGTCGTGATGCTCGTGCTGGCGACGCAGCTGCCGGCGCTGCAGAGCGGGCTGCTGACCCAGCCGCTCACCGGGCGCCAGTGGCTGGCCTGCATCGGGCTGGCGCTGCTCGTGCCGGTGGTCATCGAGGGATCGAAGTGGCTCCGGCGACGCCGCGCCCCTGCAACCGGCCCGATCGACGTCGAGGCCGCGGTGACCGGGTCGCGCAAGGGGGTGGCGGCATGAGCAAGGAGAACGGGACGAGAAAGGCGGCCGGGGGGAAGAAGAAGGCGAACGCCGATGCGGCGGCGCCCCCGATGAGGCGCAAGGAGTACGAGCACGAGCTGCGGCGCCTCCACGGCGAGCTGGTCGCGATGCAGGAGTGGGTCAAGTCGTCGGGGGCGAAGCTCTGCGTCGTCTTCGAGGGGCGTGACACGGCCGGCAAGGGGGGCGCGATCAAGGCGATCACCGAACGGGTGAGCCCTCGGGTGTTCCGGGTGATCGCCCTGCCCGCTCCGAACGACCGCGAGCGTTCACAGCTGTTCGTGCAGCGCTACATCCCGCACTTCCCGGCCGCCGGCGAGGTCGTGATCTTCGACCGCAGTTGGTACAACCGGGCCGGCATCGAGCGGGTCATGGGATTCTGCACCGAGGCCGAAGTGGAGCGGTTCCTCACGGGGACACCCTTCGTCGAACAGACGATGGTGGAGTCCGGCATCATCCTCATCAAGTACTGGCTCGAGGTGAGCCAGGACGAGCAGACGCGCCGACTCCAGAGCCGGATCGACGACCCGCGCAAGATCTGGAAGCTCTCGGACATGGATCTCAAGTCGTACACGAAGTGGTGGGACTACGAGCGGGCTCGCGACGACATGTTCCGTGCCACCGACACGGCGTGGGCGCCGTGGTACGTCGCCCACACCAACGACAAGCGACGGGGGCGACTGAACATCATCTCGCACCTCTTGAGCCTGGTGCCGTACAAGACACCCAAGGCGCTCGACGTCACGCTCCCGAAGCGTCAGAAGAAGCCGGCGCACCTGCCGATGACGCCGGCGGTGCGGGAGATCCCGACGCCGTACTCCTGAGTCGGAGGGCCGTCGCGGGATTACCCCTTGCGGACTACTTCTCGAGGGGCGGCATCCCGAGCATGGCGCGGAACTCGTCCGTCGTGTTGACCTTCGGGAACGGCTCCGACGGCACGGGGACCCCGAGCCGCTCGCAGATGGGCTCCCACCCGTCCGCGGGCGTCCATTCGAGGAGCCGCTCCTTGGGGACACCGGCGCGGACAGCAGCGTTGTGCGCATGGAACGCCTCGATCATCGCGTCCTTGTCCTCGATCTTGTCGCTGAAACGCTCGCCGAACATCCGCACGAGTGCGGCCATCCACTCGTTGCCGTCATCGATCATCTGTCGCATGCCGGCGAAGATCGTGTTGGTGCAGCTGGTGTACCACGCCTCGGGATCCCGGGTGGAGAGGAGCACGAGCGCGTCGGGATTCGCCGCGGAGAGCTCGGGCCAGAAGCTGGCACCGGGCCAGTCGACCTGCGCGGTGTAGGGCTCCATCAGCTTGTTCCAGTCGATCTGTTTGCCGTCGATCGCTTGAATCCAAGTAGGAATCTGCTCGGGGCTGACCATGATCACCTCGATCATGTGATGGCAGGTCCCGCCCAGCAGCGTCTCGAGCGCATTCTTGAGTGAATGCGTTCCCGTACGGCCAACTCCGGCACCGACGACCTTGAGCATGTGGGCCTCCCTTGTCCTCGCTCGCAGACCCGCAGAAGCTACCGCGGTTTGCATCATTACTGTGGCGTCGCTCGTGCGTTGAAACTGCAGTCGTGTCGAGCGTGCGGGTCAATGACATCGAGCTCTACTACGAGGTCCACGGCGACGGCTCGCCGCTCTTCTCATTCCGGGACTCGGCGTCGACATCAGATTCTTCAAACGTTTCATGTCGTCTTCGGGGAGCTGAAAGGTAGGGTTCGTTCATCATGGGACTCGTCCAGGAGCTGGCCTACGAACTGCCACAACCCAACGGATTCCAGCGAGCAATGTGGCGGATCACTTCGTCTCGGCCCGGTGCATGGTTCTTCGCACGGGTGTCGCACCACATCGACCTGTTCGTGCTCAAGGTGAGTCGGGGGCGGTGGACGTTGGCTCGGGTGGTGGCCGGAATCCCGGTGATCACACTCGTCACGACCGGCGCGCGGACGGGCCAGCGGCGATCCACGCCGCTGCTCGGCGTGCCGATGGGTGACGATCTGGCGATCATCGGCACCCGCTTCGGCCAGCACGGCACGCCCGGGTGGTACTTCAACCTGCGCAAGGAGCCTTCAGCAGAAGTCGTCTACAACGACCGCACCGTCGCCGTCACGGCGCACGAGGCCGAGGGTGCGGAGTGGCAGGAGGCCTCGGATCGAGCCCGGCGCATCTACGGCGGCTACGAGGCGTACGCCCGGCGGATCACGGACCGCAAGATCCACGTGATGGTGCTCTCGGCCTCATGATCTAACCAGAACACTCTTGACCGATTACTCTGAATAGAGTACTCTGACGACCGTGCCGAGATGGTCCCGATCGAATCCCCTGGCCCTGGCGGTGCTGGTCAGCCTCTACGAGAAGCCGATGCACCCCTACGAGGTGGCCCAGACGCTGCGGGCCCGGGCCAAGCAGGAGAGCGTCCGCCTCAATTACGGATCGCTCTACGCCGTGGTGGACGCGCTGGAACGGAAGGGCTTCATCAAGGCGACGGGCACCGTGCGCGAGGGCAAGCGCCCCGAGCGGACCGTCTACGAGATCACCGACGACGGCGCCCGGGAGATGAACGAGTGGATGACCGACCTCATCAGCACGCCGTCGAAGGAGTACCCCGCCTTCCTGGCCGGTCTCTCCTTCCTTCCGGCGTTGCCGCCGGACGAGGCGCTCACGGCGTTGCGGTCACGGGGCGAGGCGCTCAAGGTGAAGCTGGCCGGCATGCGCGGCGCCATGAAGGCGGCACGCGACGCCGGCCTGCCGCGCATCTTCGAGCTGGAGAGCGAGTACGAGGAGCAACAGCTCAAGGCCGAGCTGAAGTTCGTCACGGGCCTCGTCGACGAGATGGACGCCGGCACGCTCGAGGGTCTCGAGATGTGGCGGCTGTTCCACACCGAAAGCTTCAATCCCGAGGAGGTGGCGTTCACGTTCGACTTCCCCGAGGAATGAGAGAGAAATGACCCGGAGCCGCGTGTAGCACCACGCGGCCCCGGGCCCACACACCACGAGCCCGACCCGCAAGGGGATCTTCGCCCGAGGCAGCACTCCGAGCGTAGGCCACCTCCGTCGAGCGGGCTCTGCAGCAAACCCTGCGTCGTCACCGTCACAGATGACGGCCGCAGGGAGTCCACAGGCAGGACGCAGACAACGCACGACGAAAGGAGGCGCGCATGGACGCGCTCGTAGAGGCACGCGGCCTCAAGAAGAAGTTCGGGAAGGTCACGGCTCTCTCGGATCTCAGTTTGGAACTGCCGGCCGGGCAGCCCGTGGCCATCCTCGGGCCGAACGGAGCCGGCAAGACCACCTTCATCCGGATGGTGGCGACGCTCATCCGGCCGGACGAGGGGACCCTCCGGGTGGGCGGCCGGGACGTGGTGAAGGAGCCGATGGCGGTGCGCCGCACGATCGGGCTCGCCGGCCAGGCCGCCGCGGTCGAAGAGATGATGACGGGGCGGGAGAACCTGGTGATGGTGGCCCGTCTGTACGGCCAGGGGCGGAACGAGGCGGTCGCCTCGGGGAAGCGGATCCTCGAGCAGATGGGCCTCGAGGACGCGGCCGACCGGCGGGTGAAGACGTACTCGGGCGGCATGCGCCGGCGCCTCGACCTCGGGGCGAGCCTCGTGGGTGCGCCGCGCCTGCTGCTGCTCGACGAGCCGACGACCGGGCTCGACCCGGGCAGCCGCAACGAGGTGTGGGACGCCATCCGGGAGATGGGGGCGGGCGGGACCGACATCGTGCTGACGACGCAGTATCTCGACGAGGCCGACCACCTGGCGGCGCACATCGTCATCATCGACGGGGGCCGGGTCATCGCCGAGGGCTCGCCCGACGAGCTCAAGTCGCGGGTCGGCGCCGACATGGTCGAGCTGCACACGGCCGACGTCGAGACGATGCGGCGGGCGGCCGAGGTGCTCGGCGCGCTGGGCGTGGCCGAGCCGTCGACGGACCCGGCGACGCGGCGCTGCTCGATCGCGGCGCCGTCCGGCTCCAAGTTGCTCCCGCTGGTGGTGCGGGCGCTGGACGACGCGGCGGTGCCGGTGGAGGACATCGCCTTGCGCCGGCCGACGTTGGACGAGGTGTTCCTGGCGTTGACCGGGTCCGCTTCGTCCTCGACTCGATCACAACCCGACGAGCCCGAAGGAGGGCGCAGCAGCATGACTATGGACATCACATTGGAGGCGCCGGGCGCGCTCGGGGCCGAGTCCGGCCGCGAAGGTGGCGGCCGGGCGCGAACCGGGGGGCGTCGTATCTCGTCGCCTCCGGCCAGGTGGCGATCCGGACACTTGAAGCAGTTCGTCCGGACGCCGGCGCTGATCATCGCCGGGACCGCGCAGGGGGCGCTGTTCCTGCTGATCTTCCGCTACGTCTTCGGCGGTGCGGTCGGGCACACGGGGGAGTTGAACTACGTCAACTTCCTCGTGCCGGGCTTCGTCGTCACGGGCGTCCTGTTCCAGGGCATGGGCGCGTCCTCGGGCGTGGCCGCCGACCTTGAGGGCGGCCTGTTCGACCGGCTGCGGTCGCTGCCGATCCGGCTGCTGTCGATCGTGACCGGACGGGTGGGCGCGGACTCGGCGCTGGTGGCCTGGGGCGCGTTCGTCATGACGGTGATCGGTTTCGCGGTCGGATTCCGCCTGGGCGGGACGGCGGCGCAGGGGCTGGCGGCGTTCGGGCTGACGGTGCTCTTCGGGTTCGCCTTCGTCTGGCTCTTCATCACGATGGGCCTGGTGGCGGGGAGCCCGCAGGCGGCGCAGGGGCTTTCGTTCCTCGTCTTCCCGCTGTCGTTCGTCTCGTCGGCGTACGTGCCGGTGTCGACGATGCCGGGTTGGATGCAAGGCTTCGCCAACCACCAGCCGATGACCTACATGATCAATACGGCGCGCTGGTTGACGGGCGGTCCGGCGGCGCATGCGCTCCTGGGACACTCGCTGTCGTACTACCTGGTCCCGGCGTTGCTGTGGTCGTTGGGGCTGGTCCTGGTGTTCGCGCCGCTGGCGGTCTGGAAGTTGAAGAACTCGTAGGGCCGGTTGTCGCGCAAGGGTTGAGCCGAAAGGGCGGGGTGGTGGCTCGCGGCCGCTGCCCCGCCCTTTGTTCGCGGCCGGTTGCCTACGCGACTTTGTTCTACCTGACGGACCGTTCTATGCGCCTGCCGTTCTGGCTACGCGGAAGGCGTTCTAAGTCGCGCTGAACCCTAGAACGAGCAACGCATATCCAACGCACGAGAAGATCGGCCGGCTCCGTCTGTCGGCGAACCGAGCAGCTCTCAGCGCCGCTCGAAATCCTCGTCACCATCTGTCATCGTCACGCGGCGGCCGCCCACCCAACACCGCGCCGATCGCCCGACGGAGCTTCTCCTGCGAGGCGATCATCCAGTCGATGTAGAGATCGTGGTTCTCGACGTCGGTGACCTCGCCCTCGGCGTTGTCCGAGATGCGGTACGCGACGCGGTCAGGCAACTTCTCCCAGGAGAGCTCCTTGCCGTACAGCGCTTCGAGCCGCTCGCCATTCGCCTGGAGCCCCTCGAACAACGTGGTGCTGGCCTCCTGCGACGCGCTCTCGATGAAGAAATCCGACCGCAACTTCCCGCCGGCCGTGAACAACAACCCGAAGTGCGTGCCCTTCACCGGGGAGGGCATGGTGATGAAGTTCTGCGCCGGCAACGTCGTCATCTGGGTCCAGTGGCCGTGGTCGAGCCGGACGCGATCGAGCCAGCGGGACCAGAACTCCCGGTACAAGGCGCCCTTGCCCCCGCTCAACGGACCGGCCAGCTCGACCATGGTCCAGCCCGTGGGGTCGCGCCACCACTGGGTGCCGAAGAACTCCCGCGAGGTCCCGGTGGCCTGCTCGACGATGTGCTTCACCAAATTGGCCGGGGTGTACGCACCCTTGTCGGCGTCCCAGACCAGGGGAGCCGACACATGGTTCTGCCAGTGGGCGGTACGGCGGACGGGATCCTCGTGCAGCCAATCCTCGAGTTGGGCTCGCAATTCCGAACCGATGTCGCCACGCGGCGACAAGGTGAAGATCGTGCCCTCCGCCACCGCGTCGGCGTACACGAGCCGGCGGACAGTCGAAGCATCCTGTACCCGCTTCTTGGACTCTTCGGCTTCGCGTGCCAGCGCCCGTTCGGGGCTGATCGTGAAGTCCTCGACGTCGCGCAGGGGGTACACCTGCTTGACCGAGATCATCGGGGCGTCGGCCGCGCCGCTCATGCCACCCGTGTACGAGCGAAACGCAGAAACCTGCACGAGCCGCAGATCCAGCCCGACCTCGCTGAGCCAGACGACGCTCGACATCAGGACGGGGGAGAAGTCCCGTGCCAACAAGACGATCCGGGGTCGTCGCAAGGACTCCGTGGACAGATCGTGGGCGTGCGCCTGCAAATCCGCCAACGCCTCCTCCGTCGACAACGCGAACTGATGCTGGCTTTGAAAGGAGGCGTAGAGCTCGGCGAGCGACTCGGGCAGGAGCCGGCTGGCCTGGGCGGCGAGCTTTATCGCGCCGACCTCGACATCGGAGGTCCGGCCCCACTTGAGTTCTGCGACGACGAGCCGCCCGTCCTGGGCGAGACCGAGGACCGACAGACGGTCCTCCTCCGGCCCGGAGCCGCCGGGGCCCTCGAGGTCGAAGGTGACGATCTTGACGGCCGGGCCCAGGATCTCGGGGTTGGTGGCCAGCCATTCCTGCAGGTCGGCGCGGTTCCCGAGGCCGGCCTCCTCGAGCGAGACCATCTGGGCCGGGGTCGCGACGGACCCGGCCATTGTGAACAACATTTCATCCGCCATGTCCCCTCCTGCCTACCAGGCTATCCAACGGGGGCTGGGATACAGGAACGACCATACCGCCGTATCTCGGCGCCAAGATGCACCCTCCTGCACGGAGATGTACGGAGTTTGCCGAAAGTAGTGGGGTTTGTTGCGGTACGGGTGCAAGATGCCCGCTAGACAGTCCGTCTAATCGAGCTAGTGGGGATCGACCACCTAGACGGGCGCACCGGGCGCCACCAGCGGCCACGGCCGCTCGAGCTCCACGACCCGGGCCAGGTCCAGCAGCAGCTGCTCGGAGTGCCGCCGCCCGATGATCTGCATCGAGACAGGGAGGCCGCCGACCGTTCCCGCCGGGATCGCGACGGCGGGGTGTCCTGTCGTGTTGGCCGGGATGGTCAGCGCGCCGTTGTTCCCGAGCGCCGCCTCGAAGCCGAGCTCGCTCATCAGGTCGCGTCCGTCGATCGTGGTCGGCATCGGGCCCTGCGCGCCGAAGGCGACGTCGGGGTTGGTGGCGCAGATGATGAAATCCACCTGCTCGAAGATGTCCGCCATCATCACGATCACCTCTCGCCGGAACGCTTCGATGTTCTTCGCCGTGTCGACATTGAAGTGGTTGGTCGCGATGTTGGCGGCCAGCATGATCTCGGGCGTCAGCTCCGACTCGCACGCGGGGTAGAGGTCGCCCAGCCCCACGAGCAAGCTTGCGGTACCGGCCATGGCCCACTCGAGGCCACCCTTCGGCAGCGCGATCGGCACGTCGACGCGCTCGAGCCCGGCGTCCTTGATCAGAAGGTCAGCCGCCTCTTCCACCTTCTCGCGCACGCCCGAAGCCACGACAGCGGCGCCGAGGTCGATGGAAACGGCGACGCGCCGGCCCCGGATCTCCTGTTCGCCGAGGCCGGCCTCCCACCCACCGACCCGGGGCAGCGAGAAGGGGTCGTACTCGTCGTAGCCGTTGCAGACGTCGAACCACCGGGCGGTGTCACGTACCGAGCGCGAGACGCAGCCCAGCACCGCGGTCAGCGGCTCGATCTCGGTGTGCGGCCCCTTGGGGATCCGACCGAAGGTCGACTTCAGGCCGAACAGGCCCGTGAAGCCCGCGGGGATGCGGATCGAACCGCCGCCGTCACCACCGGTGCACAGCGGGAACAGCCCGCCCGACACCGAGGCGGCCGATCCACCCGAGGAGCCTCCAGGCGTGCGCTCGAGGTCGTAGGGGTTCGACGTCGCGCCGTGCAGCCGGGTATAGGTGACGTTGATGCCCCCGAACTCCGAGGCCGTGGTCTGCGCCGCGAGCACGGCGCCGGCCGCCTTGAGGCGCGCCGTCATGGTGCCGTCGTACTCGGCGATGCGGTCCTTGAACACGAGCGACGCCTCGGTCTGGGGCCACCCCTTCACGGGGTCGAGCTCCTTGACGCCGATCGGCACGCCACCGAAAGGCAGGCTCACGTCGGCGGCCGCGGCCGCCGCACGGGCCGCCTCTTCGTCGACGAAGCAGACAGCGTTCAGCTTCGAGGCTTCGACCGCCGCCAGCGATCCCTCGAGCGCCTCCGTCGGCGAGATCTCACCCGCCCGGAAGGCGTCAACGAGGGAGCAGGCGTCTCCCAACCATGGTTCTCCCGTCACGGCTCCGCAGGCTACCGAAATGCCGGGACGACATCCCACGTCCAAGCGTGCGGCCGCCTCCAATAGGACCTTGGTCCCCTTGGCGAGGACCTTGGTCCCCTTGTGGGCCCGCATTCTGGGTTCGAACCTTGTTATATGCGACTACTTCGGCGAAGGCAGAGCAGGCTCGGCATTGACGAGGCAGCGGGTTGGCCGCGTCGCTCACGAGGCGACGAGCCGAGGCCTCGCGTCCTCCTCGAGGTCAGCGATCCGGCCGAGGCCGATAGCTACTGGCGCTTTCTGGGTCGGCACGGCTACGACGTGTCGTGGTGTCCCGGACCGACGGCATCGTCGTCCTGCGTGCTCGTGGAAGACGGGCAGTGCCCCTTGATCGAGCAGGCTGACGTTGTTGTCACCGCCCTCAAACCCGACGACGCCTACGCCGGCCCGGTCCTCGAGCGTTTGCATGATCAGGACTGCATGAAACCGATCATCGCCGTCGGCAACACAAAACGGTGGAACGGGTTGTCCGAGCAGTTCAAGGTCCTCGACCCCTTCCGGGTCAGGCAGGACCTGCCGCCAGCTGTAGAGGCCGCCTACCGCTCACGCCAGCTTCTCCGAACACTCTTGGAATAGTGCTCTGCGTCGCGAGCACGGCGCCGGTTGCTTTGAGGCGCGCCGTCGTCGGGTTCCTGCTGCGACCGCACCACCGAGGCGCTGCCGCCTCGATTTGGGACGTTTGTCCCGGTGACACCTGGGCGTAGGCGCGGCGAACATCGTCGAGGGGCCATCGATAGGCTCGGGAGACGGAAGGCGAGGGAACATGAAGATCGTCGGACTCGAGGTCATTCCCTTCGAGACGTTCGTCGACCGGATTGCCTTCGGCCATCTCGAGTCCGCGCACCGCGTCGTCCAGACCGTGACCATTGTGCGTACCGACGACGGTCCACCTGCCGAGGGGTACTACTTCGGAGGGCACTTTCACGGCGATCGCGATGGGTTGCTCGCGGGTGACGCCAGTCTCATCGTTGATTTCCTCGGACCCGTCCTGGCCGGTAACGATCCACTCGATCGCGAGGAGATCTGGCATCAGCTCGGCGCGGCCAAGCTGCCCGAGCATGTGGTCAGCGTCATCGACTTGGCGCTCTGGGACTTGGCAGGCCGGGTGGCCGGCCTCCCGGTGCACAAGATGCTCGGCGGCGCCCGCGCCCGGGTGAAGGCCTACGCGAGCAGTTTCAACAACCTGGGCATGCCGGAGGACTACGCCGCGCACGCGCTGGAATGCCAGCGCCTCGGCTACCGGGGCTACAAGATCCACCCGTACCACTACTGGAACCCCGAGACGGGCGAGCCGGCGCTGCCCCGGCCGTCCTACATCGACTGGGACATCGCAGCCTGCCGGTCGGTCCGCAGCGCGGTCGGGGACGACATGGTCCTGATGTTCGACCCGTGGGGCACCTACGCCACCTACGACGAGGCCCTCGAGGTGGGCCGCATGCTCGAGGACCTCGGGTTCTACTGGTACGAGCATCCGATGCCCGAGTACCGCCTCGACTCCTACGTACGACTGGCCGAAGAGCTCGCGATACCCATTTGCTCGCCCGAGATCGTCGAGGGCGGGATCTACACCCGGGCCGAATGGATCCGCCAGGCGCGCTTCGGACATCAGCCGGATCGACGTTCTGCGAGGTGGCATCACCGGAGCCATGAAGATGGCCGCAGTCTGTGACGCGTTCGGCCTGCGCTGCGAGCTCCACATGAGCGGGTTCGGCAACCTGCAGGTTCTCGGAGCCACGACCGAGGACGTGTGCGAGTACTACGAGCGCGGGCTTCTCGGACCGGGGGCCATCTACGAGGACACGCCGCCGTACCTGCGGTCGCCGTGTGACCCTCTTGGCGACGACGGCTACGTGACCGTGCCCTCGCTTCCGGGCCTCGGCTACGAGATCGACTGGGAGTTCATCGAGGACCACCGACTGACCGAACTGCCGGTCGAACCCATCGCCCCGCTCCACCCGCGCTGACGCCCGACCCGTAGCGCTCAGCGGAATCGACGGACTACTCCGTCGTCTGCTTCTTGAAAAAGTGCGCCGCCAGCGGCGCCGCCACCGCGAGGATGCCCACCGACCAGATCAGCGCCGCCTCGACGGGATGTTGCATCGGCCAGGCGTGAATAGTCCCCGACGGGTTCGGGTTCCCCCACAACACCCGCGCGCCTGCGACGACCGCCGACACGGGGTTCCACGTTGCGATCGCCTGCAGCCAACCGGGCATGTGCTGGGTCGGCACCAAGGCGTTCGAGACGAACGTCAAGGGGAAGAGCACGATGAAGCCGAACGACGCCGCCGATTCGGGACTCTTGGAGTTCAACCCGGCGCATGCCGTCACCCACGAGATCGAGTAGGCGAAGAAGATCATGAGTAGGAACCCGCCTACGACCGAGATGTCGTTTGCACCGGGCCGCCATCCGACGGCGAGCCCCGTGAGGGCGACGATCAAGGCGCACAAGAACGACGTCAAGAGATCGGCCATCGAGCGGCCGACCAGTACGGCGGACCGCCACATCGGCAAGGCCCGGAAGCGGTCGATCATGCCTTCGTGCAGGTCAGTCGACAATCCCACCGCGGTACCCATCGTGGAAGTCACCATGTTCAACGCCAGAATCCCCGCCAGGAGGAAGTCGACGTAGCTCCCACCGCCCGGGATCGGGAATCGCGCCCCCGAAGATGTACACGAAGAGGATCGTGAACAACAGCGGCTGCAGCGTGACGTCGGAGAGCTGCATCGGCTCGCGTGAGATGTGCACCAAGTTCCGCCGGGTCATCGCCCAGATGTCCGACAGCGGGCCGGTCAATCGGCTCGCCGAACGAGGGCGGGCGAGACCAACGGGAGCCAGGGTCGTCGTCATGCCCGCACCTCCTCGAGCTCGTCGCGCACCGAACCGTCGTCGGCAGATCCGGACGCCGAACCGTTCGGCGACCCCGCGCCACCGTCCACGCCGCCCGCGTCCTCGACGGCCGCCTCACCCTCCTCGATGTGCCCACCCGTCAACGAGAAGAACACGTCATCCAAGGACGGCTGCCGCACCTCGATGTTGTCCACCAGCACCCCCGCGGCGTCCAGCGCCCGGACCACCGAGGTCGCGAGCCCGGTCGAAGCGTCGACGCCCGCCGACAGCGTCCGGCCGTCCTCGCTCACGTGCACCTCGCCCGCCACCAGCCCTGCGATTGCCGGCACCGCGACATCGGCAGCAGACGTCGGCGCCAGCGTCACCTCGAGATGCAACGAGCGCGACGCTTCCTTCAATTCCTGCGGCGTCCCGTCCGCGATGACCCGACCGTGGTCCACCACGACGATCCGCGACGCCAGCTCGTCGGCCTCCTCCAAGTACTGCGTCGTCAGCAGCACCGTCACGCCCTCGCCGACCAGCTCCCGGATGGTCTCCCACACCCGCTGACGGCTCACCGGGTCGAGCCCGGTGGTCGGCTCGTCCAAGAACAACACCGGCGGTCGGGTCATCATCGAGGCCGCCAGGTCGAGACGGCGCCGCATGCCACCCGAGTAGCCCTTCAACACGCGGTCGGCCGCGAAGGTCAGCTCGAACCGGTCCAGCAGTTCCGTCGCCCGCTCACGCGACGCCGTGCGCCCCATGTCGGACAGCTCGCCCACCAGCACGAGGTTCTGGCGCCCCGTCAACAACGGGTCCAACGTCGCGTCCTGCGCGGCCACGCCAATGTGTCGCCGGACCTCGCCGGGGTGGCGCACGACGTCGATCCCGGCGACGGTGGCCGAACCGGCGTCCGGTTGCGCCAGCGTCGTCAGGACCCGGACGGCCGTCGTCTTGCCGGCGCCGTTCGGCCCCAGCAAACCGAGGATCGTCCCGGCCGGCACCGAGAACGAGACGCCGTCGAGCGCCTGGGTCTCGCCGTAACTCTTCTTCAGCCCCTCCGCCTGAATCATCAGCTCCGCAGCCATCGACATCCTTACCGGTCGTTAAGTAAAGGTCTTGCCTATCGCAGGGTAAGGGATATACTTACCTGTCGTCAAGTAGATTCCACGATATGGCTATACCTATACACACATGACACAGCCGGCCTCCCCGAACCCCGAAGAACAGGGCCTCATCGACAGCATCGCGGAGCCCGGACCCGGGGTCGAGGTCCTCCACCAGATCGACCCTCTCGCCGAAGACCCAATTTCCGACGAACCCGGCGACGACGAACAGCGACAACAGCGACAACCCCCTCCCCCCAGCCGCCACAAAACCCGACACCCGCGACCGCATCCTCGACGTCGC